>NZ_QOHK01000002.1 GCF_003319175.1 Blastococcus sp. TF02-8 | reverse complement strand
GCCGGCTTCCGCGCCCCGGTCCGCTCCTCGCTCGTCCCTCGCTGCGATGCTCCCGAGGCTGTCACCCGGCTGAGAACACCGCCGGCTTCCGCGCCCCGGTCCGCTCCTCGCTCGTCCCTCGCTGCGATGCTCCCGAGGCTGTCACCCGGCTGAGAACACCGCCGGCTTCCGCGCCCCGGTCCGCTCCTCGCTCGTCCCTCGCTGCGATGCTCCCGAGGCTGTCACCCGGCGATGGTCTGGCGCTCCGGCTCGATCCAGACGATGACCCGCTCGCTGTGGATGTTCTCCGCCGGGTACTGCCGCCCGTCGTACTTCTGCGACAGCTCGTCGATCTGCGCCCGGGCCCGCTCACCCCGCTCGGTCTCCACCACCCGACCCCGCACCTCCGCGTACCGGTACGGGTTGCCGGCGTCGAGGATCGCGAGGGTCACGCGCGGGTCCCGCTCGAGGTCCTTGAACTTCTGCCGGTGCACCTCGGTGTTCACGCACACCCGCGCACCGTCGGTGTGCACCCACACGTACTGGGTCTGGATGCGCCCACTGGGCAGCAACGTGCTCATGGCCGCGTAGTTCGGCCCCTCGGCCAGCTCGCGGGTGACCGGGTGGAGTTCGGGGCCGTCCTGGGTGTCTGCCACGTGCGCGCTCTACCCGCGCGGGCCTCCGTCATGCCCGCGGTTCCGGACGCGCAGCTCGTGCACGATCGCCAGACCGTCGACCTCGTCGATCTGCTCCCCGACGGGCACGAACCCGTGGCGGCGCACCACGCGGAGCGAGGCGGTGTTCTCCGGGCTGACCGCCGCCCGGACCACGGTGACGTCCGGCTCGGCAGCCACTCGCTGCAGCATCGCCCCGAGGGCGGCCCCCGCGTAGCCGCGGCGGCGGTGGGCCGGGTCGATCCCGTAGCCCACCTCCACCATGCCGCGCTCGTCCGGAGGCCCGTGGAAGCCGGCCCGACCGACGGCGAGCTGCCGGTCGGGGTCCCACACCACCCGGGTGATCCAGCCGGCCGACGGCGGGTCGACGACGACCTGCACCGCGCGGATCTCCCACACCGAGCGGCACTCCGGACCGGCCAGGTAGTCGCTCAGCGGAACCGGCGCCCCGGCCTCCGCAGCGGCCAGGTCGCCGTCGGCGAGGGCGCGCAGCGTCTCGCCGCTGAGCTGCACCAGCTCCACCCGGGGCGGGCGCACCGTGGCCACGGCGGCAGGCTAACGACCCTCGCGGTCATCCGCTCCCGGAGCGGGACGAGAACCGCCGGTCAGCCGGTAGTCGGTCACCCACAGCCCGGGGACCACCTCGCGGTCCCCGCGCTCGCAGAAGCCGGCGCGCTCGTACAGCCGCCGTGCGGGCGCGTTGTCCCGGCCGGTGGAGACGACCACGTCCCTGCCGTCGGCCCGCTCCACCACCGCCTCCACGAGCGCCCGCCCGACGCCGCGCCGGTGCGCGGCCGGTTCGACGACCAGCCGGTCCACCTCGAGCTGCTCGGTCGACTCCCGCCACGCCAGAGCCCCGAGCAGGCGCCCGTCGTCCTCGGCCAGCACCCAGTGCAGCGGCGCCGACGCGAGATCTCCGACGCCCTCGTGCAGCGCCGGGATGCGGTCGTCGCCGATGAGTTCAGCCTCCACGGCGTAGGCCGCGCGCTGCAACCGCCACAGCGCGGTGGCGAGGTCGTCGTCCTCCCGGGGGTGGCGGGCCAGGACGACGCGCACGGACGGGCGCGTCACCCGAGCGCGTCCAGGCGCTGCTCCCAGCCCGGGCCGTGCGGCACCAGGACCGCGGTGCGCACGTCGTCCTCGCGCCGGTCCAGGCGCACCTCGAGGTGCTCGTCGGCCAACTGCTCCACCAGCCCCTGCCCCCACTCGACCACGGTGACCGACTCCTCGGTCGAGGCGTCGAGGTCGAGGTCGTCGACGTCGGCGTGCCCGCCGAGCCGGTAGGCGTCGACGTGCACCAGGGGGATCCGGCCGTCCCGGTGGACCCGGGCGATGACGAAGGTCGGCGAGGTCACCGGCTCCCGCACGCCGAGACCGGCGCCGATCCCCTGGGTCAGCGCGGTCTTGCCCGCGCCGAGCGGGCCGACCAGCACGAGCAGGTCGCCGGGCCGCGCGATCGCGGCCAACCGCCGGCCGAGGTCGTGGGTGGCGGCGAGAGTCGCCAGCACGTGCTCGCGGTTCACGCGGCTCCTTCCAGGGTCGCGGCGACCGCGGTGAGGTCGGCCAGCAGGCCCGCCCGCGGTGCACCGTTCGGGCCGAACCGGATGGCCGCGGACGGGTGGTAGGTGGCCCACACCGCACGGCCGTCGACCTCGTGCGGGCGCCCCCGCACGGCCGCGAGCACGGTGCGCGGCCCGAGGAACCACTTGGCCGACGACAGTCCCAGCGCCACGACGACAGGGGCATCGAGCAGGTCCAGCTGACGCCTCAGCCACCCGCTGCACCGCGCCACCTCCGGCGCCTTCGGGGTGCGGTTGGCCGGCGGCCGGCACTTCACCACGTTCAGCACCGCCGCCTCGGCGCGGTCCAGCCCGGACTCGGCGAGCAGCAGGTCCAGCAGCGCCCCGGACTTCCCGACGAACGGGCGGCCGGTCTCGTCCTCCGTCGCCCCCGGCGCCTCGCCCACCAGCACCAGCCGCGGCCGCCCGGTCGCCGGCACGTCCCCGACCACGACGTGCTGCCGGGTCGCGGCGAGCTCCGGGCACGCCACGCAGGTACGGGCCGCCGCGGCCAGCGCCGTCCAGTCGGGAGCCGCTGCTGCGGTCGCGGCGACCGTGCGGGCGTCGTGGTCCAGACCCACCGGGCTCACCGCGTCGTCCGCCCGCTCGGCCGGACGGCTCCGGCTCGGCGCAGCAGGGCGGTGAGCGCGGCGCTGACCTCCGCGGGCCGCTCCAGCTGCACCATGTGCCCGGCACCGGGCACGACCACGTACTCGGCGTCCGGCAGCCGCTCGACGATCAGGTCGCTGTGCTGCTGGGGGATCAGCTTGTCCGCGTCACCGGTGAGCACCAGCGTGGGGATCCCCCGCAGCGGCTCCAGCGATCCGGTCTCGTCCAGGCCCGCGAGCGCGGGGTAGAACTCCGCGATCACGTCGACGGGGGTGCCGGCGATCATCGCGTCCACGTAGCGGGTCAGCGCCGGATCGATGTCGGGAGAGCCGAACGACAGCGCGCGCGTCGCCGCCGAGACCAGGTCGGCGGCCACCCGGCGGGTGCGCTCGGCGAAGGCGGGCCGGTGCCGCATGGTCCAGGCAGCGACCGGGAGCACCGTGGCGCGCACCCGGGTGAGCAGCTCGGGAAGGCCGAAGTTCAGGTCGGCCAGGTTGCCGCTGGAGGTCGACAGCAGCGCGACGCCGACGATCCGGCTGCCGAAGAGCTCCGGCCGCAGGGCGGCCAGGCCCATGATCGTCATGCCACCCATGGAGTGCCCCACCAGCACCACGGGGCCACGCGGCACGCGGGCGTCCAGGATCGCCGTCAGGTCGCGGGCGAGCTGCTCGATCGTCGAGTTCTCCGACTTCCCGCGGCCGGAGGCACCGTGCCCCCGCTGGTCGAAGAAGACCAGTCGCGCGTCCGGCCGGTGACCGTTCTCCGTGGCCAGCTCCTCGGCCAGCGTGCGCCGCTGGAAGGTCCACGAGGCCATCGAGAGGGTGTAGCCGTGCACGAAGACGACGGTCAGCGGGGCGTCCCGCGGCCCGATCTCCTCGACCGCCAGCAGTACGCCGTCGTCGGTCTGCACCAGCGCGGTGCGGTCGGCGGGCCGCGACTCGAGGCCGAGCGGGTCGGCCTGGCGCAGCTGTCCCTCGGTGAGGTTCTCCGGCAGCTGTGCGGCCGGGCCGAGCTCGGTCGCCCGCACCCGCCGCGCGGCCATCCGGCTCACCGCCACGCCCGCCGCCGTCCCGGCCGCCGCCAGGCCGAGGACGGCGCCGACGACCCCGGCGGTGTGCGCCCGCGGGTGCTTGTGGGCCGGTGTTCCCCCGCGGACCATCAGACCGCTCCCGCCGTGCCGACGTAGCGGCGCGAGAACCGCCCGCCGATGCGGGTGACCAGCTCGTAGTGGATGGTGCCCGTCGCATCGGCCCACTGCTGCGCCGTCGGCTCCCCTCCGTCGCCGGGTCCCCAGAGCACCACCTCGTCACCGGGCGCGACCGTGGCGTCCCCGACGTCGACGACGAACTGGTCCATGCACACCCGGCCGGCGATGGACCGCTGCGCGCCGGCCGCCAGGACGGGGGCGCGGTTCCCGCCGGCCCGGGGCACGCCGTCGGCGTACCCGACCGGGACGAGCGCCAGCGTCGTCTCGGCGGGGGTCGTGTACGTGTGGCCGTAGGAGACGCCGGACCCGGCGGGGACCCGCTTGGCCAGCGCCACCCGCGCCCGCACCGTCATCGCCGGCCGCAGACCGTGCGCGGCGGCGTCGCCACCCAGGGGGTCCAGCCCGTAGACGGCGACACCGGGCCGCACCATGTCGAACCAGGTGTCGGGGAGCGCGACGGTGGCCGCCGAGTTGGCCAGGTGCCGGCGGACGTCGGTGAGACCGGCCGCGCGGGCGATGCCGACCGCCTCCTCGAACACGCGGATCTGGGCGGCGATGGTCGGGTGGGTGGGTGCGTCGGCGTAGGCCAGGTGGCTCCAGACGCCGACGACGGTGACGTCGCCGTCGGCCTGGGCGCGGGCGGCTGCCGCCACGAGTTCCGGCCACTCCGTCGTCGTGGCGCCCTCGCGGGAGAGCCCGGTGTCGACGAACAGGTGCAGGCGTGCGGTGCGGCCCGTGGCCCGTGCGGCGGCGACGAC
This sequence comes from Blastococcus sp. TF02-8, assembly GCF_003319175.1. GTDB lineage: Bacteria > Actinomycetota > Actinomycetes > Mycobacteriales > Geodermatophilaceae > Blastococcus. Next base: position 591,103 of record NZ_QOHK01000002.1, on the reverse strand, counting down.
CTCGTCGAGCGCCCAGACCGCGTTGACCGACACCTCGATGTCGGCGGTGAGCGCCGCGGCGAAGTCGGCACCGGGGCCGTGCAGCCAGGCCAGCACCGGGGCGGTGACGCCCCCGGCGCGCAGGGCGAGGGCCTCGGCGAGGACGGCGACACCGAGCTGGTCGGCGCCCCCGGCCAGTGCGGCCCGCGCGGCCGGCAACAGCCCGTGCCCGTACCCGTCGGCCTTCACCACCGCCATCAGCGGCCTGCCCACGCGCTCGCGGAGCACCGCCGTGTTCGCTGCGATCGTATCGAGGTCGACGACGATCTCGGCCCCCGTCCCGTTCGTCACGGCTCCGAGTCTGGCAGGCGGACCGGACGTCCGACGCGCACCCGGTCGATCGCGGCGGGCAGGTGCCGCACCACGTCCCCGGCGATGAGCGGGCCCTCCGCCGCGGCCAGCTGCCCGGCCCGGCCGTGCAGGTGCGCGGCCACGGCGGCCGCCTCGACCGGCGGCAGACCGGTCGCCAGCAGCGCGCCCGCGATCCCGGACAGCACGTCGCCGGTGCCCGCCGTGGCGAGCCACGTGGTGCCGGTCGCGTTGACGTAGGCGGTGCCGTCGGGGTCGGCGACGACCGTGGCCTCGCCCTTGAGGAGGACGACCGCGCCCAGGTCGCCCGCGAGCCGCCGGGCCGAGCCCACGCGGTCGCCGTCCACCTCGGAGCCGAAGCGGGCGAACTCCCGGTCGTGCGGGGTCAGCACGGTGGCCGCCGCGCGGCCCCGGACCAGGTCCGGTGCCTGGGCGAGCATCGTCAGCGCGTCGGCGTCCACCAGCACCGGCAGGTCGGTGGCCAGGACCTCGGTCAGCACGGCGCGGGCGGCGTCGTCGGTTCCCATCCCCGGGCCGATCACCCAGGCCTGCACCCGGCCGGCGTCCGAGGGACGCCCGTCGGTGACGATCGCCTCCGGCCAGGCGGCCCGTACTCCGTCGGCGGCCGCCCCCGCGTACCGCACCAGGCCCGGCCGGGTGCGCAGCGCCGCCCCGGTGCACAGCACGCCGGCACCCGGGTAGGTGGCCGACCCGGCCACCACGCCCACGACGCCCTGCGAGTACTTGTCGTCACCGGCCTCCGGCACGGGCAGCCGGACGGCGGCGTCGGCATCGGTGAGCTGCCACGCCGAGGGGGGTTGCAGGTCGAGGCCGATGTCGACGAGGTGCACCTCGCCGGCGTGCGCGCGGCCCTCCCCCACGACGAGCCCGGGCTTGACCGCACCGAACGTCACCGTGTGGGTGGCCGGGAAAGCGGCGCCCTCGACCGCGCCGGTGTCGGCGTCCACCCCGCTGGGGACGTCGACGGCCACCATCAGCGCCGGTCCGGCCGCCGCCCGTTCCACCACCGCGGCCGCCGGCGCCCGCAGTCCGCCGGTGCCGCCGAGGCCGACGATCCCGTCGAGCACCAGGTCGGCCCGGTCGAGGAGCGGCCCGGCGGCGTGCGGGGAGGCGGTGCGCCCGCCCTGCCGGCGGAGGGCGGCGAGCCCGCCGGGGTGGGCGCGGTCGGGATCGAGGAGGACGGCGGTGACCCGCGCGCCGCGCCCGGCCAGCAGCGCCCCGGCGTGGAGGGCGTCGCCGCCGTTGTTGCCGGCGCCGACGAGGAGGACGACCCGGGCGCCGTAGGGGCTGCCGAGCAGTCGCAGGCAGAAGGTGCCGAGGCCGGTCGCAGCGCGCTGCATCAGGGCGCCGTCGGGCAGTGCGGCCAGGAGCGGTTCCTCTGCACCACGCACCTGCGCGGCCGTGTGCAGTCCGATCACGAGCCGGCGCCCGTCGCGAGGCCCTCGGCGACCACGACCGCCGACGCGATGCCGCCGTCGTGGCTGAGCGAGACGTGCCAGCCGGTGACGCCCAGCTGGGCAGCCCGGCCGGCGACCGATCCGCGCACCTCCAGGTGGGGGCGTCCGTGCTCGCCGACGGTGACCTCGGCGTCGTGCCAGTGCAGGTCGCCGGGAGCGCCCAACGCCTTGGCGAGGGCCTCCTTCGCGGCGAACCGGGCAGCCAGCGACTCGCCGGTGCGCGGACTGCCGGAGGGCGTCACCTGCTCCGCCGCGGTGAACAGGCGGTCGCGCAGCCCCGGCGTACGGACGAGCGACTCCGCGAACCGCTCCACCGGCACCACGTCGATCCCGACCCCGATGATCACGAGGCCATAGTGCCGGGTCGGCGTCCCGAGCGCCGGACCGCCGTCCTCCCTCACCGTGTGAGGTCCTCCCTCACGGTCGACCACGAGGGAGGACCCGTGGTGATCAGGAGACCTGATCACCAGGGAGGTCACTCGACGGTGACGGACTTCGCCAGGTTGCGGGGCTGGTCGACGTCGAAGCCGCGGGTGTCGGCGATCTCGCAGGCGAGCACCTGCAGCGGCACCGTGGTGACCACCGGCGCCATGAGGGTGGGCGTGCGAGGCACCCGGATCAGGTGGTCGGCGAAGGGGACGACGTCCTCGTCGCCCTCCTCGGCGATCACGATCGTGCGGGCCCCGCGGGCGCGGACCTCCTGGATGTTGGAGACCACCTTGCCGTGCACGGAGTTGCGGCTGCGGGGCGACGGGACGACGACCACGACCGGGGTGCCCTGGTCGACGACCGCGATCGGCCCGTGCTTCAGCTCCCCGGCGGCGAAGCCCTCGGCGTGGATGTAGGCGAGCTCCTTGAGCTTGAGTGCACCCTCCAGCGCCACGGGGAACCCGACGTGCCGGCCGAGGAACAAGATCGTGTTCGCATCGGCGAGCTCGCGGCCCAGCTCCCGCACCGGCTCCATCTGCTCGAGCACCTTCGCCACGGCCTCGGGCAGCCGGCGGAGGTCGTCGACGATGGCGGCGATCTCGTCCTCGTACTTCACGCCACGCACCTGGGCGAGGAAGAGCCCGACCAGGTAGCAGGCGACGACCTGGGTCAGGAAGCCCTTCGTCGAGGCAACCGCGACCTCCGGGCCCGCGTGCGTGTAGAGCACCGCGTCGGACTCGCGCGGGATGGTCGAGCCGTTCGCGTTGCAGATGGCCAGCACGCGCGCCTTCTGCTCGCGGGCGTGGCGCAGCGCCATCAGGGTGTCCATCGTCTCGCCGGACTGGCTGATGACGACGACCAGCGTGGACCGGTCCAGCACCGGGTCGCGGTAGCGGAACTCGCTGGCGACCTCGACCTCGACCGGTATGCGGGTCCAGTGCTCGATGGCGTACTTGGCGATGAGCCCGGCGTGGTACGCGGTGCCGCAGGCGACCACGAACACCTTGTCGATGTCGCGCAGCTCCTGGTCGGAGAGCCGGACCTCGTCGAGCACCAGCTCGCCGCTCTCACCCAGCCGGCCCAGCAGGGTGTCGGCGACCGCCTGCGGCTGCTCGGCGATCTCCTTGAGCATGAACCAGGGGTAGCCGCCCTTCTCGGCGGCGGCGGCGTCCCAGTCGACGGTGTAGGACGTCGGCTCGACCGGGGCGCCGGCGAAGTCGGTGACCGTGGCGCCGCGGGTGCGGTGCAGCTCGACGACCTGGTCCTGCCCGAGCTCCAGGGCGTTGCGGGTGTGCCCGATGAACGCGGCCACGTCGGAGCCCAGGAAGTATTCAGCCGTACCGTCGGCCGTCTCTCCGATGCCGACCACCAGCGGGCTGTTGCGGCGCGACGCGACCAGGGTGTCGGGCTCGTCGGCGTGGGTGGCGACCAGGGTGAAGGCGCCGTCCAGGCGGCGGCTCACCGCGCGCATGGCCTCCGCGAGCCGGCCCTCGCCCGCAGGCGTCTCCCGGTAGACGGCGGCCAGCAGGTGGGCGACGACCTCGGTGTCGGTCTCGGAGCTGAACTCCGTGCCGGTGGCCTCGATCTCGGCCCGCAGCAGGGCGAAGTTCTCGATGATCCCGTTGTGGACGACCGCCACCTTGCCGTCGGCGGAGAGGTGCGGGTGGGCGTTGCGGTCGGTCGGTCCACCGTGGGTGGCCCAGCGGGTGTGCCCGATGCCGATCGTGGACGACGGGAGTGGCTCCTCGGCGAGCACCTTCTCCAGGTTGGCCAGCTTCCCGGCCTTCTTGGCCGTGCTCAGCTCTCCGTCGGAGAGGACGGCGACACCGGCGGAGTCGTACCCGCGGTACTCCAGCCGGCGGAGGCCCTCCAGGACGACGTCCAGCGCGCCCTGCGGACCGACGTAACCCACGATTCCGCACATTGGACCGAGGGTACCGGCGTCCGGCTCGGCCAGCGGAGAACCACGACCGCGAGGGACCCCCGAGGGTGAGGCCCCGGTGGGTCAGCCGACCCGGGCCACCACATCGGCGAGACGGTGGGCGACCTCGTCGGCCAGCTCCTGCGTCGGCGCCTCCACCATGACCCGCACGAGCTGCTCGGTGCCGGACGGGCGGAGGAGCACGCGGCCGGACTCCCCGAGCTCCTCCTCCACGGCGTTGACCGCGGCGGCGACCTCGTCGCTCTCGGCGACGGCCAGCCGGTCGTGCACGGGCACGTTGACCAGCACCTGCGGCAGCCGGCGGACCACCGACGCGAGCTCGGCCAGGGAGGAACCGGTCGCGGCCATGCGGGAGAGCAGCGCGAGCCCGGTCAGGAGACCGTCTCCGGTGGTGGCGTGCTCGAGGAACACCAGGTGCCCGCTCTGCTCGCCGCCGAGGCTGAGGTCCTGCGCGCGCAGGGCCTCCAGCACGTAGCGGTCGCCGACGGCGGTGGTGTGCACCGCGATCCCGGCGTCTCGCATCGCGTGGTGGAAGCCGAGGTTGCTCATCACGGTCGCGACGACGGTGTCGGACTTCAGCCCGCCCCGCTCGTGCAGCGCCAGCGCGCAGATCGCGAGGATCGCGTCGCCGTCGACCACGTCGCCGGAGGCGGAGACGGCGAGGCAGCGGTCGGCGTCACCGTCGTGCGCGATGCCGATGTCCGCCCCGTGCGCTCGCACGGCCTCGACCAGCGGGCCGAGATGCGTCGAGCCGATGCCGTCGTTGATGTTCCAGCCGTCGGGCTCGCAGCCGATCGCGTGCACGGTGGCCCCGGCGCGGCGGTAGACCTCGGGCGCGGCGCCGGCAGCCGCGCCGTGCGCGCCGTCGACGACGACGGAGAGACCGGACAGCGGCCGGTCGACGGTGGAGAGCAGGTGCTCGAGGTAGGCCTCGGTGCCGTCGGCGAGGGCGCGGACGCGGCCGATCCCCGCGCCGGTGGGCCGGTGGCCCGCGGAGGACGCGGAGGCGACGGTCTGCTCGATGGCGGCCTCGAGGGCGTCGGGGAGCTTGTGCCCGCCGCGACTGAAGAGCTTGATGCCGTTGTCCGGCATGGGGTTGTGGCTGGCCGAGATCATGACGCCGAGGTCGGCGCCGCTGCGACCGGTCAGGTAGGCCAGCGCCGGCGTGGGGACCACGCCGGCGAGGAGCACCTCTGCTCCGGCACTCGTCAGGCCGGCCACGACGGCGGCCTCGAGCATCTCCCCGCTGGCACGGGGATCACGGCCGACGACCGCGACGGGACGCGAGGTCCCGTCGCGGTCGGCGAGCACGCCTGCGGCGGCACGAGCCACCGAGAGAGCCAGCTCCGGCGTGAGGTCGGAGTTGGCCCGACCCCGTACGCCGTCGGTCCCGAAGAGTCTCCCCCCCATGGACGACGCCGTACCGGTCAGCGCTTGGAGTACTGAGGCGCCTTGCGGGCCTTCTTGAGCCCGTACTTCTTGCGCTCCTTGACGCGAGCGTCACGGGTCAGGAAGCCGGCCTTCTTGAGGGCCGGACGGTCCTCGGCCTCGACCTCGATGAGGGCGCGGGCGATGGCCAGGCGCAGCGCGCCGGCCTGGCCCGTGACGCCGCCACCCTTGAGGATGCCCACGACGTCGTACTGCTCGCCCTTCTCGAGGGTCACGAACGGCTCACGGATGAGCTGCTGGTGCACCTTGTTCGGGAAGTACTCCTCGAGGGTGCGGCCGTTGAGCTTGAACTGGCCGGTGCCGGGCAGCAGCCGCACGCGGACGACGGCCTCCTTGCGCCGGCCGACGGTCTGGACCGGACGCCCGTCGGCGTCGGTCACGGTCAGTGCGCTGGTCACTGGGCCACCTGCTTGATCTCGTAGGTCTGGGGCTGCTGCGCGGCGTGCGGGTGCTCCGGGCCGGCGTAGACCTTCAGCTTCTTGATCATCTGACGGCCGAGGGTGTTGTGCGGCAGCATGCCCTTGATCGCGCGCTCGATGACGCGGTCGGGGTGCGTGCGGAGCTGGTCGCCCACGTTGATGGTCTTGAGACCACCCGGGTGACCGGAGTGCCGGTAGGCGCGCTTGTCGTCGCGCTTGGAACCGGTCAGCGCCACCTTGCCCGCGTTCACGATGACGACGAAGTCGCCGACGTCGACGTGCGGGGCGTACTGGGGCTTGTGCTTGCCGCGCAGGAGCTGCGCGGTCTGGCTGGCCAGTCGACCGAGCACCACATCAGTGGCGTCGATGACGTGCCAGGCCCGGGCGACCTCGCCGGGCTTGGGGGTGTACGTGCGCACGGGCGCTCGACTCCTTGCGTCGTCGTCGGGATGGCTGGTCGGTTCGCCTCACCGAGGACGGGAGACGTGGAACGACGCGCGCAGCACCAGCCGGCTCGCGCGCGTCAGCCGCCCACGATACCAGCAGCACGGTGCGCCCCTTCCCCTCGCGGGTGCGGACGGGACGGGGCCGGCCGCGGTCCCCCGCGACCGGCCCCGCCGTGCAACCCGCCCGGGTCAGCCGTTGGCGCGGTTCCCCGTGACCGCGGCGAGGGCGTCGACCTGCCCGGCGCCGTACCAGGAGGTGTGGCCGCCGTTGCCCTGGCACTGCTGCACGGCGCCGCTCTCCGAGCCCACGAACGCGGCGTAGGGCGTACCGGCCCGGCTGCCGGAGGTGGCCACCGGCAGAACCGTCGGGCATGCCTGCGGGTCGGCCGTGCCCTCGATGATCGAGGCCACCCGGCCCGGCTGCATGGAGGCCGACCCGTTGCGCAGGTCGCCGTAGCGGCTGATCACCAGGGCGGCGAGGCCCGCCACGTGCGGCCCCGCCATCGAGGTGCCCTGGATGCCGCAGTACACGGCCGTCGGGTAGCTCGCGTCCCCGGTCGGCTCCTGCCGACTGCGGGAGCAGGGCAGGTCCGACGGCCAGGTGGAGAGCACCTGGCCCTGGATCGCCTGGGCACCCGCGTCGGATCCGCGGAAGTAGAAGTCCCCACCGGGAGCGGCGACGTCCGCGGTGCTGACACCGTAGGAGGAGTAGTAGGACTTCAGGTCGTCCGCGTACCGACCGGCGGCGGTGCCCTGCTCGAGGCTTCCGGTGGCGGTCACACCGATGACGCCGGGCAGCTCGACCGGCAGGACCACGCACGCGTTGGTGACCTCGCGCTCCTGCTCGGAGCCCGGCGGGAAGTCGGGGCTGGTGGCGTCCGCCGTCGGGTGCGACAGGTCCTCGGAGTTGTTGCCCTCGGAGGCGACGACGGTGACGCCCTTCTGCTGGGCGTAGCGGACCGCGCGCTGCACGGCCTTCCAGATGGCCCGCTGGTCGGCCTCGTTGCGGCAGTTGAAGAGGTAGGGGTCGACGAAGTAGCTGTTGTTCGTCACGTCGATGCCCCGGTCACCGGCCCAGACGAACGAGCAGACCACCGCCTCGGGGAAGAAGTACCCCTCGGCCGTCGCGGCCTTGATGCCGGCGACCCGGACGTTCGGCGCGACGCCGACGATCCCGGCCCCGTTCGAGGCCGCGGCGATCGTCCCGGCGGTGTGGGTGCCGTGGCCGTTGTCGTCGGCAGCGGCGGCCGCACCCTGCACCGGCGCGCCGCTGAGGCAGTTGGCGCTGTCGGCGTCGGAGATGTTGGCCCGCAGGTCCGGGTGGCGGTAGTCGACGCCGGTGTCGATGGTCCCGACCACGACCTCCCGGCTGCCCCCGGTGATGGCGTGCGCCTCCGGGGTGTGCATCTGGCGCATGTCCCACTGGAGACCGCTGAACGTGTCGGCGTCGGTGGCCGGCGCGTTCGGCAGGTCCCCGGCGGGGGGCCCTTCGGCCTCGACGTCCTCCAGCCGGGTGGCGTAACCCGCGGTCGCCGAGACGCCCTCGACCCGCCGGTCGGCCTCGACCCGGTCGGCGAAGGCGGCGTTGCCGCTGCGCGCGACCAGGACGCCGATCTGGCGGTAGTCGGTGACGACGCTGCCGCCGGCCGCCGCGACGGTCCGCGCCGCGTCGGCCGGACTGGCGCTGCCCTTGAACACGACCAGGTAGGTCTGGGCAGGGCCGGTGCTCCCCGCGGGTGCGGCGGTGGCCGCCGTCGGGGTGATGACGCCGGTCGCGGCGATGACCGCGGTGCCGACGAGGAGGCGACCGAGTCGCCGTCCGGAGAAGTGCATGCTGCTGCTCCGTTTCGGTCCGGATACGCGCCGTGAGCACGGCGGATCGGACGCTAGCGGTGATCCAGATCACTCGCACGCCGAGCGAGCAGCTCCTCACGGAGCGGCGCGCCGGCCGGTCACACGACCTCGCGCAGCCGCCCCGAGTCGACGTCGTAGACCGTGCCGCGCACCTCGTGCGAGAGCAGGTAGGGGCTCTCCTTGATGAGCCGGATCGACTCGCGGACGTCGTCGTCGACGTCGGTGAACGTCCGGGCCGCCCACGGGGGACGACGGCCGGTGGCTGCCTCGACCGTGTCGGCGAAGGAGACGTCGTCGGTGGTCTGCAGCCCGCAGTTCGTGTGGTGCACCAGCACGATCTCGCGGGTGCCCAGCGCGTGCTGGCTCAGGGTCAGCGACCGGATGACGTCCTCGGTGACGACTCCGCCGGCGTTGCGGATGACGTGCGCGTCACCCACCTCGAGGCCCAGCACGCCGAAGAGCGGGATGCGCGCGTCCATGCAGGCGACGACGGCCACCTTGCGAGCCGGTCGCACCGGCTTGCTGCCGGGGAAGCGCTCGGCCCAGGCCGCGTTCGCCTCGAGCATCCGGTCGATCTCCGCCACGTCACCCTCCAGGTCGTCCCGTTGTGTGCCGGGACAGTAATCCGGCGGCCGCCGAGGTGCGCCACGGGGTGATCGGCCAGGATGGGCGCGTGCGCACGGTCGAGGAACACCAGGCGGTGGTCGACGCCCTGCTGCCCGCCATGCCCGAGGAGACGATCCCGCTCGCCGAGGCGCACGGGCGGGTGCTCGCGCGCGACGTCGTCGCCCAGGTCCCGCTACCCGGCTTCGACAACTCCGCCATGGACGGCTACGCCGGGCGCTGGGCCGAACTGGCCGGTCCCGACGGCGGCCCCGTCCGGCTGCCGGTGGCCGAGGACATCCCCGCCGGCCGCAGCGACGTCGTGCCGCTGGCACCCGGCACCGTCCACCGCATCATGACCGGCGCCCCGCTGCCGCCCGGTGCCGACGTCGTCGTCCCCGTGGAGCTGACCGACGGCGGCACGGAGGTCGTCGAGATCCGGGACCGCCCCGACGCCGGCACCCACCTGCGCGCTGCCGGCGAGGACATCGCGGTCGGGGCGGTCGCCCTCACCGCCGGGGCGCCCCTGGGCGCGGCGCAGCTGGGGCTGGCGGCGGCCGTCGGCGTGACCGAGCTGACCGTGCGCCGCCGTCCGCGGGTGCTGATCCTGTCCACCGGCAGCGAGCTGGTCGAGCCCGGCCGCCCCCTGGCCCGGGGCCAGATCTACGAGTCCAACTCGGTACTCCTGGCCGCGGCCGTCGAGGAGGCCGGGGGCATCCCCCGCCGGCTGCACTTCGTGCCCGACGACGTCGACCAGTTCCTGAGCACCGTCCGCCGGGAGCTGGCCACCGCTGACCTCCTGGTGACCAGCGGCGGGGTGAGCGCGGGCGCATACGAGGTGGTCAAGGACGCCTTCCGGACGCTCGGCACCGTCGAGTTCGGCAAGGTCGCGATGCAGCCCGGCGGGCCGCAGGGCGCGGGCACGGTGGACGGCGTCCCCGTGGTGACGCTGCCCGGCAACCCGGTCAGCGCCTTCGTGTCCTTCGAGGTGTTCGTCCGTCCGGCGCTGCGCCGCGCGCTCGGGTACTCCTCCCCTGCCCGGCTGAGGGCGCCCGCCCGGCTCACCGGCCCCCTGCGGTCCCCCGCCGGCCGCCGCCAGTTCCTCCGCGGGCGGTACGACGGCGGCGACGTCTCCCAGGTCGGCGGTCCCGGCTCGCACCTCGTGGCGCACCTCGCCCGGGCGAACTGCCTGGTCGTCGTGCCCGAGGACGTCACCGAGCTGCCGGCAGGAGCACACGTCGACGTCGTGCTGATCGAAGGAGCCCTCCAGTGACCCATGCCCGCCTCACGCACGTGGACGAGACCGGCGCGGCGCGCATGGTCGACGTCAGCGCCAAGGAGGTCACCGCCCGCGAGGCCACCGCTGCGGGCCGGGTCCTGGTCAGCGCCGAGGTCGTCGACCTGCTGCGCGGGAAGGGCGTGCCCAAGGGCGACGCCGTCGCCGTCGCCCGGATCGCCGGCATCGCCGGCGCCAAGCGGACGCCGGACCTGGTTCCGCTGTGCCACCCGATCGCCCTCCACGGCGTGACCGTCGACATCGAGGTCGTCGACGAGGCGGTCGAGATCACCGCGACCGCCCGCACCGCCGACCGCACCGGGGTGGAGATGGAGGCGTTGACCGCCGTCACCGTGGCCGGGCTGACGATGATCGACATGGTGAAGGCGGTCGACCCGCGGGCAGCCATCACCGACGTGCGCCTGCTCCGGAAGTCCGGCGGCAAGAGCGGGGTCTGGACGCGATGAGCGACCTCCCGGCGGGGGCGCGCGCCGTCGTCGTCACCGCCTCCAACCGGGCGTCGGCCGGCGTCTACGAGGACCGCAGCGGTCAGGTCCTCGCCGCCGGTCTGCGCGAGCTCGGCTTCGCGGTCGAGGGCCCCCACGTGCGCCCCGACGACGTGGACGAGCTCGCCGCCGTGCTGCGGAACGCAGTCGACCTGGGCGCCGACCTCGTCGTCACCACCGGGGGCACCGGCCTCTCCCCCACCGACGTCACCCCCGAGGCGACCCGCGCCGTGCTCGAGCGCGAGGCGCCGGGGATCGCCGACGCCGTCCGCCGGTACGGCGCCGACAGCGGTGTCCCGACGGCGGTGCTCTCCCGCGGGCTGGCCGGGACGGCCGGACGGACGCTGATCGTCAACCTGCCCGGCTCGACCGGCGGCGTGAAGGACGGGCTGGCGGTCCTGGGACCGCTGCTCCCCCACGTGGTCAGCCAGCTCCGCGGCGGCGACCACCCGCAGGGCTGACCGTGCGCATCCCGGTGTTCCTGAGCGCCTGGGAGATCGACTGCTGCCTACCGGTCCCGTCCGTCGGGGACGCCGTGGAGTGGAGGCTCGCCTGGTACGACGACCCGGAGCACCCAGCGGCGTTCGAGATCCGCTGGGCGGCCGAGGCCACCCTGCGTCTCGGCGGTTACGAGAGCGATCACATCGGGGTCGAGTCGGGCCTGGTGATCACGCGTGGGCCGGTGGCGGCGTGGCGGCGGGAGCCCGGCGCAGTCCCGTTCCGGGGCGCACTGCTGGCCCTGGCGCACGGCTTCGTGCCCGCGGCGGTCCCCCCGACCCGAGGGCGGGCCGGAGAGGTGTCCCTGGTGATCGGGACCCAGCGGAAGACGCGCGATGGCCACTGGGAGGACGTGCCGGACGGGTGGTCCACCTGGCCGGTCACGGACGGCGGTTCGTGGACCGACTGGGAGGACTACGCCGCGCTCGCGGGCCCGCTCCCGCACAACCACCACCGGCAGCCGTCCGGGGTCGTCGTGCACGTCGACGTGGCGCCGTGACCTAGTCGGGCAGCACGATCCGCTCGGGATGCGTGTAGACGTTGCAGCCGTCGCCGCGCAGGAAGCCGACCAGCGTGATGCCGACTTCGCGGGCCAGCTCCACCGCCAGGGACGACGGGGCCGACACCGCGGCGAGCACCGGGATGCCGGCCATCGCCGCCTTCTGGGTGAGCTCGAAGCTCGCCCGCCCGCTCACCATGAGCACGTGGCCGGCCAGCGGGAGCCGGCCCGCGCGCACGCCGTCGCCGATCACCTTGTCCACGGCGTTGTGCCGCCCCACGTCCTCGCGCAGGGCGCGCAGCTCGCCGCCGGCGGTGAACAGCCCGGCGGCGTGCAGGCCCCCGGTCTTGTCGAACACCTGCTGCTCGGCGCGCAGCCGGTCGGGCAACGCCAGCAGCACCTCCAGCGGCAGCCGGGCCGGGTCGCCGGCGACGTCGAAGGAGGTCTTGGTCCGGATGGCGTCGATGCTCGCCTTGCCGCAGACGCCGCAGGAGCTGGAGGTGTAGAAGTTCCGCTCCAGCCCCGTGTCGGGGATGGGCACGCCGGGCGCCAGGTCGACGTCGACCACGTTGTAGGTGTTCCGCCCGTCGGCGTCGACGGAGTCGCAGTACCGCAGCCCGGCGACGTCGTCCGCGCCGGAGATGACCCCTTCGGTGGCGAGGAAACCGTGCACGAGGTCGAAGTCGTCACCGGGGGTCCGCATCGTCACCGCGAGCGCGGTGCCGCCCAGCCGGATCTCCAGCGGCTCCTCGGCCGCCACGGTGTCGGGCCGGGTGGTGTGCTGCGCGCCGCGGATGCGCAGCACCGGGGTGCGGCTGGTGACTCGTCCCACGGGGGCGACGGTACCCAGCCTCGGAGCTCTACGGTGCTGCGCATGGAGGAGCTGCCGCCCTACACGGCCGTCGTGCTGGCCGGCGGTCGCGCCGCCCGGCTGGGCGGGCAGGCCAAACCGCAGCTGGACGTCGGCGGGCGGACCATGCTCGCCGCCGTCCTCGAGGCGGTGGCGGACGCGGCCGGCCGGGTCGTGGTCGGGCCACCGCAGCCGACGGCGCCGGACGTCGTCGTCGTGCGCGAGGATCCGCCCGGCGGTGGTCCGGTGGCCGCCCTCCGGGCCGGCCTCCGCGACGTCGGCACCGACGTCGTCGCCGTCCTCGCGGGCGACCTCCCCTTCCTCACCGCGGCGCTGGTCGCGCAGCTGCGGAGCCGACTGCGCGGCGACGGCGTCCTCGTCGTCGACGACGCCGGCCGGGACCAGCTGCTGCTGGGCGTCTGGCGGACGGCCGCGCTGCGGGCCGCGGTGGGCGCGCCGGACGGCCCGACCGCCCTCCACCGCGCCCTGAGCGGCCTGGACGTCGACCGGCACCGCCCGACCGTCCCGCCGGGCGCGCCCGCCCCGTGGGTGGACTGCGACACACCGGAGGAGCTGGCCGCGGCCAGGGAGGTAGCCGCCCACCGGCACGGGTAGGGGCCGGGCATGCGCATCGTCATCGCCGGCGCCCACGGTCGGATCGCCCGCCGCCTCGGCCGCCTGCTGTCCGCCCGCGGGGACTCCGTCACCGGCCTCGTCCGCAACCCCGACCACCAGGCCGACCTGGAGGCCGACGGCGTCACGCCCGCGGTGCTCGACCTGGAATCGGCCGGCGTCGACGAGGTGGCCGAGGTGCTCTCGGGCGCCGACGCCGTCGTGTTCGCCGCGGGCGCCGGGCCGGGCAGCGGTGCGGCGCGCAAGGACACCGTGGACCGCGGGGCCGCCGTGCTCCTGGCCGACGCCGCCGAGCGCGCGGGGGTGCGCCGCTACCTGCTCGTCTCGTCGATGGGGGTCGACCTGGTCGCCGACGGCGCGCAGCCCGAGGGGGTGGACGAGGTCTTCGCCGCATATCTGCGCGCCAAGCTGGCCGCGGAACAGGACCTCCTCGCGCGTGAGGGCCTGGCGGTCACCGTCGTCCGTCCGGGTGGGCTGACCGACGAGCCGGGAACCGGCCGGGTGACCCTCGCGCGGCACGCGGACCGCGGCAGCATCCCGCGCGACGACGTGGCCGCGGTGCTGCTGACCCTCCTCGACGCCCGGCGCGACGGCGCCGTCGTCGAGCTCGTCTCCGGAACGACCCCGGTCGAGGAGGCCGTGAGCGCCCTTCCGTGAGCAGCCGGGTCACTCGCCTCGTCGCGCGCGGGTGATCCGGGTGCGGGCGGCCAGCTCCGCGTCCGCCGGGTAGTCGACGGCGACGAGGGCCAGCCCGTGTGCCGGTGCCACCGGAACCTCGCTGGCCCGCTCGGTGCGGCTGAGCAGGCTCGCCGGCCAGTCCAGCGGGCGCCGGCCCTCGCCGACGGCGATCAGCCCGCCGACGAGACTGCGCACCATCGAGTGGCAGAACGCGTCGGCGGAGGCCTCGATCCGGATGACCTCGGAGTCGTCCTCGCGCCGCCTGGCCACCGCCAGGTGCAGCAGGGTGCGCACCGTCGTCGCGCCCTCCCGGCGCTTGCAGTAGGCGGCGAAGTCGTTCTCCCCGAGCAGCAGCCCGGCGGCCAGGTCCATCGCACCGGCGTCGAGCGTGCGCGGCCAGGCGACGGTGTCCGACCGGCGCAGCGGGGGCGGCCCGGCCGGGTCGTCGGTCAGCCGGTACACGTAGTGCCGGGCCAGGGCGCCGAATCGGGCGTCGAAGTCGGGATGCGCCTCGACGACCGACCGGACGGCGACATCGGGCGGGAGCACGCCCCGCAGCCGGCGCACCAGCTTGGGGCCCTGCTCCTCCCACAGCTCCCCGGGGACGTCGCAGTGCACCACCTGACCGGTCGCGTGCACCCCGGCGTCGGTGCGTCCGGCGACGGTCAGCTCGACCGGGCGCCGGAGGACGGTCGCGAGCGCCTGCTCGAGCTCCTGCTGCACGGTCCGGAGCGCGGGCTGCCGGGCCCAGCCGTGGAAGGCCGTGCCGTCGTACTGGACGGCGAGACGAAGACGGACGAGCCCGCCACCGGGGTCGGTGGCGGGCTCGTCCGGGTGCTGAGTGCTCAGCGAGAGATCACTTCGGGTCGGGAGCCGACTCGCCGCCCGGGGCGTTCAGGCTGGCGGTGGCGGCGTCGCCCATCTCGGCGGCGTTGACCTCCGCGGCGGCGGCATCGGCCACCTCCTGCGAGAGAGCCGGGTCCTCGACGACCGCGGTGTTGTGCGCGGTCGGCTGAGGGGTCACGGCACCGTCGTCCTGGCGCTCACCGTCGGGGGTGAAGACGTCGGTGACGATCTCCTGCGCCTCGTCGGTGACACTGCCGTCGGTCACCGCCGGCGAGGTGTCGCCACCGGGGCCGGTCGTGGTGTCCTCGGGCTCGGTCACTTGACGTCCGTGCCCTCGGCCTCGTCGGCAGCGGCCTCGTCAGCAGAGTCCTCGGCCGGTGCCTCGGTGGCCTCGGCGACCTCCGCGGTCTCCTCCGCCGGAGTCTCCTCGACGGCGTCGGCAGTCACCTCGCCGGAGGCGGCGGACGCACCGGCGCCGGAGGCGAACTTCGTGCCACGGGCGCGCTCGGCCTCACCGACGGCCTGCTGGGCCACGGTCAGGGCCTCGACCAGCTCGATGACCGCCATGGGGGCGTTGTCGCCCTTGCGCGGTCCGACCTTGGTGATGCGGGTGTAGCCACCGGGGCGGTTCTCGAAGCGAGGACCGATCTCGGCGAAGAGGGTGTGGACGACGTCCTTGTCACGGATGGTCGTCATGACCTGACGACGGGCGTGCAGGTCACCGCGCTTGGCGAAGGTGACCAGCTTCTCGGCCAGCGGACGCAGCCGCTTCGCCTTCGCCTCGGTCGTGGTGATGCGGCCGTGCTCGAACAGCGACGTGGCCAGGTTGGCCAGCATCAGCCGCTCGTGCGCGGGGCCGCCGCCGAGACGGGGACCCTTGGTGGGGGTGGGCATGTCGGTCCTTCCTCAGGCTGCCGGGCGCTCGCTGCCGGCTGCATCCGTGGTGCTGCTGTCGTCCGTACTGCGGTGGTGCTCGCGTTCAGTGTGGCTGCCCGCGGGGCGGTGCCGGACGGCGGGTGACCCGCCGTCCGGCACACGACCTCAGAGCTGCTCGGTCTCCTGGTAGGAGCCCTCGTCGTACTGGGCCTGGTCGTAGCCCGCGGCGTACTCGCCGGTGCCCTGGTAGGCGTCGGTCTCGTAGCCCTCGTCGTAGCTCTCCACCGAGGTGGGGATGAACCCGGGCGGGCTGTCCTTGAGCGCGAGGCCCATGGCGGCCAGCTTCATCTTGACCTCGTCGATCGACTTGGCCCCGAAGTTCCGGATGTCGAGCAGATCGGCCTCGGAGCGGGTGACGAGCTCACCGACGGTGTGCACGCCCTCGCGCTTGAGGCAGTTGTAGGACCGGACGGTGAGGTCCATGTCCTCGATCGGCATCGAGAAGTTCGCGATGTCGGCGGCCTCGGCCGGGCTGGGCCCGACCTCGATGCCCTCGGCGTCGACGTTCAGCTCGCGCAGCAGGCCGAACAGCTCGACCAGCGTGGAACCGGCGGACGCGATGGCGTCACGCGGGGCGATCGACGGCTTGGTCTCGACGTCGACCACGAGGCGGTCGAAGTCGGTCCGCTGCTCGACGCGGGTCGCCTCGACGGCGTAGGTGACCTTGAGGACCGGCGAGTAGATCGAGTCGACCGGGATGCGGCCGATCTCCTGGCCGGGCTGCTTGTTCTGCGGCGCCGGGACGTAACCGCGGCCCCGCTCGACGACCAGCTCGATCTCGAGGCGGCCCTTGCCGTTCAGGGTGGCGATGTGCAGGTCGGGGTTGTGCACCTCGACGCCGGCCGGCGGAGCGATGTCCGCGGCGGTCACCTCACCGGGGCCCTGCTTGCGCAGGTACATGGTCACCGGCTCGTCGGAGTCGGAGCTCACCACGAGACCCTTGAGGTTCAGGATGATCTCGGTGACGTCCTCCTTGACGCCCGGCACGGTGGTGAACTCGTGCAGGGTGCCCTCGATGCGGATGCTGGTGACAGCCGCACCGGGGATGGACGACAGCAGCGTGCGCCGCAGGGAGTTGCCGAGGGTGTAACCGAAACCCGGCTCGAGCGGCTCGATGACGAACCGCGAGCGCTGCTCCGAGATGATCTCCTCGGTCAGCGTGGGGCGCTGTGCGATGAGCATTGCTTCTCCTTCATGTCCTCCGGCACCCGCCATATGACGCCGTGAGGGGGTGGTGCTGGCTCCGGCGGGCATCTGTCCGCCCGCCGGAGCCTGGCCCCGTCCCGAGGCTCGTCCCGGGCTTGCGAGGGACGAGGAGGACGGGGTCCTTCGACTACTTGGAGTAGAGCTCCACGATCAGCTGCTCCTGGACCGGGGTGTCGATCACCTGGCGGGCCGGGATGCTGTGCACGAGCACGCGCAGCTGGCTGCTGATGACCTCGAGCCACGCGGGCACGGGGCGCTCGCCGGCGCGGGCCTGAGCCACCTCGAACGGCATCATCGTGCGCGACTTCTCGGCCACCTCGATGATGTCGTTCTCGCTCACGCGGTACGACGGGATGTCGACCTTGTGACCGTTGACCCGGATGTGGCCGTGGCGCACCAGCTGGCGAGCCATGTCGCGGGACTCGGCGAAGCCGGCCCGGTAGACCACGTTGTCGAGCCGCGACTCGAGGATCTGCAGGAGGACCTCACCGGTCTTGCCGGTCTTGCGGTTGGCCTCTTCGTAGTAGCCGCGGAACTGCTTCTCCAGCACGCCGTAGATGCGGCGGGCCTTCTGCTTCTCACGAAGCTGGAGCAGGTACTCGCTGTCCTTGGTGCGGCCACGGCCGTGCTCGCCCGGCGGGTACGGCCGGATCTCGATCGGGCACTTCGGGGACTCGCACTTGCTGCCCTTGAGGAACAGCTTCATCTTCTCGCGCCGGCAGAGGCGGCAATCGGCTCCGGTGTAACGGGCCACGTCAAATACTCCTGTTTCGTCTCGTCAGTGACCGGTCAGACCCGGCGGCGCTTCTTGGGGCGGCAGCCGTTGTGCGGCTGGGGCGTCACGTCCTGGATCTGGCCGACCTCGAGGCCGGTCGCCTGCAGGGAGCGGATGGCCGTCTCACGACCGGAGCCCGGGCCCTTGACGAAGACGTCGACCTTGCGCATGCCGTGCTCCTGCGCCTTGCGCGCGGCGTTCTCGGCAGCCATCTGCGCCGCGAACGGCGTGGACTTGCGCGAGCCCTTGAAGCCGACGTGGCCGGCGGAGGCCCAGCTGATCACGTTGCCGTTGGGGTCGGTGATCGAGACGATCGTGTTGTTGAACGTGCTCTTGATGTGCGCGGCGCCGTGGGCGACGTTCTTCTTCTCCTTGCGGCGGACCTTCTTGGCGCCGGCCGCAGTGCGAGCCCTGGGAGGCATGTCTCTCCGGTCTGAGTCTGTGTTCGTGGCCTGGGTGGTGCGGGTGCCTCCGCGGCGCGCTGCGCGCGGAGGCGGTTCGGCTTCGGCGCACCGCCGGTCCGGCCCTCTCGGACCTGCGGCGGCGCGCCGTCATGCCTGGGTCAGCGGGCCTTCTTCTTGCCCGCGATGGTCTTGCGCGGGCCCTTGCTCGAGCGCGCGTTGGTCTTGGTGCGCTGACCGTGCACCGGGAGACCGCGGCGGTGCCGCAGACCCTGGTAGCAGCCGATCTCGACCTTGCGACGGATGTCGGCCGCCACCTCGCGGCGCAGGTCACCCTCGACGCGGAAGTGCTCGTCGATGTAGTCGCGGAGCTTCAGCAGGTCCTCGTCGCCGAGGTCCTTGGCGCGCAGGTCCGGGCTCACGCCCGTCGCCGCCAGGGCCTCCTTGGCGTGGTGCTTGCCGATGCCATAGATGTAGGTGAGCGCGATCTCCATCCGCTTCTCGCGGGGCAGGTCGACGCCAGCCAGTCGTGCCATGTTCAGGTACTCCCTCAGCCCTGGCGCTGCTTGTGCCGGGCGTTGTCGCAGATGACCATGACCCGGCCGTGCCGGCGGATCACCTTGCACTTGTCGCAGATCTTCTTCACCGACGGCTGGACCTTCACCGGTGCCGCCCCTCATTCCTCGAAATCGATGTGCCGGGCCCGCACCAGGCGTGCGGACGGCCGACGGTCACTTGTAGCGGTAGACGATGCGACCGCGGGTCAGGTCGTAGGGCGAGAGCTCCACGACCACGCGGTCTTCGGGCAGGATGCGGATGTAGTGCTGCCGCATCTTGCCGCTGATGTGGGCGAGCACCCGGTGCCCGTTCTGCAGCTCGACCCGGAACATCGCGTTGGGCAGCGGCTCGACGACGCGACCCTCGACCTCGATGGCCCCGTCCTTCTTCGCCATGCCTTGTGCGCGCTCCCTGACTCGGTGGTACTGGATCCTCCTGCGCCCACGCCGGTACCCGGCAGGACGCGCTCGGAAATTGCAGAACAGGTGGTGCTGACGCTCTCGCAGAGGGCGTCCCGGGTCATGCGGCCACAGCACGACGACAGGACGGCGCTAGCGCCATCGAAGATCGTACCCCGGCGCACCACGCGTCACCAACCCGCCCCCGCAGTGACGATGGTGACGTGCAGGACCGGCCCCCGTTCAGGGCTCCACCACGAACGGAGCGAGTGGTGGGGGAACGGGGGTCTTCTCCTCCTAGGTGCGCGGGGTGACGCCGAAGGGCGCGAGCCCGGCCACGCCGCCGTCCTCCGCGGTGAGGACCCAGGGTCCCTCTGGAGTGATCGCCACGGTGTGCTCGAAGTGCGCCGCCCGGGAGCCGTCCTTGGTCACGACGGTCCAGCCGTCCTCCAGCTCCGCCGTCGACGGGTCGCCGATGGTGACCATGGGCTCGATCGCCAGCGCCAGCCCGGGGACCAGCTTCGGCCCCCGGCCCGCCCGTCCGTAGTTCAGCACGTGCGGGTCCTGGTGCATCTCGGTACCGATGCCGTGACCGCCGTAGTGGTCGACGATCCCGTACTGGTGCGAGTGGGACCGGATCGACTCCTCGACGGCGTGGCTGATGTCGGTCAGCCGCCCGCCGGCGACCGCACGGGCCAGGCCGGCCCACATCGACCGTTCCGTCACGTCGAGAAGGGCGGCGTCCTCCGCGGAGGGCTCCCCCACGGTGACGGTCACGGCCGAGTCGCTGTGCCACCCGTCGAGGATCGCTCCGCAGTCGATGGAGATGTTGTCCCCTGCCGCGAGACGCCGCTCCGGGTCGGGGATGCCGTGGACGATCTCGTCGTTGATCGACGTGCAGATCGTGCCGGTGAACCCGTGGTAGCCGAGGAAGTTCGGGACACCACCGTGCGAGCGGATGTAGTCCTCGGCCACGGCGTCCAGCTCGCCGGTGCTGACACCCGGGGCCACGGCGGCCTTGACCGCCTCGAGCGCCCCGGCGGTGATCAGCCCTGAGGCCCGCATGAGCTCGATCTCGTGCGCCGTCTTGATCTGGATCATGCGTCCACTCCACTTCGCCAGCAGCGGGATGCGACCCAGGATGCCCGTCGTCATCTGCCGTGCTGCTCCTTCGTCCGGTCCCGGAGGGACCGGCTCAGACGGCGGCCGGCTGCCCGGCCTCGCCGCCACCTTCCACACCGAGCGCCGCCAGCACCCGGGAGGTGACCTCGTCGATCTCGCCGATGGCGTCCACGCGCGCCAGCAGACCCTCGCCCTCGTAGAAGCCCGCCACCGGCGCGGTCTGCTCGCGGTACACCGACAGCCGGTGGCGCACGGTCTCCGGCTTGTCGTCGTCCCGCTGCACCTCCTTGCCGTCGACGATCATGCGGCGACCGGAGAGGCGGCGGACGAGCTCGTCCTCCTCCACGACCAGCTCGACGACACGGTCCAGCTTGTGCCCCAGCTCGCCCAGCGAGTCACGCAGCTGCTCGGCCTGCGGGATGCTCCGCGGGAAACCGTCGAGGAGGAACCCGCCCTCGGCGTCGGCCTCGGCCAGCCGGTCCTTGACCATCGCAACCGTGATCTCGTCGGGGACGAGGTTGCCGGCGTCGAGGAAGGTCTTGACCTTCTTGCCGAGCTCCGTCTGCCCGCTCACGTTGGCGCGGAAGATGTCGCCGGTGGAGATCGCCGGGACGCCGAGCGTGCCGGCGATGATCTGAGCCTGGGTGCCCTTGCCCGCTCCAGGAGGGCCCAGGAGGACGATGCGCACTACTTCAGGAACCCTTCGTAGTTGCGCTGGTTCAGTTGCGTCTCGATCTGCTTCACCGTCTCCAACCCCACTCCGACCATGATCAGGACCGCGGTACCGCCGAACGGGAAGTTCTGGTTCTGCCCCGGCTGCGTCAGCGACAGGAAGAGGTTCGGCAGGACGGCGACCAGGCCCAGGTAGATCGACCCCGGCAGCGTGATCCGGGACAGGACGTACTGCAGGTACTCCGCGGTGGGCCGCCCCGGGCGGATACCCGGGATGAAGCCGCCGTAGCGCTTCATGTCATCGGCCCGCTCCTCCGGGTTGAACGTGATCGACACGTAGAAGTACGTGAAGAAGACGATCAGGCCGAAGTAGAGCGCCACGTGAACCGGGCTGCTCTGGGAGATGATGTAGTTCTCGACGAAGCGACGGACCGTGCCGGTCTCGTTCCCCTGGAGCTGGGTGATCAGCTGGGGGAGGTACAGCAGCGACGAGGCGAAGATGACCGGGATGACGCCCGCCTGGTTCACCTTGAGCGGCAGGTAGGTCGAGGTGCCGCCGTACATCCGGCGTCCCACCATGCGCTTGGCGTACTGCACCGGGATCCGGCGCTGCGCCTGCTCGACGTAGACGACGGTGCCGATGATCAGCACCGCGATCACGCAGACGACCGCGAAGACGACGCCCCCGCGGGCCTGCAGGATCGCGCCGCCCTCGGCCGGGATCCGCGCGGCGATCGAGGTGAAGATCAGGACCGACATGCCGTTGCCGATGCCCTTGTCGGTCAGCAGCTCGCCGAGCCACATGATCAGCGCGGTGCCGGCGGTCAGTGCGACGACCAGGATGACGGTGGTCCACACCGAGTCCGAGGGGATGATCGGCTCGCTGCAGTTGGGGAAGAGCTGGCCGCTGCGCGCCAGCGCGATGATGCCGGTGCTCTGCAGGATGGCGAGAGCGATCGTCAGGTAGCGGGTGTACTGGGTCAGCTTCGCCTGACCCGACTGCCCTTCCTTCTTCAGCATCTCGAAGCGCGGGATGACCACGACGAGGAGCTGCACGATGATGCTCGCGGTGATGTACGGCATGATGCCGAGCGCGAAGATCGAGAGCTTCAGCAGCGCGCCACCGGAGAACAGGTTGACCAGGGAGTAGATGTCCCGCTGGTCGGAGTTCTGCGCCTGCTCGAGGCAGCTGTTGATCGCCTTGACCGAGACGCCCGGGCCGGGCACCTGGGCGCCGAGCCGGTAGACGGCGATGATCGCCAGGGAGAACAGCAGCTTGCGCCGGAGATCTGGCGTCCGGAACGCCGCGGCGAACGCCTGCAGCACGTGCCCTCCCCTAGTCGGTCGGTCGAGGTTAGCAATCGGCCCGCCCCGCACTAGTGCAGGGCGGGCCGACATGGCCCCGTCCCGGGTCCCACCCTGAGCCTGTCCAGGGTGGGGAGGACGGGGTCCTTCTACTTTCAGATGCGGGTGGTGCTGCCCCCGGCCGCGCCGATCTTCTCGGCAGCGGACGCGGAGAAGGCGTGCGCCTGCACGTCGACCTTCACGCCACCCAGCTCGCCGGTGCCGAGCACCTTGACGGGCTGGCCGCGACGGACCGCGCCGGCCTCGGCCAGGGTGTCCGGGTTGACGGCACCACCCTGCGGGAAGAGGGCGGCGATGCGGTCCAGGTTGACGACCTGGAACACGACCTTGTTGTTGTTCTTGAAGCCCGAGAGCTTGGGCAGCCGCATGTGCAGCGGGGTCTGCCCACCCTCGAACCGCGCGTGGGTGTTGCCACGCGCGCCGGTGCCCTTGGTACCGCGACCGGCCGTCTTGCCCTTGGAGCCCTCACCGCGACCCACGCGGGTCTTGGCGGTGTGAGCGCCCGGGGCGGGGCGCAGGTGGTGGACCTTCAGAGTCATAGCGAGTCTTTCCTCAGACCTCTTCGACGGTGACCAGGTGCGGCACCGTAGCGACCATCCCGCGGATCTCGGGACGGTCCTCCTGGACGACCGAGTCGTTGATCCGCTTCAGGCCCAGGGAACGCAGCGTCTGGCGCTGGTTGGGCTTGGTGCCGATCGCGGACTTGACCTGGGTGACCTTCAGCTGCGCCATCTCAGACCCCCTGACCCGCACGGGCACGGAGCATGGCGGCCGGGGCGACGTCCTCGAGCGGCAGGCCGCGGCGGGCCGCGATCTCCTCGGGGCGGACGAGGTCCTTCAGCGCCTGCATGGTGGCGTGCACGATGTTGATCGGGTTCGACGAACCGAGGCTCTTGGAGAGCACGTCGTGGATGCCCGCGCACTCCAGCACGGCGCGCACCGGGCCACCGGCGATGACACCGGTACCGGGGCTGGCCGGCTTGAGCAGCACGACACCCGCGGCGGCCTCACCCTGCACCGGGTGCGGGATGGTGCTGGCGATACGGGGCACCTTGTAGAAGTGCTTCTTGGCCTCCTCGACGCCCTTGGCGATCGCCGCGGGCACCTCCTTGGCCTTCCCGTAACCGACGCCCACGGTGCCGTCACCGTCGCCCACGATCACCAGGGCGGTGAAGCTGAAGCGCCGACCACCCTTGACGACCTTGGACACGCGGTTGATGGCCACCACGCGCTCGATGTAGTTGCTCTTCTCGGCGGGAGCGCCTCCGGGGCCCCGCCCGCCGTCACGACGGTCGCGGCGGTCGTTACCGCCGCCGGCGCCGCCGCCGCGTCGCTGTGGTCCTGGCATCAGACGTCCCTCTCGATCTGCTCGCTCGTGCTGGTGAGGTGGGTGGTCATCAGAAGTCCAGCCCACCCTCGCGGGCACCGTCGGCCAGTGCCGCGATGCGCCCGGCGTAACGGTTGCCACCGCGGTCGAAGACGACCGCCGTGATGCCCGCGGACTTGGCGCGCTCGGCGATCAGACCGCCGACCTGGCGGGCCAGGGCGCTCTTGTCGCCCTCGGCACCGCGGAGCCCCATCGTCGAGGCACTGGCCACCGTGCGACCGACCGTGTCGTCGACCAGCTGCACGTGGATGTGCCGCGAGCTGCGCTTGACCACCAGGCGGGGACGCTCCGACGTGCCGGAGACCCGCTTGCGCAGCCGGTTGTGACGACGGAGCCGCGAGACGCGACGCGCCGTGCTGATGTCGGTGCCCACGGGCTTGTGGACCCGACCGGCCTTCTCTGCCTGAGCCATCACTTACCCGTCTTCCCGACCTTGCGCTTGATGACCTCGCCCTGATACCGCACACCCTTGCCCTTGTACGGGTCGGGCTTGCGGATCTTGCGGATCTTGGCTGCGACCTCGCCGACCAGCTGCTTGTCGATACCGCTGACCCGCAGGCGGGTCGGGGACTCGACGGCGAAGGTGATGCCCTCGGGCGCCTTCACCGGAACCGGGTGGCTGAAGCCCAGGGCGAACTCGAGGTCCGAGCCCCGCGCCTGGACGCGGTAGCCGACGCCGACGATCTCGAGGGTCTTGGTGTAGCCCTCGGTGACGCCGGTGATCATGTTGGCGATCAGGGTCCGCGAGAGCCCGTGCAGGGCGCGGTTCTGCCGCTCGTCGTTGGGGCGCTGCACCCGCAGCGTGCCGTCCTCGTCGCGCTCGACGGTGATCGGCGCCGCGACGGTGTGGTTCAGGGTGCCCTTAGGGCCCTTCACGCTCACCGTCTGGCCGTCGATGGCGACGTCCACACCACTGGGCACGGCGATCGGGAGTCGTCCGATCCGTGACATTCTCGTTCGCTCCCTTACCAGACGTAGGCGAGGACTTCCCCACCCACGCCCTTCTTGTTCGCCTGCTTGTCGGTCAGCAGCCCGGTCGACGTCGAGATGATCGCCACGCCGAGACCACCCAGGACCTTGGGCAGCGAGTTGGACTTCGCGTACACCCGCAGACCGGGCTTGGAGACGCGCCGCACGCCGGCGATGCTCCGCTCGCGGTTCGGGCCGTACTTCAGGTCGATCTGCAGCTGCTTGAAGGTGGAGCCGTCCTTCTCGACGTCGCTCACCGTCCAGCCGGCGATGTAGCCCTCCTGCTGGAGGATCTCGGCGATGTGCGTCTTCAGCTTCGAGGACGGCATGACCGCGGAGTCGTGGTACGCCTGGTTGGCGTTGCGCAGACGCGTCAGCATGTCCGCGATCGGGTCGGTCATCGTCATGTCGGGTGTTGCCTCTCTCGCCGCGGTTCCTCATGCGCTGGGTCTCGGAGACTTGGCGCGCGGGCCTCTCGGCGATCAGTGGTGCTCGGGTGTGTCAGCGACCCGGGTGGGTCACCGGCGTGCTGCTACCAGGACGACTTCTTCACGCCGGGGAGCTCCCCGGCGTGAGCCATCTCCCGCAGGCAGATCCGGCACAGGCCGAACTTGCGGAAGACCGAGTGCGGGCGACCGCACCGCTGGCAGCGGGTGTAACCGCGGACCGCGAACTTGGGCTTGCGGGCCGCCTTGTTGATCAGAGCCTTCTTGGCCATCTGTCTCTCCTGCCCCGGCTCAGCGGGTCGTGTTCACGACGGTCAGGCCGGCGAAGGGGAACCCGAGCTGGCGGAGCAGCTCGCGACCCTCCTCGTCGGTCGTGGCGGTGGTGACCAGCGTGATGTCCATACCGCGCGGCCGGTCGATCTTGTCGACGTCGATCTCGCGGAACATCGACTGCTCGGTCAGGCCGAACGTGTAGTTGCCGTGGCCGTCGAACTGCTTGGCGTTCAGGCCACGGAAGTCACGGATGCGGGGCAGCGCCAGGGCCAGCAGGCGGTCCAGGAACTCCCACATGCGGTCGCCGCGGAGGGTGACCTTCGCGCCGATCGGCATGCCCTCGCGCAGCTTGAACTGGGCGATGGACTTGCGGGCCCGGACGACGGCCGGCTTCTGGCCGGTGATAGCGGTGAGGTCGCGGACCGCGCCGTCCATCAGCTTGGCGTCACGGGTGGCCTCGCCGACGCCCATGTTGACCACGATCTTGGTCAGACGCGGGATCTGCATGACGTTGTCGTAGCCGAACTCCTGCTGGAGGGCCGGCACGATGGCCTCGCGGTAGTGGGCGAGCATGCGGGGCAGCTCACGAGTGGGTGCGCTCATGGTCGTCAGAGGTCCTTACCGGTGCGCCGCGAGACCCGGATGCTGCGGCCTTCCTCGTCCTTGCGGTAACCGACCCGGGTCGGCTTGTCCTCGGAGTCGACGACCATCACGTTGCTCACGTGGATGCGAGCCTCCTGCGTGACGATCCCGCCCTGCTGGGCACCGCGCTGGTTGGAGCTGATCCGGGTGTGCTTCTTGACCCGGCCCACGCCCTCGACGAGCACCTTCTGGTCCTTGGGGTAGGCGGCGATGACGCGGCCCTTCGCACCCTTGTCCTTGCCGGACAGCACGAGGACGGTGTCGCCCTTCTTGACCTTCATCGACGGGGTCTTCCCGCTGGCTGCCTGAGCCATGATCACAGCACCTCCGGAGCGAGCGAGATGATCCGCATGAAGCGCTTGTCACGCAGCTCGCGGCCGACGGGGCCGAAGATGCGGGTACCGCGCGGGTCGCCGCTGTCGCGGATGATGACCGCGGCGTTCTCGTCGAAGCGGATGTAGGAACCGTCGGGACGACGGCGCTCCTTCACCGTGCGGACGACGACGGCCTTGACCACGTCGCCCTTCTTCACGCCGGCGCCGGGCAGCGCGTCCTTCACGGTGCCGACGATGACGTCACCGATGCCCGCGTAGCGTCGCCCGGAGCCGCCGAGCACGCGGATGCAGAGGATCTCCTTCGCACCGGTGTTGTCGGCGACTCGCAGCCGCGACTCCTGCTGGATCACGTCCTACTCCCAAAACTTGTGGTGACAGCCGGGCCGGAACGGTGAACCGGCTGTCCGGGACCCGCGTGCGGACGCACCGGCGGCGTGGGCCACCGGTGCGTCCGAAGCGCGAGAACCGGGATGCGGCGCGCCCGAGGGCGTGCCAGTCGTCCAGCGTACTCGTCAGTGCTGGACGGTTGTCCCGCGGCCCCGGAGGGCCGCTCGGGCAGGTGTTACTTGGCCTTCTCGATGACCTGCACGAGCCGCCACCGCTTGGTGGCCGACATCGGACGGGTCTCCATGATCTGCACGCGGTCACCGATGCCGGCGACCCCCTGCTCGTCATGCGCCTTCAGCTTGCTGGTCCGACGGATGACCTTGCCGTACAGGCCGTGCTTCACGCGGTCCTCGACCTCGACGACGATGGTCTTCTCCATCTTGTCGCTGACGACGAGGCCCTCACGGACCTTGCGGTAGCCCCGGCCGGCCAGGCCGGGCCCGGTCGACTGCTGGGTCTCGCTCATGCCACACCCTCGTTCGGGGCGACCGAGAGACCCAGCTCGCGCTCGCGCATGATCGTGTAGATCCGGGCGATGTCGCGGCGGACGGTCTGCAGTCGCCGGTTGTTGTCCAGCTGGCCGGTGGCCACCTGGAACCGCAGGTTGAACAGTTCTTCCTTCGACTCGCGCAGCCGCGCGGTGAGCTCGTCAGCAGAGAGCTCGCGCAGCTCGGGAGCGGTCAGACCGGCGGCCATCACACTTCTCCTTCACGCGTGATGAAGCGGCACTTCATCGGCAGCTTGTGGATCGCGCGGCGCATGGCCTCGCGGGCCACGGGCTCGGCGACACCGGACAGCTCGAACAGCACGCGGCCGGGCTTGACGTTGGCCACCCACCACTCGGGCGAACCCTTACCGGAACCCATGCGGGTCTCGGCGGGCTTCTTCGTGAGCGGACGGTCGGGGTAGATCGAGATCCACACCTTGCCGCCACGGCGGATGTGCCGGGTCATGGCGATACGGGCGGACTCGATCTGCCGGTTGGTCACGTACGCCGGCTCGAGAGCCTGGATGGCGTACTCACCGAAGTTGATCTCGGTGCCGCCCTTGGCCCGGCCGGAACGGCTCGGGTGGTGCTGCTTGCGGTGCTTGACGCGCCGTGGGATCAGCACGTGTCAGCCCTCCGTCGTGTTCTGGGTGGCCGTGGTCTCGGCCGCGGCGGTGGCCTCCGGACCAGCGGCCTCGGCCACGGTCTGCTCGGCGGCGACCTCACCGGAGGTCTGCGCCACGACGGCCTCGGTGGTGTCGACGGCCGGGCCGGTCGTCGACTCCGCTGCGGCGCGGCCGGCCTCGGTGCCACCGGCGGTGGTGCCCGAGGAACCGGAACGACGCTGCGGACGCTGGGCGCGCTCACGACGCTGCTGACGCTGGGCGAGGGCCTCGAGGGCCTCCCGCTCGGCGCGCGAGCCGCTGACGTCGCCCTTGTAGATCCACACCTTGACGCCGATGCGACCGAAGGTCGTACGGGCCTCGTAGATGCCGTAGTCGATGTTCGCGCGGAGCGTGTGCAGGGGCACGCGGCCCTCGCGGTAGAACTCCGAGCGGCTCATCTCCGTGCCGCCGAGGCGACCCGAGCACTGCACCCGGATGCCCTTGACCTGCGGGCTGCGCTGGGCCGACTGCATCGCCTTGCGCATGGCACGACGGAAGCTCACACGGGACGAGAGCTGCTCGGCGACGCCCTGGGCGACCAGCTGCGCATCCGACTCGGGGTTCTTGACCTCGAGGATGTTCAGCTGCACCTGCTTGCCGGTGAGCTTCTCCAGCTCGCCGCGGATGCGGTCGGCCTCGGCTCCACGGCGGCCGATGACGATGCCCGGCCGGGCGGTGTGGATGTCGACGCGGACCCGGTCACGGGTGCGCTCGATCTCCACCTTGGAGATGCCGGCCCGCTCCATGCCCTTGGACATGAGCTTGCGGATCGCGACGTCTTCCTTGACGTAGTCCTTGTACAGCTTGTCCGCGTACCACCGGGACTTGTAGTCGGTGGTGATCCCGAGCCGGAACCCGTGCGGGTTGACCTTCTGACCCACTAGCGGGTCCCTCCCCTCGTGTTGTTCGTCTGCTGGGTCGCCGGGCCGGACATGCCGGTGTCCCGGCGCGCCTTGCGCGACTTCTGGGCGAGGACGTCGCTGGTCGCGACCTCGCTCACCTCGACGGTGATGTGGCTGGTCCGCTTGTTGATGCGGAACGCCCGGCCCTGCGCACGCGGACGGATCCGCTTGAGCGTGGGGCCCTCGTCGACGTAGGCCGCGCTGACCACGAGTGCAGCAGGGTCCAGCTGCAGGTTGTGCTCGGCGTTGGCCACCGCGCTGGCGACGACCTTGGCGACCGGCTCACTGGCCGCCTGCGGGGCGAACCGCAGCAGCGCCAGGGCCTCGTCGGTCGGCAGGTAGCGGATCAGGTCCACCACCCGGCGGGCCTTCATGGGGGTCACGCGGACGAACCGGGCCGTAGCCCGGGCGACCGGCGCCTCCTGTCCCAACTGGGAAGTCATCTGAATCTCTCTCTACCTGGTCAGCCCCGCCGCGAGCGGCGGTCGTCCTTGATGTGCCCACGGAAGGTGCGCGTGGGGGCGAACTCGCCGAGCTTGTGCCCGACCATCGCCTCGGTGACGAACACCGGGACGTGCTTGCGGCCGTCGTGCACCGCGAGGGTGTGACCCAGCATGTCCGGGATGATCGTCGAGCGACGCGACCAGGTGCGGATCACGTTCTTGGTGCCCTTGGCGTTCTGTGCGTCCACCTTGGCGAGCAGGTGGTCGTCGACGAACGGGCCCTTCTTCAGGCTGCGTGGCATGTCTGTCGGACTCCTTTACCCGCTCAGCGCTTCTTGTTGGTGCGCCGGCGGCGCACGATCAGGGCGTCACTTGCCTTCCGCTTGCGCGTCCGGCCCTCCGGCTTGCCCTTCGGGTTCACCGGGTGGCGACCACCGGAGGTCTTGCCCTCACCACCACCGTGCGGGTGGTCCACCGGGTTCATGGCGACACCACGGACGGTCGGGCGCTTGCCCTTCCACCGCATGCGGCCGGCCTTGCCCCAGTTGATGTTCGACTGCTCGGCGTTGCCCACCTCGCCGACGGTCGCGCGGCAGCGGACGTCGACGTTGCGGATCTCGCCCGACGGCATGCGCAGCTGCGCGAAGCGACCCTCACGGGCGACCAGCTGGACGCTGGTACCCGCCGAGCGCGCGATCTTCGCGCCGCCACCGGGACGGAGCTCGATGGCGTGAACCACGGTGCCGACCGGGATGTTCCGCAGCGGCAGGTTGTTGCCCGGCTTGATGTCGGCGGCGGGGCCGCACTCCACCGTGTCGCCCTGCTTCAGGCGGGCCGGCGCGATGATGTAGCGCTTCTCGCCGTCCGCGAAGTGCAGCAGCGCGATGCGCGACGTGCGGTTCGGGTCGTACTCGATGTGCGCGACCTTGGCCGGCACGCCGTCCTTGTCGGCACGACGGAAGTCGATCAGGCGGTACGCGCGCTTGTGACCGCCGCCCTGGTGACGAGCGGTGACCTTCCCGTGCACGTTGCGCCCGCCCCGACCGTGCAACGGCCGGACCAGCGACTTCTCGGGGTGGTCGCGGGTGACCTCGGCGAAGTCGGCGACGCTGGAGCCGCGGCGGCCCGGCGTCGTCGGCTTGTACTTGCGGATAGCCATTGCTGACTCAGTCCCTGTCTTCTATCTCTGGTCCGTGGGTCCGGGTGGACGCCGGTGGGCAGGTGCCCGACCGGCGTCAGGCGCCCGGGCCCCCGAAGATCTCGATGCGGTCGCCCGCGGCCAGCGACACGATGGCGCGCTTGGTGTCCTTGCGCTTGCCCATCTGTGCGCCCCGGCTGCGCTTGCGCTTGCCCTGGCGGTTGATCGTGTTCACGCCGAGGACCTTCACGTTGAAGATCTGCTCGACCGCGATCTTGATCTGCGTCTTGTTGGCATCCGGGCGCACGATGAACGTGTACTGGTTGCCGTCGATCAGGCCGTAGCTCTTCTCGGAGATGACCGGGGCGAGCAGGACGTCCCGGGGGTCGCGGACGCTCATGCCTTCTCCTCGGTGGTCTCTTCGACGGTGCCCTCGCCGGCGGCGGGAGCGATGGACGGGACGCCGCCGGAGATCTCGTGGGTCGAGACGTCGGGCAGGTCGGAGCCGGAGCGCTTGCCCTTGACCGGGCCCGCCACGAACTCGGCCAGCGCGGCCTCGGTGAAGATGACCTCGTCGGACACCAGCACGTCGTAGGTGTTCAGCTGGCCGGCCTCGATGAGGTGGACCTCGGGCACGTTGCGCAGGCTGACCCAGTTCAGGACGTCGTCGCGGTCGAGCACGATCAGCACGCGCTTGGCCTGGGTGACGGCGTTCAGCGTGGCGAGCGCTGCCTTGGTCTTCGGGGCGTCGCCGTCGACGAACGCGGAGACCACGTGCACCCGGCCCTCGCGGGCCCGGTCCGAGAGGGCACCGCGCAGGGCGGCGGCCTTCATCTTCTTCGGGGTCTTCTGCTCGTAGTTCCGCGGCTGCGGGCCGTGGACCACGCCACCGCCGGCGAACTGCGGCGCGCGGGTCGAGCCCTGGCGAGCACGGCCGGTGCCCTTCTGGCGGTACGGCTTGGCGCCACCACCGCTGACCTGGCCACGCGTCTTGGTCGCGTGCGTGCCCTGACGGGCGGCGGCCAGCTGGGCCACGACCACCTGGTGCATCAGGGAGACGTTCGCGTTGGCGTCGAAGAGCTCACCGGGCAGCGTGACGCTGCCGGAGGTCTCCCCCGCCGGGGTGCGGACGTCGACCTGGCGGTCGGTGCGCGACTCGGTTGAGGTCACTTGTTGTCACTCCCCACGGGACCGCCCTTGACGGCCGAACGGACGAGCACGAGGCCGCCCTTCGGGCCGGGGATGGCGCCCTTGATCAGCAGGAGGCCGCGCTCGGCGTCCACCTTGTGGACGTGCAGCGAAAGGGTGGTCGTCTTGACCGCACCCATGCGACCGGCCATGCGCAGGCCCTTGAACACGCGACCCGGGGTGGACGCGCCACCGATGGAGCCCGGCGCGCGGTGCTTGCGGTGGGTGCCGTGCCCGGCGCCCAGGCCCTTGAAGCCGTGGCGCTTCATGACACCGGCGGTGCCCTTGCCCTTGCTGGTGCCGATGACGTCGACCTTGGCCACGCCGTCGAACACGTCGGCGGTCAGCTCCTGGCCGACCGTGTAGGTGCCGGCGTCCTTGGTGCGCAGCTCCACCAGGTGGCGCCGCGGCGTCACGCCCGCCTTGGTGAAGTGCCCACCCTCGGGCTTGTTCACCTTGCGCGGGTCGATCTCACCGAACCCGAGCTGGACGGCCGAGTAGCCGTCGACCTCGGGGGTGCGCACCTGGGTCACCACACACGGACCCGCCTTGACGACGGTCACCGGCACGAGGCGGTTGTTCTCGTCGAAAACCTGGGTCATCCCCAGCTTCTCGCCGAGGAGACCACGAAATGTGCTCGCCATGTCTGCTGACTGCCCTTACTGGATGTTGACGTCGACCGAGGCCGGCAGGTCGATGCGCATGAGCGCGTCCACCGTCTTCGGCGTCGGGTCGAGGATGTCGATGAGCCGCTTGTGCGTGCGCATCTCGAAGTGCTCGAACGAGTCCTTGTACTTGTGCGGCGAGCGGATCACCGCGTACACGTTCTTCTCCGTCGGCAGAGGCACCGGGCCGACCACACGCGCTCCGGTCTTGGTGACCGTCTCCACGATGCGCCGCGCCGAGGCGTCGATCGCCTCGTGGTCATAGGCCTTCAGCCGGATGCGGATCTTCTGTCCCGCCATCGCTGTCTTCTGCTCCTGCCGATCGGTTGTGAAAGTTCGAGTGGGTCTGCTGACCCTGGGTCCGGGTCGCTGGACCCGGTCCCGAGAGGGGGCGGCGGCCGGCTGTGCGGCCGCCGCCCCGTCAGGGGGTGTTACTTGATGATCTTGGTGACGCGGCCGGCGCCGACGGTACGGCCACCCTCACGGATGGCGAACCGCAGGCCCTCCTCCATGGCGATGGGCTGGATGAGCTCCACCGTCATCTCGGTGTTGTCGCCGGGCATGACCATCTCGGTGCCCGAGGGCAGCGTGACCACGCCGGTGACGTCCGTCGTCCGGAAGTAGAACTGGGGACGGTAGTTGTTGAAGAACGGCGTGTGACGGCCACCCTCGTCCTTCGAGAGGATGTAGACCGAACCCTCGAAGTTCGTGTGCGGGGTGATCGAGCCAGGCTTCACGACGACCTGGCCGCGCTCCACGTCCTCGCGCTTGATGCCGCGCAGCAGCAGACCGACGTTGTCACCGGCCTGACCCTGGTCGAGCAGCTTGCGGAACATCTCGACGCCGGTGACGGTCGTCTTCGTCGAACCCTCGCGGATACCGACGATCTCGATCTCCTCGGAGACCTTGACGATGCCACGCTCGACGCGACCGGTGACGACCGTGCCACGACCGGTGATGGTGAAGACGTCCTCGACGGGCATGAGGAACGGCTTGTCGATCTCGCGCTCCGGCTCCGGGATCGCGGTGTCGACGGCGTTCATCAGCTCCATGAGCTTGTCGCCCCACTCGGCGTCGCCCTCGAGGGCCTTCAGCGCGGAGACGCGGACCACGGGGACGTCGTCGCCCGGGAACTCGTACTCGCTGAGGAGCTCACGGACCTCCAGCTCGACGAGCTCGAGGATCTCCTCGTCGTCGACCATGTCGGCCTTGTTGAGCGCCACGACGATGTAGGGGACGCCGACCTGGCGGGCCAGGAGCACGTGCTCCTTGGTCTGCGGCATCGGGCCGTCGGTGGCGGCGACCACCAGGATGGCGCCGTCCATCTGCGCCGCACCGGTGATCATGTTCTTGATGTAGTCGGCGTGACCCGGGCAGTCGACGTGCGCGTAGTGGCGCGACTCGGTCTGGTACTCGACGTGAGCGATCGAGATCGTGATGCCACGGGCCTTCTCCTCGGGCGCCTTGTCGATCGAGTCGAAGGCGGACGCCTCGTTGAGGTCCGGGTACTTGTCGTGCAGGACCTTGGTGATCGCCGCGGTCAGCGTCGTCTTCCCGTGGTCGATGTGCCCGATGGTGCCGATGTTGACGTGCGGCTTGGTCCGCTCGAACTTGGCCTTGGCCACTGGGTTCCTCTCCTCGTGGTTACGCAGGTGGTGCGTGCTCTGGGGTGGGGTGGTGCTCGCAGGAGCGCGGGCCGGCGGGCCCGCATTCCGGATTACTCGCCGGTCGCCTTGGCGATGATCTCCTTGGCGACGTTGGCCGGGACCTCGGCGTACGAGTCGAACACCATGGTGTAGCTCGCCCGTCCCTGGGTGCGGCTGCGCAGGTCGCCCACGTAGCCGAACATCTCCGACAGCGGCACCAGGGCCCGGACGACGCGGGCGCCGGAGCGCTCCTCCATCGCCTGGATGGTCCCGCGGCGGGAGTTCAGGTCGCCGATGACGTCGCCCATGTAGTCCTCGGGCGTGACGACCTCGACGGCCATCATCGGCTCGAGCAGGGCCGGGCTGGCCTTGCGTGCGGCCTCCTTGAAGACCATCGAGCCGGCGATCTTGAAGGCCATCTCCGAGGAGTCGACCTCGTGGTACTGGCCGTCGATGAGGGTCGCCTTGACGCCCACCATCGGGTAGCCGGCGAGGATGCCGTACTGCATGGCGTCCTGCATGCCCGCGTCGACCGAGGGGATGTACTCCTTCGGGATGCGACCACCGGTGACGGCGTTGACGAACTCGTAGGTCGGCCCGTCGCCGGAGACCTCGAGGGGCTCGATGCTGACCTGCACCTTGGCGAACTGGCCGGAGCCACCCGTCTGCTTCTTGTGGGTGTAGTCGACCTTCTCGACCGCCTTGCGGATGGTCTCGCGGTAGGCGACCTGCGGCTTGCCGACGTTGGCCTCGACCTTGAACTCGCGGCGCATGCGGTCCACCAGGATCTCCAGGTGGAGCTCGCCCATGCCGGAGATGACCGTCTGGCCGGTCTCCTCGTCCAGGCGGACCTGGAACGTCGGGTCCTCCTCGGCGAGCTTCTGGATCGCGGTACCGAGCTTCTCCTGGTCACCCTTGGTCTTGGGCTCGATGGCGACCGAGATGACCGGGGCCGGGAAGGTCATCGACTCGAGGATCACCGGGTTCTGCGGGTCGCAGAGGGTGTCACCCGTGGTCGTCTGCTTGAGGCCGACGACGGCGACGATCTGGCCGGCACCCACGCCCTCGCGCTCCTCGCGCTTGTTGGCGTGCATCTGGTAGATCTTGCCGATCCGCTCCTTGCGGTCCTTGGTGCTGTTGAGCACCGGGGACCCGGAGGAGAGCTTGCCCGAGTACACGCGGACGTAGGTCAGCTTGCCCAGGTGCTGGTCGGTCTGGATCTTGAAGGCCAGCGCGGAGAACGGCTCGTTCTCGTCCGCGTGCCGCAGGACCTCGGTCTCGCCGTCGAGCGCGGTGCCGACGATGGCCTCGATGTCCAGCGGGCTGGGCAGGTAGTCCGTGACGGCGTCGAGCAGGGGCTGCACGCCCTTGTTCTTGAACGCGGTGCCGGTGAGGACCGGGTTGATCTGCGCGGAGATGGTCGCCTTGCGGATCGCGGCCTTCAGGCGCTCGACGGAGATCTCCTCGCCACCGAGGTAGGCCTCCATGAGCTCGTCGTCGGTCTCGGCGACGGTCTCGAGCAGCTTCTCGCGGTACTCGGCGGCCTGGTCGGCGAGCTCGGCCGGGATCTCCTCGACCGCGTAGTCCTCACCCATCTTGGTCTCGCCGCGCCAGGTGAGGGCACGCATCTGGACGAGGTCCACGACGCCGATGAAGTCGGCCTCGGCACCGATCGGCAGCTGGAGGACGGCCGGGTTGGCACCCAGGCGCTCCACCATCATGTCGACGCAGCGGAAGAAGTTGGCACCGGTGCGGTCGAGCTTGTTGACGAAGCACATGCGCGGGACGCCGTACTTCTCGGCCTGCCGCCAGACCTGCTCGGTCTGCGGCTCGACGCCGGCGACACCGTCGTAGACGGCGACCGCACCGTCGAGCACCCGGAGGGACCGCTCCACCTCGACGGTGAAGTCGACGTGCCCGGGGGTGTCGATGATGTTGATGTCGTAGCCGTTCCAGGAGCACTTCGTCGCGGCGGACGTGATGGTGATGCCGCGCTCCTGCTCCTGCTCCATCCAGTCCATGGTGGCCGCGCCGTCGTGGACCTCACCGATCTTGTACGTGATACCGGTGTAGAAGAGGATGCGCTCGGTCGTGGTGGTCTTGCCGGCGTCGATGTGCGCCATGATCCCGATGTTCCGGGTCTTGGCGAGCTGGGCCTGTGAGTCGGCCATTCCTTACCCCTCTTTGTCCTGGTCCGCGTACGGGTTCCGGGGTTGTCCCGGAGTGCCCGCCGGCCGCGGGCGCTGATGGACGGATGTCACCAGCGGTAGTGCGCGAAGGCCTTGTTCGACTCGGCCATCTTGTGCGTGTCCTCGCGCCGCTTCACGGCGGCACCCAGACCGTTGCTCGCGTCGAGCAGCTCGTTCATCAGGCGCTCGGTCATCGTCTTCTCGCGACGAGCCCGGCTGTACTGGATCAGCCAGCGCAGGCCCAACGTGGTGCTGCGGGAGGCGCGCACCTCGACCGGGACCTGGTAGGTGGCGCCACCGACGCGGCGGCTCCGGACCTCGAGGGCCGGCTTCACGTTGTCCAGCGCGCGCTTGAGCGTGACGACCGGGTCGGTGTCGTTCTTGGCGCGGCACCCCTCGAGGGCGCCGTAGACGATCGCCTCGGCGACCGAGCGCTTGCCGTCGACGAGCACCTTGTTCACCAGCTGGGTCACCAGCGGCGACTGGTACACCGGGTCGGCGACGAGCGGGCGGCGCGGCGCGGGGCCCTTGCGCGGCATTAGCTCTTCTCCTTCTTCGCGCCGTAGCGGCTGCGAGCCTGCTTGCGGTTGCGGACACCCTGGGTGTCCAGCGAGCCGCGGATGATCTTGTAGCGCACGCCCGGGAGGTCCTTCACACGACCACCGCGCACGAGCACCATCGAGTGCTCCTGCAGGTTGTGGCCGACGCCCGGGATGTAGGCGGTCACCTCGATGCCACTGGTGAGGCGGACGCGAGCGACCTTGCGCAGCGCCGAGTTCGGCTTCTTCGGCGTGGTCGTGTACACGCGCGTGCAGACTCCGCGGCGCTGGGGCGAACCCTTCAACGCCGGAGTCTTGGTCTTCTCGACCTTGTCCTCGCGGCCCTTGCGGACCAGCTGGTTGATCGTGGGCATGGGTGGCCTGGATCTCCTACCTGCGCTGGGGTGGTGCTCTCTGGTATTCGCTGCTTCGTGGTGCTGGGTGCCGGATCCCGGTGGGGAACCTTCCCGACTCCTGCCATGTTCCACCACCGGTCCACGCGGTCGGGCGTGTCGCCCTTCCCGGGACCGGCCCGCGGAGGACCGAACTCGGTTGCCCCTCGCGACTCGGCGCCGCCAGCCTCCGGGCACCGCGTCGGACGCGGCCCGGCGGCTGGTCCTCGGCGGTCCGGAGGCATCAGCCTCTGGTCACCCAGGCGCACCGCGAACGGGAGCAGGCCCAGGGCACCCTGGGCACGGCTGACCACGATACCCGTGCCCTCAGGGCCGGTCAAAGCCGGGTGCCTCACACCCGTCGACAGGTCGACTGCACGACCTCCTGCGCCGTCGCACCGTACCGCTGCCGGTGCCCCGGCGACAGCTCCCCGGCTCCCCGCGGGTCGCCGCCCGATAGCGTGCGGGACGGCACCAACGGTGGTGCCGGGACCATGAGGAGTGCACGTGCGCATCGGCATCCAGGCCAGCTACAGCGGGGGCTTCCAGGAGACGGCGGCGGAGATCCGCGACCTCGAGGCGGCCGGCCTCGACGTCGCAGCGGTCGCCGAGGTCTACACGTTCGACGCGGTGAGCCAGCTCGGCTACCTGGCCGCGGTGACCGAGCGGGTCGAGCTGCTGAGCGCCATCTTCCCCATCTACAGCCGCACGCCCGCGCTGACGGCCATGACGGCGGCCGGCCTGGACTTCGTCTCCGGCGGTCGCTTCACGCTCGGCCTGGGCGCCTCGGGCCCCCAGGTGATCGAGGGCTGGCACGGTGTCCCCTACGACGCCCCGCTGCAGCGCACGCGCGAGGTCGTGGAGATCTGCCGTCAGGTGTGGCGCCGGGAGCGCCTGGACCACCAGGGCAAGAAGTACACGATCCCGCTGCCCGCGGACCAGGGCACGGGGCTCGGCAAGCCGCTGAAGCTCATCAACACCCCCGTCCGCGACCGGGTGCCGGTCATGCTGGCTGCGCTCGGCCCCAAGAACGTCGAGCTTGCCGCCGAGATCGCCGAGGCGTGGGAGCCGATCTTCTTCTACCCGGAGAAGGCTGCCTCGGTCTGGGGCGACTCCCTCGCCGCCGGCAGGGCGAAGCGCGACCCGGCGCTCGGGGAGCTCCAGGTCGTCACCGGGGTCCCGGTCGCCATCGGCGACGACGTCGAGGGGCTGCTGGAGTTCGTCCGCCCGGCGCTGGCCCTCTACATCGGCGGCATGGGTGCGCGGGGCAAGAACTTCTACAACGACCTCGCGGTCCGTTACGGCTACGAGGCCGAGGCGAAGACCATCCAGGACCTTTACCTCGACGGCAAGAAGGACGAGGCTGCGGCGGCCGTCCCCCTCGACCTGGTCCGGGCGTCCTCGCTCATCGGCCCCGAGGGCTACGTCGCCGAGCGGATCGCCGCGTTCGCCGAGGCCGGCGTCACCACGCTGATGCTCCAGCCCCTCGACGGCAGCCGCGAGGCCCGGCTCACGACCGTCGAGACGATGAAGCGCCTCGCCGGATAGGTCCCACCTCACCGTTCTGGGTCCTCCCTCGCGGTCGACCACGAGGGAGGACCCAGAACGATCAGGGACCCTGATCAACAGGGCGGCCCGACGCGAAAGGGCCCCCGAGTCCGGAGACTCGGGGGCCCTTTCGTCACTCAGCTAGGCGCTCAGCACCGCCAGTCGTACTCCTCGAGGCGCACGGCCTCGCCGGAGCCCTGACCGAAGACGTCCGGGCTGTAGTACTGCCCGTCGTCGTAACCGGCCATGGTGTAGACGGCGGCACGCGCCTCCTCGGTCGGCTCGACCGTGATGTTCCGGTAGCGGCTGATGCCCGTACCCGCCGGGATCAGCTTTCCGATGATCACGTTCTCCTTGAGGCCGAGCAGGCTGTCGCTCTTGCCCTGGATCGCCGCGTCGGTGAGCACCTTGGTCGTCTCCTGGAAGGAGGCGGCCGACAGCCACGACTCGGTCGCGAGCGAGGCCTTCGTGATGCCCATCAGCACCGGACGGGCCGAGGCCGGCTCGCCGCCCTCGGCGACGACGCGGCGGTTCTCGGTCTCGAACAGCGTCCGCTCGACCAGCGCACCGGGGAGGAACTCGGTCGCGCCCGAGTCGATGATGGTCACCCGCTTCAGCATCTGCCGGATGATCACCTCGATGTGCTTGTCGTGGATCGACACACCCTGGCTCCGGTAGACCTCCTGGACCTCGCGGACCAGGTGCAGCTGCACCTCGCGGGGGCCCATGATCCGCAGCACCTCGTGCGGGTCCACAGCACCCTCGGTGAGCTGCTCGCCCACCTCGACGTGGGCACCGTCCTCGACACGCAGCCGCGACCGGCGCGACAGCTTGTCGTAGACGACCTCGTCGGAGCCGTCGTCCGGGGTGATGGTGAGCTTGCGGAACTGCTCGCCGTCCTCGATCCGGACCGTGCCGGCCAGCTCGGCGATCGGGGCCTTGCCCTTGGGGACGCGGGCCTCGAAGAGCTCCACCACACGCGGCAGACCGTGGGTGATGTCCTCACCCGCGACACCACCGGTGTGGAAGGTGCGCATCGTCAGCTGGGTGCCGGGCTCACCGATCGACTGGGCGGCGATGATGCCGACCGCCTCGCCGACGTCCACGAGCTTGCCGGTCGCCAGGGACCGGCCGTAGCAGGTGGCGCAGGTGCCGAGCAGCGACTCGCAGGTCAGGACGCAGCGGACCTTGACCTCCGCGACACCGGCGTCGATCAGCGTCTGGATCAGGACGTCGCCCAGGTCGGCGTTCGCCGGGGCGATGACCGTCCCGTCCTCGGCCACCACGTCGGCAGCCAGGGCGCGGGCGTAGACGCTGGTCTCGACGTGCGCGTCACGCGTCACCACACCGTCGACGACGGTGCCGATCGGCATGATCACGCCGCGGTCGGTGCCGCAGTCCTCCTCGCGGATGATGACGTCCTGCGAGACGTCCACCAGACGACGGGTGAGGTACCCGGAGTCGGCGGTACGGAGCGCGGTGTCGGCCAGACCCTTGCGGGCACCGTGGGTGGAGATGAAGTACTCCAGCACGGACAGACCCTCCCGGAAGTTGGCCTTGATCGGCCGCGGGATGATCTCGCCCTTCGGGTTGGCGACCAGACCGCGCATACCGGCGATCTGGCTGATCTGCATCATGTTGCCTCGGGCGCCCGAGTTGACCATGACCCAGACGGGGTTGGTGGTCGGGAAGTTGTCCACCATCGCCTGGGAGACCTCGGCCCGCGCGCGGGTCCAGATCTCGATCAGCTCGCCACGGCGCTCCGCGTCGGTGATGACGCCGCGCTCGTACTGCTTCTCGATCTTGGCGGCCTCGGCCTCGTGCCGGTCCAGGATGTCCCGCTTGACCGGCGGCGTGACGACGTCGTCGATCGCGATCGTGACACCCGAGCGGGTCGCCCAGCGGAAGCCGGCCGACTTGAGGGCGTCCAGCGTCGCCGCGACCTGCACCTTGGGGTAGCGCTCGGCGAGGTCGTTGACGATCGCCCCGAGCTCCTTCTTCGGCACCTGGTAGTTGACGAAGCGGTAGTCCTCGGGCAGCGCCTCGTTGAACAGCACCCGGCCCAGGCTCGTCTCGACGACGGCCGCCTGACCCGGGGTCCAGTCCTCGGGCTGCGTCCAGGCCTCGTTGACCTTGCCGTTGTCGACGCCGAACACCTCGTCGAGGCGGATCAGCGCACGCTCCTGCAGGCCCAGGGCGCCCATGTCGAAGGCCATGAGGGCCTCCGCCGTCGAGGCGTAGGCCGCCGGCTGGCCGCCGTCGGCCTCGTGCCGCGAGGGCACCAGGGTCGTCAGGTGGTACAGACCCAGCACCATGTCCTGGGTCGGCGCGGTGATCGGGCGACCGTCGGCCGGCGACAGGATGTTGTTGCTGGACAGCATCAGGATCCGCGCCTCGGCCTGCGCCTCGGCCGACAGCGGCAGGTGCACCGCCATCTGGTCACCGTCGAAGTCCGCGTTGAACGCGGTGCAGACGAGCGGGTGGATCTGGATGGCCTTGCCCTCGACCAGCTGCGGCTCGAAGGCCTGGATGCCCAGGCGGTGCAGCGTCGGCGCACGGTTCAGCAGGACCGGGTGCTCGGTGATGACCTCTTCCAGCACGTCCCAGACGACGGGGCGGGCGCGCTCGACCATCCGCTTGGCGGACTTGATGTTCTGCGCGTGGTTGAGGTCGACCAGCCGCTTCATGACGAAGGGCTTGAACAGCTCCAGCGCCATCTGCTTGGGCAGACCGCACTGGTGCAGCTTCAGCTGCGGGCCGACGACGATGACCGAACGGCCGGAGTAGTCGACGCGCTTGCCGAGCAGGTTCTGGCGGAACCGGCCCTGCTTGCCCTTGAGCAGGTCGCTCAGGGACTTCAGGGGACGGTTGCCCGGGCCGGTGACCGGACGGCCGCGGCGGCCGTTGTCGAACAGCGCGTCCACGGACTCCTGGAGCATCCGCTTCTCGTTGTTCACGATGATCTCGGGCGCGCCGAGGTCGAGCAGACGCTTCAGCCGGTTGTTCCGGTTGATCACGCGGCGGTACAGGTCGTTCATGTCGCTGGTCGCGAAGCGGCCACCGTCGAGCTGCACCATCGGGCGCAGGTCCGGCGGGATGACCGGGACGCAGTCCAGCACCATGCCCATGGGCGAGTTGCGGGTCTGCTGGAACGCCGCGACGACCTTCAGCCGCTTGAGGGCACGCAGCTTGCGCTGGCCCTTGCCGCTGCGGATGGCCTCGCGCAGCGAGACGGCCTCGGCGTCGAGGTCGAAGTTGGCGAGCAGCTTCTGCAGCGCCGCGGCACCCATGCCGCCCTCGAAGTACTCACCGAAGCGGTCGCGCAGCTCGCGGTAGAGCGACTCGTCGGCGATGAGCTGCTTGACCTCGAGCTTGCGGAAGGTGTCCATCACCTCGTCGAGGCGGTCGATCTCCCGCTGCGAGCGGTCGCGCAGCTGGCGCATCTCGCGCTCGCCGCCCTCGCGCACCTTGCGGCGCACGTCGGACTTGGCGCCCTCGGCCTCGAGCTCGGCCAGGTCGGCCTCCAGCTTCTGCTGGCGGGCCTCCACGTTGGCGTCGCGCTGACCCTCGAGGTTCGACTTCTCGGCGCTGATCTCGGCCTCGATGGTCGGGAGGTCGCGGTGGCGCGCCTCGTCGTCGACCGAGGTGATCATGTAGGCCGCGAAGTAGATGATCTTCTCGAGGTCCTTGGGTGCCAGGTCGAGCAGGTAGCCCAGCCGGGACGGCACACCCTTGAAGAACCAGATGTGCGTGACCGGAGCGGCCAGCTCGATGTGGCCCATCCGCTCGCGGCGGACCTTGGCGCGAGTGACCTCGACGCCGCAACGCTCGCAGATGATGCCCTTGAAGCGGACCCGCTTGTACTTACCGCAGTAGCACTCCCAGTCCCGGGTGGGACCGAAGATCTTCTCGCAGAAGAGACCGTCCTTCTCCGGACGCAGGGTCCGGTAGTTGATGGTCTCGGGCTTCTTCACCTCACCGTGGCTCCACTGACGGATGTCGTCGCCAGTGGCCAGACCGATGCGGAGCTCGTCGAAGAAGTTGACGTCGAGCAAGGTGGTGACCCCTTTCCGGGGCTAGTTCTTCGCTTCTATGACTGTGGGTGGGGGCGCGCCGGCCGGCCCGGGCGGGCCGGCCGGCGGCCGATCACACGTCTTCGACCGAGGACGGCTCGCGGCGGGACAGGTCGATGCCCAGCTCCTCCGCGGCCCGGAAGACCTCGTCGTCGGTGTCGCGCAGCTCGATCGCCTGCCCGTCGCCGGACAGCACCTCCA
Source organism: Blastococcus sp. TF02-8 (assembly GCF_003319175.1). GTDB lineage: Bacteria > Actinomycetota > Actinomycetes > Mycobacteriales > Geodermatophilaceae > Blastococcus. The sequence continues at coordinate 548,401 of NZ_QOHK01000002.1, read as the reverse complement.
CGTTGAGGCAGAGCGACTGCAGCTCCTTGAGCAGCACCTTGAACGACTCCGGGATACCCGGCTCGGGGATGTTCTCGCCCTTGACGATGGCCTCGTAGACCTTGACCCGGCCGAGGATGTCGTCGGACTTGATGGTGAGCAGCTCCTGCAGCGCGTAGGCCGCGCCGTAGGCCTGCATCGCCCAGCACTCCATCTCGCCGAAGCGCTGACCACCGAACTGCGCCTTACCACCCAGCGGCTGCTGCGTGATCATCGAGTACGGGCCGGTCGAACGGGCGTGGATCTTGTCGTCGACCAGGTGCAGCAGCTTCAGGATGTAGACGTAGCCCACGGCGATGGGCTCGGGGAAGGGCTCACCGGAACGGCCGTCGAACAGCCGCGCCTTGCCCGTCTCCTTGACCATCCGGTTGCCGTCGCGGTTCGGGATCGTCGAGCCGAGGAGGCCGATGAGCTCGTCCTCCTTGGCGCCGTCGAACACCGGGGTCGCGGTGCGGGTCCCAGGGGCGGCGGCCTTGGCGGCCTCGGGCAGGTTCTTCGCCCAGTCCGGGTCGCCGTTGACCTCCCAGCCCTGCTTGGCGATCCACCCGAGGTGCATCTCCAGGACCTGGCCGACGTTCATGCGGCCGGGCACGCCGAGCGGGTTGAGGACGATGTCCACCGGGGTGCCGTCCTCGAGGAACGGCATGTCCTCCTGCGGCAGGATCTTCGAGATGACGCCCTTGTTGCCGTGGCGCCCGGCGAGCTTGTCGCCGTCGGAGATCTTGCGCATCTGGGCGACGTAGACCCGGATCAGCTCGTTGACGCCGGCGGGCAGCTCGTCGCCGTCCTCGCGCGAGAACACGCGGACGCCGATGACCTTGCCGGACTCACCGTGCTTGACCTTCAGCGACGTGTCGCGCACCTCGCGCGCCTTCTCGCCGAAGATCGCGCGGAGCAGGCGCTCCTCGGGGGTCAGCTCGGTCTCGCCCTTCGGTGTCACCTTGCCGACGAGGATGTCGCCCGGGACGACCTCGGCACCGATGCGGATGATGCCGCGCTCGTCGAGGTCGGCCAGCACGTCCTCGGAGACGTTCGGGATGTCCCGGGTGATCTCCTCGGCACCGAGCTTGGTGTCGCGGGCGTCGACCTCGAACTCCTCGATGTGGATCGAGGACAGGACGTCGTCCTGCACGAGGCGCTGCGACAGGATGATCGCGTCCTCGTAGTTGTGGCCCTCCCACGGCATGAAGGCGACGAGCAGGTTCTTGCCCAGCGCCATCTCGCCCTGGTCGGTGCAGGGGCCGTCGGCGATGACCTGACCGACCTCGACCCGCTGGCCCTCGTGGACCACGGGCGTCTGGTTGATCGAGGTGCCCTGGTTCGAGCGGCGGAACTTCAGCAGCCGGTAGGTCTGCCGGGTGCCGTCGTCGGCCATGACGGTCACGTAGTCGGCGGTCGAGTCCTCGACGACGCCGGCCTTCTCGGCCACGACCACGTCACCGGCGTCGACCGCGGCACGCAGCTCCATGCCGGTGCCCACGAGCGGGGCCTCCGAGCGGAGCAGCGGCACGGCCTGGCGCTGCATGTTGGCGCCCATGAGCGCGCGGTTGGCGTCGTCGTGCTCGAGGAACGGGATCATCGCCGTCGCGACCGAGGTCATCTGCCGCGGCGAGACGTCCATGTAGTCCACGTTCTCGGGGGCGAGGTAGTCGACCTCACCGCCCTTGGTGCGGACCAGGACGCGCTCCTCGGCGAGACGACCCTCGGCGTCGAGCGGGCTGTTGGCCTGCGCGACGACGAAGCGGTCCTCCTCGTCGGCGGTCAGGTAGTCGATCGTGTCGGTGACCTTGCCGTTCTCGACCCGCCGGTACGGCGTCTCGATGAAGCCGAAGGCGTTCACCCGGCCGAACGAGGACAGCGAGCCGATCAGACCGATGTTCGGGCCTTCCGGCGTCTCGATCGGGCACATGCGGCCGTAGTGGCTCGGGTGGACGTCACGGACCTCCATGCCGGCCCGCTCGCGGGACAGACCACCGGGACCCAGCGCCGACAGGCGGCGCTTGTGGGTCAGGCCCGCGAGGGGGTTGGTCTGGTCCATGAACTGGGACAGCTGGCTGGTGCCGAAGAACTCCTTGATGGAGGCGACGACCGGCCGGATGTTGATCAGGGTCTGCGGCGTGATCGCCTCGACGTCCTGGGTCGTCATCCGCTCGCGGACCACGCGCTCCATGCGGGAGAGGCCGACCCGGATCTGGTTCTGGATCAGCTCGCCGACGGTGCGCAGGCGGCGGTTGCCGAAGTGGTCGATGTCGTCGACGCCGTGGTCGGGCTCGCCGGCGTGGAGGCGCACGACGTACTCGATGGTGGCGACGATGTCGTCCTCGGTGAGCGTGGAGGTGCTCTGCGGGACGTCGACACCGAGCTTCTTGTTGACCTTGTAGCGGCCGACCTTGGCCAGGTCGTAGCGCTTGGCGTTGAAGAAGAGGTTCTCCAGCAGCGCCTGCGCCGACTCACGCGTCGGCGGCTCGCCCGGCCGAAGCTTGCGGTAGATGTCGAGCAGGGCCTCGTCCTGCCCGGCGATGTGGTCCTTCTCCAGGGTGGCCAGGACGGTCGGGGACCACTGGAAGTGCTCGCGGATCCGGTCCTCGGTCCAGCCCAGGGCCTTGAGGAGCACGGTCACCGGCTGGCGGCGCTTGCGGTCGATGCGGACGCCGACGGTGTCGCGCTTGTCGACGTCGAACTCGAGCCATGCACCGCGGCTGGGGATGACCTTGGCGGAGAAGACGTCCTTGTCCGACGTCTTGTCCAGGGTCTTGTCGAAGTAGACGCCCGGCGACCGGACCAGCTGCGAGACCACGACGCGCTCGGTCCCGTTGATGACGAAGGTGCCCTTGTTCGTCATGATCGGGAAGTCGCCCATGAACACCGTCTGCGACTTGATCTCGCCGGTGGTGTTGTTCATGAACTCGGCGGTGACGAACAGCGGCGCCGCGTAGGTCATGTCCTTGTCCTTGCACTCCTCGAGGGACGCCTTGACGTCCTCGAAGCGCGGGTTGGAGAAGGACAGCGACATCGAGCCGCTGAAGTCCTCGATCGGGGAGATCTCCTCAAGGATCTCGGCGAGGCCGCCGACGGCGGTCTCCTGCTCCTCGGGCGAGAGGGTGGCGCGCCACTCGGGGCTGCCGACCAGCCAGTCGAACGAGGCGGTCTGCAGGGCGAGCAGATCCGGGACCTCGAGGGGCTCGGAGATCTTGGCGAACGAGACGCGCAGCGGCGCGCCGGGGATCTTCTGCTGATCGGCCTCGCCGCTGCGGGGGCCGCTCTGCGGGACCGGGGTGGTCCTGGTGGTGCCGGACTCGGTGGTGCCGGGGGTGATGCTGGTGGGGCGAGAGCCTGCCAAGATGCGTCCTTCCAAGGACCTCACGACGTGCGGGCGGTGGGCTGCGGGGTCGTCCTGGGTCGTCGTCGGTGATGGCGAGGCTGTCCGCGACGGCCGCGAACGCCCGCTGGACCGGTCAGCGTGGGCGACGCCCGGAACGTTCCCGGGCACCCGACGTGACCCGTCTCGGCGGGCAGGCAGTCAGAGGGCAGCGCAACAGGAGACCCTACCCCTGGTCAGGAGCGCTGTCCACGTCGGGGGGGCCGGTGCGACCGGTGCCACATCCGCAGGACGCGCCGCCCCGCGACGGGGCCGGCGGGGTGTGCGCCGGACCCATGATGACAGCCGGGGCCCCCGACGGGGATCGCCACGCCGGAGGAGACGCGACGCCGGACCCGCTACGTCAGCTCGTCGATCTTCCAGTCGCCGTCGACCCGGACCAGGTGCACCCGGACGGTCTGCACGCACGACTGCGCGCCGTCGGGCGTCACCTGGCAGCCGGAGCTCTCCGGCGCCGGCTGCGTGCCGGAGTTCACCGACTTCACGACGTAGGCGCCGAAGACCACCACGGTCGCGTCGTCCTGAGCCGGGTTGATCTCCTGGAGGCCGACGTCGACGAGGTCGAACTTGGTCGTGGCGGACACCTGCTCGTACGTGTCGATGATGCCGCCCTGGGAGAGCTCGCCCTTGTACTGCTCCTTGAGGTCGCCGGTCAGGACGTCGAGCTTGCGCCGGATGCTCCCGTCGGAGTCCTTGTAGTCGTAGGCGTAGAGGGCCTGCACCCCCTCCCCCGCGGCGGCGAGCACCGACCCGTCGACGTACCGCGGGTCCAGGCGCTGCCAGAGCAGGACCCCGGTGCCCGCCGCCGCCAGGAGGCACAGCGTGGCCAGCACCAGCACGAGGGCCGGGACCTTGCGGGCCCGGGACGGGGCGGCAGCGCCGTCGGCGACGGCCGCGGTCGTGGCCCCGGCGGTCGGCTCACCGCGGCGCGCAGCGGTGGGACGAGGGGCCGGCGCCGGCCGCTCGGCGACCCCGCCGTCCTCCCGGTCACGGCGACTGCCGGCGACCCGCGGGCGGGGGCTCGGCCGGGCCGCGGCGGTGCGGGGCCGCGGGGTGGGACGGGGACGGTCCTCGGGTGTCTGCGTCATCGCGTCCTCACGCTCCCCGGATGGCCGAGAGCAGCCAGCGGTCGTCGACCTTCTTCAGCTCGACCTCGACGCGGTACTGCGCCACCTGCGCCTGGGGGTTGGTGTTGTCCTTCTGGGTCTGCTCGAGGACCAGCATCACGGTGGCCTCGTCGTCGTCCGCGCGCGTCACGCCGGCGGCCACCACCTTGGTGCTGCTGACCCGCTCGGTGTCGAGGATCTCCTGCCGGCTCTCGTCCAGCCGGTCGGTGGCCTCCTCGGTGAGGTCACCGGTGGTGATCCTCGAGATCTGCCGGATGTCGTCGTCGAGGGTCAGGTGGTCGTAGGAGGTCAGGTCGACCATGTTCGCCCGCGCGGCGGCCCAGGCCTGGGAGTAGTCGTCGGTGCGCAGGTTCGACCCCTCGGGACGGGTGAACCAGAGGTAGGCACCGGCGGCGAGCAGCAGCACCAGGAGGACGGCGAGGACGGGCACCAGCGGCAGCGACACCCGGGCGGCCCCGCCACTCCCCTTCCCCGTACGGCGGCCTCGCCGGCGCGGGGCGGGCTCGTCCTCCGCCGGGGCACCCGGCTCCTCGTCGACGGCCGGGGCCTCGTCCGTCCCCCGGACGGTCGAACCGGTGGCCGGGGCCTCGGCATCCTCCCTCGTCGTCACCGCGTCGTCCTCGGCGAGCGTGGTCGAGGTTCCGGCCGCATCGCCGTCGAGCGCACGGTCCCGCGCGTCACTCATCACCCGCGCATCCTCTCCTGTCCGGTCGTGCGGAGGGCGTGCGACGTCCCGCCGTCGGCCCACGGTGTCATCGCTGCGCGTCAGCCGGCTGCTCGGGCGAACGGGCTGGCGTGCAGCAGCGAGCCCAGCAGGCCGTCCAGGGCCCCGAGTGCCGGCGGACCGGCCGCCCCTCCGCCGGCCGAGCCGCTCCCCCCGACGCCGCCGCTGCGGCCGATGTTCTGCTCGCCGCGGATGTTGGAGCCCGACTCGTCCTTGTCGTCCCCCGGGTTCGGGTCCGCGCCGTTGATCACGGTGCAGCGCACCCCGTCGACGTCGAGGGCCCGGACGGCCCCGGGGCTCGGCGTCTGCCCCGTCGACACGTACCCGCTGGTGCAGGCCGCCGGCTCGTCGGAGTTCAGCACGAAGCCGAAGTGCGCCCGCATCGTGCCGCCGTCGTTGCGCACGACGGTGAACCCGCCGGAGACCACGTCGGGATAGGTGACCAGCAGCTGCTCGACCCCGTCGAGCCGCGGGATCGTCACGCCGTTCAGGATCCCCACGTTCCGCACCAGCGACCCGAGCCCCGGTCCGGCGTCGTTCACCAGCCGGGTGAGCGCCTCTCCCGCGTCCGGGGCGTTGACGAGCAGGCTGCGCAGATCCGGATCGCTCTGCACCAGGGTGTCGCTGACCAGGCGCAGGTCCGCGGCCCACTGGCGGATCGCCGAGCGGCTGTCGACCTGGGTCTGCAGGACGGTCTGGCTGTCGGTGATGAGGTCCAGCGTCTGCGGCAGGGACTCCTGGGCGCGGGTGAGCAGCAGGTCGCCGTTGTCGATCAGCCGGCCGAGGTCGTCCCCGGACCCGGCGAAGGCCTTGCCCAGTTCGTCGACGACGGTGCGCAGGTTGTCCTGGTCGATGGAGCCGGCCAGCTCGTCGACGTTGAGCAGCAGCTGCTCGACCGGGATCGGGATGGACGTGCGGTCCTGCGGGATGACCGAGCCGTCCTCCAGGTACGGACCCTTGTCGTCGTCCGGCTCGAGGATCACGTACTGCTCTCCCACCGCGCTGCGCGTGGCGACCAGCGCCGCGGTGTCCGCGGGGATCGGGGCGGTGTCCGGGTCGATGGTGAGGGTGACCCGCACACCGTCGTCCACCAGCTGCATGTCGCTGACCCGACCCACCGCCACGCCGCGGTAGGTGACCTCCGCGTTGACGAAGATCCCTCCGGAGTCGCGGAAGTCGGCGGCGACCTCGTACCCGCTGCCGAGGACCAGCCGGTCCAGCCCGACGTACTTGAAGCCCAGGTAGGCCATGCCGAGCACGGCCACCACGGCGAACGCGGCGAGTTGGAGCTTCGTGGTGCGGGTGATCACCGCTGACCTCCCAGGACGTCGGGCAGACCGATGGTGCCGGAGCCGTCCGGGATCACGCGGACCGCGTCATCGGGGAGCAGCCCGCCCAGGGCGGAGCTCTGCGGCGCCGACGACCCACCCGTGGAGGCGGCGCCCGCCCCGTTCCCCGGTGGGGTGCCGGGGACCCCGCACTTCTCCCCGGTGAGGTCCGGCGGCTGCACCTCCTCCAGCGCCCCCGTGAGGGGGTCGACCGCGTAGCGGCACAGCACCTCGGTGAGGTCCAGGTCCAGGGTCGCCGTCATGTTGGTGAAGAGGCCGTAGCCACCCGTGCGCAGGTCCTGCCGGTAGTTCAGCGCCGACAGCGAGCTGGCCGGGAACGGATAGGTCAGCAGCAGGTCCAGCGACCCGGCCAGGTTCGGTCCGGCCGCCGCCAGCTGGGTGAGGATCGGCTGCAGCAGCTTCAGGTCCTCGACCGTGTTGGCCCCGGACTGGTTGATGATCCGGGTCCCGACGTCGCCCAGCCGGGCCAGGCTCTCCAGCATCGACACGAGGAGGTCGCGCTGCTGGTTCACCACGTCCAGCCCCGGGCCGATGGTGTCCAGCGCCGTCTGGATGGTCTGGGTCCGCGCGGCGAGGCTGGCGGCCAGGGCGTTGACGCTGTCGAGCGCCCGGTTGATCTCGTTCTTCTGCTCGTCGAGCCCGCCCACCAGGGTGTTCAGCTGCTCGAGCGTGCCGCGCAGCGCGGACTCCCGGCCCTCCATGGCCTCACCGAGCTCACGGGTGATGGTCTGCAGCTGGGTCAGCCCGCCCCCGTTGAGCACCAGGGAGAGCGCGCCCAGGAGTTCCTCGACCTCGACGTTGCGGTTCGTCCGGTCCAGCCCGATCCGGTCACCGTCGCCCAGCTCCCCGCGGGGTTCCTCCGTGCCCGGCGCCGCGAGCTCGACGAACTTCTCACCCAGCAGCGAGGTCTGCTGGATCTTCGCCACCGCGTTCTCGGGCAGCTCGACGTCGCCGTTGACCTCCAGCGTCACCACGGCCGTCCAGTCGTCGGCGAGGTCGATGCTCTTCACCCGACCGACGGGGACGTCGGCCACCCGCACCCCGGACTGCGGGACCAGGTCGAGGACGTCGAGGAACTCGACCTCCACGGTGTAGGGGTCGTCCCCGAGGTCGGCACCGCCGGGGAGGCTGAAGGAGTAGGCGCCCCGGAACCCGCAGCCGGCGAGCAGGAGGACCCCACCGGCCAGGGCGGCGACGCGGGTGAGCGGTCGGTTCATCACTGCGCTCCCGGAACGTTCGGCAGCCCGATCCGCGGGGGGCCGGTGCGGCCCGGCGCGGCCCCTCCTCCGTAGAGGGCGGTGAGCAGCTCCTGCAGGTCGGGGACCCCGTTGCCGTTGAAGTCGTCGAGGGATCCGTCGGCGTTCGTGTCCCCGGAGAGGAGGCGGGTGCAGATCTGCTCGATCGGCGGCAGCTGCAGGTCCGGCACGTCCGGGAGGATGTCGAGGTCCAGCTTCAGCTTCCCGGTGGCCCCGAGGATCTGGCAGACGATCACCTCGGGGCTCGTCGCGCCGAGTGAGTTGTCGCGCGTGTCGAGCGTGCCGTAGTCCGGGTTGTAGGCGTGGGCGAGGTTGCCCAGAGCAGCCGGTGCGACGTCCATGATCTCGGCGAGGGCGTCGCGCTGCTGCACCAGCACGAGCGTGACGTCGGCCAGCTTGTCGACGTTGGCCCGCAGCAGGTCGGTGTTGTCGCGCACGAAGCCGGCCACCTGACCCAGCGCCTGCGACAGCAGCTGGATGGCCGCGGCGAGGTCCTGCCGCTCCCCCTCGAGCAGGTCGGCCACGGCGGCCATGTTCGTGTTGAACTGACCGACCTGGGCGTCGATCGTGGCCAGCGCGCTGGTGAACTTCTGCAGGTTGTCCACCGAGTCGAACAGTCCGTCGCGGTTGTCGGCCAGCGTCTCGACCGCCTGGCTGAACCCCGTCAGCGTCCGGTTGAGGTCCTCACCGGTGCCCTCGAGGTTGGCCGCGCCGACGTCGACGAGATCGGACAGCGCACCGTTCTCGTTCGCGCCGTTCGGGCCGAGAGCCGCCGACAGCTCGTCCAGCGCGCCGTAGACGGCGTCCAGCTCCACCGGCGTCGCGGTGCGCTCCACCGGGACCCGGGCGCCGTCCTTCATCGTCGGTCCGCCGTCGTAGACCGGGGAGAACTGCACGTAGCGGTCGGAGACCAGGGACGGCGCGAGGACGATCGCGTCCGCGTCGGCGGGCACGTCGTAGTCGTCCTCGATCTCCATCTCGACGCGGACCTTGTCGCCCTCGGGGACCACGTCGGTGACCTCACCGACGTCGATGCCGAGGATCCGCACGTCCGACCCCGGGTACAGGCCGACGGTCTGGTCGAAGAACGCGGTCACGCGGTACTGGCCGGCCGGTCGCAGGACCGTCCAGCCCAGCGCGCCGACCAGGACCAGCGCCGCGGCCAGGGCGACCCCGCGCTGCAGCGAGCCGCTCATCAGTTGCCCCCTCGGCAGGAGACGGGGATCCCGGCCACGCCGGGCCCGCCGCACACGACGCTGCCCACGACGCCCGGCAGCAGGTTGTCCACGAAGCTGTCGAACCAGCGGCCGGTGCCCAGCGTGTTGGTGAAGACGCGGACGAACGGCGCGAAGTTGTCGATGGTCGCCGACAGGTTGTCCCGGTTGCGGGACAGGATGTCGGTGACCGTCGAGAGCTGCTGCAGCGCAGGCGTGAGCGCCTCGCGGTTGTCGGTGACCAGCCCGGAGAGCTGCGTGGACAGCTCCTGGGTGCTGGTCAGGATCGAGTCGATCAGCTGCCGGCGCTCCTGGACCTCGGTCAGCAGCGTGTTCGAGTCCAGGATGAGCTGGGTGAACTCGCCGTTGCGGTCGGCCAGCACCTGGGTGACCGACCGGGTCGCCGTCAGCAGCTGCTGGAGCTGCTGGTCCCGCGAGGCGATGGTGTCCGACAGCCGGGCCAGGCCCTGCAGGGAGCTCCGCACCTCGTCGGGGGTCTCGGCGAAGGTGTCGGCGAGGACCTCGAAGGAGCTGGCGAGCTGAGCGGTGTCGAGGTCCTCCACGGTGGTGGAGAGGTCGGCGAAGGCCTCGACGACGTCGTAGGGCGACGCGGTGCGCGACAGCGGGATCCGCTCGTCGGGGTCCAGCTCGTTGGAACCGCGGGGCACGAGCGCGAGGTACTTCGCGCCGAGCACGGTCTCGATCTTGATCGCCGCCTCGGAGCGGTCGCCCACGAAAGCGTCCTCGACGCGGAACTCGACGGTCACCGCGCCGTCCTCGAGGGACAGGCTCTCGACCGTGCCCACCTTGACCCCGGCGACCCGGACCGGGTCGTCGGGCAGCAGACCGGCCGCCTCGGAGAACTGGGCGCGGTAGACCGTCCCCCCGCCGATCAGCGGCAGGGACTGCGCGTTGAAGGCCAGGAACACCAGCGTGGCGATGACGGTGAGGCTGATCGCGCCGATGACGACCGGGTTGCGGTCGCGGAACGGCTTCGCGTAGCGGGCCATCAGCTGCACCCCTGCTCGCCGTTGCGGAGACCGCCGGTCGGGATCTCGACCTCGGTGTCCTTGCCGTCGTCGCCGGTCACGGGGAGGACCAGGTTGCCCGAGGCCCCGCACAGGAAGAAGTTGAACCAGCTGCCGTTCACGGCGGTCCGCGTGATCAGGTCGATCTTGGTGGGAGCCAGCTGGAGGAAGTCCTCCACGACGTCCCCGGTGTCGGCCAGGTTCTTGGAGAGGTCGCCGAGCCCCCGGATGTCGGCGGCCAGTGGCGCCCGGGCGTCGACCAGGAGGTCCGCCGTCGACTGCGCGAGGCCGTCGATGGTCTGCAGCGAGTCGAAGATCGCGTCCTTGTCGCCGGCCAGCCCGGTCACGAACTGCTGCAGGCTGACGATGAGGCCGGACAGCTGCTCGTCCCGCTGGGCCACGGTGCCGAGCACCTTCGTCAGGTTGTCGATGACGTCGCCGATGACGGCGTCCTTGTCGGCCAGGGAGTTGCTGAGCGAGGCGACGTGGGCGAGCAGGCTCTGCACGGTCCCGCCCTCGCCCTGGAAGACCTGGATGATCTCGAACGACAGTCGGTTCATGTCCGCCGGGGAGAGCGCCTGCAACAGCGGCTGGAACCCGCCGAACAGGGTGGTGAGGTCCAGCGCCGGCCGCGTCTGCGCCAGCGGGATCACGTCGTCCTCCTCCAGGGTGCGTCCCGAGGAGCCGTCGCCCTCCTCGAGTGCGATGTACCGCTGACCGACGAGGTTCCGGTAGCGGATCGTGGCCCGGACACCGGCCGGCAGCGGCACGTCGGCGCTCACCTCGAGCTCGACCTCGGCGATCGGACGGTCGGTGCGCTCCCCCAGGCCGATGGCACTCACCTGGCCGACGCGGACACCGGCGATGCGCACCTCGTCGCCCTCGACCAGCCCCGCGACGTCGCTGAACTCGGCCCGGTAGGTGAGCTGCTCGCCGTACCCCGCGTTCGTGATGGTGCTGACCAGGACGTAGCTGGCGAGCACGGTCACCAGGCCGAACACCACGAGCTTGGTGAGCGGGCCGGCCAGCCCGCGCAGCGCACCCTTCACGACGTCACCCCCGTTCCGCGGTCCATCCCGTTCCCCGTTCCTCGTGCGGTCATCGCAGGGCCACCTGCGTGCCGCGCAGCAGCGGCGCCATGGTGGACGCGGCCAGGTCGGACACCTTCCCCGGGTCCTCACCGGTCTGGTACGCGAGGATGTTCCGCACGAAGTCCAGCTCCGCCGTCGATCCGGCGAGGTTGAACGGCAGCGAGTTCCCCGCTGACGCACCGGGGTTCGGCTCGCCGGCGCCCTCGGGGGCGTCGTCGGGGTTGCGGCCACCGATGCAGACCGGGTTGCCGTAGACCGGGTTGTCGACCGAGTCCACGCCGTCAGCGGGTGGGGCAGGGCAGTAGTACTCGCCCCGGGCCGCGGCCCGGATCATCCCGTCGATGTCGTCGAGGCCCTGGCAGTCCGGCCCGCTCTTGTCCAGGTAGGCCGGCTGGTCGCCGGGCACGTAGGGGTTCCGCGGCGGCAGGCTGACGACGATGTTGAGGTTCAGCGACGGGTCGCCGTCGGCACCGAACGCCTCGCTGATCATCGGGTTGAACCGGGTCAGACCGTTGAGCAGGCACGGGTACTCCGGGGAGTACTTGGCGAACACTCCGAGGACCGGCCGCGAGCTGTCGGCCAGCGTGATGAGGTTGCGCTCGTTGGTCTCGAGGAAGCCGGCGGTCACGTTGCCCGTCGTGGTGCCGACGCTGAACGTGCGCCGGAGCTGCTCCTGCTGGTCCACCAGGGTGGTGCTGGTGATCGCGAGGTTGTCGAGGAGCCCCAGCAGGTCGTCGGCGGCGGCGTCGTAGGTGTCCGCGACGTCGGCGATGGCGCTAATGTCGGCCTGCAGCTGCGGCAGGACCGTGTTGATCTGGCCGGTGTAGTCGCCGACCTCGGCCAGGTTCTCCCCCAGCTTGTCCCCGCGACCGCGGAGCGCGTCGGCCACGGCCCCGAGCGTGTAGGAGAGGTCCTGCGGCTCGACGGCCTGGAGCAGCGGCAGCAGGTCGTCGACCACCCGCTGCAGCTCGATGGCGTTCTCGCTCCGGTCCTGGTCGATGACGTCTCCGTCGGCCAGCCGCTCGGAGCTGGGGCTCACGGGCAGCTCGAGGGAGACGAACCGCTCGCCGAACAGCGTCTTGGGCAGCAGCCGGGCGGTCACGTCGGCCGGGATCTGCTCGAGGTACTGCGGGCGGATGCCGAGCGTGATCTCCGCGCCGTCGACGTCGGCGTCCACGGCCCGGACCTCGCCCACGATGACGCCACGGACCTTGACGTCGGATGCCTCCTGCAGCTGGTTGCCGACGGAGTCGGTGCGCAGCGTCACCTCCGCCATGTCGGTGAACGCCTTCTGGTAGGCCGCCACGGCGAGGCCCAGCAGCAGGACCAGTGTCGCGAGGAACGCGACCCCCTGCAGCCGCCGGCGGATGACCAGCCCCCGCTTGCTCATCGCTCGCTCACCCCGCGATCCGCACGGTCGTCGTGGAACCCCAGATCGCCAGGGACAGGAAGAGGTCGATGACCATGACCGCGACGATCGAGAAGCGCACGGCCCGGCCGACGGCGAGGCCGACACCGGCCGGGCCTCCGCCGGCCCGGAAGCCGTAGTAGCAGTGGCTGAGGATGATCACCACGGCGAAGACGAGCACCTTGATGAACGACCAGAACACGTCCTGCGGTGGCAGGAACAGGTTGAAGTAGTGGTCGTAGGTGCCGGCCGACTGGCCGTACGCCTGCGTGGTGATGGTGCGGGTGGCGAAGTAGCTGCTGAGCAGGCCCAGGACGTACAGCGGGATGACGGCGATGAAGCCGGCCACGATGCGCGTCGTCACCAGGAACGGCAGGGACGGCACGCCCATCACCTCGAGGGCGTCGATCTCCTCGTTGATCCGCATGGCGCCGATCTGCGCGGTGAAGCCGCAGCCGACGGTCGCCGACAGCGCCAGCCCGGCCACCAGCGGGGCGATCTCCCGGGTGTTGAAGTAGGCGGAGAGGAAGCCGGTGAAGGCCGACGTGCCGAGCTGGTCCAGCGCCGCGTAGCCCTGGAGGCCCACCTCGGTGCCGGTGAAGAAGGAGAGGAAGGCGATGACACCGACGGTGCCGCCGATCACGGCCAGCGCCCCGGAACCGAAGGTGACCTCGGCCAGCAGCCGGAAGGTCTCCCGCATGTAGCGGCGCAGCGTGCGCGGCACCCAGCCGAGGGCCCGCCCGTAGAAGCTGAGCTGGTCGCCGAGGTCCTCGAGCGTGGACATCGGACGCCGGTAGACGACGTTGGCCACCTTCCGGGCACCGACCCGGACGCGGTCGGTGGGTGAGAGGAGCGCCATCACGCCCCCTTCGGCGGTACGAGCTGGAAGTACAACGCGGTCATCACGAAGTTGACCGCGAACAGCAGCAGGAACGTGATGACCACGGACTGGTTGACCGCGTCACCCACGCCCTTGGGCCCGCCGCCGGCGTTGAGGCCCTTGTAGGCGGCCACGATGCCGGCGATGAGACCGAACACGAGCGCCTTGATCTCACCCGACCAGAAGTCCGCCACCTGCGCGAGCGCGCTGAACGAGGCCAGGTAGGCCCCGGGCGTCCCGCCCTGGAGGATGACGTTGAAGAAGTAGCCACCGGCCACGCCGACGACGCTCACCAGGCCGTTGAGCAGGACGGCGACCAGCATCGCGCCGAGCACGCGGGGCACGACCAGGCGCTGGATCGGACTGATGCCCAGGACCTCCATCGCGTCGATCTCGTCGCGGATCTTGCGTGCGCCCAGGTCGGCGCAGATCGCCGAGCCACCCGCACCGGCGATCAGCAGGGCGGTCACGATCGGGCTCGCCTCGCGGAGCACCGCCAGCACCGACGCGGACCCGGTGAAGGACTGGGCACCCAGCTGACGGGTCAGCGAGCCCAGCTGCAGCGCGATGACCGCGCCGAACGGGATCGCCACCAGAGCGGTGGGCAGGATCGTGACGCTGGCGATGAACCAGGTCTGCTGGATGAACTCGCGCAGCTGGAACGGTCGCTTGGGCAGCGCACGGACGACGTCGAGCGCGAAGGCGAACAGCTTCCCGCTGGCCGCGACCGGCCGCGTCGGGGAGAGCTTCCCGTCGAGGAGCCCGGGCGCCTTGGGCTTGTCGGTCGTGGTCACCCCTCACCGCCGGACCGGGGCAGGACGGCCGTGGCGGTGGAGCTCCCCTGACCTGCGTTCGCCTCCGGCGCCCAGTGGCGGCCACCCTGGCCGGGGGTGGGGGTGAAGGCACCGGACTCGGCCTGGGCGAGCAGGTCCTCGGGCAGCGACTTGCGGATCGCGGCCTGCGTCTCCTCGTCGAACTCGTGCAGCATGCGGGCGACCCGCTCCTGGCGGCGGCGGACGGCCTTGCGCTCGGGCAGGCCCGGGGAGGGGTCCAGCTGCGGGGGAACGGCGTCGCCGCCGGAAGCACCCTTGGGCCCGACCCCGTTGTGGGCGTCGCCACCCCGGGCCTCCAGGGCCGCCATCTCGGCCTCCACCTGGGCGACGTCCTTCTCCTCGCTCATGCCGATCGGGCCCTCGCGACGGCCGTTCAGGAACTGCCGGACGACCGGTTCCTGCGAGGTGAGCAGCTGCTCGCGCGGACCGAACATCGCCAGGTGGCGGCGGAAGAGCAGCCCCAGGTTGTCGGGCACCGTCCGGGCGGTGCCGATGTCGTGCGTGACGATGAGGAAGGTGGCGTCGATCTGGGCGTTCAGGTCGACGATCAGCTGGTTGAGGTAGGCCACGCGGACGGGGTCCAGGCCGGAGTCCGGCTCGTCGAAGAGGATGACCTCGGGATCGAGCACCAACGCCCGGGCCAGACCGGCACGCTTGCGCATACCGCCGGAGATCTCGCCGGGGAGCTTCCCCTCGGCGCCCTGGAGGCCGACCATCTCCATCTTCTCGAGGACGATGTTGCGGATGTCGGACTCGCTCTTCTTGGTGTGCTCGCGCAGGGGGAAGGCGATGTTGTCGTACAGGCTCATCGACCCGAACAGGGCACCGTCCTGGAACAGGACGCCGAACAGCCGGCGGACGTCGTAGAGCTTGTGCTCGCTGCAGGTGACGATGTCGGTGTCGCTGATGATGATCGAGCCCTTCTCGGGCTTGAGCAGCCCGACCAGGGACTTCAGGAACACCGACTTGCCGGTCCCGGAGGGGCCGAGCAGGACCGAGATCTCGCCCGGGGGCAAGGTCAGCGTGACGTCGCTCCAGATGTTCTGGCTGCCGAACGACTTGGTCAGCCCGGTGACCTCGACTGCGACGCCCACGTGTCTCCCGCCTCCTGCTCCGGCTCTGCTGCCGGTCCCCGCCCCGCCGCTATGGCAGGCCCCGGCAGTGTGCGGCAGACCGGATACCCGCGCATCCCGAGATGCCCGGCCCCGCACCACTACCGGTCAGTAACGAACGTGTGGAGCCAAGGTTACGTGCATCACGCGAAACGGGTGACCCCCATCTCTCCTCCCGATCGAGAACCACCCGGAAATGCGACAGGGGCCGCCCTCCCGAACGGGAGGACGACCCCTGTGCGGCGAAGCCGCGAGGCGACGCGATGGAACGGGCCCGTCCCGGGACCCACCCTGAGCTAGCGAAGGGTGGGCAGGACGGGGTCGGTCACTTGACGGTGACGGTGGCGCCGGCGCCCTCGAGGGCGGCCTTGGCCTTGTCCGCGGCGTCCTTGGCGACCTTCTCCAGGATCGGCTTCGGCGCGTTGTCGACCAGGTCCTTGGCCTCCTTGAGGCCGAGCGAGGTCAGGCCGCGCACCTCCTTGATGACCTGGATCTTCTTGTCGCCGGCGCTCTCGAGGATGACGTCGAACTCGTCCTGCTCCTCGGCAGCGGCAGCGCCGCCGTCGCCACCACCGGCGGCCGGGGCGGCAGCCACGGCGACGGGGGCAGCAGCGGTGACCTCGAAGGTCTCCTCGAACTGCTTCACGAAGTCGGACAGCTCGAGGAGGGTCATCTCCTTGAACGCGTCGAGCAGGTCCGCGGTGGACAGCTTGGCCATCTCTATCTCCTTGTGGGTCAGGCGTCGCTGGCCGCGGCGTCCGCGGCAGCGTCGGTCGTGTCGGGGGTGGTGTCAGCAGCAGCGGTGTCGTCGGCGGCAGGAGCCTCCGCGGCCGGGGCCGCGTCGTCCGCCGGGGCGGCGGGCTTCTTCTCCTGCAGCGCGGCGGCGAGACGGGCGACCTGCGACAGCGGGGCCTGGAACAGCCCGGCCGCCTTGGACAGGTTGCCCTTCATCGCGCCGGCCAGCTTGGCCAGCAGGACCTCACGGCTCTCGACGTCGGCGAGGCGGGTGACCTCGGCGGCGTCGACCGTGCGGCCCTCGACCACGCCACCCTTGACGACGAGCAGCGGGTTGGCGCGCGCGAAGTCACGGATGGCCTTGGCCGCGTTCACCGGGTCGCCCTCGATGAAGGCGATCGCGGTGGGGCCGTTGAGCAGCGGGCCGAGGTCGGAGAAGCCGACCGAGTCCGCCGCACGCTTCGTCAGGGTGTTCTTGACGACGGCGTAGCTGCTGCCCTCACCGAGGGAACGGCGCAGCTGGGTCAGCTGGGCCACGGTCAGCCCGCGGTACTCGGTGAGCACCGCCGCACTCGAGTTCTGGAACCGCTCGGTGATCTCGTCGATCACCGCGGCCTTCGCCTGCGTGGGCATGGGCCTCCTCTCGTCTGTCGGGCGACCCCTGGACGCTG
Source organism: Blastococcus sp. TF02-8 (assembly GCF_003319175.1). Lineage (GTDB taxonomy): Bacteria > Actinomycetota > Actinomycetes > Mycobacteriales > Geodermatophilaceae > Blastococcus. The sequence goes on along the minus strand of NZ_QOHK01000002.1, from coordinate 531,555 downwards.
CACGACGACGGGCGATCGACGCCCGGAGACAGAGAACGCCCCGGCGCAGGGCGCACGGGGCGAGGGCGGGCGCGAGCGCCCGACGATCGAACCGTCCTCCTGCGCGGGTCGCCCGGAGCTCCGGGACCTTCGATCGCACGCGGACGTGCGACGACCAGCGGTCTTGGGGGGAACAGCAGAAGCATACATGTCGTCACGACGGCGCCTCGAGGAGAGGCGTCGCACCCGGCACCGAGCGGGTGACCGGACGACGACGAGGGCCCCGCAGCGACGTGCGCTGCGGGGCCCCGGTGTTCAGCGGATCACGCCGTCGGCTCGTCCACCGTCAGGTTGCGGGTGCGGTTCGGGTCGACCGGGATGCCCGGGCCCATCGTCGTGGAGATGGTGACCTTCTTGAGGTACCGCCCCTTGGCGGCCGCGGGCTTGGCGCGGAGCACCTCGTCCAGTGCGGCGGCGTAGTTCTCGACCAGCTTCTCCTGGTCGAACGACGTCTTGCCGATCACCAGGTGCAGGTTGGCCTGCTTGTCCACGCGGAAGTTGATCTTTCCGCCCTTGATGTCGTTGACGGCCTTGGTGACGTCGGGGGTCACGGTGCCGGTCTTGGGGTTCGGCATCAGGCCACGGGGGCCGAGGACGCGCGCGATGCGACCGACCTTCGCCATCTGGTCCGGCGTCGCGATCGCGGCGTCGAAGTCCAGGAAGCCGCCCTGGATGCGCTCGATCAGGTCGTCCGAGCCGACGACGTCGGCACCGGCGGCCTCGGCCTCGGCGGCCTTGTCGCCCGTGGCGAAGACGATGACGCGGGCGGTCTTGCCGGTGCCGTGGGGCAGGTTGACCGTGCCGCGGACCATCTGGTCGGCCTTGCGGGGGTCGACGCCGAGACGCATCGCGACCTCGACGGTGGCGTCGTAGGACGTCGTCGACGTCTCCTTCGCCAGCGCAGCCGCCTGCAGCGGGCTGTACAGGTTGTCGCGGTCGACCTTGTCGGCCACGGAGCGGTACTTCTTGCCGTGCTTCGCCATGGTGGTTCCTCTCCGGGGGCTGGGCGCCCCGGTCACGTGGTGAACGGGCCGGCGCGGCCCTCCCACTACTGCTGGGTGGTGCTGGTTCAGACGACCGTGATGCCCATCGACCGGGCGGTGCCGGCGATGATCTTCTCGGCCTGGTCCAGGTCGTTGGCGTTGAGGTCGGCCATCTTGGTGGTGGCGATCTCGCGGACCTGGTCACGGGTGACGGTGGCGACCTTGGTCTTGTGCGGCTCGCCCGACCCCTTGTCGACACCGGCGGCCTTGAGCAGCATGCGCGCGGCCGGCGGGGTCTTGGTGACGAAGGTGAAGGTCCGGTCCTCGAAGACCGAGATCTCCACGGGGATGACGTTGCCGCGCTGCGACTCGGTCGCGGCGTTGTACGCCTTGCAGAACTCCATGATGTTGACGCCGTGCTGGCCCAGCGCCGGACCCACGGGCGGCGCGGGGGTGGCCGCACCGGCGTTGATCTGGAGCTTGATGACCGCGGTCAACCGCTTCCTGGGGGGCATGACTTTCCTTCTGTGTCGTGACGTGTGCTCGTGGTCTTGGCTGGAAGGCCCCCTCGCAGGGGCCCGTGCCGAGCCTGCGAGGCGCGGGGGCGAGGGGGTCCTAGATCTTGGACACCTGGTTGAACGACAGCTCGACGGGCGTCTCGCGGCCGAAGATGGAGACCAGCACCTGCAGCTTCTGCTGTTCGGCGTTGATCTCGTTGATGGTGGCGGGCAGCGTCGCGAACGGGCCGTCCATGACGGTGACCGACTCGCCGACCTCGAAGTCGACGACGGGCGCCGGCGCGGCCGCTGCGGCGCCACCACCGGAGGCGGCGGCCTCGGCGGTGCGGGGCGCCTGGGGCGCGGTGGCCGGCACCAGGATCTTCACGACCTCGTCGATCGTCAGCGGCGACGGCTTGGAGGTCGCGCCGACGAAGCCGGTGACGCCGGGGGTGTTGCGGACCGCGCCCCACGACTCGTCGTTGAGCTCCATGCGCACCAGCAGGTACCCGGGCAGGACCTTGCGGTTGACCTGCGAGCGCTTGCCGTTCTTGATCTCGGTGACCTCCTCGGTGGGCACCTCGATCTGGTAGATGTAGTCCTCCACGTCGAGGGACTGGATGCGCGCCTCGAGGTTGGTCTTCACCTTGTTCTCGTAACCGGCGTACGAGTGGACGACGTACCAGTCGCCCGGGGCGATCCGCAGCGCCTTCTTCATCGCCTCGACCGGGTCCTCGTCCTCCTCCGCCGTGACGTCGGAGTCGGGGGCCGGGGCGGCCAGCGGGTCGCTCGCCAGGCTGTCGGTGTCGCCGTCCTCGATCTCGGGGACGACGTCGGAGACCTCGGTGTCGGTCTGCAGGTCGGCGGTGTCGCTGGACCCCTCGGCGGCACCGGTCTCACCGGCGCCGGTCTCGACGTCGGCGGAACCGCGCTCGTCGAAGCGGGCGTCGTCCAGGTCGGTGCCTTCGACCGCACTGTCGGTCTCGAAGGGCTCGCGGGGGTCGGTCACAGAGGTCTCTTCCTTGTCAGGGGGCGGAGCGGCACGGTGCGGAGGTCAGCCGAAGACGGCGATCACGCCCCGTGCGAAGAGCAGGTCCAGCCCGGCCACCAGCGCGACGATGAACGTCACGAACACGATGACGACGGTGGTGTAGGTGATCAGCTCGCGACGGCCCGGCCAGATGACCTTGCGCAGCTCGGCGACGACCTCGCGGAGGAACCGCATGATCGAGCGGCGAGGCCGGAGCTCTTCCGCCCGCGCCCGCTCGGCCGCCGCGCGGGAGCGGGTGCCGGCGCCTTCGCGCACGGGCCGCGAGGCGCTGCGCGCCGCGCGACCGGCCGGCTCCTCGTCCTCGTCGTCGGCGGTGATCCGGCCCCGACGGCGGGACGGGGTCGCGACGACCTTGTCCTCGTCGGTCGCGGCCTCGCTCGCCACCTCGTCCTCGGCCGCCTCGAGCGCCGCGGCGTCGTCGACACCCGGCGCCTCGCGGTCGAGCTGCTCGTCGGTGAGCTCCGCGTCAGAGGCGGCGCGCGCGTCGTCGTCGCGGCCCGGCTTCTCGTCGCTCACTGCGCCTCGCTCGCCTCGTGGTGGTGGCCTCTCCCGCGAGGGCCGTCGGTCGGTGGTGCCTCGTGCTGTGCTGCTGGGTCGTGCTGTGCTGCCGGGTCGCGCTGTGGTGCGGGCGTGCTCGTCGCCGGTGGACCGGCGGCACGGGCAGGGGTGACAGGACTTGAACCTGCAGCCTGCGGTTTTGGAGACCGCTGCTCTGCCAATTGAGCTACACCCCTGTGCCCTGGGAAGGGCTCCGGGGCGACCGCCTCGCCGCAGCCGCACCCCGACCTCCGAGGAGATCCGGGGCACGCCGGTGGCGGGGTCAACAGCCCCAGGGACGCAAGTGTACGGGACCGTCCCGGTGTGCAGCCAACGTCCCACCGGTCCCACCCCTGCCGGTGGCCGGACCGGGTCCCGAGCGGGCGGGCCCTCCGCCCACGCGCCGACTTTGACACGATGGGTCCCATGACCGCCGCCTCCGCCCCGGAGTCCGCCGCCCCCTCGACCGCGCTGCCGCCTGCCGAGCGCCGCGTCTCCCGTCGCATCGGCGCGATCGCCGAGTCCGCGACGCTGGCCGTCGACGCCAAGGCGAAGGCCCTCAAGGCGGCCGGGAAGCCGGTCATCGGGTTCGGCGCCGGGGAGCCGGACTTCCCCACCCCCGACTACATCGTCGAGGCGGCGATCGCCGCCGCCCGGAACCCGGCCATGCACCGGTACACGCCCGCCGGCGGGCTGCCCGCGCTCAAGGAGGCGATCGTCGCCAAGACGGCTCGCGACTCCGGGCTGCAGCTCACCGCGTCGCAGGTCCTGGTGACCAACGGCGGCAAGCAGGCCGTGTACGAGGCCTTCGCGACCATGCTCGACCCGGGCGACCAGGTGCTCGTCCCCGCGCCCTACTGGACGACCTACCCCGAGGCGATCCGGCTGGCCGGCGGCGTCCCGGTCCCGGTCGTGGCCGACGAGCAGAGCGGCTACCTGGTGTCGGCCGCCCAGCTGGAGGCCGCGCGCACCCCGCGCACCAAGGCCTTGCTCTTCTGCTCGCCCTCCAACCCCACCGGCGCGGTGTACCCGGCAGAGCAGGTCGAGGAGATCGGCCGCTGGGCCCTGGAGGCGGGGCTCTGGGTGCTGACCGACGAGATCTACGAGCACCTGACCTACGGCGGGGTCGGCGCGCCGTCGATGCCGGTCGTGGTGCCCGAGCTCGCCGACCGCTGCGTGGTCGTCAACGGTGTGGCCAAGACCTACGCGATGACCGGCTGGCGGGTGGGCTGGATCGCCGGCCCGGCCGACGTCGTGAAGGCGGCGACCAACCTGCAGTCGCACGCCACCTCCAACGTCGCCAACGTCTCCCAGGCCGCGGCGATCGCGGCGCTGACCGGCGATCTCTCGGCGGCCGCCGCGATGCGCGAGGCCTTCGACCGTCGTCGGACGACGATCGTGTCGATGCTGCGCGAGATCCCGGGCATCGCCTGCCCCGAGCCGCAGGGCGCGTTCTACGTCTACCCCTCGGTGAAGGGGCTCCTGGGTCGGCCGATCGGCGGGCGCACCGCGGAGACCAGCGCCGAGCTGGCGGAGCTCGTCCTCGAGCAGGCGGAGGTCGCCGTCGTCCCCGGCGAGGCGTTCGGCACCCCGGGCTACATCCGGATGTCCTACGCGCTGGGCGACGACGACCTCGTCGAGGGCGTGACGCGCATGCAGCGCCTGCTGGGCTCGGCCGGCTGACCGCTCAGCGGGGGACGTCCGGGGGGTCGAGCGCCCCGGCCTCGACCAGCAGCTCGACCGCTGCGGGAAGCTCGGCCAGGGCCGCGCCGAGGTCGGCCGGCGTGGCGATCTGCCACGCCGTGGCGTCGGCGTAGCACCGGATCGCCGCGTCGAACGCCTCCGGGCCGGCGGCCTCCCGCGCGGCCAGGAGCGCTGCCCCGCCCTTCCCGTAGACGGTGGCCACGTAGGACCCGTCGCGGTCGAAGTCGTCCATGGCGCCACCGACGTCGCCGTCCCGGGCCAGCGCCGACTCCAGGGCGCGTGCCGGCGGCGGGTCGGGCACCGCCGCGGCCCACGTCGCGAACGCCTCGTCGAGCCAGGGGTCGCGGAACTGCGAGTTGCCGACCATTCCGTAGAACCACATGTGCGCGATTTCGTGGAGGAGCACGTCGGCGCTCGGCGTGGCCTCGAGGATCATGCTTGGGTACTCGATCCCGCCGCCGAAGTCGGGCAGCAGGGCGACGCCGAGCGTCTCGTACGGGAAGGGGCCGAGGAACGACTCGAGCCGCGCGATCGCGTCCAGGGTGTCGGCGAGCAGGTCCGACGGCTCGAGTTCGCCGTCGACCAGCGCCCCGACCCGGACCAGCACGCCTCCCGGCGTCCGCTGCTCCGCCGTGGCGAACGGGCCGGCCGCGACGGCGACGTCGCGGGCCACCGGGTCCGTCGACCGCCAGGTCCGACGTCCGTCCCGCGGCTCGGACGGGCTCGTCATCGCACCGGTCACCAGCACGGTGAGCTGCTCGGGAGCCGACACCGTGACCCTCGTGTCCGCGGCGGGACTGGTCGCGGTCTCCCCGGTCAGTCCGACGAACGGGTCCCGCGCCCACCCGGTGCCCGGCTCCCAGGCGAGCAGAGGGGCACCGCTCCCCCACCAGGTGATGCCCTCGGCGACCCCGAAGCGCTCGAACCCGCCCTCGCCGATGGCGAGCGTGAAGTCGAGCCGGACCTCGGTGGACTCCCCCGCGGCCAGCTCGTCGTCGAGGCGCACCACGTAGAGCCCGCCCGGCGCCGCGCCACCGGCCTCCTCGTAGCCGCCGTCCCTGACGTCGTCCCCGCGCGCGCGGTCGACGACCAGCCGGTTGCCGGCCGGCGCGGACTCCGGTGCGTTGGGGACGAGCCGGAACACCAGCTCGTCGGTGGGCAGGTCCGGGGTGAAGACGACGGTCTCGCTGCCGGTGACCGTGCGCAGGTCGTCGGCGAGGCGGAAGTCGTAGGCGATCTCCGGCCGGTCGGGATCGGGCGCAGCGCGCCCGTCCGGGCACGCGGCCGGGTCCGACGACGTCGGGGAGGCGGCAGGCGGCGCGTGGTCGCGCTCCGGATCACCCTCGGCGAACGAGGTGCACCCCGAGAGCAGCAGCAGGCCGGCCAGGGCGCAGCCCGACCGCCGCCCGATCACGGCAGGCGCACGACCGCGCGGGCGAGGGAGAGGACCTTCTCCCCTTCGCTGGTCACGGTCAGGTCCACCCGCGCGCGGCCGTCGTCCAGGAGGGCGGCGACCTTGCCGCGGACGGTGAGCTCGGCGCCGGCGTCGTCGTCGGGCACGACGACCGGACGGCCGAAGCGCACCTGGTACTCGACGAGAGCCGCGGGATCCCCGGTCCAGGCGGTGACGGCACGGCCGGCCAGCGCCATCGTGAACATGCCGTGGGCGATGACGCCGGGCAGGCCGACCTCGCGCGCGACCCGCTCGTTCCAGTGGATCGGGTTGAAGTCACCGGACGCCCCGGCGTAGCGGACCAGGTCCGCGCGGGTGACGCGGAAGACCTGCTCCGGGAGCTCGGTGCCCACCTCGGCGGTCATGCGCCCCTCGCCACGAGCATCGACGTCGCGGTGCACACGGCCTCGCCGTCCTCGGTGGTCAGTTCCACGCGGGCGGTGAGGAGGTCGTTGCCCGCGACCGTCCGGGCGGCATCGATGGTGGTGACCGCGACCAGCCGGTCCCCGGCCCGGATCGGGCGGTGGTGGACGAACTTCTGCTCGCCGTGGACCACCCGGCTGTAGTCCAGGCCGACGTCGGGATCGCCCAGCACGACGAAGGCGGCCTCGAGGCTCACCACGACGGCGAAGGTGGGCGGCGCGATCACGTCGGGGTGCCCGGCCGCGCGGGCCGCCTCGACGTCACGGTGCACCGGGTCGTCGGTGCCGACCGCGGCCGCGAACTCCGCGATCTTGGCGCGGCCGACCTCGTAGACGGCAGAGGGCGGGTAGCTGCGCCCGACCAGTTCCCGGTCCAGCGCCATGCTCCCGCCCTCGCTCAGCTGTCGGAGACCGTCAGCGGGTCTCGCGGTGCAACGTGTGCTTGCGCTCACGCGGGCAGTACTTCATCAGCTCGAGCCGGTCGGGGTCGTTCCGACGGTTCTTGCGGGTGATGTAGTTGCGGTTCTTGCAGTCCTGGCAGGCCAGGGTGATCTTCGGACGGACATCGGTGGCTGCCATGGAGTGCTCCTAGCCTTGTGGGACAGGTCCCGGGAACGGGACCTGGTGTCGCGCCGGCGAGGCCGACACGACGACGGACCCCGGGGTGCGGGGTCCGTCGGGAGTAGCGGTGACCGGACTTGAACCGGTGACACAGCGATTATGAGCCGCTTGCTCTACCAGGCTGAGCTACACCGCCGGGACGACCGTGCGGCCCGGTCTCGCGACTGGACCGGCCGGTCAGCTTACTGCCAGAGCCCCTTTACGGAATCGAACCGTAGACCTTCTCCTTACCATGGAGACGCTCTGCCGACTGAGCTAAAGGGGCTTGCTCCGAGGAGCCATCGAAGACTGTACCCGACGCCCGCACCCCCTCTGCAGGGACCCCCGGGAGCCCGCGCGCCGCGTCGCGCCGACAGGGGTCAGGTGCGGACGAAGAGCCTGCGGTGGGCGTCGCCGGGCGCTGCCGACCGAACGCCCGCCCGGGCGAGGAGCCACTTCTCCAGCCGGTCCTCGGGCAGCGGGCGGCTGATCAGGAAGCCCTGCAGCTTGTCGCAGCCCATCGTGGTCAGCTGGTTGCGGGTCATCTCGTCCTCGACGCCCTCGGCGACGACGCACAGCCCCAGGTTGTGGGCGAGCTCGATGATCGACCGGGCGATGAACGACTCCCCCTGGCTCGTCGCCATCGTGAGCACGAAGGACTTGTCGATCTTCAGCTCGTCGATGGGCAGCTGGCGCAGCTGCGACAGCGACGAGTAGCCGGTGCCGAAGTCGTCCATGGACAGCCTCAGCCCGAGGTCGTGCAGGTCGTCGAGCACCGAGGACTCGCGGACGGCGTCGTCGACGACGCTGCTCTCGGTGAGCTCCAGGATCAGCAGCTCACCGGGGACCTGGTGGCGCTCCAGCGCGCCGCGGATGCGGTCGACGAGGTCCGGCTCGGCCAGCGAGCGCGCGGACACGTTCACCGCCACCGCCAGGGCGATGCCCTGGTCGAGCCAGCGGCGGCAGCGGGCGAGTGCGAGGTCCAGGACGTGGTCGGTCACCGCACCGATGCGACCGATCTGCTCGGCCAGCCCGATGACCTCCTCCGGCGGGACGTTCCCGTAGCGCGGGTGGACCCACCGGACCAACGTCTCGACCGAGACGATGTCGTTGGACTGGGCCTCGACGACCGGCTGGAAGACCACGGTGATCTGACCGTCGGCCATCGCCTGCTCGAGCTCGGTCCCCAGCTGGAGACGGCGGAGGCTCTGCTGGTCCAGGACGGGGTGGTAGCTGGCCACACCGCCGGACTCCTCCGCGGCCAGCAGCGCGACGTCGGCCCGCTGCATGAGGACGCCGGCGTCGGTGCCGTGCATCGGCGTGGCGACGACACCGAGGCTGAGCGACACCTCCAGGTCCAGCCCTGCGACGCGGACACGGGTGGCCGCGGCCTCGCGCAGCCGGCGTGCGGCCTGCTCGGTGGCGGCGAGGGACAGGCCCGGGAGGAGGACGGCGAACTGCTCCCGCTCCATGCGGGCCAGCAGCGCGCGCGGCGGGGCGTGCTCCCGGAGCAGCCCGGCGGTGACCAGGAGCAGCTCGTCGCTCGCGGCGTGGCCGAGGGTGTCGGTGACGTCGGCGTAGGTGCCGAGGGAGGCGAGGATCAGCCCGGCCCGCACACGGGAGGAACCGGCGGAGAGGAGCTCGTCGATCTCCGCGGAGAGCCGCTGGCGGTTGGGCAGGCCGGTCAGCCGGTCGTGGTCGGCGTCGTAGCGGATGCGGGTGAGCAGCTGCTGCTGCCGGATGGCCGCGTTGACGTGGGTGAGCATCGAGTCGAGCGCGCCCCGCTCGCTGGTGCTGAACGTGACCAGGTCGCTGCGGCGGTCGCACACCTCGAGGTAGCCCGGCTCGCCGGCCGCCGTCGTGACCGGCGCCCCCAGCAGGTCGGAGACCCCGCGCCGGGCGAGGGCGGCACGCTCGGCCTCGTCGGCCCGGGCGGCGGCGACGTGGATGACGCCGTCGGCCGAAGCGACCGCGCGGCGACGCAGCAGGTCGTCCGGGTCGCCGGGGCCGTCGTACCAGTCGGCACCGTCCTCGGTGACGACGACGAGTCGCGGCCCCTCGTCGAGGTAGGGCGGCAGCCAGAGGGCGACGCGCTCGGCGTTGAGCAGCTCGCGCACCGCCTGGACGATCTGCCGCGTACCGGCCTCGTCGGACTGCACCTCCTCGACGCGGCGCGCGAAGTCGTACACCCGCTCCAGGGACTGGCTCTCCTGCGTGACTGCCGCGAACCGGCGGTGGAGCAGCACCAGAGCCGCCGCGAGCGGCGTCATGATCAGCCACGCCCAGACGGTGACGTGCAGCAGGAGCAGGATGGCCAGGCCGATGAGCACGGCCACCGGGCCCACCACCACCAGTGGCACGAGGATGCCGACCCAGATCGCGCGCCCCGGGTATCCCTGCGCCAACGTGATGGCGCCTGCCACGAGGACCGCGGACACGACGTTGGCCGCGAAGATCGCGAGCAGGTAGGAGACCCACGACCGGGGCTCGGTGACGTCACCGGCGGGCAGAACGGCGAGAACCGCTACCGCGACCCCGGCCTCGATCACGGCGACGGCCGCGTTGAAGACGACCTTGGCGGCGGGGAGGCGCTGTGTGGACAGGACCAACGCGACCGCTGCCGCTCGGGTCACAGCCGTCCACGCCCCGCCCAGCTCCACGAGGGCGAGCACGAAGGCGAGCTCACTGGCGGAACTGTGGAAGCTCTGCCGCCGGAACTCGACGTGCACGTTGAGCCGCTCCGCCACGATCGCGGTGCACAGGACCGCCAGGAGCACCGGGACGTCCACGGTCAACGGGCCACCGAGCAGCACGAACACGGCGACCGGGACCCCGACGACGAGCCCGAGCAGTGCCACGAACCACGGGCTGCGCGGCGTGCGCCCCCGTCCGCGCTCGTGAACCTGCTGCTCAGCTACCTGCAAGTGGACTCCCCCAGGTCGTCAGGCGGGCGAAGGCTAGCAGCGACCACGGCCGCCGCAAGACCTTCCGGTCGAGGATCGATCCGGGAAGACCTCGGCACGTCGCACGCCGAACATGAGTCGGGGCAGCCGTTCAGCAGAACGACTGCCCCTCGCGGGTGAGCCCGTGGACGGGTGCGGTCAGCCCGCCTGCCGAGTCCACTTGAACCCGCGAGTCCACTTGAACCCGCGAGCCGACTGACCTCCACGCTGAACGGTGCTGTTCATGGCGCCTCCCTCTGGGCACGAAAAGACTGGCTGGCGCGGCAGCCATCCACGCGCGGGGACAGAGCGTCGTCGAATACGGACCGCGCCGGAGACAATGCTTCCCGTGACGGCCGAGGACAAGCACGCCGGCGTCGACACGCCGCGCGCCTACGTCATGTCGTGACCTTCCGCCACTCGGATCCCACGTTCGGTGACGCAGAACGCTCCATCCGCCGTCGTCGTCCACAGCCGACGGGCCCGCATCAGGCGACCGGGTGAGAGTCCGTCCACAGTGTCCACAGATCGTGTCCACAGGTGGTGGACAACCGCGGCCGGCTGCTTAGCTCCCCCGCGTGCACGGCCCGACCCATGACCCCGAGCGGGGCTCGACGCTGCCGTTCGTGCTGGTCTGCTGGCTGGTCGCGGCACTGATGGCCTTCGGTGCGATCGCCGCGTCCGACGCCTTCCTGGAGCAGCAGGAGGTCCAGTCGATCTGCGACGGCGCGGCGCTGGCCGCCGCCAACCAGGCCGACGAGGCCGCCGTCTACACGCGCGGCGTCGGCACCGAGCTCCCCCTGACCCGTGCGGCCGCCCAGGCGGCGGTCGCCGACCAGCTCGCCGACGGCGGCATCGAGCTGGACAGCTGGTCGGCGGAGACCGACGGCGCCGAGGTGACCGTGCGCTGCACGCGGTACGTCGAGATCGCCTTCGACTGGCTCTTCCTCGGCGGGGAGCCGCTGGAGCGCACCGCCGTCGCCAGCGCGAGGGCGCCGACACTCCCCTGACCCGGACACGGCGACGGCCCCCGACCTGCTGGTCGGGGGCCGTCGTACCGGGTGTGGCGGGTGAAGGATTCGAACCTTCGTAGGCTAAGCCGACGGATTTACAGTCCGCTCCCATTGGCCACTCGGGCAACCCGCCGTGCACTGTGCGGTGCTCGGTACGCGGGAGAGACTACAAGACGCGGGGACCGTCGGTGACGGGTCCCCACCACACGAGTCCGGTGGCGGGCTGCGCCCGCACGGAGAGGGAGACATGGCCGACTCATCGTTCGACGTCGTCAGCAAGGTCGACCGGCAGGAGGTCGACAACGCCCTGAACCAGGCGGGCAAGGAGCTCTCGCAGCGCTTCGACTTCCGCGGCACCAACGCCACCATCGCGTGGGCCGGTGAGGACGGCGTGAGCCTGCAGGCCGACACCGAGGAGCGGGTCGTCGCGGCGCTCGAGGTGTTCAAGGAGAAGCTGATCAAGCGCGGCATCTCGCTGAAGGTGCTCGACGCTGGCGACCCGCAGGCCTCGGGCAAGACCTACAAGATCGGCGCCACGATCAAGCAGGGGATCGAGTCCGACGTCGCGAAGAAGATCGCCAAGCTGATCCGCGACGAGGGGCCGAAGGGCGTGCAGGCGCAGATCCAGGGCGACCAGCTGCGGGTCAGCGGCAAGAAGCGCGACGACCTGCAGGCGGTCCAGCAGCTGCTCCGCGGGGCCGACCTCGACGTCGCCCTGCAGTTCGACAACTACCGCTGAGGACGGCGACGCCCGGCACGGTGTCCCTCCTACCGCCGTTCCGCGGGCCGGAACGGCGGTCCCGGGGACATCGTGGCCGGCGTCGTCCACAGCTCTCCGGTCGGCACGGGCGCTGACCCCTCACAGCAGCGCAGCCTGTCGAGGTGCACGCCTCGCCGCACTCCTCGGCCATCAGGTTCGTCAGCCCTGCCGCCCCGCCATCTGCTCGAGGCGGGCGATGCGCTCGGCCATCGGCGGGTGGGTGGCGAACAGCGAGGCCATGCCCTGGCCGCGGAAGGGGTTGGCGATCATCAGGTGGCTCTGGGTCACCAGCCGCTCCTCCTGCGGCAGCGGCCGGGCCGCGGTGCCCCGCTCGATCACCCGCAGCGCATCGGCCAGCGCGAGCGGGTCCTGCGAGAGCTCGGCACCGGAGGCGTCCGCCTGGAACTCCCGGCTGCGGCTGACCGCCATCTGCACCAGGCCCGCGGCGATCGGACCGAGCAGCATCAGCAGCAGGCCGCCGACGGCGTTGCCGCCGCCGCGGTCGTCGCCGGAGCGACCGCCGAACAGCGAGGCGAACATCGCCATGTGCGCCAGGTAGGTGATGACCGTGGCCATGGCGCCGGCGACGGAGCTGATCAGGATGTCGCGGTTGTAGACGTGCGAGAGCTCGTGTGCCAGCACCGCGCGCAGCTGCCGCCGGTCGAGCAGCTCGAGGATGCCCTGGGTGACGCAGACGGCGGCGTTGCGCGGGTTGCGACCGGTGGCGAAAGCGTTGGGCTGGTCGGTCGGGCTCACGTACAGGCGAGGCATCGGCTGCCGGGCCGAGGTGGCCAGCTCGCGGACCATCGCGTAGAGCTGCGGCGCCTGCGTCTCGGTCACCGGGAAGGCCCGCATGGAGCGCAGGGCGAGCTTGTCGGAGTTGAAGTAGGCGTAGCCGTTCATGCCGAGCGCCACGACGAGCGCGATGAACAGCCCGCCCCGCCCGCCGATGAGCGCCCCGGCCATCAGGATCAGACCGCCCATGAGCCCGAGGAGCAGGGCGGTCTTCAGTCCGTTGTTCCAGCGCTGCACGCCCCGTCCAACGCCGTCCTCCGGGCTGCCGTTCCCCACCGATGGCCGGGTCGTCACCCGGCGGAATGAGATAAGGGCTGCCTTGGTTGGCACCCCCGGACGTGGTGGGATCCTCCCCGCTGCACAGCGTGTCCGGTTGCACAGCCGGGCGCGGACACACGCACGTAACCTCGCCCGGTGGAGGTACACCACTGATGACTGGCACCAACCCGACCGTCGCGCCGTCGGACTCGAACGGCGCCCTGGCCACCCCGGTGCCCAGCTCGGCCCCCGGCGGGCTGGTGAAGAGCGTCGTCGAACTCGACCGCGTGGTCATCCGCCTGGCGGGTGACTCCGGCGACGGCATGCAGCTCACCGGCAACCGGTTCACCAGCGAGACGGCGTCCTTCGGCAACGACCTCAAGACGCTGCCCAACTTCCCCGCCGAGATCCGGGCGCCAACGGGCACCCTGCCGGGCGTCAGCTCCTTCCAGCTGCAGTTCGCCGACCACGACGTCATGACGCCGGGTGACGCTCCCGACGTCCTCGTGGCGATGAACCCGGCCGCGCTCAAGGCCAACCTCTCCGAGCTCCCCGGCGGCGGCCTGCTCATCGTCGACTCCGACGAGTTCACGCCGCGGAACCTGGCCAAGGTCGGCTACGCGACCAACCCGCTGGAGGACGGCTCCCTGGAGGGGTGGCAGACCGTCAGCGTGCCGCTGACGTCGATGACCCTCGAGGCGCTCGCCGACTCCGGCCTGGGCAAGAAGGAGGCCGAGCGCAGCAAGAACATGTTCACCCTCGGCCTGCTGAGCTGGATGTACCACCGGCCGACCGAGGGCACGATCCGCTTCCTCGAGCGCCAGTTCCGCCGCAAGCCCGAGATCGCCGCGGCGAACATCGCCGCCTTCCGGGCCGGCTACAACTACGGCGACACCACCGAGGCGTTCGCGGTCTCCTACGAGATCAAGCCGGCCCCGATGAAGCCGGGCCGCTACCGCAACATCTCCGGCAACCAGGCGCTGGCCCTCGGCCTCGTTGCCGCCGGCCAGCGCTCGGGCCTGCCGGTCTTCCTCGGCGCGTACCCCATCACGCCGGCGTCGGACATCCTCCACGAGCTGTCCCGGCACAAGGCCTTCGGCGTGCGGACGTTCCAGGCCGAGGACGAGATCGCGGGCATCGGTGCCGCCCTGGGCGCCTCCTTCGGTGGTGCGCTCGGCATCACGACGACCTCGGGCCCCGGTGTCTCGCTGAAGTCCGAGGCGCTCGGGCTGGCGGTCATGACCGAGCTGCCGCTGGTCGTCGTCGACGTGCAGCGCGGTGGTCCCTCGACCGGCCTGCCGACCAAGACCGAGCAGTCGGACCTGCTGCAGGCCATGTTCGGCCGCAACGGCGAGGCACCCGTCCCGGTCATCGCCCCGCGCTCCCCCGGCGACTGCTTCGACGCCGCCGTGGAGGCCGCGCGGATCGCGCTGACCTACCGCACCCCGGTCATGCTGCTGTCGGACGGCTACCTGGCCAACGGCGCCGAGCCCTGGGCGATCCCGGACGCCGACTCGCTGCCGGACCTCACGTCCGCCGTCGCCTTCGCGACCGAGCCCAACGGCAGCGCACCCGACGGCACGCCCGAGTTCCTCCCCTATCTGCGCGACCCGGAGACCCTCGCCCGGGCGTGGGCGATCCCCGGCACGGCGGGCATGCAGCACCGGATCGGCGGGCTGGAGAAGGCCGACAAGACCGGCAACATCTCCTACGACCCCGCCAACCACGACTTCATGACCCGCACCCGGCAGGCCAAGATCGACGGCATCGCGGCGTCGATCCCGCCCACCGACGTCGACGACCCCGACGGTGACGCCCGGGTGGCCGTCATCGGATGGGGCTCCACCTACGGCCCGATCGGCGCCGCCGCCCGGCGGATCCGCAGCTCGGGTCGCAAGGTCGCCCAGATCCACCTGCGGCACATCAACCCGTTCCCCGCCGACCTCGGCGAGGTCCTCGCCCGGTACGACCGGGTGATCTGCCCCGAGATGAACCTCGGGCAGCTCTCGCTGCTCCTGCGCGCCAAGTACCTCGTGGACGTGCAGAGCCACACCCAGGTGCGCGGGCTGCCCTTCCGCGCGGCCGAGCTGGCCGCGGTGATCCAGGACGCGATCGACACGGTGCAGCCAGCCGCCGTGGACCACGCAGTTGCGAACGGAGCTCAGCAGTGACCACCGTCGAACTCGGCATGCCGGATGCGCCGACCCCCATCGACGCCGCCATCGCCCGATCGCTCGAGCAGCACGGTCCCAAGGTGACCGAGCTCAAGGGCAAGGACTTCAAGACCGACCAGGAGGTGCGCTGGTGCCCCGGGTGCGGTGACTACGTCATCCTCAACGCGGTCCAGAGCTTCCTGCCCAGCCTCGGCATCGCCCGTGAGGACATGGTCATCGTGTCCGGCATCGGGTGCTCCTCGCGTTTCCCGTACTACATGAACACGTTCGGGATGCACTCGATCCACGGGCGCGCCCCCGCCATCGCGACCGGGCTGGCCGCCGCCCGCCCCGACCTGTCGGTGTGGGTGGTGACCGGTGACGGCGACGCGCTGTCGATCGGCGGCAACCACCTGATCCACGCGCTGCGCCGCAACGTGAACATGACGATCCTGCTGTTCAACAACCGGATCTACGGCCTCACCAAGGGGCAGTACTCGCCCACCTCCGAGGTCGGCAAGGTCACCAAGTCCACCCCGATGGGCTCGCTGGACCACCCGTTCAACCCGGTCTCGCTGGCCATCGGCGCCGACGCCACCTTCGTGGGCCGCGCGATGGACTCCGACCGCAAGGGCCTGACCGAGGTGCTGCGGCAGGCCGCCGAGCACCAGGGCACGTCGCTGGTGGAGATCTACCAGAACTGCAACATCTTCAACGACGGCGCGTTCGAGCTGCTCAAGGACCCGGCGACCGGTCCGATGTGGACGATCCCGCTCGAGGACGGCAAGCCGCTCGTCTTCGGCCCCGACGGCGCCTCGTGCGTGGTCCGGGACGACTTCGGCGGCCTGCGGATCGCCGAGACCAACCAGGTCGACGCCTCGCAGATCGTGGTGCACGACGCGAGCCGCGAGGACCCGTCCTACGCCTTCGCGCTTTCCCGGCTGTCCTCGCAGGACCTCCGCTACACGCCGATGGGCGTCTTCCGGAAGGTCCAGAAGCCGAGCTACGAGGCGATGATGAGCGAGCAGCTCGACGAGGCCCGCCTGCAGGGCCCCGGGGATCTGGACGCCCTCCTCGCCGGCGGCGACACGTGGGAGGTCACGGCCTAGCCGCCGGACCCGTCACGGGCCCGTCTCCCTCCGGGGAGGCGGGCCCGCGGTCGTCGTGGCGCAGGACCGTCGTGACGACGGCGAGGGCGCGGCGGAGCTCCTCGCGGTCGGGCGCCGCAAACCCGAGGACCAGCCCCGCGCGGGCCTCGTCCGGACCGGCCCCGAGGTGGCGCCCCAGCCCGTCGAGGGTCACGCCTCCCTGTGCCGCGGCCGCGAGCACCTGCGCCTCCTCCGCCGCCCCCTCCAGTGGGACGAACACGTGCGCGCCCGCCGGATCCCCCTCGACCGCCCGCCCCGCCGCCTCGACGGCTGCGCACACCTCCGCGCGGCGGCCGGCCAGCTCGCGGCGCAGGCGGCGCAGGTGCCGGGCGAGGTCACCGGAGACCGCCATCGCGGCCATCACCCGCTGCCCGGCCCGCGGTGGGCGGACCCCGGTGCCCAGGCGCCGGGCCAGCACGGACTCGGCGACGGCGGGCGGCGCCACCATCCAGCCCACCCCGAGCGTCGGGCTCAGGATCTTGCTCGCCGTCCCGAGGTGGACGACGACATCAGGCCCGAGCGCGACGAGCAGCGGGAGCGGGGCGACGTCGTAGCGGAGCTCGCCGTCGTAGTCGTCCTCGAGTACCCACCAACCCTCCGCCCGGGCACGGGCGACCAGTGCCGAGCGCCGCGCCGCCGACATGCGCCGCCCGAGCGGGTACTGGTGGGCTGGGGTGCAGTAGACCGCGGAGACATCGGCGGGCACCGCGTCGACGACCAGCCCGTCGCGGTCCACCGGCACGGGCACGACCTCGACCCCCTCCTCGCGGAGAGCCCCGACCACGCGCTGGTAGCCGGGGTTCTCGACAGCCACCCGGCAGCCCGGCGGGAGCGCCCGCGCGATCTCCGCGACCGCGGCCGAGGTGCCGGTGGACGCCAGCACCAGGCCGGCGTCGACCACGAGCCCCCGGTGACGGAGCAGGTGCTCGGCCACCGCGGCCCGGAAGGCCGGATCACCCGCCGGTTCGGGCGTGCGGTCCGGTGCGGCGTCGCCGGCGGCTCGCCAGGCGCGCCGCCACGCCGACCGGTCCAGCACCTCCAGGCAGGGGGCGCCGGCACGCAGGTCCACCAGCTGCGGAACGCCGGTATCGCGGGCGCCGGGCAGAACGGTCCCGCCCGGTGCCGGGGTCACCGCGCTCAGCACGAAGGTGCCCGCTCCGCGACGTCCCCCGACCCACCCCTCGGCCAGCAGCTGGTCGAACGCGGCCGAGGTGACCGTGCGACTGACCCCGAGCGCCGCCGCGAGCTCCCGGGTCGAGGGCAGCCGATCCCCCGCGCGCAGCGTGCCGTCGGCGGTGGCCGACCGCAGGGCGTCGGCGATCTGCGCCGACAGCGGCGTGCGCGAGGCCCGGTCGAGCACGACCGGTGGGACGTCGACCACGAGCACCTCCGGAGTGGACTGCCGAAAAGGTACGCGATTGGCCGTTCCGGGGGGCCACTGCAGGCAGGAGGCTGCTCCCGTGGACAGCACCGAACCGCTCTCCCCCACTCCCCGCAGCACCGTGCGCCGGGGGGCGAAGCGCGCCCGGACCGACCGCTCGGACCTGTACGCCGTGCTCGACGCCGGACTCGTCGGCCACCTCGGCGTGGTGCTGGACGGTGCCCCGGTCGTGCTCCCCACCGGCTACGGCCGGCGCGGGGACACCCTGTACCTGCACGGCTCGACGGGCGCCGCCTCGCTCCGGGCCGCCGCCGCGGGAGCCCCGGTCTGCTTCACCGTCACCCACCTGGACGGGATCGTCTACGCCCGGTCGACCTTCCACCACTCGGTCAACTACCGCTGCGCCGTCGTCCACGGCACCGCCCGGGTGGTGCACGACGAGCAGGAGCGCCTGCTCGGGCTGGAGGCACTGACCGAGCAGCTGGCCCCCGGCTCGTGGTCGGCCGCGCGCCTGCCCGACCGCAAGGAGCTGGCCGCCACCACGGTGCTGGCCCTGGACCTGACCGAGGCCGGCGTCAAGGTGCGCACCGGACCCCCCGGTGACGACGAGCGGGACCTGGCGCTGCCGGTGTGGGCCGGCGTCCTCCCGCTCCGCACCGTCGCCGGCGGTGCCGAGCCCTGCCCGCTGCTGCCCGCGGAGGTACCGGTGCCCGAGCACGTGCTGGAGCGGCGGGTCAGCCTCGGGGCGTGATCCTCAGCAGCTCGTCGTCGTCCCCGTTGTCGGTGACGGCGTACAGCGCGCCGTCGACCCCCTGCTGCAGGGTCCGGATCCGGCCGTGGCTCCCGTCCAGCTCGGGTACGCGGAACTGGTCCACCACCGCACCCGCCTCGTCGAGGCGCAGGGCGAGCACCCCTTGCGCCTTGAGCAGCGCGAGGAGCAGCAGGCCGTCGTAGTCGGCCCACTCCCCGCCGCTGACGAACGTGGCGCCGCTCGTGGCCAGCGTCGGCGAACCCGAGGACCACACCGCCTCGACGGCGCCGGCGATCGACGGGTCGGTCATCGGCACGCTCTCGTCGTACCGGCCCGCACCGTCGGGGTCCCAGCCGTAGTTGCCGCCCTCGCGGAGCAGGTTGACCTCGTCGTCCCGGTCCGGGCCGTGCTCGACGGAGAACACCTGGTCCGAGCCCGGTCGCACGGCGAGGCCCTGGACGTTGCGGTGGCCGAGCGTCCAGACCGCGACCTGGCCCGTGGCGGGGTCGGCCCGCAGCACCTTGCCGCCGAGCGACGTCGGGTCCTGCGGGAGCGTCCCGTTCGCGGTGTCGCCGGTCCCGACGAGCAGCGCGCCGTCGGGGGCGAACTCCAGCCGGCAGCCGCCGTGCCGGCCGCTGCTCTCGTTCAGCGGCAGCCCACCGACCAGCGGATCGGCCGCCCGCGTCAGCGCGGACCAGTCGGCGGCGACCACCCAGGCGACCACGCGGATCTCCCCGGCCGTGCTGCCCTGGCAGCTGTAGAGCCGCCGGTTCGCCTCGAACGCGGGGTCCAGGGCCAGGCCCATCAGACCGGTCTCGCCGTCGGCGAAGAGATCGGGGAGGTCGGCAGCGACCTTGCGCACCTCACCGCCCGGCAGGACCGCGGTGAACCCGCCGCCGCGCTCGTCGACGAGCAGGGTGCCGTCGGTGGCCTGGACGACGTCCCACGGGTGGTCCAGCCCGCCCACGACGGTCTCGACGGTCAGCTCCGGCAGCGAGGGGGGCGGCGGCGCGTCGTCGACGTCCGCGGTGACCGTGGAGCAGCCCGCCAGGAGCAGCACGCCCCCCACCGCGAGCCAACGACCGGTGCGGGGCATGGCGGTCCTTCCGTCAGCTGGTGCGCGTCACCACGTAGTCGCAGAGGGCGGACAGCGCGTCGCGCACGTCGCCGGGGGGGACCGCGTCCAGGCGGGCGCGGGCACGGTCGGCGTACTCGCGCAGCACGTCGTTCGCCCGGGCCAGGGACCGGGAGGAGCGCAGCAGCGCCAACGCCTCGGCGTGCTCGCCGTCGTCCGTGACCGGTGCGGCGACCAGCTCGCGCAGCCGCCCCTCGTCCGGGTCGTCGCCTGCCAGCGCGAACAGCACGGGAAGGGTCGCGATGCCCTCGCGCAGGTCGGTGCCGGGCAGCTTGCCGGAGGCGCCGTCGGTGACGATGTCGAGCAGGTCGTCCGACAGCTGGAAGGCCACGCCGACCTCCTCACCGAACGCCGTCAGCGCCTCGACGAGTGCCGGCTCCACCCCGGCGAACGAGGCCCCGAAGCGCGCGGAGGTCGCCACCAGCGAGCCGGTCTTGTCGGCCAGCACCTGCAGGTAGTGGGCGACCGGGTCGTCGCCGGGCTGCGCGCCGACGGTCTCCTGGATCTGGCCGGTGACCAGCCGCTCGAAGGTGCGGGCCTGCACCCGGACGGCGTCGGGGCCGAGGTCGGCCAGGATGTCCGACGCGCGGGCGAAGAGCAGGTCGCCGGTGAGGATCGCGACGCTGTTGCTCCACCGGCTGTTCGCGCTCGGGGCGCCCCGCCGGACGGCCGCCTCGTCCATCACGTCGTCGTGGTACAGCGTGGCCAGGTGGGTCAGCTCGCACACCACGGCACCCTCGACGACCTGCGGCGCGCCGGCGTCGCCCAGCTGGGCGGCCAGCAGGGCCAGCATCGGCCGGAAGCGCTTGCCACCGGCCGCCATGAGGTGCCCGGCCGCCTCGCGGACGAAGGGGTGCTCGCTGCCGACGGCCACGGCGAGCCGGGCCTCGACCCGGGCCAGCCCCTCGGCGAGCGCCGCGCCGAGCTCGCCCTCGGGGAGCCAGGGGCCGATGGTCGACGCCGGTGTCGAGATCCGGTGCCAGACCTCGGTGGGGGTGCCGTCGGTCGCGGCACGGGCTCCGGTCATATCAACCGACGAAGATAGCCGCCTGCTCGGCGAGGTCGAGCACCGCCCCGGGCAGGATGCCGAGCGCCAGGGTCGCCGTCGCCGTCACCGCCAGGACGATCGTGGTCGGCGTACCCGGAACCCCCACGGTCGCCCCGTCGGGGACCGGCTCGGAGAAGTACATGAGCACGATGACCCGCAGGTAGAAGAACGCGGCCACGGCACTGGCCAGGAGGGCCACCAGGGCCAGTGGCCACGCCCCCTGCTCGATCGCCGCGCGGAACACCGCGAACTTGCCGGTGAACCCGGCGGTGAGCGGGATCCCGGCCAGCGCCAGCAGGAACAGGCTCATCAGCGCGGCGGTGAGGGGCGAGCGGGCGCCCAGCCCCGCCCACTGCGACAGGTGGGTGGCCTCGCCGTCGCCGTCCCGCACCAGGGTGAGGACGGCGAAGGCGCCGAGCGTGGTCAGCCCGTAGGTGAGCAGGTAGAACATCGTCGCCGCCAGACCCGACCCCTCGCCCCCGGAGCCCAGCCCCAGGACGCCGGTCAGCAGGAAGCCCGCGTGCGCGATCGACGAGTAGGCCAGCATCCGCTTGAGGTCGGTCTGGGTCAGCCCCAGCACCGCACCCACGACCATCGAGGCGATCGCGACGGCGTAGACCAGCGGACGCCAGGTCCACTCGGCGGTGCCGAAGGCGACGTACAGCAGCCGGAGGATCGCGCCGAACGCCGCCACCTTCGTGCAGGCCGCCATGAACGCGGTGACCGGCGTGGGCGCCCCCTGGTAGACGTCGGGCGTCCAGGTGTGGAACGGGGCGACGCTCGCCTTGAAGAGCAGCCCGACGACGAGCAGCCCCAGGCCCAGCACGAGCAGCACGTCACCGCCGCCCTCGAGACCGGCCTCGCGGATGTCGCGCAGCCGGACGCTGCCCGTGGCGCCGTAGACCAGGGCCAGGCCGTAGAGGAAGAACGCCGAGGCGAAGGCACCCAGGAGGAAGTACTTGACCGCCGCCTCCTGGGACAGCAGCCGGCGGCGGCGGGCCATGCCGCTGATGAGGTACAGCGGGAGGCTCAGCACCTCGAGGGCCACGAACATGACCAGCAGGTCGTTGGCCGCGACGAACAGCATCATGCCGCCGACGGCGAAGGTGGCCAGCGGGTAGACCTCGGTCTGCACGCGGGTGTCCGTCATCAGCTCGCGGTCGCGCGGACTCCCCGCCGGCACCGCCGCGCTGGCCACGAACGCCGAGCGCGCCGGGTCCAGCGACCGCTCGGCGAACAGCAGGACCGACAGCGCCCCCAGACCGGCGACGGTGGCCTGGAGAAACAGCGCCGCGCCGTCGACGGCCAGCGCACCCCCGGCGGTCACCTCGTGGTCGCGGTCGCCGGCGGCGAGCAGCAGTGTGGCGACCAGCGCCCCGACGGTGCCCACCAGCGCGAGCGCGACCTGCACCGGCTGGCGCGCCTCGCGTGGGACGAACGCCTCCACGAGGACCCCCACGCAGGCCGCGCCCAGCACGAGCAGCAGCGGGGCGAGCGCCGCCAGGGAGAGGTCGGGCACCTCGATCATCGGTCCGTTCCTCCGGAGTCGGCGCCGACGTCGCTCATGGTGGCGCTCACGGCGGGCTCGATCAGGTTCAGCAGCGGCTGCGGGAACACGCCCAGCCCGATGACCAGGGCGATCAGCGGGGCGACGACGGCCAGCTCCCGCCGGTCGAGGTCACGGACCCGCAGCACGCCGCGCGCCGGAGCGGCAGCGACCGCGGTGGCCCCACCCCCACCGGCGACGGGGGTGGGCTCCGGCGGCTCGTCGGCCGCCAGCAGCACGCCGCGGGCCGGTCCGTGCATCGTGCGCTGGTACATCAGCAGGATGTAGAGCGCGGCCAGGATGATGCCGACGGTCGCGACGATCGTGAAGACCGGGCGCTCCGGGAACGAGCCGATGAGCACCAGGAACTCGCTCACGAAGCTGTTGGTGCCCGGCAGGGCCAGCGACGCCAGGCCGGCGACGAGGAACGCCCCGGCCAGCTTCGGGGCGTGCTTCGCGACGCCGCCGTAGTCGCCGATCTCGCGGGACCCACCCCGGGCGATGAGCATGCCGACGACGAGGAACAGCAGCCCGGTGGCGATGCCGTGGTTGACCATGTACAGCACAGCGCCGGTGCCGGCCTCGGTCGTGAACGCGAAGATGCCCAGCGCGATGAACCCGAAGTGCGAGATCGACGTGTAGGACACCAGGCGCTTCATGTCGCTCTGCCCCATGGCGAGCAGCGCGGCGTAGAGCACGCCGATCACGGCGAGCACCAGGACGAACGGGGCGAAGAAGCGCGATGCGTCGGGGAACAGCGGCAGGCAGTAGCGCAGGAAGCCGAAGGTGCCGACCTTGTCGAGCACGCCGACGAGCAGCACCGCCCCGCCGATCGGAGCCTCGGCGCCGGAGTCGGGCAGCCAGGTGTGCAGCGGCACCAGCGGCGCCTTGATGGCGAAGGCGACGAAGAAGCCCAGGAACAGCAGCTTCTGGACGCCGGGATCGATGTCGAGCTGCCGCAGCGCGTCGAAGGCGAACGTGCCCTCGCCCAGCTGGCTGGTGCTGACGACGTAGAGCCCGATGACGGCGGCCAGCATGACCAGACCGCCGAGCAGGCTGTAGAGGAAGAACTTGACCGCGGCGTACTGCCGGCGCGGCCCCCCGAAGCTGCCGATGAGGAAGTACATCGGGACGAGCATCGCCTCGAAGAAGACGTAGAAGAGCAGCACGTCGGTGGCGGCGAAGACCCCGACCATCATCGCCTCGAGCAGCAGCAGCCAGGCGAAGAAGACCCGGGGTGGCCGCGGCGCGGTGTCGGCCTCGTGCCACGACGCGGCGACGACCAGCGGCACGAGGACGCCGATCAGCAGCAGCATCACCAGCGCGATGCCGTCGACCCCGAGAGCGAAGTCGGCACCGAAGTCGGGGATCCAGGAGACCGACGTGGTCAGCTGGAAGCGCTCGCCGCCCGCATCGAAGGCGATCGTCGCCAGCACCGCCAGCAGCAGGGCGGCGAGGCTCACGCCGAGCGCCACCTGCTTGGCCAGCAGCGACCGCTCGCGCGGGAGCGCCGCGACCACGGCGGCGCCGATCGCGGGCAGCGCGATCATCGCGACCAGGGAGAAGGACGCGCTCACGGGAGGGCCACCACCGTCTCGGGGATCGGGAGGAACTGGGAACCGCTCATCCGGCCGTCACCGCCAGCAGTGCTCCGGCCACCACGACCGCGCCACCGAGCATCCCGAGGGCGTAGGTGCGCACGAACCCGGTCTGCGCCCGGCCCAGCCGGGACGACGACCCGCCGAGCCCCGCGGCCAGGCCGTTCACCGCGCCGTCGACCCCGCGGTTGTCGAACCACACCAGCGCGCGGGTGAGCCACTGCCCCGGGCGCATGAACAGCGACTCGTTGATCGCGTCGGCGTACAGGGCGTTGCGCGCCGCGCGGGTCACCGGCGAGACCCGGACGGGCGGGGTGACCGGCACCTCGCGGCGGCCGACGAACAGCCAGGCGGCCAGCACGCCGAGCAGCATCACCACGGTGACGACCAGCCCGACGACCACCGGGGCCACCACGTGCGTGGCCTCCTCCGGCTCGCCGAACACCGGCTCCAGCCAGTCGGCGAGCGGGAACACCGACACCAGCAGCGCCCCCGCGGAGACCGACCCGACGGCGAGCACGATCATCGGGGCGGTCATGACCGTGGGCGACTCGTGCGGGTGGACGCCGTCCTCCCAGCGCGGGCGGCCGAAGAACGTCATGAGCATCAGCCGGGTCATGTAGAAGGCGGTCAGCCCGGCACCGAGCACGGCCACGCCGCCGAGGACCCACCCCCACGCGTCCTCCCGGTCCAGGGCGGCCTCGATGATCGCGTCCTTGGTGAAGTAGCCGGACAGGAACGGGAAGCCGATCAGTGCGAGGTAGCCGAGGCCGAAGGTCACGAAGGTGACCGGCAGCTTCTTCGCCAGCCCGCCGAAGCGGCGCATGTCCACCGCGTCGTCCATCGCGTGCATGACCGATCCGGCGCCGAGGAAGAGCCCCGCCTTGAAGAACCCGTGCGCGAGCAGGTGGGCCAGGCCGGCGACGTACCCGGCCGGGCCGAGCCCGACGGCCAGGAACATGTAGCCGATCTGGCTGACCGTGGAGTAGGCCAGCACCTTCTTGATGTCGTCGTAGGCGCAGCCGGCGATCGCCCCGATCAGCAGGGTGAGCGCCCCGACGGCCAGGACGACGGCACGAGCGGTGGGGGTCTCGTCGTAGACCGGCGCGGAGCGGGCGATCAGGTAGACGCCCGCGGTGACCATCGTCGCGGCGTGGATCAGCGCCGAGACCGGGGTCGGGCCTTCCATGGCGTCGGGCAGCCACGCCTGCAGCGGGAACTGGCCCGACTTGCCGCAGGCGCCGAGCAGGAGCAGCAGGCCCATCGCGGTGACCGTGCCGCCGGCCAGCGTCGCGACCCCGGCGTGCACGCCGGCGTAGGACGTCGTCCCCAGCTGGGCGAACATGACGAAGACGGCCAGAGCCAGGCCGACGTCGCCGACCCGGTTCATGATGAACGCCTTCTTCGCGGCGGTGGCCGCCGCCGGGCGGGTGTACCAGAAGGCGATGAGCAGGTAGGACGCCAGACCCACGCCCTCCCAGCCCACGTAGAGCGCCACGTAGCTGTTGCCGAGGACCAGCAGGAGCATCGCGGCGACGAAGAGGTTCAGGTAGGCGAAGAACCGCCGCCGCCCGGGGTCGTGCGCCATGTAGCCGATCGAGTAGACGTGGATCAGCGAGCCGACGCCGGTGATCAGCAGGACGAAGACCGCCGACAGCGGGTCGTAGAGCAGCCCCGCGGTCACGTCGAGGTCGCCGGCGGAGATGAACGTGAACAGCTCGACGTCGGCGGCACGCTCCTCCAGCCCGGCCAGCTGCACCGTGCACCCGACGGCGAGCAGGAAGGCGACGACGACGGTCGCCGTCCCCAGCAGGTGGCCCCAGCGGTCGGTGCGGCGCCCGCCCAGCAGCAGCGCCGCTGCGCCGGCGAGCGGCAGCGCGATCAGCAGCCAGGAGGCGGCGAGCAACCCTTCAGCAGGCACTGGATGTCCGTCCCGGTCAGTACTTCAGGAGGTTGGCGTCGTCGACCGAGGCGGACCTGCGGGTCCGGTAGATCGACATGATGATGGCCAGGCCGATGACCACTTCGGCGGCAGCGACGACCATGACGAAGAACGCCATGATCTGGCCGTCGACCGTCCCGCCGGCCCGGGCGAAGGTCACCAGCGTCAGGTTCACCGAGTTGAGCATCAGCTCGATGCACATGAACACGACGATGGCGTTGCGGCGGACCAGGACCCCGACCGCGCCGATCGTGAAGAGGATCGCGGCGAGCACCAGGTAGTAGCTGATGGTCACCGCTCCTCCCCGCCGTCGGCCGGGGTGAGCGTGCCGAGCGCGGCGTCGGGGCTGCCCAGCTGCTCGCGGCCGGTGGGTCGGGGCATCTGCTGGACCTCCTGGGGGTCGACGCCGGTGGCCACCGTCTCGTCGAGCGTCCGGCCGTCGGGCAGCAGGGCGGGGGCGGCCACCGAGTTGGCCCGGGCGTAGACGCCGGGCCCGGGGAGGGTCTGCGGACGGTCGCTGGTCAGGAACCGGGCGCGGGAGAGCTCCTTCTGGGTCTGCCGGCTGCCGGGCTCCCGCTCGATGTGGGCCAGGACCATGGCCCCGACGGCGGCGGTGATGAGCAGCGCGCTGGTGACCTCGAAGGCCAGCAGGTAGCGGGTGAAGAGCAGCTCGGCGATCGCGGCGATGTTGCCCTCGCCCTGCGCCTCGTCCAGCCCGGCCACGGGCAGGTCCTGGGTGGCCCGGGCGATGCCGGCACCCACGAGGCCGGCGAAGCCCAGGCCCAGCACGGTGGCCGCGATCCGTTGCCCGCGCAGCGTCTCCACCACCGAGTCCGACGAGTCGCGTCCGACCAGCATCAGCACGAAGAGGAAGAGGATCATGATCGCGCCGGTGTAGACGATGATCTGCACCGCGCCGAGGAACGGGGCGGACTGGACGACGTAGAACACGCCCAGCGCCAGCATCGTGTTGACCAGCCACAGCGCGGAGTGCACGGCGTTGCGGCTGAAGACCATGCCGAGCGCCCCGGCCAGCGCGATGGGGCCCAGGATCCAGAAGACGACGGCCTCGCCGGTGCCGATGACGACGTCGGCTGCCTCGGGGGTCACGAGCGGGCCTCCGGTGCGCGCAGGTAGTAGTCCTTCTCGTCCTCGCCCAGGCGCATGGCGTGCGGGGGTGCCTCCATGCCGGGCAGCAGCGGGGCCATGAGCTGTTCCTTGGTGTAGATCAGGTCGCGGCGGTCGTCGTCGGCCAGCTCGAAGTCGTTGCTCATCGTCAGCGACCGGGTGGGGCAGGCCTCGATGCACAGCCCGCAGAAGATGCAGCGCAGGTAGTTGATCTGGTAGACCGCGCCGTACCGCTCACCGGGTGAGTAGCGGGCCTCCTCGGTGTTGTCGCCACCCTCCACGTAGATCGCGTCCGCCGGGCACGCCCAGGCGCAGAGCTCGCAGCCGACGCACTTCTCCAACCCGTCGGGGTGCCGGTTGAGCACGTGCCGCCCGTGGTAGCGCGGCTTGGTCACCTTGGGTTCGAACGGGTACTGCTCGGTGGTCACCGTGCGGAAGATCTGCGCGAAGGTGACACCGAACCCCTGGGCCGGAGCCGGGGTCACGGCGTCGCGCAGCGCCGGCCGGGCGGCCTTCGCCGGAGCGCGCTCGATCTCAGACATCGCCGTCCTCCTCGATCGTGGCGGTGCCGCGGCGGCCGGTGCCGACCACGGTCGCGCCGGTCTCGCCGCTCTCCCGGCGGATGCGCGGTGACGGCGGCACCGTCAGGTCCATGGGCGGCACCGGGAAACCGCCCTCCGCGCGGCGGGGGCCACCGCGACGCGCGCCCACCGGGGGCAGCACGTCGGGCTCGGGATCGGTGGCGTGCACCGCGCCGGCGGACGCCTGCTCGGCCATCACCCGGGTGTCGCGGTTGGCCGACCGGCTGGCGACCAGCAGCCCGGCGAGGACCAGCAGCGCGGCCGGGACGCCGACGAACAGCGCGATCTGACCGGTGGAGAGGTCCGCCTCGCGGGAGACGGTGCGCATGGTGGCGACGACGAGGATCCAGACCAGCGCCGTCGGTACCAGGACCTTCCACCCGAAGCGCATGAACTGGTCGTAGCGCAGCCGGGGCAGCGTGCCGCGCAGCCAGATGAAGACGAACAGCGCCGCCACGACCTTGAGGAAGAACCACAGCAGCGGCCACCAGCCGGTGTTGGCGCCGTCCCAGATCGAGATCGGCCACGGCGCCCGCCAGCCGCCGAGGAACAGCGTCGCGGCCAGGGCGGAGACGGTGACCATGTTGATGTACTCGGCGAGGAAGAACAGCGCGAACTTCAGCGACGAGTACTCGGTGTGGAACCCGCCGACCAGCTCGCTCTCGGCCTCGGGCAGGTCGAACGGCGCCCGGTTGGTCTCGCCGACGACGGCGATCACGTAGATGACGAACGAGACGGGCAGCAGCACCGCGAACCAGCTCGGCCCGGTGAACTCCGCGCCGAAGAAGTCCAGCCGGTTGCCGTCGGCCTGCGCGGCGACGATCTCCGAGGTGGACATCGAGCCGGCGTAGAGGAACACCGCGACGATGGACAGACCCATCGCGATCTCGTAGCTGACCATCTGGGCGGCGCTGCGCAGGCTGCCGAGCAGCGGGTAGGTGGAGCCCGAGGCCCAGCCGGCCAGCACGATGCCGTAGACGCCCATGGCCGAGCAGGCGAGGACGACCAGGACGCCGATGGGGGCGTCGGTGAGCTGCAGCGGAGTGCGCTCGCCGAAGATGCTGACCGTCGGGCCGAGCGGGATCACCGAGAAGGCCAGGAACGCGGGGATCGCGGCGATGACCGGAGCCAGGAAGTAGACCGGCTTGTCCGCCAGCGCCGGCATGATGTCTTCCTTGAACGCCAGCTTCAGGCCGTCGGCGAGGCTCTGCAGGTAGCCGCGCGGGCCGACCCGGTTGGGGCCGATCCGCTGCTGCATGCGGGCGACGACCTTGCGCTCGAACACGATCGCGAACAGCGTCATCAGCACCAGGAGCCCGAAGACCCCGACGATCTTGACGAGCACGATCCACCAGACGTCGTGCCCGAAGTCCTCCAGCGTGGGCTGGTCGGGCGCGGCCCACAGGTTCATCGCGTGCCTCCCGTGACGTCGGCGGTCACCGGTTCGCCGGTGCGGGCCAGCCGCACGATGCCGCCGGGCCCGGTGCCCAGCCCGGTCCGGATCTCGCTGCCCGGCGAGCGCATGGGCAGCCACACCACCTGCTCGGGCATCGGGGTGATGCGCACCGGCAGGGTGACCGAGCCGGTGGCGCCGGCCACCGTGACGCGGTCGCCGTCGGCCAGGCCGAGGCGGGCGGCGGTCTGCGCCCCGATCCGCGCGACCGGACGGCGGGCGGTCCCGGCGAGCTCCGGCTCGTCCCGTTGCAGGGTGCCGACGTCGAGCAGCTGCCGCCAGCTGGCCAGCAGCGCCTCGTCCTCGCGCAGCACCGGGGCGGCCGGCGCCGGGACGTCCGGCGCCCCGGCGGCCGGTGAGCGGCGGGCGCCGAGCGCCAGCATCGCGGCGCGAGCGGCTGCCGGGGTCGGCAGCCGCAGGTCGACGTCCATCTCCTCGGCCAGGCCGTGCAGGACCCGCCCGTCGGTGAGCATCCCGGTGCCGTGGAGGGTGGCGTCGAAGGGCCGGGCGCGGCCCTCCCAGTCGAGGTAGGTGCCCGCCTTCTCCGGTGCGGCGGCGACCGGGAGGACGACGTCGGCCCGCTCCGTCACTGCGCTCGGGAACATCTCCAGGCTCACGACGAACGCGGCCGCGTCCAGTGCCGCGATCGCGAGGGCCGGGTCGGGCAGGTCCGCCGGGTCCACGCCACCGACGAGCAGGCCGGGGAGCCGGCCGCTGCGCGCGGCGGTGAGGATGGCCGTCAGGTCACGGCCCGGAGCGCTCGGCACCGCAGCGGGGTCGATGCCCCACAGCGCGGCCACCTCGGCGCGCGCCTGCGCGTCGCCGATGCTGCGGCCGCCGGGGAGGAGGTTCGGCAGCGCCCCGGCCTCGACCGCCCCGCGCTCACCGGCGCGGCGGGGCACCCAGGCCAACCGCGCTCCGGTGGCGCGGGAGAGCGCCACGAGGGCCGTGAGCGCGCCGGGCACCTCGGCCAGCCGCTCACCGGCGAGCAGCACCGCGCCGGGCTCCCGGAGGGCCTCGACGGCCGGACCGCCCCAGGTGCCCTCGGCCAGCGCCCGCAGCGACCGGGCCTCGGCACCGGGCAGCGTGGCGAGCACCGTGGCCTGCAGCTTCTCGGCGGCGCGGGTCGCGAAGGGCGCGAGGTCGAAGACGGCGAGCTTCCCGGTGCGCACCGCCCGGCGCAGCCGCAGGAAGAGGATCGGTGACTCCTCCTCCGGCTCGAGCCCGGCGAGCAGGACCGCCGAGGCGGCACCGAGGTCGTCGTAGGTGACCGCCCCGGTGACCGGACCGGTGCCGGCGACGGCGGCCTCCAGGAACGAGAGCTCCTCGGCCGAGTGGGCTCGCGCCCGGGCGTCGACGTCGTTGGTGCCCAGCGCCACGCGCGCGAAGGTGGCCCAGGCGTAGGCGTCCTCGAGGGTGAGCCGTCCGCCCGGCAGGACGCCGACCCCGCCCTCGGCGCGGGCCTGCGCCAGCCCAGCGGCGGCGGCCGCCCATGCCTCGGGCCAGGACGCCGGCCGCAGCTCGCCGTCGGCGCCGCGCACCAGCGGAGTGGTCAGCCGTTCGTTGCTGGTGGCGTAGCGGAACGCGTAGCGCCCCTTGTCGCAGGTCCACTCCTCGTTGACCGCCGGGTCCTCACCCGCCAGCCGGCGGGTGACCTTGCCCCGGCGGTAGTCGGTGCGCATCGCGCAGCCCGAGGCGCAGTGCTCGCACACGCTGGGCTCGCTGCGCAGGTCGAACGGCCGGGCGCGGAACCGGTACTGGGCGCTGGTCAGGGCGCCGACCGGGCAGATCTGGGTGGTGTTGCCGGAGAAGTAGGACTCGAACGGCTCGTCCTGGTAGATCGCGACCTGCTGCAGGGCGCCGCGCTCGAACAGCTCGATGAACGGGTCGCCGGCCACCTGCTCGGAGAACCGGGTGCACCGGGCGCACAGCACGCAGCGCTCGCGGTCGAGCAGGATCTCGGTGCTGATCGGCAGGGGCTTGGGATAGGTGCGCTTCTCGCCCTCGAACCGGCTCTCGGTGCGCCCGTTGCTCATGGCCTGGTTCTGCAGCGGGCACTCGCCGCCCTTGTCGCAGACGGGGCAGTCGAGCGGGTGGTTGATCAGCAGCAGCTCCATCGTGCCCTGCTGCGCCTTGTCGGCGACGGGGCTGGAGAGCTGGGTGCGCACCGCCATGCCGTCGGTGACGGGCATCGTGCACGAGGCGACCGGCTTGCGCTGCCCCTCGACCTCGACGAGGCACTGCCGGCAGGCGCCGACCGGCTCCAGCAACGGGTGGTCGCAGAACCGCGGGATCTGCACACCGATCATCTCGGCGGCCCGGATGATCAGCGTGCCCTTCGGCACCGCGACGTCGAAGCCGTCGATGGTGCAGTGGACGGCGTCCGGCGGCGTGTGCGGCCCCGGTGCGCCCGGGGGGACGGCGGGCGCCGGCGTGGGGTTGGTCAGGGTCACGAGGCGGCCCCCACGGGCTCGAGTCGGAGGCTGCGACCCAGGCGGGCCTGCTCCTCGGGCGGCAGCAAGGCGACGTAGTCGTCCTTGAAGTACTTCAGCGAGCTGGAGATGCAGCTGGTCGCGCCGTCGCCCAGCGCGCAGAACGACCGGCCGAGGATGTTGTCGCAGGTGTCGACCAGGAGGTCGAGGTCGGCGGCGGTGCCCTGGCCGTCGACCAGCCGCTGCAGGATCTGGACCAGCCAGTAGGTGCCCTCCCGGCAGGGGGTGCACTTGCCGCAGCTCTCGTGCGCGTAGAACTGGGTGAAGCGCAGGGTGGCCTCGACGATCGAGTCGGTCTCGTCGAAGACCATCAGCGCGGTGGTGCCGAGCATGGAGCCCGCCGCCGCGACCGAGTCGAAGTCCAGCGGGACGTCGAGGTGCTCGGGGGTGAAGTACGGGGTCGAGGAGCCGCCCGGGGTCCAGAACTTCAGCTCGTGCCCGGGGCGGACGCCGCCGGCCATCTCCAGCAGCTCGCGCATCGTCGTCCCCATGGGGGCCTCGTACTGGCCGGGACGGACCACGCGGCCCGAGAGCGAGTAGATCTTCGGGCCGGGTGACTTCTCCGGCCCGAAGGCCTTGAACCACTCCGCCCCGCCGCGGACGACGAACGGCACGCTGGCCAGCGTCTCCACGTTGTTGATGACCGTCGGCGCGCCGTACAGCCCGGCGACGGCCGGGAACGGCGGCTTGAGGCGGGGCTGGCCGCGGTAGCCCTCGAGCGAGTCGA
This sequence comes from Blastococcus sp. TF02-8, assembly GCF_003319175.1. Lineage (GTDB taxonomy): Bacteria > Actinomycetota > Actinomycetes > Mycobacteriales > Geodermatophilaceae > Blastococcus. The sequence continues at coordinate 499,418 of NZ_QOHK01000002.1, read as the reverse complement.
GCAGCGCCGTCTCCTCGCCGCAGATGTAGGCGCCGGCGCCCGCGTGCACGACCAGCTCCAGGTCGTAGCCGGTGCCGAGGATGTCCGTGCCGAGGTATCCGGCGGCGTAGGCCTCGGCCACGGCGTTCATCAGCCGCCGGTGGGCGTGCACCGCCTCCCCGCGGACGTAGATGACGGCGAACTCCGACCGGATCGCGTACGCGGAGATGATCACGCCCTCGATGAGCGAGTGCGGGTCGGCCATCATCAGCGGCAGGTCCTTGCAGGTGCCCGGCTCGCCCTCGTCGGCGTTGACCACGAGGTACTTGGGCATCGCCGCCGGACCGGTCGGGGTCTCCCCCGGCTTGGGCTGCGGGATGAAGCTCCACTTCATGCCGGTCGGGAAGCCGGCACCGCCGCGGCCGCGCAGACCGGAGTCCTTGACCATCGTGACCAGCTCGTCGGGGGTCATCGAGAGCGCGGTGCGCAGCGCGGCGTAGCCGTCCAGCGACTCGTAGGTCGCCAGCCGCCACGACTGGTCGGCCCCCCACCGGGAGGTGAGGACGGGGCTCAGGGGCATGGTCAGGCCTCCCTCTGCGGACCCTGGCCGGACGTGCCCGGCTCGGACCCCGCGGGCGTGTCGGTGCCGTCGTCCTGGTCGGCGAGCGACCGGCCGGCGGGCTCGGGTGCGTCGGGGTGCGATCCGGCTGCGCCCGCCTTCTCGGCCGGGGTGTCGGCGGCGGCCACGCGCGCGTCGGCCGCCTCGCGGCCCGGTGTCTCCCCCGTCCCGCCCGAGGGCGCGACGGTGGCGGCGGGCTCCCGGGTGTCCGGCGCCGGCGCGGACGGGCGCGGCATCGGCGGGGCGGACTCACCGCGCTCGGCCCCCAGCCGGAGCCCGCGCAGGGTGGGCTCGTAGTGGCCCGGCGCGTCGACGGCGGCGTCCGGGTCCTCGTACTGGGTGAAACCGGCCAGCTGCCGGGAGACGCCGCGGAAGTCGGTCAGCGGGGCGCCGCGGGTCGGGTGCGGCTTCTCGCCGCGACGCAGGGCCGCGACCAGGGCGCGGGCGCTCTCGACGTCCTGCTGGTCGTAGAACTCGTAGTCGACGGTGACGACCGGCGCGTAGTCGCAGGCAGCCAGGCACTCGGCGTGCTCGAGGGTGATCGAGCCGTCGGCGGCGGTCTCGTCGTGGTGCACGCCGAGGTCGGCCGAGAGCGCGTCCATGATCCGCTGGCCGCCGAGGACGGCGCACAGCGTGTTGGTGCAGACGCTCACGATGTGCCGGCCGGTCGGGCGGCGCTTGTACATCGTGTAGAAGGTCGCCACCGCGCCGACCTCGGCCTTGGTCAGACGCAGCTCCTCGGCGCACAGCGCGACGCCCTCGGGGCTGACGTAGCCCTGGTAGCTCTGCACCAGGTGCAGCATCGGCAGCAGCGCCGAGCGCGCGACCGGGTAGCGGGCGATGATCTCCCGCGCCTCGAGACGCGTCTGCTCGGTCAGCGGCGGCAGGTCCGCGGGCGCCGGCTCGACGGGGCTGGAGTCGAGCCCCGTGACCGCGGTTCCTTCTGCCGAACCAGGGAGCGCACTCACCGGTCGACACCTCCCATCACCGGGTCGATCGAGGCGATCGCGGCGATGACGTCGGCGATCATGCCGCCCTCGCTCATCGCCGCCGTGGCCTGCAGGTTCACGAAGCTGGGGTCGCGCACGTGGACGCGCCACGGGCGGGTGCTCCCGTCGCTGACGACGTGGTAGCCGAGCTCGCCGCGGGGCGACTCGATCGGCACGTAGACCTGGCCCGCCGGCACCCGGAAGCCCTCGGTGACCAGCTTGAAGTGGTGGATCAGGGCCTCCATCGACTGGCCCATGATGTGCGCGACGTGCTCGTGGGAGTTGCCCATGCCGTCGGGCCCGAGCGCCAGCTGCGCCGGCCAGGCGATCTTGCGGTCCTCGACCATCACCGGGCCGGGCTCGAGCCGGTCCAGCGCCTGGCCGATGAGCTTCAGCGACTCGTTCACCTCGGCCATGCGCACCAGGTAGCGGCCCCAGGCGTCGCAGGTGTCGGCGGTCGGCACCTCGAAGTCGTAGGTCTCGTAGCCCAGGTAGGGCTCCACCTTGCGCATGTCCCAGGGCAGGCCCGCGGAGCGCAGGATCGGACCGGTCACGCCGAGGGCGAGGCAGCCGGTGACGTCGAGGTAGCCGACGTCCTTGAGCCGGCGCTGCCAGATCGGCTGCCCGGTGAGCATCCGGTGGAAGTCGGCCACCCGCTTCGGCATGACCTCGAGGAACTCGCGGATGTGCTCGACCGCGCCCTCGGGCAGGTCCTGGGCCAGCCCGCCGGGCCGGATGTAGGCGTGGTTCATCCGCAGGCCGGTGATCTCCTCGAGGAGGTCCAGGCACATCTCCCGCTCGCGGAACCCGTTGGTCATGGCGGTCAGCGCGCCGAGCTCCATGCCGCCGGTGGCCAGGCCCACCAGGTGCGAGGCGATCCGGTTGATCTCCATGACCAGCACACGGATGGTCTGCGCGCGCTGGGGCACCTCGATCCCGAGCAGCTTCTCGACCGCCATGCAGTAGCCGGCCTCGTTGTACAGCGGGGCGAGGTAGTCCATGCGGGTCACGAAGGTCGTGCCCTGCACCCAGTTGCGGTACTCGGTGTTCTTCTCGATGCCGGTGTGCAGGTAGCCGATGACCACGCGGGCCTTGGTCACCGTCTCGCCCTCGAGATCGAGCACGAGCCGCAGCACGCCGTGGGTGGAGGGGTGCTGCGGGCCCATGTTGACCACGAGCCGCTCGTTCTCGTGGGGGTCGGCGCCGAGCGTGGCGTCCCAGTCGCCACCGGTGACGGTGTAGACCCGCCCCTCGGTGGTCTCCCGGGAGCCGGCGTAGGGGTCCTGGGTGGTCGTCATCGGTACGCCCCGTTCACCTGTAGGCCCGACGTGTGTCGGGCGGCGGGATGGTCGCGTCGTGGTACTCGACCGGGATGCCGCCGAGGGGGTAGTCCTTGCGCTGGGGGTGCCCGTCCCAGTCGTCCGGCATGAGGATCCGGGTCAGGCCCGGGTGGCCGTCGAAGACGATCCCGAACATGTCGAAGGCCTCCCGCTCGTGCCAGTCCGCCGTCGGGTAGGTGCCGGTCACCGAGGGGACGTGCGGGTCCTCGGCGGTGACGGCGACCTCCAGCCGGATCCGGCGCCGGTAGGTCATCGAGGTCAGGTGGTAGACGACGTGCAGCCGGGGTCGGCCGGGGGTCACCGCGGGGCCGCCGCTGTCGAGGTAGTCGACGCCCGAGACGCTGGACAGCAGCTCGAAGCGCAGCGCCTCGTCGTCGCGCAGCGCCTGCACGAGGGGCAGCAGGTGCTCGCGGCCGACGAAGTAGGTGATCTCGCCCCGGTCGACCAGGACCCGCTGGACGGCGGCGTCGTAGGTGGCCTGACCGACGGCCTCGATCAGCGCGTCGGTGACCTCGTCGAACCAACCGCCGTAGGGCCGCTCGGTGGAGTGCAGCGCGACCGCGCCGCCGGGCTCGACGCGGACCAGCCCGCCGAAGCCGGAGGTGTCACCGCTGCCGCTGACGCCGAAGGCTCCCTTGCGGAAGCCGCCACCGGCCGCGGTGGCGTCGTCGTACCCGGCCTCCTCGCGACCGGGGACGACGTCCGACCCGCCGTCGTTGCTCACTCCGGGCCCCGCTCACCCGGGAGGAGCACGGCGTTGCCGCCGCGCTGCTCGATCGCGAACTGGCCGGTGCGGCCCTGCGCGGCGGCCTCCTCGTAGGCGCGGCGGAGGTCCTTGTTCGCGCGCACGGTGGAGGGCATCTCGACCAGCAGGTCCTTCGCCCGGCCCTCCGCGCGGTCCCGCGCCAGCTGCCGCTCGCGCTTGGCGCCCAGCGGCTCGTGCTGGATCTTGTGGTGCAGCTTGAGGATGGCGTCCATCAGCATCTCCGGCCGCGGCGGGCAGCCGGGGAGGTACATGTCCACCGGCACGATGTGGTCGACGCCCTGGACGACGGCGTAGTTGTTGAACATGCCGCCGGAGCTGGCGCAGACGCCCATCGCCAGCACCCAGCGCGGCTCGGGCATCTGGTCGTAGATCTGCCGCAGGACCGGCGCCATCTTCTGGCTCACCCGGCCGGCGACGATCATCAGGTCGGCCTGGCGCGGCGAGGCCCGGAAGACCTCCATGCCGAACCGGGCGAGGTCGTAGCGGCCCGCACCCGAGGCCATCATCTCAATCGCGCAGCAGGCCAGTCCGAACGTGGCCGGCCACAGCGAGGACTTCCGCGTCCAGTTGACCAGCTTCTCCACGCTGGTCAGCAGCACGCCGCTGGGCAGCTTCTCCTCGAGTCCCATCGTCAGATCCCCGTCAGTCCCATTCCAGGCCGCCGCGGCGCCACACGTACGCGTAGGCGATGAACACGGTGGCGATGAAGACCGCCATCTCGACCAGGCCGAAGACGCCCAGCGCCTCGTTGTGCACGGCCCACGGGTAGAGGAAGACGATCTCGATGTCGAAGACGATGAACAGCATCGCCGTCAGGTAGTACTTGACCGGGAAGCGGCCGCCGGTGAGCGGCTGGTCGACCGGCTCGATGCCGCACTCGTAGGCCTCGAGCTTGGACCGGTTGTACCGGCGCGGGCCGACGTAGGGAGCCGCGGTGACGGAGAACAGCGCGAACGCCGCCGCCAGCGCGAAGAGCCCGACGATCGGGACGTAGGTCGAGAGCATCAGCGGCACCCTAGGGTGAGTTGGGTCACGTCCGGGTCACGATGGGGACACGGAGCGTTCGTGTCGGGTCGATTCGTCGACCCGGGGGCCGGAAATGCGGCTGGCACGGTCATGCCGCCGGGGTCAGGCGGAGGAGGACGGCGAGCGCGCGGTCCACGGCGTCGCCGTCTCGGCCGTCGGTCAGGTTGCCCATGAGCCGGAGCGCCCCGTCGACCAGCTTCGGACGGCTCAGCCCCCGCGCGGTGGCGAAGCGGACGACGCCGGGGTGCGCGAGCAGGGCCAGGAAGCCCATGCCGAGCCGGTGGTGCCGGCCGACCTCCCCGCGCAGCCGCTCCGGGTACCGCTGCAGCGCCGCCTCGCGTGCGTCCGCGGTCGGAGCGGCGAGCGCCTCGACGGCGGCCTCGGCAGCCATGCGTCCGCTCTCCAGGGCGTAGCTGATGCCCTCCCCGTTGCACGGGTTCACGGTGCCGGCGGTGTCACCGGCGAGCAGCAGCCCCCGGGTGTAGGCCGGGCCGCGGCTGAGCGCCATGGGCAGTCCGGCGCCCCGCAGCGGGCTGACGGAGTCCTCCTCGCGCAGTCCCTCCTCTGCGGGGAAGAGGTCCAGCCAGCGCCGGAGGATCGCCTTCCGGTCGGCGCCGGTGCCGCGGCGGGTGTCGAGGAGTCCGTAGCCGACGTTGGCGGTGCCGTCGCCCATGCCGAAGATCCAGCCGTAGCCGGGCATGGAGTCGCGCGTCGGGCCCTCGGCGGTCAGGTCGAAGGCGATGTCCAGGTACTGGTCCTCCGATCGCCGGCTGCGCACGTACCGGCGGACGGCGACGCCCAGCGGTCGATCGGTGCGGCGCTGCAGGCCCAGGCTCTTGCCCAGCCGACCGGAGAGGCCTTCGGCGGAGACCACGAGCTGCGCCCGCCAGGTGAGCGACTCGCGCCCCTCCCCTGCCTCCGCGCGGACACCGACGACCCGCCCGTCGTCGTCGAGCAGGGGCTCGGTGACGGTGGTGCCGGTGACCAGGCGCGCGCCCGCGGCGACGGCGTGGTCGGCCAGCAGCGCATCCAGCTCCATGCGGGTGCGGACGAGGCCGTGGTCGGGCCAGGAGTCCAGCCGGGGCCAGTCGACCTCGGCGATCCGCCCGCCGCCGTGCACCCGCAGGCCGCGGCGGCGCACCCAGCCGGGACCCGAGGTGGCCACGCCCATGTCGAGCAGCGCCTTGACCCCGCGAGGGGTCAGCCCGTCGCCGCAGACCTTCTCGCGCGGGAACTCCGCCTTCTCCAGCACGGCGACGTCCAGGCCCGTCTGGGCGAGGTGCCAGGCCGCGCTGGAACCCGCGGGGCCGGCGCCGACCACGACGACGTCGGCACGGTGCTCCCCCGGCTGCGCCATGGCCTTCACCCCCGGTTCCGTCGTCGAGCCCGGACACACTTTGTGAAATGGTTCACAAAGTGCTCGGTCCCGAGTCTAGGACCTGGTGTGACCCAGCTCGCAATCCCCCCGTCAGAAGGGGGGTGGTTCGGCTGTCGTCCCCGGTGCTGGCGCTGGTGGGAGCGCCGGTTGATCGAAGGGATCGCGCAGACCTGGCGGCCGGGTCGTGCGGGTGATCCCGCTCGGCGTGGTGACCTGCAGCGTGCCGTTCGGCAGGAGTTCGAAGCGCCATCCGCGGGCGAAGGTCTTCAGACGGTGGTGGGTGCGGCAGAGACAGCACAGGTTGTCGCACCCGGTGCGGCCACCGCAGTCGTAGGACACGACGTGGTCGAGGTCGGTGCGCCCAGCGGCCCGGGAGCACCCGGGGTGCCGGCAGGTGCGGTCCCGCAGCCGCACGAAGCGCTCCTGCGCCGCGGAGCGGTCGTACCCCTCTCGGTCGGCCGGACGACTCAGCACGGGGCAGGCGCAGGTCGCCGCAGGACCGTGGACCGCACAGCCCCGCGCGGCGAGGCGCGCCAACTCGGCCGGCGTGGCGGTGGCCAGCAGCACCCCGCACTCGTCGGTGAGGGCCACCGTCAGGCTTCCGCCCGGTGGCGCCTGCACCCCGAGGGCGCCGATCGCGGCCATCAGCTCTCGCAGGTGTGCCGCGGTGATCGGGAGTCCGTCGACCTCGGGCCCGTTCCCGCCCGTCGGATCCGCTGCCCGGGTGCGTGCTCCCGGCTCCCGGAGGGACGACAGGGGCGCGAGCACCGTGACGTGGCCGGTGAAGCCGGGCCCACGGGAACCACCCGGGTTCAGGACCAGTGCCGCGTGGGCCTCCGCCCGGAGCACTCCGATGGGCCGGTCGTCCCCGGCGGTGCGGGCCAGCTGTGCAGCCTGGTCGATCACCGACCACATGGCGGCCGTCACCGCCGACGGCAGCTCGCTGGACAGCACCGACATCCCGTCAGCGCTCGGCCGGGTGCGCACGTCTGCCCGGCGCTCTGCCTCGATCCGGCGCCGCTCGGCGAACTCCTCGTCCGCCGCCACCGCAGCAGCGACCAGACGGCGGCGGAGCTGCCCCGCGGACAACGTGCTCGCCTCGGGGAGCAACGCCGAGACGACCGCGGTCACGACCTCGTCGGACGCGGGACCCAGCACGTCGGCGAACACCCGCGCCCGGAACCAGTCCAGCCGCCCCTCGCTGCACGCCGCCCACACCGCCGGCATCCGCTCGACCAGCTGGTAGGCATCCGAGAGCAGCCCGGCGGCGAAGACCGGCGAGCAGTTGAGCACGAAGGCGAGCTCCTGCGGCAGGAACTCACTCGTCCCCGGCACCGGTGACCCGGGCCCGCGCCGCCGTGCCCCGGGATGCCCCGGCGGCGGGTCGTCGGTGTCGGGCCGGTCCGCAGCCAGCGCCATGACCAGCTCGGCTTCGTACGCGGCGTCCATGGCCCTGCGGGCCTGCAGCCGCCGCAGCTCGGCCGCCTTCTCCTCCGCAGTCAGCAGACCGACCGACAGCCGGGCGACCGACGGCGGCCGCTCGACCAGCCACCCGACCAGGGCAGCCTCCATCGAGCTGCGGGAGAGCTCGACGGCGGCCACGGACCGAACATACGTTCGAGGTACGACAGTTCCGGCAGGTCAGCGCCCGAGCCCGGCCCAGAACCGCTCGTACGAACGGTGCAGCCAGCCGTCGACCCAGGCGCGGTCCGGTTCGGGCGGAACGTCGGAGTGCTCCCGCAGCCCCTGCAACCGGACCTCGATGTCGGCCACCGCCGCGATCACCTCGGCCAGCGGCACCTCGCCGCGACGCACCGACCGCAGGCGGGCGCGATCCGGCTCGGGCACCGGCAGCGTGATGCGACCCGTGGTGAGCAGCTCCACGCCCTGCACGCCCAACCGCAACGCGTGCATCGCGAACTTGGTGTCGTAGCCGTGCTCGGCGACGAGCTCCGGCCGGTTCGTGTGAGCCCCCACCTCCCCGGTCATGGCCGCCTTCTGCGACTGCAGGTAGCCGAGGAACTTGTCCGCCGCCAGACGGGAGACGAAGTGGTGCGCCCCCTCCCCCAGCTCGACGCCGATCTCGTCCCGGTACACGACCTCCTCGTCGGGCACGAAGAGCAGGAGGAGGACCGACGGGTTGCCGGAGAGCGCCAGGCGGGCCCACTTGCGCGCCGAGTAGATGACGACGTCGAGGTCGCCGGCGCCGGACCGGTTCGCCAGGCCGCCGGGGCGGTCCCAGGCGGTGTGCCGGTGGTACTGCTCGAACTCGACGGTCGCGGTCGTCGACAGGCCCGACGGGACGCGGGCGAGGCCGGTGACGTACTCGGGCGGCTCGAAGCAGATGCCGATCTCGTCCCGGTCGTCCTGACCGCTGATCGACGTCCCGTGCACCCCGGAGCCCACCTGGGCCCGCAGCACGGTGCCACGCTCGGCGATGCGGCGGCCCTGCTCCGAGGCGTGCGGGTGGTCGAAGGGGCCCGGCAGCGACCAGTCCCCCAGGATCACGCCCACGTCAGACCTTGCGACCGCGGTGCAGCGCGACGATGCCGCCGGTCAAGTTCTGCCAGGCGACGTCGGCCCAGCCGGCCCTCTGCAGGCGGGAGGCGAGCGCGGGCTGGTCCGGCCACGCCCGGATCGACTCCGCGAGGTAGACGTAGGCCTCCGGGTTGCTGCTGACCGCCCGGGCGATCGCCGGCAGGGCCCTCATCAGGTACTCGGTGTAGACGGTGCGGAACGGCGCCCAGGTGGGGCTGGAGAACTCGCAGACCACGAGCGTGCCGCCCGGCTTGGTCACCCGGTGGAACTCGCGCAGCGCGGCGTCGGTGTCGGCGACGTTCCGCAGGCCGAAGGAGATGACGACGGCGTCGACGCTCTCGTCGGCCAGAGGCAGGGCCATCGCATCACCGGCGACCTTGGGCACCGGCCGCGCGGCGCCGGCGCGCAGCATGCCCTGGGAGAAGTCGCAGGCGATCGCCCGCACTCCCCCCGCGGTCAGCTCGACGGTGGACACCGCCGTCCCGGCCGCGACGTCGAGCACGGTCTGCCCCGGACGGGCCCCCAGCGCCTCCCGGGTGGCCCGCCGCCACGCGGCGTCGAGACCGCCGGAGAGCACCGTGTTGGTGACGTCGTAGCGCTTGGCGACCCGGTCGAACATGGCCGCGACCTCGGCCGGCCGCTTGTCCAGATCGGCCCTCAGGCCCCCGGTGTGCTGGGTCTCTCGCCGGTCTGCCACACCATCGACGCTACAAGGCCTCCTACTCTGGGTCCGTGACCGCGGCCGCCCTGACCTCCCCGGCAGCGGCGTCGCGCACCGTCACCACGGTCCGGTCCGACGCCGCCGGTGAGCTGCTCGACCTCCTGCCGTCGGTCGGCGGGCTCTCCTGGGTGCGCCGCGGCGAGGGTCTGGTCGGGTGGGGCGAGGCCGCCCGGCTGGAGGTCACCGGACCCCACGCGCTCATCGAGGCGGCCGCCTGGTGGGACGACCTCACCGCCGGGCTCGACGTCGACGACGAGCTCGCGGTCCCCGGCTCCGGGCCGGTGCTCTTCGGCAGCATCGCCTTCGACCCGGCCACCGGGACGTCGGTCTTCGTCGTCCCCGAGGTCGTGGTCGGACGGCGCGACGGCGTCGGCTGGGTCACCGCCGTCGGCACCGCGCCGGAGCTCCCCGACCCCACCCCCGTGGACGATGGCCCGGCCCCCCGCCTCCGCTACGCCGACGGCGCGCTCGACCCCGCCAGCTGGTGCGCAGCGGTCGCCGAGGCGGTGACCCGCATCGACGCGGGGGACCTGGCCAAGGTCGTGCTCGCCCGCGACCTGCTGGTCTCCTCCGACGAGCCGCTCGACCCGCGCCGGATGCTGCGCCGGTTGGCCGCTCGCTTCCCCGGCTGCTGGACCTTCGCCGTCGACGGGCTGCTGGGCGCCACCCCCGAGCTGCTGCTGCGGCGCACCGGCCGCCGGCTCTCCGCCCGCGTGCTGGCCGGGACCGCCCCGCGGGGCGCCGGCGCCGAGGACGACCGGCTGGCCCGGGCGCTGCTGGCCTCGCCGAAGGACCGCGCCGAGCACGCGCTCGCCGTCGACTCCCTGGTGCGCGCGCTGGAGCCCTACTGCGATGCCCTCGATGCCCCCGCCGAGCCGCAGCTGCTGACCCTGGCGAACGTGCGGCACCTGGCCACCGACGTCGTCGGCACCCAGACCGGCACCGGGCGTGCCGCCGGGGCGGGGCTGCTCGAACTGGTCGGTGCGGTGCACCCGACCGCCGCGGTCTGCGGTACCCCGACGCCGGACGCCGCGGCGCTCATCCGCGAGCTCGAGGGCATGGACCGTGGCCGGTACGCCGGCCCGGTCGGCTGGCTGGACGCGACGGGGAACGGCGAGTTCGGCCTGGCGTTGCGCTGCGCGGAGCTGGTCGGCGACGACAGTGCCCGGCTCTTCGCGGGCTGCGGCATCGTCGCGGGCTCCGACCCGGCCGCGGAGCTGGCCGAGACGCAGTCGAAGTTCGCCGCGTTCCAGGCCGCGCTCGAGGGCTGAACCACCGGCTCAGCGGGCCTCCACCAGCACGATGTCGGTCGGGGTGGCCCCGGTGGGTGCGGTGTCCCCCAGAGCGAATCCGGCGATCACGGCCGCGACGGCGATCGTGGCCGCCACCAGGCGGAACGACCGCACCACGTCCTGGGCCATCGCCGAACTCCTCTCACCGCTCCCACCGGGGCGCGTCCCCCGTGCACGGAGAACTCTGCGCCGCCCACCGCAGGGTGTCCGCGTGGGAACCGCAAGAACTGCGCAAGACCGCTCAGCCGAGTGCGCGGGCGGCCACCTCGCGCAGCTCGCGGGCCAGCTGGGCCTCGGCGCGCTGGTCGGTGCCGACGACCACGACCCGCGGTCCGCCGGCCGTAAGGGCCTCCCTCAGCTCGGCCGGCGTCGACACCCGGGACGCCGCCCAGCCCAGCGATCCGGCCACCGCCACCAGGTCGCGGCCGTGCGGGGTGCCGAACACCCGCCGGTAGTCCGCCGCGTAGCGGTCCTCCCCCGGCTCGAGCTGGGCGAAGATCCCACCCCCGTCGTTGTCCGGGACGACGACGGTGAGGTCCGGACGGCGCTCCTCCTCGCCCAGCAGCAGCCCCGTGAGGTCGTGCAGGAACGTCAGGTCCCCCATCAGCGCGAACGACGACCCGTCGTGGGTCAGCGCCGCCCCGACGGCGGTCGAGATCGTGCCGTCGATGCCGGCCACGCCGCGGTTGGCGAGCACGCGGACGTCGGCCCGCGGCACCGCCAGCCGGTCGACGTCGCGCACCGGCGTGGACGAGCCGATCACCAGCGGCGCACCGGACGGCACCGCGGCGACGACGTCGCGGGCGAGCCGGGCGGCGGTGAGCGCAGGCGAGCCGTCCAACGCGGCGTCCACCGCCGAGCCCACCTGCTGCGCGGCCGAGCGCCAGGCCGCCGCCCACTCGGCGTCGGGGTAACCGTCGGCACGGAGGAAGAGCGGAGAGACGCGCGTGCTGGAGCGCACCGCGTCGGCCCAGCGGGGCGAGGCGGTGACCGTCTCGACCGTGACGGCGGGATCGGCGAGCAGGGCGTTCACCGGCCGGGAGAGGGTCGGCCGCCCCACCACGAGCACGTGGTCGGGCCGGTGCGCGGTCAGCCAGTCACGGGCGCCCAGCAGGAGCACACCACCGCGCAGCGATCCGCCCCAGCGGCCGCTGCTGGGCTCGGCGACCACCGGCCACGGGAAGTCGTCATCCAGTCCGAGAGCAGCGTGCGCGGCAGCGTCGCCGACGACGACCAGCGTGCGCGGGGGCAGCCGGTGCGCAGGCGCGGGGTGGCCGGGTGCGCGCTCGGCCACCGTCCAGGGTGCGCCGTCGGGCCGCCCGGCCCACGGCCCGCCGAGCTCGCCGGCCTCGTCGTCGGGCATCAGCGGCTCGCGCAGCGCCAGGTTCAGGTGCACCGGCCCGGGATCGCCGGAGAGCACCCCGGACGCCGTCACCAGCGCCTTGGCGACCACCGAGCGCCAGTAGCGGTTATGCGCCTCCTCGCGGCCGGCCTCGGGAACCCCGACGTCGACCGCCCAGCGCACCGCGCCGCCGTAGAGCCCCGCCTGCTCGATCGTCTGGTTCGCCCCCGTGGCACGGAGCTCCGGCGGCCGGTCGGCGGTGAGCGCGAGCAGCGGCACCCCGCTCTCGTGCGCCTCGAGCACCGCGGCGTGCAGGTGCGCGGTCGCGGTGCCGGACGTCGTCAGCACCGGCACGGGCCGGCCAGATGCCTTCGCCAGGCCGAGCGCCAGGAAGGCCGCCGTCCGCTCGTCGATGCGCACGAAGAGCCGCAGCCGCCCGTCGCGCTCGGCGGCGGCCAGCGCGAGGGCCACCGGGGCCGAGCGGGAGCCGGGCGCCAGCACCGCATCGGTCACGCCACCGCGGACCAGCTCGTCGACCAGAACCCGCGCGAAGGCGGTGGAGGGGTTCACGCGGCGAGCACCTCGTCGATCCGGGACCGCCAGCGGGCGGCGGTGCCCTCGGGAGCGGCGAGCGCCGCCAGCCGGTCGGGCTCGGGGCGGACCACCGGCAGCGCGCCGTCGACCGGCAGCAGCGGGGACGACGACACGTCGCCGGTGAACAGCGCGACCGTGGCCAGCCCGCAGGCGAACGGCAGCTCGGGCAGCGCGGCGGCCAGCGCGACCCCGGCCGCGATGCCGACCGAGGACTCCAGCGCCGAGGAGACGACGCACGGCAGCCCGTGCGCCTCGGCGACCCGCAGCGCCGCCCGCACCCCGCCCAGCGGCTGCACCTTGAGGACCACGACGTCGCCGGCCTCCCGCAGGTCCACCCGCAGCGGGTCGGCCGACCGCCGGACCCCCTCGTCGACCGCGATCCGCACGTCGATGCGGCGGCGCAGCGCGGCCAGCTCCTCGAGCGTCGCGCACGGCTGCTCGACGTACTCCAGGCCCACCGCGGCGTCCAGCGACCGGATCCGCGCGGCCGCGGTGTCGACGTCCCAGGCGGCGTTGGCATCCACCCGGATCGCGCCGCCCGGCCCCAATGCTGCCCGCACGGCCTCGACCCGGGCCAGGTCCTCGGCAGCCGACTGCCCCGGCTCGGCGACCTTGACCTTCGCGGTCCGGCAGCCCGACGCCGCCACGATCGCGTGCGCCCGCTCGGCCCCGACCGCCGGCACGGTCACGTTCACCGGCACCGAGTGGCGCACCGGCGCGGGCCAGCCTTCGGTGGTGGCCTCGACCGCGGCGGCCCACCAGCGGCGGCTCTCGGCGGCGTCGTAGTCCCAGAACGGGGAGAACTCGCCCCAGCCCGCGGGCCCACGCAACAGCACCCCGTCGCGGACGTCGATGCCGCGGAAGCGGGTGCGCAGCGGCACCTCGTAGACCGCCACCTCGGTGATCCCGGCCGGGAGCGCGGGTGCGGGGGCGGCGGTCACGGTGATCAGCGTATTCGGCGGGGCCTACCCTGATCCCTCGTGGCTCGGCACCTCACCCTCGTGCCCGCGGCCGAGCTCTCCGACGACGACGTCCGCGCCGCCCTGGACGGCGACCGCCCGCTGGCCGTCCTCCCCTCGGGGCCCTCCGCCGTCCTCGACGCCGCCCGCGCGGCCCTGCGTCCCGACGAGCCGCTGGAGCCGGGCACCGATCTCGTCGTCGTCACCTCCGGCTCCACCGGCTGCGGCCGCGGCGTGCTGCTGTCGGCGGCCGCCTTGCGCGCCTCCGGTACCGCGGCCCTCGACCGGATCGGCGGCCCCGGCAGCTGGCTGCTCGCCCTGCCGGTCTCCGCGATCGCCGGGCTGCAGGTGCTCTCCCGCGCCCTGCTCGCCGGCCGCCCCGCCACCCGGCTCACCGACGGCGAGGCCCTGGCCTCCGCGGTCGCCCGCATGCCGGCCGGCGACCGCCTCTACACCTCTCTGGTCCCGACCCAGCTGCGCCGCTTCCTCGACGCCGAGCCGGACGCGCTCCGCGCCTTCGACGCGGTGCTGGTCGGTGGCGCAGCCACCGATCCCGCGCTGCTCGACCGTGCCCGTGCCGAGGGCGTCGCCGTCGTCACCACCTACGGGATGACCGAGACCGCCGGCGGCTGCGTCTACGACGGCGTGCCCCTCGACGGTGTCGGCGTCCGCGTGACCGACGGCATCGAGCTGGCCGGCCCGGTGCTCGCGCACGGGTACCGGCGCGATCCCGAGGGCACCGCCGCCGCCTTCGCCGACGGCTGGTTCCGCACCCGTGACGCGGGCGTGCTCGACGACGGTCGGCTCACCGTGCTCGGCCGGCTCGACGACGTCGTGATCTCCGGCGGGGTGAACGTCGCCCCGGCCGCGGTCGAGGCGGCCCTGCGCGAGCACCCCGCGGTCGCCGACGCCGTCGTCCTCGGCCGCCCCGATCCCGAGTGGGGGCAGCGGGTCGTGGCCGCGGTCGTCCCGGCGGCCGGCGCCACGCCGCTGCTGGCCGACCTGCGCCCCTGGGTGGCCGAGCGGCTCGGCGCCCCCGCCGCGCCGCGGGAGCTGCACCTGATCGACGGCGTGCCCACCCTGCACACCGGCAAGCCCGACCGCCGCGCCGTCGCGGCCCTGATCCCGGAGGTCTGATGGCCACCCCCGCCCAGTGGCTGGCCGGCGCGCGCCCGCGCACCCTGCCCGCAGCCGTCGCCCCGGTGCTCGTCGGCACCGGCGCAGCCGTCGCCCTCGACGGGTTCCGGCTCGGCCCGGCGCTGCTGGCGCTGCTGGTGGCGCTCGCCCTGCAGGTGGCGGTCAACTACGCCAACGACTACTCCGACGGCACGCGCGGCACCGACGCCGACCGGGTCGGGCCGATGCGTCTCGTGGGCTCCGGCGCGGCCACTCCCCGGCAGGTCCTCGGAGCGGCGCTGCTCTCCTTCGCCGTCGCCGGGGTCGCCGGGCTGGCCCTCGCCGCGCTGTCGTCCTGGTGGCTGGTCGCGGTGGGCGCGGCCTGCATCGCCGCGGCCTGGACCTACACCGGGGGGCCGCTGCCCTACGGCTACCGGGCGTTGGGCGAGGTCTTCGTCTTCGTGTTCTTCGGGCTGGTCGCCGTCGTGGGCACCACCTACGCGCAGACCCGCACCGTCGAGGGGCTGGCGTTCGCCGTCGCCGTGCCGGTCGGGCTGCTGATCGTGGCGATCCTGGTGGTCAACAACCTGCGCGACCTCGCCGGCGACGCCGAGGTGGGGAAGCGGACGCTCGCCGTGCTGCTCGGCGACCGCCCGACCCGGCGGCTGTTCGCCGGCCTGTTCGTCGTCGCCTTCGCGGTCGTCGCGGGCGTCGGTGTCGCCCACCCCTGGGCGCTGCTGGGGTTGCTCGCCGCACCGCTGGCCGTGCAGCCGGCGCGGATCGTGCTGTCCGGTGCCCACGGCCCGGCGCTGATCGCCGCGCTGCAGGCGACCGGGCAGGTCACCCTGGCCACCGGCGTGCTGCTCGGCGCGGGGCTCGCCCTCAGCTGAGCGGGCTCACTGCCCTCCGCTGAGCCGGCTGCGCAGGTCCGCCTTTGCCGCGCGGCGGGCGTCGGACCGGGCCAGCAGCGCCGCGGTCAGCCGGTCCCGGGAGGGCCGCAGGAGCAGGTAGGCGACGGGCATCGACAGCAGGAGCCCGAACAGCAGCCCGGGGAAGCTGCCCAGGCCGACCGTCCAGAGGATCAGCACCAGGGCCGCGGTGATCGCCAGCCGGCCCACCACGTAGATCACCAGCCACGGCAGGACCTTCTGCGGCGCGGCCGGCGCGCCGGCGTTCGTCGTTGCCTGCTGCTCAGCCATGACGGCCCTCCCACTTGGTCGACAGGACGACCGTCGTCCGGGTGCGTGCCACCCCTCTGATCCGGTTCAACGCGTTGACGGTGGCCTCGAGTGCCGGGATGTCGGTCACTCGTACCTTGAGCACGTACCCCTCGCTCCCGGCGACCCGCCAGCAGTCCTCGATCCCCTGGACCTCGCGCATGGCGGTCTCCAGGCCGGTGTCGTCCACCGAGTCGCTCTCGATCACGCCGATCAGCGCGGTGACGTCCAGCCCCACCGACGAGGGGTCGACGTCGGCGCGGTAGCCGGTGATCACCCCGGCCCCCTCGAGCTTGCCGACCCGCTCGTGCACGGCGGGCGAGGAGAGGCCGACCTGCCGGGCCAGCTCGGCGTAGCTGGCGCGGCCGTTGGCGCGCAGCAGGTCGATCAGCTGCCGGTCCACGGCGTCGATGGGGTGCTCCGTCCTCGGGTCGCGAGCGCGGTGCCGCTCGTCGCCCCCGAGTATCCCCGGCGGACGTACGCTGGAGTCCGACGAGGGGGTGGGACCGTGGTGTTCCTGGTGGTGCTCGTGGCGGCGGTCGTCGTCCTTCTGGTGGTCGTGCGTGCCGCGGCCGTGTCGGGTGATCCCGCCCGGGCCGCCCGACGGGCCCGTCGGGCTCCGCGTCCGACCCAGGGCCGGGTGCGCCCGGTCGCGCCCGACGACGACCCGGAGTTCCTGCGGGAGCTGGGCCGCCGCGTGCGACGGGACGACGGCTCGCCCGCCTGATCTGCGCAGGCTCAGGCGGCGGCGCGCGAGCGGAACATTCGGCGCCAGCCCCGCCCGGACCGCGGCGCTGCCGCGTCCTCGCCCGAGGAACCGCCCCCGGGCCAGCCCACGCTGCCGCCGTCGTCCGGCTCGGGTGCCTGCGGGGCCGCCGGCCAGCCCAGGTCGCCCTCCCGGGGATCGGCCGCGGCCTCGCCCCGGTGGACTCCGGCAGCGCCACCCGCGCGCTGCGCGAGGGCCGCCGCCACGAGCGGGTCCGCCGAACCGTCCTCCGCCGCGGTGTGCCTACCCACGACGCGCCTCGGCGTCGACCCGTTCCTGCTGCTTCCGTTCCATGCGGGCATCGAATCACGCACGACCGACACGGTCACCGGGCTGCTGCGCGGTCCTCCCCGTGGGAACGGCTCAGTTCACGCCGGCGTAGCTGTGCAGCCCGGTCGACACCAGGTTGACGAACGTCAGGTTGAAGATCATCACGACCAGGCCGACGACGTTGACCCATGCCGCGGGCCGACCACGCCAGCCCGCGGTCGTGCGGGCGTGCAGGTAGGCGGCGTAGACGACCCAGGCGACGAAGGACCAGGTCTCCTTGGGGTCCCAGCCCCAGAAGCGACCCCACGCGGCCTCGGCCCAGATGGCGCCGGCGATCACGGCGAAGGTCCAGATCGGGAAACCGAACACCGCGGTGCGGTGCGCGAGGCGGTCGAGGGCCGCGGCCGAGGGCAGGCGGGAGACGAAGCCCGTGCCCTCCTCGGCACCGGGCCGGGAGCGCACCAGGTAGAGGATGCTGGCGATCCCGCTGACCAGGAAGATCCCGAAGCCCAGGATGGCGGCGGTCACGTGGATGGCCAGCCAGTAGGAGCGCAGCGCGGCCACGACCGGCGCCGCCTCGGTGTAGAGGCCCAGACCGATCGCGACGAGGCCGAGGATGACCGGCGCCAGCACGAACACCCCGATGTGCCGGAGCGCCGGCGACCGGACGGCGAACGCGGTGAAGGCGACGACGGCCACGAGCACGACCGCCGTCGCGAACTCGTACATGTTGCCCCAGGGCAGGCGGTCGGCCGCCAGCCCGCGGGTCACCAGGACGCCGGCGTGCGCCAGCGCCCCCAGCACCGTGACCGCGAGGGCGAGGACCCCCCAACGGTTGCTCCGCCGCGTCGCGACGTCCTCGTCGTCCGACGGACGGTCGGCGAGCAGCACTCCTCCCCCGGCGGTCCCGGTCGTGGCGCCTGCTGCCGCCACGCTCACTGCCCGGCGGGGCGCGGCACCGCTACGACGCCCGAACGCCAGCTCCGCGCAGAAGGCGACGAGGGCCACCGAGTAGAGCGCGACGCTCACGGAGAAGAGCGTGTCGGACAGCGCGGCCATCGAGGTGTCAGTCACGCGGGGGGACCTCCGGGTCGGACGGTGCGGTGCGCGAGGCGGCCGTGGTGAGCGCCTCCTGCAGATCGGCGGACAGCGCGGTGAACCGCGGCCCGCTCTCGCCGCCGCCGCGGGTGAGCGAGGCGATCGACAGCACGGTACCGCCGCTCCCTGTGAGGGGCTCGGCCCGGGCGAAGACCCGCTCGCGGCGCAGCAGGAGCAGCCCGAGCAGGCCGGTGAGGAGCGAGATGGCGGCGCCCAGGACCCAGAGCTGGCCGGGGTCGTGCGAGTACTGGAGCGCCGCGAACTCCTTGTAGCCGCTGAAGGTGACCCGGGTGCCGTCGGGCAGGTCCATGGACTCCCCCACCGACAGGTTCGCCGCGCCCACGCGCTCCAGCCGGCCGCGCTCGATCTGGGTGGCGTCCAGCGAGTAGACCGACTGGGGCAGGCCGGAGTCGAGCCCGAGGTAGCCGCGGTAGGCGATGATCGCGACCTGCGGCGCCAGCGGACGCGGATCGACCGAGGTCAGCACCCCACCCTGCATGAGCCCGGTCGGCGCGAAGAAGCCCTCGAGCGCGAGCTGGTCGTCCTGGCCGGCACCGAGGTCGGGCAGCTTCAGCGCGCCCTCGCTGGCCATCGTGCGCTGGTCGGCGGGCAGGAACGGCGCGGAGACGTCGGTGAACGCGGTGCCGTCGGGGAGGGTGACGGTGAAGGTCGGGCTGAAGCCGTGGCCGGTCACGTAGACCCGGTCGCCGTCGATCCGCAGCGGCTCGTTGACCCCGATCGTCGTCGCCCGCTCCTCGCCCCCGGGGGCGCCGTAGCGGATGTCGGCGGTGAACGAGGACGCCGTGAGGTTCTCCTCGTACTCGGCGCGGAACTGGTCGAGGTCGATGCACAGGTCGTTGAGGTCGCCGCTGTCGACGAGCGCACCCGAGGAGTAGGTGTCGTACTGCTGGAAGGAGTTGCAGAACCCCTGCCCCTCGGTGACCAGGATGCTGCCCTCGTAGCCCCACAGCTTGCCGCCGGCCAGTCCGAGCAGCAGTGCCAGCAGCGAGAGGTGGAACAGCAGGTTGCCGGTCTCCTTGAGGTAGCCCTTCTCCGCCGAGAGCTCACCGCTGGACCCGGCGGCGGAAGGGCCGCTGGACCCGTCGGAGACGAAAGAGCCGCGCCTCCCGTCGCGGCGCACCACGCGGAAACGGCGCACCCGCAGCTCCTCCTCGACGACGTCGAGGGCCGCGGCCGGCGCCAGCGGGCTCTCCAGGCAGCCGGAGTCGGGCAGCCGCAGGAGGTTGCGCGGCGCGGGCGGCGGCGGGGTGCGCAGCGACCGGAAGTGCTCGGCGGCCCGCGGCAGCACGCACCCGATGAGGGAGATGAAGAGCAGCAGGTAGATCGCGGCGAACCACGGCGAGCTGAAGACGTCGAACAGGTAGAGCTTGTCCAGGACCGGCGCGAGGTCCGGGTGGTCGGCGAAGTACCCGCGCACGTTGTTCTGCGAGAGCGAGCGCTGCGGCAGCAGCGAGCCCGGGACAGCGGCGAGCGCCAGCAGGAACAGCAGGATGATCGCCGTCCGCATGGCGGTCAGCCGCCGCCAGGCGCGCAGCAGGAAACCCGCCACCCGACGACCCGCCGACGGCCTCGACGGCGGCGACGGCGGGGTGTCGGGCCGGGCGGGCGCCTCGACGCTCACAGCGAGGTCTCCAGGAACCCACCGGCGGCCAGCCACGAACGCAGCCACTCCATCATCCCGGTCCACGCCCCGGTGACCAGGAGCAGCCCGACGACCACCAGCACCACGCCACCGAACCGGGTGACGGCCCGCGCGTGCTTGCGCAGGAACGTCGTCGCGCCCAGCGCCCAGCGCGCGCCCAGGGCCACCAGCACGAACGGCACGCCCAACCCGAGGCAGTAGGCGAGACCGAGGAAGGCCCCCCGGCCGGCGGTCGCCTCGGAGAAGGCGAGGTTCTGCACGGCGGCGAGGGTCGGGCCGAGGCAGGGCGTCCAGCCCAGCCCGAAGACGACCCCGAGGAGCGGCGCCCCGGCGAGGCCCACACCCGGGCGCAGCGACAGCCGCTTGGTCCGCTGCAGCAGCGGCAGCCAGCCGAGGAAGCCGAGGCCGACGACGACGGTGACCACCCCCATGACCCGGGTGATGGCCTCGTTGTGCACCAGGAGCAACCGACCCAGGCCCCCGAAGGCGGTGCTGATCGCGACGAAGACCGCGGTGAAGCCGAGCACGAAGAGCACCGCGCCCAGCACCATGCGCCCGCGCGGGGATCGCTCGTCGACCCGGACCGCGGTCGCCGTCGCACCCGCGCCACCCACCGGAGCGGGCACGGTCTCGCGGGCACCGGCGCCGACCAGCCCGGCGACGTAGGACAGGTAGCCGGGCACGAGCGGCAGGACGCACGGCGAGGCGAAGCTGATCAGGCCCACGAGCGCCGCGACCGCCGCGGCCACGAGCAGCGGGCCGTCGGTCACGAGCTCGGCGAAGGTCTCCCCCACGTCAGGTCTCCTCCGCCAGCACCAGGTCCAGGGTGGCGCGCAGGTCCTCCTGCGACACCTCGGCCGTGTAGACAGCGGCCACCCGGCCGTCGCGGTCCAGCACGATGGTCGAAGGGATGGCCGTGGCCGGGTAGTCGCGGAAGGCCAGCGCCACCTCGCCCCGGGGGTCGTAGACCGAGGGGAACTCGATGCCGAACTTCTCGACGAAGGCCAGCGCGAACTGGTCGCTGGTCTCCTTCACGTTGATGCCGAGGAACTCCACACCCTGGTCGCGCACGTCCGCGTACACCTCCTGGAACTCCGGCGTCTCCACCCGGCAGGGCGGGCACCAGGAGCCCCAGAAGTTGAGGACGGCGACCTCGCCGTCGAGCTCGGCCGAGGAGAACTCCCCGCCGCCCAGGAGCGTGCCGGAGAACTCGGGCGCCGAGGCGCGCTCGTCCGCGGGGATGACCTCGCCGCGCGGGGTGCCCGCGACGAAGCGGAACTCGCCACCGTTGTTGACGTCGACGGCGTCGGAGCCGGTGGAGCACCCGGCCAGGAGGGCGCCAGCGAGCAGCGCGACCGCGATCCTCCTCATGCGCCCGGCACCGCGTCCGGATCGGTGGCGCCCGCGGGCTCCGCGTAGGTGACGCCGAGCAGCCGGTCGCCGTCGTAGGTGACCGAGGTGACGCTGGCCAGGGCGCACTCCCGGCGGCGCGGGTCGTGCGCGAAGCGGCGGCCCTCGAGGTGCAGCCGGGTGGTCCAGATCGGCAGCTGGTGGCTGACCAGCACCGCCTCGTGCCCGCGGGCGGCGTCCCGGGCGGCCTCGACGGCGGCGACCATGCGCGCGGCGATCTCCACGTAGGGCTCGCCCCACGACGGCCGGAAGGGGTTGCGCAGCTTCCACCAGTTGCGGGGCGCGGCGAACACCCCCGCCCCACCACCGGCCACGGCCATGCCCTCGAAGGCGTTGCCGGCCTCGATCAGCCGGTCGTCGATCCCCACGCGCAGCCCCGTGGCGTCCGCGAGCGGCTGAGCGGTCTGCCGGGCGCGCTCCAGCGGGCTGGAGACCAGGTGGACGACGTCGTGCCCGTCGAACCAGGCGGCCGCGCGCCGGGCCATCCCCTCGCCGGCCGACGAGAGCCGGAACCCGGGCAGCCGGCCGTAGAGCACCTTGCCCGGGTTGTGCACCTCTCCGTGGCGCAGCAGGTGCACGGTGGTCCGCTCGCTCACGAGCTCACCTCGGAGAGGTCCTGGTCGGCGGGCCGCCCGTCCCCCGGGACCGCGGCGGCGGCACGGGCTGCGGCGGGCAGCGCCTCGAGCACGCGGTCCAGGGCCTCGCCGGTCAGCTGGGCGTTGACGAACCAGGCCTCGAAGGCCGACGGCGGCAGGTAGACCCCGCGGGCGAGCAGGGCGTGGAAGAAGGCGGTGTAGCGGGCGACGTCCTGGGTGCGGGCGTCGTCGTAGTCGCGCACCTGCCGCTCGTCGGGCACGAAGAAGATCGAGAACATGTTGCCCGCCTGCTGCACCCGGTGCGGCACCCCGGCGGCGAACAACGCGGCGCTGGCCGCACCGCGCAGCACGGCCGACGTCTCGTCGCACCGCGCGTAGACCTCGTCGGTGCACAGGCGCAGCGTGGTGAGGCCTGCGGCCACCGCCACCGGGTTCCCCGAGAGGGTGCCCGCCTGGTAGACCGGTCCGCTCGGCGCCAGGTGGTCCATGAGGTCGGCCCGGCCGCCGAACGCCGCGGCGGGCAGCCCGCCACCCATGACCTTGCCGAAGGTGAACAGGTCGGCCTCGACCGGGTCCAGCCCGTACCAGCCCGACCGGGAGACCCGGAAGCCGGTCATGACCTCGTCGAGGACCAGCAGCGCGCCGTGCGCCGCGGTGATCCGTCGCAGCTCGGCGTTGAAGCCCTCCAGCGGCGGGACGACGCCCATGTTCCCCGGGGCGGCCTCGGAGATGACGCAGGCGATCTGCGCCCCCTTCTCGGCGAACACCGCCTCGACGGCGGCGACGTCGTTGTAGGGCAGGACGATCGTGTCCGCGGCGGCGCCGGTGGTCACCCCGGGGGTGTCGGGCAGGCCCAGCGTGGCGACGCCGGAGCCCGCCGAGGCGAGCAGCGCGTCGACGTGGCCGTGGTAGTTGCCGGCGAACTTGACGACCAGCGGGCGGCCGGTGGCGCCGCGGGCCAGCCTGACGGCCGACAGCACCGCCTCGGTCCCGGAGTTGACCAGCCGGACCCGCTCGACCGGCGCCACGCGCGAGCGGATCTCCTCGGCGAGGTCCAGCTCGCCCTCGGTGGGCGCGCCGAAGGAGAGGCCACGACGGGCCGCGGTGGCGACGGCGTCGACCACGGCGGGGTGGGCGTGGCCCAGGATCATCGGGCCCCAGGAGCTCACCAGATCCACGTAGCGGCGGCCGTCGGCGTCGGTGATCCAGGGGCCGGAGGCCTCCACCATGAACCGTGGCGTCCCGCCCACGGCGCGGAACGCGCGCACCGGGGAGTTGACACCACCGGGGGTGATCTCCTGGCCGCGGGCGAAGAGGCCGGCCGAGACCGGCGCCTCGTAGGGGAAGGGCGAGCTGTCCGGCGAGGTCACGGTCCCAGTGTCCCCTTCGCCGTGAGCAGTGCCGTCCGCAGGGCGGCCGGGTCCCGTGTGGGAACGAGCACGGTCCGCCCGTCGGCGAGGCGCAGCGGCAGCCCGGTGCGCCCCTGCGGCACGGTCCACCCGCCGCCCAGCACCGGGGCCCCGGCGTCGACGCCCGCCTCGACCGCAGCCAGGTGGTCGGCGTCGATGTCGGCGAGCGGCACCCGCTCGCGACCGACGCTCAGCGCCCCCTCGCCGCCTCTCCCGTCGACCCGCACCGTCCAGAGCCGGCGACCGGCCAGGCAGCCGGTGGCCACGATGGCGAGCACCACCCCCAGGGCCCCCCACGCCAGGACCGGGAGATCCGGGCCGGGGAACACCAGCTCGAGCACGACGGCGAGCACCGCGACCGCGAGGACGATCCAGAACGGGCGCCACGAGCCCCCGGGCTCGACGTAGTCCTCCGCGGTCGCGGCCATCGGCTCAGCCGCGGGCGAGCAGCCGGGCGGCCTCGACCGCCCAGTAGGTGAGCACCTGGCCGGCCCCGGCCCGCCGGATCGCGGTGAGGGTCTCCAGGATGGCGCGTTCCCGGTCGATCCAGCCGTTGGCCGCAGCCGCCTCGACCATCGCGTACTCGCCGCTGACCTGGTACGCGCTCACCGGCACCTGCACCGCGTCGGCGACCCGCGCCACGATGTCGAGGTAGGGCAGCGCGGGCTTCACCATGACGGCGTCCGCGCCCTCGGCGAGGTCCTGCGCGACCTCGCGCAGCGCCTCGTCGGCGTTCGGCGGGTCCATCTGGTAGGTCGAGCGGTCGCCGAACTGCGGCGCGCCCTCGGCGGCCTCGCGGAACGGGCCGTAGAAGCCCGAGGCGTACTTGGCGGCGTAGGCGAGGATCGGCACCTCGGTGAACGCGGCGCTGTCCAGGCCGGCGCGGATCGCCGCGACCTGGCCGTCCATCATCCCGCTGGGGGCCACCAGGTGGGCGCCGGCCCGGGCCTGCGCGATGGCCACGGCGGCGTACCGGTCCAGCGTGGGATCGTTGTCGACCACGCCGGCGGGGGTGACGACGCCGCAGTGGCCGTGGTCGGTGTACTCGCACAGGCACAGGTCGGCCATGAGCACGAGCTCGTCGCCGAGGTCGGCGCGCAGGTTCTGCAGCGCCACGTTGACCACGCCGTCGGCGGCGTCGGCCTGCGACCCCGCTGCGTCCTTCTCCGACGGGATGCCGAACAGCATCAGCCCGCCGATACCGGCCTCGGCCGCCTCGTGCGCGGCCTTCCGCAGCGAGTCGTGGGTGTGCTGGACGACGCCGGGCATCGAGCCGATGGCGACCGGCGCGTCGATGCCCTCCTTGACGAAGACCGGCAGCACCAGGTCGGCCGGGGCCACCCGGGTCTGCGCGGTGAGCCGCCGCAGCGCGGGCGTCGACCGCAGCCGACGCCCGCGCGCGAAGCCCGGGTTCGCTCCCCCTGCGGAGGTCACTTGCCCTCGCCGTCCTCCGCCTCGCGCAGCGACAGCGCGTACTCCGCCAGCGCGTCGACCAGCGGCGCCACGGCCGCGGTCTCCGGCTGCACGTCCACCCGCAGGCCGAACTCCTGCGCGGTGGCCGCGGTCTGCGGGCCGATCACCGCGACGACGGTCTTGGCGTGCGGCTTGCCGGCGATGCCGACCAGGTTGCGCACCGTGCTCGACGAGGTGAAGCACACCGCGTCGAAGCCGCCGCCCTTGATCGCCTCGCGCACCGGCGCCGGCGGCGGGGCCGCCCGGACGGTCCGGTAGGCGGTGACGTCGTCGACCTCCCAGCCGCGCTCGACCAGCCCGGCCGCGAGGACCTCGGTGGCGATGTCGGCGTGCGGCAGCAGCACCCGGTTGATCGGGTCCAGCACGTCGTCGAACTCGGGGAAGTCGGCCAGCAGGCCCTGGCTGGACTGCTCACCGGTGGGCAGCAGCTCCGGCACGATGCCGAAGTCGCGGACCGACTGGGCGGTCTGCTCGCCCACGCAGGCGACCTTGACGCCGGCGAACGCGCGGGCGTCGAGCCCCAGCTCGGCGAACTTCTCGCGGACGGCCTTCACCGCGTTGACGGAGGTGAACACGATCCAGCCGTAGCGGCCGGTGACCAGGCCCTTGATCGCGCGGTCCATCTGCGCGGGGCTGCGCGGCGGCTCCACGGCGATCGTCGGCACCTCGACGGGGACGGCGCCGTAGGCGCGCAGCCGGTCGCTCATGTCGCCGGCCTGGTCCTTGGTGCGCGGCACCAGGACCCGCCAGCCGAACAGCGGCCGGCTCTCCCACCACGACATGCGGGCGCGCTTGTCGACCACCGACCCGATGGTGGCCACGACCGGGCCGCTCAGCGGGTCCAGGCCGGCGTTCTTCTCGGCGACGGCCGCGAGCTTGGCGGCGACGCTCTTCTGCCCGGTGCCGGAACCGCCGGTGGTGACGACGACCGGGGTGCTGCCGGACAGCCCACCCTCGATCAGCCGGGCGGCGGCGTCGGGCAGCTCCTCGGCGGAGCCCTGCAGCACGAGGGTGCCACTGGTCGCGGCGGTCGCGGCGGCCAGCGCGGCGAGGTCCGCGCCGCTGCGCAGGTCGGCGGTGAGCGTCGTGCTGCCCATGGCGACACCGGCGAAGGCCGGCACCGCGGTCGAGGTCGCCACACCCGGCACGATGTCGAAGGGCACCGAGGTGCGGGCCACGGCCAGCACCTCCTTGATCGCCTCGTCCGAGGTGTAGGGGTCACCGTGCACCAGCCGGACCACGACCGAGCCGCTCTTGGCGGCGGCCACCGCGCCCTTGGCGATGTCGGCCGGCTCGCCGGAGACCGGCGTGAGCTCGGTGCCCGGGTTCGCCTCGCGGACGGCGTCCTGGAGAGGTGCTGCCACGTCGGGGTCGACCAGCACCACGGCGGCCTCGGCCAGCGCGGCGGTGGCGCGGGCGGTCAGCATGCCGGGGTCACCGGGGCCGGCGCCGACGAAGACGACCCGGCCCGACTGGCCTGCGGTCTTGCGGAAGCGCGTCATCGCGTGCTCCTGATCCTGGCCCGAGGAACTCGGGCGTCTGTCATGGCCCGGGTGCGGGCCGTTGCGGGGGTCTGGGGGTGCGGTGCGCGGCGGGACCGCGACGGGGCGGTCACCCGCCGACCGCCATGAGCTCGGCCGCGCCGCGGTCGAGCAGGTCGTCGGCCAGCGCCCGGCCGAGCGCGGCGGCGTCGGCCAGCGGGCCGGTCACCGAGCCGCGCACGCCGTCGCTGCCGTCGATCGCGGTCACCGAGGCGCGGAGGAACAGCTCGGGACCGTCCTCGCCCTCGGCCACCTCGGCGTAGGCGGCCACCGGGGCGCTGCAGCCGGCCTCGAGGGCGGCGAGAGTGGCGCGCTCGGCCACCACGCAGGCGCGGGTGGGGGCGTCCTCGAGCCGGCCGAGCAGCTCCCGGGTGCGGGCGTCGCTGGTGCGGCACTCCACGGCCAGAGCGCCCTGGGCGGGAGCCGGCAGGACCTGCAGCGGGTCGAGGGTCTCGGTGATCGGCGCCAGCCGGCCGATGCGGTTCAGCCCGGCCCGGGCGAGCACGACGGCGTCGAGGTCGCCGGGGCCGTTCCCGGCGCCGGGGACCCGGCCGAGGCGGGTGTCGACGTTGCCGCGGATCGGCACGACCTCCAGACCGAGGCCCAGGGCCCGCAGCTGGGCGACCCGACGCGGGGCGCCGGTCCCGATGCGCGAGCCCGCCGGCAGCTCGCCGAGGGTCAGCCCGTCCCGGGCGACCAGGGCGTCGCGCGGGTCCTCGCGGGCCGGGACGGCGGCGAGGATCAGGCCGGGCTCGGGTGCGGTCGGCAGGTCCTTGTAGCTGTGCACGGCGAGGTCGACCTCGCCGTCGAGCAGGGCCCGGCGGATCGCCGCCACGAAGACGCCGGTGCCGCCGAGCTGGGCGATCGCCGCCGAGGAACGGTCGCCCTCGGTGCTGATCAGCACCAGCTCGACCGGGACGCCCGTGGCGGCCGTGATCGCGTCGGCGACGGTCTGCGACTGCGTGCGGGCGAGCTCGCTGGCCCGGGTACCCAGGCGGAGCGGGGCACCCGGCACCCCGGCGGCCGAGGCCGCGCCCTGGAGATCGGTGGCGGTCACGCCGCTCCTCCCGTGCGCTCGGGGTCGACGGTGACCGCGTCGGCCAGGCGGCCGGAGCCGGGCGTCACGTCGGCGTCGATGCCCAGACCGAAGAGGGCGCGCAGCGCGCCGGCGTAGTCGGTGCCCCCGGGCGTCGCGGCCAGCTCCTTGACCCGCACGGTCGGCTCGTGGAGCAGCTTGTCGACGACGCGGCGCACGGTTCGGGCGATCTCGGCCCGCGCGCGGGTGTCCAGGTCGGGCAGCCGGCCGGCCAGGCGCAGCAGCTCGGCGTCGACGACCTCGGCGGCCTGCGAGCGGAGGGCGGAGACCGTGGGGCCGACCTCGGCGGCGCGGCGCTCGGCCCGCAGCAGGGCCGTCTCGGCCTCGATCATCGCGCGGGCGCTGCGGATGTCGTCGGCCGCCACGGGGCCGCTGCCGTCGCCACGCTCGCCCTGGAGCAGGGCGAGATCGACCACGTGCACGCCGGGGATCGCCGCGACGCCCGGGTCGACGTCACGGGGCAGCGCGAGGTCGACGACCACGAGCGGCCGGCCGGCGCGCTCGGACCCGCTCCGGGCGGCCATCGCGGCGGTGACGACGTCGGTGCCGACGACCAGCCCGGTCGCGCCCGTGCAGGTGAGCAGCAGGTCGGCCGCGGCGAGCTCCTCGGCCAGCCGGTCCAGGGGTGCCGGACGGCCACCGACGGTCTCGGCCAGGCGCTCGGCGGAGGCATCGGTGCGGCTGCTGACCACGACGTCGGCGCCCCGGCGGGCCAGCGTGGTGGCCGCCAGCGCGCCCATCGACCCGGCTCCGACGACGAGGACGGGCCGCCCGCCCAGGCTGCCGATCCGCGCTTCGGCGCGGTCCAGCGCCACCGACACCAGCGAGGCGCCGGCCTTGTCGATGCCGGTCTCGGAGTGCACCCGCTTGCCGACCCGCAGGGCCCGCTGGGCCACCGGGTGCAGGGCGCGGCCGACGGTGCCCTCCTCGCGGGCGAGCGCGTAGGCGGCGCGCAGCTGGCCGAGGACCTGGGTCTCCCCGACGACCATCGAGTCCAGCCCGGCAGCCACGGTGAACAGGTGCTCGACCGCCTGGTCCTCGTAGTGGACGGTCACGTACGGGGAGAGCTCCTCGACGGTGGCGCCGGCCTGCCGGGCCAGCACCCGGCCGACGTCGGTGACGCCCCCGTGGAAGCGGTCCACCTCGGCGAAGACCTCGATGCGGTTGCAGGTGGCCAGCACGAGCGCCTCGGTGACGTGGTCGCTGCCGACCAGCTCGTGCAGGGCCTTCACCCGGTCATCGGCGGTCATGGCGAACTGCTCGAGCAGCGCCACGGGGGCGGTCTGGTGGCTGACGCCCACCGCGAGCAGGCTCACGCGGTCACCTCCGCCGCGCTCGCCGTGCGCTGCTGACCGAGGAACGCCAGCACCTGGAGCTCCACGGACAGGTCGACCGGGCGGACGTCGACACCCTCAGGGGGCGCGAGGGTCACCGGCGCGAAGTTCAAGATGCTCCTCACCCCGGCCGCCGCCAGCCGGTCGCAGACCGACTGCGCGACCTCGGCCGGTGTCGCGATGACCCCGATGGAGACCTCGGCCTCGGCCACGGTCGACTCCAGCTCGGCCATCGGCTGCACGGTCAGGCCGCCGATCCGCTGCCCGACCCGCGCGGGTGCGGCGTCGAAGAGGCCGACGAAGCGGAAACCGCGGCTGCCGAAGCCGGCGTAGTCGGCCAGCGCCGTCCCGAGGTTGCCGATGCCGACCAGGACGCAGGCGCGGGACCGCTCGGCGCCGAGCACGCGGGCGATCCGCTCGCGGAGGGCGACGACGTCGTAGCCGACGCCGCGGACACCGCAGGAGCCCAGGTGCGAGAGGTCCTTGCGCAGCCCCGCGGGGTTCACCCCGGCGGCCGAGGCCAGGTCACCGGAGGACACGGTGGTCCGACCGCCGTCGGCGAGACCGGTGAGCACCCGCAGGTACACGGCCAGACGCGCGACGGTGGCCTCCGGGATGGTCCGGGGCCGTGGCTGGATCACGGGCTCTCCACAGCGGTCGCACCCGGGAGGCCCGGCGGGCGCCGGGCGCGGGATGTGCGACATCGGGACGCGAGCGGCAGGATGCGCTCGCGTCCGCCACGGTAACCGCTTGTGAACGCAGGAACAAAGTCGCCGGACGGGCGACGACCCGCTGACCAGGGCTGATCCCCCCGGTTGTGGTGGAGACCACCGTATCCGCAGGTCAGGCCCCACCCGGAAGGGGGTCAGCGGAGTCCGAGATCTCGCCGGAGCCGGGGGACGTCGAGCGTGAAGTACGAGTGCTCGCGGCCGTCGAGCAGGAGCACCGGCACCCGGTCGCCGTACTCCGCCTGGAGCTCCGCGTCGGTGTCGACGTCGACGTCGACCACCTCCAGCCCGGCCTCGGCGGCGACCGGCCGGAGCTGCTCGGCGGCCGTCAGGCACAGGTGGCAGCCGTCCCGGCCGAGCAGCTGCAGCCGCGGCTCAGCCATCGGCCGGGCTCCCGGCCGGCACCACGGCGTCGGCGTCGGCGCCGGTCAGGCCGAGCTCGCGCAGCCGCGCCCGGCTCACCTTGCCGGTGAGCGAGTGCGGCAGCGAGGCGAGGAAGTGCACCGACGTCGGCACCTTGTACCGGGCCAGGGACTCCCCGGCGTACGCCTGCAGCTCCTCGACGGTCAGCCGCTCGCCCGGGGCGAGGACGACGACGGCGCGCACGGCGGCCCCCGTGCGCGGGTCGGGCACCCCGATGACGGCGCTCTCCACGACGGCGGGGTGCTGGTCGAGCACCCGCTCGACCTCGGCCGGGTAGACGTTGAACCCGCTGACCAGGATCAGGTCGCTGCGGCGGTCGACCAGGTGCAGGTCGCCGTCGGCGTCGCGGTAGGCGAGGTCACCGGTGCCCAGCCACCCGTCGGCGTCGGGACCGTCGGCGCCGTCGGGCCAGTAGCCGGCGAACAGGTTGGGCCCCCGCACCCAGATCTCGCCCGGCCCCTCGTCGTTGTCGCCGCCGTCGTCCTCCCCCGTCCCGGTCTCCTCGTCGGGCAGGTCGACGGTGACCGCGCCCACCGCGGCGGTGTCCCGGAGGACGAGCTCCAGCCCCGGCACCGGTCCACCGATGCACTCGGGCTTGGCCCGGCCGGTCGCCAGGGTGCTGGCGACCACGGGGGCGGCCTCGGTCAGGCCGTAGCCCTCCCACACCGTGACCGCGGCCCGGTCGCGCATGGCGCGCCACACGCCCTCGGGCAGTGGCGCCGCACCGGCCGAGGCGACCCGCACGGCGGCGAAGGCACGGCGGAGGTCGGCGTCGCTACCGGCGGCGTCGGCGGTGGCCAGCCACGCCTGGTACATCGGCGGCGCGCCGGGGACGGCGGTCACCTGCTCGGCGGCCATCAGCGCCAGGGACGCCCGGGGGTCGAAGGTCTCCTCCAGGACCGCGCAGGCGCCGGTCGCGGCGACCAGCCCGAAGCCGGCGTTCAGCCCGTAGACGTGGAAGAGCGGGAGGACCAGCAGCACGCGGTCGTCACCTCGGACGGGGGGCGGGGTCATCGCCAGGCACTG
The DNA here is from genome assembly GCF_003319175.1 of Blastococcus sp. TF02-8. Lineage (GTDB taxonomy): Bacteria > Actinomycetota > Actinomycetes > Mycobacteriales > Geodermatophilaceae > Blastococcus. Next base: position 468,709 of record NZ_QOHK01000002.1, on the reverse strand, counting down.
CTCCTGGTTCGCCCGCAGCGCGCCCGAGGTGAGCATCGCGCCGCGCGGCCGCCCGGTCGTGCCGCTGGTGTAGCAGAGGAAGGCCAGTGCCGCGGGGTCGTCGGCCACCGCCGGCACCGGACCGTCCGCCGTGGGCGGGCCCGGGCACACCGGCACGCCCGCGAGCGAGCTCCGCTCGGCGACGGCGACCAGCAGCTCGGCCCCGGAGTCGGTGAGGACGTACTCGAGCTCCGGGTCGGTGTAGGCGGTGTTGACCGGGACGACGGTGAGGCCCGCGCGCAGGGCCCCGAGCACCGCCCGGAGCCAGTCCAGCCCGTTGGGGAGCTGGACCGCGACACGGCTGCCGGTCGCCATGCCCCGCTCGGCATAGCCGGCCGCGACCCGGTCGACGGCCGCGTCGAGCTCGCCCCAGCTGAGCCGCTGGTCACCGGCGACCACCGCCGGGGCGGCGGGGTCGCGCTCGGCGGCCGCGCGGACCAGTGCGGCCAGCGAAGTGCCTGCGTCGGACACGGAGGTCTCCTGTCGTCAGGGGGCGACAACCGGCCACCGGCGCGCGTTCCTCGGACGCGCACGGCGAGGCTGCCGTGGACGAGCACGGGCGATGTTGTCACCATGGGGCCTGCACCGCAGCCCGCGCGCGCCGTCGTGGGCGTGCGAGGTCCACGAGACGGTCCAGGCACAGCGGGCCGACGAGGAGGTCGATCGCCCGCATGCCCGCACCCCTGGACGCCGAACGGCCGGCCGGCGCGCCCGCTCCTCCCCGCCCGCGACCGACCCCCTTCCCGCGGACGAGCACCGAAGCACTCCCCGACGCCGCACTCCCCGACGACGGTCTCCCCGACGCCGCGCTCCCCGACGCGCAGCCCGTGCCCGACGGTCACCCGGTGAACGAGCACCCCGACCCGGAGGTGACGGTGGGCCCGCCGGCGACCGCCGAGGACGGCGTGCCGACCGAGGTCCCGGACACCGCGGACCTTCCGGCAGAGGTGGCCGACGAGCTCGCCGCGGCGGAGGTGGGTGCGGCCGACGGCGCCGTCGACGTCTGGGCGCTGGTCCGTCAGGCCCAGGAGGGTGACGCGGAAGCGTTCGGCCGGCTCTACGACCACTACGTCACGCTGGTCCACCGCTACGCCTACCACCGGGTCGGGGACCGGGCCACGGCCGAGGACGTCACCAGCGAGACCTTCGTGCGCGCGCTGCGGCGGATCGACTCGCTGTCCTTCCAGGGGCGCGACGTCGGCGCCTGGCTGGTCACGATCGCCCGCAACATCATCCGCGACCAGGTGAAGAGCAGCCGGTTCCGCCTGGAGGTCAGCACCGCCGACATGCGCGACGCCGACCGCGTCACCGACGGGCCCGAGGACGCCGTCCTGCAGCACCTCACCAACCAGCAGCTCCTGGCCTGCGTGCAACAGCTGGGGAGCGAGCAGCAGGAGTGCATCGTGCTGCGCTTCCTGCATGGTCTGTCCGTCTCCGAGACTGCCGAGATCATGGGCAAGAAGGACGGCGCCATCAAGGCGCTGCAGCACCGGGCGGTCCGGCGGCTGGCGGGGCTCCTGCCCGAGGGCCTGCGATGAGCGACGTCGCGGTCCCGGGCGTAACCGGGAGCCACGCCGCGTCGTTGTGCCCTCCGGAGCGGTCCCCCCACGACGGGCGGACCCGGTCGGCGGACAGGACGGGAGGTCGAGAGTGATCCGGCACCACGGCACGACGACTCCTGGTGAGACGACGCACGGGGCGGTGGCCGCGGGCGATCCCGAGACCGAGGTCCTGGCCCGCCTGCAGAGCCTCTCCGCCGTCCTCGACGACGAGCCCGACCCGGCCTACCGGGCGCGCGCCCGTGCCCGGCTGGTCGCGATGGCGGCCGTCCGGACGCCGCAGCCCGCTCCGCGCCCCCTGGCGTCCCGGCTGCTCGCGCTCCGGGCCGTCGACCGTCAGCCGTCCCGCTGGCGCGGCCGGCTGACGGCGGGGCTGGCGGGTGTCGCCGTGGGCGTCACCGGCCTCGCCGCGCTCGTGGCCGTCGCCGCCGGCGCGCAGCCCGGGGACCCCCTCTACGACCTGAAGCGCGGCACCGAGCAGACCCAGCTGGCGCTCGCCGGGGACAGCCGCGGCCAGACGCTCCTCGAGCTGGCCAGCACCCGGCTGGAGGAGCTGCGGGCGGTCACCGGGAAGGCCGACCTCGCCGAGCAGACGCTCCGGCTGATGGACCAGCAGACCGCCGAGGGGGCCGCCCTGCTCACCGCGCGGGCGGTGGCCGACCGCGACGCCGACGCCCTCGAGGACCTCGAGGTCTGGACCCACCACCAGGCCGCCGGGCTCACCGCCCTGGGCTCGGCCGTCCCCGCTCCGGCCGAGGCCGCCTACGCCGAGTCGGTGGACCTGCTCGAGTCGCTGACGACGCGGACCGCCGGACTCGTCATCGCGCTGGACTGCCCGTCCGGCCCGGCCACCGTCGGCACCGACGCCCTGGGCCCCGTGCCCGGCATCTGCGTGGCCGAGACCCCGGCCCCGCTGCCCGGCGAGGCACCGGTTCCGCCCCCCTCGGCCACCGGCGCCGGTGGCGCGCCCGCACCCACGACCGCTCCGGCGCCACCCGCGTCCGAGGGCGGTGCACCGGGCGTGGCCGTCCCGACGCCGGGCACCAGCGACGTCCCGGCCCCGGAGCCCTCGGCCGGGGGCGGCACGCTGCCGACGGGCCAGCTCCTGCCCCCGCTGCCGGGCGGCAGCTCGGCGACGACGAGCCGGACCACGACGCCCCCGGCCATCGCGGTGCCGCTGCCGGGACCGATCCGGATCTGCCTGCCTCCGCTGGCGACCGTGGGGAACTGCTGACCACGACCTGACCCGCTCCGCCGGTGCCGCTAGGGTCGCAGTCGTCGGGATCGGACGCCGGCCGGGCGACCGGGGCGGATCGAGTACAGGGAGGTCGCTGTGCCGCGACTGTCGGTGCGCGGCCGCCGCGCCGGGCGGCCTGTCGTCGAGGGCGACGAGGACACCCGCGCCCACGTGGCGGGTGCGGCCTCCGCTGCCGCCGCGGACGTCACGGCTCCCGCGACCATCGACCCGGACCTGACCGGCGCCGCCTTCTTCGACGTCGACAACACGATGATGATGGGCGCCTCGCTGTTCTGGTTCGCCCGTGGGCTGGCGGCCCGGAAGTACTTCACCACCCGTGACCTGGCCGGATTCGTCTGGCAGCAGGCCAAGTTCCGCATCGCCGGCAACGAGAGCGCCGACGACATGCACACCATCCGGGAGAACGCGCTGGCGTTCGTGGCCGGCCGGACGGTCGCCGAGATCGTGCAGGCCGGCGAGGAGATCTACGACGAGCTGATGGCCGACCGCATCTGGTCGGGCACCCGCGCCCTCGCCCAGAAGCACCTCGACGCCGGGCAGCGGGTGTGGCTGGTGACCGCGACGCCGGTGGAGCTGGCCTCTATCATCGCCCAGCGGCTGGGCCTCACCGGCGCCCTGGGCACCGTCGCCGAAGTGGTCGACGGCCAGTACACCGGTCGGCTGGTCGGCGAGATGATGCACGGCCCGGCCAAGGCGGAGGCCGTGCTGGCGCTCGCCGAGCGCGAGGGCCTCGACCTCGCCCGGTGCACCGCCTACAGCGACTCGGCCAACGACCTGCCGATGCTGTCCCTCTGCGGCACCGCCGTGGCGGTCAACCCCGACACGGAGCTGCGCGCGGCCGCCAAGCAGCGCGGATGGACCATCCGCGACTTCCGCACCGGCCGCAAGGCGGCGAAGATCGGCGTGCCGACGGTTGCCGCCGCGGCCGTGTCCGGCGGCCTGGTGGGCGGCGCGGTCGCGCTGCGCCGCCGCAACAAGCTCCCCTGGTGAGCCGGCCCCTCGGCTAGGAGCCGAACACGCTCCGGCGGCGCAGCAGCAGCTGGTAGAGCGAGTGCTGGATGGTCTCCCGCACCTGGTCGGTCAGGTTGAAGACCAGCATCGGGTCCTCGGCGGCCGCGGGGCCGTACGACGCCGTCTCGATGGGCTCACCGAAGGCGATCAGCCACTTCGAGGGCAACGGCACCAGGCCCAGCGGACCGAGCAGCGGGAACGTGGGCGTGATCGGGAAGTACGGCAGCCCCAGCACCCGGGCGAGGGTCTTCGCGTTGCCGATCATCGGGTAGATCTCCTCGGCGCCGACGATCGCGCACGGGATGATCGGGGCGCCGGTGCGCAGCGCCGCCGAGACGAAGCCGCCCCGACCGAACCGCTGCAGCGTGTACCGGTCGCGGAACGGCTTGCCGATGCCCTTGAACCCCTCGGGGAAGACACCGACCAGCTCCCCCTCGGTGAGCAGCCGCTCCGCGTCCTCGTTGCAGGCCAGCGTCGCACCGAGCTTGCGGGCCATCGCCCCGATCACCGGGATCTCGAACACGAGGTCCGCGCCCAGCAACCGGAAGCGCCGGGACGCGGGGTGCTCGTCGTGCAGCGCCACCGTCGTCATCAGCGCATCGACCGGGAGGGTTCCCGAGTGGTTCGCCACCACCAGCGCGCCGCTGTCGGCGGGCACGTTCTCCAGGCCGAAGGTCTCCACCCGGAACCACTTCTGGAAGAAGGGTCGCAGGATCGGCAGCAGCACGTGGTCGGCCAGGTCCGGGTCGAAGCCGAACTCGTCGGTGTCGTACTCGCCGGTGACCCGGCGCTGCAGAAAGTCCAGCCCGCCGGCGATCTGGTCGTCCCAGGCCGGCGGCGGGGACACCGGGACGAACGGTTCGTCGTCGTCGGGGCGCAGCGGGATCACGCGGGCCTCAGGCATCGCGCACCGCCCGCAGTCCCGGCGGTGGCGGGACCGGTCGGAGCCGTCGCTCGACGGCCGTGGCCGCGTCTCCGGCGTGGGTGAGCAACGAACGGAGGCCACCGGTCACCGACCGCACCGTCCTCGGGTCGATGACGGCGGGCACCGTGCGGGCGTAGTCGGCCAGCGCGTCCGCCGTCGAGTATCGGGGGGTGTAGCCGAACTCCGTGCGCAACCGCGTGGTGTCCACGACGCGACCGAAGTTCAGGAATCGCATCTGCTCGGGCGAGTAGTCGACGAACCCGAACCGGCGGGAGAGCCGGCCCACCGAGCCGAGGGCGGGCGAGGGCAGCGGGATCTCGATGCGGCCGAGCCGGCGCACGGCCTGCGACAGCAGCAGCGTTCCCTCGCCGCCGACGTTCACCGTGCCGGTGAAGCTCCCGGTGGTCGCGCGGGTGAGCACGGCGAGCGCGTCGTCCTCGTGCAGCAGCTGGACGCGCGCGTCGTAGCCCAGAGCGGTGGGGACCAGGGGCATCCGGAGGAAGCCGGTGAGCAGCGAGTCGATCCGCGGCCCGATGAAGTTGGTGAACCGCAGGACCGCGACGTCGACGTCGGGCCGGCGCCGCGCGAAGGAGCGCACGTAGCCCTCGATGTCGACGCTGTCCTTGGCGAAGCCGCCGGAGGGCACCTGGCGGGCCTGCATCGACTCGGTGAAGACCGCCGGGTCCCGGGAGGAGGCGCCGTAGACCGCGCTCGTCGACTTGAGGACGAAACGGCGCACCGAGGAGGCCCGCTGGCAGGCGGCCAGCAGCTGCATCGTGCCGATGACGTTGAGTTCCTTCATCGGCACGCGTCCGCCGGAACCGGCGGGGGTGGAGCTGATGTTCATGTGCACCACGGTGTCGACCGACGCCGCGCCGATGACCTTGCCGATCAGCGGGTTGCGGATGTCGGCCCGCACGAACTCGGTGCGACCGAGCCGGCGCAGCATCGCCGGCGACGGCGGGACCGTGTCCACGCCGATGACCCGCTCGATCGACGGGTCCGCTGCGAGCTCGGCCGCCAGCGCACCGCCCAGCCACCGGCTCACACCGGTGACGAGGACGACCGCGGGCGGCACGAGCGTCAGCTCACTTCTTGTTGCGGCGCTGAACGCGCGTCTTCTTCAGCAGCTTGCGGTGCTTCTTCTTCGCCATCCGCTTGCGCCGCTTCTTGATGACCGAACCCACGTGGTGCTCCCGACGTCGTATTGAACAGCTCGAGCGCGACCGCCGAGTCCGCCCCGGTGTCGCTCGGCGACCGAGCGTACCCGAGCCGCCCCGCGACGACGTCGCCGCGGGACGGCCCGACCGGAGGAAGAGCGGGGAACGCCCTGCGGATCAGGCGATGTCGGTGTAGGCGTCGCGCAGGTAGTCCTGCACGGCGCGCTCCGGGACGCGGAAGGAGCGGCCGACGCGGACGGCGGAGAGCTCGCCGGCGTGGACGAGGCGGTACACGGTCATCTTGGAGACCCGCATCATCGAGGCGACCTCGGCGACGGTCAGGAAGGTGACGGCGGCACGCGGAGCCGGGACGGCGGCGCGGCCGACGGGCATGGCGGCGGGGTGGGCGGCCGGCACCGGGCGGGCCATGGCGGCTGCGGGCATCGGGCGGCCCATCGGGCGGGGGACGGGCATCCCCGGACGGACGACGGTGGCGGCGTGCTGGTGCTGACGCTGGGGCATGGTCATGTCTTCGTCTCCGGTACCTGGCCCATGTCGTGGCGCCGGCTTCCCCACCGGCAACTGAACACGCATGCGCTGGTACTGAGCGTAAGGGGACGGGCGTGACGGATGCGATGGATGAAACGAACAGGCGGACCGGTCCGTCCTAGGCAGAACTACACCTATGCAACACGGGACACAGCCGTTCCGGCGCGTTCTGCGACACGGTGAACGATCGATCACGCAGCGTCCACGGATTTCTGCCGGCCAGCCGCTACCGTGTTCGGCCCGCTCCGCACGGTGACCGTCGACGAGTCGACCTCACGACTTGTCGACTCCGAGCTCCACGGAGCGCGCGTGCGCGGCCTCGATGGCCGCGATCAGCGCGGCCCGCACACCGTGCCGCTCCAGCTCGCGGATCGCCGCGATGGTCGTCCCCCCGGGGCTGGTCACTGCCTCGCGGAGCTGGACGGGGTGCTCGCCGGAGTCCCGCATCATCACCGCCGCGCCCAGCGCGGTCTGCACGATGAGGTCGGCGGCCAGCGTGCGGGGCAGGCCGAGCAGGATCCCGGCGTCGACCATCGCCTCGACCAGGTAGAAGAAGTAGGCCGGACCGCTGCCCGACAACGCCGTCGCCGCGTCCTGCTGGGCCTCCGGCACCCGCTGCACCCGGCCGACCGCGGCCAGCAGCGCCTCGGCCTCGTCGAGATCGGCCTCCCCCGCGTGCGCCCCGGCGGAGAGGACGCTCATCCCCTCGTCGACCAGGGCCGGGGTGTTCGGCATGACCCGGACCACCGGCACCCCTTCGGGAAGGGCGGCCTCGATCCGCGCGGTCGGCACCCCGGCGGCGATCGACACCACCAGGTGCCCGGTGTCGACGTGCGCGGCGATGCGGCCGAGCAGGCCGTCGATGTCCTGCGGCTTCACCGCGAGCAGCAGCACCCGCGCGCGCCCGGCCGCCCCGGCGAGGTCGACGGTGCCGACGCCGTACCGCTCGGCCAGCTGCTGGGCGCGCTCGGGACTCCGCTCGCAGACGACGATGCCGTCCGGTCCCCCGCGACGCACCAGCCCGGAGAGCAGCGCCTCCCCCATCTTGCCGCCGCCGACGATCGCCAGCCCGCGCCGGCCGGCCGCGGTCACGCCCGCACCCCGGGTCGGGACGCGCTGCGCTGCTGCTCCACGGGGTCTGCCCAGGCCATCTCGTGCTCCCAGCTGTCGGGCGCGGGCCGTGGCGGGCCGCGCTCTCCGGTGCCCGAAACCGTAGTGCGCCCGGGTGTGTGCGCTCGCGCCACCGGGTAGCGCGGCCCCCATGGCTGGAGAACTGAGCGGGATGAGGGTGGCCGTGCTGGCCACCGACGGTGTCGAGCAGGTCGAGCTGGACCGGCCCTGGCAGGCACTCGAGGAGGCCGGCGCCGAGCCGGAACTGGTCTCCTTCAGCTCGGGCTCGATCACCGCGTACGACCACATCGACAAGGGCGAGAAGCGCACGGTCGACACCGAGCTCGGATCGGCCGACCCCGACGACTACGCCGCGCTGGTCCTGCCCGGCGGCGTCATCAACGGTGACTTCGTCCGCGCGGACGCCGACGCGGTCACGTTCGTGAAGGCCTTCTTCGACGCCGGCAAGCCGGTCGCCGCGATCTGCCACGCCCCCTGGGTGCTGATCGAGGCCGACGTCGTCCGCGGCCGGCGCATGACGTCGTGGCCGTCGCTGCAGACCGACCTGCGCAACGCCGGGGCGAACTGGGTGGACGAGGAGGTCGTCGTCGACGGCAACCTGGTCACCAGCCGCAACCCCGACGACCTGGACGCCTTCTCCGCGGCGATCGTCGAGGAGTTCGCCGGCTCGCGCGAGGAGCAGCCCACCGACGCCTGACCGGCGAGGCCACCGGCCGGCGCGCTCAGGAGGCGCCGAGCAGGCTGGCGGCCGGGGCGATCGTGAGCAGGGTGCCGGCGAACACCAGGACCGCGAGCAGTCGCGCGCCCACCGGCTCGGCACCCTGCTTGTGCCGCCACAGGTTGACGCCGGCCACCAGCCCGGTGACGGCGAGCGGCGCGAGGAACATCGCCAGTCGCGGCACCATCTCCCAGAGGACCGTCGCGGCGAAGTAGATGCCCACGCCCGCGGCGAGGGCGATCAGCAGCTCGCCACCGAACCGCAGCCACGCCAGCGCGCTCTCCTGCGGCGTGCCGTCGTAGTCGGTCTCGGGCAGGTCGTCGGCCCGGACGACGGGGATGGGCCCGGTGTGCGGGTGGGACTCGCGCTGCGCCGTGCGGGTGGCGCCGCGACGCTCCTCGCGGCCGTCCGGACGAGCGGAGCCCCGGCCGGCGGAACGCTGGGGCCCGGCCGCCTCGGCGGCCCGGCGCAACGGCGGCACGGGGGCGGAGGGCTGGGCCGACACCTGGGGGACGCCGGGCTTGCGGTCGGGGCGCAGCCCCGGGATGGCCGCCGTCGACGGGCCGGCGGTGGCGCGCTGCGGCCGCGACTGCCGCACCGGGGGCGCGGCGGGCTCGGAGAACTGGAGGTCACTGCGCCGGCGGCCGTACCCGGCGCGCTCGGCCGCCGCGGCGTCGTCGGCCCGCCGCTGGCGGATCCCGGTGTCGTCGTCGTCGTCGAAACGGCGCCGCCGGGCCTGCTGACGCGCGGCGGACTCGATGCCGGCCTCGCGCAGGATCTCGGCGAGGGAGCGTCCTCCCGTGTCCGGGTTCCAGTCCGGTTCGGCCATCACACCCCTCCCATCGAGTCCAGCCTGCGCAGGATGACACCCTCGCGCAGCGCCCACGGACAGATCCGCACGCACGGTACGTCCAGCGCACGCAGAGTTGCGGCAGCGACAACCGCTCCTGCGGGAACCTGGTGCGCGCGGTCGGCCGACACGCCCGGCAGCTCGGCCAGTGCGGCCGACTCGATGCGGGAGACGAAGCCCACCACCTGCCCCAGCCCGACGGCGGTCAGCTCGCGGGGCACGCGCAACCCGGCCGACGACGGCGCGGCGCCGGCCAGGCGGGCGAGGGTCCGGAAGGTCTTGCTGGTGGCCACCACCAGGTCCGGCGGCCCGAGGGCGACGATCTGCTCGGCGGCCGGAGCCAGCAGCCCGGTGGCGTGCTCGGTCAGCGCGTCGAGCGCCCCGAGGTCGGGGCGACCGCCCTCACGCGCCGTGGGCAGGAACCGGCGGGTCATCCGGCCGGCGCCCAGCGGCAGCGAGAGCGCGACCTCGGGGTCCTCGTCGACGCCGGCGGCGAGCTCCAGGGAGCCGCCGCCGATGTCGAGCACCAGCAGCCGGCCCGCGCTCCAGCCGAACCACCGGCGGACGGCGAGGAAGGTCAGCCGCGCCTCGTCCTCCCCGCTGAGCACCCGGAGCTCCACGCCCGTCCGCTCGCGCACCCGGTCGAGGACCTCGAGCCCGTTCGCCGCCTCGCGGATGGCGGAGGTGACCAGGGCCATGAACTCGTCGCAAACCTGCGCCTCGGCCTGGTCGCAGGCGTCCTGCACCGCCGTGAGCAGGGCCTTCTCCCCCGCCTTGGACAGCACGTCGTCCGGGCCGACGTGCTCGGCGAGACGCAGCACGGACTTGTCGTCGTGCATCGGCGTCGGGTGCGCACCGCGGTGGGCGTCCACGACCAGGAGGTGCACGGTGTTCGATCCGACGTCCAGCACCCCGAGCCGCATGCGCCCAGTCTGCCCTGGCCCCCTCCCGAGGCTCGCGGCGAGCGGAGGGAGCGGGAGGAGGAGGGGGTCCTTCTAGGCTGGGCCGGTGTGGAACGAGCCCCCGGAGGAGGTCGCCCTGGACTTCGCCCGGGAGTGGGTGGAGTTCCCCGATCCCGCCGATCCCGAGCACGTGGTGCGGGCGGACCTGACCTGGCTGACCTCGGCGTGGACCTGCATCTTCGGCCGGGGCTGCGCCGGCGTCGTCGAGGGCCGGCCGGACGACGGGTGCTGCAGCCACGGCGCCTTCTTCACCGACGAGGACGACCTGCACCGGGTGACCGCCGCGGTCGCCGACCTCGCCGACGAGGACTGGCAGCTGGCAGCCGTCGGCCGGGGGGCGTGGACGGAGGAGGACTCGGCGGACGACGCCGAGGAAGGGGTCCGCTCGCTGCGCACCCGCGTCGTCGACGGTGCCTGCGTCTTCCTCAACCGGCCCGGGTTCGCCGGCGGCACCGGCTGCGCCCTGCACCGGATGGCGCTCCGCGAGGGCCTGCACCCGGTGACCACGAAGCCCGACGTCTGCTGGCAGCTGCCAATCCGCCGGGAGCAGGAGCACGTCGAGCGGCCCGACGGCACCCGGGTCCTGGTCTCGACCGTCGGGGAGTTCGACCGGCGCGGCTGGGGCCCGGGTGGGCACGACCTGCACTGGTGGTGCACCGGCTCGCCGGCCGCGCACGTCGCCCCCGAGCCGCTGGTGGACACCTACGCCGCGGAGCTGACCACCCTCCTCGGGGGGCCGGCCTACGCGGAGCTACGCCGGCTGGCCCAGCTCCGCCTCGACCAGGGGCTCGTCGCCCCGCACCCCGCCAGCCCACGGCCGGTGCCCGTCGAGCTGCACCGGCGCCGTCCGGGCTCCTGACCGGAAGGTCTGCCGGTAGGCGCGCGGGGCCACGCCACGACGCCGGGTGAACTGCTCGCGGAGGCCGGCAGCGGTGCCGAAACCCACCAGCCGGGCGATCTCCTCCACCGAGGCGTCGGACTCCTCGAGCAGCACCTCGGCCGCGTCGAGGCGCCGCGCGAGCAGCCAGGCGTGCGGCGTGGTCCCCGTCGTCGCCTTGAACCGCCGGGCGAAGGAGCGCGGGCTCATCAGCGCGCGCCGGGCGAGCAGGTCCACGCTGATCTCCTCGGCCAGGTGCTGCTGCGCCCACTCCAGGACCGCACCCAGCCGGTCGTCCTCGCAGGCCGCCACCGGGGCGTCGATGAACTGCGCCTGGCCGCCGTCGCGGTGCGCCGGCACGACCATCTCGCGGGCGAGGGAGTTGGCCGCGTTCGCACCCCACTCGCGGCGGACCAGGTGCAGCAGCGCGTCCACGCCGGCCGCCGTTCCCGCCCCGGTGATGATCCGGCCGTTGTCCACGTAGAGGACCGACGGGTCGACCTCCAGCTCCGGGAAGCGGGTGGCCAGCTCGCCGGTCCACTTCCAGTGGGTGGTCACGCGCATCCCGTCGAGCAGCCCCGCGGCGGCCAGGACGAAGACGCCGGTGCAGTGGCTGACCAGCAACGCGCCGCGGGCATGGGCGCGGCGCACCGCGTCGAGCAGCTGGGGCGAGGGCTCGGCGTCGAAGTCCTCCCACGCGGTGACGAGCAGGATGTCCGAGCGGTCCACGCGCTCGAGGTCGTGCTCGACGAGGATGCCGATGCCCGTGTCGGTCCGGCAGACGCCGGGGTGCTCCGCCGCGATCCCGAAGTCGAAGCGCGGCAGGCCGAGCCGGCTGCGGTCGTAGCCGAAGACCTCGTTGCAGACACCCAGGCCGAAGGGGGCCACGAGCCGGTCGGCGACGAGGACGGTGACGACCAGGGGGCGGTCCGGGAGAGCCATGGCCGCATTGTGGCCGAAAACCTGCGCTCGTGGTCGATCCTGCCACCTGCCGATCTCCCTGCTCGGCGTGCGACCGGTCCCGCTGCGGCCTACGCTCGAACACATGAGCGAATCGAACGCGAACGCCCAGCCCGCCGCCTCACCGGAGAAGGACCCGACGGAATGGGTGACCGGGGACGAGCCGGCCACCGGAGCGCAGAAGAGCTACCTGGAGACGCTGTCCCGCCAGTCGGACGAGGACGTCGACCCCGAGAAGCTCACCAAGGCCGAGGCCTCGCAGAAGATCGACGAGCTCAAGTCCTGAGCCCGCGGGGCCGGCCCAGCCCGTCGGCCCCCTGCTAGGCCTCGAGCTTGTAGCCCAGGCCCCGCACCGTCAGCAGGTAGGTCGGGTTGGCGGGGTCGGGCTCGAGCTTGGCGCGCAGTCGCTTCACGTGGACGTCGAGGGTCTTGGTGTCCCCCACGTAGTCCGAGCCCCAGACCCGGTCGATCAGCTGCGACCGCGTGAGCACCCGTCCGGAGTTGCGCATCAGGAACTCGAGCAGGTCGAACTCCTTGAGCGGCAGCGCGACCGCCGCGCCGTCGACGGAGACCACGTGGCGCTCGACGTCCATGCGCACGGGCCCCGCGGTCAGCACGCCGTCGTCCGCAGGGGTGTCGGCCACCTCGCCGCGGCGCCGCAGCACCGCGCGGATCCGGGCGACCAGCTCGCGGGCCGAGTACGGCTTGGTGACGTAGTCGTCGGCGCCCAGCTCCAGGCCCACGACCTTGTCGATCTCGCTGTCCTTCGCCGTCAGCATGATGATCGGGACGTTCCCGCGGGAACGCAGCGCCCGGCACACCTCCGTGCCGGAGAGGCCGGGGAGCATCAGGTCCAGCAGCACGATGTCGGCACCGCCGCGGTCGTACTCGGCGAGCGCGTCGGGGCCGGTGGCCGCCACGACCGGGTCGAAGCCCTCCCGGCCCAGCATGTAGGACAGCGCGTCGGAGAAGGACTCCTCGTCCTCGACGACCAGCACTCGGGTCATGAACGCTCGTTCTCCAGGGTCTGCGGCGTGGTCACGGGGTCGGGGTCGGGCAGCGGGTGGTCGGCCGGGCCGGCGAGCGGGATGCGCAGGGTGAAGGTGGAGCCGAGCCCCTCCTCGCTCCACACGCTGACCGAGCCTCCGTGGTTGCTGGCGACGTGCTTCACGATGGCCAGCCCGAGGCCGGTGCCGCCGGTGCTGCTCGCCCGGGACTGGTCCACACGGTAGAAGCGCTCGAAGATGCGGTGCCGGTCGGCGCGCGGGATGCCGATGCCGCTGTCGGTCACGGTGATCTCGGCGAAGCCCGAGCGCGAGCGCGCGGCGACGGCGATCCGGCTCTCCCCCGTGCTGTAGGCGACCGCGTTGGCCAGCAGGTTGGTGACGGCGGTGGCCAGCTGGCTCTCCACGCCGCGCACCACCAGCTCGGGCTGCCCGCCGACGACGATGTCGAGCTGCTTGGCGCGCGCGGCGGTGCGGGTGCGGTCCACGGCCTCGGCCAGCACCTGGTCGACGTCCACCCGGCGGAACTCCGGCAGCGGCTCCCCGCCCTGCAGTCGGGAGAGGTCGATCAGCTCGCGGACCAGCCGGCCCAGCCGGTCGGACTCGTGCGCGATCCGGGACGCGAAGCGCTGGACCGCCTCGGGGTCGTCCGCCGCGCCCTCGATCGCCTCCGCGAGCAGCGCCAGTGCACCCACCGGGGTCTTGAGCTCGTGCCCCACGTTCGCGACGAAGTCCCGGCGCACCGCCTCGACCCGGCGGGCCTCGGTGACGTCCTGGAGCACGAGGGCGACCGGGCCCGGCGCGGTCACCGTTCCGCTGTCCAGCCGGACGCCGTGCACCCCGACCAGCCGCGGGCCCGATCCCACGAGGTCGCCGGGCAGCCGGACGTCCGCGCGACGGCTGCCGCTGCGGCGCACGTCGCGCGCCAGCGTCAGCAGCTCCGGCACCAGTAGCCGGTCACCCCGGACGATCCCGAGGGCACGGGCCGCGGGGTTGGCCAGCAGCACCGAGTCGTCGCTCTCCACGAACACGATCGCCGGGTCGATCAGGTCGACCAGCCGGCGGGTCAGCGCCACCTCGGGGGCCGCCAGGGTGGGGTCGTCACCGACGGACCGCCCGAGGTCGGGGCGGAACCGGATGACGACGGTTGCGGCCACCACCCCACCGAGGAGGAGGCCGACCACCAGGGCGACCAGCGGACTCACGGCCCAGATGCTAGGTGGGCGACCGGCCGGGAAGCGCCCCCGCGCAAGGGTTCACCGCCCGGACGGGTCAGTGTTCACCGGAGAGTGGGGGCGCGTTCACCTGACGGCGACCGGGACGCTCCCGGGCACACCTAGCGTCGCCCCGGAACAGACGACGAGAGGGACGACCGTGCGGGACAGCTACCACGAGGAACTCGACGACATCAACGCCTGCCTGGTGGGGATGGCGAACGCGGTCGGCTCGCAGATGAGCACCGCGACCACCGCACTCCTGGACGCCGACGTGGAACTCGCCGACCGGGTGATCACCGGGGACGACGCGATCGACGCCACCCGGGAGAGCATCGAGCAGCGCACCTTCACCCTGCTGGCGCGCCAGCAGCCGGTCGCCGGGGACCTGCGCACCATCACCACCGCCATGCGCATCGTGAGCGACCTGGAGCGGATGGGAGATCTGGCCGCCCACATCGCCAAGGTGGCGCGGATGCGCTTCCCGGAGCACGCCGTGCCGCAGGAGGTCCGGCCGGCCTTCCTCGAGGCGGGGAACGTGGCCGAGCTGCTCATCACCAAGACGGCGACGGTGATCGCCAAGAGCGACGTCGAGGCGGCGCGCGAGCTGGAGACCGACGACGACGCGATGGACCGCATCCACCGGGGCCTGTTCCGTCAGCTGCTCAGCGACGACTGGCCGCACGGCATCGAGACCGCCATCGACATCACCCTGCTCGGGCGCTACTACGAGCGCTTCGCCGACCACGCGGTCAGCGTCGCCCGCCGCGTCTGCTACCTGGTCACCGGCGAGCGCTACGTCCCCGAGGCCAGCACCCCGATCTGACCCGGGCACTCTCGGCCTGGTCGCAGGGGCCCGCGCCGAGCGCCAGCGAGGTGTGGGGGGCGATCAGGTCCTCTTACCCTGGTTCTTGACGGCCTCGATGGCGGCCGCGGCGGCGTCCGGGTCGAGGTACTGCCCACCCGGCGTCGTCGGACGCAGGTCGTCGTCGAGGTCGTAGCGCAGGGGGACCCCGGTCGGGATGTTGAGCCCCACGACCTCGTCGTCGCCCATGCCGTCGAGGTGCTTCACCAGCGCGCGCAGGCTGTTGCCGTGCGCGGCGACCAGCACGTTCTTCCCGGCGCGCAGGTCGGGCACGATCGCGTCGTACCAGTAGGGCAGCATCCGGACGACGACGTCCGCGAGGCACTCGGTGGCGGGGCGCGCCTCCGGCGGCAGGAACGCGTAGCGGGCGTCGGCGTCCTGGGAGAACTCGTTCTGGGCGTCGATCGGCGGCGGCGGGGTGTCGTAGGACCGGCGCCAGATCATGAACTGCTCCTCGCCGTACTCGGCGAGGGTGGCGGCCTTGTCCTTGCCCTGCAGCGCGCCGTAGTGCCGCTCGTTGAGCCGCCAGGAGCGCTGCACCGGGATCCACTGCCGGTCGGCGGCGGCCAGGGCGAGCTCGGCGGTGGTGATGGCCCGCTTGAGCAGCGAGGTGTGCAGCACGTCGGGGAGCAGGCCGTGCTCGGCGAGCAGCTCACCACCGCGGGCGGCCTCGGCGCGACCCTTCTCCGACAGCGGCACGTCCACCCAGCCGGTGAAGAGGTTGGCCTTGTTCCACTCGCTCTCGCCGTGGCGGAGCAGGACCAGCGTTCCCGTCGACGTCGTCACGGCGGACATCCTGCCCGACCGGTTGCGCGGCAGCAGCAGGGCCGTCAGGCCGGGACCATCTCCCGCTCGCCCTCGCGCGCCCATCGCACGGCCGCGGCCACGACCTGGGCGGCCTCCCGCAGCTGCTCGTCGGTGTGCGTCGCCATCACGGTCAGCCGGAGGACGCCCTTGCCGCGCGGGACCGCCGGGTAGGCGACCGCGTTCGTGTAGACGCCCTGGTCGAAGCACGCCCGCCAGGCGGCGGCGGTGACCTCCTCGGCCCCCGTGGGGACGGCGATGACCGCACCGCGGCCCGGCACCGGAGTCGCACCCGCCTCGGCCAGCGCCGTCCGCAGCAGCTCGCCGTTGTGCTGCAGCCGGGTGACCCGCTCCGGCTCGGCGCGCAGGATGCGCAGCGCGGTCAGCGCGGCGGCCACCGACGCGGGGTCGTTGGCGGCGCTGAACACGTAGGGCATCGCACCGGCGCGGATGCCGTCGGCCGCGGCCTTGGACGTCATGACCGCACCACCGACGCTGGCCAGCGACTTGCTGAGCGCGACCGTGACCGCGTCGACGCGGTCCAGCACACCGAGCTGCTCGGCCGCGCCGCGACCACCGGCCCCGAGAACACCGAGACCGTGGGCCTCGTCGACCACGAGTCGCACGTCGAAGCGGTCGCACAGGGCCACGATCCGGTCCAGCGGCGCCAGCTCCCCGGTCATCGAGTAGACGCCGTCGACCACCACGACCCCGCCGGCCCGCGGGTCGAGCCGCTCCAGCCGGACGGTCAGCGAGTCCAGGTCGTTGTGCCGCCAGCGCAGCACCGTGCCGCGGCTGGCGGCGGCCGCCGCGTGCAGGCTCGCGTGCACGTGCGCGTCGACCAGCAGGGCGTCGTCCGGCCCGCAGGCGGTGGACAGCAGCGCCAGGTTGGCGTTGACGCCGGAGGAGGTCAGGACGGCGGCCTCGGTGCCGTAGTGGTCGGCCAGCTCCGCCTCGAGCTCCAGGTGCAGCGCCGTGGTCCCGTTGAGCACCCGGCTGCCGGAGGCGCTGGTGCCGTAGCGGCGCAAGGCCGCCCCGGCCGCCTCGACGACGCGGGGGTCCCCGGCGAGGCCGAGGTAGTTGCCGGTCCCGAGGTTGGTCCGGCTCCGGCCGTCCGCGTACGTGGTCACCGGGAGAGGCGCGCCCCCGGTGGGGACGGCGTGGGTCGCGGCATCGGCGGCGGTGTGCTCCCGGAGCAGGGCCGCGAGCGGGTTCTCCAGCAACGGCGCGAACGGGTCCCGACGGCCCTGCGGGGCACGGGGAGCGTGGTCGGGCACCGGATCTCCTTGCGCGTGGTCGCGGGGTGGTCCCGCCTGCGTCGCGCGTCAGAGTGGGTTTTGGCGGGTGCCGACGTCAACCGTCGGTTGCCCTATCGAGTCACTCCGTGACCGGAACCACATCGGCGCGTCGACCCGGCAGCCAGACCAGGACGACCACCGCGGCCACCAGCGTGGCCGCCGCCGTGCCGACGGCAGTCACGTGCATGGCCGAGACGAACGCCTCCCGTGCCGGTCCGACCAGGTCCGCAGCGGCACGTGCGACGTCGGGCCCGCCGTCGGCCTGGACACGACGGACCGCCTCCAGGGTCGCGACGATCGACTCGCTCGCCTCGTCACGGATCCCGGCCGGCAGGGCGTCGACCGCGTCGCCCAGCCGCGCCGCGTACACCCCGGCGAGCAGCGACCCGAGGATGGCGACGCCGAGCGCGCCGCCCACCTGGCGCACGGAGTTGTTCACCGCGGCGCCGGCCCCGGCCTTCTCCCGGGGGACGACGGACATGATCGACTCCGTCGCGGGCGCCATCACCGTGCCCATTCCGACCCCCTGCACGGAGAGCACGGTGATCAGCACCCAGACCGCGGTGTCCTGGTCCAGCAGCTGGACGCCGACGAAGGAGAGCGCGATCAGCAGGAAGCCGACGGCGCAGACGGCCTTCGCGCCGAACCGGTCGGCGAACCCCGAGCTGAGGGGTGCCATGACCGCCATGCCCAGCGCGACCGGGATGAGCGCGGCTCCGCTCTCCAGCGGGCTGAAGCCGCGGACGCCCTGGAGGTAGAAGACCAGGTAGAAGGTGGCGCCGAGCAGCGCGAAGAAGTTCAGCCCCAGCGCGCCCGCCGCCGCGGAGAAGGCCGGGTTGCCGAAGAGCGAGACGTCCAGCGCCGGGTGGGCCGAGCGGCGCTGCAGCCACACGAACAGCGCCAGGAGAGCGAGGCCGCCGAGCAGGGGCGCCAGCACGCCGGGAGTCGTCCAGCCGGCTCCCCCGCCCCCGCGGATGATCCCGTAGACCAGGCCGGCCAGGGCCGCGATCGACAGCAGGACGCCGGGCACGTCGAGCCGGCCGGGGCTCGGGTCCCGGGACTCGGGGACCACCGCCAGGACCGCGACGAGCCCGACGACGGCGACCGGGACCCCGACGAGGAACACCGCGCCCCACCAGAAGTGCTCCAGGACGGCCCCGCCCGCCAGCGGCCCACCGGCGACGGCGATGCCGGCGGTCCCGGCCCAGATGCCGATGGCGCGACCCCGCTCCCCCGCGGGGAAGACGTTGGTGATGACGGCGAGCGTGGTGGGCTGCACGGCCGCCCCGCCGATGCCCATCACCGCCCGCCACGCGATGAGCTCCAGGGCGCTGTCGCTGACGGCCGCCATGACCGATCCCAGCGCGAAGACGCTCAGCCCGATCAGCAGGACCCGGCGGCGGCCGATCCGGTCACCGATCACGCCCCAGGAGAAGAGCAGGCCGGCGAACACGAGGATGTAGGCGTCGACCGCCCACTGGAGCTCCCCCTGGGTCGCCCGCAGCTCCCGCTGGAGCGTGGGGATGGCGACGTTGAGGATCGTGTTCCCCATGATCACCACGAGCAGGCAGACCGTCATGGTGGCCAGCACCCACCACCGGCGGGCGTAGCCGGGACGCTCCTGCTCGCCGGGCGACGCCGCGCCCGGCTGCGACTCCTCGGTCGCGGTCACGCCTCGCCGTCGGTCCGCCGGGTGGGGTCGGCGTCCGGGCGGCGGGTGGGGTCGGCAAAGGCGGCGAACGCCTCCAGATTGCGCAGCGACTCACCGCGCTTGACCCGCCAGTCCCACTCGCGGCGGATCGAGGTACCGAAGCCGATCTCCAGCATGGTGTTGAAGTGGTCGTCGGCGTAGCTCAGGACCGCGCCCAGCAGCCGGTCGAGCTCCTCGGGCGTCACCGCGGCGTGCGGCAGCCGGCCGGTCAGGTACACGTCGCCCACGGCGTCGATGGAGTACGAGACCCCGTACATGCGGGCGTTGTGCTGCAGCAGGTAGGTCCACAGCTGCTCGCGGTTCTCGTCGGGCTGGCGGCAGACGAAGGCCTCGATCCGCAGCGAGTGCTCCCCGACGATGAGCCCGCACACCGTCTTGAGCTTCTTGGTGCCCGGGAGGTCGACCAGCCACGTTCCCGGGGCGGGGTGCTCGTGCACGAGCTCGCTGTCGCGCAGCGTGCGGTCGATGACGGCGTCGAGCTCCTCGACCGTGCGGCTCACCGGGCCACCCCCAGGCCGGGCAGGGTGCGCAGCGGGCCGCCTGCACGCCGCTCGCGCGCCGGCCGGACCGGCGCCGCGGCCATCTCGGCGGCGGCCGACGCGTACGCCTCCACCAGCGAGTCGACGGTGCGCTCCCAGGAGAAGCGCGCCGCGTGCCGGCGGGCACCGGCCGCCAGCAGCTCGCGGCGGGCGAGCACGGCGCGGACCGCGACCGCGTAGTCGGCCGGGTCGTGACCGGGGACCAGCACGCCGGACACGCCGTCGCGGACCGCCGTCGGCAGCCCGCCCACGGCCGCGGCGACCACCGGCGTGCCGCAGGCCTGGGACTCCAGCGCCACGAGGCCGAAGGACTCGTTGTGGCTGGGGACGACGGTGACGTCGGCGGCTCGGTAGAAGTGCGCCAGCCGCTCGGGCGGCTGCGGCGGGTGGAAGCGGACGACGTCGGGAATCCCGAGCTCGGCGGCCAGCTGCTCCAGCTGGCGCGGGGCGTCCAGGCCGCTCCCGCTGGGCGCACCGACGACGTGCACCTGCAGCCGGGACCGCAGCGCCGGGTCGTCGGCCAGCATGCGGGCGGCCGTGTGCAGCAGCACGTCGGGGGCCTTGAGCGGCTGGATGCGGCCGACGAACAGCAGCACGACCGCGTCCTCGCCCACCCCGACCTCGCGCCGGGAGGCGGCACGGCTACCCGGGGTGAAGCGGTCGAGGTCGACCCCCGGCGGGACCACCAGGGTGCGCGCGGGGTCGGCGCCGTAGAGGCGGACCAGCTGGCGGGCCTCCTCGTCGGTGTTCGCGATCAGCCGGTCGGCCTCGGCGACGACCTGCTCCTCGCCGATCACCCGGGAGCGCGGCTCGGGGCGGTCGCCGGCGGCCAGCGCCTCATTCTTGACCTTGGCCAGGGTGTGCGCGGTGTGCACCAGCGGCACGCTCCACCGGTCGCGCGCCAGCCAGCCGACCTGCCCCGACAGCCAGTAGTGCGAGTGGACGACGTCGTAGTACCCGGGCTCGTGCTGCGCCTCCTCGCGCAGCACCGCCGCGGTGAAGGCGCACAGCTGCGCGGGCAGCTCCTCCTTGCCCAGGCCCTCGAACGGGCCGGCGCTGACGTGCCGCACGGTCACCCCGGGGCTCATCTCGACCACGGGCGGCAGGTCGCTGGAGGTGGCGCGGGTGAAGACGTCGACGGCGATGCCACGGGCGGCCAGCCTGCGCGAGACCTCGACGATGTAGACGTTCATGCCGCCGGCGTCGCCGGCGCCGGGCTGGTCGAGCGGGCTGGTGTGCACCGACAGCGTCGCCACGCGGTGGGGCAGGCCGGGGCCGGGGAAGCGGCGAGCGGGCACCTGCGACCTCCCGCTCCGTGCTGCACCGGGTGCTCTGCGCACCCCCTGTCTGCTGTCCATCCTGCAACAGCGCGAGGATGGCCCGCATGCCCGACCCCGCAGACCTCACCCGGTCCGAGTACCGCGCCCTGCCCGGTCACCGCCGCACCGCCGTCGTCACCGGGGCCTCCAGCGGCATCGGCGCCGCCACCGCCCGGCGCCTGGCCGCCGAGGGCTTCGACGTCGTCGTCGCCGCGCGCCGGGTCGACCGGCTCGAGGAGCTGGCGACGGCGATCGGGGCCCGGGCGCTTCCGCTGGACATCACCGACCAGGCATCGGTGGACGCGTTCGCCACGACGCTGGACCGGGTGGACGTGCTGGTCAACAACGCCGGTGGCGCGTTCGACGGCAACCCGGTGGCCGAGGCGGACCTGGACTCGTGGGCCCGCACCTACGACGTCAACGTCGTCGGCACGGTGCGGCTGACCAAGGCACTGCTCCCGGCCCTGCGGGCATCGGGCGCCGGTGACGTGCTCTTCGTCAGCTCGACGGCCGGTCTGGTCACCTACGAGAACGGCAGCTCCTACACCGCGGCCAAGCACGGCGTGCACGCCCTGGCCGGGGCGCTGCGGCTGGAGCTGGTGGGCGAGCCGGTGCGGGTGGTCGAGATCGCCCCGGGCATGGTGCACACCGAGGAGTTCTCGCTCAACCGGCTGGGGTCGCAGGAGCGGGCGGACGCGGTCTACCAGGGAGTGCGCGAACCGCTGGTGGCCGAGGACGTCGCCGACTGCATCGCGTGGGCGGTCACCCGGCCGCACCACGTGAACATCGACCTGATGGTGGTCCGCCCGCGCGCCCAGGCAGCTCAGCACAAGGTCGCGCGGGACGGCTGACCTGGTCGCGGCCCGACCGTGTGCGCGGTTGTGCCGTTCGCGAGCCGAGAGCGGCACATCAGCGCACACCGCACCCTGGCCCTGACCGGTCGGCGCGCCCACGCACGCAGGGCGGCCTCGGTCCGGGCGCGTGCGGACTCCGCGCTCTGCGCGACCGTCCAGTCCCGCTCGCCGGCCGTCCGGGTGGCGAGCACTTCCCAGCTCTGGCGAACATCGGTCCCATCGAGCAGGAGTGCGTGGATCCCCCAGGTCCACGTACCGCGGTCGGTCAGACCCCGGGTGACGCCGACGTCCAGTCCTGGCAAGGCGGCCTCGTGCCGGGCGGGCAGCTCCTCGGCGTCCGCGCTCGCCTGCTGCAGCACGGCACCCCACACCTGGCGCCACGCGGCCTCCGCCTCACGACGCGGCACCGCACGATCTCGCAACCGCGCGAGGAGCCTGGCAGACCACCTCCACCGTGGACGTGCCGGCTGGCCGGACACCTACCGCTCCGCGAGCAATCGGAAGGCCTCGGCGAGCGCATCGGCGTCCAGCCGCGACCCGAGCCGCTCCGACGCCTCCCGGTGCGGCGCCAGATCGGCGTTCTCGAACCGGTCCCCGTGCGCGCCGGAGTGCACCAGCCCGGCCAGGGCCTCGTCTGCGGCGACCCGGTCCATCCAGCGGGTCCACTCCTCGTCGCTCTCCTGCCCGCTCGGGCTGGGGTCGGGAGCGGACAGCACCGCGTAGAGGGCACGCAGCCGCGCCTGGCGGTCCTCGGCGGTCACGGCCGCACCGCGGTGGGCTCGCGCTCGAGCGTGACGCCGAACTTCTCCTGCGCGGTCGCGACGATCCTGTCGGCGAAGGCGAGCAGTTCGGCGGCGGTGGCGCCGTCGGAGGTGGTGAGCGCCAGGCTGTGCCGCGACGAGGTCCCCACCCGTCCATCGCGAGTGCCGCGACCGAAGCCGGCGTGCTGCACCAGCCAGGCGGCGCTGAGCTTGACCATCCCCTCGCTCGCCGGCCAGCTCGGGCAGCCCTCGACCGCCTGCTCCACCGGCACGATCGGGTTGGTGAAGAAGGAGCCCGCGCTGCGCGAGTCGGGGTCGGCCGGGTCCCAGACCATGCCCTTGCCGCGGCGCAGCCCGAGGACCGCCTCGCGTACCTCGGCCAGCGGCGCCCGGTCGCCGATCTCGACGCCGAGCGTGCGGGCCAGCTCCGCGTAGCCGACCGGCATGGACAGCTCCCCGGGCGTCAGCCGGAACGTCACCTCGAGGACGACGAACCGGCCCGGCTCCCGCTTGAGCCGGCTGTCCCGGTAGCCGAACCCGCACTCGGCCGGCGTCAGCGTGCGCTCGGCCTTCTCGGAGCGGTCGTACACGCGGACGGCGGTGATCGTCTGCGCGACCTCCTGGCCGTAGGCGCCGACGTTCTGCACCGGCGTCGCCCCCGTTGACCCGGGGATCCCCGACAGCGCCTCCATCCCGGCCAGGCCGTTCTCGACCGTGTGGGCGACCAGCGCGTCCCAGTCCTCGCCGGCCTGGACGGTCAGCCGGTCGCCGGTCCGCTCGATGCCCCGGGACCGGACGGCCACGACGTCGCCGGGCCAGCCCTCGTCGGGTGCGATCAGGTTCGAGCCGCCGCCGATGAGCAGCAGCGGGCGGCCTGCCCCGTCGGCGTCGCGGACGGCGGCGACCAGCTCGTCCGCCGTCTCCACCTCGACCAGCCGCTCTGCGGGGCCACCGACGGCGAGGGTGGTGAGCTCCGAAAGGGGGACGTCCGCTCGCACCTGCACGTCACGACGGTAGCCGGGACTACCCTTCCCCCCGGTGAGCGAGGCGGGCAACGAGCACAAGCAGCGGGCCTCGCTGTCCCCTCAGCCGCAGCGCAGGGCCCCGCGGCTCGCCGCCGGACGCGCTCGCGCCCTGGGCCTCCCGACCCGAGGCACCACCAACGCCAACCGGCTGCGCAGGGTCGACCGCTGGCTGGTGGCCACCCAGGTCCCGCGACTGCGCGACTCCGCACGCCCCCTCGTGGTGGACCTGGGCTACGGCTCCTCGGCGGTGACCACCCTGGAGCTCGTCGAGCGCCTGGGCCCGGAGGTCGACGGCCTGGAGGTCGTGGGCCTGGAGATCGACCCGGAGCGGGTGAGGGCCGTCGAGGCGGACCGGGACCCGCCGCGGGTGGACTTCCGCATCGGCGGGTTCGAGCTGGCCGGGCTGCGCCCGGTGGTCGTGCGCGCGTTCAACGTGCTGCGGCAGTACGACGAGGAGTCCGCGGCCCGGGCCTGGGAGACGATGCGTGGCGCCCTGGCGCCCGGCGGTCTGATCGTCGAGGGGACCTGCGACGAGTGGGGACGACGGTCGGCCTGGGTGGCCCTGGACGCCGACGGGCCGCTCACCCTGACGCTGGCGGCCCGGGTCTCGGACATCGCGACGCCCTCGGACCTCGCGGAGCGGCTGCCCAAGGCGCTGATCCACCACAACGTGCCCGGACAGCCGGTGCACGAGTTCCTGCGCGCCCTCGACGCCACCTGGGCCGCCGCAGCCGGCATGTCCACGTTCGGACCCCGCCAGCGCTGGGCCGCCGCGGTCGGGGCGCTCGGCGAGCAGGGCTGGCCGCTGGTGGGCTCGAGCCGGCGGTGGCGGCACGGCGAGGTGACGGTCCGGTGGTCGGCCGTCGCCCCGGTCTGACACCGATGCGGGTCCCGCCCGGCCCGACCCCCGTGGCCGGAGGTACCGCCGAGCTCCTGGGCGACGCCGACCGCGACGGCGCCTGGGTGCTGATGGTGAACGGCACGCCGCAGTCGCACGTCGACCTCGACGACCCCGCGCACCTGGAGTTCGAGTACGTCCGCCGGATGGGGCACGTGCTCGATCTGGCCGCGGAGCCCGGGGCGGCGCTGGACGTGGTCCACCTCGGCGGTGGCGCGCTCACCCTCCCCCGCTACGTCGCCGTCACCCGGCCCGGCTCCCGGCAGCGGGTGGTGGAGATCGACGAACCGCTCACCGGCCTCGTCCGGGAGTACCTGCCGCTCCCCCGCAACGCCCGCATCCGCGTGCGGGCCGCCGACGCGCGCGAGGCGCTGCAGTCCATGCACCCCGGCAGCACCGACGTCGTGATCACCGACGTCTTCGCCGGCGCGCGGACACCGGGGCACCTGACCAGCGCCGAGTTCGCCGGGGAGGTCGCGCGCGTGCTGCGCCCCGGTGGGGTCTACGCAGCGAACGTCGCCGACGGGCCTCCGCTGCGCTTCGCCCGCGCGCAGGTGGCGACGCTGCGCACGGCCTTCCGGCACGTCTGCCTGCTGGCCGAGCCCGGCACGATGCGGGGTCGCCGCTTCGGCAACCTGGTCGCCGTCGCCTCCGACGCCGAGCTGCCGGTCGCTGCCCTCACCCGCGCCTGCGCCCGGGACCCGATGCCCTCCCGCGTGGTGGAGGGTGCCGACCTCGACCGTTTCGTCGGCAGGGCCCAGCCGGTCACCGACGCCGACGCGCAGCCCTCACCCGAACCGCCCGAGGGCGTCTTCGGCCGCTGACCGGGCCGCCCGGCGGCCTAGGGTGGGACGGGTGACGACACCTGCACCGCGAGGACTCCGTCGGGACACCCGGAACAAGGTCCTGGGTGGTGTGTGCTCGGGCCTGGCCCGCCAGTTCGGGCTGTCGACGAACGGCCTGCGCCTGGCCTTCGTGATCTCCTGCGTGCTCCCCGGCCCGCAGATCGTGGCCTACCTGCTGCTCTGGCTGCTCATCCCCGCCGGCTGACCGGGCGGGCGCGGGTCAGCGGGGCCGGCATCACCAGCTGTTGCCGCTGCTCAGCCCGCGCACCGCGGGGCGCACGTCGACCAGGTACACGACCGCGGCGATGACCGCCGGCAGCCCGAGGAAGCTCAGCAGTCCGAAGCCTTTGATGACCAGCCCGGCCACGGCCGTGATGCCCACCCAGGCCGGCTTCGTGAGCTTGCCCGTCGCCACGTAGGCGTTCGCCGGGCGGATCAGCGCGTCGACGAAGGCCCAGACGGCCAGCGCCAGCGCGCCGTACTTCAGACCGGCCATCAGGAACGCGTCGAAGTGGCGCATGGGGCAAGGCTACCCGCGGGACGCTGCCGGACGGGGTCGCCCGCACGAGCGGTCACCCTGTGGTGGGTCGGGTGCGGACGCGACAGGGCCCCGGAGCGCCGTAGCAGCTCCGGGGCCCTGGTTCACGGGACCGGGTGAGGTCAGTTCTTCTTGGCCGGCACCGCGGTCGGGTCGCTGCGCCGGGCGGAGCGGGCGCGGGTCACGCGGGCCGAGGTGGTGGCGACCTTCTTGCCCGCGGCGGCGCTGCTCTTCTTGGCCGTGCTCTTGGCCTTCGGCGCCGGCTCCTCCTCGGCGACCTCGGCGACGGAGGCCTTGGTCGACTCGGCGGTCTCGCGGACGGTCTCCTCGGCCTTGGCGGCGGCCTTGGCGGCCTTGCCCGCGGTCTTCTGCACGATCGAGGTCAGCTCGTCGGACGCGTCGGTCACGGCCTCGGCAGCGTCCTCGAGCGCCTCCTCGAGGGTGTCCTCGACGGTGTCGACGGCGGCCTCGGCGCGACGCACGATCCGGCGGACGCCGGGCTGGCGACGCAGCTCCTCGACGACCTCGGCGCCACGCTCGGCCAGCTGCTCCACCGTGGTGGCGGCAGAAGTGCGGGCGACCTCGACCAGGCCGGCGACGGTGCTGCGCAGCGCCTCGGGACGGACGGCGGTGGCCAGCTGCTGCGCGGTGGTGCGAGCGGTGTCGGCGGCCTCGGTGGCCCGGGTGCGGGCCTCCTTGACGGCCAGGTCGGCCTGGACCTGCGCCTCACCGGGGAGCGCCTCGGCCTGCGAGCGGAGCGAGGCGATCGCGGTGCGGGCACGCTCGACGGCCAGGTCACCGGCGCCGACGACGGCCAGGAGCGGGGTCCGGGCCTGCTCGGCGAGGGTGCGGCCCTGGGCAACGGCGAGCTCGCCGTACTGCTTCACGGTCTGGGTGGGGGTCATGTCGACTCCTTCGGGGTGTGGGGTGGGGGTTCAGCCGGCGGCCGGCGCGGTGGCCCGGTGCTCCCGGACGTAGGTCTCGTAGAGCTCGAGCAGCACGGCCTTGTGTCGTTCGGACAGCGCGTCGTCCGAGCGGATCGCCGCCACGGTGTCCGGGTTCCCGGAGCGCCGGTCGAGGATCCCCGCCTGCTCGTAGAGCGATTCGGCCGAGATCTTCAGGCCCCGGGCGATCGAGGCGAGGATCTCCGCTGACGGCTTCCGGAGACCCCGCTCCACCTGGGACAGGTACGGGTTGCTGACCCCCGCGCTGCGGGCCAGTTCGCGCAGCGACACCCGGGCAGCACTGCGCTGCTCGCGGATGAAGTCCCCCACCGACGAGCTGACGGCGGAGACGCTGGGCGCCTCGGCGACCGTCTCGGCCACGCTGCCGGCGACCCGGTCCACCTTCTCGCGGACCGTCGTCACCTGCTCGCGGACGAACTCACCGGGGGTCTGCACGTCACCGACGCTAGCCCCGAGTGCTAGCAGTTGCAAGCGGAGGAGTTAGCACATCGGCGTGAAGACCCTCACACGACGAACGTGCCGTTCAGGCGTTTAGATCCGCGGATTCCCGGACGTCGCCGACCACACCGTCGCCGCCGCCGACCGGTGTGCGCGCCCAGGGAGCAAGCACCTCGGCCGGAACGCCGAGACGGCGGAGCCCGGCGGCGAGGGCGGGTGTGCGTCCGCGGTCGCCGCCGTCGTCGAGCTTGAGCGCGACCACCCCGGCCCCGGGCAGCGCGGCCACGTGCACGCCGTCGGCGCCGCCCTTGACCAGCAGCCCCGGGACCGCGCGCATGAGGTCGGTGTCCTCACGACCGGTGCCGGCCACGAACCACGGGTTCGCCCGCATGGCGTCGGCCACCGAGCGCTCACCGGTGCCCTCGGCCGACTGCACCAGCGAGAGCACCCCCCGGGCCAGCCCCGTCACCGAGAGCGCGTGCTGCGGCGCTCCGCAGCCGTCGACGACGACCGCCGTCACCGGCTCGCCCGCGGCCTCGGCCAGCCGCGCCTCGATCGCCTGCTGCAGCGGGTGCTCCCGGGACAGGTAGCCCTCGGTCGGCCAGCCGGCCGCCACGCAGGCGGCGAGCATGCCCGCGTGCTTGCCCGAGCAGTTCATGGCCAGCCGCTCCGGGGCGCGCCCGGCGGCCAGCCAGGCCGCCTTCGTCGGCTCGTGCTGCGGCAGCGCCGGCGGGCAGCCGAGCGCCTCGGGGGCCAGGCCGGCCGCGGCCAGGATCGCGGCCGCGGTCTCGCGGTGGCCGTCCTCGCCGCTGTGCGAGCCGGCCGCGATGGCCAGTTCCTCGCCCGAGCCCGGCGTCCAGCCGGCCGCGAGCAGAACCGTCGCCTGCACCGGCTTGTTCGACGACCGGGGCAGCGTGGGCCGGTCCACGGCGCCGGCGGCGAAGGTCACCTGCCCGGCGGCGTCCAGGACGACGAGCGACCCCCGGTGCACCGACTCCAGGAACCCCGAGCGCCGGACCTCGACGAGGACGGGGTTCACCGGCCAGTTCAGTGTCGACCCTCGTCGGCGAGGAGGGCGGCCACGTCGGCCTCGCCGTCCCGGTAGCGGCGGCCCAGCTCGGCGGCCAGCCCGTCCATGACCTGCTGCACGCCGCGGCGCCGCTCCGAGAGGCCCTTCTCGGCGTCGGCGAGCGAGCGCGCGGCCGCCTCGAGCTTCTTGTCCGTCAGGTCGGTTATCGCCGACAGGTCCGCCCCGGGGGTCAGCGAGTTGACCCAGGACTCGTACTCCTCCGGGTTGGCCGGCTGCACGGTCTGGTGCCGCCCCAGACCGTGCGCGGGGCCCCGGCCCTTCTCGGCGAGGATCTCCGGGAGCAGATCGACCAGGGACCGCCCGTCGTGCTCGGCGCGGCGCTGCAGCTCGCGGCGCACGATGTCCAGCCGCCCCTGGAGCAGGCGGCGGGTGTAGGAGAGGTTGACCTCCTGCTGCTCGGCCTCGCGGCGCAGCCGGCGCACATCACCCATCGGCCGCTGCACGGCGCTCTCGAGGAACGACGGGTCCAGCAGCGCGTCGACGGCGGCACCCCCGGCGGGGGACGGCTTCGGACTCACGGGGCGGCCTCCTGGTGCGTGGTCGACGGGCGCCGGGCGAGCGTAGGTCAGCCGCCCGCCGCGGTCACTTCCCGATCGTCGCAGACCGGAGCGCCCGGATCCGGTCGCGCGCCGCCGCCCGGGTGTCGTCGAGGTCGGCGGGCGCGTCGTCGGGGTCGATGGCGGCGGTGGAGCCGCCGACGACGAGCGCGGCATCGGGGGCGACCGACTGCTTCACCAGCGCCAGCGCGACGACGCCCAGCTCGTGGTGGCGCACCACGGTGCCGACCCGCCCGACGGCGCGCGTGCCCGCGAGCACCTCGGCCCCGGGCTGCGGCAGGTCCTCGCTCACGCCGTCGAGGTGCAGGAGCACCAGTCGCCGCGGCGGCCGGCCCAGGTTGTGCACCCGCGCGACGGTCTCCTGCCCGCGGTAGCAGCCCTTCTCCAGGTGGACGGCGGTGCTCAGCCACTCCAGCTCGTTCGGGATGGTGCGGTGGTCGCTGTCGACGCCGAACCGCGGCCGGCGGGCCTCCACGCGCAGTGCCTCGAACGCCGACGAGCCCGCGACCACGGCCCCTGCGGCGAGCAGGACGTCGGCGACCGCGGCCAGGTCGGGGCGCGGGACCACGAGGTCGAACACCACTGCCCCGCCGTCGCCGATCGCCGGCATGCGGCGCACGAACCCGGCACCGTTCGCAGCGACCGCGTACTCGCGCTCCGGGACGGGGAGCCCGGCGGTGGCCAGGACGGCGGGTCCCTGCGGGCCGACGAGGCTCAGCACCCCCCACGCCCCGGTGACCAGCTGCGGCTCGACGCGGAGCATGAACCGCATCCGCTCGAGGGAGGCGAGCAGCGCCGCGCCCGTGCCGGGCTCGACGTCGGCCCAGGTGGTGCCGCCGAGCTCCGCGACCACGAGGTGGTGCTCGACGTGCCCGTTCGGGGACAGCACGAGCGCCTCGCTGCCGGCTCCGTCCCCGAGCTGCTCGAAGTGCTGGCTGGTGATGCTGTGCAACCAGGACAGCCGGTCGGCCCCGGGGACGACGAGGACGTCTCGGTCGCTGCGGTCGACCAGCCCGGCGCCCTCGGCGAGGCTCCACTGCTCCCGCAGCGGGTCGCCGTAGTGCAGCGCGACCGCGCCGCCCTCCTCCGGCACGGCGCCGGAGCGGGACAGCAGGGGTGAAGGGGTCACGGTCACGGCTTTTCCTCAGCGGCTCGTTCGCGGCAGTTCCGGCACGTCCCGGACAGGGCGACGTGGCCGACGTCGACGGTGAAACCCAGATCGGCCGCCAGACGTTCCGCCGCCTGGTCCAGCAGGTTCGGAGCCGCGGACGAGATCTCTCCGCACGAGGCGCACACGACGTGCAGGTGCGGACGCTCCGCCGCGTGGTAGACCGGCGCCCCGCGGCCCAGGTGGGTGTGCCAGACCAGGCCCAGGCTCTCCAGCAGTTCCAGCGTGCGGTAGATCGTGGAGGTGTCGGGAGCGCTGCCACCCGGTCCCGCCTCGTCACGCAGCCGCGCGCCGATGGCCTCCGGCGTCGCGTGCGCCAGCGCGCTCACGGCGGCCAGCACCCGGGCCCGCTGAGGAGTGAGCCGCAGCCCGCGCGCCCTCAGCTGCTCGGCGAGCGGCGCGGCGACCTCCTCCGGACCCATGCCGTGAGCCTATGCCGCGGGTGCGGCAGGCTGGAGGTCGTGACGGAACAGCGCAGGGTGGCGGTCTGGCGCGACGGCGCGGCGGTCGCCGTGCCCGCCGACCAGCCGGTGGTGACGGCGTTCGACCAGGGCCTGGCCCGCGGCGACGGTGTCTTCGAGTCCGTGGCCGTGGTGGACGGTGGCACGCCCCGCCTCGACGCCCACCTCGCGCGGCTGGTCCGCTCGGCCGGGCTGCTGGACATCCCGCACCCCGGGGACGCCGCCTGGCGCGCGCTGATCGACGCGGTCCTCGCGGACTGGCCGGCCGCCGACGAGGGCGTCTGCCGCCTCTTCCTCACCCGCGGGCCGGGTGAGGGCCACGAGCCGACGGCGCTCGCGCTGCTGGCCCCCGTGCCCGCCGACACCCTGGGCCAGCGCACCGAGGGCATCTCGGTGGTCAGCCTGGGCCTCGGCGTCCCGGCGGACTTCCGCGCCTCGGCACCGTGGCTGCTCGGCGGCGCCAAGACGCTCTCCTACGCGGTCAACATGGCCGCCCAGCGCCACGCCCACGCGGTCGGGGCCGACGACGTCGTGTTCACCAGCCTCGAGGGCCGGCTGCTCGAGGGGCCGACCTCCTCGGTCGTGTGGGCCGCCGGCGGCACGCTGCACACCCCGCCGCTGGACACCGGCATCCTCGCCGGCACCACCCAGGCGCGGCTCTTCGCGCAGGCCGAGGCCGACGGCTGGCCGACCGCGGTCACCCCCGGAACGGTCGAGGACCTGCACGCCGCCGACGCCGTGTGGCTGCTCTCCGGTGTCCGGGGTGCCGCGGCCGTGCACACCCTGGACGGCGTCCGGCGCGACGACGGGGGCCTGTCCGCGCGGGTGCGGGAGCTGCTCGCCCGGTAGCCTCGGCAACCGGTGCGCCGGGAAGTCTGGTCGGCAACGTCCTTCCCGACCCCTCCCCTGGAGCCGCCCGCATGTCCTCCCCCGCCACCGGTCGCCTGTTCGGACGCGGCTCCTGGACCGAGGCCAGCCGGATCGCCTCGGTGCTCCGCAAGGAGACCGTCGGTGGCGTCCTGCTGCTGGTCGGCACCGTGCTCGCGCTGGTCTGGGCCAACTCACCGTGGGCGGAGGCCTACGAGTCACTGCGCGACACGGAGGTCGGGCCCTCCTCCCTGCACCTCGACCTGCCGCTGGGCACCTGGGCGGCCGACGGGCTGCTGGCGGTCTTCTTCTTCGTCGCCGGCCTCGAGCTCAAGCGGGAGTTCGTCGCCGGCGACCTGCGCGACGCCGGCCGTGCGGCACTCCCGGTCGCCGCCGCAGTGGGCGGCATGGCGGTGCCGGCGCTCCTCTACGTCCTGGTGAACCTCCGCGACGGCGGCGCGCTGGGCGGCTGGGCGATCCCCACCGCCACCGACATCGCGTTCGCGCTCGCGGTGCTCGCCGTCATCAGCACCCACCTGCCGAGCGCGCTGCGCACGTTCCTGCTGACGCTGGCCGTCGTCGACGACCTGCTGGCGATCACGATCATCGCGGTCTTCTACACCTCCTCGCTCGCACTCACCCCGCTGCTGCTCGCGCTCCTCCCCCTGGCACTGTTCGGCCTCCTCGTGCAGAAGCGCATCCGTTCCTGGTGGCTGCTGATCCCGCTGGCAGTCCTCACCTGGGTGCTCGTGCACGAGTCCGGCGTGCACGCCACGGTCGCCGGGGTGCTGCTGGCCTTCACCGTCCCGGTGATCCGCAGCCAGGCCGCCGGTGGCCCCGAGGCCGGCCCCGGCATGGCCGAGCACTTCGAGCACCGGTTCCGCCCCATCTCGGCGGGCGTGGCCGTGCCCGTCTTCGCCTTCTTCGCCGCCGGCGTCACCGTGGGCGGCCTCTCCGGGCTCACCGACTCCCTGACCGATCCCGTCGCCGTCGGCATCGTCGTCGGGCTGGTCGCCGGCAAGGCCGTCGGGATCACGCTGGCCACCTGGCTGGTGGCCCGCTTCACCCGTGCCCGGCTGGCCGAGGACCTCAGCTGGTGGGACGTGGTCGGCCTGGCCCTGCTGGGCGGCATCGGGTTCACCGTCTCGCTGCTGATCGGCGAGCTGGCGTTCGGCCAGGGCAGCGAGCGCGACGAGCACGTCAAGGTGGGCGTCCTGGTGGGCACGCTGACCGCTGCGCTGCTGGCCACCGTCGTCCTCCGGGCGCGCAACCGCATCTACAAGCGCATCGCGCTCGAGGAGACCACCGACGTCGACAGCGACGGCATCCCCGACGCCTGGGATCCCGTCGACGACCGCGTCCCGGAGGGGACGCGAGGCTCCAGCGACACGCCGTCCGGTGGCCCGACCAGGCCGTTCGCCGACAGCTGAGCAATCCGGTTGCAGGGCCCGCTCCCCCGGTCGTACTTTCGACGTACACGAGAGAGGAGGTGGTCCGTAACTTGCTGAGCTACAGGACTCGTGAGGTGGCTGTCCGCTAGCCGCCGTCCAGATGGGCCGCCCGTCCGGCGTGGAAGCCGGACGAGAGGCACGAATCGCCCGTCCGTCGTACGGCGGCGAGCGAGAACCGGACAGTCACCCGACCCCCGGGCCGCCGACCATTGTCCAGTCGGCCCGTGTGCTGCTCCCCCTCACCGAGGGCTGGGCGCCGCGGAACAGCCCGGGGGTTGTCCGTTCCCCGGGGAGGTCAGGTGCAGCTCGGCGGCCTGCCGATCCTGCGGGACGTCGCCGTCGGCACCTGGATCGCCGAGGCGGTCGGTCGCGCGCACTGGAGCACCGTCGGGTCGCTCGTGCCGGCACTGTTCCCGGCCTACGCACGGGTCCTGCACCCGGCCTACCGCTACGACGGCGACGACGACGTCGAGATCCCCTGGGCGGCCGTCGCCCGGTTGAACGGGACGACCGCACACCCCCGGATGCAGTGGCCCGCCGTCACCGGCGGCTGGGAGTACGCCAGCGAGGACAGCCAGCCGCCCACCTGGGACGGCACCCCCGCGGAGGGGCACCTCCCGGGCACGGTCGCCGCCCGGATGGTCGCCGTGCTGAGCCGCCACACCAGCACCCCCGGGGACTGCTGCTTCGGCCGGTGGACCGGCTTCGGCTACGACACCGCCGAGCTCCGTGGCGCCCCCCGCCTGCCGCTGCCCCGCGCACGTGACGTCGTGCTGGCCCACGGCTCGGTCGCCGACGCGGTCCGCAACCTCGCCCCGGAGCCCTCGGAGCAGAGCGCCAACCTCTGGTGGCCGGCCGACCGCGCGTGGGTCGTGGCCACCGACATCGACCTGATGAGCACCTACGTGGGCGGGAGCGAGGCCTGCGTCGCCGAGCTGCTGGCCGCCCCGGGCCTGGAGGTCGTGCCCGCCGACCCCGGTGACCGGGTCGGCCACGCCGACGACCCCGTGAACCCGGTGCCGCCCCGCGGCTGACCGACCCCGTCCCGTTACAGCTGGGCCAGCTCCGCCTCGAGGTCGTCGAGGCCCAGCGAGCCCTGCGACAGCGCGGCCATGTGCCAGGCCTTGAGATCGAACTCGGCGCCCCGGGCCCGCTGCGCCGCCTCCCGGCCCTGCCGCCAGGCCCGCTCGCCGAGCTTGTAGCTGATCGCCTGCCCCGGCATGCCGAGGTAGCGCACCAGCTCGCTGTCCAGGAAGGCGACCTCGGCCCCGGAGTGCTCGCCGAGGAACGCCCGCGCCAGGTCCGGCGTCCAGGGGCGGCCGCGGTGCTCGGCCAGCGCGCCCTCGGCGTCGTCGGGGATCGGCAGCTCCAGGTGCATGCCGATGTCGATGACCACCCGGACCGAGCGCAGTTGCTGCGCGTCGAGGAAACCGAGCCGCTCGCCCGGGTCGCGGAAGTAGCCCAGCTCGTCCATGAGCCGCTCGGCGTAGAGGGCCCAGCCCTCCACGTTGGCGCCGACCGAGCCCACCGAGGTCTGGTAGGTCGAGAGCTCGCCGGAGACCAGCGCCCACTGCGCGAGCTGCAGGTGGTGGCCCGGAACGCCCTCGTGGTACCAGATCGACACGAGGTCCCACAGGGGGAACCGGGTGCGGCCGAGGGTGGGCAGCCAGGTGCGCCCCGGCCGGGAGAAGTCCTGCGCGGGGCGGGTGTAGTACGGCGCCGCGGCACTGCCGGGCGGAGCGATCATCGCCTCGACCTGCTTCACCGGGTCGGCGAGGTCGAAGTGCGTGCCGTCGAGCTCGGCGATCGCGTCGTCCATCATCTGCTGCAGCCGCTCGCGGATCGCCTCGACGCCCTCGACGGCCGGGCCGGACGTGGCGAGCCAGCGCATCGCCTCCATCGGCGTGGCGCCCGGCTGCACCTTCTCCGCCTCGACCCGCTGCTCGGCGAGGATCCGCCGGTGCTCGGACCAGCCCCAGGCGTAGGCCTCCTCCAGCCCCCGCCCGGCGCCCAGGTCCGACCCGGTCCACCGCCGGGCCGCGACGGCGTAGCGCTCCCGGCCGACGGCGTCGGGAGTCCCCGCGGCCAGATCCGCGTACTCGTCGCGGAGGTAGTCCCGGATCTCGGCGACGGCGGCGTCGGCCGCACGGGCCGCCGCGTCCAGCTCCCCGCGCAGCGCGTCGGGACCGGGAGCGACGAACCCGGCGAAGTACGGGCCGGCCAGCCACTCGTCCAGCTGGGCCACGACGGTGCGCACCTGGCGGGGGGCGACCAGCAGACCGCGCCGGGCGCCCTCGGCGAGGGTCTCCCGGTAGCCGCGGTAGGCCTCGGGCACTCGCGCCATCCGGCGGGCGAGCACCGACCAGTCCTCCTCGCTCGACGTCGGCATCATGGAGAACACCTGGCGCATCGAGTGGATCGGCGTGAACAGGTTGTTCAGCGACCGGAAGCCCTCGCCGGCCTCGTGCGCGGCCAGCTCGGCCTCCAGCCGCTCCCGCAGCAGCCGGGCGCAGCGGCGCTCGACCGGGTCGTCCTCCAGTGCCGGATCGGCGGCCAGCACGCGGTCGAGCTCGGCGAGCGTCGCGCGCGCCAGCCGCGCCTCGGCCTCCAGCCCGGCCGGGCTCGTGTCGGGCAGCCGGTCCTCGCGGGGGCGGGTGCCGAGCGCGGTACCCAGCGTGGGATCCAGCTCGGTGGCGGCCTCCACGTAGGCGTCGGCGACCTCGCGCGGGGTGGTCGGGCGGGTGGGCGATGGCGCGGTGCTCGGCGTCATCGGAGGCGCTCCAGGCGGGCCGACATCGTCGGGCGCAGCTCGCCGTCCCCGACCGCGCGGTCGACGGCGTACATGAGCGCGCCCTCGACGATGCCGTACAGCCGCACGGAGCGGGTCACCTCGGGAGCGTCGGGCGTGCGCGCGACGACGTCGCTGCTCAGCTCCCAGCTCGTGGTCGTGCGCGCCGTTCCGACGTAGATCTCGACCAGCCCGTCGGGCGAGGCGACCAGCAGCTCGACGTCGTCCTCACCGATCGGACGCCAGAAGCCGGACTCCCGGACGTCGGGGCCGACGATCTTCCCGTCGTCGGTGAGCCGCCAGGTGCGCGATTCGTAGGCGAGGAACCCCCGGCCGTCGTGCGCGAACCGCACCCACTGGCCGAAGCGGTGGTCGCCGCCGGTGCCGGCGGCCTGGCCCTCACCGTGCCACTCGCCGAGCAGCGGCAGCACCGAGAGCAGCTCCGGGGGGACCTCCGGCCCGCTGCGGACGTCGGCGGTGTCGGGAACCGGCAGCTCGGTCTCCCCGCTCATCGCCGCGCCGCCTTCGGGCTACGGGACAGCCGGACCGCCCCGTAGCCGGAACCCAGCGCCGCGCAGGCGGCCAGGACGACCAGGACCCAGGCAGAAACCATGGGAACCACCGTAGTGACGCACCCGGCCACCGGCCGCACGGTGGTGGACCGTGGTTCCGGGACGACGAGCCGAGGAGGGCGCATGCCGTTCACCGGGAGCCATCCCGCCGCGGTGCTGCCCTTCCTGCGCACCCCCCTGCCGGCCTCGGGACTCGTGGCCGGCAGCCTGGCACCCGACCCGAGCCCCCGCGCCGCCGGCTTCGCGGCTGCCACGGCCGGAGGGGGCGCCGCCGCGGGGGTCGCCCTGCTGCTCGCGCCGGCCCGGCGCCTGGGACCGACGGCGGAACGGTCCTCCCCGATGCGGTGAACCCGACAGGGAACGTTCCTGGTGGTCACGGACGTTGTGGGGCAGGCTGGGACGAGCCCGGACACGAGCACGAGGAGCACACATCGAGATGGCCGAGGCCGCCCCTGGAGGGACGGCGCCGACCACGGCGGACGAGGCACTGCCCGGCACCCCGTCCTGGTACTCGGTGCTGCACGACTCCGCGTTCATGTTCGCCTC
Source organism: Blastococcus sp. TF02-8 (assembly GCF_003319175.1). GTDB lineage: Bacteria > Actinomycetota > Actinomycetes > Mycobacteriales > Geodermatophilaceae > Blastococcus. The sequence goes on along the minus strand of NZ_QOHK01000002.1, from coordinate 432,132 downwards.
CGTGTGCGACCTCGACGGGCGGTTGCTGACCGCCAACCTCCTGGCGCTGGAGGGCTGCGGGTTCGACCGGGGCGAGCAGCTCGGCCTGCCCTTCTGGCGCACCGGCTGGTGGGCCGGCAGCGTCGAGGTGCAGCAGCGGGTGGAGCACTGGTTCCGGGGCGTCTCCGGCGGCGGGGAGCCGGTCCGCGCCTCCACCCCGTACTTCCTCGCCGACGGCACGGAGCGGGTCGCCGACTTCACCCTGCAGCTGGTCCGCGAGGGCGACGAGCCGCAGTACGTGCTGGCCACCGGCATGGACATCACCGACCGGCTGGAGACCGAGCGCACCGCCGCCGAGGCCCGCGCGGCCGGGGCGGAGGCCTCGACCCTCCGGCAGGTGGCGGCCAGCCGCGCGCGTGACCTCGACGCGCTCCGGGAGACCGAGGCCAAGCTGACCCGGGCACTGGCGCTCAGCGAGCGCGTGCTGGCCAACGTCGGTGACGGCATCTACGGCCTCGACGCCGACGGGCGGGTCGAGTTCGTCAACCCGGCCGCCGCGGAGCTGACCGGCTACCCGGCCGACGAGCAGCTCGGGGAGGACCAGCACTCCCTGATCCACTCCCACCGGCGGGACGGCTCCCCCTACCCGCGGGAGGAGTGCCCGGTCTGGCTGGCGCTGCGCACCGGCCGCACCGTCATCGCCGACGACGAGACGTTCTGGCGCCGCGACGGCTCGCCCATCCCCGTCGAGATGGTCGTCGTCCCGACCGAGGAAGGCGGCGTCCAGACCGGTGTGGTCGTCTCCTTCCGCGACCTCACCGAGCGGCTCGCGGCCCAGCAGCAGGCCGCCGAGCTCGAGGCCCTCGCCGCACGGGCGGCCAGCGATCGCGCCCTGTCGGATCGGTTGCAGCAGTCGCTGCTCACCCCGCCGCCGGAGCCCGACCACCTCCAGATCGCCGTGCGCTACCGCCCGGCGGCGCACGAGGCGCAGGTCGGCGGCGACTGGTACGACGCGTTCCTCCAGCCCGACGGCGCCACGATGCTCGCCATCGGCGACGTCGTGGGCCACGACAGCAACGCGGCGGCCGCCATGGGCCAGCTCCGCGGTCTGCTGCGGGCGCTGGCCTACGACTCCGACGACGCGCCCGCCGCCACCCTCACCCGGGTCGAGCACGCCGCGCAGGGGCTGGCCGTCTCGACCCTCGCCACCGGCGTCCTGGCCCGCATCGAGCGCCACCCCGACGTGCCGGTCACCGGCGCCCGGCTCCTGCGCTGGAGCAACGCGGGGCACCCGCCGCCGGTCCTGCTCGCGCCCGACGGGACCGTCACCGAGCTGACCAGCCGGCCGGAGCTGATGCTGGGGATCGACCCCGACGCGCCGCGCACCGACCACGTGGTCGACCTGCCCGACCACCACACCCTGCTGCTGTTCACCGACGGGCTGGTCGAGCGCCGGGACATCGACCTGGACGAGGGCACCCGCCGGCTGCACGAGGTGCTCCGAGACCTGGGCGACCGGCCGCTGGAGGACCTGCTCGACGAGGTGCTCGCCCGCCTGGTACCCGAGGCCGGCGCCGACGACGTCGCGATCGTCGCCGTCCGCACCTTCCCGGAGGACCGGCCCCGGCCGCCGGAGGCCGGTCCCAACCGGCTGCCGCCCACCTTCGGCTGAGAACGCGACAGGGCCCGCCCTCGCGGTGCGAGAGCGGGCCCTGCGGCTTTCCTCAGGCGTCGAGGACGACGGTGGTCTCGTTCAGGCCAACCTCGGCCTCGATCACCCGCTGCCCCTTGCCGCCCGGGGCCAGGGCGCGCAGCTTCCACTCGCCCGGGGCGGCGAAGAACCGGAACTCACCCTCCGGGCTGGTCACGACCTCGGCGGTGAACTCGTCGGTGCCGTCCAGCAGCCGGACGTAGGCACCGGCCACCGGCGCACCCTCGTGCCACACCGAGCCCTGGATCACCGTCTGGGTGCTCAGGTCGATCCCCGCCAGGGCACCGCCCTGCTTCGGCGCTCCGCACATGTCAGCTCACTTCTCGATCGGGACGCCGACCAGCGAGCCGTACTCGACCCAGCTGCCGTCGTAGTTCTTCACGTCGCTGTTGCCGAGCAGCTCGCGCAGCACGAACCAGGTGTGGCTCGAGCGCTCGCCGATGCGGCAGTAGGCGATGGTGGGCTTGCTCGGGTCGAAGCCCTGCTCGCCGTAGAGCTTGGCCAGCTCCTCGTCGCTCTTGAAGGTGCCGTCCTCGTTGGCCGCCTTGCTCCACGGGATGTTGATCGCCGTGGGCACGTGGCCCGGGCGCTGCGACTGCTCCTGCGGCAGGTGGGCGGGGGCGAGGATCTTGCCGGAGAACTCGTCGGGCGAGCGGACGTCGACGATGTTCTTGCTGCCGATGGACTGCACGACCTCGTCGCGGAAGGCGCGGATCGACAAGTCCGGCTCGGCGGCCTGGTACTGGGTGGCCGGGCGCTCTACGGCGTCCTTCGACAGCGGGCGGCCGTCGAGCTCCCACTTCTTGCGGCCGCCGTCCATGAGCTTCACGTCGCGGTGGCCGTAGATCTTGAAGTACCAGTAGGCGTAGGCGGCGAACCAGTTGTTGTTGCCGCCGTAGAGCACGACGGTGTCGTCGTTGGCGATGCCACGGGAGGACAGCAGCGCCTCGAAGGCGGACTTGTCCAGGTAGTCGCGGCGCAGCGGGTCCTGCAGGTCCTTCTTCCAGTCCAGCTTGACGGCGCCCTCGATGTGGCCGCCGTCGTAGGCGCTGGTGTCCTCGTCGACCTCGACGAGGACGATGCCGGGCTGGCCCAGGTGCTCCTGGACCCAGTCGACGCTGACGAGCACGTCGGTGCGGCTCATGGATTTCCCTCCGGAAAGTCGGTGCGGTCGTGTGCGGTCAGATGCGGGCCGGCAGGGCCCGACGGGCGATCAGGTAGAGCTCGCAGCCCAGGCAGAAGCCCGTGGCCGCGTTGAGCAGGGCCGCCACCAGCGCGAAGCCGGTGGCGACGGCGCCGACGACCGGTGCGCCGAGCAGGTAGCCCGCCGCGCCGACGACGGCGAAGAGCAGGCCGACGACCTGGGCGAACCGCGGCGGCGCCTCCGGTTCGGTCTCGCGGACCCGGCCGAGCCGCGGCGCCACCACCCGGCGGAACAGCAGGCCGTACGGCGAACGCCGCAGCCCCGCGGCCGCGCCGACGGCGAAGACCGCCGCCTGGGCGGCGACGATCCACCCGCTACCGGCCAGCAGGGCGACGGCGAGGACGACAGCGGTGACGGTCGCGGCGAAGCGCGGGGCACGCACGTCGATCTGCGTGGGTGCGGTCATGGGAGTGAGGACCTTCGGACGGCGGACGGGGCACGTCTGGTCGGTCGGGGCGCCGACCTCAGCAGGTCGGACACAGGCAGCTGCCGACGCGGCACAGGTCCACTGTGCGGCGCGAGGTCAGCATGAGGCCCATGGGGCGAGGGTAACCGATCACGACACGCCGTCGGTCCCGGCCCCGACGTGGGCATCGACGAGGGCGACCAGCTCGGCCGGGCGAGGAGCGCCGCTGCTGCGGCCCACCACCGCGCCGGTGCGGTCGAGGTAGAACAGCGTCGGCGTCCGCCGGACGTCCAGCTCACGGACCTCGTCGAGGTGGCTCTCGGCGTCCACGTGCACGGTGGCCAGCCCCGGGCGGGTCGCCTGCAGCTGCGTCAGCCGCGCCTTCGTCGCGCGGCAGGGGCCGCAGAAGGCGGTCGAGAACTGGACGACGGTCAGGTCCGCCTCGCCCGCGCGCACGCCCAGCCGCTCGAAGACCGTGGTCACCGCCATCGCGTCCTCCCCCGTCGCCCGCACCGCACCGCTGCGCGTGCGCAGCCACCAGCCGGCCGCGACCGTCACGAGCAGGGCCGCGGCCAGCACCACCAGCCCGGTCCGGTCCACGTCCGCACCAACCCGCGGCCGGCGGAGCCTGTTCCCGGTCGTCACGGAGCGCCGAGCACGGTGTCGCGTGCCGCCACCCGGACGTCGACGCCGTCCGCGGCCGGGGTGACCTCGGTGAGCCGCAGGTCGAAGGGCAGCTCGACCCGGTAGCGCAGGTCCAGCAGGTCGCTGACCCGGTCGACCAGGAAGCCCGGGACGTCGACGCCCGCGCCGGTCGCCCGCTCGACGTCGATCACCAGCACGTCCCCGTCGAGGGCCACCGTGCCCACCGCCGTCAACGGCAGCGTGTACCCGAGGACGTCGACGGTCCGGGTGATCCGCAGCCCGTCGCCCTCGCGGCGCAGGGTGGTGTTCCCGCCCAGCTGGTCGGCGAGCAGGCCGTAGGACAGGGTCGCCGTCCCGTCGATGCGGTCGACCGGCACCCGTTCGACGTCGCCGGCGAGCACCGCGGACAGCGGCACCCGCACCCCGCGCAGCACCACGTCGGCCGTGGTCCCGGCGGGACGGCCGAGCTGCTCGGCGGTCAGGGAGATGCGGACCTCGTCGTAGCGGCCACCGACGGCCTGGGTCAGGAAGGGGAAGCCGCGCACCTCGACGTCGGGCCGGCCGGCGAGCCCCGCCGTCGCCGCGAGCTGACGGGAGACCTGCGCCTCGGCGACGCCCACCGCCACCCGGTCGAGCAGCACGCCGGCACCGAGGAGCAGGACCAGCAGCACCGCCAGCACCTTCACGGGGCCAGCACCGTCACAGCACCGACAGCAGACCGAGGGCCACCGGCGCCGTGGCGGCCAGCGGCAACGCCACCTGCACCACCGTCAGCACCCACGGGGACACCACGTCGGGGACCCCCTCGGCCGCCGCCTCGACGGCGACGTAGCTGGCGGCGACGGCCACCAGCGCGACCACGCCGGCGACGACCGCGCCGACGAAGGCCGACCGCAGCATCCCCAGATCGGCGACCTCCCGGGCCAGGAAGGCCACCGCCGCACCCGCGACGACGGCGACCACCGTGCCGACCAGCCCCCGGGGCACCCCCTCGGCGACCACCGGGCGGGGGAGGACCTGGTCCACGAGGTGGCCGACCACCAGCGCGGTCCCGGCGGCGAGCCCGGCGACGACCAGCCGCCCCTCGTCCTCGCGCCCGAGCAGCAGCAGCGCGGCGAGCGCGCCGACCGCCGTCAGGAGGAGGGCGGCGCCGGCGAGCGAGTCGACCAGGCGGTGCCGCGGCGAACGCAGCATCTGCTGCACCACGGAGACGAGGAACCCGACGGCGAGCACGGCGAGCAGTCCGCCGATCTCGGGGCGGTCGGGCAGCACGAGGACCAGGTCCGCGGCGACCGCGGCCGCCGTGCCCACCACCAGCGAGGCCGTGGCCCCGCGCAACCGGGCCACCATCACCCACGAGAGCACCAGCGCCAGCTGCAGCACCAGCACCCCGGCCAGCGCGCCCACCTCGTCGAGGACGGCGGGGAGACCGGCGAGGACCGCGGTCGCCAGGGCCGCCAGCCCGGCGGCGGGCAGGTGGTGCGCCCGGTCCGGTGTCTCGGGCAGGGCGGCGGTGGGACTCACGCCGCGATCGTCTCAGAAGCCCGGCGTCCGAGGCGGCCGACGAGCGGATCCGTCGCGGCGATCGGGCGTGTCCGGGCCCGGCGTCCGCTATCCTGCCCTCTCACCTCGACAGCGTTGTCGCAGGTCCGGTCGGCGACCGCCGACCCTGGACCCCTGAGGAGACGCCATGCGACTCGTGCTCATGACCGCCGCCCGGCAGGCGACGACCGAGGTGCTGCCCGCCCTGGGCCTGCTCCCCCACCAGGTCCGCGTGGTCGCGCCCGAGCTCTCCAGCCTGCTCGACGGCGAGGCCGGCGATGTCGTCCTCGTAGACGCCCGCCACGACCTCGTCCGCGCGCGCACCCTGTGCGGCCTGCTCTCCTCCACCGGCGTCGCGGCAGCGCTCGTGGCCGTCCTGTCCGAGGGCGGTCTGGTCGCGCTGTCGGCCGACTGGGGGGTGGACGACGTCCTCCTCGACACCGCCGGTCCCGCCGAGGTCGACGCCCGCCTCAAGTGGGCCACCGCCCGCCGGCTGGCCGCGGCCGCACCCGCCGACGGTGCCGACGGCGGCCTCACCCAGGCCGGCGAGCTGGTCATCGACGAGCACAGCTACTCGGCGAAGCTCCGCGGTCGTTCGCTCGACCTCACCTACAAGGAGTTCGAGCTCCTGAAGTACCTCGCGCAGCACCCGGGGCGGGTGTTCTCCCGCGCCCAGCTGCTCCAGGAGATCTGGGGCTACGACTACTTCGGCGGCACCCGCACCGTCGACGTCCACGTCCGGCGACTGCGCGCGAAGCTCGGCACCGAGCACGAGGCGCTGATCGGCACCGTGCGCAACGTCGGCTACAAGCTCGACCAGCAGGTCGCCGACGCGACGGCGAAGGCCGCCCGGGCGACCACCTCCGAGGACCGGTCGGACGCCGAGCTGGTCTGATGACCGGGTGAGCCGCTCCCCCGACGTCGCCGAGATCCTCCAGCTCCTGCGGGCCGCGGCGGCCGCGGACGGGGTCCGCCCGCTGTCGGAGGAGGCGGAGCTGCGCCTGCAGCACGGCTCGCCCGGCGGATCGGACCTGGTCGTCCGCGCGGACGACGGCCGGCTCGCCGGCTACGCGCGGTACGACGACGGGGTCGCCGAGCTGGTCGTGCACCCCGACCTGCGGCGGCGCGGCATGGGTCGCACCCTGCTCGACCAGCTGCTGCACGCCGCCGGCGACCGGCCGCTGAGCATCTGGGCGCACGGCGACCTGCCCGGTTCCGCCGAGCTGCTCTCCTCCCGGAGCTTCCGGCGGGCCCGGGTCCTGCTGCAGATGCGCCGCGACCTCACCGGCGTGGACCCCGACCCCCGGCCGGAGCTCCCGGGCGACGTGCGGGTCCTGCCCTTCGTGCCGGGCCGCGACGAGGAGGCATGGCTGCGGGTCAACACCCGCGCCTTCTCCTGGCACCCCGAGCAGGGCCGGATGACGCTGGAGGACCTGCGGCGGCGCGAGGCCGAACCCTGGTTCGACCCCGCCGGCTTCCTGATGGCGTGGCGTGGCGACCCGGCCGAGGGCGGTGAGCTGCTCGGTTCGCACTGGACGAAGGTGCACCCGGCGGGCGACGCCGGACCCGACCCGGTGGGCGAGGTCTACGTGCTGGGCGTGGACCCCGCCGCCCAGGGCATGCGGCTGGGCCGGGCGCTGACCGATCTCGGCCTCGCCCACCTGCGCTCCCAGGGCCTCGCCGAGGTGCTGCTCTACGTCGAGGAGGACAACACCAGCGCGGTCCGGCTCTACGAGGGGCGTGGATTCCGCCGGTTCGCCGTGGACGTCTCCTGGCATCGCGAGCCGGGCGCCCGCTGACCGTCCGACGGGAGATCCTCCCCCTGGGTGACGGCCGCCACCACCGCTCGCCGAACTCCTCAGCGCTCGTTCACCGTGCGTTCACCGAACACCGGTGATCAGGCCACTTGCGCTCCCTAGCGTCCTCGCCGTTCGACCACATCAGCCCGGCACCGACGTCCGGGTCTCCTTTGTCGAAAGGCACTGAGTTGAAGCTCAGCAGCACGGCGCGCGCCGTGGTCCTCACCACGGCCCTCGCCACCTCCCTCTCCCTCGCGGCGTGCGGGGCCTCCAACGAGGGCGGCAACTCCGCGGACTCCACCGGCTCGGCCGAGCAGCTCAGCGGTGACCTCGTCGGCGCGGGCTCCAGCGCCCAGCAGGCCGCCATGCAGGCGTGGCAGGCCGGCTTCAACGGCGAGCAGCCCGACGTGAACGTGAGCTACGACCCGGTCGGGTCCGGCGGTGGCCGCGAGCAGTTCCTCGCCGAGGGCGGCACCGACTTCGCCGGTTCGGACTCCGCGCTCGACGACGAGGAGCTGACGCAGGCCACGACCCGGTGCGGCGACGCCGGCGTCTTCGAGCTGCCGAACTACATCTCGGCGATCGCCGTCGTCTACAACCTCGAGGGCGTCGACGACCTGAACCTCTCCCCGGCGACGGTGGCGGGCATCTTCAACGGCTCGATCACCACCTGGAACGACCCGGCCATCGCCGCGGACAACCCGGACGCCTCCCTGCCGAGCACCGCGATCACCCCGGTGCACCGGGCCGACAAGTCCGGCACCACCAAGAACTTCACCGACTACCTCGACCAGACCGCCGGTGACGTCTGGACCGCCGGGGTCGTCGAGGAGTGGCCGACCGGTGGCGGCGAGGCGGCGAACGGCACCAAGGGCGTCATCGACGCCGTCAAGGCGGGCGCCGGCGCCATCGGCTACGCCGACGAGAGCCAGGCGGGCGACCTGGGCATCGCCAAGATCAAGGTCGGCGACGAGTTCGTCGCCCCGTCCGCGGAGGCCGCGGCCGCTGTCGTCGCCAACTCCGACCGGGTCGAGGGTCGCGGCGAGCACGACCTCGCCGTCAAGGTCAACCGCACCACCGAGTCGGCCGACGAGTACCCGATCGTGCTGGTCAGCTACCTGATCGGCTGCATCCAGTACGACGACCAGGACAAGGCCGACCTCGTGAAGGCCTTCGCCGGCTACGTGATCAGCGAGGACGGCCAGGAGGCCGCGGCGAAGAACGCCGGCAGCTCGCCGATCTCCGACGAGCTGCGCGACCAGGCGCAGTCCGCCGTCGACGCGATCACGGCCGGCGCCTGATCCACCGGCCCGCACCGGCGCGGCGGTCCGAGATGTCCCCGGTGGACACCTCGGGCCGCCGTGCCGCGTCGCACGTCCGCCCCCTCGAACCGACCCTCCTCGACGCGACGGAGCCACCCCGGTGACGACCACCGACGCACCCCCCGCCCCGCCTCGGCCCCGACGACGGCCCGGGGACCGGATCTTCGCCGGCAGCGCGACCGGCGCCGGGATCCTGATCCTGGTCGTCCTGGCCGGCGTCGCGGCGTTCCTCGTCAGCGAGGCGTGGCCCGCCGTCGTCGCCCCCGCCGAGGACATCCCGGGCGGCGACGGCCTGACCGCCTACATCGCCCCGCTGGTCTTCGGCACGCTGCTGGCGGCGGTGATCGCCCTGCTCGTCGCGACCCCGCTCGCGGTCGCCATCGCGCTCTACATCACCTACTACGCACCGCCCCGGCTCGCGACGCTCATGGGGTACGTGATGGACCTGCTCGCCGCGATCCCCAGCATCGTCTACGGGTTCTGGGGCATCGCCGCCCTCGCCCCGGCGCTGGTGCCCTTCTACGGCTGGGCGGAGGAGCACCTGGGTTTCCTGCCGTTCTTCGCCGGCCCCGCGTCCGTGACCGGTCGGACGATGCTGACCGCCGGCCTGGTGCTGGCGATCATGATCCTGCCGATCATCTCGGCGATCTCCCGCGAGGTCTTCGGCCAGGCACCGGCCCTGCACCGGGAGGCCGCGCTCGCCCTGGGCGCGACCCGCTGGGAGATGATCCGCATGGCCGTCCTGCCCTACGGGCGCTCCGGGGTCATCGGCGGCGCCATGCTCGGCCTCGGACGGGCGCTCGGCGAGACGCTCGCCGTCGCCCTCGTCCTCTCCGGCTCCGGCGGGATCACGGTCAACCTGATCGGCCAGAGCAACCCGTCGACGATCGCGGCGAACGTGGCCCTCAAGTTCCCGGAGTCCACCGGGATCGAGGTCAACGCCCTCATCGCCAGCGGCCTGGCCCTGTTCGTCATCACCTTCGCGGTGAACATGTTCGCCCGGTGGATCGTCAACCGGCGGGCCGACTTCTCCGGAGCCAACTGATGAGCACCGATCTGCGGCCCGACGCCGTCGCGGCCACTCCTGCCCGGAACCCCGCCCTCCGCTCCCGGCGGCAGCTCCCGCGGTTCGCGCCGACCGGGCTCTTCGGCCTGGGCGTCCTCCTGGGCGCGGGGCTCTCGGCCGCCACCGGGTTCAGCCTGACGCTGACCGTCGTCTACGGCGTGGTGCTGGGCACCCTGGTGCTCTACGTCGTGGCCCGCCGGGTGGAGGGCGGCCGCAAGGCGTTCGACCGGCTCGTCACGTGCCTGGTGACCTGCGCCTTCGGCATCGCGATGGTGCCCCTGGTCTCGCTGGTCTGGACGGTGCTGGAGAACGGGGTGCGCCGGCTGGACGGCGAGTTCTTCAACTCCTCCATGCTGGGCATCGTCGGCGAGGGCGGCGGGGCGTACCACGCGATCGCCGGAACCTTGATCATCACGCTGCTCACCGCGCTGATCTCGGTCCCGATCGGGCTGCTCGCCGCCATCTACCTGGTCGAGTACGGCACGGGGCGGCTCAAGCGGGCCATCACCTTCCTGGTGGACGTGATGACCGGCATCCCCTCGATCGTCGCCGGCCTGTTCGCCTTCGCCCTGTTCGCGCTCTTCTCCGGGCCGAGCATCCGGCTCGGGATCATGGGCGCCGTCGCGCTGTCGGTGCTGATGATCCCGGTCGTCGTCCGCTCCTCCGAAGAGGTCCTCAAGCTGGTCCCGAACGAGCTGCGCGAGGCCAGCTACGCCCTCGGCGTGCCGAAGTGGCGCACGATCCTCCGGGTCGTGCTGCCCACCTCCATCGCCGGTCTCGGCACCGCCGTCACCCTCGCCATCGCCCGCGTCGTCGGCGAGACCGCTCCGCTGCTGGTGACCGTGGGCCTGGTCAACGGCACGAACCTCGACCCGTTCGACGGCCGCATGTCCACGCTGCCGGTCTTCGCCTTCTACCAGCTCACCCAGCCGGGAGTGCCGCCCGAGCCGGCGATCGACCGGGCCTGGACGGCGGCCCTCCTGCTCATCATCCTGGTCATGGCGCTCAACGTCGTCGCGCGCCTGATCAGCCGCTTCTTCGCCCCCAAGACCGGTCGCTGACCGACCCATCGGAGGAACCTGTGGCCAAGCGCATCGACGTCTCCGACCTCGACATCTACTACGGCAGCTTCCTGGCCGTGCAGAGCGTCAACGTCTCCATCGAGCCGCGGAGCATCACCGCCCTGATCGGACCGTCCGGCTGCGGCAAGTCGACCTTCCTGCGGTCGTTGAACCGCATGCACGAGGTCATCCCCGGCGCCCGGGTGGAGGGGAAAGTCGTCATGGACGGCCAGGACCTCTACGGCTCCGACGTCGACCCGGTCGACGTCCGCCGCCAGATCGGCATGGTGTTCCAGCGCCCCAACCCGTTCCCGACGATGTCGATCTACGACAACGTCGCGGCGGGCCTGCGGCTCAACGCCAAGAAGATGAGGAAGTCCGACCTCGACGACCTGGTCGAGCGCTCGCTCAGGGGCGCCAACCTCTGGAACGAGGTCAAGGACCGGCTGAACCGTCCGGGGTCGGGCCTGTCCGGCGGTCAGCAGCAGCGGCTCTGCATCGCCCGCGCGATCGCCGTCGAGCCCGACGTCCTGCTGATGGACGAGCCCTGCTCGGCGCTGGACCCGATCTCGACCCTGGCGATCGAGGACCTGATGACGGAGCTCAAGGAGCGCTTCACCATCGTCATCGTCACGCACAACATGCAGCAGGCCGCCCGGGTGAGCGAGTCCACCGGCTTCTTCAACCTCTCCGGCGTGGGCCAGCCCGGCCGGCTGATCGAGTTCAACCCGACGGAGAAGATCTTCAGCAGCCCCGACGAGAAGGCCACCGAGGACTACATCTCCGGCCGCTTCGGCTGACCGCCGGCTGGGAGGATGCCCGGGTGCTCCCTCCCCGGCTGGTCACCCTCGACGACGCCCCCGCCCTCGCCGCCCTGCTGCGGGAGAACCGAGGGTTCCTCGCGCCCTACGAGCCGCACCGCGAGGAGTCGTTCTACACCGAGGCCGGCCAGCGGACGCGGATCGCCGACGGGCTGGCCGGCCACACCGCCGGGACCGGTGTCCCGCTCGTGGTGCTCGGTCCGGACGGTGAGGTGGCCGGCCAGATCACGCTGAGCGGGCTCGTGCGCGGTCCCCTGCAGTCCGCCGTCGTCGGGTACTGGGTGGCCCAGCGGTACACCCGGCAGGGGCTGGCCGCGGCGGCGCTGGCGCACGTGGTGCGGCTCGCGTTCGACGAACTCGGCCTGCACCGCCTCGAGGCCGGCACGCTGGTGGACAACGTCGCCTCCCAGGCCGTGCTCGCGCGCAACGGTTTCCAGCGGTACGGCCTCGCGCCCCGCTACCTGCACGTCGGGGGCCGGTGGCAGGACCACGTCCTGTTCCAGGTGCTCAACGAGGCGATGGAGGAACCCACCGCCGTCAGCACCGGACCGGGCTGACCTCCGGCTGCGGATCGGCCGGAGTGGTCTCGGGGCCGGGATCGGCCGCCACCGGAGCGCCGACCTGCACCGGGACCACCGACGAGTACCCCGGGCCGATGACCAGCTGCACCGCGGCACCGACCGCATCGCTGGGCCGCAGCACCGAGTTCGGCACCGCGGCGGCGACGGTCCGCGCCTGCTCCTCCGCCCCCGGCCCGAAGCGGACGACCGTCTCGTTGACCGTGCCCTCCTCGTTGCCGACGGTGCCGACGCCGAAGCCCTGGCCGCGCAGCGCCTCGGCGACGGTCCCGGCGAGCCCCGTCGTCCCGGTGCCGTTGAGCACGTCGACGGTGATCGCGCCCGGAGCCACGGTGAGCGGCGCCGGGCCGGTCGGCTGCTCGGGGGCGGGCTGCGGCGCCTCGGCCGCCTGGGAGGCCGCCGTCTGGGCCGCGCGCTGGGCCTCGAGGACCTCCGCGGGCAGTCGGGTGCCGTCGATGACCTCGTCGAAGAGGGCGCGGGTCGCCGGCCGGTCGAGGACCACGAAGGCGTCGTCGGAGCCGGCCGGCACGTAGCCGACCTGCGCGACCGGCAGCCCGGCCCGCTGGACCGCGTCGCCCGAGAGGTCACCGAGGGATGAGGCCAGGACCCGCAGGTCGCCCAGGGTCGTCTGCTCGTCGACCGTCAGGCTGTCGGAGGCGCGGTTGAGGAACCGGGCCAGGGTGACCGGGTCGAGCAGCGTGCCGCCGGACATCGCCGCGCGGAGGGTCGAGGTGAGCAGCCGCTGCGCGCGCTCGGCGACCGCGGCGCCGGTGACGTCGGTACCGGTGTCACCCGGCTCGAGGAAGCCGGACGCGGCCTCGCCCGACAGCTGCGAGGGACCGGGCGGCGGCGGCTGGGCCGCGGCCGCGGTGGCCTCGGTCGGGACGATGCACACCGGAACGCCGCCCAGCGCGTCGACCATCGTCGGCAGGCCGGCGAGGTCCACGCCCAGGTAGTGGTCGATGCGCAGACCCGACAGCTGCTGGATCGCCCGCACCATGCATGCCGGACCGCCGTCGAGCAGCGAGCTGGCGAAGGCCTCGGTCACCGGGTTGCGCAGATCGCCGTCGGGGGTGCGGCAGACGGGGGTGTCGACGAGGGCCGTGGGCGGCACGCTGACCAGCACCGCCCGGTCACCGTCGGCGGAGACCGAGGCCACCAGCGTGGCCACCGACGCGGCTCCGGTCTGCCCGGGAACTCCGGTGCCGACGACGAGGTAGGTGTCCGCGGCGTCCTGGAGCTCCGGAGCCAGGACCTCGGGGCCGTCGGTCGCCAGCGCGTCCACCCGGTCGATGCGCTGGTCGACGTAGAAGTAGAGCGCCAGGTGGTACAGGACGACGACGCCGAGCAGGGCGGCCAGCGCGGTGACCACCCGCACGGCCCGACGGCGGCCGGGGCTGGGGGGTGGCCGGTCCTTGGCGCGGGTGCGCCGTTGCACCGGCGGGGTCGCCGGAGCCGGCGGGACGGCGAGACCCGGCAGCGGGGGGATCGGACCGCTGCGCCGCGACGGGCGATCGGCGGGCGCCCACAGCGAGGCGGCGCTCCCGGGCACGGGCGGCAGCCCCGCCTGGACGGCGGGGACGGGGAGCTGGTCGGCCGGTCCGGGCACCTGCGGCGCCGGTGGAACGGGCGGGAACCCGGCCTGCGCTCCGGGGACGGGTGGCAGACCCGGCTGGGCACCGCCCGCGGGTCGGCCGGCTCCGGGGACGGGGGGCAGCCCGGCACGGACGGCGGGGGGCTCCTCCGGACGGGCCGGCGGCAGTCCGGATGCCCGCCCGGCCGGCGCCCGACGGACCGGTGCCTGCGGTTGCGGCTCCGGCTCGACGGCGCGCCGGGAGGCCCGGCGCCGGCCGACGCCGTCGCCCTGGCGGGCCAGGAGCTGCTCGACGGTCACCGGTTCGACGGCGCCCTCCGGAGAGTGCCCACGACGGGATCGACCGGGGACGCCGCGGCCGTCCCCGCCGTCCCGCGTCGGCTGATCCCCCACAGGTGTCGACACCTTTTCGTCGTCCGCGTGCACGTGTCCGTCGACCCACGATACGGGCGTTCGCGTCGTTGCCACGCCGACGCGCGGTACACGATGGTTCATGGCGCGGGCAACCGGATGGTGCACGACCGGCAGGATGCGTAGCGTCACTGCGATGCGCCTGCCCTCCGTGCCCGGCCCCTCCGACGCGCTCGGCCTCGTCAGCGGGGTCCGCGACGGCGTGAGCGATGCCCTGGACCTCGTGCCGCGGGCGTTCAGCGCGCTGGGCCGGATGGAGGAGCTCCTGGACCGGGTGTCCGGGCTGCTCGACCGGGTCGACGGCGTGGTCGACCGCGCCGACGGGGCGATCGACCGGCTCGAGGGCACCCGCGGGCGCGCCGAGGGCGCCATCGACCGCCTGGAGGAGACCCGCTCCCGCGCCGACGACGCGATCGCGGGCGTGGGCGAGACCCAGCAGAAGGCCGACGACGCCATCTCCCGCGTCGGCGAGACCCAGCAGAAGGCCGACGACGCCATCTCCCGCGTCGGCGAGACCCAGCAGAAGGCCGACGACGCCATCGAGCGGGTCGGTGGCACCACCGGCCGGGCGGACGCGATCGTCGACCGGGCCGAGGGCATGCTCGGCCGGGTCGAGCCGATGCTCGCCGACTACGAGCCGGCCCTGACCGCGCTCGCCCCGGCGGTCCGGCGACTGGCCGCGACGGTGGACCCGGACGAGGTGGAGGCTCTCGTCCGGCTGATCGACCAGCTGCCTCGGCTGGTCACCCACCTGGACGAGGACATCCTGCCGGTGCTGGAGACCCTCGGGTCCGTGGGCACCGACGTCCACGACCTGGTGGACACCGTCCAGGACATGCGCCAGATCGTGAAGGGCTTCCCGGGCTCTCGCCTGTTCCGCCGCCGCGGCGCGGAGGAGATCGCGCAGGACGAGGCCCGGGAAGCGACCGACGCCTGAGGGTTACCCCTCGGAGGCCCCGGGCCCCGGGCCGGTCTCCGTCGGGTAGCCCAGCGCCCGGACGACGTCCCCGATGCGCTCGAAGGTCTCCCCCTCGGGCAGCCGCTGCAGCTCGCCCACGACGGCGTCGGGTGCACGGTGGTCCAGCGCGGCCTCGACCAGGTCCGGGCCGGTGCTCGGGAAGTCGGCGCGGTCCAGCCAGCGTGCGAGCTCCGCGCGGGCGGCCACGGCGTCCGGGGTCATGCCGACCGGCGTGCCGCCGATCAGTGCACCGTTCGGGTCCGCCGAGAGGTCCGGTTCGCCCTCGGCGACCGGCTCGACCTCGCGCCATTCGTGCGCGCGGGTGGCGCGTTCGGCCTTGAGCATCCCCTGCATCTCGTGCTCGAGCTCCTCGTCGAGGCGCGGGTTGTGCTTGGTGCTGCGCTCGGACGCCCCGGCGAACTGGCCTGCGGACTCGGTCACGGTGTCTCCCTCGTGTTCTGGCCCGGGCGGTCCCGGGCCGGTGGATCAGTCCTCGTGCAGGGCGCCGGGCTTGTGCACGGCCGTCTTGCCGGTCTTGTCGCTGCGGACCTCGTACTGGGGCTCGTCGTCGCTGGCCCGCACGGTGCGGCCGGAGGCCTCCGTGTCGGAGGTGATCTTCCGCTCGACCGTGCCCTCGACCGTCTGGCCGTGGCTCTGCCAGGTGACGTGGTCACCCTTCTCCGGATCGCCCGACATCGCCTGCTCCCTGCTCGTGGACAGTGCTGTCCGTGCCGTGCCCGTCGGGGCGGCGCGGCACACATGGCTCACCCGCGACCGGGCGCACACCTAGGCTGGAGCGACGTGACCTCCCCTGATGGCGCCGTGTTCACCGACGGCACGCGCCCGGCCGACGTCCTCACCGTCGTCGCGGTGACCGACGTGACCCCCTCGGTGCGCCGGGTGACCCTCTCCGGGGCACCCGCGGCCGTGTCGGCGGCCGGGCCCACCGTGAACCTGCTCGTCCCCCGCCCCGACGACCCGGCCCCGCAGTGGCCGCGCATCCAGCGGGACGGCCGCATCGTCTGGCCGCAGGGCAGCCACGGCGTCGCCCTGCGCAGCTACACCGCGCGCCGGCAGGACCCCGACCTCGGCGAGGTGGACATCGACTTCGTCCTGCACGGCGACGGCCCCGCTGCGGCGTGGGCGTCGGCGGCCCGACCCGGGGCCGTCCTCGCGGTGGCCGGGGCCGCATCGCTGGCCGAGCGGTTCACCGGATGGCTGCTGCTCGCCGGGGACGAGACCTCCCTGCCGGCCATCAGCCGACTGCTCGCGGCCGCGCCCGCCGGCACCACGGGGGTGGCGTTCCTCGAGGTCGCCGGACCCGAGGAGGAGCAGCCGCTGGCCGGGCCCCCGGGGATCGCGGTGCACTGGCTGCACCGGGGAGGCACCCCGCCGGGCGAGAGCACCCTGCTGGTGGACGCGGTCGCGGCCCTGGAGCGACCGGAGGGCGACGACGTCTTCGCGTGGGTGGGTGCGGAGTCCGCGACGGTCCGAGCCATCCGCGCCGACCTGCGCGGCCGGTGGGGGCTCGGCCGGGCCCAGCACCACGCCATCGGCTACTGGCGGCGCGGTCGCGCGATGTCCCCCGCCGGCTGAGCCGGCCCCGCCCCCGCCCCCCGCTCCTCAGCACCTCCACCCAGCACCTCCACCCAGCACCTCCACCCGATCCCGCGTGATCATGAAGTTCGGGAAGGGACTCGCCGGGTGAGGACGGCGCGCCGCTTCCCGAACTTCATGATCACGGGGAAGAGTGCGCGGGCGGGCTGACAGCAAGTTCACAGGTAGCGTCCAGTCCCGGCGCAGGCGGGGAACCGAACCTCGGACCATGACGACCGCATCGGCGCACGCGACCGGAGGAGCCGTGTCCGGGAACCAGCCAACCGGCGGCCCCGCACCCGAGGCCCGCCTGCTCGTGGTAGACGACGAGCCGAACATCCGCGAGCTGCTGTCGGCCAGCCTCCGCTACGCCGGGTTCGAGGTGGCCACCGCCGCCGACGGGCACCAGGCCCTCGCGCTGGCCTCGTCGTTCCGCCCCGACCTGCTCGTCCTCGACGTGATGATGCCCGGGCTCGACGGTTTCGGCGTCGTCCGGCGGCTGCGGGAGTCCGGTCGGCACACCCCCGTCCTGTTCCTCACCGCGCGCGACGCCGCCGAGGACAAGGTCTCCGGGCTGACGCTGGGCGGCGACGACTACGTCACCAAGCCCTTCAGCCTGGACGAGGTCGTCGCACGCATCCGCGCCGTCCTCCGGCGCACCTCGTCCGCGCAGCGGGCCACCGAGGCCCCTCGCCTGACGTTCGCCGACATCGAGCTGGACGAGGAGACCCACGAGGTCGTGAAGGCCGGTGAGGTCATCAGCCTCTCCCCGACGGAGTTCAAGCTGCTGCGCTACCTCATGGCCAACGCCGGGCGGGTGCTCTCGAAGGCGCAGATCCTGGACCACGTGTGGAACTACGACTTCAACGGCGAGGCCAACGTCGTCGAGTCCTACATCTCCTACCTGCGCCGCAAGATCGACACCACCGAGCCGCGCCTCCTGCAGACCATCCGCGGGGTGGGCTACACGCTCCGGCTCCCCCGGGGGTCCTGATCCCGCGATGACGCCATGACCGCCCGGTCGGACCAGCACCGGTTCCCGCGCGTACCCCTGCGGGTCACCCTGGTCGCCCTGCTGGTCGCACTGGTCTCCGTCGCCCTGCTGGCCACCGGGCTCGCCGCCACCTCACTGCTGCGCGGCTACCTCACCGAACAGCAGGACGCCCAGCTGCGGCTGACCGCCGACCGCGTGTCGGAGCAGCGCGTCTCGGTGCTCCGGCAGTGCACCGTCGAGACCCAGCCGTACCCGGCCAGCGACTACCTCGCCTGCCTGTCCCCCGACGGGGACGAGCTGGTGGTGCTGGCCGGCCCGGCGGGCGAGGAGCACCAGCGCCCCGACCTCGGCCGACTGGCCGCCCGCGTCGAGGACCGCGCCCTGGACGGGCCGCAGCACGTGCGGCCACCGCACATGTTCACCGTCCCCGCGGAGGACCGCAGCACCTCCTGGCGGGTCGCCGCGGTCGAGCTCCCGGAGGGCTACACCGCGCTCATCGCCCGCGACCTGAGCGGCGACGAGCAGGTCATCGGCCGGCTGGTCGCGATCGAGGTGGTGGTCGGCCTCGTCGTCCTCGCGCTGCTGGGCGCCACCGGTTACCTGCTGGTGCGCAACAGCCTCCGGCCGCTGGCGGAGGTCGAGTCGACCGCACGGGCCATCGCCGACGGCGACCTGTCCCGGCGCGTGCCCGCCGGGGACGAACGCACCGAGGTGGGCCGGCTCTCCACCGCGCTCAACGGCATGCTCGGGCGGATCGAGAGCGCCTTCCACGCCCAGCAGGCCTCCGAGGAGCAGGCCCGGGGCTCCGAGCAGCGGATGCGGAGGTTCGTCGCCGACGCCAGTCACGAGCTGCGCACACCGCTGACGTCGATCCGCGGCTTCGCCGAGCTCTACCGGCAGGGCGCCGTCCGGTCCGACGACGAGGTGGCCCGCCTGATGGAGCGGATCGAGGCCGAGGGCGGCCGCATGGGACTGCTGGTGGAGGACCTCCTCCTGCTGGCGCGCATGGACCAGCAGCGCCCCCTGGCCATGGCGCCGGTGGATCTCGCCGCCGTCGCCGGCGACGCGGTCCACGACGCGCGCGCCGTCCAGCCGGAGCGCCCGATCGGCCTGCACCTGGACGAGTCGCTGACCGACGTCCCCGTCGTGATCGGTGACGAGAGCCGGCTGCGGCAGGTCGTCGGCAACCTGGTCACCAACGCCCTGACCCACACCCCGGTCGACACCCGGGTGGAGGTGTCGGTGGCCCAGGACCCCGACGACGCCGACGTGCTGCTGCTCCGCGTCGCCGACGAGGGGCCCGGCATGGCCGACGCCGACGCCGCCCGCGCGTTCGAGCGCTTCTACCGGGCCGACGCCTCCCGCACCCGGGCCGCCGGCGGCACCGGCCTGGGGCTGGCCATCGTGGCCTCGCTCGCCGCCGCGCACGGCGGCTCCGCAGAGCTGGAGACCGCACCCGGCGCGGGCCTCGCCGTCACCGTGCGGCTTTCGCGCGGCGGTCCGGGCGGGGGTCCCGCGACGCCGTCGTGACGGCGCTTGCGACCATCTGGGGGTGACGACGAACGACGGCGCCCCCGAGGCCGGGGCCCCCTACGACGCCGAGCTGATGACGGCGTCCACCGATCTGGGTGCGGCGCTGCGCGAGCTCATCGAGGCCTCCGTGGTCAGCACGGTGCCCGCCGCGGAGATCGCGGCCGCCGCCGAGCTGGTGCGCGAGGCGACGGCCCGCATCAGCACCTCGCGTCGGCCCGCCGCCCAGCTGCCCGTGCTCGACGACCCCTCCGTGGGCCGTCGGGTGTTCAACCCCGTCGTCGGCATCGGCAACGCGATCGCCCCGCCGCTGCTGGTGCGGCGGGAGGGGAACGGCGTCGCCGCGGAGGTCACCCTCGGGGTGGCCTACGAGGGCCCGCCCAGCTACGTGCACGGCGGGATGAGCGCCCTGTTCATGGACCAGCTGCTGGGCAGCGCGGCCGGGGCCGCGGGCCTGTGGGGCATGACCGCCCACCTCGAGCTGGACTACCGGGGGCCGCTGCCGCTGGAGACCCCCCTGGTCCTGCGGGCCTGGGTCGACAGCAACGAGGGCCGCAAGTCGGTCATCGCCGGCACGATCGCGCTCGCCTCGGCCCCGGACAAGCCGCTGGTGGAGGCGCGCGGCATCTTCGTCATGCCGCGCCCGGAGAAGGCCCAGGCGTACTTCGGCTCGATCACCGACGCCGCGGGCAAGCACACCCCGCCGCGCCGGCCGGGCGACGCGACCGCGGTGCAGTGGAGCTGACCGACGTCGCCGTCGCGGCCGCCGCGGCACAGGCCGCCGCGACCGCGCTGCTCCCCCTCCGGTCCGGTGGGCTGGAGGGCCGGGCCCTGGGCGACGCCGGCGACGCCGCGGCCCAGCGCGCGATCCTGGCGCTGCTCACCGCCGAGCGCCCGGACGACGTCGTCTTCAGCGAGGAGGCGGCCGACAGCGACCGCCGGCTGACCGCCGACCGCGTGTGGATCGTCGACCCGCTCGACGGCACCCGCGAGTACTCGGACCCCGGGCGCCACGACTGGGCGGTGCACGTGGCGCTGTGGACCGGCGGCGACCTGGTCACCGCCGCGGTGGCGCTGCCGGCGCTCGGCCAGGTGCACGTGACCGACCCCGTCCCGCCCCTTCCGGCGCGCCCGGACGGACCGGTCCGCATCGCGGTCAGCCGCACCCGTCCCCCGGCCGAGGCCGAGGCGGTGGCCCGCGCGACGAACGGCGAGCTGGTGCCGATGGGGTCGGCCGGCTACAAGACCCTCGCCGTCGTCCGCGGGGAGGTCGACGCCTACGTGCACTCCGGCGGCATGTACCAGTGGGACTCCGCCGCCCCGGTGGCGATCGCCCGGGCCGCGGGCCTGGTGACCTGCCGCCTGGACGGATCGCCCCTGGTCTACAACGCGCCCGATCCCTCGCTGCCCGACCTGGTCGTGGCCCGCCCCGAGCTGGCCGACCGGGTGCTGGCTGCGGCTCGCGCGGGGCGATAGCGGACACTGGAGGGGAATCCGCACCGACCCGATGGGGTTGGCGCACTGTGCTGCACCCCGTCCTCGATCCCCCGGAGCCCAGCCCCGTGACGACCCCCGACTACCGGCTCAGCCAGCTGGAGACGCTCGAGGCCGAGTCCATCCACGTGATCCGCGAGGTCGTCGCCGAGCTCGAGCGGCCCGTGCTGCTGTTCTCCGGCGGCAAGGACTCCATCGTGATGCTTGAGCTGGCCCGCAAGGCGTTCGCCCCGGCCCGCATCCCGTTCCCGGTCATGCACGTGGACACCGGGCTGAACTTCCCCGAGGTGCTGGAGTTCCGCGACAAGCGGGTCGCCGAGCTCGGTGTGCAGCTCGTCGTCGCCTCGGTCCCCGACGCGATCGCGGCCGGCACGGTGAAGGAGGAGCCCAACGGCTCCCGCAACCGGATCCAGACCCCGGTGCTGCTCGACGCCGTCGAGGAGCACGGGTTCACCGCGCTGTTCGGCGGCGCCCGGCGCGACGAGGACAAGGCCCGCGCCAAGGAGCGGATGTTCTCCTTCCGCGACGAGTTCGGCCAGTGGGACCCGAAGAACCAGCGCCCGGAGATCTGGGACCTCTACAACGGCCGCATCCACCTGGGCGAGTCGATCCGCGTCTTCCCGCTGTCGAACTGGACCGAGCTCGACATCTGGCAGTACATCGCGCGCGAGCAGATCGCCATCCCGCCGCTGTACCTCGCGCAGGAGCGCGACGTCGTCGAGCGCCAGGGGATGCTCTACGCGGTCAACGAGTTCATCACCCCGCGCGAGGGCGAGCAGGTGCGCCGCGAGAGCGTCCGCTACCGCACCGTGGGCGACGCCAACCTGACCGCCGCCGTGCCGTCCGAGGCGCGGACCGTCGAGGAGGTCATCGCCGAGATCGCGGTGACCCGGATGACCGAGCGCGGCGCCACCCGGGGCGACGACAAGGTGAGCGACGCGGCGATGGAGGACCGGAAGAAGGAGGGCTACTTCTGATGGCCCGCCCTCCGGCTGCGCCGGCGGTGCACCAGCGCCCGGACCACGACGGCGAGCAGCACCAGCCCGGTGACCCAGCCCGCCACCTCCGGCGGCCGCTGCGTCTCCACCCCCAGCGCGGCGCATACCTGCGTGGCGACCGCGTGCCCGACGACGTAGCCCAGGACGACCACGAGCAGCGCGGGCACCGCCACGACCACCACGAACACGCGCTGCCTCCCCGGACGCCGGCCCCCAGCGTCCGCCGCGCCGCCGTCCTCTGCCAGGAGATCTCCCGATGACCGCTCCGCACCCGGACCCCGCCGTCGACCTCCACTCCCGCGCGGCCGAGCAGGCCGCCGAGATCGCCGCCGCGCGCAAGGACATCCTGCGGATCGCCACCGCCGGCTCGGTCGACGACGGCAAGAGCACGCTCATCGGCCGACTGCTCTACGACAGCAAGGCCGTCTTCGAGGACCAGTACGAGGCCGTGGAGCGCGCCAGCGCCGGTGGCGACTACGTGAACCTGGCGCTGCTGACCGACGGGCTGCGCGCCGAGCGCGAGCAGGGCATCACGATCGACGTCGCCTACCGGTACTTCGCCACCCCGCGGCGCACGTTCATCCTCGCCGACACCCCGGGCCACGTGCAGTACACGCGGAACATGGTCACCGGCGCCTCCACCGCGGACCTGGCGATCGTCCTGGTCGACGCGCGCAAGGGCATGGTCGAGCAGAGCCGCCGGCACGCCTTCCTGGCCTCGCTGCTGCGCGTGCCGCACCTGGTCGTGGCGGTCAACAAGATGGACCTCGTCGACTGGTCCGAGGCGACGTTCGAGGCGATCCGCGACGAGTTCAGCGCCTTCGCCGCCAAGCTCGACGTCCCCGACCTCACCGTGGTGCCGATCTCCGCGCTGCACGGCGACAACGTCGTCCGGCGGTCGGAGCACACGCCCTGGTACGACGGCCCCTCGTTGCTGCACCACCTCGAGCACGTGCACGTGGCCAGCGACCGGAACCTGGTCGACGTCCGCTTCCCCGTGCAGTTCGTGATCCGCCCGCAGTCCGATGCCCACCACGACTACCGCGGCTACGCCGGGACGGTCGCCAGCGGCGTGCTGCGGACCGGCGACGAGGTGCAGGTGCTGCCCAGCGGTCTGACGACGACGATCGCCGGCATCGACGGCCCCCGAGGACCGGTCGAGGAGGCGTTCGCGCCGATGGCGGTGACCGTGCGGCTCGCCGACGACCTCGACGTCTCGCGCGGGGACATGATCTGCCGGCCGGCGAACGCTCCGCACGTCACCCAGGACCTCGACGCGCTGGTGTGCTGGATGACCGACGAGCCGCTGCGCCCGCGGCAGCGGCTCGCCGTGAAGCACACGACCCGCACGGTGCGCGGCATGGTCAAGGAGCTGCAGTACCGGCTCGACGTGAACTCGTTGCACCGCGACCAGGAGGCCGGCGAGCTCGGGCTCAACGACATCGGCCGGGTGAAGCTGCGCACCACGCAGCCGCTGTTCGTGGACGACTACGCGCGCAACCGGGTGACCGGCCGGTTCATCCTCGTCGACGAGGCCACCAACGCGACCGTCGGCGCCGGGATGCTCGTCCCCGGCAGCTAGCAGCCCCGTCCTCCCTCACCGTTCCGGGTCCTCCCTCACGGTCGACCACGAGGGAGGACCCATGACGATCAGGTCACCTGATCGTTCCGGGCCGCCGGGGTCCGGACGCAGCGCCGCCCCCGGCCCGACATGCGGGACGGGGGCGGCGCGGGGTCGTGCGGCTCAGGCCTGGTCGGTCGGCGCGGGCGCGGCGCTCGGGTCGCCGTCCCAGTCCTTGCCGGCGACGTCGGCGTTCTCCGACGCGCTGTCGGTCTGACCGGCGACGGTCTCGATCATCTCCTCGTCGGAGATCCCCTCGCCGGCGGCGTGGGTGTTGGGCTCGCTCATCGCAGTCCCCTTCCTGTGGGTCGCTCCTGACAGGAGCCTCCCCGCTGCGGGGCCGCGGCAAACCAGCGACGGCGTCACACCGCGCGACGGGTCAGAGGCGCTGCGGGCGGAGCTCGAACCAGACCCGCTTGCCGCCGCGGTGGTCCTCGCAGCCCCAGCGGTCGGCCACGACCTCGACCATGTGCAGGCCACGGCCCCGGGTGCTCTCGGGGTCGAGCTGCTGGACGGCGGGACGCGCCGGCGAGCAGTCGATGACGGCCAGGCGCAGCCAGTCCTCGGAGTAGGTCGCCTCCAGCGTCAGGCAGTCCGAGCCGCCCACGTGGTCCACCACGTTCGCGATCAGCTCCGTCACCAGCAGCGCGGCGTCGTCGTGGTCCTGACGGGCACCCCAGGCCTGCAGCAGCTCACGGACGAGCCGACGTCCGACCGGCACGCTGGCGGCGGTCGGCGGCAGGTCGAAGCTGGCGGTGAGGGTGGACATGGTGTGCGTTCCGTTCTGCCGGGGCGGTGCGGCGGAGTTGCCCGTGCACTGGTTATCGGCAGTGCGGTGACGCCTCTCGACTGGGTTGCCCACAACTTTCCCCGTTGGAGGGACGATCGCGCAACCCCTGTTGCATGTCATGTCCGTTGCGCGCAACGGACGTTGCCGTACGGTGGAGGGACCAGTCCCGTCCCCGCGTCGAGAGGACCCGCATGACCGTTCCCGGGCCCCCGTCCGACGACGCCGCGACCCGGGCGCTCGAGGCCCTGATCGGGCAGATCGACAGGTCCGTCGAGGAGCTGCACCGGGCGCGGGAACGAGCGGTGACGCTCCTGGCCGATCGCCGGGCCGGCCGCCGCTGGTTGGAGCTGGTCACCCAGGAGTCCCGCCCACTGGTGGTCGAGAGCATCTCGTCGGTGCTGTCCTCCCTGGCCACCGCCGGGCACACCTGGCGCCGCGAGGAGGCCGCGGCCCTGCAGCGCGAGCAGGTGAGCATCAACCGGATCGCCGCCCTGTTCGGGGTCACGCGCCAGCGCATCTCGGCGCTGCTCAAGGGCACCGGCCCCACGGCCGGCGACTAGGCCAGGACGGCGTCGATCGCCTTGTAGATCCGCTGCTCGGACACCGGGCGGGGCGTGCCGACGGTCTGCGCGAACAGCGCGACCCGCAGCTCCTCGATCATCCAGCGCACCCGCACGACCGGATCGTCCGGAGCCCCGGTGGAAGGCACCTGCCGGCGCAGCTGCTCGTACTCCGCGGTGACCGCCGCGACCTGCTGCATCGACACCTGGTCGCGCGCGGCGTTGGCCGGGAGCTTCTCCAGCCGGTGGCTCATCGCGGACAGGTACCGCACGATGTCGGGCAGGCGCCGTCGACCGGCCGCCGCCACGAAGCCCCGGTGCAGCAGGCCGGTCATCTGCGCACGCAGGTCGGCGACCGCCGCCTCGGGAACTCGGCGGCCCGGCGCGGCACCGATGGCCACCGCGACCTCCCGGGCGCGGGTCAGCACCGCCTCGACACGCTGCACGGTGTCGGCCGTGAGCTGCGGGAGCTGCGCCTTGGCGGCGGTCACGAGGGCGCCGAACGCCGCTTCGTCGCGGGGCGGACCTCCCGCGGCAGCGACCAGCTCGTCGGCGGCCGCGTCCGCGCAGTCGGCGACGAGGTCGGGGATCTCGCCGTCGGGGTTGAACTGCAGGGCCAGCCGGGTGGCCGGCCGCAGCCCCTTCACCACCTGCCGGACCGGGGACCCAACGACCAGCACCAGGAGCCGGCGGACGCCGAGCCGGGTGAGGCGGGCGGCCTCGGACCGGGTGGGAACGACGCGCACGCCGACGGTCGACCCCTCGTCCACCAGCGCCGGGAAGGCGGTGACCACGTGCCCTCCGCGCCGTACCTCGACCGACTCCGGCAGCGTGCCGAAGATCCATGCCGTCGCACCGGTGCGCTCGTGGTCGGAGGCCGCCCGGGCGAGGCTCGTCCGTGCCTGGGGCGCGACCTGGGCCCGCAGCGCACCGAGGTCCTTGCCCTGCGCGAGCGGCCGGTGCTGGTCGTCGAGCACCCGGAAGGTGGCCCGCAGGTGCCCGGGCACCTGCGCCGGCTGCCACGCGTCGGGCGGGACGACGACGCCCACGGCGCGGCGCAGCTCCCGTTCGAGCGCCGGCAGCAGCGGCTCGGTCACCTCGATGCGCGGGAGCACCTCGCGTACGCGGTCCGGGATCGGCACCAGCGCGCGGCGCAGCTGCTTGGGCAGTGACCGCAGCAGCTCGGTGACGAGCTCGGCGCGGAGCCCGGGCACGGTGAACGCCAGCGACTCGCCGGCAGTCCGCTCGGCGACGGAGTCCAGGACACCCAGGGGCACGTCGACGGTCACGCCGTCCTCGGGGGCGCCGGGGGCGAAGGCGTAGGAGAGCGGCAGGGTCAGCCCCTGCGTCAGCCGCACCTCGTCGGGGAAGTCCTCGGCGCGCACCTCGGCGGCCACCGCCGCGTTGGTCAGCATCTCCGGCGTGAAGGTCAGCAGGTCCGGGTGCGTGTGCCGGGCCCGCTTCCACCAGGTGTCGAAGTGCCGGGTGGAGACGACGTCGGCGGGGATGCGGGCGTCGTAGAGCTCGAACAGCGTCTCGTCGTCGACCCCGATGTCGCGGCGGCGGGCGCGCTCCTCGAGCTCGGCGACCCGTTCGATGGCCCGCTGGTTGTCGGCCCAGAACCGGTGGTGGGTGGTCCACTCCCCCTGCACCAGCGCGTGCCGGATGAACAGCTCCCGGGAGACGACGGGGTCGATCGAGCCGTACTGCACGCGCCGGCCGACGACCAGCGGCAGCCCGTAGAGGGTGACCCGCTCGGTGGCGACGACGCTGCCGCGCTTGGCGTCCCAGCGCGGCTCGGAGTACTGACGCTTCACCAGGTGCCCGGCGAGCTTCTCGACGTCCTCGGGATCGACGCGCGCCACCGTGCGGGCGAACAGCCGGCTGGTCTCCACGATCTCGGCGGCGACCACCCAGCGGGGCGGCTTCTTCGCCAGGGGCGTGCCCGGGGCGAGCACGAAGCGGGTGTTGCGCGTGCCGAGGTACTCGCGGCCGGGCCGGCCGGGCTTCCCGTCCCGGCCCTTCGCGGGCTCCACCTGCAGGCCGACGTGCGAGAGCAGGCCGGCGAGGAGCGAGGCGTGGATGCCGCGCTCGTCGGGCTCGGCCGCCGGCTCCCCCAGGTTCATGCCCAGCCGGCGGGCCGTCCCGCGGAGCTGACCGTGCAGGTCCTGCCACTCCCGGATGCGCAGGTAGTGGAGGAACTCGCGCTTGACCGTGCGGCGGAACTGGTTGCCCGAGAGCGCCTCCTGCTGCTCCCCCAGGTACCGCCACAGGTTGAGCAGGGCCAGGAAGTCGGAGTTCCCGTCGGCGAATCGGGCGTGCAGCTCGTCGGCGGCCTGCTGGTGTTCGCTCGGCCGCTCGCGGGGGTCCTGGATGGTGAGACCGGCCGCGATGACGAGGACCTCGTCCAGCACCCCCCGGCGGTCTCCCTCCACGACCATGCGGGCCATCCGCGGGTCCAGCGGCAGGGCGGCCAGGGCGCGGCCGGTCTCGGTGAGCTTCCCGTCCCCGTCGAGGGCGTGCAGCTCCTCGAGGAGAGCGAGGCCGTCGGCGACCGCGCGGCTGTCGGGCGGGTCGACGAAGGGGAACTCCGCGACCTCCCCGAGGTCGAGCGCCGCCATCTGCAGGAGGACGGAGGCGAGGTTGGTGCGCAGGATCTCCGGGTCGGTGAACTCCGGCCGGCTCTCGAAGTCCTCCTCGGTGTAGAGCCGGATGGCGATGCCGGGTCCCAGGCGGCCGCAGCGGCCGGACCGCTGGCGGGCCGAGGCCTGGCTCACCGGCTCGATCGGCAGTCGCTGCACCTTCGTGCGATGGCTGTACCGGGAGATCCGCGCCGTCCCGGGATCGATGACGTACCGGATGCCGGGAACGGTCAGCGAGGTCTCGGCGACGTTGGTCGACAGCACGATCCGCCGTCCGGTGTGCGGCGCGAACACCTTGTGCTGGTCGGCGGCCGACAGCCGCGAGTACAGCGGGACGATCTCGGTGTTCGGCAGTGCGCGCTCGGCGAGGGCGTCCTGGGTGTCGCGGATCTCCCGCTCGCCGGCCAGGAAGACCAGGATGTCGCCCGGCCCCTCCACCACCAGCTCGTCGACGGCGTCGACGATCGCGGTGACCTGGTCCCGGTCGGGGTCGGCGTCCGGATCGTCCGGGTCGACGACCGGGCGGTAGCGGACCTCCACCGGGTAGGTCCGCCCGCTGACCTCCACGACCGGGGCGTCCCCGAAGTGCTTGGCCACCCGCTCGACGTCGATCGTCGCCGAGGTGATGACCAGCTTGAGGTCGGGGCGACGCGGGAGGATCTGCGCCAGGTAGCCCAGCAGGAAGTCGATGTTGAGGCTCCGCTCGTGGGCCTCGTCGATGATGATCGTGTCGTACTGGCGCAGCAGCCGGTCGTGGCCGATCTCCGCGAGCAGGACGCCGTCGGTCATCAGCTTGACCAGGGTCGAGTCCGACACCTGGTCGTTGAAGCGCATCTTGTAGCCCACGGCACCGGAGCCCAGCTCCGTGCCCAGCTCCTCGGCGATGCGCTCGGCGACGCTGCGCGCGGCGATGCGCCGCGGCTGGGTGTGCCCGATCCGCCCGCGCACCCCGCGCCCCAGCTCGAGGGCGATCTTGGGCAGCTGCGTGGTCTTGCCCGAACCCGTCTCGCCCGCAACGACGACGACCTGCGAGTCGCGGAGCGCCGCGGCGATGTCGTCGCGGCGGCCGCTGACCGGCAGGTCCTCCGGATAGCCGACGACCGGGACCGCTGCCCGCCGTCGGGCGATCCGCTCCTCGGCCGCGCTGACCTCGACGGCGATCCGCTCGCGCTGCCGTTCACGGGCCTGCGGATCGCGGGTGCGCCGCAGCCCGTCGAGCCGGCGGCGCAGCCGGTGCTCGTCGGCGAGGGTGAGGGCCTTGAGTCGCGCCTGGAGATCGTGCTGCGGGGCACTCACGGTGGGGCTCGGGTTCCTCTCGGCTCGGTAGGGGTCCCAGGATCCCACCTCGCGACAGCCCCCATCCTGCGGGCGCCGCGAATCCCGCGACCGATCAGGGTCAGGCCACGCGGAGGATCCGCACCGGGTCCCGGTAGGCGGCGGTCAGCGCCGGGGGGAGACTCGCGACGAGGGCCACCAGGATTGCCGTCACGGCGACACCGGCCGTGAACTCGGCGGCCGGTAGCGCGCCGGCAGTGCGCCAGACGGTGATCAGCCCGATGGCTGTCCCGGTTCCCGCGCCGATCCCGGCCGCGACGAGCCCGTGCAGCACGACGACGGCGACGATCACCGGCCGCGAGGCACCCAGGGCCCGGCGCCGTCCGAACTCCCGTCGCCGCGAGCTCACGGCGGCGAAGAGCGTGGTGGCGATCAGCACCAGGCCCACTCCCCAGACCAGGAGCATCATCCGGCGGCCGGAGCTGCCCAGGTCACCGGCGACGACCTCCCGGAGGTCCAGGACCGTGGTGGAGACCTCGACCCGGATCTGGGTCGCATCGTCGGCGCTGAGCGCCGCCCGGGTCGCAGCGGCGAGCACCTCCACGTCGTCGACCTCCTCGACGAGGACGTAGAGCCTGCGCAGCGTCGGTTCGGCCACCCTGTCCGGCCCCCGGAGGAGCACGCCGTCGTTCAGCCCGTCGAGCGGCGCCACGGCGGTGAAGGAGCCCACGAGGGCGGCGTCGAGCTCCGCGCCCATTACGCCGCCGACCGGCTGGGCCAGGCCGAGCACCTGCTGCGCCCCGGGGCTGACCAGCGCCTCTCCGGCGGCCGGGAGCCGCCCGCCCACCCGGATCTCGGCGGGGACGTCTCCGTACAGCAGACGCCCGGGCACCGGTGGGCCGGCGGACCCGAGGACGGCGTTGCGGACGTCGACGACCGGTCCCACGCCCAGGGCCCACTGCACGCCGTCGAGCCGGCTCACCATGTACACCGATCGCGCCGACATCCCCGCCGCGCCGGACACGTCCTCGGCCACGATGGTGCGGGATCCGACGTCGCCCAGCCGCGACAGCACCCGCTGCTCGGCGGCGGCCGACTGCCCCGTAGTGGCGAAGACGACCCCGCAGACGGCAGCGACGACGAGGGCGGTGACCACGGTCGGCACTCGCTGCACGCGCGCGGTGACCAGCGCCTCGCGCACGAGGTGCCACGGGCGGAGGCCGCCGCTCGTCATGCGAGCACCAGGTGCCGCGCTCCCGCGGCCCGGGAGGTGTCGTGGGTGGCCACGACGACAGTTCCCCCGCGCGCTGCCGTGTCCGCGCAGGCCTGCCACACCACGGCGGCGGACTCGGCGTCGAGATTGCCGGTCGGCTCGTCGGCGAGGAGCAGGAGCGGCTCCTTGATCAGCGCGCGGCACAGCGCGACCCGCTGGGCCTGGCCGCCGGAGATCTCGCCCGGTCGGTGGTCGACCCTCGCCCGCACGCCGAACTGCTCGAGGAGGTCATGGGCCCGCGCCCGGCCCACCGGTCCGGTGAGACCGGCGTACAGACCGCCTTCCAGGACGTTGTCCAGGATCGTGCGTGCCGGGTCCAGCAGCGCGTCCTGGAAGACGAACCCGATGCGCTCCGCCCTGATCCGCGAGCAGGTCCTGTCGTCCGCGCCGGTCAGGTCGACGTCGCCCCACCGCAGCCGGCCGGAGGTCGGCCGCAGCAGCATGCCGAGCAGGTACAGGAGCGTGGACTTGCCGCGCCCCGACGCCCCCGTCACCACCGTGACCGTTCCCGGCTCGAAACGGGCGCTCATCCCGTCCAGCACGGCCGCCGCTCCGGGCCGGTAGGCGAAGGTCAGGTCCTCGACGACCAGGCCCTCGGTCATGACGGCCCATCGGCGGACGCGGGCGCGCCGACCCCGGCCCCGGGCAGCAGCCGGACCCTGTCGCCGATCTCCACTCCGGAGACCACCGCCCGCCCCTCGGCCGCAGCCACGATCTCCACCGGGGCCTGCTGGCCGTCCTCGTGGACCACGTGGGTGGTGCCGTCCGGCGCCGTGACGATCGCCGCGACCGGGAGCACGGGGCCACTCGTCTCCGGGACCAGGACCACGTCGGTCCGGTAGCGGGGTGCACCCGACACGGGGACCTGACCGCAGTCGGCACCGCAGAGCGCGCCGCCGCCGGGACCGGTGAGGCGCAGGCGGAGGTCGCCCTCGGGAGTGGCCACCGCATCGGCGATGACGCCCGACCACGACGTGTTCCCGGCGTGCACCTCCACCGCCGCCGTCAGCGGCACCGAGTCCTGCTGCTGCGAGGACAGGACGACGGCGAACTCCGGGGCGTCCGCGAGCGCGGACAGCGCGGCCTGACCGGGCGAGACGATGGCGCCCACCTGGAGCGCGTCGTCGACCAGCACCCGGGCAGGCAGGCGCGGGACGAACAGGAGACCGGCCGGGCCGACCGTGCCGGTCGGCGGACGCCCGAGCGCGCGCTGCCAGGCGCGAACCGCCCCCGCGGTGTCCTCGCCGTACCTGCTGTCCGCCGTCCGCAGGCGTCCTTCGGAGACGAGGAACTGCTCGAGCTGCCGGACGTCGGCACCCTCGAGGCCCACGGAGAGATCCCGGAAGGCCGGCACGGCCCCCGGCAGTGCGACGACCGGCTCCAGGCCCACGGTGTAGACGACGTCGCCGGCGGTCAGCGTGTCGCCGTCGGCCACGTCGACGCTGGTCACCGTGCCCGACGCCGCGTTGACCGCCAGCGGGGCCGGTGCCCACGTCGCCTCGGCGGTGAACGAGACGGCCTGGCCGACGGTGCCCTCGACGACCTCGTACATGATCGGATCGGCCGCGGCCGGCGACGCCGACTCCGGTGGGCTGAGGGTGGCCCGCCCGGCCCACCAGCCCGTCCCGAGGGTCAGCAGCGCGAGCCCGAGGGCACCGGCCCGCGCGACCCAGGGGTTGCGTCGGGCGGTGCGGCTGGGGCCGCCACTGGTCTCCGGTTCAGCCATCGACGCCCTGGGCGGCGAAGTACGCCGGCCACCCGTCGCGCGGGGCCTGGGGGCACTGCTCCTCGACCCCGGGGGCGGGCGCCGTGAGCTCGAACCACGGCAGCCACGGGGGCTGCCCGTTCGAGAGGCTGGCACGGTAGCTGTCGGTCCACTGCTGCACCGTCGGCGGCTCGGAGATCGGGTACCCGAGGCCGATGAGGCACTCCCGGGTACCGACCTGGAACTCGTACATCGCGGCGAACTGGGCGTCGGAGTAGTCGGGGGGCGCCGGCGTCCCCAGCTCGCGCTGGCACGCAGCGAAGGCGCGGTCGAACCCCTCCGGGTCGCCCTCGCTGCCCGGGAACGTGGCAGCGCCGTCCGTCGTCACCGCCGGCCACCCCCTCCCGGCGAGGCAGTCGAGGATCGCGGCGTCGTACTCGGCGTCCGACCCTTCGAAGACCGCCCCCGCCGACGAGGCGGCCGCCGGTGCCCGCCCGCCGGTCCCGGTCGCGCCTCCGTCGGCGCTCTCGGCGGAGGAGCACCCGCTGGCAAGGGTGGTGGCGAGGACGAGCCCCGCCACCACCAGCCGTGCCGTTCGATTCATCGGGAGCAGGGGCCGATCACGGCTGGCTGGAGTTGCAGCCGGCGTAGGTGCCCGAATCGCTGATCCCCCCGGTGATCGAGGCGGCCCAGTAGCCACCGCCGTTGCCGTACGGGGAGTACCTGGTCGCGGTCGCCCACACCCCCGTGGACGAGTTCAGGTAGCTGCGCGATCCACCCGGGGGCTGCAGCGTGCCGGTGCCGTAGTACCGCACCGTTGCGTACGCGGACTGGGTGCTGGCGCAGTACTTGGTGCCGCTCTTGCCGACGGCGGCGTGCGCAGGCAGCGCCGTGGCGACGACGGCGACAGCCGCGGCCGCGAGGACGCCCGAGCGTCTCTTCATGAACGCTCCTTCCGTCGGAGCACCCTGCTCCGGGGCGCCGAACCTAGTGGCGCGGAAGTCCTGGAACAAGAGGTTTCGGAACTCGTTCCTCTCGGGCGCGAGAGCCCCCACGCCGGTGGGCGGGCAGGGGTTCCTCCCGGGCAGCACGGGTACAGGGGGCCACGGATCGGGGGCCGGCCCTCTGAAGGCGGTACCCGGCCCGTCCGCGGGCGTCGGGCAGGTCACATGGCCGGACGATTGCCGGCATACCGCAGCCGGATGTTTGCTTCGTACAACGGCATGTGCCGTGCACCGAATCCGGAAGGCCCTTCGTGACGACGTCCGCTGCCCCCGGCCCGCCGCCGGACCGGTCGGCGGACCTGCGCGCCCTGGCCGACGAACTGCCCCGGTTCTTCCGGCTGGTCCAGGCCGCCCGCACCCGGCTCTCCAGCCCCACCCGCGACCGCGCCGGGCTCCTGCTCCTGCACCCGCTGGCCCGGCTCGGGCCGCTGCGTCAGGGCGCGCTCGCCGAGCTGGTGCACGCCGACCCGTCGACGATCAGCCGGCACGTCGCCGCGCTGGTCGAGGCGGGGCTGGTCCGTCGCGCGGCCGATGCGTCCGACGGCCGCGCAAGCCGCCTGGTCATCACCGACGATGGGCTTGCCACGCTCGTCGCGCTCCGCGACGAGCGGGAGGCCCACCTCACCGCCGTCACCGCCGCATGGAGCGACGACGACGTCGGCACGTTCACCACCTTGCTGCGCAGATTCCTCGACGATCTCGCCGCCGCGCTTCCCGGCTGGCCGGGGACCGCTTCCGTACCGTCCACCAGCACCTCTGCCACGTCCCCTCGGGAGAACCGATGAGCCAGTCCACCGCGAACGATCGGCGGGACGCCCGCGCCGCGGCTGCCGCCCCCCGGGAGCGACGGCACCTTCACGCACCGCCAGATCCTCACGATCCTCGGCGGCCTGATGCTCGGCATGTTCCTCGCCGCGCTCGACCAGACCGTCGTCTCGACCGCCATCCGCACGATCGCCGACGACCTGAACGGCTACGACCTGCAGGCGTGGGCGACGACGGCCTTCCTGATCACCTCGACGATCGCCACGCCGCTCTACGGCAAGCTCTCCGACCTGTACGGGCGGCGTCCCTTCTACCTGTTCGCCATCGGCGTGTTCGTCATCGGCTCGATGCTCTGCGGGCTGGCCGACTCGATGTACCAGCTGGCGGCCTTCCGAGCGGTCCAGGGCATCGGAGCCGGTGGCCTGATGTCGCTGGCCCTTGCGATCATCGGTGACATCGTGCCCCCGCGGGAGCGCTCGCGGTACCAGGGCATGTTCATGGCCGTCTTCGGCACGTCGAGCGTCCTCGGGCCCGTCATCGGCGGCTTCTTCGCCGGCCGCAGCTCGCTGCTGGCCATCGACGGCTGGCGCTGGATCTTCTACATCAACGTGCCCCTCGGCATCGCGGCGTTCCTCGTCGTCATGCGGGTGCTCCACCTGCCGCACACCCGCCGTGACCACCGGATCGACTGGCCGGGCGCGCTCGCGCTGATCGTCTGCCTGGTGCCGCTGCTCATCGTCGCCGAGCAGGGCCGCCTCTGGGGGTGGGGCTCGGGCCGGGCGCTGACCTGCTACGCCATCGGCGCCCTCGGGCTGGTGCTGTTCGTCCTCGCCGAGCGGGCCTACCGGGACGACGCCCTGCTGCCGCTCCGGATGTTCCGGAACCGCAGCTTCGCGGTGAGCAGTGTCGGCAGCGTCGTCCTCGGTGCCGGCATGTTCGGCGGCATCCTGCTGCTGCCCCAGTACCTGCAGATCGTGCACGGCTCGAGCCCGACCGTCGCCGGCCTGCAGATGATCCCGCTGGTGCTCGGCATCATGACCGGCGCGATGAGCTCGGGCATCATCATCGGGAAGACCGGCAAGTACAAGATCTATCCGCTGATCGGCACGGTCTTCATCGTCGTGGCCCTCGTCTCGATGTCGTTCATCATCGACGCGGACACCTCGGTCTGGACGCTCGTGCCGTTCATGATCCTCATGGGCCTCGGGCTCGGCTTCAACTTCCAGCCGGTGATCCTGGCCGTGCAGAACGCCGTCCGCCCGACCGAGATGGGGGTCGCGACCTCCTCGGTGACGTTCTTCCGGCAGATGGGCCACGATCGGCGTGGCCGCGTTCCTCTCCATCCTCTTCACCACGCTGCCGAACAAGATCAACGACGCCGTGACCTCGGCGGTCGCCGCGAACCCCGAACTCGGCCCGCAGTTCCAGCAGCTGGGTGCCGGCGGTGGCGGGAACCTGGACGACACCTCCTTCATCCAGAAGCTCCCGGACGCGCTGGCCCGGCCGTTCGAGACCGGGTTCTCCGACTCGATCGACCTGGTCTTCCTCGTCGCGGCCGTGGTGGTCGCCCTCGGCTTCTTCGTGCTGCTGTTCCTGCCGGAGCTGCCCCTGCGCAACCAGTCGGGCATCCAGGCCCAGCAGGCGGCGGCCGGCACGGCGACGACCGACCAGCGCGACCCCGTCGAGCAGGCCGTCGAGGCGGCGGGTGCCGCTGCCCCGACGTCCACGCCGCCGCCGGTGGGCCGCCCCGGCGACACCCCTCGATCCCCTGGTGATCAGGTCTCCTGATCGTCACGGGTCCTCCCTCACGGTCGACCGCGAGGGAGGACCCGGAACGGTGAGGGAGGACGAGGGCGGGGGCGCGGAGAAGGTGTCCGCGGCCACAACTGCCCCGCTTCCCTGGGCATAGAGTCGGGGCATGCCGTCGTCGTTGATCCTGTCCCGCCGCGACCTGGACTTCCTGCTGCACGAGTGGCTCGACGTCGAGTCGCTGACCAAGCGGCCGCGCTTCACCGAGCACTCCCGCGAGACCTTCGACGCCGTGATGGACCTGGCCGAGCAGATCGCCGCCGACCACTTCGCGCCGCACAACCGCAAGGCCGACGAGAACGAGCCGCACATGGTCGACGGCAAGGCCGTGCTGATCCCCGAGGTGGCCAAGGCGCTCAAGGTCTTCACCGACGCGGGGCTCATGGCCGGCTCCTTCGACGAGGAGTACGGCGGCATGCAGCTGCCGCACACCGTCGGGCAGGCGGTCTTCGCCTGGTTCAAGGCGGCCAACGTCGGGACGTCGGCGTACCCGTTCCTGACGATGGGCAACGCGCGGCTGCTGCTCGCGCACGGCACCCCGGAGCAGATCGACACGTTCGTCCGGCCCGAGCTCGAGGGCCGCTGGTTCGGCACCATGGCGCTGTCGGAGCCGCAGGCCGGCTCCTCCCTGGCCGACATCACCACCAGGGCCGAGCCGCAGGACGACGGCACCTACCGGCTGACCGGCAACAAGATGTGGATCTCCGGCGGCGACCACGAGCTGACCGAGAACATCGTGCACCTGGTGCTGGCCAAGATCCCCGGCGGACCGGCCGGCACCAAGGGCATCTCGCTGTTCATCGTGCCCAAGTTCCTGGTGAACGACGACGGCACCCTCGGGGAGCGCAACGACGTCGTCCTGGCCGGCCTCAACCACAAGATGGGCTACCGCGGGACGACGAACACGCTGCTCAACTTCGGCGAGGGCGTGCACACCCCGGGCGGGCGGGCCGGGGCGGTGGGCTACCTCGTCGGCGAGCCGCACCGCGGCCTCACCTACATGTTCCACATGATGAACGAGGCGCGGATCGGCGTCGGCGTGGGCGCCACGGTGCTCGCCTACACCGGTTACCTGCACGCGCTCGAGTACGCCCGCACCCGCACCCAGGGCCGGCCGGCCGGCGCGAAGGACCCGGCCTCGCCGATGGTGCCGATCATCGAGCACACCGACGTGCGCCGGATGCTGCTGGCCGCCAAGTCCTACGCCGAGGGCGGCATGGCGCTGGGCCTGTACTGCGCCCGACTGGTCGACGAGGAGCAGACCGCCGAGTCGCCGGAGGAGCGGGAGCGGGCCCACCTGCTGCTGGACATGCTGACGCCGGTCGCCAAGGCCTGGCCCTCGCAGTGGGGCCTGGTCGCCAACGACCTGGCCATCCAGGTGCACGGCGGCTACGGCTACACCCGCGACTACCCGGTCGAGCAGTTCTACCGGGACAACCGGCTGAACCCGATCCACGAGGGCACGCAGGGCATCCAGTCGCTGGACCTGCTCGGCCGCAAGGTCGTCATGCAGGGCGGCGCGGGCCTGGCACTGCTCGGCGAGACGATCGCCGCGACCACCGCCCGCGCCGCCGGCACGGAGTGGGCCGGGTTCGCCGCCGACCTCGATGCCGCCGTGGCGCGGATGGGCTCGGTCACAGCGGCCCTGTGGGGCACCGGCGACCCTGACGTGGCACTGGCCAACTCGCACGTCTACCTGGAGGCCGCAGGGCACGTCGTCGTCGCCTGGCTGTGGCTGGAGCAGGCACTGGCGACCGGGACGGGGACCGGGTCGTTCTACGAGGGCAAGCGGGCAGCGGCGCGCTACTTCTGGCGCTGGGAGCTCTCCCGCACCCGCGGGTGGTTCGACCTGCTCGAGTCGCTCGACCGCACGGTGCTGGACACCCCGCCCGACGTGTTCTGACCGTTCGACCCCGGACAGCACGACGCCCCGCCCTCCCGGAGGAGAGCGGGGCGTCGTCGGTCAGTGGTCAGGCGCTGGCGCCGACCGCCTCGGAGGCGGTGCGCGGACCGGCCGAGCGGGCAGCGGCGCGCTGCTCCTGCTCGTACCGGGCGGTGGACTGGGTGCCCATCGCGATGACCAGGGCCGTCAGGACCAGGAACCCCAGCAGGGCCACGGCCGGCCACATCATCATCAGATCTCTCCCCCATCGCGCTGTACTGCGTCTGCATGTCCTCGGCGCCATCCGTCAGGGCGGCGCACGTCGTCGGACGACTCTTCCCCCGATCCGTCGCTCGGTAATCGTCGGATCGTGTACTTCACCTGACGGGGTGTGATCGGAACCACACGGATGGGTGCGAGAACGGCGCCGTCAGGGCCGTCGGAGGGTCGTGGTCTGATCGACACGTGTCCGACCCCACAGCGCCTGCCACCCGGCCCGCGGTGCTGGTTCTCGCGCTGTCGCTCGGGGTGACGACGCTGTCGGTGCTGCAGAGCCTCGTCGTCCCGTCGCTCGGCCGGATCCAGGAGCAGCTCGGCATCTCCGCGAGCGCCGCCGGCTGGGTGCTCACCGCCAACCTGCTCGCCGCTGCCGTGCTGACGCCGGTTCTCGGCCGGCTGGGCGACCTGCGGGGCGAGCGGCCGGTGATCCTGGGCATCCTGGCGACGATCTCGTTCGGCACCCTCCTGGCGATCGTCACCGAGTCGCTGCCGCTGCTGCTGGTGGCCCGCATCCTGCAGGGCGCCTCGTACGGGCTCTTCCCGCTGTCCATCAGCGCGCTCCGCCGGGAGCTGCCCGAAGGGCGCCTCGGCGTGGCCATGTCGGTGGTCAGCAGCACGCTGGCGGTGGGCGGCGTGGTGGGGCTCGTCGCCACCGGGCTCCTGACCGGCGACGACGGCGACTACCGGCACGCCTTCTGGGTCGGCCTCGGCGCCGGGCTGGTGTCGCTCGCCCTCGTCGCCTGGCTGCTCCCCCGCCACCCGGGCGCAGCGACCGGCCGCATCGACTGGTGGGGGGCGCTGGTCCTCGGGGCAGGGCTGGTGCTCCTCCTGCTGCCGCTCTCCCAGGGACCGACCTGGGGCTGGGCCTCCCCCGGCACCCTCGGCTGCCTCGGAGGGGCCGTCGTCGTCCTCGCCGGCTGGGTGGTGCTGCAGCGGCGCACGGCCGAACCGCTGGTGCGGCCGGCGATGCTGACCGACCGGCGCACCGTCGTCCCCAACCTCGCCGGCCTCATGACGGGCATCGCCCTGTTCGCCTCGTTCCTGGCCGTCCTCCAGTACGTGCAGTCCCCGCCGGAGGTCACCGGCTACGGGTTCGGGGCCGGCGTGCTGGAGGCCGCCGTCGTCTACCTGCTGCCCGGCGGCGTCCTCGGGATCCTGGTCGCGCCGTTCGCCGGGCGGGTGGTGAGCCGTCTCGGGGCGCTGCCCACGCTGATCGCCGGCGCGGGTTGCGGCGTCGTCGGCTTCGGGCTGCTGGCCGGGCTCCGCGGTGAGCCGTGGCAGGTGATCGTCGCCGGCCTCCTCACGCAGCTGTCGGTCACGGTGGCCTACGCCGCCCTGCCGGCCCTGGTCGTGCAGGCGGTGCACGAGGACGAGACGGGCGTGGCGAACGCGGTGAACTCCATCGCCCGGTCCGTCGGCCAGGCGCTCGGCAGCACGATCGCGGTGACCCTCATCGCGGCCGCCGTCGACCCGGCGACGGGGCTGCCGCGGGCGCTGGCCTTCACCCTCGTCGCCCTGGTGGGCGTGGTCGCCTCGGCCGTCGTCGTGGTCGTGGCGGTCGTCGGTCTGCGGACCGGGACCGGCCACCGCGAGGACGCGCTCGCCGACGTCGAGGAGGCCACCGCCGGTGCCGGGGAGTGGTCCCCGGTCTCCGGGTTGCGCTGAGCCACGGCACATCGATACCGAACCGACACCCGCGTGTCCGGCATGGAACCGGATCGTCCGGGGCATCGGGGGGAGGACCGCCCTCGTTCCCCGGAGGACCTTCCATGGCCCGATCCACCGGCTCCAGCCGCACCGCGGCGGACACCCGTTTCCACGGCAACCACGCCGCCGCCGACCCGGCCCCCGACGACGACAACGTCAGCGGCACCCGGTCGGACTTCGCGCCCACCGGCGCCGACCCCTCACCCAAGGTCGGGGGCACGCTGAAGCGGACGCTGAAGGAGTTCAGCGAGGACAACCTCACCGACTGGGCCGCCGCACTCACCTACTACGGCGTGCTGGCACTCTTCCCCGCCATCGTCGCCCTGCTGTCGATCGTCGGCCTGATGATGGACCCGAAGGAGATGACCGACGCGCTGACGGCGGTGCTCCCCCAGGGTGCCGCGAACACCGTCGGTCCGGTCATCGACCAGCTGGCCAGCAACCAGGCCGCCGGTTTCGGTCTCGTGCTCGGTCTCGCCGGCGCCATCTGGTCCGCGTCCGGCTACGTCGGCGCCTTCACCCGCGCGGCCAACATCGTCTACGAGACGCCGGAAGGCCGGAAGGTCTGGAAGCTCAAGCCGCTCCAGCTGCTGGTCACCCTGATCGGCGTCCTGTTCGCCGCCGTGATCGTGGCCATGGTCGTGCTCAGCGGCCCGATCGTGGAGGCCGTCGGTCGTGGCATCGGCCTGGGTGACACCGCGCTCACCGTCTGGAACGTCGCCAAGTGGCCGGTGATCGTGGTGCTGGTCGCCCTGATGATCGCCGTCCTCTACTACTCGACGCCGAACGTGAAGCTGCGCGGGTTCAAGTGGGTCAGCCCCGGTGCCGGCGTCGCGCTGCTCGTCTGGGCCGTCGCCTCGGCCCTGTTCGCCTTCTACGTGGGCAACTTCGGCAGCTACAACAAGACCTACGGCACCCTCGCCGGCGTGGTCATCTTCCTGATCTGGTTCTGGTTGACCAACGTGGCGCTGCTCTTCGGCATCGAGCTAGACGCCGAGATCGAGCGGGGCAAGGAGCTCAAGGAGGGCGTGCCGCGGGCCGAGAAGGAGATCCAGCTCGACGCCCGCGAGACCCCCAAGGACAAGCAGACGACCTGAGAGAGGCCGTCCCGCCCCACGCACGGCAGTGGCCCTCTCCCTTCCCGGGAGAGGGCCACTGCCGTGTCGTCAGCGACTCGTCGGCGGTCCGTCACCTGTCCGGGACAGCGGCAACCGCTCGATGACGGCGGCGACCCCGGCCAGCCCCCGGCTCAGCGCGCGCCCGGCCGGGACGAACCGCTCCGGCACCCGGCGGACCCCGGCGTCGACCAGGTCACGGGTGCGGTCGACGAGCGAGAGCGGCAGCCCGGAGAGCGCGTTGCCCGGCGGGCGGCGCGACACCGTGGGGTGCGGCCGGGTGGGTGAGATCCGGGCCATGAGCGCCCAGCGCCGACCGAGCGCCCGGAGCTCCTCGTGGCTCATCGCTTCCTGCAGGCGCGGGAAGAGCACGTCCTCCTCGTCGCGGACGTCCTCGCGCAGGACCTCCACCAGGCGGCGCAGCCGGGCCGGGCGCTCGGGGTGATCCACCCCGTCGCGCTCCAGGGCGGTGACGAGCTCGTTGACCTCCTGGTGCTCCTTCTCCACCTGCAGGGTGAGCGCGTCGCCGTCCGGTAGGACCCGGCGGATGACCGGCCACAGCACCGTCTCCTCGGCGAAGGCGTGGCTGAACACCAGCCGGTCGAT
Organism: Blastococcus sp. TF02-8; assembly: GCF_003319175.1. GTDB lineage: Bacteria > Actinomycetota > Actinomycetes > Mycobacteriales > Geodermatophilaceae > Blastococcus. The sequence continues at coordinate 391,390 of NZ_QOHK01000002.1, read as the reverse complement.
GCGGTTGAGCACCTCCTCCTGCGCGGTGCCGGTGCTGCCGTCGAGCTCCTGCAGCAGCCGGTCGAGCTCGATGTGGTCCTTGCGCTGGCGGACCAGGACGCTGCCGGTGCCGCCGAGCTCCTCGACGGTCTGGTCGGCGATGGATCGGGTCACGGAACGCCTCCTGGGTCTCGGGGTTCGGCTGTGCCGTGCCCGCTCACCCGTTCGCGCAAGCGCCGGTTGTGGTGAGGCCTCACGGGTAGGTGGCAGCGATGACCGACCGCTCGACGATCACCTCCGACTTCTACGACCTCGAGGCCCTCCTCTACGACGAGGAGCGCGCCCTGCTGTACCGGGTCCGCACCTTCATGGACGAGCAGGTCGAGCCGGTGATCAACGAGTACTGGACCCGCGGGGAGTTCCCCCGCCAGCTCATCCCGGCGATGGCCGAGCTGGGGATCGCCGGGAACCCCTACGTCGGCTACGGCTGCCCGGGCCGCTCGCAGCTGCTCGACGGCATGGTCGCCATGGAGCTGTCCATGGGCGACCCCTCGATCTCCACGTTCATGGGCGTGCACGGCGGCCTGGCCATGGGCTCGATCTACCTCTGCGGCTCCGAGGAGCAGAAGGAGCGCTGGCTCCCGGCGATGGCCCGCATGGAGCTGATCGGCGCCTTCGGCCTCACCGAGCCCGAGCACGGCTCCGATGTCGCCAAGGGGCTGCAGACGACGTGCCGGCGCGACGGCGACTCCTGGGTCCTCGACGGCGAGAAGAAGTGGATCGGCAACGCGAGCTTCGCCGACCTCACCATCATCTGGGCGCGCGACGTCGACACCGACCGGGTGCTCGGCTTCGTCGTCGAGAAGGGGACGCCGGGGTTCACCACCGTCGACCTCGAGGACAAGATCGCCCTGCGGGTGGTGCAGAACGCGCACATCACGCTCTCCGGCGTCCGGGTGCCGGAGGAGAACCGGCTGCAGGAGGCGCACAGCTTCCGGGAGACGGCGAACGTGCTGCGCATGACCCGCGCCGGCGTGGCGTGGTCGGCCGTCGGCTGCTCCCGCGGCGCCTACGAGCACGCGCTGCGCTACGCCATGGACCGCAAGCAGTTCGGGCAGCCGATCGTGGAGTTCCAGCTCGTGCAGGACCTGCTCGTGCGCATGCTCGGCAACATCACCGCCTCGGCGGCCATGTGCGCACGGCTCTCCCACCTGCAGGGCGCCGGCGAGATGACCGACGAGCAGGCGTCGCTGGCCAAGGCGTTCTGCACGATGCGGATGCGCGAGACCGTCGGCTGGGCGCGCGAGCTGATGGGCGGCAACGGGATCCTGCTGGAGAACCACGTGGGCCGGTACGTCGCGGACGCGGAGGCGATCTACAGCTACGAGGGCACCCGCGAGGTGAACACCCTGATCGTGGGCCGCGGTGTCACCGGCGCCAGCGCGATCGTCTGACGGGACGACCGCCCTGAGGTGAGGGCGCCGACGGCCCTGGCGCCGTCGACGCCCTGCCGGGTGCGACCCGCTGTGGTTGAGTGGGTCAGGTCACATCAGCGTCTCGGGGGACGGCAGCCGGCTCTCCCGCAGGCGGTGCGCGCGAAGGAGACCGCCATGGCCCAGCCCGCCACCGAGCCCGCCCGCAACGCCTCCGCACCACCGCGCGAGCGCCCCGAGGCCGTTCCGGAGACGGGCACCCCGGAGGCGGCGGCGGAGGCCGCCACGGGGCTGGACATGGTGCTGGTCGACGCCGCCCGCGGCCCGCTGCGCCGGCTCGTCCCGCCGGCCGGGACGGCCCTGCGCTTCGGCTCGTCCCTTGCTCGCAGGCCCCGGACCGTCGCAGCCCGCGCGGGTGAGCTGGTCGGCGAGCTGGGCCGGATCGCCGTCGGCCGGTCGGAGCTCGCGCCCGGCAAGAAGGACAAGCGGTTCGCCGACCCGGCGTGGCAGGGCAACCCGCTGCTGAAGCGGGCGATGCAGCTGCACCTGGCCACCGCGCGCACCGCGTGGGAGCTGATCGAGGACGCCGACCTCGACTGGCAGGACGACGAGCGGATCCGCTTCACCGCGACCAACCTCGTCGACGCGCTGGCTCCGAGCAACGTGCCGTTCCTCAACCCGCTGGCGCTCAAGGCCACGATCGACACCGGCGGCCGCAACGTCGTCGAGGGCGTGCGCCGGATGGTCTCCGACCTCACCTCACCGCCGCGGGTGCCCTCGATGGTCGAGCCCGACGCGTTCACCGTCGGGGAGGACCTCGCCATCACGCCCGGCGCCGTCGTCTTCCGGTCGCCGGTGTTCGAGCTGATCCAGTACCGGCCGGCGACGGAGCAGGTCCGCTCGCTGCCGCTGGTGATGGTGCCGCCGACGATCAACAAGTACTACATCACCGACCTCGCGCCGGGCCGCAGCATCGTCGAGCACTACGTGGCCTCCGGCCAGCAGGTGTTCATGATCTCCTGGCGCAACCCCGACGAGCGGCACGCCGACTGGGATCTCGACACCTACGGCCAGGCGCTGATCGACGCGATGGACGTCGTGGAGCGGATCACCGGCCAGGAGCAGGTCGCCCTCCAGGCCTTCTGCTCCGGCGGGATCATCACGGCGATGGTGCTGGCCCACCTGGCCGCCACCGGACGGCAGGAGCGGGTCCGCGCCGCGAGCTTCGCCGTCACCGTCCTGGACTGGTCGCGAGCGGGCACGGTGTCGGCGCTCATGGACCCGGAGGCCGTCGAGGCAGCCACCGAGCGGTCGCGGAAGAAGGGCTACCTCGACGGCGCCCAGCTCGCCGAGGTCTTCGCCTGGCTGCGGCCCAACGACCTGATCTGGAACTACTGGGTCAACAACTACCTGCAGGGCAAGCCCCCGCCGAACTTCGACATCCTGTTCTGGAACGCCGACACCACCCGGATGTCGGCCGGGCTGCACCGCGACTTCATCGACGTCGCCGTCCGCAACGCGCTCACCGAGCCCGGTGCGGTGTCGATGCTCGGCTCCCCGGTGGATCTCTCGGCGGTCACCGTGGACACCTACGCCACCGCCGGCGTCGCCGACCACCTGTGCCCCTGGGAGGCCTGCTACCGGACGACGCAGCTGCTCGGCGGCGAGAGCCGGTTCGTGCTCTCGACCAGCGGCCACATCGCCTCGCTGGTGAACCCACCCGGCAACCCGAAGTCCACGTTCCAGGTGGCTGGCTCCACGCCCCCGGACCCGAAGCAGTGGGCCAAGGCCGCCGAGACAGTCAAGGGCTCCTGGTGGCCGGACTTCATGACCTGGCTGGGCGAGCGCTCCGGTGAGGAGATCGACGCTCCGACCGAGCTCGGGGGCAACGGGCTGGAGGTGCTCGCCGAGGCGCCGGGGACCTATGTCTTCGACAAGTAGCCCGGAGGTCGTCCGGAGCCTGACGGTCCAGGGTCGGACGATCCGCACCGCCGTCCGCCGGGGCACCGACGACGACGTGCCGCCGCTGCTGCTGATGAACGGCATCGGCGCCAGCCTCGAGGTGCTCCAGCCGCTGGTCGACGCCCTGGACCCGCGGCGGACCGTCGTCCGCTTCGACGTCCCCGGCGTCGGCGGCTCCCCCCGCCCCGTCGTCCCCTACGTGCTGTCCACGCTGAGCCCGGTGGTCGCGGGCCTGCTGAGCAAACTCGGGTACGACGACCCGGTCGACGTGCTCGGGCTCTCCTGGGGCGGCGGGCTGGCCCAGCACTTCGCCGTCCAGCACCGCCGGCGTTGCCGGAAGCTCGTGCTCGCCGCGACCGCGACCGGGTCGCTCATGGTGCCGGCGCATCCGCGGGTGCTCGCCCGCATGCTCACCCCCCGGCGCCACCGGGACCCCGACTACGCCCGGCGCATCGCCGGTGACATCTATGGCGGCACCATGCGCACCGAGCCCGAACGTGCGGCTGCGGCCCTGCACGCCAACACCCGGGTCGGCCCCAGGCGCGGCTACTACTACCAGCTCGCCTCCAGCGCGGGCTGGAGCTCCCTGCCCTTCCTGCGGCTGATCCGGCAGCCCACGCTGGTGGTCGCCGGCGACGACGACCCGATCATCCCCGTGGTCAACGCCCGGGTGATGGCACGGCTCCTCCCCCAGGGCCGGCTGCACGTCTACCGCGGCGGGCACATCGCGCTCATCACCGAGGCCGCGGAGCTGGCCCCGGTCATCGAGCGCTTCCTCGACGAGTGAGCAGCGCCGTCAGCTCGGCGCACGAGGCCGTCGAGCGGCCGTAGAAGGGCGCACTCGGTCCTGCGTCCTGCCCCTCGCACATGCCGCGAGGCCCCCCGTACACCTGCTCGGGACGTCGTACTACTCTCCTGCCCACTAAGTCGACCAAGGAGATAGACATTGCGTACGAGACGCCCCCTCGGGCTCATGGCGGCCGGCACCATCGCTCTCCTCGGCCTGACCGCCTGCGGCGGTGACGGCGGCTCGTCCTCCGAGGACACGGTGACCCTCGCCCTGGTGGCGTACTCCACGCCGCAGGAGGCCTACGAGCAGATCATCACGGCGTTCCAGAAGACCGACGCCGGCAGGAACGTCGAGTTCACGACCTCCTTCGGCGGCTCCGGCGACCAGAGCCGAGCGGTCGAGGCCGGCCAGCCCGCCGACGTCGTGGCCTTCTCGCTCGAGCCGGACATGACCCGTCTGGTCAAGGCCGACCTCGTGGCCGCGGACTGGAACAGCGACGAGCACGCCGGAATGGTCACCGACTCCGTCGTCGTCATCGCCACGCGCGAGGGCAACCCCGAGGACCTCACCGACTGGGCCGACCTGACCGGCTCCGGCGTCGAGGTCATCACCCCCAACCCGTTCACCTCCGGTGGAGCGCGCTGGAACGTGCTGGCCGCCTACGGCGCGGCGAGCGACGTCGGCAAGGACGAGCAGGCCGGCGTGGCCTACCTGAACGACCTGTTCGCGAACGTCCCGGTGCAGGACGACAGCGCACGCAAGGCGCTGCAGACCTTCGCCGGGGGCAAGGGCGACGCGATGCTCGCCTACGAGAACGAGGCGATCTTCGCGCAGCAGAACGGCCAGAAGATCGACTACACCGTTCCCGACGAGACCCTCCTCATCGAGAACCCGGTCGCGGTCACGAAGTCCAGCAAGCACCCGGAGGAGGCGCAGGCGTTCCTGGACTTCCTGCGCTCGGAGGAGGCCCAGCAGATCTTCGTGGACAACGGCTACCGCCCGGTCGACGAGGACCTCGCCGCGAAGGCCGACTTCCCGCAGCCCAGCGGCCTGTTCACCATCGCCGACCTGGGCGGCTGGGCTGACGTCACCTCCCGCTTCTTCGACACCGACAGCGGCCTCATGGTCGATGTCGAGCGGAGCATCGGTGTCGCCGTCGAGAACTGACGGCCCGGTGGCCGCCGCCGACCGTCCCGCCCTCGTGCGGGACGGTCGGCCGGCGGCTCCCCCGGCCGGCTCCCCGGAGCGGTCCCGGTCGCCGCGGTCGCCGCGGCTCCGGCGACGCGTCGGCCTCGGCCTGGGTCTCGGGACGGCGACGCTCTACCTGAGCCTGGTCGTGCTCATCCCCCTCGCGGCGGTCGTGTGGCGCTCCACGGAGGACGGCCTGGCCGGCTTCTGGGCGCAGGTCACCACGCCGGAGTCCGCATCCGCCCTGCGGCTGACCATCGGTGCCTCGCTGCTCGTGGCGCTGGTCAACCTGGTGATGGGCACGCTGATCGCCTGGGTCCTGGTCCGCGACGACTTCCCCGGCAAGCGCGTCGTCGAGGTGCTCATCGACCTGCCCTTCGCGCTGCCGACGATCGTCGCCGGCCTGGTGCTGCTCGCCCTCTACGGCCCCTCCAGCCCGCTGGGCGTGGACCTGGCCTACGCACGCAGCGGCGTCGTCGTGGCGCTGCTGTTCGTGACGCTGCCCTTCGTCGTCCGCACCGTGCAGCCGGTGCTGCTGGAGCTCGACCGGGACATGGAGGAGGCCGCGGCCTCCCTCGGCGCCGGTCGCGGCACGATCTTCCGGCGCATCATCCTGCCGAGCCTGCTCCCGGCCATGCTCTCGGGCACGGCCCTGGCCTTCGCGCGCTCGATCAGCGAGTTCGGGTCGACCGTCCTGATCTCCGGCAACATCCCGTTCGACACGCAGGTAGCGGCCGTGTCGATCTTCGGTCAGATCGAGAGCGACAACGTCACCGGCGCCGCCGCCGTCTCCACGGTCCTGCTGCTGGTCGCCCTGCTGATGCTCGTGGCCATGGACCTCCTCCAGCGATGGGGGGCCCGGCGTGACTAGGTACGCGCTGCGCTCGATCGCGCTGGTCTACCTGCTGTTCCTGCTCGTGCTACCGGTCGGCCTCATCTGCTGGACGACGTTCGCCGACGGGATCGGCCCCGTGGTGGACGCGCTGACCACGCCGTCGGCCCTGCACGCCTTCGCGGTCACCGCCCAGGTGGCGGTGCTCTCGGTCGTCGCCAACACGCTGTTCGGGGTCGGCGCCGCGCTGCTGCTGGTGCGCCACAGCTTCCCGGGCAAGCGGGTGCTCAACATGCTGGTGGACCTGCCGATCGCCGTGTCACCGGTGGTCGTCGGCCTGGCGCTGATCCTGGTCTACGGGCGCTTCGCGCCGTTCGGCGGCTGGCTCGCCGACCGCGGGATCGACGTCATCTTCTCCCTGCCGGGCATGGTCCTGGCCACGGTCTTCGTCTCCCTTCCGCTCGTGGTGCGCGCGGTGACGCCGGTGCTCGAGGAGATCGGGACCGAGCAGGAACAGGCGGCACGGACCCTCGGGGCGGGGCCGTGGCAGACCTTCCGGCGCATCACCCTGCCCGCCGTCCGGTGGGCGCTGGCGTACGGGATGGTGCTCGCCCTGGCCCGTTCGCTGGGCGAGTACGGCGCCGTCGCCGTCGTCTCCGGCCGGATCAAGGACCAGACCCAGACGCTCACGCTCTTCGTCGAGGAGCGCTTCCAGAACTTCGACCAGCAGTCCGCCTACGCGGCCGCCTTCGCCATGGCGGCGATCGCGATCCTGACCCTGCTGGTCACGACCCTCCTGCGACCCCGAGAGGACGCCCGATGATCCGCGTCAGCAACGTGTCCAAGAACTTCGGCGAGTTCGCCGCCCTGCGCGACGTCTCGGTGGACATCCCGAGCGGCTCGCTCACGGCCCTGCTCGGCCCCAGCGGCGGTGGCAAGAGCACCCTGCTGCGGATCATCGCCGGCCTCGAGGACCCCGACACGGGGACGGTGGAGATCGAGGGCGAGGACTCCACCCACCTGTCGCCGCAGCACCGCGGAGTGGGGTTCGTCTTCCAGCACTACGCCGCGTTCAAGCACATGACGGTGTTCGGCAACGTGGCCTTCGGGCTCGAGATCCGCAAGCGCCCCAAGGCGGAGATCACGGCGCGGGTGCAGGAGCTGCTGGAGCTGGTGCACCTCGAGCAGTTCGCCCACCGCTACCCCGCCCAGCTCTCCGGCGGCCAGCGGCAGCGCATGGCCCTGGCCCGCGCCCTGGCGGTCGAGCCGAAGGTGCTCCTGCTCGACGAGCCGTTCGGCGCCCTCGACGCGCAGGTGCGCAAGGAGCTGCGCGCCTGGCTGCGCCGGCTGCACGACGAGGTGCACGTGACCACCGTCTTCGTCACGCACGACCAGGAGGAGGCCATGGAGGTCGCCGACGAGATCGTGGTCATGGCCGGCGGCGAGGTCCAGCAGGTCGGCAGCCCGGACGACCTCTACGAGCGCCCCGCGAGCGATTTCGTCATGGGCTTCCTCGGCCCCACGACCCGCGTCGGTGGCGAGCTGGTCCGCCCGCACGACGTCGAGCTCCTGTCACACCCCGAAGCCGGCACGCTCCCCGCGACCGTGCAGCGGGTCGTGCGGCTGGGCTTCGAGGTCCGCGTCGACCTGCTGGTCGGTGGCGAACCGACCTGGGCGCAGATCACTCGCGAGCAGGCGCGCCGGCTGGGGACGGTCCCTGGCGACACGGTGCACCTGCGGGCCGCGGCCGTCGCCCACCGGATCGCCGTATGACGCACGGCGCCCGGCGGGGCACCGCCCCGCGGGGGAACCGCCGGTGAAGGTCTCCGCCCGGGCGGACTATGCGCTGCGCGCGTGCATCGAGCTGGTCCGCGCCGGCGGGCAGGCCACGTCGTCCGAGGCCATCTCCGCGGCTCAGGACATCCCCCACTCGTTCCTGCAGAACATCCTGGGCGACCTGCGCCGCGCCGGCTTCGTACGGGCCAACAGCCGCGCCGGCGGCGGCTACCGGCTCGCCGTCCCCGCCGACAGGGTGACGGTCGCCGACGTGGTGCGGGCCTTGGACGGACCGCTGGTCTGCGTCCACGGGGTGGACCCCGGCGAGCTGCGCTACCCCGACGCGGCCGAGCCCCTCGGCGCGTTGTGGATGGCGGTGCGGGCCAACGTGGGCGCGGTCCTCGACGACCTCACCCTCCTGGACCTGGCGGCCGGACGACCCCGGGCTCCGGAGCCGACCGTCCTCACCGGCTGACGGCGGCTCGCCGCACTCCGGGCGTCAGTGGCCGCTCCCGGTGACGAGGAGGCCGCCCGTCGACCCGTACGGCTCGACGGCGAACCCCAGCTGCTGCAGCACCGTGCCGACGGCGGTCGTCATCGCCCGCTGCACCGCCTCGTCCGCGTCGGCACCGCGCACCTGCTGCACGCTCATCCGGTCGTGCTGCCGCCAGGCGACCACGAGGCCGCCGAGCTCCGGGCGCGGGCTGAGGCAGGCCCCACCGGACATGCATGCCTCGCCGTCGCCGTCGTGCAGGGGCAGACCGGCCTCCAGCAGCGCCGCGGTCACGTCCACGGCCAGCGTCGTCAGCGGGTCGTCGTCGCTGATCAGCTCGGTCCACTCCTCCGGCAGCCGGTCCAGCTGGTCGCCCAGCTCCGCCAGCCAGGCGCGCTCGGCCGGTGATTGCCGCCGCGCGACGCCGCCGTCCTCGCGCTGGGCGCCGTAGACGGTGCGGGCGCTCTCGGGCAGGCCGAGGGAGAAGGCCGCCCAGTCCGCGTCGACGGCGTCGTCGAACGGGCCGGCGAGCGGCGCACCGGGGCCGTCGACCAGCCACCAGCCGGTGGCCTGCGGGGTGACCGTCGCGAGCCGGGCGGTGGCCCGGGTGCCCACGACCGATGACGCGCTCGCCTGCCCCTGCGTCGGGGCCGGCACGGCCGCGGCCACCGGCGCGGGGGCGGTGGCCGCCGCCTTCTGCCGCTGGTGCTGCACACCGTTGCGCTCGAACTCGTAGCGCGCGGTCGAGCTCGTGCCCAGGGCGACGAGGCCCACGCTGCTGAGGAGGGAGACCCCCAGCCAGATCAGCTCACCAGGCACGCCAGGCTCCTCGCGGTCCCTCGCCCCAGGCCGCGGCCCGCTGCGCCCAGTCCTGCGCCCGTTCGGTCCAGCCGGGGCCGGCCGGAGCGGGTGCCTCGTGTGCCATGAGGTCCAGGACCAGTGCCAATCCGTCGTCGGGACGTCCCGCGGCGGGGACGGGGGCGTGAAGCGGAAGACCGGGCGCGTTCACGTGGAGCTCCTTCGGGTCGTGCTCCGCGGCTGGGGAAGGCGCCGCGGACAGATCGAAGGCTAGGGAGCGGATCGGTTCCGGATGCTGTCCCCGGACACTCCGCGAGCAGCCCGTGTCGCATTCGTTGCAGAACGCACCGCGGGCGGTCGGTGACCTGGCTCCCGACCCGGCGCCTTGTCGACAAGTGCCTGGATTTCGAGCGTGGAGGCCGGGATCCGGGTGTCGGTCGTCCCCGTCGGCGGCGTGACACTCCGGCGTGTCGGGGCCGACGGAGCGTCGCTCCGCCGTCCCTCGTTCCATCGGCACCCCGGAGGGCGGCCGGTACCGGCGCGAGGGGTGGCCGTGGACGGAGGGGCTCGCGTCTCGGCTGCGCGCCGAGAGCTGGATGCGACGCATGGGCAGAGCCGCGCGAGCTCAGTCCCAGCCGTCGGGACCGGTGGCCCATCGCCAGGTGCCCATGATGGCGTCGAACAGCTCGACGGTGAGCAGCGTGTGCTCGCTGTCGGGATCGCCGTCGCCGATGGTGCTGAAGCTGACGAGGATCCACTGCTGGGGGTCGTCGGGCACCGCAGTGAGGTAGCTGACGCGCCGAGTGGGGACGTCGAGGCCTTGGGCACGGCCCGGATCCGGCGCCGCCACGTCCTCGGTACGGACCCACACCGTGCCCGCCACGTCCACCGCGGTCGCGCCCGGGGTCGTGGCGACCAGCTCGGTCAGCACTCCGCCGGCGAGCTCGTCGGGTGCGACGTCGGCGCTGCCGCCGGGCGGCGTCACGGCGGCCACGAAGAAGGAGGCACCCAGGTGGATGCCGTGCATCGGGCCGAAGGGGAAGTAGTGGTCCAGGCCGCCGTGGTCGGCGGCCGCTGCCAGCTGCGTGAGGATGCGCCGCTCGAGCTCCCGCTTGAAGGGGCCCAGCTGGTCCGGCGACATCTCCTTCGGCGCCTGCGTGGCCGCCTGCTCGACGATCTCGTGCACCCGGTCCCGCGCGCCCGCGCCGAGCGGGACCCGCACCCACGGCGGCGGCAGGACGATCCGGTAGGAGCGGATGGGGCTCATCGCTGCGCCCCCTGCCGGTCGACCAGCCGGACGGCGGCGGCGAGCTCGTCGAGGTCGCCCAGCGCCAGGGCGGTGGTGCGCGGGTCGGCGCCGGCGCTGGCGAGGACCACGTCGGCCGCCGGGTCGGCAACCCGCCGGTGGTAGCGGACCACGCTGCTGAGCCGGCCGTCGTTCCCGACGGCGTAGCGCACCACCCGCCGCAGACCCGACTCCTCGTCCAGCACCACCGGCTGTGGCTCGGCGTCGTACCACCGGGTCCCCGGCTCGAAGTCGGAGAGCACCGCGGCGCCCCGCTGCGCCGCCTCGGCGTCGGCCGGGTCCACCGGCCAGACGTGCAGCATCGCGATGACGGGGGCCTCGGCCAGGCTGCGCAGGCGCAGGAAGCGGAAGTCCGAGCCGAGGTCCGCGGCGGCGAAGGCGTGCAGCACCTCGCGCAAGGCGCGCTGCTCCGCGCTGTCGTCGGCGATCCCGAAGTCCGCGCAGACCGCGGCGAGGGCCCCGGCGGTCCACCCCTCCACGTCGCCGTCGGTCGGGCCCGCCAGCCAAGCGCCGGGGTCGAAGTCGACGGCGACGGCCACGTCGGCCGGACCCGGCTTCCCCACGTCGTCAGCCACGAGGGTCCTCGAGCTGCACGTCGACCCGCGTGAACAGGTGGAGCATCGCCGCCCCCGACTCGGGCTGGGAGTGGAATCCGCCGGCGTACAGGTGGACGGCTGAGCGGACGCCGTCCGGCTCGATGCAGCGGTACGCGCGCCGGAGCCACGTCGTGGCCAGCGACCCAGGGGCCAGACTCTGCACGTCCGACACCCGCCAGCTGCGCGGCTGACGGCGGGTCGGGAAGTACTGCGGCCGCTGGGGTGTCCCACCCTGGGCCGCGAGGTCCGCCATGGTGACGAACGCCTCCGGCTCGCCGTGCTCGAGCAGGCCGAGCTGCTCGTCGACGACGTTGACGTAGGCGACGACGCCCGTCTCCTGCCCCTGGCCCTGGAGGGAGACGAAGTCGCAGGTGTGACCCGCGGCGTCGTCGGCGACGAGGTCGAGGGCGATGCGGGCGTGCTGGTAGAGATCGTCGGAGGCATCGAGGTCCAGGTCGCTGGCGAAGGCAGCGAGGTGGGCCTCGACCCAGTCGGTGCGGTCCTGGCCCGGCTTCGGGGCGCGCACCCAGACGGCGGGGTCGTAGTCGACGTGGACGGCGGCCACGCCCGGGGTGGAGCAGGCGAAGATCGAGTCCTTGAGAGCCGCCCGCGCGGTCGTGACAGGTGCCCGCCTGCCGCGGGACGGCCTCATCGGTCGTCTCCCTTCGGGGCCGGCTGCGCGCTTCTTGGCCGGGAACATCATCGCCAGCAGACACAGGCCGCTGATCAGGAGCGGCTCCCAGTGGCGGCTCACCGCGAAGCCGGCTCCGCAGGCCAGGAGAAAGGCGACGAAGCGATAGCCGCCGACCTGGGACGTCGTCAGCCGGCGCCTGCGCAGCCGGCCGAGGAAGTCGGCCAGGAGCGCTGCGGAGAGCACCGGGAAGGTCACCGGAACCGGCCACGTCCACCAGGTGAGGACCTGGTCGGACCAGGTGAGGTCCAGCGCCCCGCTGAGCACCGCCCCCAGCACCGCGAGCACGGGCCAGCCGAGGAAGTAGCCGAGGAAGACGAAGCCGAGCGCGCGCGCGAACCGGGTCAGGTCCAGCATCTAGCGGAACACCGGCACGCCGTGGACGGTGTGCTCCCCGAGCCACTGGTCCACCACCGGCACTCCCGAGTAGAGCGGCGAGCCGTCCGACCGGGCGCCCGGGAAGGCCGGGTTGATGATCTTGCCCGCGACGTCGACCGCAGTGCCGGCGAGGAAGGCGGTGCGTGCGCCGTTGGACATCGCCAGCGCGCTGTTGAGCAGGAACCCGGGACCGTGCTGGCGGATCGACGTCTGGATCGCCTGGTGCAGCAGCGCCCCCTCCTTCTCGCCGAAGGAGAGCCGGGCCAGCAGCGGGACCTGACCGGTCAGCTCCTTGGCGAGCACCGCGCGGTAGCGCGCGAGGCCGGCGGCGGCCGCCCGCGCGTTGCGCGCCACGACGTTGCTCCTGGTCACCCACACACCGGCCTTGCTGAACAGGCCGCTGGCGCTGGCGAAGGCCTGCCGCGCCGCCGCCGAGGTCCCGCGGAACGCGGCCAGGCCCTCCCGGGCGGCCAGGGCCGTGCGCGCGCCGGAGGTGAGCAGCTTGCCCGCACCGAGGGTCAGAAGGGCGAACACGTCCGCGCCGACGTCGACCCAGGAGCCGTCGCCGTTCGCCGCCAGTGCGGTGTGGATGAGCAGCGCCCCCGCGGTGAGCAGCGCGGCCGCCAGGACGATCCACCCCGCGGGATTGCTGAGCAGCAGGACCGCGATCGCCAGGCCGGTCGCCACCCAGGTGAGCACGTCGGCGATGAATTTCAGGAAGTCCGCGTGCTCGTGGATGAAGGACCGGACGTTGCGGTCCCACCAGCTGTCCTCGAGCTGGTCGGAGGAGGCGTCCTCGATCCGGCGGGCGACGCCGTCGCCGACGCGCTTGACCTCCTCCAGCAGCGTCGCGCAGCGGGTGACGAGCGAGTTCAGGTCCGAGGTGGCCTGCTGGAGCCGGGTGTGGCGGGCCTGGTCGGCCGCTACCGCGGCAGGGTCGGCCGGGTCCACCGGCGTGGTCGGCGGCTTGTTCGCCGCGGCCTCGTGGTCTGCGTCCTCGGCCTGGCGCAGCAGGCTGCCCGTCTCGATCCGCCCGTGCTCGAGCTCCGGGTGCCAGCGGTCGAGCTCCTCGGCCACGGTGTCGAACCGGCCCTGCGCCTGGCCCAGGTGCTCGGCGAGCTCCTCGGCGCTGTCCCGCAGCTCGGGGGCGTACTTCCCGACGAGCGCATTGGTGCCGGAGGCGAGCTGCCGGAGCCGGGAGACCTGGGCGCGGATCTCCTCGGCGAAGTCCCGGTAGTGCCTCGCCTCGGACGCCACTTCCTGCGGGTCGCCGGGCAGCGGGTCGCCGTCGAGGTGCAGGAGCTGCCAGTTCCCGGGGTGCGCGCTCATCGGGGCCCCTGCTGTCCGCTGCCACTGCTCTGGATGCTGTCGGCCAGCTTCTGGTCCGCCTCCTGGAAGACCTCCAGGCACTTGTCCAGCTTGTCGCCGGTCGCCTGGATCTCCTCGCTGAGGATCTGGCGGTGGTAGCCCCAGTTCGTGCCGAAGGTGTGCATGGCGTCGGCGATCCCGGAGTGCCCCCAGCAGTCCTTGGTGTCCCCGACGCGTGAGGAGAGGTCGTCGAACGCGGACTTGATCGTCCGCGCGGTCTGGGCGCTGCTGCGCAGCGTGTCGAAGTCGACCTTCAGGTCGCTCACGTGGCCGCCCTCCGCATCGGTCAGGACCCGCTCGCCCGGCCCTCGGCCTGCACAGTATCGAGGACGACGCGTCGCGCGGCAGCTTACGAGACGGACACGGTCCGGGCAGGGGCATCACGGCCCGGGTGAAGACATCGGCTGTGGGCCCCGTGGGGATCGGACCCACACCCCCGCGGATTAGTTGGCGGGGGTAACAGGGCCTCACGCCGGTAGCAAAATGCACAGGTCAGCGGCACAAGACGGCAGACGAGGACCACGTCGACTCACGCGGAAAGCGAGGGGTTTGCGGGGGGTCCGACTGGTTGGCAGGCGGAACCGCCACGGAGTACGACGAGCCCAGAGCGTGAGGCCAGCAAGCCCACACGGCCTCGCTCAGACGACTGCGGACCTCGTGGAGCCGGTCGTGGGCCAGCAGGCGACCCAAACTACCCCTCATGCTTACGACCGGGTCCTGGCCATACCCCTGAGCCCTAGGGGTGGGGGTATGACCCCCTCGACCCAACACGCCCCATCGCCACGTCTTAGCAGCCCGGCAGCTGCCACGGTTTGCGGGCCGCCGAGCGGCTCGACCGCACAAACCGGCCGATGTCGGCCGACTCGGGTAGGTTCCGGAAGTCAGTCGTCGATCAACGCGCAGGAGCGTCGGACGCTGTGGAGCTCTCGTTCGAGACACTGCAGCTCCGAAGCATGTGCGAGGACCCCGACATAGCGGCATCCAAGCTGGGTGTCGAGTCCGCCCAGGCACTGATCGACCGCCTGGCCGACCTAAGGGCTGCTGAATCTTTGGCAGATGTTGTCGTGGGTCGCCCCGCCTCCCTAAGCCCTGGGGATTCTAGTTTCGCGTTGACCCTCGGCGCCAAGGCGGAATTGACCTGTTCAATTTCGAGCTGGCCCATTCCGCGCGATGCGACTGGCACGGTAGACTTGCATCGAGTTTGGCGACTGAAGCTGATTGCTATCGAGGTGACCGCATGACTTCGACAGTCACACAACTTACTCCACGATGGGCCTCGCCACCCGGACGAACCATCCAAGCGATACTGAGCCAGATTGGCCGAACGCCCGACGATCTGAGCGAACTGCTAGACGTCGACTCACGCACGGCTGCGGCACTGCTCAATGAAGATTTCGCGCTCTCTCCTGAGCTCGCCGGCAAGCTTTCTAAAACACTAGGGTCGAGCCCGCAGTTCTGGATGACCCGCTACGAACAGTACCGAGAAGATCTTCTCCGCGTTCAAGCTGACCGTTGGGCTAGGTCGGCACCCGCGGATCTTTCAAGGTTTGGCTGGGTTCAGAAGTCTGATTCCTGGCTGAGTCGCATAAGCGATCTCTTCGACTTCTTTGACGTGCCAGACTTGCCGACGTGGCGGGCTCGCTATGCTCCGGCGCTCGTTAGCGCACACTATCGGAAGTCGGAGACTTTCGAGGCCGACGAACTTGCTGTTGCGGCATGGCTGCGCCGAGCTCAACTTGAGTCTCGCTCTTTGAGGCTCGGGGCATGGGATCCAGCACGCTTCGAAACCAGTGTCGCGGAGGCGCGGCGGCTGACGTGGCGCAAGGACCCCAACGACTTTCTTCCGACCCTCGTTGCTGCCTGCGCCGCGGCTGGTGTCGCGCTTGTCGTCGTACGCGCCCCAAAAGGATGCCCGGCAAGTGGTGCGACCTATACGACAGAGGAGGGCGCTCCTCTGATCGTGCTCAGCGGTCGCTACCTGTCGGACGATCACCTCTGGTTCACATTTTTCCACGAGGCCGCCCATGTACTGCTGCACCACGGCGTTACATTCGTCGACGAACTCGATCCAGCGCAGGCGGACGAGACAGAGGATGACCGAGAGCGCGAAGCAAATGAATGGGCGGCATCCATGGTGCTCTCCCCGCAACTACTGCAGGAATGTCGCAGTGTGCGTTTGACACATAAGGCCGTGCTGCGGATCGCATACGCATCGGGAGTCGCTCCCGGCCTGGTCGTAGGGCAGCTACAGCACGCGGGATTGGTTTCTCCGAGCCAGCTAAACAAGCTGAAGCGGCGCTACAACTGGAACGGCCCTAGCCTCGAAACGGCTTGAAGGTTGTCGGACTCTTCTGCCAATTGCAGAGAGCGTCCTCTAGAACGTCAAAGCCCACCTGCAGATGCGCCTCAAGCTTGGCCAGGAGCGAGTCCTGTTCTTGTGGCGACATGGATCCCTTGACATCTCCTGTACCGAGCAACCTCACACCGCGCTGAGGCCCCGTGGCCGAGCGGAGATGCGCATGTCCCGGCGGGCCGCTCAGCAGGCCGACCTTGTTGGCCATCATGAGGTAATCAAAACGCGCGGTGCGCCCGAAGCGGTGGACTGTATCCAGCGACTCATAAAGAAGATCAAAGCCGTTCTGCCCTGTTGAGTTACCTGCGACGCTGTTGATTTTGGCAACGTGCCCATTGTCGCCGACCCAGTCCACGTACGACTCGACGACGGCACCTGTGCCCGAGTAGCTCCAACCATCCAAGCTCTCGTACTTCCGATGGTTGCCGAACCCGCCCGGCTTGTGATTGGCCTTGATCGTCGCCTTGTTGGCATCGAGCCAGGTGCGAAAGTCGTTGAGGTGCGCACTCACCCGATCCCAGGTCCAATACGGAGTGGCGCCCAGACTGCCGTACACATCCGTCGCGTAGCCGTACTGCGACGCTCGATGCTTGCCGAAGTGGGTGTAGAGAAAGATCATCCAGAAGGCCTCATCGAGCTGTCCCGAACGACGGTGGAGAATCGCCGCCCGTATGGGATCGAACATTCCAGAGTGAGGGTCGGCGCGGCCAGGACTGAGCTGGATCCCGGTGAGGTAGGCGACGTACCTGTTCCGTCGCTGACTTTCGACGATTTGCTCGATTAGCACATCATCGGCGCCTGGCTGTTGAATCAGCCCGGGAAGATCGCCGTGCTGTTGTGCATAGGAAGCCAGGCAGGCCGCAAGCCGCTCTGCCTCGGTGGCGTCGCCAGGTCGCACTATGACTCCGAAAGGTCGTCGGGTTGCTGTTGAACCTCAAGCCTATCGAGGCGGTTGCGGAGGTAAATCCAGAAGGAATCGTACGCGAATTTCGACCGCAGCCCTTGCAAGGCATCTGATTGGTGGCGCTTCTCAAAGGCCTCCAGTAGTCTCGCTAGATCGTCCCAGTATGGGGAGCCCGGGTAAGTGACTTCCTCGGCGGCAGTCCGAATCTGATACTCCGCTCGGAGGAGCGCCCGCACATCCGCCCACGGATCACCGGGAGGCATGGGGGGCATGATTGCTTCGGATGAGAGCCAGCCCTCGTCAAGAAACCTAGTCACATTGGCCTCGTCAGAGGTATAGAGATGCAGGCTGCCGACGAAGTGAACGTAGGAGCCCAGTTCCAAGCCCAACGATCGCGCTACAAGCTCTTGGAGCATCGTAAAGCTGAAGACATCGTGCGGAAGACCTTTGTAGATGTCGTTCGAGCGCATGTTTACGACCATCTGAAGGCGTCCGTGCCGGACCAGGAACTGCATCGTGCAAGTGCATGGAACGTCGCGGTACTCGCCCTGCACATCTGAATGATCGAAAAGCTGGATGACAGCGCGACGCGACGCTGGCTTCCTAGAAAGCTGCGCGATGACGTAGTCGATCTGATTGACGCCATCAAAGTTCACGAGTCTTGGCCCGTAGGCACCCATGACTGAACCGTCATCCTCGGCGTAGTCACCGTAATGCGGGAGATAGTGCTGAATGAAGCCTAAATCGTCGGAGCCGGACAGGTACCAGCAGAGCTCCCCTAGCGGACTAAAGACATGACCGCGAGTTGCGGAGCGGCTCAGGCGAGCCAGCGGATTCGTCAACTCCAGGGAGCACGCGTGGAGGTCTAACGTTTCACCCTTGCTGGGATTGAGCCGCTCCCCAGACTCAAACACGTCAGTCATAACCCGGCGCATCAGGTCGTCCAGGGTGGGCGCCTCGTAGTGGGGCATGGGGCTCCTCTCACGGTCCAACGCGTGACCTCACGCCCGTAAGCCGACCATCGCTCGGCAACGCAAGAGGCAACCTACCGGACGCCGCCCCGCCACTCCGTTTCTCGCCCACGCCCGACCCTCCCGACGTGGGCCAGGCGGCGACGGCTGAGTCATTCGCTAATCATTGCTCTAGGGGGCCACGAAGTGGCCCACAGACCGCTGACACGTAGACCCCCATCACTGGCGGCCGAAGAAGATCTAAGAGGGCATGTCCTCTAGGCCTGGCTATGGTGGGCCCACGGCGGAGTCCACGAGTCCGTTTACCGACCCCCCAGTGTCCGCACTGACCGCATGCACCCCGGTTCATAGAGGGCTTGCGGAGTCCGCCCCATGGCGGAGGCACCTCGCGTACGGGCTTCCCAGAAGACCTCCGGTAACCCAATGGGGCGGAACGACGAGGCACTTCGTGCTGGACGCGCTGCTTAACCACCCACGTGTTTTCGCCACCCGGACCCCGCGCCTAATCTCGGAGTCTTCCGGCGGAGGCTTGCCGACAAGCCCAACACGGCTGGCGATCTCCTGGGCGTTGAGGAACGGCGCGTGCCCGTTCGCCTTGTGCGTGCCCATCGCCAGGAAGGCGACGCGTTGCCGGAGATCCACGTGAGGATTCCGCTGAGCGAGATGCAAGAGAACGCCCGGCTCAGCATCAGCACGCGCAAGGTCTATACGTCCTCGCTCAACCGTCACGTGATCGGTACCAGGGACAACCCGTCCTCGCTGGCGAACCTGACCGTTCGCGAGGTCAAGGTGGTCAACATCGAACGTGGCTACGGGGCATCGGCAAGGCCAGCGGTCCGGATGCCATGAAGACGGCCCGATCGGTCCTGAGCGGCGTCCTCGGGCTGGCCGTGAAGCACGAGGCCATCCCCCACAACCCGGTGCGCGACGTCGGCCACGTATCGGTTGCCGCCCGGGACAACGGCCGGGACCGACAGAGGGCCTACACGCGCGATGAACGGGAAGCCCTGCTGACCTTTGCTGACGCAGACCCGACAGCACGACGCCGGGACCTGCCCGACCTACTGGCCTTCATGGCGGGCACGGGCGCGCGGATCGGAGAAGCCTGCGGCGTCCGCTGGTCGGACCTCGACCTGGACCTGGGAACCGCCCAGCTGGGCTCCCTGCCGGTCCGGGTGCCGAGCGCCGGCCTGGTCCTCCAGCCCCATGGGAAGACGAAGGGGAGCACCCGAACCGTTGTCTTGCCCCCGTGGCTGGTGTCCCGCCTCATGGAGCGCAAGGTCGACGCCGTACCGAATGAGTGTGACGTGGTCTTCTGCTCCGCGCTCGGGAAGCTGCGCGACACGTCGAACACCAGCAAGCACGTGCGTGCCCTGCTGGATGCCGCTGGTTTCGAGTGGGCCGTGGGGCACACCTTCCGCAAGACCGCCGCGACCTGGCTGGACGAGGACGGCGTCTCCGGACGCGAGGTGGCCAACCAGCTCGGCCACGCGAAGCCGAGCATGACGATGGATCACTACATGAGCCGCCGAGCAGTGACCGAGAGGGCGGCTTTGGTCCTCTGAGACGGTCCTACGGGCCATTCGCGCAATACAGTCCGGCAGTCCCTGAGCCGCCACTCAGGGACTGCCGAACTCCTCAGCAAGCTCCCCGATGGGCGTGTAGTGCCTGCCGCGCCGACACAACCACACGGCCTCGTCGCCGATGAGGTCCACGTGCATCCCGGAATCGTGCTGACTACACGACGGCCAGACCTTCCACCATCTCTCCTGCAAGATGTCCTGAACGGTGTCCGCCACCTCGCACGCGGCCTCTAGAGCGCCGATGGCGAAGAAGCCACCACTGTCGTCGTTGCTTAGCTCCCCATCGCACGCGATACGCATGCTGTGTTCACGCACCAGCGGCCCGACAGCCACGGCCTGTCCAGAGGTCCGCGCGACGTCGGCCACCACCAGCTGACTCGCCGTCTCGGCGGCCTGGCGCTGCGCCTCGGACGCCAAACGCCGGAGTTCCTCCCTGTCGACGGCTCCCCGCGCCACGTACAGCTGATGCAGCCACTCGGCCCAGTCATCGCGCTGGTCGACCTCGCCCAGCTCGGGCAGAACCACGTCGCGCAGCCACTTCTCCTCCGACACTGTGCCCCTCTCGGAATGACCGGACTCGCGGCCAGTGTCTCGTTGGCGACCTTGTCGGGATACCGATGGCAACAGACATGCGTGACGTGACGAGCGTTCTTTGACCCCGTTCGCGAAGGCAAAGTGGGGGGTTTCCGGGGGATCGGACCCTGGGGACTCCCGTCCGGTCGTCCCAAATCCGATGAACATGCTGGTCAGCGCGGTACTGCGGTGGGCCCCGTGGGGATCGAACCCACAACCCGCGGATTAAAAGTCCGCTGCTCTGCCAGTTGAGCTAGAGGCCCAGCGCCGGATGTGATGCGCCGGCACGCGCCGCGAGGCTACCGCCCGGGAAGCCGGAGATCCGGCGTCGTACCGCCTGCGTCAGCGAACCGCAGCTCAGGAAGGTGCATCTCACAACCGCCCGCAGCGGACACGCCGTCGACCTCGGTGCATCCTTGAGGTGTCGCGCACGCCACCGCTGGTGACATAGCTCATGGCTCATGTTCCGGCGGGCGCGAGCCGACCATCGAAGGGCAGGGCGCCGACGGCGCCTCATCGAGGACAGCCAGAGAGGCAGCCGTGACTTCCGAGCGCAGCGCAGTTCCGGACAGCGCGAACCCCGACGTCGTACTCGTCGGGGCCGGCATCATGAGCGCCACGCTGGCCCAGCTGCTCAAGGTCGTCGCCCCCGACTGGAGCGTCGCCGTCTTCGAGTCCGGCAGCGCCGTCGCCGGGGAGAGCTCCGGCCCGTGGAACAACGCCGGCACCGGGCACTCCGCCCTCTGCGAGCTCAACTACACGCCCGCCGGCCCGGACGGCTCCGTGGACCCCACCAAGGCCAACACCATCAACGAGCAGTTCCAGGTCTCGCGCCAGTTCTGGTCGCACCTGGTGCGCGGTGGAATGACCGGCTCGCCGAAGGACTTCATCTCCCCTGTCCCGCACCTCAGCTTCGTCACCGGCGAGAAGGGCCGCAGCTACATGCGCGCCCGCTACTCCGCGCTGGCCTCCCAGCCGCTGTTCGAGGGCCTCGAGTACACCGAGGACCCGGCCGAGCTGGCGCAGTGGGTGCCGCTGATGATGGACGGCCGCGACCGCGAGGAGATCGTCGCCGCGACCCGTTCGGCCGCCGGTACCGACGTCAACTTCGGCGCGCTGACCCGGCTCATGCTCGACGACGTGGCCGACCGCGGCGTGAACGTCTACCTCGACCAGCGCGTCCAGGAGCTGGAGAAGGAGTCCGACGGCCGGTGGAAGGTCACCGTCCGCGACAACCACACCGGTGAGCACCTGACGGTGCGCACCCGCTTCGTGTTCGTCGGCGCGGGCGGCGGCGCGCTGCCCCTGCTGCAGAAGGCGGCGATTCCGGAGATCCGCGGCTTCGGCGGCTTCCCCGTCAGCGGCCTGTTCCTCCGCACCCGCTCGCCGGAACTGGTCAGCCGGCACCAGGCCAAGGTCTACGGCCAGGCGGCCGTCGGCGCGCCCCCGATGTCGGTGCCGCACCTGGACCTGCGCCTGATCGACGGCGAGTACTCGCTGCTCTTCGGCCCCTACGCCGGCTTCTCGCCGAAGTTCCTCAAGGCCGGTTCGATGTTCGACCTGCCGCTGAGCGTCAAGCCCAACAACCTCGGCTCCATGCTGGGTGTCGCCCGCACGGAGCTGGCCCTGACCAAGTACCTGATCGGGGAGCTCCTGCAGAGCCGCTCGGCCCGGCACAAGACGCTCACCGCCTTCGTGCCGACCGCCGAGCAGGACGACTGGGACATGGTGACCGCCGGTCAGCGCGTCCAGGTCATCAAGCAGGACCCCACCAGCGGCAAGGGCGTGCTGCAGTTCGGCACCGAGCTCATCGTCGGCGCCGACGGCACGATCGCCGGCCTGCTGGGCGCCTCCCCCGGCGCCTCGACCGCGGTCTCGGCCATGCTCACGCTGCTCGAGCGTTCCTTCCCCGACCGCATCGACGCCTGGCGCCCCCTGCTGCAGCAGGCCATCCCGTCCTACGGCCGTTCGCTGGCCACGGACACGACCCTGCTGGAGCAGGTCCGCACCGAGACCATGCAGACGCTGGAGCTCAACGGCTGACTCGCCGTTCCGCCGAGGCCCGGAGGGGCCGGTCCCGTCACGGGACCGGCCCCTCCGCGCGTCACAGCACGTCGAGGACCAGCAGCAGGACGAGCGTCAGCAGCGCCGACACGAGCAGTGAACCCAGGCAGCCGAGCCGGCTGGAGAAGAGGAAGAACACCCCGCCCGGGTGCCCGGGCCGGCCCATCTCCCACACGCCGTGTGCGCCGAGTCACCCGGCCGCGCCGCGGACCACCCGTTCAGGGGATCGCGAGTGACGACCGCGGTTACGTACGGTCATCACGTTCCGGTCGGGGGCGCGTCGTCCTGCCCTCGTCCGCCGCACTCGTCCGCCCCGCGCTCCGGCGCCGGCGGGTACGACCCCGGCCCGGCTGACCCGTTCCCCCCGGGGCAGCCGGGCCGGCTTCTTCGCCGCCCGACGGGCCCCGCGTCAGCGGTGGCGGCTGGGCACCCGGGCGAGCACGTGGCCGGCGTCCATGCGCACCTCGAGCTTCTCCTGCGGGTTGGCCGCCGGGCCGCGCCGCGGCTCGCCGTTGTCCAGGTCGAACGCCGAGCCGTGCCACGGGCACACCAGGCAGTCCGACCCGCGCACGGTCTCGACCGTGCCCTCGTCCAGGGGCCCGGAGAGGTGCGAGCAGGCGGCGACGAAGACGTCGACCCGGGCACCGCGCCGGACGACGGCCAGCGGGACCGCCATGCTCCCGCCCTTTCCGGAGCGCATCGTCGGTCGGCCCTCGGGCAGGTCGTCGAGCGGGCCGAGGTCGATCCAGTCCGTGCTCAGCCCCCGGACCGCCGTCGCCGCGTGGGACGCCCCCGAGGACTGCGCGTAGGACATGTGGCCGCCGATGGCGGCCGAGCCGCCGGCGAGCCCGAGCCCGGCGTAGGACAGCACCCGGCCCCACCCGTCGCGACCCCGGCCGCGAGCCGCCAGGGAACCCACGTACAGCCCGAGGGCCGCCGTGTTCAGCACGGCGTGCAGCGCGCCGAGACGGCGGACCCCGACCTCCTGCTCCGACCAGTCGGCCGCCCCGGAGAGCGCCGCTGGCACGGCGGCGGCCACGCCGGTGCCGATCAGCAGCGTCGCGGCGGGACGCATCCGCGGGATCGCGTCCAGCAACCCCGCGGAGACCCAGCTCCCCACGGGGACCTGCACCATCACCGGGTGCAACGGGTGCCCGAGCCAGGTGCCGTGGAGGAAGTCCTTGAACGCCCCCGGCTTGAGCGCCCCCTGCACCGCCTTGCGCGCCGGCTCGATCGCCTTGTCGAAGGCGGAGACGTCCGCGACCCGGTCCAGGATCCCCATCAGGCTCATGGGCGGCCCCTACCCGCGCCACGGCGGGGCGACGCACCCGATCGCGCACGACTCACAGGCAGCCGTGATCAAGGACACGGGTGGGTCACGGTTCCCGCCGGCATGTTCAGAGGTGACAACGGTTATGCCGAAGAGGAGCCTTGACCCTGCTCACCGTTCCGCTGACCTGTTCCCCTGCCGAAGGACCCTCCGTGACCTGCCCGTCCCTGCTCCGCCGGGGCCACGCCGCCGAAGCGCTCGGTGACCTGGCACGGACGACGACGCAGTGGGCGAAGGGCGCCGCGGCCCCGCTGACCGCCCGGCTCCAGCGCGACGACACGCTCGCCCAGTTCCTGCGGTTCGTCCTCGTCGGCTCGGTCACGACCGCCCTGTACGCGGCCTTCTTCGTGGCACTGCGGAGCTGGGGCTACCTCCCCGCGCACCTGGTCGCCACGGCGGTCTCGACCGTCCTGGCCAACGAGCTGCACCGTCGCCGGACGTTCCGCGCCGGCGAGCGGGTGCACTGGTTCACCGCGCAGTGGGAGGCCGGCGGCGTCACGATCCTCGGCCTGCTCGCGACCAGCACCGCCCTCGGCTGGCTGGACGCGGTGACCGAGGGCGACCACCCGGTCCTGCAGATCGCCACCGTCGCCGCCGTCACCGCGTTCATCGGGGCCATGCGATTCCTGGCGCTGCGCTGGATCTTCCGGCCGGAGCCTGCGCTCTCCTGAACGTCCGCTCGCGCTGAGCCGCGACGGGTCCGTGGCTAGCCTCGACGAGGTGAGCGAGCCGACCGCCAGTGCGTCCCCGTGGCCGCGTCGCGCCCGCCGGGCCGCGACCTGGGCAGCGAGAGTGGCCCTCGCCCTGGGCGGCGCGCTGATCGCCGTCCTGCTGTTCGCGCGGGTGTCGGCTCCCATCGGGCCGTTCGACGCCACACTGGCCTTCCGCCCGGCCGGCGGCGGTGCCCAGGTGTCCGTCGCCCCCCTGGGCGAGCTGGCCGTCGACGTGTACGACGGCCCGCTGCGGCTGGACGTCGACCTGCAACGGGTGGACCAGGACCGGGCACGGGCACTCGCGACGGACCCGGTCCGCCTGGCGGGCGTGGTCGACCAGGTGACCGAGGACCTGCGATCGGCCGTCGTCAGGCTGATCTGGCTGACCGCCGTCGTCGCCCTCGCCGGGGGTGCGCTCACCTCGTGGGCGGTGCTGCGCCGCCGCCGCGAGCCGCTGATCGCGCTGGGCCTCACGAGCGCGGTGCTCGCCGCCACCGGCGGTCTCGCCGCCGGCACCTGGCGCCCGGAGGCCCTCTCCCAGCCGACGTACACCGGACTGCTGACCAACGCCTCCAGCCTGATCGGCAGCGCCGAGGACATCGTGGCCCGCTTCGACGCCTACCGGGCGTCCCTGGAGGACCTCGTCGCCAACGTCGGCACGCTGTACTCGGCACTCTCCGCGCTGCCCGCACCGGCCGCCGGCGACGACACGGTCGCGCTGCTGCACGTCTCCGACATCCATCTCAACCCCGCCGGTTTCGACCTGGTGCGGCAGGTGAGCCAGAAGTTCGGCGTCGAGGCGATCCTCGACACCGGCGACATCACCGACTGGGGCAGCGAGCCGGAGAACCGGCTCATCACCGCCGTGGGCGACCTCGACGTCCCCTACGTCTACATCCGGGGCAACCACGACTCGTCGACGACGGCCGGGCTGCTGGCCGCGCAGCCCAACGTGACGGTGCTCGACGACTCGGCGGTCACCGTGGCCGGCATCCGGATCGCCGGCGCGCCCGACCCCCGGTTCACACCCGACAAGAGCACCGGCGACGACGACGCGGGCGACGAGGTGCTGGAGGAGTCCGGTGAGGAGCTCGCCGACGCCATCGCCGACCTGCCGGAACCGCCGGCCATCGCGCTCGTGCACGACCCGAAGCAGGCGCCGCCGCTCGACGGCGAGGTCCCGCTGGTCCTCGCCGGGCACACGCACAGCCGCAAGGTCTCCGAGCTCGCCGACGGCACCCGGCTCATGGTCGAGGGGTCCACCGGCGGGGCGGGCCTGCGGGCGCTCGAGGGTGAGTACCCCGAGCCGCTCACGTGCACGGTCCTGTACGTGGACCGGGACAGCGGCGAGCTGCGCGCCTACGACGAGATCACCCTCGGCGGGCTCGGCGAGACCGAGGTGACGGTGCAGCGCACGGTCGTGCCCCGATCACCGGAGCCCGCACCGGACGCCCCGGCGGCCCCGGCCTCCCCGCCGCGGTGAGCGGCCCGCCCTACGCTGCGGGCATGTCGACGACCCGCGCCGCCCGGATCGCCGGAGGCCTGCTCGCCGCCGGCGTCCTGCTCGGCGGTTGCTCCTTCAGCTCCGAGAACGTCTCCTGCTCCGGGACGTCGTGCACCGCCACGCTGAGCACCGACGACGCGAAGGCGGAGGTCCTGGGCCAGACGCTGACCTTCGGGGGCATCGAGGACGGGCGCGCGTCGCTGAGCGTGGGCGGGGCCAGCGTGTCCTGCGCGGAGGGCGAGAAGGTGAACGCCGGACCGCTGGAGCTCTCCTGCTCCGGCGTCACGGAGGACTCGGTGGAGCTGACCGCCCGACTGGGCTGAGCCGCTCAGGGGGCGTGCACGACCTCCACCACCACCCGGACCGGGTCCTGCAGCAACTGCACCCGGAAGGGCAGCTCCGCGCGCGTTCCCACGGCCGCGGTGGTCGTGCCCTCGTAGGTCGCCAGGAAGTGGACCTCGGTGACGCTCCGGGTACCCGCCGCCGTCAGCTTCCCCGTCGGTGCGAACTCGTCCACGCCGGTGTCGAAGGGGTAGGCCGTGCCCGTCAGGGCCACCAGCAGCACGGCGTCGCCGCCGACCCGGACCGGCTCGCCGCTCCCCGGGGCGGTCACGGCGTCGACGTACCGGACGTCCCAGCCGGGGGTGCCGGTGCCGCCGAGCTCGAGGACGACGCGGTCGGCGCCCTCCTCGGCCGAGAGGCGGACGTCGGTGACGGTGAGTCGGGCGTCCGGCGAGGCCTCGACCGTCTGCGGGTCCGAGCCGTCGGTGGGGACGGCGTCCCCCGACGCGCTCGTCCCGGCGGTCGACGGCGCGCGTCCCGCGGCTCCCGTCGCCGCGCAGCCCGGGAGGGCCGCCAGCACGACGGCGAGGGCTGCGACCACGGCAGGGTGGACTCTGCGCACGGTGCCAGCCTCGCACTCCGGGACCCCCGCTCAGGGCAGGCGCGAGGGCCATGTATTGTTCTCGCTGCCCCCGGCGAACGAGAGCCCTCATCGTCTAGCGGTCCAGGACGCCGCCCTTTCAAGGCGGTAGCACGGGTTCGAACCCCGTTGGGGGCACTGGCACGACAGCATCACAGCAAGGCCCTGTAGCGCAGTTGGTTAGCGCGCCGCCCTGTCACGGCGGAGGTCGCGGGTTCGAGTCCCGTCAGGGTCGCTCTCCGGTGGGAACACCGGGAGGGGCAGGTAGCTCAGTCGGTACGAGCGCTCGCCTGAAAAGCGAGAGGTCGGCGGTTCGACCCCGCCCCTGCCCACACCACACTTCGATCCGGGCCCGGCGCAGCGCGCCGGGCCCGTTCGCGTCTCAGGTCCAGCTGCGGTCCGCCGCGACCTGGGTGTAGACCTCCGCGTGCACCTGCCGCACGGCGTCCCGCTGCCCGTCCCGCCACACCCGGTCGGCCGGTCGCGGCATGGGGCGGGCGAGGGCGGCCCCGATCGCCGCCGCGAGCGAGACCGGGTCGACCCCGCCCTGGTCGTCGTGGCTGTAGGGCACGACCTCCGACCACTGGTCGGCGGCCCAGCCACAGCTGGGCGCGACGGGGCGGGTGCCCACGTCGCGGCAGACCTCCACATCGCGGGAGTGGGTGCCGCACCGCTCCGGCAGGACGGCGACGTGCACCTGCTGCAGCTGCGCCGCCCACTCCCCGGCCCGGACGACGGTCAGCTCCACCTGACCGGCCCCAGCGAGCTCCACGACCGCCGGCTCCAGCGCCGGCAGCTCCGCCTCCTCGACCAGGACCCGCAACCGCCCCCCGCCGGAGACCGCGCCGGACAGGGCCGCCCGCACCAGGGCCGCGGGGTGCGGAACGGCAGCGCCCACGCGTACCCCGACCAGGCCGCGCTCGGCTCCCAGCTCGGGGTCGGCGACGGCGACCGACGGATGGGCGACCACGATCGCGGTGCGGCCGAACCGCTCCGCGATGTCGTCGGCGGCCCCGGGCGTGAGCGTCAGCACGACCTCCGCCGTGGCGAGGACGGCCGCCAGATGGGCGTCCTCGCCGCTCGCCGGTCCTCCCGTGGCGTGCAGCTGGTGGACGGTGACGACGAGCGGCACGCCCAGTCGCTGGAGCTCCTCGGCCCACGCCTCGGCCGCCACGGGCTCCAGCCGTCCGTAGCCCATGTGCAGGTGGACCACGTCGACGCCGTCGGCGTGCGCGGCGAGGTGACCGAGGTCGAGCCACGCGCTGGGTTCCGCGACGTCGCCGACGCGCGTGACGCCGGCGGGGAGCACGGCGTCCACGTACGGGTCGCGCGGCGGGATGGTGACCACCCGGAGGCCGGTGCCCAGGGGTTGCTCGGGAAGCCCGGGGGCCGGGGGTTGTGCATGGGTCACGCGGCGGTGCGTCTCCTCGTGCGGTCGAGCACTCCGACAGCACAGGGTGCCGCTCGACGGTCGGTGGACCCGGGCTCGCTGCTGGAGCGGGGTTCGGTACGGCCTACCCCCGTCGTCCGGCGCCCAACCCGTGACCGACTCCATCGGGTGAGCCGGCGTGTCGGAACGGTCACCGCCCCTGCGGCCCCTGTGCCCGTGCGGTCGCGTACGCGGGCTCCCGGAAGCGGGCCATCGGGCCGTCCGGGTGGAGACCCGGCGGCGGGTTGCGGACGGCGTCGAACCGGATCGCGACGTCCAGGGGCTCCCGCGCGCCCGTGCTGCGCAGCCGGGCGAAGGGTCGCCACGGTTCACGCCCGGCCGCGACCGCGAGGGTGAAGTCCAGCGCGCCCCGCGCCGCGGCCGCGGACACCGGAACCGGGTCGGAGGGGACCCGCGACCCAACCGGCAGGGCCGCGACCCGCAGCGCTCCGGCCGCGGACCGGTAGGCCATGATCGAGCCGTAGACGCCGTCGGCGTCGACCCGGGGCACCGGGACCAGTCGGCTCCACGATCCCTGCCCGGTGCTCGACAGCAGGATGTCGATCGGGCGGTCGCCGTCCCGGTCGAGGCGGATCGCCAGCCCGAGGACGTCGGGCAGCGGGGTCGGCAGTCCCGCACCCCGGGAGAGGCGGACGACGACCCGGTCGGTGCGGGCTTCGTCCAGCCACGGCACGCCGGTCGCGGGGCTTGCGCCGGTGCGCTCCAGCACGGCGTCGAACACCGCACCGCGGGGATGCATGGCCCGCCCGCGGCGGTACCGGGCGACCGCCCCGAGGGGTACGGCCACCACCTTGCCGGCCAGCTCCGCCAGATCGGGCACTGCACGCTCCTGTCGTCGGGAGGGACGCCTACCCGCAGGTCGGGGCGCGGTATGCGGCCGGCCCGGGGGGCGCCGATCCGGCTCTCGTCGAGTCTTGTCGAGAGCTGCTGTGACGGGTGAGGTCAGAACGACGACGGGGCGGCAACACTGCGCCAGGAGCGGCTGATCTTTCGGAGACATCTGCCCCGTGACACGGATCGGTCCCGGTCCTACGGTCAGAACATGCTCTCGACACTCCTGGTCATCGGCGGTGTGCTGGTCGGTCTCTGCGTGCTGCTGGCCCTGATCGTGAGCCTCAGCGCGCGCCCGGCGACCACCACCCGCCCCTCGACCGGGGTGCGCGCTCCCGCGTGGGCGGCCGACGCCGGCCGCCCCCACCCGGACGCCTGGGCGCCCTTCAGCTCGACGAGCACCAGCGAGATGCCCGCCGTCCGCTGACCCCGACCGGCGTCCCGGCGGCTGCTCTGGCCGCGCCGCCGGGACGCACCGGCTCCCTCCTCAGGGGCCGGTGACCAGATCCGCGGCCAGCTCGCCCACCAGGACCGCAGTCGCGGCCGGACCGCGACGCGGTACCCGGGGCAGCACCGAGGTGTCGGCCACGCGCAGCCCGTCGATGCCGCGCACCCGGAGTCGCTGGTCGACCACCGCGCCCACGTCCCCCTCGGGACCCATGCGGGCGGTGCCCGAGAGGTGCACCGCGGTGGTCAGCCGCTCGCCGATCCAGCGGTCGAGCCCGGCGTCGTCCGGGGGCAGGGCGACCGGCTCCCCCATCCGCCGCAGCGCCCGGCTCTCCAGCAGCTCGGCGGCCAGCCGCACGCCCTGCCGCATGCGCCGGGCGTCGGCGGCCTCGACGAGGTGCCGGTACTCCACCAGCGGCGGCCGCCCGGGGTCGGCGTCGACCAGGGACAACCGGCCGCGCCCCTCCGTGCGCTGGAGCGCCACGCCGACCTCGACCTGCTCGCCGCCGGCCGGGCGCCCGGTCATCACCTGGGCGAACGGGGCCGTCCACGGCAGCACCTCCAGGTCCGGGACGACGGCGTCGGGCCCGGTGTGCAGCACCCCGTGCAGCGGCGACTCCCCGGGTGCGGCCGTGACGCCCTCCCGCGCGCGGAACGGCAGGTAGACGATCGGGTGGTCCGTGCAGTCCTCGCCCACGCCGGGGGCGTCGACGAGCACCTCGATCCCCGCCGCCCGCAGTCGCGCCGCCGGGCCGATCCCCGAGAGCAGGAGCAGGTGCGGTGAGCCGACCGCGCCGGCGCTCAGCACGACCTCACCCGCGCGGACCTCGCCGCTGGTCGTGGCCACGCCCACGGCCCGACCTCCCTCCACGAGCACGCGCAGCACCCGGACGCCGCCGCGCACGGTCAGGAGCGGGTCGCGCCGGCGCGGGGCCAGGTACGCCTCCGCCGCGCTGATCCGCCGGCCGCCCACGACGTTGCGCGGGACCGGGCCGTAACCGGGCGCGCTCCCCGCGTTCTTGTCCGGCTCGCCGGGCAGCCGCAGCTCCTCGGCCGCCTCGGCGAAGGCACCGGCCAGCGGAGGACCGGCGGTGGGGCGGACGACGGGCACCGGACCGTCGGCCCCGTGCTCGGGCCGGTCGCCGTAGTCGTGGTCGCTCTCCAGCCGCCGGAGCACCGGGAGCAGGCGGTCCCAGGACCACAGGTCGTTGCCGGCCCCGGCCCAGTCCGCGGCATCGGTGGCCGTGGGCCGGATGAAGTACCCGGCGTTGACCGCGCTGGAGCCCCCGACGACGCGGCCGCGCGGAACCCGGACCGTGCGACCGCCGGGGAGCAGCCCGGGCAGGTCCCAGTTCGCCGGGTGGCCGGGCACGGCGGCCCGCAGGGTCGAGGCGTCGAGCAGCTCGGGGGCCACCGAGTCCTCCCCGGCCTCCAGCACCAGCACGCGGCGCCCGGCATCGACCAGGCCGGCCGCGAGCGCGCACCCCGCGGTGCCCGCACCGACGACGACGACGTCCCAGTCGCCGGGCCGGTCAGCCATCCCTGAGGCCCAGCACCCCGGGCAGGTCCAGCCGCCGCACCTTGCCGGTGGAG
Source organism: Blastococcus sp. TF02-8 (assembly GCF_003319175.1). Lineage (GTDB taxonomy): Bacteria > Actinomycetota > Actinomycetes > Mycobacteriales > Geodermatophilaceae > Blastococcus. Next base: position 360,562 of record NZ_QOHK01000002.1, on the reverse strand, counting down.
GTGCGCGGCAGGTCGGCGAGCGGGTGCAGGCTCTTCGGGCGCTTGGCGGGGGCCAGCCGGGCGCGGGCCCAGTCGGCCAGCTCGGCGGGGTCGGCGTCGCCCACGAACGCGGCGACCACCCGCTGCCCCCAGTCGGGATCGGGCACGCCGAAGACGGCGCTCTCCACGACCCCGGGGTGCGCGTCCAGGACGGCCTCGACCTCGGCGGGGTAGACGTTGACCCCACCGGAGATGACCAGGTCCTCACGGCGGCCGTCGAGCCACACCACGCCGTCCGCGTCGACCCGGCCGAGGTCCCCCACCGTCACCCGGTCCCCGCGCCAGGCGGCCGCCGTCTTGTCCGGCGCCCGCCAGTACTCGAAGCGCGCCCACCGCGGGACGGCGCACCACAGCTGACCGCGCTCGTCGACCTCCAGCCGCCGACCGGGGCGGGCACGGCCGACGCTCCCCGGGTGCGCCAGCCAGTCCTCGGGCGAGCAGACGGTGAACTGCGCCTCGGTGGAGCCGTAGAACTCCCAGACGCTCCCCTCCGGCAACGCGGCCAGCACCGCCCGCTTGAGCGGTTCGGGGCAGGGGGCACCGGCGTGCACGAGGCGGCGGAAGGAGGACCAGTCGACCGCATCCCGACCAGCGCCGCCCGGGGCCAGCAGCCGCTGCAGGTGCGTCGGCACGCAGAAGGTGGTGGTGGGCCGGAGCGTGCTGATCGCCTCGGCCGCCCGCCCGACGTCGAACGGGCCGGGCAGCAGCACCTCGCCGCCGGCCAGCAGCGTGTGGATCGCGAACCGGAGCGGGGCGCTGTGGTGCAGCGGCGAGAGCACCAGGTGCCGGTCGCCGGGACCGAACCCCCAGAGCTCGATCTCCTCGGCGGCCAGCGCCCGGGCGTCCTCCCCGGCGAGCACCCCCGACCACACGCCCTTGCGGCGCCCGGTGGTCCCGGACGTGTAGTGCATGGGCCGGGCCAGCGGGACGTCGGCCAGGTCGGCCTCGGCGTCGCCGAGCAGCCGGCCCGGGTCGTCCCCCGCGTCCAGGGCCGGGTCGCCGTCCTCGGCCAGCACGGCGCGCTCTGCCGCGGACAGGGCCGGGTCGAGCACCACCGGGACGATGCCGGTGCGCAGCGCGCCGAGCACCACGGCCAGCAGCTCGGGCGACGCCGCGGCCGACACCAGCAGGCGGTCCCCGGCCCGCAGGCCCGCGGCGGCCAGCGAGGCGGCGGCCCGCCGCTGGTCGCGCTCGCTGCCGGCGCTCGTCACGATGCGGGTCTCCCACCCGACCGTGCTCATGCGGGCCGCACCTCCCCCGCCGTGCCGAGCACGACCTGCCCCTCGGCGGCGAGCTTGGCCAGGGTGGCGCGGGTCGACTGGGCCGCGGCGGGCCACACCTCCCGCGGGACCTCGGCGTACACCAGCGCCACCAGGTCGTCGACGCTGCCGGCCCCCTCGGCCAGTGCATCGAGCAGCTGCCGTTCCCGGAACGCCCGGTGGGCCAGGTAGTACTCGAGGACCGCGCCGGGGTCCTCGGTCAGCTCCGGCCCGTGCCCGCAGTACAGCGCGCTCGGCCCGAGATCGTGGACGCGCCGCAGCGACTCCAGGTAGGCGACGACGTCGCCCTCGGGATGCGTCACGACCGAGGTGCCCCGGCCCAGCACGTGGTCGCCGACCAGGACGGCGCCGGACTCCAGCCGGAAGGCCAGGTGGTCGGCGGTGTGCCCCGGCGTGGCGACGACCTCGACGGTGGTGCCGGCCAGGTCCACGCGGTCCCCCGCCGCGAGCAGCCACCCACCGGGGCCGGCGACCGCACCGGAGGCCGCGGCCACGGGGGCGGTGAAGTGCTCCCCCCAGGGGAGCGCCGCCTCGGCGTGGTCACCGTGGTGGTGGGTGACGAGGACGGCGACGCAGCGCGCACCGCGCGCGGCCAGCGCAGCCTCCACGGCAGCCAGGTGCGCCGCGTCGTCGGGCCCCGGGTCGACCACCACCGCCTGCCCGCTGCCCGGGGCGCCCACCACGTAGGTGTTCGTGCCGTCCAGGGTCATCGGCGACGGGTTCGGCGCCAGCACGCGGGTGACCAGCGGCTCGAGGTCGCTGGTCCTGGGCAGCGAGCCGAAGGCGGGCAGGTCCCAGCCGGCGCGGGGATCGGTCGGGGCGGGCACGCAGCGCACGCTATCGCCGGAGCTCCCGCGCCACCCTCCCGGCCGCTAGCCTGCCGCCCATGCGCCGTTCCCTCTCCGCCTGCCGCACCGGGATCCCCGTCGCCGCGGCCCTCGTCCTGCTCACCGCGTGCGGGGGCTCCGACGACGACAGCTCCGCCTCCGGCTCGACGTCGTCCTCCTCCAGCGCCGCCGAGACCAGCGCCTCCGCCGACTCGGCGTTCTGCACCGAGGCCGCGAGCATCCAGGAGCGGCTGGAGGCCAGCGTCTCCGACCAGTCGGACCCGACGCAGCTGCCCGCACTGCTCGACGAGGCCGCGACCGAGATCCGGGGCATCGAGGCGCCCGACGAGATCGCCGCGGACTGGTCGGCCCTGGCCGACGGCGTCCAGCAGTTCTCCGGGGCCATCGCCGGGATCGACTTCAACGACCCCAACGCGCTGGCGACCCTGGAGCAGAAGCTCGCGCCGCTGCAGCAGCAGCTCGACTCGGCCTCGACGAACGTGAGCAACTACCTGCGGGACGAGTGCGGGATCGACGTCCCGACGGAGACGAGCTCGCCCACGAGCTGAGCCGGCGCCTCCCCCGGCTCAGCCTCCGCAGCCACCCAGGAAGATGCCGCGGGCGTTGAGCCACGGGACCGGGTCGACCTGGCCGCCGTACATCGCGCCGCTGGGGTGCACCTCGAAGTGCAGGTGCGGTCCGGTGGACTGACCGCGGTTGCCGACCTCGGCGATCTGCTCGCCGGCCGAGACGCGCTCACCGGTCTCGACGAAGTAGCGGTTCACGTGGCCGTACACGGTGACCTCGCCGTCGTCGCCCTCGATGTAGACGGCGAGGCCGAAACCGGTGGCCGAACCGGCGCGGCGGACCACCCCGGAGGACGCGGCGTAGATCGGCGTGCCGATCGGCGCGGCGATGTCGACGCCGCCGTGCAGGGCGCCCCAGCGCCAGCCGAAGCAGCTGGAGACCCGGCCGGAGGCCGGCTTCGCGTGGCCGTCGGAGACCGGCCCGATGCTCCCGCCGCCACCGCTGCTGCTGCCCCCGCCGGAGTTCCCGCGGGCGGCGGCAGCGGCGCGGGCCGCCCGCTCGGCGGCGGCCGCCGCGGCCGCCTCCTCGGCGCGCTTCTGCGCCTCCCACTGCGCGTAGGCGTTGCGGGCGCCCTGGAGCTCCAGGAGGTGGATCTGCGCGGCCTGCAGCTGCTGCTCGTACTGCGCCTTCTGCGTCATCACCTGGTCGTAGGCGGACTGCTGCGCCGCGAGCTGGGCATCGGCGGTGGCCTTCGCGGCCTCGGCGGCGTCCTCCGCGGAGGCGCGCTCGTCGCGAGCGGCTCGCGCGGTGGCGTCGGCGTTGGCCTGCCGCACGCGGGCGACCTCCAGTGCGCCCAGGACGTCGATCTGGTTGTCGGCGACGTAGTCGAGCATCGCCGCCTTCTGGATGAGCTCCCCGGGGCCCTCGGCGTCGAAGAGGGCCGCAGAGCTGGTGAGGGTGGAGCCCTTCATGTAGCTGTCGCGCGAGAACGTGGCGATGCGGGCCTCGGCGGCGGCCACGGCGTCGGCGGCGCGCTGCAGCTCCGCGGCCGCCTGGTCGGCCGCGGCCTGGGCCAGCTGGAGGGCCTCCAGGGCTGCCTCGTAGGCGACGCCGGCAGCCTCGGCCTGGACCCCGTAGCGCTCCAGCTCGGCCTCGGCGCCGGCCACCAGGCCCGCGAGCCGCCCGACCTCCGCGGCGGCCGCGTCCTGGGCGCCCTTCGCCGCACCGAGCTGGCTGTCGGTCGGGTTGGGCGGGGGCGGGGGAACGGCGACGGCGGGGGTGGCGGTCCCCAACAGCGCTGCGCCGGCCACGACACCGAGGACGGCGGCGCGCAGCGGGCGGGCGGTACGGCCCACGGACGGACGGCGGCTGCCGGCCCGTGGGGTCGCCGGTCCGGACGGACGGCGCTGGGACATGACTCGCTCCCTGGGGAAGAGGGTGGGCGCCGAAAGCAGCTCGGCGCCCAGTGAGAGTCGCACCGTCACCAGTTGTCACAAAGGCAACACGCGGAACAGTTGACGCGCCGCAACCAGAACGGTCAGTGACCGTCTCAGCACTGTCGGCATGTCGACATGTCGGTCAGTCGACCGGGCGCTCCAGCTCGTGCGCCAGCGCCTCGAGCTCCGCTCCCCCCGCCATCAACCGGGTGAGCTCCTCGCGCGAGATGTCGGCCTTGGCGTACTCACCCAGGCTCCGACCGCGGTTGAGCAGCAGGAAGCGGTCGCCGACCGGATAGGCGTGGTGCGGGTTGTGCGTGATCAGCACGACCCCCACACCCCGGTCCCGGGCCTGGGCCACGTAGCGCAGCACCACGCCGGCCTGCTTGACGCCCAGGGCCGAGGTCGGCTCGTCGAGGATCAGCACCCGCGCCCCGAAGTGCACCGCCCGCGCGATCGCGACGGACTGCCGCTCGCCACCGGAGAGCGTGCCCACCGGCTGGTCGGGATCGCGGATGTCGATGCCCATCGCAGCCAGTTCGCGGCGGGTGGTCTCCTTGGCCTCCGCGACGTCGAAGCGGCGGAACGGGCCCCAGCCCTTCGTCGGCTCGGCGCCCAGGAAGAAGTTCCGCCAGATCGCCATGAGCGGGATCATCGCGAGGTCCTGGTAGACCGTCGCGATCCCGGCGTCGAGCGCCTCCCGGGGCGCGCCGAAGGAGGCCGGAGCCCCGTCCAGCAGGAGCTCCCCGCGATCGGCCCGGTGCACGCCGGACAGGATCTTGATCAGCGTGGACTTGCCGGCGCCGTTGTCGCCCAGCACGCAGGTGACCTCGCCGGCGCGGACCGAGGCGCTGATGCCGTCGAGCGCGATGACCGAGCCGTAGTCCTTGCCGAGGTCGCGCAGCTCGAGCAGCGCCGGCTCCCCGCCCACGCCGCTCATCGCCGGGCCGCCTCTGCGTAGCGCCGGACCAGCCGGTTGGCCAGCACCGCGAGCAGCAGCATCGCGCCGAGGAAGAAGTAGAACCAGTCGGCGTCCCACCGCAGGTACGGGATGCCCAGCTGGGTCATGCCGAAGATCAGCGCGCCGAGCGAGGCGCCGATGGCCGACCCGAACCCGCCGGTGAGCAGGCACCCACCGATGACGGCGGCCACGATGTAGATGAGCTCCTGCCCGATGCCGGTGTTGGCCTGCACCGAGGTCAGCCGCACGGCGAGCGTCGTCCCCACGAACCAGGCCGCCCCTGCCGTGGTCATGAACAGCGTGATCGTCGTGCGGCGCGCGGGCACGCCGACGTTGCGCGAGGCGACGTCGTCCCCACCGGTGGCGAACACCCAGTTGCCGAAGCGGGTGCGCAGCAGCACCCAGGTGGCCAGGGCGGTGAACAGCAGCCACCACAGGACGGCGACGCGCACCTCCGCCCCGAGGACCTCCACCTTCGAGGCGAACACCCACTCGGCGGCCGCATACCCCGGCACGTCGTCGATGCCGCCGACGGTCACGGTGCCGGTGAACAGCTTCGTCAGCCCCAGGTTCAGGCCCTGGAGCATCAGGAACGTGCCCAGCGTGATGATGAAGCTAGGCAGCCCGGTCCTGGTCACCAGCCAGCCGTTGACGAAACCGATCGCCAGGGCGAGCACCAGCGACACCGCGATGGCGACCCACAGGTTCTGCCCGAACTCGGTCGCGACGACCCCGACGGTGAGCGCGGTCGTGCCGGTCAGGACGCCCGCGGAGAGGTCGAAGTGCCCGCCGATCATCAGCAGCGCGACCGCCACCGCCATGATCCCGAGGGTCGAGGCCGGGTCCAGCCAGTTAGCGATCCCCCGGGGCGAGCGGAACGTCTCCGACTGCACCGCGAAGAAGAGGAAGACCGCGACCGCCCCCACCAGCGCGCCGAGCTCGGGCTTGACGAGCAGGCGGCGCAGCGGCCCGGGGGCCGCCAGCCGCTCGTCGGCCCGGCGCTCGGCCGGGGCCGTGGCCCCCGGGGCGCTCAGCGCGTGCCGGCCGTGGCCAGGTCGGCGACCTCGTCGACGTTGTCCGCGTCGACGATGCCGGGGCCGGTGAGCACCGGCTGCCCGCCGCCGACGGTGTTCAGGTTCTGCGCGTAGAGCTTGAGCATCACGATGGGCAGGTAGCCCTGCTCGTACTGCTGCTGGTCGACGGCGAAGGCGATGTCGCCGTCCTGGATCCCGCTGATGACGTCCTCGTTCAGGTCGAACGTCGCCACCTGCGCGTCGGACCCGGCGTCCGCCGCCGCCTCGACGGCGACCGCGGCGACCGCGGAGTTCAGGGTGAGGACGGCGTCGATGCTGCTGTCGCCCTGCAGCTGCGAGGCGATCGCCGACTGTGCGCCGGGCAGGTCGTTGACGTCGACCTGCAACGGGGTGACCTGGGCCCCGAGCCCCTCGGAGGCACCGGCGCAGCGCTGCTCGAGCCCGATGTTGCCGGCCTCGTGCACCACGCACAGCACGTTCTTCGCGCCGCGGCCCGCGAGCTCCTGGCCGGCTCCGCGTCCGGCGATCTGCTCGTCCTGCCCGACGTGACCGATCGCGCCGAGCCCGGCCGACCGCTCACCGCCGGAGTTGATGGTCACGACCGGGATCCCGGCCTCGACCGCCGCCTCGATCGAGTCCTGGAGGGCGTCGGGGTTGGCCATGGAGACCACGATGCCGTCGACCTCGGAGTTGACCGCCGCGTCGATGAGCTGCGCCTGCCGCTGCGGGTCGCCGTCGCTCTGGTAGTCGACGTCGATCCCGAGGTCCTCGCCGGCCTGCTCCGCACCGTTCTGCACGACGTCCCAGAACGCGTCACCGGCCGACCCGTGGGTGATCACGGAGAAGGTGAGGTCCTTCCCGCCACCTCCGCCGCCGGAGCTCGAGCCGCCCGGGTCGCCGGCGCTGTCGGTGGTGCAGGCCGAGAGGAGCAGGGGCGCGGCCACGGCGAGCGCCACCAGTCGCTTCGGTGCGGGCATCGCAGAAGTCCTCCTGTGGTCACGGGCGGGGCCCGCGCGTCCGGACCGGGGATCGGTCCGACCACGGATCATGCTCCACCCGGCGACCGGAGGCCGGTCAGGAGGGGCCGACGCGGCGCAGTTCTCCTCCGACCGGGGGAGGGCGCGGGCGTTCTAGGCTCCTCGTCGTGGACGTCCTCTCCTCCGGTCACGAGCAGGTCGTGTTCTGCAGCGATCCCGGGTCGGGGCTGCGGGCGATCATCGCGATCCACTCGACGGCGCTCGGCCCCGCGCTCGGCGGTACACGCTTCTACCCCTACGCCGACGAGGACGCCGCCGTCGCCGACGCGCTGCGGCTCTCCCGCGCCATGTCCTACAAGAACAGCCTCGCCGGCCTGGACCTCGGCGGCGGCAAGGCCGTCATCATCGGTGACCCGCGCACCGACAAGACCGAGGCCCTGTTGCGCGCCTACGGCCGGTTCGTCGAGTCTCTCGGCGGCCGGTACCTGACCGCCTGCGACGTCGGCACCTACAACGCCGACCTCGACGTCGTCGGGCGGGAGACCCGCTTCGCGCACGGTCGCTCGGAGGCCTACGGCGGGTGCGGGGACTCCTCGGTGCTCACCGCCTACGGCGTCTTCCAGGGCATGCGGGCCGCCGCACAGCACTGCTGGGGTGCGCCGTCGCTGACCGGGCGCACCGTGGCCATCGCCGGCGTCGGCAAGGTCGGCTCGTGGCTGGCCGGCCACCTGGTGGAGGACGGCGCGGACGTCGTCGTCACCGACGTCGACCCCGCGGCCGTCGAGCGGCTGCAGGCCCGGCACCCGCAGGTGCGTGCCGTCGAGGACACCGCGGCGCTCGTCCGGACCCCGCACGACGTCTACGCACCCTGCGCGCTGGGCGGTGCGCTGGACGAGGAGACCGTCGCGGTCCTGCCGGGGCGGATCGTCTGCGGCGGCGCCAACAACCAGCTGGCCGCCCCCGGCATGGCCGACCGGCTGCGCGAGCGCGGGATCCTCTACGCCCCCGACTTCCTGGTGAACGCCGGTGGCGTGATCCAGGTGGAGGACGAGCGGCACGGCTTCTCGTTCCCCCGGGCGCAGGCGAAGGCCTCGGGCATCTTCGACGTCGCCCTGCGGGTGTTCGCGCTGGCCGACGCCGAGGGCCTCTCCCCCGCCGTGGCCGCCGACCGGCTGGCCGAGGAGCGCATGCGCTCGGTCGGCCGGCTGGCCACGATCCGGCTGCCGCGCTGACCTCTCCGGGGAGGGCCGGGGTCGCTCGGACGGGCGACCTGGACCCGCCTCGGGGAGGGACGTGTGCCCGTTGCCGATCCGTGTCGTAAGGTTGCTCAAGACATAGTCACTCAGTCGGGGTCGCCACGCGGGCCGTCCAGCCGCGGGCTGGGCCGCCGCACTCCGGTAACGAGGGGGTCGAGCCGATGGGGCGCGGCCGAGCGAAGGCCAAGCAGACACGCGTGGCCCGTGAGCTCAAGTACAGCTCACCGAACACCGACCTCTCCGCGCTTCAGCGCGAGCTGGCGGGTTCTCCGTCGTCGTACTCCGCGCCGCCCAGCGCGGTGGACGACGACGAGGACGACGACGACGCCTACGCCGACCGCTGGGCGGACGACGACACCGACGACGACTGGGCTCCCAGCCGCTGACCGCGGTGCCCTGACCTGATCCGTCGCACGACACGACACCGCTCCCCGCGGGGTGGCGGTGTCGTGTCGTGGTCGCGTCCGCACCGGCGCCCGGCGCGGGCGGCTCAGCGGTAGGTGCCGGTGAGCTCCGCGGCCGGTGCGGCGTCGTCGTCGCCGCGGGTGCTCACGGTGCCGGCGACCCAGGCCGGCACTCCGCGGCCGGTGAGCAGCCGGACCGCGTCGTCGGCGTGCTCCGGAGCGACGGCGGCGACCATGCCGACGCCGCAGTTGAAGGCGCGCTCCGTCTCCGAGCGCGGCACGCCGTGCTCCTCCATCAGCCGGACGGCAGCCGGCAGCGCCCAGGTCGACCGGTCGAGGACGGCCCGGAGGCCCTCGGGCACGACCCGGGCGGTGTTGCCCGCGAGCCCGCCGCCGGTGATGTGCGCGAACGCGTGGACCGTGCCCACGCCCAGCTCCTCGACCAGCGCCAGGCAGTCGCGGGCGTAGATGCGCGTGGGCTCCAGGAGCTCCTCGCCGAGCGGCCGGTCCAGACCGGTCGGCGTCGCGTGCAGGTCGAGCCCGGCGGCGGAGACCACCCGGCGGACCAGCGAGTAGCCGTTGGAGTGGAAGCCGGAGGACGCCATCGCGACCACGACGTCGCCGTCGCGGACCCGCTCGGGCCCGAGGACGGCGTCTGCCTCGACGACGCCGACGGCGGTCGCGGCGAGGTCGTACTCGTCGGCGTCCATGAGGTCGCCGTGCTCGGCCGTCTCACCGCCCACCAGCGCGGCGCCCGCCTGCGTGCAGCCCGCGGCGATGCCGGTGACGATCGCAGCGATCCGCTCCGGCACGACCTTGCCGCAGGCGACGTAGTCCTGGAGGAACAGCGGCTCCGCGCCGCAGGCGACCAGGTCGTCGACGACCATCGCGACGAGGTCGATGCCGACGGTGTCGTGCCGGTCCAGCAGACGCGCCAGGGCGATCTTCGTGCCGACGCCGTCGGTGGAGGAGGCGAGCAGGGGCTTGCGGTACTTCTGCACGTCGAGGGCGAACAGGCCGGCGAACCCGCCGAGCCCCCCGACGACCTCGGGGCGGTTCGTCCGCTCGACGGCGGCCTTCATCAGCGTGACGGCGCGCTCGCCGGCGTCGATGTCGACGCCGGCCGCGGCGTAGGTGAACTGCTGGTCGCTCACGGCCGCCTCAGCGCCTCTTCCGCGCCACCGGGCACCGAGGCACTGCCGGCCTGCTGGCCGGTCCAGCCGCTGACCGCCCGCTGACCGATCCCCTCGAGGACGTGCTTGCCCAGCACCTCCGGGGCGCCGAGGTCGATCGGGTACTCGCCGGTGAAGCAGGCGGTGCAGAGCCGGTTCACCGGCTGCTCGGTGGCCGCGATCAGCCCCTGCTCGGAGACGTAGGCCAGGGAGTCGGCATTGATCGAGGCGCGGATGCCGTCGATGTCCAGGCCGTTGGCGATCAGCTCGGCCCGGCTGGCGAAGTCGATGCCGTAGAAGCACGGCCACTTCACCGGCGGCGAGGAGATCCGCACGTGCACCTCGAGGGCGCCGGCCTCCCGCAGCATCCGGATCAGCGCCCGCTGGGTGTTGCCGCGCACGATCGAGTCGTCGACGACGACCAGGCGCTTGCCACGGATGACGTCGCGCAGCGGGTTGAGCTTCAGCCGGATGCCCAGCTGGCGGATCGTCTGCGACGGCTGGATGAACGTGCGGCCGACGTAGGAGTTCTTGACCAGGCCCAGGCCGTAGGGGATCCCGCTGGCCTCGGCGTACCCGACGGCGGCCGGGGTGCCCGACTCCGGCACCGGGATGACCAGGTCGGCGTCGGCCGGGTGCTCCTTGGCCAACCGGCGCCCGATCTCCACGCGCGCGGCGTGCACGCCGCGGCCGGAGATGGTGGTGTCGGGACGAGCGAGGTAGACGTACTCGAAGACGCAGCCCTTGGGCTCGGCGGGCGCGAAGTGCTGGCTGCGCAGGCCGTTCTCGTCGATGGCGATGAGCTCGCCGGGCTCGACCTCCCGCACCACCGAGGCGCCGACGATGTCCAGCGCTGCCGTCTCGCTGGCCACGACCCAGCCGCGCTCCAGCCGGCCCAGCACCAGCGGGCGCACGCCCTGCGGGTCGCGGGCGGCGTACAGGGTGTCCTCGTCCATGAACGTGATGGAGAAGGCGCCGCGCAGCTGCGGCAGCACCTCCATCGCCGCCGCCTCCACCGAGAGGTCCTGGTACGAGGCGATCAGCGAGGTCACGAGGTCGGAGTCGGTGGTCGCGGCGAAGGCGCCCCGCACCCCGGCGTCGGCGGCCTTGCTGGCCAGCTCGGCGGTGTTCACCAGGTTCCCGTTGTGGCAGAGCGCCAGCCCGGTCCCGGCCTCCGTGGTGCGGAACGTCGGCTGCGCGTTCTCCCAGGTGGAGGCGCCGGTCGTGGAGTACCGGGTGTGGCCGACGGCCAGGTGACCGCGCAGGCTGCCGAGGGTCGCCTCGTCGAAGACCTGGCTGACCAGCCCGAGGTCCTTGTAGACCACGACCGAGGCGCCGTCGGACACGGCGATCCCGGCCGCCTCCTGACCACGGTGCTGGAGGGCGTACAGACCGAAATAGGTCAGCTTCGCGACCTCCTCCCCCGGCGCCCACACACCGAAGACGCCACAGGCGTCCTGAGGTCCGGGGGACTGGGGGTCGAGGTCGTGCGTCAGCCGTCCATCACCGCGAGGCACGGGTCGAGGGTACCGGCGCGGTCGCTCCTGCCCAGTCCTGAGCCGGGAGAGTGGGCCGCGTCACCCACGGTCGTGTCGGCACACCCGCCGTGACGGCACGACGCGAGGCGGACAACTCGTGCCGATCGAGCTTCCGGAACCCACCGGTCGGGGAGTTCACTGCGCACCCTCATCCGACAACACGCACTTCGGAGGCGAGTGCCGTGGCAGTTTCCCAGGAACAGTTCACCGACGAGCGGCGGCCGATCGAGCAGCCCGTCGTCTTCACGTTCCGGCCCGAGAAGTACGTGCCGGTGGCGCCCGAGCTGCTCGGGTTGTGGGAGGACACGATGCGCAGGACCGTCGGTCTTCCCGTCGCGACGATGATGCCCGGGGAGAGCGGCTCCTGGTCGGTCACCGGAGGCCCGTACGGCTGGGACGACTGCGACCTCGTCGCCGGCGAGTCGGACACCGAGCTCCCGGTCTCCCGCGACGTGCCGACGGTCTTCGCGAACCGCCCCACGCACTTCGCGCCGGTGCCGAGCGACCAGGTGGAGAACTGGGACCGGGCGATGCAGGAGATGGTGGGCATCTCCTCCGAGGCCGCCCGCGCATCCCGCATGGCGGCGACGCCGACCTACGGCTGGTGCCACCGGCCGGACGGCGATTTCGACTACTGCGACGCCATCTGAGCACGCGCGTCGTGCTGACCGGCGAGGAGGGTGCGGGGCGGTCGCCCCGGATCGGCATCGTGACGGTGAAGGACGACCTGCACGCGCACGTGGTCGCCCATCACCTGGCCCTGGAGCACGGGGTGACGCCGCAGATCATCGAGGCGGACACCCTGTCGACGACCCCCGGGCTCACGTGGCGGTGCGGGGACGGCCCGCCCCGCGCCTCCGTGCGCGCGGGAGCCCGGCGCATCGACGTCGGCGCGCTGGACGTGCTGTGGTGGCGCCGGGTCAACTACCCGCAGGTGGCCACGCGGGGCATGGAGGGCGCGCCCGCGGCGGACCTGATCAACAACGACCAGTCCGCGGCGCTGCACGGCGCGCTGGCGACCGACTTCCGGGGACGGTGGATCGATCACCCCGACGCCGTGCGGGCGGCGGAGAACAAGCTCGTGCAGCTGTCGGTCGCGCGGGATCTCGGGCTCCGGATACCGGCCACCCTGGTCAGCCAGGACCCGGGGGAGGTCCGGGCGTTCATCGCCGAGCAGCGCGCGGGCGTCATCGCCAAACCGGTGCGCGGCACGCACCGCGCCGGTCTGCTGGCCGGCACGGTCGACGGCTCGCTCAGCGACGGCTCGATCATGTCCTGCCCGACCATCTACCAGGAGCTGGTGCCGGGATCCCGGCACCTGCGTGTGCACGTGTTCGGCGACACCGTCGTCTGCGCGCAGATCGACAGCCCTCTGCTCGACTGGCGGGCCGACCTCCGGACCGGGATCCGCGTCGTCGGCCTCGACGACGCGCTCGAGTCGCTGCTCCAGCAGTGCCTGCAGCGGCTCGGCCTCACGATGGGCGTCTTCGACCTGAAGGTCACCGACGACGGGGAGGTCGTCTGGCTGGAGGTCAACCCCCAGGGGCAGTTCCTCTTCGTCGAGGCCCTGACCGGGGCGCCCCTGGGACGGACGTTCGCTCGCTTCCTCCTTCGTGCCGCGTCGGCCCGGTCAACCGTGCCGGCATGACCGGGGCCGGGAACGCGTCGACCCGGGCGCTCGTTGTCGGTCGGTCCCGCCCGGCCACGGAGGTCCACCTGTGCCCATGACGTCCACCGCTCCCGCGCCCACCCCTCTCCCCCCGGCGGCCGTCCAGGCCGAGCGGCTCATCGCCCTCGGCGCCCACCGCATCGCCGGCCTGACGGCGCGCGGGCTCTGCGAGGCGGCGGACCGCCTGCCCACGGGCGCCCTGCTGGTGGTGCACCCCGACCGCGCGCCGGCATCCGCGCTGGCCCCGCTGCTGGAGCTGGGCGGGAAGCCCGGCTTCGTCGTCGCCGACATGACCGACGTCGACGCGTTCGAGCCGATCGAGGCGGTCGAGCTGCCCGCCGCTCCCGTCTACGCGGTGCGCGGCGTGGAGCGCGGCGACGAGATGCTGAACTGGAGCCCCGACGAGGCCCTCCCCGCGATCACCGCGGCCGGCCGCACACCGCTGACCCTGGCCGAGGGGATCCACTGGCTCCTGCAGTGCCCGGACGTCCTGGCCCGCAACGTCTGCTTCATGACCATCGGGTCCCGGCTGCGCAAGGGCGACGGACGCCTGGACTCCCGCACGCCGGCGCTGTGGATCAGCAACGGCACCGGGCGGGACGGCCGGGAGCGGCGCGGTGCACCCAAGGTCGGCTGGTGCTGGGCGGGCAACCGGCACACCTGGCTCGGCTTCGCCTCCGCGACCGCCCGGGCAGCCGTCTAACCCTGCAGCCCCCGGAACTCCGCGGCGATCGTGGTGTCCTCGCCGTGTCCGGTCCGCACGACCGTGTCGCCGTGCAGGCTGAACAGCTGCGAGCGGATCGAGTTCAGGATCGTCGGGTGGTCGCTGAACGAGCGCCCGGTCGCGCCCGGCCCGCCGCAGAACAGCGTGTCGCCGGTGAAGACGGTGTTCAGGTCGGCGGAGTGCAGGCACGTGCTGCCCGGCGAGTGCCCGGGGGTGTGCAACGCGATGAGCCCGGTGCCCGCGACCCGGAACCGCAGCCCTGCCGCCAGCTCGCGGTCGGGCTCGACGTCCGGGTGCGTCATGTCCCAGAGCATCCGGTCGGCGCCGTGGAACCAGATCGGCGCACCGGTGGCCTCCCGCAGGGCGGGTGCGGCGGTGATGTGGTCGTTGTGCCCGTGGGTGAGCACGATCGCGGTGACCTTCCGCCCGCCGACCGCCTCGACGATCGGGGCGGCGTCGTGCGGGGCGTCGATGACGAGCACCTCGTCGTCGTCGCCCACCAGCCACACGTTGTTCTCGACGTCGAAGTCCTGCCCGTCGAGGGAGAAGACCCCGGGTACGACGACCTTGTCGATGCGGGCGCTCACTTCTCGAACACCACGACGCTGCGGAGGACCTCGCCCGCGTGCATCTTGGAGAACGCCGCCTCGACGTCGTCCAGACCGATGGTCTCGCTGACGAACTCATCGAGCGGGAACCGGCCCTGCAGGTACAGGTCGACCAGCATCGGGAAGTCGCGGCTGGGCAGGCAGTCGCCGTACCAGGAGGACTTGACCGCCCCGCCGCGGCCGAAGATCTCGATCGCCGGCAGGGTGATCTGCATGTCCGGGGTGGGGACGCCCACCATGACCACACGGCCGGCGAGGTCGCGCGCGTAGAAGGCCTGCTCGAAGACCGCCGGGTGCCCGACGGCGTCGATCGCGACGTCGCAGCCGTGGCCGCCGGTGAGCGCCCGGATCGCCTCGACCGGGTCGGTCTCCTTGGAGTTGACCGTGTGGGTGGCGCCGAACCTCTTCGCCCAGTCGAGCTTCCGGTCGTCGATGTCGACGGCGATGATCGTGGTGGCGCTGGCGAGCGTCGCCCCCGCGACGGCGGCGTCCCCCACTCCCCCGCAGCCGAAGACGGCGACGCTCTCGCCGCGCCGCACGCCCCCGGTGTTGATCGCCGCGCCGACGCCGGCCATCACGCCGCAGCCGAGCAGGCCGGCAGCGGTGGCCGGTGCGGCCGGGTCGACCTTGGTGCACTGGCCGGAGTGCACGAGGGTCTTCTCCGCGAAGGCGCCGATGCCCAGCGCGGGCGTGAGCTCGGTGCCGTCGGTCAGGGTCATCTTCTGCGCCGCGTTGTGCGTGTCGAAGCAGTACTGCGGCTCACCCTTGAGGCAGGCCCGGCACTGGCCGCAGACCGCACGCCAGTTGAGGACGACGAAGTCGCCGACCGCCACGTTCGTCACGCCCTCGCCGACGGCGCTCACCACGCCGGCCGCCTCGTGGCCGAGGAGGAAGGGGAATGCGTCGTTGATGCCGCCCTCGCGGTAGTGCAGGTCGGTGTGGCAGACCCCGCAGGCCTGCACGTCGACGACTGCCTCGCCCGGCCCGGGATCGGGCACCACGATCGTCTCCACTCCGACCGGCTGCCCCTTGCCCCGGGACACGACTCCCCGCACCTCGTACGCCATGTCCCGAGCCTAGGGTCGACGGTCGCGGGCGGCCCGGTCGCTACGGTTCCATCACATCGAGTCACTGCTTGCTCACGCTGGCGAGTTGTGCGCGCCAAGTTCCGGACTACGACGTACCGTGCCACCCGATCGCGACCCAGATCACAGGGCGCGTCCCGGTTGTGGCCGTCCGGTCCGCGTGCCCGCCGCCGACTGGAAGCCCGCCGGCTTCGACCCGGCGAGCATCAAGCAGAAGGCCCTCGTCACGACCGAGAGCGTCTCGGCCGCCAACGCCATCAAGACCCCGCAGTTCTGGCTGCTGTGGATCGTGCTGTTCTGCAACGTGACCGCCGGCATCGGCATCCTCGAGCAGGCCAGCCCGATGATCCAGGACTTCTTCCGCGGGTCCGCGTCCGCCGTGGCCGTGACCTCCGCCGCCGGCTTCGTCGGCCTGCTGTCGCTGTTCAACATGGGCGGCCGGTTCCTGTGGTCGACCACGTCGGACTTCATCGGCCGCAAGCCGATCTACATGGTCTACCTGGGCGTCGGGCTGGTCCTCTACGTCCTGCTGGCCACCGTCGGCAGCACCGCGACCTGGGTCTTCGTCGTCCTGGCCGCGATCATCATCAGCTTCTACGGCGGTGGTTTCGCGACCGTCCCGGCCTACCTGCGCGACCTCTTCGGCACCTACCAGGTCGGCGCGATCCACGGCCGGCTGCTCACCGCGTGGGCGGCGGCCGGTGTGGCCGGCCCGCTGATCGTCAACGGTGTCCTCGACACCCGCGGCACCCCGGGTGAGCTGGTCGCCGGCGACTACCGGCCCGCGCTGTTCATCATGGTCGGGCTGCTCGCCGTCGGCTTCATCGCCAACCTGCTGGTCAAGCCCGTGGCCGCCAAGTGGCACGAGCCGAAGGCCGGTTCCCCCGTCCCCTCCACCCAGGAAGCGAGCGCCGTCCGATGAGCTCTCCCAACCAGCAGCCGACGCACACCCCGGTGGGCTTCATCGCCTTCGCCTGGGCCCTGGTCGGTGTCCCCCTGGTCTACGGCCTCTACCAGACCGTGAAGACCGCCAGCACGCTCTTCGGCGGCTGATCCACCCGTCACACCACTGAGCCCCGTCCGCTGCCCAGCGGGCGGGGCTCAGTGCTGTCTCAGGGGGCTCAGCGGGAGGTGCCTGCTCAGGTCGGCGCGGTTGCCGCTGGCACTGACGACACCCGTGGCGACGGCCTCGGCCCAGGAGAGCGCCCCGGTGGCCAGCCGCAGCCAGGTGGCGGCGTCGGTCTCGACCACGTTCGGCGGGGTGCCCCGCGTGTGCCGCGGCCCCTCCACGAACTGCACCGCGACGTGCGGCGGCACCCGCAGCTCCACGGACCGGCCCGGGACCTGCTGGGCCAGCCAGCGGGCGCTGGTCCTCACCGCGGCGCCGACGACCGCCCGCGGCGGCTGCTCGGCCTCCCCCGCGAGCCAGGCCCGCACCGGGTCGACGGCGGCCCGCAACTCCTCGGCCGGGATGGGTGCCGGCATCAGGCGGTGGGGACGGCGCCCGTCGGCACGGTGAACGGCGGCGTGTGCTCGGGCCCGCCGAACAGCGCCGGGAGCGTCGCAGTCCAGGCGGCCCGCAGCTCGGCCAGCGGCAGCTCCATCAGCCCGTCGAGGACCAGCGCGTCGCCCCCGGTCGTGCCGAGCTCGGTCACCGGGACACCGGCCCACTGCGCCGTCGTCTTCACCCCGCCCGGGTCCGAGGTCGTGATGACGACGCGAGCCGCGGACTCGCTGAACAGCGCGGTGAACGGGTCACCGCCGAGCGCCAGGGTCGCGCCGAGGCCGTACCGCAGCGCCGACTCGGCCAGCCCCTGCGCGAGGCCGCCGTCGGCCAGGTCGTGCGCGGAGCCGACGAGCCCCTGGTCGGCGAGCGCCGCGAGGAGGCGCCCCAGCGCCTGCTCGGCCGCCAGGTCGACCGCCGGAGGCTTGCCGCCGAGGTGCCCGTGCACGACGCTCGCCCAGGCGGAACCGCCGAACTCGGGCTTCGTCTCGCCCAGCAGCAGCACCGTCTCCCCGGCCGTCCGCCAGCCGGTGGGCACCCGCTTCCGGACGTCCTCGTGCACGCCGAGCACGCCGATGACCGGGGTCGGGTTGATCGCGACCTCGCCGGTCTGGTTGTAGAGGCTCACGTTGCCGCCGGTGACCGGCAGGCCGAGCGCGCGGCAGCCGTCGGCCAGGCCGCGGACGGCCTCGGCGAACTGCCACATGACCTCGGGGTTCTCCGGGGAGCCGAAGTTCAGGCAGTTGGTGACGGCCAGCGGCCGGGCGCCGCTCACCGCCACGTTGCGGTAGGCCTCGGCCAGGTTCAGCTGGGCGCCGGTGTACGGGTCGAGGCGGGCGTAGCGGCCGTTGCCGTCCAGCGACAGCGCGATGCCGCGGTGCGACTCCTCGTCGATCCGGACGACGCCGGCGTCGTCGGGCTGCGCGAGCACCGTGTTGCCGCGCACGTAGCGGTCGTACTGCTCGGTGACCCACGTCTTGTCGGCGCCGTCCGGGCTGCTGACGACGGCCAGCCAGTGCGCCTGCAACTCGGCCGGGGTGGTCGGCCGGGGCAGC
This sequence comes from Blastococcus sp. TF02-8, assembly GCF_003319175.1. Taxonomy (GTDB): domain Bacteria; phylum Actinomycetota; class Actinomycetes; order Mycobacteriales; family Geodermatophilaceae; genus Blastococcus. Next base: position 342,465 of record NZ_QOHK01000002.1, on the reverse strand, counting down.
CGCGCGGCGTCGTCGGCCTGGAGGGCGTCGAGGTCTGCGGGGCGCTGCATCGGCCGCTCGTAGACCGGGCCCTCGTGGGCGACCGTGCGCGGAGGGACGTCGACGATGCGCTCACCGTGCCAGTCGACGGTGAGCCGGTCGCCGTCGGTGACCTCACCGATGACCGCGGCACGGACGTCCCACTTGCGGCAGACGGCGAGGAACGCCTCGACCTTGTCCGGCTCGACGATCGCGCACATGCGCTCCTGCGACTCGCTCATCAGGATCTCGGCCGGCGTCAGGGTGCTGTCGCGCAGTGGGACGGTGTCCAGGTCGACGTGCATGCCGCCGGTGCCGGCGCTGGCCAGCTCGCTCGTGGCGCAGGAGAGCCCAGCGCCACCGAGGTCCTGGATCCCGGTCACCAGGTCCTGGGCGAAGATCTCCAGGCAGGCCTCGATGAGCAGCTTCTCGGTGAACGGGTCGCCCACCTGGACGGCCGGCCGCTTCGCCGGACCCTCGGCGTCGAAGGTCTCGCTGGCCAGCACGCTCACGCCGCCGATGCCGTCGCCGCCGGTGCGGGCGCCGAAGAGGATGACCTTGTTGCCGACGCCCTCGGCCTTGGCCAGCCGGACGTCCTCGTGCTTCATGACGCCGACGCAGAGGGCGTTGACCAGCGGGTTGCCGGCGTAGCAGTCGTCGAACAGGATCTCGCCGCCGATGTTGGGCAGGCCGAGGCAGTTGCCGTAGCCGCCGACGCCGGCCACCACGCCGGGGAGCACGCGCGCGGTGTCGGGGGCATCGGCCCGGCCGAAGCGCAGCGAGTCCATGACGGCGACCGGGCGGGCGCCCATCGTCAGGATGTCGCGGACGATGCCGCCCACGCCGGTGGCGGCCCCCTGGTAGGGCTCGACGTAGCTCGGGTGGTTGTGCGACTCGACCTTGAAGGTGACCGCGTAGCCCTCGCCGACGTCCACGACACCGGCGTTCTCGCCGATGCCGACCAGCAGGGCGTCGCTCTCCGGCAGGTCGCCGAACCGGCGCAGGTGCACCTTGGAGCTCTTGTAGGAGCAGTGCTCGCTCCACATGACCGAGTACATCGCCAGCTCGGCGGTGGTGGGACGACGGCCGAGGATCTGCTTGATCCGGGCGTACTCGTCGGCCTTGAGGCCGAGCTCGGCCCAGGGCTGCTCGTCGTCCGGCGTGCGGGCGGCGAGGTCGACCGTGTCGAGCCGGTTCTGCAGTCGACCCGGGCCGGTGTCGAGGTCGGAGAGGCCTGCGGTGGCTGACTCGGTCATGCGCTGACGACCGCCTTCAGGACGCTGGTGAAGAAGCCCAGCCCGTCGGTCGACGGCCCGGTGAGGTCCTCGATCGCGTGCTCGGGGTGCGGCATCAGACCCACCACACGCCCGTTCTCGCTCGCGACGCCGGCGATGTCGCGGCTGGAGCCGTTGGGGTTGCCGTCGGCGTAGCGGAACACCACCCGGCCCTCGCCCTCGAGGCGGTCGAGGTCGGCGTCGGAGCCCACGTAGCGGCCCTCCCCGTTCTTGACCGGGACGAGGATCCGCTGGCCCTCGGTGAAGTCCTGCGTCCAGGTGGTGTCGGCCCGCTCGACGACCAGCACCTGGTCGCGGTTGCGGAAGTGCAGGTGGCTGTTGCGGGTCAACGCGCCCGGGAGCAGGCCGGCCTCGCACAGCACCTGGAAGCCGTTGCAGATGCCCAGCACCGGCAGCCCCTGCTCCGCGGCCGCGACGACGTCCTGCATCAGCGGCGAGCGGGCGGCGATGGCACCGGCGCGCAGGTAGTCGCCGTAGGAGAAGCCACCGGGGAGGACGACGGCGTCGACGTCCTTCAGGTCGTGGTCGCCGTGCCACAGCATGACCGGCTCACCGCCGGCCAGGCGCACCGCGCGTGCGGCGTCGACGTCGTCCAGGGAACCCGGGAAGGTGATGACACCGATGCGCACTGGCGCCTCTCTCGGTCGGTGGGCTTGCTTACTCGGACGCGAGGTGCAGCTCGACGTCCTCGATCACCGGGTTCGCGAGCAGCGTCTCGGCGATCTGCTTCAGCTCCGCCTCGTCGGGCGTGCCGTCGACCTCGAGCACGAAGTGCTTCCCCTGGCGGACGCTCCTGACGGAGTCGTGGCCGAGCCGGCCGAGCGCTCCCAGGACCGCCTGACCCTGGGGGTCGGAGATCTCCGGCTTCAGGACGACGTCGACGACCACCCGGGACACGCCGACGAGGGTACCCGGGAAGACTTTCTTCCCTTTCACCGCGGCAGTGTGCACACTGAGCCGCCCCGTTTCCGGAACCTGCGCTGAGCTGGACTTTCATCCCCGGGGCCTGTCGAGGAGACGATGTGCGTTCGCTGAAGGTGGCCGGAGCCGCTGCCCTGATCGTCCTGTCCGCGAGCCCGGCCGCGGCCGCGCCGGTGAACCAGGCCCCCGTGGCGGTGGACGACACCGCCAAGGTCCGGAACACGGTCTCCGCACAGGCGGTGTACCCGCTGGACAACGACAGCGACCCCGAGGCGGACCGGCTGACGTACACCGCGGTCACCTCGGGGGCGAAGGGCACGGTGTCGATCGACGGCACCTACCCGACGTGGCTGCGGTACCGCCCGCTCCCCGGTGCCACGGCGGGCACTGACTCCTTCACCTACACGGTGTCCGACGGCAACGGGAACACCGCGACCGCGACCGTGACGGTCACGCTCTGGGACGACGTCGCCGCCCCCGCCGGCGTCACCATCCGCGAGACCGGCCCGGACGCCGTGACGATCTCCTGGCCCGCCGTCCCGGGCGCCACCCAGTACCGGATCCACCGCGGCGGCCGGGACGACGTCACCACGACGGCCCTGTCCTTCTCGGACTCGGGGTTCGACGAGCTCAACTCCTACAGCTGGCATGTGGGTGCGCTGAACGGCGGCGGCTTCGAGAGCTCGTGGTCGAACATGGTCTCCCGCTCGTACCCGGTCGATCCCCCGCGCGACCTGACGGTCGACGTCACGGCCGACCCGACCGCCCTGGCGCTGGACTGGGAGGCCTCCGGCTCCGGCCCCTGGAACGTGTACCGCGACGGCAGCCTGCTGACGAGCACCACCGCCACCGAGTTCGAGGACACCGGCCTCACGACCGGCCGCGCGTACAGCTATCAGGTGCAGGCGACCTACCCGGCCAGCCCCACCATCGTGTACCCCCCGAGCCGCCTGACGAGCCCCGTCACCGCGACGGCGGGCGTGCTCACCCTCATCGACCGCCTGTTCCTGGAGCTCGGTGGCGCACGGGGCGGGCTGGGTCCGGTCACCGTCGACGAGCGCGCCATCCCGGGAGGCCTCCGGCAGGACCACGAGAACGGGATCATCCTGCAGGAGGGCGCGTGGAGCCCCGTGCACATGTGGAGGGCCTTTGCCGACGCGTTCGACGCGGCGGGCGGGGTCGGCACGATGGGCTTCCCGCTCGACCCGCAGGACTGCGGGTTCCGTGAGTCCGGCTGCGCCCAGTTCTTCGAGTCGGGCAGCATCTGGGGCTCGCCGGCCAACTGGGCCGTGGTCGTGCCCCAGCTCATCGAGGACGGCTGGGCCGAGGCCGGCTGGGAGGAGGGCCCGCTGGGCTACCCCGCCGGGAGCCAGGTGGCGCTCGCCCGCGGCCTCTCGCAGCCGTTCGAGGACGGCGCCGTGTACTGGAGCGCCGGCACCGGATCGCACGGGGTGAGCGGGGAGAACCACGACACGTACACCGCCTGGGGCGGCCCGGCCGGTCGCCTGGGCTTCCCCACCACCGGCGACAACTGCGGGCTGCGTGCGGACGGCTGCTGGCAGGGCTTCCAGGGCGGCACCATGCACTGGACCCCGACCACCGGGGCGCACGTCACCGACGGCGCGATCCGCGACGTCTGGGGCCGGTCCGGCTGGGAGAACGGCCGCCTGGGCTACCCGGTGACCGACGCCGTCTGCGGGCTGCGCAACGGCGGCTGCTGGCAGGGCTTCCAGGGCGGCACCATCCACTGGACCGCCGCCACGGGCGCGCAGATCACCGACGGCGCGATCCGCGACGCGTGGGGCTGGGCCGGCTGGGAGAACGGCCGCCTGGGCTACCCGACCGGCGGCGCGGTCTGCGGGCTGCGCGGCGGCGGCTGCTGGCAGGGCTTCCAGGGCGGCACGATCCACTGGTCCCCCGCCACCGGAGCGCACGCCACCGACGGCGCCATCCGCGACGCCTGGGGCCGCAGCGGCTGGGAGAACGGCCGACTCGGCTATCCCACGACCGATGTGACCTGCGGGCTCCGTGGCGGCGGCTGCTGGCAGGGCTTCCAAGGCGGCACCATCCACTGGACCCCAGGCACCGGTGCCCGGATCACCGACGGCGCCATCCGCGACGCCTGGGGCCGCGCCGGCTGGGAGACCGGCCGCCTGGGCTATCCCACCGGCAACGCCGTCTGCGGGCTGCGCGGCGGCGGCTGCTGGCAGGGCTTCCAGGGCGGCACCATCCACTGGTCCCCCGCCGCGGGCGCGCACCCCACCTTCGGCGCCATCCGCGACGCCTGGGGCCGCGCCGGCTGGGAGAACGGCCGCCTCGGCTACCCGACCACCGACGAGATGGTCTTCGGCGGGGTCGTGCGGCAGAACTTCCAGGGCGGCTACATCACGCTCGACCAGCGCACCGGGCGGGTCACCGTCCGCTGACCGGCTTCGCCCGACGTCCGGCCCGGACCGGACGTCAGGCGAAGGGGTGGCCAGTCAGCTGCTCGTAGGCGGTGACGTAGCGCTCGCGGGTGGCGGCGACGACGTCCTCGGGCAGCTCGGGCGGCTCCGAGACGCGGTCCCAGCCCGACGACGTCAGCCAGTCGCGCACGAACTGCTTGTCGTAGGACGGCTGCACCGACCCGGGCGACCAGGACGACGCCGGCCAGAAGCGCGACGAGTCCGGGGTGAGCACCTCGTCGCCGAGCACGAGGCCGCCGTCGGCCGAGACCCCGAACTCGAACTTGGTGTCGGCCAGCACGATGCCGGCGTCGCGGGCGATCTCCGCACCGCGCCGGTACAACGCCAGCGTCAGCTCGCGCAGCTCCTCGGCGCGCTGGGGACCGACCAGCGCCACGACCCGTGGGAAGTCGATCGGCTCGTCGTGCTCGCCGAGCTCCGCCTTGGTCGACGGCGTGAACACCGAGTCCGGCAGCCGTGAGCCCTCGACCAGCCCGGCGGGCAGGGCGACGTCGCGGATCGAACCGGTGCGCTCGTACTCCTTGGTGCCACCCCCGGACAGGTAGCCGCGGGCCACGCACTCCACCGGCAGCATCTCCAGCCGCCGCACGAGCATGGAGCGCCCCGCCACCGACGCCGGCACGTCGACCGCCGACACCAGGTGGTGGGTCGCCCCGAAGGACTCCAGCACCGGCGTGAGCTGCTCGAACCACCACACCGAGAGCTGCGTCAGCACGCGCCCCTTGTCGGGGATGGGTGTGGGCAGCACCCAGTCGTAGGCCGAGATGCGGTCGGAGGCGACCAGGAGCAAGCGGTCGGAGACGGCCGGAGACGAGGCGTCGTAGATCTCCCGCACCTTGCCGCGGGCGATCAGCGGGAGATCGAGGCTCACGACAGCGCCGCGAGCCGGTCGAACAGCGGCCCCAGGTTGGCCACGTACTGCTCCGGGCGGCAGATCTCGTCCAGCCGCGCCTCGTCCAGGGTCACGCCCGAGGTGGCCGCGCGATCCCGCAGCGTCGACCGGAACGGCGTCCCGGAGTTCCAGGTCTCCATGGCCGCGGACTGGACCAGCGCGTAGGCGTCCTCGCGCGAGAGCCCGCTCTCCACCAGCTCCAGCAGCACCGAGGAGGTGTAGATCAGCCCGCCGGTGGACTCCAGGTTCGCCCGCATCCGGTCGGCGTCGACCACGAGGTTCTCGACCAGGCCCGCCGTCAGGTTCAGCAGGTAGTCGGTGGTGATGGCGGCGTCGGGCAGGAACACCCGCTCGGTGGAGGAGTGCGAGATGTCGCGCTCGTGCCACAGCGGGATGCCCTCCATCACCGGCACGATCGCCGCGCGGACCACGCGGGCGAGGCCGGCGATGCGCTCGGAGCGGATCGGGTTCTTCTTGTGCGGCATCGCGCTCGAGCCCTTCTGGCCCGAGCCGAACGCCTCCGACAGCTCCCGCACCTCGGTGCGCTGGCCGTGCCGGACCTCCAGCGCGACGGCCTCGCAGACCGTGGCGATGATCGCCAGGGCGGAGACCCACTCGCTGATGCCATCACGCAGCACCACCTGCGTCGACGCGTCGGCCGGGCGCAGCCCCAGGGCGTCGGCGACCGTCCGCTCGACCGAGGGGTCGATCAGCGAGTACGTGCCGACGGCGCCGGAGATGGCGACGACACCCACGGCGTCGCGCGCGGCGCGCAGCCGGTCACGGGATCGGGCCGCGGCGAAGGCGAGGTCGGCGACCCGGTGCCCCCAGACGACGGGCTCGGCGTGCACGCCGTGCGTACGACCGACCCTGATCGTGTTCCGGTGCGCCAGCCCGTGGTCGCGCAGCGCCGCCACCAGCCGGTCGGCCTTGGCCAGGAGCACGTCGGTGGCGTCGGTGAGCTGGACGGCGAGCGCGGTGTCCAGCAGGTCCGACGACGTCATGCCGTGGTGCACGAAGGCGGCGGCCGATCGCGGCGACGTGTTGTCGGCCCACGCGGTGAGGAAGGCGATGACGTCGTGCTGCGTCGTCTCCTCGATCTCGGCGACCCGCTCGGCGGTCGGCGGGGGCGCGTTGCGCACCGGCTCCACCACCTCGGCGGGGACCCGCCCGGCCGCGGCGTGCGCCTCGAGCACCAGGGTCTCCACGCGGCACCACAGCTCGTACTTGTGGGCGTCGCTCCAGACCCGGCCCATCTCGGGGAGGGTGTAGCGCTCGATCATGCGGGTACCGCCCGCCACCGGTCAGCTCGTCGCAGCACGGGGACAGTCTCCCGCAGGGCTAGCGTGATCACGAAGGCCCCCTACTGCCCGTGGAGGAGAGCGATGCTGGGACGCGCCGGCCAGGTCGTCGGCCGGGCCCGCGAGCGCATCCGCGCCGCCCGCGAGCACGACCCCCACGGCTGGCCCGAACACGCCCCGCGGGACGACGTCGACGAGCCGGCGGCCATCGACGACGGGACCGCCGAGGAGGGGTTCGAGGAGGGCGAGCCGCCGCTGGGCAGCCCGGAGCCCGGCGCCCCCGACCTCGACGGCGCGCTCGGTCCGGGCGGCGTGAGCGGCCCACCCGAGGGCGGCCGTCCGCAGCGTCGTGAGGACCGCCGGCGCCCGCTCCTGACCGACCCCCCGGGCGGGCGCATCCACGCCGAGGAGTTCGTGCCGACGACGCTGCGCACGGCGGCCGCATGGTCCTGGCGGCTGCTGGTGGTGCTCGCCGGGCTCTACGCGCTGCTGGTGGCGATGGCCTACGTCGCCGTCGTGGTCGTCCCGGTCATCGTGGCGTTGCTGCTCGCAGCGCTGCTGCAGCCGGGGGCCGCCGCGCTGGTGCACCGCGGATGGCCACGCTCGCTGGCCGCCGTCACCATGCTCGTCGTCGGCCTGGGGGTCGTCTCCGGGATCATCACGCTGGTCGTCCAGCAGATCAGCACCGGCTTCAGCGATCTGGCCGGCCAGGTCAGCGAGGGCATCGGGCAGGTGCAGAACTTCGTCGTCCGGACGTTCCCGATCACCCGCGGGGAGCTGGAGGACGCCGTCGCCCAGGCGCAGGAGACCCTGGTCGACCACCAGGACACCATCGCGTCGGGCGCCATCACCACCGCCGCCACCGTCGGCGAGGTGTTCACCGGGATCGTCCTCGCCCTGTTCACCCTGTTCTTCTTCCTCAAGGACGGCCGCTCGATCTGGCTGTGGCTCGTGGGCCTGTTCCCCCGCGAGTCCCAGGCCTTCCTCGACGAGGCCGCCCGACGGGCCTGGCGGACGCTGATCTCCTACGTCCGGGCCACGGTGGCGGTCGCACTCGTCGACGCGATCGGCATCGGCATCGGGCTGGCCATCCTCGGGGTCCCTCTCGTGATCCCGCTGGCCGCGCTGGTCTTCCTCGGCGCCTTCATCCCGATCATCGGCTCGTTCCTCGCCGGGTCGGTGGCCGTGCTGGTGGCCCTCGTCGCGGTCGGTCCGATCAAGGCGCTGATCGCGCTGGCGGTCGTCATCGCGGTCATGCAGCTCGAGGGGCACGTGCTGCAGCCCCTGCTGCTCGGCCGGGCCGTGCACGTGCACCCGTTGGCGGTGGTCCTCGCCATCGCCGCCGGCCTGCTGGTCGGTGGCGTCTTCGGCGCGCTGATCGCCGTCCCGACGGTCGCCTGCGTGAACGTCGCCGGCACGTACCTGAGCCGGCGCCACGAAGGGCCGCGACCGCCCGAACCCCGCCCCGAACGCGCGAAGCCGGTGATCAGCTCACGCTGATCCGGCCCTCGACGGCCGCCAGCGCGATGTCGGTGCGCCAGTGCGCGTCGGCCAGCCGCACGCCGGCCACCCGCTCGTAGGCGGCCTGCCGCGCGGCGGCCAGGTCCGCGCCCACCGCCGTCACCGCGAGGACGCGACCACCGGCGGAGACGACAGCACCGTCGGGGCTCGCCGTCGTGCCGGCGTGCAGCACCCCGTCGCCGTCGGCGCCGGTGATCGGGTCACCGGTGCGCGGCGCCTCGGGATAGCCGGCAGCGGCGACGACCACGGTCACGGCCGCGCCGTCGCGCCAGCGCAGCGGCGGGTGCTCGGCCAGGGTCCCGGTCGCCGCGGCGTGCAGCAGACCGGCGAGCGGCGTCTCGAGCAGCGGCAGGACGACCTGGGTCTCCGGGTCGCCGAAACGGGCGTTGAACTCCACCACCCGCACACCGCGGGAGGTCAGGGCGAGGCCGGCGTAGAGCAGCCCGGAGAAGGCCTCCCCGCGCCGCGCCATCTCGTCGACGGTCGGCTGCAGCACTCCCGCGAGCACCTCGTCGACCAGCCCGGCCGGCGCCCAGGGCAGCGGCGCGTAGGCCCCCATCCCGCCGGTGTTGGGGCCGGCGTCGCCGTCGTCGCGACGCTTGTGGTCCTGCGCGGGCACGAGCGGCAGCACGGTCGTCCCGTCGGTCACGGCGAAGAGCGAGACCTCCGGACCGTCGAGGTACTCCTCGACCAGGACCGAGCCGCCCGCGTCCAGCACGGCTCGGCCGTGCGCGGCGGCGGTTGCCCGGTCGGAGGTCACCACGACGCCCTTGCCCGCGGCGAGCCCGTCGTCCTTGACCACGTAGGGGGCGCCGCCGGTCAGCGCGGCCACCTCGTCGAGGGCGGTCTCCAGCTCTGCGGGGCCACCGACGGCCCACGCCCGAGCTGTCGGGACGCCGGCCGCCGTCATCACGTGCTTGGCGAAGGACTTGCTCCCCTCCAGCTGCGCGGCCTGGGCCGACGGGCCGAAGCAGGGGATGCCGGCCTCGCGCACGGCGTCGGCGGCTCCGGCGACCAGGGGCACCTCCGGTCCGATGACCACGAGGTCGGCCTGCCATTCCTGCGCCATCCCGGCAACGGCGACCGGATCGGTCACGGTCAGGCCGTCCGACGGCGGCGGGGCGATCCGCCGCGTGCCGGCATTGCCGGGCGCGCAGGCGAGCGCGCTCACCGCGGGGTCGGACTGGAGAGCCACGCACAGGGCGTGCTCCCGGGCACCGGAGCCGATCACCAGCACGCGCACGACTGGCGACCCTACCGACCCCTCCGAGGGAGGCCGAGCGCACGGCTGCTGACCGTTGCAGCGACGGTCCAAACCCCAGAAACCCCAGACACACCACGTGATCTGGGTCACAATCACGGTCCGCAGCCGCTGGTCAGCGCACTGTGTTCTCGATTGTGCGCAATCCGTCTTCTTCAGTTCCCCCGCGATTCACCCGATTCCTGTGTTGTGGATGCCATGCGCGCGACCGAGTCGCTGGCCACGAGGCCGGCGACACGCCTTCCCCGGCCCGTCGTCATCGGACACCGCGGTGCCCCGGCCTACCGGCCGGAGCACACCGCGGCGAGCTTCGAGCTGGCCATCGACCTCGGAGCCGATCTGATCGAGCCCGACGTGGTGGTCAGCCGCGACGGCGTGCTGATCGTCCGGCACGAGAACGAGCTCTCGCTCTCCACCGACGTGGCCGAGCGTCCCGAGTTCGCCGACCGCCACACCTCCCGGGTGGTCGACGGCGAGCTGTGCACGGGCTGGTTCACCGAGGACTTCACGCACGCGGAGCTGCGCACGCTGCGCGCCGTCGAGCGGATGCCGGCCATGCGGCCGCTCAACACCGCCTACGACGGCCGGTTCGGGATCCTCACCCTGGGCGAGGTCGTCGAGCTGGCCCGCTGCCGCTCCACGGCCGACCGGCAGATCCGTGTGCTCGCCGAGCTCAAGCACGACTCGTCCGACGAGTCGGCGCAGCCCGCGATGGCCGCCCTGGTCGCCGAGGAGCTGCGTCGCCTCGGCGCCGACCGCGCGGACGGCACCGTGCTGATCCAGTCCTTCGACCCGGCTCTGCTGCGCGACCTGCGCGCCCGGCTCGGCGACGGCGGCCCGCAGATGGCACAGCTCGTCGACGACGTGCCCGCGGGCGACGCCATGGTGACACCGGCCGGGCTGCGGGAGATCTCGACCTACGCCCAGGCCATCGCTCCCAGCCGGGAGCGGGTCCTGGCCAGCGCCGCTGCCGCCGCCCCCGGCCGGGCACACCTGGTGGGTCAGGCCCACGCCGCCCAGCTGTCGGTCTTCGTCTGGACGCTGCGCGCCGAGAACGCCTTCCTGCCCCAGCACCTGCGCCGCGGGGATGCCCCCGAGGGGCTCGGCGACGCCGTCGGCGACGCCAAGGAGCTGCTGGCCCTCGGCATCGACGGGCTGATCACCGACTCGCCGGACCACGCCGTGCGGGCACGAACGGCGATGACCGCCCAGCTGGTCTGACGCTCAGCGCGACCGCGCGGACCGCTCCCGGCCCGCACGGCGCGCGGCCCGGAGCCGGTTCCGCTCCTCGGAGCGGGTTCGGGCGTCGACGCGCACCCGCTGGCGGTGCAGCTCCCCCTGCAGCTTGCGCCACGCCGTGAGCCGGGCCGGGTCGAGCCGGCCGTCGTCGATCGCGGCCGCGACCCCGCAGCCGGGCTCGGTGCGGTGCTCGCAGTCCTGGAAGTGGCACGACGTGGCGAACTCCACGACGTCGGCGTAGGCCTGCACGAGCCCACCGCCATCGTCGGGCAGCCCCAGCTCCCGCATGCCCGGGGTGTCCACGAGCAGGCCCCCACCGGGCAGCAGGTGCAGCTGGCGGGCGGTCGTGGTGTGCCGCCCGCGCCCGTCGTCCCGGATCCCCTGCGTGCCGGCGACCGCCCTGCCGCACAGCGCATTGGCCAGACTGGACTTCCCGACGCCGGAGTGCCCGACCATCGCCGCCGTCCGGCCCGGGCCGAGGAGGTCGCGCACCGCCCCCAGCCCGTCCCCGGTTGACGAGCTCACCGCCAGGACCGGGACCCCGGGGGCGTCCTCCGCGACCAGCTCGACGGCCGCGGTCACGTCGGCGCAGAGATCCGCCTTCGTCAGCACCACCACGGGAGCGGCGCCGCTGCTCCACGCGACGGCGAGGTACCGCTCGATCCGGCGCAGCCGCGCACCACCGACCAGCGCGTCCACGACGAGGACGACGTCGAGGTTGGCGGCCACGACCTGGAGCGTCGACGTACGACCGGCTGCCGCGCGGCTGAAGGCACTGCGGCGGGGGAGCACGGCCACGGCCAGGTCGCCGCGCAGCGCCACCCAGTCACCGACCGCGGGGCCGGTCCCGTCCACGGATCGGACGCCCGCCACGCGCACCCGCAGCTCGCCGTCGGCAGCCTGGACCGTGAGCCGGCCCCGGTCGACCCGCAGCACCCGTGCGGGCTCGCAACCGGACGGTAGCTCGGCTACGCGGTCGGCCGTCCAGCCCAGAGCGGTGAGATCCACGCCGGGGATGGTGCTCGGCCGCCCGCTCCCTGTCGCGTGCTTTTCGTCCCCGACCGGGGGCGGGCTCCCTACCCGATCAGGTCGTGGACGACCACGTTCTCGTCCCGGCCGGGGCCGACGCCGACCACGCTGATCCGCGCACCGGAGAGCTCCTCGAGACGGCGCACGTAGGCCTGCGCCGCCGCCGGCAGCTCGTCGAACGTCCGGCAGTGCCGGATGTCCTCGAACCAGCCGGGCATCTCCTCGTAGACGGGCTTCGCGTGGTGGAAGTCGGTCTGCGTCATGGGCATCTCGTCGTGCCGGACGCCGTCGATCTCGTAGGCGACGCAGATCGGGACGGTCTCCAGGCCCGACAGCACGTCGAGCTTGGTGAGGAAGTAGTCGGTGATGCCGTTGACCCGGCTGGCGTAGCGGGCGACGACGGCGTCGAACCAGCCGCAGCGCCGGTCGCGACCGGTGGTGACGCCGACCTCGCCGCCGTGCTTGCGCAGGTACTCGCCCCACTGGTCGTGGAGCTCGGTCGGGAACGGACCGGAGCCGACGCGGGTCGTGTAGGCCTTCAGGATGCCCACCACCCGCTCGATGCGGGTCGGGCCCACACCGGCACCGACGGCAGCGCCACCGGCGGTCGGGTTGGAGGACGTGACGAACGGATACGTGCCGTGGTCGACGTCGAGCAGCGTGCCCTGCGAGCCCTCCAGCAGCACCCACTCACCGGCGTCGAGCGCCTTGCCCAGCAGCAGCCGGGTGTCGACGATGCGGTGCTTCAGCGCCTCGGCGTACTGCGTGTACTCCTCGACGACCTCGTCGACGTCGATGGCCTTGCGGTTGTAGACCTTGACCAGGATCTGGTTCTTCTCCTGCAGAGTCCCCTCGAGCTTCTGCCGGAGGATCGAGAGGTCCAGCAGGTCCTGCACGCGGATGCCGGTGCGGGCCACCTTGTCGCCGTAGGCGGGACCGATCCCGCGCCCCGTCGTCCCGATCTTGCGCTTGCCCAGGAACCGCTCGGTGACCTTGTCGAGGGCCCGGTGGTGCGGCATGATCAAGTGCGCGTCGGAGGAGATCACCAGGCGCGAGGTGTCCACCCCCCGCTCCTCCAGACCCGCCAGCTCCTTGATGAGCACCTCGGGGTCGATCACCACGCCGTTGCCGATGACCGGGGTGCACCCGGGCGTGAGGATGCCCGACGGGATCAGGTGGAGGGCGTACTTCTCGCCGTCCGGGGTGATCACCGTGTGGCCGGCGTTGTTGCCGCCCTGGTACCGGACGACGTAGGGCACGCGGCCGCCGAGCAGGTCGGTGGCCTTGCCCTTGCCTTCGTCGCCCCACTGGGCACCGATCAGCACGACAGCGGGCATCGGCTCCTGGATCTCCTTCATCGGCGGCCGAGGGGATCCCGGCCGGCAGATGGCAGGGTATCCGCATGCCCTCCGTCGAGCTGGACCTCCGTCGCCTGGAGCCCGGCGAAGCGCCCCGCCCGACCCAGCTCGAGCCCGTCGGCACCGCCACCGCCGTCGTGGTCCGCGGGCCGGTCCCGGCACTGTCCGCGGTGCTCGCCGCGCTGCTCAAGGCCGGTCGCACCGCCGAGGTACCGGTGGCGTGGGAACCGGGCCCCGACAAGTCCTCCGACGCGCTCGCCCGCGCGCTCGGCATCGGTACCGGCGACCCGCGCGACCTCACCCTGGTCCGGGACGACCACGGCGGAGTCCTCCTGCACCACGGCCGGATCGAGGCCGCCGGTGGCCGGCGGTCGCTCTCCCGCCGGCTGGGGCTGCAGGCCCACCACGACGACATCCGGGTGGCCGACGGCGAGATCACCCGCATCGACGTCCGCCCCGACTGGAGCGCCGTCGACACCATCGGCGTCACCGTCATGACGCTGCCCCTGCGCCCCACCCGGCACACCAGCGGCCGTGCGCTGCAGGTGGCCAGCGACCCGGCGCGGATCGTCCGCGACGGCGTCCCCTACCCGCGGCCGGTGACCCGCTGGACCTGGTACGCCGACGACCGCGTGCGCTGGCGCCTGCAGCCCTGAGAGGACCACCCTTCCCCCCACGACTCGCCCCGCTCGCCGCGGGTCCCTGACGGATGGCCGTGCCAGCCCGTCACCACGCTCCGGGCGGCGCCGTCCCAGCGCGTTCCGGGGTCGTGGACACTGGGGTGCACGCGCACGCCCGAGGAGGACCCGCTGCCGACGCACTGTCCCTCCACCGCCGGAGCCGACCGACGGTGATCGGCGAACGGCTGCCCTCCTACGGCCCGCCCCCGGCATCGGCCGGACGCCGGCTGCTCGCTCGCGCGCTGGCCCGGCCCAGCCTGCCGGCCGTGGTGGCCCTCGTGGTCGTGGTCGTCTTCTTCGGCGTCCAGGCGCCGGGCCTGCGCTCCGACGTCGGCCTCGCCGGCGTCCTCGACGTCGCCGCGCCCCTGGGCATCGGGGCGGTCGCCGTGGCCCTGCTGCTCGTCGCCGGACAGTTCGACCTCTCCGCGGGCGCGGTCGCGCTGGCGAGCTCCCTGCTCACCGCGGTGCTCGTCGGCCCGGCGGGATGGCCCGCGTGGCCGGCGCTCCTGGTCTCGCTGCTGGCCGCCCTCCTGGTCGGCGTCGTCAACGGCGTCCTGGTCGTCAACACCGGGCTGCCCAGCTTCCTGGTCACCCTCGCGACGTTCCTGGTGCTGCAGGGGGTCTCCCTGGCCGGTTTCCAGAGCGTCTCGGGCTCCACGCAGATCGGGGGGCTCGACGACGCCCCAGGCTGGCCCTCGGCGGCCGCCGTGTTCGGATCGTCGGCGGTGATCGGCGACGCCCGCTTCCACGTGGCCGTCGTCTGGTGGCTGGTGGCCACGGCGCTGGCGACGTGGGCGCTGTGGCGCACGAAGTTCGGCAACGCGGTGTTCGCCGGAGGTGGCGCCCGTCGGGCAGCCCGCGAACTGGGAGTGCCCGTCCGCCGGACGACGGTGGCGCTGTTCTGCCTCACCGCCACCGCGGGCTGGCTGATCGGCACGCTCGGGCTCTTCCGCGTGGAGGGCGTGCAGCTGGGCAACGCCTCGCTCGGCACGGCCATCGACTTCGTCGTCGTCGCGGTCATCGGCGGATGCCTGCTCACCGGCGGCTACGGGTCGGCGATCGGCGCGGCCGTGGCCGCCCTGCTCTACGCGGTCGCCCGGCAGGGCATCACGCTGGCCGGCTGGGACCCCCGCTGGTTCCAGACGTTGCTCGGCGCGCTGCTGCTCGTGGCGCTGGTCGCCAACGGGGTCGTGCGCCGACGGCTGAAGGCGAGGCCGCGGTCGTGAGCACCCCGGAGCGGACCGACGACGGTGCGGCGATCGAGCTGCGCGCGGTCACCGTGCGGCACGGCAACGTCCCGGCACTCAGCCGGGTCTCCGCGGCCCTCCGGCCCGGTGAGATCACCTGCGTGCTCGGCGAGAACGGCTCGGGCAAGTCGACGCTGGTCTCGGTGCTCTCCGGGCTCCGCCGGCACGACGAGGGCGAGCTGCTGGTCGACGGGACGCCGGTGCGCTTCCGTTCCGCCCGGCAGGCGCGCGCCCTGGGCATCGCCACGGTGTGGCAGGACCTCGCCGTCGCGCCGCTGCTGTCGGTCTGGCGGAACTTCTTCCTCGGCGCCGAGCCGACCCGCGGCGTCTGGCCGCTGCGGCGCCTGGACGTCGACGGCGCACGCCGGACGACGGCCCGCGCCATGGCCCGCGTCGGGGTGACCGGGCTGGACCCCGATCAGCCGGCGAGCGCCCTGCAGGCAGGTGAGCGGCAGAGCCTCGCGGTCGCCCGCGCCCTGCACTTCGGCGCCCGCGCCCTGGTCATCGACGAGCCCGCGACCCCCATGACGGTGGCGCGGCAGACGCTGTTCGGGCAGGCGATCCTGGCCGCCCGTGCGCAGGGCCTGGCCGTCGTCGTCGTCACGAACAACCCGCGCTACGCCCACGTCATCGGCGACCGGTTCCTGCTGCTGGCCCACGGCCACGTCGCCGGGAACCTCACCCGGGAGGACATCGACGCCGACGAGCTCACCGCGCTGATGGCCGGCGGCGAGTCGCTGACCACCCTCACCGACGCACTGACCGCCCTGCACCCGGAGCTCGGCGAACGCTGAGCCCGGGCGCAGGGCGGGGGTCAGTTGAAGACGCTGACGCCACCCGGGCCCACGAGCAGCCCCACGACGATCAGCACGATCCCCCACAGCAGCTGGCCGCGGAAGATCGAGACGATCCCGGAGACGACCAGGATCACGGCAAGGATCCACAACAGGGTCACCATTGCTCATCCTCTTTCCTGCGGGCGCCCGGTCGGCGCCGTGCACGGACAGTGATGCTCTTCTAGATCATCTGCGAAACACGGCGCCGGAAAGGCACTGCTCAGATGGGTGACACGGCCCCGGACCGGAGATCCTCGTAACTCTGCGTCACAAGTAGTCGCAGGTCAGGCGGCGAGCGTCGGGTCACAGTCGCGCAGCAGCGTGAGGCAGCGCTGGTGCTCGTCGTGCTCGCCGATCGCCTCGGCCGCCTTCGCCAGCACCGTGACGCAGCGGAGGAACCCGCGGTTGGGCTCGTGCGACCACGGCACCGGGCCGAAGCCCTTCCAGCCGTTGCGGCGCAGTGCGTCCAGCCCGCGGTGGTAGCCGGTCCGGGCGTAGGCGTAGGCCTCGATCGTGTCGGCGAGCTGCCGCTCCGGGCGCCCGATCGCCTCCTCCGCCAGCGCCGCCCAGGCCGCGCTCACCGTCGGGTGGTGCGCGGCGACCTCCGCCGCGGGCACGCCCTCGGCCAGCTCGCGCTCGGCCTCGGGGTTGCCCGGCAGCAGCGTCGGGTCCGGCTCGCCCAGCAGGTTGTGCGAGTGCGTCATGCTCAGGCGCCCTGGGACTGACCGGCCGACAGCAGGTCCTCGCACGCCTCGACGACGCGCGCGGCCATGCCGGTCTCGGCAGCCTTGAGGTAGCTGCGCGGGTCGTAGGTCTTCTTGTTGCCGACCTCGCCGTCGACCTTCAGGACACCGTCGTAGTTGGTGAACATGTGGCCCGCGATCGGCCGGGTGAAGGCGTACTGGGTGTCGGTGTCGACGTTCATCTTGATGACGCCGTAGGACAGCGCCTCGCGGATCTCCGACTGCGCGGAACCCGAGCCGCCGTGGAAGACCAGGTTGAACGGCTTGGGGTCGGCGCTGCCGAACTCCTTGGCGACGACGTCCTGGCCCTGCTTGAGGATCTCCGGGCGCAGCTTGACGTTGCCCGGCTTGTAGACGCCGTGCACGTTGCCGAAGGTGGCGGCCAGCAGGTAGACGCCGCGCTCGCCGAGCCCGAGCTTCCGGGCGGTGGCCACGAAGTCGCCCTCGGCGGTGTAGAGCTTCTCGTTGATGTCGTGGGCGACGCCGTCCTCCTCACCACCGACGACGCCGATCTCGACCTCGAGCACGATCTTGGCGGCGGCGGCCTTCTCGAGCAGCTCCTCGGCGATGTCGAGGTTCTCGTCGAGGTCGATCGCCGAGCCGTCCCACATGTGCGACTGGAACAGGGGCGCCTGGCCGGCGTCGACGCGGTCCTTCGACAGCGCGATCAGCGGGCGGACGTAGGAGTCGAGCTTGTCCTTGGGGCAGTGGTCGGTGTGCAGCGCCACGTTGACCGGGTACTTCTCGGCCACGACGTGCGCGAACTCGGCCAGCGCCACCGCGCCGGTGACCATGTCCTTCACCTTGGTGCCGGAGCCGAACTCCGCGCCGCCGGTGGAGAACTGGATGATGCCGTCGCTGCCCGCGTCGGCGAAGCCGCGCAGCGCCGCGTTGATCGTCTCGGACGAGGTGCAGTTGATCGCCGGGTAGGCGAAACCGCCCTCCTTGGCCCGGCTGATCATGTCGGCGTAGACCTCAGGGGTCGCGATGGGCATGCGGGCACTCCTCGGGTGGACGGCGTGTACGGCGCTGTACGTCGCCGGTCAGTATCCCGGACCCCCGGGCCCCGGTGCAGGGGCCTGCCCGCGCACAGGGGTGGCGGGGCCGCTCGTCAGCCCTGCTCGATCCGGCTGGACACCCGCGCCGCCACCAGCACGGGGTCGTAGGTCGGGGAGAACGGCGGCGCGTAGGAGAGGTCGACGCCGGCCAGCTCCTCGGCGGTGAGCCCGGCCCAGATGGCGGTGGCGAACACGTCGATCCGCTTGGCGCTGCCCGGGCCACCCACGACCTGGGCGCCCAGCAGCGCCCCGGAGCCGCGCTCGGTGATCAGCTTGACGACGATCTCCTCCGCACCCGGGTAGTAGCCGGCGCGGGTGGTGCCCTCGACGACCTCGGCGCGGGCGTCGTACCCCGCCAGCTCCGCCGCCCGGGAGCTCAGCCCGGTGAGGCCGATCTCCGTCTCCCCCACCTTGGTGACCGCCGTCCCGAGGACGCCGGCGAAGCGGGCGGGCCGCCCGCCGATCACCGAGCCGGCCACCCGTCCCTGCTTGTTGGCGTGCGTGCCCAGCGCGATGTGCAGCGCCTCGCCGGTGATCCGGGAGAAGGTCTGGGAGCAGTCGCCGGCGGCGAACACCTCGGGGTGGCCGACGCAGCGCTGCGAGCGGTCCACCTCGATCGCCCCGGTGCGGCCGAGCTGCAGTCCCGCCTCCCGTGCCAGGGACACCTCCGCCCCCATGCCCAGCCCGAGAACCACCAGGTCGGCGTCGTAGCTGCCCGCGTCGGTGCGGACGGCCCGCACCACCCCGTCGGGTCCGGTCTCGATCTCGCGCACGGGCTCACCCGGGTGGACCTCGATGCCCATGGCGCCCATGGCCGCGCAGACCCGCTCCCCCATGTCGGGGTCCAGCTGCGCCATCGGCAGGGGGTCGGCGAGGACGACGGTCACCGCCAGCCCGCGGGCGTGCAGCACCTCCGCCATCTCCAGGCCGATGTAGCCGCCGCCGAGGACGACGGCCCGCTCCGCCCCGGCGGCGATCGCCGCGCGGATGTCGGCGCCGTCGGCCAGCCGGTGGACCCCGTGCACGCCGTCGGCGTCGAGACCGGGAACCGGCGGGCGCACGGGCCGGCCGCCGGTGGCCACGACCAGCCGGTCGTAGCCCAGGACCTCGCCGGACGACGTCGTGACCGTGCCCGCCGGGAGGTCAATGGCCTCGGCCCGGGTGTGGATCCGCACGTCGATGCCGTGCGCCTCGAACTGTCCGGGCGTGCGGGCGAGCAGCCGGTCGCGGTCGCTGACCTGACCCCCGATCCAGTACGGGATGCCGCAGGCCGAGTAGGAGATCTCCGGCCCCTGTTCCAGGACCACCACCTCGAGCGCGCCCGCCTCGCGGAGCCGGCGCGCCTGCGCGGCCGCCGAGAGCCCGGCGGCGTCCCCGCCGATGACGACCAACCGCTCCCGCGCTCCGCTCACGGCACCAGGTTCGCAGTCGTCCCCGCGGAGCGGAACACGGTGCCGGGGTTCAGCAGCCCGGCGGGGTCGAGCGCGGCCTTGATCGACCGGTGCACGTCGAGGGACACCGGGCCGATCTCGCGCTCCAGCCAGTCCAGCTTGATGGTGCCGACCCCGTGTTCCCCGGTGATCGTCCCGCCGAGCGCGAGGCCGAGCTCCAGGATGTCGTCGAAGGCCGCGTAGGCGCGCTCGCGCTGGTCTGCGTCGCTCTGGTCGAAGCAGACCGTGGGGTGCATGTTCCCGTCGCCGGCGTGCCCGACGACCCCCACGGTGAGCCGTCGGTGCGCCGCGATCACGTCACAGCCGTCGAGGAACTCCGCGATCCGCGAGCGGGGGACGGCGACGTCGTCGATGAGCATCGCGCCGCCCACCTGCTGGAGCGCCGGCAGCGCCATCCGCCGGGCCTGCAGCAGCAGGTCACCCTCCGCCTGGTCGGCGGTGGAGTGCACGAACTGGGCGCCGGCCTCCTCGCAGAGGGCGGTGAGCGCCGCGATCTCGTCCCCCGCGGCCGCGCCCCCGCTGTCGGACTGGGCGACCAGCAGCGCCCGGGTGTCGTGGTCGAGCCCGGCCCTGAGCACCTGGTCCACGGTGCGGATGCAGGTGTTGTCCATGATCTCCAGCAGGCTGGGCACCAGGCCCGTGGTCACCACCCGCTCCACGACCTGGCCCGCCTGCGCCGTCGTCGCGAACGAGGCCGCGAGGGTGACGGGGGCCTTCGGGGCGGGGCGCAGCGCGAGCGTGGCCTCGGTGATGACGCCGAGCGTGCCCTCGGACCCCACGAAGAGGCGGGCCAGGTCGTAGCCGGCCACACCCTTCACGGTCCGCCGTCCGGTGCGCAGGACCCGCCCGTCGGCGAGCACGACCTCCAGACCCAGCACGTAGTCGGTGGTGACGCCGTACTTCACGCAGCACAGGCCGCCGGAGTTCGTGGAGAGGTTGCCGCCGATCGTGCACCAGTCGTAGCTGGAGGGGTCCGGTGGGTAGAACAGCCCGTGGCCGGCGACGGCGTCCCGCAGCTGCTTGTTGACCACGCCGGGCTGGACCACCGCGAGCCGGTCGGCGGGTGAGATCTCCAGGACGGCGTCCATCCGCGTCATCACCAGCGTGATCCCGCCGTCCACCGCGTTGCTGCCGCCCGCCAGGCCCGAGCCGGCGCCCCGGGGTACCACCGGGATGCCGTGGCGGGCGGCCACCCGCATCACGGCGACGACGTCGTCGGTGCGGCGCGGGAAGACCACCGCTGCGGGCGTGCCGGCCGGAGCAAGCATGGCCTGGTCGCGCGCGTAGGAGGCGGTGACGTCGGGGTCGGTCAGCACGACGTCGGCGCCCAGCGCGTCGGTCAGTTCGGCGAGCCACGCGGTGGCGACTGTGGTCACGGTCACACGGTACGGCGTCGCGATGATGATCAGGTCACCTGATCACACCGGGTCCTCCCTCAGCACCGGTGGTGAGGGAGGACCCAGAACGATCAGGTCACCTGATCATCCTGGCGAAGTCAGTCGAGGCCGAGGTCGGCCAGCGTGTAGGCGGCGCGGTACTCGAAGCCTGCCTCCTCGACCGCCTGCCGCCCGCCGCGGTCGACGATCACCGCGATCCCCACCACCTCGGCACCGGCCTCCTGCAGCGCCTCGGCCGCGGTCAGCGGGCTCCCTCCGGTGGTCGACACGTCCTCCACCACGAGCACCGACCGACCGGCGACGTCGGGGCCCTCGATCCGGCGCTGCAGGCCGTGCGCCTTGCCCGCCTTGCGCACCACGCACGCGTCGAGGAAGCCCTCCCCCGCGGCGGCCGCGTGCAGCATCGCCGTCGCCACCGGGTCGGCACCCAGCGTCAGCCCGCCGACGACGTCGTAGCGCAGGTCACCGGTCAGCTGCCGCATGACGCGGCCGACCAGCGGCGCCCCCTCGTGGTGGAGGGTCAGGCGGCGCATGTCGATGTACCAGTCCGCCTCCTTGCCCGAGGAGAGCGTGACCTTTCCGTGGACCACGGCGAGGTCGACGATCAGCTGGAGCAGCCGGTCGCGGTCGGGCAGCGCGGTGGGGGCCGTCATGACGACGACCCTAGACACGTCACGGCCCCGTCCCGAGGACGGGAGCCTTCGGGACGACGGGCATCAGCGAAGAGGTTGTGACTCAGATCACTAGCTGCTTCAGTGACGCCACCGTTCAGCACGCCGTCCTGGAGGAAGCCATGCCGCACAGCCGCACCAAGCGGGCCGCATCCGTTTTCGGGTGCTTCGTCGCCCTGACGGCCGGGGGCCTGGCCACCGCCGGCTCGGCCCAAGCGACCTTGAGCAGCTGCATCACGACGATGGGCGACAACGGCGCCTATGCGCGGTGCTACGCAGGTACGACGGGCGAGGTCCGGGTGATCGTCGCGTGCCCGACGGGCACGATCGCCGGACCGTGGGTCGGGGTGAACAGGAACTCCGTCGTGTTCTGCAGCAACCCGCGTGGCGCGGGGTACGAGCGTCGCGGCTGACCTCTCCCGGCATGCCGAAGGGCCGCCACCGGGCAGGAGTACCCGGCGGCGGCCCTTCGAGCGGCCGATCACATACCGGCAGGCTTCAGGACCTGGTCGATGATGTAGACGGTGGCGTTGGCGGTCTGCACGTTGCCGCAGATCACCGAGGCCTGGGTCGAGCCGACCACCGTGGCGTCGGCGCCGATGGTGAAGTTCTCACCGGAGCCGGTGATGGTCACCTCGTCGTTGTTCAGCGTCTTGTGCGTGCCGGCCAGCTCCTCCGGGGTCAGGCGACCCGGGATCACGTGGTGGGTGAGCACCTGGGTCAGCGCCGGGGTGTTCTGCAGGAGGCCGTTGAGCGCGTCGGCCGGGACCGCCTCGAACGCCGGGTTCGCCGGGGCGAGCACGGTGATGTCGTCGGTGGTGTTCAGGGTGTCGACCAGGTTGGCGGCCTGGACGGCCTTCACCAGGGTGGAGAGCGCCGGGTTGTTGCTGGCGGCGGTGGCCACCGGGTCGGCGCTCATGCCCTCGAAGCTGCCGGGACCCGACGTCGGGACGGCGGCACAGCCGGAGCCGAACGGCTCGTCGGACATCGGGGGCGCGCTGCTCTCCTGCGACGCCGAGGTGCTCGACGAGCTCGACGCGGACGTGTCGGAGGAGTCGTCGGAGCCGCAGGCGGTCATCGTGAGGGCCAGGCTGGTGGCGGCGGTGACCAGGATGCTGCGGGTCAGGGTGCGCTTCATGAGGGGTGGTGCTCCTGTCCTGTTCCTTGCGACGTCGGTGTCGCGGTCGGGGTGGGGCACCGGCCACGGGAGCGGCCGGGGGGTTCGTCGTCGGCGGGAGCCGGGACGGGTCTCGGGGGTCCGGCACGGCGACCGGAGGGGTCTCAGCGGGCGATCACCTGGATCGAGTGCCAACCGCTGGCACCGTTCGGGAACGGGCGGGCCCGCTCGTCGGTCTGGGTCTCCCCGTCGGCACTCGTCGCCCGGACGGCGACCGCGTGCTGGCCGGCGGGGAAGTCGTAGGTCAGCACCCACTGCCGCCACAGGTCGGCGTCGACCTCCGGCGAGAGCTCGGCCTCGACCCAGTCCTCGTCGTCGACCTTCACCTCGACCCGGGCGATGCCGCGGGTCTGTGCCCACGCCACACCGGCGATCGGACGCCGACCGGCGGGGAAGGCCCGCAGCGGAGCCGGGGTGTCGATCCGGCTGAAGACCTTGATCGGCGCCTGAGCAGCCCAGTCCCGCTCGACCCAGTAGGGGTCGAAGGCGTCGAAGGTGGTCGCCTCGATCCGGGTGAGCCACTTGCAGGCCGAGACGTAGCCGTAGAGGCCGGGGATGAGCATGCGCACCGGGAAGCCGTGCTCCACGGGCAGCGGCTCGCCGTTCATGCCGAAGGCCAGCATCGCGTCCTCGACCTCGAGCGCCGAGCGGGTCGGGGCGCCGATGGTCATGCCGTCCTGCGAGGTGCAGACCAGCTGGTCGCTGTCGGAGCGGACGCCGTTCTCCCGCAGCAACGCGCCCAGCGGGACCCCCAGCCAGCGCGCGGTGCCCGCCAGCTTCCCGCCGACCTCGTTGGAGACGCAGGTGAGCGTGATGTCCCGCTCGATGACGTCGTCGCGGTCGAGGAGGTCCTGCAGCGTGTACGTACGCGGCGAGTCGAACTTCCCGGTCATGGTGAGCCGGTAGTCGGCCGGCCGGATCTGCGGCACCGCGATGGCGGTGTCCACCCGGTAGAAGTCGCGGTTCGGGGTGAGCAGCGGCGTCAGGCCCTCGACGTCCCGGGCGAGGTCGGCGCCCCGCGGCAGCGCGGGCGCGGGCGAGGCCGGTCGCGGCAGGACCAGGTCGTCCCGGTCGCCGGCGACGTCGAAACGCCGCTGGAGGAGCCGGCCGCCCCCGCCCGCCACCACGGCGACACCCGCAGCCACGCCGCTGGTCAGGAAGAACCGCCGCCGGTCCATGCCCGCGCCCTTGCGATCCCCGGCGCCGAGCACGTCCCGCAGCCGACCGGCCAGGCCGCCCTCCGAGGGGACGGGCGCGGGTCCCTCCTCGGCCGGCGCAGGGGACGCGGCGGTTCGGGACTGCAGCGGGGCGAGCAGCGCCATGAGGGCGATGACGCCCGCGAGGGTGCCGACGAGCGCGGGCAGGCCGTTGCCGACCCCGGCGGACGGACGGGTCACCGCGGCGACGACCCCCACCGCCCCGAACAGGGCGATCCCGGCGATGCCCAGCACCCGGTTGCGCAGTCCGACCAGGCCGACGAGCAGGGCGTACAGGGCGATGACGAGCAACGTGCCGGCGATCAGGGCGATCTTGTCGTTCTCGCCGAACGTGCGGATGGCGAAGGCCTTGACCGGCTCAGGAGTGAGCGTGATCGCGGCATCACCGACGGCCACGACCGGGGAGGAGGCCGGTCCGACGACGGCGGCGACGAGCTCGGCCACCCCGAGGGCCACCGCGGCGGCGAGCAGCCCGACGAGCGCGGCCAGCGACCGGCGGACGCCCGCCCGCGGGGCGGCGTCGTCGGCGGTGGCCCGCGGGGCCTGCTCGGAAACGGTCACGACAGGCATTCGGGCGGGAACCCCGATCCGGATTCACCCCGCCCGGAATTTCGTCCGGATCCGCCGTGCCGCACACGGAGGGCCGGCCGTCGACCGAGGTCTGCCAGGCTGGCGACGTGTCGGCCGATCCCGCTCCCCGTCCCGAACCGCCCGGCGGCCAGCCCACCCGCCCGCCGTCCGTACGCGTGGCGATCGGGCTCGTGGCCGTGCTCGCCGTCCTGCTGCTCCTCTACGTGGCACTCACCGTGCTGGGCCGTGACGGCCTGCTGCGCGCGCTCCAGGACGCCGGGCTCAGCCGGGCCGAGGCCCGCCAGTTCCTGGTGGTCAACACGACGGCGCCGCTCGTGCTCGGCCTGCTGTACGGCGCATCGGCCGTCGGCCTCTCGCGTGGACGGGCGTGGGGTCGCTGGGCCGGGCTGGTGGCCGCGCTCGTCCTCGCGGTCCTCGTGCTGTCCACGATGCTGACCGCCGGCGGGCTGACCGTCGTCTCCCTGCTGCTGCTCGTGCTGTCGGTGGCGGCCGCGGCGAGCCTGCTGGCCCGCACGACCCGGGAGTGGCTCAGCCCGACCGGGGGATGAGCCACTCCGCGGTCAGCGCCGGCCGGTGGCCCGCTGCCACTTGCGGAAGCGGTACCAGTCGTTGGACGGCTTCATCGCCAGCAGCACGACGCCCACCAGGATCAGGACCGTCTGGAACCAGCCGAGTGCTGTCGCGAAGGGCACCGGACCGGCCCCCTGCCCCGCCCCCGCCAGGGCGGAGACCAGCGACAGGCCGCCGAGGATCCACAGGATGATCCGGGCCCAGTTGTGCCCCCGCCAGGCGAACCAGAGGAAGAGCAGCTGCAGGGCCACCACGACGATCCCGGCGACGAGCGAGAACTGCAGGACGAGCTCGGCGAACCGGTCGGCGTCCACGCCCTCCAGGCCCGGGTCGTCCAGCGCTCCACCACCCTGCGACCGCATGTAGTCGAGCACCTCGTCGAACCGGGAGAGCATCGCCACGTTGGCGACGACGCCGAGCACCAGCGCGGCCAGGAAGGCACCGAGTCCCGCCCGCACGGTCACCGGGCGGTCCATCGGCGTCGGCGCCTCGGCTCCCCAGCCCGACCCACCGGAGGGCGCGGCGGGATAGGAGTACGGGTTCTGCGGATACGGCGGCGGCGCACCGTAGGGGTTGGGCGGGCCGTAACCGGGCGCACCGTAGGGCGGCTGACCGGCCGGAGGCGGCCCGTAGCCCGGAGCACCGTAGGGCGGCTGCCCCGGCGGAGGTCCGGCCGGCGGCCAGGGCGGGGGTGCGGTGGGCGGCTGCCCGCCCTGCTGCTCGTCGGGCTGTCCCTGCTGGCCCTGCTGGTCGCCCTGCCCCGCCGTCATTCCGCCTCCAGTCGTCGATCCCCGTGCCCGGATCATGTCCGACCGGGCGCCCGCTGCCCAGCGGGCCACGCGCACGGCGCCGTCCCGGACCCGCGCTCGAGCGGGTCCGGGACGGTATGCGGTCAGCCGGCGCGGGTGACGCTGAGGCCCTCGGCCTCGCCCGCCGGCCAGTCCACGACGACCTCGTCGCCGTCCCGGATGTCGCCGGCCAGCAGTGCCTTCGCCAGCTGGTCGCCGATGGCCGACTGCACCAGCCGGCGCAGTGGCCGGGCGCCGTACACCGGGTCGAACCCGTTGAGCGCCAACCACTCCCGCGCCGCGTCGGTGACGGTGAGCGTCAGCCGGCGGGAGGCCAGGCGGCGGGCCAGCACGCCGACCTGGATGTCGACGATGCCGGTCAGCTCGTCGCTGCCCAGCGCCCGGAACACCACGACGTCGTCGAGCCGGTTGAGGAACTCCGGCTTGAAGTGCGACCGGACGACCTCGAGCACCGCGTCCCGACGGCGCTCCTCGGGGACGGACTGGTCGGCGATGATCTGCGACCCCAGGTTCGAGGTCAGGATCAGGATCGTGTTGCGGAAGTCCACCGTCCGCCCCTGGCCGTCGGTGAGCCGGCCGTCGTCGAGCACCTGCAGCAGGACGTCGAAGACGTCGGGGTGCGCCTTCTCCACCTCGTCCAGCAGGACGACGGTGTACGGCCGGCGCCGCACCGCCTCGGTGAGCTGGCCGCCGGCCTCGTAGCCGACGTAGCCGGGAGGGGCACCCACCAGGCGGGCGACCGAGTGCTTCTCGGAGTACTCGCTCATGTCGATCCGGACCATCGCCCGCTCGTCGTCGAACAGGAACTCCGCCAGCGCCTTGGCCAGCTCGGTCTTGCCGACGCCGGTCGGACCGAGGAAGAGGAACGAGCCGGTGGGCCGGTCGGGGTCGGCGACGCCGGAGCGCGCCCGCCGGACCGCGTCGGCCACGGCCCGCACGGCGTCGGGCTGGCCGACCACCCGGTGGCCCAGCTCCTCCTCCATGCGCAGCAGCTTCTGGGTCTCGCCCTCGAGGAGCCGGCCGGCGGGGATGCCGGTCCACGCCTGGACGACCTCGGCGATGTCGTCCGGGCCGACCTCCTCCTTGAGCATGGAGGCCTGCTCCTCGACCGAGGCCTCGGCCTCGCCCAGCGCCTTCTCCAGCTGCGGGAGGCGGCCGTAGCGCAGCTCCGCCACGTGCGCGAGGTCGCCGTCGCGCTCGGCCCGCTCGGCGTCGGAGCGCACGCGCTCCAGCTCCTCCTTGATCTGCTGGATCCGGGTGATGGCGCTCTTGTCCTGCTGCCACCGGGCGGTCAGCTCCGCGAGCTCCTCGCGCTTGTCGGCGAGGTCCTCGCGCAGGGCGGCGAGGCGTTCGAGGGACGACGGGTCGTCCTCCTTGGCCAGCGCCATCTCCTCGATCTCCAGCCGGCGGACGGCGCGCTCGACCTCGTCGACCTCCACCGGGCGGCTGTCGATCTCCATGCGCAGCCGGCTGGCGGCCTCGTCGACCAGGTCGATCGCCTTGTCCGGCAGGAACCGCGAGGTGACGTACCGGTCGGAGAGGGTGGCCGCGGCGACGATGGCACCGTCGGTGATGCGCACGCCGTGGTGGACCTCGTAGCGCTCCTTGAGGCCGCGGAGGATGCCGATCGTGTCCTCGACCGAGGGCTCCCCGACGAAGACCTGCTGGAAGCGGCGCTCCAGCGCGGCGTCCTTCTCGATGTGCTCGCGGTACTCGTCGAGCGTCGTCGCGCCGACCATGCGCAGCTCACCCCGGGCGAGCATCGGCTTGATCATGTTGCCGGCGTCCATCGCCGAGTCACCGGTGGCCCCGGCGCCGACGAGCGTGTGCAGCTCGTCGATGAAGGTGATGACCTCGCCCTCGGCCTCGGTGATCTCCTGCAGGACCGCCTTGAGCCGCTCCTCGAACTCGCCGCGGTACTTGGCGCCGGCCACCATCGCACCCAGGTCGAGCGCCATCAGACGCTTGCCCTTGAGGCTCTCCGGGACGTCGCCGGCGACGATGCGCTGGGCCAGGCCTTCGACGATCGCCGTCTTGCCCACGCCGGGCTCCCCGATGAGGACGGGGTTGTTCTTGGTGCGCCGGGAGAGCACCTGGACGACGCGGCGGATCTCGGTGTCGCGGCCGATGACCGGGTCGATGCGCCCCTCGCGGGCCCGCTCGGTCAGGTCGACGGCGTACTTCTCGAGCGCCTGGAACGTGCTCTCCGGGTCGGCCGTGGTGACCTTGCGGTTGCCGCGCACGGTGCGGAAGGCGGCCACGAGGGCGTCCCGGGTGGCGCCTGAGCTGGTGAGCACCGCGCCCGCCTCCCCCTCGGAGCCGGCCAGCCCCACGAGCAGGTGCTCGGTGGAGACGAACTCGTCGCCCAGCGCGCTCGCCTGCTCGCCGGCGGCGTTGATCACCCGCAGGAACTCCCGCGACGGCGCCGGCGCGGACACGGTGGCGCCGCTGACGCTGGGCATGCGGCGCAGTGCGGCGTCGGCCTTGCTGCGCACGTCGGCGGGGTCGGCGCCGACCGCGGTCAGCAGCGGACCGGCGATCCCGTCGGTCTGCTCCAGCAGGGAGACCAGCAGGTGCAGCGGCTCGAGTGCCGCCTGACCCCGGCCGACCGCGAGGCGCTGGGCGCCGGCGACGGCCTCCTGCGAACGGGTCGTGAGCTTGCTCTCCAACGCGCGTCCCTTCCGTGGTGCTCGGGTCGCCGCCTCTGGGGTGGGCGGCGTCGTCCGGACCGTCCAACGACGATCGAGTTGAGTCTGTTCCGCTCAACTCTGCCAGTGTGCCGGGGCGGCGCGCGACCGCCCCGCCGCTCGTCGTCCGACCCCTCGGGGTCAGAAAGGAACCCGCAGGTCCTGGTCATCGGGCCGTAGGGCCCTAGACTGCGGGAATGACCGCAGTTCCGGCGCCGAGCGTGGCGCTCGACGACCAGCTGTGCTTCGCGCTCTACGCCGCCTCCCGGGCGGTCACCGCGCGGTACCGCCCGATGCTCGACGCCATCGGCCTCACGTACCCGCAGTACCTCGTCATGCTCCTGCTCTGGGAGACCGACGGCCAGACCGTCGGCCAGCTCGGCCAGCGCCTGGCGCTGGACAGCGGCACGCTCTCCCCCCTGCTCAAGCGGCTGACCGCCGCGGGCCTGGTCACCCGGCACCGGCGGGTCGAGGACGAGCGCTCGGTCGCGATCGAGCTGACCGACGCCGGGCGCGCGCTGCAGGACAAGGCCCTGTCGATCTCCGCCGAGATGATCGACGCCATCGGCTTCGACACCGGCGAGTTCGACGACCTGAAGAGCCGGCTGCGCCTGCTCACCGAGCGGGTCAACGGCTCGGCGCGCGACTGACCCGGGTCCGGACGGTAGTGCGCAACCGATCCGAGTAGGAGCTGGCCAGCGAGCCGCCCGAGCAGGAGGGCGGCCACGGCCACGGAAGGGGCGGCATGCCCACTCGCAGCGCACGCACCGCATGGAACGGGACTCTCCAGGAAGGGTCCGGTCAGGTCGAGCTGACCAGCTCCAAGGTGGGCACCTACGAGGTGTCCTTCCCCAAGCGCGCCGCCGAGGACGCCGACGGGACCACGAGCCCCGAGGAGCTGATCGCGGCGGCCCACTCGGCCTGCTACGCGATGGCCCTGTCCAACGAGATCGGCAAGGCCGGCGGCACTCCTCAGTCGCTCGAGGTCTCCGCCGACGTCACGCTGGGCCAGAAGGACGGCGCCTCGGCCATCACCGGGATCAGGCTCACCGTCCGCGGCGAGGTCGACGGCCTGGACGCCGCCGGCTTCGAGCAGGCCGCCCAGGCCGCCAAGGTCGGCTGCCCGGTGAGCAAGGCCCTCACCGGCACCGAGATCACCCTGGACGCGGCACTGGAGTCCTGAGGAACGATCCCGCCCCGCTCGGGGCGCACGCACGACGACGGCCCGCCTCCCCTCGGGGAGACGGGCCGTCCGGCGTCCGTGCGACCGATGCTCAGCGAGCCGCGGTCCCGGCCGGGGTCACCGCCCCCTCGGCCACGACCGGGGCCCCCGCCTGGGCGTCGACGACCGGCTGCCGCCCGGACCGCTCGGCCGCCGCGCGCTCGTCCCCGCTGTCGGTGCGCAGGGCGACCTCGCGGATGAAGAGGACCGCCACGAGAGCGACGACGGCGAGCACGGCGGAGATGAGGAAGATCCGCCCGGTCGCATCGCCGTAGGACGCGGCGATCAGCACGCGGATCGGCGCGGGGGCGTCGGCGAGGTTCGCCAGCCCGACGTCGCCACCCCCGGCGGCAGCCGCCTCGGCCGCTCCCGGGATCTTCGCCAGCCCGGCGCGGATCAGGTCCGCGACGTGGTTGCTCAGCACGGCCCCGAGCACCGAGACGCCGATGGTGCCGCCGAGGCTGCGGAAGAAGGCCACCGCCGAGCTCGCCGCACCCAGGTCGGTCGCGGCGACGGTGTTCTGCACCGCGAGCACGAGGTTCTGCATCGTCATGCCGATGCCGACCCCCAGGACGAACAGGAAGGCGCACAGCAGCACCATGTTGGTCTCGTGGTCGATCGTCGACAGCATGGCGAAGCCGGCGACCACGAGGACCGAGCCACCTACGAGGTAGCCCTTCCACCGGCCGTACTTGGTGATCAGCAGCCCGGAGACCGTCGAGGAGACGAGCAGGCCACCGACCATCGGGATGGTGAGCAGGCCGGCCTCGGTCGGCGAGTAGCCGCGGGAGATCTGCAGGTACTGACCGAGGAACACCGAGGAACCGAACATCGCGATGCCGACGGCGATGCTGGCGATGACCGCCAGGGTGGTGGTGCGGTCGCGGAACAGCCGGAGCGGGACGATCGGCTCCGCGGCGCGGGTCTCGGTGACCAGGAAGGCCACGATCGCCACGGCGGCACCGGTGAGGAAGATCGCCGTCTCCGAGGAGGCCCAGTCGAAGCTCGACCCGGCCAGCGTGACCCAGACCAGCAGAGCGGTGACGCCCGCGGTCAGGAACGTGGCGCCGAGGTAGTCGATGCGGACCTCGCGGCGGGTGACCGGCAGGTGCAGGGTGCGCTGCAGCAGCACCAGCGCGACCGCGGCGAACGGCACACCCACGTAGAAGCACCAGCGCCAGCCGAGCCAGCTGGTGTCGACCAGGACCCCGCCGAGCAGCGGGCCGCCCACGGTGGCGACGGCCATGACCGCGCCCATCAGACCGGCGTAGCGCCCTCGCTCGCGCGGGCTGATCATCGCGGCGATCGCGATCTGGACCAGCGCCTGCAGACCGCCCAGGCCCAGACCCTGCACCGCACGCCAGGCGATCAGCGTCTCCACGGACTGCGAGAGGCCGGCCGCCATCGAGCCGACGATGAAGACGACGATCGACAGCTGGATCAGCAGCTTCTTGCTGAACAGGTCGGCGAGCTTGCCCCAGATCGGGGTCGTCGCGGTCGACGCCAGCAGGGTCGCGGTGACGATCCAGGTGTACTGGTTCTGCGTTCCCCGCAGGTCGGTGATGATCGTCGGCAGGGCGTTGGAGACGACGGTCCCGGACAGGAACGCGACGAACATCGCCAGCAACATGCCGGAGAGGGCTTCCAGCACCTGGCGGTGCGTCATCTTGCCCTGTTGCTCGACGGGCGCCTCGGGGACGGGCGTGGTGGCGGTGCTCATGGAACTCCTGACGGCTGGTGCTGAGGTGGGTGCGGCGTGGTCGGTCATCCGGCCACCGCCTGGGCCGTGCCGGCCTCGGGGGACGCCGGCGTGGGCGCGGTGCGCTCGATGTCGGTGAGCAGGCGGTCGATCAGGTCGGCCAGGCGGAGCGCGTCCTCGTCGTCCCACTCCGCCAGGGCCGTGCCCGTCCACTCCGAGCGCAGTGCGCGGGACGCGGCGAGGGCCTCGTGGCCGCGGGGCGTGATCTGGAGCAGGCTGGCCCGCCCGTCGGCCGGGTCGGGACGCCGCTGCAGGTACCCGGCGCGCTCGAGCGCGGCCACCTGGCGGCTGGCGACCGAGACGTCGACGCCGGCACGCACGGCCAGGGCGCTGCAGCGCAGTGCACCGTCGTGCTCGAGCGGGAGCAGCAACGGCCAGCCGTAGGACGGCAGGTCGCCGTGCAGCTGGTTCGCCACCCGGGAGCTGATGTGACGCCCGCTCCGTACGAGCTGGGCGATGCTCACCGTCAGGCGCTCCCGGGTCTCCGGGCTGAGTGACATGCGGGTTCCTCACGGACGATCAAGAACTTGCAGACCGCAACCATACTCTTGAATGGTTGTGGTCTGCAACGGCCGACCGCCGTGTCGCCGGTCACTCGGATCAGGAGACGGTGGACTCCTCCACGGCCTCGGTCTCGCGGGCCTCGCCCAGCCGGTTCAGCCGGCCGAGCAGCGCCGCCAGCGTGGCGACGTCGTCGGTGGCCCACCCGGAGAGGTCGTCCTCCCAGCGGGCGCGCCGCGCGTCCCGGATCCGGCTGAGCCGTGCCGTGCCCTCGCGCGAGGGGGTCAGCACCTGCGCCCGCCCGTCGTCGGGATCGGCCGAGCGGTCGACCAGGCCCAGGTCCACCAGGCTCGAGATCTGCCGGCTGACAGTGCTCTTGTCCAGACCCAGCCGGGTCACCAGGTCGCTGGCCCGCAGCGGCCCGGCGTCCTGGAGCAGGGCCAGCAACCCGTAGGCCGCACCGTCGAGGTCGGGGTGCAGCTCGCGGGCCAGCCGGGTCGAGATCGCCCGGGAGCGGCGGAGCAAGAGGCCGATCTCCCGCTCCAGGGCCACGTATGCGTCGTGCGCGTCCACCGGCAGAGCATTCACCGGCCGGCGCCCGGCCGCCAGACCACGAGGGCCTGGCTGGACCGGCGCAGCGGCACGAGGTCTGCGCGGTAGGCCGCCGGGACCGCGGCCTCGGCCGCCATCCGGCGGTTCTCCGAGTGCTGGAGCTCGTCGAGCAGCTCGTGCACGCGCGCCTGCAGCGCCTCGACCTGCGACTCGAGGTCGATGATCCGCTTGATCCCCGCGAGGTTGACGCCGTCCTCCTGCGAGAGGCGCTGCACCTCACGCAGCAGAGCGACGTCCCGCGGGCTGTACCGCCGGCCGCCACCGGCGGTCCGCCCCGGGCTCACCAGTCCGAGCCGGTCGTACTGACGCAGCGTCTGCGCGTGCATCCCGGCCAGCTCGGCGGCCACCGAGATGACGAACACGGGCGCGTCCTCCGCCACGGCGCGCGAGGCGTCGGAGGCCGGGTCCAGCGGGTGGCTCACCGCTCGGCCCCGCCCTTCACCGCCGCGGTGATCTCCGGACGCGGGTCCTCGTCCATCTCCTCGGCCAGCGACTCGATGACCTTGCGCTGGGCCGGCGTCAGGCGCACGGGAACGGCCACCTCCACCGTCACGAGCAGGTCACCCGTCCGCCCCTTGCCCGGCACGCCGCGGCCGCGCACCCGCAGGGTGCGACCGCCGGACGTGCCGGCCGGCACCTTGAGGGAGACGCTGCCGTCGAGGGTGGGAACGGTCAGCGTCGTGCCCAGCGCGGCCTCGGCGAACGTGATCGGCACGGTCAGGAGCAGGTCCTCGCCCTTGCGCCCGAACAACGGGTGCTCGGCGACGTGGACGACGACGAAGAGGTCACCGGCCGGCCCACCGCGACGTCCCGGCGCCCCCTTGCCCGGCAGCCGGATCCGCTGCCCGTCCTTGACCCCGGCGGGGATCCGGACGGTGATCGTGCGGGTCTGGGTGGTGATGCCGCTGCCGGAGCACGTCGGGCAGGGGTCGTCGACCACCTGACCGCTGCCGCGGCAGTTGCGGCACGGCTCGGAGAAGGCGAACGCCCCCTGGCTGCGGCTGGTGACACCGGCGCCCTGGCACACCGGACAGGTGTGCGGGCTGGTCCCGGGCTTGGCACCGCTGCCGGCACAGGTCGGACAGCTCCCCGGGCTCTGCATGCGCAGGGGCACCGTCACCCCGAGGACCGCCTCCTCGAAGGAGAGGGTCGCCTCGGTCTCGACGTCCTGCCCCCGGGCCGGGCCCGACGCGGCCTGGCTGCGGGCCCGGGCACCGCCGCCGGCGCCGCCGAACAGCCCGCCCAGGATGTCCCCCAGCCCACCGGCGCCGGCCCCCGCACCGCGGGAGCCGGCCCCGGCGGCGCCGAAGAGGTCGCCGAGGTCGAAGGCCTGACCGCCGGCCCCCGGGAAGCCTCCGGGGAAGCCGGCACGGGCGCCGGCACCCCCGGCGCCGAACAGCCGTCGCGCCTCGTCGTACTCACCGCGCCGCTTCTGGTCGGAGAGCACGTCGTAGGCCTCGGAGACCTCCTTGAAGCGGGCCTCTGCCTCGGTGTTGCCCGGGTTCTTGTCCGGGTGCAGCTCCTGGGCCAGCTTGCGGTAGGCCTTCTTGATCGCGGCGGCGTCGGCGTCCTGGGGGACGCCGAGCGCGCCGTAGTAGTCCTTCTCGATGAAGTCACGGGTGCTCATCGACGCCCCCTCCCGGAATCAGTCGGACGCCGGCGTGCCGGCCTCGTCGCCGGCGGGCTGCGCGGCGGCGGGTGCCGGGTTCTCCGGCTCGGTCACCGCGACCATCGCGGTGCGCAGGACGCGGTCCCCGCGGCGGAAACCCTGCCGGAGCACCGTGGTCGCCGTCGGGACCGACACGTCCGCGGAGGTGTCGTGCATGACCGCCTCGTGCAGCGACGGGTCGAACTCGTCACCCGCCGCGCCGAAGGCCTCCACGCCGAGCCCGTCGAGCAGACCGAGGATCCGGTCGCCCACGGTCTTGAAGGCACCGGTCAGGTCGCCGTGGTCCCGCGCCCGCTCGATGTCGTCGACGATCGGGAACAGCTGCGCGGCGAACCGCTCGGCCGCCTGGTCGACCACCAGCGACCGGTCGCGGTCGACCCGCCGCCGGTAGTTGGCGTACTCGGCGGTGACCCGCTGCAGGTCCTCGGTGCGCTCGGCCAGCTGCTGGCTCAGGTCGCCGCCGTCACCGCTGGTGGGCTGGGCCGCCGGCATCTCGTCGACCGGCGTCTCGTTCTCGCTCATGTGCTCCCCTGGGAGGTCGGGACCGGGCCGTGCGCCGGCCGGCTGCTCGCCGGCCGGCGCACGGACCTCACCACTGGTCGGGTCGATCCGCCGCTTGTCGCGGATGACGACCCGCGGCTGCTCGTCCCGGTCCGTCATCGGCGGTCGGTGTCCTCGTCGACGATCTCGGCGTCGACGACGTCGTCGTCACCGGCCGGCGCCGCACCCTGGTCGCCGCCCTCGGCTCCCGGCGCACCCGCGCCGGCGGCCTCGGCCTGCTGCGCGTAGAGCGCCCCGCCGACCTCCTGGGACACGCGGGCCACCTTCTCCTGCGCGGCCTTGATGGCGGCGATGTCGGAACCGCCCAGAGCGCTGCGCAGCTCGGTCAGCGCCTCGCCGAGCTCGTCCTTCTTCTCGGCCGGGATCTTGTCGCCGTTCTCGGCCAGGAACTTCTCGGTCTGGTACTGCAGCGACTCCGCCAGGTTGCGGGTCTCCGCCTCGTCGCGACGCTTCTTGTCCTCCTCGGCGTGCGCCTCGGCGTCCTTCATCATCCGCTCGATGTCGTCCTTCGGGAGGGCCGAGCCGCCGGTGATGGTCATCGACTGCTCCTTGCCCGTGCCGAGGTCCTTGGCCGACACGTGCACGATGCCGTTGGCGTCGATGTCGAAGGCGACCTCGATCTGCGGGACGCCGCGGGGCGCCGGGGGCAGACCGGTCAGCTCGAACATGCCGAGCTTCTTGTTGTAGGCGGCCATCTCGCGCTCGCCCTGGAACACCTGGATCTGCACGGACGGCTGGTTGTCGTCGGCCGTCGTGAAGATCTCGCTGCGCTTGGTCGGGATCGTGGTGTTGCGCTCGATGAGCTTGGTCATGATCCCGCCCTTGGTCTCGATGCCCAGGGACAGCGGGGTGACGTCGAGGAGCAGGACGTCCTTGACCTCACCGCGGAGCACACCAGCCTGCAGCGCGGCACCGATGGCCACGACCTCGTCGGGGTTGACGCCCTTGTTGGGCTCCTTGCCCCCGGTGAGCTCGCGCACCAGGTCGGACACGGCCGGCATGCGGGTCGAGCCACCGACGAGCACGACGTGGTCGATCTGGCCGACGGAGATGCCGGCGTCGCGGATCGCCTGGTTGAACGGTGCGCGGGTGCGGTCGAGCAGGTCCTGCGTCATCCGCTGGAACTCGGCGCGGGTGATCGTGACGTCGAGGTGCAGCGGGCCCTCGGCACCGGCGGTGATGTAGGGCAGGTTGATGTTGGTCGACTGGGCGCCGGACAGCTCGA
This sequence comes from Blastococcus sp. TF02-8, assembly GCF_003319175.1. GTDB lineage: Bacteria > Actinomycetota > Actinomycetes > Mycobacteriales > Geodermatophilaceae > Blastococcus. Next base: position 306,482 of record NZ_QOHK01000002.1, on the reverse strand, counting down.
TCTTGGCCTTCTCGGCGGCCTCGCGGAGGCGCTGCATGGCCAGCTTGTCCTTGGACAGGTCGATGCCGTTGGATGCGTTGAAGGTCTTGACCAGGTGGTCCATGACCTTCTGGTCCCAGTCGTCACCACCGAGGTGGTTGTCACCGGCGGTGGCCTTCACCTCGATGACGCCGTCCCCGATCTCCAGCAGGGAGACGTCGAAGGTGCCGCCACCGAGGTCGAACACGAGGATCGTCTGCTCGGTCTCGCCCTTGTCCAGGCCGTAGGCCAGCGCGGCCGCGGTCGGCTCGTTGACGATGCGCAGGACGTTGAGGCCCGCGATCTCACCGGCCTCCTTGGTGGCCTGGCGCTGCGCGTCCTCGAAGTAGGCCGGCACGGTGATGACGGCGTCGGTGACCGGCTCGCCCAGGTAGGTCTCGGCGTCCCGCTTCAGCTTCTGCAGGATGCGGGCGGAGATCTCCTGCGCGGTGTACTTCTTGCCGTCGATCTCGTCGGTGGTCCACGTCGTGCCCATGTGGCGCTTCACCGACCGGATGGTGCGGTCGACGTTGGTGACCGCCTGGTTCTTGGCCGACTGGCCGACGAGGACCTCGCCGTTCTTGGCGAAGGCGACGACCGACGGCGTGGTGCGCGAGCCCTCGGAGTTCGCGATGACCGTCGGCTCACCGCCCTCGAGGACGGTGACGACGGAGTTCGTGGTGCCGAGGTCGATACCGACCGCTCGAGCCATGGAGGTGGCCTCTCTTCCGTGTGCGGGGGTGGTGCTGGTTCGTGGCAGCTGGGCGGCCGCCGCGCTCGGGATCCACCTTGCGCGGGGTTCGCTCAACTTTCCTGTCCACCGTAACGGCCGCTCCCGCGACGATGTTCCCGGGGTGCGCAAGGTCGACTCAACTTTCTCCTCCCGCCCTGGGTGGGGATCTCCACCGGGGCCCGCCCGGCCGCCGTCGTCGACGCGTGGTTCGGCGACGCCGCCGTCGCCGCGGAGCTCGACGGCGAGGTGGAGCTCGACGGCGAGGTGGAGCACACCGATCCGTGGCGTGACCCCGGCCGGGTGCCTCCGGGAGGAGAAGCGCCGGGAGGACGAGCTGCGCGCGCTCGGCATCGGCGTGCTGCGGATCGCCGACGCCGACCTCGGCAGCCGCCGGCCGACCGTCGAGGCGGCACTGCTGCGCGCGTCCGGCCCACCCCGGCGCCGTCGGCCGCCGGTCCACCGCGACTCCCCGTGCGCGAGGTCGCACCAGGAGGGCCTGAGCGCCGCGGCGGCGGGGCGCCCGGCGGGGACGGGCGGCACGGCGGCGGCGCGCAGTGGTTACCCGCGAGTAGCCTCCTGGCGCGCCCGCTATCGTGCGCACCAGTGCGGGCAGCGGTGCCCGCACGCGATCCGCACGCCCGGCTCCCGAGCCGCGCGATCGGCCCGCGCACCACACACAGCCTCGTCGCCCCACGTGGCCGACGGGAGTCAGCCGACGCCGTCTGGCGTACGGGAGGGGAAAACATGACGGGCCCGCTGCAGATCGTCCTCGGGACGATCAGCGTCCTGTTCCTGATCGTGGCCTCGGTGATGGCCTACCGGGCCGTCCGCGCGATGGTCCGCATCATCCGGACCGGCCAGCCCGACGGGACCCGTTGGGGACCGGTCAAGACCCGGTTGAAGACGACGCTCGTCGAGTCGCTGGGCCACACCCGGATGCTCAAGTGGTCGAGCATCGGCGCGGCCCACTGGTTCGTCTTCATGGGCTTCTACGGCCTGTTCCTCACGCTGGTCGAGGCCTTCGGCGAGGTCTGGAACCCGGCGTTCCACCTGCCGCTGATCGGCGAGTGGTTCCTGTGGAACCTGTTCGCCGACATCATCGGCACCGGCACGATCCTCGGGATCCTGTACCTGATCTACCGGCGCCAGAAGGACCACCCGCGCCGGCAGGGCCGCAAGAGCCGCTTCGCCGGGTCGAACGAGGGCCGCGGCTACTTCGTCGAGTTCGTCGTCGCCACCGTCGGCATCTGCATCCTGCTGATCCGCGCGCTCAAGGTCTCCTCGGACCTCACCGACGCGCCGGCCTGGTCGCACCCGATCTCCGGGGCCCTGGCCACCGTGCTCCCCGACAGCCCCGACCTGCTGACCGTCGTCGCCTTCGTGAAGATCGTCGTCAGCCTCACCTGGCTCGTGGTGATCAGCCGGATCCTGAACATGGGTGTGGCCTGGCACCGGTTCAGCGCGTTCCTGAACATCTACGCCAAGCGGAACGCCGACGGTGCCCCGGCGCTCGGCCCGCTGCTGCCGATGACCTCCGGCGGCAAGCCGATCGACTTCGAGGACCCGGGCGAGGACGACGTCTTCGGTCGCGGCAAGATCGAGGACTTCACCTGGAAGGGCATGCTCGACTTCACCACCTGCACGGAGCGCGGTCGGTGCCAGAGCCAGTGCCCGGCGTGGAACACGGGCAAGCCGCTCAGCCCGAAGATGGTGATCATGGATCTTCGCGATCACCTCTACGCGAAGGCTCCCTACCTCCTCGGTGAGAAGACGGCCTCGGAGACGATGCCGGACTACGACGTGCTCAAGCCGTCGGACGAGCAGGTGTGGGCCAGCGGCTACGCGCGCATCGAGGGCACCAACGACGCGCAGGCCCACCGCCCGCTGGTCGGCACCCTCGAGGAGGGCGGCGTCATCGACCCCGACGTCCTCTGGAGCTGCACCAACTGCGGTGCCTGCGTCGAGCAGTGCCCGGTGGACATCGAGCACATCGACCACATCGACGACATGCGCCGCTACCAGGTGCTCATCGAGTCGAACTTCCCGTCCGAGGCCGGCGTCATGATGACCAACCTCGAGAAGCGCGGGAACCCGTGGGGCATGGGCGGCAACGTCCGCGAGGACTGGATCAAGGAGCTCGACTTCGAGGTCCGCATGGCCGACGGCCCGCTGCCGGCCGAGGTCGAGTACCTGTTCTGGGTCGGCTGCGCCGGCGCCGTCGACGACCGCGCCAAGAAGGTCACCAAGGCCGTCGCCGAGCTGCTGCACACCGCGGGCGTCGAGTTCGCCGTCCTCGGCAACGGCGAGACCTGCTCCGGCGACCCGGCCCGCCGCATGGGCAACGAGTTCCTGTTCCAGCAGCTGGCCATGGAGAACGTCGAGACCCTCAACGGCGTCTTCGAGGGCCGCGTGCCCGGCACCCGCAAGATCGTGGCGACCTGCCCGCACTGCTTCAACTCGCTCGGCCGGGAGTACCCGCAGGTCGGCGGCGAGTACGAGGTCGTGCACCACACCCAGCTGCTCGGCCAGCTCGTGGAGGAGGGCCGGCTCGTGCCGGTCACCCCGGTCGACCGCAAGGTCACCTACCACGACCCGTGCTTCCTGGGCCGGCACAACAAGGTCTACACGCCCCCGCGGGAGATCCTCGACTCCGTCCAGGGCCTGTCCACGCAGGAGATGCACCGCTGCAAGGACCGTGGCTTCTGCTGCGGCGCCGGCGGTGCCCGCATGTGGATGGAGGAGAAGATCGGCAAGCGGATCAACATGGAGCGCACCGAGGAGGCCCTCGAGCTCGATCCCGACGTGATCTCCACCGCCTGCCCGTTCTGCATCACGATGCTGAGCGACGCCCTCACCAGCAAGAAGCAGAACGGCGAGGCCGGCGAGCACGTCGAGGTCCTCGACGTCAGCCAGATCCTGCTGCGCTCCATGCAGCCGGTGGCGGTCTCGGCCCAGGGCGCCGAGCAGGGCCCGGACGTCGGCACCTCCCCCGACGCCGACCCGGTCGGCGAGGGCTCCGCGGCCACGGAGCACGGCCCCACCGCCTGATACACCGCACCACGACGGCGCGCGTCCCCGGCCCGGGGACGCGCGCCGTCGTCGTTCCGCGATACAACAGCCGCGTGCTGATGCAGCTGCGGGTCACCGTCCCCGCCGACCGGACCGCCCAGGTGCGCAGCCTGTTCACCGACGACCCCGGCACCGCCCACCTCGCCGTCCTGCCGGGCGCCGCGCTCTCCCCCGCCGGGGACCTGGTCCTGGCCGACGTCGCCCGCGAGTCCGCCGACGGCCTGGTGGCCGCGCTGCGGGACCTCGGCATCGACCGCGACGGCGGCATCGCGCTCGTCACCGTCGACGCCGCCGTCTCCTCCGCCGCGCGCCGAGCCGAGGACCGCGCGCCCGGCGACGGCTCCGATGCCGTCGTCTGGGAGCAGGTGGTGCGCACCACCGACGCCGACTCCGCGCTGTCGGTGTCCTACCTGGCATTCCTCACCATCGCCACCCTGCTGGGCGCCATCGCGATCATCAACGACTCGGCGATCCTGGTGATCGGCGCAATGGTGCTCGGGCCCGAGTTCGGGCCGCTGGCCGCGCTCGCGGTGTCCGTCCTGCACCGACGCCCCTCCATCGCCCGCCAGGCCGCGATCTCGCTGGTCCTCGGCTTCGTCGTGGCGATCGCCGTGACCACGCTGGTCGTGCTGGTCGGACGCGGGCTGGGATGGTTCGGCACCGAGCTGCTCGACGCCGAGCGGCCGGCGACCGGCTTCATCACCGCGCCGGACCGGTGGTCGTTGGTCGTGGCCGTCCTGGCCGGGATCGCGGGCGTGCTCTCCCTGACCTCGGCCAAGAGCGGCGCCCTGGTCGGGGTGTTCATCTCCGTCACCACGGTTCCCGCCGCGGCGGACATGGCGCTCTCCCTGGCCCTCGGCGGCGGACCGGAGCTGCTGCGGGCCGCCACCCAGCTGGGCATCAACCTGGCGGGCATCCTCGTGGCGGCGCTGGCCACCCTCGCCGTGCAGCGGGCCGTGTGGCACCGCATCCCGGGCACCGTCCCGAAGGTCGAGCGGCTGCGGCGGGTGCGCGCCTGAGGGTCCGGGGCGCCGCCGGTGTGCCGCCGGTCATGGAGGACGATCGACCGGTGAGCTCCAGCGCCCCCTCCGTTCCCGCACCGGCCGGGACCGCCGGCCGCGGTCTGGCGCTCGTCGCCGTCGCGATCGTGCTCACGGGCCTGAACCTCCGGACGGCAGTCAACAGCATCGGCCCCGTGCTCGAGGAGATCGAGCAGGGGCTCGGGCTCTCCAGCGGCCTCGCCGGGCTCCTCACGTCGCTCCCCGTCCTCTGCTTCGCCGCCCTCGGGTTCGCCGGGCCGCCGCTGTCGGCTCGCTTCCGCGACTCGCACGTGCTGGCCGGTGCGCTGCTCGCGATGGCCGCCGGGCTGGTGCTGCGCAGCGTGGCCGGCTCGTTCGCGCTGTTCGTCGTCGGCACCGTCATGGCGATGACCGGCGGCGCCCTGGGCAACGTGCTGCTCCCGGGCATCGTGAAGCGCTACTTCCCCGGCCGGACCGGCCTGCTCGTCGGGGCGTACAGCACCGCGTTGAGCGTGGGCGCCGCCGTCTCGTCGGTGGCCACCCAGCCGATCGCCGACGCCGTCGGCGAGGGCGGGTGGCGCTGGGCGCTCGGCGTCTGGGCCGCGCTGGCCCTGGTCGCGGCTCTCCCCTGGCTGCTGGTGCGCCCCTCGCCCGGCGCGTCCCGTGCCACGCACACCGCCGTCCGGCTCCGCACCCTGCTGCGCAGCAGGCTCGCGCTGGCCCTCACCGTCTTCTTCGGCCTGCAGGCGATGCAGGCCTACGTGATCGTGGGCTGGTCGGCGCAGTACCTGCGCGACACCGGGCTGAGCGCGGCCACCGCCGGCCTGCTGCTCGGGGTCAACGCCGTCGTGGCCATCCCGGTGAACGGGGTCGTCCCGGTGCTCACCGGGCGGGCGCGCCTGCAGTGGCCCCTGCTCTGCTTCTTCATGAGCTGCTACGTGATCGGCTGGGTGGGCCTCTGGACGGCGCCCCTGGCCGCGCCGTGGCTCTGGATGACGATGCTGGGCCTGGGGCTGGGGACCTTCGCGATGGTGCTGGCGCTCCTGGGGCTGCGGGCCCGCACGCCGGTGACGACGGCGGCGCTCTCCACCGTCACCCAGGGCTGGGGGTACCTCATCGCCGGCGCCGGGCCGCTGCTCGTGGGCGTGCTGCGCGGGGCCACCGGCGGGTACGACGGCATGTTCGTGATGCTGCTCGCCGGCGTCGCCGCGCTGTGGGTGCTGGGCCGGGTGGTCACCCGGGACCGCTTCGTCGACGACGAGATCGCCGGCCTGCTGCCGGTGGGTGCTACCGGGCCCCGGGAGGACCAGATCGAGGTGGCCGGCGCCGAGGCACCGGTCAGCTCACCGGTCAGCCGGGACGGCGGGTCTCCGCGCGGGTGAAGTTCCGGTAGGACCGCGACGGCGTCGGGCCGCGCTGGTCCTGGTACCGGGAGCCGTAGACCGCCGAGCCGTACGGGTGCTCCGCGGCGCTGGTGAGCCGGAACATGCACAGCTGGCCGATCTTCATGCCGGGCCACAGCGTGATCGGCAGGTTGGCCACGTTCGACAGCTCCAGGGTGATGTGGCCGGAGAACCCGGGGTCGACGAAGCCGGCGGTCGAGTGGGTGAGCAGCCCGAGGCGCCCGAGCGAGGACTTCCCCTCCAGCCGCGCGGCGAGGTCGTCGGGGAGGGTGATGACCTCCAGCGTCGAGCCCAGCACGAACTCACCCGGGTGCAGCACGAACGGCTCGTCGCCGTCGGGCTCGACCAGCGTGGTCAGGTCGTCCTGCTGCTCGGCCGGGTCGATGTGGGTGTACCGGCTGTTGTTGAACACGCGGAAGTAGCGGTCCAGCCGGACGTCGATGCTCGAGGGCTGCACCAGGGCCGGGTCGTAGGGGTCGATGCCGAGGCGTCCCTCGGCGATCGCGGCCGTGATGTCGCGGTCGCTCAGCAGCATGGCGCGGAGTCTAGGGAACGCGCCGGCCCCTCCCTCCGGGTGAATGCGGCCGGGCTCCCTCAAGCCGCTCGTCACCGGCGCCGTTGCCACCCAGAACGTCCCCGGACCGGCCGGACGGACGGGTGCGGAGGGCTGCGGACGGATGACGAGCACGCGGGTCGTGGGTGCGGTCCTGGCGACCGCCGTGGTGGCCGGCTACGCCGGTGCCGCCGTCGTCTCGGCCTGGGCGCAGCCCCCGATCGAGCAGGCGACCGGCTTCGGTCCCGGTGACGGGCTGACCCGGCTGGTGCTCACCGCGCACCCGGGCACCGCCACGGACGCCCTGCTCTCGTCGCTCGACGCCGTCCCCGGCGTGGACAGCGCCCAGCGGGTGGAGGGCGGCCAGGTGCTCGTCGCGGTCGACGGCGTCGGCGCCGACCGGCTGCGCGCCGTGCCCGGCGTCGCCGACGTCGCGACGTCGACCTCGCTGCCGGTGCTCGGCACCGTCACCGACCCCTACTTCGCGTCCTACGGCTGGAACCTGGAGAACACCGGCAGCAACGCCTACCTGCAGAGCGCGGTGCCCGACGCCGACGTCGACGCCACCACCGGCTGGGACACCGGCACCGGCACCGGCCGGGTCGTCGCCGTCGTGGACACCGGGTTCGACTCCGACCACCCCGACCTGGCCGGTTCGCTGTGGACCAACCCCGATCAGCCCTGCGGTTCCGTCGACACCGACGGCAACGGCCTGGCCGGCGACTGCCACGGCTGGAACTTCTACGCGAACAGCGCCGACGTCGACAACGGCACGCTGGGCGAGCACGGCACCAGCGTCGCCGGGGTGATCGGGGCACGGGCGGGCAACGGCCGCTTCTCGGCCGGCGTCGCCCCCGACGTGCAGATCATGCCCCTGGTCGCCGGCGGTGGCGGCACCGTGGACGCCTACCTCTGCGCCACGGCCATCCGCTACGCCGTCGACCACGGCGCCGACGTCGTCAACGCCTCGTGGGGCGGCCAGTTCACCGGCTCGGCCCTGTCGGCGCTCCGCTCGGCGATCGCCTACGCCGACGCGCACGGCGTGCTGGTCGTGGCCGCCGCGGGCAACGACTCGGCCGACCGCGACGCCGCCCCGCTCTACCCGGCCAGCCTGACCGACCCCAACATCGTCACGGTGGGCAGCTCCACGGCCGCCGACGGCATGGCCGGCCACTCCGCCTTCGGCGCGGCCTCGGTCGACCTCTTCGCCCCCGGGTACAAGGTGGCGACCACCTGGAACGACGGCGGGATGCGGCTGGTCGACGGCACGTCCATCGCCGCGCCGCACGTGACCGCCGCGGTCGCCCTCTACCGCGCCGCGATGCCCACCGCGACGGCCGCAGACCTGAAGGCCGCCCTGCTGGCCGACGTCGACCCCGTCCCCGCCTTCACCGGGCGGTCGGTCAGCGGTGGCCGGCTCTCGCTGGCCCACCTCGCGGACGCCGACGGCGCGGCGGTGCAGTACGCCTTCACCTCGATGACGGCCCGGCCGGGCACCGTGAGCCCCACGATCGGCATCAGCACCCCCGGTGGCACCGGCGCCTACGCGGTCGATCTCGGCCTCGGCATGGAGTACCAGGGCGAGATCTGGGCCCTGGCGGAGAAGGCCGTGACGCTCGACGGGACGACCGTGCCCACCGACGACGCCGGTGACGCACGGTTCGACCTGGGCACGGCCGACCTGGACGGCGTCGGGCTGACGCCGTCGATGGAGCTGGCCGAGGGCCGCTACGTGCTCACCGTGCAGCTCTACCGCGACGGGGAGCCGCTGGGCCGGATGCACGCCGCACCGCTGCTGGTCAGCTCCCCGGGCACGCCGGCGCCGGGCGGCTCCTCACCGGGCACGACCCCGCCCGGCTCGACGTCGCCGGGGACGACCACGCCCGGCACGACCGTGCCGGCGCCCGGGGCCGCCCCGACCCCGCCGGGCGGCACGTCGCCCAGCTTCCCCGGCGCGACCCCGGGGACCACCACGCCCGGCACCTCCCCGGGGACGACGACGCCCGGGACCACTCCGGGGACGACCACGCCCGGGACCACCCCGGGGACGACGACGCCCGGGACCACTCCGGGGACGACGCCGGGCACCACCACGCCGGGCACCACCACCCCGGGGACGACCACTCCCGGCGCGACGCCGGGGACCACCACCCCCGGCACCACCACCCCGGGGACCACCACTCCCGGCACGACGCCGGGCACCACCACCCCCGGCACCACCACCCCGGGGACGACCTCGCCCGGGACCGGCGGGAGCTCTCCGGTCACCCCCGGGACGACCACCTATCCGGAGGCCGGCGTCTTCCGCATCACCTCGCTGAGCCCCGACGTGGTCTCGACTGCGGGTGGCACGCTCGTCACCATCACCGGGCTGGCGCTCCCCGCGGACCCGACGGTGCGGATCGGCGCCAGCGCGACGGCGACCGTCGTCCAGAGCAGCACGACGCGCCTGGTGTTCCGGGTCCCCGCCCGCGTGGCCGGGAGCTACGACGTGTCGGTGCACGCCGCCGACGGCCGGTCCGCCGTGCTGACCAACGCGCTCACCTACGCCGAGGTCGTCGGGACCGGACCGGGCGGCACGACCCCGGGGACCACCACGCCCGGCACCACCACCCCCGGCACCACCACCCCCGGCACCACCGCCCCCGGCACCACGGCGCCGGGCACGCCGCCCGGCGGCACGTCCCCCGGCGCCTCCCCGGGAGCGGGAGCGACCCCACCGGCCGTGCAGGTGGTCCGGACGGGGCCCTCGGGCGAGCGGCTGGTCCGCTCCGAGCGCTTCCGCGCACTGTCCTCGATCTGGTCGGTGGACTGCACGGTCGCCTGCACCGGCGTCGCCATCTGACGCCCACCTCCCGCGCCCGAACGGCGCCCCCGAACCACCGCGCCCCGTCCGACTTCCCCGTGCGGACGGGGCGCGGTGTCGTCCACGACACGGTTCCACCGGGCTCGCCGCCCGCCGATGAGAAGGGCACAACCCGACTCCCAGGGAGACGTTCGTGCTCGACACCCGGCCGGCACCCCCGGCACCCCGCGGCAGCCGTGCCGCCGTGCGCCCGACGGGGCGCGAACGCAGCTTCTCCCCCGACGAGCTGATCGTCTCCAAGACCGATCCCCGCGGGATCATCACCTACGCCAACGACGTCTTCCTGCGGGTGAGCGGCTACCAGCTCGACGAGGTGCTGGGGCAGCCGCACAACATGATCCGGCACCCCGAGATGCCCCGGGCGGTCTTCAAGCTGCTCTGGGACACCCTGGGCACCGGGCAGGAGATCTTCGCCTACATCAACAACCTCGCTGCCGACGGCGGCCACTACTGGGTCCTCGCGCACGTGACGCCCTCTCGGGGGGCCGACGGCCGCGTCGTCGGCTACCACTCGAACCGCCGCAAGCCCTCGGCCGCGGCGATCACCCGGGTCCAGCCGCTCTACACGCGGTTGCTGGCCGAGGAGCGGCGGCACCCGAACGCCCGCGCCGCGGTCGACGCCTCCTCGCGGCTGCTCGCCGACGTGCTCGCCGAGCAGCAGCAGACCTACGAGGAGTTCGTCTGGACGATCATCAATCGCGAGGAGAGCTGAGATGGCCAAGCGATCCGGGCGCGACGCCGCTCGCCGGACCGATGCCGAGGAGCTCGCCGTCCATCGCGAGTTCGTCCGCCAGCTGACCGGGGCGTGCGAGGCGGTCGCCAAGGGCGACCTCGAGATCCGCAGCCGGCTGACGCCCACCACCGAGAGCGTTCCCGAGCTCGTGGCGCTGCACCACGCCCTCAACCGGGTGCTCGACGTCTCCGACGCCTTCGTGCGGGAGTCCTCGGCCGCGCTGAGCTCTGCTGCCGAGGGCCGCTTCCACCGGAAGCTGCTGACCACCGGGTTGCTCGGCGCGTTCCGCCGCAGCGCGAGCGACATCAACGCCGCGCGGCACGCCATGCAGGAGACCGACGGGCGGGTCGCGGAGGCACAGACCAGCCGGCTCCGCCTGGCCGACGAGTTCGAGTCGGTCGTGCTGTCCATGTCCGAGCAGGTCGCGACGGCGGCCACCGAGCTGAGCGCCTCGGCGTCGGGGCTCACCGCGGCGGCGACCGCGGCCAGCACGGAGGTGGGCACCGCGCGCGACACGATCTCCTCCCTCACCCGGTCCTCGAGCGAGATCAAGGAGATCATCGCGCTGATCGACTCGGTCGCAGCGCAGACCCGCCTGCTGGCGCTCAACGCGACCATCGAGGCAGCCCGAGCCGGCGAGGCCGGCAAGGGGTTCGCCGTCGTCGCCTCGGAGGTCAAGGACCTCGCCGACCAGACCGGGCGGGCCACCGAGCGGGTCACCGCGCAGGTGGAGCAGATCCGGCAGGCGTCGGAGGACGTGGCCGAGGTGATGAGCAGTGTCGGTGGCACCGTCGACGAGATGAACGGCCTGGTCGACGGCATCGCCGCCGCCGTGGACGGATCGGCATCGCTGAACACCGGCTACGACGACGTCACGGGCCTGTCGCAGATGGCGGAGAAGCTGCGCTCGGAGGCCACCGGCTTCCTGGCGGAGATGCGCCGCTGAACGGGGCCGGATGCCGCGGCGGCGGGGCCACGAGGTAGTCTCGTCGCCGTTCGCGGGTGTAGTTCAATGGTAGAACATCAGCTTCCCAAGCTGACAGTGCGAGTTCGATTCTCGTCACCCGCTCCACTCGCCGGATCCCGGCGTACCCGGCCGCTCCGCGGCCCCCGGCCACCACGTCTGCGTGCCCGGTACCTGCGCGCTCCCCGCCGCGCCCCCGTCGGCTCACCCGCCTCCTGACCACTGCCGCCCGCCGGGTCCTTGGTCCCTGGGAGGCGACCGGATCGCGCACCACCATGAGCGGAGTGCTTCCGCGCCGGTACCGGCGCTCCTACGGTTCGGGCCGTGCCCCCGCCCGATCCCTCCGGGTCTCCGACGAGCGCCGCCTCCGCCAGCCCGCCGTCGTCCCCGGACGGCCCGCTCGCGGTCGCGCTGCGCCGGGTGGCCGACGCGGCGGCGGCACACGTCGGCGCGGGCCACGCCACCCTCACGGTGCACGCGAGGGACCGCGGGGCGGACCGGTCCGCACCCGCGCCCGGCGGGACCTCCCCGACGGTGCTCGCCCTGCAGATCGATGCCGACGGAGCGCCGTTCGCCACCCTGACGCTCACGCGGGACACCCCCTTCACCGCCACGGACCGCGCCGCCGCTCGCGCACTGGCCGTCGGCGCCGGTCTTGCCATCGAGAACGCCCGCCTGCTCGAGCACGCCGGCCGGCGCCGGCGCTGGGCACTGGCGGGCACCGAGATCGCCAGCGCCCTGCTCTCGGGCGCCCCGACCGACCAGGTCCTCCGCGACGCCGCGGCGAGGATCGCCGAACTGGCCGACGCCGACGCGGTCGGCGTCCTGGTCGCGGAGGCCGGGGACGACGAATCCCTGCGGATCACCGCCGCCGTGGGGCCGATGGCCGCGGAGATGGAGGGCGTGCGCCTGCCGCTGGGCAACACCCGGCTGCAGGCCGTGCACCGCTCGGGCGTCCCGGAGCTGGTCGCGGACGCCGCGACGCCGGTGCCGGGCACCCGACGGCCCGAGGTCATCGGGCGGATCGCCCGCTGGTACGGCCCCGCGCTCTACATCCCCCTCGGCGCCCCGACGGCGCTGAGCACGCTCGCAGTGCTGCGGAGGCGTGGCCGCGCCGCGTTCGAGCCCGGGATCCTGGACCTGGCGTCGGCCTTCGCGACGCAGGCCACGGTGTCGATGGAGCTGGCGCGCAGCCAGGAGCGGGAGCGACGTCTCCAGCTGCAGGCCGACCGGGACCGCATCGCCCGCGATCTCCACGACCACGTGGTCCAGCGCATCTTCGCCACGGCCCTGGCACTGGACCGGCTCGGCCGGTCACTGGAGGACAGCGTGCCCGAAGCGGCGGCGCGCATCGCCGAGCGGGTCGACGAGCTCGACGGGACGATCGCCCGCATCCGGACGTCGATCTTCGAGCTGCACGGGGCAGCGGACAGCTCCCCCGACGCCGTGCGGCACCGGCTGACCGAGGTCGTGCGCTCGGTGACCGAGGGCCACGGCGTCCGGCCGGCCCTGCGCGTCTCCGGCGCGATCGAGGACCTCCCCGCGGAGCTGGTGCCTGATCTGGTGGCGGTGGTGCGGGAGCTGGTCACCAACGTCGTCCGGCACGCAGCCGCGGCTCGGGTGACCGTGAGCGTGACGATCACCGACGACCTGCGCGTCGTCGTCACCGACGACGGACGGGGGCTCCCGTCGGTGACGGTGCGCAGCGGGCTGGCCAACCTCGCCGACCGGGCCGAGCGGCGGGGCGGACGGCTGACTGTGTCGGCCGCGACCTCGGGCACCGAGATCGTGTGGGCGGTCCCGCTGCCCGGCTGACCGTCAGCGGCCCGGCGTCCGGTGGTCGCGCAGCTCGGTGGCGAGGATCGCCGCCTGCGTCCGCCGCTCCAGCCCGAGCTTGGCCAACAGGTGGCTCGTGTAGTTCTTCACCGTCTTCTCGGCCAGGCCCATGCGCTCGCCGATCTGCCGGTTGGTCAGCCCCTCGCCGATCAACCGGAGCACGCTGCGTTCCTGGTCGGTGAGCCGCGCCAGCCGGTCCTCGCCCACGCGCGCCGCGGGTGTCCGCGCCCCGTCGACGGCGACCGTTCCGCCCGCGGCGACGGTGCGCACCGCCGTCACCAGCGCCGACCCGCGGACCTGCTTGAGGAGGAACCCGGCCGCGCCGGCGGCCTGCGCCGCGTCGCGGGCGTCCTGCTCGCCGTAGCTGGTGAGCACCAGGCACCGCAGTCCCGGAACCCGTGCCCGGAGGTCCCGGCAGAGCTCCGCCCCGTCCCCGTCGGGAAGACGCATGTCCACGACGACGACGTCGGGGCGCACGGCCGGCACGCGGGCGAGCGCCTCGGCCACGGACCCGGCCTCGCCCGCGACGGCGATCCCCGGGTCGTCCTCCAGCACCTCGGCCACACCGCGGCGGACCACCTCGTGGTCGTCGACCAGGAAGACGCGGACCGGGCCTCCGACGTGATCCACGGCACACACGGTATCCCGTGGCCGCCCCGCACGGCACCGCCTCGGGCCCGCGCGGACGGAGGGCCCGTCGTCAGGCGGGCAGCAGCAGGGCCGCGTAGAGGGTGAGCCCCGGACCGAAGGCCATGGCCACCACGGGGCCGTCGACGTCGGCCATCTCCTGCAGCACCAGCAGCACGGTGGCCGACGAGCAGTTGCCGTGCTCGGCCAGCACCCGCCGCGAGGCGGCAACCTGCTCCTCCCGCAGCCCGAGCTCGTCGCGGACGACGTCGATGATCCGCGGGCCCCCCGGGTGCACGGCCCAGCCCGCGACGTCCTCCACGGTCAGCCCGGCCCCACCGAGGAGCTCGTCCACGACGTCACCGACGTGCCGGGAGAGCACGTCGGGCACCTTGGGCGACAGCCCCATGCGGAACCCGAGGTCGGTGACGTCCCACGTCATGTGGTCCGCCGTGGAGGCATCGGTGCGGGCGACGACACCGGCCAACCGGCGCCCACGACCGGCCCCCGGCTCGAGCACCACGGCGGCTGCGGCGTCGGAGAAGAGCGCGTGGGCCACCACCTGCTCGAGATCCCGCTGGGCCGGCTGGACGTGCAGGCTGGTCAGCTCGCAGCAGAGCAGCACGGCGGGGCGGGAGCGCGCGGTGACGAAGTCGCCGACGGCGGCCAGCCCCGGGATCGCCGCGTAGCAGCCCATGTGCCCGACCAGCAGGCGCTGCAGTCCCGGGGGCATGCCGAGGTCGGCGGCCAACCGGATGTCCAGCCCCGGGGTGGCGTACCCCGTGCAGGTCGCGACGGCGAACAGCCCGACGTCACCGGGGGCGAGCCCGGCGGCGTCGAGCGCACCGGCCACGGCCTGCTTGCCCAGCGGCAGGGCCTCCTGGATGTAACGGGCCATCCGCGCGCCGGTGCCCCAGCCGCTGAGGTCCTCGTCCAGGGGGTTGGCGACCGCGTGCCGGCTGCGGACGCCGGCGCCCATGAAGATGCGCTCGGCGGCGCGCACGCCCTCGTAGTGCTTCGCGAAGAAACCGTCCCACGCGGTCCGCTGGTCCAGCGTGGTCGGCAGCGCCGACCCCGCGCCGGTGACGACGGCCGCGGTCACGCTCGCCGCTCCACGACGGACCTGCTCCGGATCATGGTCCAGACGGTACGTGTGGCCCTCGGCCGACGCTCGCTCACCGCTTCCGCCCGTAGCCGGCGAAGACGACGGCGGTCGAGCGCACCGGCGCCATGCGGACGGTGCCCCGGCGTCCCAGCCACCAGGCCACGGCGTCGCGCAGCGAGGGGCGCAACCCGACCAGGCGCAGGTCGAGCCCCAGCCGCTCGGCGGCGGCCAGGAGCCGCGCACGGTCGACGAACAGGGCCGGGTCGTGGATGCCCGGGGGCGGGCCGCCGGGCAGGCGCTCGGCGACGGTGACCATGAGGAACCGCCCGATGCGGGTGTCGGCCAGCGCGTCGAGGACCAGCGTGCCGCCGGGGCGCAGGAGGCGGGCGCACTCGGTGAGCACCGCGACGTCGTCGGCCACGTGCTCGAGCACCTCCCCCGCGACCACGACGTCGGCACATCCGTCGGCCAGCGGTACGGCGAGCACCGACCCGCGCACGGGGAGCACGCCGTGCGCGCGGGCCAGGCGCAGTCCGGCCGTGCCGAGGTCGACGCCCACGTGCCGGTAGCCGAGCCGAGCGGCGTGCGGCGCCATGAGCCCGCCCCCGCAGGCGAGGTCGACCAACAGGGCACCGGGCGCGACGGCCGGAGGGATGTGCTCGGCGCGCGAGGCCGCCAGCCAGTGCAGGGCGGCGAAGCCGCCCCCGGGCTCCCACCACTGGTCGGCGAGCTCCTCGTACTGCGCCGGGTCGTTGCGGCGCAGGCCGGTGCGGGTCATCCGGCGGCCGCTCCGGGCCGGAATGCGCGGGTCACCGGCCCAGTCTCACGCCGCCCGGCCCCTCGCGCGTCCCGGGCGCCGGGGTTCGCCGCGCGAGGGCGCGGGCACAGGCCCAGCGACCCGAACCGACGAGGAGGAGCCGACATGACCGAGTCCCACCGAACTCCCCGCAGCGCCGACCGCGCCGAGGGCGATCCCGCGGGCGAGGAGGCCGGCAGCGGGCGCACGCCGCACCCGGAGGAGCCCGCCGAGGGGCGCACCGAGGCGGGCGACGGCGGGGCGGACACCCCGGACGCCTGACCAGTCCGGCCGGGGCGCCCGCGGGCACCCCGGCCGCCGTCGCCGGCGCGACGGGTGAGCGGGATCTCCCTCTCCCAGGGGGTGATCAGCCGGTTCGGCGGTTTCACCGGGTCACCTGTCGGGCACGCTGCGACACATGGAGGACACCGCCGAGCAGCACCGGAACACCCAGGACCCCTCGCACGGGCAGAGCGAGGAGCCGCGCGCCGAGGCGGCAGCCCGCGCCGTCGCCCGGATGCTCGCCAACCCCCGTCGCACCCGCCGCACCTGAGGGCCCGCAACAGCGACTCGTCACGGTCGGTGACCACAAAGACACCACCGATCCCCGGCGTCCCGACCAGCCCGAACGCCCCTCGTCACCCAGAGCAACCACGTCGGCGTGCCGCGAACTGCTCCGTCACGGCACCGGTGCATGCTCCCTGCGTGACCGCCGTACTGCACCGCGCCGCCGCCGCCGACGACGACACCGCGGCCCCGGTCCGCCGGAGCCGCGCCGAGCGTCAGACGATCGTGCTCGACACCGCCGAGCGCCTCTTCGCCAGCCGCAGTTCCCGCAGCGTCGGCATGGACGAGCTCGTCCGCGAGACCGGCCTGGGCAAGATGACGGTCTACCGGCTCTTCAAGAGCAAGGACGACCTCGTCGGCGCCTACCTCTCGCGCAAGGCCGCCACGGTGCTGGCCTTCATCGACGCCGAGCTCGACCGGCTCGAGGGCGACCCGCGCGCGGCGCTGCTCTCCGTCGTCGACGCCGTCGAGCGGGACGTGACGCGCACCGGCTTCCGCGGCTGCCCGTTCAACAACGTGAGCAGCGAGTACGACGACCCGCAGCACCCGGCCCGCAGCGCCGCGGCGGACTACAAGTTCGAGCTGTACGGCCGGCTGGAGCGGCTCGCGGAGGAGGTCGTCCCCGGAGGCGGCGAGGACCTCGCGGCCCAGCTGCACCTGATCATCGACGGCATGTACCTCTCCGGAGGCCTGCTCGGCCCCGACGGCCCGGCCGCGCACGGCCGGCAGCTCGCCGAGAAGCTCATCGACGCGGCGATCACCCGCGCCTGACCTCCCGCTCCGGGGCGTTCAGTGCACTGATCGCCCGGGCGTTTAGTGCACCATCTGCCGGAGCACCGTGGGCGGGTGACGAACGACCGCACCCGCCCCGACCTCGACGACACCACCGTCGAGGCGCTGGGCAAGCTCTCCGAGGCCCTGGAGACCGTCGACCAGGCCCGGGGCTTCCTGTATGCGTTCCACCAGCTGACCGGCAAGGCCGACCGCCTGCTGCAGGAGTCCGTCGCGCTGTTCGAGAAGGCCGGTGCCGGCGAGCTGGCCGCGGACCTCGACCGCGACCTGGTCGGCCGCAACGTCATCGCCGACCGGTGGACCTTCCAGATCGTCGAGGACTTCGACGAGAACTACTGGGGCACCTTCCGCGCCTACGACGCGCGGGCCCGTGACGAGCTCGCCGACGGCGACCGGCACGTCTACGAGGCGCGGATGAAGCAGGGCGAGCGCACCAAGGGCCACCCGAACCACGAGGCCGGCCCCGCGCTGTCAGACTGACGGCGCGGAGATCACCGCGGGTCCGCCGGGCCCTCACGGCCCGCTGCGACCCCGCCCGCCCCGGGGTGATCACCGCCGTTTCCGAGAGCGCCGCCACGGGCAGACCCCGGTCATGACCATGCCTGACGAGAACGGCCGCGGCTCCGACCGCGAGGCGGCACCGCTGGGCGCCGAGAAGGCCCCCGGCGGGGACCGCGAGTCCCTGGGCGCCACCGAGGGTCCCGCCGACGGCATCGCCGGTCCCGCCTATCCCCCGGCCGGCACCGAGCCGGACGCGCAGTGAGCGCCCCGACTCCCCCGCCGGCGGGGGATCCGCTGAGCGTCGGCCTGACTGCGCCGTCCACGACCGGTCCCGGCGCCACCGGGCCGACCACACCTGCGCCGGCCACCACGGCCCCGACCACTCCCACCCCGACGACCACGGCGCCGGCACGCGAGCGGCACGCGGGTCGCACGATCGGCCGCTCGCTCGCCCTCGCGCTGCTGGTCTTCGCGACCGTGGTGCTGGTGCTCTTCGTCGTGTTCAACACCCAGACCGTCGACATCAGCCTGGTCTTCGGCAACGTCGACGCCCCGCTCGTGCTGGCCCTGCTCATCGCCGCCGCGCTCGGTGGCCTGCTGGTCTGGCTCGCCGGCCTGGTGCGGAGGGCCCGCCGCCGCAACCGCTGACGCCCGCCGCTCGCTCCACCCGCCCGAGAGGGCCGTCTCCTCCTCCTGGGGCAGACGGCCCTCTCGTGGCGTGTCGGAGCACCCCACCCTTGCCGTTGTTACCGATGGGTAATAGCGTTTGTTACCGGCGAGTAGGAATTCGCCGTCCATCGGCATGGAGCACGGGAGCCCAGCGCACATGAGCCACTACACCGCGAACCTGCGGGACCTCGAGTTCAACCTCTTCGAGTTCCTCGACACCAAGGACAAGTTCGGCACCGGTCCGTTCGAGCAGATGGACGCCGACACCGCGCGCGGGATCCTCGCCGAGATCCGCAAGCTCGCGGAGGGCCCGGTCGCGGCCTCCTTCGTCGACGCCGACCGCAACCCGCCGGTCTTCGACCCGGCCACGAACTCCGTGACGATCCCGGAGTCGTTCAAGAAGTCCTACAAGGCCGTCGAGGACGGCGAGTGGTCCCGCCTCGACCTGCCCGAGCACCTGGGCGGCTTCGGCGCACCGCACGCCCTGACCTGGGGCGCCTTCGAGATGATCCTGGGCGCCAACCCCGCGGTCTTCATGTACGGCTCGGGTGCGGCCTTCGCCGCGATCCTCGACGAGCTGGGCACCCCGGACCAGAAGCGCATGGCCGAGCTGATGCTCGAGCGCAAGTGGGGCGCCACCATGGTGCTGACCGAGCCCGACGCGGGCTCCGACGTCGGCGCCGGCACCACCAAGGCCGTGCAGCAGGCCGACGGCTCGTGGCACATCACCGGCGTGAAGCGGTTCATCACCTCCGCCGAGCACGACATGAGCGAGAACATCATCCACCTGGTGCTGGCCCGCCCGGAGGGCGCGAAGGCCGGTACCAAGGGGCTGTCGCTCTTCGTCGTCCCCAAGTTCCACGTGGACCTGGCGACCGGCGAGCTGGGCGAGCGCAACGGCGCCTACGTCACCAACGTCGAGAAGAAGATGGGCCTCAAGGTCTCCACGACCTGCGAGCTCACCTTCGGCGACGGCCCGGTGCCGGCCCAGGGATGGCTCGTCGGCGAGGTGCACGACGGCATCGCCCAGATGTTCAAGGTCATCGAGCACGCCCGCATGTTCGTCGGTGCCAAGGCGATCGCCACCCTGTCGGCCGGCTACCAGGTCGCGCTGGACTACGCCAAGACCCGCGTCCAGGGCGCGGACCTGACGGCGACGTCGAAGGACGCCCCGCGGGTCACCATCACCCACCACCCCGACGTCCGCCGGTCGCTGATGCGGCAGAAGGCCTACGCCGAGGGCATGCGTGCGCTGTACCTCTACACCGCGGGCTTCCGCGACCGGGTCGTCGAGGCCGAGGCCACCGGTGACCACGAGGCGGCCAAGCTCGCCGAGCGGATCAACGACCTGCTCCTGCCGATCGTGAAGGGCTTCGGCTCCGAGCGCGCCACCGAGCTGCTCACCTCCGAGTCGCTGCAGACCCTGGGCGGCTCGGGCTTCCTCCAGGACTACCCGATCGAGCAGTACATCCGCGACTCCAAGATCGACACCCTCTACGAGGGCACGACGGCGATCCAGGGCCAGGACTTCTTCTTCCGGAAGATCGTCAAGGACGGCGGCGTCGCGCTGACCTGGCTGGCCGAGCAGATCCAGGCCACGGTGGACGGCGAGGCCGGCAACGGCCGCCTCAAGGAGGAGCGGGCGCTGCTCGGCGCCGCGCTGCAGGACGTCCAGGGCATGCTCGCCGCGATGTTCAACCACCTGACCGGTGCACAGGAGGACATGACCTCGCTGTACAAGGTCGCGCAGAACACCAGCCGGCTGCTGCTGGCCACCGGTGACCTGATCACCGCGTGGCTGCTGATCCGCCAGTCCGAGGTGGCGCTCGCCGCCCTGGCCGGCGACGTCAGCGACAAGGACAAGCACTTCTACGAGGGCAAGCTCGCGGCCACCCGCTTCTTCGCCACGCAGGTGCTGCCCCGGCTGACCTCCGAGCGGGCCATCGTCGAGAACACCGACAACGCGCTCATGGAGGTGGACGAGGCCGCCTTCTGAGCCTCGACCCCAGCCGCCGACGGCCGTCTCCCCCCGGGGGAGGCGGCCGTCGGCCGTTCCCTGGGTGATGTCGCTCGCGCCACGCGTGCGGCGAGCCCGGGGGAGGTATGAGCCTCCGTGACCGAGCACCCCGCACCCCGCACCCCGCACCCCGAGGAGAACGATGAGCGACCCCACCGGCTACGGCGAGTCCCCCGACACCGAGGACGGTCCCGTCGGCGCGGACCAGAACTCCGAGGGACCCGAGGGCAGCGCGACGCTGACGACGGACGAGGACGCGCAGGCCGACGACGGCGTCGTCCGCCCGGGCAACGCTCCGGACTGACGGACGGGGGAACGCGGACGGCAGGGCCCTACCCTGGGCCCGTGCCACCCGTCTCGACCGCGACCGTCCTCGACGTCGGGGAGTGGTCGATCCGGACGGCCACGCACGAGCAGCGCGTGGACCGCTGGGTCGGGCCGCACCGCGAGCGTCGGCGCCGCGGCGAGAAGCACCCGGTACTGGACTTCCTGTTCACGTACTACAGCGAGAGCCCCGGCCGGCTGCGCCGATGGCACCCGGGGGTGGGCGTCGCGCTGGCCGGCCCCGCGCCGCATGCCGGCTGGCGCTGGTACACGGCGGACGGTGACACGGTCCGGCTCGACACCGCCGGCTTCCTGGCCGATCGCGGCGACACCGTCCGCTTCGTGCGCGATCTGCTGGTCGCCACCGCCTCCCGCCCGGCCTTCACCGGCTGCTTCGGGCTGCACGAGTGGGCCATGGTCTACCGCGACGCCGACACGCGGCACCCGGTGCCGCTCCGGCTGGGCCAAGCGGGGACCGACGCCGTCGTCGAGGCCCACCCCATCCGCTGCAGCCACTTCGACGCCTTCCGCTTCTTCACCCCGGCGGCGGTGCCCCGCAACCGGCTGCAGCCCACCCGGGAGAGCCAGCCGGCGCTGGAGCAGCCGGGATGCCTGCACGCCGGGATGGACCTCTACAAGTGGGCCTGCAAGCTGGGTCCGGCTGTACCCGGGGAGCTGCTCGTCGACTGCCTCGACCTGGCCGCGGAGATCCGCGAGCTGGACATGCGGGCCTCCCCCTACGACCTGCGCGACGCGGGATACGAGCCGGTCGCGATCGAGACCCCCGAGGGGAAGGCCGCGTACGTGGCCGCCCAGCGCGCGTTCACCGAGCGCGGCGCGGTGCTGCGACAGCGCCTGGTCGACGTCTGCGACGTCCTGCTGGGCTGAGGGTCGGGCGCAGAGCGGGCCGGGAGGGCGTGACCTCCCGGCGCGACGTCGACGTCCCGCTGCCCGCGGGCAGAGCTCGTCGCGCCCGCTCACTAGGGTGACTCCGTGAGTTCCCCGAGCGAGGACCGCTGGATCAGGCTCGACGGCACCGCGAACACCCGCGACCTCGGCGGCCTGCCCACCACCGACGGCGGCCGGACGCTGCCGGGCCGGATCCTGCGCAGCGACAACCTGCAGACCCTGAGTCCGGACGACGTGCGCCGGCTGGTGGGCGAGATCGGGCTGCGGCAGGTGATCGACCTGCGCACCTCGGCGGAGATCCTGCTCGAGGGGCGGGGACCGCTGCGCGAGGTCCCGGAGGTCTCGCACCGGCACTTCACGCTGCTCCCCGAGCGCGGTCACCACACCGACGTCTTCGCCGTCGAGGAGGACGACCCGGAGCTCGACCTCCCCAGCGGGTGGATGGAGTCCCTCCTCCCCCGCCAGGTGGCCGCTCACGACGAGGGCGAGCCGCCTGCCGTCCGGTCCTACCTCGGGTACCTGGGCCAGCGCGGCGACAACGTGGTGGCCGCGCTCCGGGCGATCGCTCAGGCCGGCCCCGGCGCCTCGGTGGTGCACTGCGCGGCCGGGAAGGACCGCACCGGCGTGGTGTGCGCGCTGTCCCTGGCGGTGGCCGGCGTCCCGCACGAGGAGATCGTCGCCGACTACGCGCTGACCGCCGAGGTGATCGACGGTGTCGTCGCCCGGCTCGCCGCCTCCCCGACGTACGCCGACGACATGGTCAGCCGCGACGTCGCCAGCCACACGCCGCGCGCGGAGACGATGGACCGGGTGCTCACCCTGCTCGACGAGCGCTTCGGGGGGCCGCTGGGCTGGCTGACCGCCCACGGTTTCGGTCCCGACGAGCAGGCGGCGCTGCGCGCGCGGCTGCGGGACTGACCGGCCTCCAGGGCCCCGAGTGCACGCGACCCCGGCCTCGCCAGGAGACCGTGGTCGGGGTGTTCACGGCCGCGAGCAGCGGCCCGGGCTCAGCGGCCGAGGAAGTGGCTGTTGCTGGCCATGGTCAGGAGCTCGTCACGCATCGCCGGGCTGCTGGTGCGCGAGAGTGCCTTGTCGATCGCCCGCCGGGTGCGCGCCACCTGCCGGCGCTCCCGCCAGATCGTCGTCACGCTGCTCATCGCTACTGCCTCTTTCATCGAAGTCGGGTGCTACGCCGTAGGAACGTAGGCATTCACCACTCTAATCCGACGAAACGTCTGTCGACTTGAGTCCACGCCGAAGCTTTCTCACCCCTCCGGGTGAGAGTGGTCACGTCCGCCAACGACGACGGCGCCCGCCCCCACTCGGGGGACGGGCGCCGGGTGACGTGCTGGAACGGCCGCCTCGCAGGGCCCCACCCGCCGGGCCTGCGAGGCGGGTGGGGGCGAGGGGGTCCTTCTACTGCTGGTCGGGGCGGGAGACGTCGCCGCGCCAGGCACCGGTCTCGGTGCCACGGCTCTCGATGAACTCCTTGAACTTCTTCGCGTCCGCCTTGACCTGGCGGTCGTCGAAGCCGAGCGCGGCCCCGGCCTTCTCGACCAGCCCCTCGGGCTCCCAGTCGATCTGGATCATCACGCGGGTCTTGGTGTCGTCGAGCCGGTGGAAGGTCACGACACCGGCGTGCTTGGCCTCACCGCTCGTGCTGGTCCAGGCCACCCGCTCCTCGGGGTGCTGCTCGGTGATCTCGGCGTCGAACTCACGCTTCACCCCGTCGATGTTCGTGACCCAGTGGGTGTGGGTCTCGTCGATCTGCGTGATGCTCTCGACGCCACCCATGAACTGGGGGAAGGACTCGAACTGCGTCCACTGGTCGTACACGGCGCGGATGGGGACGTCGACGTCGACGGACTCCTGCACGGTGGCCACTGCTGCTCAGCTCCTCGTGTCGCTTGTTTCGGTCGTGTGCGACCTACCCGGGCAGAGCCCGGCCGACACGTCGAACCAGCAGGTCAGCGCACC
This sequence comes from Blastococcus sp. TF02-8, assembly GCF_003319175.1. Taxonomy (GTDB): domain Bacteria; phylum Actinomycetota; class Actinomycetes; order Mycobacteriales; family Geodermatophilaceae; genus Blastococcus. The sequence continues at coordinate 283,004 of NZ_QOHK01000002.1, read as the reverse complement.
GCGGCCGCCAGACTACCCCGGACCGTGGAGTTCCGCAGGAGCAGTGCCTGGGCGAGGTGGTAGGCGTCGGGCTGCCCGACCCAGGTACCTGTCGCGACCTCTCCGGTCGGCGTCAGCTCGTGGTGCCAGCTGCCGGTGAGCGGATCGGCGAAGCGGGCCTCACCGTGCGCCCACCAGCGATCGGCCAGCTCCGCGAACCGCGCCTCGCCGGTGACCCGGTGGAGCACCGCGGCTGCGGCCACCGCCTCGCAGAGCACCCAGTGCACCCGGGCACGGACCACCGGACGGTCCGACCAGTCGAGGGTGTAGGGGAAGCCGTCCTCGCCGTCGGCGGCCCAGCCGCGGGTGGTCGCGGCATCGAAGAGGTCCAGCGCGTCGGCCAGCAGCCAGGCCGGTGGCTCGACGAGCACCGCGCGCACGTGCAGGGCGAGGCGCGCCCACTCGAACTGGTGCCCGACGGTCACGCCGAAGGGCCGGAACGGATCGGCCGGGGCGTCGCGGTTGAACTCGGGCTGGGGCGTCCACGAGGCGTCGAAGTGCTCGGGGAGGCGCCACCCCCGTTCGCGCGCCCAGCCGTGCACGACCCGCTCGACGCTGCGCAGCGCCTGGCCGCGCAACCGCTCGGTGAGGACCGGGTCCTCGACGGCGTCGGCCGCCGCCAGCGTCGCCTCGACGCCGTGCATGTTGGCGTTGGCGCCCCGGTAGCCGTCCAGCCGCGACCAGGAGCGGTCCCACTCCCCCACGGCCAGCCCGGCGTCGTCGTCCCAGAACCGTTCCTGCCAGACGGCGAGGGCCTCCCCCAGGAGCTCGTCGCCCAGCCCGGCCAACCGGGCCGTGGACCCGGCGAGGACCACGAACGCGTGCACGTATGCGGCCTTGGCGTCGTCCTCGGTGCTCGACCGCCAGCCGCCGTGCCGGTGGTCGTGCAGCGGGCCGCCGGTCAGCGTGGCGACACCGTGCCGCGCCAGCTCCTCGGCGCCGGGCCTGCCCAGCAGATGGGCGAGCCCGAAGACGTGCGTCATCCGGGCGACGATCCAGGTCTCGAGCGGCCGATCGGGCAGCACGGCGCCGTCCGGTCCCAGGTACCCGAAGCCGTCGGCCACCCGGGACCGGGCGGCGAAGTCGAGGAGCCGGTCGAGGTCGGTCACACGCCCGAGGCTAGGAGGTCGACCGCCGGCCCGCCGAGACCGCCAGCGACAGCCGCACGGTGACCACCGCCATCACGACCAGCAGCAGGAGACGGACGAGACCGGCGCCGATGTCGGCGCCGCCGTCGTCGGACACCAGGGCGTCGAGCAGCCCGAGCAGCACCACGGCGCCGGTCACCACCATCCCGATGCGCCGGGTGGCGGGTTCCTGCTCGGTCAGGAGCAGCACCCCCGCCGCGAGAGCGCAGAGGTAGCCGGCGATCTGGAGGACCGCCGGCACCGCCCCCGGGTCGGAGGCGGGCCGGGACCCGCTCACCACGATCGCCGCCCCGGTGAGGACGACGAACAGCAGCAGTGCCACCAGCGCAGATGTCTTGCGGGCCACGAGGACCTCCTGGGTATCGGAACGCCTCAGTAGGCGATCGCGGTGGCTGGATCGTGAAGGAGCGAACCAAGATCGGCAAGGGCCTTCGACCCGAGTTCACCGTCCACGATCCGGTGATCGAAGGAGAGCGCCAGCGTGGTGACCTGTCGCGGCCTGACCTCGCCCTTGTGCACCCACGGCATCTCGCGGACCGTCCCGAAGGCCAGGATCGCCGCCTCCCCGGGGTTCAGGATGGGAGTGCCGGTGTCCACTCCGAAGACGCCGACGTTCGTGATGGTCAGCGTGCCGCCGGCCATGTCCGCGGGTGACGTCCTCCCGGCCCGGGCCGTCGAGGTGAGCTCGCCGAGCGCCGCGCCCAGCTCGGCCAGCGACAGCCGGCCGGCGTCCTTGATGTTCGGGACGACCAGCCCCCGCGGCGTCGCCGCCGCGATGCCGAGGTTCACCTGGCCGTGCACCACGATCTCCTGCGCGGCCTCGTCCCAGCTGCTGTTCAGCATGGGATACCGCTTCGCCACCAGCAGGAGCGCCTTGGCGACGAACAGCAGCGGGCTGACCTTCACCCCCGCCAGCTCCGGGCGGGCGGCGAGCCGGCTCCGCAGCTTCATCATCCGGGTGACGTCGACGGTCAGGAACTCGGTGACGTGCGGCGCGGTGAAGGCGCTGGACACCATCGCGGCGGCGGTCGCCCGGCGGACGCCCTTGATGGGGATCCGCTGCCCGGCCGCGTCGTCGACGGCCGGCGGGGCGGCAGCGGTCGAGCGGGCGGCGAGCGCGGCGTCGACGTCGGCCCGGGTGATGCACCCGCCGGCCCCCGACCCGGTGAGCGTGGTGAGGTCGATCCCGAGCCCCTTGGCGTACTTGCGCACCGGGGGCTTGGCCAGCGGGCGCGGGCCGCGGCGGCCGGGGACCGCCTCGCGGGCAGGCGCTGCGGCCGCGCTCAGTGCCGCCGCCTCCGCCTGGCGGCCGACCTCCAGCCCACCGTGGCGCACCGGCTTGGTCCGCATGTCCGGCGCGGTGGCCAGCAGCGGCGGGGCGTCGTCGCTCACCGGCGGCACCACGGGGCTGCCGGCCGGCTCGGCCGCCGCCCGCCGGGGTCGGCGCCGCGCCTCGGTCGTGCGGGGGCCGTAACCCACCAGGACGGCGGTGCGCCCGTTCGGTTCCGCGCCGCCCCCGACGTCGATGGTGATGATCGGGGAGCCGACGTCGACCGTCGTCCCGGCCTCGTGCAGCAGCTCGACGACGGTGCCGGCCCACGGCGAGGGCAGCTCGACGGCGGCCTTCGCCGTCTCCACCTCGCACAGCGGCTGGTTCACGGTGACGGTGTCACCGACGGCGACCAGCCACTGCAGGATCTCGCCCTCGGTGAGGCCCTCGCCGACGTCGGGCAGCGGGAAGGAGCGGAGCGTGGATGTCTGCGTCATGGCTCAGAACCCCATCGAGCGGTCGACGGCGTCGAGCACGCGGTCGAGGTCGGGGAGGTACTCCTCCTCCAGCTTCGACGGCGGGTACGGGGTGTCGTACCCGCCGACCCGCAGGACCGGCGCCTCCAGGGAGTGGAAGCAGCTCTCGGTGATCCGGGCGGCGATCTCCGCCCCCAGACCGAGGCTCGTCGGGGCCTCGTGGACGACCACGCACCGGCCGGTCCGGCGCACCGACTCCATCACCGGGTCGAGGTCCAGCGGCGAGACGGTCCGCAGGTCGATGACCTCGAGCGAGCGCCCCTCCTCCTGCGCCGCCTCGGCCGCCTGCAGCGCCGTCTTCACCATCGGGCCGTAGGCGAGCACGGTGACGTCGTCGCCCCCGCGGACCACCCGCGAGGCGAACAGCGGGTCGGGGGTCGCGTCGAGGTCGACCTCCGCCTTCTCCCAGTACCGGCGCTTCGGCTCGAGGAAGACGACCGGGTCGGGGTGGGCGATCGCCTGCTGGATCCCCCAGTAGGCGTCGGCCGGGTTGCTGACCGCGACGACCCGGAGCCCGGCGGTGTGCGCGAAGTAGGCCTCCGGGCTCTCGCTGTGGTGCTCCACCGCGCCGATGCCGCCGCCGAACGGGATCCGGATGACGACCGGCATGGGGATCCGACCCTGCGAGCGGGCGTGGATCTTCGCGACCTGGGTGATGATCTCGTTGACGGCCGGGAAGACGAAGCCGTCGAACTGGATCTCGCAGACCGGCCGGTAGCCGCGCATGGCGAGGCCGACGGCGGTGCCGAGGATCCCGGCCTCGGCGAGCGGGGTGTCGACGACGCGCGCCTCGCCGAAGTCCTTCTGCAGGCCGTCGGTGATCCGGAAGACCCCGCCCAGCCGGCCGATGTCCTCGCCCATGAGGACGACCTTCGCGTCGTCCTCCATGGCGCGGCGCAGGCCGAGGTTGAGCGCCTTGCCGATCGTGAGGGTCTCGGTGCTCATCGCTCCCCCTCGAAGGACGCGTGGTAGGCGTCGAACTCGGCCTGCTGGGCAGCGAGCGGGGCGGGCTTCTCCGCGTAGACGTGCTCGAACATCGAGCTGGGCTCCGGCTCGGGCATGCCGACGGTGCCCGAGCGGATGCGGGCGGCCAGCTCGTCGGCGTCCGCCTCGACGGACTCGAAGAAGGTCGCGTCGGCGATGCCGCTGCGCGACAGATGGGCCTTGAGCCGGGCGATCGGGTCGCGCAGCTTCCACTCCTCCAGCTCGCTGGCCAGGCGGTAGCGGGTGGGGTCGTCCGACGTGGTGTGCGCCCCCATGCGGTAGGTGAACGCCTCGATGAACGTGGGTCCCTGACCCTCCCGGGCGGCCTGCAGCGCCTGACGGGTCACCGCGAGGACGGCGAGGACGTCGTTCCCGTCGACCCGGACGCCGGGGAAACCGAACCCTGCGGCCCGCTGGTACAGCGGGATCCGCGTCTGGCGCTCCAGCGGGACGCTGATCGCGTACTGGTTGTTCTGGCAGAAGAAGACCACCGGGGCGGAGAAGCTGGCGGCGAAGATCATCGCCTCGTTCACCTCGCCCTGGCTGGTGGCGCCGTCGCCCAGGAAGGCCAGCACTGCCTGCTCGGCGCCGTCGCGCTGCACCCCCATGGCGTAGCCGGTGGCGTGCAGGCACTGGGCGCCGATGACGATCGTGTACAGGTTGAAACCCCGAGCGGCCGGATCCCAGCCGCCGTTGTCGACGCCGCGGAACAGGCTCATGACGTGCAGCGGGTCGACGCCCCGCGTCCAGGCCACACCGTGCTCGCGGTAGGTGGGAAAGGCCATGTCGCCGTCCTGGAGGGCCCGGCCGGCACCGACCTGCGCGGCCTCCTGCCCGAGCAGCGACGCCCAGAGGCCCAGCTCACCCTGACGCTGCAGGGCGGTGGCCTCGGCGTCCCACCGCCGGACGAGGACCAGGTCGCGGTAGAGGCCGCGGAGCTCGTCGTCACCGATGTCGAGGGAGTACTCGGGGTGCTCGACCCGGTCGCCCTCGGGGGTGAGCAGCTGGACGGTGCCGCTGTCGCACGACGGCGGCAGGTGGGGCGCGGCGGCGCCCGGGACGGGGTCGACCACCTCGGTGAACTCGGGCAACGCTGTCACGGTCGCTCCTGGCCTCGGCCACCGTCGCCGGGGTCTCCGGGCGACGGTGGTGCTCGACGTCCCGCCGGGTGTGGCGGTCCTCACACATCCTGACATGCGGGCAGGGGCGGGCAACAGCCCCCGGAGCGGCCGATCTGAGCAGCGGTCCGTGCGGTGCCTGAGCAGAACGCCTTCCGCACAGGGGAACCAGGTGCCAGAGTGCTCACCATGACCGAGGTGGACGCCACCGATGCCCGGATCCTCCTCGCCCTGACCGAGGACCCCCGTGCGAGTGTGATGGCGCTGTCCCAGCGACTCGGCCTGGCCCGCAACACCGTGCAGACCCGCCTCGCCCGGCTGGAGAGCAACGGCGCGCTCGCCCCGCTCGACCAGCGCATCCGGCCCGAGGCGCTCGGCTACCGGCTCGGCGCGTACATGTCGGTGCAGGTCGCCCAGCGCAGCCTGGCCGAGGTCAGCGACGCGCTGGCCCTCCTGCCCGAGGTGCTCGAGGTGACCGGGCTCTCCGGCGTCACCGACCTGCTCGTGCACGTGGTCGCCGTCGACGCCGATCACCTGTGGCGGATCACCGAGGCGGTCCTCGCGATCCCCGGCGTGCAGCGGCTGGACACCGCCCTGGCGATGCGCCGCTTCGTCGACCGTCGCGTGACGCCGCTGCTGGAGCGGGCCACCGGCGGCTCGCCGGACTGATCGGTTCCGGCGCGTCACCGGGCCGTCACCGCACGGCGTCGTCCGACCGTCCTAGGGTGCGCCGTGCCCAGTGCTCGGTCGCGTCGTCCCGCCCTCCTGCTCGTCGCCCTGCTCGGCGCCCCGCTGGTGCTGGCCGGCTGCCGACCGGAGATGGTCGACGGGGCGATCGAGCCCTTCACCAGCACGGGGGGCGAGGTGGTCGCCGAGAGGCCGTGCGCGGGCGGCGACTTCGACTGCGTCACCCTGACCGTGCCGTCGGACCACTTCGCCGCCGCGTCGCGCGAGTGGGAGGTCACCTTCGCCGTGCGGAAGGCCGACGGTGAGTCCCGCGGCGTCCTCGTCACCGCGACCGGGGGCCCCGGGTCCAGCGGCATCCTGCTCGCCGAGCACTACGTGGCCGCGATGGACCCGACCATCACCGACTCCTACGACCTCGTGTTCTTCGACCAGCGGGGCATCGGCCGCTCCGAGCCGTTCGGCTGCGACGACATCCTGTGGAGCTTCGACTCCACGATCGATGCCTCCGCCGACGAGCGGGAGCGCGACCGCTACGCCCGCCGGGCCGGCGACTTCGCCGAGGACTGCTTCGAGGAGGCCGGCTTCTCCCCCGCCGAGGCGCCGCTGTTCGCCACCCGGCAGGCGGCGGAGGACCTCGAGGTGTTCCGCGAGTGGTACGGCGCCGAGCGCCTCACCCTCTACGGCGAGAGCTACGGCACCCAGTTCCAGCAGGCGTACGCCGCCGCGCACCCCGACCGGGTCCAGGCCCTGGTCCTCGACGGCGTCGTGGACGTGCAGACCCCCATCCGCGCCTTCGCCGCGGAGAGCGCCACGGCCTACAGCGACGTCCTGACCGGGAGCCTCACCGCCTGCGACGCCGACCCCGTCTGCGCCGACGACGCCCCGGGGGACTCCCTGCCGGCCTACGACGAGCTGGCCGAGGAGCTGGCCGACTCCCCCCGGCCGTACAAGTACCCGCTGCCCGACGGGGAGCTGGACGAGCGGGAGCTCACCCTCGAGGAGCTGGAGGCCGCGGCAGCCGGCTCGATGAGCGTGCCCGACCAGCGGATCCGGTTCGCCCGCGCGGTCAACGCCGCCGTCGAGGGCGACGAGGTGCCCCTCGCCCGGCTGGCCGCCGCCACCGCGGGGGCCGACCCGAACACCGGCGAGGTCCTGCCCGACCCCTCCTTCTCGCCCGCGCTGTTCCTGGCCGTCGAGTGCCAGGACTACCCGTTCGTCCCCGCGGGGAGAACCGGCCGGGCGGAGCTGGACGCCTGGCTGGACGGCGCCGCCGCCGCCGGCATCGAGGACCTGCGCCTCGACGACCCCTACTACGGCGACCTCCCGTGCCTGTTCTGGCCGCACGAGGAGGAGCCCACGCCCCTGCCCGCCCCGCCGGCCGACCCGCCCTACCCCGTGCTGCTGCTGACCGCCGACACCGACCCGAACACCCCCACGGCCAACGCGCTGCGCGTGCACGCCCGGGACCTCGGCTCGGCGCTGGTCACCCTCCCGGGCGGGCCGCACGTGCTGTTCGGCTGGGGATACCCGTGCGTCGACCGGGCGGTGCTGCGACTGCTGAGCGACGGCCGGCTGCCCAGCCGACCCGAGACCACGTGCGACGACGACCCGGTCCGCATGCCGTACGTCCCGTTGCCGCCCGACTCCGACGTGGGCTACCAGGACCCGTACGAGACCGTGGGCCTGATCGTGACCGAGGTGCTCGGCGCCTCCTTCGAGTCCTGGCCCGCGATCGAGCCGCTCGAGCTCGCCTGCCGGTGGGGCGGGTCGCTCGAGTACTCGCTCGACCGCCGCGGGACCGTGGAGGTCGCGCTGGACGGCTGCGAGTGGACGCAGGACGTGTCGGTCCACGGCACCGTCGAGGTGACCGACGCCGGGTCCGGTGACCTGACCATGGACGTCACGCTGCCCTTCGCCGAGCTCCAGCTGGAGGCCGACGGCGACGTCGACGGCACCTTCCGCGGCCGCCCGGTCGACTGATCCTCAGCGCGGGCGCCGCACCCGCACCGGACCCCGGGCACTGCTCACGTCGACGACCGCGCCGCCCTGGGTGACCTCGACCGAACCGGCCGCCGCGAGCCGGCCGGCCGCGGCACGGGCGTCGGGCATGAGGTCCCGCCAGTTCTCGGGGTCGACCGCGCGGGCGGCCTCGGAGGGGCAGATCGAGGCCGTGGGCGCGCGTCGGTCGAGCAGTGCCCCGATGGCCCGCTCCAGCCGTTCCCCGACGTCGTCCACACCTCCAGCCTGACGGGTGGACTCCGCACCTGCGCGGTTAGCGACCACTGGCCACCCGGGTAGGGGGCCCGCGGTCCGTGCCGCCCACCCCGAGGAGTTCCGTGTCCCCCGCCGAGCGAGACCTGCTGCAGGAGCTGCTCCACGCCTACGGCCCCGGCGGTCAGGAGGACGACGTCCGCGCCATCTGCCGGCGCGTGCTCGAACCGCTGGTGGACGAGCTCACCGTGGACCCGGCGGGCAACCTCGTCGGGCTGGTCCGCGGCCGCGCGGGCGGGGACGGCCCCGTCGTGCGCGTGATGGCCCACATGGACGAGCTGTCCATGATCGTGAAGCGGGTCGAGCCCGACGGCATGCTCCGGCTCTCCCAGCTGGGCACGATGTACCCGGCCAACTTCGGCCTGGGGCCGCTCACCGTGCTCGGTGACGCCGAGGCGCTCACCGCCGTGCTGCTCCTCGGCTCGGAGCACACCACCCCCGAGACCTCGCAGGTCTGGCAGACCAAGCCGGACGGCGGTGACCGCGCCATGCAGTGGAGCGACGTCCGCGCCTTCACCGGTCGTTCCGCGGAGGACCTGGAGGCTGCCGGCGTGCACCCGGGCACCCGGGTGTGCGTCCACCGCGACCGTCGGCAGCTGGTGGACGTCGGCGTCTTCGTGGCCGGCTACTTCCTCGACGACCGCGCCGCCCTCACCGCGTTGCTCGGCGCCGCGCGGCTGCTGCGCGACGGTGACGGCCCGGCCGGGGACACCTACCTCGTGTGCACCACCGGAGAGGAGATGGGCGGCATCGGCGCGACCTGGGCCAGCCGTGCGCTGCCGGGCGACATCACCCTCGCCCTGGACGTCGGCCCGGCCGAGGCCGAGTACCAGGTGGGCGCCGACTCCGGGCCGGTCATCGCCTACGCCGACGACGCCGTCGTCTACGACAAGGCGATCTCCGACCACCTGCTCGCCCTGGGGCGCGAGCTGGGGCTCTCGCCACGGGCCGCGGTGTGGGAGTCCTACGACTCCGACGGCTCGCAGGCGAAGAGCCACGGGCAGACGGCCCGCGCCGCGCTGATCTCGCTGCCGACGCTGAGCACCCACGGGTACGAGGTGCAGCACCGCGACACCGTCGGGCGGGTGTCCCGGCTGGTCGCGGAGTACCTGCGCCGGCCCACGGGTAGCCACCGGCCGTGAAGCGGACCCCTCTCGGCATCAGCGGCAAGGGCAAGCGCGGCATCAGCACGCTGGGCTGGGCACTGCGGGGAGCGGCCGCCGGCGCGGCCGGCAGCACCGCCCTGAACGCGGTGACCTACCTGGACATGGCCGTGCGCGGGCGCGGCAGCAGCTCCACGCCGGAGGACACCGTCGAGAAGCTCGCCGCCGCGGCGCACGTCCCCATCCCCGGGGACGACGAGACGCGGGAGAACCGGGTGCAGGGGCTCGGTCCGCTGATCGGGCTGGTGGCCGGGATCGGCGTCGGCACCCTCGGCGGCCTCGCCCGCTCCCAGGGCTACCTCTCGGCCAAACCCGTCGGCGTCGCGCTGACCGGGCTCGGCGCCATGGTGGCGGCGAACGGGCCGATGACGGCGCTGGGCGTCACCGACCCGCGCACCTGGTCGGGAACCGACTGGATCAGCGACCTGGTGCCGCACCTGGTCTACGGCCTGGTCGTCAAGAACACCATCGACGCCTTCGACCGCCCCTGACAGGGTCTGGTCATGCACGAGATCACCAGCGAGGACGAGCTCCGGGCGTTGCTGGGCGAGCCGGTGCCGGCCGCCCTGCGGAAGGAGCGCACGGCGCTGGCGGACGTCGACCGGCAGTGGCTCGCCGCCTCCCCGTTCTGCCTGGTCGCCACCAGCGGCGCCGACGGCAGCTGCGACGTCTCCCCGAAGGGCGATCCGCCCGGCTTCACGCTGGTCCTCGACGAGCACACGATCGCGATCCCCGAGCGGGCCGGCAACCGCCGCGCCGACGGCTACCGCAACATCCTGGCCAACCCGCACGTCGGCCTGGTCCACCTGCTGCCCGGCCGCACCGACACGCTGCGGATCAACGGGCGGGCGCGGCTCACCACCGACCCGCAGCTGCTGGACCGCATGGTGGTGAAGGGACACCGCCCGGTGCTCGCCGTCGTCGTCGACATCGAGCAGGTGTTCCACCACTGCGGCAAGGCGTTCCTGCGCTCGCAGCTCTGGGACCCGGAGAGCTGGGACCCCGACGCGGTGCCCACGCGCGCACGCATCGCGCACGCGCTCGAGCGGAAGGACGAGCCGCTCGAGGAGCTGGAGCGCTACTACTCGAGCGCCGCCTACACGGCCGGCCTCTACCCCACCGGCTGAGCGCTACCGCCAGCCGCGCTCGTCGACCCCGCCGGGCACCGGTGCCGCGGGGTCGTACGGCGTGCGGGTGAGGATGAACGTGTCCAGGTCCAGGTGGTCGGCCTCGATCCGCAGCGTCTCCCCGGCGTAGTAGCCGTCCAGGCCGACCCACCGGCCGTCCTGCGCTCGGGCGAACCGGCTGGCCCGCCCGCTGCGCCCCGGCATCGGCCCCAGGTGCAGCAGCCCGCCGGGCACCGCCCGCAGCAGCAGCGGCGAGGGGCCCCAGAACCAGACGCCGAGCGCCTCCAGCGGCACCGGGGACGGCGAGGGCGACCAGGGCTCGACGATCCGCGGCTCGGCGGTGCGCAGGTCGGCCAGCAGGCCGAACACCAGCGGGTCCACGCCGCTGGTCGCATTGGCCAGCGAGACCGCGCCGGTCTGCTCCTCGCGGTCGACGAAGACACCGGCCAGGAAGCCCGGCATCGAGCCGCCGTGCCCGACGAGCGTGCGCCCGTCCAGCCGCATCACCTGCAGCCCCAGCCCGTAGGCCGACCAGCCGGGCGCGGAGGGGTCCACCCCGGCGGGCACGGTCATCTCCTCGAGCGTGCCGGGGTCGAGCACGTCGGCGGTGTCGCCCAGCAGGAACGCGGCGAAGCGGCCGAGGTCGGTCAGCGTCGCCCACAGCTGGCCGGCGGCGGCCATGACCCCGGCGTGGTGCTCGGGCTCGGGCAGGACGACGTCGGCCCACGGGTGGACGGCGAAGCCCTGGGCGGCGGGCGCGACCGGCCGCGGTGTGGTGCGGCCCATGCCGAGCGGGGCGAGCACCTCGGTGGTGACCGCGTCCTCCCAGGAGGCGCCCCGCAGGCGGGCGACGAGCTCACCGAGCAGACCGAAACCCAGGTTGGAGTAGTGGAACCGGCGGGCCGCGCCGAGGACGACGTCGTCGCTGCCCAGACCCAGCTCCGCCAGCGAGCCGCCCGGGGTGCGCTCCCACCAGCCGCCCGGGCTCTCCGCCGAGGCACCGGCGAGGTGCGAGAGCAGCTGGCCGATCGTGCGGTCACCGAACGGGGTGCCGGGCAGGTGCTGCTCCAGCGGGTCGTCCAGGCCCAGCCGCCCCTCGTCGCGCAACCGCATCACGACGACGGCGGTCACCGTCTTGCTGATCGAGCCCAGCCGGTACTGGACGTCGGTGTGCGGTTCGGCGACCGTCCCGCGTCCGGCCGACCACGCCAGACCGCCGTCGCGGACGACGCCCGCGACCAGGCTCGGGGCACGTCCGTCGCGCTGGGTGCGCGCGGTGCGGGCGAGCAGGAGCCGGGCGGTCGAGGGCAGCACGGGTTCGGGCACGCCGCCGACCGTATCGACCGGCCGCGCGGGTCAGGCGGTGGGCACCGGCTCGGGGACCGGCAGCCGGCCGGTACGGGTGGCCCACCGGTCGAACCAGATGGTGGCCAGCGGCGGGACCGAGGCCACGAGGGCGCGGAACGTGGTCGGCAGGTCCCAGCGCAGCACCCGCCAGGCCAGGACGGTGACCACGAGGTAGGCCACGAAGACGGCGCCGTGCACCGGGCCGAACATCTGCACGCCGCGCTCGGAGTCCTGCAGCACCCACTTCACGAACATGCCGCCGAGCAGGAGGACCCACGAGCAGGCCTCGGCGAGGGCGACGGCTCGGAAGAGCAGGGCGACGGCGCTGGGCTTCACGCCCCCATGGTCCCCGATCCTCGCGCACCGGCGCGGGTGGGCCCGCTCACGCGTCGCGAGGGGAGGCAGGGTCGCGGTCGTGCTCGGGCACCCGGTTCCCCGGTGCCACCGCCGGCGGCCGGCCGGCTGCTGGTCCGGCTGCACGTGCTCGACGACGACCCGTTCGGAGGTGCGCCTGCCCGGAGTGCGCGCGACCTTCGTGTCGGGGCTGCTGCAGCCGGTCAGCCCGTCTCCGTGAGCACCGGCGGCGCCGTCGCCGTGGCCCCGAGCACGGCCGCGGCACCGAGGACCAGCGCCCACCACGGGTGCCCGAGCGCGGCGAGCGCCAGCACCCCGCCACCGAGGACGCCGACGGTGACCGCGAGGGCCGCGGCGGGCACCCGGAACCGCGCCCGTGGCGCGGCGAAGGCGCCCCAGAGGACGGCCGCGACCAGAGGCAGGGCGACGGCGAGCCCCCATCCCCCGGTGCGCCCACCCCAGGCGGACAGCGTCACGAGGGCCGCGATCTCGGACAGGAAGGCGAGGGTGAGCCGGACCGCCGTCCAGCCGCCGGATCCGGTGACCACGGCGCCGAAGCCTGCCCCTGGGCCGGCCGGAGCGCCAGGCCCTGGGACGCGCCGCCCCGCGAGACGCACCGCAGCCCCGGACGGGTGGGTCCGGGGCTGCGGTGTGGTGGTGCGGTCGGTCAGCCGGCGATGCGGCGGGCTCCGCTGTAGCCGCCGACCGAGTCGACGCTGGCGATCTTGACGACGTCACCGGACGTCGGGGCGTGCACCATCTGGCCGTTGCCGATGTAGATGCCGACGTGGCTCACGGGCCGGTAGAAGAACACCAGGTCACCGGGCTGGAGCTGGTCGCGGGAGACCGCCTGCCCCATGCCCGACTGACCGCGGCTGGAGTGCGGGAGGCTGATGCCGGCCGCGCGGTAGGCGTACTGGGTGAGGCCCGAGCAGTCGAAGCTGCCGGGGCCGCCGGCCGCCCACACGTAGGGCTTGCCGCGCTGGGCCAGCGCGGTGTTGACGGCGATCTGCGCGGCCTGGCTGTTGGCGACGACCGGGCCCCCGCCGGGCGCCTCGCGCTCGTCGCGGCTGGCGCGGGTCTCGCCGCTGCGCTCCTCGGCCGGGTGCGACGCCTGGGCGACGGCGGCCTGCCGCTCCTCCGCGCTCAGCCGCTCGAACTGCGCCTTGAAGTCGTCGATCTGCTTCTGCAGATCGGCCTGCTGGGCGGCGACGGCGTCGTAGGTGGCCTGCGCCTCGGTGGCCGCCTTCTGGGCGGTGGCCTGGGCCTGCGCGGCGACGACGTTGGCCGCGGCCGCCTGCTCCACGAGCCCGGTCTGGTGACCGGCGATGGTGTGCAGCGTGGTCACACGAGAGACGAACTCGTCGGCGGACGCGCTGGTCAGCATCGCCTGGAAGGAGCTCATGGACTCGCCGGTGTAGGCGCTGCGGGCGACGCTGCGCACCGAGGCCTGGGCGGCCGCCAGCTGTGCGGTGGCCCGCTCGAGCTCGGCGTTGGCGGCGACCGCGGCGGCCTGCTGGGCGGCCAGCGCGTCGCGGGCCTCGTTGAACTCCTCGGTGACCGCCTCGAGCTGGTGGCCGCGCTCGGCGACCATGCGGGCGGCGTCGGCCGAGGTGGCCGGCGCTCCGGGGGCGGCGGAGGCCGGCGCCGAGGCGAGCAGGATGCCGGCGGTGCCGACGAGAGCGATGCCGGCCCGGCGCAGGGTGGCGCGGCGGGCGGACGTGCGCAGGGGGGACGCCATCGTGCGGCGACTCTCCGTTCTCTTCCAGGATCCGCCTGCCGGGGACGCACGCGGGGGCGAGGCGGACGGGTCCGTCTCAGTCCTTCCGCGTGCTGTGGTGCGCCCGGCCTGGCCTCCGCGGGTGCGGCTGCTCGGCTGACGGTGCCCGACCGGTGTCACTCGGGAAGGAAGTGACTGAACGCCCCGGCGGACGCACTCACCGTAGGGGCCGTGACCGTGCCGTGACAATCCCCCGAACGACATTTGTGTAATTCTTCGTGCGCGCTGAGTCACAACGCCGGCGGATCCCGCGCCACCGGCGTGCTGTCGGTTTCGGCGCGGCACCCGGGGACCACTACCTCTCCATGGACCTCCGCAAGCCGCTGCTGCTGCTGGCCGTCGTCGGCTCCCTCGTCGCCTGCGGCGACAACACCGACGTCGGGCGGGGCGAGACCAACTGCGACTCGACCTCCGACCAGGCCAGCAACCCGCACGACGCGAGCTGCGAGGAGACCGGCAAGAACGAAGGCAACAGCAACCCGTGACCGAGGCGCGGTGAGGCGCGCTCCCGGCGACGCCGCACCCGCCCGCCCGACCGGCGTCCGACCGCGGTCCGTCCTCGCCGGCGTGGTCGCGGGGGTCCGCGAGGGACTGGTCGGCCGTGACCTCGCGCTCCTCGCCGCAGGCCTGACCTTCTACGCGGGCATCGCCGTCGTCCCGCTGCTGCTGCTCGCCTTCGCCCTGACCGGCCTCCTGACGTCGCCGGAGCGCGTGCACGAGCTCGGCGGACGGCTGGCCGATCTGCTGCCCGCAGAGCTGGGCGCCCCCGAGGCGGTGGCCCGGCTCGTCGACGCCGGCCTCGGGCTCAGCCCGCTCGGCGCGCTGCTGGCCCTCGTCCCCATGTCGCTCTACGGGGAGGGGTTCCGCCGCGCGCTGCTGCGCTTCAGCACCCGCGAGGAGGGGCTCACCGGCTGGCGGGGGCGGCTGGCGTCGCTGCCCCTGCTGCTCCTCGCGCCGGTGGTGCTGTACCCGCTCCTGCTCGTCGCCTCGGTGATGGCCGACCTGGCGCGGGACGGCGGGTTCGCGGCCGACCTCGGGCGGGTGGCGCTCGGCTTCTACGCGGTGCTCGCCGCGCTCACGCTGCCCCTGGCCTTCGGCTTCCGCGTCGTCGCCGGTGGACGGGTCGGCCTCCGGGCGCTCGGGACCGGCTCCCTGTTCACCGCAGCCTGCCTCTCGGGCTTCCTGCAGGGGTTCGTGCTCTTCCTGTCGCTGCCGCTGGACCTGGGCGCGCCGTTCGGCGGCCTGGACGTCGTCGGCGGCGTCGTCGCCATCGGGCTCTGGCTGTTCGTGCTGCACCTCGTCGTGGTGGTCGGCTGGCTGGCCACCCGGGCCCTCGACGACCTCCTGCGTCGCCCGCGTGATGTGGCCGGGGCCGTCGGGCGGTAGGAACGACGCATGCCTGACTCGATGCTGGCCGGCCGGCTCAACGTGCGCACCCGCGAGTTCGTCGTCAAGGAGGTGCCCAAGCCCACCCCCGGCCCCGGCGAGGTGCTGGTCAAGGTGGCCGCCGCAGGGATCTGCCTGTCCGACGTGCACCTCATCGAGGGCCAGCTCTCCCCGCTCTTCCTCGCGGGTGACGAGGTCACCCTGGGGCACGAGGTGGCGGGGACCGTGGCCGAGCCGGGGGACGGCGTCACCGGCTGGGCCGAGGGTGCCCGCGTGCTCCTGCAGGCCGGGGAGCAGAAGGGCGACTGGGTGCACACCCGGGGCGTCGACTACGACGGCGGCTGGGCCGAGTACGCGCTGGCGACCGTCGACACGCTCGTGCCGGTGCCCGACGACCTGCCGCTGGAACAGGCCTGCATCGTGCCCGACGCCGTCTCGACACCGTGGGCCTCGATCGTGCGCACCGCGCAGGTCCGCGCGGCGCAGCCGGTCGGCGTCTGGGGCATCGGGGGGCTGGGGGCGCACGCGGTGCAGCTGCTGCGCCTGGCCGGGGCCGCGCCGATCGTCGCCGTCGACCCGGTGCCCGCCGCTCGGCAGCGCGCGCTGGACTTCGGCGCGGACCTCGCGCTGGACCCCTCCGACGACATCGCCACCCGCGTGCGCGAGCTGACCGGGGGCGCCGGCCTGGCCGTCGCCTTCGACTTCGCCGGGGTCGCCCCGGTGCGCGAGCAGGCCGTGCGGTGCCTGGAACGGGACGGCGCCCTCGTGCTCGTCGGGTTGACCGACCAGCCGCTGACGATCCGCAACGGCACCCAGTTCAGCTACTTCGGGCAGCGGATCCTCGGCCACTACGGCTCGGAGCCGGCCCACGTGGTGGAGCTGGTGAACCTGGTCCGGCACGGCCGGCTGGACCTCTCGAGGTCGATCTCCGGCACGCTGCCGTTGACCGAGGCCGCCGAGGGCGTGGAGCGGCTGGCGCAGAAGCAGGGCGATCCCATCCGGCTGGTCATCACCCCCTGACCCGGTCGGTCAGGAGCGGTCGCCGGGCTCCACGATGTGCACGGCGACCGCACGGAACTGCTTCGGCGTCTCCAGCAGGACCGCCTTGGTGGGCTCCCCGACCTCGAGGAACGCATCCCGGCGCAGCGCGGCGAGCGGCCGCAGCCGCGGGTCGGCGAGCACGTCGTCGACGAGGCCCCGGTCCCCGCCGGTGAACAGGGCCGCCAGTCCGTCCTGGTGCGGCAGGAGGACCCGGACGGCGGTCTCGACCGCGTGGTCGACGACCGCGTCGGTCTGGTTCGCCCGCCTCCGGGCGAACCGCTGCTGGGACCAGCCGCCGGCCGCGGTGCGGCCCTGCACCTGGCGCGCGTCGACCTTGGAGACGACCAGCCGGTCCCCGTCGAACACCGCGACCGCCCAGCGACCGCGGCGGACGAGGAGCACCGCGGCGCGGGCGGGCCGCTGCACGGCGGCGGTGAACCCGGCGAGCAGGGGCGGCTCCGGGGTCCAGCCGAACGGTGCCCGCAGCGTGACGGCGGTGCTGTCGGCGCAGGTGATCACCAGGCCGTCGTCGACGGCGCGCACGTCGTCGAACGCGCCGTGCCGGGTGGCCACGCCGTCCAGCCAGCGGCCGAGCCGGTCGGGGGCGACGCCCAGCTGCCGACCGCCGCCGGCGGCCGGGCGGGGCCGGGCCACCGGGTCAGCCGGCCAGCGCCGGCTCGGGAGCGCGCTCGGCCGGCACGTGCATCAGACGCTGGAAGGCCAGGACGACCAGCGCGGCGACCCCGGCCGACACCGTGGCGACGGCGAACGCGGCGTTCGCCCCCCAGACGTCGACGATCTTGCCGGCCACGGAGGCGCCCAGGGCCACGCCCAGCCCCAGCGCGGTGCCGATCCAGGTGAAGGCCTCGGTGACCGCCGAGCGGGGCACGAGCAGCTCGGCGAGGGTGAACGAGCTGATCAGCGAGGGCGAGACGGCGACCCCGGCGACCACGACGAACGGCAGCATGACCCAGAGGTCGTGCACGACCAGCAGCGGAACCGTCAGCACGGTCAGCACCACGAGGACGACGGCCAGTCGCCGGCGCAGTGGGGTGCGCCAGTGCACGGTGCCCCAGCCGATCCCGCTGGCCATCGACCCGAGGGCGAGACCGGCGATGAGGACCCCGGACATGGACTTCGCGCCGACCTGCTCGGCGAAGGCGACCAGCGCGATCTCCAGCGTGCCGAGGATCGCCCCGACGGCCGCGCCGACGACGAACAGCACCCGCAGCCCGCGCGTGCGGATCGCCGACGGGCCCTGCCGGCTCACGTGCCCGTGCGGCTCCGGCTCGGTCTTCCGCTGGGCGGCGAACAGCAGGCTGCCCACCGTGGCCAGGGCGAACGCGGTGACGACGCCGGAGGTGGCGTGCCCGGTGGTGGAGAGGAAGGTGACGAGCACCGGTCCGACGATGAACACGAACTCGTCGACGACGGACTCCATGGCGAGTGCGGTCGGCAGTCGGTGGCTGCCGCGCAGCAGATGGGTCCAGCGCACCCGGATCATCGAGGAGACCGGGGGGATGCACGCCCCGGCGAGACCGGCGGTGACGAAGACGACCCAGAGCGGCCAGTCCTCCCGCACCGAGAAGAGGAAGCCCACGCCGGAGACCACGAAGACGAGCAGGACCGGCAGCAGCACCTTCCGCTGGCCGTGGGTATCGGCCCAGCGACCGAGGACCGGGCCGGAGACGGCGGTGGTCACGGCCCCGACGGCCGCGACGGCGCCGCCCAGGCCGTAGGAGCCGGTCTCCGAGGCGACCAGCAGGACGCAGCCGAGCCCCACCATCGAGAGGGGCAGGCGGCCGACGAATGCCGCCATCACCATCGGCAGGGCATGCGGGGTCCGGAGGACCTGCAGGTACGGATTGGCCACGAGCGGGGATGCCTCCGGGACGTGGGAGGGGGTGAGAGCCACGCTAACCGACCAGCGGGGCTCCTGCCCCGACGACGCCGCACGCGCGCCAGACGCACGAGGCCCGGAACCGGCGCGGTTCCGGGCCTCGTGTGCCGCCCCGTGCGGGGCCGGGCTCAGCTCAGACGGCTCTTGAGGATCTCCAGCTCGTCCCACATCGTGGTGGGCAGCTTGTCGCCGAACTTCTCGAACCACTCGGTGATCTGCGGGATCTCCGCCTGCCACTCCTCGGGCTTGACGGCGAGCGCGGCCTCGATCTGCTCGGGCGTCATGTCCAGCCCGGAGACGTCGAGGGAGTCGACCGTCGGCACGTGGCCGACGGGCGTCTCGACGGCGGCAGCGGTGCCCTCGAGGCGCTCGATGACCCACTTGAGGACGCGGCTGTTCTCGCCGAAGCCCGGCCACAGGAAGCCGCCGTCCTCGTCGCGGCGGAACCAGTTGACGTAGAAGATCTTCGGCAGCTTGGCGGCGTCGGCCTGCTTGCCGGTCTCCACCCAGTGGCCGAAGTAGTCGGCGGCGTTGTAGCCGATGAACGGCAGCATCGCGAACGGGTCGCGACGGATGACGCCGACGGCGCCGGTGGCGGCGGCGGTGGTCTCCGAGGAGAGCGTCGCGCCCATGAACACGCCGTGGTTCCAGTCCCGGGCCTCGCTGACCAGCGGGATCGTGGTCTTGCGGCGGCCGCCGAAGAGGATCGCCGAGATCGGCACGCCCTTCGGGTCCTCGTACTCCGGCGCCAGGATCGGGCACTGGGTGATCGGGGTGCAGAAGCGGCTGTTCGGGTGGCTGGACAGCTCGTCGCTGTCCGGCGTCCAGTCCCGGCCCTTCCAGTCGGTGAGGTGCGCCGGCGGCTCCTCGGTCATGCCCTCCCACCAGACGTCGCCGTCGTCGGTCAGCGCGACGTTGGTGAAGACCGAGTTGCCCTTGTCGATCGTGCGCATGGCGTTCGGGTTGGTGTCCCAGCCCGTGCCGGGGGCGACACCGAACAGGCCGTACTCGGGGTTGGTGGCGTAGAGCCGGCCGTCCTCGCCGAAACGCATCCAGGCGATGTCGTCGCCGATGGTCTCGACCTTCCAGCCCGGGATGGTGGGCTCGAGCATGGCCAGGTTCGTCTTGCCGCACGCCGAGGGGAAGGCACCGGCGACGTAGTAGGTCTTCTGCTGCGGGCTGGTCAGCTTGAGGATCAGCATGTGCTCGGCCAGCCAGCCCTCGTCGCGGGCCATGGCGGAGGCGATGCGCAGCGCGTAGGCCTTCTTGCCGAGGAGGGCGTTGCCGCCGTAGCCGGAGCCGTAGGACCAGATCATGCGCTCCTCGGGGAACTGCACGATGTACTTGGTCTGGCTGCACGGCCAGGGGACGTCGGCCTGACCCTCGTCCAGCGGGGCGCCGAGGGAGTGCATGGCCGGCACGAACGGGCGGTCGGTGCCCAGGGCCTCGAGCACGCGGCTGCCGATGCGGGCCATGACGCGCATGGAGACGACGACGTACTCGGAGTCGGTGATCTCGACGCCGAACATCGGGTGCTCGGCCTCGATCGGGCCCATGCAGAACGGGATGACGTACATGGTGCGACCACGCATGGAGCCGCGGTACAGCTCCGTCATGATCGACTTCATCTCGTTGGGGTCCATCCAGTTGTTGGTGGGACCCGCGTCGGCCTCGTCGACCGAGCAGATGAAGGTGCGGTCCTCGACGCGCGCCACGTCGCTGGGGTCGGAGGCGCACCAGTAGGAGTTGGGCTTCTTCTCCAGGGGGCGGAAGGTGCCGGCGGCGACCAGCTTCTGGGTGAGCCGCTCGTTCTCCTCCTCGCTGCCGTCGATCCAGACCACCTGGTCCGGCGTCGTCAGCTCGGCCATCTCCCGCACCCAGGCGAGCAGCCGGGCGTGGGTCGTGGGGGCGTTCTCGAGACCGGGGGTGGCCACGGAAGTCACGGCGTCTCCATCCTCTGCGTAGCCGGGGCGGAGTCCTGCTCCGGCGGTCCTGCTGTACCAGCTGCGGCCGCGCCTGCGGCCGTCCCGGATCGGGACAGGGTACAAGCGCGGACACCCCGCTGTAACTGCGATGAATGTTACGTATAGGACGTCTACTCCTCAGCTCGGAAGAGCCTGGTCGGAGGCGTTGTTGGCCACATTCCGTGAACTCCCCCAGCCTGCTTGCGCCGCTTCGCCTCCGGAACGTCACTCTCCGCAATCGGCTCGCGGTGGCACCGATGTGCCAGTACTCGGTCACCGACGGCTTCGTCGGCGACTACCACCTCGTGCACCTGGGCCGGTTCGCCCTCGGTGGCTTCGGGCTGGTGGTCGTCGAGGCCTCGGGCGTCACGCCCGAGGGGCGGATCAGCCCCGGGGACGTCGGCCTGTGGTCCGACGGGCACGTGCCGGGACTCGCTCGGGTCGTGGACTTCCTGCACGCCGAGGGCGCCGCGGCCGGCATCCAGCTGGCGCACGCCGGCGCCAAGGCCAGCAGCCTGCGCCCCTGGGACGGCAGCGGTCCGGTGACCGAGCAGAACGCGCGCCCGGGCGAGGCGCCGTGGCCCACGGTCTCCGCCTCGCCGGTGCCCGCGGGCGAGGGGTGGCCGGTGCCCCACGCGCTGACCGTCGAGGAGATGGCTGAGGTGCGGGAGGCCTTCGTCGCCGCCACCCGCCGCGCCGAGGCCGCCGGCTTCGACGTCGTCGAGGTGCACGCCGCGCACGGTTACCTGCTGCACCAGTTCCTCTCCCCGCTCACCAACCGGCGGGAGGACGGCTACGGCGGCTCGCGCGAGGCGCGGATGCGCTTCCCGCTGGAGGTCGTCGAGGCGGTGCGGGCCGAGTGGTCGCAGGAGAAGCCGCTGCTCGTCCGGGTCTCGGCGGTGGACGGCACCAGCGAGGGACTGACCGTCGAGGACACGGTGGCCTTCGCCCGGGAGCTGCGCGCCCGCGGGGTCGACGTCGTCGACGTGTCCGGCGGCGGCATCGGCGGCGGCTGGGAGCACCCGATCGGCTACGGGTACCAGGTGCCCTACGCGGCCGCCGTCCGCGAGCAGGCCGACATCGCCACGATGGCGGTCGGGCTGGTGGTCGACGCCCGACAGGCCGAGGCGATCGTCGCCTCCGGCGCGGCGGACCTGGTCGCGCTGGCCCGCGAGGCGCAGGACGACCCGAACTTCGCCGTCCACGCGGAACGGGAGCTGACCGGCGGCCACGAGACCTACCCGGTGCAGGCCGGCCCCCGGCTGGCCTCCCGCGACCGGCTGCTGGACCGCCTCGGGCCGTGGACCGGCCCGGACCCGGTGCAGGTCGTGCAGCCCTCCTGAGCCCTCAGCGCGCATAGCCCGGCCCGACCTCCGTCCAGAACTGCTCCCACGCGGCGGGGGCCGGGCCGCCGGTGACCACGGCGTCCAGCTTGTCGAGGTACCAGTGCCAGCCGCCGGCGTAGTCGGTCACCGTGGTCTCGGCCGGGAAGAACTGGACGAAGCGCAGGACCGTGCGCCCCTCCTCGACCGAGAGGTCCAGGTCGATCCGCCAGACGCCCGAGCCCTCCTGCTCCTCGACCCACTGCACGACCAGCCGGTGCGGCGGCGAGCACTCCACGATCTGCATCGCGTCCCCGGCAGGCTCCTCCTCGTGGGTCATCGTGAAGGTGCCGATCGCACCGGGCGCCCGCTCGCCCTCGAAGGTGCCGATCCAGCGGGCCAGCCGGTCGGGCTCGGTGAGCGCGGACCACACGTCCTCGATCGGGTCGGGCCAGCTGCGCCGGAACTCCAGCCGCTGCCGGCCGTCCGGCTCGGTGGTGACGACGCCGCGCCGGGTCTCCAGGTCGGTCATGCCGGGTCTCCGTTCCTCGGTGCCCGCCGGCCGCGGGCGATCTCGGTGTCCAGGGCGTCGAGGCGCTGCGCCCAGAGGTCTCGGTAGGGCTCCAGCCACTGGTCCAGCTGCCGCAACGGCGCCGGGTCCAGGGCGTAGCGGCGCTCCCGACCGTCGGCCCGCACGCGGACCAGCCCGGTCTCCCGCAGCACGCGCAGGTGGCGGCTGATGGCCGGGCGGCTGACCGCGAAGGGGGCCGCGAGCTCGCCCGCGGTGCGCTCGCCGCGGGCCAGGAGGGCCAGCAGCTCGCGCCGCGTCGGGTCGGCGAGCGCCTGCAGTGCTTCCACGCTGGAATGCGTAACACAGCGGTTACGCGTTGGTCGAGGGGTTCGTGCGCGCTGCATCGGGATAGGAGGTCGGCATGACCGTGACCGATCCCGACACCCCGGACCCGCTCAACGACCCCCGCACCACGCAGGCCGACCCCGGCGCTCTCGGCGAGGGCGAGAACCTGGCCTCCGGCGAGGACACCCCCGAGGCCACGGGCGAGGACGAGCTCGCGACCAGCCAGACGCTGTCGGACGAGGCCGGCGGCGGCGACGTCACCGGTGGCGCGTTCTCCGACGGGCCCACCACCTGACGGTGTGACGGACCGGTCCTCCCGGGTATGTGGCGGCCACCACACGTTGCATCCCCGAGGAGGACCGATGGCCACCGGTGAGACCGGGTTCGAGGACGTCTACTACGACCTCATCTCCGTCCAGTACCACTCGCTCAAGGCCGGGCACGACTACGGCCAGTACGTCCGGGACGCCGAGAACGCGGGCCTGGACGACGTCGCGAAGTTCTTCCGCAAGGTGATGGAGCAGGACTCCAAGCGCGCCGCGAAGTGCCACGAGTTCCTCGGCCGCCTGCAGGGCACCGAGCAGGGCGGCCCCACCGCGCAGTAGCGGGCAGGATGGCCGGCGTGATCAGGACTGCACTGACTCGCCGGTTCGACCTCGCGACGCCGGTCATCGGTGCGCCGATGGCCGGCGTCGCCGGCGGTGCGCTGGCTGCCGCCGTCTCCCGTGCTGGTGGGCTCGGCATGATCGGCGTCAGCGGCGCCCACACAGCAGATGTCGTGAGCGAGCAGTGCGCTCTGGTGGGGAACGCCCCGTTCGGCGTCGGGCTGATGATCTGGGTGCTCGAATCGAAGCCCGAGCTGTTCGAGGCGACCGTGGCGGCTGCCCCGAGCCTGGTGTCGGTCTCCTTCGGCGACCCGGCACCCTACGTCGGCCCGCTGCACGACGCGGGGATCGCTGTCTGCGCGCAGGTCAACACGGTGGCCGATGCGCGGCGGGCCCTCGATGCGGGGGTCGACGTCCTGGTGGCGCAGGGCACCGAGGCCGGGGGGCACACCGGGCAGCGGTCGATGCTGCCGCTGCTGCAGGAGGTGCTGGCGCTCACCGACCGCCCGGTGATCGCGGCCGGCGGCATCGCGACCGGCCGGGCCATGGCCGCCGCCCTGGTCGCAGGGGCGGCCGGGGTGTGGATCGGGACAGCACTGCTCTCGTGCACGGAGGGGCTGAACAAGCCGGCCGCGCGCGCACGGATCCGCACGGCCACCGGCGACGAGACGGTGCTGACCCGCGCGTTCGACGTCGCCGAGGGCATCGCCTGGCCCTCGCGGTGGCCCGGGCGGGCGCTGGTCAACGACTTCAGCCGCGAGCGGCACGGCCGCGAGGAGGCCCTGGTGGACGACGCCGTCGCGCGCCAGCGGGTCGTCGAGGGCCGCCGCGGCGGCGACCCGGCCAATGCCCCGCTCTACGCGGGCGAGGCGGTGGGCCTGGTGACGACCGAACGATCGGCGACCGACGTGGTTCGCGAGCTGACCGCCGACGCGGAGAAGGCGCTGCGCGCGATGCCGAAGCTCCTGGGTTAGACGGCGCAGCTGCCGTCGTCGCAGCCCTCGGCCGCAGGGACGGTGATCAGCGGGTTCGCGTCGGCCCAGGCGCGCTCGAGGATCTGCAGGAGCAGCTCGGCGGGCTGGGCGCCGGCCGCGCCGTACTTGCGGTCGACGACGAAGAACGGAACACCGGTTGCACCGAGCGCCTGCGCTGTGGCGCCGTCCTGGCGGACGGCGGACAGGTACCGCCGATCGGTCAGCGCCGCGCGGACCTCGGTCTCGTCGAGACCCACCTCGACCGCGAAGGGCACCAGCGACTCGATGTCGAAGACCGAGCGCTGCTCCTCGAAGTAGGCGTGCAGCAGGCGCTCCTTGAGCTCGTTGCGCTTGCCGTGCTCGGCGGCCAGGTGCAGCAGTTCGTGGGCGAGCAGGGTGTTGCCACTGATGCCGTCGGCCAGGTGGTACTCCAGCCCCTCGGCGGCGGCGAGCTCCTCGACGTGCGCCATGTTGGCGCGCATCTGCTCGACCGAGGCGCCGTACTTGGCGGCCAATGCCGGCAGCGTCGGGTGCGTCTCGCCCTCGGTAACGGACGGGTCGAGCTGGAACGACCGCCAGATCACCTCGACCTGGTCCCGATGCGGGAACTGCTCGAGGGCGCTCTCCAACCGGCGCTTACCGATGTAGCACCACGGACACACGACGTCGGACCAGACCTCTACCTGCATGCCCCCCTCAACCTCGTTGCAGCTTCAAGCATTCCCGGTGCATGAATTTGTGCTCCCGATGTCGTCCCATTCGGAGGCACCAAGAGGCCCCGCCCACGAGACCACCGCACACGAGGAAGCCCGATCAGTGCCCATCGGGGGGCAGGTCAGAGACAACCCTGCGCAGCTCGGCCCGCATTGTCCTAGCAGCCTCCTTGTCCACGCCTAGCCTGGTGGCGAATTCCCAATCATCGACTGCCTCGATCGCTTCATTCACCGCCCCGGCAATGAGCAGCAGTTCGTCACGGGTGAGCGACAAGATTATGCGCCCAACTCCTTCTATCAGCTCCAAGTCCACTCCAGTCCTCTAGTGCAGGCCAGTGTAGTAGTCATACCCATCTGTCGGCCGAAAGGCGGTTCCACCATCAACCGCGTTCGGGTTTCGAATAACGACCACCCCCTGGTTCCAGTACGCCACTCGCCCGCCTGACAAGCTGCGCGATTCGCCCTTCATGATGGTGTTCTCGATCACGCTGGCAAACTCAGCGCGAGTCGTGACCCCGGAGAACTCGCCAAGCTGCACGACATGCTTGTTGAAGGCATGCCCACCAGCGATTTCTTCACTAGCCAATTGCGCTCGGAGCCGTACCTGCCGTGGGCGACCGGTCGGCAGCCTGTCCCACATGGTTAGCGCCACCAACTGATCGCGGAGTCCCGTCACCGAGTCGTTACGGAACTTGCCATTCCTCTAGCTCAGGGTGTATTTGCGCAGTTGAACCGCGTGTTGCGGATCTGAACCGGTCGCATCAGCTCGTTGCCCACCGTCGCGAGCCCTGCTTATCCGTCCGCAGGGTGCACCTCCGCGCGGGCGCGACCGTCGCCCGGCGTCGGGTCGAGGAAGACGTAGCGCACGCCCTCATGGCGGGCGACCAGCCGGCGCTCTGCCTCGTCGGACGCGCGCTCCACATCTGCCACCGTGACGGTGTCCTCGAAGTCCACCTTGGCCGAGACGATGAGCTGACCGGGGCCGATGACAGTGGTCAGCATGAACGGCACGTCGGTGACCTGCGGCAGCGCCATGATCTCGGCCTTGAGCTCGGCCTGGAGCCGCGGCGAGATCGACTGCCCGATCAGCAGCGAGACGTTCGCCCGCCCGAGCGCGCCGGCCACGAAGAGCAGCAGGATGCCGATGGCGATCGCGGCCACGCCGTCCCAGACGGGGTCGCCGGTGAGGTGCTCCAGGGTGAGCCCCAGCGCGGCGAGCACGAGCCCCACCAGCGCGGCACTGTCCTCGAAGGTGACCGCCTTGACCGTGGTGTCGGTGGTCTGCGCGAGGTACCGGCGCGACGTCGTCCCCCACTTGCGGGCCTCGCTGCGCACCTGGCGGATCGCCTTGATCAGCGAGGAGCCCTCCAGCACGAACGAGACCGCCAGCACGATGTAGGAGACCAGGGGCGAGCCCTGCTCCTCGCCACCGCGGATCGTGCTTACGCCCTGCCAGATGGAGAAGCCGGCACCGAGGGTGAAGGTCGCCAGGCAGGCCAGCAGCGCCCAGAAGTAGGTCTCCCGCCCGTAGCCGACCGGGTGCTTGGCGTCAGGGGCCTTCGTGCCGCGCTTGAGCGCGATGAACAGCAGGACCTCGGTGATCGTGTCGGCCAGCGAGTGCGCCGCCTCCGACAGCATCGCCGAGGAATGGCTGAGCAGACCGCCGATCAGCTTCGCGATCGCGATGCCCAGGTTGGCCAGGCCCGCGACGACGACGGTGCCGGTGGACTCGCTCTCGCCGCCACCGCCGGCGTCCTTGGCGAGTTCGTGGTCGGGCGCGGGCGCGGGCTGGGTCATGGCAGCCCCGGTGCCCCGCGGGGCGCCGGGGCATGCACTCACCGCCGCGTCGCGCGGTCGAGCAGGAGCCCACCCGCTCCGGCCGCCGCCAGCACCGCCGCCGCGACCACGAGACCCGAGGTACCGGCACGGGCCAGGATCACTCCCCCGACGAGCGCGCCGGCGGCGATCCCGACGTTCAGCGCCGAGATGGCCACCGCACCGGCGACGTCGCGCACCTCCGGCGAGGCCAGCCGCGCGATGCGGGTCTGGAACACCGGCGGCAGCAGGCCGATCAGGAACCCCCACACCACGACGACGACGAAGGCCACTGCCGGATGCAGGCCGAGCAGCCCGAGGCCGGCCAGCGCGACGGCGAAGGCGACGGCCGTTCCCGTGAGAGCGGAGCGGGGACGCCGGTCCGCGAGCGGCCCCGACACCGCGAGCCCCGCAACCCCGGCTGCGCCGAAGACGAAGAGCACCACCGGCACGGCACCGACCGACAGCCCGCCGGCGTCGGTGACCAGCACCGCCACGTAGGTGGCCGCGGCGAAGTGGCCGGCCAGCACCGCGGCAGTGGCGACGGCGTTGCGCGCGACGACGCGCATGCTCGCGTCGCGCCACCACGCGCCCGCCCCTCCGGTCTCCTCCGGTCGCTGCGCGCTACGCCCGCCCAGCAGCAGCCAGGCCGGCGGCAGCACGAGCAGGGCGAGGACGACGAATGCGGCCCGCCAGCCGACCGCGCTCCCCAGCGCAGTGGCGGCAGGAACCCCGAGCACCGTGGCCGCAGCGGGTCCGGCCAGGACGACCGAGACTGCCCGCCCGAGGCGCTCCGGCGGCACCAGGCTCGCGGCGTGCGGCACGAGCAGCGCCCACACCAGCCCGTGCGCAGCGGCGCCCACCACACGCGCGACCATCGCCGTCGCGAGCGACGGGGCGGCCGCGGTCGCGACGGTCGCCAGCCCGAAGACCAGGAGCGCGAGACCGATGACCCGCTGCCGCGCCACCCGCCGGGTCAGGCGCACGAGGAACAGGCTGGTGGTGGCCAGCGTGACCGCCCAGACGGCGACCAGGACGCCGGCGGCCGACGTGCTGACCTGCAGGTCGGCGGCGATACCAGGGAGCAGGCCGGCCGGCGAGAGCTCCACCGTCACGGTGGCGAAGGCCGCTGCGGTCAGGGCGCCGAGCAGCCGCCAGTGCGGTCGCGTCGGGGGGTCGACGGCGGGGATCGGACCGGGTGCGGGAGCGGTCTCGGACGGCATGCGAGGACGCTAAGGATTGACACCGGTGTCAAGGTCAAGCAGAAACTTCCCCCACCGCGAACCGGCACCCGGAGGAGCGCACGTGAAGATCGGCGAGCTGGCCGAGCGGACCGGGGTGAGCGCCCGCATGCTCCGCTACTACGAGCAGCAGCACCTGCTCACCGCGGAACGCTCGGCCAACGGCTACCGCAGCTACCGGCCGAGCGACGTCGACCGCGTGCGGGAGATCCGCGCTCTGCTGGACGCCGGACTGCCGACGCGGTTCGCCCGCGCCGTGCTGGACATGGGCCTGGCGACCGACGAACCGCCGATCCCGGGCTGGACGCCCACCTGCACGGCGACGTTCGCCGGGATGCTGCGGACCGAGCTCGACCGGCTCGAGGAGCAGCTGAGCTGCCTGGCCCGCAGCCGGGACGCCGTCCGGCAGTACCTCGACACGGTGACCGTCGTCGAGTCCGCTGCCTGAACGGCGTCCGGCCGCGCGATCAGGTCAGCGGATGCCGACGAGGTCGACGACGAAGACCAGCGTGGCGCCGGGCTTGATGACGCCGCCGGCCCCTCGGTCGCCGTAGGCCTTGTGCGCGGGGATGGTGAGCCGACGGCGGCCGCCGACCTTCATGCCGACGATGCCCTCGTCCCAGCCCTGGATGACCATGCCGACGCCCACGCGGAACTCCAGCGGGTCGCCCCGGTCCCAGGAGGCGTCGAACTGCTCGCCGCCGTCGTGGGTGACGCCCACGTAGTGCGCGCTCACCAGGTCGCCGGCCTTGGCCTCCTGGCCCTCGCCCACGACGAGGTCCTCGATCACCAGGTCGTCGGGCGCAGGCCCGGTCGGCGGCTCGACGTCCGGTCGGCTCAGCTCGGCCACGGTTCTCCCTCCCGCGCCGGGGCGGTCCCGGCGCCGTCTGCCCCCATCCAAGCAGCGGCCGGGGCCGGGGTCTCCTCGGCGGGGACGTCGAGGGGATGGGCCAGCTCGTCGGCGGGCAGCCGGGCCGCGAGGATCGCGACGACGGCGAGCACCGGCGGCGCCAGCCCCGCCACCAGGAAGGCGCCCGTGAGGCCGACCAGCTCGCTCAGCGGTCCCGCGAGGGCCATCGACAGCGGCATGAGGCTCAGCGAGACGAAGAAGTCGAGGCTGGACACGCGGCCGAGCAGGGCCGGCGGGACCCGCCGCTGCAGGAGCGTTCCCCAGATGACCATCCCGGCCTGCGACGTCCCACCGACGACCGACGCGGCGACGAGCATGACGCCGAGGTCGGTGGTGAAGCCGAAGGCCACCAGCGGGATGCACCCCAGCCCCCACAGCAGGTTCATCACCGTCAGGTACCGGCGCGGCAACCGCCAGGAGGCGACCAGCAGCGAGCCCAGCGCCCCGCCGATGCCGTAGACGGCGAGCACCCAGGCGTGCTGGCTCGGTCCTCCGCCGGCGTCCTCGATCGCGAAGGGGACGAGCACCTCGAACGGGCCGATGAAGGCCAGGATCATGAAGGCCGCGAACAGCAGGGTGGCCAGCAGCCACGGCGTCGCCACCATGTACCGGAAGCCCTCACGCACGTCGGCGACCAGGCCCGGGCGGGAGCCGTCCTCCGCCGCCTCCCGGCGCACGGGGGTGTGCGGCAGCGCGCGGACGCAGGCCGCCGCGGCAAAGGCGACGCCCGCGGTGGCGGCCAGCGCGCCCCCCGGCGAGTACGCGGCCACGAGGAACCCGGCGGCGGCCGGTCCCGCGGCCTGGCCGAGGATCGGCCGCACCGCGCCCTCCAGCCCGTTGACCGCGAGCAGGTCCTCGGCGGGGACGAGGGACGGGACGAGCGCCGAGTAGGCGGGGTAGAACAGCCCGAGCGCGACACCGTCGACCAGCGCCACGACCGCCAGGTGCCAGACCTCCAGGACGCCGGTCAGCGAGAGCGTCGCCGCCACGGTGACCGCGCAGCCCTGCAGCAGCGTGACGACCAGCAGCAGCAGGCGCTGCGGGATGCGGTCGGCCAGGACGCCGCCGAGCAGCGCCGTGGCCAGCATCCCGCCGGCGCTCATCGCGGCGACCAGGGAGAGCGCCCCGGGGCCGCCACCGAGACCGACCACCTGCCAGACCATGCCGATCGCCCACAGCCCCTGGGTGAGCAGGCACAGCGTCAGCGCGGCGGCCAGCACCCGGTAGGCGGGATGCCGGAGCGGCGCGAGCGCGCGCGGCAGCGCCATGGCTCTCCTCCCGGGGTGGACGCCCATGGTGGGCGACGGGTGCGATGGATCGCACCCGAATTTCGCGGCGCGAGGGGCCGACGGTGTCGTAGGGCACCGCTAGCTTCCGCCCCATGATCGACCACCTGGGGCTGCAGTCCGTCGACAGCTCGGCCGCGGCCGCGTTCTACGTGCGCGTCTTTGCCGCCTGCGGGGTCCGCGAGGCCATGCGGATCGACACCCCGGGCGGGCCCGTCATCGGCCTGGCCGGCCCCGATGGCATGCCGCAGCTCTGGACCAGCCCGGAGGAGGACACCGGCCACCGTCCGGTGCACCTCGCCCTGGCGGCGCCCTCGCGAGAGGCGGTCGACGCCGTCTTCGCCGCCGCGCAGGAGGCCGGCGCGGAGATCCTGCATGCGCCGCGCGAGTGGCCGGAGTACCACCCCGGCTACTACGGCGTCTTCTTCCGCGACCTCGACGGCAACAACGTCGAGGCGGTCCACCACGGGTTCCCCACCGGCTGAGCACCCGCCACCGTTTGCGCAACAAATGGTTGCGGTCACCGTCGCCCGGGTCTACCGTCTCGTGCAACCAGAAGTTGCGAGAGGGGCCGGCATGGAACACGGGACGATCGAGCGGGAGCTCCACATCGACGCCTCACCCGAGGTCGTCTTCGACGTGGTGAGCGACCCCCGGCACGTGCGGGAGTGGTGGTCGGACGAGGCGGACTACCCGGTCGCACCCGGCGGCACCGGCAGGCTCGGGTTCGGCGACTGCGCGCACGGCGGTTCCTGGGTGCAGTTCACCGTCGTCGACGCCGTTCCGCACCGGCTGTTCTCCTTCCGGTGGACCCATGCCGAAGGTGAGGTCGCCGCCCCCGGGAACTCGATGCTCGTCGTCTTCACCCTCGAGCCGGCGGGGAGCGGAACGCGGCTGCGGATGACCGAGAGCGGCTTCCGCGAGCGCGGCTGGGCGGAGGCCACGGTCGCCGCCGAGCACGCCGACCACGTCAACGGGTGGGACCACTTCCTCCCCCGGCTCACCGCGTACGCCGCCCGCCTCGGGGCGAGCGCCTGAGCGCCGTGCCGGTCGACGACGACCTCTGGTCGGCGATCGGGGACCCAACCCGTCGGCGGATGCTCGACCTGCTGCTGAGCGAGGGCGGCGGGACGGCGACCAGCCTGAGCGAGCGCCTGCCGGTGACGCGTCAGGCCGTGGCCAAGCACCTCGTCGTGCTCGACCGGGTGGGGCTCGTGCACGCCACCGCCATCGGACGGGAGCGGCAGTTCCGCGTCGACCCCGAGCAGCTCGCCCGGGCCGCCGCCCAGCTCGCCGACGTCGGCGCGGCCTGGGACGCCCGCCTGCACCGCATCAAGCGCATGGCCGAGCAGATCCAGCGCCGCGCGCACGAGAACGGACAGCAGTCCACCGAGAAGGAGCAGTAGAGAGGACCACGGAGATGGCAGACATCCTGCACCGCGTCGGCGTCGAGCACTCCTCGCCCCAGCGGGTGTACGACGCGCTCACCACACTGGACGGCCTGTCCGGCTGGTGGGCCGAGAAGACCACCGGGGACACCGGACCCGGCGGCATCATCGAGTTCCGGTTCGGCCCCGGCGGGATCGACATGAAGGTCGACGAACTCGACCCGGGCAGGCTGGTCCGCTGGGAGGTCGTGGACGGCCCCGCGGAGTGGATCGGCACCCACGTGCAGTTCGACATCCGCCAGGACGGCGACTGGACCGTCGTGCTGTTCCGGCACGAGGGCTGGCGGGAGCCGGTCGAGTTCATGTCCCACTGCAGCACCAAGTGGGCCACGTACCTGGTCAGCCTCAAGCAGCTGCTGGAGACCGGGACGGGCGCGCCGGACCCGCGCGACCTGCTCATCAGCGACTGGCACTGATCGGGGGGACGTGCTGGGCTGGGCCGGTGACCGTCCCGCCCCAGCACAGCGGGCAGGCCTGGTGGACGCGAGCCGTCGTCTACCAGGTCTACCCGCGCTCGTTCGCCGACTCCGACGGCGACGGGATCGGCGACCTGGGCGGGATCCTGCAGCGGATCGACCACCTCGCCGACCTCGGCGTCGACGTCCTGTGGCTCTCGCCCATCTACGCCTCACCGCAGGCCGACAACGGGTACGACATCAGCGACTACCAGGCGATCGACCCGCTGTTCGGCACGCTCGAGCAGCTCGACGAGCTGATCGGGGCCCTGCACGCGCGCGGGATGAAGCTGCTGATGGACCTCGTCGTCAACCACACCAGCGACGAGCACCCCTGGTTCGCCGAGTCCCGGTCGTCCCCGACGTCGGCGAAGCGGGACTGGTACTGGTGGCGGCCGCCGCGGCCCGGTCTCGCGGCCGGCGAACCGGGCGCGGAGCCGACCAACTGGCAGTCGTTCTTCTCCGGCACGACGTGGGAGCTCGACGACGCCAGCGGCGAGTACTACCTGCACCTGTTCGACCGGAAGCAGCCCGACCTCAACTGGGAGAACCCCGAGGTCCGGCAGGCGGTCCACGCGATGATGCGGTGGTGGCTCGACCGCGGGGTCGACGGCTTCCGCATGGACGTGATCAACATGATCAGCAAGGACGTCGCGCCGGACGGGCACCTGCACGACGGGCCGCCGATCCCGGGGACGTCGCTGGGCGACGGGTCGGCGTCCTACCTCTGCGGACCGCGGATCCACGAGTTCCTGGCCGAGATGCACCGCGAGGTCTTCGCCGGCCGGGACGGAACGTTCCTCACCGTGGGCGAGATGCCGGGGGTGACGGTCGAGCAGGCACGCCTGTTCACCGACCCGGCGCGGGCCGAGGTGGACATGGTCTTCCAGTTCGAGCACGTCGGCCTGGACCACGGGACGTCGAAGTGGGACCTGAAGCCGCTGCGCATGCGCGACCTCAAGGCGTCGTTCGGGCGCTGGCAGGCCGGGCTTGCCGAGACCGGCTGGAACTCCCTCTACTGGGACAACCACGACCAGCCGCGCGCCGTCTCCCGGTTCGGCGACGACTCACCCCGCTACCGGCGGGACTCCGCGACCTGCCTGGCCACGCTGCTGCACCTGCACCGCGGAACGCCCTACGTGTACCAGGGCGAGGAGATCGGGATGGCGAACTTCCCGTTCACCTCGCTCGACCAGTTCCGGGACGTCGAGTCGCTCAACCACCACGTGCAGGCGGTGTCGGCGGGGGCGGACCCGGTCGAGGTGCTGACTGCGCTGCGGGCGATGAGCCGCGACAACGCCCGCACGCCGGTGCAGTGGGACGCCTCGCCGCACGCCGGGTTCACCACCGGGACGCCGTGGCTGCCGGTCAACCCCGACTCCGCCGAGTGGAACGCGGCGGCGCAGCGGGAGGACCCGACGTCGGTGCTCGCCCACTACCGGCGGCTGATCGCGCTGCGGCACTCCTCGGACGTCGTGGCGCTGGGCGACCTCACGATGCTGCTGCCCGACCAC
This sequence comes from Blastococcus sp. TF02-8, assembly GCF_003319175.1. GTDB lineage: Bacteria > Actinomycetota > Actinomycetes > Mycobacteriales > Geodermatophilaceae > Blastococcus. The sequence continues at coordinate 249,750 of NZ_QOHK01000002.1, read as the reverse complement.
GACGAGGTGTACGCGTTCACCCGCCGCATGGGCGAGGACGAGCTGCTCGTCGTCTGCAACCTGTCGCGAACCACGTACCGGCTGGCCGACCTGCTGCCCGAGGCACCGGCCGCCGAGCTGGTGCTCGGCAACCTCCCCGACGACGACCCGGCCGAGCTGCGCCCCTGGGAGGCCCGCGTCCTGCGGCTCTCCTGACGCCCGAGCGGCATTGCCCCCTGGCGCGCCGTTCCGGCCCGCGGGATGTCCGCCGCACGGGCGATGCTTGACCCTCGACCCGGTCGAGGCCGGAGGTTCTGCTCGTGGAGGAGCGCATGCGGGGGATCGGCCAGCTGGCGCGCGAGAGCGGCCTGACGGTAAGCGCGCTGCGGTTCTACGACGGCGCCGGTGTGCTCGTGCCAGCGCACGTGGACCCGTGGACGAACTACCGCTGGTACAGCGACGAGCAGGTCGTCGTCGCCCGGCTCGTGGCCCGGCTGCGGCGGGTGGGTCTGCCGCTCGCCGAGATCAGCCGGGTGCTCGAGCACCGGCACGACCTCGCCGTCGTCGACGCCGTCCTGGAGGCGCACCTGCGGCGCCTCGAGGACGGGCTGGCCGACGCCCGTCGTGAGCTCTCCCGCGCCCGTTCCCTACTCGCACCGGAGAGCCCGATGACCTCGATCAGCACCACGACCACCGCCCTGCTCGACGCCATGCGCGCCGTCCGCTTCGCCGTCGGCACCGACCCCGAGCTCCCCATGCTCACCGGCGTCCTCGTCGACGCCGACGACGACGCCGTCCGCCTCGTGGCCACCGACCGCTACCGGCTGGTCGTGCGGACGCTGCCGGGGGCTTCCCTCGACGGCGGGCCGGTCAGCGCGATCGCCCCGGTCGCGCTGGTGGACGAGGCGCTGGCCACGTTCACCGGCGATGCCCCGCTCACGCTGGAGGTCGACGGCGACGACGTCGTCCTGACCGCCGGCGAGCGATCGGTGCGGGGGCGGCGGGTGGACGCCGACTACCCGGCCTACCGCTCGCTGATCCGGGAGCCGGGCAGCACGCAGGTGGAGCTCGACGTCGCCCGGTTCCGGGACGAGCTGGCGGCCGCACCCACCCGCCGGGTGCCGACCGGCCCCGACGGCGCCGAGGAGACAGCCACGGTGCTGACCCTGGGCGAGGTCGAGCTCGGCGTGAACCGCGAGTTCCTGCTGCAGGCCCTCGAGGCGGGGGAAGCCGGCCAGCTCCTGCTCGACCTCGACGGCCCGCTCGCGCCGCTCGCCCTCCGCGACCCCCAGCGGCCCGGCGACGTCAGCCTGCTGATGCCCATCCGGCTTACGGCAGGATGATCTTGCTCATCGGGGTCGTCGGGAGCGCGACGGCCCCGATGAGCGCACGCTGAGCGCGCCTGCGTCTGCATGCCGGGAAGAGCGCTCGCGATCCGGTCGGCCCGGCCAGCGTGACCGTGCGCTGGTCCACGTCATCTCGGCGGGATGAGGTGGACCAGCGCACGACCACGGTCAGGTCAGCGGGGATCGGGGCAGCAGGCGGTCGCTGATGATCCGCTTCTGGATCTCGCTGGTGCCCTCGAAGATCGTGGTCAGGCGGGCGTCGCGCCAGTGCCGCTCGACCTGGCGCTCGGTGGTGTAGCCGTTGCCGCCGTGCAGCTGCATGGCCTGGTTGGTCACCCGCACCGACATCTCGGTGGCCTCGAGCTTCACCATCGAGGCCTCCTTGTGCACCGGGAGGCCGAGGTCCAGCAGGTGCGCGACCTGCCGGTAGAACGCCCGCGACTGCTCGATCTGCGCGGCCATCTCGGCGATGTTGAACCGCAGCGCCTGGAAGTCGGCGATCGGGTGGCCGAACTGCTCGCGCTCCTGGAGGTAGCGGATCGAGTCCTCCAAGGCCGCCCGGGCCAGGCCGACCGCGCGGGCGGCGGTGTGCACGCGAGCGGTGTTGAGGAACTTCTGCGCCTCGGCGAACCCGGCCTGCTCGGCCGCCTTGCCCTCCTCGGCGCTCTCCTCCTGCGCGGCCTTGGCCTGGTCGATCACGTTCTCGCGCGGGATGCGGACGCCGTCGAACTGCAGGTCCCAGGTCAGGAAGCCGTGGTAGCCGATCTTGTCGATCGGGTGCCCGGTCAGGCCCTCGGGGAACTCGCCGCGCTTCTTCTCCAGCAGCAGGTTGATCAGCCCGGCGGAGCGGGACTCGCCCTCCTCCGGGTCCCGCTCGCGCACCAGCACCTGGATGAAGTCGGCCGCCTTGGCGTTGCCGCACCAGCGCTTGTGCCCGGTCACGACCCACTCGTCGCCGTCGAGGACGGCGCGGGTGGAGACCCCGGCGAGGTCGGAGCCGGCGTCGGGCTCGGACAGCGCGATCGCGCCGATCCACTCGCCGCGGGCGCTGCGGCCCATCAGCTCGTGCCGGCGGTCGGCGTCGAGCACGGCCGTCCCGAGGCCCTGGGAGCGGGCCAGGATGCTGGCCGTCGACATCCACGCGCGGGCCAGCTCCTCGCTGACCATGCAGTACTCGAAGACGCCGAGGCCGAGGCCGCCCTGCTCGGCGGGCACGGTGATGCCGAAGTAGCCGAGCTCGGCCAGCCGGGACAGCAGCGACGCCGGGATCTCGCCCTTCTGCGGGTCGAGCTCGTCGGCGACCGGGAGCACCTCGTCCATCGCGAACCGGCGGGCCTGCTCCTGGAGCTCCTCCCGCTCCGGGGTGTGCCACGGCGGGAGGAGGACCGGCGGCTGCGGCTCCCAGATCTCGTTCTCGGTCTGGCTGGCGCTCGACGTCATCGTCGGTCGCACCTCCTCGGTCGGCGGATGATCACGTACACCTTGGCGGGGAACCCTTCCCCCCGCACGCCGTCGTCACCCGTCGGGTGAGCAGCCTCACCGGGGGATCAGCCGGTGAGGCTGACGTTCAGCCGCGCCACAGCGCGGCTCGACGTCAGGTGGCGCGGCTCGAGCCGCGCGCCCGGGCCAGGCCGATGTAGTGCTCGACCAGCGAGGCGTCGTCGACCGTGCCGGTGTTGACCGCCTTGGCCGGGTCCACGCCCTGGAACAGCCGCTTGAGCGGCACCTCCAGCCGCTTGCCGGTGCGGGTGTGCGGCACCCCGGGGACGGCGAGCACCTCGTCGGGCACGTGCCGGGGCGAGGCCTGCTCCCGGATCGCGGCCTTCAGTCGGCCGACCAGCTCCTCGGTCAGCTCCTCCCCCGGCGCGAGCTGCACGAACAGCGGCATCCAGTAGCCGCCGTCGGCCAGCTCGACGCCGAGGACGACGCAGTCCACCACCTCGGGGAAGGACTCGACGGCGGCGTAGATGTCGGCGGTGCCCATGCGCACACCGCCGCGGTTGAGCGTGGAGTCCGACCGGCCGGTGATGATGCAGGTGCCGCGCTCGGTGATCTCCAGCCAGTCGCCGTGCCGCCACACCCCGGGCCACGGCTCGAAGTAGGCCGCGCGGTAGCGGGCGCCGTCAGGGTCGTTCCAGAAGTACAGCGGCATCGACGGCATCGGCTCGGTGACCACCAGCTCGCCCAGCTCGCCGACCACCGGTTCCCCGGCGTCGTTCCACGAGGCGACGGCGACGCCCAGGTTGGGCCGCTGCAGCTCACCCGCCGTCACCGGCAGCAGGGGGCTGGAGCCGATGAACCCGGTGGCGACGTCGGTGCCGCCGGAGGCCGAGGTCAGCTGCAGGTCGGTGCCGACCGCGTCGTAGACCCACTCGTAGGACGCGGCCGGCAGCGGCGAACCGGTGCAGCCGAGCACCCGCACCGAGGAGAGGTCGTGGGTCTCCCCCGGCCGGATGCCGGCCTTCTGGCAGGCGGCCAGGTACCCGGGGCTGGTGCCGAGGTGGGTGACGCCGATCTTCGCGGCGAGGGCGAACTGCGCGTCGACGGTCGGGTACGCCGGTGCGCCGTCGTGCACCACCGCGGTGGCGCCGGAGAGCAGCGAGGAGACCACGACGTTCCACATCATCCAGGCGGTCGAGGTGTACCAGTAGAAGCGGTCGCCGGGGTTCAGGTCGCTGTGCAGGGTGCCGGACTTCCGCTGCTCCAGCACCACCCCGCCGTGCCCGTGCACGATCCCCTTCGGCAGCCCGGTGGTGCCCGACGAGTAGAGGATCCACAGCGGGGCGTCGAACGGCGTGGGCTCGAAGACCGGCTCCTGCGCGTCGGCCACGGCCTCCGCCCACGGCAGCGCGCCGTCGGGCAGCTCGTCCGGGAAGAGCCTCGGGACGGCGACCGTCGTCCGCACGGTGGGCAGCGCGGCCCGCAGCTCGGCGACGACGTCCCGCCGGTCGTGCGACCGCCCGCCCCACCGGTAGCCGTCGACGGCGACGAGCACCGTGGGCTCGATCTGGGCGAACCGGTCGAGGACGGCGCGGGTGCCGAAGTCGGGCGCGCACGCCGACCACACCGCGCCGATCGAGGCCGCGCCCAGGAACGCGACGATCGCCTCGGGCACGTTGGGCAGGTACCCGACCACCCGGTCGCCGCGGCCCACGCCCAGCCCGCGCAGGGTGGCGGCGAAGGCGCCGACCTGGCCCCGCAGCGCCGCCCAGGAGATCTCCCGCGGGTCGCCGTCCTCTCCGACCGCGACGACCGCCGGGTAGGCGTCGGTCGCGTGCCGGAGCGCCTGCTCGGCGTAGTTGACCGTCGTGCCGGGGAACCAGACGGCGCCGGGCATGCGCCGGTCGGTGAGCACCTGCTGGTCCGGGACGTCGAGCACGCCGGTCCAGCGCGCGACGTCGCCCCAGAACTGGTCGAGGTGCTCGACCGACCAGCGCCACAGCGCGTCGTAGTCCGTCGGATCCCCGAAGGAGAGCCCGCGCCGTTCCTCCACCCAGCGGGCGAAGGCCGCCATCCGGGTGCCGCGGATGCTCTCCGGGGTCGGTCGCCACAGCTCGCGGGTGGTCTCGGTCACGTCCCGACCATGCCATCCTGTGCGCGCGCCGACCACGCCACCCGAGGAGGGCTCGTGCTGCCCGATCCCGACGACGAGCGGAACGTGCTCGGCGGCCCGCTCGAACCGTGCGGCACCGATCCGGTCACCGGCTTCTACCGCGACGGGCACTGCACCACGGGCCCGGAGGACCTCGGCCGCCACACCGTGTGCGCCGTCGTCTCCACCGAGTTCCTGGCGATGCAGCGGGAGCTGGGCAACGACCTCTCCACCCCGCGGCCGGAGTACGGCTTCCCCGGGCTGAAGCCGGGCGACCGCTGGTGCGTCGTCGCCACCCGGTGGCTGCAGGCCTACCAGGCGGGAGCGGCATCGGGGGTCGTGCTGGCGGCCACCAACGCGCGCTCGCTGGAGATCGTGCCGCTGGAGGCGCTGCGCCGGTACGCGGTCGACGTCCCCGACGACATCAGCGAGCTGGAATGAACGCCGGGCCACTTGTGCTGCCGCGGGCATGAGCGATCTCCTCGACGTGCCCGTGTCCACGCTGCAGGGCGAGCCGACGACGTTCGGCGCGCTCACCGGCGGCCGCCCGGCGCTGGTCGTCAACGTGGCCAGCAGGTGCGGGCTCACCCCGCAGTACACGGCGCTGGAGGCGCTGCACGAGGAGTACGGCCCGCGCGGGTTCACCGTCGTCGGCGTGCCGTGCAACCAGTTCATGGGCCAGGAGCCCGGCACCGCCGAGGAGATCGAGCAGTTCTGCTCGGCGACGTACGGCGTCACCTTCCCGATGACCGAGAAGGTGGAGGTCAACGGCGAGGCCGCGCATCCGCTGTTCCAGCAGCTCACCACCACGCCCGACCTCGACGGCGCCGCCGGTGACGTGCAGTGGAACTTCGAGAAGTGGGTGGTGTCCGGAACGGGCGACGTCGTGGCCCGCTTCCGGCCGCGCACGCTCCCCGATGCCCCCGAGGTCCGCGCCGCGATCGAGTCGGTGCTCCCGTGAGCGCTCCGGTGTCGACGACGGCCGACCTGCGCTTCTGGTTCGACCCGGTCTGCCCGTTCGCCTGGCTCACCGGCCAGTGGGTGCGCGAGGTCGCGGCGCAGCGGGAGTACGCCGTCGAGTGGCGGTTCATCTCGCTGCGGCTGCTCAACGCGCACATCGACTACGACACGCACTTCCCGCCCGAGTACGAGGCCGGCCACACCTCGGGGCTGCGGCTGCTGCGGGTGGCCGCCCGCGCGCGGGCCGAGCACGGCCCGCAGGCCGTGGGCCCGCTGTACGAGGCGCTCGGCGCCCGGATCCACGAGGTGGCGGCGCAGCGCGGGGACGAGACCCGCCGCGGCACGCGGGAGTTCGTCGAGCCGGCCCTCGTCGAGGCGGGGCTGCCGGCCGAGCTGGCCGCCGCGCTGGACGACACCGCCTGGGACGCGCAGATCCAGGCCGAGACGGACGAGGCGCTGGCCCTCACCGGCAAGGACGTCGGGACGCCGATCCTCCAGTTCCGCCCCCCGGACGGCCGAGGTCAGGGGGTCGCGTTCTTCAGTCCGGTCATCAGCCGGCTGCCCAGCGCGGACGAGGCCGTCGAGCTGTGGGACCACGTGGTCGGGCTGGCCTCGTTCCCGGGGTTCGCCGAGCTCAAGCGCAGCCTGCGCGAGCGCCCGCAGCTGCCCTCCTTCGGTGTGCAGACCGGCGAGAAGGGTGTCGAGGAGGACTGGCACGGCGGCAGCCGGCGCCAGAAGCGCTGAGCCCGACCCGGCTGCAGCGCCACCGCTCGTCCGGAGGACGCCACTGCCGCGGGCCGCACGACGCAGCTAAGGTAAGCCTTATCTGACCCACCGTCCGTCCCGGGAGCTGCTCGTGGCCACCACGGTCGACGTCCCGGCCCGGGACGCCGCACGCCCGCGCTCGATGCGCGCCCGGCGGCTGGCCACCCTCGCGCTCCTGCTCGCCCTGGTCGTCGCGGTCGCGGTCGCGAGCATCGCGATCGGGACCCGCTCGATCGGCCTGGGCGAGGTGTGGCGGGCGCTCGTCGACGGCGATCTCGGCACCGAGGAAGCGGTGATCGTCCGGCAGCTCCGGGTGCCGCGGACGGCGCTGGGCCTGCTGGTCGGGCTGGCGCTGGGCGTCGCCGGCACGCTCATGCAGGGCCACACCCGCAACCCGCTGGGCGACCCCGGCCTGCTGGGCATCACGGCGGGCGCGAGCCTCGCCGTCGTCCTCTCCATCTCCCTGCTCGGGCTGACCTCCCCGTCGGGCTACGTCTGGTTCGCCTTCGGCGGAGCGCTGGCCGGCACGGTGCTGGTCTACGCCATCGGTTCGGCCGGCCGCGGCGGCGCCACACCGCTCACCCTCGCCCTGGCCGGCGCCGCGCTCTCGGCGCTGCTCTACGCACTGGTGCGAGCGATCCTCGTCTCCGACGAGCAGACGCTGGACAGCTTCCGGTTCTGGGTGGTGGGCTCGCTCGCCGGCCGTGGCGGCGACATCGCCTGGCAGGTCGCGCCGTTCATCGCCCTGGGCCTGGTCCTCGCACTGGTCAACGCGCCCGCGCTGAACCTGCTCGGGCTGGGCGAGGACGTCGCCCGGGGGCTGGGCCAGCGCATCTGGCTCGCCCGGGTGGTCGGGCTGGCCGCGATCACGCTGCTCTGCGGCGCGGCCACCGCCGCCTGCGGCCCCATCTCCTTCGTCGGGCTCGTCGTGCCGCACGTGGTGCGGGCGCTGACCGGCCCCGACCACCGCTGGCTCGTGCCGTGCTCCGGGCTGCTGGGCGCCGCGCTGCTGCTGGGCGCGGACGTGCTCGGCCGCGTCGTCGCCCGGCCGGCCGAGCTGCAGGTCGGCATCGTGCTGGCCTTCATCGGCGCCCCGTTCTTCATCGGGCTCGTGCGCCGCACCCGGGCGGCCGGGCTGTGAGCGTCACCGCCTCGCCCCGCCCGGACCAGCGGCCCGTGCGCAGCGGCCGGACGGTGCGGATCGGCCCGGGATCGGCCTCGCTGCGCTGGCGCGACGTCGCCGTTCCCGTGGTGACCCTCGCCGCCCTGGTGCTGGTCTCCGCGGTGAGCATGGGCCGCGGCGACTTCCCGATCGGCGTCGGCGACGTGCTGCGCACCCTGGTCGGCCTCGGCGACGGTCCGCAGGAGTTCATCGTCCTCGAGCTGCGCGCGCCGCGGGTCGTCGTCGGCGTGCTGGTCGGGCTCGCGCTCGGCGTGGCCGGCGCGCTCTTCCAGACCTTCGCCCGCAACCCGCTGGCCTCCCCCGACACCCTGGGCCTCACCACCGGCGCCTCGGCCGGCGCGGTGGCGGCGATCGTGCTCACCGGCGGAACCTCCCCCGGTGCCGTCCTCGGTGGCCTGGGCATCCCGGCCGCCGCCCTCGTGGGTGCCCTGCTCGCGGGGCTGCTGCTGTTCCTGCTCACCTGGCGGGCGGGCATCGACGGGTTCCGGCTGGTGCTGGTGGGCATCGCGCTGTGGTCGGTCGGCAACGCGCTCATCGACTGGCTGCTCACCAACGCCGAGATCTACGACGCCGCCTCCGCCTACGTCTGGATCACCGGCTCACTCAACGCCCGCACCTGGGACCACGCCGTTCCGCTCGCGACCGCCCTCGCCGTCCTGCTCCCGCTCTCCCTGGCCGCGAGCCGGACGCTGGGCGCTCTGCAGTTCGGCGACAACACCGCCCGCGGGCTGGGCGTGCGGTTGGCGGGTGCGCAGACCGCCGTCGTCCTGCTGGCCGTCGGGCTGGTCGCCTTCGCGGTCTCCGGCGCGGGGCCGATCGCGTTCGTGGCGCTGATCGTCCCGCAGATCGCGGTCCGGCTGACCGGGGGCTCCCGCCCGCCGCTGCTGGCCTCGGGGCTGATGGGGGCGCTGCTGGTCGTCGGCTCCGACCTCGTCACCCGCACCGTGCTGCCCGAGGCGCTGCCGGTCGGCATCCTCACCGCCGCCATCGGCGCGCCCTACCTGCTCTGGCTCCTGGTCCGCGGAAGGCGGCGATCCACCCTGTGACCATCGAGACCGATCTCGCGCCGACGGCCGCCCCCACCGGACGGGTGCGCCTGGCCGCCGAGCACGTGCGGCTGGCCTACGACGAGCGCGTCGTCGTCGACGACCTGGACCTCGAGCTCACCGAGGGCTCGTTCACCGCGATCGTCGGCCCGAACGGCTGCGGCAAGTCCACGCTGCTGCGGGCGCTCGGCCGGCTGCTGCGCCCCAGCGCTGGGCAGGTGCTGCTCGACGGCCGGGCCATCGCCCGGACGCCCACCCGCGAGGTCGCCCAGGTGCTCGGCCTGCTCCCCCAGACGCCGATCGCACCGGAGGGGCTGACCGTCGGCGACCTCGTCGCCCGGGGCCGGCACCCCCACCAGAGCTGGCTGCGCCAGTGGTCGCGGGACGACGAGGCCGTCGTCGCCGAAGCGCTGTCCTGGACCGACATGGCCGACCTCGCCGACCGGCCGGTCGACGCTCTCTCCGGCGGGCAGCGGCAGCGGGCCTGGATCTCGATGGCGCTGGCCCAGGGCACCGACCTGCTGCTGCTCGACGAGCCGACCACCTACCTCGACCTCTCGCACCAGATCGACGTCCTGGAGCTGGTCGGCCGGCTGCACGCCGAGCGCGGCCGCACCGTCGTCGTCGTCCTGCACGACCTGAACCTCGCCGCGCGGTACGCCCAGCGGCTGGTGGCCATGAAGGACGGCGCGCTGGTCGCCTCGGGCAGCCCGCACGAGGTGCTCACCGAGCAGCTGCTGGCCGACGTGTTCGATCTCGAGGCGCGGGTCGTGCCCGACCCGGTGACGGGGACGCCGATGGTCGTCCCGGTGCGCCGCCTGCGCTGACCCCCCGGGGCACCCGGAGGGCACGGTTCCGTCACGTCGACCGGGACCCGCTGGACAGCTGTCGGTTAGGGCAGGCTAACCTTCGCTCGACCGGGGATGATCATGCATCCCCTCACCCGAGGGAGTTCCGTTGCAGCGCACCACTCGCCGCCTTCTCGGCGGCCTCCTGGCCCTGGGCCTGACCGCCGGCGTGAGCGCCTGCGGCAGCGACGACGACGACAAGGGCGGCAGCAGCGCCGCCGAGGGCGGCTGGGAGTTCACCGACGACATCGGCCAGACCGTGAAGCTCCCGGAGGCGCCCGAGCGCGTCGCCGGCCTGAACGACCTCACCGCCTCGCTGTGGAACTACGGCATCGCGCCGGTCGCCACCTTCGGCCAGACCTCCGCCGAGGAGGACGTCGCCTTCGAGGGCCGCGACCTCGGCGACGTCGCCATCGTCGGCACCTCCTACGGCGAGATCGACCTGGAGGCCCTCGCCGCCGCCGACCCCGACGTCATCGTCACCACGATCTACCCGACCGACTCCTCCGGCGAGATCCCCGAGGGCACCGCCGGCTACGGCTTCAACGACATGGCGCAGGAGGAGCAGGTCGCCGAGATCGCGCCGGTCATCCACATCGCCTACACCGGCTCGGCCGCCGACGTCATCGAGCGGGTCGTCGACCTGGCCGCCGCTCTCGGCGTCGACACGGAGGGCGGCGAGGTCGCCGAGGCCCGCGCCGACTTCGAGGCCGCCTCGGAGAAGCTGACGGAGGCCGCTGCCGGCGGCATCAGCGTGCTGCCGGTGTACGCCACCCAGGCCGACGGCTGGTGGATGGCCAAGGCCGACGACGACCCGGCGCTGAAGCTCTACAAGGACCTCGGCGTCAACTTCGTCGACCCGGGCGGCGACGGCTACTTCTGGAACTCCGTCGGCTGGGAAGAGGTGCCCAACCACCCCAGCGACGTGCTGCTCTACTCGCTCCGCTTCAGCATGAGCCCCGAGGAGATCGCCGCGCAGCCCACGGCCGCGCTGCTGCCCGCCGTCCAGAACGGCCAGCTGCACCCGTGGAAGTACATCGGCCCGGACTACGTCGCCCAGGCCGCGTACATGGAGGAGCTGGCCGGCTACCTGACCAGCTCGAAGGACGTCACCGCCTGACGCGGTCAGACCCGGGCCCCGGTCCCGCTGTCAGCTCGACAGCGGGACCGGGGTCTCCGGCATCAGCGGCGCCGCCGAGGCGGCCCGGGCCGTCTGCGCCAGCGCGATGCCGGTGAGGACGACGACGCCGCCGGCCACCTGCCAGCCGGTCAGGACCTGCTCGACCCACAGCCACGCGACCACCGAGGCGAACACCGGCTCCACGGTCGCGACGAGCCCCGCGGTCGTCGGCGGCAGGTGCGGCAGCGCGGCGATGGACAGCCAGAACGGCGCCACCGCGCCCAGCACCACGATCCACGCCACCAGCAGCCACAGCGGCGCGGTCACCTCACCCAGCGACACCGGCACCGACTCCGCGAGCACCCCCGCGTCGAACGCCCACCACGGCGCGGCGACGGCCCAGAACAGCGCCGCGGCCACGAAGCTCCAGCAGGTCAGCGTGACGGGGTCACGACCGACGGTGCCGCGCTCCCCCACCAGGTAGTAGGTGGCCAGGCAGAGGGCCGCCGCCAGCGCGGCCGCCACACCGACCGCGTCGAGCGAACCGCCGCCCTGCCACACCTGTGCGACCAGCACCAGTCCCGAGAGGGAGAGCAGCAGCGCCACCCACAGCAGGCTGCGCACGGCCTCCCGCCGCACCAGCCACACGTACAGCGCGATGAACACCGGTGCGGTCATCTCGAAGACCAGCGCGATCCCGACGGGCAGCCGGCCGATCGCCACGTAGTAGAGGAACTGCGTCAGCGCGACGCCGACGACGCCGAAGACCGCCAGCAGCGGCAGCTCCCGGCGCCGGACGCGCAGCCGGGACGGCGAGAGAGCAGCGAGCGCCACGACCAGCACGAGCGCCGCTCCGGTGCAGCGCAGGGCGGTCAGCCGCGTCGGCGGGATGCCGGCCTCCAGCGCCAGCGTGGACACCGTGCCGTTGATCCCGAACAGCCCGGCCGAGGCGAGCGTGAAGACATATCCGAGGGCGGGCCGGGGGCTGCGGGACACCGCCGCACGGTAGCGGGCGTACAGCTCGGAGACGCCTACCTCCCAGCCCGGAGCGGTAGAACGGGAGGAGCCCATCGGGAGGAGGACCCGTGCCGCACCGACCACCGTGGTCCGACCGGCGCCGGCGCACGCTGCTCGTGCTGGCGCTGGGGATCGTGCTCGGCGGCCTCGGCGCCGTCGGCCTCCCCGCGCAGTACGGGGTGGGCGCGGGGATCCTGGCCGCGCTGTGCGCCTTCCTGCTGGGAGCGGCGATCGTGGTGTTCCTCGCGGTGCCGGGCCCCGGAACCGCGGGCGTGCTGGCCCGGTCGGCGCCGGTGGCCGGTTCGGCGTTCGTCGTCGCCGTCCTGCTGGTGCTGTCGAACTCCGCCGAGCTGCGCTGGGTCTGGACGCTGGTGGCCGTCGCCGCGGGGGCTGGACGGCCTACGCGGTGTGGGAGACCCGGCGCACCGAGGGCTGAGCGGTCGGTCAGACTGCCGGGCATGGAGCTGCCCTCCGCCCTCTACCTGCCCGACGGCGACCCGACCGGCACGAGCTTCACCGCCACCGCGCTGACCATCGGCCCGTGGGACGTCGGCCTCCAGCACGCCGGCCCTCCGGCGGCGCTGCTGCTGCGCGAGGTGGAGCGCGCCGGCGGCATCGAGGGCGGCCAGGCGGTGCGGCTGGCCTACGACATCTTCGGCCCGGTCCCGGTGGGCCCGGTGCGCCTGCGCAGCTCCGTCGTCCGCCCGGGACGGCGGGTGGAGCTGGTCGAGTCGGTGCTCGACGCCGGGGACGGCCGGCCGCTGATGCGCCTGTCCGCGTGGCGGATGCGGGTGCGCGACGGCGCCGAGGCGACCGAGCAGCCGCACCCGTGCCCGCGCGGCCCCGAGCGGAGCCGGCCGGAGACGGCGGCGTTCTTCACCACCGACGTCGCCTACCACCGCGCGCTGGACTGGCGGTTCGCCGAGGGCACCTTCAACGCCGCGGGGCCCGCCACCGCGTGGACCCGTCCGGAGTGCGAGCTGGTCGCCGGCGAGCCGATGACCCCGCTGCAGCACCTGCTGGTGATGACCGACGCGGCCAGCGGCATCTCGGCCACCCTGGACTGGACGGAGGCGACGTTCGCCAACGTCGACCTGACCCTGGCCCTGCACCGCCCGCCGCGCGGCGAGTGGCTGGGGATGGCCGCCACCACCGTGCTGGGCGGCACCGGCGCGGCCCAGTGCTCCGCGGTCCTGTTCGACGCCGACGGCGCGGTGGGCCGGTCGACCCAGTCGCTGTTCGTGGAGCCGCGCGCGGCGGAGTGATCCATCTCGCCCGGAACCCGGCGATCCGGCTGGCACGGTCCGGCCGCCGTCGGGGAGGGTGGAGGGGTCGCCTTCCCCCGACGATCGGAGTGCTGCACCCGTGGACGCGTTCGACGACCTGCTGGACTGGCTGTCCGGGAGGGGCCTCGAGGTCGTGCTCATCATCCTGGGCTCGGTCCTGCTGGCCCGGTTCGTCTCCTGGGCCGGCAACCGGATCACCGACCGGATCGACCGCAACGCGACCGGCGGCGACGCCCTGGTGCGCTCGGAGGCGGCCAAGCACCGGCACTCGCTCACCCAGGTGCTGCAGTGGGCCGCGATCGTGCTCATCTACTCGATCGCGGTCTTCTTCGTGCTCGACCGGCTCGGCGTCCCGGTGACCGGCCTGGTCGCGCCGGCCACGGTGCTCGGCGTCGGGCTGGGCTTCGGCGCGCAGCGGATCGTGGGGGACGTGCTCGCCGGCTTCTTCATCATCACCGAGCGGCAGTACGGCTTCGGCGACGTCGTCTCCATCCAGGTGGTGGGCGGCGGGGACCCGGCCACCGGGACCGTCGAGGACGTGACCCTGCGGGTCACCCGCGTCCGCTCGCCCAACGGCGAGGTGGTGACGGTGCCGAACGGGCAGATCGTCAAGGTCGTGAACCTGTCGCGCGACTGGGCGCGGGCGGTCGTCGACGTGCCGGTCCCGTCGACGGTGGACGTCAACCGGGTGAACGAGATCCTCCGCGAGGTGGGCCGCGAGGCGTTCCGCGACCCGGGGATGCGCCCGCTGCTGCTGGACCCGCCGACCGTCATGGGCGTGGAGACGCTCGGCCTGGACGAGGTGAACGTGCGGGTGGTCGCCCGCACCCTGCCGGGCAAGCAGTTCGAGGTGGGCCGCGACCTGCGGGCCCGCGTGGTGCTGGCCTTCCGCGCCCAGGGCGTGCAGGTGCCTGCCCCCACGGCGCACGACGGCGACGCCGCGACGAAGGTCCAGGAGAGCGCCCGATGAGCGCGCCGGAGCAGGACGCCGGCGGCCGGCACGCCGAGGAGGTCGCGAAGCCCACGGTCAGCACCGCGCCCGCGGCCCCGCCCACGCACCGCTGGTGGTCCGCCATCCCGTCGCACCTGGGCCGGGCCCGCACCTCGACGGTCGTGCTCGCCGTCCTCTTCGTGGGGATCTTCTTCCTCTACCTCGAGGTGAAGCCGCCGGTCGAGGGTTCGGTCACGGAGGAGACCGGCGTCGACCAGCCGGTGGTGCCGGCACCGAGCACGACCACCCCGCCGTCGACCACCGAGCCCGAGCCCACGACCGAGGAGGAGGACGAGAGCCCGACCAGCACTCCCCCTCCGACCCGGACCTCGGCGCCCACGAGCGAGCCGGAGCCCTCGATCGAGCCGGAGCTGCCCACCACGACGACGAGCACCGACGCGCCCGGCGGCGCCACCGCACCGACGACGGTCAGCCCGCCCGGCTGAGCTCCCGCGTCCACTCCGCGGGACGCATGTTTCACGTGGGACAACCTCCCCTCTATGATCGCCCTGGCTCACGAGAGGCAGCGACAAGCACCTGGCTTGCTGCCCGGCAACCTCTACTCCGTCTGAGGTGCTCCCAGGGGAAGAGCCGGCCGATCGGCGCCCGCCGACCGGCAAGGACGGAGTTCCTGCGCGCCGCGGGCTCTCCGCGAGCGAAGAGGAGACGGCGCATGACCGACCCGCAGAGCTGGAGCTTCGAGACCCGGCAGATCCACGCCGGCACGAGCCCCGACCCGACGACCGGCGCCCGCGCGCTGCCGATCTACGCCACGACGGCGTACCAGTTCCGCGACAGCCAGCACGCCGCGGACCTGTTCTCGCTCGCCGAGCTGGGCAACATCTACACGCGGATCATGAACCCGACGCAGGACGCGCTGGAGCAGCGCGTGGCCTCTCTCGAGGGCGGTGTGGCCGCGCTCGCGGTGGCCAGCGGCCAGTCGGCGACGACGCTGGCGATCCTCAACATCGCCGAGGCCGGTGACCACGTCGTCGCCTCCGCCTCGCTCTACGGCGGCACGTACAACCTGCTGCACCACTCGCTGCCCAAGCTCGGGATCACCGTCTCCTTCGTCGAGGACCCGGACGACCCGGAGGCCTGGCAGGCCCTGGTCCGGGACAACACCAAGGCGTTCTTCGGCGAGACCATCGGCAACCCCAAGGGCGACATCCTCGACATCGAGCAGGTCGCGGCCGTCGCGCACCGCAACGGCGTCCCGCTGATCGTCGACAACACCATCGCGACGCCGTTCCTGATCCGGCCGCTGGAGTTCGGCGCGGACGTCGTCGTCCACTCGGCGACGAAGTACCTCGGCGGCCACGGCACCGCGATCGCCGGCATCATCGTCGACGGCGGCTCGTTCGACTGGGGCAGCGGGAAGTTCCCCGGCTTCACCGTCCCGGACCCGACCTACCACGGCGTCGTCTACACGGACCTCGGTGCGCCCGCCTACGCACTCAAGGCCCGGGTGCAGCTGCTGCGCGACCTCGGCCCGGCCATCTCGCCGTTCAACGCCTTCCTGGTGGTGCAGGGGATCGAGACACTGTCGCTGCGCATGGAGCGGCACGTGCAGAACGCCACCCGCGTCGCGCAGTTCCTCGAGGCGCACGACGCGGTCGACCGGGTGAACTACCCGGCGCTGGAGTCCTCCCCCTGGCACGCGGCACAGCAGAAGTACGCGCCGCGGGGTGCCGGTGCGGTGCTCACCTTCGAGCTGCACGGCGGGCGCGAGGCCGGGCAGAAGTTCGTCGAGGCCCTCGAGCTGCACAGCCACGTGGCCAACATCGGCGACGTGCGCAGCCTGGTCATCCACCCCGCGTCGACGACGCACTCGCAGCTCACCCCGGAGGAGCAGCTGACCACCGGCGTCACGCCGGGGCTGGTGCGCCTGGCCGTCGGCCTGGAGGGCATCGAGGACATCCTCGCCGACCTCGAGGCGGGCTTCCGCGCGGCCAAGTCCGCCTAGGTACGGGGAGCGCTGAGCAGGTGGCCGGGTGGGCCGAGGGCGATCCGGCGGGCGACCGCCGGTTCCTCGACCTGCCCGGCCCGCTCGCCCTCGAGCGGGGCGGGGAGCTGCCCGCGGTGCGGGTGGCCTACGAGACCTGGGGAACGCTCGAACCCGACGGCGGGAACGCCGTGCTGGTCGAGCACGCGCTCACCGGGGACAGCCACGTGGTGGGCGATGCCGGCCCCGGCCATCCGACCGCCGGGTGGTGGAGCGGCATCGTCGGCCCCGGCGCGCCGCTGGACACCGACCGCTGGTTCGTCGTCTGCGCCAACGTGCTCGGCGGCTGCCAGGGCACGACCGGCCCGTCCTCCGCGGCACCGGACGGGCGCCCGTGGGGGTCCCGGTTCCCCGAGATCACCGTCGGCGACCAGGTGCGGGTGGAGTCGGCGCTGGCCGATGCGCTCGGGGTCGACCGGTGGGCGTGCGTCGTCGGCGGGTCGATGGGCGGCATGCGGGCGCTGGAGTGGGCGGTCGCCGAGCCGGAGCGCGTGGACGCGCTGTTCTTCCTCGCCTCGGCCGCCGTCGCCTCCGCCGACCAGATCGGCACCCAGACCACGCAGCAGGCCGCCATCCGCGCCGACCCGGCCGATCCTCCGGTCGCCGGGCTCGGGGTGGCCCGCCGGATCGCACACCTCACCTACCGCAGCGGGCTGGAGCTCGAGGCGCGGTTCGGCAGCTCCGTGCAGGAGGACGGGCGCTACGCCGTCGCCTCCTACCTCGACCACCACGCGGAGAAGCTGGCCGCCCGGTTCGACGCCGGCAGCTACCTGGTGCTCACCGAGGCCATGAACAGCTGGGACGTCGGCCGGCACCGCGGTGGCGTGGAGGCGGCGCTGGGCCGGGTCACCGCCCGGGCCCTCGTCGCGGGCGTGGACACCGACCGGCTCTACCCGCCGGAGCAGCAGCAGCGGGTCGCCGACGCCCTCGGCGTCCCCCTGCGGCTGATCTCCTCCCCCTACGGCCACGACGGCTTCCTGATCGAGACGGCCACGGTGGGCGGGCTGATCCGCGAGCTGCTGGGGGCCTGACCCGGCTCAGCCCCGGTCGGAGGGCTCCAGGAACTCGAGGCGGTTGCCGAAGGGGTCGGCGGCGTAGAAGCGGTCGTGGCCGGGGAAGTCATCGTCCCAGGTGACCGGGTGACCGGCGCGCTCGAGCACCCCCGCCAGCTCCCGCAGCCCCGAGACCAGCAGGCCCGGGTGCGCCTTCTCCGCCGGCACGAACGGGTCCTCGACGCCCAGGTGCACCTCCAGGCCCCCGCCGCGGAACCAGCAGCCGCCCCGCGCCGCGAGCACCGGCGGCTTCTCCAGCTCGGTCATCCCCAGGACGTCGCGCCAGAAGGCCCGGCAGGCGTCCTCCCCGCCGGGCGGGATGGCCAGCTGGACGTGGTGCAGGGGCAGGAGCTCGAACGCGGCCGGGGAGGCGTCGGGCACGGGGTTCTCTCCTCGCTGACGCAGGATGCGCCGATGGCGGTCGACCTTCCGGTCGATGGCAGACAGGTTCTCGACGAGCAGTGCCACGCGACGGCGCACGTCGGCACGGTGCTGCAGGAGCACGGCCAGCCGGCCGGCCCGACCCGTCTCCCCCTGCATCCGCAGTTCGGCGAACCGGCGCATCGTGGCGATGGGCATGCCGGTGGCCCGGAGGCGGAGCAGGAAGGACAGCCGGTCCAGGTCCACCTGCCGGTAGCGCCGCTGCCCGCCCCCGTTGCGGGCGACCGGGGGCAGCAGCCCTTCCCGCTCGTAGTAGCGGAGCGTGTCGGCGGAGAGGCCCGTCCGAGCCGTCACCACGGCGAGCGGCATCTCCTCGTCGTCATCCATCGCCGGTGACGCTAGGACGTGGAGCGCGCTCCAGGTCAAGGGGGCGCAGGCAGACTGCCCCCGTGGACGACGACCTCCTCGCGCTCCGGGCCGCCTGCACCCGCTCCCTGACCGGCCACGGGGAGTGGCGCGCGGACACGCTGCTGGCCGGTGTCCCCGCCGACACCGCGCCCGACCGGTACGGCGCCGGGGGTGTTGTCACCGAGCTGGAGGCGGAGGTCGCCGGGTCCCTGGGCCTGCCCGCCGCCGTGTACCTGCCCAGCGGGGTCATGGCCCAGCAGGCGGCGCTGAGGGTGCACGCCGACCGGCGGGCGCGCCGCACGGTCGTCTGCCACCCCGAGAGCCACCTCATCCGGCACGAGGAGCAGGCGTTCGAGCGGTTGCACGCCATGGTGCTGCGCCCGGTCGGCGACCGGTACCGGCTGCTGCTCCGCGCCGACCTCGATGCCGTCGCCGAGCACCCCGCCGCGCTGCTGGTGGAGCTGCCGCAGCGCGACCTGGGCGGGCAGCTGCCGCCCTGGGCCGATCTGGTCGAGCAGACGACCTGGGCACGGCAGCGCGGGGCGGCCGCCCACCTCGACGGCGCCCGGCTGTGGGAGGCGTCGGCCGGCTACGACCGCACACCCGCCGAGATCGCCGGGCTGTTCGACACCGTGTACGTCAGCTTCTACAAGGGGCTGGGCGCGCTGGCCGGCTGCTGCCTGGCCGGCCCGGAGGACGTCGTCGCCGAGGTCCGCGAGTGGCGGCGTCGGCTGGGCGGCACCCTCTTCGGCATGTGGCCGGGCGCGGCCTCGGCACTGGGCTGCCTGCGCCGCCGGCTGCCGCTCATGCCCGCCTACCTGGACCGCGCCCGCGAGATCGCGGGCGCGGTGCGCGACCTGCCCGGCGTCACCGTCGTCCCGGACCCGCCGCAGACGCCGATGCTGCACCTGCTGCTGCGCACCCCGCCCGAGTCCTTCGCGGCCGCCGCCCGTGGACTGGCCGCCCACGAGGGCCTCTGGACCTGGCCGCAGCCGATGCGCACCGGCGACCCGGGCGTGGTGCGGGTCGAGCTGCCGGTGGGCGACGCGACGCTGGCGCTGACCGTGCAGGAGATCCGCGCGGCCGTCGCGGCACTGGCGGGCTAGAGGCGCCGCACCTGCCGCGCCGAGTCGAGCCGGCCGGTGTAGCTGATCGCGTTGCCCTGGATGTGCAGCTGGTCGTCGTCGGTCGCCTCTCGGAGCACCTTGGCCGGCACGCCGGCGATCAGGGAGCGGGGCGGGAACACCTTGCCCTGGGTGACCACCGCGCCCGCCGCGATGATCGACCCCGAGCCGATGTGCGCGCCGTTCATGACGATGCTGCCCATGCCGACCAGGACGTCGTCGTCGATGCGGCAGCCGTGCAGGACCACGCGGTGGCCGACGGACACCCGCTCCCCCACGAGCAGCGGGAACCCCGGGTCGGAGTGCAGGGCGCAGCCGTCCTGGATGTTGGAGTCGGCGCCGATCGAGATCGCCTCGGCGTCGGCCCGGGCGACCGCGCCGTACCAGATGCTCGAGCGCGGCCCCATCGTCACGGCGCCCACCACGACCGCCGTGGGCGCGACGAACGCCGAGTCGGCGATCTGGGGGCTGCCGGAGTCCAGGGCACCGATGAAGCTGTCCACGGCGACCTTCCTACCGGATCAGGGGACGACCTCGGCGAGCGCACGCGGGATCTCCGCCGGCAGCTCGCGGGCCAGGAAACCGACCCGACCCACCGACGACGCCAGCCGCTCCCCTGCCCGGCCGTGCAGCCAGGCCGCCCACACCGCCGCCTGGGCGGGTTCGGCGCCCCGGGCGAGCAGTCCGCCGGTGATGCCCGCACGGACGTCACCGGAGCCGGACACCCCCAGCCCGGCGTTGCCGCTCTCGTCCTGCCACGTGCGGCCGTCGGGGGTGGCGATCCACGACGTCGTCCCGCCCATCCCCACCACGGCCCGTGCCCGCTCGGCGAGGGAAGCCGTGGCCCGCGCGGGATCGGCGTCGACCTCGTCGTCCTCGACGTGCAGGGCGATCGCCAGCTCGGTCGGGTTCGGGGTCAGGACGGCGCGTCCGTCGAGGTGGTGCAGGCATGCGGGGTCCGCCGTGACGGCGGCCAGCCCGAGGGCGTCGAGGGCCACGGGGCCGGCCAGGTGCGGGAGCAACCGTTCGCCGAACGCCCGGGCCGCCTCCTGGTCGGTCATCCCCGGTCCGATGAGCACGGCACCGGCCGACCCGGCCAGTTCCTGGACGTCGTCGGCGGCGTCCGGGTGGATCACTCCGCCGTCGGTCTCGGGCAGGCCGCGGACCAGCGCCTCGGGCAGCGCCGCGGCGGCGAAGGGGGCGAGCGAGGCCACGGTGGCCACCTGCAGCTTGCCCGCACCCGCCCGCATCGCTGCCTCGGCCGCGAGCAGCACCGCGCCGAGGGTCTCCGTGCTGCCCCCGATGACGAGGATCGAGCCGCGGGTGTTCTTGTCGCCGCCCGGCTCGGGCAGCGGCCAGTGGCGCAGCACCTCGGGCGTGACGAGCGTGGGGTCAGGCCGACCGCGCGGCATCGGGCTCCTCGGTGATGTCCTCGTCGGCGGCGACCAGGTGGTCGACGGCGTTGAACTCGGCGAGCACGAGCTCGCCCGCGTCGCTCCGCTCGTAGCGGGTGAGCGAGGCGTTGGCGACCTGCTCCGCCCGGTCGACGGCCAGGAGCTCCTGCTCGGTCAGCCCCTCCAGGACGTAGCGGAACACCATGATCACTGCCTGGTGGGCCACGACCAACAGCCGCTCGCCGTCGTGCCGGAGCGCCTCGGTCGCCAGCAGGCTGCGCAGTCGCAGCGCGACGTCCGCCCAGCTCTCCCCGCCCGGCGGGCGGTAGTAGAACTTCCCGAGCAGGTCGCGCCGGCGCGCCTCGTCGGGGAACTGCTCCCGGATCCCGGCCCCGGTCATCCCGTCGAAGGCGCCGAAGTCGCGCTCGCGCAGCCGCTCGTCGGTACGCACCGGGACGCCGAGGTCCGCGGTGGCCAGCTGCGCGGTCGTCAGCGCCCGGGCGAACGGCGAGCTGAGGGCGACGGTCGGGCGACGGTCCTCGGGCAGGCTGCTGAGACGGCGACCGAGCGCCACGGCCTGCGCCCGGCCGGTGGCCGACAGCGGGACGTCGGGGTCGCGGACGTCGAGCTCCAGCCGGCCCGCCCCGGCGAGCTGCGCCTGGGCGTCGGCGAGGTTGCCCGTGCTCTCGCCGTGCCGGACCAACCACAGCACGGAGGGCCCCGGGGCACGATCACTCACCCGGACGCCGGTAGCCGCGCGCGGGGACGGCCAAACCGTCGGACCCCGAGCGGATGATCACCGGCGTGACCGAGCCCACGGACCTGCCCGTCCTCGCGTTCGCCGACCAGGCCGCCCTGGAGACCTGGCTGGAGGAGCACCACGCCACCGCGCCCGGCCTGTACGTGAAGATCGCGAAGAAGGGCACGGGCGTGCCCTCGGTCGACTGGGCCGGGATGGTCGAGGTGCTGCTCTGCTTCGGATGGATCGACGGCCGGGCGAACCGGATCGACGACTCCTGGTACGTCCAGCGGATCACGCCCCGGCGGCCGCGCAGCGTGTGGTCGCTGAAGAACGTGCAGACCGCCACCCGGCTGATCGAGGAGGGCCGGATGCGACCGGCGGGCCGGGCTGCCGTCGAGGCCGCCAAGGCCGACGGTCGCTGGGACCGTGCCTACGCCGGGCCGGCGACGATCACCGTGCCGGAGGATCTCGCGGCCGCCCTCGACGCGGCCCCCGTGGCACGGACGGCGTTCGAGGCACTCACCAGCGGTGAGCGCTACTCCGTGCTGTGGCGCGTGCAGACCGCAGCGACCCCCGCCACCCGGGCGAGGCGGATCGCCGCGGCCGTGCAGGAGCTGACCGAGCGGGCGGGCCGGCTCAGCCGGTGAGGCGCACCCCGAAGCGGAAGCCGTTCTGGTCGACCGTGGTGACCGACAGCGGCGTCCCGTAGGTGCGGGCGTGCACGATCATGCCGTCGCCGATGTACAGCGCCACGTGGCTGATGGGCGTGTAGTAGAAGACCAGGTCGCCCGGCTGGAGCTCGCTGCGGGAGACCTGCCGGCCGATGGTCGACTGGGCCCGGCTGCTGCGCGGGAGGGTGACCCCGGCTGCGGCATAGGCGTAGGAGGTCAGGCCGGAGCAGTCGAAGGCGTTCGGGCCGGAGGCGCCGGCGCGGTAGGGCGAGCCGACCTTGGACAGCGCCACCTGGATCGCGGTGGCCGCGGCGCCGTTGGGGGCGACCGGGAGGGACGACGCCGACGGCGCGGCCAGCTTCGGGCCGGCGACGAGGGTGGAGAGCCGGTCCTGCTCGGCGGCGGAGAGCCGGGCGAAGTCCGACTGGTACTGCTCGGCCTGCCGCTCCACCTCCGCCTTCTGCTTCTCCAGCTCGGCGAGGCTCGCCTGCGCGGTGGCGGTCGCCTGGTCGGCGGCGGCCTGGGCCTGCTCGGCGGCCGACCGGGCGGCGGCGACCTCGGCGACGAGGCTGTTGGTGTGGGCGGCGATCACGTCCAGCGTGGTCATCTGCTGCACGAGGTCGTCGGCGGAGTCGCTGGTCAGGAAGGCCGCGACCCGCGACTCCTGTTTGCGGAAGCTGCTCTGGGCGATGGCGCGGATCTGCGGCTCGTGCACGGCGAGGGCATCGCGGGCGGCCTGTGCGGCTGCGGCGGCGGTGGCGGCCTCGGCCTGGAGACGGGCGACGGTGAGCTCGCCCTCGTGCACCTGCTCGTCGATCACGGTCAGCCGCTGAGCCGTCTCCTGCAGCAGCCGGGTCGCCTCGGCGGCGGAGCCGGGGGCGGCACCGGCCGGGGTGGGCGCGAGCACACCGGCCGCGCCGGCGACGAGCGCTGCTCCGAGCGCCATGACGACGCGCGAGCGGCGACGCGTGGTCGTACGCAGCGACTGCACCGTGTGGCCTCCGATCACCCGCGCCGGGCCCGGGGAAGGGGCCGCAACTATGCGCGTCAGCACGGACGGTAGGGAGACCGTGTCGACATGTAGTGGTCGGCGCGCCCAACGCAAGCCCTGCGGTGATCTCTCCCGTCACACGGGTCCCACGAGACGACCGGCACCCCGCACGGAACGGGGTCAGCTGCGGCGCGGCCCCCGGGCCGTGCCGTCCGCCCGGCGGTCGACGGCCAGCGGCACGAGGCGGTCGGCCACGGCGCCGGTGACGAACGAGTAGACGGCCTTGTGACCGACGTCGACGACCCGGTCGCGCCGGGACCAGGTCCACGGGGGCGCGCCGACGCCGGTGGCGTTCTCCAGGGTCTGGTCGGTGGCCAGACGGACGGACGTGTGCCAGGCCGAGGCGCGCCAGCCGCGCAGGCCGGAGGCAGCCCAGACGCCACGAAGGGCACCGACGGCGGCGCCGGTGCCCCAGTGCATGAGGTGGTTGCGCACCGGCGGCCGGGCCGAGCCCGGGAGCCGGCGGCCGGTGGTGAGTGCCGTGAGGGTGCGCGCCGGCACGTAGCTGTCCGGGCGACCGGTGACGACCTGCTCGGCCTTCTCGCCGACGGTCATCACAGCGACGCCGACCAGACCGGCGAGTGCACCCCGCAGGGCAGCGCGTCCCAACATGGGATCGCGCCTACCCCGCCGGCGAGGCGATGGAACGGCTCCGTCGCAGGGTCCCGGCCCGAGCGTGGCGACGTGCTGGGACCAGCCTCCCGCAGGGACCCGACCCGAGCGCAGCGAGGGTCGGGGGCGAGAGGGTCCGTCGATCAGCCGGCGAGGGGCTCCTGCGCCTCGAGGCCGGCGAGAGCCTGGAAGTCCCGCAGGATCGCCGAGAGCTCCTCGGAGGTCCACGGCTCGCAGCAGTCGCAGCCACCCTCGCGGAAGCTGACCAGGCCGATGGACCCACCGGCCTGGTCCTCGGCGATGGCGAGGTGACCGGCGGACGGGTGACGGTGGCAGGCACAGCCGGCGGCGCAGAGGCCCAGGCCCCAGCCGGAGATGACGACGGTGTGCCCGTCGTCGCGGACCTTGCCCACCTGGAAGACGGACGGCTTGCGACTCCTGCTCACGGAGTCCTCCCCTCGACGGCCCCTGGGAAGAGGGGCCCCGCGTTGCGATGTACGGAATTTTCGAGCTACCGGAGGTTTCGGCAGAACCAGGTCTGGGGTAAAGCGCTCCGGTCGTTCTTCTTCCGACACCGAGCGTAAGCCGATGCGTACGCGTCGTCGCCGTCAGTTTCCGCCAGCGTCCCGAGATCGACTTGTCGCCACCTGTGACGGAACGCCCCCACCCGGGCGTGGCACGGGGCCGGTCCGTGCGAACCGACCCCGCGCCCCCTGGGGGTTCTCAGCGGCGGGCGACGCCGTCGGCGACGGCCACCACCTGCCGGGGCGTCAGGTCCAGCGGCGCCTGGAGGGTGAACACGGTGCCGTCGGGCAGCGACGCCTGCAGGAACCACGCCTCCGCCGTCGGCAGCAGGTACGCGGACTGCCCCTGGACGGTCACGGCGTCCATGCGGCCGTCGGTCGCGCCGACGTCGGAGGGCAGGTCGGCGGGAGCGCTGGGCTGCGGCGGCAGGTGCACGGTGAGCGTGCGCGCCGTCGCGTCGGTCGCCGGAGCGCCCGCCGGGTCGGCGAGGGTCAGGACCCGGTCGTCCTTGTAGGCGACCACCACCCAGCCACGCGGCGCGACGGCCACCTGCAGGGGCACCGCGAAGCCGCGATCGGTCACCCGGCGGGCGAGCTCGACCACCGACTTCTCCGAGCCGAAGCGCCCGGAGCCGGTCACCCGCACCCACTGGTCGTCGGCGCGCTCCCACACCACGGAGATCTCCGCCGGTCCGCCGGTGACGTCGGTCCGGTAGACGGTGGCGTCCTCCCCGCCGATCTCGACCTCGCCGATCTCGTCCGAGCCGTCGGTGCTCAGCTCGGTCCCGACGGTGATGCCGACGCCGGAGTCCGGGTCGCCGGGATCGCCCCAGCCGGCGTGCGCCGTCCCGGGGCCGACCTCGTCGAACGACGGGTCGAGCGAGGCGTGCGGCCCCACCAGCCCCGCGGGCAGACGGTCGAAGGAGAGCGGGAAGGCCGGCACCGAGTAGTCGACGAGCACGACCGCACCCGCGGCGGGCACCCCGCCGTCGTCGTGCACGACCGAGACGCCGACGACGACGGCCGCGGCGGCCACCAGCGCCGGGGCCACCCGGCGGGCGCGGCGGGCCCGACGGATGCGCCGGCCACGGCGGACGACCTGCTCGAGCGGGTCGGAGAGGGTGACGTCGGCATAGGCGGCGGTGACGTCGGCACGCAGGTCGGTGCTCATGAGCAGGCCTCCAGATCGGTGGAGAGAGCGGCACGCAGTGCAGTGAGCGCGCGGTGCAGGTGGGTGGTCACGGTGCCGGGCGAGAGGTCCAGCGCCTCGGCCGTCCGCTGGGTGTCGAGGTCGAGGAAGATCCGCAGGGCCACGACCTGGCGCTGCCGCTGCGGCAGCGCGGCGACGGCGCGGACCAGGTCGTCCCGTTCCGCGTGCGGCGTGTGCAGCGCGACGACGCCGTCGGCCACGTCGGTGGTCAGTGCCACCTCGCGGCGGGTCCGCCGCCAGCGGGAGACGCGGTGGTTGAGCGCGGTGCGGACGACCCATGCCGACGGGGCGGGGTGGCGGCTGACCTTCGGCCAGCTCGCCCAGGCCCGCGCGAAGGCCTCGGCGACGGCCTCCTCTGCGACGGCGCGGTCGCTGCCGGCGGCCACGACCGCTCGCAGGCATGGGTCCTTCCACGCCGCGTAGAACTCGGCGAAGGACTGCTCGGGTGTCATGTCCTGTACACGCCGGAGAGGCCCGGGCCGCTGACCCGGTCAGGACACGAGACGGTCACGATCCGCAGTGTGCGGGTCGCGGAGCGCGATCCGGCTCAGCTCGCGGGGCTGACGCTGCTCATGTTGAAGTCGGGGACCCGGAGGGCCGGCATCGCCGTGCGGGTGAACCAGTCGTTCCACTCCCGCGGCAGCGTCCGCTCGGTGCGCGAGGCCTGCACCGCCCGGCCGAGGAGGTCCACCGGCGACTCGTTGAACCGGAAGTTGTTCACCGCGCCGGCCACCTCCCCGTTCTCCACGAGGAAGACGCCGTCGCGCGTGAGCCCGGTGAGCAGCAGCGTCTGCGGGTCGACCTCGCGGATGTACCAGAGCGTGGTCAGCAGCAGCCCGCGCTCGGTGGCGGCGAGCATCTCCTCCTGCGTGGCCGTTGCGGAGGCATCCTCGAGGACCAGGTTGTCCACCGCCGCGGTGGCCGGGGCGGTGGTCCTGAGCGCCCAGGCGCGCGGACGCACCAGGTTGGCCAGCACACCGTTCTCGATCCAGTTCACCGCGGGCGTCGCCATACCGTTGTCGAACACGGACGCCGCACCCGAGGAGGAGCCGACCACCTGGAACGGGGCCGCCTCCAGGCCGGGGTACTGCGGGTCGCTGCGCAGGGTCAGCGGCAGCTCGGCGAGGCGGTCGCCGATCCGGTTGCCGCCACCGGGCTTGGCGAAGACGTTGCGGCCCTCGTCGGCGTCGCGGGCCTCCATCGTCCAGTACAGGTAGATCATCAGGTCGCTCACGGCCGAGGGCGGCAGCAGCGTCTCGTACCGCCCGGCCGGAAGGTCGATCCGTCGCTGCGACCAGGCCATCTTCCGCTGCACGTCGGCGGCGAGCTCGGCCACCGAGACGTCGCGGAAGTCCCGGGTGCTCGTGCCGGCCCAGACGGAGCGGCTGAAGTCCGGCGACTTGCCGTTGAGCTCGACCCGGCCCGTGGGCTGGTCGTGCCGCAGCCGCAGGCCCGTGGTGCTGCCCAGGTAGGTGGTGCTCATGCCGTGCTCGGCGAAGCCGTACAGCAGCTCGCCGCGGTCGGCGGCCTCCCCGAACGCCTGCCCCAGCGCCGGGGCGAAGTCGGCGAACACGCCGATCGAGGTCTCCGCGGGGTCGGCGTCCCAGTCGCCGGCGCCGGGCGGCGTCTCGCCGATCAGCGGCATCGCGTCCTCGGCCGGACCGGCGTCGCGGGCGGACTGCTCGCTGGCGGCGACCAGCTCGGCGATGTCCGGCGTCCCGCTGCGGGTCACCGTGCCGGCCGCCACGCCGGTGCCGCCGTCGACGAAGGAGACAACGACGACCTGGCGCGAGCGCATCGCGCCGTTGGTGGTGAGGCTGTTGCCCGCCCACCGCAGGTTGGCCTCGGACCCCTCGACGACGAAGGTGACCTGTCCGTCGGCGGTGGACGCGGCCAGCGCCTGCTCGACCAGGTCCTGCGCGCGCTGGTGGCTCATCGCCCGGCCTCCTCGACGGTGTTGAGGATGTTCACGTTCTCGAACAGCGCCGTCGGGCACCCGTGGCTGACCGCCGCCGTCTGGCCGGGCTGGGCCTTGCCGCAGTTGAACGCGCCCCCCAGCACGTAGGTCTGCGGGCCGCCGACGACGCGCATCGAGCCCCAGAAGTCCGTGGTGGTGGCCTGGTAGGCGACGTCGCGCAGCTGGCCGGCCAGCTTGCCGCCCTCGATCCGGTAGAACCGCTGGCCGGTGAACTGGAAGTTGTAGCGCTGCATGTCGATCGACCAGCTCTTGTCGCCGACGACGTAGATCCCCCGCTCGACGCCGGCGATGACGTCCTCGGTCGACGGGCCGTCCGGCGCGGGCTGCAGCGAGACGTTGGCCATCCGCTGCACCGGCACGTGACCGGGCGAATCGGCGAACGCGCAGCCGTTGGAGCGATCCATGCCCTGCAGGCGGGCCATGTTGCGGTCGACCTGGTAGCCGACCAGCACGCCGTCCTTCACGATGTCCCACTGCTGGCCGGCGACGCCCTCGTCGTCCCAGCCGACGGTGGAGAGGCCGTGCAGGGCGGTGCGGTCGCCGGTGACGTTCATGATCGACGAGCCGTACCGCAGGGTGCCGAGCTTGTCCGGCGTCGCGAACGAGGTGCCGGCGTAGGCGGCCTCGTAGCCGAGCGCCCGGTCCAGTTCGGTGGCGTGACCGATGGACTCGTGGATGGTCAGCCACAGGTTGGAGGGGTCCACGACGAGGTCGTACCGGCCCGACTGCACCGACGGCGCCTTGGTCTTCTCCCGCAGCAGCTCGGGGATCTCGGCCAGTTCCGCGCGCCAGTCCCAGCCGGTGCCGGTCAGGTACTCCCAGCCGCGGCCGGCCGGCGGCGCGAGGGTGCGCATGCTCTCGAAGGAGCCCGTGGCGCGGTCGACGGTCAGTGCGGTGAGGTCGGGGTGGATGCGCACCCGCTGCTGGCGGGTGCGGGTGCCGGCGGTGTCGGCGTAGTACTTCTGCTCCTTCACGAGCATGCAGGTGGCCTGCACGTGCTCGACTCCGTCGGCGGCGAGCAGCTGCTCGGACAGCTCGGTGAGCAGCGCGGTCTTCTCGGCATCGGGGACCGTGAACGGGTCGACGTCGTAGGCGGAGACGTACTCGGCGTCGGCGTACACCGGCTCGGGCGCCAGCTCCACGCCGTCGCGGTTCAGCGCGGCGGCGACCTGGGCGACGGCGACCGCCTCCTCGGCGAGGCGCACGGCCTCGGCCGCGGTGAGGACGACGCCGGCGGCGAATCCCCAGGTGCCCTCGTGCACCACGCGGACGGCGAGGCCGAGGTCCTCGCCGTCGGTGAAGGCCTCGGGGCGGGCGTCGCGCAGGCTGATCGTCTGGGTGCGGATGCGCTCGACGCGGATGTCGGCGTGCTCGCAGCCGAGGTCGACGGCGCGGGTGAGCGCGGCGTCGGTCAGCGCGGACAGCGGCAGCGCGAGGAACGCCTCGTCGATGGCGCGGGGGGATGGCACGAGACCTTGTCTACCAGCGCGACACGCGGGTACGCGCGTGCACATGGCCGACCCCGTGGACGACGTGACGATGACCTTCGGCGGCAACGCCACGATGCTGCTGCGGGTCGGGGCGTTCACCCTGCTCACCGATCCGAGCTTCCTGCACCGCGGTCAGCGCGCCTACCTCGGCAAGGGGCTGTGGACCAAGCGGCTGACCGACCCGGCGCTGCAGCCCACCCAGCTCCCCGCCCTGGACGCGATCCTGCTCTCGCACCTGCACGGCGACCACTGGGACGACATCGCCACCGACAACCTGGACAAGGCGACGCCGGTGGTCACCACGCAGGCCGCGGCCGAGGCGCTGGGCCGCAAGGGCTTCCAGGCGACGTCGGACCTGAAGCCGTGGCAGCGGCACGTGCTCTCCGCCGGGGACGACGAGCTGCGGATCACCTCGGTGCCGGGCGTGCACGGGCCGGGACTGCTGGCGAGGGTGCTGCCCCCGGTGATGGGCAGCGTGCTGGAGCTGGTGCGCGGCGGCGAGGTGAGCTGGCGCGGCTACATCAGCGGCGACACGCTGTTCCGGCCGTTCCTCGGCGAGGTGCTGGAGCGCTGCGGCCCGCTGGACGTCGTGATCCCCCACCTGGGCGGCACCAAGGCGCTCGGCCTGACCGTCACGATGGACGGGCGGCAGGGCGCGGACCTGGTGGAGCTGCTGAAGCCGCCGGTCACCGTGCCGGTGCACTACGACGACTACGACCGCTTCGCCTCGCCGCTGGGCGACTTCGTGGCCGAGGTGGCCCGCCGGCGCCTGCCCGGCACCGTTCGACCCGCCTACCGCGGCGAGACGATCAGTCTGCGGGCCTAGCCCGCGGCCAGGCGGGCGGCGCGCTCGGCGACGTCGATACGCAGCGCCTCGACGTCGACGTGCACCGAGGCGCCGTCGCGGACGACCTGCCGGCCACCCACCCACACGTCGCGCACGTGCCGGCCGGCACCGGACCAGACCAGGTGCGCCAGGACGTCGCCGAGGTCGCCGACCGGCTCGAACACCAGGTCCCGGGTGTCGACGTGCACCAGGTCCGCCCGTCGGCCGGCCTCCAGCTGCCCGAGATCGGGGCGGCCGATCGCGTCCGCGGACGCCCCGGTGGCCAGCCAGATCGCCTCGGCGGCGGTGAGCGCGGTGGCCGACCGCTCGCGCAGCCGGGCCATGCCCGCGGCCAGGCGCAGGTCGGCGAACAGGTCGAGGGAGTCGTTGGACGCCGGGCCGTCGGTGCCCAGGCCCACCCGGATGCCCCGGTCGAGCATCGGGCGCACCGGGGCGACGCCGCTGGCGAGCTTGGCGTTGCTCGCCGGGCAGTGGGAGACGGCGACGTCGTACTCCTGCCAGAGCTCCTGGTCGGCGTCGTCCAGGTGCACGCAGTGCGCGGCCAGCACCCGCCCGCCCAGGACGTCGTAGGAGGCCAGCAGCGCCGGGACGCTCAGCCCGTGCGCGGCGAACAGCTCGTCGCCCTCGGTGGCGGTCTCGGCGACGTGCAGGTGCAGCAGCAGGCCGTGCTCCCGCGCCGCGCGGGCGGCGTCGGCGAGCAGCGGCAGGGGCACCGTGTAGGCCGCGTGCGGGCCGAGGCCGTACTCCACGGTGCCGTCGTCGGGGGCCGTGGCGGCGAGCGCGACGGCGGCCCGCAGCTGCTCCTCCATGGGCGGCATGCCGGGCAGCGGGAGCAGTGGGGTGGCGATGACGGCGCGAGCGCCGGTGGCACCGACGGCGGCGGCGATCCGCTCGGGGTGGAAGTACATCTCGACGCTGGTGGTGATGCCGTTGCCCAGCATCTCCGCCGAGGCAGCGGTCATCGCGACCTCGACGTCCTCGGGGGTGAGCCGCGCCTCGCGCGGCCACATGACCTCCTGCAGCCAGCGGTCCAGCGGCAGCCCTTCGCCCTGCCCCCGGAAAAGCACCATCGCCGCGTGCGAGTGGGCGTTCACCAGGCCGGGGGTGAGGACGCCGGGGAGCGCGACCACCTCCGCGTTCCCGGCGTCCGGTGCCTCGCCGGCCGGGCCGATCCAGGTGATCCGGCCGTCGTCGACGTCGACGACGGCATCGGCGACGACGGTCCCGGCGCGGTCCCCCACGACGGCGGCCCGGGCGGTGAAGCGCTGGCGCATGTCTGCCGACGGTAGCCGGGTCCGCGGCACACGTCGCGGCAGCGCACCAGGAGCGCCGATACCGTGGGCGGCATGGACATCCTCGCCGCTGCCGCCTCCGACGAGGGTGGGATCACCGGGTTCCTGCTGGACCTGGTGGATCGGCTCGGGGCGGTGGGCGTCGGACTGAGCATCCTGGCCGAGACGGTGGTGCCGCCGATCCCCAGCGAGGCCGTGCTCGGGCTCGCCGGGGTGCTGATCAACGCGGGCCGGATGTCGATCGTGCCGGTCATCCTCTTCGCCACCCTCGGCTCGGTCCTGGGCGCGCTGTTCTTCTACTACGTGGGCCGAGGCCTGGGCCCCCGGCGTTCGCACGCCTTCCTGGACCGGCTCCCCCTGGTGGAGACCGAGGACGTCGACAAGACCTTCGCCTGGTTCGAGAAGCACGGCCGCTCGGCGGTCTTCTTCGGCCGCATGGTGCCGATCGTGCGCAGCTTCATCTCGGTGCCGGCCGGCGTCGTGCGGATGCCCCTGGGCCAGTTCCTGCTCTTCACCGCGGGCGGGAGCCTCATCTGGAACAGCGTGCTGATCAGCATCGGGGTCGCGGCCGGCGACTTCATCGAGAAGAACCTGCACTACCTGGACTACGTCGTCGTGGCGGCAGCGGTGCTCGTGTTCGTCTGGTTCGTGTACCGGAAGCTCAGCGGCAGGCTGGACCGCCCGTCGACCGCCGGGTCGGACCTGCCGCCGGACGAGCGCGACCAGGCGGCATGACGCGCCGCCGGCCCGACGTCGTCGCCTTCGACGTCAACGAGACGGTGCTGGACCTGGCTCCGGTGCGCGCGGCGCTGGTGGAGGCGGGCGAGGCGGCGTCGCTGCTGTCCGCGGTTTTCGCGCGCACGCTGCTCACCGGGTTCGCCGCCTCTGTCGTGGGCGACTGGGTGCCCTTCCGCGATGCGTTCGACGCGGCGCTGGCCCAGGAGAGCGGTCTGGACGAGCAGGCACGCGCCTCGGTGCTGGAGGCGTTCGGCGAGCTGGCGCCGCATCCGGACGTCGAGCCGGCGCTGCGCCGGCTGGTGTCGGCCGGGGTTCGGGTGGTAACGCTGTCGCACGGCTCACCGGGGGTCGCCGAGGCAGGCCTGGAGCGCGGGGGCATCACTCCCCTGGTGGCGGCGACGCTGTCCAGCGAGGTCATCCGCGCCTGGAAGCCGGCTCGCGAGGCGTACCTGTGGGCGGCCGGCTCCTGTGGGGTGGCCCCGGACCGGCTGGCGCTGGTGGCCGCGCACGGCTGGGACGTGCTGGGCGCGCAGCGGGCCGGGCTGACCGGGGTGTGGTTCCCGCGCAGCGAGCGCGTGTACCCGCACGTCTACGAGGCGCCGCACGTCCGGGCCGACGACCTCGCCGGCGCGGTGGACGCACTGCTGGCGCTGCCCGCATGACCGACGCGACGACGTCGATCGACACCCCGCACGGGCCCGCCCGGGTGCACTCGGCGGGCTCCGGGGAGCAGGGCACGCTGGTGCTCGGGCACGGCGCAGGCGGCGGATCGGTGTCGCCGGACCTGGCGCTGCTCGCCGCCGAGGCCGCCGGCGCCGGGTGGCTCGTGCACCGGGTGGACCAGCCGTGGCGGGTGGCGGGGAAGCGGATCGCCCCCGCGCCGCCGCGGCTGGACGAGGCGTGGCACGCGGTGCTCGACCGGCTGCGGGTGCTGGACCGGCTGCCCGGGCGGCTGGTGCTGGGCGGCCGGAGCGCCGGGGCCCGCGTGGCGTGCCGGACCGCGGCCGATCAGGGGGCGGCCGGTGTGCTGTCGCTGGCCTTCCCGCTGCACCCGCCGGGCAGGCCGGAGAAGAGCCGCGCCGCCGAGCTGGTCGGGGTCGGGGTGCCGCTGGTCGTGGTGCAGGGCGAGACGGACGCGATGGGCCGGCCCGAGCACGTGGCCGCGGCGCTGCAGGGGCAGCCCGGGGCGTCGGTGTACGCCGTGCCGGGTGACCACTCGCTGAAGAAGAACCCGCACCTGGTCGCGGCCGCGGCGATGTCCTGGCTCACCGAGGTGCTGCCCCGCTGAGCCGATCAACCCTGCGCCGATCAACCCTGCGCTGATCAACCCTGCGCTGATCGGCAGCGGTTCCCAGCTCAGAAGGGCGGATCCTCCCCCGGCCCGGCGGCGAGCTGGGCCTCCAGTTCGGCTCCGATCGGTGGCGCCGGATATCCCATCGCCGCCCAGTAGCCCGGCGGTCGGGTCGTCCGGGTCGTTCCGCTCGGGGAGGTCACGGAGAGTGCGCCGTCCGGCGTCATCTCGAACCGCCAGCCGGGCGCGAAGGTCTTCAGCCGGTGGTGCCGGCGGCACAGGCAGCAGAGGTTCTCGCAGCTGGTCTCCCCACCCTCGGCGTGCGCGACGACGTGGTCGAGGTCGGCCCACCCGGCGCGGTTGCCGCAGCCGGGGTGGCGGCATGTTCGGTCCCGCACGGTGGGGAACCGCCGCTGCGCCGCCGAGGGGTGGTACCGGTCCGTCACCGGCGGTCGCCCTGCGATGGAGCACCCGCAGTCGGTCGCCGGGTGCACCCGGCAGCCCCGCCGGACGAGGCGCTCCAGCTCGCCCCGCGTGAGCGTCGCCCGCAGCGCACCCGTGCGCGGATCGACGAGGGCGAGGTGCAGCGATCCACCGGCCGGCGCCCGAAGACCGCCCGGGCACAGCGCGTCCAGTTCCTCGAGGAGTTCACGCAGCTGAGCCCGGGTGATCGGGTGACCGTCGACCTCCGCCGGCGGGGCATCGCCGTCCTCGCCGGGCAGGGGCCAGAGCACGGTGACCTGGGCTGTGACGGCCGGT
Organism: Blastococcus sp. TF02-8; assembly: GCF_003319175.1. GTDB lineage: Bacteria > Actinomycetota > Actinomycetes > Mycobacteriales > Geodermatophilaceae > Blastococcus. The sequence goes on along the minus strand of NZ_QOHK01000002.1, from coordinate 216,048 downwards.
CGGCTGGTGTCCCACGGGCGGAGCACGAGGTCGGCGAACACACCCACGGACAGCTCACCGATGGAGCGGGAGGGGTCGTCGGCGTGGGCCAGCCGCGCGTAGCGGTCGATCGCGTCCTGCACCGCGTCAGCCAGCGGCCGGGGCAGGAAGACGCGCAGCTCGGCCATGCCGTCGGGGCAGGGCCTCAGCGTGATCCCGGCCGGCGCCGGGCGCTCCGGCGGCGCCGCTCGGCCGCCGCCTCGTCGCGCCGTAGCAGTTCGGCACGCACCGCGGCGCGGAGACCGGAGACCGAGAGCTCTCCCGCCCGAGGCAGGACCGCCGACTCGATCGCGGCGAGCACCTGCGGCGCGACGTCGCGGACCACGGGCCCCAGCTCGACTGCCACGGCACGCGCGCGGGGCCAGTCGAGCGCGCCGTCGGCGAGGGCGGCCCAGGTCGCCGGCAGGAACCCCAGCAGCACGAGCGACTGGTCGGCCAGCGTGGAGGCCGCCGTCCGCGAGCAGTGCAGCACGTGCGCCAGCTCGTCGGCGAAGAACTCGCTGACCCCGGGTGCCGACTCCTGCCCCGGCCCCGGCAGCCAGCCGGGCGACGCAGCGCCGGGCTCACCGACCTGCCGGTCGTCGGAGTCGGGACGCCGGCCGGCCAGCTCGGCCACCAGCTCGGTGCGGTAGGCGGCCAGCCGCGCCTCGAGCGCCTGGATGCGCTGCAGCTCGACGGCGATCTCGCTCCCCGTGCGCGCGGCGACCGGCATCAGCTCGCCGAGCCGGGTGGGGCGCGACCGCACGCCGGCGGGCAGCACCTCGGCCGGCCAGGAGGGCAGGGCGAGGACGTCGACCGTCACGCCGACGCCGAATCCACCACCCTCGAACACGTGTACGAGGCTACGGAGGGGGTCCGACAGTTTCCGGTGTCGCTCGCAGCCCTGAGCCGGGGATTCGTCAGCGGCGACGCCGGCGGCGCACGAGGAGCGCCACCACCAGCACCACCGCGGCCGCTCCGGCCACCGGCGCCGCGTACCGCGAGAGCGCCGCGCCGCCGGCGACCTCGAGCAGGTCGATCGGCTGCGGCTCGCTCGGTGCCGGACGGGTGCTCTGCGTGGGCGCGCCCGAGGGCACGCTGCGCAGCGGAGCGCCGGTGGCCGGGCGGCCGGGCGGCGCGGTCGGGCCCTTGGGCGGCGTGCTGGGCGCCTTGGCCGAGGGCGCGGTGTCCCGGGCAGCGGTCGGGGTCGCAGCTGCGGCAGCCGCCTTCTTCGCCGGCGCCTTCGTCGCGGGCTTCGCCGCCGCACCGGCCGACGCCTTGTCGGTGGTGGCGGCGGCGGCCTTCTTCGTCGCGGCGGCCGCCTTCTTCACCGCGCCGTTGCCCGCGGCCTGCTCGGCGGAGGCGGCGATCTCCTCGACCGCGCCCGACGCGGTCGCCACGGCCTTCTGCGCCGCGGACTCCCGGTCGGCGCTGCCCTGGGCGTCGCCCTCACCCAGCTGGGCGGCGAGCTTGTCGGCGAACTGGCCGAGCAGCTTGTTGCCGACGTCGGTCATCACCCCCCGGCCGAACTGCGCGGGGCGCCCGGTGATGTTCAGGTCGGTGAGCACGTCGACCCGGGTGACCGCACCCTCCGCCTTGAGCACGGCGGTCACGGTCGCGGCGGCGGTGCCGTTGCCCCGCTGGTCCTTGCCCCGGGCGTCGATGACGGCCCGGTGCGCCGCCTCGTCCTTCTCCACGAACGACGCCTTGCCCTGGTAGGTCAGGTTGATCGGCCCGAGCTTCACCTTCACCCGCCCGGTGAAGTCGTCGCCGGTGACGGAGTCCAGCGCGGCACCCGGCATGCAGGGAGCGATCCGCTCGATGTCGAGCAGCACCCGCCAGGCCTCGTCGACGGGGACCGGGACGGTGAACGAGTTCTCCAGCTGCACGGGCTGACCTCCTGGAGTGCTCGGCCGACCCGCTCCCGGAGGAGCGGGTCGGCCGTGACGAACGGGTACGGGCCGGCGGGTAGAAGGAAACTACAACCCGGCGGCGGTGCTCACCGCCCGGCGCGTCAGTACCGTGACCAGGTGTTGCCGGTAGTCGGCCTGCGCGTTCAGGTCGCTGCTCGGGTCGGTGCCCTCCGCCGCGCGCGCGGCCGCCGCACCCACCGCCTCCGCCGTCGCCTCGGCGCCGGCCAGCGCCTCCTCCACCGCACGCGCCCGCAGCGGCGTCGGGCCCATGTTGGTGAGCCCGATCCGGGCCTCGGCGATGTGCCCGTCCTCCCGCCGGACCGCCGCTGCGACCGCCACGATCGACCACGCCTGCGCCACGCGGTTGAACTTCTCGTAGCGCATGCCCCACTGGCCCGTGAGCTTCGGGACCCGCACCTCGACGAGCAGCTCGCCCTCCTCGACCGCCGTCGTCAGGTAGTCGACGAAGAACTCGCTCGCCGGCACGGTCCGCCGACCCGACGGCCCGGCGATCACGAACTGCGCGTCCAGCGCCAGCGCCACCGCCGGCAGGTCCCCCGCCGGGTCGGCGTGCACCAGCGCCCCGCCGAACGTCCCCCGGTGGCGCACCTGCCGGTCGGCGACGGTGCCGGTCGCCTCCGCGATCAGCGGCGCGTGCTCGGCGATCAGCGGGTCGGCGAGCACGTCGGAGTGCGTCGTCATCGCCCCGATGACGATCGCGTCGCCGTCGTCCCGCACGCCGCGCAAGCCGTCGACCTTGCCGAGGTCGACGACCGTGCCGGGTGCGGCCAGCCGCAGCCGCATGACCGGGATGAGCGACTGCCCACCGGCGAGGACCTTCACGTCCTCACCGCCGTCGGCGATCGCCTGGAGCGCCTCCTCGACCGTGGTCGGCCGCGCGTAGGCGAAAGGAGCGGGGATCATCGGTCGCCTCCCAGCGCCGAGGCCTCCGTGGAGACTCCGGTCGTCGTCTCGGTCTGCGCGCCGCCGTAGGCGTTGGAGCCGGCGGGAGCGCGATCCCCGCCGTCCCCTCCCTGGTGGATCGGCCGCCAGACGCGTTCGGGTGTCAGCGGCATGCGGATGTCGGTCACGCCCAGGTGCCGGACGGCGTCCAGCGCGGCGTTGACCACCGCCGGGGTCGAGGCGATGCAGCCCGCCTCGCCCACCCCCTTCGCGCCGATCGGGTTGCCGGGTGCGGCGTGCACGGTGTTGCCCGTGTCGAAGTGCGGCAGGTCGGCGGCCGAGGGCACCAGGTAGTCGACGAAGGTGCCGGTGGTGAGGTTGCCGTCCTCGTCGTAGACGGCCTCCTCGTAGAGGGCCTGCGCGATGCCCTGGGCCAGCCCGCCGTGCACCTGACCCTCGACGATCAGCGGGTTCACGATCGTGCCGACGTCGTCGACGCAGGCGTACTTGCGGATCTTCACGAACCCGGTCTCGGTGTCGACCTCCATCGCGCAGATGTGGGTCCCGTGCGGGAAGGAGAAGTTCTCCGGGTCGAAGGTTGCCTCGGCGTCGATCGAGGGCTCCATGCCCTCCGGGAAGTTGTGCGCCGCGAAGGTGGCCAGGGCGATCTCCTGGATGGAGATGCCGGTGCCCGGGGTGCCCCGCACGCCGAACGAGCCGCCGCTGAACTCCAGGTCCTCCTCGCTGGCCTCCAGCAGGTGCGCCGCGACCCGGCGAGCCTTGGCCACCACCTTCTCCGCGGCGTTCACCACCGCCACGCCACCGACCACCAGCGACCGCGACCCGTAGGTGTCCAGCCCGCGCGGGGCGACCGAGGTGTCCCCGTGCAGCACCTCGATGTCCTCGAACGGGACGCCGAGCCGGTCGGCGACCAGCTGGCTCCACGCCGTCTCGTGGCCCTGCCCGTGCGCCGAGGCGCCCGTGACGACCTCGACCTTGCCGGTGGGCAGCATCCGGATTGCCGCGTGCTCCCAGCCGCCGGCCCCGTAGGAGAGCGACCCGAGCACCCGCGAGGGCGCCAGGCCGCACATCTCGGTGAAGGTGGAGAACCCGATGCCCAGCTGCACGGGGTCGCCGGACTCCCGGCGCCGGCGCTGCTCCTCGCGCAGCTCGTCGTAGCCGATGAGCTGCAGGGCCTCGCGCGTGGCGGCGTCGTAGTCGCCGCTGTCGTACTCCAGGCCGGCCGCGGTGGTGAACGGGAACTCGTCGGCGTTGATCCAGTTCTTGCGCCGCAGCTCCAGCGGGTCCATGCCGAGCTCGACGGCGAGCTCGTCCATGATCCGCTCGACCGCGAAGGTGGCCTCGGGCCGCCCGGCGCCGCGGTAGGCGTCGGTCGGCGTCTTGTTGGTGAAGACGCCGTCGCACTCGAACCGGTAGGCCGGGAACTTGTAGATGCCCAGGAACATGAACGCGCCCAGGATCGGCACGCCCGGGGTGACCAGGCGCAGGTAGGCGCCCATGTCGGCGAGGATCCGGCAGCGCAGGCCCTTCACGTTGCCCTGCCGGTCGCTGGCGATGTCGATGTACTGGATCTGGTCGCGGCCGTGGTGGGCGCTCATCAGCGACTCGCTGCGGTTCTCGGCCCACTTCACCGGCTTGCCCAGCCGGCGGGCCACCAGGAAGGTGAGCACCTCCTCCGGCGTGACCTGCAGCTTCCCCCCGAAGCCACCGCCCACGTCCGGCGCGATGACCCTCAGCTTGTGCTCGGGCGTGCCGGTGACCATCGCCAGCATCAGCCGCAGGATGTGCGGCACCTGGGTGGAGGACCACATCGTGTAGTTGTCGCCCTGCGGCTGGACGACGACGGCGCGCGGCTCCATGAACGCCGGGATCAGCCGCTGCTGCACGAACCGGCGGCTGACCACGACCTCGGCGTCGTCGAACGCCTGGTCGGTGGCGCTGCCGGTGCCCATCTCGCCCGCGTCGAAGACGAAGTGGAAGCTGCGGTTGGAGTCGATGTGGTCGTGCACCCTGGCGGCGCCGTCGGCGAGCGCGGCCTCCATGTCGAGCACCACGGGGAGCGGCTCGTAGTCGACGTCGACCAGCTCGAGGGCGTCCTGGGCGGCGACCCGGCTGCGGGCCACGACCACCGCGACCGCCTCGCCCACGTGGTTGACCCGGTCGACGGCGACCGAGGGGTGGCCGGGGTTGACCATGTCCGGCGTCACCGGCCAGGCGCACGGCAGCGAACCCTGCTCCTCGGCGAGGTCCGCGCCGGTGAAGACGGCGACGACGTTCGGCGCCTCGCGGGCCGCGGTGACGTCGACCGAGGCGATCCGGGCGTGCGCGACCGGGCTCCGGACGACGGCCAGGTGCAGCATCCCCGGCAGGACCAGGTTGTCGGTCCACTGCGTCCTGCCGGTGATGAGCCGGGCGTCCTCCTTGCGGCGGCGGGCCTTGCCGACCTCGGGCGCGGCGGCCTCGGCGCGCTCCTCGACGGCGGTCATGCCTGCACCGCCACGTGCGGAGCGGCCGCGGTGTCCACGACGGCAGGCCGGACGTGCCCGTTGCCGGAGTGACCGTTCGAGGCGGAGGTGTCACCGCGCATCTCCGCGGCGGCGTGCTGCACGGCCCGGACGATGTTCTGGTAGCCGGTGCAGCGGCAGAGGTTGCCCTCGATGCCCTCCCGCACCTCGTCCTCGCTAGGGTCCGGGTTGTCCTTCAGCAGATCGATCGACGCCATGATCATCCCGGGCGTGCAGTAGCCGCACTGCAGGCCGTGCATCTCGTGGAACGCCTTCTGCACCGGGTGCAGAACGGCGCCGCGGGCGACGCCCTCGATCGTCGTCACCTCGCAGCCGTCGGCCTGGACGGCCAGCACGGTGCAGCTCTTCACGGCCTCGCCGTCGAGGTGCACGGTGCAGGCGCCGCAGTTGCTGGTGTCGCACCCGACCACCGTGCCGACCTTGCCGAGCTGTTCGCGCAGGTAGTGCACCAGCAGGGTCCGGGGTTCGACGTCGTCGGTGTAGGCCGCGCCGTCCACGCGCACGGTGATGGGTGTCATCGGTCCTCCGCCTCGTTGCAGGGGTCGAGGGCCTCCGCGGCCGTCGCCGCGGGCCTCGACCGGAGTCTGCACCCAGGAGAGTGACTTAGGCCACGCTCACCTGCGCGGCCTCCTCCCGCTCCGTGGACCGGTCCTCGGCGCGGGCCCGCAGGGTGCGCCGGCGCAGCACCGCGGACGCGGTGAGGGCGACCAGGCCGAGGGCGGCGAGCCCGGCACCCACCATGCCCGGGGCGGTGTAGCCGAGTCCCGCGGCGATCACCACGCCGCCGAGCCAGGCACCCAGGGCGTTCGCCGCGTTGAGCGCCGAGTGGTTGAGCGCCGCGCCCAGCATCTGCGCCTCACCGGCGACCTGCATGAGCCGCATCTGCAGGCAGACGACGAGCGCCGAGGCCGCCGCGCCCACCGAGAAGATGAGCGTCACGACCGTGACCGGCGTCCGGGCGGCGAGCGGGACCAGCGCCAGGAGCACGCCGGTGGTCACCATCGTGCCCACCAGCGACCGGAACAGGGCGAGGTCGGCCAGCCGCCCACCCAGCGCCGTCCCCACCACGCCACCGGCGCCGAACGCGAACAGCACCCACGGGATCGACCCGCGCGACATCCCGGTCACGTCGGTGACCAGCGGGGCGATGTAGCTGTAGACGGCGAACATCCCACCGAAGCCGACGACGCCCACCACCAGCGTGAGCAGGACCTGCGGGCGGCGCAGCGCGCCGAGCTCCGACCGGACGGTCGCCTCGCGGTTACCCGGGGCGCCGGGGACGACGGCGGCGACCGCCGCGATGGTCAGCGCGGCGATGACCACCACGGCCCAGTAGGCGCTGCGCCAGCCGAACTGCTGCCCGAGCCACGTCGCGGCCGGCACGCCGGCGACGTTGGCGATGGCGAGCCCCAGCATCACCGAGCTCACCGCACGGCCACGCAGGTGCGGCGCGACCAGCGAGGCGGCGACGAGGGAGGCGACGCCGAAGTAGGCACCGTGCGGCAGCCCGGCCACGAACCGGGCGACGAGGAGGGAGCCGTACGCGGGCGCCAGCGCGGTGAGGGCGTTGCCCACGATGAAGGCCACCATCAGGCCGATCAGCAGGCCGCGCCGCGGCAGCCGGGTGCCCAGGGCGGCGATGACCGGCGCCCCGACGACGACGCCGAGTGCGTACAGGGAGATGACGTGCCCGGCCGTGGGGATGTCGATGTCGACGCCCTCGGCGATGTCGGGGAGCAGGCCCATCGTCACGAACTCGGTGGTGCCGATCGCGAAGCCGCCCAGCGCCAGCGCGACGACGGCGGCCACCAGCCGTCCGGTCGGGAGGGGCTGCGGCGGTGCGGGCGGTCCATCGGTCACGCTGGAGGCGAAGCCGTGCGCGCCGGTCGGCATTCCCGGACGGCGTGCCAGGTCCGCGGCGGCCGGGCCGGCAGCAGCGCCCGCGGATCCCTCGCCCGCAGCGCGCCCGCCCAGAGCCCGGTGCCGTAGGCCAGGTCGTCCAGCCGCCGGGCGGCCGTCCACCGGACCGGGCCCAGCCGCGCCCGGTGCGGCCACCAGGCCAGCACCCCGTCGGCGAGCGCCGCCGCGAGGACCGTCCTCCGGGCACGGCCGGAGAGCAGGGCGGCCCCGACCGCCGCCGGCCAGTGGTGCCGGGTCGCCGCGCGGGCCAGGGCCTGCCCGGAGGCGGCCAGCCCGCGCGCGGTCAGGACCGTGGCCAGCGCCACGGGGAGGGGCTCGCCGGGGCGCCGGAGCCGCCGGGCCAGCCGCAGCGCCGTGAGGCCTCCCAGGCCGGCAGCCGCCACGCGCCCCGCGCGCCCGCCCCCGACGGCCAGAGCCCAGGTCAGCGCCGCCTCCGGCGCCAGCACCACCGGGGCGACCGCGCTGCCGTGCCGGGCGGCGAGCAGCGCCGCGCCCGTGCCGTAGAACGCGCGGCGGCGCAGCCAGTCCCGCAGACCGGCCGGGTGCTCGTGCGCCACCTCCGCGGCCGGCTCGTACCGGACCCGCCAGCCCGCGCCGGACAGCCGCCACACCAGGTCGACGTCCTCCGCGACCCGCATCGCGGGGTCGAAGCCGTCGCCCACGGCTGCGCGGCGGACCAGGAGCGCGGCGCTCGGCACGTACGAGACCGACGAGAGCGGCCGCACCGCCGCCGGGTGGGTGCCCATGTCGAGCGCTGCGGCGAGGTCCTCGTACGGGGAGATCCAGCCGCGCGCAGCCCCGGGCAGGGGCACGATCCGCGGCGCCACGGCAGCCAGCCCCGGGTCCGCGAGGTGCGGCAGCAACCGGTCCAGCCACCCGGGCAGCGGGCAGCAGTCGGAGTCGAGGAAGGCCACCAGCTCGGTGCCGGCGGCCGCCAGGCCGGTGTTCCGTGCCGCCGCCGGCCCGCGCGGGGCCGGGTGGCGGAGCACGCGCACCCCGGCGGGCGCGGCCACGGGGACGTCCGAGCCGTCGTCCACCACGACCACCGGCAGGGTTGCGGTCCGCGGATCCGCGCGCAGCGCGCCGAGCAGCCGGGCCAGCTCGGCCGGCCGGTCGCGGACCGGGATCACCACGGTCACGTCACCGACGGCCGAGGGGGCGAGCGCCGGATGGGCGACCCCGGCGTCGAGCAGCCGGGCCGCCAGCGCGGCGCCGGTCGGGTCCCGCACCTCGAGCCGGTCCCCGGCCAGCAGCGCGGCGGCGCGGGGGGTCAGGCGGAGCAGCCGCAGGGGCGAGCCGCCGAGCAGCGTGGCGCCGCCGTCCCGGCGCCGGGTGCGGGGATCGAGCCGGACGGTGAACCCGTCGGGCAGCCGCCGACGGGGCGGGACGGGCACCGGCCCGGTCACGCGCCGGCCAGGACCTCGTCGGTGGTCGCGAACGACACCAGGGGCTGGTAGCCGCCCATGACCTGCAGCGCCCGCTCGTGGTCCTCGTCGCCGGCCCCGGCGCACGCATCGGTCACCACGCGCACCGCCACGCCCGCGTCGGCAGCGGGCAGCACCGTGGACAGGACGCAGCAGTCGGTCGCGACGCCGACGACCGTCAGCGGGCCCTCGCCGACCACCTCGACCAGGTCCGGCCCCCACTTGCCGAAGGTCGTCGCGTCGACCACCGGGTGGTCGCCCGGGTCCTCGGCGAGCCGGTAGATCCGGGCGTCGGGCGGCTGCAGCGCGAAGTCGTACTGCGCGTAGTACTCCTTCCACGCGCCCACCGGCTGGGCCGGGGCCACGAACCGGGTCCACACCACGCGGTCACCGAAGGCCTCGACCAGGCGGCGGATGCGGGGCCGGATCTCCTCGAACCGCGGCGCGGTCCAGGGCGAGTCCTCGTCGCCGAAGACGTGCTGGAGGTCGATCACGACCAGCCAGCCCTCCTGCGCCGCGGCGCCGTCCATCGCTCCCACTCCTCGACTCCGAGCCGCGCGACCGACCGCCCGCGGAACGGCTCCGACCCTAACGAGGGCGGCCCACCATCCACTCGTCGACGGGCTCGTGCTTAGGTATGCCTAACCTGAGCACGACCGAGGAGAACATCGCCATGCCCGTCCGTCCCGTCCTGCGCGGCGCCGCCGCACTCGCCATCGCCGCCCTCGTCCTCACCGGCTGCGGCGCCGACGAGGACGCCGCCGGCGACCGCCCGTCGTCGAACTCCTCCGCGGAGTTCCCGGTCACGGTGAGCACCGCCTTCGGCGACGTCACCGTCGACGAGCGTCCGCAGCGCGTCGTCGCCCTCGGCTGGTCCGATGCCGAGACCGCCCTGGCCCTGGGTGTCCAGCCCGTGGGCGCCAGCGACTGGCTGGGCTTCGGCGGCGAGGGCGTCGGCCCGTGGGCCGAGGGCCGCTACGACGAGGCCCCGGAGATCATCGACACGCTCGAGCCGAGCCTCGAGGCGATCGCCGCGCTGGAGCCCGACCTCATCCTGGACACCCGCTCCAGCGGGGAGCAGGACCGCTACGAGGCGCTGCAGAAGATCGCCCCCACCATCGGCCAGCCGGAGGGCGTGGGCCCGTACCAGACCACCTGGCAGCAGCAGCTCGAGCTCGTGGGTCAGGTGCTGGGCGAGTCCGACCGCGCCGACGAGGTCGCCGCCGAGGTCGACCAGGCCTTCGCCGACGCCGCCGCGGCGCACCCCGAGTTCGAGGGCACGGAGGTGGCCGTGGGTGCGTTCACCTCGGCGGGCTTCGGCGCCTACGTCCGCGGTGACGCCCGGGTCGACTTCATGGAGCAGCTGGGCTTCGAGAACAAGGCCGCGATCCAGGACCTGGCGACCGACAACTTCTTCATCCCGGTCGGCGAGGAGCAGGTGCCGCTGCTGGACGCCGAGCTGACCGTCGCCTTCCCGATCTTCGTCGAGGCATCGCAGTTCACCGGCAACCCGCTGTGGCAGGCGCTGGGCTCGGTGCGCGAGGGGCGGGCCGTCGTCCTGGAGGACACCACGCTGGTCAACGCCTTCTCCAGCGGCTCGGCCCTCGGCATCCGCTTCGCGCTGGACAACGCCGTCCCGCTCTTCGCCGACGCGCTCGCCTGAGGCACCGGTCCGACGCGCGGGGACCCCGCCGGCCGCTCACTCCAGGAGCCGCCCGGCGGGGTCCACCCGCCACCGGGCTGCCGCAGCGAGCAGTCGCCCGGCGAGGTCCGCCACCAGCGCCTCCCCCTCCGCCGCCGACGCGCCGGCCGGATCCCCGAGCACGCCGTTCGGGCTGACCGCGCGCACGCCACCGGCGCGCATCCGGGGCAGCAGCTCCCGGAGCGGCGCCGTCGCCCCCGCCTCGGCCCGGACCTCCCGGACCACACCAGGTTCCACGTGCAACATCAGTGACGTCTCGGTGCGGCCGGCGTGCGCGTCACCACCCGGGACGGCGCACGGCCACCACGCGGCGTCGCGCCCCTCGGCGCGCAGCAGCGGCACCGCCGCCCGCAGCGCGTCGAGGTTGCCCCCGTGACCGTTGACCACGAGCAGCCGGCCGGCCCACAGTCCGGCGGAGCGACCCAGCTCGACCAGCAGCGTCGTCAGCGCCTCCGTGCCGATCGACACGGTGCCGGGGAAGCCCTCGTGCTCCCCGCTGGCGCCGTACGCGACAGCCGGCCCGAGGAGCGCGCCGTCGAGCCCGTCCACCGCCGCCCGCGCCACCGTCTCCGCCGTGCGGATGTCGGTGGCCAGCGGCAGGTGCGGGCCGTGCTGCTCCACCGACCCCAGCGGGACGACGAGCAGCGGCCGGTCGGGGAGCTCCGGCCAGGTCGTCCCGGCGAGGGTGGTCACCGCCGCACCCTAGGGCGACGGGCCGCAGTACCAGGCGGGGGCGCCGGCCCTCCCCGACGCAGGACCACCCACCGAGGAGACTCCGGGCATGCCCCCTCGCCCCTGCCCTTGCGGGTCCGGCCTGCCCTACGGCGAGTGCTGCGGGCGGCTGCACTCCGGGGAGACGGCGGCGGTGACCGCCGAGCAGCTCATGCGCTCCCGGTACAGCGCCTTCGTCGTCGGCGACCCGGCCTACCTGCTCGCCACCTGGCACCCGCGGACCCGCCCGCGCGCGCTGGAGCTCGACCCGGCGATCCGCTGGACCGGGCTGGAGATCCTCGCGACCGGCGCGGGCGGCCTGCTCGCCGCCGAGGGCACCGTGGAGTTCGTCGCGCGCTACGTGCACGGCGGCGTCGGCGGTGAGCAGCACGAGGTCAGCCGGTTCGTCCGCGACGGCGGCGCCTGGCGCTACCTCGACGCCGCCTGACTCACTCGGCCGTGCGGAACACCCGTGCGGCGAGGGTGATCAGCCCCAGCGTGATCACGGCGACGGTCAGCAGCTGCACCCCGGTCGGCACCTCCCAGCCGAACCAGGTGAGCACCGGGAGCAGGCGCTCGCGCTCGTCCGCGGTCAGGGCGAGCCGGTCGAGCGAGACGTGCCGCATCGGCTGGACGACGTAGGTGAGCGGGTTCAGCCGGGTGAGCACCGCCAGCCAGTGGGGCAGCCCGGAGACCGGGAACAGCGACCCGGACAGGAACATCATGGGCATGATCAGCAGCTGGCTGACCGGCATGGCCGCCTGGATGGTCCTGATCCGGGTCGACAGCAGCACGCCCAGCGCGGTCAGCAGCAGCGCGCCGAGGAACAGGCAGCCGACGAGCTCCAGCAGCAGCGCGGGCGAGTAGGGCAGGCCGACCGTCCCGATCAGGGCCAGCAGCACCAGGCTCTGCCCGGTGGCGACGACCGCCCCGCCCAGGCACTTGCCCCAGATGATGGAGGCGCGGGAGATCGGCGCCACCATCATCTCGCGCAGGAAGCCGAACTCCCGGTCCCAGACCAGCGAGATGCCGGCGAACGCGGCGGTGAACAGCACCGACGTCGCGAGCACCCCGGGATAGAGGAACGTCCGGAAGTCGGTGCCCCCGCCGGTGTCGACGATGCTGCCGAGCCCGGTGCCCATCACGAAGATGAACAGCAGCGGCTGCAGGAGCATCGTGACCATGCGGGCCTTGTCCTGCTTGAAGCGCAGGAGCTCCCGCCGGGTCACCACCCAGGTGGCCCGCAGCTGGTGGGTCAGGTCGCTGCGGACCTCGGGGAGCAGGTCGATCGGCGCGGCGTCGTCGCGGGTGGTGGTCATGTCAGCGCCTCCCGGCGAAGGGGAACGTCGAGCCCTGGGGCCCTTCGGAATCGCGGATGGTGCGGCCCGTGTAGGTCAGGAAGACGTCGTCCAGGCTCGGTCGGGTCACCGTGACCGACCGGATGTGCACGTCCAGCTCGGAGAACAGCCGGGGGACGACGTCGGCGCCGCCGGCGACGGCCAGCGTGACCTGCCCGTCGTGCATGCCGGCCTCGACGCCGAGCCGCTCGCGGATGCGGGTGATGGCCAGCTCGTCGTCGTCGGTGCGCAGCGCGATCCGGTCGGTGCCGATGCTGGACTTGAGCGCCTCCGGGGTGTCCTCGACGGCGATCTCCCCGTGGTCCATGATCGCGATCCGGTCGCAGTGCTCGGCCTCGTCCATGTAGTGCGTGGTGACGAAGACGGTGATGCCGGTGCGCTCCCGGAGGTCGTGCAGGTAGTCCCAGATGGCCGCCCGCGTCTGCGGGTCCAGGCCGATGGTGGGCTCGTCGAGGAACAGCACCTGCGGGGAGTGCACGAGCCCGCGGGCGATCTCCAGCCGGCGCTTCATGCCGCCGGAGAACTTGGTGACGACGTCGGACCGCCGGTCGGCGAGCTCGACCATGTGCAGCACCTCGTCGATGCGCCGTTCGCCCTCCGCGCGGGAGAGGCCGTAGAGGTCGGCGTGGAACCGCAGGTTCTGCTCGGCGGTGAGCTGCAGGTCCAGCGTCTGCTGCTGGAAGACCAGCCCGATCCGCCGGCGCACCTGGTCCCGCTCACGGACGACGTCGAACCCGGCCACCCGCGCGGAGCCGGCGGTCGGGTTCCGGATGGTGCAGAGCATCTCGATCGTCGTGGACTTGCCCGCGCCGTTGGGGCCGAGGAAGCCGTAGGTCTGACCGGCCTCCACGCGGAGGTCGATGCCCCGGACCGCCTCGACCAGGGAATCGCCGGAGCCGTAAGTCTTGGTGAGCCCGGCGACCTGGATCGCCGGTTCTCTAACGGTGTTAGACACGGCGCCGAGGCTCCTCTAACACCGTTAGGGTGTCAAGCGTGTTTCCGGAGGAGGCCCCCACCCGCGCGCCGGTCTCGCGCGCCGCCGTCGTCGACGCCGCCCTGGCCCTCCTCGCCGAGGGCGGCCTGGAGGCCGTGTCCTTCCGCCGGATCGCCAAGGCGCTCGGCGTCGCCGGCCCGACCCTCTACTGGCACGTCGAGAACAAGCGGCAGCTCATGGACCTGATGGCCGAGGAGCTGCTGCACCGCGCCCGCGCGCACACCGGCCCGGCGGCCGGCCAGCAGTGGTGGGAGTGGCTGCGGGACGACGCCCGCCGGATGTTCCACGCGCTGATCGCCACCCGTGACGCCCCCCGGGTGCTCGCCGGCAACCGCCCCAGCCCGGAGAGCTTCCCCGACATCGAGCGGGTGCTCGAGGTGCTCGTGGGGGCCGGCTTCAACGCCGGCGACGCCCAGCAGGCGCTGTTCGCGCTCGGCGCCTACGTGATCGGCAGTGCGACAGAGTGGCAGGCCGAGGCCGACCGGGCGCGGACCCAGCCCCTGCCCGATCCCGACGACGCGGCGATCAACGCCTTCCGCGCGGAGGTGCTCGCCGACCAGCCCCTGCTGCTCGCCGCCATCGACGAGCGGCTCGGGGCCCGCGACACGGCGGCCTTCGAGTTCGGTCTCGACCTGCTGGTCGACGGACTGCGCGCCCGGTCGACCGCTCCCCGCACCGCAGGGGTGTCGGAGGAGCCGACCAGGGGCACTGGGCCGTCATGACCACTGACGACACCCGCAAGGTCGCCGAGCTGATCAAGGGCGAGCGCTTCGGCTTCCTCACCACGATCGCCCCCGGCGGCAAGCTGACCAGCCGGCCGATGACCCTGCAGGAGGTCGAGTTCGACGGCGACCTGTGGTTCTACGCCGAGCGCAGCTCCCACCCGGTGGCGCACATCGCGACCCAGCCCCAGGTCAACGTCGGTATCGGCTCGGGCGGCACCTGGGTCTCCCTCACCGGCCACGCCCTCGTGGTGGACGACGTGGCCAAGAAGAAGGAGCTGTGGAACAGCGGCGTCGAGGCCTGGTTCCCCAACGGGCCCGAGGACCCGGAGGTCGTGCTGATCAAGGTCGACGGCGACTCGGCGGAGTACTGGGACAGCCCTGGCGGGCGGCTGGCCACGGCGTTCAGCTTCGTGAAGGCCAAGGCGACCGGCGAGCGCATCGACGCCGGGGAGAACGAGAAGGTCGAGCTCTAGTCCGCCCGGCCGGAGTCAGCGCAGCTCGACTCCGGCCAGCGGGGACTCGTCGCAGATCTTGCTGGGGATCGACGGGATGCCGAGCAACGTGGGCTGGCCACGGACCGGACCCGTGTGCGAGTGGTCGATGTGGCTCCGCGGCGTGACGACCTCGAGGTCGCGGGCGGCCAGCGCCGTCTCGCCGTAGCCCTGGACGCACTCGGGGTCGGGGCCGTCCAGCGGGAGGCCGGTGAAGAACTTGGCCGCCATGCAGCCACCGCGGCAGGCGTCGAAGTGCGCGCACTTGGTGCAGGCGCCGCCGGTCTGCGGGCTGCGCAGGTCGGCGAACAGCTCGCTGGACCGCCAGACCCGCTGGAACCCGCCCTCGTCGCGAACGTTGCCGGCGAGGAAGTTCTCGTGGATGGCGAACGGGCAGGCGTAGACGTCGCCGACCGGGTCGATCAGGCAGACCACGCGTCCGGCACCGCACAGGTTCAGCCCGGGCAGCGACTCGCCCAGCGCCGAGAGGTGGAAGAACGAGTCGCCCGTGAGGACCTTCTCCCCGTTGGCCAGCAGCCACGCGTAGAGCTCCCGCTGCTGGGTCTGGGTCGGGTGCAGCTGGTCCCACACGTCGGCGCCGCGGCCCGAGGGGCGGAAGCGGGTGATCCGCAGCTGGGCGCCGTACCGGTCGGTGAGCGCCTTGAAGTCGTCGAGCTGCGAGACGTTCTCGCGGGTGACGACGACGGAGACCTTGAAGTCCTTCATCCCCGCATCGGCGAGGTTCTCCAGCGCGCGGGTGGCGGTGGCGAAGGAGCCGGCACCGCGGACCCGGTCGTTCACCTCCGCGGTGGCGCCGCCCAAGGAGATCTGGACGTCGACGTAGTCGGTGGCGGCCAGCTGCGCGGCCCGCGCCTTGTCCAGCTTCACGCCGTTGGTGGAGAACTTGACGCCGACGTCGTGGCCGATGGCGTAGTCGAGCAGGTGCCAGAAGTCCGGCCGCACGGTCGGCTCGCCGCCGCCGACGTTGACGTAGAAGACCTGCATCCGCTGCAGCTCGTCGATCACCCGCTCGGCCTCGGCGGTGGAGAGCTCGCGCGGATCGCGCCGGCCCGAGGAGGACAGGCAGTGCACGCACGCCAGGTTGCAGGCGTAGGTGAGCTCCCAGGTCAGGCAGATCGGGGCGTCCAGGCCGTACTCGAACTGGTCGATCAGCCGGCCGCCGGTCGGGCGCTCGTGCTTCGCGGGCAGGACGGCGGTCACGCGGACTCCCGGGGGGTGATCATCTGGCTGCGGGCGAGGTCGGCGAGCGCCTTGACGTAGGCGGGGCGCTGGGCCTCGGGCACGCCGCAGGCGACCAGGGTCGCGTCGACGGAGGGGTGCTCGGCCAGCGCCGTCACGACGCCCACCAGCAGCTTCGACTTCAGGAAGGAGAGCTTCCGGTTACCGAAGTGGTAGACCAGCGCGCCGAACGGCTCCGGCCGCAGGGCCACCGACCGGGACTTCTGCCAGGGCAGCGCCGGGTCGAACGGGGCGGCCGCCTGCGGCGCTGCCGGAGCGGTCATCGGGCCGGGCGGATCAGTAGACGCCGCACATGCCGTCGATCGAGACCTCCTCGACCAGCGACTCCTCGACCAGGGCCTCCTCGGCGGGGGCGGCCTCGACGGCGGGATCCACGGCGGCGGTCTGCTCGGGCATCTGCACTCCTGGTGAGCGAGGTCACTGATCGGTCGGGCCGAACCTAGTGGCACCCAGTGCCAGCGGGCAAGCGACCCGTCGTACGCCGAAAGCATCCCGCAGCCGCCACGGGACGGCAGGATGTGCGCGTGACCTCCGCGAACGCCGCCACGCAGGCGCCGCGCGCCCGGGTCGAGCGCGCCGCGCTGGAGCTGTTCACCTCGCGCGGCTTCGACGCGGTGACCGCCGACGAGGTCGCCGACGCCGCCGGGATCAGCCGGCGCACCTTCTTCCGGTACTACCCGACCAAGGCCGACGCCGTGTGGGGCGACTTCGCCGCGCACGTGGCCCGGCTGGACGCACTGCTCCGGTCCGCCGTCCCGGGCGCGCCGGTGCTCGGCACCGTCTGCACCGCCTACGCCGACGTCAACGACTACGGGCCGGCCGACCTGCCTGTGCTGCGGCAGCGCATGCGGCTGATCCTCACCGAGCCCGCGCTGCAGGCGCACTCCCAGCTGCGGTACGCCGAGATCGACCGGGTCGTGGCCGAGCACGTTGCACGCAGCACCGGCGAGGACCCCTCCGGCCTCCTGCCCCGGCTGGTCGCCGCGAGCACCCGCGCGGCGGCCACCACGGCCTTCGCCGCCTGGCTCGCCGACGACCGCGCCGACCTGGGCGTCCAGCTGCACCGGGCCTTCGACGAACTGGCCACCGGGTTCCCCAGCCTGGGCGACTGAGAGCCGCCCGGGTGTGGCGTGCGTCTCCCGCCCGCCGCTACTGTGGCACTGAGTGCCACGCCGGACGGCGAGGCGGACGACGGGAGACCGGGCAGTGGCGAACGCGTGGTTCGAGACCGTGGCCGAGGCGCAGCGCCGGGCGAGGAAGCGCCTGCCCAAGGGCGTCTACGGCGCACTGCTCGCCGGCTCCGAGCGGGGCCTCACGGTGGAGGACAACACCGCCGCGTTCGGCGAGCTCGGCTTCGCGCCGCACAGCGCGGGCCTGGCGAACGAGCGGAACATGGCGGTCACCGTCATGGGCCAGGAGATCTCGCTCCCGGTGCTGATCAGCCCGACCGGCGTCCAGGCGGTGCACCCCGACGGCGAGGTGGCCGTCGCCCGGGCCGCTGCGAACCGGGGCACGGCGATGGGCCTGTCGTCGATGGCCAGCAAGCCGATGGAGGAGGTCATCGCCGCCAACCCGAAGACGTTCTTCCAGCTGTACTGGGTGGGCGACCGCGACCTGATGGCGGCCAAGGTCGAGCGCGCCCGCCGCGCCGGCGCGGCGGGGCTGATCGCCACGCTGGACTGGTCGTTCGCCTACGGCCGCGACTGGGGCAGCCCGTTCATCCCGGAGAAGATCGACTTCGAGGCGGTGCGCCGCTACGCCCCGCAGGTGGCCCTCAAGCCGCGCTGGCTGTGGGAGTTCGCGAAGACCCGCACGCTGCCGGACCTCACGGTGCCGAACATGGTGCCCACCCCCGGCGACCCGGCACCCACCTTCTTCGGCGCCTACGGCCAGTGGATGAACTCGCCCATGCCGACCTGGGAGGACGTCGCCTGGCTGCGCTCGCTGTGGCCGGAGGCCCCGTTCATGCTCAAGGGCGTCATGCGGGTCGACGACGCCCGGCGCGCGGTGGACGCCGGGGTCAGCGCGATCTCGGTGTCCAACCACGGCGGCAACAACCTTGACGGCACACCGGCCTCGATCCGCGCCCTGCCGGCGATCGCCGAGGCGGTCGGCGACCAGGTGGAGGTGCTGCTCGACGGCGGCATCCGCCGCGGTGGCGACGTCGCGAAGGCCCTGGCCCTGGGCGCCAAGGCCGTGATGATCGGCCGTGCCTACCTGTGGGGCCTGGCGGCCAACGGCCAGGCCGGTGTGGAGAACGTGCTGGACCTGATGCGCGACGGCCTCGGCTCGGCGATGGTCGGCCTCGGCCGCCCCTCGGTCGCCGAGCTCTGCCGCGACGACCTGGTCATCCCCCCGGGCTTCGAGCAGCGCCTGGGCGAGACCGCGGTCGCGCGCGCCAGCGAGGACTCCTGACCCCTCCCGAGTGGCAGGATCCGGTCCGTGACCGAGCCGGTGGCACGTGCCGACCTCCGCGTCTCCGACGCCGAGCGCTCCGCGGTGGCCGCCGGCCTGCAGCGCGCGCACGACGCCGGCCAGCTGGACCTGCACGAGTTCGACGACCGGGTGCGCGCGGTCTGGGCCGCGCGCACCCGCGGTGAGCTCGAGCGGGTCACCGCCGACCTCCCCGCGCTCCCGCCCCCACCCGGACCGAGGCGGGCGTTCAGCGCCGACGCCGCCGGCACCGCGATGAAGGTGCTGACGACCATCTGGCTCTGCATCAGCCTGGTGAACCTCGTCGTCTGGGGGATCCTGGAGCTCACCGTCGGCGGCATCCATCCGTGGTGGCTGTACGTCGCAGGTCCACCCGGAGCAGTCCTCGGCACGCTCTACGCCCTCGGCATCGGCCGGCCCCGCACGTAGCGGGCTGCCCGGACCATCCGATCGGGCCGGATCGCCACCGTGGCGCTCCGCAGCCAGCCGGCCAGCGTGCCGCTCGGGTCCTCGACCCGGACGTCGGTCCCGTCGTCCCGGAGGACACAGAGGTCGGCGGTCAGCTCGGCTGCGCCCTCGCCCAGGACATCGTCCAGCCGGCACCGGACGCCGTCGACCAGCACCTCCGGCTGCGGAACCAGCGTGCCGGCCAGCCGTCGGCCCGCGCGCCCGCGTCGCTCCACCAGCCGCCCGCGGCGCAGCGGCGGCGTCCGGCTGTCGGTCGCCAACCGGGCGACCGCCGGGATCCGGCGGACCGCGGCCAGCACGGCCCGGCGGACGACGGCGCCGCCGCGCCCGCCCCCGGTCATCAGCGCGCCCAGCATCAGCGCCACCCGGATCAGGGCGCGGGCGTGCGGCTCGCGCTCGGCCTGGTAGGTGTCCAGCAGCTCCTCGCCCGCCTCCCCCGCGAGGACGGCGGCGAGCTTCCAGGCCAGCTGGTGCACGTCCCGCAGCCCCAGGCCCAGCCCCTGGCCGACGAACGGCGGGCTGAGGTGCGCGGCGTCGCCGGCCAGCAGCACCCGGCCGGAGCGCCAGCGGTCGGCCACCTGCGCGCGGTAGGTGTACTCGACGGTGCGCAGCACCTCGACGCCCTCGACCGGCACCTGGAGCTGCGCCAGGCGGTCCGGCGCGGTGAGGTCGGCCGCCGTCTCCCCGGGCAGCAACCGGAACTCCCAGCGGTACCGGTCGCCGGTCACCGGCATGAACGTCGAGGCCCGGTGCGGGTCGCACACCTGGTGGACCCCGGGCCAGAGGCCGAGGTCGCGCTCGGCGCGCACGTCGAGGACCAGCCAGCGGTCGGCGCGGCCCAGTTCCCGCATCCGGGCGCCGACCAGGCCCCGCACGGTGCTGCCGGCGCCGTCGCACCCGAGGACGGCGACCGCGCGGACGGACCGGTCCTCCCCCGTCACCCGGTCCCGCGCCACGACGGTGACGTGCTCGCCCACCTCGTCCAGGCCGGAGACCTCCACTCCGCGGTTCAGCTCGATCCGCGGGTCGGCCGCGACCGCGTCGGCGAGCACCGCCTCCAGGTCGGGCTGGTGCACGAAGGAGCCCTGCGGCCAGCCGTTGGTGCCGGCGTCCGGTGCGCGGCGGAACTCCGCCAGCACGCGGTGCCGACCGTCCAGGAGCCGCAGTCCCGCCATCGGACGGGTCCGTGGCGCCAGCGCGTCGGCCACGCCCGCTGCCTGCAGCACCCGGAACACCTCGTCGTCCAGGTGCACCGCCCGCGGCAGCGGATAGGGCTCACGGTGCCGCTCCAGGACGACGACCGGCACCCCGCGCCGCGCCAGCAGCAGCGCCGCGGTCAGCCCGACCGGCCCGGCGCCGACCACCACGACGGGACCGGAGGACACGCGCCCAGTCTGCGCCACGCCGCCCGCGCGGCCACCAGCCGAGAAGGGATCTTGACGGGCCGACGACCGTTCAGCAGTGTGTGAGGCAGGGCACAGAGGCGTGCCCTGCACCCGCGATGGCGGGCCTAGGGAGAGGGAACTGCGTGAAGACCAAGGGCGCGATCCTGTGGGGCGTGGGCGAGGAATGGAAGATCGAGGAGATCGAGCTGGGCGACCCGCGCGCGGGTGAGGTCCAGGTGCAGCTCGCCGCCTCCGGGCTGTGCCACAGCGACGAGCACCTGGTCACCGGCGGCACGCCGGTCGCCTCCTACCCGGTCATCGGCGGGCACGAGGGCTCCGGGATCGTCACCAAGGTCGGTCCGGGCGTGACCGGGCTCAAGGAGGGCGACCACGTCGTCACCGCCTTCATCCCCGCCTGCGGGCAGTGCCCGCCCTGTTCGCGCGGGATGCAGAACCTCTGCGACCTGGGCGCGAACCTGCTCACCGGCCAGGCCATCAGCGACGGCACCTACCGGATCCAGGCCGGCGGCAAGGACGTCGTCCCGATGTGCCTGCTGGGCACCTTCTCCCCCTACATCACCGTCAACCAGGCATCGGTCGTGCGCATCGAGCCCGACATCCCGCTGGAGGTCGCCGCGCTCGTGGGCTGCGGCGTCACCACCGGCTGGGGCTCGGCCACCAAGGTCGCCGACGTGCGCCCGGGCGAGAACGTGGTCGTCATGGGCGCCGGCGGTGTGGGCATGAACGCCGTCCAGGGCGCGGCCGCGGCCGGCGCGAAGCGCGTCATGGTCATCGACCCGGTCGCCGCCAAGCGCGAGTGGGCCATGGACCTCGGCGCCACGCACACCTTCGCCAGCATGGAGGAGGCGGCGCCAGCCATCAACGAGCTCACCTGGGGCCGGATGGCGGAGAAGACGATCATCACCGTCGGCGACATCCAGGGCGAGGACATCGCCGCGGCGCTGAGCGTGACCGGCAAGGGCGGACGCGCCGTCGTCACCGGTATGGGCAACTACGCCAACGTCGACGTGAAGCTCAGCCTCTTCGAGCTCACCCTGCTGCAGAAGGACCTGCAGGGCGCGATCTTCGGCGGCCTCGCCCCGCGCAACGCCATCCCCGAGCTGCTCTCCCTCTACCAGGAGGGGCAGCTCAAGCTGGACGAGCTGGTGACCACCCGCTACAAGCTGGAGGACGTGAACCAGGGCTACCAGGACATGCGCGACGGCAAGAACATCCGCGGGATGATCGTCTACACCGACGCCGACCGCTAGAACACCGTCGTCCGCCGGACGACGCCGCGGCCACGAGCCGGCCCCCGGGGAGTGGAGCCCATCCAGCCACTCCTCGGGGGAGCCTCCGGCCCCGCCCTCGTCGGGCACCGGCTCAGCTGAGCAGTCTGGTCAGCGCCGGGCCCAGATCTCGTAGGGAACGAACGGCGGCCATCGTGCCACCGCCGGCGGCGGCCAGGGCCCGGGACGCGGTGAGCGCCTCCCCCTCCTCCGCACCCGCCGGCAGCGGGCACAGCACGTCGAGCCGGTCGATGCCGGCCAGCGCCTCCCGCGCGGGATCGCCCGCCGTGGGGAGACAGTCCGACAGCAGGACGACGATCCGCTCGTCGGCGTGCGCCGCGCTGCCCAGCTGGCCCGACGCGGCCCGCAGCGCGGCCGCGACGTCCGTGCGGCCGTGACCGCGCAGCCCCACCAGCGCGAGGACCAGGTCCTCCGGCGACCGGTGCCGGCCGTGCTGCTGGAGCACCTCCACCCGGTCGGCGAAGGCGAGCACGCTGGTCTCCAGGCGCTCACCGGCGGCCAGGACGACCCCCGCGGCGGCCACCGCGGCGATCGCCACGCCCAGCCCGCTCATCGAACCCGACCGGTCCACCACCAGGCACACCGCCCGCCGCGAACCGGTCCAGCGCCGGGCCACCACGTCCTCGGGTGCCGGTGGCCAGGGGCCGCTCCAGCGGTCCAGCGTCCGCTCCAGGTCGAGGTCCCCGTCCGCGCCGCGGGCCGGCGCCAGCCGCCGGGTCCCGCGGGCTCGCGCCGCCCCTACCCGGCCCACCTGCACGAACACGCGGGCCGCCAGCCGGCGGGCCGCCGAGCGCAGCTCCCGGTCGGTGGCCAGGGCGAGGTCGGCCAGCAGCGCCGCGGCCGCGTCGGGGTCGGCGCCCATGAGCGCCGCGAACGCCTCCTCGTCGAGCGCGCCCACCTCCGGGCTCACCTCGTCGAAGGACGGGTGACGCAGCTGCAGCTCGCGGCGCGCGGTCTGCCGCGGTCCCCGCCGCCCGGACCGCCCCTGGCGGGCGCCGGCGCTCTCCGGGCCTGCCGCCTCAGGCGGCAGGCCCCCGGCTTTTCCCGGGCCGTCCCCGGCGGGCTGCGGAGCAGGCGCCCCCGCCTCGTCGGTCGCGGCGTGCTCGTCGGGCAGGGCCTCGGGCGGCCAGGCGGCGTCGAGCAGCTCGTCGAGCACGCTCTCCGGCGTCCGCTCCACGCCCTCGGTCACCCGGACCCGACCGGACAGGGCGGCGTGCAGCGCGTCCCTCGCCGCCTCGCGCGCGCCCGGGTCGTCCAGCCCGCGCACCCCGCGCAGCCGCAGCAGGCCGTCGAGCAGCAGGACGAGGTCGATGGCGCCGCGCACGGACGAGCCGGTGCGCAGGTCGCGGTGCTCGCGGGTCGCCCGCACCAGCGTCACCGCCAGGGCGACCGGCCGCGGGCTCCCGCCGGTGACCGCGGCGACGATCTCGCGCTCCGCGCCCTCGGTCTGGTAGCCGAGCACCACCCGGCACATGCGGTCGGCGATCGCCTGACCCACGCGGGCCGTGCCGATCGCGTCGAAGGGGTTCATCGCCGCGATGAGCCGGAACCCCGCCGTCGCCGTGACGGTGCCCAGCCGGGGTACGGCGATCTCCCCCTCGGTCAGCACGGTGATGAGGACGTTCAGCGTCTCCTCGGGGATGCGGTTGAGCTCCTCGAGGTACAGCAGGCCCGAGCCGCGCATCGCGGTGAGCAGCGGGCCGTCGACGAAGCTGCCGGCGACGTACCCCTCGGTCATCACCGCGGCCGGGTCGTAGGAGCCGACCAGCCGGGCGGGGGTCAGCTCGGCGTTGCCCTCGACGAAGACGACGTCGTGCCCGGTCTCGGCGGCGACGGCACGCAGGAGGGTGGACTTGCCCGTACCGGGCGGCCCTTCGAGGACGACGTGCCGGTTGGTCCGCAGGGCGACGGTGAGCACCTCGCGCTCGCGCTGGAGACCGATCACGGCGCCGGGCAGCGCAGGACCGACGCTCACCGGGCTCCTCTCGTGCGGACGACGTCGCCGAGTCTGCCCGGTCACGGGCCGGTGCGGAAGGCGTGCGGCGGATCCGGCCGGGCCCGGGAGCCCGGCCGGATCCGCCGCGCGGGGATCAGCCGCCGAGGGTGTTGAGGTCCAGCGGGTTCGGCGGGGCGACGATCTGGGTCGTCTCCCCGAAGCCGCTGAACTCGACCGTGGCCGGCTCGTCGCCCTTGTCCTCGATCCGCACCGGGTACGGGTTCTCCTCGTCGTCCAGGGCGGTCAGCGAGCTGCCGTCGGCCTGGGTGACGACGACGACCTTCTCGCCGTCCACCTCGTCGGAGGTGACCTTGCCGCGCACCGAGTCGCCACCGGAGGAGCGCAGGGTGTCGACCAGGCCGGACAGGGTCAGGCTGCCGAACTCCTGGGCCGCCTCCGGGGGCATGAGGACCCACTGGCCGTCGAGCTGGGCGCTGAACTCCTCGGGCACACCGGAGCTGGTCCAGAACTCGGCCGGCGCCTGCACGTAGGCCTGGCCGCCGACCAGCACCAGCTGGACGGCGACGCCGCCCATGGTGATCGAGCCGCTGGCGTCCTCGCCCTGGAACTGCATGTCCAGCTCCTGGACAACGCCGCCCTCCTCGACCGAGCCGCTGACGTGCACGGCGCCGGCGTTCTCGAGCGCGGTGAACGAGGCGTCGACCACCTCCGAGGCCTTCTTCTGGCTCAGCTCGCTGCCGCTCTCGCTCGACGAGCTGCTCGCCGCGCCCTTGTCGGACTCGTCGGAGCCGCCGCAGCCGGCGAGCAGCAGAGCCGCCGCCGGGATCAGGGCGAGTCGTCGAATACGCATGGATCTCCGTCCGTCGTGGTGCCGACCACCAGAACGTGGCGGTCCGGTCGGCCCGATCCTCTCCCGGCAACCGCGCATGTCGCCCAGCGGGGTGGCGTGTCGGCTCGCACCCGTCACATCGACCCCGTGCTCACCTCCGGTGCGCCGTGAGCGGGTGCACCGCTCCCGCCGACGCGGGGTCGAGCGCAACACTGCTGGTCAGGACGGCAGGGCCGAGACGGAGGACGCCGTCGGAGAGCGCGGCGCAGCGGATGCCCGCACGTCCGCGCAGCCCGCGGTGCGCCCCGGGCGCCAGCACCGCGTCCATCCAGGCGCAGGGGTTCGCCGGCCGGCCACCGCGCAGCAGGACCACCCCCTCCCCGCAGTCCAGGGCGAACTCCTGCCCGCGCAGCGCCTCGACCTCCGCCCCGCGCAGCACCACCGTGCGGCGGGCGAGGAGCGGGTCGAGCGGCCCGGTGCCCAGCTCGGCGGCGAGCGACTCGACGGACTCGGCCGCGAGCACGGTGACCTGGGCGTCCCGGTGCGCGGCCCGACCGGCGTAGCGGTCACCGACGACGCCGTGACCGGCGCGGACCTCCAGCCGCAGCCGCCGGTCGGCCTCCTGCTCCGGCACCTCTCCCCCGGGTCGGCCGGCGTACCGGTGCGCCGGCGAGGCGAGCAGCCCGACGATCTCGACCTCGTAGCGGTTCAGCGCTCCGCCGTCCGGTGGATCGGACCGCCGGTGCCGGCCAGCCGCTCCCCGCTGCCACCCCATCGCCCGGCGATGATCTCCGCGGCGATGGACACGGCGGTCTCCTCGGGTGTGCGCGCACCGAGGTCGAGCCCGATGGGCGACGCGAGCCGCCCGATCTCCTCCTCGCTCAGCCCGGCCCCGCGCAGCCGCTCCAGCCGCTCGTCGTGCGTCCGCCGCGAACCCATCGCGCCGACGTAGGCCACCGGCGCGCGCAGCGCGACCTCCAGCAGGGGGACGTCGAACTTCGGGTCGTGGGTGAGCACGCACAGCACCGTGCGGTCGTCGATCCGGCCGGCGTCCAGCTCGGCCCGCAGGTACCGGTGCGGCCACTCGACGACCACCTCGTGGGCCTCCGGGAAGCGCTTGGACGTCGCGAAGACCGGGCGGGCGTCGCAGACGGTGACCCGGTAGCCGAGGAAGGCGCCGACGCGGGCCACGGCGGCGGCGAAGTCGATCGCGCCGAAGACGACCATGCGGGCCGGCGGGGCGAAGGAGTTCACGAACAGCGTCAGGTCGTCGCCGCGGCGCTCCCCGTCGTGGCCGACGTGCAGCAGGGCGGTGCGGCCCGCGACCAGCATCCCGCGGGCGTCGTCGGTGACGGCGTCGTCCAACCGCTGGGAGCCCAGCGTTCCGGAGGCCCGGTCGGGCCAGAGGACCAGGCGGCGGCCCAGCCGGTCGGCCGGCCCGGCGACGACGGTGACGACGGCGACCGGCTCGTGCCGGCCCACCGACGCGGCGACCTCGCCGAGCTCGGGGAACGACTCCCGGGAGACCGGCTCCACGAAGACATCCAGGATGCCGCCGCAGGTCAGCCCCACCGCGAAGGCGTCGTCGTCGCTCACCCCGTAGCGCTCCAGCGTCGGGACGCCGGTGTCGACGACGTCCTGGGCCTCCGCGTAGACCGCCCCCTCGACGCAGCCGCCGGAGACGCTGCCGACTGCGCTGCCGTCCGGTCCGACGAGCATCGCGGCACCGGCCGGGCGCGGCGCGGACCGCCAGGTGCCGACGACCGTGCCCATGCCGACGGTCTCCCCCGCCTGCCACCAGCCCACGAGCTCGTCCAGGACGTCACGCATCGCAGCTCCTCCCCCTAGGCATGGGCGATCACCCGGGACAACTCCTCGAAGGCCGCCATGCTGTGCCCGGCCACGAAGTGGTCGACCGACGGCAGCGCCGCGCGCATGCCACCGGCGAGCGGCTCGTAGCCGACGCGTCCCTTGTGCGGGTTGACCCAGACGACGGCGTGCGCGAGCCGGCGCAGCCGGGCCATCTGCTCGCCGAGCAGCGCGGCGTCGCCCCGTTCCCAGCCGTCGCTGCACACGACGACCACGGCTCCCCGCGCGGTGCCGCGCTGGCCCCAGCGGTCGAGGAACGCCTTGAGCACCTCGCCGAGTCGCGTGCCCCCGGACCAGTCGGGGATCGCCCGCGCCCCGGCGGCCAACGCCTGCTCGGCGTCACGCCGGCGCAGCTCCCGGGTCAGCCGGGTGAGCCGCGTGCCCACGGTGAAGACCTCCGTCGTGGCGGGCCGTGCCCGCACGGCGGCGTGCGCGAACCGCAGCAGCGCGTCCGCGTAGGGGGCCATCGAGCCGGACACGTCGACCAGCAGCACCACCCGCCGCGGCCGCCGGCGGGTACGACGGCGCATCAGCCGGCTGACCTCGCCGCCGTCACGCAGCGCCCGGCGCACGGTCCGTGCCGGGTGCACGGCCCCGCGGGCGGCCGGGGTGCGCCGTCGGGCCGGGCGCAGCGGGGCGGCGGGCACCAGCAGCGCGAACAACCGCCGCAGGTGCTCCCGCTCGACCGCGGTGAGCGCGGCGACGTCGCGGTGGCGGAGGAGCTCGTCGGCGCTCGCGCGGGCGGCGAGGTCGAGGGCCTCCCCGTCGTCGCCCTCCCCCTCGCCGGCGTCCAGCGGGGCGTAGGCGGCGACGCGGGGGGGCACCGTCACGGTGGTCCGCACGACCCGCGGCCGCTCGCCGGAGAAGAACGCCGCGAACGCGGCGTCGTACCGGTCGAGGTCGTCGGGCCCGCCGCACAGCGTCAGCCGCCCGGCCCAGTAGACGTCCGTGGCGTCCAGGACCCGCAGGTGCGCCACCGCCGCCAGCATGGCCTCCACCCGGTCCGGCGAGGCCGGGACGCCCGCGTGCCGCAGCGTCCGCGCGAAGGCGAGCACCGTGTCCACCACGTCCCGCTCAGTCAACGGCCAGCACCCCCGCACCGAGCGCCTGCACCCGTTCGGTGTCCTCGCGGTACTTCAGCACCGCGCCCAGCGTGCGGGCGGCCAGCTCCGGATCCATGTCGCGGGCACCGAGGGTGTGCAGCGCCGTGGCCCAGTCCATCGCCTCCGCGATCCCGGGGGGCTTGAGCAGGTCGAGGGTGCGCAGCGTCGCGGTGGCCCGGGCGACCTGGCGGGCCAGCGACTCGGTGACCTCGGGCAGCCGACGGCGCAGGATCGCGACCTCGCGGTCGAAGTCGGGATGCTCCAGCCAGTGGTAGAGGCAGCGGCGCTTGAGCGCGTCGTGCACCTCGCGGGTGCGGTTGGACGTGAGGACGACCAGTGGCGGGGTCCGCGCCCGCACCGTTCCCAGCTCCGGGATCGAGATGGTGAAGTCCGACAGGATCTCCAGCAGGAAGGCCTCGAACTCGTCGTCGGCCCGGTCGACCTCGTCGATCAGCAGCACGCTGGGCGAGTCCTCGAGCGCCCGCAGCAGCGGACGGGCGAGCAGGAAGCGGCGGTCGTAGAGCGAGGCCTCCAGCGCGGCGGTGTCGGCGTTCGCGTGCGCCGCCTCGGCGGCGCGCAGGTGCAGCAGCTGGCGCCCGAAGTCCCAGTCGTAGAGCGCCTGGCTGGCCTCGAGCCCCTCGTAGCACTGCAGCCGGTGCAGCGGCCGGCCGGTGACCTGCGCCAGCGCGTGCGCCAGCGCCGTCTTGCCCACCCCGGCCTCGCCCTCCAGGAAGAGCGGCCGGTGCATGACGAGCGCCAGGTACGCGGCCGTGGCCAGCCCGTCGTCCGGGAGGTATCCGGTCGCCTCGAGCGCAGCGCCGAGCTCGGCGGGGCTCCCCGGGACCGTGGGCTCGCTCACACCGGGCAGCATCCCACCCGGGCGGGCGGCCCGGGACCCCCGCGGGAGACGATGGGCGCATGCCGACCGCCGACACCGACGCGCTCGCCCTCGGCGACGACCTGCGGGCCTTCGTCGATGCCTCCCCCTCGCCGTCGCACGCCGTGGCCGAGCTGGCCCGCCGGCTCACGGCCGCAGGCTTCACCGAACTCGCCGAGGCCGACGCGTGGTCACCGGCTCCCGGCGGCGAGCACTTCGTCGTCCGGCACGGCAGCCTGATCGCGTTCCGGGTGGGCGCGGGTTCGCCCGCGGAGACCGGGCTGCGGATCGTCGGCGCGCACACCGACTCCCCCACGTTCAAGGTGCGCCCGAACGGAGACGTCCGGCAGGCCGGCTACCGGCTGGTCGGCGTCGAGCCCTACGGCGGTGGCCTCTGGCACACCTGGCTGGACCGCGAGCTCACCGTCGCCGGCCGCCTGGCCCTGCGGGGCGGGGCGACGGCGCTGGTCCGGCTGCCCGGGGCGCCGCTGCGGCTCCCCTCGCTGGCGATCCACCTCGACCGGGGCGTGCGCGAAGGGCTGACCCTCGACCCCCAGCAGCACCTGGTGCCGGTGTGGGACCGCGACCTGGGCAGCGAGCCGGGGTTGGTCGAGGCGCTCGCGGCCGCGGCGGATGTCGCGGCGGGCGACGTCGTCGGGCACGACCTGGTCCTCGCCGACACCCAGCCCGCCGCCCGCACCGGCGCCGACGGCACCTGGGTCGCCGCGCCCCGCCTGGACAACCTGGGCTGCTGCCACTCCGGCCTGCACGCGCTCCTGGCCGCCCCGGCCGGCGAGCGCACCCAGGTGTTCGTGGCCAGCGACCACGAGGAGGTGGGCAGCGGCTCGATGTCCGGAGCGCGCGGCAGCTTCCTCGAGGACGTGCTCCGGCGGCTGGTCACCGCGCTCGACCCGGGCGACCCGCAGGCGGCGCCGCGTGCGCTCGCCCGGTCGGTACTGGTCTCGGCCGACATGGCGCACGCCGTCCACCCGACGCGGCCCGAGCGGCACGAGCCGGCGCACCGGCCGGTCCTGGGTGGCGGCCCCGTGCTCAAGGTGAACGCCAACCAGGCCTATGCCACCGACGCGACCAGCGGCGGCTGGTTCCGCGAGCGCTGCGACGAGGCGGGTGTGCCGCTGCAGGCCTTCGTCACCCGCGCCGACCTGCCCTGCGGGAGCACGATCGGCCCGCTGACGGCCACCCGGCTGGGGATCACGACGGTCGACGTCGGCGCTCCGATGCTGGCCATGCACTCCTGCCGGGAGCTGGCCTCGGCGCTCGACGTCCCGCTCGTGGTCGGCGCGCTCACGGCCTGCTTCGCGGACTGAGAGCAGCGACGACGACGGGCGGCCCGTCGAGGAAGTCCTCGACGGGCCGCCGTTCGTCACTCCCCGCGTGAGCGGGGGTCGGTCAGATGCGCCGGTCGTCGTCCGCGGCGCCCTCGATCTCGACCTCTTCCTTGCGGAGGGTCTCGTTCACCTGGGCCTCCTCGGTGACCGTCTGCTTGTCGAGGCGGATGCGCTCGACCGGCACGGCCTCCTTCTCGACCACGGGACGCTCGGCGTGCAGCGTGACCTCGTGCTCCTCCTCGGAGATGGCCGGCCCGTCCATCGCGTTGCCGATGTTGGCGTCGGTGATGGGCTCGCGCTCGAGGCGGACCTCCTCACGCGTCACCGGGACGGTCTCGGTCACGTTCTCGCTGACCACGTACTTGCGCAGACGGGCGCGGCCGACCTCCTCGGAGCGGGTGCCGACGTGCAGCTGCTCCTCCGAGCGGGTCATGGCGTTGTCCGTCGTCGGGCCGGAGGTGTCGTGCCCGACGGTGCCGTGGGTGTTGGTGGTGTCGGTCGTCCCGGTCTGCATGCCGGCCATGCCGGTGGTCTCGGTCTGGGTCGTGCGGGTGGTGTCGGTGGTCCCGCCCAGGCCGTAGTACCGGTAGAGCTCCTGCTCCTCCTGCGGCGAGAGGTGCCCGTCGGTGTCGATCTTGGGGGCGTCCTTCACGCGGGCCTTGCTCACCGGTACGCGGACGCCGTCGTTGGTCAGGTCGGCGTCACGGATGGGGACGAAGGACTCCTTGGTGCCGAACAGGCCGGTGCGCACCGTGACCCACTCCGGCTGGCCCGTCTCGTCGTCCAGGTAGACCTCGGACGCGGAGCCGATCTTCTCACCGGCCTCGTCGTAGACGTCCTGGCCGATCACGCGGCTGATGGTGTCGGTGCCGATCATTCGGTATCGCTCCATTCTGAGCTGGGATGAATCCGTCACACGTCTGGGTGACCGGGAAGATCGCCGCGAAACGAACCGGTCGGGGGCGAATGTCCCGCTGAATGCCGTGACTCGTCGTAACGGTCATCGTCACACTCGGAGATGATCTTCCGATCCGGCCATCGGTGCAGGTCACGGGGGAGTGGATGGTGCGCGACCGGATCGCCCGTTGGGTGCGGAAACCGTCGTACATGCGGTGACGTTCCGTAGTTCCGCTCGACGCGGGCGAGTCGCGTCACGGATCGGTCCCGTCCATCGTTCGGCGCGTCGCCTCTCCCAGGCCGGACCCCCGTCGCAGCATGGACAGGTGCCTCCCCGTTCGCCGTACGACAACCTCGTCCACCCCCGCACCGTGAAGAAGCCGGTGCCCCAGGTCGAGGCCGAGAAGGACCTCGTCGTCGAGGACCCGAGCTCGGGCTTCGTCGGGGCCGTGGTCCGGTGCGAGAAGGACGTCGTCCACCTCGAGGACCGCTTCGGCAAGGTCCGCGGCTACCCGCTGGGCCCCGGCTTCTGGGTCGACGGGCGGCCGGTCGTGCTGGTGCGCCCCAAGCACGCGGTCGCCTCGGCACCCACGCGCAGCGCCTCGGGCTCCACGTACGTCGCCAACGCCCGGGCCCGGGTCGCGCGCGAGGGGCGCATCTACGTCGAGGGCAAGCACGACGCCGAGCTCGTGGAGAAGGTATGGGGGCACGACCTGCGCATCGAGGGCGTCGTCGTGGAGCCGCTGCACGGCGTCGACGACCTGCCGGCGATCGTGCGCGACTTCCGGCCGGCCTCGGGACGGCGCCTCGGCGTGCTGGTCGACCACCTGGTGAAGGGGTCCAAGGAGTCGCGGATCGCCGACCAGATCACCGGCGAGCACGCGCTGGTCGTCGGCCACCCGTTCATCGACATCTGGCAGGCGGTCAAGCCCTCGGTCGTCGGCATCAAGGCCTGGCCCACCGTGCCCAAGGGCGAGGACTGGAAGACCGGCGTCTGCAAGCGGCTGGGCTGGGAGGACGACACCGGCTACGTGTGGGCGCAGCGCATCCTGGCGCGGGTGCGCACCTGGACCGACCTGGAGCCCACGCTCATCGGCCGGGTCGAGGAGCTCATCGACTTCGTGACCACCGACTGACGCCTCCCCTGATGATCAGGTCACCTGATCGTCATGGGTCCTCCCTCACGGTCGACGGTGAGGGAGGACCCAGAACGGTGAGGGAGGACGGCGCCGGCGCGCCTCAGGCGCCGATCCGGCGGACCATCGGCAGCCGGGACTGCACGAACAGCCCGGTGACGACGACGGCGAGCAGCGGCACCGCGATCGCGACCGCGCCGAGCAGCTCCCACGGGATCACCACGGCCGCCCCGGTGGCCGAGCCGTAGTCCTCGGCGGTCAGCGGGTAGGCGACCGCGATCCCCGGCGCGAGGCCCACCAGCACGCCGAGGGCCGCGCCGAGCCCGCCGATGACCGCGGCCGAGCTCATCGCCACGAACCTCCGGGTGCGCGGCGCGGCCCCCACCGCGGCCAGCGTGGCGAAGTCCGGCCGGGCATCGGTGAGCGCCAGCCCGGTGGCGGTGAGCGTGGCGATCAGCACCAGCGCCCCGCCGACCAGCACCAGGAGCAGTCGCGCCAGCGCCTGGTCGTCCTGCCATCCGCGCTCGACCGTGATGCCGTCCTCCCCGCTCAGCCCGGCGAGCGACAGGGCCTCGTCGATGCGCCGCTCCTCCGCCGTCGTCACCGGGGTGTCCGGTCC
The DNA here is from genome assembly GCF_003319175.1 of Blastococcus sp. TF02-8. Taxonomy (GTDB): domain Bacteria; phylum Actinomycetota; class Actinomycetes; order Mycobacteriales; family Geodermatophilaceae; genus Blastococcus. Next base: position 183,851 of record NZ_QOHK01000002.1, on the reverse strand, counting down.
GCCGACCACCACGGAGGTGGTCTCGACCGGGAGTGGCAAGCCACCGGCCAGTGCGGGAGGGACCACCGGCCTGGCCGCCACCTGCACCGGCCCGGAGGTCGGGCGCGGCAGCTCCACCTCGACCGCCGGCAACTGCACCGTGCCCGCCACCGCCGGAACGCCTCCGGCGCCGTACTCCAGCCCGACGACGGTCACGGCCCCCGCGTCGCCGACCGCGCCGGCGCCGAGGACGGCGGCCCGCCCGGAGTCGAGCGCTTCCACGACACCGGGCGGCACCAGGTCATCGCCCAGGACCCGGAGGTCGGCCGGGTCGGCCACCACCAGCTCGCCGTGCCGGGCCAGCACGTTCCCCGGGTACCAGCGGCAGTTGACGACGTCGCCGGTGCAGCCCTCCGCGAGGACGGCGAACTCGTCCTGGTTCCCGGTGGGGGTCCAGGCATTGCCGCGGAGGCGTGCCATCGGGCGATCCGGCACCTCCCGCTCCAGCAGGGCGACGACGGAGTTCCACTCGCTCTCGGTCATGCCGGCCCCGGTGCCGCCCACCTGGCCCGCCCCGATCGGGACCGACGGCAGGTAGTCGCGCTCGGACCGGGCGCTGTCGCTCGAGCTGCCGATCGCCATCGCGGTCATCCCGGCGACGGTGGCGACCACCGCCGCGAGTGCGGGCGCCGTCCGGCTGCGGTTGCGGGTGGCGTCCCGGACCGCGAGGCGGGGCGCCGTCGGCAGTCTCTCGGCCAGCGGGGCGAGCAGCCCCACCAGCCAGGGCGATGCCGCGACCACACCCAGGATGAGCAGGACCGCGCCGCCGGCGACGGCGAGCTCCGTGCCCCGGGCGCCCAGGACGACCAGCGCCAGTCCGGCGCCCGCCACCACCAGCCCCAGGACCGGCGAGCGCCACGAGGTACGCAGCTGACCGCGCCGTCCGGCGAGGGCGTCGACGATGTCGGTGCGAGCGGCCTGGCGCGCGGGGAACCACGAGGCGGCCAGACCGGCCACGACCCCGACGGCGACGACGCCGAGGATGTGCGCGACCGGCACGTCGAACGGGCCGAACACGATGTCGGACCGGCTCTCGACCAGCGGGACGGCGGCGGCTGCGGCGCCGACGCCCAGCACGGCACCGAGCACGGCCGCACCACCACCGAGCACGATCCCGTTGCCCAGGACCACGCGGCGCAGGTCGCCGGCGGAGCCCCCGGCCACGGCGATGAGCGCGAGGTCCCGGCGCTGCCGACGCACGCCGACGGCGAACGCCGGCCCGGCGAGCAGCACCACCTCCAGCACCAGCGACGCGACGACCAGGGCCAGCACGGCCACGACGGCCGGCTCGAGGCCCTCCTCCCAGGGCTCGTGCCCCGGCGGGAGCCACTCCGCCTGCCCGGGGGGATCGACGACGACCTCCCGCGACAGCGCGATCAGCCCCTGCTCGTTCAGCTCCTGCACCGCCGGCCAGTCCAAACCCCCGGGCACGGTCGCGAGGAACCGGTCCCGGTTGTTGTAGAGCAGGTCGGCGTCACCCGGCGGGAGCACGAGGAAGGGAGCCCCGACCGGCTTGGACTGGACCACCCCCACGATCCGGGCCGGTACCTCGTCGCGGGTGAGGGCGAGGTCCTCCCCCACCTCGTACCCGCGCCGACCGACGTCGCGGCTGATCGCCACCTCGCCGTCCCCGGTCGGCAACCGGCCCTCGACCACCTCGAACCGCCCGTCCAGCATCGGGTCCTCGGAGTCCTCGGCGAAGCCCCTGACGTCCGCGTAGCCGGCGTCGCTGCGGTAGCCGAGCCGGCCCTCCTCGATCCGCACCACGCGGGAGCCCTCGGGCAGCGCCGCCTCGACCTCGCGGAGGGACCACGACTCGCCGGTGCTCGGCGACGACAACCCCTGCGTCGGGCTCTCGTACAGCTCCCCGTCGACCGGGTCGGGGTAGACCCGCTCGCGCCCGGCACCCCAGAGCCGGACGTCGGCCTGCCCCATGTCCGACGACAGCGCCTCGGCGTCGGTGACGTCGGCGGTCCGGTAGAGCGTGTCCCCGCCGGAGATCGCCGCCACCGGCAGCCCCACCATGGCGACGACCAGCAGGGTGCGGCCCTTGTGCCGCAGCGCGTCGCGGCGGGCGATGCGCAGGGCCGGTCGCCATCGGGGCAGCGCACCGCTCACCCCGCGCCGCCGGCGGGCAGCAGGGACTCGGCCGCCAGCGCGGGCCCGCTCTGGTCGACGACGACGCCGTCTCGCAGGAACACCACGCGGTCGGCCCACGCGGCGTGCCGGGCCTCGTGGGTGACGAGCACTCCAGCGGCGCCCGCCTCGCAGCGCGCACGGAGCACCCGCAGCACCTCCTCGCCGGTCTGCGAGTCCAGGGCGCCGGTCGGCTCGTCGGCGAGCAGCAGCCGGCGCGGACCGACCAGCGCGCGGGCGATGGCCACCCGTTGCTGCTGGCCACCGGACATGTCGTCGGGGAACCGGCCCGCCAGCGCGCCGACGCCCACCTCGTCCAGGGCTGCCCGGGCCGCGCGCCGAGCCATGCCGCCACGGACGCCGTCCAGCTCCAGCGGGAGGGCAACGTTCTCGACCGCCGAGAGCGAGGGCAGCAGGTTCAGGTCCTGGAAGACGTAGCCGACGCTGCGCCGCCGGACCGCGGCGACCTGCGTGGCGCTGAGGGTCGCCAGGTCCCGGTCCTCCACGAGGACGCGCCCGGACGTGGGTGTGTCGAGGCCACCCGCGATGTGCAGCAGCGTGGACTTGCCCGAGCCCGAGGGGCCCATGACCGCCACGAGCTCGCCGGCGTGCACGGCGAGGTCGATCCCGCGCAGGGCGTGCACGACGGTGTCGCCCTGGCGGTGCTCGCGAGTGACGTCGGACAGGAGGAGGACCGGGGCGCTCATCGCCGGGACGCCTGGTCGGTCGCGGGAGCGGCGACGCTGTTCTGCGGGCGGCGCGCGGCTGCGCGGGCGACCCGCGCCTCGCAGTGGTCCAGCCAGCGGATCTCGGCCTCCGCGCGGAACAGGAGCGAGTCGAGGACCAGTGACCAGGCGAGGTCCGCCTCGGCGTCGGTGGCCCGGGACTTCAGCCGGGTCAGCTCCTGCAGCCCGGACATCGTGGCGGTGCGCTGCAGCTGCACCACGCGCAGCACGTCGACTCCGGGCGTGGTCACCGCCAGGGCCAGCTTGATGGCCAGCTCGTCGCGAGGGGCCGCCTTCGCGCTGACCGGAGTGCCGAACCAGCCGCGCAGCTCCGCCTGACCGACGTCGGTGATCCGGTAGGCGATGCGACCGTCGGCGTCCGGGTCGCCGTCCTGGAGGACGAGGCCGTCGCGCTCGAGCCGGTCGAGGGTCGAGTAGACCTGCCCGACGTTCAGCGGCCAGGTCTCCCCGGTCGCGGCGTCGAACTCGGCGCGCAACTGGTAGCCGTGGCGGGGACCGCGCTCCAGGAGCGCCAGGAGACCGTGTCGGATGGACATGGATACGGAGTATGCATACGCCGTATCCATGCGTCGAGACCTTCCGGTTCCGACACGCGGTCAGCTCCCTGATGATCAGGTGACCTGATCGTCATGGGTCCTCCCTCACGGTCGACGGTGAGGGAGGACCCAGAACGGTGAGGGAGGACGGCGCCGGGGCGCGGCTCAGCCGGGGATGTAGTTGAACGTGTCCGGGTCGGGGCCGGTCCGCTCCCCGCGGTCGAGCCCGGTGAGCGTGGCCAGGTCGCCGGTCTCCAGCTCGAAGTCGAACAGCGCGAAGTTCTCCGCCATCCGCTCGCGGGAGGAGGACTTCGGGAAGACGACGTCGCCCCGCTCGATGTGCCAGCGCAGCACGATCTGCGCGGGCGTCCGGCCCAACCGCTCGGCGATCGCGACGATGGCCGGGTCGTCGAGCACCTTCCCCTGGGCGATCGGCGACCACGCCTCGGTCACGATCTCGTGCTCGGCGTTGAAGGCGCGCAGCTCGTCCTGGGCGAGGAACGGGTGCACCTCGATCTGGTTCACCGCCGGCTTGATCTCGGTCTCCTCGAACAGCCGGCGCAGGTGGTGGGCCTGGAAGTTGGAGACGCCGATGGCCTTGACCCGGCCGGAGGCGTAGACCTCCTCCAGCGCCTTCCAGGTCTCGACGTAGTCCACGTCGATCCCCGGCAGCGGCCAGTGGATGAGGAACAGGTCGAGGTAGTCGAAGCCCAGGTCGGCGAGGGTCGTGTCGAAGGCGCGCAGCGCGTCGTCGCGGCGGTGGTAGCCGTTGTTCAGCTTGCTGGTCACGAAGATCTCGCCACGGTCGATGCCCGAGCGCGCGACGGCCTCGCCGACGCCCTTCTCGTTGCCGTACATCTCCGCGGTGTCGATGTGCCGGTAGCCCACCTCGAGCGCGGTCGCCACGGCATCGGCCGTCTTCTCGGGCGGGACCTGGTAGACGCCGAAGCCCAGCTGCGGGATCTGCACGCCGTTGTTCAGGTCGATGGAGGGCACTGCTGAAGCCACAGGGCTGATCCTTCCGTTCGGGGGAGGTCGCGGGCCGCACGAATCGGTCGTGCGCGATCGACCTTCCGTCCGGCTACCCGGTGGTGCGGTCCTCAACCAATTCCGGGCCGACGGCCCGGTCCCTGATGAGCGCGGACCCGCCGACCGCGAGCACCGCGGCCAGCGCGGCCGCGCCGGCCGGGACGGCGAAGGCGGCCTCCGCCCCCCACGCGTCCACCGCGGCCCCGGAGAGGGCCGACCCGGCGGTGACGCCGAGGGTCAGGCCGGTGATCGTCCAGGCCAGCGACTCGGTGAGGACCCCGGGCGCGACCCGCGACTCGACCAGCGAGGTGCCCGAGACCAGCACCGGTGCGATGGCGAGCCCGGCCAGGAAGCCGCAGCCGATGAGCACCGGCAGCGAGCCCACGGCCCACAGCGCCTGCGCGGCCAGACCGAAGAAGACGGCGGTCCCGACGAAGCGCGCCGCCAGCGTTCCGGGCAGCTTCGCCAGGCCGTACACCAGCCCCGCCACCAGGCTGCCCAGGGCGAAGACGGCGATCGCTGCCCCGGACAGTGCCTGGGCGCCCTCCTCCTCCGCGAACCCGACGACGACGACGTCGATGGCGCCGAACACCGTGCCGACCGCCAGGTAGGTGACGACGACGACCAGCAGCGTCGGGGTGAGCACCGACCGCCACCGCGCCGGGGCACCCGGCTCCGCCGCGTGCAGCGGCGGCTCGGTGGCGTGCTGGGCGGCCAGCCAGAACCCGCCGACCACGCCGAAGGCGATGCCGGTGAGGAAGCCGACCGGCGGGGCGATCAACGTCGCCAGCAGCGTGACCAGCGGCGGCCCGAGCACGAAGACGACCTCGTCGGCGACCGCCTCGAACGCGAACGCCGTCTGCCGGCCGTCGGGGTCGAGCAGCGCCGACCACCGCGCCCGCACCATCGAACCGATGTTCGGGCCGCTGGCGCCCGTGGCCGCGGCGAGCAGGAACCAGCTCCACCGTGGGGCGTCCGCGACGACGGCGGCCACGAACGCGATGCCGGTCACCAGCGTCGCGACGAGTGCCAGCCGCAGGACTGGCCCCTGCCCGCGCCGGTCCATGACCCGCGCCCAGACCGGGCCGGCCACCGCGTAGGAGAGCGCCAGGGTTCCGGACACCGCACCGGCGACCCCGTAGCTGCCCGTCTCCGCCTCCACGAGGAGGACCGCACCGAGCCCGAGCATGGGCGCCGGGAACCGGCCGATCCAGCCCGCCAGGGAGAACGACGCCGCGCCCGGTACGGCGAACAGGCGGAGGTAGGGACCCAAGAGGGTGCGGGGTGACACGGATTCGTCTCGCGCTTCCTGGCCACGGGCGAGTGCGGGTGATTCGTCCGCCGGTCTCTCGGGTGGCCTGCCGAGCCTAGCGGCGGCCCCCGGGCGGACTCCGGCGCATCCCGGCCGCCACGCGGCTACATTCGGGCCGTGACCAGCAGCCCGCTCCCCGACCCACGGGTGCGCCGCGCCGAGGCCCCCGCCCCGGGCAGCGGCGGGCTGGTCGACCGCTACGGCCGGGTCGCCACCGACCTCCGGGTCTCGCTGACCGACCGCTGCAACCTGCGCTGCACGTACTGCATGCCACCCGAGGGGCTGCAGTGGCTGCCCAAGGTCGAGGTGCTGACCGACGACGAGATCGCCCGGCTGGTGCGCATCGGGGTGGAGCACCTGGGCATCCGCGAGGTCCGCTTCACCGGCGGCGAGCCGCTGCTCCGGCCCGGGCTGGTGGGCATCGTCGCCGCCACGACCGCGCTGCGCCCCCGGCCCGAGGTCAGCCTGACCACCAACGCGATCGGGCTCGCCCGCGTCGCCCCCGCGCTCGCCGAGGCGGGGCTGGACCGCATCAACGTCAGCCTCGACACCCTCGACCGCGACCGGTTCCAGCAGCTCACCCACCGCGACCGGCTCGACGACGTCCTCGCCGGCCTGGCCGCCGCCCAGCGAGCCGGGCTCACCCCGGTCAAGGTGAACGCCGTCCTCATGCGGGGCATGAACGAGGAGGACGCCGTCCCGCTGCTCGACTTCTGCCTGGAGCACGGGTACCAGCTGCGCTTCATCGAGCAGATGCCGCTGGACGCCCACCACGCCTGGACCCGCGGCGAGATGGTGACCGCCGAGGACATCCTGGCGCGGCTCTCGGCGGCGCACACGCTCACGCCCGACACCGAGGCCCGCGGTTCCGCACCGGCCGAGCGCTGGCTGGTCGACGGCGGACCGGCGACGGTCGGCGTCATCGCGTCCGTGACGCGCTCCTTCTGCGGCGCCTGCGACCGCACCCGGCTCACCGCCGACGGGCAGATCCGCAACTGCCTGTTCGCCCGCGAGGAGTCCGACCTGCGCACCGCGATGCGGGAGGGCGCGACCGACCAGGAGCTGGCCGACCGCTGGCGGATCGCCACCCTCGGCAAGCTGCCCGGGCACGGGATCGACGACCCGAGCTTCCTGCAGCCGTCGCGCCCGATGTCGGCGATCGGCGGCTGAGGTGAGCGTCACCGTGCGGTACTTCGCCGGCGCCCGCGCCGCCGTCGGCGTCGACACCGAGGCGCGGGAGGCGGCCAGCCTCGACCAGCTGGTCGGGCAGATCGTGGCCGACCACGGCGAGCGGCTGGAACGGGTGCTGACCGCCTGCTCGTTCCTGATCGACGGCACCACGACCCGCGACCGGGCGACGCCGCTGTCACCGGGTTCGGTGGTCGACGTGCTCCCGCCCTTTGCCGGTGGCTGAGCGGGCGGCCAGGATGGGCGCATGAGCATCTTCGAGAAGGCCAAGGCCAAGGCCGAGGAGCTGCTGGGTCGCGCCGAGGAGCTCTACGGCGAGTCCCACGGCGACGCCGCGGCCACGGTGGCCGGCGAGGCGCACGTGCTGGAGGCGGAGGCCGAGGAGGAGCGCGAGCGGCGCTCCGGGGGCGACGAGGCCCCGGCCGCCAGCTAGCCCGCGGCCAGCCGGATCGCGACGACGGCGACGTCGTCCTCCGGACGCCCGCTCACCAGCCGGTCGATGACCTCGTCGCAGAGATCGGCCAGCGGCAGGGCCGCCAGCTCGGCGACGGCGGCGGTCAGCTGCGCCATGCCGGCGTCCAGGTCGCTGTCCCGCCGCTCGATCAGCCCGTCGGTGACCAGCAGCACGGTGCTCCCGGGGACCAGGTCCAGCACCGACTCAGTCCGGGGGGCGTCCGTTCCGGACCCGAGCAACCGCTCGCCCTGCCAGCTCCCGGCCTGCACCACCTCGCCCGAGGGCTGCACCACGAGCGGTGGCAGGTGCCCGGCGTTCGACCACCGCATCCGCGTGCCGCCGTCCTCGCAGCGCTCGAAGCGGGCCACCGCCGCCGTGGCGTAGGTGCCCACCTCCAGCTGGGTCATCGCGGCGTCGACGCCGCGCAGCACCTCGGCCGGCCCGGCGTCGCTGTAGGCCGCGATGCCGCGCAGCAGCGACCGGATCTGCCCCATGGCCGCGGCGGCCTCGGTGTCGTGCCCGACGACGTCGCCGATGACCAGCACCGTCGCCCCGCACGGCTGCCGGAAGGAGTCGTGCCAGTCGCCGCCGACCCGCGCCGCCTCGGCGGCCGGGGTGTAGCGGACCACGACCTCGGCGTCGTCCGGCTCGACCGGGGCGCTGAGCAGCCGGCGCTGCAGACCCTCGGCCAGCTGCTTGTGCTGGTCGAACAGCCACGCGTTGTGCAGGGCGAGGCCCACCCGGTCGGCGACCTCCCGGGCGGTGAGGAGGTCCTCCTCCGACGGGATGCGCCCGCTCTGCGCGAGCAGGGTGAGCGCACCGACCACCCGCGCGTTGCCGAGGAGCGGGATGGTCGCGACCGACGGCGGCCCGAGCCGGCGGAAGATCTCGCGGGCCGCCGGGTCGGTGAGCGCCCCCAGGGTCTCCTCGCCCGAGGACACGACGGTCTCGCCCAGCAGCGAGCGGAGCACCGGAGCCTTCGCCGGCAGGGCGGCGAGCCGGCGTTCGGCGTAGCCGGCGAGCAGGTCGCGCCGGTCGGGGTCCACGTGCCAGCTGCCGGCGTCCCGCGGTCGCCCGCTGTCGTCGATCACCGTGAGCAGGCATCCGTCGCCCAGCTCCGGGGTGAGCAGTCTCGGGATGCGACGGATGGCGTCGGCGACGTCGAGGGTCCCGGTGATCTGGGCCCCGACGCGCGCGAGCATCGCGAGCCGGTTCTGGGCGGTGCGGCGGGCGGTGGTGTCGGTGAAGTAGAGGGCGAGACCGGTCTCCACCGCCACGGCGTGCGCCTCGAACCACGCGTTGAGCGGCTCGGGGTAGAACGCCTCGACCCGCTGCGGCCGCCCGGTCTCCATCACCTCGCGGTAGATGCGGCCGAACTCGTTGTCGAGGTTGTCGGGGAACGTCTCCCAGAAGTCGGCGCCGACCAGGTCCGCGCGCACCTTGCCGAGGACCGCCTCCCCCGAGGGGTTGACGTGCGTGATCCGCCAGGAACGGTCGATGGCCATGAAGCCGACGGGCATCGCCTGGAGGAGGGGGTCGAGGGGGAGTGGCACCGCCGGGCTCCCCTTCCTGCCGTCCGCGGGCGCGGCGGTCCAGCCCCTCGCCGGGAGCGCTGGAAGCCTACGTCACACGCGTTGCCGGGGACCGTGACGACGCCGTGCGAGCGCGCGACCGAGGGCGATAATGGACGGCATGGTTCCGGCGCGCGTCGCCGACGTCGCACCGTGGCGGGACTGGACATCCGCCGCGGACGATGCGCTGCGCTTCCTCCACGAGCACGTGGGGTGGGACCTGTGGATGGTGACCCGGGTCGTCGGTGACCGGCAGGTGGTCCTCCGTGCCTGGCCGCAGCGCGGCGTCCGTCCCGGTGCCGAGGTGCCGTGGGAGCGCAGCCTCTGCCGGCAGATGGTGGAGGGCAACGGCCCGAGGCTGGCCACGGTCACCGCCGCCGTCCCCGCCTACGCCGCGCACGCCGACCAGCCCGTCGGCGCCGTCGCCGCCTACGTCGGCATCCCGCTGGTCACGCCCGACCTGGAGCTCTTCGGCACCCTGTGCGGGGTCGCGTTCCGGGCGAAGCCACGCAGCGCCGCCCGCGAGCTGTCGGTCGTGGAGGCGGCCGCCCGCACGCTGAGCACGCTGATGGCGACCGGCCTGGAGCCGCCGTCTCCCCCGCCCCCCGACTGAGGAACCTGCGGGAGGATGGCGCCGAGCGGTAGCGGGAGGGCGCATGCGGGCGGAGCAGGTGACCGGGCGGGTCGCCCACCACGGCGAGGGTCCGGTCTGGTGGCCGGGCTGGGGCGGGCTGCGCTTCGTCGACATGCTCGCCGGCGACGTCCTCGCCCTGTCCGACGACGGGAGCGTGCGGCGCGTCCACGTCGGCGACGTCGCGGCGGCCCTGCGCCCGCGACGAGGCGGCGGAGCCGTGGTCGCGGTGGAGCGGGGCTTCGCCCTCGAGGACGCCGACGGGTCGCTCAGCACCCTGCCCCCGCTCTGGACCGACCCGGGGATCCGGATGAACGAGGGCGGCTGCGACCCGCAGGGGCGCTTCTGGTGCGGGTCGATGGCCTACGACCAGGCGCCCGGCGCGGCCTCCATGTACCGGCTGGACCCCGACGGCAGCGTCCGGGAGGTGTTCAGCGGGCTCACCGTGTCCAACGGCCTGGAGTGGAGCTCCGACGGGACGTCGGCGTACTACGCCGACACGGCGACGCACCGGGTGGACGTCTTCGACTCCGATCCGGGTGCCGGGCCGACCGGTCGCCGTCCGTTCGTGACGATGTCCGACGAGCAGAACCCCGACGGCCTGACGGTGGACGCGGAGGGAGGCGTCTGGGTGGCCCTCTTCGGGAGCGGCGTGGTGCACAGGTACGACGCCGCCGGCCGGCTGGACGCGGTGGTCGAGGTGCCGACCCCCCAGGTCACCGCCTGCACGTTCGGCGGCCCCGACCTGGACCAGCTGTTCGTCACGACCTCGCGGCAGGGCATGGAGCCGGGCGAGGACCCGGTGGCCGGCGCGCTGTTCCGGGTGGACGCCGGCGTGCGCGGCCTGCCCGTGCGGGAGTTCGCCGGTTGAGGCACCCGGTCAGGGGCAGGCGACCCACTCTTCCTCGCCGTCGGTGAAGACCTGCCGCTTCCAGATGGGCAGCCGCTTCTTCACCTCGTCGACGAGGTCGGCGCAGGTGGTGAACGCCTCGCCGCGGTGGGAGGCGCTGACCGCGCAGGCCAGGGCGACGTCGCCGATGCCGAGCAGCCCGATGCGATGGCTGACGGCGACCGCGTGGATGCCCGGACGGGCGGCGAACTCCGCGGCCAGCTCGGCGATCACGTCGTCGGCGGTGGGGTGGCCGACGTACTCCAGCTCGGTGACCGACCGGCCGCCGTCGTGGTCGCGGACGACGCCGGCGAACGAGACGACGGCGCCCGCGGCCTTGTCGGCGACGGCGTCCTCGTGCTCGGCGACGGACAGCGGCGTGTCCACGACCTGTGCGATCACGGCGCCGAAGGTACCCCCGGCGGCGGCACGTCCAGGTCGGCCGGATCGGCCAGGCCGGTGCAGTCGACCTCGGTCGCGTCGTGCGCGGCCAGGTAGCGGCGGGCGCCCTCGTCGCCGGTGAGGGTCTCGACCACACCTGCCCAGTGCTGGCGGCCGATCAGCACCGGATGGCCGCGGACGCCGTCGTAGGTGGCGACGGCGAGGGCATCGGGGGCGCCGTGTGCCGCGAGCCGCTCCAGCGCCGCCGGCGTCATCCCGGGCATGTCGACCAGCGTGATCAGCGCCGCATCGACCGTGCCGGGGAAGCCGCGCAGCCCGTCCAGCCCGGTGCGCAGCGAGGAGGCCATGCCGGTCTCCCAGTCCTTGTTCGCCAGCACCGTGGCCCCGCCGAAGTCCGCGGCGCGCCAGACGTCGACCGCCTGCGCGCCCAGCACGACGAGGACGACGTCGCAGGCCGCCCGCGCCGTCCGCACGGCCCGCTCGACCAGCAGGCTGCCCTCGTACTCGACCAGCGCCTTGGGCATCCCGTAGCGACGGCCGCCCCCGGCGGCGAGGACGACGGCTGCGACGTTCACTGCCCACCCACCCAGCTCATGCCTCCACCCTCTCAGCGACCTCTCATCGCGAGTAGACGGCCACCTCGGAGGCCTTGACCGTGGCCCACACCTGCGCGCCGACCGCCAGACCGAGCTCGGCGAACGCGGTGGCGGTGACGTCGGCGACCAACGGCACCTCGCCGGCCAGGTCGCAGCGCACCGTGCCGCCGTGCGGCGTCGCGCCGGCGATGGTGGCCCGCCAGACGTTGCGCGGGCTGCCCTCCGGGCGGGCCACGTAGAGCGTCACCGACTCGGGACGCACCGCCGCGAAGACCGTGCCGCGGGCCTCCTCGGCGACCGCGACCACTCCTCCGCCGTCGAGCCGCACCTGGGTCCCGCTGCCCGTCCCGGGGAGCAGGGAGAGCCCGACCAGGCGGGCGACGTAGTCGGTGCGCGGGCGGCGGGCGATCTCCTGCGGCGTCCCGGTCTGGACGACCCGCCCGTCCTCGACGACGACCACCCGGTCGGCCAGGGCCATCGCGTCCACGGGGTCGTGCGTGACCAGCACCGTGCTGCCGGCGAAGTCCGCGAGGTGCCGGCGCAGCTCTGCCCGCACGGTCAGGCGGGTGCGCGCGTCCAGGGCGGAGAGCGGCTCGTCGAGCAGCAGCAGGGCCGGCTCCCCCACCAGGGCGCGGGCCAGCGCCGCGCGCTGGGCCTGCCCGCCGGAGAGCTCCCCCGGCCGGCGGTCCGCCATGCCCTCGAGGCCCACCCGGGTCAGCCAGTCACCCGCCGCTCGCCGGGCCGCCGTCCTCCCGGTGCCGCGGGTGCGCAGCCCGAAGGCGACGTTGTCGGCGACCGACAGGTGCGGGAAGAGCAGCGCGTCCTGGAAGACCATGCCGAGCGCGCGCCGGTGGGCGGGCAGGTGGACTCCGTCGGCGTCCCACGCCGCGCCGTCGACGGTGACGTGGCCGGCGTCCGGGGGGAGGAGGCCGGCCAGGACGCGTAGGAAGCTGGACTTGCCCGCGCCGTTCGGACCGAGGACGGCGAGCACCTCCCCATCGGCGACCTCGACGTCCAGCTGCAGGTCGAGGGTGCCGCGACGCAGGCGGACCGACGCGCGCAGGCTCACGCGGCGCCCGCCCGGCCCACCCAGCGGTCCCGGAGCAGCAGGAGCGTGCCCAGCGAGACGACCAGCAGCAGCACCGAGAGCACGATCGCGGCATCGGGGTCCCGCTGGAGGGCGAGGTAGACGGCCAGCGGCATCGTCTGCGTCGTCCCCGGGAAGTTGCCCGCGAAGGTGATCGTCGCGCCGAACTCGCCCAGCGCGCGGGCCCAGCATAGCACCGCGCCCGCCGCGATCCCGGGCGCGACCAGCGGGAGGGTCACCCGGCGGAACGTCGTCCAGCGACCGGCGCCGAGCGTGGCGGCGACCTCCTCGAAGCGGGCATCGGCCGCCCGCAGGGCGCCCTCCACGCTGATGACGAGGAACGGCATCGCCACGAACGTCTCGGCGATGACCACGGCGGTGGTGGTGAACGGGATCGTGATCCCGAAGGCGTCGTCCAGCCAGCTGCCGACGATCCCCTGCCGACCGAGCACCAGGAACAGCGCGACGCCGCCGACCACCGGGGGCAGGACCAGCGGCACGGTCACCAGGGCACGGAGCACCGCGCGACCACGGGCGCGGGACCGGGCCAGCACCCAGGCCAGCGGCACGCCGAGCAGCAGCGACAGGAGCGTCGCCAGCGTGGCCGAGACGAGCGACAGCCGCAGCGCCTGACCGACACCGGGCGCGGTGAGCTGGGGGACGAGCTGCGACCACGGGGTGCGGATCAGCAGGCCGACCAGGGGCAGCGCGAGGAACAGGACGCCGACCGTGGCCGGCACCAGCAGCGGCGCCGGGACCCGGGCACCCTCCCGGGCGCGGCTCACAGGGCGGCGCTCACGGGGCGGCGATCGCGGGGGAGGGTCACGGGGCGAGGAACCCCGCGTCGGTGAGCACCCGGCGTCCCTCGGCCGACAGCACCAGGTCGACGAAGGCGCGGGCCGCCGTCGGGTTGGGGGCGCTGGCGAGCACGCAGATCGGGTAGTCGTTCACCGCCCGCTCGGCCTCCGGGAAGGCGATGCCCTCGACGGCGTCGCCGCCCGCGGCCACGTCGGAGGCGTAGACCAGCGCGGCGTCGACCTCGCCGAGCTCGACCTTGGTGAGCGCGGCGCGGACGTCCTCCTCCAGGGTGTCGGGGCGCGCGGCCACCCCCGCGGAGGCGAACACCTTCTCCGCGGCCGCGCCGCAGGGCACCGCCGGCGCGCAGACCGCGAGCGCGAGGTCCTCCCGGGCGAAGTCGTCCAGGCCGGTGACGCCCGCGGGATTGCCCTCGGGCACGGCGATCCGCAGCACGTTGCGGGTGAAGACCTCGGGGTCGCCATCGGCCAGGCCGGCGGCGGTGACGACGCTCATCTGCGTCTCGTTGGCCGACGCGAACACGTCGGCCGGGGCGCCCTGGGTGATCTGCGTGGCGAGCGCGGAGCTGCCGGCGAAGCTGAACTGCACGTCCAGCCCGGGGTTCTCCTCCTCCAGCTGCTCCCCCAGCTCGGTGAAGGCGTCGGTCAGGGACGCCGCGGCGAACACGGTGAGCGTGCCTTCGACCTCCTCACCGGGAGGAGCGGGCGAGCCCGAGCAGGCCGTCAGCGACAGGGCGGCCGCCGCCACCAGCACGAGCCGTGCCCTCACGGCACGTCCAGGCTGACTTGGGTGGCCTTGACCGTCGCCACCGCGCGCACGCCCGGCTCCAGCCCGAGCTCGTCGGCCGCCTCGCGGGACATGAGCGACACCAACCGAAACGGGCCCGCCTGCAGTTCCACCTGTGCCATGACGGTGTCCCGCACGACCCGCGTGACGATGCCGGTCAGCCGGTTCCGGGCCGAGGATGGTGTGGCCCCCGGCGCGGGGGCGTCGCGCAGCTGGGTGGCGACCCGGGCGAGATCGGCGCCGTCGATGACGGCCGGCCCCCCCTCGCGACGAACCGGCAGGCGCTCGGCGTCGATCCACCGGCGCACGGTGTCGTCACTCACCCCGAGCAGAGCAGCCGCCTCGGCGATCCGGTAGGAGGTCGACACGGTCCGCACCGTAGACCCGCATATGCGGAGACGACAAGCGGGCAGCTCTCCGCTGGTGCGGAGGAATGCGTGATGGTCGGCATCCAGCTGGGTTCCTCGCGGCGACTCGCCACCCTGCGGGGAGCGGCCTATGTGAGCCAGGAGCGCTGGAGTCGAGCGAGACCGAGGGCGACGAGGGCGCTCGTCAGCCCACAGACGAGTGTCTCGACGAGGACCCAACCGGTGGCGGTCACGGCGAGCTCGAGGTCGTTGGCGGCGATGAGGAACACGGTGGCGCAGACGAATCCGGTGGGTGCGGCGATGAGCAGTGGACCGGCGAGGGTCCAGCGCTGGACGGCCCGCACCTCGCCGGCGGAGAGGGCCACGCGAATGAGCCGTCGATCCTCGTCCACGACGGCGAGGACCCGGTTGCCATAGGACTGCAGGAAGGCCAGCAGCAGCAGGAGGAGCCCGACGGAGCTGGCGGCGAGCAGCCACTGCTGGGCAAGGGGTGGGGCGAGGGCCCGCGCGCCGAGGGTGGTCAGGTTGACGGCTGACAAGGCCGGGTTGACGGCACGCCAGACAGCGGAGTCGCTCGGCGGGGGATCGCCGGCGACGAGGACGTTCTGGACGCTTCCGATGGGGAGCTCGGGAGGGGAGCCGAGGACCGGCACGGTGGACGTCGCGCTCTGCCAGGCCTGGGCGGCAGCGGCGCTGAGTTCACCGTTGACGCACGCGTCCGCGGCAGGGCCGCCGATGACCCGCAGCACGGCCTGACAGGTGGGCAGGTAGGCCAGAGGGGTCTCGTCCCCGGTCTGGTGCAGCGGAACGACCGAAGCAGGAGCGAGGAGGTCGGCGAGGAGCTCCACGTCGTCCGGCCGTGAATCCCGCCAGTCCAGCAGGTACACGTTCCCCGGGGGGCCCTCGAGTGCGGCCGAGGCGGTGAACCGCTGATGGATGCCGATGAGCGCACCGGCGACGAAGACGAGCGCGGCGATGGCCACCGCAGGCCGGGCGAGGGCTGACGGGGAGAAGCGCAGCCGCTGACCGGCCAGCCAGCGAGGGGCGTGCGGGGAGGCGGTGAGTCTGCTGCCGAAGCGCTGCACGAGCCACGGCAGGGACACGGGGATGCCGGCGAGAAGGACGAGGAGGGAAGCCCAGATCAGCGGAACCCCGGACTGGGCGCCGAGGAGACGGCTGAGCAGCAGCAGCAGGCCGGCCACGACCAGTGGCGCGAGCTTCCGAGCGGAGACGGACGCTGCGGGGCGGCGGCTGCTGGACCGAGCTGACGACGAGCTGCTCACCCCGGTGTTCAGTCCGCCGAGCGAGGCGAAGAGGACGAGCACGCCGGCGGCGGCGCCCGCGACCAGCGCCGGGGGGATCGCCAGTCCGCCCGGTGGCAGGGAGATGCCCGAGAACGGCAGATTCGACAGCCGCCCAGCGACGAGCGCCCAGCCGGCGAGGGCGACGAGGACACCGCCCGCAGCCAGTGCGGACGTTTCCAGGGCGGCAAGAGCCCGTACCTGGACTGCGGTCAGACCGAACCGGTGAAGGACGTGGAGTCGGCGGGTCCGCAGTGGCGACAACGCAGCGGCGGCACTCGAGGCCAGGACCAGGGCCGGAAGCAGGAACAGCCACCCACTGGTGAGCAGCGCCGCTGCAACAGAAGGTGCGGCCGGGTCGGTCTCGAAGGTGATCGTCGGGTCGCCTGGGCCAGGCCCGAAGCCGTCGACGAACATGAGTGCACCGCCGGCGCCCAGGGAACGGCCAGCGGGTGGCCGCGCGTATGCCAGCCACTCCGAGGGGACGGCCAGCCCCTCGGACCCGATCGTGCCGTCGGGGCCGGTGCCCGCCGGAGAGGTGACCAGACCCAATCCCTCGACGGCTCCGGAGTCGACCAGCCCTGGTGATGCCACCACCGTTCCCGGGTCGGGCAATCGCTTCAGGCCGGGGGGCAGGACTGATGGGTCGGGATCGGAGCCGGGGTCGAGCCAGAGCACGGGAAATTGGCGATCGGCCCAGATCTCTCCTCGCAGTGACATCGTCAATGGAGCAGGTGCTGGTTCCTCGGTGGCCAGCACGGGCATTCGGTCCGCGCGGCGCTGCTCCGCTCCCGCAGCCAGACCGACGATTCCGATGCCGAGCAGGACGGCTAGAATGGCCAGAAATGCGGACACGCTGACACTGACCTGCCGCCATCGTTGAGTCCGGTCACGGGAGAACGCAAAACGCATTGCGAGGCGCAGCAATAACCTCATTGCGCCGTGTCGACTCTCGTTTCGCGCAGGGATACCACTCGGTCGCAGGCGGCAGCGACGTCAGCGTCGTGGGTGGCCAACAGCACGACAGACCCTTGGTCGCGGGCTGCCGTGATGAGAAGGTCGGTGACGAGGCGCGCGTTGGTCGCATCCAGTGATGCAGTCGGCTCGTCAGCCAGGATCACTGCAGCCCGCCGAATGGTTGCGCGAGCCACGGCGACCCGTTGAGCCTCTCCTCCGGACAGGTGCTGAATCGGCGAGTCGACCAGATGCGCCAACGAGACTCGATCCAAAGCTGTCATGGCCTGCTCTCGCGCCTTCGATCGGGGCACCCCGGAGAAGATCAGCTGCAGTGCGACGTTCTCGCCGACCGTCAGCTCGTCCAGCAGTTCGGGATCCTGGAAGACCAGGCCGACGTGCTCACGCCGGAACCGGGCGCGGGCAGCAGGGGCGAGTTCGGAGATGACGCTCCCGTCGACCTCGACCTTGCCGCTCGTCGGTACCGCCGTTCCGCCCACGCATGCCAGCAGGGTCGTCTTTCCCGATCCTGACGGGCCCATGATGGCAACGACCTCCGCAGGAGCGGCGGAAAGGGTGGTAGAGGCCAGGACCAGGTGGTCACCGGCCTCCACCACCACTTCCCGAACATGGACTCCCAGGTGCATCAGGACGGGTACTTCCAATCGCCGAAGTTGTCCGGGGCTCCGTTGATCTCTTCGACGGCCCGGTGCGAGTAGATCTTGTAGTCGCCGTAGCTGCCGGTGTACGCGCAGCTGTTGTTCGCCCCGTTTCCGTCCCGGATCTGCTGAACGACGCCGGACCCCTTGGTCGTGAAGTCAGCGTGGACGCCGTGCGAGTCGCTCTCGCCGTCGCAGGCCCGTACCGCGCTCGAGGTGTTCACGTCCTGAGAGAAGTCGCTCCCCTCATACGAGATCAAACCGATGCCGGCCGTCGCTGGGGCAGCTGACAGAAGCATCGCCGCGAAAAGCATCGCTCCTGCTGTGGCATTTCGTGCACTGGACATGTTCACCTCTCGACCTGTCGGGGAACCGTTTTCCGGTTCAGGGAGATCCTGGCGGCCAACCACTCCCTCGCACATCGCAGGTTTCGACTAGGCAGAATCTCCCGGTGCATTCAGTCGAGTCTGCACAGGCAATGGATCACGGAGACGCCGGGGGCCAGGTGGACGTGAGGACGCCCGCGGCGAAGCACTTGGCAACGAGTTCGGTGCGTGAGCACGCTGCCGCTCGTCGCATAGCTGATGCCATGTGATGTCGCACCGTGTGGGAACTGGATCCTCGCCTGGTGGCCACGGCGTCGTCAGTCATCCCGGTTGCCACCAGGCGCAGGATCTCCAACTCCGACTCCGTGAACCGCATTCGGCAGTCGTGCTGCGCCTGGCGACAGGCCTCCTCCGAGAACACTTCCACCACCCCACAGGTTGATCCCGCCCGCGCCCCCGGCTCGTCGGCCCAAGGCGACCATGGCCAACGCTCCCGACTGCCCCAAGTTACTGCACCAGATCTTTCCGTTACAAGTGCCACAGGAGTGCTCGCACCTGTTGGTCCGCGGCCCGGTTTGCCGCAGTCGGGGGCCGGGCAGCCGAACCGGGTGACACGCACCCCCGCCCCCGCCGCGTCCGACGACAATCCTGCGGGGAAGAGCGCCTCGGTCCGCACCCGCCGCATCCGCCGGTTCGCCCGCGAGGTGCTCGGCTACGAGGAGTTCCGGCCCGGGCAGGAAAGCGCGATGCAGGCCGTCGTCGGCGGGAGCGACACCCTGGCGGTGCTCCCCTCGGGAGCGGGGAAGACCGCGATCTACCAGGTCGCCGGCCACCTGCTCGACGGCCCGGTGCTCGTCGTCTCCCCGCTGATCGCACTCCAGCGCGACCAGGTCGACCGGCTCACCGAGCTGGAGGACCGGGCCGGCCGCGCCGCCCAGCTGAACTCCACGATGACGGCCGGCGACCAGCAGGCAGCCCTGGACGGCCTGCGCGACGGAACGGTCCGCTTCCTCTTCCTCGCTCCCGAGCAGCTGACCAGGCCCGACGTGGTCGATGCCATCGCCGAGTCGAAGCCCGCGCTGTTCGTGGTGGACGAGGCGCACTGCGTGTCGGCCTGGGGCCACGACTTCCGCCCCGACTACCTGCGGCTGGGCGGTGTCATCGAGCAGCTGGGCCACCCGACGGTGCTGGCCCTGACCGCCACCGCCGCACCGCCCGTGCGCGCCGAGATCGTCGAGCAGCTGCAGATGCAGGACGCCGAGATCGTCGTCGCCGGCTTCGACCGCCCCGAGATCCGGCTGGAGGTCGACCACTACGCCGACGCCCACGGCAAGGAGCAGGGCGTCCTCGACCGCGTGCTCGCCGAGATCGGCGAGGGCCGGGGTCCCGGCATCGTCTACAGCGCCACCCGCAAGGGCACCGAGACGATCGCCGGCGAGCTGGCCGACCGCGGGCTGCGGGCCCGGCACTACCACGCGGGCCTGAACAAGGCCGACCGCGAGGAGACCCAGCGCGTCTGGATGGCCGACGAGCTCGACGTCGTCGTCGCCACGACCGCGTTCGGCATGGGCATCGACAAGCCCGACACCCGCTTCGTGGTCCACGCCGAGCCCGCCGACTCGATCGACAGCTACTACCAGGAGATCGGCCGCGCCGGACGCGACGGCGAACCGGCGCTCGCCGTCCTCGTCTACCGGCAGGAGGACCTCGGCCTCCGCCGGTTCTTCGCCGCCGGGACCCCCGCCGAGGAGGAGCTGCAGCAGGTGGCCGGTCTCGTCCAGGCCGCCGCGGCCGCCGGGATGGACGACGGCGTCGACGTGAAGGCGCTGCGCGAGGAGACCGGACGCGCCGCCACTCCGCTGGTGCGTGACCTCAACCTGCTGGAGCAGGTGTCGGCCGTCGTGCTCGACGAGGAGGGCGCCGCGTTCCCCGTCGAGGGTGCGCCACCGCCCGGGGAGGCCGCCGAGCGGGCCCGGCAGCTGGCCGAGCACCACGAGAAGGTGGACCAGAGCCGTGTCGAGATGATGCGCGGGTACGCCGAGACGACCGAGTGCCGCCGGCAGTTCCTCCTCGGCTACTTCGGCGAGCAGCTGGACCAGCCCTGCGGCAACTGCGACAACTGCGCGGCGGGCACCGCGCACGAGCAGACCGACGAGGCCGGCCACGAGGTCCCCTTCCCCGTGGGAACCGCCGTCGAGCACACCGAGTGGGGCGCCGGTGCGGTCATGCGCGTGGAGGACGACCGGATCACGGTGCTGTTCGACGACGTCGGCTACAAGACGCTCGGCCTGACGGCGGTCGTCGAGCACGGGCTGCTGCGCGCCCGCCCCTGACCCCTCACGCTGCTCCGAGCTGCGGCCCCGCGCCCGCCCCCCGATGATCAGCCGAGGGACGCGATCCGCAGGAGACGGACCGGTCCCGGACGAAGGAGTGCATGCGTGAAGGTCCTCGGCATCAACGCGATCTACCACGACCCCGCATCGGCGCTTGTCGTCGACGGGAGGATCGTGGCCGCCGCCGAGGAGGAGCGGTTCAGCCGGCGCAAGCACGGCAAGCGGCCGCTGCCGTGGAGTGCGTGGGAGCTGCCGGAGCTGTCTGCCGCCTGGTGCCTGAAGGCCGCCGGCATCCGCCCCGAGGAGCTGGACGCCGTGGCCTACTCCTTCGACCCGGGCCTGATGACGACGCCCGAGGACACCGGCCTGTTCGACGACGGCGACACCATGCGCAAGAAGTACGCCGAGATGGCGCCCGACTTCCTCGCCCACGCCCTCCCCGGTCTCGACCCGGCGAAGGTCCGGTTCGTCAAGCACCACGTCGCCCACGCCGCCTCGGCGGGCAAGGCCGCCCCCCAGCGGGACAACGCCGTCCTCGTCCTCGACGGCCGCGGCGAGGCGCACAGCCACCTCGCCGGACGCTACGTCGACGGGCAGCTGGAGGTCCTCGCCGGCCAGGCCCTCCCCCATTCCCTCGGCCTCATGTACGAGGAGCTCACCGACCACCTCGGCTTCCTGCGCAGCTCCGACGAGTTCAAGGTCATGGCGATGGCCTCCTACGGCAAGCCACGCTTCCTCGGCGAGCTGTCCGAGCTCATCCGCGCCACCGACGACGGCGGCTTCCGCACGGAGAAGATCGACTTCGCCGAGTTCGCCCCCCGCCTGGGCAAGGACGAGCCGTGGACCGAGGCGCACGCCGACCTCGCCGCCAGCGTGCAGACCCGCCTGGAGGAGGTGCTGGTCGACCTCGCCCGATGGGTGCACGAGCAGACCGGCGAGAAGACCCTCACCATGGCCGGCGGCACCGCGCTCAACTGCGTCGCCAACACCCGCATCCTCGCCGAGAGCCCGTTCGAGCAGGTCTGGGTCCAGCCGGCCGCCGGCGACGCCGGCACCGCGCTCGGCGCCGCCCTGCACGTGGCCGCGGAGCTGGGTGAGCGCACCGAGCCCATGGCCGGCGCGGCGCTCGGCCGCGGCTGGAGCGATGCGGAGATCGAGCAGCAGCTGCAGACGGCCGCGATCGAGTACGAACGCCCCGACGACGTCGCCGAGGCCGTCGCCGAGGTGCTCGCCGACAACGGCATCGTCGCCTGGTTTCAGGGCCGGAGCGAGTACGGCCCGCGCGCGCTGGGCCACCGGTCGCTGCTGGCCCACCCCGGCTTCGAGGCCAACCTCGAGCGGATGAACGACGTCAAGGGCCGGGAGCAGTTCCGCCCGGTCGCGCCGATGGTGCTGTTGGAGAAGGCCCCGGAGATCTTCAGCCGCGGACCGATCCCCTCGCCCTACATGCTCTTCGTGCACGACGTCGCCGAGGAGTGGCGCGAGCGCATCCCGACCGTCACGCACGTCGACGGCACCGCGCGCATCCAGACGATCGACGCGGGGACCGAGCCGCTGGTGCACCGGATGATCGCGGCCTTCGAGCGGCGCACGGGTCTTCCCGTCGTCGTCAACACGAGCCTCAACACGGCCGGCCGGCCGATGGTCGACGACCCACGGGACGCCCTGGAGTGCTTCGGGTCCGCCCCGGTCGACCTGCTGGCCATCGGGCCGTTCGTCGTCCGCCGCACGAAGCGCACGCCCCGCCCGGCGCAGGACCGGTCCGGGCAGCGGTGAACCGATCGACCCCTCGGGCCCGAACACCGGGAACGAGGGCCGCCGGGCGGGCCCGCGCAGGTGACGGTTCGGCAACGACCGTCGCCCACGCGGGTGACGACCGTTACTCCTGATCACGCCGGGGGTAGAGCCCTGCCAGCACCCGTCAGGACCTGACGGGCACCACCACCTGGGAGGACACCATGGCCGCTTCCGCTGGCCACAACGCCACGGGCCGGGGCAAGACCGTCCCCGAGATCCTCGGACTCGCGTTCGGCGCGATCTACCTGCTCGTCGGGATCGTCGGCTTCTTCATCACCGGGTTCGACGACTTCTTCTCGCACGACACCGGGAAGAACCTGCTGTTCTTCGAGATCAACGGCATGCACAACGTCGTGCACATCCTGATCGGTCTCGCCGGCCTGGCGCTGTCCCGCACGCTCGCGGGCGCCCGCACCTACGGCTGGCTGCTCGCGGTCGGCTACGGCGCCGCCTTCATCTACGGCCTCATCGCCGTGGGCAAGGACTGGGACTTCCTCAGCATCAACGGTGCCGACAACGTCCTGCACCTCCTGACCGCCATCGTCGGCCTCGTGATCGCGCTGCTGCCGGTCCGCGACGCCGTCGACAGCCGGCGCACCGCGTAAGCACACGCACACCCGGTGCGAGCCGGGCTCCGCACGCCCTCCACGGCGTCGGGGCCCGGCTCGTCCCGTTTCCGGACCCACCCCAGCCGGCACGACCCCCGGTGCGACGACGGTCACGTCCGGCGCTACGTTGCCGACATGGACTTCGCTCTCTCCGCCAAGGCCGAGGACGTCTGCGCACGCGCCTGGGATTTCATGCGTGAGCACGTCTTCCCCGCCGAGGCCGTGTACGACCAGTGGCGGGCCGAGCGCGGGCACGACAACCACGAGCACCCGCCGGTCCTGGAGGAGCTCAAGGCCGAGGCGCGCAAGCGCGGGCTGTGGAACCTGTTCCACCACGAGCTCGGCGGGCTGTCGAACCTCGAGTACGCGTCGGTCGCCGAGATCACCGGCTGGTCGCCGACCATCGCCCCCGAGGCCATGAACGTGGGCGCGCCCGACACGGGCAACATGGAGACGCTCATGCTGTTCGGCACGCCCGAGCAGAAGGAGCGCTGGCTCAGCCCGCTGCTGGAGGGCGAGATCCGCTCCGGTTTCGCGATGACCGAGCCCGACGTCGCCTCCTCCGACGCCCGGAACATCCAGACGTCGATCGTCCGTGACGGCGACGAGTACGTGATCAACGGCCGCAAGTGGTGGACCTCCGGTGCCGCCGACGAGCGCTGCCAGATCTTCATCGTCATGGGCAAGACCGACCCCGACGGCCCGCCGCACCGGCAGCAGTCGATGGTGCTGGTCCCCCGCGACACCCCCGGGCTGGAGATCATCCGCCACCTGCCGGTGTTCGGGTACCAGGACCAGCACGGCCACTCGGAGCTGCGCTTCACCGACGTGCGCGTCCCGGTCAGCAACATCCTCTCCGGCGAGGGCGACGGCTTCATGATCGCCCAGGCCCGTCTCGGCCCCGGCCGCATCCACCACTGCATGCGCGCCATCGGCATGGCCGAGCGCGCCCTGGCGCTGATGGTCGAGCGCACGAAGAACCGCGTCGCCTTCGGTCGGCCGCTGGCCGATCAGGGCACCGTGCGCGAGGCGATCGCGCTCTCCCGCATCGAGATCGACCAGGCCCGGCTCTACGTGCTCAAGACGGCCGACCTGATCGACAAGTACGGGGCCAAGGGCGCCAAGACGGAGATCTCCGCCATCAAGGTGGCCGCCCCCAAGGTGGCCCTCGACGTGATCGACCGCGCCATCCAGGTGCACGGCGGGGCCGGCGTCAGCAACGACACCGTGCTCGCCCGCTTCTACGCCAGCGCCCGCACGCTGCGCATCGTCGACGGTCCCGACGCGGTGCACATCCGCGGCGTGGCCAAGGAGGAGCTGGCCCGGGAGCGCCCCTACGCCGGCTGACGGACGCGACGAGGGTGGCCCGGACCGTGCGCGGTCCGGGCCACAGGCGTCTCAGGGGCTGAGCGTCGTCCCCAGGGACCCGCCGGCCAGCTTGTTCATCAGCTGCGTCCGGTCCAGGCCGACCGCGGTCAGCGCATCGGCATCCCGCTCGGTGTCGATCCGGTCGGGGAGGTCCGAGCCCTCGACCGCGTCGGCGGTGTCGTTGTCGCCCTCGGTGCGCAGCACGCGCACCAGCTCCTGCTTCGCCAGCTCCATCTGCCGGAGTGTGCTGCGGCTCACACCCCGTGGCAAGACGGCGGAGCGCTCAGCCCCGGCCGGCGCGACGGAGCAGGAAGCCGCCGACCCCGCCGAGCAGCACGGCGACGACGAGCTGGGCGACCCCCACCCCGACCCGGTCGCTGGCGAACCAGGTCGGGGAGGACACCAGCAGCACGAAGGCGACGCCGAGCACGAACAGCCCCACGAGGCGTTCGCGACGGGCGAGGGGCGACGGCTCCGGAGCGGACATGGTCCTCACGGTGCCAGACCACCGGCCTTCCCGGCCGCGCGGGTCAGAGCGGGCGGACCAGCGAGATCTCGTCGCGGTCGTCTCCCGGGGCCACCCGGATCGCTCCGGGCAGCCGCCCCACCTCGCGATAGCCCAGCCGCAGGTAGAAGGCGTCCACGCCGGTCCCCCCGCGGGCGGTGAGGTGCAGGAACTCGAGGCCCCGGGCGCGGGCGACCCCGTGCACGCCGTCCATCAGCACCCGGCCCAGACCCTGCCCCTGCCGCGACGGGTGCACCTGCACCCGCAGGACGGTGCCCCAGTGGCGGCGCAGCGGGCCCGCCGACCCGACCAGGGCCGCGAACCCCGCGACGGCGTCGTCGACGGTCAGCAGGCAGATGACGTCGCGGCCCGAGTGGACGCCGTCGAGCAGCCGGTCCAGCACGGGGGCGACGTCGTCGCGGGTCACCGGGGGCACGAACCCGACCGCACCCCCGGCGTTGCTGACGTCGGTCCAGCACGCCAGCAGTTCTTCTCGCAGTCCCTCGTCGACGGCGGTGACGGGACGGACGACTGCGGCGGGCACCCGACCATTCTCCGCCCCGTCCCGACACGCCGGGACGCGGCCCCGCGGAAGCGCCCAGGACCCCCGTCCGGCCAGGACGGCCGTAGCGTCCCGCCATGACCGGCACCGGCGCGCTCCGCCACGAGGACCTGTCCGGGCGAGCGGGCTACGACCCGGACTTCCTCGGGCCCCCGGTCCCGCTCCCGGCGCTCACCACCGACCACCCGACCGTGTCGCTGCCCTACACGCACTTCACCGTGCTGCACCGGCCCGACCGGCGACTGGCGGCGGTCACGGCCCTGGCGATGGACGGCGGCCTGCTGCGCGAGCTCGACCGGGAGGGCATCCCCTGGTCGCTGGACCCGCGGCTGCCCGCCGACCAGCAGGCGGGACCGGCGGTGTACGCGCACAACGACCTGGACCGCGGGCACCTCGTCCGTCGGGCATCCGCGTGCTGGGGCCGGGACCGGGCCGAGGCGGAGCGGGCCAACGTCGACTCCTTCCACTACCCGAACGCCGCTCCGCAGGCGGCACTGTTCAACCAGGGCAAGCAGCTGTGGCTCGGCCTGGAGGAGTACGTGCAGGAGCACGCCGCGGCCTACGCCCGCCGGCTGGTGGTCCTCGCCGGCCCGGTGCTGGACCCGGCCGACCCGCCGTACCGGGGCGTGGCGATCCCGCTGCGCTTCTGGAAGGTCGTCGTCTTCCGCCAGGGCGAGGAGCTCGCCGCGACCGGTTACCTGCTGGACCAGTCACCGCTCGTCGAGGACGCCGAGGCGGCCGTGGCGGAAGCACTCGCGGCCGGCGAGCCGCCGCCGCTGGGCGCCTACCGCACGTTCCAGGTGCCGATCGCCGACATCGCGGCCCTGGCGGGGGTCGACCTGAGCGGACCGGCCGCCGTCGACCTGCTCCCGGCAGGGCCGGTGGTCGAGGAGGCACCGCCACCCGGCGCCCGGCGGAACGCATGGGTCGAGCTCCGGTCGTTCGACGACGTCCGGCTCTGACCCCGGAGGGCCGCCTCCCTCATCAGCCCTGCCGCGTGGGCGGCTTCCCCTTCGCCCGCGCCTCGGCGGCCATGGCCGGGTCGTAGGCACAGGCGGACCCGACGTCGGCCACCGGGTCCGGCGCCGGCGCGGGAGCGCCTGCGGTCGGAGCGGGCGCCGACGTGCCCGCGGCCGGCGCCACCGGCGGCTGGAGGGCCTCCTGCACCAGCTGCCGCACCCGGTCGTAGTCCGGGTAGGCCGGGTCGATCACCTGCTGGTCGAAGACGACGCTGCGCAGGTCGGCGTCCTTGACGAGGAACGCGAGGTCGACGAAGTCGTCCAGCACCGACCGGGGGATGTCGGTGCTCACGATGTCCTCGGTCGTGGCCGCCAGCTCCTGGTAGCGCTGCAGCAGCGTGACCGGGTCCGCGGCATCGACGATGGCCTGGATGGTGCAGCGCTGCCGGGCCATCCGGTCGTAGTCGGTCAGACCGAACCGCCCGCGGGCGAACTGCAGCGCCGTGTACCCGTCCATCTCCTGGTTCGGCCCTGGCTCGATGTAGTCGTCCGGCAGTTCGCGCGTCCCGGGGTCGCCGTTGATCGGCACGTAGTAGTTGACGTTGACGGTGATCCCGCCGAGCGCGTCGACCAGCCTGCTGAAGCCCTCGAGGTTGACCAGCACGTAGTAGTCGATGTCCAGGCCGAGCGCCTCGCCCACGCCGAGCTTGAGGAAGTCCGCCCCGGGGTCGTCGGTCGGCCCGAGGATGTCCGGGTGCTCGGCCGGCCCGTTCCGGTACACCGCGTTGAGGAGGCTCTCGCTCTCGCTGCCGGCCTCGAAACCGTCGGGGTAGACCTCCCGCAGCGGGCTGTCGGCAGGGAAGGGCAGGTTCTCCAGGTTGCGCGGCAGGCTGAACAGCGTCGTGTCGCCGGTCTCGGTGTCGGTGCTGGCGACGATGACCGTGTCGGTCCGCACGCCCTCGCGACCCACCCCGCCGTCGCCGCCGAGCAGCAGGACGTTCACCCGCTCCTTGGAGCCGAACGGGTCGGGGGTGTCGGGAACGGTCGCCGACTCGCGGTCGTCGGCGAAGACGTCGTCGATCAGATCCCGCGAGGTCATGACGAACCGCCCCGCGAGCACGGCCGGGCCGGCGACACCGGCGACCAGGAGCGCCACCAGGAGGCCGCCCAGCACGTGCCGGCCACGTCCGGTCCCCCGGGGCACCAGCATCCGGTAGCCGGTCACGACCACGACCGCCCAGAGCAGCGCGAGCACCCCGATGCCGACGGTCGCCCCGAGGAGGACGTCGGTGTCGACCGCCGTCCGCGCCGTGAACCGGCGTCCGCCGGTCGCCAGCCAGACCACGCCGGCGACCAGGAGGAGGAACACCCCCAGGACGACGCCACCCAGCCGGCGTCGCCCGGCTGCGAGGTACCCGGTGCCCGGCAGGATCGCGCCGAGGACGGTCCACCCCAGGGCGGCACCGAAGCTGCGCGGCGCGCGGCGGGCGCCGCGCCCGGACGCCCGGCCCTCGTGCTCGGGGGCGACCGGAGCCGTGTCGGCGGTCATCCCGTCACCTTCCGCCGCCCGCTCATCCGGCCATGATCGCACCGTCGGGCCAGGTCGGCGGCCCGACCGCCGCGGCAGCCCCCGCAACCGCCCGATCCGGGGACAGCCCGTGCCGCCGGGAGCGCTCCGGGCGGCTCCGTAAGCTCGGGTCCCGTGCGACTGGCGACCTGGAACGTGAACTCGATCCGCACCCGCGCCGACCGCGTCGCGGCCTTCCTGCAGCGGCACGACGTCGACGTGCTGGCGATGCAGGAGACCAAGTGCCGCGACGACCAGTTCCCGGAGATGGTCTTCTCCTCGCTGGGCTACGAGGTGGCGCACGTCGGTCACTCGCAGTGGAACGGGGTGGCGATCCTCTCCCGCGTGGGGCTGGAGGACGTGCAGGTCGGCTTCGCCGGCATGCCCTCGTGGGCGGCCAAGGAGGGCCAGGACCCCGCTCCGGAGGCGCGGGCGCTGGGCGCCACCTGCGGGGGCGTGCGGGTGTGGAGCCTCTACGTGCCCAACGGCCGGACCCTCGCCGACCCGCACCTGCAGTACAAGCTCGAGTGGCTGGCGGCGCTGAAGGAGACCGCGGCGGGCTGGCTGGCCGCGGACCCCGCGGCGCCGGTGGCGCTGGTCGGGGACTGGAACATCGCCCCGGAGGACGACGACGTCTGGGACATGAACGTGTTCGCGCACTCGACCCACGTCTCACCGCCGGAGCGGGCCGCCTTCCGCGCGGTGGTCGAGGCCGGGTACAGCGACGTGGTGCGGCCCCACGCACCGGGGCCGGGCGTGTACACCTACTGGGACTACACCCAGCTGCGCTTCCCCCGCCGCGAGGGCATGCGGATCGACTTCGTCCTCGGCTCGCCGGCGTTCGCCTCGCGCGTGACGAATGCGCTGATAGACCGCGAGGAGCGCAAGGGCAAAGGCGCCAGCGACCACGCCCCCGTGGTGGTGGACCTGGCGGACTAGCGGACCGGCTGGGCGTCCTGGGGCACATCGGGGGCACACGAGGCGCTGGCTGCGTCCCACGCCGCGTCTATGGCACTCCGCGTCCGGTCGTCAGAGTCCGGCATCAGGTGCCCGTAGGTGCTCAGGACCAGCGAGGCGTCCTCGTGCCCCAGCCGCTCGGCGACGGCCACGACCGACTCGCCGGCGGCAAGCAGGACGCTGGCGTAGTGGTGCCGGAGGTCGTGGCTGGTGGTGCCCTTCGGTAGCCCCGCCTCGGTCACCGCACGCCCCATCAGGTTGTGGCCGTAGTAGACGTGCCCGAGTGGAGCACCCGTCCGCGTCGTGAAGATCGTTCCGTCCTCGGCTGCTGGGGACGCCGCCAGGTGGGAGGCAAGCGCTTCGGCGACAACCCGAGGAAGCGGGATTGTCCGCCTCGATCGGGGAGTCTTCGGCTCGCTCCGCTCGCCCTTCGACCCCTGGGTGAATTGCCACTCGATCCGCACGGCGCGGCGCAGGAAGTCGACGTCCTGGACGCGGAGCGCGAGCAGCTCGCCGATCCGGAGCCCGAGCCCAGCCTGGGTGAGGA
Organism: Blastococcus sp. TF02-8; assembly: GCF_003319175.1. Lineage (GTDB taxonomy): Bacteria > Actinomycetota > Actinomycetes > Mycobacteriales > Geodermatophilaceae > Blastococcus. The sequence continues at coordinate 154,822 of NZ_QOHK01000002.1, read as the reverse complement.
CCATGGCCTCGTAGCGCTCCGGCATGGCCCGGGCAAGCGCCGCCACCTGCTCAACTGACAACGGCACGACCCGCTCCCTCTCGTGTCGGGGGAGCTGGATGCGGACGACGGGCGAGGAGGCCACCAGTCGGTCGAGGACCGCGGCCCCGTACACACTCCGGAGCAGCCCGACTGCCTGCCTCACAGTGGTGGGGGCCAGCACTCTCGAACGATCGGTGGCCCACGCTTGAACTTCGGACGGGCGAACGTCCGCGAGCTTCCGGCCACCGAGACGCGTCCCGTCGATGTGCAGCCGAATCATCATCTCGGTCCGCCGCGCCGTGGTCGGCCGGTGCGGGCGGGTCTCCGCCCACCCTCTGGCGTACTCGGCGACGGTGATCTTCGAGGGTTCGACGTACGTGCCGCGCGCCTTGTCCGCCTCGACCGTGGCCGCGTGACGATCGGCGTCGCCCTTCTTGCCGAAGGACTTCTTGCGCTGCCTGCCTTGGTCGTCCCGCCACCGCGCTTCGTAAGTCGTCCGCCCGTTGCGGACCCGCTTCTCAACGCTCGCCATGGCTGACTCCTCAACGTCTTCGACGCGGCCTGGCAGGCCGTCGGCGTCCTTGCTTCTCGGGAAACGGAACGGATCGGCACGCAGCATGCCGAAGAGGTCCGACGAGGCCAGGGCGACGGCCCACGGGACTGCGCCCTTCGCCGGTTCGCTAGCCGGCGGCACTTCAACCCGACTGCTCCTCGACCCACGCATGGAGGTCATCACGGCGGTAGAGGACACGGCGACCGAGGCGAAAGCTGCGCGGACCGGTGCCCAGGTGACGCCAGTACCGAAGGGTGGCCACCGGAGCGCGGAGCAGTTCGGCGGCCTCGGTGATGGTGAGCAGCTCGGGTTCGAGGGCGGGGTGGTCGGACATGGCTGGCTCCGGTGGGCTCGGGTGGGATGTGCTCCGTCACTGGAGAAGGCGCCATTTGGGCGCGATTGGTGACAGCCGACCACCGATGGCTTCCGAAATTCTCCAGTTCTCCTCCTGTTGCCGGTGTCCCGCCCGCGGCCGGCCCGGTGGAGGCGGCCCTGCTCATCGACCGATGCCCGGCGCGACTCCACGGGCGAGGGATGGTCCCCGCCGCTCCGCCTCGGGCCGGGGGACGCTCGGCACCGGCGGGGCCGGCCGCGGCCGAGCGGCTGCCGTCCGGTCGCGCGACGGGTCCTGGCGGTCGCGGGCGGCCTCGTGGGCGGCCAGCTCGGCGGCGTGGCCGGGGCCGAGGTCGGCCCGGTCGCGGCCGAAGACGGCGATCCACAGCGCCCGGGCCTCGGCCACGTCGGCCGCGACGAGGTGCGCGGTGTTGGACAACCGTCCGCGGGTCATGCCGACGTAGGCCGAGGCCGCGCCGGTCTGGTCACCGATCACCACGTGCGCGGTGGGAACGGTGTCACCCTGCACGCCGTACGCGGTGCTGGCGTAGGCGAGCTCCACGTGCTGGGTGACGTAGTCGGCGGGCAGCACTCGGACCGGTGCGCCGGCCGGGGTGACATCGCCGGGGGAGACGTCACCGGTGGCCGTGCCGGCGGTGACCAGCAGCCCGCCGCGTCGGCCGACCGCGGTGACGGTCCACGTGTCTCGGTTGGCCACCTCCAGGTCACGGTCGTTCCGCCGGGTGGCAATCCTGTCGCCGGCGCCGATCCGCTGACCCGCCCGCGTGGTCACGACCCGGACGTCGTCGACGCGGCCGTCGGGGACCAGCCGGTCGCGGATGGCGGCGTTGAGCTCGTTGACCTGCTCGCGGGTGTCCGCCACCACGGCGACGTCGGCCGCCCGGGGGTCGCGGGCGGCGGTCGCGGCCAGGGCGTCCTGCAGCGCCGCGTGGTCCGGGTGCAGCCGGATCCGGCCGCGGGCGAGGAGGGCGTCGAACACCACACCCGGGGTGTCACCCCGCCGCATCGCCAATGTCAACTCGGCGTACTCACCGTCTGGAACCGACTGGCCGGTGCTGTCGGTGTGGATGAAGCGGTGCACCGACTCCAGTGTCAGGCAGGCGGCCGGGTCGACCTGAGCGGCGGCCAGGTCCAGAACCCCGCCGCGGCCGACCGCGGCGAGCTGGTGGCGGTCTCCCAGCAGCGCCAGCCGCGCCCCGGCCTCGTCGGCGACGGTGAGCAGAGCGCGGGCGGTGTCCTGGTCGAGCATGCCGGCCTCGTCGACGATCAGCAGATCGTCGGGCAGCAGCCGGTCCTCCTCCTGGGGTGCCGTGTGGATGCGGCCGGTGACCGCGTCGACCTCGCCGGGGGTGAGTCGGGTCCATTCGCCGTGCTCGTTCCAGCGCCAGCCGTGGGCGAAGACGAGGGACGCGGCCGATCTGGCGGGCGCGCCGACGTCGGTACGCGCGACGTGGGCGGCCTTGAGCGTCGGGGTGACCACCAGCAGTCGCCGTCCCTGCCGTTCGAGCAGGGCGCGCGTGGTGGCCAGCGTGGTGGTCTTACCCGCGCCGGCCGCGCCCTCCACGACAACCAACCGTCGGTCGCCCACCAGGACTGCGACCGCCGCGGCCTGGCCGACATCCACGCCCCGGATACCGCCGGCCGGCAGCGGCGCTAGCGGCGGCGGTCCTCCCGGTGGCTGACCGGCGCGGGCGGCGAACCGGGTGAGCAGGTCGGCCTCCACTTCGAGCACCGGCCGCGAGGTCCAGGACCGGACGTGTTCCGGCACCCCCTCCGGGTCCACCAGGGGGACGCACCGGTCGAGAGCGCGGGCGGTGAGGTCCTCGGCCAACTCGAGGCGCACCGCCGGGTCGGCGACGATGCCCTCCGCGGCGATCAGCCGCTCGACCTCGCCGCGGACGTCGGCGGCGTTCCAGGCCGAGCGCCCGGCGGCCAGCCGGGTCAGCACGGTGTTGACCGCAGCCTCGCGGTCGAGCGCGCCGACCGGGGTCGACGCCAGCGAGACGGGGTGGGCGGGCTCGCGATGGCCCAGTGACCCCAGCTCGGCCCGCCACCGCGCCACCAGCTCGGCCCCGGAGCGGGGGATGACCTTATCCGGGCGCCCCTCGGCCCAGGCGCGGGCGTCCCAGGCCCGCCGCAGCGCCGGACCGGGCTGTTCTCCGGGGTGCGCCGCCTTCCAGTCGCGTTCGTAGCGGTCCAGGTTGCGCCCGATCTGCGCGGCCCGTGCGCTGAACGGGCCGATGTAGGGGGCAAGCTCCCGTATTTCTCCAGTCGCATCCAGGGTGTAGCCGTGCGTGGCGAGTGCGGCCCGGAACTGCGGATCGCAGGCGACCGCGGCGTGCCCGATTCCGTCGATGGCGGCGAGGAAGTCGCGCACGCCGACGGTGTGCAGCCCGCGCCATTGTTCGGCGGCGAATACCCGGGCGCCGATCTGCAGGTGCAGATGCCGGTGCGGGTCTCCGGCCCGGGAGGTGTAGTGCCGCACCGTCAGCGCCTCCAGCATCTCCACCGGCACCTGAACCTGGCCGCCGCGCGGTCCGATCCGGGTGGTGGCGTGGGCGGCGAGCCAGCCGATGATCTGGGCGGCGGCGCGGTCTTGCGCGGCGTCGTATGCGGCCGCGACGTCCTCATGCATCGCGGCGGCCAGGGACCAGGACTTCGGGCCGTTGACTACCACCTCTACGAAGCGCACCGCACGCTGATCGGTGCGCAGGCGCCCCCGTGGGTCGCCGGTGTCCGGGTCGCGGCCGGTCACCCAGGTTTCGTAGGTCTCCCCGGTGAGCGGCGCCCGCTCGGACACCCGTCCGTCGCGGGCCTCATAGCGGCGGGCCAGGCCGGTGCCCTCCGTCAGGTAGTAGTCATCGGCCCGGCCGCGGTCGGTCTCCAGATACGCCCGGGCGGCGGCTGGCGATCCGGCGTACACCTTCATTCCACCGTGCATTTCAACGCCACCCAACAATGACCAACAGGTCACCCCTAGAAACGGCGATGGGCCCCGCGAAGCGGGGCCCGGACTACCTCTATTGGTAGCATGCGTGCCGTCGTTTGGTGAAGACGTCAGGCTGGCTCGGGAAAGGCTGAAGTGCCGGGCGCAAAGATGCCGCGGGCGCCATGTCGTCAATGTCTATGGCGATTGTCGACTTAGAGTGGATTCATCTCTCCGAGTTGCAGGCGCGGAGGACAACCAGTCTCGGGTCCCCCGGGGTCGCGCCACCGGCCTCCTGCGACCCGATGGCGCGGATGTCGAGCGGCCAGCCGGACGACAAGGCTGTGAGACACCAGCTGCCCGAAATGGTCAGCATCCAGCGGGGCAGCCGAAGGGCCCACCCCCTACGGGGTGGGCCCTTCGCGAGATTGAAGGAGTCGGTAGTCGTGGTCCGGAATTCGCGAGGAGCGCCGGACCACGGCCGTTACGGCGTGTAGGTCACCTGGTCGGCGATCTGTACCACCTGCTCCTGCGTCAGGGTCAACGGCGCCAGGAGCAGGAACAGCTGCCCCTCGTGGAGCTGCCCGACGGTGTACCAGTAGTCCGGATAACCCGGGTCGCCGTTCGCGAGCGCCAACCAGCCTGGCCGTCCCTGGATCGTCACCGATTCCGCCGGACTCGCCAGGAAGGTGGTTCCGTCGAGGAAGTTGTCGATGGTGGTGCCCGGGCCGGGGTCGTACACGCTCAGCCGCAGCATTTGCGTCGGATCGGTGTCATTGGTGAGGTCGAGGCTCCGACTCTCCTCGTAGCCGCTCACCGACCAGCCGGCGGGAGCGAGGGTGAACTGCAGGTTGGTGGGCTGAGGGCGGTCGACGACTGTCTCAGCAGCGGCGACCAGCGCCGTGCTCTCCCCATACGCGTCCTCGCCCATGATCCGCACCCACTGACCATCCGGCCGTTCCCAGATGAGGGAGGCGAAGCCGTTGCCGCGCCGCAGGTCGGCGGCCGCGCCATGGACGGTCACGGTCCCGGCTGCCTCGCCCTCCGACCACCCGGAATCCCACGTGCGGGGGTCCTCGGGGAAGAGGTTGATGAGGAGCCTGTCCCCGGTGGTGGCGTTGAAGTAGTCGGCCGTGTACACGAGAGGATGCCCCTCGTGCAGGGGCTCTCCGCCGACGCGGCTGAAGGTTGGCGTCAGGTCCTCCGGCGCGGGCTCCAGTGACAGCGGGAAGGCGAGCTGCTGGGCTGCGACCAGCCTGATCCCGTGGTCCGGTGACACCGGGGACTCCGAGGGTGCCGCGACCTCGCCGCTCGGCGGCTCGGCCGGGGCGACGACGACAGCCGTGGTCCAGGCCGCCGCGACGGCGAGAACGGCGGCACCCATCCGGAGCACAGTCTTTCGGGTGGGGCGCCGACGCCGGGGTGCGGTTGTGCCGCTGCGGCGCTGGCGGGCGTCGGCGACCAACTGCTGGGCGGCCAACACGCTGGCCGGCGTCTCCGCCGCCGGAACTGTGGTGAGAACCCGTCCCGGCGCGGTGGTGGCGGTCGGCTGCTCGTCGCCGGTGGTGTGCAGATAGTCGAGGAAGGCCTCCGGCAGGGCCGGCAGGTCTTCGGCGCGCACGCCGCGGGCGGCGAGCAGGCGGGTGTCCAGATCGTGTTCAGTGGTCATGGCGGCGGCGCTCCTGCAGCTCGGCGTGGTCGGACGTGAGGGAGGCCCGCAGTCGCAGGCGGGCGCGGTGTAGCCGACTGCGGGCTGCGCCCGGTGTCAGGCCGAGAACGGCGCCGGCCTCGGTGGGACTCAACCCCTCCCATGCGGTAAGGGTGACCAGTTCCCGGTCGTCGGCCGGCAGTGCGTCGAGTGCCTGGCGGACCTGCCGGGTGTCGGCCCGACTCTCGTGGATCCGGGCCGGATCCGGAAGCGCGGCGACGTCGAGGTGCTCGGCCAGGCGCTGGCCGAGCCGCTGCGCTCGATGATCGCCGCGGGCGGCGTTGGCCAGGCACCACCGGGCGACGCCGAACAGCCAGGCTCGGGCTTCCTCGGGCTCGTTGGGCAGCTCAGCACGTCGTCGCCAAGCCACCAGGAAGGTCTCGGCGGTGACGTCGAGGGCGTCCTCGCGGCTGGCACACCGGCCTAAGGCATAGCCCAGCACAGCGGTGCCTGCCGAACGGTACAGCCGGTCGAACTGGAGTTCGGGATCGGATTGGGGTGGACCGAGGGAAGGGGCCGCAGGGCCCGGCGAGACGCTCACGTCCTGTACATGTCCGGCACACGCACAGCGTTTCAGGCAGGACCCGCAAACCTCGCGAATTGCGTCCCTTGTGTCACAGGCAGGTCGCCCAGCGCGAGGCCGGCGCCCTGACCTCGCGCGGCGCCCCCTGCCATCAGCGGTCAACCAAAGAAGAAGAGCCGGCGCACAGGGTCACCAAGTCTCGAGGACGCCCGTAACGGTCGGGGCGTTGCGCGCGAGGGTCGTGCGCCAGTCCAGCACCTGGCTCTGCTGGAGTTGGCCGACAATCACGATTGGCGCTAGGCGGCGCTCGCTCGCCACGGTCTCGACCCACCCCGCGCCGATACGCGCCGGCGGTGTCGGGAGCGGTGTAGGCAAGAGCCATCCGCCGGCTCGTCTGTCGGCCTCGTTCTCCTTCGCGTCGGTCTCGTCATGGTCGTCCAGCGTCTCCACTAACACGTCGGACGAGACATGGCCGAGAATGACGTGGGCCACCTCGTGCAATAGCGTCCACAACACTTTGTCCAAGCGCTTGCCTCGCCCAGAGAGCGCAATGGTCGGGGTCTTATCAAGCATGAAGGCGCAACCGTCAATTTTGGCGCCCGATAATGCCTCGACGTAGACGAGGACGACGCCAGTGTCCGCGAAGCTTTCGGGCAGGCCGCGGAAGCCGGCCGGACTACTGAGCAGTGTGGGCAGTTGTGCCGCCAGTCTCTCTAGCTTGGATTTGGAGAACGGCTTGACGCCTGTGCGTTTGCGGGCCGCGCGCCTAACACATGCCACCCAGGCGACTTGCACAGAGGATACAGGCTCGTCGTGGTTACTCCGCCGAGCTGCTATGTGGAAGGCGGGGTCATCGTCGATGTTGTCCAACTCTAAGAGTTCGGCCACCTCTTCTTCGAGCTCATCTAGATTGCCCCCAACCAGTACCCCGCGTTTGCGCAATGTCGCGACCGGCACCAATCGGTTGAGGCGCGCGCGGCGTCGTACTTCTGACAACTCCTGCTGTGTCCTAGCGCTTTTTGCCTGCTCGCTCAGCAAGTATTCATCTTGAAAGCTGAGCCAGAACTCGGGCGTCTGACCCAGGGCTGCCCCGATCTGTGCCGCCGACTCGCGAGTTACTTCCTTCTTGCCGTTCACGATCTCGGAGACGAATTGCACCGGTCGTCCGAGCACGGCGGCGAATTCCGCCTGGGTCCACCCGTGCGCCTCGATCTCCTCGGCGAGGAATCTGCCGACAGGCACCGGGTCGGGCACGCGATCGCTCATCGTCCTGAGTCCGTTCTGGTGGGCGCGATATCCAGCATCGCTGTGATGGGAGTGCTGTCCGCCTTGAAGGCAAGGGTGAGGGCGCGGTCGGAGCTCAGTTCAGTGCCGAACCGTCCGGGATCGTCGGGATCGGTGCGCAGGCGCAGGGAGCGCAGCGACAGGACGTCGCTGGGAATCCGCCCGGCTCGGATGCATTGAACGACGAGGCGCAGGCGGCTGACCTCGGCATGGCTCCAGCCCGGCGGCCGCACCCCTGGCGGCGTCGCGGCATCACGCGCTCCGCGATCGAGGTACTCGATCTCCATCGGCCCTTCGCTCATTGGGTGATGCGGCACAACGTATCGCTGGGAACTTCGGCGGCCGACCCGCCTCGCCCCCGACACGCCGGTCGTAACTATGCCATCACCCCAGGGGTGAAGGACTGCTACCGTCTACCAGCGATGTCTGGGCGGCCAGGCACGAACCAAGGGAGCGAGCGCGTGATGACCGAAGTCGAGCTGTCGGCCAAGAACCCGACCAAGGACAAGGACTACGAGATCGTGATCAACGGGTCGCGCTTCGAGGTCGACGCCGAGACCGTCACCTACGAGCAGGTGGTCAACCTGGGATTCCCCCACGGGGACCCCAACGTCATCTACTCGGTGGCCTATCGCAAGGCCAAGGGCGGGCACGGCGGTAGCGGAACCCTGGTGCCCGGCACCTCGGTGACCGTGAAGAAGAAGGGGACGAGCTTCGATGTCACTGCCACGACTCGTTCGTGACAGCCCGGATCTGTCGCGGCTCGTCAACGAGGGGTACGCCGTCCGCATCTGCGCCGGCCACCTGGTCGTCGACGACATCCCGTTCGTGACCGCCGGGGGCACCGTCGTCCGCGGCAGTCTCGTCTGCCCCCTGGACATCCAGGGCGAGACCACTACTCCGCCGCAGACCCACGTGATGTGGTTCACCGAGATCCCGCACAGCAAGGAGGGGATGGAACTCCAGGCTCTGGTCCACCAGCGCGGACCGATGCAGCTCGCCGGCGGCCTGATGGCGGCGTGCAGTTCCTCGATGAAGGCGCACGGCCGCGGCTACACCAACTACTACGACAAGGTGGTCGCATACGCCGGGCTGATCGTCGGCCACGCCCAGGCCATCGACCCCACGGCGATCCCCACCACGTTCAAGCCGGTCGTGTCGGACGAGACCGACAGCGTGTTCAAGTACCTGGACACGAACTCCAGCCGTGCAGGCATCACCGTCCTGGCGGAGAAAATCTCGCTGCCCAAGGTCGCGATCGTCGGTCTTGGAGGGACCGGCGCATACCTGCTCGATCTGCTCGCCAAGACGCCGATCCGTGAGCTGCACGTCTACGACGGCGACGTCTTCTCCACTCACAACTCTTACCGGTCACCGGGCGCGGCCAGCATCGAGGAACTCAACGCCGCCCCGCTCAAGGTGGACTACCACGCAGCCCGGTACGGACAACTGCGATGGGGCGTCGTGCCACACCCGCAGTACGTCACAGCGGACAACGTCGACGAGCTGCTCGAGATGAGCTTCGTGTTCCTCGCCATGGACGCGAACGAGGACAAGAAAGTCATCATCGACGCGCTGACCGACGCGGGAGTGCCGTTCATCGACACCGGGCTGGGTGTGCGCCACGACACCAGCGGCCTGGCCGGGCTCCTCCGCGTCACAACCGGCCTGCCCGGGCAGCAGAGCCACATCCAGGAACACCAGCTGATCTCCTACGAGCTCGGCGACGGCGACGAGTACGAATCGAACATCCAGGTGGCCGAGCTCAACGCGCTCACCGCCACCCTGGCCGTCATCTCCTTCAAGAAGCGCTACGGGTTCTACGGCGACAGCCAGAACGAACTGCACTCCCTCTACCGAATCGACACCAACGAGATCATCAACCGGTACGGCAACGACGAAGCCGAAGAGGACGGCCCGACGGAGGCGGACACGACCGGTGAAGAGTGAAGAACTCGAGCCCGTCTTCGTCGAGTACGTGCCGATGGACCTGGCCGGCGGGATCCTGTACGTCTCGATGGAGTACGCGACCGCCTCCCACCAATGCGCGTGCGGATGTGGCGTCAGGATCGTGACTCCGCTGGGCCCCGCCGACTGGATCCTGACCTTCGACGGGCAGGTCACCCTGTCCCCGTCGGTGGGCAACGGACAATTTCCGTGCGGGTCGCACTACCTCATCCGGAAGAACCGAGTCGTGTGGTGCAAGCCCATGACGCGAAGTGCTGCACTAGCCACCCACACGCTCGACACCGCACAGCGCGCACAGACCTACGGGGACGTTGCTCCCCGTGCCGGTGTGCTGAGGAAGCTGAGCCGCTGGCTGCGCCGACTCCTTGGGCGCTCATGACGTTGGCGGTCACGAGATGTCCGAGGGCCTTGCCCGAGCACGGCCGTGACGTGGTTGGAGTGAAAGAGAACCCTCCGAGGGCACGCGAAACGGTCAGAGCTGTGCTGCAAGATGCGCCGAACGCACTAAAGGGCTGAAGGTGGAGTAAGCGGTGAGATCACGGATAGCTGGCGCGTGGACGGGCTGGGATGGCAGCACCGTCGTTACGCTGGAGAACGGGTCGGTATGGCAGCAGGCGGAGTACTACTACCGCTACCAGTACAAGTATCGCCCTTTTGCGGTCATTAGCGGAGGCAAGATGCAGGTCGACGGCATGGCCAAAGCCGTCAGGGTGCATCGTCTTCGGTAAGCGCCTGAAAGTGGACAATGGCGTGCGCCTTCCAGGTTAAGGAGAATGAGCCAGTGACGCAGCCGCCCGTCAGCGACGAGGTCAGCGCCGCCCTGGCGCGGTTCTTCTTCTCGGGTGACGGCCCGTCACACTCCAAGCTGAGCAACGCCTTCACTGGCGCCGGCTACGGCGCCGATGATCCGTACTCGGCGACGACCCAGACCCCGAACAAGGAAGTCCGAGTACGGACCGTTCTGGGAGCTGCCCGACGTCGGCGAGCTCGCGCGAGAGAACTTGTCGACGCCCTTCTGGTCCAGCTGCGTGTACATGGAAGCTTCGATCCCGACCGGCCTGCCTTCGCCTCCCGCGAGACGGTCAAGACTGCCCAGCGGGCGTTCGGCCGGTGTGGATGGACGCTGACAGATGATGGCATCCTCAGCGTGGCCGGTGCCATTGACCTGGCGACCGGCGGCCGCGAGGCGCTTGATGAGCAGGTTGACCGGCTTCGCCGGTCGACCGAGGATCCAGGGCAGCTGCTGGGTAGCGCCAAAGATCTGCTCGAAGCGGTGGCGAAGTTTGTCCTGGAGGAACTTGGCCTGGAGGAACCGAAGGGTGCGGGCTTCGATCACCTGTGGTATCTCGCCCGGGAGCGCCTCGGGATACTTCCCGAGCAGGTCGACCCAGCCCTTCCCGGCGCTAGCAACATCAAAGCGATCCTGCAGAGCTCTTGGAAGATCGCCGAACAAGTTAACAAGCTCCGGGTCCTGCAGGGCACCGGGCACGGTCGCACCTTGCCGACGGGCGTTAGCGCGGACCTGGCGCTACTGGTGGTTCGGGAAGCATGCAGCGTCGCCGAGTACAGCCTTGTTCAACTCGATCGGCAACGACATCACTAGCAGTGTCCAGGTCGTGCTTGTTACCGCACGATGATCCCTTTGCCCGCGTCTCGCGTAGCGATCGTCAGTGAGAAACGCAGTGGCGCCGCAAGGGCAGCCCGGCACGGCTCGCCCGTCACCTGCGCGGTGAAGTCGAACTCCTCTGGGTGGGGGAACTCGCGGAAGGTCGCCTTGTCGTCCAAAAGGTGCGAGCTCGAGGTAGCTGAGCCGGTCGTCATCGACGAACAGGAGCAGCAGCGCCCCGGCGGCGCCGGCCTCGAGAACGACGCGGCGGTCCCACTCGCCCGGCGTCGTGCCGGAGCGATCGGTCAGCTCGATGGACGGGCACGTCCCGCAGTTGCAGCGGTCCCCAGCGCGCGTGTCCGGCACCTGCTGCAGCCAGCGGTCGCGGTCCTCACCCGTGATGACGACGTCGCCGTCCGCAGAGACGCCGCGCGTGATCAGCGCGACGAGAGCGGCCTGCTCCCGAGAGGTCAACGGGCGCGGCACCGCCTCCGCCACGGACGCATCCACGCGGACATCTTCGCGTATCAGCCGATAAGCCAAGGTCAACCGTCGTCGCCCCGGATGGCGATCGGCTTGTGTGTGTCCCGCGCGGCGATCCCCTTGTGCGCTTCCCGCACGGCGATCCCCTTGCGCGCACCCCGCGCGACAGTCCGCCTTATGAGCTTCACGGACCGAAGCCTGACCGGGGCTCGCTTTCAGTTCGAAGCGCGCCGTTCCATTCTCCGCCGGGTAGCAGCCGCCGCTATGGAGGTTCCCGATACGAGGCCGGGGAACTGATCAAGATGAGCCGAAGATGTCGCTTAGGTTAGGGATTAGGGCCACCCCCGCACCGACGATGAAGCCTAGGAGCGCGACCCTGGCGTCCCTGCGGTGGTTGGCGCGCATAAGCCGGATCTCCCTTCGCGGCGTTGGGTCGACGATCAGCACGCTCTGACGGTTCCTCGACCGAGTAGCGAGGGGGCGGGCCCAGCGCAACAGAGCGACCGTTCCCAACACCCCGACGACCGCGGCCGGCGGCCATAGCAGGGGGGATAGCTCGCCGGTAGACGCTGCGGCGGCAGGGAGAAGGATTAGTGCCGCCATCGCAAGCCCGGCGGCAACCCACGGCCAGCCTGCGAACGTCGGCCGGGGACGACCCAGCTTGACGATCAGTCGAGCCATCTCGTCCGTCACCTGGTTCAGCCGGACGGGGTCGCCGCAGGTGACTGACAAGGAGCCGTACAGGCCGACTTCCTCCGTGCCGACCCGAATGAACGGGAAAGGGTCCTGAGGACCCGCTCCCTCAAACTGCAGCACACCCTCGGGCAGGCGCCGCCCGGTCTCCAGGGTCAAGAACTCAAGGTCGACGCGGCTGGGATCGTCGAGCCGCTCGGGTCGAACCTCATGACCGGTAAGACTGCGCATCACGAGCTCGGCCCCGTCGCCGGACAGCCGGACCATCTCTCTGCCGACCTCGCGGACTGCAGTCAGATCGAGAGACAGCCGGTCGAAGACCACACCGCGGCGTCCCGCAGTGGCAGGCTCCCGGTACGCGTCCCCGGCGTTCCGATAGCCCGGCCCTCGCCGCCACCACACCATCGTCGATCCCCCCCGCGTCACACGTGCTGGAGGACCGTAACGGTGAGTGCGCGTCACGACGGCGGGCGGGGCCTCGCCGGACTCCGACCACGTGGCGGGACGTCACCCAAGCAAGGGCGCCCGGTCACCCGGCCGGGTCAAGTAGAAGCTGGGTTCGGCCGATAGACACTGCGAGCGTTGCGCTTACTGCGATTGCTGCGGATACTGCTGTCAGGTGTTTCGGGGGCGTCGGGGGTGCTCTCCCGGCGACGACGCAGCCCAAGGCTGCGGCTTCGCCGACACACTAGAAAGAGGAAGAGGCTGATCATGACATCGCTGCTTGACCCACCGATCCAGCCCGACGCGACCGATGTGACGACCGCGGCCGACGCGGTGAAGAGCGTCAAAAACTATCTGCGCACCCACAAGCGCAAGGACGCCGTGCGTCTGGTCGTCGAGGACGAGCACCGGGACACCCTCGTCGTCCCCCGGGCGGCGGTCGAACTCCTCGCCCGAGTCCTCGCGCACATGGCCGCTGGCGAAGGTGTCTCGGTGGTCCCGTCCCACGCCGAACTCACCACCCAGCAAGCCGCCGACATGCTCAACGTGAGCCGCCCCTACCTGATCAGTCTGCTCGAGCGCGGTGAGATCGAATACCGCAAGGTCGGCAGCCACCGCCGGATCAAGGCGGAGTCTCTGCTGCGATACATGCGCGAGGACGACCGCACGCGGCGCGCCGCCGCCGACGAACTGACCGCACTCAGCGAGGAGATGGACCTCCTCTGACGTGGCTTCGTTCATCGTCATCTACGACGCGAACGTCCTTTACCCCAGCCTCCTGCGCGACCTGCTGATCCGGGTCGCGCAGGCAGGACTGGTCCGCGCCCGGTGGACCGATGAGATCCTCGATGAGGTCTTCTGCAACCTGACCGAGGACCGTCCCGATCTGGACCCCGAGCGGCTGGCTCGCACCCGCACGCTGATGAACGACGCCATCCGGGATGTCCTGGTCACCGGCTACGAGCCGCTGAAGGAGGTCCTCGACCTTCCCGACGCCGACGACCGGCACGTCCTGGCTGCCGCGATCAAGGTCGGCGCCCAGATGATCGTCACCAACAACCTAAAGGACTTCCCGGTCGAGAGCCTGGACTCGTGGGACATCGAGGCCCGCAGCGCCGACGAGTTCCTGCTCTCGATGGTCGACCTGAACCCGAAGGTCGTCTTCGGCGAGGTCCAGCGCATCGCTGACAGCAAGCGACGCCCGCCGATGAGCATCGACGAAGTGCTCACCGCCCTGAGCAACCAGGGCCTCGTAGAGACGGTCACCGCTCTCCGCTCATGACGCGCCAGTCGCGGAGTGGCTGGGCCGAGCAACGGCGCTGCCCCACCGACGTACCGGCTACCGTCCGCGTGGTTGCCCTCCGCCCAGTTCTCCCTGTCCGACCCCATAACCCGCCCTCTCCGTCGGTTGCGGCCGGGGGAAGGGTGGGCCGGAGGCCCATCCCCGCAGGGGACGCGTCAGCGCCCTTCCGGCGGCCGGAACCGACGGACAGAATCCGGCGGTCGTGGGGGGCGGTCGCGGCGCCTGCCTGTCGCTCGCCCCCGTACACCCGGATGGGCACCTCGATGGAGTTCGGCTCGCTGGGGCACACTTGGGGCACATGATCTTGCTATTGAGACCGATGGGCACTGATTGGCTGTGATGTATTCATGCAGCTCAGGCTGCAAGTCGCCGCCTTTGACCTGGTCAGGCATGCCCGGTCACACCTACTGGGACTACACGCAGCTGCGCTTCCCGCGCCGCGAGGGCATGCGGATCGACTTCGTGCTCGGCTCCCCCGCGCTGGCCGGCCGGGTGCAGCACGCGTTCATCGACCGCGAGGAGCGCAAGGGCAGGGGCGCCAGCGACCACGCGCCGGTCGTCGTCGACCTCTCGTGAGCCTGACGGTGCGGCCGCGTCCCGGGTCCCGCCCCGAGCCTGCGACGGGTGGGTAGGACGTGGTCCTCCTGCTCCTCCCCCCGTCCGAGACCAAGGCGCCCGGGGGCGACGGTCCGCCGCTGGACCTGAGCGCCCTGACCGCGCCGGAACTCACCGGCGTCCGGACGACGGTCGCCGAGGCGCTGGTCGACCTGGCCGGCGACCTGCCGGCGTCCCGCGCGGCCCTCGGGCTGTCGCCGAAGCAGGACGCCGAGATCACCCGCAACGCGCAGCTGTGGACCAGCCCGACCCGCCCGGCGCTGGAGCGCTACACCGGCGTGCTCTACGACGCGCTCGACGTGCGCTCCCTGACCCGCGCCCAGCGGGCCCGCGCCGACCGGCGGCTGGCCGTGGGCTCGGCACTGTTCGGCGTCGTGGCGGCGGCGGACCCCATCCCCGCCTACCGGCTCTCCGCCGGCTCCTCGCTCCCCGGGCTGCCCGGCCTGCGCACGCTGTGGAGGCCGGTCCTCTCCCCCGTGCTGGCCGCCGTCGACCAGGTGGTCGTCGACCTGCGCAGCGGCGCGTACGCGGCGCTCGCGCCGGTGCCCGGGGCGGTCACGGTCGACGTGCTCAGCGAGCGCCCCGACGGCACCCGGGCCGTCGTCAGCCACTTCAACAAGGCGCACAAGGGGCGCCTCGCCCGGCTCCTCGCGACGACGAGCGGCGAGCCGGACTCCGTCGTGCGGCTGCGCGCGCTGCTCCGCCGGGCGGGGTTGCACGTGGAACACGACGGCGGCACGGCGCTGACGCTGGTGGTGCGCGAGTAGCGAGACGTGGCTCGCATTCCGCCCGGTTGGTTGCGCACAACGCGCCGGGCGTGACATAACTGCTCGGGCCGAGCTGCTCGAGCAGGTGGGTGGAACCGGTCAGGACATCCGGCGACGGCCGGGCAGGAAGGCATCGGTGGACCGACCCACGCACCGCGAGGTCGCAGCGGGCACTCCGGCCGACCGCGCGGCGGCCCAGCTGCGCGAGGACCCCGCCCGGGTGGCGACCGCTCGCGATGTCCTGCCCGTCGACGCGCGCCCCGGCCTGGACCGCCTGGCCCAGCTCGCCGCCCGGCTCCTCGGCACCTCGGGCAGCCAGGTCTCCCTGCTGACCGACGTCCAGCACGTGGCCGCGGGCACGGGAGCTGCCGCCGTCGGCACCAGCGGCCCGCTCGAGGAGTCCCTCTGCACCGTCACGGCCGCACTGGCGCCGGGTCAGGCCCTCGTCGTCGCCGATGCAGCGAGCGACCACCGCGTGCGGGACCTGCCGCCGGTGCGCGCCGGGATCGTCGGCTCCTACCTCGGCACCGTGCTCTCCGACGACGCCGGGCGGCCGCTCGGTGCGCTCTGCGTCTTCGACGCCGAGCCACGGCCGTGGGCTCCCTCGGAGATCGCCACCCTGCAGCAGCTGGCCGGATCGGTGATGACCGAGCTCCAGCTGTCGGCGCTGCTGCACCGCTACGAGGACGACCGGGTGCGGTGGGAACTGGCCACCGAGGCCGGCGGGGTGGGCACCTGGGACTGGGACCATCAGACCGGTGAGCTGACCTGGGACGAGCAGCTGATCGCCATGTTCGGCTACGAGCCGGGCAACTTCGGCCGGACGATCGACGCCTTCAACGCCCGCCTGCACCCCGACGACGCCGCGTGGGTCGGCGAGGCGCTGCAGGCAGCGGTCGACACCGGCGGGGAGTACGACGCCACGTACCGGATCGTCTGGCCCGGCGGCGAGACGCGGTGGATCCACGCCCGCGGTCGGTCGCTCGTCGGCCCGGACGGCGCGACGGCCCGCATCCTCGGCACCGCGTACGACGTGACCGGGGAGCGCGAGGCCGCCACGCTGGTCACCCGGGTCCTGGAGGCCATGCCCGCCGGCTTCTACAGCCTGGACCGGGACTGGCGGTTCACCTACGTCAACGCCGTCGCCGAGCGGCTCCTGCAGAGTTCCCGCGACGAGCTGCTGGGACGCGTCCTCTGGGAGGCCTTCCCCGACGCGGTCAACAGCATCTTCGAGGACCGCTACCGCGAGGCCGTGCGCACCGGGCAGCCGATCGCCTTCGACGCCTACTACCCCGCCCCGCTGGACGGCTGGTACGAGCTGCGCGCCTGGCCCAGCCCCGACGGCCTGTCGGTCTACTTCCTCGAGGTCACCGAGCGCCGCCGGGTGCAGGAGCAGGCCGACCACGCCGCCCGCCGTCTCGCCCTGCTGGCCGACGTCAGCGCCGAGCTGGCCGGTGCGCTGGACGCCTCGACGGCGACCGCCCACCTGGCGCAGCTCGTCGTCCCGGAGCTCGCCGACTACTGCATCGTCACGGTGGTCGACGGCGACGGGCGCGCCCGGGACGTCGGCTGCTGGCACCGGGACCCCGAGCTCCGTCCGGTGCTCGAGCGCTACGCCGCCCTCCGGCTCGACGCGATGCCCTCGGACTCACCCGCGGCAGTCGCGCTGCGCACCGGGGAGGCGACCCGGCGGGACGGCGCGGAGGTCCGCCAGCTGCTCGCCCCGGGTGAGGCCCGCGAGCTGCACGCCCGCCTGGGCTCCCGGGAGGCCGTCGTGATCCCGATGCGCGGCCGCAACCGCACCGTCGGGCTGCTCACCATCTACTACGACGACGGCCGGCCGGCCCTCGAGGAGGACCTGGCCACCGCGCAGGAGGTCGCCGACCACGCCGGCCTCGCGCTGGACAACGCGCGCCTGTACAGCGCCCAGCGGCAGCTCGCCGAGGGACTCCAGCGCAGCCTGCTGACCGAGCCGCCGGAACCGGACCACGCGGAGATCGCGGTCCGGTACCTGCCGGCCGCGGAGGCCGCCCGGGTGGGGGGCGACTGGTACGACGCGTTCCTCCAGCCGGGAGGGACGACGATGCTCGTGATCGGCGACGTCGTCGGCCACGACACGGAGGCGGCCGCGGCCATGGGCCAGCTGCGGGGGCTGCTGCGCGGGATCGCGACCTACAGCGACGCCGGCCCCGTCGAGGTGCTGCGCGGCCTGGACACGTCGATGACCACGCTGCAGATGCAGACGCTCGCGACGGCGGCGGTGGCCCGGTTCGAGCAGACGCCGGACGAGCTGGAGCGCGGGCTGACCCGCATGCGCTGGGCCAACGCCGGGCACCTGCCCCCACTCGTCATCAACCGCGACGGGAGCGTGGCGGAGCTGGCCGAGTGGAACGGTGACCTGCTCCTGGGCGTGGACGCCACCACCCGCCGCCGGGAGTCGGTCATCACCCTGGACCGCGGCTCCACCGTGCTGCTGTACACCGACGGCCTGGTGGAGCGGCGCGACTCCGACCTCGACGAGGGCATCCACCGGCTGCGCGAGACGCTCCTCGAGCTGGCCGACCGGCCGCTGCAGGCGCTGCTGGACGAGCTGCTCGAGCGGCTGGTCGACGGCCGGCCGGAGGACGACGTCGCGCTGGTCGCCGTCCGGCTGCACCCGCAGGACCGGCCGCGGCCGCCGGAGGCCGGACCGACCCGGGTCCCGCCGACCGTGCCGGCGGACCCCGCCGGTTAGGAGCGGTCCCGGCGCACGGTGGCCTTGCGGCCCTTGATCATCGTGGCCCGCAACGCCTGCACGACCTCGTCGACCGCGCCCTCGGGCACCTCGACGAGCGCGAACCGCTGGTGGATCTCGATGGAGCCGACGTCGCGGCCGGTCAGCCCGGTCTCTCCAGTGATGGCGCCCACCAGGTCTCCGGGGCGGATACCGGCCTCCCGGCCCAGTCCGACGAACAGCCGGCCGGCCGGACCGCTCGCTGCCCGGCGCGGCGGACGTCCGCCGTCACCTCGCGCACCGGCGTCGCGGCCGTTCCCGGCCCGGGGCGCCTTGCCGCCGCCGCTGTCGGGGCGGAAGGCGACCTGCGGGATCTCCTCGTCGTCGTCGACACCGTTCCCGGCCTCGTGCGCGAGCTTCACCGCCGCGAGCGCGACCTCCATGAGGTCGAACTCGTCGGCCAGGCTCTCGACGACCACGCGGAACCGGTCCAGGTCGTCGGTGAGCAGGCTCTCCCGCAGCGCCCCGCGGGTCAGGTCCAGCCGGCGGGCGCGCAGATCGGCGACCGTCGGAACCTTCTCCACCGTGATCGGCGAGCCGGCGACCTTCTCGATCGTCTTGAGCATCCGGTGCTCGCGCGGCTCGGCCAGCGTGATGGCCACGCCCTCGCGCCCCGCACGGCCGACCCGCCCGATCCGGTGCACGTAGGACTCGGGCGCGGAGGGGACGTCGTAGTTGACGACGTGGGTCAGCTGCTCGATGTCCAGGCCGCGGGCGGCGACGTCGGTGGCGACCAGGAGGTCCGCCGTCCCGCTGCGGAGCCGGCCCATGACCTTGTCCCGCTGCTCCTGGCTCATCCCGCCGTGCAGGGGCTCGGCGCGGTAACCGCGGCCGTTGAGGGTCTCGGTGAGGGTGTCGACCTCCTCGCGGGTGCGGCAGAAGACGATCGCCGCCGTGGGCGCCTCCACGTCGAGGATCCGGCCGAGCGCGGCAGGCTTGGCGCCGCGGGGCACCACGTAGGCGGTCTGCCGCACGCGGGGGGCCTCGCCCGAGGCGGCCTTCTCGCGGGCGATGGTGATGCGCACCGGGTCGGAGAGGTGCCGGCGGGCCAGCGCGTCGAGGCGGCGCGGCATGGTGGCCGAGAACAGGACGGTCTGCCGGTCCTGCGGCGTCTCGTCCAGGATCGCCTCGAGGTCCTCGGCGAAGCCCATGTCGAGCATCTCGTCGGCCTCGTCCAGCACCACCGTGGCGATGTCGCCCAGGTGCAGCGCGCCGCGGTTGACCAGGTCGAGCGCACGACCGGGCGTGGCGACGACGACGTCGACCCCGGACTCCAGGCTGCGCAGCTGCCGCACGATGGGGGCGCCGCCGTAGACCGGGAGCACGCGAGCGCCGAGGTCCTTGCCGTAGCGGTGCAGGGCCTCCGACACCTGGACGGCGAGCTCACGGGTGGGCACCAGCACCAGGGCGACGGGCGGCTTCGCCCTCCGGTGGGCCTCCAGCCGCTGGAGCACCGGCAGCGAGAAGGCGGCCGTCTTGCCCGTCCCGGTCGCCGCCTGGCCGAGCAGGTCGCGCCCCTCGGCCAGCGGCGGGATCGCCTCCTGCTGGATCGGCGTCGGCTCCTCGTAGCCGAGGGCGGTCAGCGCCTTGAGCAGCTCCTCGCGCAGGCCGAGGGTCTCGAAGGTGGCGTGCTCGCCGGTGGTGGCTCGTTCGTCGCTCATCGCCTCCATCGTTCACCGGTGACCGCGGTCGCGCGCACCCGGGTTTCTGCGACGCTCCACGGGTGACCCCCGACGAGGAGCTGTGCGCCCGTCCCGCGACCGAGCTGGCCGGGCTGGTGCGCTCCGGCGACGTGTCGGCGCGCGAGCTGCTGGAGGCGCACCTGGCCCGGATCGAGCGGCTGGACCCGGCGCTCAACGCCGTCGTCACCCGGGACGCCGCGGGAGCCCGACGGGCCGCCGACGCCGCCGATGCCGCGCAGGCGGCGGGGGAGCCGCTGGGGCCGCTGCACGGGCTGCCGGTGGCGCACAAGGACACCCACGCGACCGGCGGGATGCGGACCACGTGGGGATCACCGCTGCACCGGGACACGGTGCCGCTGCGCGACGAGCTCGTGGTGGCCCGGCTGCGCGCGGCGGGTGCGATCCGAGTGGGCAAGACGAACGTGCCGGAGTTCGCCGCGGGGTCGCACACCGTGAACCCGGTCTTCGGTGCGACCCACAACCCCTACCGCCACGGGCTCTCCGCCGGTGGGTCCAGCGGTGGGGCGGCGGCCGCGCTGGCCGCAGGGCTGGTGCCGCTGGCCGAGGGCAGTGACATGGGCGGCTCCCTGCGCAACCCGGCGGCGTTCTGCAACGTGGTCGGGCTGCGGCCCACGCCCGGGCGCGTACCGACCTGGCCTGCCCCGATGGCATGGTCGACGCTGTCGGTGCAGGGGCCGATGGGCCGCACGGTGGCCGACGTCGCACTGCAGCTGTCGGTGCTGGCCGGGCCCGACGGGCGGGTGCCGTTGTCGCTGTCCGACGACCCGGCGGGCTTCGTCGCGCCCCTGCCCGAGCGGCTGGACGGACTGCGGGTGGCGTGGGCGCCGGATCTCGGCGGCCGGGTGACCGTCGATCCGGCGATCACCGCGGTCCTGGCGGCGGCGATCCCGGTGTTCGAGGAGCTCGGCGCGGTGGTGGAGGATGCCTGCCCGCGCCTGGACGGTGCCGACGAGGTGTTCGGCACGCTGCGCGCGTGGCTGTTCGACGCCACCTTCTCGGACCTGGTCCGCCGCGACCCGGGCCAGGTGAAGGAGACGATCCGCTGGAACGCGGCACGGGGCGCGCGGCTCACCGGGCGCGACCTCGCCCGGGCCGAGCAGCAGCACACGCGGCTGTTCGAGCGGGTCGTCGAGTTCTTCGGGCACTTCGACGTGCTGCTCTGCCCGACGACGCAGGTGCTGCCCTTCCCCGTGCAGCTGGAGTACCCGACCGAGATCGCCGGGGAGCCGCAGGAGGACTACCTGGCGTGGATGCGGTCGTGCACCCTGCTCTCCCCCACCGGCTGCCCGGCGCTGTCCGTGCCCGGCGGCTTCACGCCGGACGGCCTCCCGGTGGGGTTGCAGGTCGTGGGGGCGCCGCGCGCCGACCGGCGGGTGCTGGAGGTCGGGCACGCGTTCGAGCGGGCGACCCGCTTCGGGGAGCGGCGACCACCCCTCTGACCGCTTCTACGATTCTCTAGCATCCAGGCTAGAAGACGCGAGACGACGTGATACCGACGCGCACGCGCATGCGGTCGGGACGCGCGCCTCGAGACCGCGCTCATCCGCATCCGGGTGGCTCCCTCCCCCGGGGTCATCCGGTCGGGCGAGCGCTACTTCTTCTCCTCGTCCGGGCGCGGGATCCGGCGGGCCTGGCGGCGCTTGCGCAGGCCCCGCAGCGTCCGCACCGCGACCAGCAGCTCCGCGAGCTCCTGCCGCTCGCCGGAGGTGATGTCGGCGAGCTGGCCGGCCGCGCGGCGCTGCGCGGTGTCCCACGCCTCCTCCCACCGCTCCACCAGCTGCGCGGGCGACTCGGTGTCCGAGGTACGCAGCCCCAGCACGTCCTCGGTGAGCGAGGACTGCTCCATCGCCAGGTCGTCGCGCAGCGAGGCCCGGGCCATCGACGGCCAGCGCCGGTCGCGGGGCAGCGCCGTCACCTGGTCCCGCAGCGGGCCCAGCCCCAGCCGCTCGGCCAGCCGCTGCATGACCTGACCGGCCAGTGGCACCGGTGCCCCGGTGCGTTCGGTCACGACGGCGAGATCCAGCGCCGCCGGGAGCAGGGGCGCGGCCGCCACCCGTGCCGCGAGCTCGCCGGGCATCCCCGCCTCGCGCAGCCTGCCCGCGCGGGCGGAGTACTGCTCGGCCTCCCGGCCCAGCAGCCAGCCGGGCAGACCGGTCTGGACCTCGGCCACCGAACCGGCGAACCGGGCGATGACGTCGGCCAGCGGCGGCGGGTCCTCCGCGGTGAGGTCGGGCTGGCGCAGCAGCCAGCGGGTGGCCCGCTCGGCCAGCCGGGTCGCCTCGGTGCGCGCCTCGACCTGCAGGGCGGCGGGAACCCGGTTGTCCAGCGGCCGGATCGAGTCCCAGATCCGGTCGATCCCGAACACCTCGCGGGCCACCGCGTGCGCCCGGACGACGACCGCCAGCGGCACCCCCGTCTCCTCCACCAGCCGGAAGAGACCGGTGACCCCGGCGACGTTGACCGCCCGGTTGGTGAGGGCGGTGGCGATGATCTCGCGGCGCAGCGGGTGGCCGGTGACCGCGGCGGGGAAGCGCTCGCGCAGCGGTGCCGGGAAGTAGTCGACCAGCAGCGCCTCCAGCGCCGGGTCGTCGGGCAGCGTCGAGTGCAGCACGGCGTCGTCGGTCTCGAGCTTGGCGTAGGCCAGCAGCACCGAGAGCTCCGGGCTGGTGAGCGCCTGCCCGTCGCGGCGGCGCTCGGCCAGCCCGCGGTCGTCCGGGAGCGCCTCGACGGCGCGCAACAGCCGGCCGGAGCGCTCGAGCGAGCGGATGAACCGCTCCTGGGCGTCCATCAGGCTTCGCGCCGACGCGGTCTCCACCGCGAGGGTCGCGTTCTGCGCGTGGTTGTCGGTGAGCACGGCGGCGGCGACGTCGTCGGCCATCTCGCCCAGCAGCGCGGCCCGGCCCTCGGCGTCGATCGCGCCCTCGGCGACCGGCCGGTTCAGCGCGATCTTGATGTTCACCTCGTGGTCGGAGGTGTCCACGCCCGCGGAGTTGTCGATGGCGTCGGTGTTCACCCGGCCACCGGCGAGCGCGTACTCCACGCGCCCGCGCTGGGTGAGCCCGAGGTTGCCGCCCTCGCCGACGACGCGGACGCGCAGCTGCCCGCCGTTCACCCGCAGCGCGTCGTTGGCCTTGTCGCCGACCTCGAGGTGGCTCTCCCCGGCGGACTTCACGTACGTGCCGATGCCGCCGTTGAACAGCAGGTCCACCGGCGCCAGGAGGATGGCGCGCATCAGCTCGACCGGGCTCATCGCCATCACGCCGTCGGCGATCCCGAGGGCGGCGCGCATCTGGTCCGACACCGGGATCGACTTGGCCGACCGCGGCCAGACGCCACCGCCGGCGCTGATCAGCTGCGGGTCGTAGTCCTCCCAGCTCGACCGGGGCAGCTCGAAGAGGCGGCGGCGCTCGGCGAACGAGGTGGCCGCGTCCGGCGAGGGGTCGACGAAGACGTGCCGGTGGTCGAAGGCGGCCACGAGCCGGATGTGCTCCGACAGCAGCATCCCGTTGCCGAACACGTCGCCGGACATGTCTCCGACGCCGACGACGGTGAAGTCCTGGCGCTGGACGTCGAGGTCGAGCTCGCGGAAGTGCCGGGTCACCGACTCCCAGGCGCCGCGGGCGGTGATGCCCATGGCCTTGTGGTCGTAGCCGACCGACCCGCCGGAGGCGAAGGCGTCGCCCAGCCAGAAGCCGCGCTCGAGAGCGACGGAGTTGGCCAGGTCGGAGAAGGTCGCCGTCCCCTTGTCGGCGGCGACCACCAGGTAGAAGTCGTCGCCGTCGTGCCGGACGACCTTGGCCGGTGGGACGACCTCGCCGTCCACGAGATCGTCGGTGAGCGCGAGGAGGGCGCCGATGAAGATCTTGTAGCACGCCTGCCCCTCCGCGAGCACCTCGTCACGCGAGGCGCCCTCACCCGGGGGGTGCTTGACGACGAACCCGCCCTTGGCGCCGGTCGGCACGATGACGGTGTTCTTCACCATCTGCGCCTTGACCAGGCCCAGGATCTCGGTGCGCAGGTCCTCGCGCCGGTCGGACCAGCGCAGCCCGCCGCGGGCGACCTTGCCGAACCGCAGGTGCACCCCCATCACCCGCGGGCTGCTCACCCACACCTCGTGGCGCGGGCGCGGGTCGGGCAGGTCGGGCACCTCGGCCGGGTCGAGCTTGAGCGCCAGCGCCGGCCGGGCCGGGGTGGACATGGCGTAGTAGGTGGTGCGCTGCGTGGCGGTGACGGCGGCGAGCAGCGAGCTGAGCACGCGGTCGGCGTCCAGCGAGGCGACCTGACCGATCGAGCGGCGCAGCGCCTCCACCAGGTCTGCCTGCCGGCCCTCGCGACCGTTCATCCGGCCCGGGGAGAACCGGGTCTCGAACAGCGCGACCAACCGGGCGACGACGCCGGGGTGGGCGGCCAGGGTGCGCTCGACGTAGGCCTGGCTGAACGGGAGCCCGGCCTGGCGCAGCCACTGCACGTAGGCCCGCACCACCGTGACCTGGCGCCAGTTCAGCCCGGCGAGCATGACCAGCGCGCCGAGCCCGTCGTCCTCGGCCTCGCCACGCCAGACCGCCCCGACCGCCTCGGTGAACCGCTCCGGCAGCGAGCGCAGCAGCGGCAGCTCGACGGGCGGCACGGCCACGCCGAAGTCGTAGATCCAGGTGGGCGGTGCGCCGATCCGGTCCAGCTCGTAGGGCCGCTCGTCGACGACGTCGACGCCCATGTTCTGCAGCATCGGGAGGATCTGGGAGAGCAGCAGGCGCTCGCCGACCCGGTAGACGGTGAGCCGGCGCTCACCCGGCGCCGCACCCGTCGGCGTCCACAGCCGGAGCGCCAGCCCACCCGGCGGCAGCGCCTCCAGGCGGACGAGGTCCTCCACGGCGCGCTCGGCGGTGAAGCTCTCCTGGTACGCCGCCGGGAACGCGGCCGCGACCCGCGCGAACACCTTCTCCGCGTCGGCGCCGTACCGGGCGGCGAGCGCGTCGAGGAGCTCGTCGGTCCAGCTGCGCGCGGCGGCGGCCAGCTCGGCCTGCAGCGCCTCCGGGTCGACCTTCACCCGGCGCGGCGCACCCTTGCGGCCCACCGGCACCCGGACGACGAAGTGCAGCCGCGCGAGCACGGACTCCGTCGAGCGGGCGGTGAACTCGATGCTGGCACCGCCGAGCCGCTCGAGCAGGGTGTGCTGCATCGCCAGGCGGACCTCGGTGGTGTAGCGGTCGCGCGGCAGGTAGACCAGCGCGGACCAGAACCGACCGGTGGGGTCCTGGCGGAGGAACAGCCGGGTCTGACGGCGTTCCTGCAGGTGCAGGACCGCCATGGCGACGGGGAGCAGCTCGTCGGCGTCGACCTGCATGAGCTCGTCGCGCGGGTAGGTCTCCAGGACGTCGAGCAGCTCCTTGCCGGTGTGGCTGTCGGCCGGTACGCCGGACCGGGCGACCACCTCGGCGACCCGGCGGCGCACGAGCGGCACGTCGAGGACGCTGCTGGTGTAGGCCGAGGAGGGGAACAGGCCCACGAAGCGGTACTGCCGCCGCGCGCCGGAGGGGTCCGCCGGCGCGGTCACGGCGACGAGGTCGAGCCAGGCGCGCCGGTGCACCGTCGCGCGGGCGTCGGCCTTGGTGACGCTCAGCAGGTGGTCCGCCGGGGCCTGCACGGCCTCGGGCGTGGCCGAGTCCCCGCTCATGTCGGCGTCGCTGCGCAGCACCCCGAGACCCGTGCCGGGCACCGCGCGCACGCCGGCCTCGGCCAGTTCCACCTCACGGGCGCCCAGCAGCACGAAGTTGCCCTCGGCCAGCCACCGCAGCAGCGCCGCGGCCTCGGCCGGGTCGTCGGACGGGTCTGCCACCCCGGCCGGCACCGACATCTGCTCCAGCCGCGCGGCCAGCTCCCGCACCCGCTCGCGCAGCCGGTCGCCGTCCTCGCACACGGCGCGCACGTCGTCGAGGACCGTGCGCAGTCCGGCGACCAGGTCCTCGGCGGCCTCGGCGTCCAGCGGGCCGTCGAGGACGACGGCCATCCAGGACTCGGCGACGGCGTCGGCGCCGCACGAGGTCGCGTCGTCGCTGTCGCAGAAGGCGGTGATCCGGCCGCGGAGGTCGCGACGGACGACCAGCACCGGGTGGACGATGTGCTCCAGGGCGAACCCCTGGCGGACGACCTCCGCCGTCACCGAGTCCACCAGGTGCGGCATGTCGTCGGTGACCAGCCGCACGATCGCCCGGGCCCGCTCGCCGGCGGGCTGGTGCACGTCGACCGTCGCCGCCCCCGGGGGCCGCACCTCGGCGAGCGCGAGGTGGCCGAGGGCGAGCTCGGCGAGCTGCTCGGGCGGGTGCCCGACGACCTCCTCGGCGGGCTCGCTCCAGTAGTACCGCCGGAGGAACGCGGGCAGGTCGTCGGCGCGGCACCCGGCGGGGAGCGCGTCCGGCTGCTCCGAGCCGGCCCCGGCGGCCTGGGCCGCCCGGTCCAGGACCTGCCGCTTCTCGTCGCGCGCGGCCTCCAGGGCAGCCAGTTCGGTCAGGGAGCTGCTCGTGGAGCCGCCGGTCCGGTCGCGCACCGGGGTCCCCGGGGCGACACCGGTGTCATGGGCCATGAAAGGCCACGCTACTGCCCCCTGAGACCGTCGTCACGGCGACGCGACGAGGGTCCCGGGACCTGCGGTCTCAGCGGTCGAGCAGCTGATCGGCCACCCAGCCGGCGATCGCAAGGATCAGGCCGCCGAGGATCGCGGTGCCGATCCCGTCGATCGTGAGCCGCGTGGTGAGCGCCGCGGTCAGCCCGAGGAGGGCCGCGTTGATGACGATCAGGAACAGGCCCAGGGTGAGCAGCACGAACGGCAGCGAGAGCAGCCGGAGGACCGGCCCGACGACCGCGTTGACGACACCGAAGATCAGCGCGATCCACAGGTAGGTCCCGTAGATCCCGAGCGGCCCGTCCGGGTTCTCGACGACGTCCAGCCCCGGCAGCACGTCGTACTTCGTCAGGAGGAAGAAGACCGCGCCGAGGAGGACCACCTTGAGCAGGAACTTGATCACGGCACCGACGCTAGCGGTCCCGCCGGACCGACAGGGGGATATCAGGTTACCTAGCGGTGTCTACCGCACGTGCTAGACGACGACAGAGAGCCGCATGCTCGGCGACGGTGCGGGAGTGGCGCGCGCCGACCACCGGGGGCCGCGCCGACGGGCGGATCGTCGTCCGCGACCAGCGCTCCACGCGCAGCGTGGCCCGGGAGGGGCGGCGGTGGCTCGACACGCGCTGGACCGTTCTACCGATCTCTACGGATCGAGCTAGAGAACCCCATACGGTGGTCGACATGGATCCCGTGCGGAACCCGTACGCCCCCGGCGCCGGTCAGCGCCCGCCCGAGCTCGCCGGCCGGGACACCGAGCTGTCGGCCTTCGACGTCGTCCTCGAGCGGATCGCGCACGGGCGGCCCGAGCGGTCCCTGGTGCTCACCGGGCTGCGCGGCGTCGGCAAGACCGTGCTGCTCAACCAGCTGCGGTCGGCGGCCATCTCCCGCGGCTGGGGCACCGGCAAGATCGAGGCGCGACCCGAGCAGTCGCTGCGCCGTCCCGTCTCCTCCGCCCTGCACATGGCGCTGCGCGAGCTCGGCCCCCGGCACGGCGACCAGGAGTCCGTCGCCGAGGTGCTGGGCGTGGTCAAGGCGTTCGCCTCCCGCGTCTCCCCCGCCGATGCCAAGGTGCGGGACCGCTGGTCCCCGGGCATCGACGTCCCGGCCGCCACGGGGCGCGCGGACTCCGGCGACATGGAGATCGACCTGGTCGAGCTGCTGAGCGACGCCGCAGGAGTGGCCGCCGACATCGGCAGCGGGATCGCGCTGTTCATCGACGAGATGCAGGACATCCAGCCCGACGACGTCTCGGCGGTCTGCGCGGCCTGCCACGAGCTCTCCCAGCAGGGCGCCCCGCTGATCGTCGTCGGTGCCGGACTCCCCCACCTGCCCGCGGTGCTGAGCGCCTCCAAGAGCTACTCCGAGCGCCTCTTCCGGTACCTGCGCATCGACCGGCTCGAGCGCGACGCCGCCGACCGCGCGCTCATCGCGCCCGCCGAGCGCGAGGGCGTGGAGTTCGAGCAGGGCGCCCTGGACGCCCTCTACGACGCCGCCGACGGCTACCCATACTTCGTGCAGGCCTACGGCAAGGTCACCTGGGACCTCGCCGCCTCCTCCCCCATCACCGCCGCCGACGTCGCGATGGCCGCACCGGTCGCCGAGGCCGAGCTCGCCGTCGGCTTCTTCGGCTCCCGCTACGACAGGGCGACGCCGGCCGAGCGCGAGTACATGCACGCGATGGCCGAGCTGGGTGGCCCGGGCGGGGCCGCCGTGGCCACCTCCGAGGTGGCGGTGTCGCTGGGGCGCAAGCCCGCGTCCCTCTCCCCCGCCCGCGACTCCCTGATCAAGAAGGGCCTCGTCTACTCGGCCGAGCGCGGCCAGATCGCGTTCACCGTCCCCCACTTCGGCCGCTACCTGCTGCGCCACCCCGACTGAGACGGTTCGCGATCGTTGCATTGGGGCAACAGTCCTCCATGCCGACGTGGTTGGAAGCAGGACTGTGGGGGCTCCTCGGTGGCGGCGCGCTCGTCTTCGGCGCGCTCGTCGCCTGGTTCCTCCGGGTGCCCCAGGTCGTCATCGCGTCGGTGATGGCGTTCGGGTCCGGTGTGCTCATCTCCGCCGTCGCCTTCGACCTCATGGAGGAGGCCGCAGACACCGGGGGCCTGCTGCCCGCGGCCGTCGGCTTCGGGGGTGGCGCCGCGGCCTACCTCGGCGCCAACGCCCTGCTCGACCGGCGCGGCGCGCGGCACCGCAAGCGCTCCGGTGGGCAGCAACCCAGCGAGGAGCAGCAGTCGGGCAGCGGGGCGGCGATCGCCATCGGTGCGCTGCTCGACGGGGTGCCCGAGTCGGTCGTCCTCGGGCTCGGGCTGCTCGGCGGCGGCACGGTGAGCGCCCCGGTGCTGGCCGCGGTCTTCATCTCGAACGTGCCGGAGGGGCTCTCCTCCGCGGCCGGGATGAAGCGCAGCGGCCGCTCGGCGGCCTACGTGTTCGGCGTGTGGATCGGCATCGCGGTGGCCAGCGGGTTGTCGGCGCTGATCGGCTACCTGGCCCTGGGCGGAGCGCCGCCGGAGGCGGTCGCGGTCATCACGGCGGTCGCCGCCGGCGCGATCCTCACGATGATCGCCGACACGATGATCCCGGAGGCGTTCGAGCGGACCCGGGTCTGGACCGGCCTGATCACCACCCTGGGCTTCCTCGTGGCCTTCGCGATCGAGCAGCTCTGAGCACTCAGCCGGGCAGCGGCGGGACGATCTCCGGGCCCGCCTCCGGTGGGCGCTCGCCGCGGGCCGGGTGCGCCCGCACGGCCAGGACGGCGACGTCGTCCTCGACGCCGTCGCCCAGCATCTCGGCCAGCAGCCGGTCGCAGAGCTCGGTGAGCGTGAGCCCGGCCGACGACGCCAGCAGCGCCCGTACCTGTGCGCGCCCGTCGTCCAGCGGCAGCCCGCGGCGCTCGAACAGCCCGTCGGTGAAGAGCACCAGGGTGCTGCCGTCCGGCATGGGCGCGCTCCCGTCCCGGCGCTCCCCCGGCCAGCCGATCCCCAGCGGCGGTCCCACGGGGGCACTCAGGTCCTCGACCCGCCCGTCCGGCAGGAGCAGCAACGGATCGGGGTGCCCGGCCGTGGCCCAGTTCAGCCGGCGCATCCCGGCGGCGCGCTCGGCCTCGTCCTGCTCGACCCGGCAGACCAGGGCGGTGGCCATCGCGGGGAGGCCGAGCCCGACGAGCGCGTGGTCGACCCGGCTCAGCAGGCCGGCCGGGTCCTCCTGCCGGTCGTAGGCGATGGCGCGGACCAGGGTCTTGATCTGCCCCATCGCCGCCGCGGCCTCGATGTCGTGACCCATGACGTCGCCGATCACCAGCACCGTGTCGCCGTCGGGCTGGAGGAAGGCGTCGTACCAGTCACCGCCGATCGACACGCCCTGCGTCGCCGGGCGGTAGCGGACCGCCAGCTCCAGGTGGTCCGGCTGCACCGGCGGCGAGAGCAGGCTCAGCTGCAGCCGCTCGGCGACCTGGTGGTTCAGCGAGACGAGGCGGGCGTTGTCCAGCGCCTGCGCCGCGCGGCGGGCCGCGATCTGCGCGGTGTGCAGCTCCGCGGCGGTGTGCGGCCCTCGCTCCGCCCCGTTGACGAGGGTGAAGGCGCCGAACACCTCGCCCCGCGCCACGAAGGGAAAGGTCGCCACCGCCGACGGCGCGAGCGGTGCCAGGGCGTCACGGCTCGCGTCGTCGGCGATCATCGTGTCGAGGTGGTGCTGGGTGAGCTGGGCGATGACGACGGGCTCGGCGTTGCGCAGCGCCATCGGGACCGGCGCACTCGAGTTGTTGGACGAGACCCGGGCGTCGGCGTAGCGGTGCATGTGCTCGACCATCGCCGGGTCGGAGTGCGCCCGGCCGACGTCGCGCCGCGTGCCGTCGGGATCGATCACGCTGACCAGGCACCAGTCGGCCAGCAGCGGCACCACCCGCGCGGCGAAGCGGCCCACCGCCTCGTCGACGTCCGGGGTGGAGGTCATCTCCTGGCTGATGTCGCCCAGCAGCATCAGGTGCCGGCCGGACTCCTCGGCCCGCCGCGCCTCCCGGGCGGCCTCGGCGGCGGCGCGTTCCCGTGCGGCGACGGCGGCCGCCCACTCGTCCTCGCTCCGTCGACGCTCGGTGATGTCGTCGTAGCTGACCACCAGGCCGGCCTCGGTGAGGAAGGCGTCGGCGCGGAACCACTTGCCGAGCGGCCCGAACCACGCCTCGACGCTGTCCGCCCGGCCGGACCTGCGCACCGACCGGTAGAGCCGCTCGAACGGCCCGCCGACGGCCTCGGGGAACTCCACCCAGATGTCGCGCCCGACCAGGCCGGCGACGGAACGGTCAAGGACCGACGCCCCCGCGGGGTTCACGTAGGAGAAGGTCCAGTCCTCGTCGAGGACGAACAGCGGGCGGTCCATGCCCTCGACGGCCTGGAGCAGCAGGTCGCCACGCAGCAGCGCCGTGTCGTCGCGCACGTCGCCCCCCCGCCCCAGCCACTCGGCCGCGCTGATGGCAGCAATGCACCCAGCGTGACCGTTCGGGCGACCGAAAGCAATGCTCGACCGGCGATCCCCTCCTCATCCCGAGGGGGTGACTCTGAGCACATCGACACGACTCGTGCCCGGATCCGGGGGTTGACGGGCCGCCCGGTGGGGCATCCCGTCCCCGACACGAGCCGAGGTCGACAACCCGAGCCGAGGGGGAGGCATGGCGCGACTCGCGTGGCCCGTACGCCCGCTGCCCGATGGGCGGGGCGAGGTCTGGCGCTGGCGTCTCACCGGCCTGTCGGAGCTGCCGGCGGCTCGCGCGGCGCTCCGGGCACGCCTCTGCCACGTCGGGCACCCACCCGAGGGTGAGGACCCCTCGAGCGAGCAGCTGATCCTGGCCTTCGACGAGCTCGCGTCGAACGCCCTGCGGCACGGCGAGCGCCCCGTGGTCGCGAGCGTGGTCGCCGGCAGCGGGGGCTGGTTGCTCGACGTGAGCGACCGCGCGCCGCAGACGATGCCCGCCCCCACCGTCGACCGCGATCCCGCGCAGGGCGGGATGGGGCTGCAGCTGGTCGCCCGGCTCTCCGTGGCCCACGGGTGGTACGTCGACGAGGAGTGCAAGCACGTCTGGGCCTGCCTCCCCACCGAGGCCGAGGAGCAGACCCTGTCGGCCTGAGCCGCGCGCCCCTGGTTCCACGTGCAACGCGCCACTCCCCCGACGACGCTCTCCCGACAACGCCCCTCCGAGAATGCCGCGACCCCCGTCGCAGGAGCGACGGGGGTCGTGGCGTGGTGCGGGGTTCCCTGGCGTCAGGGGATGACGAAGGAGAGCGACCCCTTGCCGTAGGTCGGGATCTCGATGTCGAGGTCGACCCGGTTGAAGGCGGAGAGCATGCCGGCCAGGTCGCCGGGCACCTCCTCGCCGGGGGCGTAGAGCTTGTGCAGCTTCGAGTGCGGGGCCCCGGGGACGTTGAACAGTGCGGAGAGCACGTTCACGACCTCGTAGAGCGCCTCGACCTGCATGCCGGACAGCTC
The DNA here is from genome assembly GCF_003319175.1 of Blastococcus sp. TF02-8. Lineage (GTDB taxonomy): Bacteria > Actinomycetota > Actinomycetes > Mycobacteriales > Geodermatophilaceae > Blastococcus. Next base: position 123,001 of record NZ_QOHK01000002.1, on the reverse strand, counting down.
GCCGTCCTCCTCGACCGCGTCCTGGGCGCCGCCGGGGGGCAGCAGGGCCAGGGCGGAGCCGGTGTAGGCCGATGCACCCAGGTCCATCAGGCACAGCGAGTTGACGTTCATCTGCGGGTCCACGTAGACGGCCACGGACACCGGGCGCTCCGGCGTCGGCGTCACGGGAGCACCCGGGGCGACGGTCACCGGCTTGCCGACCAGGCCGGTCAGCATGTCGCGGATGTCCTTGACGGCCGGGAGCTTGACCTCCGTGGGGGCGGTCATGCGATCACCCCGTCCAGGTGCTCCTTGAAGGTGTCCTCGTTGAACGGCTTGGCGATGAGGAAGAGGGCACCGGCGTTGGCGGCCTTCTCCCGCATCTCCGGGGAGCCCTCGGAGGTCACGAACCCGAAGGGCACCTGCGAGCCCTGGGCGCGCAGCGCCTGCAGGCACTCGATGCCGGTCATGTTCGGCATGTTCCAGTCGGACAGGACCAGGTCCGGGCCCTCGGAGCCGACCTTGGCCAGGGCGTCCGCGCCGTCCTCGGCCTCGACGATGTCGTGGTCGTCGTACCCGGCCTGACGCAGGGTGCGGATGACGATCTGCCGCATCACGCGGCTGTCGTCGGCGATCAGGATCTTCACAGTGGCACCTCGTTCTCGCGTGTTGGGGTTAGTGGCTGGCCGGCAGCGGCGGGAGCGCGCCCTGCACGGAGATGGTGAGCGGCTCGCCGCGCCAGAGGACGTCCACGCGGCAGACGTCGACGGGGTTGCGGACCAGGGGGGCGTGGCCGACCTGGGGCAGGCTCAGTCCCGAGGGACCGGGCAGGGCGGCCTTGACGCTGCCGCCGACGACGTTGGCGATCTCGCCGAAGGCGTCCTCGACGTCCTCGGGCTCGAGCACCTCGGGAGCGGCCTCACGGAGCAGGGCCCGGGAGAGCGCCTCGGCGGTGGCCTGGCCGGTGGTCAGCACCACGCTGCCGGTCCACGGGCCGACGACGTCGACCCAGCTGGACACGACGTCGGCCGGGAGCTCGCCGGCCAGCGGGACCAGCACCTCCTCCTCGCCCACCAGGGAGACCCAGGCCTCCTCGGCGACCGCGAGGATCGTGCCCTCGTCCATCAGGTCGGTGATGACCGGACGGGCGTCGCTGGTGCGACGCCGCTCGCCGGTGTCCTGGGCGGTCACAGGGCAACCTCCTGCGGGAGCAGGCCGAGCAGCGCGAGCTTGTCGCGGAACGCGTCGGCGGTGAACGGCTTGATCATGTACTCGTGGGCGCCGGCGGCCAGGGCCCGGACGATCTGCGTGTGCTCGCTCTCCGAGGTCACCATCATCATCGTCATCCGGCGCCAGGCCGGGTTGGAGCGGACGGCGGAGACGAACTGCAGACCGTCCATCACCGGCATGTTCCAGTCGATGGTGGCCAGGTCGGGGACCCAGCCCTCGTTCAGGACGTCCAGCCCCTCACCGCCGTGACCGGCGTCGCGGACCTCGTACCCGAGATCGGTGAGGATGCCGGTGACGATCCGGCGCATCGCGCGCGAGTCGTCGATCACCAAGGCACGCATGTCAGGCCCCCTTCAGTGGGCGGTAGGCGGAGCTGCGGCCGATGACGACCCGCTCCCAGGAGTCGTCGACGCCGAGGGTGGTCTCGGCGGCGCCGAGGAACAGCCACCCATCGGGTCGCATCAGGTCCCGCACACGGCGGAGGATCGACTGCTTGGTCGGCAGGTCGAAGTAGATGAGCACGTTGCGCAGGTAGACCACGTCGAACGGGCCCATCCGGGGCAGCGGCGCCGCCAGGTTGCACTCGCTGGCGTTGACCATCCGGCGGAGGTTCGGCGAGACCTCCCACTCCGTGCCGGCCCGCTGGAAGTGGCGGACGAGCATCGGCGCGGGGAGACCGCGGTTGACCTCGAGCTGGCTGAACCGCCCGGCCTTGGTGCGCGCCACCATCTCCCGGGACAGGTCGGTCGCGGTGATGGAGACCCGCGTGGCCGCGTTGGGCAGCGCGTCGTCCAGCAGCATCGCGATCGTGTACGGCTCCTGCCCGCTGGACGAGGCCGCCGACCAGATCTGCAGCCGCTCGTTGGCGCCACGGGCCGCCAGCAGCTGCGGCAGCACCGTCGAGGTGAGCGCGGTGAACGGGTCGCCGTCGCGGAACCACGAGGTCTCGTTGGTGGTGAGCGCCTCGACGATCTTGCGGGTGCTGTCGGCGTCGGGGCGCGAGCGCACCGTCTCCACCAGCTTGGCGACGTCGGGCAGACCCATCTGCCGGGCGATCGGCAGGAGGCGCGCCTCCACCAGGTACTCCTTGCCCGGCTGGAGAACGATGGCGCTCTCCTTGCGGACGAGTTCACGGACCCAGTCGAAACTGGTCGCGGTCAGGCTCATCGACGACCTCCCACGGCCATGGTTGATGCGGAGTTGAGGACTGCGGCACCGGAGAGGTGGCGCTGGATCGCCTCGGCGATCCGGTCGAGCGGCAGGACCTCGTCGGCGTAGCCGGCCTGCGCCACGGCGCCCGGCATGCCCCAGACGACGGAGGTCGCCTGGTCCTGCACGACGACGGTGCCGCCGGCGTTGCGGATCTCGCCGCACCCGTTGCGACCGTCGGCACCCATGCCGGTGAGCACGACGCCCAGCACGGCGCCGTCGTAGGCGGCCACGGCGGAGCGGAAGAGGGGGTCGACCGCCGGGCGGCAGAAGTTCTCCGGCGGGTTCTGGTTGAGCGCGGTGGTGAACTGGGCCCGTCCGTTGGCCCGCACCACGAGGTGGTGGTCACCCGGGGCGAGGTGCACGGTGCCCGGTGCCAGCGGCGTGCCGTCGACGGCCTCGACGACCCGCAGCGCGCAGAGGCGGTCGAGCCGCTGGGCGAACTGCCGGGTGAACACCGGCGGCATGTGCTGGGCGAGGAGCACGGGCACGGGCAGGTTGGCCGGCAGCGCCGGGATGACCCGGGCCAGGGCCTCGGGGCCGCCGGTGGAGGAACCGATGACCAGGACGGCGGGCTTCTTGCCGGGCGCGGTGCGGGGGCCGGCCGGCTTCGGCGGCGGTGGCGGCGGTGCAGCCCCGCGGGGCGGCGTCACGGGGCGGCCGAGCAGGGCCTTGATCTTGGGGATCAGCTGCTGGCGGACGCTCTCCATCGACTGGGCGACGCTGCCGACGTTGGCCGGCTTCGTGACGTAGTCGTTGGCCCCCGCCGACAGGGCGTCCAGGGTGGCGGTCGCGCCACGCTCGGTCAGCGTGCTGAACATGATGATCGGCACGCGGGAGCGGGTGGCCCGGATGGCCCGGACCGCCTCGATGCCGTTCATCTCCGGCATCTCGATGTCCATGGTGATCAGGTCGGGCTTGAGCTGCTCGAGCTTGCCGACAGCCACCTTGCCGTTGACCGCGGTGCCGACCACCTCGATCCCCGGGTCCTCGGAGAGCACATCGGTGACGATCTTGCGGACGACGACCGAGTCGTCGACCACCATCACCTTGATCGGATTCAACGCGCACCCTCCCCCGCCGCGCACCGTGGTTCCGGTGCGCTGTTCTTCGTTGTATCGGCAACAATTCCCGATGCTTGAGCGGGATCGATTGTGCACGTCCGGATACTTCGCCGGCGGATGTCCGACGCCCCTTTCGCACCAGAAGCATCGCCTGTAACAACCGCGATGTGAAGCCGCCGCGCACATCCGTTACCAACATTCCGGCGACCCTTCGCTGGCCTGTCGAATTGACATTTCAGCAATTTGTCGACACGGCGGGAATGGTGATCTCCGCAGCGACGGGAGACGCCGCGCCCACCTGCGGTTCCACCCTCACGGGGCGCTCGCGGAGGGGCGACGGGGGGCGCCGGCCGGCGCCGCCGACCGGTGCCAGGGGGCCGGCTCCGGGACGGTCACCGGAGGGGCGTCGAGACCGACGCGGAGCGGCCCGCCCCCGGGTCGGGGGCGGGCTCGAGTACGCCGGAGGTCAGGCGCCGGCGATGCGCCCGGACGGGGCGCGCAGGACGGTGGCGGACTCCTCGCCCAGGAGGTCGTCCAGGACGATCGCCTGCACGACGCCGGCGATCGCGTTCCAGACGCCCGCGGCGCCGTCTCGCAGGTCGAAGCCACCGTCGAGGAACGCCTGGACGGCGAGCAGCTGAGCGGCCGCCAGCGCCCGGGTGCGCCCGGACACGTGCGCGGCCCAGGAGGCCTCGTGCATGGCGGTCGCCCAGGGGCGGTGCGCGGCCCGCCCCTCGTCGACGGCGAGCCGCCACCGGGTACGGCCCAGCTCGTCGAGGTCGCGCACCGCGTCCAGGAAGGCGGTGAGCTCGGGCTCGGCGGGGCCGAGGCCCCAGCCGGCGGAGGTGGCCAGTGGACCGGCGTCCTGGGCCTTGTCGAACGCGGCGGTCAGCTCCCGCCGCACGAGCGGCGGCAGCACACCGGCGGCCCAGAAGCCCACGGCGGCGTCGGCCAGGACCTCGGTGGCCTCGTCCCAGAGATCGACGTCGACGTCGGCGCGCAGCGGGTGCTCACGACCCAGCACGTCCTCGCGGAGCAGGCGCTCGAGGGTCGGCGCGTCACCGATGGTGCCCTGCTCGAGCTGGGCCACCAGGAGCGCCGTGCGGTCCCCGGCGCCGTGGGCGGCGTCGGCGGCCGAGCGCATGTGCGGGACACCGGCGGCCATCTCGCGGGCGCGGCGCGACCGGACGACGCGGACCCCGCGCCGCTCACGGTCCAGCCCGCGCGCGGAGTGGACGGCGGCGAGCCGGGCGACGGCGGCCGCGTCGGCGCCCAACCCGGTGAGGAGCACCTCGGCGACCTGGCGACCGGCGGGCAGCCGGACGAGGTCGAAACCCAGCGTGGCGGCGCTGACCAGCGAGTAGGGCATGGCAGGTCCTCCAGCGTCTCGGGCTCGTGCGTCGTCCCATGCTGGTGCCCCGGGGCCGGAAAAGCCACGCGGCCGTCACCCCATCGCAGGAGAGCGAGGGGATGACGGCCGCGTGTTCGGCTGAGCTGTGTTACTGCGCGATCACCATGAGTGATCAGATCAGGCGGAGACCGCCTTCTGCACGTCCAGGGCGAGCAGCAGCTGACCGTGCAGCTTGTAGGCGCCGCGGATCAGGTCGCGGGCCTGGCCCTCCAGCGTGTCCGGCGGGGCCTCGAAGTCGCTGGCGTCCACGTCGACGACGTCGGCGATGGAGTCCACCAGCAGGCTGACCGCCTCGCCGTGCAGCCGCACGACGATGACGACGGCGTCGGTGCCCTCGGGACGCGGCGGGCGGCCGAGCCGCTCCCGCAGCTCGATCGCGGTCACGACCTGGCCGCGCAGGTTGATCAGCCCGGCGACGGCGGTGGGCGCCAACGGGACGCGGGTGAGCTGCTGGCTGCGGAGCACCTCCTGCACGTGCTCCACCTCCACGCCGTAGAGGTCGCCGTCGAGCCGGAAGGTGGCCAGCTGCCCGCTGGTGGCGGGGGCTGCGGTCGGGGCGGTCATGTCAGACCTCCAGCAGGGAGTCGGGGACGCCGGCCGGCGTCGTGGTGGGGTGCGAGTAGAACGCCGGGTCGGCGGCCAGGATCGCGGCGCGGACGTCGAGCAGCTCCGTCACCTTGTCGCCGAGGACGGCCGAGCCGAGCAGGCCCATGTCGTCGATGTCGCTGCGCACCGCGGCCTCGCCGTCGACGATGTCGAGGATCTCCTCCACGACGATCGCGACGCTGCGGCCGTGGTCGGAGTAGACGATGACCTCGAGGACCTCCTGGTCGGTCTCGCCGTAGGCGCCCAGGTGCCGGTCCAGCCGGACGATCGGCAGGATCGCGCCGCGGTACTGGACCACCTCGCGGTTGCCGACCTTCTCCACCGTCTCGGTCTTGACCTGCTCGAGGCGGGTGACCGTGTCGAGCGGGATCGCCACCCGGCGGCCGCCACCGATCGCCGCCAGCAGCATCCGCTGGCGCTCGGTCTCGGCCGCGGCGGCCTCGCTCACCGAGGCGCGGGACTCCTGGCGGTCCACGCTCTCGGTGCGCAGGGCCCGGCGGGCCAGGGCCTGCACGTCGAGGATGAGAGCCACCGTGCCGTCGCCCAGGACGGTGGCGCCGGAGTAGAGGCCGATCGCCTTCAGCTGGCCACCGACGGCCTTGACGACGATCTCCTCGGTGTTGATAACCCGGTCGACGACCAGGCCGAACCGCCGGCCCTCGGACCGCAGGACGGCGATGACGACGTGGCCGTCGTGCCGCTCGGAGGTGAGACCCAGGACGTCGGTCAGGCGGACCAGCGGGAGCAGCTCGCCGCGCAGGCGGTAGACCTGGGCGCCGCCGACCTCCTCGACCGCGTTGGCGGCCTTCTCGGCGTCGAGGCTGACCAGCTCCTGCAGGCTGATCTGCGGGATGGCGTAGCGGTCGTTGGCGCACTCGACCGTGAGCGCCGGGACGATCGCCAGCGTCAGCGGGATGCGCAGCCGGCAGACGGTGCCCACGCCCGGGTCGGACTCGACCTCGATGGTGCCGCCGATGGACTCGATGTTGGTCTTGACGACGTCCATGCCGACACCGCGGCCGGAGACGTTGGTGACCGCCGCCGCCGTCGAGAAGCCGGGGAGGAAGATCAGCTGGAGGATGTCGGCCGGGCTCATCCGGCCCAGCGCCTCCTGCGTGAGCAGACCGCGCTGCACGGCCTTGGCGCCCAGCTTCACCGGGTCGATCCCGGCGCCGTCGTCGGCCACCTCGACCACGACCTGGCCGCTCTCGTGGCGGGCGCGCAGGGTCAGCACACCCTCGGCCGGCTTGCCGAGCTTCTTGCGGTCCTCGGGCGCCTCGATGCCGTGGTCCACCGAGTTGCGGACGAGGTGGGTCAACGGGTCCTTGACCGCCTCGAGGAGGGTCTTGTCGAGCTCGGTCTCCCGGCCCTCCATCTCCAGGCGGATGGACTTCTTCAGCTGCAGGCCCAGGTCGCGGACGACGCGCGGCAGCTTCGACCAGATGTGGTCGATCGGCTGCATGCGCGTCTTCATGACGCCCTCCTGCAGCTCGCTGGCGATCAGGTTCAGGCGCTGCGAGGCGCGCACCAGGTCGGTGTCGGTCGAGCGTCCGACGTACTGCACGATCTGGTTGCGGGTGAGGACCAGCTCACCGACGAGCAGCATGAGCTCGTCGAGCAGGTCGACGTCCACCCGGATCGTGCTGTCGGCGACGGCCCGGCGGGCCTGGCCGCCGGCGGCGTCGGGGTGCGCAGCCTCCCCCTCGGGGTGGTCTGCGACGGCGGGCTCGGACACCGGGTTCTCCTCGGCGACGACGGCCGGCGGCGCCGGCTCCACGGGCAGGTCTACGGGCAGCTCCGCGACCGGCTCCTCGATCGTCTCCTCGACGACGGGGGCCGGGGCGGCCTTGGCGCGGGTGGTGCGCTTGGCGGGGGCCTTCTTGGCAGCGGGGGCCTTCTTAGCGGCCGGCGCCTTCGCGGCCGGGGCGGCCTCGGCGGCGGGAGCCTCGGTGGCCGGCCCGTCGCCGTTCTCCATGGCGGCGCTGATGTTCGCGACGACGGCGGAGACGTCCACGCCACCCTCGCCACCGCTGGCCTCGATGGTGGTCAGCAGGGAGCGGACGGTGTCGACCATCTGCAGCAGGACGCTGGTGCGGTGCGGGGTGAGCTCGAGCTCGCCGTCTCGCAGCCGGGAGAGCATGTTCTCGCCGACGTGCGTGACCTCCTCCAGCCGGTTGAAGGCCAGGAAGCCACTGGTGCCCTTGATGGTGTGGATGGTCCGGAAGATGCTCGACAGCCGCTCGCGCGAGTCGGGCTCCTTCTCGAGAGCGACCAGGTCGGCGTCGAGCTGGTCGAGGTTCTCGTGGCTCTCGACGAGGAATTCCTCGACGATGTCGTCCAGACCGTCCACTGCTGCCTTCTCTCTGCTGTGCGGGAGCGCGGTAGGCCCCGCTGTGTCATCGGCGGGCGCTGGGCGGAGTCAAGGTGAATCCGTCGGCCCGCGCCGTCTCCGTGGTTATCGGCAGTCCATCGCCCACAACCGACCACCGGCGCCGGAAATGTGGCCGGGTCAGTACGTGAAGCGACCGACCTCGGAGCGCAGACCCGCCGCCATCCGCGACAGCTCGTCGACGGCGGTCCGGGTCTGGGTCAGCGACTGGGTCGTCGACTCCGCGGCGGTCGACACGCTGCCGATGTTGTCGGCGATCTGCCCGGCGCCACCGGCGGCCTCCTGCACCGACCGCGACATCTCGCTGGTGGTCGCCGTCTGCTCCTCCACCGCGCTGGCGATGGTGGTCTGCCGGTCGGAGATCTGCGCGACGATGCTGCTGATCTCCTCGATCGCGGCCACCGCCGCGGTCGTGTCGCCCTGGATCGCCTCGACCCGGCGGACGATGTCCTCGGTCGCCTTCGCCGTCTCCTGCGCCAGCTCCTTGACCTCGTTGGCCACGACCGCGAACCCCTTGCCCGCCTCACCAGCACGCGCCGCCTCGATCGTGGCGTTCAGCGCCAGCAGGTTCGTCTGCTCCGCGATGCTCGTGATCACCTTGACCACGTTGCCGATCTCCGCCGAGGACTCCCCCAGCTTGGCCACCGTCGCCGTCGTCGTCTCCGCCGCCGAGACGGCCCGCGTGGCGACCTGGCTGGCCTCCGCCGCGTTCTGCGAGATCTCCCGGATCGAGGCACCCATCTCCTCGGCTCCGGCGGCGACGGTCTGCACGCTGCGGGAGACCTCCTCAGCGGCACCGGCGACCACGCCGGACTGGGCCGAGGTCTCCTCGGCCGAGGCCGCGATCTGCGCCGACGACGCCGACAGCTCCTCACTGCTCGCGGCCACGGCGTCCGCCGAGGCGACGACGGAGCTGACCAGCCGGCGCAGGCTCTCCTGGGCCGTGGCCAGTGAAGCGGCCATCTGGCCGACCTCGTCCCGGGAGGTGACGTCGGCCGTGCGGGTCAGATCGCCCCCGGCGACGGCCTCCAGCGAGGCCTGCACCCGGCGGAGCGGCCGCACGATGGAACGGGCCGCGGCGACCGAGGCGATCACCGCGAGCAGCACGGCCAGCCCACCGACCACGGAGAGGATCAGAGTGGCGCGCTCGCGGGCGTCGCGCTGCTGTGCGCCGAGGTCTGCCATCCGGTCGGTGGCCGACTGCTGGATCTGGTCGGCGAGACCGAGGACGATGCCGTAGCCGGCGCCTGCGTCACCGCCGTTGATGCTCTCCAGCGCGGTGCGGTAGCCGGCGTCCCCGCCGGTGGAGATCCAGTTGACGACCTGCGCGTCCCAGTTCCACCAGTTGTCCCAGGCGGGCTCCAGCTTGTCGAAGGCGTCCTTCTCGTCGGCGTCCATGCCCGAGGTGTCGGCCCCGTCGAGCCACGCGTAGATCGCGTCCTTGGCCTCGAGCATCCCCGAGCGGTTGTAGGCGTCCGGCCCGAGCGCCGCAGCGGGGCCGTAGGCGGCCGTGTCCGCGAGGACGAGCCCCTGCCACCCGGTGGCGTCGGCGATCTGGAAGCGGGCGGTCTCCGCCATCTGGAGGACGGCGCCGGTCTTCTCCAGCTGCTCGGCCAGGTCCTGCTGCTCGGCGACGGCCATGAGGCCTGCGGCGGCGCTGACCAGCACGAGGCTGCCGACGGCGCCGAAGGCCAGGCCCAGTCGCCGGCCGATGCGGACGTCGCCCAGGCGCCGGAGGCCGGTCCGGGCGACCTTCGGGCTCGAGGAGGTGCGGGCAGTGCTCACGGGAGGAACTCCAGACGATGTGGTGGATGCGCGCGACGGATGCGCGGCAGCCCCGGGGAACGGTGCGCGAACGGCGCGACCGGTGACCGAACGATAAAGGGGGTGACGTGGTGTCCGAAGCCGTTCCGTGCGTGTCGGACGGGCCGGTCGAGAAAGGTCGGTGACCGCATTTCCCATGTCGACACGAGCCATTTCTCCCGGCCTCCGAAGACGACGGACGCCGGTGGCCCCCGATATCCGGGGACCACCGGCGTCTGCCGGACAGGGTTGTTCTAGCGGACCGGTTGTCCTAGAAGGTGAACCTCCCGACCGCGCCGCGCAGGTCGGCGGCCATCCGGGAGAGCTCGTCGACGGCCACGCGGGTCTGGCCCAGCGCCTGGTTGGTCGCGTCGGCGGCGCCGGAGACGTTCGAGATGTTGGCGGCGATCTGGCCGGTGCCGCCGGCGGCCTCCTGGACCGAGCGGGACATCTCGTTGGTGGTCGCGGTCTGCTCCTCCACCGCGGAGGCGATGGTGGTCTGGCGGTCGGAGATCTGCGCGACGATGCTGCTGATCTCCTCGATGGCGGTCACGGCGGCGCTCGTGTCGCCCTGGATGGCGAGGACCCGCTGCGCGATGTCCTCCGTGGCCTTGGCGGTCTCCTGGGCCAGCTCCTTGACCTCGTTGGCCACGACCGCGAAGCCCTTGCCCGCCTCACCGGCGCGGGCGGCCTCGATGGTGGCGTTCAGCGCCAGCAGGTTGGTCTGCTCGGCGATGCTGGTGATGACCTTGACGACGTTGCCGATCTCGGCCGAGGACTCCCCGAGCTTGGCGACGGTGGCCGTCGTCGTCTCGGCCGCGGTCACGGCCCGCGCGGCGACGTCGCTGGCCTCGGCGGCGTTGCTGGCGATCTCCCGGATGGAGGCACCCATCTGCTCGGCGCCCGCGGCGACGGTCTGCACGTTGCGCGAGACCTCCTCGGCGGCGCCGGCGACCACGCCGGACTGGGTCGAGGTCTCCTCCGCCGAGGCGGAGATCTGGGCCGAGTTGGCCGACAGCTGCTGGGAGGAGGCGGCGACCGCGTCGGCCGAGGCCACCACGGAGGCCATCACCTCGCGCAGGCTCTCCTGCGCGACGTCGAGGGCCGCGGCCATGCCACCGATCTCGTCGCGCTGCTCGATGCCGGTCGTCCGGGTCAGGTCACCCTCGGCCAGGCCCTGGATGACGTCCTGCACCTTGAGCAGCCGCCGGCGGATGCCACGGGCGACGAGGTAGCCCACTCCGAGGGCGATGGCCGAGCCGATCGCCAGCACCGCGACCAGCAGCGTCCGCGCGTCGTCGCTGGTCTTGCCGACCTCGGCCGCGGTGGTGCGGGCCTCGACGTTCTCGGACTTGACGAGCTCGCCGATCTCCGCGGTCAGCGCCGCCATGATCTTGGTCGACTCGGCGTACTTGACGCCGGCCGTCGCCAGGTCACCGGCGGCGAATGCCTTGGTCGTGACTGCGTAGGTCTCGGTCCACGACGCGTAGTCGGCCAGGGACTTCTCGGCCAGGCCGCGCTGCGCGGCGGTGGGCGCGGTCTTCAGGTACTGCTCGCCCGCGACGCCGAAGGCCTCGGCGGCGGCCGCGGCACCGTCGGCCCACGCCTTGCGGTTCTCGGCGCTGGTGTTCGAGAGCAGTCCGGCCGTCTGGTTGAGCTGGATGCTCAGCAGCTGCGCGCGCATCTCCTCGACCTGCTCGAGCGCCTGGGTGCTCTGCCGGTAGCTGGTCGCGGCCTTGTCGGCGGCCTCGTTCAGGGAGACGACACCGACGGTTCCGACCGCCACTCCGGCGGTGACCGCCACGGCGACGGAGGCGAGGATCTTGCCCGAGACCGACATCGAGCCGATCGCGCGCCGAGCGGGTTGTGCCACGGGAGTTGTCCGTTCTTCGAGTGGGGCGAGTCGAGGAAGAAGCTAGGGCCCGCAAGAACCATTCGCGTTCATTTCCCGGCGCGTCGCACTTTACCCACTACAACGATTTGGAATCGAAATGCACAAGTCGACAACCATTGTTCGGTGACCCTCGGGCCGTGTCGACACGCCATTCCCGATGTCCTGCCGCAGAACGGCGGACGCCGGTGGCGACCGAGGAGGTCACCACCGGCGTCCGGCGGGAGGGGAGCAGGGTCCTGTCAGTAGGTGAACCGACCGACGGTGGTGCGCAGGTCGGCGGCCATCCGGGAGAGCTCGTCGACGGCGGTGCGCGTCTGGGTCAGCGCCTGCGTGGTCGCGTCCGCGGCACCCGAGACCCCGGAGATGTTCTCGGCGATCTGTCCGGTGCCGCTCGCGGCCTCCTGGACCGACCGGGACATCTCGCTCGTCGTCGCGGTCTGCTCCTCGACCGCGCTGGCGATGGTGGTCTGCCGGTCGGAGATCTGCGCGACGATCGTCGAGATCTCCTCGATCGCCGACACAGCGGCAGTCGTGTCGCCCTGGATCGCCTCGACCCGGCGGACGATGTCCTCGGTCGCCTTCGCCGTCTCCTGCGCCAGCTCCTTGACCTCGTTGGCCACGACCGCGAAGCCCTTGCCCGCCTCGCCGGCCCGCGCCGCCTCGATGGTCGCGTTCAGCGCCAGCAGGTTGGTCTGCTCGGCGATGCTCGTGATCACCTTGACGACGTTGCCGATCTCGGCCGAGGACTCGCCCAGCTTGGCAACCGTCGCCGTCGTCGTCTCCGCGGCGGCGACCGCGCGGGCCGCCACCTGGCTGGCTTCCGTGGCGTTCTGCGAGATCTCCCGGATCGAGGCCCCCATCTCCTCGGCACCCGCGGCGACGGTCTCGACGCTCCGGGAGACCTCCTCGGCGGCCCCGGCCACCACACCGGACTGCGTCGAGGTCTCCTCGGCCGAGGCCGCGATCTGCGCCGACGACGCCGAGAGCTCCTCGCTGCTGGCCGCCACGGCGTCCGCCGACGTCACGACCGAGGCGAGGACCTCTCGCAGGCCGGCCTGGGCGTGCTCGAGTGCTGCGGCCATCCGACCCACTTCCTCGGTGGAGCGCACGTCGGCCGCCACCGTCAGGTCTCCGGTCGCCATCGCCAGGAGCGAGGCACGCACCCGGGCCAGCGGGCGGGTCAGCGCCCGGGCGGTGGCCCAGCAGATGCCCACGACGACCACGGTCCCGATCGCGACGAGCAGCACGCTGAGCAGCTCGGCGCGGCGAACCGCGTCCTCCTGCTCCTGCTCGATCCGCTCCTCGGCGGCGACGATGGTCGTGGTCGCGTCCGCGACGACCGCGTCGGTGAGCTGGTTGGCGTCGAGCACGTCGGTCCACCGCGCGCGGGCCGCGGCCGGGTCTGCCACCGCCTGCTGGACGAACGCGGTCACGGCGTCCATGTAGGGCGCGTAGCCGGACTCCATCGCCTGGACCGCCTCGGCCGCGTCGCCGCTGACCGCGGCCGCGTCCAGGCGGGCGAGGAGCTCCCGCGTCGTCGCGACGTCCTCCTGGAGGGCTGCCAGCTCCGCCGCCGGGTCGTCGGAGACCAGGGCAGCGAGGCCGTCGACCTTGAGCTCGCTGGCACGGGTGTCCAACTGCAGGACGTCGGCGCGAGCAGCGACGTAACCGTGCACCTCCTCGCAGAGCCGCAGCACCTCCGCGTTGGCGCTGAAGGTGCTGGCCGACAGCGCGCCGAAGGTGACCACGACAGCGCCGGTCATCAGCCCGAACTTGGCGGGGATGGACCGGTTGGCGAACCATCCGGCCTTCTTCTTCTGCGGCAGCACGTCGGTCATCTCGGTTCTCCGGAGGGGGGGGTGTCACTGGGGGATCCGCACCGGCCGGGGGAAGTGGCACACCGGCCGGGTCACCTCTCGGCGGCGGACGTCGCGGCCGGGTGTGTGCGGAAAACGGTAGGTCCGAAAAGGGCGGAAAGGTATCGGAATGACCGCGTGTCGCTGACACGGCGCAGATCGTCCTGTCACCGGACGCATCGAGTCGACTCGGCGCCTTCCTGCCGGACCACCCCGAGAACGACGAACGCCGGTGATGACCTAAGCGGTCACCACCGGCGTCCACCGGACGGCCCCGTGAGGGCTCAGCCCGGGCCTGCCAGGGGGAGGGGAGCAGGGTCCTGTCAGTAGGTGAACCGACCGACGGTGGTGCGCAGGTCGGCGGCCATCCGCGACAGCTCGTCCACGGCGGTGCGGGTCTGGGTCAGCGCCTGCGTGGTCGAGTCGGCCGCGGTGGACACGCCGGTGATGTTCTCGGCGATCTGCGTGGAGCCGCTGGCGGCCTCCTGCACCGACCGGGACATCTCGTTGGTGGTCGCCGTCTGCTCCTCCACCGCGCTGGCGATGGTGGTCTGCCGGTCGGAGATCTGCGCGACGATCGCCGAGATCTCCTCGATGGCACCGACCGCGGCCCCGGTGTCCTTCTGGATCGCCTCGACCCGGCGGGCGATGTCCTCGGTGGCCTTCGCCGTCTCCTGCGCCAGCTCCTTGACCTCGTTGGCCACGACCGCGAAGCCCTTGCCGGCCTCCCCGGCCCGCGCCGCCTCGATGGTGGCGTTCAGCGCCAGCAGGTTGGTCTGCTCGGCGATGGAGGTGATCACCTTGACGACATTGCCGATCTCGGCCGAGGAATCGCCCAGCTTGGCGATGGTCTCGGTGGTGCTGGCGGCGGCGGTGACGGCGCGCGCGGCGACGTCGCTGGCCTCGGCGGCGTTGGTCGCAATCTCCCGGATCGAGGCACCCATCTCCTCCGCGCCCGCGGCGACGGTCTGCACGCTGCGCGAGACCTCCTCGGCGGCACCGGACACCACGCCGGACTGCGCCGAGGTCTCCTCGGCCGACGCCGAGATCTGCGCGGACGAGGCGGAGAGCTCCTCGGAGGACGCGGCGACGGCGTCGGCCGACGACACGACGGTGGCCATCAGGCCCCGCAGGTCCGTCACGGCGGCGTCCAGCGCCTTGCCCATGCGACCGAGCTCGTCGTTGGTGGTCAGGCCGGCGGTGCGGGTGAGGTCGCCGGCGGACAGCCCCTCGGCGACGCGCTGCACTCGACCGACGCCCCGCGCGATGCCCCGGGCGACGAACAGGCCGACACCGAACGCCAGCGCCAGCCCGCCGACCAGCAGCACGATCGCGAGGGTCCGGTTGGACTCGTACGCGTTCTGAGCGGCGACGGCGTCGTTCAGGGCATCCTCGTTCTCCAGCTCACGCACCTGGGTCAGCAATTCGTCGACCCGCGAGCCGAGAGGGACGGCCTGGTTCTGCAGAGCCGCGTAGAAGACCGTGGTGTCGTCGCCGACCGCGAGCGGGCCCACCACCTGCTCGTTGATCTGCAGATAGTCGTCGAACGTGGTCACCGCCTCGTCGACCAGCGCCTGCCTGTCCTTGGTCGGACCGGCGGCCGCGTAAGCGTCGGCGGCGGCATGGAAGTCATCGCCGATGGCCGGCATCTGTGCCAGGAGCTGGGCGGACTGGGCGTCGTCCGGGTTGAGCGACACGTCGCGGATCAGGCGCCGGCTGTCGGCGAGCTTCAGCGACATCTCGTTGGCCGCCGAGATCCCCGCGATGTTGCTGTCGTACAGCCCCTGACTGGTCTCCGCCGAGTCCCCGAGCGTCGTGATGCCCATGACGCCGATGGTCGCGGCGACCGCTCCCGCGGCGCCCACGGCGGTGAGGATCTTCGTGCTGACGCCACGGTCGCCCCACCAGAACGAGCGGCCGGCCGAGGGGGTCGTGCCCGACGCAGGGGAAGTGCGGGTGGTGCGCATGGTCGTGCTCCAGGAGACGCGAGGAACTGGGAGGAGTACCGGCGGTCCGAGGCCACGTCGATGTGGTCGCGGTGCGGTAGCAACACGACGGTAGGAGAAAATCTTGCGTTTCTGTCTCGTAATGGGGAGGTGTCGGAGCGCTCCGCGGAATTCGTCAGGTGACCGTCTCGCAGCTGTCGACATGACCTTCTGCCGGGCACCGGAGGAGGAGATCGAGGCCTGCGCCGATCCGGCCGCCGACCGACGGCCGCATCCGCACGGCGGCCGCGGACGGCGGGCGAGCCTCTGCAGACGTGTCAGGCTCCCTGACAGAGCGGCTACGATCTGCGGCCGGCGCCCCTTCCTCGTGTTGCATTCGCGACAGGCCGGATGTCACGGGCTCCGGAACGAAGGGGGAGCGGTGAACGAGTACGGCGATCCGCTGATTCTCGACGCCCACGAGACGGAGCGCCTACGCGCCGAGCTCGCCATCGACGCGGCCGGCATCGGCACGTTCGACTGGAACTTGGTGACGGGGGCTCTCGACTGGGACGACCGCCTCATCGCCATGTTCGGCTATGAACCTGCCTCGTTCGCGCGCACCATCGACGACTTCAACGCTCGCCTGCACCCGGATGACACGGAGCGCGTGACTCACGCACTGACGGCGGCGATCGATTCCTGCGGGGAGTTCGAGTCGCTCTACCGGGTGTGTCTGCCCTCCGGGGACATGAGGTGGATCTCGGCCCGGGGGCGCACTCTGTGCGACCCCCAGGGTGTCGCCGTGCGCCTCCTGGGCGCAGCGACGGACGTGACGAGTCGGCACGAAGCCGAGCAAGGCGTCGCGCGTGTGCTGGAAACGATGCCGGCGGCCTTCTTCTCCGTCGACCCGACATGGCGATTCACCTACGTCAACGCGCACGCCCAGCGGCTGTTGGAAGCGGTCGAGGTCGATCTCATCGGCAAGGACCTCTGGGAACAGTTCCCCGCCGCGGTGGGCAGCCCGTTCGAGACCCATTACCGACACGCCCTGGAGTCGGGGGAGACCGTCACCTTCGAGGCGTACTACCCGCCGCCGCTGGACGCCTGGTACGAGGTCCTCGCTTGGCCGGGACCCGATGGTCTGGCGGTGTACTTCTCGGACATCACCGCACGCCGTCGTCAGCAGGACCGGGTGGAGCTGCTGAGTGCCGTGACCGATCAGCTCGCCGGCACCATGCAGGCCGAGCTCGCCGTTGCGCGACTGGCAAAGCTGGTGGTACCGGAACTCGCGGACTGGTGCCTCGTCACGCTGGTCGACGAGGGAGAGCCGGGCGGGGCCCGACGGAATGCCCGCGACGTCGGCTGGTGGCATCGTGACGAGGCCATGCAGACCGTCCTGGGTCAGTACGCCGCCGCTCGGATTCCGGCGCTGAGCGACGAGTCCTTCCTCATGCGATCACTGGCGACGGGCAGACGCATCCTCCTCGAGAGCGGCGCCACGCAGGCCATACAGGGTGTGCTCCACCCTGGGACGGCCCGGGACCTCATAGCCCAGCTGGCGCCCGAAGCGTTCGTCGTGATCCCGCTGCCGGGCCGGGACCGCACCGTCGGTCTGCTCACGCTCTTCAACGGAGCCGACCGCGGCCCCGTCTCACCTGCAGATCTGGCGACAGCCGCCGAGGTGGCCGGTCGCGCCGGCCTGGCGCTGGACAACGCTCGCCTGTATCGACAGCAGCGCGTGGTCGCCGAGGCTTTGCAGCGCAGCTTGCTCACGGCGCCACCGGAGCCCGACCACTCCGAAGTGGTCGTGCGTTACCTGCCCGCTGCCGAGTCCTCCGCCGTGGGTGGCGATTGGTACGACGCCTTCCTCCAAGCCGACGGCGCGACGGTGCTGGTCATCGGCGACGTCGCCGGACACGACATCGCCGCTGCGGCCACGATGGGCCAGCTCCGCGGCCTCCTCCGCGGCATCGCCACCAGCAACGACATCGGACCGGCCGGAATGCTTTCGCGTCTCGACCGCTCCATGTCGCTGCTCGACATGCGCACCATGGCCACCGGCGTCGTGGCCAGGCTCGAGCAGACCATGGAAGAGCGGCTCCGCGGCGTCACGAGGCTTCGCTGGTCGAACGCGGGCCATCTACCGCCGCTGCTCATCGACAGCGATGGCACCATCGCCGAGCTGGCGACCGGGCGCCCGGAGCTCCTACTGGGTGTCGATCACGAGAGCGAGCGCACGGAAGCCGTCGCGACCTTGGGGCGCGAGGCAACGGTGCTGCTGTACACCGACGGACTCGTCGAGCGCCGCGACAGCGACCTCGATGCCGGACTCGACCGCCTGAAGGAAGAGCTCGCCGTCCTGGCACACCTGCCCCTGCAAGAGCTGTGCGATCAGCTCATCGAGCGCCTCGTCCAGGACCGACCCGACGATGACGTCGCGCTCATCGCCGTCCGCCTGCACCGGCAGGACCGACCGCGTCCTGCTGAGGCGGGGCCGAAGCGGCTGCCCGAGACGGTGTCGGAGGAGCCCCCGGTCCCCTGAGCGGCACGCGTCCGTCTGCCGCTACGCGATGACTCGGGACAAGAGCCCCGGACGCTGCGACCGCGGAGCGCACCGCCGCTCGATGTCCCGCACCTGGCCAGGCAGCTGCTCGGCCGGCACAGCCTTGCCGAGCCAGTAGCCTTGAGCGAGGTCGCAGCCCCACTCCTGCAACTGCTTCCACTGCTGCTGGTCCTCGACTCCTTCGGCCACCGCAGTGAGGCCCAGAGCATGAGCCAACCGGATCGTGTGCCGCACGATGGCTCGATTCGCAGGATCCGCGTCCATCCTGGCGACGAACGAACGGTCGATCTTCAGGCAGGT
Source organism: Blastococcus sp. TF02-8 (assembly GCF_003319175.1). Classification (GTDB taxonomy): domain Bacteria; phylum Actinomycetota; class Actinomycetes; order Mycobacteriales; family Geodermatophilaceae; genus Blastococcus. The sequence continues at coordinate 104,769 of NZ_QOHK01000002.1, read as the reverse complement.
GATCGGCAGTTGGATCAGATGCGTCAGCGACGCATGCCCGGTCCCGAAGTCATCGACCGACAACTGGACTCCGAGCAGGCGCAGTTGATCGAGCACCACGAGCGCCCGCCCGTGCTCGTCCAGGGCTGCCGTCTCGGTGATCTCGAGCTCCAGCCAGTGAGGGTGCACGTCATGCTCGCGCAGCAGCGACGCGAGCCGGCCCGGGAAGTCCTCGTCCTGCAGGAGCCGCGGCGAGACATTGACTGCGACGGTGTAGTGCCGCCCCGCATCGTGCCAGCGCCGACAGTCCAGAAGTGCCCGTTCCAGCACGGCATCGGTGAGCGGACCGATGATCGCCGTCTGCTCGGCCAGCGGGATGAACTGGCCGGGCGCCAGCGGCCCTCGCTGCGGGTGATGCCATCGAATCAGCGCCTCGAAGCCGGTCACCTGCCCGTCGACCAGCCGAACCTTCGGCTGGTAGTGGACCGACAACCCGCCGTCGCGCACGGCGCGGCGGAGATCAGCATGGAGGGCAAGGGCTTGCGGATCGAAGGTGTCGGTCCGCGGATCGTGCACCGCGATGCCGGCGGACTGCTGCTTGGCGAGCATGCGCGCAGCATCGGCCCGACGCAGGAGATCGGTGGGTTGGGGCCCGTACCCATACGCGATACCGATGCTCACGTCGACGTCCAGAGCCTCACCGTTGATCACATAGGGCTCGCAGAGGGCGGCGCGGAGAGCGGCCGCGACGCCTGCGGCCTCCTCGACCCGATCGGCAGGGAAGAATGCGATGAACACGTCGCTCCCGCTGCGCGCGGCGACGATCCCCTCCGGGGCTGTATCGACCAGACGCCGGGCGACCTCGACGAGCAGCGCATCACCGGCCTCATGGCCCATGGTGTCGTTGACCGCCGCGAACCGGTCGATGTCCACCATGACAGCCGCTGCGGTGTCGCTCGGGGTCCGACGCTCGTGATCGCGAGCGACCGCCACGAGGCACGCGGAGAGGCTCGCGAGGCCGGTCAGTGCATCGCGGTCTGCATGGCTGGACACCGCCGCCTCCGCGGCCAGCCTGCCCGCCGCTTCTCGCTTCAGCTGAATCCCCCTGCGGGCACCGAACCCCATCATCAGCAGGTGCGACGCGGCCAGGACGAACACGATGTCATCGAGCGGCAGCCCTCTGTCAGCCCACGCCGCGACGTCGCGAGGGAGATCCCACACGACACTGCCCACGGCGATGAGCCCGGTGAAGACGGCCACGATCGAGGCTTCGCGCAGAACTGTCCGACGCAGCTCTGACGGGACCACAGGGTGCCGACGAGGCGTCCGATCCGCAGTTCCGCGCCGTCTCTGCCGTGCCATGTGCTCACCCCCTCCATGCCGGTACCTGCCTTCCATCGAATTGCGCACGAGGAATCTTGAGCATCAGAGCGATCTCGTTCCGTTGAGTCCTCACACCGGGTGACGCAGCGCATCTCCCAGGGGCGACCGCCTGGACGCAGGCTCCGACTATTCGAGTCGCAAGCTCTGCAGCGCTCCCCGGAGCGCCTGGACGTGCCGTGGCTCCAACGTGTTCTCGATGTCGCCGAGCACCTTGACCGAGTCGGAGAACAAGTCGTGGCCTCGAGGGGCCAGGAACACCAGGCGCCCGCCGCGCCGGGACGGGTCGTCCTCCACCCGGAGGAAGCCGAGGTCCACCAGCCCTCGAACCATCTGATGCGTGGCCTGCCGGCTGTTCCCGAGTCGTCGAGCCAGCTCCGCTACCGAGACCCCATCGGGAAGGAGGTGCGCGAAGAACAGCGTCTGGCCTGCACTCAACCGGGGCCAGCCCAGCCGCGCCAGCTGCTCTCGGGACACGGCATCGAACCAGCGGCTGGCGAGCAGGAGGAGGCGCGCGAGCGGCGGGTCGACGCCGAAATACTGCTCGGACATGCTCCCGACACTAGGTCGACTAGCCGGTACCCGTCCGGTTGCACGCAACCCATCGTCAAGTACCCTGACGCGGCGGCCGACAGCGGTCGCGGCCCACTGGCCGTTCCCACCTGGAGAGGTGTCGTGCCCCCTCGATCAGCGTCGCCCGATGCGCCGGGACGCATCACGTTGGTCATGGAGGACGGTGGCCCTGTTCTCCATCTCGCGGGCGAGATCGACATCGCCACCGTGATGGCGTACGAGGATCACCGGGACCCCAGCGCAGACGGAGGGGTCGTCGCGGTGGACTGCTCCCAAGTCACCTTTTTCAGCTCGACCGGTCTACGCCTGGTCTTGGGGATGACCCAGCGCATGCGCGACGGCGGTGAGCGGCCCCTCGTGCGCGGAGCACCCCGCACGGTGCTCCGGGTGTTCGAGTTGACCGGCCTCTCCACCATCTTCGACGTCGTTCCGCCCGAGACAGAGTGACGGCGCCCCGTAGTGTCCCTCACCGTCTCAGCTGCCTGGCGAGCTCCTAGCCACTTGCCCTCGAGCTGACGGCGTCGAGATCGGCACGTCCCGTTGTGCCGCTGCAGGACCTGGCGACAGCCCGATCGTGGCGGGCGAGGCACCGAGTCACTGACAAAAGGGGAGTCGGACACATAAGGATCTCGACCCGGGGTAGTCGGGATCGCACTCGAGAGACAGAAGGCCGCGTGAGCGATCAGTTCTGGGCGCAGCAGCCGCCCCCCGACGTCGAAGGCATCATCTGGTCCTGGGAGTTGCTGAGCACTGGTCAGTTGCCGGCTGTACGCGCTGAGCTTCGCGCCCTTCTTGCTCTGAGGGGGCTCGACCCTGTCCAAGACGCCGACGTCCAGGAGACGTTCCTGTTGGCGTTCGACGAGTTGGCCTCCAATGGCATCCGCCACGGCGGTCGTCCGGTGAGCGCTCGAGTAGTCGCCGGTCCCGGCGGCTTGTTGATCGACGTGTGCGACGCTGCTGTCGCGTCTCCGCCGGCCCCAGCCGTCGATCGCGATCCATCGAGAGGTGGTCTCGGTCTCGGGCTTGTCGCAGCGCTGACCTCTGCCCATGGCTGGGCGCGCCGGGCGGGGCGCAAGCACGTCTGGGCTTTGTGCACACCTGGCATCGCCCCTGTCACTCCTGCTGGTTGAGCGAACCCCTTCCATCGCGCTTGAGCGGATGGGCCGCCCCGCGGGCGGCGGTACCGAGTGTCGAATCGCGACTGTCCGTGCCGTTCGTCGCTTGTCGACGCAAGGCCAGCAGGAGTTCGTGACGGCACCACGTCCTCGCCATGGACGACCGAGGGCGCACGGCGGGATGCCGTGCGCCCTCTATCTGGCGGTGCAGTGGTCCGCCCAGGATGTTCCTGGATCAGAAGGTGAACCGTCCGACCATGGTGCGCAGGTCGGCGGCCATCCGGGAGAGCTCGTCGACGGCGACGCGGGTCTGCCCCAGGGCCTGGTTCGTCGAGTCCGCGGCACCGGCCACGCCGGTGATGTTCTCCGCGATCTGGGTGGTGCCGCCCGCGGCCTCCTGCACCGACCGCGACATCTCGTTCGTCGTCGCGGTCTGCTCCTCCACCGCGGAGGCGATGGTGGTCTGCCGGTCGGAGATCTGCGCGACGATGCTGCTGATCTCCTCGATCGCGGTCACCGCGGCCGTCGTGTCGCCCTGGATGGCCAGCACGCGCTGCGCGATGTCCTCCGTCGCCTTCGCCGTCTCCTGCGCCAGCTCCTTGACCTCGTTGGCCACGACCGCGAAGCCCTTGCCCGCCTCACCAGCACGCGCGGCCTCGATGGTCGCGTTGAGCGCCAGCAGATTGGTCTGCTCGGCGATGCTGGTGATGACCTTGACGACGTTGCCGATCTCCGCCGAGGACTCCCCCAGCTTCGCGACCGTCGACGTCGTCGTCGCAGCGGCCTGGACCGCCCGGTGCGCGACCTCGCTGGCCTCGGCCGCATTGGTCGCGATCTCCCGGATCGAGGCACCCATCTCCTCCGCACCCGCGGCGACGGTCTGCACGCTGCGCGAGACCTCCTCCGCGGCGGAGGACACGACACCGGACTGCGCCGAGGTCTCCTCCGCCGACGCCGAAATCTGCGCCGAGGACGCCGACAGCTCCTCCGAGCTCGCGGCCACGGCGTCCGCCGAGGAGGCGACGGCGCCCATGACGCCACGGAGGCTCACCACGGCCTCGTCCAGCGCGACGGCCATCTGGCCGAGCTCGCAGCCACCCCGGATACCCACCTCCTGCGTGAGATCCCCGCGGGACAGCGCCTCGGTCACGGCCTGCACCCGGCGGGCGGTGCCCGAGATGTTCCGCGCGACACCGAACCCGATGCCGAGGGCCACGAGGATGCCGACGACGATGACCACGACGGTGAGGTTCCGCTGGGACTCGTAGTCCTCCCGGACGGCGGCAGCAGCCTCGGCGGCGTAGCGCTCCTCGAGGTCGCGCAGAGCCTGCAGGTCCTCGGAGAGCGCCGTGATCACCGGGGCCACCTGCGTCTGGTTGGCTGCGACCCAGCCCCGGATGTCATAGGCCACCGCGAGTGGCCCGAGCACCGTCTCCTGCATGGCGGTGTAGCTCTCCATGCCGGCGAGGACGTCGTCCAGCAGAGCCTGCCGGTCCGGGCTCATGCCCGTCGCCACGTAGGCCTCCGCCGAGTGCTGGAAGTCGGCGCGGTAGCCGTCGATGATCGCGAACTTCTCCTGGGTCGCCTCGGGCGACTCGGCGAGGAGAGCATCACGGGTCACGATGCGGATGTCGCTGACGATCGAGTCCATGGTGGCGACCTCGACAGCACCCAGCAGGTTGCTGGAGTAGAGCTCGTCGGCCTGGCTGGCAGCCTCGCTGAGGCCGGCGATGCCCAGGGCACCGATGCCTGCGGCCACCACGGCGGTGACCCCCACGGCACTGAGCACCTTGGTCCTCACCGACCGGTTCAGGAACCACGAGAGTCGGGAGCGCCCCCCGACGGAGGTGGTGGGGCGGTCGTCCGCGAGGGCTGGGCCGGTGGATTCGGTCATGGCGTTGCTCCAGTGCGTGGGGGAGGGGAGTCCAGGGCGTGCGGCTCCGGATCACCTGAGGCCGCGGGAGTGCTCGTCCGACCCCAGAAGGATGCGGGGGTACCGGATCTCGGTCGGCCCTATCGCCAGCGTGTTGCCAGGAAACTCCCAGAAAGTCGTCCCACCATTCCCTCGGATGTCGACATGAGCCGGGAATGGTTGGTGACGCCACCATGTGCCCGTTCCACGACGACCGAGGGCGCACGGCAGCATTGCCGTGCGCCCTCGGGATGTGGCGGGTGTGCGGCCGGTGGCCCCGGTCGTGTCAGTAGGTGAAGCGGCCCACGGTGGTGCGCAGGTCCGACGCCATCCGCGACAGCTCGTCGACGGCGGTCCGGGTCTGGGTCAGCGCCTGCGTGGTGGAGTCGGCCGACGTCGAGACGCTGCTGATGTTGTCGGCGATCTGGGTGGTGCCGCCGGCGGCCTCCTGCACCGAGCGGGACATCTCGCTGGTGGTCGCGGTTTGCTCCTCCACCGCGGAGGCGATGGTGGTCTGGCGGTCGGAGATCTGCGCGACGATGCTGCTGATCTCCTCGATCGCGGTCACCGCCGCGGTGGTGTCGCCCTGGATGGCCAGGACCCGCTGCGCGATGTCCTCGGTGGCCTTGGCGGTCTCCTGCGCCAGCTCCTTGACCTCGTTGGCGACGACGGCGAACCCCTTGCCCGCCTCACCGGCCCGCGCCGCCTCGATGGTGGCGTTCAGCGCGAGCAGGTTCGTCTGCTCGGCGATGCTGGTGATGACCTTGACGACGTTGCCGATCTCGGCCGAGGACTCCCCCAGCTTGGCGACGGTGGCCGTGGTGGTCTCCGCGGCCGACACGGCACGGTTGGCGACCTCGCTGGCCTCCGCGGCGTTCTGCGAGATCTCCCGGATGGACAGGCCCATCTCCTCGGCACCCGCGGCGACGGTCTGCACGCTGCGGGAGACCTCCTCCGCGGCGGAGGACACGACACCGGACTGGGCGGCGGTCTCCTCGGCCGAGGCGGCGATCTGCGCCGAGGAGGCAGAGAGCTCCTCGGAGGAGGCGGCGACAGCGCTGGCGGAGGCGGCCACGCCGGCCATGACCTCGCGCAGCGAGCTCTGGGCCCGGCCGAGGGCCGAAGCCATCCGGCCCAGCTCGTCGTTGCCGCTCGCGGCGGGGGAGACGGTCAGGTCACCCTCGGCGAGCGCCTCGACCGAGGTCTGCACCGAGCGGACGGTGCGGACCAGCCGGCGGACGATCAGCACGGCCAGCGCACCGGAGATGACGATGCCGACGCCGAGGAGGACCAGCACGATCCAGACGGCCGCCTTCGCAGAGTCCTGGTCGTCGTCGACGTGCGTGGTCGCCGAGGCCGACTGCGCCTCACCCTCGGCGACGATCGCGTCGAGCGCGTCGTCGCCGATGCCGCGGACCTGGCCCTGGTAGAGCGCACCGAACCCGGCGGCATTGCCGGCGTCGGCGAGGGGGAAGAGGGTCGTCGTCGACGCCTGCACGAACGCGGCTGCGTCCTCCTTCAGTCCGACGATGGCGGCGTCGTCCTTGGCGTGCGGGGCGTAGGCCTCGAGGACGTCCTGGAGCTTGGTGTAGCGCTCGTCGATCTCGGTGCGCAGCTCGGCGCGGGTCGCGACGTCGGCGACCGCGTACTGCAGCACGCGGGCGCGCACGCCCTGGAAGTGCCGCTGCGCCTCGTTCAGCTGCACCATCGGCGCGACGTTCTCGTCGTAGAGCCCCTGCTGGGCGTCGGCGAGGCTGTTGATCCGGTCGACGGCCACGCCGCCGGCGGCCAGGCCGACGCCGCCGAGGAGAACCATCGCCGCCCCCAGCTTGACGCCGACGGGGCGGTCGGCGAACCAGTTGCCGCGCCGGGCGGGCGCACTGGGAACGGTCATGACGAACTCCTGTGAAATGTGTGACGGGCGGGGTGGAATGGAACGGGTTCCTCTCCGACGCCATCGTCGCGGGATTCCCGTGCACCAAGGAAAGTAGGGGCAGCGTCACTGGACCGACCCCATCGACACGCGTGTCGCATTGTGCGCGACCGAATAGTTCGATAACCGTCTCGGAAATGTCGACAAGGCTGCTTTCTTCACACCGGGAACTCGCGCCACAGCAGGAACGCGAAGAAGCGCACGACCGGTCGGTCGTGCGCTTCTCCGCGTGCGGTGGTGCGGGGCGAGGCTCGCGTCAGTAGGTGAACTGCCCGACGGTGGTGCGCAGGTCGGCAGCCATCCGGGAGAGCTCGTCGACGGCGACCCGGGTCTGCCCCAGGGCCTGGGTGGTGGCATCGGCCGCACCCGAGACGCCGGAGATGTTGTCGGCGATCTGGGTGGTGCCGCCGGCGGCCTCCTGCACCGAGCGCGACATCTCGCTCGTCGTCGCCGTCTGCTCCTCCACCGCGCTGGCGATGGTGGTCTGCCGGTCGGAGATCTGCGCGACGATGCTGCTGATCTCCTCGATCGCGGTCACCGCGGCCGTCGTGTCGCCCTGGATGGCCAGGACCCGCTTGGCGATGTCCTCGGTCGCCTTCGCCGTCTCCTGCGCCAGCTCCTTGACCTCGTTGGCCACGACCGCGAAGCCCTTACCGGCCTCACCAGCACGCGCGGCCTCGATGGTCGCGTTCAGCGCCAGCAGGTTGGTCTGCTCCGCGATGCTCGTGATCACCTTGACCACGTTGCCGATCTCGGCCGAGGAGTCGCCCAGCTTGGCCACGGTGGCGGTGGTGGTGGCCGCGGCGTCCACGGCGCGGGCGGCGACCTGGCTGGCCTCCGCGGCGTTGGTGGCGATCTCGCGGATCGACGCCCCCATCTCCTCGGCTCCGGCGGCGACGGTCTGCACGCTGCGCGAGACCTCCTCGGCGGCACCGGCGACCACGCCGGACTGGGCCGAGGTCTCCTCCGCCGAGGCCGAGATCTGCGCCGACGAGGCCGACAGCTCCTCGGAGGAGGCAGCCACCGCGTCCGCCGAGGCGACGACCGAGGCCATCACCGCACGCAGGCTGGCCTGCGCCGAGTCCAGGGAGCCGGCCATCTGGCCGATCTCGTCCCGCGAGGTCACGCCAGTGACGACCGTCAGGTCACCCTTGGCCAGGGCGTCGAGCGACAGCTTGACCCGCTGCACCGGGCGGGCGATCGAGCGCATGGTCAGCAGGCTCAGCGCGAGGATGAGCAGGACGGCGGCGACGGCGACCGTGATGCTCTGGGTCTCGGCGCTGCTGATCGCGTCGTCCAGCTCCTTCTGGGCGATGGCGCTCTCGGCGGCCAGGGCGTCCTTGGCCGCACCGACGGCACCGTCGCTCAGGTCGTTGGCCGCCTGGATCTCCTCCCAGCGGGCGCGGGCGCCGGCCTGGTCGGCGATCGCCGAGTTGACGTACACCGTGATGGCGTCGGTGTAGGCGGCGTAGGCCTCCTCGAGGGCGCCGACGGTGTCGGCCGACTCCCCGTGCAGCTCGATCGTGCCCAGCTCCTCGAGCATCTCCTGCGGGGTGGCGATGTCGTCGGCCAGCTCGGCGAGCTGCTCGGTCGGGTCGGGGCGGGTGGCGGCCTTGAAGCCGTCGACCTTGAGCTCGCTGGCGCGGGTGTCGAGCTGGAGGACCAGCTTCTCCGCCTGGTTGAGGCGGTCGAGCTCGTCGCTCGCGTCGTTCACCGCGGACGTGCCCACGAGGAGCGCGGTGACGACGCCGGCGAACGCCACCATGACGACGCCGACGAGGATGCCGAACTTCACCGCCAGGGGGCGGTCGGCGAACCAGCCCGCGCGCCGCTGCGCGACGGGAGAAGAGATACGGGTGCTCACGGGAAACCGTCCTGACGATGAAGGGCCTGCGCCACCGCTCCTGGTGACAGCGCTGATTGTGGTCACTCCAACGAGCACGCGACACGCAATTCAAACGTGCCGGAACAATTGTGATCGACCGTTCGGGTCAGCGGCTCGAGAGATGGCCATTTGTCGACATCCCGCGATTCCCGAGATAGTTCGCCGGGCACATCATCGGCCGGGAAATGCGCAGGTCGCGACGGCCGCGGCATTCGAGCGCCGTCCGATCGGCGGTCTCCGGCAGGGCTCCGGAACCATCCAGGGCCTATTGGTCGCCTGGTTGGCAAGCCCGACACGCCGTGATCAGGCGAGCAGTTCCCGGAGCCGGGTCAGCACGCGGAGGGCGCCCGCGGGGTCCGGGACGCGGTGGTGCGCGGCGGTCTCCCCCTCGCCGACCTTGACCGAGACGCCGTTCCCGGCCAGCGCCCGGAAGCCGTCCTCGTCGGTCACGTCGTCGCCCAGGTAGACCGCCCCCGCCGCGCCGAGGTCGGCCATCAGCCGCCGGAGCGCCGAGCCCTTGTCGGCGTCGGTGACCGCCATCTCCAGCACGTCCTTGCCGGGCTTCATCGTCAGTGACGAATCCACCAGCGCCCGGGCGCGAGCGAGCAGCTCGGCAGCGGCATCGCGGTCGGCGACCTGCCGGACGTGGACGGCCACGCTCGCCGGCTTCACCTCCAGTCGCGCGCCGGGGGTGCCGGCCACCTCCGGTCCGAGCAGCCGGGCCAGCTCGTCCCGGTGCTCGGCGAGGTCGCCGCTGAGCGGACCGTCGTACTCGGCGCCGTGGCTGCCGACCCAGCGGAAGGGACCGGCCAGCCCGCTGGTGCGCTGCAGGTCCTCGACCCCCCGGCCGCTGACCAGAGCCACGGCCACGCCGTCGACGGCCGCGAGCGACGCCAGCGCCTCGGACACGCCGGGCTCCGGAACGGCGGCGGAGGGATCGTCGCGGAGCCGGGCCAGCACCCCGTCGTAGTCGCTGGCGACGAGCAGTGGACGCCGCGCGGCCACTGCGGCGAGCGCGGCCTCCAGCGCAGGATCGAGGTCCGAGCTCACGCCTGCCTGCGCAGAGCCTCGAAGAAGGAGCTGGCCCAGTGGTCCAGGTCGTTCTTCGCCAGGTGCCGGCGCATGGCGCGCATCCGCTTCGACAGCTCCGCGGGTTCGGCCCGCAGCGCGCGCACCAGCTGGTTCTTGACCCCGGCGATGTCGTGCGGATTGACCAGGAACGCCTGCTTGAGCTGGGCGGCGGCGCCCGCGAACTCCGACAGCACCAGCGCGCCGCCGTCGTCGCCCCGCGCGGCCACGTACTCCTTGGCGACCAGGTTCATGCCGTCGCGGTACGGGGTCACGAGCATGACGTCGGCCGCGCGGTACAGAGCGGCGAGCTCCTCACGCGGCATCGACTGGTTGAAGTAGTGGACCGCCGGGCCGGCGATGGAGCCGAAGACGCCGTTGATGTGCCCGACCTGCTGCTCGATCGTCTCGCGCATGTGCACGTAGTGCTCGACCCGCTCGCGGCTCGGGGTGGCGACCTGTACCAGCACCGTGTCCGGCGCCTCGACGATGCCGTCCTCCAGGAGCTCCTGGAAGGCGTTGAGGCGGACGCTGATGCCCTTGGTGTAGTCCAGCCGGTCGACGCCCAGGATGATCTTGCTCGGGTTCCCCAGCTCCTCGCGGATCTCCTTGGCACGGGCGAGCACCTCGGGGGAGGAGGCGAGCTCGTCGAACGCCGCGACGTCGATGGAGATCGGGAAGGCCTTCGCGGTGACGGTCCGCTGGTCGTACGTGATCTGGTCGCGCCGGCAGGTCAGGTCGTGCAGCCGTCGGGCCAGCTGGACGAAGTTCGCCGCGGCGGAGGGCAGCTGGAAGCCCACCAGGTCCGCGCCGAGGAGCCCCTCGACGATCGCCGACCGCCACGGCAGCTGGGTGAACAGCTCGTAGGGCGGGAACGGGATGTGCAGGAAGAACCCGATCGTGAGGTCGGGTCGGCGCTGGCGGAGCATCGCCGGCACCAGCTGGAGCTGGTAGTCGTGCACCCAGACGATGGCGTTTTCGGCCGCGACAGCCGCGGCGCGCTCGGCGAACCGCTTGTTGACCTGCACGTAGGTGTCCCACCAGGTCCGGTGGTACTCCGGCTTCTCCACGACGTCGTGGTAGAGCGGCCACAGCGAGGCGTTCGACATGCCCTCGTAGTAGCGGTCGACCTCCTCCTCGGAGAGCGGCACGGGGATGAGCTGCATCCCGCCGGACTCGAAGGGCTCGGGCGCCTCTCCCGCCGAGCCGGACCAACCGACCCAGGCACCACCGCGACCCGCGACGAACGGCTCCAGCGCGGTGACCAGCCCGCCGGGGCTGCGCTGCCAGCGGGTCGAGCCGTCAGGCTCGGTGACCTGGTCGACCGGCAGCCGGTTCGCGACCACGACGACGGGACTGTCCGCCTTGACCTCAACCTCGTTGTTCTCGGCCATACCGCCCCGACCCTATCCAGAGCGGCGGCCGGTCGCCCTCCGGGCGCGGTTCAGAGCACCCGGCCGAGTGCGTAACCGGCTCCGGCCGCACCGAGACCGAGGACCAGCGTGGCAGCCAGGTACGCCCCCAGCACCCGGCTGCGGCGCTGCTCGGCCAGCCGGACGACGTCGGTGCCGAAGGTGGAGAACGTCGTCAGCGTGCCGCAGAACCCGGTGCCCACGAGGGCCACCAGCCAGGCGGGGCAGTCCGCGCTGCCGAGCAGCAGCCCGAGCAGCGCGCTCCCGACGACGTTGACCGTCACCGTGCCGAGCACGCTCCCCGGCCCCCGCCTGCGCACGGCGACGCGTTCGGCCAGCAGCCGCAGGGGGGCGCCCAGCACGGCACCGGCCACGACCAGCCACGGGGTCACGATGCGCCCCGGGTCATCCGCCGTCCGGCGAGGGTGCCCGCGGCCGCGGCGAGCACGCCACCCACGACCGAGACGACGACGTAGCCGACGGCGGTACCGGCCGCTCCGGCGTCGGCCAGGCGCACGGTCTCGACGGCGAACGTCGAGTACGTGGTGAAGCCTCCCAGGACCCCCACGCCCAGAAACGGACGCGCCCACGTCGGGGTGGGGGAGCGGGCTGCCAGCAGTGCGACGAGCAACCCGAGGAGCAGGCAGCCGACCAGGTTGACCAGGAGCGTCGCCCAGGGCCATCCGGGAGGGGAGCCGGGGACCGCCTCGGCCAGACCCCAGCGCGCCAGGGCACCGAGGGCGCCGCCGACCGCGGCGAGGAGATAGGCCATGTGACCTGCCCCTCCTCTCGTCCCGGGCGTGCGGCAGAGTGCCTCCGGGAGGGTCGCATGCCGGCGGCCGGGAGCAGGGGAGCGCACGTGGGTCCACTCGAGGGTGTCCGGGTCGTCGAGTTCGCGGGGCTGGGCCCGGGGCCCTTCTGCGGCATGCTGCTCGCCGACCTCGGGGCCGACGTCGTCCGCATCGACCGCAAGGGCGCGCGCGGGGGACTGCTGGGCTCGCTCGGGGCGACGTCGCTGCTGGACCGGGGGAAGCGCTCGATCGCCCTCGACCTCAAGGAGCCTGCGGATCTCGAGGTGGTCCGCGCCCTCGTGCGACGGTCGGACGTGCTGCTCGAGGGCTTCCGGCCGGGCGTCATGGAGCGGCTGGGGCTCGGGCCCGACGAGCTGATGGGGGAGAACCCCGCACTGGTGTACGGCCGGATGACCGGATGGGGCCAGACCGGCCCGCTGGCGCACTCGGCCGGGCACGACATCGGCTACATCGCGCTCACCGGCGCGCTGGGGGCCTCGGGCCGGCCCGACGAGCGCCCGGCGCCGCCGCTGAACCTGCTCGGCGACTTCGGCGGCGGGGGAGTGTTCCTCGCCCTGGGCGCGCTCGCGGCGCTGATCCGTGCGCGGTCGACGGGGGAGGGGCAGGTGGTCGACGCGGCGATCGTCGACGGCACCGCCGTCCTCACCACGATGATCCACGGCATGCTCGACGCCGGGGTCTGGACCGACCGGCGCGGCCGCAACCTGCTCGACACCGGTGCGCCGTTCTACGACGTGTACCGCTGCGCCGACGACACCTTCCTCGCCGTCGGGGCGCTGGAGGAGCAGTTCTACGCGGCGTTGCTGGAAGGGCTCGGGCTGGCCGGGGACGAGACGCTGCCGGACCGCAACGACCCGCGCCAGTGGCCGGCCCTGCGGGAGCGGTTCACCGAGCTGTTCGCCTCCCGCACGCGCGCGGAGTGGTGGCAGGTGTTCGAGGGCACCGACGCGTGCGTCGCGCCGGTGTGGTCGCTGCTGGAGGCGACGACGGACTCGCACAACGTGGAGCGCGGGGTGTTCGTCGAGGTCGACGGCGTCCTCCAGCCCGACGTCGCCCCGCGGTTCTCGGTGACCCCCGGTCGCGTGGGCTCGGTGCCCCGGGCCGGCCAGCACACCGAGGAGATCCGCGCCGAGCTCGGCCTCTGAGAGGGGTCAGGCGTCGTCGTCCGCGGGAACGCTCCAGAGGTGGACGGCGACGTCGAGGCCGCGACGGTCGAACTCCCGCCGCAGCTCACGGGCCAGCACCTCGCCCTCCCGGGCCCAGTCGCGGCTCCCGGAGAGGGTCTGCCGCTCCGCCCAGGCCTCCAGCCGCTCGGTCAGCCGGGCGCTGAGCCCGAGGTCCGCGGGATCGAGCTGGCCCGCGCGGCCGTCCGGCGAGCGGTCCCACAGGAACGGGCCGTGGTCGGGCAGGAGGAGCACCACGGACGGCAGCCGCGGGGGAGGCGGCTCCGGGAGATCGGACAGGTCGGGCTCGACACCGAACCGCGCCCGGTACTGCTCCGGGCTCAGGAAGAGCATCGGCTCCTCGCGCCGGCCCCCACGTGCCATGAGCGGACGATAGCCCGACCTCCGGCGCCTCCCCCTCACCGTTCCGGGTCCTCCCTCAGCACCGACCACGAGGGAGGACCCATGACGATCAGGTCACCTGATCATCAGGAACGGCGGCGGGTCTCCGGGAACAGCAGGTCGACGAAGCGCTCCGCGGTCGGCTGCGGCTCGTGGTTGGCCAGGCCCGGACGCTCGTTGGCCTCGATGAACACGTAGTCGGGCCCGGCGACGTCGGGCACCAGGAAGTCGATGCCGGTGACCGGGATGTCCAGCGCCTCGGCGGCCCGCACGGCGGCGGCCGCGATCTCGGGGTGGAGCCGGGCGGTGCAGTCCTCGATCGTGCCGCCGGTGTGCAGGTTCGCCGTCCGGCGCACCTGGATCCGCTCCCCGTTGGGCGGGACGTCGTCCATGCTCCAGCCCTCGTCGGCCACCACCTCGGCGGTGGTGTCGTCCAGGGGGATGCGGGACTCCCCGCCCGTGGCCCGCTCGCGCCGGCGACTGGTGGCACGGACCAGGTCGGTGACGGTGTTCCGGCCGTCGGCGACCACCTCGGCAGGACGCCGGACAGCGGCCGCCACCACCCGGCGGTCGATGACGAGGACCCTCAGGTCGTCGCCGGGCACCAGCTCCTCGACCAGCACGTCCGGGCAGAACTGGAGCGCGTACCGGACCGCCTTCTCCAGCCCCGCCTCGTCCTTCACCCCGACGGTGATGCCCCGGCCCTGCTCACCGCGCGCGGGCTTCACGACGACACCGCCGACCTCGCGCACCAGGGCGACGGCGTCGTCCAGCTCGCCCTCGCAGGCCAGCGCACCGCGGGCGACGCGGACCCCCGCGCGCTCCATGATCCGGCGGGTCACCCGCTTGTCGTCGCAGCGGCTCATCGCCACCGCCGTGGTGAACTCCGACAGCGACTCGCGGGTCACCACGGTCCGGCCGCCGACCGACAGCCGGAGCTCACCGAACTCGGCGTCCAGCACCTCGACCCGGATGCCGCGGCGCAGCGCCTCCTCCGCGATGATCAGCGCGTAGGGGTTGAGCTCCTCGAGCCCCGGCGGGCGGGCGGCGAACAGTGGCGTGTTGATCGGGTTCTTGCGCTTGACGCAGACCGCCGACACCCGGCTGAAGCCCAGCTTCCGGTAGAGCTTGATCGCGCCCTCGTTGTCGTGCATGACCGAGAGGTCCAGGTAGGCGCGGCCGCGGCCCACGTAGCGCTCGGCCAGCACGCGTACCAGCGCCTCGCCGGTCCCGGGCGGGGCGTCCTGGTTGTGCACGGCCAGGCACCACAGGCTGGTGCCACCCTCGGGGTCGTCGAAGGCCAGGGTGTGGTCGACGCCGGTGACCGTGCCGACGATCCGGCCGGTGCGGGTGTCCTCGGCGACGAGGTAGGTGAAGCAGCGCGTGCGGTGGTTGTCCCACATGACGTCGGCGTCGCCGACCACCATGCCGTTGAGCGCGTAGATCTCGTTGATCGCCTCCATCTCCGCGCGCGAGGTCGCGGTCCGCACGAACACGCCCCGGATCAGCTCGTGACGCGGGCGGTAACGGTAGAGGTCCAGCCGGAACGTGTAGCTCGGGTCGATGAACAGCTCGTCGGGCGCGAGGCCGACCAGCACGTGCGGGTCGCGGGGGTAGATGCAGATGTCCCGCTCGCCGCTCTCCTCGGCCCGCAGGGCGTCGACGATGCCGCGCAGGTCGGCGAACGTCTGGCCGAAGACCAGCCGGCCCCAGCCCATGTCCATGACGACGTCGTGCTGCATCCCCTGGAGCTGGTGCTCCGACGGCTTGCGCCAGGACCGGTCGGTCAGGGCCGGGGGAACCGGATTGCGGCGCCGGTGGCCCGCGAGCCGGGGTGCCATGGTCATCTCCTCAGACCGCGTGCGTCTGCAGCCAGAGCTCGAGCAGGCCGAGCTGCCAGAGCTTGTTCCCCCGCAGCGGCGTCAGCTCACCGTTCGGGTCCGCCAGCAGCTCACGCACGTACTCGGGGCGGAACATTCCCCGGTCGCGCGCAGCGTCGCTGGACAGCGCGTCCTTCACCAGACCGAGGACCTTGCCCTCGAGGTGGGTGATCGCGGGGACCGGGAAGTAGCCCTTCGGCCGGTCGATGACCTCCGGCGGGATGATCCGGCGGCCGATCGCCTTGAGCACGCCCTTGCCGCCGTCGGCCAGCTTCAGCTCGGGCGGGCACAGCGCGGCCAGCTCGACGAGGTCGTGGTCGAGGAACGGCACGCGCGCCTCCAGCCCCCACGCCATGGACATGTTGTCCACGCGCTTGACCGGGTCGTCGACCAGCATGATCTCGCTGTCGAGGCGCAGGGCCGCGTCCACCGCGGTCTCCGCGCCGGCGGCTTCCATGTGGGCGCGCACGAAGGCCAGGCTGGGGTCCGCAGCCAGCGCGTACCGGTCGGAGACGACGGCGGCCATCTGCGCGTGGTCGCGGTCGAAGAACGCCTTCGCGTAGGTCTCCACCGCCTGCTCGCGGCCCACGCCCTGCAGCGGCGGGTACCAGTGGTAACCGGCGAACACCTCGTCGGCGCCCTGACCGGACTGGACGACCTTGATCGTCTGGCTGACGCGCTCGCTGAGCAGGTCGAAGGCGACGACGTCATGGCTCACCATGGGCTCGGCCATCGCCCCGACAGCATGACCGAGGGCCCCGACCAGCTCGTCGGAGGCCACCCGGATCCGGTGGTGGTTCGTGCCGAACCGCTCGGCGATCACGTCCGAGTACACGAACTCGTCGCCCTCGCGCCCGCCGACGGACTCGAAGCCGATCGAGTACGTCGCCAGGTCCTTCTGCCCTTCCTGCGCGAGCAGGCCGACGATCAGGCTCGAGTCCAGCCCACCGGAGAGCAGCACCCCCACCGGGATGTCCGCGACCAGGCGACGGCGCACGGCGACCCGCAGCGCCTCCTCGATCGCGTCCTCCCAGTCGCGGGCGGACCAGTTGGCGTACTCGGCGCGCCGCTCGTAGGTGGCGTTCCAGTAGCGGTGCTCACGGCTCGTGCCGTCGGCCTCGATCACCCGGACGGTGGCGGGCGGGAGCTTGCGGACGCCGTTGAGGATCGTGCGCGGCGCCGGCACCACGGCGTGCCAGGTCAGGTAGTGGTGCAGTGCGACGGCGTCGATGGAGGTGTCGACGTCACCGGCCCGCAGCAGGGCGGGGAGCGTGGAGGCGAAGCGCAGCCGCTTGCCGGGGGTCTCCGACAGGTAGAGCGGCTTGATCCCGAGCCGGTCGCGGGCCATGACCACGCGGCCGGTGTCCCGCTCGGTGATGACGAAGGCGAACATGCCGTGCAGGTGGGAGACGACGTCGGTGCCCCAGTGGTGGTAGCCCTTGAGGATCACCTCGGTGTCGCTGTGCGAGAAGAACCGGTAGCCGTGGCCCTCGAGCTCGGCGCGCAGCTCCTGGTAGTCGTAGATGCAGCCGTTGAAGACCGCCGTCAGCCCCAGCTCGTTGTCCACCATGGGCTGCGAGCCGCAGGTGGAGAGGTCGATGACCGACAGCCGTCGGTGCCCGAAGGCGATCCGGCCGTTGCTCCACGAGCCCTGTCCGTCCGGCCCGCGCGGCACCAGGGCCTGCACCATGCGGTCGACCGCGGCCGTGTCGGCCATGGACCCGTCGAACGTGATCTCGCCACAGAGGCCGCACATGCGACTTGATCTAACCCGCGACCGCCGATCCACGCGCGTCGAGACCAAGATCACCCAGGCCGGCGACTGTTCCACGTGGAACGGTCCGCACCCCTCTCCCCGTGATCATGAAGTTCGGGAAGCGCCACGCCGGCGAGGCGCGGTGTGTTGCTTCCCGGACTTCATGATCACGTCGGAGGTGAGGTGGGGGCGGGCGGGGCGGGGGTCAGCCGGTGGCGGTGGCGGTGGCGCCGGTGAGCCGCTGCACCGCGGCGACGACGTCGACCAGGCCGGTGCCCTTGTCGAACGACGTCGTGTAGCCGCCCACCGCGCGGTACGCGGCGCCGTCGGTGTAGCGGTACGCCGTGCCCTTGAGCGCCGCTTCGACCTCCGCCGGGGTCGCGGTCGGGTCGGCCTGGAGCAGCTGCGCCACGATGCCGGCGATGTGCGGCGCGGCCATCGACGTGCCGCTGATCGTGTTGAAGGTGCCGACGTCGAGCAGGCCGGGGCCGTTGCGGAAGTCCAGCCCGGTCGAGCAGATGGGCAGGTACGGGCGGCAGGACGAGGTGATGTTCTCACCGGGCGCCGAGAGGTCGGGCCACGTGGCGGGGTCGGCCGCCGCACCGCGGGAGGAGTACTCGCTGACGGTGCCGTCGCGGGTGCCGGTGTCCTGGTCGTAGAAGGAGGCGACGGAGAGGATGCCGCCGGTCGGGTCCTGGCCGGGCGGGTTGGTGAGCGAGGTGGAGCCGTCGCCCCCGTCGTTGCCGGCGGCCCAGACGGTGACGACGCCCTCGGCGGCCAGCGCCCGCTGCAGCTTCACCGTGGCGGAGTTCGGATCGAACTCGCCGCCCCCGCTCGGCCCGTAGCTGTTGTTGGTCACCTTGATCGGCGGGCAGACCGAGGCGGGGACGGCGGCGCCGCACGGGTGCTCGTGGTTCTCCAGCACCCAGTTCAGCGCCGAGTCCGCCCCGACGATCAGCAGCACCGCGCCGGTCGAGATCGAGACCAGGCTCGCGCCCGGGGCCGCGCCCTGGAGGGTGGCACCGTCGGACAGGGTCGTCGGCCGGCCGGCCACGATCCCGCTGACGTGCGTGCCGTGCCCACCGACGGCGAGGGTGTCGGTGTCGAGAGCGGTCGGCACCGGGACGACGCAGCCGGGGCTGGTGCTGGTCTCGAGCAGGCACAGGCTCTTGAGGCTGGCGACGACCGCGCTGCCTCCGTCGGGCTCGCGGAAGTAGGGGTGGTTCGGGTCGACGCCCGAGTCGATGACCGCGACGGAGACGCCGCTGCCGTCGAGGGCCTCGCCGTTGGCGCCGGTGAGCGTGGCGACCGCCTCGGCCCCGCGGGTGGCGGTGTTCGACGTCTCCTGGGCGAACTCGATCGGGGTGTTGCCCTCGAGGTAGGTGACCCCGGGCTGCGTGCGCGCCGCCTCGATCTGGTCGGCGGTGCCGGAGGCGACCACGACGCCGATGCGCTCGAACTCGGTCACCGTCCGCATGCCGGTCGCCGCCACCGCGGACCTGGCGGCGGCGGCATCGGTGCCGTGCACCATCACGGTGGTCGTACCGGTCAGCGTGGTCAGCTGCTCGGCCAGGAAGTCCTGGACCGGGGCCGGCGCGGGCGCGGCCTGGGCGGGGCCCGCGACGAGGGCGCCGACGACGACCGCGCCGGAGACCACCCCCAGCAGGCGACGGGACGAGCGGGTCATGGCTCTCCTCGGTGTCTGTCACGGCATCGGGACGTGACCGGACAACGACGAAGCGCCTGCCGGGTTACCGGCCGGTTGGTGACCGCTCCTCCCGGGCAGGACCGGTCCATGCGCACGCAGACGCTCCGCGACCTGACCGTCTCCGCCCAGGGCCTGGGCTGCATGGGGATGAGCGACTTCTACGGCACCCGGGACGAGGACGAGTCGATCCGCACGATCCACCGGGCGCTCGACCTCGGGGTGACCTTCCTCGACACCGCCGACATGTACGGCCCCTTCACCAACGAGCGGCTGGTCGGGCGGGCGATCGAGGGGCGTCGCGAGCAGGTCGTCGTCGCCACGAAGTTCGGCAACGAGCGGCGCGAGGACGGCTCGTTCGTCGGGATCAACGGTCGCCCCGAGTACGTGCACCGCGCCTGCGACGCCTCGCTCCAGCGTCTCGGCGTCGACGTCATCGACCTCTACTACCAGCACCGGGTGGACACCTCGGTGCCCGTCGAGGACACCTGGGGCGCCATGGCCGAGCTGGTCCAGGCGGGGAAGATCCGGCACGCGGGCATCTCCGAGGCCGCACCCGAGACCATCCGCCGCGCGCACGCCGTGCAGCCGATCACCGCCGTCCAGACCGAGTACTCGCTGTGGACCCGCGACCCGGAGGACGACGGCGTGCTGGCCACCTGCAGCGAGCTCGGGATCGGGTTCGTCGCGTACTCCCCGCTGGGGCGTGGCTTCCTCTCCGGGCAGATCCGCAGCGTCGACGACCTGGCGGCCGACGACTTCCGCCGGCACAACCCCCGGTTCCAGGGGGAGGCGTTCCAGCAGAACCTGCGTCTGGTCGAGCGGGTGCGCGAGCTGGCCGACGAGAAGGGCGTGACCGCGGGCCAGCTCGCGCTCGCCTGGGTCATGGCGCAGAGCGGCCGGAACGGCAACCCGGCCGTGGTGCCGATCCCGGGCACCAAGCGGGTGTCGTACCTGGAGGAGAACGCCGCGGCCGCCGATGTCACGCTCTCCGACGGCGACCTCCGGCGACTCGACGAGGCCGCGCCGCTGGGCGCTGCCGTGGGCGATCGCTACCCGGACATGTCCTCCGTGCACCGCTGAGGAGCGGCCCGACCGCCCCCGCGAGGGGGTTCCCAGGTGGACGCGGGAGGATGACCGCGTGCTCCTGGCTGCCGGATCCGCGCGGTGACGCTCCCGCTCGTCGTCGCCATCACGGTCGTGGCGGGGCTGCTCACGCTGCTGGGCATCGCCTCCACCCTCGCCCGGAGGCGCATCGGACTCCTGCACGTGGCCGGCGTCTGCCTGCTGGAGGCGCTCCTGGTGGTCCAGGCCGTTCTCGCCGGCGTGGACCTGGCCCGCGGCGACCGGCCCGTCGAGACGGCGACGTTCCTCGGCTACCTGTTCGGGGTGCTGCTCATCCCGGTGGCCGGCGGGCTGTGGGCCCGCAACGAGCGGACCCGCTGGGCGGGAACGGTGCTGGCGGTCGCGGCCGCGGCGATCGGCGTCATGGTCTGGCGACTGCTGCAGCTGTGGGAGGCCACGCGTGTCTGATCGTTCCGCCCTGGGTCCCGCGGCCGAGAGCTCCGGCGCACCGTCCGGTGGCCCCACCCGTGTCCTGGTGGTCCTCTACGCGATCTTCGCCCTCGCCGCCGGAGCCCGCGCCGGTGTGCAGATCGGCACCCGGTTCTCCGAGGCGCCGCTGGCCTACCTGCTCTCCGCGCTGGCGGCGGTCGTCTACGTGGTGGCGACCGTCGGGCTGGTCCGCGGGGGTGCCACCGGCCGACGGACGGCGCTGACCGCGATCACCGTGGAGCTCGTGGGCGTGCTCGCCGTCGGCACGCTCTCCCTGGCGGATCCGGCGGCCTTCCCCGACGACACGGTGTGGTCGGGCTACGGCAGCGGCTACGGCTACGTGCCCCTGGTACTGCCGGTGCTGGGCCTGCTGCTGCTCAGGCGGACCCGGAACCGGTCGGACCGGACGGACAGCCCGGCCTGACCGGCACCGCGGTCAGTAGCCGGCGGTCAGAAGTCCCCGCCGCCGAAGTCCCCTCCGAAGTCCCCGCCGCCGAAGTCCCCGCCGCCGTAGTCCCCGCCCCAGCCGCCGTCGGCACCGCCGGAGAAGTCTCCTCCGTAGTCGCCGCCGTAGTCGCCGCCGTCGGCTCCGGCGCCGTCCTCGTACCCAGCCGCGTAGGCCTCCTCGTCACCGCCGCCGAACAGGCCGCCGTCGCCCAGCCCGGTGTCGAACAGGGCGTCGGCGACGGCGCTGCCGACGACGAGGCCCCCGATGGTGCCGAGCATGCTGCCGCCGATCATGCCGCCCATGCCCATGCCGCCGAAGCCGCCGCCGTAGGCCGGGCCGTAACCGGGGCCGTAGCCGGGGCCGTAGCCACCGCCGTACCCGCCGCCGTACCCGGTGCCGTAGCGGCCCGGCCCCGGGCCGAAGGCCCGCTCCAGGAAGCCCGGCTGGCGCATCTCGGCGCGGGTCGCGGCCCGGGCGAGCGTGCGCGGGTCGTCACTGGTCGGCCGTTCGCTCGCGGGGACGGCGTCGCCCAGCTGGGTCAGGACCTGGCGCCGCTGCTCGGGCGTGAGCTGGGCGAAGGCCTCGGCGTGCGCTTCCTCGATCTTGTCCGGCGGTGCGGTCCGCAGGAGGTACCGGTAGCGCTCGAGGGCCTGCTCGTCGGGTGTGCGCGCGGCACGGGGCTGCCCGTAGTCGCTGTCGTACCCGCTGTCGTAGCCCCGGCCGTACGAGCGATCGTTCCGCCTCCGGCGGCCGAAGATCAGGTCGAGCAGTCCCATCGCGATCCCTCCTCGCATCCGGGCACGGCGGGCGCGCCCGCCCTCTCCGTGCCCCGGAAACCGCGCGGGGAACCGTGCGGCTCAGCGCTCGCGCGTGTGCAGCAGGCCGTAGGCGCCGCGGTGGAAGAGCAGCGGACGCCGCTCGGCCGAGGCACCGAGGTCCAGGACCCGGGCGACGACGATCGTGTGGTCACCGCCGTCGTACTCGGCCCACAGCTCGCCGTCGATCCACGCGGTCACGCCGTCGAGCACGGGGGAGCCGTGCGGGCTCGGCGTCCACGGCACGCCCGCGAACTTGTCGACGCCGGAGCGGGCGAAGTTCTGCGAGACGTCGTCCTGGTCCTCGGCGAGGACGTTGACGCAGAACCGGCCGATCTCGCGCAGCCGGAGCCAGGTGCGCGAGGTGCGCGCCGGGGCGAAGGCCACCAGCGGCGGGTCCAGCGACAGCGAGCTGAACGACTGGCAGGTGAACCCGAGAGGGCCGTCGGGGGTCTGCGCCGTGAGCACCGTGACCCCGGAGGCGAAGTGGCCGAGCACGTCGCGCATGAGCCGGGGGTCGACGATGCGGGGCGTATCGCCGGCGGTCACGAGCGGGCCTCCGCGCCCCGCGGGACGGATCGGCCCCCGGCGCGGTACAGCGAGCTGGGCAGCTCGTGCCCCACCTGCTGCTCGGTCACCCGTGCGGCGGCGAGCACCGCATCGAGGTCCAGCCCGGTGCGCACGCCCGACTCCTCCAGCATGTAGACCAGCTCCTCGGTGGCGATGTTGCCGCTCGCACCCGGCGCGAAGGGGCAGCCGCCGAGGCCGCCCACGGAGGCGTCGAGCTGCGTCACCCCCGCCTGGATCGCCGCCAGCGCGTTGGCCTGGCCGGTTCCGCGGGTGTCGTGGAAGTGCACGCCCACGGCGATACCCGGGCAGGCCCGCCGAACCGCGTCGACGAGCGTGACCACGCGCAGCGGCGTCGTCGTCCCGATCGTGTCGCCCAGGCAGAGCTGGTCGGCGCCGGCGGTCACGGCGGCGCGGGCGACGTCGACGGTGCGCGCGACGGGGGTGCGCCCGTCGAAGGGGCAGTCCCACGCGGTGGCGATGATGACCTCGAGCGAACCGCCGGCCCCGTGCGCAAGGGCGGCGACCTCCCCCACCGCGGCGACCGCCTCGGCGGTGCTGCGACCGGCGTTGGCACGACTGTGGCCGTCGGAGGCGGAGACGACGTACTCGAGGTCGGCGACGCCGGAGTCCACGGCGCGGACGGCGCCCCGGGCGTTGGCCACCAGCGCCGACCAGTGGACCTCCGGCCAGCGGGCCAGCTCCGCGGCCACCTGGTCGGCGTCGGCGAGAGCGGGCACGGCCCGGGGCGAGACGAACGACGTCGCCTCGATCCGGCGGACACCGGTCGCGACCAGGGCCTCCAGCATCGCGAGCTTGCCCGCCAGCGGGACCGGGGCCTCCAGCTGCAGGCCGTCGCGCATGCCGACCTCGCGGACGTCGACCGAGGCGGGCAGCACCAGGTCGAACTCGAACATCTGCGTCTCCTCGGTGCGTCGCGGGTATCTCAGCATCCTGCACCCCTGCCGATCGTTCGCCCGATCAGGCGTCTGACGACGACGCCGGCCGGTCCACCCGGCGGATCGTCAGGGGCGTCCCGCAAGATGGGTGCCGGAGAGGAGGTGCTCGGGTGATCGAGGTGGCGGATGCCCTTCCCCCGGCGGATCGGCGGAGCGCCTTCGCCAACGCGCCGATGGGGATCGCGCTGACGACCCCCGGCGGGCTCCTCGTCGACGTCAACCCGGCGCTGTGCGTCATGGTGGGCCGCTCGGCCGAGGACCTGCACGGGCGCTCGGTCATGGACCTGGTGCACCCGGACTCCGTCGGGGCCGCCCGCGAGGCGCACATGACGCTGACGGCCGAACCGGACCGGCCGATGCGGCACGAGACCCGGCTGACCCGTGCCGACGGGGCACACCTGCCGGTGCAGATCACCGCCTCGTGGGTGGCGGAGACCAGCGACGGTCAGGCCGCGCACCTCGTCCTCATCATCGAGGACATCACCGAGCGCAAGGCGCTCGAGGCCCAGCTCGTGCACCGCTCGCTGCACGACCCGCTGACCGGGCTGCCGAACCGGCTGCTGTTCCACGACCGGCTCCGGCACGCCCTGGACCGCGGGCACCGGGAGAACACGCCGACCTGCGTGCTCGTCATCGACCTCGACGGGTTCAAGGCGATCAACGACGAGCTGGGGCACCCGATGGGCGACCAGGTCCTCGTCGCCTTCGCCGACCGACTCCGCTCCGTGCTGCGGGCCAGCGACACCGCCGCCCGGCTGGGCGGCGACGAGTTCAGCATCGTCTGCGAGAACACGCAGCGGGCCGACGCCGAGGCGCTGGCCGAGCGGCTGCGCACGACGGTGACCGAGCCGCTGCAGCTCGACGGCGCCCAGGTGCCGGTGGGCATCAGCATCGGCATCGGCACCGCGCGCGGGGGCGAGGCCCCGGACGAGGTCTACGAGCGCCTGGTCCGTGAGGCCGACGACGACATGTACGCCGACAAGGCACGCCGCCGTCCCGACGCCCGCCGCTGACCCTCTCGCGGCTCGGCAGGGGCGTCAGAAGGAGTCGCCCCACTCCGTGACGATCCTGGTGCGGGCGAGCACGGCCGTGACCACCGGCAGGACGGCAGCGACCAGACAGACGACCACCGCGCCGACCTGGTCGTCGCCGGTCAGACTGATGAGAGCGGAGAGCACGGCCAGTGCCAGGACTCCGATCGAGGCGACGGCCGACCAGAAGAGCACCCGTGCGGACCGCCGCTGCATCAGGTGCACACCACCGGTGATCAGGCCGGCGGCGCACGGCGCACCGAGCGACAGCATGGTGGTCACCGGATCGCCGCCGCCGCTGAGGACCCCGACCAGCGTGCCGAGGGAGACGAACGCGGTGAGCCCGCCGGTGACGAAGCCGAAGACGGCGGCGGTGGTCGCCGTGCCGGGGCGGCCGGGACCGTAGGGCCACGTGGGCACCGCCCACGCCGGCGGTGCGTACTGGCCGTAGGGCTGCTGGCCGTAGGGCTGCTGGGCGTAGGGCTGCTGGGCGTAGGGCTGCTGGGCGTGCTGACCGTACGGGCCCTGGCCGTACGGCGGCTGGCCGAGGACCGGCTGCCCGTACTGGTCGTAGGGCTGCTGGCCGTACGGCGCCTGGCCGTAGGGCGCCTGCCCGTAGGGCGCCTGGCCGTAGGGCTGCTGCGGGAACTGACCGTGACCCGGCTGCTGCTGGGGCACGCCACCGGAGCCCGGCTGTCCCGGTCCGTCCGCGGACGGCGGGCCCCACTGCTGAGCGTCGGTCATGCGACCAGTCTGCCGGGCCGGCCGAGCCCTACCGAGACCGACACGACCCGCGTCACCCGAGTGGGCAGGTCAGCCGCCCAGCGCCTCGCCCACGACCGCCCGGGCCTCCTCCTGGACCCGGGCCAGGTGCTCCGGTCCGCCGAAGGACTCCGCGTAGATCTTGTAGACGTCCTCGGTGCCCGACGGGCGCGCGGCGAACCAGGCGTTCTCGGTGACCACCTTGAGCCCACCGATGGCGGCGTCGTTGCCGGGGGCGCGGGTCAGCTTGGCAACGATCGGCTCGCCGGCCAGCTCGGTGGCGGTGACCGCCTCCGGCGACAGCTTGCCCAGCGCCGCCTTCTGCTCGCGGTTCGCCGGGGCGTCGATACGGGCGTAGGCCGACTCGCCGTGCCGCGCGGTCAGCTCGGCGTGCAGCTGCGAGGGGGACCGGCCCGCCACGGCCTGGATCTCGCTCGCCAGCAGGGCCAGCAGGATGCCGTCCTTGTCCGTCGTCCACACCCCGCCGTCCCGGCGGAGGAAGGAGGCGCCGGCCGACTCCTCGCCGCCGAAGCCGACGGAGCCGTCGAGGAGGCCGGGAACGAACCACTTGAAGCCGACGGGCACCTCGACCAGGCGCCGGCCGAGGCCGGCGACGACCCGGTCGATGAGCAAGGAGGAGACGAGCGTCTTTCCGACGGCGGTGCCCGCACCCCACTCGGGGCGGTGCTGGAAGAGGTAGTCGATCGCGACCGCGAGGAAGTGGTTCGGGTTCATCAGCCCGCCGTCGGGGGTGACGATGCCGTGCCGGTCGGCGTCGGCGTCGTTCCCGGTGGCGATCGCGTAGTCGCCGCGCTTGTCGATGAGCGAGGCCATGGCCGAGGGCGACGAGCAGTCCATGCGGATCTTGCCGTCCCAGTCCAGCGTCATGAACCGCCACGTCGGGTCGACGAGCGGATTGACGACGGTGAGGTCCAGGCCGTGCCGCTCGGCGATCGCGGCCCAGTAGTCGACGCTGGCGCCTCCCAGCGGGTCGGCGCCGATGCGCACGCCCGCCTCCCGGACGGCGTCGAGGTCGAGGACGGTGGGCAGGTCGTCGACGTAGTCGCCGAGGAAGTCGTGGGCCCGGGCGGCCGCGCGGGCGCGGGTGAACGGGATGCGGCGGACCCCGTCGAGCCCGCTGCGCAGCAGCTCGTTGGCGCGGTCGGCGATCACCCTGGTGGCGTCGGTGTCGGCCGGGCCGCCCGACGGCGGGTTGTACTTGAACCCGCCGTCGCGCGGCGGGTTGTGCGAGGGGGTGACGACGATGCCGTCGGCCAGGCCGGTCCGCTTCCCCCGATTGGCCCGGAGGATGGCGTGGCTGACCGCTGGGGTGGGCGTGTACCGGTCGGCGGCGTCGACCAGGACGTGAACGTCGTTGGCGGCCAGCACCTCCAGTGCGCTGGCCCAGGCCGGCTCGGAGAGCGCGTGGGTGTCGCGGCCCAGGAAGAGCGGCCCGTCGTAGCCCTGGGCAGCGCGGTACTCGCAGATCGCCTGGGTCGTGGCGAGGATGTGCGCCTCGTTGAAGGCGGCGTCGAAGGCCGAGCCGCGGTGCCCGCTGGTGCCGAACGCGACCTGCTGACCGGGGTCGGTCGGATCGGGTTCGCGCGTGTAGTAGGCCGTGACGAGCGAGGCGACGTCGATCAGGTCGCGGGGCTGCGCGGGCTGTCCGGCACGGGCGTCGCTCATGCGGCTGATCTTGGCTGGCGCCGGCGCCTCTCGCGACCGGCGGGTCAGCCCTCCGGGTGGTGTCGGCGCCGCAGCCGGGCCGGGGCCGGCCGCGCCCAGGCCTCCTCCAGGAGGTCTGCGACGAGCTCCGGCGTCGCCTCGGTCAGGTCGACCTGGATGCCGGAGAGCCGCTGGCCCCACCAGAGCAGCGCGCACGGGCCGCCCTCGGCGGCGCGAGCGGCGGACTCGTCGAGCAGCACGTTGAGCTGGGCGGTGGTCCACTGCGTGGCCAGGACGCTGGTCCCGAGCCGGTAGGCGGGATGGCCGTGGTGATCGCCCTCGGTCACCTCGGGCAGGGCGAGCGCGATGGTCCGGACGTCGTCAGGCGTCACGGCCTCGGCGCCCCGCGATAGCTGCCCACGCTCCAGTTGTTGCCCTCGGGGTCGCACACGGAGAACTCCTGCCCTCCGTGGTCCGGGGAGTGCAGCGGGCGGAGGACCTCCGCTCCGGCGTCCTGCGCGCGCGCCCAGACGGTCTCGACGTCGTCCGTGACGAGGTAGGCGCCGGCGGTCTGCGCGTGCCAGTTCCCGTCGTCGCGGACCGAGCCGAGCATGACGCCCCCGCCGGGCGGCCAGGCGAGCTCGGCGTGCACCACCAGGTCGCCGTCACGGACCACGAGGGTCTCGGTGAAACCCAGGACGTCGACCAGCCAGCGGATCAGTGCGGGCGCGTCGGCCGCACGGAACGCCGGCCAGACGGTAGGCGTGGGAGTCGTCATGATGCGGAGAGTGCCGCGTCGAGGGCCGCGGTGTCTTGGACGTATCCGAACTCGGCGGCCAGCCAGCGGGTGGGCGGCAAGCCGGAGAACGCCCGCCACTCGCGGGTCAGGTGCGCCTGGTCGGCGAAGCCCGCGGCCGCGGCCAGCCCGGCCAGGTCGGCCGGGCGCCCGGCCGACACCCGGCCGGCCAGCGCTCGGCGGGCCCGGTCGAACCGGACGACGCGTGCGGCCTCCTTGGGCGCGAGCCCGGTCTCGGCGCGGAACCGCTGCTCCAGGTGCCGCGGCGACCAGCCGATCCGGGCGGCGACCTCTGACACCCGCAGCCGGCCGTGGGCCGCCGTCGTCAGCCGCCACGCCTCGGCCAGCTCGGGCGCTGAGACGTCGTCGTCCCGGAGGTCCCGGAGGAGCACCGCGTCCAGGGCGGCGAACCGGCCGGGCCAGTCGTCGGCGGCGCGGATCCGCTCGACCACCTCCCGTCCGCGGGCGCCCAGCAGCTCCTCGAGCGGGCAGTCGAGCGACGCCAGGGCGCCGGCGGGGACGCCAAGCAGCGCCCGGGCGCCGGCGGGGGTGAGGGAGAGCTGGATGCCGGACTGCCGGCCGGCGTGGGCGATCCGGGCTGGCCGGGTGTGCAGGCCTCCGACCAGGGCCTCGAAGCTGCCCGGCGCATGGGTGGGGTCGGGGTGCGCGGCCATGACGAGGGGCTCGTCGAGGGTGACGACCAGGGTCGGCCAGGGGGAGGGGAGGCCGAGGTGCTCCCCGGGTGGGAAGCCCTCGTGGCGGTAGCCGACGGCCGCGGCGACGTACGGGCGCAGGGCGGGGTGGGGACGGTGCACCACCGACTCCTGCCGCATGCCCGCAGGATGTCAGCGGACCACTCAGACCTCCAGGCTTGCCTCTGCGGTCGAGCCGCCAGCCTCCTCCAGCGCCAGCGCGACAGCCTCGAACTCGGCGAGCGCTGCGGTGAGGTCGTCGACGATCTCCCGGGCGATGACCTCGGGAGCTGGGAGGTCGTCGAGGTCCTCCAGGGAGGCGTCCTTCAGCCAGGTGATGTCGAGGTTGGCCTTGTCGCGGGCGACGATCTCGTCGTAGGTGAAGGCACGGAAGCGCTCTCTCTCGACCCGTTCCGTGCGCGGACGGCCGGGCCGGACCGACTCGACGAACTCGTCGAGATGGCTGCGCCGCAGCGGGTTCTGCTTGAGCGTGAAGTGCTGGTTGGTCCGCAGGTCGTAGACCCACAGCTTCTCGGTCCACGCGTGGTCGGCGGCCGGCTTCTTGTCGAAGAACAGCACGTTCGCCTTCACGCCCTGCGCGTAGAAGATGCCGGTCGGCAGGCGCAGCAAGGTGTGCACGTCGTAGTCGCGCAGCAGCTTCTTGCGGATCGTCTCGCCGGCGCCGCCCTCGAAGAGGACGTTGTCGGGCAGGACCACGGCCGCCCGGCCGGACATCTTCATGATCGTCGCGATGTGCTGCAGGAAGTTGAGCTGCTTGTTCGCCGTGGTGACGACGAAGTCGGCCCGCTCGATCTCCCGGTCCTCGCGCGCCTCACGGCCGTCGGCGCCGACCATCGTGATCGAGCTCTTCCGCCCGAACGGCGGGTTGGAGAGGACGACGGAGTACCGCTGACCCGGGTCCGCGAGCAGCGCGTCCTTCACCTCGATGAGGCTCTGCCCGCTGGGCTTGCCGATGCCGTGCAGGATGAGGTTCATCGCGGCCAGCCGGGCGGTGCCGTCGACCAGCTCGACACCGTGCGCGAAGCCGTCCCGCAGGTGGTCGCGCTCCTCCGGCGTCATGTCCTGGGCGTGCTTCGAGGCGTAGTCGTGGGCGGCCAGGAGGAAGCCGCCGGTGCCGGCCGCGGGGTCGATGACCGTGTCCGCGGCATTCGGCTGGAGGCAGTCGACCATGGCCTCGATGAGCGGCCGGGGCGTGAAGTACTGGCCGGCGCCGGACTTGATGTCCTCGGCGCCCTTGGCCAGCAGCGACTCGTAGGCATCGCCCTTGATGTCGGTGCCCGACGCCGACCAGTTCTCCTTGTCGATCAGGTCGACGATGAGGCGCTTGAGCTTCGCCGGGTCCTGGATCCGGTTCTGCGCCTTGCGGAAGACGACGCCCAGGACGCCGGGCTGGCGGGCGAGGTCCTCGAGGATGTGCCGGTAGGTCAGCTCCAGCTCGTCGCCGTCGGCATCGAGCAGGCGCTGCCACGAGCAGTGCGCCGGGACGATGCGTTCGGGCTTGAGCGGCCGGGTCTCGCGCTCGTGGGCCATCTTGAGGAAGAGCAGGTAGGTCAGCTGCTCGGTGTACTCGATGGTGGAGACGCCGTCGTCGCGCAGGACGTTGCAGTAGCTCCACAGCTTGTCGACGAGCCGCCGTGCCTCGGTCACTGCTCTCCCCGCGTCGGCGGGCGTTCTCCCCGCGTCGGGTCGATGCTCGCACGCTGCACGGGTGTCTCCCCGAGGTGGGCGGCCCGGCGCGTCGGGGCGTCTGCAGAGCGGCTCAGGATTCGTTGACGCAATCCTCTCGTAGCCGCTCTGAGCTGGGCTTTTCTGTCAGACCCCCCATTTAGGGTTGGGGTGTCGGTGAAGCCGTTCAGGAGGGAAGCGAGCACGTGTCCGAGCTCCGTTCCGCCCTGGACCAGCTGGCCGGCGTCGACCTCGCCGAGCTGTCGGACGACACGTTGCTCGACCTCGTCGGGGAACTGAGCACCGCGGCCAACCGCGTCGCGGCGGCGCTCACCTCGGCCGTCCGCGCCGCGGACCGCCGTGAGGCCTACTGCCTCGACGGCGCGGTGTCCATGAAGGCCTGGCTGCGCGGCAGCTGCCGGATGGCGCCGGAGCAGGCGACGGCGACGGTCTCCACGGGGCGGCGGCTCGAGCATCTGCCGGAGACCGCGGGCGCGTTCGCCGACGGAGCGATCAGCGCCGCGCACGCCCGGGTCATCACGAAGGCCCTGACGCCGGGACGAATGGCCAAGGCGGCGGAGGCGGGGGTCGACCTCGGCGAGACCGACGCCATCCTGGCCGGGCTGGCCCGGGCGACGGCTCCGCACGAGACGGCCCGCGGCGTGAAGGCGTGGGTCGCCGGCGTCGACCCGGACGGCAGCCTCGACGACGCCGCCGACGTCCGCCGGCGGTTCACCATGGCCACGGGCATGGACGGGCGCGTGTACCTGCGGGGCGAGCTCGATGCCACCGGCGGCGAGTGCCTACACACCGCTCTCGGCGCCCTCATGAACGGCGACCGCCCTGCCGGCGATCTCCGCTCCCACGCCGAGCGGCAGGGCGAGGCGCTGGTCGCGCTGGCTCGCGGGGCCCTCGTCGGCGGCTCGCTGCCCGCCGTGCGGGGCGAGCGGCCGCACGTGCGGGTGACGATCGACTGGTTCGCCCTGTGCGCCGAGCGTGGTGCCCCCGGCGTCTCGGGTGGCTCGCTCGGCTGGGCCGGTCCGATCAACCCGGAGACGGCGCGGCGGCTGGCCTGCGACGCCAGCGTCGTCCGGATCATCACCGGCCCCGACGGCCTGCCGCTAGACGTCGGCCGCGCTCAGCGGACCGCGAGCGCGGCGATCCGCCGAGCTATCGAGCT
This sequence comes from Blastococcus sp. TF02-8, assembly GCF_003319175.1. Classification (GTDB taxonomy): domain Bacteria; phylum Actinomycetota; class Actinomycetes; order Mycobacteriales; family Geodermatophilaceae; genus Blastococcus. The sequence continues at coordinate 73,639 of NZ_QOHK01000002.1, read as the reverse complement.
CCGCGACGGGCACTGCGTCTTCGCCGGCTGCGACGCCCCGCCGGAGTGGTGCGACGTCCACCACGTCGTCCACTGGGCGCACGGGGGCCCGACCAGCTGCGACAACGGCGCTCTTCTTTGCGAGCGCCACCACACGAGCTGCCACGAGGGTGGCTTCACCATCCGCCGAGATCCCGGCACCGGCCGCTGGCACACGTACCGGCCGGATGGGACGGAAGTCCTCAGTCGGGCCGGCCCCTGATCCACCGGCGGCTCGGCCGCCTGGTGCTCACAGGGACTCGAAGAAGTCCTCGTCGAGCTGGTGCAGCGTCACGGTGACCTCTGCCTGCACACCCACGCCGTGCCGCAGCATGAGCTCGGCAAGCCGCTGCCCGTCGATGAGCTCGATGCGTGCGTTGACGCGCTCGGCTTCGGTACGGGCACCGCCCGAGAAGCTGCTGGTAGTGATGAAGACGCCTCGGTCGCCCTGCGCGCCCATGAGGGCGCCGACGAATCCCTGGATAGCGGGACGCTGCACCGACTGGTCGGGCGCGTAGCGCTTGGCCTGGAGGTAGATGCGGTCGAGCCCGAGCGGGTCCTGGCTGATGATCCCGTCGATGCCCGCGTCACCGCTGCGCCCTGAATGCTCCACCGCGCCGGCCCGGCCATAGCCCATCCGTTCCAGCAGCCGGACGACGAGACGCTCGAACTCGGTGGGGGAGAGCGCCAGGGCGCGCTTGAGCAGCTCACCCTCGACCGCGGCGCGGTTCTCGGTGACCGCCTGGGCGAGGAGGTCTTGTGGAGAAGCGGACTCCGCCTGCGGTTCGGCGGCGGCGGACGCGTCATCCGAGGACTCCCGGGCGCTGCTCCGGGAGCGGAACTCGCGGTAGGACTCGAAGCCGTAGAGCACGGACATGTCCACTCGGTCGGGATGAGTGGCCAGCACCTCGCGGCCCGAGTCCGTGATGACGATGTGCCCACGCGTCGGCCGTTCCAGCAGGCCCGCCTGGAAGAGATGGGTGATCGACCAGCCCACCCGATTGTGCATGAGCCGCTGTCGTCCACTGGGCAGCATCGCCGCCCGTTCTTCATCGGTGAGTTCGAACCGGTCACTCATGATGTCCACGAGATCCCGCGTGCGCCGGACCGAGCCGTCGCTGAGCGCCTCCAGCAACGGCCGCATCAGCGATTGGAAGTCGGGGATCACGAAGCCACCTCAACCAGCTCCTCGACGACGTCGCTATCGGTGTTTCGGCCGGTCAGCCGCCCCGAAAAGGCTGCGTTGAGGAGCGCCCGGCGCAAGCCGACCGCACGTCGTTCGCCGGTGAGGAGTGCTGCTTCAAGCCGCGCGGTCGATTCGAACACTGCCTCGACGCGGCCACGGATGACCGCCTGCAGGTGGCGAGGTGGAACCGGAACGGGCATCAAGCGAATCTTCGACAAGCTGATGGATGCGAGGTTCACGCTCTGCCGACCGTTTCGCTCGCACCATGCGCCACCGATGTAGTTGCCGGCCCAGGAGAGGAGATAGGGGTCGAGCTGATCGTCACGGACGCGGGCTCGAAAGACGTGGTTCTGGTGGATGCAGTGCTCGATCTGGCCTTCCCACACCCAGCCCCGGCCGAGCTTGTCGCGGTCTCCACCTTCGTTGAGCAGGACGTCCCCTGGCAGGAGGCGCAGGCTCTCGGCTTTCGCCCGGGGCACCCGGATCGCCGTCACGTGGCCGAGGTCCAGCCGCCCACGCTGCACGTTGGCCACGCGGAGGTAGGGGACCTCGACGACATCGGGCGCGGACTCCTTCTTGGCGTCCTTGGTGACGCCGCCGACGACGTCCGCCACGTCACCGAGGCGCGTCCAGGTCCAGTCGTGCGGCAGCGCAGGAAGGCCCCCGTCCTCGGTGTCTGCACGGGCCAGCGTGACGTTGCGATCCCCTGGCGCATCGGACCCGGTCAGCGCGTCCCACACGGCTGCCCTGCGCATGTTGTCCAAGCGCTGGCGGGCAGCCTGCAGGTAGTCGTTGCCAGCGTCGAGGCGGGAGAGGTGGTCCTCCATCAGGTCGGCCAGGCGCCGCTGGTGGGTGAGGTCCGGATGGGGCAAGGGGATGTCTGCGACGGACCTGGACGACAAGTGCTTCACGGTTGTAGAAGACGTGGCCTTCTGGATTGCGTCCAGATACCCCTGCAGCACCAATACCAGGAATCGCCGATCGTACTGCTCTTCATCCACGTCGATGCGACAGACCCGTTGATTCAACAGGCCATCTTCAACCTTCCACGTGGTGACACGAAAGTCACCGTCCATACCGACCAGGAGGTCGCCCCGGCGGACGCGATACCGCTCCTCCCAGGGGCCGCTGTACCAAGTACCAATCCTGGTAGCGCCGACATCGCGAATCCGGATGAGCGGCATTCCGTCGCCATCGATATTGAAGAATTGCGAAGAGAATGCCGCGCCGTTCACGACGGTCGCAACATCGCCGAGCCGAACGCGCGGCCAGCCCGGTGCCGTAGCAAGCAGACCCGGACGCCCAGACGCCTCCGCCTTGGCGACGATCTCTGCGGGCGTAATACGAAGCGTCACGCGGTCAGCTCGCGGTTGAGGTCGGCGAGATACACGGCCGCCTTGTCGCCGAGGTCGCGGATCAAGCCGTCCACGCCGCCGTGCTCGGTGAAGGGCACGTTGTCCAGGTCGTCCTCCGTGATGCCGGCCGACGCGGCGATCACGTCGGCCATCCGGTCCAGCCACCAGCGCTGTCGCTCGGTGAAGGCCGCTCCGGCCTGCTCCTGCTGCGCCAACCACGCCTGGTACCGCTCGGTCACCTTCGTGGCGAAGGGCTCGAGTCGGTCGTCGGCCCCCAGAGTGAACCTCACGAGCGACACCAGATCCGTCACCGTGTGCCGGTCGGCGTGGGTGACCTTGCCGACCTCGATCGCCTCGTAGGCCGCCCAGATGAGGTCCGGCGTCCAGTTGTGCGGCGGGCGCTTGATCCGGTCGGCCAGCTCGCGGAGCTCGGTGAACGTCACGCTCTTGTCCCCGGGCTGCGAGTACAGCAGCTCCAGCGCCGTGATCTCGCTGCGGTTCTCCTCCAGGTACGCCTTCCACGACGTCACGACGGAACGCGCCTTCGCGGTGTCCACGACGCCACCGGCATCGAGCAGCACGTCCGGCGTCACGTCGTCGATCAGCTGGTCGTGCTGGCGCCGCAGCTCCTTGATCCGCTCCCGCAGCTCCGGACGCGACACCAGCGGCTCCAGCGCCGCATCGAGCAGGTCCTGCACCGCTCCCGCCGGGTCGTCGGGTCGGGCAGCGATCGCCGTGGCCTGCTCGTCGGGGTCCACGGCGTGCACGAGCCCCTGGACGATCGACCGCATCGACCCACCGGCCACCTCGTCGAGCTCGGCGCGCTCCGCCGGGGTGAGATCGAGCTCCAGCTTCGCAAGCCGGGACGCCAGCGACGCCGTCTCGTCCTCGTCCAGCTCGTACATCCCGGCCTTGTCCAGCAGCCGGCCGAGCGAGACCGACTTCTTCCGCTCCAGCGGCGTCGCGTCCACGTGCGGGTGCTCGGTGACACCCACGGCGTCCACCAGCACGAACCGGATCTTGTTCTCCGCGTCCGGCGTCACCAGCTGGAAGTCCGTCGGGGCGATGGTCCGGGACCCGCGGCCCTTCATCTGCTCGAAGTAGGACGCCGAGCGCACGTCCCGCATGAAGAACACGCACTCCAGCGGCCGGACGTCGGTCCCGGTCGCGATCATGTCCACGGTCACCGCCACACGGAGGGTCGGCGAGGTCCGGAACGCCTTGAGCGCGCCCTTCGGGTCCTTGGCGTTGTAGGTGATCTTCGCTGCGAAGTCGTTCCCCTGGCCGAACACCTCGCGGACCGCCGTCACGACCTCTTCGGCGTGGTTGTCGTCCTTGCAGAAGATCAGCGTCTTCGGCACGGTCGAGCGGCCCGGGAAGATCTCGGTGAACAACCGATCCCGGAACGTCTCCAGCACCAGGCGGATCTGGTTCTTCGCCGTCACCGCTCGGTCCAGCTGGGTAGCGGTGTACGTGACGTCGTCGTCCAGGGACTCGTACCGCTGCACGCGCGTCCGGCGGTCGACCTTCGGGATGACCGTGCCCGCCTCGATCGTCGCTCCGGCGTCGGAGATCTGGGTCTTGATCCGGTAGACGTCGAAGTCGACGTTCACGTTGTCCGCCACGGACTCGGCGTAGGTGTACTCCGAGACCAGGTTCTGCTGGAAGAAGCCGAACGTCTGCTTCACCGGCGTCGCGGTGAGCCCCACGATATGCGCGTCGAAGTACTCGAGCACGCCCCGCCAGACGCCGTAGATCGACCGGTGCGCCTCGTCGACGATGACCAGGTCGAAGGCCTCCGGCGGCATCTGCGGGTTGTAGGAGACGTCGACCGGCGCGTCCGGGACGTAGTTGTCCACGCCCGGGTCATCGATGTCCTCGACCGTCTTACCGTTGAGCGCCGCGTAGACCCGCTGGACCGTCGAGACGACGATCGAGGACGAGTCGAGCATCCCGGCGCTGGTCAGCGCGTTCACGTTGTAGATCTCGGTCAGCCGCCGCCCGTCGTCCGGTGTGGCGTAGTTCTGGAACTCGGCCAGGGTCTGGCTACCGAGGTTGTTCCGATCGACGAGGAAGAGGATCCGCCGGAAGCCGCCGTGCTTCAGCAGTCGGTAGCAGGTCGTCACGGCGGTGTACGTCTTGCCGGCGCCGGTGGCCATCTGGACCAGCGACCGGCTGTACCGCTGTTCGGCCAGCGATCGCTCGATCCCCTCGATCGCGGTGATCTGCGCCGGCCGCAGGCCCTCCGTGATCAGCGGCGGCATCGACCGCACACGCGCGCGCCAGGTGGCAGCAGCCGGATCTGCCTCCGCCTGCCGGATCGTGCGGGCCAGCGTCTCTGGCCGCGGGAAGCTGAACACGCGCCGGGCCCGCGGTACCGGGTCGTAGCCGTTGGTGAGGTGCACCTCCGAGCCGGACGCCTCGAACACGAACGGCAGCCGGTCGTCCAGCGTGAGCGCCTTGAGACGCACGGCCGGCGGCAGCCCGGCCGCGTACCGCGCGGACTGCCACTCGACGCCGGACAGCGTCGTCCCCTCTGGCTTGGCCTCGATGACCCCCACGGCGCGCTTGTCCACGTAGAGCAGGTAGTCCGCCCGGCCGTGGCCCGCCGCCATGACGGCTTCGCGGATGGCGACCCCCGTCTGGCTCAGATCTGCCCCGCCACGGTCCTGGACCGACCAACCGGCTGCCCGTAGCTGTCGGTCGATCAGCACGCACGCCCGCTGCTCAGCGGCAAGCTGTGAGATGTCCCCCGTGTTCTCCATGGCCCTGGGGACGATAGGACTTGATGCGTCTCGCAACCAGCGCACCACCCAGATCGAGCGCCATGTCCTGTCAGGCGCCCCGCGGGGCGTACATGATCACGGCGACACCGGCGAGGCAGATCAGCGCGCCCGCGACGTCGTACCGGTCGGGGCGGAAGCCGTCCACGACCATGCCCCACGCCAGCGAGCCCGCGACGAAGACCCCGCCGTAGGCGGCGAGGATCCGGCCGAAGTTCGCGTCGGGCTGCAGCGTGGCGACGAACCCGTACAGCCCAAGCGCGATCACCCCGGCGCCGATCCACGCCCAGCCGCGGTGCTCGCGCACGCCCTGCCAGACCAGCCAGGCACCGCCGATCTCGGCCAGCGCCGCCAAGGCGAACAGCACCAGCGACCGGGCGACCGTCACTCGACGGCGTCCAGGAAGCGGCGCAGCGTCTCCAGGAAGATCTCCGGCTGCTCGGAGTGCACCCAGTGGCCGGCGTTCTTGATCCGCACCAGCCGGGCGGCCGGGAACAGCTCGTCCATGCGCTCGCGGTCCCGCGGCAGCACGTAGTGCGAGTTCGCCCCGGCGATCCAGAGCACCGGCCCGTCGTAGGTGGCGCCGGGCGGCGGGTCCGGGAAGCGGCGCAGCTCGCCCAGATCGCGCGCCAGCAGGTCCAGGTTCAGCCGCCAGCGCCAGCCCCCGTCGGCGCCGACGCCCTCCCGGACCAGGCTCTGCAGCAGGAAGCTGCGCACCATGCGGCTCGGCACCGCGGCCTTCAGCGCGGCGTCGGCCTCGTCGCGGGTCTTCAGCGACTCCAGGTCCACCGCGCGCATAGCGGCGATGAACTCCTCGAAGGGGGATGCCTCCTCGTCGGCGTCGTCGGTCCGCCCGCCCTGCAGCGGGTACTCGACCGGTGCGATGTCCACGACGACGAGCGCCCGCAGCAGCTCGGGGCGGCGCAGCGCCAGCTGCATCGCGACCTTGCCGCCCATCGAGTGCCCGACGAGCGTCACCGGCTCGCCGAACGACGACAGCTCCTCGGCGACCAGCTCGGCCATGTCCAGGTAGTCGACCCGCTCCGTCCAGGGCGAGTGGCCGTGGTTGGGCAGGTCGAGCAGCGTGACCCGGTGACCGTCGGCCAGACCCTTGGCGATCGTGGTCCAGTTCTTGCCCTGGCCGAACAGCCCGTGCACGAACACGACGCGCGGTCCCGCCTCGCCCAGCGTGCGGGCCGCCAGGCGTTCGTCGGCGCCGGTCTCCTCCGTCACCCGGCGATTCCATCAGACGGGTCGTCGTCCCCGCCGCTTACCGTGCCGGGGAACGAGGGGGAGTACCGACGCATGCCAGGACGACGGCGCAGCACGAGCAACCGCAGCACCAAGACCACCGCCACGAAGACGACCGACACCCGCGCCCGCAAGGCGGCGCCGCGGAGACCCGCCGCGAAGAAGCCGGCTCCCGAGATGCCCACGGCCGCCCCCGGGGAGCGGGTGTGGGTGCTCGCCGTGCCGTTCCGCGCGCCGGCGCCCGGCGCCGTCTGGCACCCGGGGCTCCAGGCGCACGTGTGGGTCGGCCGCGCGCTGCCGGCCGAGCTCGCGCCCTACGACCCTCCGCCGTACAGCCTGGAACGCTTCCTCGAGGACGAGCTCAACGAGACCCCGCGCCCGCTGCCCGTCACCCCCGCCCTGGTGCCCCGCGAGCCGCAGGAGACCGGCGCCGAGGCGGTCGCAGCGCACGCCGCAGCCGGCGGCCGGGTCTTCCTGCTCGGGGACGACCCGGGCGTCGGCAAGACCGGGACGGCGATCCTCGCGGTGCACGAGATCGCCGCCCAGCGACCGGTGCGCACGGTCCTGGTGATCGCCGACCGGCCGGCCGCGATCACCATCCCGCACTGGGCGCGCTCGATCGCCGGCTTCGGCGACGGCGGACTGCGCTGGTGCGTCACCACCTGGGACCGGCTCGGCAAGGTGGCCAAGCAGAAGTTCGACGTCGTCGTCGCCGACGAGGCCCACATGGTGCGGCACACGACCACCCAGCGCTGGAAGCACTGGAAGGCCGTCTCCGGTGCCGCGCGGGTCAAGGACACCCCCTACGTCCTGGCCGCGACGGCCACCCCGGCGCACACCCCGCTGGAGCTGCCCTACCTGGCGCCGGAGTTCGCCGCCCGGCACGGCGAGTCGATCAAGGAGTGGGCGGACCTCCCCACGGCGCTGGATCGGCACGGGTTCCACGTGGAACGTGGCCGCTACGGCTGGCAGTGGACCGAGGACGCCGACGAGCGCCGCGCCGACCTGGCGCGGCTGCAGTCCTGGCTGGCCGATGCCCACCCGCCCGCGACGCTGCACCGCCCGGCGCCCTGGGGACCGGTGTCGGTGACCGGCACGCCGGTGCTGCTCACCCCCGCCGAGCGCGCGCAGTACGAGGCGGAGTGGTCGGAGTTCCGCGCGGAGATGCAGCTGGCCCGGCGCGGCCGGCAGACCGCCCGCGGCCGGGCCGCGCTGCTCCGGTTCCGGCAGAAGGCCGGGCTGATCCGCGTGCAGGCGACCGTCGACTGGATCAAGGCGCAGGTGGAGGCCGAACGCCAGGTCGCCGTCTCCGTGGAGTTCGTCGAGACGGCGGCCGACCCGATCCGGGAGGCACTGCTCGACGCGAAGATCCCGGTCGCCGGCATCTACGGGCGCGACCGCTTCGACGTCGAGGCCGAACGGCTGCGCTTCCAGCGCGGCGAGGCGATGGTCTGCGTCTTCACCGTGACGGCGTCGATCAGCCTGCACGCCGAGGAACTCCTGCCGAACGGGTCGCCGGCCTCTGCGAACCCGCGGGTCGGCCTGTTCCACCAGCCGCGGTTTTCCGGCATCCAGGCCCGGCAGGTCACCGGCCGGACGCACCGCGACGGGAAGACCTCGCCGTGGCGGGTCGCCTTCGCGGCCGACACGGTGGAGGAGCAGGTGGCGAAGGTGATGGTCGAGCGGCTGGCGGTCAGCGGGTCGACGGCCGGCGCGGACACGGCGTCGCTGCAGGAGATCGCCGAGCTGCTCGACGCCGACTGGTTGCCCGGGGCCGCACTCACCGACGCCTGAGCGCTGCGCCGATGCCGGCGCCCGTTCCGTGCTCCCATGGGTGGGCGGGTTCCACGCGAGGAGGACGTCATGGCGGTCAAGGACAAGGTGCGGCAGCGGATCCAGGACCTGCTGCCGCCCGGCGAGCTGATCCGGTACGTGACCGTCGCCCAGCTCAAGCCCGGCGGCGGGGGGCGGCGGATCGCGGCGAACGTGGCACTGAGCACCGCGGTGGCCGCGGTCACCAGCGTCGGCATGATGCGCCTGAGCACGCCGTCCCCGGTCTACGTCGCCGTGACCGACCTCCGGATCGCGGCGTTCATCAAGCCGCAGATGGGCTCGTCGGTGGGTGAGCTCGTCATCGACTTCCCCCGGGCCGCGGTCCAGCTGTCGTACACGACCGGGCTGCTCGCCACGGTCCACTTCACCGATCGGGCCACGGGCCAGCAGATCTTCCGGCTCAACTGCGGCTTCGCCTGGAACAGGGCGCGGGCGATCGTCGACGCCGCGACCTGAGCGCTACTCGCCGACCGCGCCGTCGATCGACTCGCGGATCAGGTCCGCGTGACCGTTGTGCCGCGCGTACTCCTCGATCATGTGGACGACGATCCAGCGCAGGGTCGGGGTCCGGCCGTCCCGCAGCGCCACGGCGGCCGGGCGGTCCAGCCCGCCGTCGGCCAACGCCTCGGCGACCAGCCGACGCGAGCGCGTCACGGCGTCCTCCCACAGCGTCCGCAGCTCACCGGGGGAGTCCGCCACCGCCGACTGCCAGTCGTGGTCGGGGTCGCTCTCCCAGTCCACGCCGTCCCAGACCGGGCTGCGGGAGAGGCCGTGCACCCGGCAGGCGAACCAGGTCTCCTCGACGTAGGCCAGGTGCTTGAGCAGGCCACCGAGGCTCATCGACGAGGCACCGACCGTGACCCGCAGCGCGTCGGCGTCCAGGCCGGCCGTCTTCCACGCCAGCGTGGCCCGGTGGAAGTCGAGGAAGCCCAGCAGGGTCGACACCTCGTCACCCGCCATCGGCGGCTCGGGGCGGCCCTGCTCGTCGAGGATCGTCATGCCCGGAACCTAGTGCGCCCGGACGACGCGGATGATGGAGCGGTGAGGCGCTGGTCGTGAGAGGAGCCGCGAGCATCCTGCACCTCGACCTCGACGCCTTCTTCGCCGCGGTCGAGCAGCGCGACAAGCCCTCACTGCGCGGCCGGCCGGTCGTCGTCGGCGGCGTCGGTGGCCGCGGCGTCGTCGCCACCGCCTCCTACGAGGCCCGCGCCTACGGCGCCAGGTCGGCCATGTCGACCGCCGAGGCGCGCCGCCGCTGCCCACCCGGCACGGCGTTCCTGGGCGGCCGGTTCGCCGCCTACCGGCGCACGTCCGACGTCGTCATGGGCCTGCTGCGCGAGCTCTCGCCGCTGGTGGAGCCGGTGTCGATCGACGAGGCCTACGTCGACCTGGCCGCCGCCGGCACGCACGACCTCTCGGTCGAGGGTGTCACCGCCCTGGCCCGCGACCTCAAGGACCGCATCGCCGAGGCCACGGGCGGGGTGACCGGCTCGGTGGGCATCGGCAGCTCCAAGCTCATGGCCAAGATCGGTTCGGACCTCGACAAGCCGAACGGGCTGGTCGTCGTCGCCCCCGGGCAGGAGCTGGAGGTGCTGCACCCGCTGCCGGTCACCCGGCTCGGCGGGGTCGGCCCGGCCACCGCCGAGCGGCTGCACCAGGTGGGTGTGAAGACCGTCGGCGACCTCGCTGCCCGCTCGCTGCCCGACCTGGTGGCGCTCGCCGGCCGGGCGCACGGCGCGGGCCTGTACGCCCTCGCGCGGGCCGACGACGACCGGGCCGTCGTCCCCGACCGGGAGGCCAAGTCGGTCTCGCACGAGGAGACCTTCGAGCGCGACCTCACCGACGTCGGTGTCCTGGGCCGGGAGATCGACTCGATGGCCGCCCGGGTGGGGGAGCGGCTGCGCAAGGGGGCGATCTCGGGCGCACCGTCACGCTCAAGCTGCGCCGCTACGACTTCACCACCCTCACCCGCTCCCAGACCCTCCCCCAGCCGACCGACGACCCGCGGTTGATCGCCACCACGGCCCGCCGGCTGCTGACCGAGGCCGGCACCGCCGGCGGCCTGCGGCTGCTCGGAGTCGGCGTCTCGGGACTGTCCGTCTACGCCCAGGGCGACCTCTTCGCCGAGGGGATGCTCGCCGAGGACGACGACCCGGACGAGCCCCAGCAGGAGATCCAGCGGGCCGCGGAGCCGGTCGCGCTGCCGGTGGAGAAACGTTGGTGGCCGGGCCAGGACGTGCGGCACGACGAGCACGGCGCCGGGTGGGTGTGGGGCCGCGGCCTGGGCCGGGTGACCGTCCGCTTCGAGGGGCCGTTGACGCCGCCCGGGCCGGTGCGCACGCTGTCGGCCGACGACCCGGCGCTGCACGCCGCCGACCCACCCCCCTGGAGGACTCCCGGATGACCGCGACGGCGACCCGCTCCTGGTGGGGCTGGGGCACGACCGACCGGGCCCTGCCCGACGACGAGTGCGTGGCGCTCGCCGGGCTCATCCCGGGCCTGCCCGAGCGTCCGAGGGCCGTCCCCGAGGTGCGGGACCTGATCCTGGCGCCCTCCCGGGTCGTCCCGCCCGCCGCGCTGCCGGTCACCACCGACCCCGACGTCCGCGCCGCGCACACCTTCGGCAAGGCCTACCGCGACGTCGTCCGGGCGCTCGACGGGGACCTGCGTGGCGCCCCGGACGCCGTGGCCCTGCCGCACAGCGAGACCGACGTCGTCGACCTGCTCGACTGGGCCGCCGGCGCCGGTGTGGTCGTGGTTCCCTTCGGCGGCGGCAGCTCCGTGGTCGGCGGCGTCGAGTACCGCGGTGACCGTCCCTGGGTCTCCCTGGACCTCACCACCCTCGGCCAGGTGCTGGAGATCGACCGCACCAGCCGGGCCGCCCGCATCCAGGCCGGCACCCTGGGGCCGGCCCTGGAGGCGCAGCTGCGGCCGCACGACCTGACCCTGCGGCACTTCCCGCAGAGCTTCGAGTTCTCCACCCTCGGCGGCTGGCTGGCCACGCGCGCCGGCGGGCACTACGCCACCCTGCACACGCACATCGACGACCTGGTCGAGTCGATGCGCGTCGTCACCCCCGCCGGGGTCAGCGAGTCGTGGCGGCTGCCGGGCTCCGGCGCGGGCCCCTCGCCCGACCGGCTCTTCCTCGGCTCGGAGGGCACGCTCGGCGTCATCACCGAGGCGTGGATGCGGCTGCAGGACCGCCCGCGGTTCAAGGCGTCGGCCTCGGTGACCTTCCCGGAGATGACGGCGGCGATCGACGCCGTGCGGGCCATCGCCCAGGCCGCCCTCCATCCGGCCAACTGCCGGCTGCTGGACCCCGGCGAGGCGGCGCTCTCGGGCGCGTCGGGTGGCGAGGCGGTGCTGGTGCTCGGGGTGGAGTCCGCCGCCGTGCCGGTCGGGAGCCGGCTGGCCGAGCTGGCCGACCTGGCCCGCGCGCACGGCGGGACGGTGGCCGTCGCCGACGGGAGCCGCGACGCCGCGGCCGACGCCTGGCGGAGCACCTTCCTGCGCATGCCCTACGTGCGCGACGGGATGGCCCGGATGAGCGCGATCGTGGAGACCTTCGAGACGGCCTGCACCTGGGACCGGGTGGCGGAGCTCTACTCGGCCGTCCGCTCCCAGGTGGGAGCCGCCGTGCGCGAGGTGACCGGCGCCGAGGGCCACGTCAACTGCCGGTTCACCCACGTCTACCCCGACGGCGCGGCGCCGTACTTCACGGTGATCGCCGCCGGGCGGCCCGGCTCGGAGGTGGCCATGTGGGACGACGTGAAGACGGCGGCGTCGGAGGTGCTGGGGCGGCTCGGCGCCACGATCACCCACCACCACGCCGTCGGCCGCGACCACCGGCCCGGCTACGACCGGCAGCGACCGGAGCCCTTCGCCCTGGCCCTGCGCGCGGCGAAGGCGGCCCTGGACCCGGCGGGGATCCTCAACCCGGGGGTGCTGGTGGACGAGGTCCCGGTCCGCTGACGCGTCGGCGAGAATGGCCGGCATGACCGAGCCGAGCGCGTGGACGCGGATGACCCAGGAGGACCCCGACCACTCGCGGGCCTACGTGCAGCGGTTCCGCGACCTCGCCGCCCAGGGCGTGGACCTGGTGGGGGAGGCCCGCCTGGTCGACGCGATGCTGCCGCGCGGCTCGCGGGTGCTCGACGCCGGCTGCGGCCCCGGCCGCGTGGGTGGCTGGCTCGCCTCGGTGGGCCACCAGGTCACCGGTGTCGACGTCGACCCGGTGCTGATCGCCGCCGCGGAGGAGGACCACCCCGGCCCGCGCTGGCTCGTCGGCGACCTGGCGGAGCTGGACCTGCCGGGGGAGGAGTTCGACGCGATCGTCAGCGCCGGGAACGTCATGGCGTTCCTGGCCCCCTCCACCCGGCGCACGGTGCTCGCGCGGCTGCGGGCCCACGTGCACGAGGAGTCCCGGGCGGTGATCGGGTTCGGCGCGGGACGCGGTTACGACTTCGGCGAGTTCCTCACCGACGCTCGAGCCGAGGGCTGGGTGCCCGACCTGCTGCTGTCCACCTGGGACCTCCGGCCGTTCACGCCGGAGTCGGAGTTCCTCGTCGCGGTCCTGCGCCCCGCCTGACCCGACGTCAGGCGGTGCCCGTCGACCCGCCGTCCACGCTGTCGTGACCGCGCTCGGGGGCGTCCCCGTGCGGAGCGCCCGGCCCTCCTCCGTGGTGCCCCGGACCGCCGCGCCCGTCCTCGGCGCTGTAGCCGGCATCCCGGCGACCGTCGCCGTCGTGGGCGAGGGACCCCACGCCCAGGCCGAGGAGCAGCCCGGCCACCAGCCCGGCTGCCACGAGGCCGGCCGGCTTCGCGCCGCGGCGCAGCGTCGCCCGGGAGGGCCGGCGGGCGGCGACGGCCCTCCGCAGCCGCGCCCGCCGGGTCGGCGCCGGGGCCGGTTCGGCCGCCATCGCCTGCTCGACGACCTCCGGCTGCTGCGGCTGCTGCGGGTTGTCGGTGCTCATGCTGTCCCCCTGTCCTGTCCGGCCCACGGTGGGCCGGACAGGAGGGAACGTCGACCCGGTCCCTGGCAGAACCCTGGTACCCGGCTGCGAGGGCGCTACGAGACGCCGCTCAGAGCCGAGAGTTCGCCCGGAGGAGGGAGAGCGCCTCCACGGTGCGGTGACCACGCCACTCCAGCGTCGCAGCGGAGGAGTGGCTGTCGAAGTCCACGGCCCAGCCGCCGTCGGGCTGCTGCCCCGCCGCGAGCCGGTCCAGCTCCGCCTCGACCACCTCGGGAGCGAACAGCGACCGCGCCGGGCCGCCGGGGAACGGCGCGAAGTCCAGCGGGCGCATGTACTCGTCGGGCGCCCCACCGGCGACGTGCAGCATCCCGTCGGCCGGCACGTGCGAGCGCACCAGGCCCACCATGGCCTCCGCGATCCTCGGCCGGGCCGTCGCCACCGCGTCCAGGAACCGGACCGCGAACGCCAGCTCCATCGCGTGCACGTCGGCCGGTAGCTCCTCGATCGCGTCGAAGCAGTGCGACGACGCCCGCCGCAGCCACAGGTGCTCCGCCACGTCGGGCACGGCCACCGCCACGCGGTACGCCGTCGCCGCGACGACCGCGGTGATCTGGAGCGAGGACCGCGTGGGGTCGGCCCCGACCCAGAACGGTGCGCAGGCGGCGGGATCGGGGATCGGGAGCGCGAACGGCAGACCGCCGTCGCGAAGGGTGACCGACGCCAGCCAGTCGCACACCTCCAGCGCGCGGTCGCGGCCGTCGGCGCCGGTCTCGGCGAGCGTCTCCAGGGCGTGCAGCGCGCCGCCGGGCTGGCTGGTGGCCGACCGGAGGTCGGGTTCGAGGCCCCAGCCGTAGCCGCCGTCGGGATTGCGGTAGCCGTCGAGCGCCGCCAGCACCGGAGCCGTTCCACCGCCGGCGAAGAGCAGCTCGAAGCGACGGCGGTCCAGTGCGCGGGCGGCTCCGGCGAGGAAGTCGGCGGCCGCGCCGAGGTCGACGGTCACGGCGTCACCCTGCCGCACGCCACCGACAGCTGTCAGCCGCGGTCGCCGGCCGGCTCGGGCCGGTCGGCGACCCCGAGGGCGATGGTCAGCTCCAGCACCGCCTGCGGGTCCTCCAGCCGGTCCCCGTACAGCTCGCGGAGCTGGGTCATGCGGTAGCGCACGGTCTGCGGGTGGACGAAGAGGTCCGCAGCGACCTGGTCGCGCCGGCCGTGGTGCAGCAGCCACGAGCGCAGCGTCTCGGTGAGCTTCTCCCGTGCGGTGTCGCCGAGCCGCTCCAGCGGCGCCAGGACCCGTGTCCGCAGGTCGGCGAGGGCTTCGGCGTCGGCGCGGACGACCAGCTCGGCCAGGCAGGCGTCGGTGTCCAACGGCGCGCGCTCCTCGGCCCGCAGCCCCAGCCGCAGGGCCCTCAGCACGCGCGCGTAGGAGGCGTGCGCCTCCGACCAGGGCCGGGCCGGGCCGACGACGGCCTCCCGGCCCTCCAGGGAGCGCAGCAGCGCCGGGCGTGCCGGGCCGTCGGCATCGGGCACCAGGAGGACGGTGAGCTCGCCCTCGGGCTCCACGTCGGGCACCTCCTCGACGGAGCGCAGCGTCCGCGCGTCCAGCGAGACCAGCGCCCCCTGCGTGCGTGCCGCGGGGAGGACGACGACGGTGAGCGTGCGGGGCGGTGCCCACTCCGCGCGCTGGGCCGCCTCGACCAGCTCCGCGTGGGGGCTGCCCAGCAGCAGCCCCTGCGCGAGCCGTTCGAGCAGCCGCTGCCGGGCGCGACCGCTGGAGGCCAGCTCGTCGGCGTGGCCGGACACGCTGGCTGCCGACAGACGGTCGATGTAGGCGAACACCAGCTCGGCGAACCGGGCCGTCGACTCCGGACCGAGGCCGTTCGCCACCGCCGTGGCGCTCATGTCCCGCCAGGAGACCCGCGCCCCCACCCGGTAGGCCGCCAGCAGCGCGTCCATCGAGCGGCCGCTGCGCGCCTCCCCGCGCCCCAGCGCGTACGCGGCCTCGACCACCGGGCCACCGGGGGTGCCGGCATCGGCCGTCCCACCGGCGGCCGCCAGCTGGAGGAAGCCGCGCAGGGTGAGCTCGACGGCGTTGGAGATCTTCCGGCCCATCGGCCCCTGGAACGCGTCGGCGTAGCTGGGCACCGCCACGATGATCGCCTCGACGGCGCGCTCCGCCACCTGCGGCAACTCCGCCCGCATCGCGTCCGCGACCGCCTCGGGGAACCCCCGCAGCTCCGACACCGTCCGGCCTCCTTTGTCCTCAGCGAACAGAACCTACCCCTCGATTCACGTCGAGAGCACAGGTATTTGGCTCTCCTGCTGGGAAAGCTGGATGCATGACAGCGACGACGCCACGGCCCTCCCCGGCCCGCAGCACGCTGCGCGACCGCGTGCTGAAGCTCGCCGAGGTGGTCACCACCCCGCTGCTGCCGGTCGACTACCTCGACCTGTTCGACCCGCTGCGCTCCGGCGCGGCCCTGCGGGGTCGCATCGAGGCCGTGTTCCCCGAGACGCGGGACGCCGCCACGATCCTGATCCGCCCCGGCCGTGACTGGCTGCCGCACGTGCCCGGCCAGTACGTGCGCATCGGCATCGACATCGACGGCGTCCGCCAGTGGCGCGCCTACTCGATCACCTCGGTCCTCGGCCGCGCCGACGGCTGCTTCACCATCACGGTGAAGGCCATCCCCGACGGGAAGGTCAGCAACCACCTGGTCCACCGCGTCCAGCCGGGCACCATCGTCCAGCTGGACCAGGCCACCGGTGAGTTCTGCCTGCCGGTCGAGGTGCCCGCCAAGTCCCTCTTCGTGACCGCCGGGTCCGGGATCACGCCGGTCATGGGCATCCTGCGCAACCACGCCGACCAGCTCACCGACACGGTGCTCGTGCACTCGGCCCCCACGGCCGACGACGTCGTCTTCGGCGAGGAGCTGCGGCAGATGGCGGCCGAGGGCCGGATCACGCTGATCGAGCAGCACACCGACACCGCGGGGATGCTCGACGCCCGGTCCATCGCCGAGCTGGTCCCCGACCTGCACGAGCGCGCGACGTGGGCCTGCGGGCCGGTCGGCATGCTCGAGGCGCTGGAGGAGCACTGGGAGTCCGCTGGCATCGCCGACCGGCTCTACACCGAGCGCTTCCGCCCCCGCGTCCTGGCAGGTGCCGGTGAGGGCGGCGCGGTCAGCTTCACGAAGAACGGCACCACCGTCGAGGTCGAGGGCACCACCCCGATCCTCGA
Source organism: Blastococcus sp. TF02-8 (assembly GCF_003319175.1). GTDB lineage: Bacteria > Actinomycetota > Actinomycetes > Mycobacteriales > Geodermatophilaceae > Blastococcus. Next base: position 57,002 of record NZ_QOHK01000002.1, on the reverse strand, counting down.
CGCCGCCGAGGAGGCCGGCGTCCTCATGCCGAGCGGCTGCCGCATGGGCATCTGCTACGGCTGCGTCCTCCCCCTCCGCGAGGGCGCGGTCCGCGACCTGCGCAACGGCGAGATCACCTCCGCGGACGACGTCGGCGACGGCGTCCTCGTCCAGACCTGCATCAGCGCGCCCGCCGGCGCCTGCTCCATCGACCACTGATCCAGCTGAACCAGAGGAGCCGGACACCATGACCGTCATCCAGAAGAAGCCCGAGAACCCGATCGCCCACCTGAGCGCGGAGGACATCGAGCTCATCGGCAAGGAGCTCGACACCATCCGCCAGGAGGTGCGCGACAGCCTCGGCGAGAACGACGCGAAGTACATCCGCACCGTCATCGACGTGCAGCGCAAGCTCGAGCTCGGCAGCCGCGCCGTCCTCCTGGCCTCGATCTTCCCGCCGGCCTTCGTGCTCGGGACGGTCGGCCTCTCGGTCGCCAAGATCCTGGAGAACATGGAGATCGGGCACAACATCCTGCACGGCCAGTGGGACTGGATGCGCGACCCGAAGATCCACTCCACGACGTGGGAGTGGGACATGGCCAGCCCCGCCGAGCAGTGGAAGCACTCGCACAACGAGCTGCACCACACGTACACGAACGTCGTCGGCAAGGACAACGACCTCGGCTACGGCATCATGCGCGTCGACGAGGACCAGAAGTGGCACCCGATGTACCTGGCGCAGCCGCTCTGGAACTTCATCAACGCGTGCTTCTTCGAGTACGGCATCGCCGCCTACGACCTCGAGCTGGGCAAGAACCTGGCCACCAAGAAGCGGCGCAGCAACCCGAAGTTCCGGGCCGATGCCAAGAACGTCCTGAAGAAGATCCGCAACCAGGCGGCCAAGGACTACCTGGCGCACCCGATCCTGTCGGGCCCCTCGTTCGTGCCGACCCTGGTCGCCAACTTCACCGCCAACGTGGTGCGCAACCTCTGGTCGCACTCGGTGATCATGTGCGGGCACTTCCCCGAGGGCGTCGAGACCTTCGAGAAGACCTCCATCGACGGCGAGACCCGCGGTGAGTGGTACGTCCGGCAGATGCTGGGCTCGGCCAACATCTCGGGCAGCAAGGCCATGCACATCATGACCGGCAACCTGAGCCACCAGGTGGAGCACCACCTGTTCCCGGACATCCCGAGCAACCGGTACGCGGAGATCGCGCCGAAGGTGAAGGACGTCTTCGACCGCTACGGGCTGACCTATCACTCCGCTCCGCTGTACAAGCAGGTCGCAAGCGCGTGGCACAAGGTCATCCGCCTCTCCCTGCCCAACGGCTGGCTGGCGGAGACGACGCCGAAGAACGCCCCGGCGCAGATCGTCAAGCTGGCCCGCATGACCTTCGGTGGCAAGCAGGTCCGTCGCCAGCTCATGAGGGCCGCCGCCTGAGCAAGGGTTGCGCCTGAGCAGACGTTACGCAGAGGGGCCCAGAACCGTCACGGTTCCGGGCCCCTCCGTCGTCCTGCTGCCGATCAGCGGCGCGACGGCACCGGGGTGCCCTCGGGCCAGTTCAGCGTGAGCAGCAGGGCCGGGTCGCTGATCGGCACCTCCCACACGTTCCCGGCGGCATCCGGGTCGACGACCTCGCCACGGCCGAGGAATGCCGCGATCTGCTCCTTGCCCTCGGCCGCCGCGGGCAGCGCGGAGAGCAGGAAGCCGTGCGGGTTGTTGCGCGCGTTCGCCGTCCGGTCGTTGCGGTACAGGCTGGTGCGCGACCACAGGTCCCCGGCGTCGATCAGCGTGTACGACGTCGGGTTCGGCACGGTCTGGTCACCGAACGCGACCTGGAGCAGGACCCGCTCGGCGTCGATCAGCGGCGCGAAGGTCTCCGGGCTCCCGGAGCGGCTCAGCCACGTCGCCCGCGCCAGGTAGTCCTGGATCGCGAGCGCGCCCGGCACCGGCGCGACCACGGGGGCCTCGCCGCGCAGCGGGATCTGCTCCTGGAAGAACGACCGCGTCGCGTCGGTGCTGTTCAGCAGGTTCGCGGCCTGGAGCTGCTGGGTGGTGAGCAGGCGGAACGACGGCGAGATCCGCGCGATCTCCGAGATCGGCCCACCGGGCACGTTGAGCACCGCGCGGGCGACCTTCGGGTCGGCGCCGGTGAGCATGGTGCCGTAGATGCCACCGAAGCTCTGCCCGAAGTAGGTGACGTCGGTGCCGGAGAGGTCGGCGGTCCCGTTCCCGTCCACGTCGGTGCCGCCCAGCGAGCGCATCAGCGTCATGATGTCGGCGCTGGTCTGCCGCAGCGCGTCACGCGAGGACTGCGCGGTGGCGGCACCGGTGGCCGAGGAGCCCTCGGTGTTGCCGATCGTGCGGTTGCCGTCCTGGTCCACGCCCCGTCCGTAGAAGGGCAGCGTGGTGACCTTGCCGCCGCTGGTGATCCGGAGCGCTCCCTCGGGACCGTACCCGTGGCCGACCACGTTGGTGCCGATCGTGGCGATGCCACGCTGCATGTTCGTGCTGGCCGCCGTGATGACGTTCGTGGCGTTTCCCGTGAAACCGTGCCCGAAGACGGCGACCGGCCAGCCTCCCGCGGGAGCGGGACCGGCCGGGAGCACGGCGACGAACGGCAGCCGGACGGCGCCCAGCGCCGTGGGCCCGGCGTCGCGGGTCGGCGTCTGCTGGATCGTCACGTCGGAGCGCAGCCAGTTCGGCGCCAGGTAGGAGCCGAAGACGTAGGTCCCCGGGGCCTGGGTGAACCCGACGGTCGTGGGAGCGGCGTCGGGTGCGCCGACGGTGACGTCGGCGACCAGCTGCACGAGGGTGCCGGCGGTCGGGAAGACCCCGTCGATCTGCAGCCCCGGCATGGTGATGCCGGAGTCCTTGAACGCCCGGCCGCTGTCGATCTGCTTGCGCAGGTCCAGGAGGCCGTCGGTGGCGCTCATGGTGGTGAAGGTGTCCTGAGCGGACTTGTTCGCCGGCCCACCCTGCACGCGCAGCTTGTAGGTGGTGCCGGGGGCGAGCTGCTGCTCGGGGTGCGCGTACAGCGTCGTGGTGGCCGGGTCGTAGACCACCCGGTCGACGCCGGTGCGCCAGCCGCCGTGCGCGTCCTGCAGGGTGATCCGCGCGGCGGCCTCGACCGGGTCGACCGGCCCGTCGAAGCGGACGGCGATGCGCGGGTCGAGGTCGAAGCCGTCGAGCTGGTTGAGCTGCGCGGTGAGCCCGCAGCTGATCGGCGCACCGCAGTTCGCCGTCGGCAGGTTCACGCGGCGACCGGTCAGCTGACCCTTGTCGGCGACCGTGAGGCTGTCGGAGGGGAACAGCGAGACCGGGTCGGCCTTGTTCGGGGCGGCGAGCGCGGAGGGGGCCGCGGCCGCGAGCGTCGCGGTCACGGCGAATGCGGCAGCAGCGGACGTCGTCGTCCGCCGCCAGGCACGAGAGGGCACTGGTACTCCTCGGTGTCGGGGAGCTCCTTCCTAGCTGAGCGTGATCGGCGACACACCACCGGGTCGCGCGCAGCGGTTGATTGCACCCGCTCGGGGGACCCCGCGACGACACGAGAGGCCCGGGACCGATCGGGTCCCGGGCCTCTCGTCGCGCGCTTGCTGCGTCGGTCAGTTCGCCATGTCCACGAAGCGGCTGTAGTGGCCCTGGAAGGCGACGGTGACGTTCGCGGTGGGGCCGTTGCGGTGCTTCACCAGCATGATGTCCGCCTCGCCGGCCCGCGGGGACTCCTTCTCGTACATGTCCTCGCGGTGGATCATCATGACCATGTCGGCGTCCTGCTCGATCGAGCCGGACTCGCGGAGGTCGGACAGCATCGGCTTCTTGTCCTGGCGCTGCTCCGATCCACGGTTCAGCTGCGACATCGCGATCACCGGGACCTCGAGCTCCTTGGCCAGCAGCTTCAGCGCGCGGGAGAACTCCGAGACCTCCTGCTGACGGCTCTCGACCTTCTTGCCGGAGGTCATCAGCTGCAGGTAGTCGATGACGATGAGCTTGAGGTCGTTGCGCTGCTTGAGACGCCGGGCCTTGGCCCGGATCTCCATCATCGTCATGTTCGGCGAGTCGTCGATGTAGAGCGGCGCATCGGCCACCTCGCCCATCCGGCGGGCGAGCTTCGCCCAGTCCTCGTCGGACAGCGTTCCGGCGCGCATGTGGTGGAGCGGCACCTTCGCCTCGGCCGACAGCAGTCGCATGGTGATCTCGTGCTTGCTCATCTCCAGGGAGAAGATGCAGGCCGGCATGCCGTGCTTGACCGTCGCGGAGCGGGCGATGTCCAGGCCCAGGGTGCTCTTGCCGACACCGGGCCGGGCGGCGATGACCACCATCTGACCGGCCTGCAGGCCGTTGGTCAGCTCGTCGAGGTCGCGGATGCCGGTGGGCACGCCGCGCGCGGTGCCGCCGCGGGAGGCGATCGCGTCCAGCTCGTCCATCGTCGGCTGGAGGACGTCCTCGAGGCGCGAGTAGTCCTCGCTCATGCGCTTCTCGGTGACGTCGTAGATCTCCTGCTGGGCGCGGTCGACGATGTCGTCGACGTCGCCCTTGCCGCCGGCGGCGCCGTAGCCCAGCTGCACCACGCGGGTACCGGCCTCGACCAGCCGCCGCAGCACCGCCTGCTCGGCCACGATGGCGGCGTAGTAGCCGGCGTTGGCCGCCGTCGGCGTCGAGGCGATCAGGGTGTGCAGGTAGACCGCGCCACCCATTTTCGACAGCTGGTCGGTGCGGTTGAGCTCCGCCGCCACGGTGATCGCGTCAGCCGGCTCGCCGCGCCCGTACAGGTCGATGATGCAGTCGAAGATCACCTGGTGCGCCGGACGGTAGAAGTCGTTGCCGTGCAAGACCTCCACGACGTCGGCGATCGCGTCCTTGCTCAGCAGCATGCCGCCGAGCACCGACTGCTCCGCCGCGACGTCCTGCGGCGGCTGCCGGTCGTACTCCGGCGCCGTCACGGACGGTCGGCTGAACTCGTCGGCCACCGCCACGGGGGTACCTCCATCTCCTTGCGGGCGCGCCCGCGACACCACTGCGCGCAGGGGAAGTACGCGAGCTCGGCGGACTGCGCCGGACCGAACAGCTGTTCGGTTCCTGCCTACCGCAGGGGACCGACAGTCCCGGGTGCGCGGTGGCCGAGGAGGACGTTAGGAACCGGGAGGGGCCCGCGTCCAACACCGATGTGCACGCCGATCTGCACAACTTGTGGACAAGTCGGTGGACGGACGCGTGTCGACATGTGGAGAAGGCAGGGGACGGGCGGTGGTCGACGGCGGGGAAGCCGCTCCCGACCTGCGCGAACGTCGTCCCCCGGCTGTGGACGCGAAGTTCTCCGGAACTTTTTTCCACCGCTGTCACCGGTGGTGCCCGCGTGACGGACGGGTCCCAGAACCGGCAGCACCCGACCGTTCCGGGGCGGAGGGGACGACGCGTGCTGGTCAGGACGGCATCGCCGGGAAGGGCCGGCACGGCTGACCGGCGGCGACGAGCTCGGCGGCCACGGATGTCCAGCACCAGGCCCAGTGGCCTCCTGACCCACGAACGCGGCGAGGGGCGCCGGATGGATGTCCGACGCCCCTCGCGGGCGGTGCAGAGCCTCTCAGCGGCTCACCGGGCTCAGCCAGCGACGACGTCGATCGTCAGCTGGGAGGAGACCTCGGGGTGCACCCGCACGGTGACGGTGTGGTGGCCCGTGGTCTTGATGCTGCTGGGCAGCTCGATGCGACGACGGTCGAGCTCCGGGCCACCGGCGGCGGTGACCGCAGCGGCGACGTCGGCGGTGGTGACCCGGCCGAACAGACGGCCGCCGTCACCGGCACGGGCCGGCACCCGGACGGTCAGCCCGGCGAGGCGGCCGGCCACGGCCTGCGCCTCCTCGAGCGAGCGCACGTCGCGGGCGGCACGCGCCCGGCGCAGGGACTCGACCTGCTTCTCGGCACCTCGGGTGGCGACGATGGCCAGCCCGCGGGGCAGGAGGAAGTTGCGGCCGTAGCCACCCTTGACCTCGACGGTGTCGCCGGAGGACCCGAGACCGGTGACCTCAGCAGTGAGGATCAGCTTCATCGTGCTCATGATCAGCGCGCCGTGGAGGTGTAGGGCAGCAGCGCCATCTCACGGCTGTTCTTCACGGCCGTGGCGACGTCACGCTGGTGCTGGCTGCAGTTGCCGCTGACGCGGCGGGCACGGATCTTGCCGCGGTCGGAGATGAACTTCCGCAGCAGGGTCGTGTCCTTGTAGTCGATGTAGGTCGCCTTGTCCTTGCAGAACTGGCAGACCTTCTTCTTGGGCTTGCGAACAGGGGGCTTGGCCACTGTCTCTCTCCAGAAAAGTGTGATGGAACGGCCCCCTCGCAGGGCCCCGCGGCGAGCGGAGCGAGGCGTGGGGGGCGAGGGGGTCCTCTTAGAAGGGCGGCTCGTCGGACGGACCGGCAGGCGTCGACCAGGGGTCGCTCACGCCGCCGCCACCGCCACCGCCGAAGCCGCCACCGCCACCGCCGCCGAAGCCGCCGCCTCCGCCGCCCTCACCGCGCGAGGCGCGGGTGACCTTGGCGGTGGCGTAGCGCAGCGAGGGGCCGATCTCGTCGACCTCGAGCTCGATGACGGTGCGCTTCTCGCCCTCCTTCGTGTCGAAGGAGCGCTGCTTGAGGCGACCGCTGACGATCACGCGGGAGCCGCGGGTCAGCGACTCGGCGACGTTCTCGGCGGCCTGACGCCACACGTTGCAGCGGAGGAAGAGGGCTTCGCCGTCCTTCCACTCCTGCGACTGACGGTCGAAGGTCCGCGGCGTCGACGCCACGGTGAAGTTGGCGACGGCAGCGCCGGACGGCGTGAAGCGCAGCTCCGGATCGGCGGTGAGGTTGCCGATCACGGTGATGACGGTTTCGCCGGCCATGGTCAGTGGACCTCGGGCCGCATCAGCTTCGTACGCAGCACCGACTCGTTCAGGTTCAGCTGGCGGTCCAGCTCCTGGACGGCGGCCGGCTCGGCCTGGATGTCGATGATGGCGTAGATGCCCTCGACCTGCTTCTTGATCTCGTAGGCCATCCGACGGCGGCCCCAGATCTCGGTCTTGACGGTGCCACCGGACTTGGTGACGACGGTCAGGAACCGGTCGAGCGAGGGAGCGATGGTGCGCTCCTCGAGATCGGGGTCGAGGATGACCATCAGTTCGTAATTGCGCACGGAGAACCCCACCTCCTCTGGTCTCAGCGGCTGCAGAGCATCTGCAGCAGGAGGGTCGTACATGCGTCGCGCGCCCCGGGGACTCCTACGAGACCCGGAACGCGCAGGTCCAGCCTACCAGCGACGCGGTTCGCGCCCCCGGCCGCCGTCCACCTGGCCCCCGGGAACGGCCGTGGCCGCCGTCCCCGGCGGGGGCGGCGGCCACGGTGGCGGAGTGGATCAGCGGCTGGCGCGCGACGCCTGGTGGGTGCGGACGAGCGCCGCGGTGACGGCGGCCAGTGCGACCACGGCGGCCAGCGCCGCAGCCGGGAGCGTCGCCGGCTGCTCGGCGGAGGCGTTCACCGTCTCGGCGCTCTCCGCGTCCAGGGCGGCACCGTCCAGGCCGGCCAGCTGGCCGAAGACGGGCACCGAGGCGCCGTCGTAGGAACCGGCCAGCCCACCGGAGCCGCCGCCGGTGGCCGAGCGCGCGCCGCCGCCGGTGGCCGGGACGAAGAACGCCGACGGGTCGAAGGCAGCGATCGCGCTGCGCGTGGCAGGAGCCAGGTTCGCGGCACCGCCGCCGCCCAGCGGGTACTGGTACTGGCTGCCGTCGATGCCCTGCTGGGCCGGGCCGTCCTGGTTCGGCTGCTCGATCGGCGGCGTCACCGGGGTCTGCCCGGGGCCCCCCGGCACCTGGACCTGCGGCAGCGGCGGCAGCTGGACGGGCGGCAGCTGGGGCAGGTTGACGCCGGCCAGGTTCGGCAGCGGGAGGAGGGTGTTGACGACGAGCGGCTGGGGGCGCGGCAGCGGGGGCAGCAGCTTGTTCGTGGCATCGATGAGCGGCTGGGTGATCGCGGCGCGGCTCTCGTACCGGTAGGTGAAGGTCAGCCAGCAGCCCACGACACAGCTGGCGTCGAACTTCTGGGCGAACTGCTCCTTCGGCGCCAGCGTCTTCGGCTGCTGCTGGCCGGGCAGGGTGAGCGCGACGTCGGTCTTCACCGTGACGTCGACCAGTGCCGGGAGGAGCGTGCCCCCGACCTTGAGCTGCTTGTCCTGCAGCTCGTTGACGAAGGTGACCGTGCCGCCCTGGTCCACGGAGACGACCAGCTGGGTGAGGTCGCGGATGGGCACGGTGGCCGTCGGCGCGGCCTGCGCCTCGGGGGCACCGGAGACGGAGGCCGTGGCGACACCGATCCAGGCGAGCACGGCCACGGCGAGACCGCGGCGGGCTGTCCGTCGTATGCGACCCGTTGCCATGTTCTGCTACCTCCACGTCGACGCCACACCACTACCGGCGAGTAACCCCCGTCACGCCCTCAACGATGATGTGACGCGGGCGATACGGGTAACCCTGGATCTCGTCGCTGATTCGAGGAGCACGCATGGGATCGCACCCGATCGGCGTACACGTCGGCGCCGGCCTGCCCGACGCCGGAGAGCTCGCCGCGGGTGGGCCGGTCGCCCGCGCGGCCGAGGTGGACGCCGACGGGGTCCAGGTCTTCCTCGCCGATCCGCAGGACTGGAAGGCCCCGGCGCCCCGTGCCGACGCCGAGGCGCTGCGCACCTCCGGCCTCGCCGTCGTCGTGCACGCCCCGTACGTGCTGAACGTGGCCACGACGAACAACCGCATCCGCATCCCGAGCCGGAAGCTGCTCGGGAAGCACGCCGAGGCCGCCGCCGCGATCGGTGCCCGGGGACTGGTGGTGCACGGCGGGCACGTCCTGGCCGCCGACGACCCGGCCACCGGGGTGGACAACTGGCGCAAGACCTTCGCCCGGCAGGCCGACGACGGCGGCTTCCCCGTGCCCGTCCTCATCGAGAACACCGCCGGTGGCGGGAACTCCATGGCCCGCGATCTCGATGCGCTCGCCCGGCTGTGGGAGGCGGTGGGGGAGTTCGGCGCCGGGTTCGTCCTCGACACCTGCCACGCCTGGGCCGCCGGGTGGGACCTGGCGACCGCGGTCGACGACGTGCGGTCGGTCACCGGCCGGATCGACCTGGTGCACCTCAACAACAGTCGTGACCCCGCCGGCTCCAGCCGTGACCGGCACGCACCGCTGGCCGGCGGGGAGATCCCCGAGGACCTGCTCCTGGAGGTGGCGCGCGCCGCCGACTGCCCCGTCGTCCTGGAGACCCCGGGTGACGCGGCGAGCCGTGCGGAGGAGGTCGCGCGGCTACGGGAGGCGCTGGCCTGAGCGCCCGAGGACGACGGCGTCGGGGGTGTGCTCGAGCAGTCCGCCCGCCGGATCGTCGACCCCCGGCCAGCTGGTGCGGACGACGTCCCGGTCGGGCTCGAGCACGTCCCGGACGACCAGGGCCATCACCGCGAGGACGGCGATGTCGCGCACACCCACGGCCAGCAGGAACCACTCGACGTCGACACCGCGGTCCTGGGGCCCCAGGTACCAGAGCAGCCGGGGGACCCACAGCAGCGCCTCCGTGGCCTGCCAGAGCAGCAGCGAGCGCCACCGCGGCCGGGCGAGGACGGCGAGCGGCAGCAGCCACAGCGAGTACTGCGGGCTCCACACCTTGTTGGTCAGCAGGAAGACGGCGACGAGCAGGAACGCGACCTGGGCGACCCGGGGGCGCACCGGCGCCGACAGCGTGAGCCAGCCGACCGCCGCGACGCCGGCGAGCAGGGTCACCGCCACGAGCGCGTTGAGCACCGTCGGGGTCTGCCCCTCCGCCAGCGGTCCGTCGAGGATGCGGTTGCCGGTCAGGTGCAGGGCCACGTTCCAGAGCGAGTCCGGGTCGGCCGGGCGGCTGCTGTTGAGCCGGAAGAACCGTGCCCAGTTCTCCGGAGCCAGCGCGGCCACCGGGGCGTTCACCACCACCCACACCGCCACCGCGGCCAGCGCGGTGCGCAGCCACACGCGCAGCAGCCCGGCACGCAGGCAGAGCAGGAGGAGCCCGCCCAGCAGGAAGACCGGGTAGAGCTTGGCCGCCACCCCCAGGCCCAGGAGCACGCCCGCCAGGACGGGCTGCCGCCGCGCCCAGGCCCACATGCCCAGGGCGGCCAGCGCCACGGCGAACAGGTCCCAGTTCGTGAACGCGTGCACCACCAGCAGGGGGGAGAGCCCGATCATCGCCGCGTCCCACGGGCGCCGGCCGGTCAGGGCGAGCACGGCGCGGACGACGAGGAAGGCGCAGGCCGTGAGCAGCAGGCAGGTGACGACGTAGTAGCTCTGGACCGGTGGGACGGCGGGCAGCAGGGCCGACGCCTCGGCCGCGCGGTCGTAGGCCCGCGACAGCGCCGCCGCGGCGGCCATGAAGCCACCGGTCAGCACCGGGTACTCGACCTCGCTGTCGAGATAGGGGATCGCGCCGTCGTCCAGCCCGTGCAGCCCGAACAGCGGCACTGCGTCGGAGTAGCAGAAGTGCGTGTACTGCACGTGGCCCGACCAGTCGCCGTCGGCGCACGGCGCCTGCTTGACCCAGGCGAGCGACAGCGCCAGCACCGCGAAGAGCAGGCAGACGCGCAGCGGCGTCCAGAACAACGCCCGGCCGGTGGTGGCGAACCGGCCCCACGGGCCCCCGACGGCTTCGCTGGCCTGCCGCGCGACCGGATCGGTCCACGTGGGGACGACGCGGTCGGGCTCCTCGCCGCGCCCGGTTCCACGTGGAACGACCACGGACCCGTCCGCTGTGGCGGACGGGCCCGTGGGCGTGGTGCTCATGGCTGCAGTGTGCGGGACGGACCCCGACGATCAGCGGCTGGGCGGAGGCAGCGCCGGCTCACCGTTGCTGCGACCCGGGATGGTCGGGTCGTTGGGCGCGGGGTCCTTGTCGTCGGTGACGCCGTCGCCGTCGCTGTCCACCGCGGGACGACCGCGCACCGGGATGGTCGGATCGTTGGGCGCGGGGTCCTTGTCGTCGGTGACGCCGTCGCCGTCGCTGTCCACCGGCTTGGGCTTGGCCGGGGTCGTCGGCGCAGCGCTGGTGGTCGGTGCCGCCGAGGTCACCGGCGCCTCCGGGGTGACCGGCGCAGGCGCCTCGGTGGTCGGCTCGGGCACACCCTTGCCGGTGTCGCCGGTGATGAGCGCCTTGTCCGGGAGCTTCTCCTTCGGCGTGCCCGACAGGACGGCGTTCATGAAGCGCTGCCAGATGGCACCCGGCAGGCCGGAGCCGTAGATGATCCGCCCCGAGGAGTCACGGATCGGGATGCGCTCGTCGGCGCCGACCCAGACGGCTGCCGACAGCGACGGCGTGTAGCCGACCATCCAGGCGTCGGAGTTGTCGGTCGAGTTGAGCCCCTGCGTACCGGTCTTGCTGGCCACCTCGCGCCCCCCGTCCAGGGCACGCTTGGAGTAGGCCGCGACGCCCTTGATGGCGACGGTGGTGTCGTTGACGACGTCGCTCGGGAGCACCTGCTCGCCGGCCTCCCCGCCGTTCTCCATCAGCACGGTGCCCTCGCTGTCGGTCACCTTCGCGATGAAGTGCGCCGGGCGCCGGACGCCGCCGGCCGCCAGGGTGGCGAAGCCCTGCGCCTGGTCGATCGGTCGCATCTCGTACTCGCCGATGCCGATGGAGGAGCCGGTCTTGCCGTCACCGTTGGCGAGCACCTTCTTGTTGGCGAAGAAGTCGCTGCCGCCCCACGTGTCGGGCAGGCCGGTGGCCGCCATGATCGTGTCGCGCACGTTCTCAGGCCCGACCTCGTAGGCCAGGCTGTAGAAGGTGGTGTTCAGCGAGCGGGTGATCGCCTCGGTCAGGGTGCAGGCCGGGCAGCTGGCGCCACCGGAGTTCGTGACCGGCTTCTCGCGGTCCTTGAACTTCTGGTTGTCGCTGCCGTCGCGACGGGACTGGATGCCGATGCCCTGCTCCAGCGCGGTGGCCAGCACGTAGGGCTTGACCGACGAGCCGGGCTGGCGCTTCACCTGGGCGTAGTCGGTGCCGGTGCCGTCACGGCCGCCGTGGTAGGCCACCACGGCGCCGGTGCGCGGGTCGATCGCCACCAGCGCCTGCCGGAGCTCCGGCGGCTGGGCGTCGGTCATCACCGCGTCGACCGCGGCCACGGCCGCGTCCTGTGCGGGCTTGCTGATCGTCGTCGTCACCCGGAGGCCACCGGCGTTGATCTGCTGCTCGTCGTAGCCGCGGCGCTCGAGCTCGGCCCGGACCTCCTTGACGATGTGGCCCTCCGGCCCGTCGGGCATGCCGAGGGTCGAGCCCGTCTTGGGCAGCACCGGCGGGTACACCGACGCCTCCCGCTCGCCCTTGGTCAGCCAGCCCTCCTCGACCATCGCGTCGAGCACCAGGCCCCAGCGGTCCTGCGCGCCCTCGGGGTTGGTCTCCGGGTCGTAGCTGGAGGGGCTGCGCACGAGGACGGCGAGCACCGCACCCTGCTGCGCGGTCAGCTGGGCGGCCGGAACGCCGAAGTAGGTGTTGGCCGCGGCCTCGATGCCGTAGGCCCCGCGGCCGTAGTAGATGGTGTTCAGGTAGTTCTCGAGGATCTGCTGCTTCGAGAAGTTGTTGTCCAGCTTGATCGCCAGGAAGAGCTCCTGGAACTTCCGGCTGAAGGTCTGCTCCGAGGTCAGGAACGCGTTCTTCACGTACTGCTGGGTGATCGTCGAGCCGCCCTGCGTGGAGCCGCCGGTCACGTTGTTCCAGGCGGCGCGCACGATCCCGCTGAAGGAGATGCCGGGGTCGGTGTAGAAGCTGCGGTTCTCCGCGGCCAGCACGGCCCGCTGCGCGGGCTCCGAGATCTGGTCGAGCGTCACGTTGGTGCGGTTCTCGTCGCCGAGACGCGCCATCTCCGTGGTGCCGTCGGAGTAGTACATGATCGTCGTCTGCTTGGTGGAGACCGAGTCCGGGCTGGGCACCTCGGTGCTGGCGTAGACGACGCCGACGAAGACGCAGAGCAGCGCCAGCATGCCGCCGACGACGGCGGCGGCGATCTTCAGCCGGCGCTTGCGACGCTGCTTCTTGCTGCGAGCGGGCCGACCCTTGGCAGCGGTGCCGTTACGACCGGGCGGGCGGCCCGAGCCGCCCCCGGAGCGGGATGCCGACGTGCCACCACGCGAGGCCGTCGTCCCCCCGCGCGAGGCAGTGGTGCCACCCCGGGATGCGGTGGTGCGGCCACGGCCGGGCGGGACCGGCGGCCGGCCGCCGCCGCCTCCGGTGCTGCGGGTACGCGCGGCCGGGGGACGGCGGACCGAACCGGCCCGCGGTGCGACGGGCGAGGTCTCGTCGTGGCTGGGCACGAGCACACCCCTTCCTGGACTGTCATGGGCGCCGGGACACCTGCCCGGACACGGTGGAGCGTCTTCAGCTGTGGGGCGGGATCGGCCCGCCGGGTCGCCGGCCCGTTCCCCGCACGTGCAGGTCGCGGACCGGTCGACCGGTTACTGCTCCGTCGCCGCGCGACGGCGTCCGCGCCGGGGCTGGCGCCCCGGCTCCGGCTCGGCGCCGAGCACGTAGGAGCAGTCCAGATGGTTCCAGCCGCACGTACGGCAGACCTCGACCCGGTACACGGAGAACTCGTCCTGCGCGCGGTCCATGCGGGCGAGTTCGACCTCGGTCTTGGCCTGGCCGGCCACCGGGCCCAGGTGGTCGCCGTACACGTAGCTGACGAGGGTCAGGCGGTCCTTGCGGCACACCGGGCACGGCACGTCGGTGGGCTGCCCGTGGTACTTCGCCGCTCTCGAGAGGTACGGGCTGGCGTCGCACACCTCGAACAGACCGGTGCGCCCGGAGTGCACGTCGGCGAGGACGGCTCGCCGCTGCAGCGAGTAGTCCACGACGGATCGACGTCCGGGCACGGCCGCCAATGTACGCAGGGCGCGTCGCGGATGGGGTCTCCCGTGCGGCGACACCCGTCGCGCTGTGCACACCCGTCCCCGCCGTCCCGGGTCGTGGCCCGCTGAGCGTCGATGTATCGTCTCGATACATCGATTCGGAGACGACGGGAGGGCGAGATGCTCGAGTTCGCCATCCTCGGCCTGCTGCACCAGTCGCCGATGCACGGGTACGAGCTGCGCAAGCAGCTCGCTGCCGTCCTCGGCGGGCTGCGCAGCATCTCCTACGGATCGCTGTACCCCGCGCTGCGGCGGATGCAGGCGGCCGGGCTGATCACCACCGACGAGCCCACGCCGCGTGCCCTGCTGCCGGCCGATGCACCGCCGCTCACCGGACGGCGCGGGAAGGTGGTCTACACGATCACCGCGGAGGGCAAGGAGCGCTTCCACGAGCTGGTCGGCCAGACCGGCCCGGAGGCCTACGACGACGGCGGCTCCTTCGGCGTCCGGCTGGCGTTCTTCCGGCACACCGCGCGCGACGTGCGGCTGCGGATCCTCGAGGGTCGCCGCCGCACCGTGGAGCGGCAGCGGGAGGGCCTGCGTGCCTCGCTCGGTCGTACCCGCGAACGGCTCGACCGGTACACGCTGGAGCTCCAGCGGCACGGCCTGGACTCGGTGGACCGGGAGGTCCGGTGGCTGTCGGAGCTGATCGACAGCGAGCGCCGGCAGGCGTCGGAGCCGTCACCGGAGCGCCGGCAGGCGTCGGAGCCGTCCTCGGAACCGCCGTCGGAGCCACCGGTCAGCACCTGAACCAGGGCGGCGGGGCTCCGGCCCGGCCGTCAGTCATCACCGGACCGTTCGCGGTTCACGTACACCGGACCAACGGTCCAGGGAGAAGGAGAGTCATGGGATCGGTCAAGGTCGCCATCGTCGGCGTCGGTAACTGCGCCGCATCGCTCGTGCAGGGCGTGCACTACTACCGCGACGCCGACGAGACGGGCTCGGTGCCCGGGCTGATGCACGTCCGCTTCGGCGAGTACCACGTCTCCGACATCGAGTTCGTCGCCGCGTTCGACGTCGACGCCAAGAAGGTCGGTCGGGACCTCTCGGAGGCCATCGTGGCCAGCGAGAACAACACGATCTCGATCTGCGACGTCCCGCCGCTCGGCGTGACCGTGCAGCGCGGTACCACGCTGGACGGCCTGGGCCGGTACTACCGGGAGACCATCGAGGAGTCCGACGAGCAGCCGGTCGACGTCGTCGCCGCGCTGCGCGACTCGGGTGCCGACGTCCTCGTCTGCTACCTCCCCGTGGGCTCGCAGCAGGCCGCCGAGTTCTACGCGCAGGCCGCCATCGACGCCGGTGTCGCGTTCGTCAACGCCCTCCCCGTCTTCATCGCGGGCACCAAGGAGTGGGCGGACAAGTTCACCGCCGCCGGTGTGCCGATCGTCGGTGACGACATCAAGAGCCAGGTCGGCGCGACCATCACCCACCGCGTGCTCGCCAAGCTCTTCGAGGACCGCGGTGTCCAGCTGGACCGCACCATGCAGCTGAACGTCGGCGGCAACATGGACTTCAAGAACATGCTCGAGCGCGAGCGCCTGGAGTCCAAGAAGATCTCCAAGACCCAGGCCGTCACCAGCCAGGTCGACCGCGACATGGGCAAGGACAACGTGCACATCGGTCCGTCGGACCACGTGCCGTGGCTGTCGGACCGCAAGTGGGCCTACGTCCGGCTCGAGGGCCGCGCGTTCGGCGACGTCCCGCTGAACCTGGAGTACAAGCTCGAGGTCTGGGACTCCCCGAACTCCGCGGGCATCATCATCGACGCCGTCCGCGCCGCGAAGATCGCCAAGGACCGGGGGATCGGTGGCCCGATCCTGTCGGCGTCCTCGTACTTCATGAAGTCGCCGCCGGTGCAGTACAGCGACAGCGAGGCCCGTGACGCCGTCGAGGCGTTCATCAAGGGCGACGTCGACCGCTGAGGACCGTCCCCCAGCAGGTCACCAGGGCCCGCATCTCCGGTGGAGATGCGGGCCCTGCCGCGTTCCTCCCCCGGTTGGCGGCGCGCGCTCCCTAGGCTCCGGACATGCCTGCGCGCCGACCACTCGCGACCGCGGTCGCGCTGGCGGTGCTGGCCCTGACGGCGTGCTCCGACGGCGAACGCGCACCCGGCGAGCCGGTCACGGAGGACGACGCGCAGATCCTGGCCGAGCTGCTGCACCGCAACCACGAGGAGGGCGGAGCCGACTTCGTGGTCTCCGTGCCCTTCGGGGACGACGCGCTGCTCACCCTCACCGGTGAGGTGGACTTCCGCACCGGCGCCGGCCGGGCCCAGGCGGTCACCGTCGTCGACGACGAGGAGCGCGACGCCCGGACCCTCTTCTTCGACCGCGACGAGCTGTGGGCCGGCGACGTCCCGGGCCTCCCCGAGGCGCTGGCCGCCGACGGCGCCCCGGACGCGGCGTACCTGCGCCGGCCGCTCCCGGCCGACCCGCAGGACCCCGAGCTGCTCGACGTGCTCGTGCAGATGCTGCTGAACCTGGCCCAGCCCGAGGCCGACGATCCCGAGCTCTTCCTCGACGGCCCCTACCGGTGGCAGGCCCAGGAGCCGATCGACGGCCGGGCGACGGTGGTGTACCGGCTGCGCGACGGGCGCAGCGTCGCGGTCGACGCGGCCGACCGGACGCTGGTGCAGTACCGCGCCACGCTGCCCGACAGCGGGCTGGACGTGACGCTCACGCTGGCCGACCACGGGACCCGACGGGTGACGCTGCCGGAGGACGGCGAGGCGGCGGCCGCGGCGGACCACCCGCAGGTGGCGGCGGACTTCGGCGTCTGAGGAAGGGCCTTCTCCAGGGCCACAGACAAGTGGGAAGGGCGGTCTCTTCCCCAGACCGCCCTTCCCGGTGTCCTTCCTACCAGACGGAGCGCCGTCGCGCAGCCCGTTCTCCGGCGCGGCGCGCGGCTCAGTTCGCGGCGGGGTCGGCGGGAGCGGTGGAGAGCACCGCGAGGCGGCCGGTCTGGCGGCCCATGATCCGGCGCCAGAGCTCCAGGCCGGACAGCTCGCTGAGCACGTCGCCACGCCGGCTCGGCACGCACGCCCACGCGCCCTCGGCGATCTCCCCGGCCAGCTGGCCGGGCGACCAGCCCGCGTAGCCCGCGAACACCCGCAGCCCGGTCAGCCGCCCGGCCAGGTCGTCCGGGTTCCCGTCGAGGTCGACCAGGTGCACGTCGCCGGCGACCGGGCGCAGTCCGGCGTCCGGATCGGACTCCTCGGCCGTGGCCAGGCAGAGCGCGGTGTCGGTCTCGCACGGCCCGCCGACGTGGAAGACGCCCGGTTCGACGGCCAGATCGCACCAACCCGGCAGCACGTCGCGGATCTCCACCTGGCTGGGCCGGCCCAGGACGACGCCCAGCGTGCCGGTGTCGGAGTGGTCGAGGACGTAGACGACGGTGCCGGCGAACGTCGGGTCCTGCAGCGAGGGCATGGCCACCAGGAGGGTCCCCGCGCTCACGTCGTCGAGGCACCCGATGGACAGCGTCGGCACGGCGGGCGCGCGGCGACGGCCGGTCACGGGCGTGGTGGGCGGACCGGACTCGGGATCGGGCGACGCGGGCACCGGGGACATCCTCCCCAGTGTGCCCCACCGAGCGGCCCTGGGTGCGGCCTGCGTCCGCGCCCCTAAGGTGACCGCGTGGCCGGTGCGGGGACGGCGGTGCGCGGACTCCTGGGCCGGCGGGACTTCCGGCGGCTGCTCGGCACGCGCCTGCTCGCCCAGTTCGGCGACGGGGTCTTCCAGGCGGCGCTGGCCGGCACCGTCCTGTTCAACCCCCAGCACGCCGCGGACCCGGTCGACGTCGCCGCCGGTTTCGCCGTCCTCCTGCTGCCCTACTCCCTCGTCGGGCCGTTCGCCGGGGTGTGGCTGGACCGCTGGAGCCGCCGGCAGATCCTCCTCCGGGCGAACCTCGTGCGAGGCCTGCTCGTCGCGGTCGTGGCCGCGGCGATCCTCGCCGGTGTGCAGGGTCCCGCCTTCTACGTCGCGGGACTGGCGGTGTTCGCCGTCAACCGCTTCGTCCTGTCCGCGCTCTCCGCGGGGCTGCCGCACACCACCGACGAGACGGCACTGGTCCCCGCCAACGCCCTCTCGACGACGTCGGGTGCCGTGGCGACGGTCGCCGGCGGGGGAGCGGCCCTCGTGCTCTCGCCGGTGACCGGGGGCGGGGACGCCGGGTACGCAGCCCTGGCGCTGTCCGCTGCGCTGCCGTACCTGGGTGCGGCCGCCGTCGTCGCCGCGTTCGGACGGGGCGCGCTCGGCCCGGACCACGCTGCCCGCACCGCGCGGTTGTCGGCCCGTGCGGTGCTGGCCGGGATGGTCTCGGGCGCGCGGCACGCCTGGCGGGACCGGCCCGCGCGGGCGGCGCTGACCGTGATCGCGCTGCACCGGTGCTGGTTCGGGGTGCTGACCCTGATGACCCTGCTCCTGCACCGTGGGACGTTCACCAACGGTTCGGGGCTGTTCCCCGGAGGCCTGACCGGCCTGGGGCAGGTCCTCGCGGCCGGCGCGCTCGGCACCCTGGGCGCCGCCGCCGTCACCCCCGTGGTGGTGCGCCGGACCGGGACCAGGGCGTGGATCGGCGCCCTCCTGGTGGTCGGCGGCCTGGCCCAGCTGGGGCTGGGTCTGCTGGTGTCGCCTCCGGCGACCGTCGCCGCCGGGTTCGTGCTCGGCTTCCTGGGGCAGGGCGTGAAGATCTGCGTGGACGCCACGCTCCAGGAACGGATGGACGACGACCACCGCGGTCGGGTCTTCTCCGTGTACGACACCCTCGTCAACGTCAGCTTTGTCGCGGCACTGGTGGTGTCGGCGTTCGTCCTGCCGTCCGGCGGCGTCTCGCGACCGCTCGTGGCGGTGGTCGGCGGGGGATACGTGCTCACCGCCGTCCTGCACGCCCGGATGAGCCGGGAACGGGTCTGACGCTCAGAGATCCGGCACGCACGGGCCCGCGCCCAGGGCCGCCAGGCCGGTGAGGTCGCCGTCGGCGAAGTCGGCCACCGCCCGCCGTGCCTCGGGGTACATCAGCTCGGCCTCGTCGTCCACGTGCGCGAGACCGACCAGGTGCCCCAGCTCGTGCAGCACGATGCCCCGGACGACCGACATGCCGTCGCGCCCGTCCAGGATCTCCGGCAGCTGCCCGGCGTCGAGACCGACCGTGCCGGTGACGAACACCTTGGGGCCGTCGCCCAGGGAGACCGCGGAGCTGCCGGCCTGACCCACCACGTCGCCGGTCAGCGCCGGGTTCTCCGCTTCGGTCTGCCAGCCGACGAGCACCGGCGCCCAGCGGTCGCCGTAGCGCTCGGGCTGGTACACCGGCCGGTCGTCGGCGAGCGGTTCGTCGGTGTAGCCGTCGAAGGCGAAGCGCAGGCCGGTGACCTCGGAGACGCGCCGCACCGCCGCGTGGACCAGCTCCTCGCCGCCCGGGGGAGCGGCGTCCGGGCGCAGCACGTAGTGGATGGTCCGGCACGGGTCGTAGGCCACGGGGGTGACGCCGTCGTCCTGCAGGGCGGTGAAGGCGTGCGGGCCCCCGCCCGGCGGCGGCGCCGCCGGACGTCCCAGGGGGACCACCAGTCCACCGGGAGCCGGGCGGTCTGTCGGTCGGGCCGGCGCGGACGGCGCCGGGAGGTCGGGGGAGGCCTGCGGCAGGCGGTCTCCCCACGGCAGGTCGCCCGGGTCGGTGAACGTGACCACGCCGGCGACCGCAGCGGTCACGAGCAGACCGCTCCAGGGCAGCCAGCGGCGGCGACGGCGGGGAGGCACCGACGGGGACGTCGGTCCGGCGGCCTCGTCGAGGACCCAGTGCGGCACCCGCCCCGTCGGGGACGCCGGCAGGTGCGCTCCGCCGTCTACCGGGTCCTGCGGGTGCACGAGTGCTATCTCGGCATTCCTGCCGCGGTGCTGGAGCGAGGCGTCGGCCGGCCCATCGGTCAGCCCGCGCGCTCCGCCCACCAGGCGCGCAGCGCGGCCTCGGCGTCGTCGGGGTCGAGCGGGCCACGCTCCAGGCGCAGGTCCTTGAGGAAACGCCACGCGGCGCCGACCTCCGGGCCGGGCCCCAGGCCGAGGATCTCCATGATGGCGTTGCCGTCGAGGTCCGGGCGGACGCGGTTGAGGTCCTCCTGCGCCGCCAGCTCGGCGATCCGCCGCTCGAGGGAGTCGTAGGTCGCCGAGAGCGCGGCGGCCCGCCGCTTGTTGCGGGTCGTGGAGTCCGAGCGCACGAGCTTGTGCAGGCGGGGGAGCAGGTCGCCGGCGTCCGTGACGTACCGGCGGACCGCGGAGTCGGTCCACTCCCCCGACCCGTAGCCGTGGAACCGCAGGTGCAGGAAGGTGAGCCGGGAGACCGACTCCACGATCTCCTTGGAGTACTTGAGCGCCTGCAGCCGCTTGCGCACCAGTTTCGCCCCCACCACCTCGTGGTGGTGGAACGAGACCCGGCCCTTCGGCTCGTGCCGGCGGGTGGCCGGCTTGCCGATGTCGTGCAGCAGCGCGGCCAGGCGGAGCACGAGGTCGGGCGAGCCCGAGTCGGGATCGGCCTTCTCGAGATCGATCGCCTGGTCCAGCACGGTCAGCGAGTGGGTGTAGACGTCCTTGTGCTGGTGGTGCTCGTCGATCTCCATGCGCAGGGCGGAGAGCTCGGGCAGCACGACGTCGGCCAGGCCGGTCGAGACGAACAGCTCCAGAGCCGCCCGGGGGGAGTCCTGCAGCAGGGTCTTCGACAACTCGGCCTGCACCCGCTCGGGCGTGATCCGCGACAGCTGACCGGCCAGTGAGGTCATCGCCTCCACGACCTCGTCGACCGGGCTCAGGCCAAGCTGGGCCACGAACCGGACCGCCCGCAGCATCCGGAGGGGGTCGTCGGCGAAGGACTCGACCGCAGCCCCCGGCGTGCGCAGCCGGCGGGCGAGCAGGTCGCCCAGGCCGCCGAAGGGGTCGGTCACGGTCCGGTCCGGACCCAGGCTGATCGCCATCGCGTTGACCGTGAAGTCACGGCGGACGAGGTCGTCCAGGAGTGAGTCCCCCCAGGCGACCTCGGGGTTCCGGGACTCCCGGTCGTAGCGGTCCGCCCGGAAGGTGGTGATCTCCACGCGGTCGCCGCCGATGTCGGCGCCCACCGTGCCGAAGGCGATGCCGGTGTTCCACGTGGAACGAGCCCAGCCACGCAGGAGCTCGAGCACCTGCTCGGGCCGGGCATC
Source organism: Blastococcus sp. TF02-8 (assembly GCF_003319175.1). GTDB lineage: Bacteria > Actinomycetota > Actinomycetes > Mycobacteriales > Geodermatophilaceae > Blastococcus. Next base: position 35,896 of record NZ_QOHK01000002.1, on the reverse strand, counting down.
GGTGGTGAGGTCGAGGTCGCCGGGCACGCGCGGCTCGCCGGAGCCCGCGGCGAGGAGGGCGTCGCGCACGGAGCCACCGACCAGGTGGACCTCGAAGCCCGCCGCGGCGAAGCGCCGACCCAGCTCGGTCAGCACGGGGGAGACGTCGACCAGCCGGCGGACGGTCTCCTGGACGGCCGCCGGCACGGGCTCGGGGTCGGGACGACTCGGAAGCTGCGCGGACACGACGAGCCAGCCTAGTGCGCCGCAGCGGTGCCCCTGTGGGCATGTTCCCGGCGGCCGCGTTGCAGGGCCCCGCGGTGGGCCTGCGAGCCGCGGGGGGCAACGGGGTCCTTCTGCTCGCTGCGATGCTCCCGCCGGCCGCGTTGCAGGGTCCCGCGGTGAGCCTGCGAGCCGCGGGGGGCAACGGGGTCCTTCTGCTCGCTGCGATGCTCCCGGAGCTGTCGCCGGACGCGCGCTACCCTCTCGACATGGCTGGGACGGGCGGGCGAGGGCGCCCGGGCCGCCGGTTGCGCCGGGTCGACGAGACCTCAGCCGGGGGCCTGGTGGTCGCCGACGACGGGGTGACCGGGCCCCGTGCCGCCCTGATCGGGCGCACCGACCGCCGCGGTCGCCTGCTCTGGTCCCTGCCGAAGGGCCACATCGAGGCCGGTGAGACCCCGGAGGACACCGCCGTCCGCGAGGTCGAGGAGGAGACCGGGATCCTCGGCGAGGTCGTCGCGCCGCTCGGCATCATCGACTTCTGGTTCGTCGCCGACGGGCGCCGCGTGCACAAGACGGTGCACCACTTCCTGCTCCGCGCCGTGGGTGGCGCCCTCTCCGACGCCGACGTCGAGGTCACCGAGGTGGCCTGGGTGCCCCTCGAGGAGCTCAGCACCCGGCTGGCCTACGCCGACGAGCGGGCACTCGTGGAGCGCGCTCCCGGACTCCTGGCCGACAGCGCGTGACGCGGCCGGCTGCCGCCCGCGCCGGCGGCCGCCCCGCCGCCGACGCATCCCGGCCGGGTGCCTCCCGGCGCGTCGCCGCGCTCGTCCCTCTCGTCGCCGGCGCCCTGACCCTCGCGCCTCTGCTCCCCGCCCCGGCGTCGGCCGCGCCGCCACTCCCGGCCGCCCCGGACGGGACCGTCGACGCCGAGCGTCCGGTGAGGATCGACGTGGGCCGCTTCGAGCCCCGAACCGTCACCCCGGGATCGCTGATCACCGTGACGGGCAGGCTGACGAACACCGGGTCCCAGCCCATCAGCGACCTCTCCGTGCGGCTGCAGCGCGGCGAGGTCCGCACGAACCGGTCGGAGCTCGCCGAGGCGGTCGCCGATCCCGATCCGGCCACCACGGTGCTCGCCTCCTTCAGCCCCCTCCAGGACGAACTCGCCCCCGGCAGCAGCACCGACTTCAACTACACGGTCCCGTCCGACGAGCTGCGACTGGACCGGGACGGCGTCTACCCCGCGCTCCTGAACGTCAACGGCACCGTGGACGGCGACCAGGAGCGCCGCGTCGGTGAGCTGTCGACCTTCCTCATCCAGCAGCAGGTCCAGCCGCCGACCAGCACCGCCGTCGCCTGGTTGTGGCCGCTCTCCGAGCGCAGCCACCGCACGCCCGCGGGCGGCTTCGCCGACGACGGGCTCGCCGACGCCGTCGCCGAGGGCGGCCGCCTCGACCGCGCGCTCGCCGTCGTCGAGCGCCTGCCCGCCGGGGCCGACGGGGGAGCACCTGCCCTCTCCGTGACCCTGGCCATCGATCCCGCCCTCGTGGAGGAGCTGGCGATCATGGCAGACGGCCCGTACGCGGTCGCCGGGGACGCGGGCGCGGGAACCGGCACCGAGCAGGCGAAGGCCTACCTCGATCGGCTGCGCGCGGTCGCCGACCGGCACCCGGTCGTGGCGCTGCCCTACGGGGACGTGGATGCCGACACCCTGCTGGGCGCAGGGCTCGCCGACGTCCTCTCCCGGAGCCTCCCGGGCTCTCCCGACGGCACCGCCCAGGACCCGCCCGGCGCCGCTCCGCAGCCGGCCACGCCCACGGGGGACGCCCCCGCCCCCGAGGACACGGAGCCGCGCACCACCGGGGCGGGCGCGGAGATCCTGAACGACGTGCTGGACGTCGACCCGGTGACCGACCTGGCCTGGGCCGCGGACGGCGGTTTCGAGCAGCCCAGCCTGGAGGTCCTGCACGACGGCGGGATCGACCGCGTGGTGCTCGCCGGCGACGCCCTCACCGAGGGCGACTCCGCCGTCGGCCGGGACGGCTCGGACGCGGTCGCGCACACCACGGTGCCGGTCGAGGGTGGGACGGTCGACGTCCTGGTCGCGGACCCGGCCCTCACCGCCGTCGTCGGCGGCGCGGAGGACACCCCCGGCGGTCCCCGGCTCGCCGAGCAGCGCTACCTGGCCGAGCTTGCGGCGCTGACCCTCCAGTCACCACCGGGTAGCCAGCAGACCCTGCTCGTGGCCCCACCACGGGACGTCCGCTCCGGCCCGGAGGGCGCCGGGGCGATGATGGCCGACACCGCGGGCCTGCCGTGGCTGCGACCCGAGACGTTGCAGGGGCTCGGTGCCGTGCCCACCGCCGACGCCGGCGGCCTCACCGGCCCGCCCGACGTGCGACGGCTCGACCCCGAGGGGACGGCCACCCTCGCCGCGGCCGTCGCCGCGCGCGACGACCTCGCCGGCGCGGTCGTGGGCGACGCCGGGACCGCCCTGCAGGCCTACGACGCCGGCATCGCGCGCACCGCCTCGGTGCTGTGGTCCGGCGACCCCGAGGGGTTCCGGGCCGCCGCCACCGCGGCACGCAGGGCCGTCGAGCGGCTGCGCAGCCGGGTCACCGTCGTCGCGCCGGCCGACGGCACCTACAGCCTGGCCTCCAGCACCGCCCCCCTCGTCCTCACCGTCGACAACGACCTGCCCTTCGCCGTGCAGGTGCTGCTGCAGGTGCGCACCCGGGGCAGCCGTGGGTTGTCCATCGGCGACATCGGTGCGCAGACGCTCGCCCCGGCGGAGCGCACGATCCTCGAGGTGCCCACCGACGTCCGGCAGTCCGGCGGGTTCGCGGTCACCGCGATGGTGACGACGCCCTCGGGCACGCCGCTGGGCCAGCAGGTCGACATGCAGGTGAAGAGCACCGCCTACGGCCCCATCTCGCTGTCGATCACCATCGGCGCCGCCTCACTCCTCGCCCTCCTGTTCCTGCGCCGGTTCGTGAACCTCCTGCGTCGCCGCCGGCGGAGCGCGGCCGCCGCCGAGGTCCCCCCGCCCGGCCTGTCCGCGCCGCCCACCCGGAGCCCGGTGTGAGCGACCGTCCCGAAGTGACCGACCGCCCCGACACCGGCGATGACGAGCGCGACCGGCCCGGCCCTCCCGAGGACGAGCGCCGGCCGCGGCCGGTCCGCATGCCTCCCCCGCCCCCGGCGCGACCCGCTCCCGCCCGGCGCACGGGTCGCCCCCTGCCGCCTGCGCCCTACCTCGCGACGCCGCCGCGGGACGCCGTCGTGGCCCCGCACCCGCAGGTCGAGGGGCAGCCCGCGGCCTCTGGCCCCGGCCCCGGTTCCGGCCCCGTCGACGCGGACACCCCCCGACCGGTGCCACCGCCGGCGTCGGCGCGCCCCGCGCCGGCTCCCCGGCCGCCGCGGCCGGCCGCGCCGCTCCCGCCCCTCCCCCCGCTGCGCCACCGCTGGGTGCCCGCGGCGGACGAGACGCAGGTCTTCCCCATCACCGTGCTCCCGCCGGTGCCACGGGCCGCCCACGACACCGACGAGGACGTCGAGCAGCGCGAGGGCACCGCGGGGGCGAGCGGGGGGATCCTCCGCGCCGCCGGCACGATGGCGGTGGCGACCCTGGTCTCCCGCATCACCGGCCTGCTGCGCACCATGGTGCTGGCCGCGGCGCTCGGCGTCGCGGCCGTGGGCGATGCCTACAACACCGCCAACACGCTGCCCAACATCGTCTACGAGCTGCTCCTCGGCGGGGTGCTCGCCTCCGTGGTGGTGCCGCTGCTGGTCCACGCCCAGGAGCGCGACCGCGACGGCGGCACCGCGTACGCGCAACGGCTCGCCACGATCGCCGTCTCCGGGCTCGTGGTCGTGACGGCGCTCGCGGTGCTGGCCGCGCCGCTGCTTACCCGGCTCTACGGCATCGTGGACGACCCGGAGCAGGTGCGGCTGGCGAACTGGCTGGCCCGCCTGCTGCTGGTCGAGATCGTGTTCTACGGCGTCGGCGCCCTGGCCCAGGCCATCCTCAACTCCCGCGGGGTGTTCGGCCCGCCGGCATGGGCGCCGGTGCTGAACAACGTCGTCGTCATCGCCACCGGATTGCTCTTCCTGGCCGCCGCCGGCCCCGGCGACCTCACCCCCGCCACCATCACCCCCGGTCAGGTGTGGCTCCTGGGCATCGGCACCACCCTGGGCATCGCCCTGCAGGCCGTCGTGCTGCTCCCGCTGCTCCGCAGGGTCGGTGTGCCGCTGCGCCCCCGGTGGGGACTCAAGGACACCGGCCTGCGCGAGGCGGGGACCCTCGGCCTGTGGGTGGTCGCCTACTCGGCGGTGAGCGCGGTCGGCGTCGCCGTGGCGATGCGGATCGCCAACGGGGCCGGCCGCTCCGGCGGCCTGGGGTCGCTCGCCTTCGCCAACGCCAGCCTGCTCTTCCAGATGCCCTACGGGATCATCGGCGTCGCCCTGCTGACCGCGCTGCTGCCGCGGATGAGCCGCGCGGCCGCCCGGCACGACGTGCCCGCCGTGGTCTCCGACCTGTCGCTGGGCACCCGGCTCTCCGCCCTCGGGCTGCTGCCGGTCACCGCGGTCCTGGTCGTGCTGGGCGCTCCGCTGGGAGTGCTCGCCTTCGCCCGGGGGAACACGTCGGTGGACGAGGCGGAGGGCATCGGCACCGCCCTCGCCGTGGGCGCCTTCGGTCTGCTGCCCATGGCCGTGACGCTCCTGCAGCTGCGCGTCTTCTACGCGATGAAGGACGCCCGCACCCCCACCCTGATCCAGGTGGGCATGGTGGCGGTGCGCGTACCGCTGCTGCTGCTCGTCCCCGCCGTCGTCGGGCCGGAGCAGGTCGTCGCGGGGCTGATGCTCGTCACCAGCGTCACCTACGTCGCCGGCTGGGTGATCGGCGACGTCGCGCTGCGCCGGCGGCTCGGCGGGATGCGCACCGGTGAGACGCTGCTTCCCGTGCTCCGCGTCACGCTGGTGGCCGTGGCGGCCGCCCTCGCAGGCCTCCTTGTCCGGATCGTGACCTCCGACCTGGGCGGACGCTCCTTCACAGGGTCGCTCCTGCAGGTGCTGATCGGTACCGTGGTCATCGGCGGCGTCGCGGTGGTCGGTCTCGTGGTGGCCCGTGTTCCGGAGGTCCGGGAGCCCCTGGCTGCGGTCAGGGCCCGGCTGGGACGGGGCCGACCGTGAGCCGCCCGCAGGAGCCGACCGTGCCGGAGCAGCCGCCCCGGCGGCCGGAGCAGCACAGGGAGTCGACAGTGTCGATGGCGTCCACGACCACCGGACTGCCCGACCGTTACCGGCCGCTGGACCAGATCGGCCCCGACGAGACGACGCCGACCGGCGTCATCCAGTGCTGGCGAGCCAAGGACCGCGTGCTCAACCGCGATGTCGCGGTCCGCGTGCACACCCCCGCCGGCCCTGCCGCGCACACCTGGATCACCCGGGCGCTGACCGCCGGCGGCCTGGCCACCCCCGCGCTGGCGATGGTCTACGACGCCTCCGAGGGCCGGGCCGGTGACGACGCCACCCCGGGCGGCGCGGCCTACGTCGTCAACGAGTGGATCGACGGCGAGACCCTGGCCGATCGGCTGCGGTCCGGCCCGATGCCCGAGCGCGAGGTCCGGCTCGTCCTGCGCCGCCTGGCCGAGGGCGTCGCCGAGGCCCACCGGGCCGGGCTGGCCGTCGGCGGGCTGACCCTGGACAACGTGGTGCTGCGGCCCAACGGGCTCGTCGGTCTGCGGGCGGTCCCCGCGGCCGCCGGCACCTTCGACGGCGACGTCACGGCGCTCGGCCTGCTGCTGGAGGCCTGCCTCACCGGTACGGGCCCGGGCGCGCAACCGCTGAACGGCCCCTCCGACCTCGTGGCCCTGGCGCGGCGGGCCCGCTCCTCCGACCCCGGCCAGGGGCTGTCCAGCGTCGCCGCGATGGCCGCACTGCTGGCCGAGCGGCCACGCACCGGCCCCACCTCCTCGGTCTCCGGCCGGGGGGAGGACGAGGGCCGACGGTGGAAGCTGCGCGACCGCCGGACCGAGCCGGAGGACGAGGCCCCGCAGAAGCTGGAGCCGGGCACCCTCCCGCCGGTGCCGCCGCTGCCGCCGGTCCGGCCCGCCACGGGTCAGGGCCCCCTGCCCGCCGGCGCGCTGGGCGGGGACACGATCGACGCCTCGGCTGTCGGCCGCGGCGCCTCGGTGGCCGGACGGCACGCGGACGAGCGGGTGGCGGAGGACGAGCCGTTCGACGTGCTCTCCGACGGGGCCGGCGGAACGGGCGAGTACGACGTCCCCGACGCCTACCGCGACGCGGACGAGGAGGACGGCGCCCGGCGGCACCGCCTGGTGATCGTCGGGCTCCCGCTGCTGGCGCTGGCGGTCGTGATCGGGCTGGCCTTCTGGTTCGGCTCGAGCGTCCTGTCGGTCACCGGCTCGGTGGACGACACCCAGGGTTCGACGCCGTCGGTCAGCGCCCCCGCGGGCGACTCCTCCGCACCGGCCGGCGGCCCGACGGCCACGATCAGCGCGGCCGCGGTCTTCGACCCCTACGGCGACGGCGAACCGGAGAACGACAAGGACGTGCCGCTCTCCTACGACGGGGACCCGGCCACCTCCTGGTCCACCCTGGTGTACCGCGGCTCCCCCGCCTTCGGGAACCTCAAGCCGGGCGTCGGCGTCCTCTACGACCTGGGCAGCTCCCAGTCGGTCTCCGGGGTCACCGTCGCCTCTCCCGTGCCCGGCGCGACCGTCGAGATCCGCACGAGCGAGAAGGCCGGCGAGGCACTGGACGACTTCACCCTCGCCGCCGACGGCACCCTCGGCGCGAGCACCGACCTCGCCTTCGACAAGGGCGTTCCCGCGCGCTACGTGCTCGTCTGGGTCACCGGACTGGTCGACGGCACCGACGGCTTCTCCGCCCAGCTCGGCGAGGTCGCGATCCGCACCGCCGGCTGAGCGCGCCCCCTCCCCGGGACGGGTGAGGGCGGAATGCCGCCCCTACCATCTGGGTTGTGGACCCCGTGAGCGCGAGCACCGAGAACAACCCGACGCCGGGCCCCGCCGTGACGACCGAGGAGATCGTGGACCCGGTCATCCCGCCGGCCGAGCACGACGGCATCCGCGACCTGATCATCATCGGCTCCGGTCCCGCCGGGTACACGGCGGCGACGTACGCCGCCCGCGCCAACCTGCACCCCCTGGTCTTCGAGGGGTCGCAGTTCGGCGGCGCGCTGATGACGACCACCGAGGTGGAGAACTTCCCCGGGTTCCCCGAGGGCATCCAGGGTCCCCAGCTGATGGACGACATGCGGACCCAGGCGGAGAAGTTCGGTGCCGAGCTCGTGCCCGCCGACGTCACCGAGGTGGACCTCACCGCCACGCCCAAGATCGTCAAGGTCGGCGACACGGTGCACCGCGCCCACGCCGTCATCGTGGCCACCGGGTCGAAGTACCGGTACCTGGGGCTGGACAACGAGCAGCGACTGCTCGGCCGCGGCGTCTCCGCCTGCGCGACCTGCGACGGCTTCTTCTTCCGGGACCAGGACATCGTGGTCGTCGGAGGAGGCGACTCGGCGATGGAGGAGGCCACCTTCCTCACCCGGTTCGCCAAGAGCGTGACCGTCGTCCACCGCCGCCAGGAGCTGCGCGCCTCCAAGATCATGGTCAAGCGGGCGCAGGACAACGAGAAGATCCGCTGGGCACTGGGCAAGCAGGTCACCGACGTCCTGGGGGAGAACACCGTCTCCGCCGTCCAGCTGACCGACACCGACAGCGGTTCGACCGAGACCGTGCCGGTGACCGGGCTGTTCGTGGCGATCGGGCACGACCCCCGCAGCGAGCTGTTCGCCGGCCAGCTGAAGCTGGACGACGAGGGGTACGTCGTCGTCGAGCACCCCACCACCCGCACCAGCGTCGAGGGCGTGTTCGCCTGCGGTGACGTCGTCGACCACATCTACCGCCAGGCCATCACCTCGGCCGGCACCGGCGCCGCCGCAGCCATCGACGCCGAGCGCTGGCTCGCCGACACCTTCGACGAGCGCTGAGCGGGCGCCGACCCGCGAAATAGAACGACGGTGCCCCCGGTTGGACCGGTGGGCACAACGAGCCAGGACGACCGAGAGGGAGAACGACCATGGCAGGCAACACCGTGACGGTCACCGACGCCACCTTCGCCACCGACGTGCTGGGCAGCGACAAGCCCGTGCTCGTCGACTTCTGGGCCGAGTGGTGCGGACCGTGCAAGATGGTCGCCCCCGTGCTGGAGGAGATCGCGTCGGAGCACGGCGAGAAGCTGACCATCGCCAAGCTGAACATCGACGAGAACCCGCAGATCGCCCGCGACTACCAGGTCATGTCGATCCCGACCATGACGGTCTTCCAGGGCGGCAAGCCGGTCAAGAGCATCATCGGCGCGAAGCCCAAGGGCGCCATCCTGAGCGACCTCGCCGACTACATCTGAGCCGAACCGCGGCTCGTCACCCCGCGATCCGGGTGACTCTGCGTAGGCGAGAGGCCCCAGCCGTCCACCGGACGGGTGGGGCCTCCGTCGTCCTCGGGGGAGCGGGGCAGCCCCCGGTGGGCCGCGCCCGGACCGAGGGACCACAATCGGTGACACGATGGGAACCGACAGCCGCATGCAGATCCTGAGGCGGGGAGACCGTGGGCCGGCCGTGGCCGACGTCCACGCCGCCCTCCGCAGCCTGGGCCTCCTGCCGGCGGTCGCGGCCGACGGCGCCGAGCCGGCGCTGGAGACCGCCGAGTACGACGACGCCACCGAGCTCGCTGTCCGGCACTTCCAGCAGGTCCGCGGCCTCTCGGTCGACGGCCGGGTCGGCGAGGAGACCTACCGGGCGCTCAGCGAGGCCCGCTGGTCGCTGGGCGACCGGCTGCTGCGCTTCGACCCCGAGCGACCCATGCGCGGCGACGACGTCACCAACCTGCAGGAGCGACTGCTCGAGCTCGGGTACGACGCAGGCCGGGCCGACGGCATCCTCGGCCCCGAGACCGAGGCCGGTCTGCGCGCGTTCCAGCGGGACTACGGGCTCACCTCCGACGGCACCTGCGGGCCGGCCACCCTGCGCGCCCTGCGCCAGCTCGGCCGCAAGGTCACCGGCGGTCGCCCTCAGCTGCTGCGGCAGAGCGCGTCCTTCGTCGAGAGCGGCCCGCACCTGATCGGCCGGCGGATCGTCGTGGACGCCGGGCACGGCGGCTCCGACCCCGGCAACACCTCCGGCGAGACCACCGAGGCCGATCTCGTCTTCGACCTCGCGTCGCGCATCGAGGGCCGCCTGGCCGCCGCCGGCGCGACGGTCTACCTCACCCGCGGGCGCTCGCAGAACCCCGCGCTGGCCGAGCGGACCGCGTTCGCCAACGACGCCCGCGCCGACCTGTTCATCTCCTTGCACCTGGACGCGCACGACTCCGAGCACGCCCGCGGTGTGGCCAGCTACTACTACGGCACCGGCTCGGGAGCCTCCTCGACGGTGGGGGAGGAGTTCGCCCAGCTCGTCCGTCGCGAGGTGGTGGCGCGCACCGGGATGCTGGACCTCGGCTCCCACCCCAAGACGTGGGACCTGCTCCGGATGACCCGCATGCCGGCGGTCCGCCTCGACTGCGGGTACCTCTCCCACCCGGTCGACCGGCTCCTGCTGCTGGACGCCCGGGTGCGCAGCGCCATGGCCCACGCCGTCCTGGCCGCCGTGCAGCGCCTCTACCTCCCCGCGGAGGCCGATCCCCCCACCGGGACCTTCCAGCTGCCCACGCGCGTCTGAGCCGGTTCCGCCCGGGCATACACTGCTCAAGGTGGCCACCCTCCCGCCCGGCACTCCTGCCGGTCCCGGTCAGCCGGGCGCGCACCTGAGCACCGGTGCGCAGCCCCACGTCGTCCCGCGTCACCCGCGGCTGGACCCCCTGGCCGACCGGTACGCAGCACGCACGCACGGGATGCAGGCGTCGGAGATCCGCGCGCTGTTCTCCGTGGTGAGCCGCCCCGAGGTGGTCTCCCTGGCCGGTGGCATGCCGGCGGTCACCGCGCTGCCGCTGGACGCCGTCGGGTCGATGATCGGCGAGCTCGTCACCGGCATGGGCGCCCAGACCCTGCAGTACGGGTCGGGTCAGGGCGACCCCCGGCTCCGCGAGCGGATCTGCGACGTCATGGCCCTCGAGGGCATCACCGACGCCTCGCCCAGCGAGGTCGTGGTGACCGTCGGGTCCCAGCAGGGGCTGGACCTGGTGACCCGCGTCTTCTGCGACCCCGGTGACGTGATCCTGGCCGAGGGGCCGTCCTACGTCGGCGCGCTCGGCGTCTTCCAGGCCGCCCAGGCCCGGGTCCGGCACGTCGCCATGGACGACGACGGGCTGATCCCCGAGGCGCTGGAGGAGGCCCTGGCCGACTGCCGGGCCAACAACGAGCGGGTCAAGTTCCTCTACACCGTGCCGAACTTCCACAACCCGGCCGGCGTCACCCTCTCCGAGGCCCGCCGCGAGGCGGTCATGGCCATCGCGGAGCGGCACGACCTGCTGATCATCGAGGACAACCCCTACGGCCTGCTCGGTTTCGAGCAGGAGCCGATCCGGGCGCTGCGGGCCCGCAACAACCAGCGGGTCATCTACCTGGGCTCGTTCTCCAAGACCTTCTCCCCGGGACTGCGCGTGGGCTGGGTGCTGGCCCCGCTCGCCGTGCGCGAGAAGCTCGTGCTGGCCACCGAGGCCCAGGTCCTCTGCCCGCCGTCGCTCACCCAGTACGCGGTCGCGCGGTACCTGGACACCCAGCCGTGGCGCGAGCAGATCAAGGTCTTCGCCGAGCTGTACCGCGAGCGGCGTGATGCGACCCTGGAATCGCTGACGGCGCTGATGCCTGCGGGCACGGTCTGGACGCAACCCAAGGGCGGCTTCTACGTGTGGCTGAAGCTCCCGCACGGCCTGGACGCCAAGCTGATGCAGCCGCGCGCGGTGAACGCGCACGTCGCCTACGTGCCGGGGATCGGCTTCTTCGCCGACGGCAACGGCCGCGAGTTCATGCGCCTGTCCTACTGCTACCCCGAGCCCGACCAGATCCGCGAGGGCGTCCGCCGGCTGGCCCGGGTGATCGAGGCGGAACTGGACCTGCACTCCACCTTCGACAAGGTCGACACCGGTACCTTCCGGGCCATCCCGGCGGGCTCCGGTCACGACGCCGAGTCGATGGTCGGCCCGGCCAACAGCGACACCTACGAGGACGGCCGATGAGCGAGACCGCGCCCGCAGCCGACACCGCAGCCGCGACCCGCTCCCACCCGCTGCGCGCCGTCGTCCTCGCCGGGGGGCTGGCCTTCGAGCGCGAGGTCAGTCTCTCCTCCGGTACGCAGGTGGTGGAAGAGCTCACCCGAGCCGGTCTGGACGCCGAGCTGCGCGACGCCGACTCCGAGCTGTTGCCCGGCCTGGCCGCCGCCCCGGCGGACGCCGTCTTCATCGCTCTGCACGGCGCCACGGGGGAGGACGGGGCGCTGCGCGCCGTGCTCGACCTGGCCGGTGTCCCCTACGTCGGTTCCCCGGCCGCCGCCTGCCGGCTGGCGTGGGACAAGCCGGCCGCCAAGTCCGTCGTCCGCTCCGCGGGTGTGACGACGCCGGACTGGGTCGCCCTGCCGCACAGCACCTTCCGCGAGCTCGGGGCGGGCGCCGTCCTGGACCTGATGGTGGCCCGGCTGGGTCTGCCGCTCATGGTCAAGCCGGCGTCGGGAGGCTCCGCGCTGGGCGTCCAGAAGGTGAGCCGGGTCGAGGACCTCCCGGCGGCGATGGTCAGCTGCTTCGCCTACGGGGACACCGTGATGGTGGAGCGCTACGTCGAGGGCGTGGAGCTGGCGCTCGCCGTCGTCGACCTGGGGGAGGGGCCGCAGGCGCTCCCGGCGGTCGAGATCGAGCCGGCCTCCGGGGTCTTCGACTACACCGCCCGCTACACGCCGGGGCTGACCGAGTACCACGCACCGGCCCGGGTGCCCGAGGACGTCGCGGCCCGCGCGGCGGCCCTGGCGGTGCGGGTGCACGAAGCGCTGGGTCTTGCCGACATCTCGCGTACCGACGCGATCGTCACTCCCGACGGCGTCGTGCACTTCCTCGAGGTGAACGTCTCGCCGGGGCTCACCGAGACCTCGATGTTCCCGATGGCCGTCGAGGCCGCCGGGCACGAGCTGGGCGACGTCCTGGCCCGGTTGCTGCAGCGCCGGGCGGCCTCCGCCACCTGAGGCAGCCTTTCGTCACACGACGAAAGGCTGCCGGGCTATTCGCTGCGTCGCCCGGTGATGTCCGGCGCCATCACGCCGATGATCCGCTGCAGATCGTCGACCGATCCGAACTCCACGACGATCTTGCCCTTCGACCGGCCGATCTGGATCTTGACCTTGGTCTCGAACATGTCGGACAGCCGCGAGCCGAGCTCCTCGACGCCCGGCGCCGAGATGCGCCGGGTGCGCCGCTTGGTCGCCGGCTCGTCGGCCGCGGCCATCGCCACGGCCTCCTCGGTGGCGCGCACCGACATGCCCTCGGCGACGATGCGGGTGGCCAGGGCGTCCTGCGCCACCGGGTCCTGCAGTCCCAGGAGGGCGCGGGCGTGCCCGGCCGAGATCACGCCGGCGGCCACGCGGGTCTGCACCTTTACCGGCAGCTTCATCAACCGGATCGTGTTGGTGACCTGCGAGCGGCTGCGACCGATCCGGCTTGCCAGCTCCTCGTGGGTTGCGCCGAACTCCTCCAGCAGCTGCTGGTACGCCGCCGCCTCCTCCAGCGGGTTGAGCTGGACCCGGTGGATGTTCTCCAGCAGGGCGTCGCGCAGCATGGCGTCGTCGGTGGTGTCGCGGACGATGGCCGGTACGGTCTCCAGCCCCGCCGCCTTCGAGGCCCGCAGCCGCCGCTCGCCCATGATGAGCTCGTAGCGGCCGTCGCCGGCTTCGCGCACCACGATGGGCTGGAGCAACCCGAACTCGCGGACGCTGTGGGTGAGCTCCTCCAGCGCCTCGTCGTCGAAGACCTGCCGTGGCTGCTTCGGGTTCGGGACGACGTCGTCGACGGCCACCTCGCGCAGCTGCGCGCCGGGGACACCCACGGCCGCGCTCTCCGGCTCAGCCGCGGGAGCCGGGACCAGGCTGACCGGCGACGCCGGAGCGGGGGAGTCCGCGGCCGAGGTCGCCGCGGCACCGGGCGTCTCGTCGTCCCGTCGGGGCTCCGGCGTCGCGTCGGCCACCGGTGCCGGGGGAGCGACCGGCGCGGGCGTGGGCGCGGGCCCGGTGGGGATCAGCGCCGCCAGCCCGCGTCCGAGGCCGCCTCGCTTCGTCATGACTGCTCCTCGTCGGGGATGGTGCTCACTGGGAGGTCTGGGTGCGGAACGGCTCGGCCGTCTCGCCGAAGGACAGGGCGCCGACCGGCGTCGCGCCGGCGCCGCCGGTCGCGGCGTCGAGCGGCTGCAGGTCGACGCCGCGGCGGGCGAGCTCCCGCGCGGCCTCGACGTAGCTCGTCGAGCCGCGGGAACCCGGGTCGTAGGTGAGGACCGACTGGCCGTAACCCGGCGCCTCGGACACCCGGACGTTGCGGGGGATGACCGCCTCGAGGACGAGGTCCCCGAAGTGGTTGCGCACCTCGTCGGCCACCTGGTCGGCGAGCTTGGTCCGCCCGTCGTACATGGTGAGGAGGATGGTCCGCACCGCGATCCCCGGGTTGAGGTGCTGGCGGACCAGGTCGATGTTGTTGAGCAGCTGCCCCAGACCCTCGAGCGCGTAGTACTCGCACTGGATGGGGATGAGCACCTCGTCACCGGCCACCAGCGCGTTCAGCGTGAGCAGGCCGAGGGACGGCGGGCAGTCGATGAGCACGTAGTGCGGTCGGCGGTCCTGGGGGAGCGCGGCCACGTAGGCCTCGATCGCCCGGCGGAGCCGGTGCTCGCGGGCGACGACGGAGACGAGCTCGATCTCCGCGCCCGCGAGGTCGATGGTGGCGGGGACGCAGAAGAGGTTCGGACTGGCCGTGGTGGGGTGCACGACCTCCGACAGCGTGCTGTCGCCGACCAGGGCGTCGTAGATCGACGGCGTGCCGACGGTGTGCTCGACACCGAGTGCCGTGCTGGCGTTGCCCTGGGGGTCCAGATCGATGACCAGCGTCCGCAGGCCGTACAGGGCCAGCGCGACACCGAGGTTCACCGTGGACGTGGTCTTGCCGACCCCGCCCTTCTGGTTGGCGATGGTGATGACGCGGATCCGGCCCGGCGCCGGGAAGGGCTCCTGGTCGGCCGCGTGCAGGACGCGGGTCGCCCGGAGGGCCTCCATCGCGATGGGGCTGTCGAAGTCGGCCAGCCCGTAGGACGCGCCGGACGACTGGTCGCCGGCGAGACTGCTGCGCAGCCGTTCGCCCGGGTCGGTCATCGCGAATCCTTCCTCTGCCGACGGCGTTTCACGTGGAACGGGGTGGGCATCTGTTCCTGTTCCACGTGGAACAGACTAAGGACACCCCGCCCCCCACGACCTGCGAGCTCGCAGTGGGCCCCTGCGGGGAGCCGGGTCACCGAGCTCCGCGCGTCATGACCACCACGGTAGTGGCAGCCTCCCCGAAGGATGCACCGACGGCCCGTGGCTCGACGTCCCGCATCCCCGCGGCGTGCAGCTCGGGCAACAAGGAGGGGAGCTCCTCCAGGGCACGCGCGCCCACGAGCGCGACCAGCTGGCTCCCGGGGCGCAGCAGCCCGCGGCACCAGGCCACCAACCGGGGCAGCGGAGCGACCGCACGAGCGGTGACGACGTCGACCGGGCCGACCGTGGAGACGACCGAGCGGTCCTCTGCCCGCCCGCGGACGACGCGCCAGGACGACGCGGCCGCGCCGAGCTCGCTCACCGCCTCCTCCAGGAACTCCACCCGGCGCGCCATCGGCTCCACCAGGGTGAGTCCGAGGTCCGGCCGCGCCAGACCGAGGGGGATGCCGGGGAGCCCCGCCCCGCTGCCCACGTCGACCACACGGGCACCGGAGGGAACGGCCTCCGCCACCGCGGCGCTGTTCAGGACGTGCCGCTCCCAGAGCCGGGGCACCTCACGCGGGCCGATCAGCCCGCGCGTGACCCCGTCGGTCGCCAGTCGCTCGACGTACCGGCAGGCGAGCGGCAAGGCCTCTCCGAACACCGCCTCGGCCGCGGGAGGGGCCACTGGGGCGCTCACGGGGCCGCCCTGCCCCGCAGAAGGGCCGTCGCTCACCTGTCGGGCAGGACCACGACGCGGCGGTTGGGCTCCTCGCCCTCGGACTCGCTGTGGACCCCGGCAACGGAGGCGATGACGTCGTGGACGACCTTGCGCTCGAAGGGGTTCATCGGGCTCATGCGTTCCGGCTGACCGCTGGACGCCACCCGGCGGGCGGTCTCGCCGGCCAGTGAGGTGAGGTCGGAGCGACGCTTGGCGCGGTAGCCGCCCACGTCGAGCATCAGCCGGCTGCGCACCCCGGTGGACTGGGCGACGGCGAGCCGGGTGAGCTCCTGCAGGGCCTCCAGCGTGGCGCCGTCCGGACCGATCAGGTCGTTCAGCCGGCCGCCGACGATCGCGACCGACGCACGGTCGCCCTCGACGTCCAGGTCGATGTCGCCGTCGACGTCGAGGATGTCGAGGAGCCGCTCGAGGTAGTCCCCGGCGACGTCCCCCTCGCGCACGAGGAGGTCGTCGGACGCCCCCTGCGTCCCACGCGCCCCGTCGGTCCCGCCGGCCTCCAGCTCGACCGCCTCCACGACGGCGTCGTCGCTGGCGGGGTCGGCGTCGGGCAGGGCGGGCTGACTGTCGGTGGCAGGCTGCTGCGGAGCACTCACGGGTGTTCCTCCCAGGTCGGTGCGGGCATCCGGGCGAACCCGGTGGTCTGTGTGCCGGACGGGCCGGCGGGGGGCGGAGCGCTCAGCGCCGCTTGCGCTTGCCCCGGTTGGCCGGGCCCTGCCCCGAGCCGGGGCGGGATCCGCCTCCGCTCCGGGTGGAGCCGGAGGCCCCGCCGGGGGGCGCCACGCCGTCGACACCGTGGCCGGCGTCGCTGTCGGCGTCCAGCGCGGTGTCCGCGGAGGTGGTGCTGGCCGGCGCGACGGTGGCGCGGCCGCCCTTGGTGCGCACCGGCTTGGCGCCGGGCTTCGGGGCGAGGGCACGCGGGTCGACGGCCGGCTTGTCCGCAGCGGCCTTGGCCTTGGCGGCGTCCGAGCCGGGCGGGGGCATCTTGCGCAGGATGAAGAACTGCTGGCCCAGGGTCCAGAGGTTGTTCGTCATCCAGTAGATGAGCACACCGATGGGGAAGATGAACCCGGAGACGAAGAGGCTGGCCGGGACGCCGTAGAGCATCAGCTTCTGCACCATCGCGGCCTGACCCTCGACCGGCCCCGAGCGCTTCATGATCTGCTTCTGCGTGAAGAACGTCGTCACGCACATGACGATGATCAGCACGAAGGCGACCGTGCGGATCGTGCCGTAGCTGGCGAACCCGAGGATCGCCTGCTCCTTGGCGCCGGTCATGTTGAACGATGCCGAGATCGGGGCACCGAAGACCTTGGCCCTGGCCGCCTCGTCGGTGAGCTGCGCGTCCCAGCTGTAGAGACCGGGCTTGCCCGGTGCCAGGCGGCGCAGCACGTGGAAGAGCGAGAGGAACACGGGGATCTGCGGGAGGATCGGCAGGCAGCCGGCCAGCGGGTTGACCCCGCGCTCCTTCTGCAGCTTCTGCATGGCCAGAGCCAGGCCCTGGCGGTCGCTGCCGTACTGCTTGCGGAGCTTCATCAGCTCCGGCTGGATCTCCTGCATCGCCCGCTGCGACTTGACCTGCTTGACGAACAGCGGGAACAGGATCAGCCGGATCGTCACCACCAGGAAGACGATGGCCAGCGCCCAGGCCAGGCCCGACAGCCCGCTCTCGGTGGGCGGGTCACCGAAGAGCGAGTTCCACAGCGAGTGCCACAGCGCCATGACGAAGGAGATGGCGGTGTAGAGCCAGTCAAGCAACGGAGGTCTCCTCGAACGCCTGGCCGGCAGCCGGCGGGGTGACCGGGCCGGAACCCGGGGCATCGGACGGCGTCCGGGGCACGGACACCGTGGAACTGGACGAGCGGGCGGCCTGCGCGGTTCCGGCCGGGACGGCGGGCGGCACCAGGTCGACGCCGCCGGGGTGCCAGGGAGCGCACTTCAGCAGCCGCCGCAGCGCCAGCCAGGAGCCGCGACCGGCACCGTGCACGGCCACCGCCTCGGCGGCGTAGGCACTGCAGGTGGGGTGGAACCGGCACCGCGGCGGGAACGCCGGGCTGATCGCCCGGGAGTAGAAGCCAACGGCCGCGAGCAGTGCCCGGGCCACCGGGGAGACGCGGCGAGCTGCGGTCGCGGTCATCGGGCGCCGTCCCCCAGCAGGCGGTCCAAGCCCTTGGTCAGATCGCGCTGCAGGACCGCGGACGTCGCCTCCGCTGCCTCGGGTCGGGCCCGGACGACGAGATCCGCCCCCCGCGGGAGCCGGTCCAGCTCGGCGCGGACGACCGCGCGCAGGCGTCGGGTCACGCGGTGGCGGACGACGGAGTTGCCCACGCTCTTCCCCACCACGAAACCGGCCCGAGCAACCGCCGGGGACGCCAGGTCGCCGGCCGGCTGCGCGGGCCGTTCGGGGAGGTAGTGCAGCACCATGGTCGGCCGCCCGGCCCGCCGGCCGGTACGGACGACGGCGGTGAACTCCGGGCGCCGGCGCAGGCGTGCCTGCGCGGGCAGCACGTCAGGCGGAGAGCTTCTCGCGGCCCTTGCGCCGACGGCCGGTCAGGATGGCCCGGCCCGCGCGGGTACGCATCCGCAGCCGGAAGCCGTGGGTCTTGGACCGGCGGCGGTTGTTCGGCTGGAACGTGCGCTTGCTCACGAGGTACTCCCACTACACGACATCGGCGGTGCGCTCCCGTCGGTGGACGGAGGCGCGGGGCGTCGGACCGGCACGGCGGCCGCTCCTGATCGCCCGGAAGCTGGCACTGGGACGAGCACCGCACCCGACCGCACAGGCAGGCTGCAGCGACCGGGAACGGGCAGACCCGTCCACAGACTCCGGCAAGCATAACCGAGGACCGGCGGCGGGTGGTGGCCGGTCGCGGCCGACCGCCCATGGTCGCCCTGCCGGGCCCTCCCCGGGACGACGGCACGCCGCGCGGAGCCCGATGGGCGGAGTCCGGAACGCCGTCCCCGCGGCACCGACCGTCGTTGCCGGGCTGTGGACGAAGCTGTTAGCGTCGCCGTCGCTCCGCGTCGGACGTCAGGGTCACGGCGCGCGGGCCGACCCCGTCGGTCGACCGACCGTCGAACACCCCTCCGACCCGCCCGAACAGGCCGCTGACCACCACGGATGCTGATCAGGCCGACGTCCCGTGCGGGGCCGGCGCACTGCGCCGCCGACCGTGCACAGCCTGTGGACACCGGTGTGGAACACGTGTGTTCACGTGTCCACAGCGGGCATCCTCTGCAGGGACGCCCGGCGCGAGCACGAGGGTCCGGCACCAGCTGCCGGCGCACCGGGAGCGGCCGCGGGGTCGACTGCATGGGAGGACGAGACGGCATGGCCGACGCCACGCTGGACCTGGCCACGGTCTGGGACCAGATCCGGGAGCGGCTGGCCACCAGCCTGAGCCCGCAGCAGAACGCCATGCTCAACCTCACGCGGCCGCTGATGCTGGTGGAGGACACGGCGGTGCTGGCCGCGCCGAACGAGTTCACGCAGACCGTGCTCGAGTCGCGCATGCGGCGGGTGCTCGCCGAGGCGCTGTCCGAGCGGTTCGGGCGGGACATCCGCGTCGCCGTCCAGCTCGAGGACGCCCCTGCCCAGCCGGAGCAGCCGCGCGAGGAGGAGCCCGTCCGCCGTCCGTGGTCCGCCGCCGAGGCGCAGCGCGCCGAGGAGGACCGCGCGACGCGCGACCGCGCCGACGACGGCCGCAGCGCCTTCGGTGTCCGTACCGATGCCGTCGGACCGGCGCCCTGGGACCGGGACGGCTCCGCGGAGCGGCCGGCGCCGTCGGAGTTCCCCGAGGTCAGGGAGCTGCACCCGGCCGACGGCCCGCAGCGGCCACCGGTCGACCGGGGTGCGCCCGAGGACTGGAGCACGACGCCGTGGGGGCCCGACGCCACGGACTCCCCGGACGAAGAGCGGACCGCCGACGTGCTGCCCTTCGACGTCGACGCCGGGCCGGGGGAGCCGCGCCGCGGTGGCTCCGGGGGAGGGGGAGGCCGCACGCGCCGCCCCGAGGGTGGCCGGCCCGCCGGTCTGGACCCGGGCCTCAACCCCAAGTACGTCTTCGACAGTTTCGTCATCGGCAACAGCAACCGCTTCGCCCATGCCGCGGCCGTCGCCGTCGCCGAGGCACCGGCGCGCGCCTACAACCCGCTGTTCATCTACGGCGAGTCCGGGCTGGGCAAGACCCACCTGCTGCACGCGATCGGCCACTACGCCGCGCGCATGTTCCCGAACGTCAAGGTGCGCTACGTCAGCACCGAGGAGTTCACCAACGAGTTCATCAACCTGGTGCACTCCGGCCGCGCCGAGGACTTCCGCCGGCGCTACCGGGACATCGACTTCCTGCTCATCGACGACATCCAGTTCCTGGAGCGCGCCGAGCGGACGCAGGAGGAGTTCTTCCACACGTTCAACACGCTGCACAACGCCAGCAAGCAGATCGTGATCACCTCCGACCGTCCCCCGAAGAAGCTGACGACGCTGGAGGACCGGCTGCGGACCCGCTTCGAGTGGGGCCTGATCACCGACGTCCAGGCGCCCGACCTCGAGACCCGCATCGCGATCCTGCGCAAGAAGGCCTGGGGCGAGCGGCTCCAGGTCCCCGACCAGGTGCTGGAGTTCATCGCCAGCAAGGTGCAGACCAACATCCGCGAGCTCGAGGGCGCGCTGATCCGGGTGACGGCGTTCGCCTCGCTCAACAAGCAGCAGGTCGACCTCCCGCTGGCCGAGCTGGTGCTGAAGGACCTGATCAGCGACGAGCAGGGCCCGCAGATCACCGCCGCGATCATCATGGCCGCCACCGCCGAGTACTTCTCCGTGACGATGGAGGAGCTGCAGGGGACCAACCGCAGCCGCACGCTCGTGAACGCGCGGCAGATCGCGATGTACCTGTGCCGCGAGCTGACCGAGCTGTCCCTGCCGCGGATCGGTGCCTCCTTCGGCGGCAAGGACCACACCACGGTCATGCACGCGGTCAAGAAGATCACCAACCTGATGAGCGAGCGGCGGGCCACGTACACGCAGGTGACGGAGCTGACCGCCCGCATCAAGAGCCGCGCCCGGCAGTGACATCGCGGTCCTCCGGACCGCACCGCGGCCAGGTGCCGTTCCCCGCCTGAGCCGGAGCCGCTTCGTCGTACCTGCGCGGGGCCCGCGGCCACCACTCGGTAGCACCCCTGGTGGTCCCGTTCCCGACGTCCGCAGGTCCGTACCCCGGCTCGCTCGACGTCCGCTTCGTACCCGTGGCCGGGCACCGGACGGTCATCGTTTCCACCGGGTCCGGTCACCTGCTCGAAGCGGTCGACAAGTCGTTGTCCACACCTGTGTGGATCCCTGGGGACGGAGGAAGCCCAGGATTCCGGGCCGTTGGCGGGGCTACGGCGATCGGTCGTGGTCGACACATCGAGAAGTTGTCCCCAGGAATGTGCACAGGTTGGGGAGATCTCTCCCCGGGACCTGCCGGCGTCCTCCCGGCCCCGTCTTCCACGGATGGCCGGGACACCCCTCCAACTGCCTCGATCCCCCCGCTGACCTGCACGGATGCATCCAGAGCCCGTGCGAGGGCGACGGACCGCCGTCGGCCGGGCCGCGGGGGTTGGGTACGGACTGGGGACGGGCCGGGGGTGGACGGGGGACGGTTCGTGGACGACGGCGCACGACGGTGAACAACCGTCGATCTGTCCACGTGTCGACAACAGGGAGACGCCGACCACCCACACCGCACCAACAGGCCCGATCGGCCGCTGACCTGGGAGAACGGGTCCGATCCCCAGCTTCCACACCAGTGATGACGAGGATGAAGGAGTTATCCCGGAGAATTCTCGAACCACACTCTGGGTGGGGACGCTGCGCTGGGCAGGGCTCGACCGGCCCCAGGAGAGGCAGCTGGACGGGCAGCAGGAGGCACCTGGGGCCGGAGAGTCGGTCTACCGAGGGACGGGGTTGCCCGACAGGGCACCGCACCAGGCACGATGAGCACCGCATCGCGGCTTCCCGCCGGATGCACGACGGAGCACGAGCTCCGTGCCGCACCGGATGCCACGACCTGGCGACCGTGGGCACGGACCGAACATGGGTGGGTCAGAGATGAAGTTCCGGGTGGCACGTGAGGTGCTCGCCGACGCCGTCGCCTGGACGGCGCGCAGCCTGCCGCCGCGGCCGTCGGTGCCGGTCCTGGCCGGCATCCTGCTCGAGGTCGACGGGAGCCACCTGTCGGTGTCGGGCTTCGACTACGAGGTGTCGGCCCGCGCGGAGATCGACGTGCAGACCAGCGAGATCGGTCGCGTCCTCGTCCCCGGCCGGCTGCTCGCCGAGATCACCCGTGCGCTGCCGCCGCACCCCGTCGACATCACCGCCGAGGGTCCGCGGCTGGCGATCACCTGTGGCAACGCCCGCTTCAGCCTGCCGACCCTGCCGGTGGAGGACTACCCGTCCCTGCCGTCGATGCCCTCGGCGGCCGGCCTCGTCGACAGCGACGTGTTCGCCGAGGCGGTCAGCCAGGTCGCGGTGGCCGCCGGACGGGACGACACCCTTCCCATGCTCACCGGTGTGCGGCTGGAGATCGAGGACGACCTGATCACCCTGGCGGCCACCGACCGCTACCGGCTGGCCGTCCGCGAGTTCGCCTGGCGACCAGAGACCTCGGGCCTCTCCGCCGCCGTCCTCGTGCCCGCGCGCACGCTGGCCGATGCGGCCAAGACGCTGACCAGCGGGCCGGAGATCACGCTGTCGCTCTCCTCGGGCAGCTCCGGCGAGGGCATCCTCGGCCTGTCGGGCAAGGACCGGCAGACGACGACCCGCCTGCTGGACGCCGAGTTCGTGAAGTACCGGGCGATCATGCCGAGCGAGTCGCTGTCGCACGCCACGCTGCCGGTCGGGCTGTTCACCGACGCCGCCAAGCGCGTCGCCCTGGTCGCCGAGCGGGGCACGCCGCTGCGCTGCGAGTTCACGCCTGGTCAGGTCACCCTGCGGGCCGGCGGCACCGACGACGAGGGGCAGGCCGAGGAGCGCTGCGACGTCGACTTCGACGGTGACCCGCTGACCATCGGCTTCAACCCGACGTTCCTGCTCGACGGACTGGCCGCCGTGCACACCGAGCGGGCGCGGATGGACTTCACCAGCCCGCTGAAGCCGGCCGTCCTCTCCGGGGTCGAGGAGCCGCCCGCGGACGACGCCCCGGCGGCTCCCGCCCAGCGGCCCGGCAGCTACCGCTACCTGATCATGCCGGTGCGGCTGCCGGGGTGAGCAAGGGCCCCGTCGCCCCCCATGCCTCGCTCCGCTCGGCGTGGGACCCTGCGACGGGGCCGTGCAACCAAGACCACGAAGCAGTGTCACCGAGGGAGCAGACGTGCAGCTGGGGCTGATCGGGCTGGGCAAGATGGGCGGCAACATGGCCGAGCGCGTGCGCCGCGCCGGTCACGAGGTGGTCGGTTACGACCGGGCCCCCGGCAAGCGCGACGTCGAGACGCTGCCGGAGCTGGTCCAGGCGCTCTCCGCTCCGCGGGTGGTCTGGGTGATGGTCCCGGCGGGGGAGCCGACCCGCGGGACCGTCAAGGAGCTGGTCGAGCTGCTCGAGCCCGGCGACGTCATCGTCGACGGCGGCAACTCCAAGTACACCGACGACCAGGTGCACGACGTCATGGCCCGCGAGAAGGGCATCGGCTACGTCGACGCCGGCGTCTCCGGCGGTGTCTGGGGCCTGGAGAACGGCTACGCCCTCATGGTCGGCGGGTCGACGGACGACGTCGCGAAGGTGCAGCCGATCTTCGACGCCCTCAAGCCCCCGGCGCCGGTGGACGAGTCCGGCCAGGAGCTGCCGGCGGCGGGCTTCGTGCACGCCGGCCCGGTCGGGGCCGGCCACTTCAGCAAGATGGTCCACAACGGCATCGAGTACGCGATGATGCAGGCCTACGGCGAGGGCTACGAGCTGCTGGCCGCCGTCGACCTGATCGAGGACGTGCCCGGCGTCGTCCGCTCCTGGACCCAGGGGACGGTCATCCGCTCCTGGCTGCTGGACCTGCTGGTCCGCGCCCTGGACGAGGACCCGGCGCTGGAGAAGGTCAAGGGCTACGCCGAGGACTCGGGCGAGGGCCGCTGGACCGTCGAGCAGGCGATCGAGAACGCCGTCCCCATGCCGACGATCGCGGCGTCGCTGTTCGCGCGCTTCGTCTCGCGCCAGGAGGACTCCCCCACGATGAAGGCCGTGGCCGCGCTGCGGAACCAGTTCGGCGGGCACGCGGTGCGCGCCGTCCAGGCCGCCGAGGCCGAGCGCCCGGCCTGACAGAGGACCCCCGTGCCCCCCACCGCTCGCAGGCTCGCGGCGGGTCCCTGCACGGGGGCCGTTCGCTGACAGCGCTGCTGGGAAGCTGAGGTCATGTACGTCCGCCATCTGCAGGTCGGTGACTTCCGCAGCTGGCAACGGGTGGACCTCGCGCTGCAGCCGGGGCCGACCGTCTTCGTCGGCCGCAACGGTGAGGGCAAGACGAACCTGGTCGAAGCGGTGGGCTACCTCGCCACCATGAGCAGCCACCGGGTCTCCGGCGATGCACCGCTGGTACGGCACGGTGCCGCGCAGGCCGTCGTGCGCGCCGCCCTGCGCCGTGGCGACCGCGAACTCCTGGTGGAGATCGAGATCAACCCGGGCAAGGCCAACCGGGTGCGGGTCAACCGCGCCCCGCTCCCCCGCCCGCGCGAGCTGCTCGGGCTGGTCCGCACCGTGCTGTTCGCCCCCGAGGACCTGTCCCTGGTCCGGGGCGACCCCACCGAGCGGCGCCGCTTCCTCGACGAGCTGCTCGCCACCCGGACCCCGCGGCTGGCCGGCGTCCGCAGCGACTACGAGCGGGTGCTCAAGCAGCGCAACGCCCTGCTCAAGACCGCCCGGATGGCGCGGGGCAAAGCGATGGAGACCCTCGACGTGTGGGACGGGCACCTGACGGAGCTGGGTGGTCAGCTCCTGGCGGCGCGGTTGGGGCTCGTCGCCGACCTGGCCCCGCACGTGGCGGAGGCCTACGCGGGCGTGGCCGGGGCCGGCGCGGCGGCCGCCGGTCTGGGCTACACCTCGACCGTGCCGCTGGCAGGTGACGGGACCGCGCTGGTGCCGGAGGATCGGCTGCCCACCGTGGCGGAGCTGTCCGAGGCGATGCGCACCCGCATCTCCGAACGGCGGGGGGACGAGCTCGACCGGGGTATGACGCTGGTGGGCCCGCACCGGGACGACCTGGTGATCCACCTGGGCCCCGCGCCGGCCAAGGGGTTCGCCAGCCACGGCGAGTCCTGGTCGCTGGCACTGGCGTTGAAGCTCGCGACCTTCGCGCTCTTGAGGGCCGAGGGCGAGGACCCCATCCTGGTCCTGGACGACGTCTTCGCCACCCTCGACGCCGAGCGTCGGGCGGCGCTGTCGGCGGTGGCCCGGTCGGCGGAGCAGACGCTGATCACCGCCGCGGTGGTGGACGACGTCCCGCCCGAGCTGCGCGGGGCACGGGTGGAGGTGGGCGACGGGTTCGCCGTCGTCGTCAAGGACGCGATCCCGGTCGGGGAAGGGGGCACGGCGTGAGCGAGGACCGGCCCGCCCGGCCCAGCGACATCGCCCGTGCCGCGCTCGAGGCGGCGCGCGCGGCGTCCGCCGCCCGGCCAAAGCCCACCCGGCGGCGGGTGGCCGGTCCGCGGCGCAGCTGGAGCGGCCCCGGGCCCGGCGCCGACGACCCACAGCCCTTCGGGCGCCTGGTCGACTCGCTCATCAGCCAGCAGGACTGGTCGGAGCGGACCCGGGTCGGCTCGGTGTTCGGCCGGTGGGACGCGATCGTCGGCCCGGACATCGCCTCGCACTGCCGCCCCGAGACCCTGAGCGAGGGCGAGCTGCTCGTCGTCGCCGAGTCCACGGCGTGGGCCACCCAGCTGCGGTTGCTCGCGCCGTCGATCCTCGGGAAGCTGCGCGCCCAGGTGGGCGGGGACGTCGTGACGAAGCTGCGCGTTGTCGGACCGACGGCGCCCAGCTGGAAGAAGGGCCCGCGCTCCGTGCGCGGCCGGGGGCCGCGCGACACCTACGGTTGAGCCCCGCCCAGCCGGCTCGCCCACCCGCACGGCCCGAGAGGACGATGGACCGATGAGCAGCCCGCGCGACCCTGACGACCGGGACGGCTTCGACGACCGTGCCGACGGCAGCGGCTGGCGGGAGCCACCGCACCTCGGTCCGGGCTCCGGCTCCGACGACGACGTGGACCGCCCCAACTTCGCCGACCGGCGCCGCACGCCGCGGGACGAGTCGGACTCGCTCAGCAGCGCGTCCTGGCAGCCGCCGGGCTGGGACCTGCCGGCGGCCGAGCCGCAGCGCCCGACCCCGCCGTCCGCCGGGGCGCAGCAGCCCGCCCCGGCGCCGGTCGAGCCTCCGCCGTCGTTCGACGCCCCACCGCCTCAGGGCCCGCCGGTGCCCGGGGTCCCGCCGGGGTCGACGCCGCCTCCGTCCTGGGGGCAGGACCGCCGGCGCGGCAGCCGCTCACGCGGGTCCGCCGACCAGGTCTTCGCCTACCAGGGCGACCTCGTGGGTGCGCAGGGCTGGGCGCTGCAGCAGGGGTGGACCGTCTCCGACGGAACCGCTCCGCAGGACGCGCCCCTCGCCGACCTGATCGCGAGCTCCCCGGTGCGCGCCACGAAGGACCACCGTGCCGGCAGCGTGCTGCGTGGTCGTGCCGGCGGTCTGGAGCTGGTCGCCTTCGACGTCGTCTACGCCTCCGGGCGCTACGTCGTCCCGGAGTACGCGATCACCGCGGCGCCCGTGCTCGACCGGCTCCCGGTCTTCCGGCTGCTGCCCTCCCGCTTCTGGCGGCACCGCACCGGCGGGCTGGTGCCGCTGGGCACCGGCGACCCGGCGTTCGACGCCCGCTGGCTGCTGCTGGCCGGTGAGGACGACCCGCGGCTGCACCGGCTCGCGCAGGATCCCGCGGTGCACGCGCTGCTGCTGGGCACCGACGACGGGGACGAGTTCTGGTCCGGGGCCGGGCACGTCGCGGCGATCCGGCCCGACGGGCACCGACCTCAGCTGCTGGAGCACCACGCCCGCCTGCTGACGGCGATCGTCAGCACCCTCGGGCGCCCTGATGATCAGGTGACCTGATCGTCATGGGTCCTCCCTCGCGGTCGACGGTGAGGGGGGACCCGGAACGGTGAGGGAGGACGACGCTCGCCGGGGGGCAGCGGGTCAGGTGTCGGCCTCCTCGGCCGCGCGGGTGATGCCGCGCAGCATGCCGCCGAACACGAACCCGTGGAACACCGCCACCGCCCACCAGTACGCGTGCCCGGCCAGCCCGCGTGGGGCGAACGTGGCCCGCTGGCGCAGGACCACCGCCCCGCCGCCGTCCCCGTGTTCCACGTGGAACTCCAGCCAGGCGAGGCCGGGCAGGCGCATCTCCGCGCGCAGCCGCAGCAGGCGCCCGCTCTCCCGCTCCTCCACCCGCCAGAAGTCCAGCGCATCGCCCACGTAGAGCCGGTCCGGATCACGGCGTCCGCGACGGAGACCGACGCCGCCGACGGCGCGGTCCAGCCAGCCGCGCACCTTCCACGCCAGCGGCCAGGAGTACCAACCGCGATCGCCGCCGATGCCCTCCACGATCCGCCACAGCCGGTCGGCCGGTGCCGAGGTCGCGCGCACCCGCTCGTCGACGTACAGGCTCCCGTCGGCCCAGTCCGGGTCCGTGGGCAAGGGGTCGGAGGGGGCGCCGGGCACCGAGGCCGTCGCCCAGCGGGTGGTGACGGCGGAGTCCTTGACCCGCTGCACGGCCAGCCGCACGGCCTCGTCGAACCCGAGGAGCCCCTCGGGAGGGTCGGGCACGTAGGCGGCGATGTCGTGCTCGGTGCAGACGACGGTGTTGCGCAGCGACTCCACCAGGGGCCGCGCGATGCCCGCCGGCACCGGCGTGACCAGTCCGACCCAGTGGCTGGAGAGCGACGGGCTGAACCACGGCACCGGCAGGATCCGGCGGCGGGGAAGCTCGGCGACCCGCGCGTAGCGCTGCATCATCTCGGCGTAGCTCATCCGGTCGGGGCCGCCGATGTCGAAGCACCGGTGCACGTCCGCCGGGAGCCGGGCGCAGGCCACGAGGTAGCGCAGCACGTCGCGGATGGCGATCGGCTGGATCCGGCTGTGCACCCAGCGCGGGGTGACCATGACCGGCAGTCGCTCGGTCAGGTAGCGGAGCATCTCGAACGACGCCGAGCCGGAGCCGAGGACGACGGCGGCCCGCAGCACCACGGTGGGCACGCCCGACCCCAGCAGGATCGCGGCGACCTCGGCCCGGGACCGCAGGTGCGGTGAGAGCTCCTCGTCCTGCGGCTCGAGACCGCCGAGGTAGACCAACCGCCGGACGCCGGAGGCGCGCACGGCGTCGGCCATGACGCGGGCGGTCCGCCGATCGGTCTCCTCGAACGACGGGCCGGTCCCCAGGGCGTGGATCAGGTAGTAGACGACGTCGGTCCCGGCGCACGCGGCGGTCACGTCCTCGGGATCACCGGCGTCGGCCCGCACCACCTCGACGTCGTCCGCCCAGGGGTGGTCGCGCAGCCGTTCCGGGGGAACGGCTCATGACCCGCACCCGGTGGCCGGCGGCCAGCAGTTCCGGGACCAGGCGCCCGCCGACGTAGCCCGTGGCCCCGGTGACCAGGCAGGTGAGCGAGGAGGGGGCCGCGGAGGTCATGGGTGGAGTCTGCGGTCGGTTCCGTGCCGGCGCCCGACGCCGCGAACCGCTCACGGGACCGAGGACGGCGTGTCGACCGGGCACCCAACATCGTTGGTGGCGGAGCTTCCGGGAGGACCGCAGACACGACGTCAGGGCGTGGACGGCGGCATTCCTGTCAGCCGTCGCGGTATCGTGGACGACGGAAACCGTCAGCATCCGGCTGAGCGCCCTTGTGCGCCGTTCCGCCCCCTGTCCCGTGTCGGGGGCGAGAGGTCGCCGGATGCTCGAGAGGAAGGCCCCACGTGGTCGCAGCACCCCAGACCGAGTCCGACTACTCGGGCAGCTCCATCACCGTCCTCGAGGGGCTCGAGGCGGTCCGGAAGCGCCCGGGTATGTACATCGGCTCGACCGGTGAGCGCGGCCTGCACCACATGGTGTGGGAGGTCGTGGACAACGCCGTCGACGAGGCGCTGGCCGGGTACTGCGACACCGTCAAGGTCACCCTGCTCGCCGACGGCGGCGTCCGGGTCGAGGACAACGGGCGCGGCATCCCGGTGGACCTGCACCCCGTGGAGAAGCGGCCCACCGTCGAGGTGATCATGACCGTCCTGCACGCGGGCGGGAAGTTCGACGGCAAGAGCTACGGCGTCTCCGGCGGTCTGCACGGCGTCGGCGTCACCGTCGTCAACGCCCTCTCCACCAAGCTCGACGTCCGCATCTGGACGCGCGGCAAGGAGTGGCACCAGGAGTACACGGAGGCCAAGCCGGGCCCGCTCGAGGAGGTCGGCCCGACCGACAAGCGCGGCAGCCAGATCACCTTCTGGGCCGACGGCGGCATCTTCGAGACCACCACCTACTCGTTCGACACGATCAACCGCCGGCTCCAGGAGATGGCGTTCCTGAACGCCGGGCTGACGATGATCCTGCGCGACGAGCGCCCGGGCCACGCCAAGGCCGAGACCGGCATGGGCGAGGAGTCTCTGGCCGAGGCGGCCGCCCCGGTGGAGGCCGAGGAGGAGGCCTTCGAGCCCACCGAGGTCGTCTACCGGTACGACGGCGGTCTGGTCGACTACGTCTCCCACATCAACCGGCGGCGCACGGCGATCCACAAGTCGGTCATCGGCTTCTCCGCCGAGGGCACCGGCAAGAACGACATGGCCATGTCCGTGGACATCGCGATGCAGTGGTCCGACGCCTACTCCGAGTCGGTGCACACGTTCGCCAACGTCATCAACACCCACGAGGGCGGCACGCACGAGGAGGGCTTCCGCGCGGCGCTCACCTCGATCGTGAACCGGTACGCCGTCGAGAAGAAGCTGCTCAAGGAGAAGGACGAGAAGCTCACCGGCGACGACATCCGCGAGGGTCTCGCCGCGATCATCTCGGTGAAGCTCGGCGACCCGCAGTTCGAGGGCCAGACGAAGACCAAGCTCGGCAACACCGAGGTCAAGGGCTTCGTCCAGAAGATCTGCAACGAGCAGATCGGCCACTGGTTCGAGGCGAACCCGACCGAGGCCAAGACCATCATCACCAAGGCCGCCTCGGCCGCCCGGGCCCGCCGCGCCGCCCAGGACGCACGCAAGCTGGCCCGCAAGAGCCTGCTCTCGGTGAGCGGCCTGCCCGGCAAGCTGGCGGACTGCCGCTCGACCGACCCGCGCAACTCCGAGGTCTACATCGTCGAGGGCGACTCGGCCGGCGGCTCGGCCAAGTCCGGCCGCGACTCGATGTACCAGGCGATCCTGCCGATCCGCGGGAAGATCATCAACGTCGAGAAGGCGCGCATCGACCGGGTCCTCAAGAACGCCGAGGTCCAGTCGATGATCACCGCCTTCGGCACCGGTATCCACGACGAGTTCGACATCTCGAAGCTCCGCTACCACAAGATCGTCCTGATGGCCGACGCCGACGTCGACGGCCAGCACATCAGCACGCTGCTGCTGACCCTGCTGTTCCGCTTCATGCGGCCGCTGGTCGAGGGGCAGTACGTGTACCTGGCCAAGCCCCCGCTGTACAAGATCAAGTGGGGCGGCAAGGTCGGCGACGAGTACGCCTACAGCGACCGCGAGCGCGATGCCGTCGTGAAGGCCGGCGTCGAGAGCGGCCGCAAGATCAAGGACGAGATGATCCAGCGGTTCAAGGGTCTCGGCGAGATGAACGCCAGCGAGCTCTGGGAGACCACCATGAACCCCGAGACCCGCATCCTGCGCCAGGTGACGCTGGAGGACGCCGCAGCCGCGGACGAGATCTTCAGCATCCTCATGGGCGAGGACGTCGAGGCCCGCCGCAGCTTCATCACCCGCAACGCCAAGGACGTCCGCTTCCTCGACGTCTGAGAGGACCCCGTCCCTCTCACCCCTCGCACGCTCGGGGTGAGCCTCCGGACGGGGCCACGGCCCTTAGCGGTCGACTTGGCCTTTTGTCCACCCCTGTGCACCGACCTGTGGAGACCTGAACCGTGACGGAGACCCCAGCCCGCGACCGCGTCGAAGCGGTCGACCTCCAGCAGGAGATGCAGCGCAGTTACATCGACTACGCGATGAGCGTGATCGTCGGCCGCGCCCTGCCGGAGGTGCGCGACGGCCTCAAGCCGGTGCACCGCCGCGTCCTGTTCGCCATGTACGACCAGGGCTTCCGGCCCGACCGCGGGTACGTGAAGTGCGCCCGTCCGGTCGCCGAGGTCATGGGTAACTACCACCCCCACGGCGACTCGGCGATCTACGATGCCCTCGTCCGCCTCGCCCAGCCGTGGTCGATGCGGTACCCGCTCATCGACGGCCAGGGCAACTTCGGTTCGCCGGGCAACGACCCGGCGGCCGCCATGCGGTACACCGAGTGCCGCCTGACCCCGCTGGCCATGGAGATGCTGGCCGGAATCGACGAGGAGACCGTCGACTTCCAGGGCAACTACGACGGCCGCACCCAGGAGCCGGTCGTCCTGCCGGCGCGCATCCCGAACCTGCTGATCAACGGCTCCGCCGGCATCGCGGTCGGCATGGCCACCAACATGCCGCCGCACAACCTCCGCGAGGTGGCCGAGGCCGCCTACTGGATCCTCGACCACCCCGACGCGGAGGCCGAGGAGGCCCTCACCGCGTGCATGGAGCGGATCAAGGGCCCGGACTTCCCGACCCACGGCCTGATCGTCGGCCGCGAGGGCATCGAGGACGCGTACCGCACCGGCCGCGGCTCGGTGAAGATGCGCGCCGTCGTCACCGTCGAGGAGGACTCCCGGGGCCGGGTGCAGCTGGTCGTCACCGAGCTGCCCTACCAGGTCAACCCGGACAACCTCGCCGAGAACATCGCCGAGCTGGTCAAGGAAGGCCGGCTCCAGGGCATCAGCGAGATCGCCGACGAGTCCTCCGACCGCGTCGGCCGCCGGCTGGTCATCACCCTGCGCCGCGACGCCGTCGCCAAGGTCGTGCTGAACAACCTCTACAAGCACACCCAGCTGCAGACCTCCTTCGGCTGCAACATGCTCTCCATCGTCGACGGCGTCCCGCGGACGCTGCGCCTGGACGAGCTGGTGCGCAACTGGGTCAACCACCAGATCGAGGTCATCCAGCGGCGGACCCGCTACCGGCTGCGCAAGGCCGAGGAGCGGGCGCACATCCTGCGCGGCTACGCCAAGGCGCTGGACCTCCTCGACGAGGTCATCGCCCTCATCCGCCGCAGCCCCTCGGCCGAGGAGGCCCGGTCGGGCCTGATGGAGCTGCTCGACGTCGACGAGATCCAGGCCGTCGCGATCCTGGACCTGCAGCTGCGCCGCCTCGCCGCCCTCGAGCGGCAGCGGATCATGGACGAGCTGGCCGAGATCGAGGCCCGCATCGCCGACCTCCAGGCGATCCTCGACTCCCCCGAGCGGCAGCGGCAGATCGTCCGGGACGAGCTCGCCGAGATCGTCGCGAAGTACGGCGACGACCGTCGCACCCAGTTCGTGGCCAACGAGGGCGACGTCTCCATCGAGGACCTCATCGCGGAGGAGGAGGTCGTCGTCACCATCACCCGCACCGGGTACGCCAAGCGGACGAAGAGCGACCTCTACCGGTCGCAGCGCCGCGGCGGCAAGGGCGTGATGGGGGCCCAGCTGAAGCAGGACGACATCGTCGACCACTTCTTCGTGGGCTCCACCCACGACTGGATCCTCTTCTTCACGAACAAGGGCCGGGTCTACCGGGCGAAGGCCTACGAGCTGCCCGAGGCCAACCGCACCGCCCGCGGCCAGCACGTGGCCAACATCCTGGCCTTCCAGCCGGACGAGAAGATCGCCCAGGTCATGCAGATCAAGGACTACGGCGTCGCGCCGTACCTCGTGCTGGCCACCGCGCGGGGGCAGGTGAAGAAGACCCGGCTCACCGACTTCGACTCCCCGCGCCAGGGCGGCGTCATCGCGATCAACCTCCGCGACACCGACGAGCTGGTGGGCGCCGCGCTCATCAGCTCCGAGCAGGACCTCCTGCTGGTCACGAAGAAGGCCATGTCCATCCGGTTCAAGGCCGACGACGCCGCGCTGCGGCCGATGGGCCGGGCCACCGAGGGTGTCCGCGGGATCTCGCTGGCCGACGACGACGCGCTGCTGTCGATGATGGTGGTCGAGGAGGGCGTCGACGTCCTGGTCGCCACCGAGCGCGGGTTCGCCAAGCGGACCGGGATCGAGAACTACCCGGCCCAGGGGCGCGGCGGCAAGGGTGTGCTCACCGCCGACCCCAAGGCGCGCAAGGGCAACCTGGTCGGAGCGCTGGCCGTCCGTCTCGGCGACGAGCTGTACGCGATCACCTCCGGCGGCGGCGTGATCCGGACGCCGGTCAACGGGGTGCGGCACAACAAGGACCGCGCCACCATGGGTGTCAAGCTCATGAACTTGCCTGAGGACGTGTCGATCGTGGCGATCGCGCGTACGACGGACAACGACGAGCCCGCGGCCTAGTGTGAGCAGCTAGTCACGCACGCGACGTGTCCCGCGGCGGCCTCGGTCGCCGCGGGACCCGGCACTGAGGGAGCGGTATGGCCGCTGCGGAACGGGAGACTGGTATGAGCGACCGGACTCAGGGTTCGGTGCGCACCGACTCCCGGGCCGAGGCGGCGCCTGCCGACGGGCAGTCGCCGGCATCGGCCACGCAGGCCCTTCCGGCCACCGGCGCGCAGCGTGCCGTCGCTCCGGGCTCGGGTGCCATGCCCGTCGTGCCCCAGCCGCTGACCGGTGAGGGGCAGGTTCCTGCGAGCAGTCCCTCGTCGGAGGCGCCATCCGCCGCTGGGGCCTCTCCCACCACGGGAGCCGGCCCGGCGGTCACGGCGACCGGTTCTCGTCCGGCCGCCAAGAGCGTCGGCCGCGGCCCGCGGCGGGCCCGGCTGCAGCTGCGGCACGTCGACACGTGGTCGGCCCTGAAGATCTCCCTGGCGCTGTCCATCGCGCTGTTCTTCATCTGGATGGTCGCCGTCGGCCTGCTCTACCTCGTGCTCAACGGGCTGGGCGTCTTCGACACCCTCAACGGCCTGGTCGGCCAGCTCGGCTCCGAGGCCGGCGAGGGCAACGACGTGATCACGCCGGGGGTCTTCTTCTGGGGTGCGGCGATCATCGGCGCCATCAACGTCGTCCTGCTGACCGCGCTGTGCACGGTGGGGACCTACATCTACAACCTCTGCTCCGACCTCGTCGGCGGCCTCGAGGTCACCCTGTCCGAGCGGGACTGAACGAGGACCCCCCTGCGGAGCGGCTCCGCCGGCCAGGTACGCTGTCGGAGGTTCACGGGCCTGTAGCTCAGGCGGTTAGAGCGCATCCCTGATAAGGATGAGGCCGGAGGTTCAAGTCCTCCCAGGCCCACCCGTGTGCCGGAGTCAGACGACTCCGCGCCCCTCCGGTCGCCGTCCCACGGCCGGCGTTGCGCTCGAGGAGGTTCTCCGCGTGCTGAAGAAGCTGGCCCTCGCCGCGATCGCGGCCGGTGCACTCGCCGCGGTGCGCCGGCGGTCCGGCGGCAAGGGCGAGGCGGACCTGTGGCACGAGGCCACGAGCGGCCCGGGGGCGGTCAGCACCCCCACCCGCTGATCCACCGGCCCGCAAGGGCCCTCGGGGACGTAGCTCAATTGGCAGAGCACCGCCTTTGCAAGGCGGGGGTTAGGGGTTCGATTCCCCTCGTCTCCACCGCACACCGCCTCCGCGGCGGGCCGGCGGGCGTCGGCGATGTTCCACGTGGAGCGCGTCCACCGGGCCGCGGGACAGCTGCTCCGACGACAGTGGGAGAGTGGAGCCGTGACTGAATCGACTCCCGCCCGCCGCGCGGTCCTGCACACCAACCACGGCGACATCACGGTGGACCTGTTCCCCGACCACGCGCCGAAGACGGTCGCGAACTTCGCCGACCTGGCCGAGGGTGCCCGTGAGTGGACGCACCCCGCCACGCGCGAGAAGACCACCGACAAGCTGTACGACGGCACGATCTTCCACCGCATCATCTCCGGCTTCATGATCCAGGGCGGTGACCCGCTCGGTCAGGGCATCGGCGGCCCGGGCTACCAGTTCGGCGACGAGATCCACCCCGACCTGGCCTTCACCAAGCCGTACCTGCTGGCCATGGCCAACGCCGGTCCGGGCACGAACGGCTCGCAGTTCTTCATCACCGTCGCCCCGACCACCTGGCTGACCGGCAAGCACACGATCTTCGGTGAGGTCGCCGACCAGGAGAGCCGGGACGTCGTCGACCGGATCGCTGCCGTGCAGACCGGACGCCAGGACCGTCCCGTCGAGGACGTCGTGATCGAGTCCGTCGAGGTGCAGCGCAGCTGACGCAGGAATCTGGAGGCGGCCCCGTCCAGGACCCCACCCCGGGCGAGCCAGGGGTGGGGGGGACGGGGCCCTCGGCCTGCTACCGGCACGCCGACCGCCCCACCGGGATCAGCTGCACCCGCTGCGGCCGGCCGATCTGCCCGGAGTGCATGATCCCGGCCTCGGTCGGCTTCCAGTGCCCGGAGTGCGTCCGCGCCGGCAACGCCTCCGTCCGGGCCGCCCGTCCGACCGGCGCGTGGCGCACGGCGACCGGTCGCTGGGGCGTCGTCACCGTCGCGCTCATCGCGGTCAACGTCGCGATGTTCGTCGTCACCATGGTCTCGGCCGTGACGGCGGGCAACCCCCCGCTGTCCAACGCGGACTCACCGGTGTTCGACGCGCTGTCGCAGTGGCCCTACGGGGTCTCGCTGTTCGGCGAGTGGTGGCGCATCCTGACCGCGGCGTTCCTGCACATCGGACCGGTCCACCTGGTCATGAACATGCTGGCCCTGCTCATGCTCGGGTCCGAGCTCGAGCGCGCCGTCGGCCGGGCCCGCTTCCTGGCGCTCTACCTGCTCTCGGCGCTCGGCGGCGCCGTGGCGATCCAGCTGTTCGGTGATCCCAGCGTGGCCGTCGCCGGGGCGTCGACCGCGATCTACGGCCTCATGGGCGGCCTCGGCGTCCTGCTGCTCTTCCGCAAGCAGGACCTGCGCGGGCTGCTGGCCCTCCTCGCGATCAACGTCGTCGTCAGCTTCCTGCCCGGCATCTCGCTGCTCGGGCACCTGGGCGGGCTGGTCGGCGGTGTGCTGGCGGCCGGCGTGCTCGTCCTGACCCGCCGGCAGCCGCGGGCCCAGTGGGCCGCCCTGGCGCTCCTGGCCGTTCTCCTCGTGGTCGTCGCGCTCAGCGTCCCGACCGTCGCCGTGCTGGGCGGCTAGATGTCGCGACCGGACACGTTGTTCACACGGCGAGGCGGCTGACCGGTGGGTGGCCTCCGAGGGCGGAGTGGCTGCGGGCAGTGTTGTAGTGGCTCAGCCAGCTGTCCAGGGCCGTGGTGCGCTCGTCG
>NZ_QOHK01000020.1 GCF_003319175.1 Blastococcus sp. TF02-8 | reverse complement strand
TGTCGTGACTACGGACGTTGTTGACAGTCGGCGTGGTGGCTTGATCACGAAGGAGACCTCCGGAAGGAGTGGCGATGTCTGACGTCCCCACTCCCGACCGGAGGTCTCTATGGCTCACGCTAATGCCCGTACCACCGTCTACGCCCGCAAGCTGATCGTCTTCCGCGTCCTGTCCGGACATCGGCCCGGTGAGGTCGCCAAGCAGCTGGGAGTCAGCCGGCAGACGGTCTACAAGTGGGTGCGCCGCTTCCGCGCCGAGGGCCTGGCGGGGCTGGCCGACCGATCCTCGCGGCCGCACCGCATGCCGCGGCGGACCTCGGTGGCCGCAACCGCGGCGATCGTGGCCGCCCGCCGCACGCATCACGCCGGGCCAGTGCGGCTGGCCGCGATCCTCGGGCTTGCGGCCTCCACCATCGGCGCGGTGCTCGCCCGCGCCGGCATGCCCCGGCTGGCCGATGTCGACCGGCTCACCGGCGAACTGCTGCGCGGACGGCGGCACAGCGACCGCCGCTACGAACACGACCACCCCGGCGACCTGCTGCACATCGACGTCAAGAAGCTCGGCCGAGTGCCCGACGGCGGCGGCTGGCGGATCCACGGCCGCTCCGAGGAGGTCCGCGGCCGCGGCCTGGGCTGGGACTACGTGCACGTCGCCATCGACGACCACACCCGACTGGCCTACGCCGAGGTGCTGCCCGACGAGCGCGCCGCCACCTGCGCCGGCTTCCTGACCCGTGCGGCGGCCTGGTTCGCCGCCCAGAACGTCACCATCCGCAGGGTGCTGACCGACAACGCGCTGAGCTACCGCCGGGGCGCCGACTGGATCGACGCCTGCACCCGCCTCGGGATCGCCCGTCGGTTCATCCAGCCCGGCCACCCGTGGACCAATGGCAAGGCCGAGCGGTTCAACCGCACGCTGCAGACCGAGTGGGCCTACGCCACCGCGTGGATGAGCAACGACGAGCGCACCACGGCCCTGGACAGCTGGCTGAGCCACTACAACACTGCCCGCAGCCACTCCGCCCTCGGAGGCCACCCACCGGTCAGCCGCCTCGCCGTGTGAACAACGTGTCCGGTCGCGACA
>NZ_QOHK01000019.1 GCF_003319175.1 Blastococcus sp. TF02-8 | reverse complement strand
GGCTCGTTCAGCCGGCGCGGGTGGTGACCGGTTCGGTGGTGATCCGTGGGAGGACGTGGATCTCGGTGCCGTCGGGCCGGTAGGTGTGCCATCGGCCGCGGGTGTCGCGCTCGATGGAGAACCCGTGGTGGACCTTGGTGTGGTGCCGCTCGCACAGGAGTGCTGAGTTGCCGAGTGAGGTGTCTCCACCGTCGGCCCAGTGGATGACGTGGTGGACGTCGCACCAGTGGGTGGGGGCGTCGCAGCCAGTGAAGATGCAGTGCCCGTCGCGGGCCTCGACCGCCCGGCGGAGGTGGTGCGGAACCACGCGGTGGGAGCGGCCGAGGTCCAGCGGTTGGCCTTCGGGGCCGATGACGATGCGGGTCACGTTGCCGTCGCAGGCCAGCCAGCGGGCCCGGGCAGCGGAGATGGTGGCGCCGAACCCGAGCGTGGCCGCACCGGGGCCGGCCGCGGGATCGATGAGGTCCTCGATCGGGACCGTGACGATGGCGTGCGGCTTCTGGGTGCGCAGGACCGGCAGGCTGCCGGCGGCGAGGGCGTTGTCGCACAGCTGGACCAGGGCGTCGGCGGACTGCTGGGCGCGGGTGCGGGTGTCCCCGGCGGGGCGGGAGGCCTGCAGGATGGACTCGATCGCGGCCTGGAACTTCTCCCCACCCACGGCGTCCAGCTCGCCTCGGGAGGACAGCGAGCCGTCGGCGTGCGTGGCCCAGGTCAGCGACCGCTGCTCGGTGGGGTCCGGTTCGGTTCCGTCGGGGTCCAGGCGGTCCAGGTAGTGGTGCACGATCCGGCGCAGGTCCTGATGCGAGCGGGTGGTCGCGGCCTCGGTCAGCAACTGATCGATCTCGGCCAGCTCCACACCGGCATCCTGCGCCGCGGCCAGGTGCTTGGCGTCGGTGATCGGCGCGATCACCGAGACCGCCTCCGCGGTCACCGAACCGGCGGCGAACGCCGCCGCCACCGCCGGCAGGTGCTCCAGCGCCCGGCCGGTGCGCACCAGCGAGGACGCGGCACGGGCGGAGAACCGGGCGTGCCCACGCAGCCAGGACTGCATCGAGGCCTTGCCATCGACCTCGGCGGCATCGGCCAGCTCGCACTGCCGCGTGGTCCGGGCCAGCTCCGCGTTCAATCGGTTGACCGCGACGACCAGCTCCGCCTGCCGCTCCAGCAGCGCCGGCCCGAACGACCCGTCCAGCCGCTCGGCCGACAGCTCGTCCAGAGCCGCCTCCAGAGCCACCGAACCAGTCGAACGCATGTACGAATCCTAGCCGATCCGACCGAC
>NZ_QOHK01000018.1 GCF_003319175.1 Blastococcus sp. TF02-8 | reverse complement strand
TGTCCGGCGGCGTCCTACTCTCCCACCCCGTCTCCAGGGCAGTACCATCGGCGCTGAGAGGCTTAGCTTCCGGGTTCGGAATGTTGCCGGGCGTTTCCCTCTCGCCATGGCCGCCGTAACTCTGTGAACTTGAACCGACTGGTTCGTGCGTTCAGAACCGCACAGTGGACGCGTAGCAATCTCATTGACCTGACCCGGCCATCACAGAAGTTGTGTGTGGGTTGTGTGTGGTCAAGCCCTCGGCCTGTTAGTACCGGTCAGCTCCACACCTTGCGGTGCTTCCACTTCCGGCCTATCAACCCGCTGGTCTGGGCGGGGGCCTTACCCGGTTGACCCGGTGAGAGACCTCATCTTGAAGCGAGCTTCCCGCTTAGATGCTTTCAGCGGTTATCCCTGCCGAACGTAGCTAACCAGCAGTGCACCTGGCGGTACAACTGGCACACCAGAGGTTCGTCCGTCCCGGTCCTCTCGTACTAGGGACAGCTCTTCTCAAGTCTCTTACGCGCACGGCGGATAGGGACCGAACTGTCTCACGACGTTCTAAACCCAGCTCGCGTACCGCTTTAATGGGCGAACAGCCCAACCCTTGGGACCTACTCCAGCCCCAGGATGCGACGAGCCGACATCGAGGTGCCAAACCATCCCGTCGATATGGACTCTTGGGGAAGATCAGCCTGTTATCCCCGGGGTACCTTTTATCCGTTGAGCGACACCGCTTCCACATGCCGGTGCCGGGTCACTAGTCCCAGCTTTCGCTCCTGCTCGACCCGTCGGTCTCACAGTCAAGCTCCCTTGTGCACTTGCACTCGACACCTGATTGCCAACCAGGCTGAGGGAACCTTTGGGCGCCTCCGTTACATTTTGGGAGGCAACCGCCCCAGTTAAACTACCCACCTGACACTGTCCCTGATCCGGATCACGGACCGAGGTTAGACATCCAATTCGACCAGAGTGGTATTTCAACGGCGACTCCACGAACACTGGCGTGCCCGCTTCACAGTCTCCCACCTATCCTACACAAGCCGAACCGAACACCAATATCAAGCTATAGTAAAGGTCCCGGGGTCTTTCCGTCCTGCCGCGCGTAACGAGCATCTTTACTCGTAGTGCAATTTCGCCGAGCCTGTGGTTGAGACAGCTGAGAAGTCGTTACGCCATTCGTGCAGGTCGGAACTTACCCGACAAGGAATTTCGCTACCTTAGGATGGTTATAGTTACCACCGCCGTTTACTGGCGCTTGAGTTCTGAGCTTCGCCTTGCGGCTAACCCGTCCCCTTAACGTTCCAGCACCGGGCAGGCGTCAGTCCGTATACATCGTCTTACGACTTCGCACGGACCTGTGTTTTTAGTAAACAGTCGCTTCTCACTGGTCTCTGCGGCCACCCACCGCTGCCCACCGCAAGGATGTTGACAGTAGATGGCCCCCCTTCTCCCGAAGTTACGGGGGCATTTTGCCGAGTTCCTTAACCACAGTTCGCTCGATCGCCTCGGTATTCTCTACCTGAC
>NZ_QOHK01000031.1 GCF_003319175.1 Blastococcus sp. TF02-8 | reverse complement strand
CGCGTAAGATCGTCGGCAGCGTCAGATGTGTATAAGAGACAGGATCCACGAGGAGCACCCGGACGCGGTCGTGTCGCTGTCCAGCGAGGTGCTGCGGGAGTACCGCGAGTACGAGCGGTCGGTGACCACGCTGGTCGACGCCGCGGTGAAGCCCAAGGTCGCCGCGTACGTCACCAACATCCGCACCCGGCTGGACGAGATCGCGCCGGGCGTGCCGTTCTACGTGATGAAGAGCAACGGCGGCGTGCTGTCGGCGGCCGAGGTAGTGCACCAGCCGATCGCCACTGTGCTCTCCGGCACGGCCGCCGGCGCCCTGGGCGCGGCGCTGATCGCGGGTGCGGCAGGCTTCGACCGGGTGCTCACCTGCGACGGCGGGGGTACCTCCACCGACGTCACCGTGGTCGTCGACGGGGAGCCGACACTGACCACCGAGGGCTCGGTCGGCGACCACCCGTCGAAGATCCCGATGATCGACGTGGTCACCGTGGGCGCGGGCGGCGGCTCCATCGCCTGGCTCTCCCCCGAGGGCACGCTCAAGGT
Source organism: Blastococcus sp. TF02-8 (assembly GCF_003319175.1). Classification (GTDB taxonomy): domain Bacteria; phylum Actinomycetota; class Actinomycetes; order Mycobacteriales; family Geodermatophilaceae; genus Blastococcus. The sequence goes on along the minus strand of NZ_QOHK01000031.1, from coordinate 1 downwards.
G
>NZ_QOHK01000001.1 GCF_003319175.1 Blastococcus sp. TF02-8 | reverse complement strand
TCACAGAGTTACGGCGGCCATGGCGAGAGGGAAACGCCCGGCAACATTCCGAACCCGGAAGCTAAGCCTCTCAGCGCCGATGGTACTGCCCTGGAGACGGGGTGGGAGAGTAGGACGCCGCCGGACAACCATTGAGGCGATGGGCCCCAGCCACCAGGCTGGGGCCCATCGTCGTATCCACCCCCGCCCGGACAGAAAGTGCACGAACCGCCCGGGCAGAAAGTGCACGAACCGCCCGGGCGAAAAGTGCACAAAACGCCCCGGGGGTGCTGGGTCAGCGGCGGCGGGGCTCCTTCGTCGTCGCGCCGACGTTGTCGGCGAACCACGTGTTGAGTGCCGCCAGGTCGCGCCAGCACTCGCGCACGCGGTCCAACGTCGTGCGGGTGTGCAGCCAGTCCTCCGGTGTCCAGTGGCGCGAGGCGAACAGCGACCGGTGCTTCAGCAGCTCGATGCGTTCGTCGTCGGCCGAGAAGCCGGCGGGTACGCGGACGAGGCGGTCACCCTCGATCGTCCAGCCGCCGGCACGCAGACGAGCGACCTCCGCCTCCAGGCGTGGGCCTTGCACGTCGTCGGTGACGGCTCGGCGATATCTCGCCACCTGGTCGGACTCCAGGCGCCAGCAGCCCCCGGAGACGGTCAGGCCGTCCGCCGAGATCTGCAGGTACCAGGAGCCGGCGCCCCGACCGTCCGGGCTGACCACCGCACCCTGGTGGGTCTTGTACGGCGTCTTGTCGTGGCTGAATCGGACATCGCGGTACGGACGGAAGACCTTCGCCGGACCGAACTCCGAGGCGAGCTCTTCCACCAGCGCCAGCACGGGTGCGCGCACGTGTGCCTCGTACTCCGCCCGGTGCGCCGTCCAGTACGGCTTGCTGTTGTCGGCCTCGAGGCCCTCGTAGAACACGAGCCCCTCGTCGGGGAAGCCCTCGAAGGTCATCGCTCCTCGTCCTCCTCGTGCAGAGTCACGTGCCAGCGCAGTTCGCGCAGCGGGGCACCGCCGGTCTCCAGGGTCCGGGCCCACCCGTCGGGCTCCCAGCCGGCCGACTCGAAGAAGTGACGGGACACCCCGTCCGATTCCGGCAGCCACGTGCGCAGTCGGCCGATGCCGTCGGCGGATGCCAGGTCGGTCACCGCCGCGAGCAGCCGGCTGCCGTGCCCGCGGCGTCCCCAGCGCGGCTCGACCAGCAGTGGTCCGAGCTCCTCGACTCCCGGTTCGTCGTCCGGGGCGACGGCGGCGAAGCCGACCACCTCCTCCCGCTCGACGGCGACGAGGACGCGGTGCCCCGCGCTCGGGGGAGCGGTGACCGCGGCCTCCCAGGTCGCGGTCGCGGCCGCGGCGTCCCAGGCGTCGAGGACGGCGGCCGGGAGCACGGCCCGGTAGGCCGTCCGCCACGTGACCGCCTGGACCCGTGCGATGGCCTCGCCATCCCCGGCTCGGGCCGGGCGGACGGACACATCGGCCGACCCCGTGAGGCGGGGGAAGGGCGGCGGGGAATTCACCCGGGCAGCGTAAGTGCGCCGCTCAGCGCGGCCGACGTCGTACCCGGCGGGCAGGATCTGACGGCGTGATCGCTGCTGAACGGCTGCCGGCCGCACTGGCCCGCCGCATCGCGCTGGGCGCGCAGGGCTTCGCCGACCCCCGGCCCTCGGGTCCGGTCGGGACTCGCCAGCTGCGTGGGCTCGCCGAGCGGTTGGCGGTGCTGCAGATCGACTCGGTGAACGTGCTGTCGCGGTCCCACTACCTGCCCGCCTTCAGCCGGCTCGGGCCATACCCGCGGGCCGCGCTGGACGCGCTGTCGGGCCAGCGGCACGCTCTGTTCGAGTACTGGGCGCACGAGGCGTCGTTCCTGCCGGTGCGGCTGCACCCGCACCTGCGCTGGCGCATGGCGGCCGCGCAGCAGGAGGCGTGGGGCAGCATGACCAGGGTCCACCGCGAGCGCCCGGAGTACGTGGCGTCGCTGCTGGCCCGGGTGCGCGACGGCGGTCCGCTGAGGGCCAGTGAGCTGCAGGAGGAGCGCCCCAACCGGCCCGGCAGGATGTGGAACTGGCACGCCGGCAAGGCGGCCCTGGAGTACCTGTTCTTCACCGGGCAGCTCACCGCCGCGCGGCGTACGCCCGGGTTCGAGCGGGTCTACGACCTCCCCGAGCGCGTGCTGCCTGCCGATGTCCTCGCCGCACCGACCCCGGACCGCCCCGACGCGGTGCGCGAGCTGGTGCGCACGGCCGCCCGGGCGCTCGGCGTCGCCACCGAGACCGATCTGCGGGACTACTTCCGGCTCACCCCGGGCGATGCCCGTACCGCGATCGCCGAGCTGGCCGACGCCGGCGAGCTCCTGCCGGTCGAGGTGGTGGGGTGGGGGCGTCCGGCCTGGCTGCACCCCGAGGCGCGGCGTCCCCGGTGGATCCGCGCCCGGGCGCTCGTGAGCCCCTTCGACTCCCTGGTCTGGGAGCGGCCCCGGATCGAGCGCATCTTCGGGTTCCGCTACCGGCTCGAGATCTACACGCCGGCGGTGAAGCGGGTGCACGGCTACTACGTGCTGCCCTTCCTCCTCGGCGACCGGCTGGTGGCCCGGGTCGACCTCAAGGCCGACCGGAAGGCCGGCGTCCTCCGGGTGCAGGCCGCGCACCTCGAGGAGGGGGCCGACCGGGCGGAGGTGGTCGTCGAGCTGGCCGAGGAGTTGCGGCTGATGGCCGGCTGGATGGAGCTCTCCGATGTCGCGGTCGCCGAACGGGGCGACCTGTGGCCCGACCTCAGTCGCGCCCTGGGTGGTTCTCCGTGAGGCCGGCGAGCCGGCGCACGACGGTCAGCCCGGCCGGCTCGCCCGGCCAGTGCCGCACGAGCGCGTCGTCCCCCGCGCGACGCACCACCGAGCGCAGCGCCCACGCGACGACGACGACGTCGTCGGCGTAGCCGAGCACCGGCACGACATCGGGCACCAGGTCGATCGGCGAGAGCAGGTAGGCCAGCAGGAGCCAGAGCCGCATGCGCAGCCCCCGCGGGAGGCTGCGGTCGGCCGCGAGCCGACGGATGAGACGGACGACGTCGGGCAGCAGGCGCAGCGCCTCTCGGAGCGCCAGCTGCCGGGACCGCCACAGCAGCAGGAGCAGGAGCAGCCACACGACCAGCAGTCCGCCGGCGACGGCGACCAGCGACTGCCACCACTCCATGCCCCCAGTCTGCAGGGTGGCCGGCCGTAGGCTCGCGGGCGTGCCAGAGATCGTGCCGCTCCGGGTCCAGGTCATCGCGCAGACGCAGTTCACCCCGCCGGCCGACGTGCCGTGGGAGACCGACGCCGACGGCGGCCAGGCGCTCGCGGAGTTCGCCGGCCGCGCCTGCTACCAGTCCTGGGACAAGCCCGTGCCGGCCACGGCCACCAACGCCGGCTACCTGCGGCACATCCTCGAGGTCGGGCACCTGTCGGTCCTGGAGCACGGCTCGGTGAGCATGTACCTGACGGGGGTGTCCCGGTCGCTCACCCACGAGCTCGTGCGGCACCGGCACTTCTCCTACAGCCAGCTCTCCCAGCGCTACGTCCCCGAGACCGAGGCCGCCGTCGTGGAGCCGGCGGTGATCGCCGACGACCCCGAGCTGCACGCGAGGTTCGTCGCTGCGACGGATGCCGCCGCGGCCGCGTACGCCGAGCTGCTCGAGGGGCTGGAGCAGCGGTTCGCCGACGTGCCCAACGGCACGCTGCGGCGCAAGCAGGCCCGCCAGGCCGCGCGGGCGGTGCTGCCCAACGCCACCGAGACGCGCATCGTCGTCACCGGCAACTACCGGGCCTGGCGGCACTTCGTCGCCATGCGGGCCAGCGAGCACGCCGACGTGGAGATCCGCGAGCTCGCGATCGCCTGCCTGCGCGAGCTGCAGCGGGTGGCCGGGAACGTCTTCGGCGACTTCCGGATCAGCACGCTCGTCGACGGCACCGAGGTCGCCGCGAGTCCCCTCGTCGGGGAGGGGTGACACGTAGGCTCGGGGCCGTGGCAGCACCGATCGACACCCAGTACGAGGACCTCCTGCGGCGCATCCTGGAGCAGGGCTCGCCCAAGGAGGACCGGACCGGCACCGGCACCGTCAGCCTCTTCGGGGAGCGGCTCCGCTACGACCTGTCCGAGGCGTTCCCGTTGGTCACGACCAAGAAGGTCCACTTCAAGTCGATCGCCGTCGAGCTGCTGTGGTTCCTCCGCGGGGAGAGCAACGTCGGCTGGCTGCGCGAGAACGGCGTCACCATCTGGGACGAGTGGGCCTCGCCCGAGGGCGAGCTCGGCCCGGTGTACGGCGTCCAGTGGCGGTCGTGGCCGACGCCCGACGGCGGGCAGGTCGACCAGATCGCCCAGCTGCTCGAGACGTTGCGCACCGACCCGGACTCCCGCCGCATGATCGTCTCGGCCTGGAACGTCGCGGCGCTGCCCGACATGGCGCTGGCGCCCTGCCACGCGTTCTTCCAGTTCTACGTCGCCGACGGCAAGCTCTCCTGCCAGCTCTACCAGCGCAGCGCCGATATGTTCCTGGGCGTGCCGTTCAACATCGCCAGCTACGCGCTGCTCACCACGATGATCGCCGCGCAGGTGGGCCTGGAGCCCGGCGACTTCGTCTGGGTGGGCGGTGACTGCCACATCTACCGCAACCACGTCGACCAGGTGACCGAGCAGCTCTCCCGCGAGGTGCGGCCCTTCCCGACGCTCGAGCTCGCTCCGGCCCCCTCGCTGTTCGACTACACCTTCGAGCACTTCGCGGTGCGCGGGTACGAGCCGCACCCGGCGATCCGGGCGGCCGTGGCGGTGTGAACGGGGTCGCCATGATCTGGGCGCAGGCCCGGGGGAGGGTCATCGGGGCCGACGGCGGCCTGCCGTGGCACCTGCCCGAGGACCTGCGGCTCTTCCGCGCGCTGACGACCGGATCGACCGTCGTCATGGGCCGGCGCACCTGGGAGTCGCTGCCGGAGCGCTTCCGGCCGCTGCCCGGCCGGGTCAACGTCGTGCTGACGTCGGACCCGGGCTGGTCGGTGGAGGGGGCGGAGCGCGCGGCCTCGGTCGAGCAGGTGCTGGCCGGGCACCCGTCCTGCTGGGTGATCGGCGGCGGATCGGTCTACACGGCATTCCTGCCGCACGCGGAGCGGGTGGTCGTCACCGACGTCGACCTCGAGGTCGACGGCGACACCTGGGCCCCGGAGCTGGACGACCGGTGGGTGCGCACCTCGCGCACCCCGGTCCAGGGGTGGTCGGAGTCGGCGCAGGACGGGGTGCGGTTCGCGGTGTCGGAGTACGCGCGGGGGCCCGTCCCCGGCGCTGGGTAGATTCTCCTCATGACCACCGACCCCGCCCGTCCGTTCGGGCGCGTCCTGACGGCGATGGTCACCCCCTTCGCCGAGGACGGTTCGATCGACCTCGCCGGGGCCCAGGAGCTCGCCGCTCACCTCGTCGACCGGTGCGCCAACGACGGGCTGGTGGTCTTCGGGACGACGGGGGAGTCGCCGACCGTCAGCGACTCCGAGCAGCACGCCGTCCTCGAGGCCGTCATGGACGCCGTGGGCGACCGCGCGACCGTCGTGGCCGGTGTCGGCACGAACGACACCGCGCACTCCATCGATCTGGCGCGGGCCGCCGAGCGGCTGGGCGTGCACGGGCTGCTCGTCGTCACCCCGTACTACAACCGGCCGCCCCAGGCCGGCCTGCTCCGGCACTTCACGTCGATCGCCGACAGCACCGACCTGCCGGTCATGCTCTACGACATCCCCGTCCGCACCGGCATGCCGATCGAGGTGGACACCCTCGTGCGGGCCGCGGAGCACCCGCGGATCGTGGCGGTCAAGGACGCGAAGGGCGACCTCGGCGCCATCGCCTGGACCCTGGCCCGCACCGACCTCGCCTACTACAGCGGCGAGGACATGCTGAACCTGCCGATCCTGGCCCTGGGCGGCGTCGGCGTGGTCAGCGTCGTCAGCCACCTCGCCGGTCCGCGCATCGCGGAGCTGATCGCGGCCGTGGAGGACGGCGACCTCGCCACCGCCCGCTCGATCAACCAGAGCCTGCTGCCGGTCTACACCGGCGTCTTCCGGACCCAGGGCGTCATCACGGTGAAGGCGGCGCTGAACGCGCTCGGCCTGCCGTCGGGGCCGGTCCGGCCCCCGCTGGTCGACGCGACCCCCGAACAGCTCGCGCAGTTGCGCGACGACCTCGCCGCTGGAGGCGTCACCCTGTGAGTGGTCAGGCCACCCAACCCCACCTCGACCTGAAGGCGCCCCCGCCGCTGCCCGAGGGCGGCCTCCGGGTGATGGCCCTCGGCGGTCTCGGCGAGATCGGCCGGAACATGGCCGTCCTCGAGTTCGACGGCAAGCTGCTGATCATCGACTGCGGGGTGCTCTTCCCCGAGGCGGAGCAGCCCGGCGTCGACCTGATCCTCCCCGACTTCGGGGTGATCGAGCACCGGCTCGACGATGTCGCCGCCGTCGTCCTCACCCACGGGCACGAGGACCACATCGGGGCGCTGCCCTACCTGCTCCGGCTGCGCGGCGACATCCCGCTTGTCGGCTCCCGGTTCACCCTGGCCCTGGTGGCGGCCAAGCTGCGCGAGCACCGGATCGTGCCGGAGCTGGTCGAGGTCGCGGCCGGCGACGACCACCTCGCGGGCCCGTTCCACTGCGAGTTCATCGCGGTGAACCACTCGATCCCCGACGCGCTCGCCGTCGCGGTGCACACCCCGGCCGGCGTCCTGGTGCACACCGGCGACTTCAAGATGGACCAGCTGCCGCTGGACGGCGTGCTCACCGACCTGGGCGCCTTCGCGCGGCTGGGCGTCGAGGGCATCGACCTGCTGCTGGCCGACTCGACGAACGCCGAGGTGCCGGGTTTCGTCACCCCGGAGCGTTCCATCGGCCCGGTGCTGGAGGACGTCTTCTCCCGGGCGACCCAGCGGCTGATCGTCTCCAGCTTCGCCAGCCACGTGCACCGCATCCAGCAGGTGCTCGATGCCGCCGAGAAGCACGGTCGCAAGGTCGCCTTCGTCGGCCGCTCGATGGTGCGCAACATGGGCGTGGCCCGTGACCTCGGGCTGCTGCGGGTCGCGCCCGGCCTCATGGTCTCCCTCGACGACGCGGCGAAGATGCCGGCCGAGCAGGTGGTGCTGGTGAGCACCGGGTCGCAGGGCGAGCCGCTGTCCGCGCTGGGGCGCATGGCCCGCGGTGACCACCACCAGGTCACCATCGAGGCCGGCGACACGGTCGTCCTGGCGTCGTCGCTGGTGCCGGGGAACGAGACCGCGGTCTACAAGGTCATCAACGGGCTGGCCCGGCTCGGCGCCACGGTGGTGCACAAGGAGACCGCCCGCGTGCACGTCTCCGGGCACGCGCCGGCCGGGGAACTGCGCACGCTCATCAACGTCGCCAAGCCGAAGTACCTGATGCCGGTGCACGGGGAGTGGCGGCACCTCCGGGCGCACGCGAAGCTCGCCGAGGAGACCGGCATGACCAGCGACCGGGTCCTGCTCGCCGAGGACGGCGTGGTCGTGGACCTCGTCGACGGCAAGGCGACGATCGTCGGCTCGGTGCCGGTGGGCGACGTCTACGTCGACGGGCTGAACGTCGGCGACGTCGGCGAGGAGTCGCTGCAGGCCCGCCGGATCCTCGGCGACGAGGGCTTCGTGGCGCTGACCGTCGTCATCGAGCCCTCGACCCGGACGATCGTGCGGCCGGTGCACCTCTCCACCCGCGGGTTCTCCGACGACCCGTCGGCGTTCGACGAGGTGCTCGCCCTGGTCGAGGACAACCTCAAGCGCGCCCTGGCCGACGACGAGGCCGACGCGCACCGCCTGTCGCAGATCATCCGCCGCACCGTCGGCAAGTGGGTGTCGGACAAGCACCGGCGCCGCCCGATGATCATCCCGACGGTCCTCGAGGTCTAGTCGACGTCGTAGCGGACGACGTCGACCGGCTCGATGCCCTCCTCGGCGGGCAGCTCCAAGCCCCAGACCTGGGCGTAGAAGGAGAGCTCGCCGTCCAGGGCGGCACGGATGTTCTCCGCCTTGCGGAAGCCGTGCTGCTCGCCGGGGAACAGCAGGTAGGCATGCGGCACGCCCTTGGCGCGCAGGGCCGCGACGATCGCCTCGGCCTGCGAGGGCGGGACCACCGCGTCCTCCGCGCCCTGGAACACCGCGAGCGGGGTGTCGAGGGCGTCCACGTGGTTGATGGGTGAGCGCTCGGCGTGGATCGGGTTGCCGGACGGCCCCGCACCCGGGTCGTACGGCGCGATCAGCCCGTCGAGGTACCGGGACTCGAACTTGTGCGTCTCCGCCGCCAGCGCCCCGAGGTCGGCGACGCCGTAGTGGCTGGCGCCGGCGGTGAACACGCCGGGCCGCATCGACAGTGCCGCCAGCACGGTGTAGCCCCCGGACGACCCGCCCCGGATCGCCATGCGCTCGGGATCCACCCGGCCGGAATCGGCGAGGTACCGGGCGCAGGCCACGACGTCGTCCAGGTCCACGACGCCCCACCGCCCCTGCAACGCGTCCCGGTAGCGGCGGCCGTAGCCGGTCGAGCCGCGGTAGTCGACGTGCGCCACGCAGAAGCCCCGCGAGGTGAAGTACTGGATCTCCAGGTTCAGCACGCGGTCGTGGCTGGTGGTGGGGCCGCCGTGCACCATCACGACCAGCGGCGGCAGCTCGCCGTCCGGGGTGACGTCGGGGTTGGTGGGCGGGTAGACGACCGCGTGCGCGACGTCGATGCCGGTGCCGTCGTCCGGGGTGGGGAAGGTGACGAACTCCGGCGTCGCGAACCAGGACCGGTCCAGGCCGAGGTCGCGGGCCGGCCGCAGCACGACGCTCGCCCCGCTGTCGACGTCGACGGACAGGACGACCCGTTCGGCCGCCGGGCCGCCGGCGGCGCAGACCACCCGCGAGCCCTGGGCGCGGAGGTACTGGAAGGAGGCGAAGGGGAGGTCGAGCTCGCGCAGGTCATCGGCGGGGGAGAGGACGGCGAGGCGGTCGGCGCCGTCGCGCCCGTAGGCGAGCGCGATCCGCCCGTCGTCCAGCAGCGCGAACCGGCTCAGCCCGAACCGCCACTGCGGCCCGCCGATGTCGCTGCCCACGTCGAGCACCAGCTCGGCCTGCCCGCCCGGCGCCCATCGGTACAGCGACCAGACGTCGGTGCGGTCGCACAGGAACCAGAGGGTGCCGTCGGCCGCCCAGGTGGGCTGGACGGCGGACTCGCCCGGACCACCGGCGACCACGGTCTCGGTCCCGTCGCTGCCCCGGACCACCAGCTGAGCGGCGTCCCAGGGCATGGCGGGGTGGTCCCACTGGAGCCAGGCCAGGGCGCCGTCGGGGGAGAGCGCCGGGTCCGAGACGAAGTCCGGTCCGGTGACGAGGAGATCCTCCTCGCCGTCGGGGCGCACGCGCACGATCTCGTTCACCACGTCGGCTGCCGCGCCGGATGCGGCGTGGGTCTCGCGGACCGCCAGCAGACCGTCCGGCGTCGCCCGGAGGTCAGCGAGGCGCACCCCGGCGGGAAGCCCCGGTTCGGGGGTGACCGCGGCCGGTTCCGCGCCGGGGTCCATCCGGTACAGCCGCTGGTCCGAGTAGTGCGTGAACCAGACCGTGCCGCCGGAGACGGTCCACGCGGCGCCGCCGTACTCGTGCACGCGGGTGCGCGCGTTCCAGGGTGCCGGCAGCACGTCGGTGACGGTGCCGTCGGGGGAGCGGCGCACCAGGACCGACCGGCCACCCTCGTGCGGGCGCGACTCCGCCCACCAGACGTCCGCGCCTTCCCCCTGGCCGTCGACGACGACCTCCTCGAGCCGGGCGGCCGTGCGCACCACCAGCTCGGAGGTGATTGGGGTGGCCCAGCTCCCGTGCCTGCTCATGGATGTGACGTTATGGGAGAGGTGGCCCGGGTGCGGGACACGACGCCCGGCCTGCCCGATCCGCGCCCCCGGCGGGCTTACCGTCTGACGCATGCCTGCCCGCACCACGTCGACGCGCCGGCCGGCCGCCACCCGCAGCCGGTCCGGATCGACGGCGGCGAGCAAGAAGCGGCCCCCGGCCAAGCGCGCTCCCAACCGTCGTCCGGCGGCCAAGAAGAAGCAGCAGTCGGGGCCCGGCTTCTGGCGCATCGCCAGCGGTGGGTGGAACCTGCTCGCCCGAGGCGCCGGGGGGCTGGCCCGCTCGGTCGCCCGACCGGACGAGGCCGAGCCGCTCGCTCCCGAGCACCGGCGCGACGGCGTCGGCCTGGCCGTACTGGGTCTGGCGATCGTGCTGGGTGCGGCCGCCTGGAGCGACGGGATCGGCCCCGTGGGCACCGCCCTCAGCGACGCGGTGCGCTGGGTCGTCGGCTCGCTGGTGATGGTGCTGCCGGTCGTCCTGTTCTTCGCTGCCCTCCGACTGCTCCGCCGGGGCCCGCGCCCCGAGGCCCGTGGCCGGCTCGCGATCGGCTGGCTGTGCACGATCGCCTCGGTCCTCGGCATCGCCCAGGTGCTCGGCTCCGCTGCCGACCCGAAGGCCGGTCGTCCCGGCTCCGGTGGGCTCGTCGGCTGGGCCGTCGGGACGCCGCTCGTCGCCGGGCTGGGCCCGATCGTCACCGTCGTCCTGCTGTTCCTGCTGGCGTTCTTCGGCACGCTGGTCATCACCGCGACCCCGGTGCACCAGATCCCGGAGCGGCTGCGCGAGTTCACCGACCGGCTGCTCGGCCGGGAGGACTACGACGAGGACTACGACGAGTTCGACTACGACGACGAGGAGGAGGAACCGGCTCCCAAGGGTCGGCGTCGCCGCTCGCTGTCGGAGGACCTGCTCACCACCGGCCCGATCGACCACGGCGCCTACGCCGAGGCGCCGGAGGCCACCCGCGTCACCGAGTCCGAGCACGTCGAGCTGGCGTCGCCGCCGCCGGTCCCCGCCGCGCGTCCGCCCGTGGTCGACCGGACCCGGCCCGAGGAGGACCTGCCGCCGATCACCGAGCCGGAGCAGCTGTCCATCCAGCCGGTCGAGGGCGACTACGTGCTGCCCGCGCTGTCGACCCTGCGCCCCGGCGACCCGCCGCGTGCCCGGTCCAAGGCCAACGACGTCGCCATCGAGGCGATCAGCGGGGTGCTCGAGCAGTTCAACATCGACGCGGCCGTCACCGGCTTCACCCGGGGCCCGACGGTCACCCGCTACGAGGTCGAGCTCGGCCAGGGCGTGAAGGTCGAGAAGATCACCGCGCTCACCAAGAACATGGCCTACGCGGTGGCCAACGACAACATCCGCATCCTCGCGCCGATCCCGGGCAAGTCCGCCGTCGGCATCGAGGTGCCCAACACCGACCGCGAGAAGGTTTCGCTCGGCGACGTCCTGCGCTCGCAGGCCGCCAAGCAGGACCCGCACCCGATGCTGGTCGGTCTCGGCAAGGACATCGAGGGCGGCTTCGTCTGCGCCAACCTGGCGAAGATGCCGCACCTGCTGGTCGCCGGTGCGACCGGTGCCGGTAAGTCCAGCTGCGTCAACTCGATCCTGACCTCGCTGCTGCTGCGGGCCACCCCGGACCAGCTGCGGATGATCCTGGTCGACCCGAAGATGGTCGAGCTGACGCCCTACGACGGCATCCCGCACCTGATCACGCCGATCATCACCGACCCGAAGAAGGCCGCCACCGCGCTGGCCTGGCTGGTCGAGGAGATGGAGCAGCGCTACCAGGACATGAAGTCCACCGGTGTGCGGCACATCGACGACTTCAACCGCAAGGTCGAGAAGGGCGAGATCACCGCGCCTCCCGGCAGCGAGCGGGTCTACCGGCCCTACCCCTACATCCTGGCGATCGTCGACGAGCTCGCCGACCTGATGATGGTCGCCCCGCGCGACGTCGAGGAGCACATCGTCCGGATCACGCAGAAGGCGCGTGCCGCGGGCATCCACCTGATCCTCGCGACGCAGCGGCCGTCGGTCGACGTCGTGACCGGTCTGATCAAGGCCAACGTGCCCTCGCGGCTGGCGTTCTCCACCTCCAGCCTCACCGACAGCCGGGTCATCCTCGACCAGCCGGGTGCGGAGAAGCTCATCGGCATGGGTGACGCGCTCTTCATGCCCATCGGCGCCGGCAAGCCGATGCGCGTCCAGGGTGCGTTCGTCACCGACGCCGAGATCGAGGCGGTCGTCGAGTTCACCAAGCGGCAGGCCGAGCCCGAGTACCGCGAGGAGGTCTTCTCCGCGGGCAGCGCGGCCGGTGAGCAGAAGGAGATCGACGAGGACATCGGCGGCGACCTCGATCTGCTGCTCCAGGCGGTCGAGCTCATCGTCACCAGCCAGTTCGGCTCGACGTCCATGCTGCAGCGCAAGCTGCGGGTCGGCTTCGCCAAGGCCGGCCGCCTCATGGACCTCATGGAGAGCCGCGGGATCGTCGGCCCGTCCGAGGGGTCCAAGGCCCGCGACGTGCTGATCAAGCCCGATGAGCTCGAGGCGACCCTGTTCACCCTGCGCGGCGGAGCCGCCTGAACGGCCCCCGTGCAGGGACCCGTCGCGAGCGTGCGAGTGACGGGGGGCACGGGGGTCCTTCATCTAGGATGGCCGGGTGACAGCCGCGCCCAGCCCTGCCCGGACCGTGGCGGTGGTGACGCTCGGATGTGCGCGCAACGAGGTCGACTCCGAGGAGCTGGCCGGCCGGCTGGCCGCCGAGGGGTACGAACTCGTCGAGGACGCCGACGGCGCCGACGCCGTCCTGGTCAACACCTGCGGCTTCATCGAGTCGGCGAAGAAGGACTCGGTCGACGCGATCCTGGCCGCCACCGACTCCGGTGCCTCCGTCGTCGCCGTCGGCTGCATGGCCGAGCGCTACGGCTCGGAGCTGGCCGGGGCGCTGCCGGAGGCCACCGTCCTCGGTTTCGACGACTACGCCGAGATCGGCGGCCGGCTGGACGACGTGCTGTCCGGTCGCCCCCTCGTTCCGCACACCCCGCGTGACCGCCGCACCCTCCTGCCGATCAGCCCGGTGCAGCGCACCGCGGCGACCTCGGCACCGGACGCCCCCGCCATCCCGGGGCACGACTGGCTGCGCCGCAAGCGGCTGGCCTCCGGCCCCACGGCTGCGCTGAAGCTCGCCTCGGGCTGCGACCGCCGGTGCGCGTTCTGCGCCATCCCGACGTTCCGTGGCGCCTTCGTCTCCCGCCCGCCGGGCGAGGTGCTCTCCGAGGCCCAGTGGCTGGCGTCGCAAGGCGTCACCGAGCTGGTGCTGGTCAGCGAGAACTCGACCTCCTACGGCAAGGACCTCGGCGACCTGCGCTCGCTGGAGAAGCTGCTGCCGGAGCTGGCCGCCGTCGAGGGCATCGCCCGCGTCCGGGTGGCCTACCTCCAGCCCGCCGAGCTGCGCCCCGGCCTGCTGGAGCTGATCGCATCGGCGCCCGGCGTCGCGCGCTACTTCGACCTCTCCTTCCAGCACTCCTCGCCGACCCTGCTGCGCCGCATGCGGCGCTTCGGCGGCACCGACGACTTCCTGGCGCTCATCGAGCGGGCTCGCGCGATGGCGCCGACGGCAGGCTTCCGCACCAACGTCATCCTCGGGTTCCCGGGGGAGACCGAGGAGGACGTCGCCGAGCTCGAGCGATTCCTCACCGAGGGCCGCCTGGACGCGGTCGGTGTGTTCGGCTACTCCGACGAGGAGGGCACCGAGGCCATGCGGCTGCCCGGCAAGCTGGACCAGACCGAGATCGACGCGCGCGTCCGGCGCATCACCGACCTCGTCGAGGAGCTCACCGCGCAGCGCGCGGAGGAGCGGATCGGCGAGCGCGTCGAGGTGCTCCTCACCGAGGACCTCGCCGCGGAGGAGGGGCCCGGCGTGTGGGTCGGCCACGCCGCGCACCAGGACCCCGACGCGGACGGCACCACCACCGTCACCGGCATCCCGGACGGCGCGGTGGCCGGGCAGGTCGTCGTGGCCGAGGTCGTCGGCACCGAGGGCGTCGACCTGGTCGCGCGGGCCCTCGTCCCCGCGGTCGCCCCGGCCGGGCGGTGAGCGCGGTGACCGACGTCGCCCCGGACCCGGCCGCGACCCCGCCGCAGTCGGCGAAGCTGGTCAACCTGCCCAACGCGCTGACCGTGCTGCGGCTGCTCGTCGTCCCCGTGTTCGCCTACCTGCTCCTGCGGGACGACGGGTCCGACGGGGACGACCGCTACTGGGCGACGCTGGTCTTCGGGCTGGCCATCATCACCGATCGGTACGACGGGATGATCGCGCGGCGGACCGGCCAGGTGACGGAGTTCGGCAAGCTCGCCGACCCGATCGCCGACAAGGCGCTCACCGGCACCGCGCTGATCGGGCTCTCGGTGCTCGCGCTGCTGCCGTGGTGGGTCACGGTCGTGATCCTGGTCCGCGAGGTCGGCGTCACGGTGCTGCGCTTCTGGGTCATCCGGCACGGGGTGATCGCGGCCAGCCGCGGCGGCAAGGCTAAGACCGTCGTCCAGTCGCTGGCGATCGGCCTGTACATCCTCCCGCTCACCGGACTCCTGGCCACGGCGCGCTGGTGGGTCATGGCCGCGGCCGTCCTGCTCACCGTGCTCAGCGGACTGGACTACGTGTACCGCGCGGTGACGCTGCGGCAGACCAGCGCCCGGGCCATGCGCGCGGCAGCCGCTCGGCGGGCCGCCGGCCCCAGCACGGGCACCCGCACGGACACCGCCGCCTGATCCGTGGGCACGCCGCCGGAGGTCCTCGCCGTCGAGGTGCACCGTGCGCTGCTGTCCCGCGGTGCGACCGTGGCCGCCGCGGAGTCGCTCACCGCCGGGCTGTTCTGCGCCACCCTCGCCTCCGTGCCCGGTGCCAGCGCCACGCTGCGGGGCGGTGCCGTCGTCTACGCCACGGATCTCAAGTCCACCCTCGCCGCGGTGCCTCCGGAGCTCCTCGCGGAGCACGGCCCGGTCAGCCCGCAGACCGCCGCCGCCCTGGCCGAGGGGATCCGGGACCGGTGCGGGGCCACCTGGGGTGTCGGGCTCACCGGGGTGGCGGGGCCGGACCCCGTGGACGGGCACGGCCCCGGGCGGGTGTACCTGGGGATCGCCGACGCGAGCGCTACCGACGTGGTGCAGCTCGACCTGCCCGGTGACCGCGCGGCGGTGCGGGCGGGGTCGGTCGAGGCCGCCTTCCGGGAGCTGCGGGACCGGCTGGCGTGACCTCGGCTGGGAACGGCGGCTCCGTCGCAGGTGTTACGCCATCAGCGGACTCGGCCCCGTCGGCAAGCTCTCGGCGCACGGGCCGCGTACCGTGAGCGCACGGTGCCTCACGGCACCGCCGCTTCCCCGAAGGCAGGACAGGAGACGGCCATGACGCTGCTGCGCACCCAGCTCGGGAGCACCCTGCGCGGCCACCGGCTGCGTCAGCACCGCACGTTGCGCGACGTCTCCGGGGCTGCCCGGGTGAGCCTGGGATACCTCTCCGAGGTCGAGCGTGGCCAGAAGGAGGCCTCCTCGGAGCTGCTCGCCTCGATCTGCGACGCTCTCGAGCTGGAGCTCGCCGATCTGCTCGCCGAGGTCAGCCTCGAGCTGCGGGTCGCCGGTGACGTGCGTCCGCTGGCCTCCACCGGCGCCGAGGCGCACGAGGACGCGCCGGCCGCGACGGAGCAGGCGACGCCCGCGGCCGAGCCCGCGCTCGCGCTCGTGGGGGCCGGCGCGCAGGGCCGCACCGCCCACCGCCGCGGCGACGCGGTGTCGCTCGCCGCCTGACCCCCACCGTCCGGCGGTGAACCGCACCCGGGCCGGGCTGCTGGACGGCGCCCGGCGGGCGTTCGCCGAGCAGGGCCTCCGGGGCAGCACGATGCAGTCGGTCGCGGCGGCGGCCGGCGTGGCCAAGGGCACCCTCTACAACTACTTCCGGACCAAGGACGACGTCGCTCGGGCGCTGCTGGCCACCGAGCTCGACCGGCTGGCCGATCTCGCCGCGCCGCTGCCCCCGGCGGAGGCGCTCGTCGTCCTCGGCGACGAGCTGGCCACGCATCCCGTGCTGCGCCGGGTGGCCGAGACCGAGCCGGACCAGCTCGCCGCCCTCGTCGTCTCCGGGGCCCGGTGGGCGGAGCTCACCGACCGGCTCGCCCGAGCCCTGGGCGTCGACGCCGATGCCGCCGAGCTGGCCGGGCGCTGGCTGCTGGGCGTGGTGCTGCAGCCGGGGCCGACCACCGGGCGGCGCCGGCAGGCGGCCGCTCTCGCCCGGGCGATGGAGCCGGTCGACTGACGTCAGTCGAGCGGGAGCCCGCGCGTGAGGGTCACGCGGTCCCCGCCCGGGCCGGCGTGCCCGGGGGAGGGGGCGAGGTGCGCGCCGAAGCGGGCGGCCAGGCCCGCGGCCGCGGCGTCGCCGGGCCGGGCGACGGCCTGGACCGCACGCGCGCCCACCGAGACCGCCAGGGTGGCGAACCGCGTCACGAGCGCGGCGGCCACTCCCCGCCCGCGCCACCGCGGGTGCACCGCTACCGCGTGCACCACGGCCAGCCGGTCGGCACTCACCACGCCCAGCAGGTAGCCGGCGTCCTCGCCGTCGGCAGTCAGGGCGACCGCACCGAACCCGCCCAGCTGGTGGAAGAACACCGGGTCGTGCAGAGCCCGGACTGCGTCGTCCTCGAGCGGGGAACCGGACCAGAACTCGGCGCGCCGGTCCAGCAACCGGCCGAGCAGGGCGCCCGCGGAGAGCTCCTCGAAACCGACCAGCCGCAGCTCGTCGGTCATCGGGCGGCCGCCAGCTCCGCGCGGGTCGGGGGATCGGCCCCGACGCGGGTGCAGTTCAGCGCGGCCACCAGCGCGGCGTCGTCGACCAGGGCGAGCAACTGCTCGTCGGAGGTGGCCTCCAGCGCCGCGCGACCGGTGATGCCCGCGTCGAGCAGCCCGGTGAGCAGTCCGGCGGCGAGCGAGTCACCCGCACCCACGGTGTCGACGACGTCGACCCGCGGGATCTCGCGGCGCAGCACCGCGCCGTCGGGGCGGGCGACGCGCAGCGGCTCCCCGCCGTCGGTCAGGACCACGAGCGCCGGGCCCCGAGCGGCCCAGCGGCGGGCGGCGTCGTCCAGGTCCGAAGCGTGCCGCTCCAGCCAGCCGAGGTCCTCGGCGCTGACCTTGACCACGTCGGCACGGGCGACCAGCGCATCCAGGCGCCGGGTGACCGCGGCCCGGTCGTTGCCCAGGCTCGCGCCCACCGGCCCGTCGGCCAGCATCGGCCGGATGTTGGGGTCGACGCTGATCAGCGCCGTGCCGGCCAGGCGATCGACCAGCCGCGTGATCGCGGCACTTCCGGGTTCGGTCCAGCTGGAGATCGACCCCACGTGCAGGGCGCCGACGTCGGACGGCAGGACCCGTTCCAGCTCGGCGTCGGTCCACTGCCAGTCGGCGGCGCCGAGCACGTGGAAGCCGTAGTCGGGGGAGCCGTCGGGGCCGACACCGACGACGGCGAGACTCACCGGCTCCGGGGCGTCGACGAATCCGGCGGGATCGACCCCGGCCAGCTCGGCGTGCCGGCGGAGGTTGGCCGCCAGCGGGCCGGTGCCCAGCCGGGCCAGCAGCCGGACGGGGGCGCCGAGCCGGCCGGCGGCGACGGCCACGTTGAGCGCGTTGCCGCCGGGTCGGGCGACGTACTGCGGTGCGGTCCCCTCCGGTCCGGCACCGGCCTCCGTCACGGGGAGCAGGTCGACGACGAGCTCGCCGAGGACGCACAGGACGGGACCGGCGGGCTGCACGCACCGAACCCTAGCCGCGGGTCCGGGTGCCTGCGTTGGCTGCGGACGGTGATCACCTGGGACGATGGCGGGTGACGCGCATCGCCGGGCCGGCCACCGTGCCGGAGCAGGAGGACCCATCCCCATGCCCAACCCGTTCGTGAAGCTCTGGAAGTACCTGACCGCGTCCGCCAACGCGCAGATCGATCAGCGGGCGGACCCCAAGATCCAGATCGCCCAGGCGATCGAGGCCGAGCAGCAGCGGCACCAGGCGCTGGCGAACCAGGCCGCTGCGGTCCTGGGCAACCAGCGGCAGCTCGAGATGCGGCTCAACCGTCAGCTGGGCGAGGTGGAGAAGCTGCAGGCCTCTGCCCGCCAGGCGCTGGTCCTCGCCGACCAGACGCGCGCCAAGGGCGATGCTCCCAAGGCGGCGGAGTACGAGCAGGCCGCGCAGGCCTTCGCCACCCAGCTGGTCGCCGCCGAGCAGGCGATGGAGGACCTCAAGCGCAGCCACGACGAGGCGCTGCAGGCCGCCGAGCAGGCACGCGGTGCGGTGGAGCAGTCGCGGATGCGGCTGCAGACGACGCTCGCCGAGCGCACGAAGCTGATGAGCCAGCTCGAGCAGGCCAAGATGCAGGAGCACGTGGCGGACTCGCTGCGGCAGGTCAACGAGCTCTCCGCGCCGGGCAACACGCCGTCGCTGTCGGAGGTCCGGGACAAGATCGAGGCGCGCTACGCCAACGCCCTCGGACAGGCGGAGCTGGCCCAGACCTCGGTCGAGGGCCGCATGCTCGAGGTGCAGAAGGCGACCCTCGACGTCGCCGGCGCCTCGCGGCTGGACCAGATCCGTGCGTCGATGAGCGGCGGCACCCCGGCGGTCGAGGGCACCTCGGCGGCCGGCGCGATCGAGCAGGGCACGCCGTCGGTGCAGCCGGCCGAGCAGCCCCAGGCGCAGCCCGTCGAGCGGCCCGACCCGGCCTAGCGGTAGACGGTCACCGGCTGCGGGCGGCCCGCTTCCCCGGTCCGCGCCTGCGGGTCGATGGGGGAGCGGGCCGCCTGGCACGTCGGGCACCACCACGTCACGCGCTCCTGCGTCGGCGGGCCCTGCTCGCCGAGCAGGATCGGGGTGCCGCAGCGGAAGCAGGGCTTGCCCTTGCGGCCGAACACCCAGTGGTCGCGGCCGCGGCGCGGGTCGCCGGTGGTGTTCTGCTCGGGGTGGCGCAGGTTGGCCTTCATGAGCCGTTGCGCCCGCTCCAGCAGCGCGGGGAGCTGCTCGTCGACGTCGCCCACGCGGGCCCACGGATTGAGGCCGAGCAGGAACAGCGACTCGACCTTGTAGAGGTTGCCGATGCCGGCGAGGTTGCGCTGGTCGAGGATCGCCACGCCCACCTGCTCGTCGGGGTGCTCGCGCAGCCGGCGCAGCGCCTCGTCCAGCTGCCAGTCGGGACCGAGGATGTCGGGCCCGAGATGACCGACGAGCTGGTCCTCCTGGGACGTCGGGACGATGTCGACGTCGTGCAGCCGGTAGCCGACGCACTCCCACTCGTCGCTGGCCAGGACGACGCGGACGTCGTGGCCCGGCCCGCCCTTCCAGCGTGCGCCCGGCCGGTAGATGTGCCAGCTGCCGTCCATGCGGAAGTGGGTGCGCAGCGTGCGGCCGTCGGCCAGTCGGATCAGCAGGTGCTTGCCGCGCGGGACGACCTCGGTCACGGTGGCGCCGGTCAGGTCGAGGGCGGCGAGCTGGGGGAGGCGGAACTCGCCCCGGCGCAGCGTCGAGCCGGCCAGCGCGGCGCGCATGCGCTCGGCGGCCAGCCAGACGGTGTCTCCCTCGGGCACGCCACCATGATCCTCCGCAGCGGACCGCCCGCGCGCGCCGGCGGGGATGGCATCACGCGGTGAACGCCCTCGGTCGGGCGACGAAACTTTTCGGTTCCGAGTTGACCAGGTCTCGTAGCGCCCGCTAGACAGGCGCTGGTCGGGCGCATCCGGGACGTCCGTCGGAGGAGCGGTCCGGAGGTGAGAGTTGCGCTGGTCCTCGAGGCGGTCCCGCACGTGGCCCCGGCCGCGGGTCGTCCGGTCCCTCCGGGGCGACGTCGCCGGCGAGCCGCTCGGTAAGGGGAGACCATGACCGAGTCCGTGTCCGAACCAACCTCGGAAACCGGCGCGCCAGGGCCGAGCATGCCTGTCGGTCCACGGAACTGTCGGTGGTCCCAGCGTGCGGCGAGCAACTTCGCGCAGGACATCCCACCTGACGTGAAGAAGGAGATCCGAGGCCTCCACCAGGCGCGCAACAACTGGCGCAGTCTTCTGACCTTGGCGTTCGACTGGAGCGTCATCGGGGCAGCAGGCGTGACGGCCGCGCGGTCGGGCTATCGCCCTCGTGTGTACCTGCCGGCGGTCCTCGTCATCGGATCCCGGCAGCGCGCGCTGCGCAGCCTCATCCACGAGGCCAGTCACTACAAGTTGCTGCGCAACCGGCGCGCCAACACGTGGGTCGGCCGTCTGGGGGCGGGGTTCCCGCTGCTGGAAGGGACATCGGCCTACACCTGTTCGCACTGTGAGCACCATCGGCACCTCTGGGACCAGGAGCAGGACCCCAAGCGGCGTCAGTACGCCAACCTGGGCATCATCCGACCCCGCGATCCGGTGGCGTTCCGGCGGCGGCACCTGCTGGAGCCGCTGCTGCTGAAGCACGTCCCCTACAACGTGCTGTCGGCGCTGTACTGGCGGGACGAGGAACGTGTCGAGACGGTCGCCCGGCTGGCGTTCCTGGCCGCCGCGACGACGGTGGTCGTGCACCGTTCGTGGACGCGGGCGGCGACGTTGCTCTGGCTCGTGCCCTACTGCACGACCTACCAGGTCTTCCGCTACTGGAGCGACATCGCCGACCACGCCGGGCTGGAGACCGACGATGCGTGGCAGGCGACGCGCAGCTGGGACGCCTCCTGGCTCACCAAGGCGCTGCTGTCGCCGCACAACGCGAACCTGCACCTGCCGCACCACCTCTTCCCGGCGCTGCCGCACTACCGCGCTAAGGCTGCCGACCGGTTGCTGAGCCAGGTACCGCAGTATCGGGCCGGTCATCACTGCGACGGATTCGTACGCCCGCGCCGTCCCGACCGCCCGTCGGTGGTCCAGGACGTCCTGCAGCCGGAGGACATCGGGCGGTTCCACAGCGGCGAGCTCGTCAACGCCATCGGCCGCGTGCGGCAGGCGGCATCCCGTCTCGGGCGTGGCGCCAGCCCTGCGCCTGGCTGCTCCGCGGGACCGTGCGGGCTGGAGCGACGCCTGGATCATGCGCGGCAGTGACCAGAACGCTCTCGGGATGGCGGGAGCGGCCGCCTCCAGCATCGCGGTCGGCTCGACCGTCGCTGCGTCGGGCGTTCTGCTGGACTACCCGGTGCTCGGCGGTCAGGCCCTCCGGTACCTCCTGGGCGGGTTGCTGCTGGCCATGCTCTTCGGCCGCCGACTGCCGCCGGTGCCTCGGACCCATCTGTTCCGGCTGGCGCTGCTGGGGGCCACCGGTATGGCGGGGTTCAACGTCCTGCTGATCGCGGCGCTGGGCCGTGCCGGTCCGGGGGCTGTCGGCGCCATCATCGGCGCGGTGCCCGTCGTCCTGGCCCTCGCCGGGCCGTTGCTCCGGAGACGGCTACCCGCTCCTCGGGTTCTCCTCGCGGCGGTCCTGGTGTCTGCGGGGGCGGCCATCGTCCAGTGGGCAGGAGGGGCGTCGATCCTCGGCATCGTCCTGGCGATCGGCGCCATGCTCTGCGAAGTCGCCTTCTCCTTGCTGGCGCTGTCGCTCCTGCCGGACCTCGGCGCCGCGGGTGTGGCGACCTTCGCCTCGCTCACCGCCGCGGGCATGCTCGCCCTCGTCGCCGTCACCGCGGACGGTACGGCCGCCTTCCGGATGCCGACCCGAGGCGAACTGCTGGCCATCGTCTACCTTGCTGTGGTCGTCACAGCGGCGGCGTTCGTGCTCTGGTACTCGAGCCTGATGCGGATCCCGGTGGAGCTCGCCGGACTCTTCGCCGGCCTCATCCCGGTCTCCGCGCTGCTGACCTCGGCGGCGGTCGGTGCCACCGGCATCGATGCGGTGCAGCTGGGCGGAGTGCTCGTGACCGGCGCGGGCGTCGCCCTGGGGGCCCTTCACGGCGGGCGGGTGACCCAGGAGGTCCGGGAGTGACCGTCGGCGCCGGGGGCGGTCACCGCAGAGCGGGAGGAGCGGCCCGTGGGGCGCCGGGGGTGGAACCGTGAGGGCGGCTGCCGTCGGCCCGTCGGTCTCCCTGCTGGTCGGGCTCTGGCAGTGATTCCCCGGGGGATCGCCGCAGCGGTGGTCGTCTGGATCGGCACGGTGGTGTGGATCGCCGTCGCCGTCGGGGAGCTGGTGCCGGGCCTGCTGCTCGTCGGGTTCACGCTCGTGGTCTGCGCGCCCGCCGTCGGTGCACTGCTGGGATCGCCGTCGTCCGGGTCGGTGCGCGAGGCGAGGCGCCGGCTGCGCGACGCCGAGGCCTCGACCGGGCCGGGTCGGCGGCTGCGGGTGCTGGTCGCCCGCGCACGGCTCGCCGCGGTGCGACGGCGCCGCCGCCCACCGCGGATCTAGGTCACTCGGGGGCCGACTCAGCCGCGCAGGCGCAGCCCCCGCGGGGTGGCGGCGAAGCCGGCCGCCTGCAGCGCCTGCGACAGCGGGGTGGACTCGTGCACCGAGGCGCCGTCGGCCTTCTGCACGACCATGCGACCGAGCGCCCCTGCAGCGACCGCGCCGGACAGGGCTGTCGCCGCCTCCTTGAGCGTCTGCTCGTCCTCGGTCCAGGACAGCAGCGTCTTGCCGCCGCGCTCGACGTAGAGCACCAGTTCGCCGTCGACCAGCACGACCAGCGCACCGGCCTTGCGGCCGGCCCGGTGCCCGGCCTTGCGTGTGCCGGTTCCCTCGCCGATGTCGACGGCCTCGCCGCCCTCGGTCGAAGCGGTGCGCTCGGGCCAGGGGAGTGCCGCGCCGTAGACGTTGGCCGGGTCGGTCGCGGCCAGCACCACGGCCCCGGCCGGGACCCGGTCGGGAGAGGCGAAGCTGCGCAGGCGGTCGACCGAGCCGGGGGTGCCGAACTGGGCGGCGCCGAGCGTCTCCACGAAGTAGCCGCGGCGGGCCCGGCCGTTCTCCTCGAACGCGCGCAGCACCGGGTAGACCGCCGAGAAGCCGCCGACGACCTGCTCGGCCATCACCGCGCCGCGGGTGAGCACTCCGTGCCGCTCGAGCAGCGCCTCGGCCCGGGCGGTGGTGCGCCGGGTGGAGTTGGCCTCGCGGTCGGGCAGCCGCGACCAGCGGCCAGCCACGGTCGGGGGGCCGCTGCGCGTCGGCATCGCGGCGCGGCCCGGTCGGGGTCGGCCGTACCGGCTGCGGGTGACGCGGGGCGGGGCGGCCGCGCGCTTGTGGGTGCCACCGCCGCCGAGCCGGGTGCGCAGCGGCGCGAGGGTGTCGTTGGTCAGGGCTCCGGCCCATACCAGGTCCCAGAGGAGGTCGGCCAACGCGGCGTCGTCGGTGGCCCCGAGGGCGTCGGACAGGCCGCGGAAGAACATGGCCTGGCCACCGGCCAGCAGGTCGAGCAGCGGCTGCCCCTCGCCTGCGACCTCCAGCTGTTCGGGAAGCAGCAGCGGCGCCAGGTCGGCCGGCACCAGGCTGATCCAGCCGTCCCCGCCCGGCAGCCCGCCGGCGCCGGCCCACAGCACCTCGCCGGCGCTGGTCAGCTCGTCGAGCATCGCGGGGGAGTAGTCGCGCACCCGGGTCGGCAGCACCAGCGACTCCAGCGCACTGGCGGGCACCAGCGCACCGGCGAGCTGTTCCACGACCGCCAGCACGCCGTCGGCACCGCGCAGCCGGCTGCCCACCGACTGCCAGGACGGGGTGAACCGGGCCAGCGTGCTCGTGGGCACCGGCTCCACCTCCTGGCGGAGCTTGGCCAGGCTCCGCCGGCGGATGGATCGCAGCACGTCGGCGTCGCACCACTCCTGGCCGGTACCGCCGGGGCGGAACTCGCCCGACACCAGCCGGCCGGTGCCGGTGAGCCGCTGCACCGTGGCAGTGACCACGGCGACGCCCAGACCGAGCCGGGTGGCGACCTCCGCAGGCTGGAACGGGCCGTGGGTGCGGGCGTACCGGCCCACGAGGTCGCCGAGCGGGTCGTCGACCGGCTCGGTGAACACCTCCGGCACGCCCACGGGCAGTGCGGTGCCGAGAGCGTCGCGCAGCCGGCCGGCGTCCTCGATCGCGACGTGGCGCTCCTCGCCGGCGATGCGCACGACCAGTGCCCGCCGGGCGGCGACCAGCTCGTCCAGCCAGGCCTGCGGCACGCCGCGCAGAGCGGCCTCGGCGCCGGTCAGGTCACCGACGATGCGGAGCAGGTCGCCGGCGCCGTCGACGTCGCGGGGGTGCCGCTGCTGGGGCAGCCGCTGCAGCTCGGCCTCGATCTCGGCCATGGCCTCGGCGTCGAGCAGTTCCCGCAGCTCCGAGCGGCCGAGCAGCTCGGCCAGCAGGCCGGTGTCCAGCGCCAACGCCTGGGCGCGGCGCTCGGCCAGCGGGGCGTCGCCCTCGTAGAGGAACTGGCCGACGTAGCCGAACAGCAGCGACTGGGCGAACGGCGACGCCGTCTCCGTCTGCACGTCGACCACCCGCACCCGCCGGGCGCGGACATCGCCCATCAGCTCGATCAGCCCCGGTACGTCGTAGACGTCCTGCAGCACCTCGCGGGCCGCCTCGAGCGTGATCGGGAAGGAGGAGAACTCGCTGGCCACGCTCAGCAGCTGGGCGGCCCGCTGGCGCTGCTGCCACAGCGGGGTCCGGCGTCGAGGGTCGCGGCGCGGGAGCAGGAGTGCCCGGGCGGCGCACTCGCGGAACCGGCTGGCGAACAGTGCCGAGCTGCCGACCTCCGCGGTGACCTCGCGCTCGACGTCGTTCGGGTCGAGCACCGCGAGCTCGCCCTCGGGCGGCTCGCCGGTCGTGTCGGGCAGCCGCAGCACGATGCCGTCGTCGGAGTGCATCGAGGAGACGTCGACCCCGTAGCGCTCGCGCAGGCGCGCGGCGAGCACCAGGGCCCACGGCGCGTTCACCTGCGCGCCGAAGGGGGAGTGGACGACGATCCGCCAGTCGCCCAGCTCGTCGCGGAACCGCTCCACCAGCAGCGTGCGGTCGTCGGGCAGGTGGCCGGTCGCCGCCTTCTGCTCGGCCAGGTACGCGGCCAGGTTCGCCGCGCCCCACTCGTCCAGGCCCGCCGCGCGCGCTCGTTCGAGGCCCGCTTCCGGCGTCGCCGAACCGACCTCGCGGAGGAAGGCGCCGAGCGCCCGGCCCAGCTCGAGGGGGCGTCCGGGCGCGTCACCGTGCCAGAACGGCATCTTCCCGGGCTGGCCGGGCGCGGGGGTGACCAGCACGCGGTCGTGGGTGATGTCCTCGATCCGCCAGGACGAGGACCCGAGGAGGAAGACGTCGCCCACCCGGGACTCGTAGACCATCTCCTCGTCCAGCTCGCCGACCCGCCGCCCGCCGGTGCCCTCGGCGCCGACGAGGAAGACGCCGAACAGGCCGCGGTCGGGGATGGTGCCCCCACTGGTGACGGCGAGCCGCTGGGCGCCGGCCCGGGCGGTGAGGGTGTCGGTGACCCGGTCCCAGGTGAGCCGTGGCCGCAGCTCGGCGAACGCGTCGGAGGGGTAGCGCCCGGCGAGCATGTCGAGGACGGCGTGCAGCGCGGACTCCGGAAGCGACGAGAACGCCGCGGACCGGCGCACCAGCGCACCGACCTCGTCGACGGTGCGCGGGCGCTCGGAGACGATCGCGACGATCTGCTGGGCCAGCACGTCGAGCGGGTTGCGCAGGTAGCGGATGGACTCGATCGCACCGGACTTCATCCGCTCGGCGACCAGCGCGCACTGCACGAGGTCGCCGCGGTACTTCGGGAAGAGGACGCCGCGGCTGACCGCCCCGACCTGGTGACCGGCCCGGCCGACCCGCTGGAGGCCGCTGGCCACCGTGGGCGGCGCCTCGACCTGCACCACGAGGTCGACCGCGCCCATGTCGATGCCGAGCTCCAGGCTGGAGGTGGCGACGACCGCGGGCAGCCGGCCCGACTTGAGGGCCTCCTCGACGATCGCCCGCTGCTCGCGGGAGACCGAGCCGTGGTGGGCGGCGGCGACCGGCTGGAACGCGTCGGGCAGCCCGCCGCCGGACCCGGCCTGGGCCATGAGCGCCGCCGCGTTGGTGCCCGGAGGAACCGGTTCCCCGGTCACGCGTTCGTAGGCCAGCTCGTTCAGCCGGCTGGTGAGCCGCTCGGCCAGCCGCCGGGAGTTGGCGAAGACGATGGTGCTGCGGTGTGCCTGCACGAGGTCGAGCACCCGCTCCTCGACCGCCGGCCAGATGGAGTTGCGCGGCTGGTTGCCCGCGGCCGAGCCCTCCAGCTCACCGGTCAGCTGGCCGAGCTCGCTCATGTCCTCGACCGGGACGACGACCGACAGGTCCCACTGCTTGGTCGAGCCGGGGGAGACCACCTGCACCGGCCGGCCCCCGGCGAGGAAGGTCGCGACCTCCTCGATCGGCCGGACGGTCGCCGAGAGCCCGATCCGCTGGGCCGGCCGTTCCAGCAGCTCGTCGAGCCGGTCCAGCGTGACGGCCATGTGCGCGCCGCGCTTGGAGTCGGTGACCGCGTGGACCTCGTCGATGATCACGGTCTCCACACCGCGGAGCGCCTCGCGCGCCTGGCTCGTGAGCAGCAGGAAGAGGGACTCCGGCGTGGTGATCAGGATGTCCGGCGGCTTCCGGGCGAAGGTGCGCCGCTCGTCGGCCGGGGTGTCGCCGGAGCGGATGCCGACCTTGATGTCGGGTCGGGGGAGGCCCAGCCGTGCGGCGGCCTGGCCGATGCCGGCGAGCGGAGCGCGCAGGTTGCGTTCGACGTCGACCGCCAGCGCCTTGAGTGGCGAGACGTAGAGGACGCGGCACCGGGTGCGCTCGTCGGCCGCGGGAGTGGCCGCCAGCCGGTCCAGGGACCAGAGGAAGGCCGCGAGGGTCTTGCCCGACCCGGTCGGGGCGACGACGAGGGCGTGCTCGCCGCTGCTGATCGCCCGCCACGCGCCGTCCTGGGCCGCCGTCGGGCGCTCGAAGGCACCGGTGAACCAGGCCCGGGTGGGCTCGGAGAACCGGGCCAGGGCACCGGCCTCGTGGCCGGGTTCTGCGGACGGACGGGGAGGCACGTGATCAGTGTCCCCGGGGTGTACGACACTTCGCTCGGTCGGCGGGAGCCCCCCTGCCGGAACCACCCGGTCGTGAGACGGAGGCAGGCATGGCGTCGCTGGAGCAGGTGCCCGGGACCGACGTCCTCCGGATCCAGCGCCGCACGGTCGGCGTGCTGGGCGGTGGGGTCGCGCTGGCGGGCCTGGGCGTCACGGTCGGGATCACCGCCGGAGGGCTGCTCGCCCGCGACGTGGCCGGCACCGACACCGCCTCCGGGCTGGGGCAGACGGCGGGCGTCCTCGGGGCGGCCGTCCTGGCCGTCCCGCTCGCCCGGGTCAGCGATGCCGCCGGCCGGCGGGCCGGGCTGGCCCCTCGGCTACGGCATCAGCGTCGTCGGCGCCGTCGTCACCGTCGCTGCCGCGGCCGCGTCGTCGCTGTTCCTGCTCCTGGTGGGGCTGTTCCTCTCCGGGGCCTCGACCGCGTGCGGGCTGCAGTCCCGCTATGCCGCGGCCGACCTCGCCCCGCCGGAGCGCCGCAGCCGGGACCTCTCCCTCGTCGTCTGGGCCACCACGCTGGGGTCGGTGGTCGGGCCGAACCTCGCCTCGCCCGGTGCCGTCGTCGGCGAGACCCTGGGGCTCCCTCCGCTGGGCGGCGTGTTCGTCGTCTCCGCCGTCGTCTTCGCGGTGGTGGCCGGCGGCTTCCTGCTGCTGCTGCGCCCCGACCCGCTCCTGCTCGCGCGGCGGCTCGGTGGCGGTCGCGGCGGCCCGGCCCCCCGGCGCGCGACGGGGCCCGCGCTGCGGGCCGTCTGGTCCGCGCCCGGCGGCGCCCTGGGGCTGACGGCGGTCGTCGTCGCGCACTCGGTGATGGTCGGCGTCATGGTCATGACGCCGGTGCACATGGGGCACGCCGGCGGGGACGCCGACGGCGTGCTCCGGCTGGTCGGCCTGGTCATCAGCGTGCACGTGGCCGGCATGTACCTGTTCTCGCCGCTCGTCGGGGTGCTCGCCGACCGGCTCGGGGCGCCCGCCGTCGTCGCCGTCGGTGGTGCGCTCCTCGTGGCGGCCGCGGCGGTCGCCGGCACCGCCGCGCCGGAGGCCTCCGGGCAGCTGGCCGTCGGCCTCCTGCTCCTGGGGCTGGGCTGGTCGTGCGGTCTGGTCGCCGGGTCCGCGCTCGTCACGACGGCCGTGGACGCCGACCTTCGACCGACGGCACAGGGCGGCACCGACCTGCTCATGGGTCTGGGCGCTGCCGTGGCCGGCGTCGTCGGCGGCCCGCTCCTCGCGTGGGGCGGCTTCGGTCTGGTCTGCGCGGTCTCCACCGCGCTGGTGGTGCCGCTGGCCGTCGTCTGGCTGAGCGCGGCCCGGGCTCAGCGCCCGCGGTAGTCGCGGATCAGCACCACCAGGGTGACCAGCATCGCCAGCACGATGCCGATCTCCAGCACGCGGTCGAGGGTCGCCGAACCAGTGCCCGGGATCATGCCCGGAGCGTAGGACCCGCGGCGTGCGACGGGTTAGCGTCGGGGCGTGCGCCTGCAGGAGTTCTGGTCCCGGCTCGACGAGCAGTTCGGCTCGATGCGCGCGCAGACCGTCGCCCGCGACCACGTCTTCTCGGTCCTGGGCGGGCGGACCGCGCTCGACGCGATCGACAAGGGCGTGCCGGTCCGGAAGGTCTGGCTGGCGATCTGCGACGCCTACGACGTCCCTCCGAAGGACCGCTGACCCCCTGCTCGGGGCTGCTGTGACGTCTGGCGTGTCGCCCTGGCGGTCGAACAGGTGTTCGGCCTACTGTGGCGTCCACAGGCCGGTCGTTCCTCCACAGTCCGTCCGGAATCCGAAAACTGTCGGTGCCTCGCCCTAGCGTCGGTCCCGACCCGCTTCTCGCGAACCGAAGGTGACGCACCATGGCAGCAACGCTCGACCGCGACAAGGCCCTCGACATGGCCCTCGCCCAGATCGACAAGCAGTTCGGCAAGGGCTCGGTCATGCGTCTGGGCGACAACGCGGCCCAGACGATCAAGGTCATCCCGACCGGCTCGATCGCCCTCGACATCGCCCTGGGCATCGGTGGCCTGCCGCGTGGCCGGGTCATCGAGGTCTACGGCCCGGAGTCCTCCGGTAAGACGACCGTCGCCCTGCACGCGGTCGCCAACGCCCAGGCCAACGGCGGCATCGCCGCCTTCATCGACGCCGAGCACGCACTCGACCCCGAGTACGCCCGTGCGATCGGCGTCGACACCGACGCGCTGCTGGTCAGCCAGCCCGACACCGGTGAGCAGGCGCTCGAGATCGCCGACATGCTGATCCGTTCCGGGGCGCTCGACATCATCGTCATCGACTCCGTGGCGGCCCTGGTGCCCCGCGCCGAGATCGAGGGCGAGATGGGTGACAGCCACGTCGGTCTGCAGGCCCGCCTCATGAGCCAGGCGCTGCGGAAGATCACCGGTGCCCTGAACAACTCCGGCACGACGGCGATCTTCATCAACCAGCTGCGTGAGAAGGTCGGCGTGGTCTACGGCTCGCCCGAGGTCACCACCGGTGGTCGCGCGCTGAAGTTCTACTCGTCGGTCCGCCTCGACGTCCGCCGCATCGAGACCCTCAAGCAGGGCACCGACGCGATCGGCAGCCGAACCCGCATCAAGGTCGTCAAGAACAAGGTCGCCGCGCCGTTCAAGCAGGCCGAGCTCGACATCCTCTGGGGCCAGGGCTTCAGCCGGGAGGGCGGCATCGTCGACGCCGGCGTCGAGCAGGGCATCGTGAAGAAGTCCGGCGCCTGGTACACGTACGAGGGCGACCAGCTCGGCCAGGGCAAGGAGAACGTCCGCAACTTCCTGAAGGACAACCCGGACCTCGCCGACGAGATCGAGAAGCGGGTCAAGGAGAAGCTGGGCATCGGTCCGACGCTCGACGCCCCCGCACCGGTCGACGCGCCCGACTTCTGAGCCGTCCGTGGAGGACCGGCCGCCGAACCGTCGGCGCGCCCCGGGTAGTGCCCGGGGCGGCCGGCGCACATGGTCCCCGGGTGGCGACGCTTCCCTGACCCCGGACGTCGCCCCCGGACCCCCCGAGGACGAGATGGGGGACCCCGAGTCGGTGGCCCGCGGCATCTGCCTGCGAGCCCTGACCGGGGCGCCCAAGACCCGGCAGCAGCTGGCCGAGCTGCTGAAGAAGCGGGGTGTCCCCGAGGACGCCGCCACCACGGTCCTCGACCGGTTCACCGAGGTCGGCCTCATCGACGACGCGGCATTCGCCCGTGCCTGGGTGAGCAGCCGGCAGTCCGGCCGCGGACTGGCCCGCCGCGCGCTCTCGCAGGAGCTGCGGGCCAAGGGTGTGGACCCGGAGGTCGCCGCCGAGGCCGTGGAGGCCGTCGACGACGAGGACGAGCGCGCGGCTGCCCGGAAGCTCGTCGAGCGCCGGGCCGGCTCGATGAGCCGGCTCGACCGCGCCACGGCGA
The DNA here is from genome assembly GCF_003319175.1 of Blastococcus sp. TF02-8. Classification (GTDB taxonomy): domain Bacteria; phylum Actinomycetota; class Actinomycetes; order Mycobacteriales; family Geodermatophilaceae; genus Blastococcus. The sequence goes on along the minus strand of NZ_QOHK01000001.1, from coordinate 844,156 downwards.
CCCGGCGGCTCATGGGCATGCTGGCGCGCAAGGGCTACAACGGCGGGCTGGCGGCCGCGGTGGTCCGCGAGGTGCTGGACAGTCTCACGCCAGGGGTCGACGGCTAGTGTGACGACCCCGACGAGGACGCCATGTTGCCTTGACCCGGAAGCTCTCCGAGTCACGAATTCAGTAACCCTCGCTTCGCCGGCTTCGCGCTACGAACGGGGTGCTCGCCACGGCGTGCGCCTCCGCCGGGCGCCCCCGTTGGAGGCCCTTGAGCGTCGCCCCTGGGTCGGTGGAGGGCGAGGCGTCTTGACGAAATCTGCAGAATTCGCGGCACGGGCCCGATCATGGTGCCGGGCGAGTGGAATCCACGAGGACCTCCACTCGCCCGGCGGGACATTCAGTTGCAGCCGCGCGCCCAATTCCCGCGGAAGGTGGTGGCATTGCCCCAGATGTCCTGGTCGTAGATGTTCCAGACCCCCGATCGGTAGCCGCTCGAGTCCCAGGAGTAGTAGGCGAATCGAGCCCGGTTACGGCTGCCGTTTGCCGCTGTGTAGGACACATCCTGTCCGCACGTCAAGCGGTAGGTCGGTTCTTCCCCGGCCTTGAGCATGGTCCACGCCTGTGCCGGGCTCGCCCCCAGTCCAACCGCCATCGCTACTGATGCGCCGACTATCAAGCCCTTGACGGCGGTGCGCTGCTTTCGCATGGTCACGTCCTTCTGGAGTTGAGGGTTACTGGACGGACTGTCTCAGGAACGATGTCGAACCGCAATGGCGTCGCTCCCAGTGTCGGGCGACGTGTGGAACTACTAGTCGCTGTCATGGCGACCCTGTTGGCAGAAGACGACGCGGACGAGCCAACTTCATGGAGGTGGACACGTCGGGGCTGTTCGCGGCCGCTCGTGCCCCCGGGCTCTACGTGCACAGGTGGTCGATTCTGGTGCGACGCTGCCAGCCGAGTCTCGAGACCGGGCATCCGTATCATCGGTCGTGATCCGGGGGCGCGTCGCTGCCCGGGGGCATGGGCGGACGAAGTTGCCGGTGGCCACTGCCGCGGCGGGCTCGGCTCAGCCCCGAGGGGCAGGGGTGCAGATCTGGCTGCAGCGTCCCGCCGCGGTCACCGGGCCGCATGGGGTGGCAGCAGGATCGTAGAGCTGCTTGGGTCCGACCGTCACGTGCGATCGAATCAGGCGCCGTCCCGGACCGCAACCAGCTCGGTGTCATCCGTTTCCTGCACGGTGGACCGCCCTGCCCGTCCCTGACGCCGCTGGATGTACTCCGCGAGCTTGCTCAGGGTGTAGTTGATCGCCACGTAGATGAGCGCGATGACGAAGAAGGTTTGGATGGGGTTGTCCAGGTTCCGCTGGATGCTCTCGCCCTGGCTGAGCAGCTCGTCGTAGTTGGCGATGAACGCCACCAGGGACGTGTCCTTGAGCACCACCACCAGCTGACTGATGATCGCCGGCAGCATGACCCGGAAAGCCTGGGGGAGCAGGACCAGGCGCATCGCCTGACCGTTGGTCATGCCGGTCGCGAGGGCAGCTTCCCGTTGCCCACGGGGCAGCGAGTTGACGCCGGCCCGGACCACTTCGGCGAAGATGACCATGTTGTACACGGTCAGCGCGAGAATCAGCCCCCACAGCACCTGTCCGCCGGGGAGCCCGCTCAAGTCCACGCCCACGTCGTCGAGGACGCGCACCCCGAAGTAGACCAGGACCACGACGGGCAGGCCGCGGCAGAGCTCGACGAGGCCGATCAGGGGGATCCGTCCGGGGCGGCCGAGGGAGAGCCGGGCCACCGCGATCAGTGTGCCCAGGACGATCGACAGCACCATGGCGACGGCCGCCGCCGTGAGCGTGTTCACGATGCCCGTGCCGATCAGCCGCCAGACGGCGTCGAATGCCTCGTTGCCGGGATCGATCAGCGGCCCCCAGCGCTCCATGGAGAACTGTTCCCGGTCGATCAGCCGGCGCACGGCGAGGAAGGCGAGGGCAGCGATGACCACCAGGGCCACCACCGTCCCGATGCGGGTGCGACGGCGGGCCCGCGGACCCTGGGCGTCGTAGAGGACCGACTGCTCGCTCATCGGGCGATCGCCACCTTCCGCTCTAGAACCTGCAGCAGCGCGCCAGCCGTGAGCGTGATGATCAGGTAGCCGATGGCCACCCCGATGTAGACGGGCAGCGTCTCGTACCCGCGGGCGCTGGTCAGCGTCGCACCCGTGCTCCACAGGTCACCGCCCACGCCGAAGGCGCCGACCACCGCAGAGTTCTTGAACATCGCGATCAGGACGCTGCCCAGCGGTGGCACGACCGTGCGCAAGGCCTGGGGGAGCACCACCTGACCCAGGCACTGCGAGAAGGTGAGTCCTAGGGACCGAGCCGCCTCCGCCTGACCGGCAGGCACCGAGTTGATGCCGGAGCGCACCGCCTCGCAGACGAAGGCGGACGTGTAGAGCACCAGCCCGAGCACGCCGAAGAAGAAGAAGCTGCGGTTGAAGCCCAGCTCGGGCAGCCCGAAGGCGCAGAAGACCAGCACCACCGTCAGTGGCGTGTTGCGGAACGTCGTCACCCAGAACAGGCCGAAGCGCCGCAGCGGCGGCACCGGTGACACCCGGGAGGCCGCGATGAGCAGGCCGAGCACCAGGGACCCGACGAGGGACCACAGGATGATGCTGAGCGAAGTTAGGAACCCGTCGACGTACGCGTCGAGGTTTTCGGTGACCGCCTCCACGGGTTCTCCTCGCGGCTCGGGCGGATCGGGACAGGGGACGGCGCCACGGCCGGCCGGTTCACGGCCGGCCGCAGCGCCTCAGCGGATCAGGAGCAGGGCTGCGGCTCGGGCAGCTCGGGAGTCTCGGCGCCCTCGACCTGACCGGCGGTCGACTCCCAGGCCTCGGCGTAGGCCTCCTCGTTCGCGGCGAGGGTCTCGTTGATGAACTCGCAGAACGCCACGTCCCCCTTGGCGATGCCGACGCCGTACGGCTCCTCGGTGAACTGCTCACCGACAAGCTTGAAATCGCCGTCGGACTCGGAGACGAAGCCGAGCAGGATGACGTTGTCGGTGGTGACGGCGTCGACCTGGCCGTTGCTCAACGAGTCGGCGCACTGGGAGTACTCGTCGAAGAGCGTCAGCTGGCCCGGGTCGGCCAGGTAGGGCTTGATCTGCTCCGCCGGAGTCGACCCGGTCACCGAGCAGACGGTCAAATCGGGGTTCTCCTTTAAGGAATCGGGCCCAGTGATCTCGTCGTTGTCGGCGGCCACCATGATCTGCTGCCCGGCCTCGTAGTACGGCCCGGCGAAGGAGATTCGCTCGCGGCGCTTGTCGTTGATGGTGTACGTGGCCACCACCATGTCGACCTCGCCGCCCTCGATGACTTCCTCGCGGATGGCCGAGGGAGTCTGGACGAACTTGATTTTCTCCGGAGAGATGCCCAGCTCGGCGGCGATGATCTTGGCGATCTCGACGTCGAAGCCCTCGACGTCGCCCTCGAGGTTCTCCAGGCCGAACCCCGGCTGATCGAACTTGGTGCCGACGGTGATGGTGCCCTGCTCGGCCAGCTCGGCCATCGTCGTGCCGGCCTCGAACTCGGGGACCTCGGCGACGGTCGGCTCGGCAGCCGCCTCCTCGCTCTCCCCGCCGCTACAGGCAGCCAGGAAGACGGAGGCGACGGCTAGCGTCGCGGCCAGGGTCGTGAAACGGGAGTGCATGTGCGTGGTCCTTCCGATCGGGATGGTCGCGTGTGGCGTGCGCGTAATTCAGTGGTTGAGGATCTTGGACAGGAAGTCCTTGGCGCGATCCGACGTCGGGTTGGTGAAGAAGGTCTCGGGCTCGGCGGACTCGACGACGCGGCCGCCGTCCATGAACACGACCCGGTTGGCCGCACGGCGGGCGAAGCCCATCTCGTGGGTGACGACGATCATCGTCATGCCGTCGCGGGCCAGCGAGGTCATCACGTCGAGGACCTCGTTGATCATCTCGGGGTCCAGCGCGGAGGTCGGCTCGTCGAAGAGCATCACCTTCGGGTCCATGGCCAGCGCCCGCGCGATCGCGACGCGCTGCTGCTGACCGCCCGAGAGCTGGGCCGGGTACTTGTCGGCCTGCGCCCCCACGCCCACGCGGTCGAGGAGCTCGCGGGCCCGCTTCTCGGCGTCGGCCTTCGACTGCTTGCGCACCTTGATCGGGCCCAACGTGACGTTCTCGAGGATCGTCTTGTGCGCGAAGAGGTTGAAGCTCTGGAACACCATGCCGACGTCGCTGCGCAGGCGGGCGAGCTCCTTGCCCTCCTCGGGCAGCCGCTGGCCGTCGATGGTGATCTCGCCCCTGTCGATCGCCTCGAGCCGGTTGATGGTGCGGCACAGCGTCGACTTGCCCGAGCCGGACGGTCCGATGACCACGACGACCTCGCCGCGGTCGATGGACAGGTCGATGTCCTGCAGGACGTGCAGGTCGCCGAACCACTTGTTGATGCCGGCCAGGCGGACGAGAGGCTCTCCGTTCGTTCGGCTGGTCACGGTGGGGGAGCCTAGGCGCGGATGGTCGCGGATCCCGCACCGTGGGATCACGAAGACGTAACGAACCCTCCGTTACCCGATCGGACGGGTGAACGAAGGGCGCGCCGTACGCTCGGGGGCGTCATGGGAACCGAGCTGGAGGCACCCCCGCGCACCTACCGCGTGCGCACCTACGGGTGCCAGATGAACGTGCACGACTCCGAGCGCCTGTCCGGCCTGCTGGAGGCCGCGGGCTACTCCGCCGCCGCGGAGGGGGACGACGCCGACGTCGTCGTCCTCAACACCTGCGCGGTCCGCGAGAACGCTGACAACCGCCTCTACGGCAACCTCGGGCACCTGCGCCCGGTGAAGGACGCCCGGCCGGGGATGCAGATCGCGGTCGGCGGCTGCCTGGCGCAGAAGGACCGCGGTGAGATCGTGCGGCGAGCGCCGTGGGTCGACGTCGTGTTCGGCACCCACAACGTGGGCTCGCTGCCGGCGCTGCTCGAGCGCGCCCGGCACAACGAGGAGGCGCAGGTCGAGATCGCCGAGGCGCTCGAGGTGTTCCCCTCGACGCTCCCGGCGAAGCGGGACTCCGCCTACGCCGGCTGGGTCTCGATCAGCGTCGGGTGCAACAACACCTGCACGTTCTGCATCGTCCCGGCGCTGCGCGGCAAGGAGAAGGACCGCCGGCCCGGCGAGATCCTCGCCGAGGTGCAGGCGCTGGTCGACCAGGGCGTGCTCGAGGTGACCCTGCTCGGCCAGAACGTGAACAGCTACGGCAGCGACTTCGGCGACCGGGGCGCCTTCGCCGACCTGCTGAGGGCCACCGGGCGCATCGAGGGGTTGGAGCGGATCCGGTTCACCAGCCCCCACCCGGCGATGTTCACCGACGACGTCATCGCCGCGATGGCCGAGACGCCGGCGGTCTGCCACCAGCTGCACATGCCGCTGCAGTCGGGGTCCGACGACGTGCTGAAGCGGATGCGCCGGGCCTACCGGCAGGAGCGCTACCTCGGGATCATCGACCGGGTGCGCGCCGCCATGCCCGACGCGGCGATCACGACCGACATCATCGTCGGCTTCCCGGGGGAGACCGAGGCGGACTTCCAGCAGACCCTGGAGGTCGTCCGCGCCGCCCGGTTCTCCAGCGCGTTCACCTTCCAGTACTCCAAGCGCCCGGGAACCCCGGCCGCCGAGATGGAGGGGCAGCTGCCCAAGGAGGTCGTGCAGGAGCGCTACCTGCGGCTGACCGCCCTGCAGGACGAGATCAGCTGGGAGGAGAACCGGCGGCTCGTGGGCCGGGAGGTCGAGCTGCTCGTCGCCGCGGGTGAGGGGAGCAAGGACGCCGCTCGGGGCCGGCTCTCCGGCCGCGGCCGCGACGGGCGGCTGGTGCACTTCACGCACGCCCAGGGCGTCCGGGCCGGGGACGTCGTCGAGACCGTCGTCACCGAGGCCGCGCCGCACCACCTCATCGCCGACGGCCCGCTCCTGTCGCACCGCCGCACCCGCGCGGGCGACGCGAGCGAGGCCGGCACGCGGCCGACGACGCCGGGCGTCTCGCTGGGCATGCCGCAGATCGGGGTCCCGGCACCGCTGCCGGTCGTCACCGGCTGCTGACCGCACGCAGGAGGGGCCCCCGTCCGGTTCGGACGGGGGCCCCTCCTGCTGCGAGCGGTTACCGGCGGGCGGACTTCTCCGCCTCGGCGAGCCACTCCTGGCGGGTCGCCAGGTTCGCCTTCGCCTCGTCGATCCGCCGCGCGTCACCGGCGGCCTCGGCCTTGGCCAGCTGCTCCTCGGCCTTGGTGACGGCGGCGCGCATCGAGGCGACCATCGGGTTCTCCGGCGCGGTGCGGACCCGGCCGGCGTCGGCGGCGCCGCGCACCTTCTGCTCGACGGCCTGCATGCGGTCCTCGAGCTGCCGCATCACGCCGCGGGGCACGTGCCCGATGGCGTCGTAGCGCTCCTGGATCTTCCGCAGCGCGTTCTGGGCGCCGCGGAGGTCCTTCGACGGGTCGACCTTCTCCGCCTCGGCCAGCAGCTCCTCCTTGGCCTGCTGGTTGGCGGTCTCCTCCGCGTTGCGCGCCTTGTCCTGCTCGGTGCGCGCGGTGAAGAAGACGTCCTGCGCGGCGCGGAACTGCTTCCACAGGTCGTCGTCGCCGTCGCGGCCGGTGCGGGGGACCGCCTTCCAGCGGTCCATCAGCGAGCGCATCGCGGCGCTGGTGGCACCCCAGTCGGTGGAGGTCGCCAGCCGCTGCGCCTCCTTGATCAGCTCCTGCTTGGCGGCGCGCGCCTCGCCCCGCTGGGCGTCGAGCTGGGCGAAGTGGGTGCCCCGGCGGCGACCGAAGGCGTCGCGGGCGGCGGCGAACCGCGCCCACAGGGCCTCGTCGGTCTTGCGGTCGATCCCGCGGATCGTCTTCCACTCCTCGACGATCGCCTTGAGGCGGTCGCCGGCGGCCTTCCAGGCGGTGGACTCGGCGCCGATCTGCTCGGCCTCCGCGGCCAGCGCCTCCTTGCGCGCGATCTGCGCGGCCCGGGCGGCCGCCTTCTCGGCCCGGAACTCGGCGGTGGCCGACTCGGCCGCCTCCACCATCGCGCGGGCGCGGGCGGCGAGACCGTCGAGGTCGCCGACGGCGGCAGCGGTGGGGAGGGAGGCGGCCAGCTCCTGCGCCTTGCTCTTGATCTCGCCCGGGTTGCCGGTGTGCGCCTTGAGGCGTGCCTCGAGCAGGGCGACCTCGGTCGCGAGGTCGTCGTAGCGCCGGCCGTAGTGGGCCAGCCCCGCCTCGGCGTCGCCCGCCTGCCACGAGCCGACGGCGCGCTCGCCGTCGGCGGTGCGCACGTAGACGGTGCCCTCCTCGTCGACCCGGCCCCACTGGGACGGGTCGCTGACCACGGCCTCCACCGGCGGGGTGCCGGGCGTCGGCACGTGGGCCGGCGCCGACGGCGTGGGCACGGGCGCCGACGGCGTGGGCGCGGGGGCCGGCGGCGTCGGGACCGGGGCCGGAGCGCCGTCCGTGGGGTCGGCGAGAGCGGCGTCCGCGGGGGTGGGCGCCTCCGGGGTCCCGGCCGCGGGGGTCACCGCGTCGGGGCTGCCAGGAGTCGGTTCCGCCTCCGGGGCGATCGTCTCGGGGGTCTCCGCAATCGGCGGAGCGGCCTGCTGCACCCCGTTGCCGGGGTTGTCCGTGCTCGACACGTCCGGCAGTGTCCCACGTCGCATCGGACACACTGCTGCGGTGACCTCTCCTCCCGGGAACCGGCCGGCCCGTCCGTCCGCCGTCGTCGCGTTCTGCCCCTGCCCGCCGCTGCTGCTGCCCGCGGTGGAGGGCCGGGCCGAGCCGGAGACGCGTGCGCTGCGTGCCGCCTGCGCCGAGGCGGTGACCGGCCTGCTCGAGGTGGCGCCGGAGGTGGTGGTGGTCGTCGGGGACGGCGCCGCTCCCGGCGAGCGATTCGGGAACGGCGACCGCGGTGACCTGCGCGGATTCGGTATCGACCTGGAGATCCCCTTCGACGGGCTGGTGCGGCCGGGGGGCTCGCGGCTCCCGGCGGCGCACACGGTCGGCGGCTGGCTGCTGGACCAGGCCTCGTTCGCCGGCACCCGGGTCGGCGTGGGGCCGGAGGACCTGGCGCAGCTGATCCACGACCTGCCTTCTCCGGTCGGCGTCCTGGCGATGGGCGACGGATCGGCGCGCCGCACCCTCAAGGCTCCGGGCTACCTGGACGACGCCGCCGCGCCGTTCGACGCCGGCGTCGCCGCGGCCCTGGCGGCGGGGGACGCCGCTGCCCTGGCCGCTCTGGACGCGCTCGAGGGGGAGCGGCTGCTGGCCGCGGGCGTGCCCACCTGGCGCGCCGTGGGGGCGGCCTTCGCCGGACGGCACGTGACGGCGCGGCTGCACCACGACGCAGCCCCCTACGGCGTCGGCTACCTGGTGGCCGACTGGGTGGTCGCGTGAGCCCGCCGGTCGTCGCCGTCGTGGGGCCGACGGCCACGGGGAAGACGGCACTGGCCGTCGCGCTGGCCCGCCGCTTGGGCGGGGAAGTGGTCAACGCCGACTCCATGCAGCTCTACCGGGGCATGGACATCGGCACCGCCAAGCCCGACGAGGGCGAACGTGGCGGGGTGCCCCACCACCTCCTGGACCTGTGGCACGTCCGCGAGCCGGCGTCGGTCGCGGAGTACCGGCTGCGCGCCCGCGCCGAGATCGACCGGCTGCGCGCCGCGGGGCTGACACCGTTCCTCGTCGGCGGCTCCGGGCTCTACGTGCGGGCGGTGCTCGACGAGCTCGACTTCCCCGGTACGGACCCGGCGGTCCGCGCACGGCTGGAGCAGGAGCTCGCCGACGTCGGCCCCGACCGGCTGCACGCCCGGCTCGCCGAGCTGGACCCGGCGGCGGGCGCGGCGGTGCTGCCCAGCAACGGACGGCGGATCGTGCGGGCGCTGGAGGTGATCGAGCTGACCGGCGGGCCGTTCCGTGCCGAGCTGCCCGAGCCCAGCCCGCACTACCCGGCCGTGACCATCGGGCTGGACCGGGAGCCCGGGGAGCTCGACGAACGGGTGGCGCTGCGGGTGGACCGCATGTGGGCGGCCGGCTTCGTCGACGAGGTGGCCGCACTGGAGGCCCAGGGACTGCGCGAGGGGTCGACCGCCTCCCGGGCGCTCGGCTACGCGCAGGTGCTGGCGCAGTTCGACGGCACCCTGACCGCCGAGGAGGCGCGCGAGCGCACCGTCACCACCACCCGCCGGTTCGTGCGGCGCCAGCGGTCCTGGTTCCGCCGCGATGCGGGCACCACCTGGTTCGACGCCGCCCGCACCGACCTGGTCGACGCCGCCGCCGCGGTGATCACCGCCCGTACGATCGAGCCGTGACCTCCTCGCCCCGCGTGCTGATCGGGCACGGCACCGAGAACGACTTCGTGGTGCTGCCCGACCCCGACGGCACCGTGTGGCCCGGCGACCGGCTGGACGCGGCGACGGTGCGGCGGCTGTGCGAGCGCCGCGCCGGGCTCGGTGGCGACGGCGTCCTGCGGCTGGTCCGCAGCGCGCACGTGCCCGATGCGCCGGCGGTGCTGGGCGCGGATCTCGAGCGCTGCGAGTGGTTCATGGACCACCGCAACGCCGACGGTTCCTACGCCGAGATGTGCGGCAACGGCATCCGGCTGTTCCTGCACGCGCTGATCAGCGAGGGGCTGGTGGACCGCACCGCCTGCGACGGTGGGCTGCTGGTGGGCACCCGTGGCGGGCCGCGTCGGGTCGGGACGGCGCCCGACGGCGGGTACTGGGTGGACATGGGCCCGGCGCGCGAGTTCGGGCGGGGCAGCGCGGAGCTCGACGGGCGGACCTTCGAGGGCCTCGCCGTCTCCATGGGCAATCCGCACCTGGCCGCGATCACCGACGTCGACGTCGACACCCTCGACCTGACCGCCCCCCCGCGGTTCGACGCGCAGCTGTTCCCCGAGGGCGTGAACGTCGAGCTGGTCAACGTGCTCGAACCGGGCGCCCACGTGCGCTTGCGGGTCTTCGAGCGCGGGGTGGGGGAGACCCGCTCCTGCGGTACCGGGGCCTGCGCCGTCGCCTACGCCGCCCTCGTCGCGGCGGACCGTTCCGAGGGCACCGTCGTCGTCGACGTACCCGGCGGCCGGCTCTCGGTGCAGGTGGGTCCGGAGACGACGGTGCTGACCGGCCCGGCGGTGCTGGTGGCGGCCGGGGAGCTGTGCGCGGAGTGGCTCGCCGGCTGATCCCGGTGGTTGTCCCGCCGTGCCGGGATGCAGCCGGGTGGGCGATGCGTTGTACCCGGCGATGACAACTCAGGTGACCTCCTCGCAGGACCGTGCCACGCTGGACACGATGACGACCGCCCCGCAGACCCCGTTCGAGGAGCCGACCGAGCCCTCGACCCGGCTCCCGAACCGCCCCGAGCCCGACGACACCACCGGCTCCTACGCGCTCGAGGCACGTGGTGCGCTCCGGCGCGTCGCGGGCCTGTCCACCGAGCTCGCCGACGTCACCGAGGTCGAGTACCGGCAGCTGCGCCTCGAGCGCGTCGTGCTCGTCGGCGTCTGGACCGAGGGCTCGCAGGACGACGCCGACCGCTCGCTGGCCGAGCTCGCCGCCCTGGCCGAGACCGCGGGCTCGGAGGTGCTGGAGGCGGTGAGCCAGCGGCGGGACAAGCCCGACGCGGCCACCTACGTCGGCTCGGGCAAGGCCGCCGAGATCCGCGACATCGTCGCCGCGACCGGCGCCGACACCGTGATCTGCGACGGTGAGCTCACTCCTGGCCAGCTCAACCAGCTGGAGAAGGTGCTCAAGGTCAAGGTCGTCGACCGGACGGCGCTGATCCTCGACATCTTCGCCCAGCACGCCACCAGCCGGGAGGGCAAGGCCCAGGTCGAGCTGGCGCAGATGCAGTACATGCTCCCGCGCCTGCGCGGCTGGGGTGAGTCGATGTCCCGGCAGGCCGGTGGTCGGGTGGCCGGCGGTGGCGGCATCGGTACCCGCGGCCCCGGTGAGACCAAGATCGAGACCGACCGGCGGCGGATCCGGTCGCGGGTGAGCAAGCTGCGCCGGGAGATCGCCGGCATGGCGACGGCCCGGGCCACCCAGCGCTCCAGTCGCGGCCGCAACGCCGTGCCCAGCGTGGCCATCGCCGGCTACACGAACGCCGGCAAGTCCAGCCTGCTCAACCAGCTGACCGGCGCCGGTGTGCTGGTGGAGAACGCGCTGTTCGCCACCCTGGACCCGACGGTGCGCCGGGCGACCGGCCCCGACGGGCGGGAGTACACGCTCACCGACACCGTCGGCTTCGTGCGCCACCTGCCCCACCAGCTGGTCGACGCCTTCCGCTCCACGCTGGAGGAGGTCGCCGCGGCCGACCTGCTGCTGCACGTCGTCGACGGCTCGGACCCGGACCCGCTGGGCCAGATCAACGCGGTGCACGTGGTGCTGCAGGACATCGACGCCTCCGCGGTGCCCGAGGTCATCGTGGTGAACAAGGTCGACGCGATGGACGAGGAGTCGATCCTCACCCTGCGCCAGGCCCTGCCGGGCGCGATCTGGGTCTCTGCCCGCACCGGTCTGGGCATCGAGGAGCTGCGCGCGCTCATCGCCGAGCGGTTGCCGCACCCGGACGTGGACGTCGACGTGCTGGTGCCCTACGAGCGCGGCGACCTGGTGGCCCGGGTGCACCGGGACGGCGAGGTGCTCAGCGAGCAGCACGAGGGTGGCGGCACCCGGCTCACCGCGCGGGTCGACGGCGCGCTCGCCGCGGCCCTCGCGCAGTTCGCGGTGCCGGCCGCCTGAGCGGGGCGTCGGTCGGCCGGATCACGGTCCGGTCACGGGCCGGTACGGTGACGACGTGACCAGGGGTGCCGTGCGGGAGGCCGGCGTCAGCCGCACCCCGGCCGTGGTCTCCGTCGGTCGGCCGCCCTGGTGGCTGGTCGTCGCGGCGCTGCTGGTCGGCAGCCTCCTCACCGCCGACCTGCTCGCCGACGGGCTGACGCTGCAGCTGGACCTGCAGGTGTCCGAGGTGGTGGGCGACTGGGGGCTGCGGGACTCCGGCTCCTACGCCCTGATCTGGTCGGTCACCCAGCTCGGCGGGCGGGTCACGATCCTGGTGGTGCTCGCCGGACTGGTCGGCTACCTCCTGTGGCGTCGGGGCGCGTGGTTGCCACTGCTGCGCGTGCTCCTCGCGGTCGCGGTCCTCACCGCCGGGGTCTACGCGATCAAGCACGGGACGGGACGCACGGCACCGGCCTTCCCGGGCTCCTACTTCTTCCACGACGACGGGGCGTCGTTCCCCTCCGGGCACGTCGCGAACGCCGTCGTCATGTGGGGCGTGGCGCGGTGGCAGGCAGTGCACTACGGCCTGCCCGCTGCGGTGCAGCGGGCCTTCTGGTGGTTGAGCGTCGTGGGACCGATCGGGACCGGCGTGGCCATGGTGTCGCTGAACTACCACTGGGTCACCGACGCGGTGGTCGGGGCGGCCGCCGGGATTGTGCTGCTGGGCGTGGTTCACGCACTCGATGCAGTCGTTCTGTCACGCTGGGTGCGTGTCGACGCGCACTGACGGACCGCGGAGCCGGGGCGTACGCCGCCGGCTGGTCGTCGTGCCCGCGCTCGCCTGGGCGGTTGCCTGGCCCTCGGAGGCTGTCGCGGAGGAGGCGGCACCGGCGGAACCCGCGCCGACCGTCCGGTGCTCGGTCACCGACGAGCGGCTGCCCGAGCTCTCCGGGCTGGTCGTGGTGGGCGAGCAGATGCTCGCGCTCAACGACGGCGGCTCACGGGTCGAGGTGTACGGCCTGGACGGCGCCTGCCGCGTGTCCGACGTGCAGACCGCCGCGGTGGACCCCTTCGACCCCGAGGACCTGGGGGTCGGGCCCGGGGGAACGGTGTGGGTCGCCGACACCGGCGACAACAACGGCGAGCGCACGACGGTCGCCCTGCACGTCCTGAGCCCGGACGGCGACGCCTCGCTGTACCGCATGACCTATCCCGACGGCCCGCACGACTGCGAGGCCCTCCTCATGGCGCCGGACGGCACGCCGTACCTGGTGACCAAGGAGGTGCTCGGCTCCAGCGGCGTCTACCGGCCGACGGCGGCGCTCGCCGACGGCGGCACGGTGCCGATGGAGCGGGTGGCGACGGTCAACGTGACGCTGACCGGGACGCCGGGTGGGCCGGTCGGCCGGGCCGGCCAGCTCATGATCACCGGGGGAGCGGTGGCCGCGGACGGGTCCGCGCTCGCGCTGCGCACCTACACCGACGCCTACGTGTGGCCACTGGCCGGCTCGGACGTGGCCGGTGCGCTGGCCGGCTCGCCCACCCGCATCCCGCTGCCCGACTCCCCGCAGGGCGAGGCGGTCAGCTTCGCCGCCGACTCGCGGAGCCTCGTCGTGGCGAGCGAGGGGCTGCCGAGCGAGGTGACCGTGGTCCCGATCCCGACCGCAGCGACGGCCGCGCCGACGACGGCGGTTGCGTCCGCCGTGCCCGGCCTCGCCGAGCTCACCGGGGAAGGATCGCCGTTGCCGGCCGCACTGTTCGCGGCGCTGGGCGCCACCGTCGTGGTGTGGTTCGGCAGCCGGATCCTGCGACGCCCCTGACGGTCCTCGGACGCCGGAGGGCAGACGGGCGCGCCCGGATGCTCCGGACGCGCCCGCGGAAGCCGGGGGTCAGACCCGGCGCAGCACCGAGACGACGCGACCCAGGACGGTGGCGTCGTCGCCCGGGATCGGCTCGTAGGCCGGGTTGTGCGGCAGTAGCCACACGTGCCCGTCGCGCCGCTTGTAGGTCTTGACCGTCGCCTCGCCGTCGATCATCGCCGCGACGATCTCGCCGTTCTCGGCGGTGGGCTGCTGGCGGACCACGACCCAGTCGCCGTCGCAGATCGCCGCCTCGACCATCGAGTCACCGACGACCTTGAGCATGAAGAGGGTGCCCTCGCCGACCAGCTCGCGGGGGAGCGGGAACACGTCCTCGACCGCCTGCTCGGCGAGCACCGGACCACCGGCGGCGATCCGGCCGACCAGTGGCACGTAGGTGGGGGCGGACGCCTGCTCGCCCTCGCCCAGGACGGGCGGCTCGACCGTGGGGGCGGCTGCGCGACCGGCCTCTCCGGGGAGGCGGACGTCCAGGGCGCGGGGGCGGTTCGGGTCACGCCGCAACCAGCCCTTCTTCTGCAGCACGGAGAGCTGGTGGGCGACGGACGAGGCCGAGGAGAGGCCCACTGCCTCGCCGATCTCCCGGACCGAGGGCGGGTAGCCGCGACGGTCGATCGAGTCGCGGATGACCTCGAGCACCCGCCGCTGCCGCTGGGTCAGACCGTCGCCGTCGGCGCCGCGGTCCGGGAAGGTGCGCACGGACGCCGTCGTGGCGTCGGCCTCCTGCGTACCGCCGGAAGTACCGCTCGAGTCCGTCACGTGTCCTCCTCGCGGCTGCGTCGCAGCACATCGGTGTCCGTCCGTCGCACGCACGGTAGCGCCGATCCGGCCGTACTTCAAACACGTGTTCGAAAAGTGGTCGTGTCCCGTCGCTTCTGTCGGCGCCTTCCGGTAGACATCCGGCAGACGTTCTGATCGAACAGGTGTTCGGGGCCGGTGGGATACCGGCAGGTGGGAGACGAGAGCCATGACGCGGGAAGCGGTAGCGACGGTCGAGGCGCCCGGCGGCGGGGGCGAGGCCCCCGCGGGGAGGGTGGCGCCGCGGGCTGCTCGGGCGAGGCATCTGCGCGTGCTGCCGCCACCGGCGGCCTACGCGGCGACCGCCTCTCCGCGCCCGACGCCGGTCGCGAGGGTCCGCGTCGCCTCCGCTCCGCCCGCGCGACTGCGCCTCACGGCGCGGGGGCGTCGCCTGGTCGCGGTGCTCGGACTGGCCGCAGCCGTAGGCCTGGTGGCGCTGGGTGACGCACTCGGCGGCGAGGGTGAGGACGGGCTGGCGCTGATGGGCACGAGCAGCGTCGTGGTCGAGCGCGGCGACACGCTGTGGGGCATCGCGCAGGCGGTGGCCGGCGACGGCGACGTGCGCGAGGTGGTCGACCGCATCGTGGAGCTGAACGGGCTGCAGGGGGGCGAGATCGAGCCGGGGCAGGTGCTCTCGCTCCCCTGACCCGGGAGGTCGAGCGGCGAATCCGGCACCGGTGGGGTGTCCGCCACGGCAAGAGATTCACAACCGTGAGGACCGACTTCGTCAACCCTCTGTGCCTGGACATTCACCTTCTGTGCTGGTCAGCGACATACGGTCCTCGTGTGTCGAGCGTCATGGAGAACCGCGATGCGGTGTTCACCAACCAGCCCCAGGCCGTCGAGGTGTACGAGTCCGGTGCGTGGTGGCCGGGTGAACTCCTCGGCTGGCGGCACGACGCGAGCGGTGCCTGTCAGGTGCGGGTGCGCGCCGTGGTCGAGGGTGTCCAGGCGACCGGTTGGACCGATCTGAGCACCCTCCGGCTGCCCGAGCCGCCCTCCGCGCCGCGCCCGGTGCAGGAGTTCGGCGGTCGCCCCGCAGAGGCGCCCCGGCGCCGGCGGGCCGACGCCGAGAGAACGGCGAGCCTGCCCCTGGCCCGGGACCACGCAGTGGCCGAGGCTGCCCCGGTCCGCACCGGCGGTCGGCGACGCGCCCCCGAGGACGCCCACGTGCAGCCCGCCCCCGCCGCCGCGGTGCCCGTTCCCGCCCCGGGGCGGCACCGTGCGCCGTCGACCGACCCGCATGCCGGCCGGCACCGCGACGCCGACACCGAGCTCTTCCAGGCGATCGTCGACGAGCCGGCGCCGTCCTCGCGCCAGCGTCGGGAGGACCTCCTGGCGACCTCCGCATGGTCGGTCCCGGCCGCCCGTCCCGCCCCCGCCGAGGAGTCCGTGTCGGACACCGCGACGTGGCGTGGACCGGCTGACGAGCTCCTCACCCGCCCCATGCGGCTGAGCGACCAGGTTGCCCAGCCCCGCCGTCCGCGGCTGATGGCGCACTGACGTTCCGCCGTCCCGCACGGCCGCCGACGGCGTCGGTTCCCTCTCGAGGGGACCGGCGCCGTCGGTGCGTTCGCCGTCGTGATCAGGACCGGCGGCAGCGGCGACCCCGGCTGTTCCGGCGCGTCGCTCCGGCGTGTCGTGTGACTCGTGGGGACCGGTGTTCCGGCTGCACACGGACGTGTCAGGGCGGAACACGCCGAGGAAACGATCACTTGCACATCTTGTGGAGCCCGGCCTAGGGTTCCCCTACATCTAGTAGTTCCAGAGTTGTAAGCCCGTCCACAGGCCGATCCTCAGGTTCTCCCCGGCGCATCCACCGGATGTCCCCAGGAGGGTCCACAGGACTCCGGTGGCGGGTCGGTCGGGGGCCCCGGGTCCGCGACCGGGGAGGGAGGTGAACCACCGTGCGTTGCCCGTTCTGCCACAACCCCGACAGCCGGGTCATCGACTCCCGCGAGGCCGACGAGGGCGCCACCACCCGGCGCCGTCGCAACTGCCCGAAGTGCGGGCGGCGGTTCACCACCGTCGAGGAGGCGGTGCTCGCCGTCGTCAAGCGCAACGGCGTCAGCGAGCCCTTCAACCGCAGCAAGGTGGTTGCCGGCGTCCGGCGGGCCTGCCAGGGCCGCCCGGTCGACGAGGACCAGCTCAAGCTCCTCGCCCAGCAGGTGGAGGACGCCATCCGCGCCAGCGGCGCGGCGGAGGTCCCCAGCCACGAGGTGGGTCTGGCGATCCTGGGCCCGCTCCGCGAGCTCGACGAGGTGGCCTACCTCCGGTTCGCCAGCGTCTACCGGTCCTTCACCTCGGTGGCGGACTTCGAGCGGGAGATCGCCGAGCTGAGGGCCCGGCAGACCGCACCGTCCCCGGCCGAGCCCGCGCCACCGGCTCCCCGGGACCCCGTCCCGTCCGGCGGCTGAGAACTGTCAGTGCCGGCCGATAGACAGCAGTTCGAGCAGTTACCGATCGCGGCTCTTCCCCAGCCCCCGATCCGCCACCGCGCAGCACCACCGCGCAGCCCCGCGAAGCACCACGCGACACACGACCAGGGAGAGCTCCACACCATGACCGAGACCGACGACCGCTTGGCGAGCCGCACCCGCCGCGCAGGCAAGGCGCCCAGCCGCAAGGGCCTCAAGATCAAGCGCGTCTTCACCACCGCCGGTGTGCACCCGTACGACGAGGTGACCTGGGAGCGCCGTGACGTCGTCATGACCAACTGGCGCGACGGCTCGATCAACTTCGAGCAGCGCGGTGTGGAGTTCCCCGCCGAGTGGAGCATCAACGCCACCAACATCGTCACCACGAAGTACTTCCGCGGTGCCGTCGGCACCCCGCAGCGCGAGACGAGCCTGCGCCAGTTGATCGACCGCGTCGTGCTCACCTACACCGAGGCCGGTCGCGAGCACGGCTACTTCGCCACCGAGGGCGACGCCGAGATCTTCGAGCACGAGCTCACCTGGATGCTGCTGCACCAGTACTTCAGCTTCAACAGCCCCGTCTGGTTCAACGTCGGCACGAGCGCTCCCCAGCAGGTCAGCGCCTGCTTCATCCTCGCCGTCGACGACGAGATGGACTCGATCCTCAACTGGTACCGCGAGGAGGGCCTGATCTTCAAGGGCGGCTCCGGTGCCGGCCTGAACCTCTCCCGCATCCGCTCCTCCAAGGAGCTGCTCTCCTCCGGTGGCACCGCCTCCGGCCCGGTCTCCTTCATGCGCGGTGCCGACGCGTCCGCCGGGACCATCAAGTCCGGTGGCGCCACCCGTCGCGCGGCCAAGATGGTCGTCCTCGACATCGACCACCCCGACATCGAGGAGTTCATCGAGACCAAGGCGCGCGAGGAGGACAAGATCCGCGCGCTGCGCGACGCCGGCTACGACATGGACCTCGGTGGCAAGGACATCACCAGCGTCCAGTACCAGAACGCCAACAACTCCGTCCGCGTCTCCGACGAGTTCATGCGCGCGGTGGAGGAGGGCACCGACTTCGGTCTGCGCGCCCGCATCGACGGGTCGGTCATCGAGACCGTCGACGCCAAGAACCTGTTCCGCAAGGTCACCCAGGCCGCGTGGGAGTGCGCCGACCCGGGCATCCAGTACGACGACACGATCAACGACTGGCACACCAACCCCGAGACCGGCCGGATCAACGCGTCCAACCCGTGCTCGGAGTACATGAGCCTGGACAACAGCTCGTGCAACCTGGCGTCGCTGAACCTCATGAAGTTCCTCAAGGACGACGGCACCTTCGACTCGAAGAACTTCGTGAAGGCTGTCGAGCTGGTCATCACCGCGATGGACATCTCGATCTGCTTCGCCGACTTCCCGACCGAGCCGATCGGCGAGACGACCCGGGCCTACCGCCAGCTGGGCATCGGCTACGCCAACCTGGGCGCGCTGCTCATGGCGACCGGCCACGCCTACGACTCCCGCGGTGGCCAGACCCTGGCCGCGGCCATCACCTCGCTGATGACCGGCACCGCCTACCGGCGCTCGGCCGAGCTGGCCGGCATCGTCGGCGCCTACGATGGCTTCGCCCGCAACGCCGACGCCCACGCCCGGGTCATGCGCAAGCACGCCGCGGCCAACGACGCGATCCGCCCGGTCGGCGCCGACGACGCCGACGTGCTCAAGGCCGCCACCGCTCAGTGGCAGGAGTGCCTGGAGATCGGCGCCGAGAACGGCTGGCGCAACGCGCAGGCCTCGGTGCTGGCCCCCACCGGGACCATCGGCTTCATGATGGACTGCGACACGACCGGCATCGAGCCGGACTTCTCGCTGGTCAAGTTCAAGAAGCTGGTCGGCGGCGGCTCCATGCAGATCGTCAACCAGACGGTGCCGCGGGCGCTGCGCAGCCTGGGCTACCAGGAGGAGCAGATCGAGGCGATCGTCGAGTACATCGCCGAGCACGGTCACGTCGTGGACGCCCCGACCCTGCGGCCGGAGCACTACGAGGTCTTCGACTGCGCCATGGGCGAGCGGGCCATCTCCCCGATGGGGCACGTCCGCATGATGGCGGCGGTCCAGCCCTTCATCTCCGGCGCGATCAGCAAGACGGTCAACATGCCGGAGACGGCGACCGTCGAGGACGTCGAGAACATCTACTTCCAGGGCTGGAAGATGGGCCTCAAGGCCCTCGCGATCTACCGCGACAACTGCAAGGTCGGTCAGCCGCTCTCCGACGCCAAGGCCAAGAAGGCCGAGGCGAAGGTGGAGGAGACCGCTCCGACCGCGCTGTCGCACCCGGTGCGCAAGCGGCTGCCGAAGAAGCGGACGAGCGTCACCACCTCGTTCAGCGTCGCCGGTGCCGAGGGCTACATGACCGCCGGCATGTACGAGGACGGCAGCCTCGGTGAGGTCTTCCTCAAGCTCGGCAAGCAGGGGTCGACCCTGGCCGGTGTGATGGACGCCTTCTCGATCGGCATCTCCCTGGCGCTGCAGCACGGTGTGCCGCTGGAGACCTACATCTCCAAGTTCACCAACATGCGCTTCGAGCCGGCCGGCATGACCGACGACCCGGACATCCGGATCGCCCAGTCGGTGATGGACTACATCTTCCGTCGCCTGGCGCTGGACCACCTGCCCGTCGAGAAGCGGGCCGGCCTCGGCATCTTCACCGCCGAGGAGCGGGCCGCCCAGGTCGCCGGCAGCTACGGCTCCTCGGCCTCGACCGCCACCGTGCAGGAGGAGGAGGTCGACCTGGAGCAGCTGCGTGGCTCCGCGCCGATCGAGACCGCCAAGGTCGAGACCCAGGTCAACCCCGAGGGCCCGAAGTCGGTCAAGGAGGCCCACTCCTCGGCCGAGCTGCTCGAGCTGGTCACCGGCACCGCCACCGACGCGCCGCTGTGCATGACCTGCGGCACGAAGATGCGCCCGGCCGGCAGCTGCTACGTCTGCGAGGGCTGCGGCTCCACCAGCGGCTGCAGCTGATCATCAGCTAGCCCCGTTCGACACCGGTGCCCCGGTCCCACCTCGCGTGGGGCCGGGGCACCGGCGCGTTCGCAGGTGGTGCCACGATCTCCGCATGACCTCAGACGCGCGCCAGGTGCGGCTGGCCAGCTGGCCGACACCGCTGGAGCCGGCTCCCCGCCTGGCCCGTGCCATCGGGCTGGAGGCGGACGACCTCTGGCTCAAGCGCGACGACCTCGTCGGCCTGGGCGGCGGCGGCAACAAGGTGCGCAAGCTCGAGTGGATCGTCGGCGCCGCGCTCGAGGACGACGCCGACGTCCTGGTCACCACCGGCGCGGCGCAGAGCAACCACGCCCGGCTCACCGCCGCCGCCGGCGCCCGGCTCGGCCTCGACGTCGTCCTCGTGCTGAAGGGCGAAGCGGGGAGGGGCTCGTCGGGCAACCTGGCGCTCGACGGGCTGCTGGGCGCCCGCGTCGTGTGGGCCGGCGACACCGACAACGCGGGCATGGCCGACGCCGCCGACCAGGTCGTCGCCGACCTCGTCCGGGACGGGCGCCGGCCCGCGCTCGTCCCCTTCGGCGGCTCCAGCGCCCTCGGCGCTCGCGGCTACCGGGAGTGCGCCGACGAGCTGCTGGCCCAGGCGCCCGACCTGCGGACCGTCGTCACCGCCGCCGGCTCCGGCGGCACCATGGCCGGCCTCGTCGCCGGCCTCGGTGACGACCGTGTGCTGGGCGTGCACGTCGGCGCGGTCGCCGATCCCGCGCGCACCGTCGCGGACCTGGTGGTGGAGCTGACCGGAGCCGACTGCGATCCCCATGGCCTCAGGCTGCGGCTGGATCAGGTGGGCGGGGGCTACGCCACGCTGCCGGAGCCGGTCGTCGCCGCCCTCGCCACCACGGCCCGGACCGAGGGCGTCGTCCTCGACCCCGTCTACACCGGTCGCGCGATGGCCGGCCTGGTGGCCGCGGTCGAGGCCGGCGACGTGCGGCCTGGCGAGCGGACGGTGTTCCTGCACACCGGCGGCCTGCCCGGTCTCTTCGGTTCGGCGGCTGCGGTTCTGCGCGCGGAGGCCATGCTCCGGTGAGCGTCGCACGCCGCCGTGGCGCAACGACCGCGGCGCCGTTGCCTGACCTAGCCTTCCGGCGATGAAGCAGCTGCTCCGGTTCGCCTGGGTCGAGGCGCAGTCCTGTCTGTTCGCCGTCCTCTTCTTCGCCGGGCTGGCGCTGGTCCGCGTGGTGGAGCTGCCGATCGACCCGGCCGACGCCCTGCTGGGCTGGTCCCTCGGGGTCACGCTCGTGCTCTGGCTGACCCGCTGGGAGACCAGCCGCGAGGTCGCCGTCATCTTCGGGTTCCACCTCGTCGGGCTGGCGCTGGAGCTCTACAAGGTGCGGCAGGGATCGTGGTCCTATCCCGACACCGGCTGGGCGACGGTCGGTGGCGTGCCGCTCTACAGCGGGTTCATGTACGCCGCCGTCGGCAGCTACGTGTGCCAGGCGTGGCGCCGCTTCGACCTGCGGATCACCAACTACCGCGTCCGCAGCACCGCCGCCGTGGCCGCGCTGGTCTACCTCAACTTCTTCACCCACCACGTCACCTGGGACCTGCGGGCCCCGCTGGCGGTGGCGCTGCTCGCGGTCACCTGGCGCACCTGGGTGCACTTCACCGTGGGGGAGCGGCGCTACGCGATGCCGCTCGCACTCTCCTTCGTGCTCATCGGGTTCTTCCTCTGGATCGCCGAGAACGCCGCCACCCTCCTGCGCGCCTGGCAGTACCCCGACCAGGAGTCGGTGTGGACGCTGGTGCACGTCGCCAAGTTCGGCTCGTGGGCACTGCTGGTGGTGGTCAGCATCGTCCTCGTCGCGGGGGTGAAGGCGTACGAGGGCCTGCTGTACGGCTCCGCGGAGGACCGCTCGGTGACGCGCGGCGGGCGCCAGGGACGGCCGGTGCCGGCCCGCTCCGAGCAGCCGGTACCGGCCGCCTGATGTGAGATCTCCCCGGCCGGTGGACGGCGCCCGGGGCGCGGTGGCCATCCTGGAGAGGTGAACCGCACTCGAGAGTTGCTCCGTGAACCCTGGGTGCAGCGGGCGGTTCGGGCGGCGCTCGCCGCGGGGCTGGCCTGGCAGGCGGCCGTGCTGCTGCCCGCTCCCATGTCGCAGTACGCCTACTACGCAGCGCTCGGCGCAGTGATCGCGGTGCACCCCACGGTCGCGGACTCGGCGTCGGCGGCGTGGCGGACGGTGCTCGCGATCCTGCTCGGCTTCACGCTCGCCGTGGTGGTCCACGAGGCGACGATCGCCGTCCCGGCCGCCGCCACCATCGCGCTCGTCGTCGGGCTGGCGGTCGTCGTCGAGCAGTGGCGGGTGCTCCGCGAGCACGCCAGCTGGGTGAGCTTCGCCGCGGTCCTCATGTTCACCGTCGGCTCGACCGACCCCGCCGCGTACGCCGTCAACTACGCGGGTCTCACGCTGCTGGGTGCGGCGATCGGCGTCCTGGTCACCACCGTCCTCTTCCCGCCACTGCAGCTGACCGTCGCCGAGCGGCGGATCGCTGACGCGCGGGGTCTGCTCGCCCGGCACCTCGGCGGCATGGCCGACGGGCTCCGCAACGGCGAGGTGCCCTCCCCGGGGGAGTGGGAGGGTCGGGGCAAGGAGCTGGCGGCGGCCCTGGACCGCATGCGCTCGGCGGAGAACGTGGTGGAGCGCGCCCGGCGGGCCAACCCACGGGCCCGGAAGTGGGTGCGCGCCGCCGAGCGGATCCGGGAGCAGTCGCGCGCGCTGGACCGCGTCGCCGTGCTCGTCGACGACCTCACCAGCCTGGTGGTCGAGTTCCAGCCGCACCGCCGGGGGATCGACCGGATCGACGGCGGCACCGGCTGGGTG
Organism: Blastococcus sp. TF02-8; assembly: GCF_003319175.1. Classification (GTDB taxonomy): domain Bacteria; phylum Actinomycetota; class Actinomycetes; order Mycobacteriales; family Geodermatophilaceae; genus Blastococcus. Next base: position 821,444 of record NZ_QOHK01000001.1, on the reverse strand, counting down.
CTCGCCGACGCGCTCGACTCGCTGGCCGGCGTCGTCTGCAACCCGTACCCGACCCGGGAGCAGGAGGGCGACCGGGACCACCGGGAGGCGGCCATCGAGGCGGCCGAGGCTGCGCTCCAGCGGCTGACCACGCTGCTGCGCACCTCCGACGTCGCCGACGACGAGGGGTTCTTCGCCCTCGGTGCGGTGACGGTCGGGATGCACCGCGCACTGGACACGCTGCGCGACCGCGTCCCGACGCCGTCGCCGACGTGATCTGCGCCCCTCGTCGTCCTCCGCCGGGGTGACAGCAGGTTTTCGGGGAGTCGCGGGGGAGCACTCAGGCAGGTGACCCCAGCCGCGCGGGTCCCCATCCGGCGGTCCTCGGCAGCGGTGCGCGTTCGCACCGGCGCAGGACCAGCCCGCACGTACACGAATCGGAGGGGCGCCTTCGGGCGCCGTACCCACCTGTGACCAGAACACCCACAGCACCGTCGGGACCTGCCGCGTCCCGGTCCACCGACGCCCTCGCCGGCACCGGCCCGGGCACCGACGAGCACCCGGCCATCGCCGCTCCGCCGCCGCCCGCCGCGGACGAGAAGGCCGCCCTGGACCGCGTGGTCTTCGTGGTCGCCGCCGTCGTCGCCCTCGCCTTCGTCGTCTGGGGGTTCATCTCGCCCAGCGGCCTGGGCTCGGCCAGCGGCAGCGCGCTCACGTGGGTCGAGAAGAACCTCGGCTGGCTGTTCGTGACGCTGGCCTCCGCATTCGTCGTCTTCGTCCTGTGGCTCGCCGCCAGCAAGTACGGCCGCATCCCGCTGGGGGCGCGACGACGAGGCGCCGGAGTTCCGCACGGTCTCGTGGATCGCGATGATGTTCAGCGCAGGCATGGGCATCGGGCTGATGTTCTACGGCGTCGCCGAGCCGCTGGCCCACTACGTGTCGCCGCCGCCGCGCAGCGTCCAAGCCGAGACCCCCGAGGCCATCCAGACCGCGATGGCCACGACGCTGTTCCACTGGACCCTGCACCCGTGGGCGATCTACGCCGTCGTCGGCCTCGCGATCGCCTACGGCACCTTCCGCCGCGGCCGCAAGCAGCTGATCAGCGCGGCGTTCGAGCCGCTGTTCGGCAGGCGCCGCACCGAGGGGCCGGCCGGCAAGCTGATCGACGTCCTGGCCATCTTCGCCACGCTCTTCGGCTCGGCCGCCTCGCTCGGGCTCGGCGCCCTGCAGATCGGCAGCGGCCTGGAGATCCTCGGCTGGGCCGGGAACGTCGGCAACGGCGTGCTGGTCGCGATCATCGCGGTGCTCACGGCCGCGTTCGTGGCGTCGGCTGTCTCGGGCATCGCCAAGGGCATCCAGTGGCTGTCCAACATCAACATGGTGCTGGCCGTCGTCCTGGCCCTGTTCGTGTTCGTCGTCGGCCCGACCGTCCTGATCCTCAACCTGATCCCGGGCGCGATCGGCAGCTACTTCTCCGACCTCGCCCAGATGGCCGCCCGGACCGAGGCCAGCGGCGGCGACGCCATGGCCGAGTGGCTGCGCGGCTGGACGGTCTTCTACTGGGCCTGGTGGGTCTCCTGGACGCCGTTCGTCGGTGTCTTCATCGCCCGGATCAGCCGTGGCCGCACCATCCGGCAGTTCGTCACCGGGGTCCTGCTCGTGCCCAGCGTGGTCACCCTGCTGTGGTTCGCGATCTTCGGCGGGGCCGGCATCGCCGCCCAGCGCGACGGCGTCGACGTGGCCGGGCAGGCGACGTCGGAAGGTCAGCTGTTCGGCGTGCTCGAGCAGTTCCCGCTGGCCACGGTGATGACGGTGCTGGTGATGGTGCTGGTCGGGATCTTCTTCGTCAGCGGCGCGGACGCGGCCTCGATCGTCATGGGCTCGCTGTCCGAGCGGGGCACGCTCGCGCCCAGCCGCCCGACGGTCATCTTCTGGGGCGTGGTGATGGGTGCCGTCGCGGCGGTCATGCTGCTGGTCGGCGGGGACGAGGCCCTCACCGGTCTGCAGAACCTGACCATCATCGCGGCGCTGCCCTTCGCGCTGGTCATGGTCGGGCTGGCGGTCGCGCTGGCGAAGGACGTGCGCTCGGATCCCCTCGTCCTGCGCCGCACCTTCGCCACCGAGGCCGTGGAGCACGCCGTCGTCGAGGGCATCTCCAGGCACGGCGAGGACTTCGTGCTCGTCGTCGAGGCCGGTGAGGACACCAGCCCGACACCGGCGGACGGACCGAACCCGGACCGGCTCACCGGTGACCCGATGACCCGGTAGCCCGCCCGGTACGACGGCCCCCCATGACCTGGTCATGGGGGGCCGTCGTCGTCGGGTGCGAGCGATGGACGTCACAGGCAGCGGTGCTCAGGTCACGGGGGCGTAACGCCGATGCTGTCTGTGGCCACCGAACGTGCCTGCACCGCTCCGCTCAGTGACGAGCGTTCTGACTGGGGTGCACAGCTCGACCGCGGTGGCCCGACCATCGCAGCCCTCCCGAACGGAAGTCCGCTCCACCATGTCCGCCGCGCTCGGCGTCCTCGCGTCCACCTTCAGCATCGCCCTCGTCTGGCCCCAGGTCTGGCTGTCCTGCCGGCACCGCCGCACCCTCGGCATGTCGCCGACCAGCACCTGGCTCGCGGTCGCACTGAACTTCTGCTGGCTGACCTTCGGGGTCCTCACCGGCGACCCGGCCCAGATCGTCACCAACGCAGTCGTCGGCGCGGCCAACACCGCACTGCTCCTGGCCCTCCTGCTCACCCAGCCCCAGCAGCGCGCGCGGGGGGCGCTGCTGAGGACGGCCTCGGGAGCGGTGTGCCTGGTCTCCTTCGCCGCGGGCAGTGCCGGGGTGGTCGCCCTCCTGGGGGTGGACGCGGCAGTGATCGCCGGCCCGCTGGGTGCGACGGCGTCGCTGGTGGGCGCGGCCGCGTGCCTGCCCCAGCCGCTGAGCCTGCTGCGGGACCGCAGCCAGGACGTCTCCGGCCTCTCGCCGGCCCGGTGGGTGATGGGAGCGGGGTCCACCGCGGCCTGGACCGCCTACGGGCTCTCGCTGGGTCAGCCGGCCGTGTGGATGTCGGCAGCGGTGGGTCTGGCGTGCGCCCTGGTCGTGTGCGGGGTCGTGCTCGACCCGCGCGCGCGGCGGAGCACGGCCGCCGTTCCCGTCCCGCTGCAGCGCCGCCTGCGGACCGAGCCCCGGGCGGTCCTCGCCGCGGCGTGACCGACCCGTCCGGAGACGTTCCGGATCACGGTCCCGTCACGGCGCGGACATCTCTTGACAGGTGTTTGTTAGGAGAGTGTCCTAACAAACGTGTCGGTGATCACGGATGCCCGGTCGCAGGGGCGGCTGCTGCGGCCCACGGCGAAGGTGCTGCCCGAGCACGCCCGCGCGCACAACCGCGCGATGGTGCTGCAGCACCTCTTCCACGCCGGGCCGGGTTCGCGGGCCGACCTCGCACGGGCCACGGGGCTCACCCGGGTCACCGTCTCCGACCTCGTCGCCACGCTCATGGCCGAGGGGCTCGTGGGCGAGCTGGGCGCGCGGTCGGAGGGGCGGCCCGGCAAACCGGGCACCCTCGTCGGCCTGCGCACGGAGGCCTTCCAGATCGTGGCCGTGGACCTCGCGGACGACGAGCGCATGCACGGTGCCGTCCTCGACCTCTCCGGCGCCGTCCTGCAGCGCCGGGCCGTGCGGCCCGAGCGGCGCACCGGCGCGGGCGCGGTGGAGGAGCTCCGGCTGCTCTGCCGCGATCTCGTCGGGGCGGCGACCGCGCCGGTCCTCGGCGTCGGGGTGGGTTCCCCCGGGGTCATCGACCCCTCGGGGCGCGTCCTGCAGGCCCCCAACCGCGAGTGGTTCGACCTGCCCCTGGCCGAGGAGCTCGCCGCCGACCTCGGCGTCCCGGTGCACGTGGCCAACGACGCCAACACCGCGGCCCTCGGCGAGTTCACCTACGGCGGCGCCTCGGGCGGGGGCCTGCTCGTCCTCACCGTGGGCGGCGGTGTCGGTGCCGGGATCGTCCTCGACGGCGTCCTCGTGCAGGGGCACGAGCACGCGGCCGGCGAGCTCGGGCACGTGACCGCCGTCGACGAACGTGACGACCTCGACGGCGCTCCGCTGGGACGTCCCGCGCCGTGCGCCTGCGGCCGCCGGGGATGTCTGGAGACCGTGCTGTCGGTCCCGGCGTTGCGGCGCCGGGTCGAGGGCCTCGCCCCCGAGGAGGCCGCGACGTCGCTGGCCGCCGTGGGGCGCCGGCTCGGGATCGTGCTCGCCCCCGTGGTCAGCGCGCTCAACCTGTCCGAGATCGTCCTGTGCGGTCCCGGTGACCTGCTGGGCGGCCCCCTGCTCGACGCGGCCGCCGCCGCGCTGCGGGAGCGCGCCATGCCGGTCGTCAGCAGTCACCTGCAGCTGCGGGTGACCTCACTCGGCGAGGACGGGGCCCTGTCCGGGGCCGCGGTGCTCGTGCTGTCCGGCCAGCTCGGGGTCACGTGACGACCCCGAGCCGGCCAGTTGCAAGTCGGAGAACCACATCCCTGTGGCGGCGCTGTCCGGCACCGCCTGCGCACCAGGAAGGAACCCCAACATGAAGAGGGTACGCACGAGCGGCCTGGCGGCCGTGGGTGTCGGGCTGCTGCTGGCGGTCGCCGCCTGCAGTGGCGGGAGCGAGACCGGAGGGGACAGCGGCGACGCCGAGGTCCGCCTCTGGCTGGCCGGCACAGACACCCCGCAGGAGCTGCGCGACTACCTCGTCGAGACCTTCGAGGAGCAGAACGAGGGCGCCACCCTGGTCATCGAGGAGCAGGACTGGAGCGGGCTCGTCCCCCGCCTGCAGACGGCGCTCGCCTCGGCGGACCAGACGCCCGACCTCGTAGAGATCGGCAACACCCAGAGCCCGACCTTCACCTACGCCGGGGCGTTCTCGGACATCACCGACATGGTCGAGGACCTCGGGGGCGACCAGCTCCTGGAGGGCTTCGTGGAGGCCGGCACCGTCGACGACAGCGTCTACGCCGTCCCCTACTACTCCGGAGCCCGGGCGGTCTTCTACCGCAAGGACCTCTTCCAGGCCGCCGGCGTGCAGGTGCCGACGACGCTCGCCGAGTTCCGCGAGGCGGCGCTCAAGCTGCAGGCTGCCGCGCCCGGCGGGAAGCCGAACTTCTCCGGCTTCTGGTTCCCGGGCCAGGACTGGTACAACGGCATCGCCTGGATCTACAGCCACGGCGGGGACCTCGCCGTGCAGGACGGCGACACGTGGGTGGGGGCCCTCTCCTCGCCGGAGTCGCAGAAGGGGCTGGCCGAGGTCCAGGAGCTCTTCGCCGACGCCACCAGGGCTCCGCGCGACGCCGACTCGGCGGAGCCGTGGGTGCCGTTCAACAACGGCGAGGCCGCCATGTTCTCCGCTCCCACCTGGGCCCGCTGGAGCATCGACCTGCCCGAGTGCAACAAGGGCGTCGCGGCCGACGACGAGTCGGAGCAGGCCAAGGTGCTGCTCGCCGAGCAGCAGGCGTGCAACGAGGAGAAGACCGGTGTGTTCCCGTTGCCCGGTGAGCAGGCCGGCACGCCCGCGACCGTCTTCGCCGGCGGGTCGAACATCGCCATCCCGGCGAAGTCGGGCAACCAGGAGCTGGCCCGGAACCTGCTGGAGATCATCTTCAGCGAGGAGTACCAGACCATGCTGGCCGAGAACGGGCTCATCCCCGGCAACAGCAGCTACGCCGACGCCCTGGGCGACGACGTCTACGCGCAGGCGGCCCGGGACGCGGCCCTCGGCGCCAAGCTGACGCCCGCGGCGGAGAAGTGGGCCGAGGTCGAGGGGGCCCGCATCCTGGAGGACTTCTTCCAGCAGATCGCCGGCGGTGCCGATCTCGCCGAGGCCTCCGCCGAGGCCGACCAGCTGATCGCGGACACGCTGAACTGACCGCCTGACCGGACGGGGCGCGACCGCCCCGGCGACCGCCACCGGTGGTCGCGCCCCCGTCCGGTCCGTCCCCGGAGGCATCGTGTCCGCTACCCGCAGCACCCCGGCCGCCGTCGTGCCGCCGGCCCCACCCCGCGCCCCCGCCGTCGGCCCACCGGCCGCCCCGCCGGGACGGCCGAGGCAGCGCAGCCCGCGGCGGGCCCGGCTGGGTCCCTACCTGCTGCTCGTGCCGGCCCTCGTGCCGGTCGCGATCGGGCTGGGCTACCCGCTGGTCCGGCAGTTCGTGCTCTCGTTCCAGGAGTACGGGATGGCCCAGCAGTTCGGCCGGCCGGCCGAGTGGGTGGGTCTGCGCAACTACACCGAGCTGCTGTCGGACCCCTACGTCTGGGGGGTCATCGCGCGGTCGGTGGCCTTCTGCCTCGTGAACGCCGCGCTCACCATGGGCGTCGGCATCGCGCTGGCGGTGCTCATGAGCCGGGTGGGCCGGGTCGCCCGCATGACGCTCCAGGTCGGCCTGCTCCTCGCCTGGGGCACGCCCGTGCTCGCGACGATGACGGTCTGGCAGTGGCTGTTCGACTCGCAGTACGGCGTCGTCAACTGGCTGCTCGCCGAACCGCTCGGCATGACCGGCATGCGGCAGCACTCCTGGATCATCGAGCCTGCGTCGTTCTACCTGGTCGCCACGGTCATCGTCGTCTGGATGTCGGTGCCGTTCGTCGTCTTCACCGTGTACGCGGGCCTGCTGCAGGTGCCCGAGGAGTGCATGGAGGCCGCGCAGCTCGACGGCGCCACCGCCTGGCAGCGGCTGCGGTACCTCGCGCTGCCGATGGTCGCGCCGGTGCTGCTGGTCGTGGCGCTGCTCCAGGTGATCTGGGACCTGCGGGTCTTCACCCAGATCTACGTCCTCCAGCGGGCGGGGGCCCCCACCCGCGAGACGCACCTGCTCGGCACGTTCATCTACTCGCTGTCGAAGGAGTTCTCCATGGCCGGGGCCATGGCCACGATCATGCTGGTCATCACGCTCGCGCTGACGGCGTTCTACATCCGCCGGATGCTCCGGGAGGAGGCGTGACCGCCGTCGCGGCCCGGTCGAGGCGCCGCCGCGGCACCGCCGGCCGGCGGCTGCTGGGGCTGGCCGCGGTCCTCGTCGCCCTGGTGTGGGTCTTCCCGATCTACTGGATGGTCAGCAGCGCATTTCTGCCCACGAACCGCCTGCGCACTCCGGAGCCGACATTCTTCCCGACCGACGGAACCCTCGCGAACTTCCGTCGGGTATTCGCGGACCCGACATTCTTCCGCTCATTCCAGGTGTCGATCTCGGTGACGCTGCTGACGCTCGCCGTCGCCATTCTCTTCGCATTCCTGGCGGCTCTCGCCATCAGCCGTTTCCGGTTCCGGGGAAGGAAGCCGTTCATCGTCACGATCCTGGTCGTGCAGATGATCCCCGCCGAGGGGCTGTTCATCTCGCAGTACCAGGTGCTCGACACCTGGCACCTGGTCAACGCGGTCGCCGGGCTCTCGGTCGTGTACGTGGCGGCGATCCTGCCGTTCACCGTCTGGATGCTCCGGGGCTTCGTGACCGGCGTGCCGCTGGAGCTCGAGGAAGCGGCCATGGTCGACGGCCTGTCGCGGACCGCGGCCTTCTTCCGCATCACCTTCCCGCTGCTGGCCCCCGGGTTGGTCGCCTCCGGCGTCTACGGGTTCCTCCAGGCGTGGAACGAGTACACCCTGGCCCTGGTGGTCATGACCGACCCCGACCAGCGCACGTTGCCGCTCTGGCTGCAGGGGCTGGTCGAGGCCAACCGGGCGACCGACTGGGGGGTGGTCATGGCCGGCGCCACCCTGATCTCGGTACCGGTCATCGTCTTCTTCCTGTTCGTCCAGCGGCGGATGAGCGCCGGGCTGGTCGCCGGGGCGGTGAAGGGGTGAGGCGGGAACCCCACGCCTCGGCCGGGTGGTCGGTCGGCCTGGACATCGGTGGCACGAAGGTGCTGGGCGTGCTGCTCGACGAGGAGGGCGAGGTGCGGCACAGCCTCCGGGTGCCGACCCTGCCGGGAGCGCAGGGTGTGGTGGCCTCCGCCGCCGACGTCGTCGGCCGCCTGTGCGGGGCGGTCGGAAAGCGCCCGGAGGATCTCGTGGGCGTCGGCGCGGGCGTGCCAGGGCTCGTGGACCCGGCCACCGGGCGGCTGTCCTTCGCGGTCAACCTGGGCATCGACGAGCGGGGGGTCGAGCTGGCCGCCCTGCTCGGCGCCCGCCTGGGTGGGGTCCCGGTCGCGGTCGAGAACGACCTGAACGTCGCCGCGGTCGGTGCGGCCCGCGTCCTCGGGCTCCCGGGCGACCTCGCCTTCCTGGCCCTGGGCACCGGGGTCGCCGCCGGCCTGCTCCTCGGCGGGGAGCTGCGCCGCGGCCGCCACGGCGCGGCCGGCGAGATCGGCCACCTGCCCTACGAGCCCTCCGGCCCGGCCTGTCCGTGCGGGCAGCGCGGCTGTCTGGAGCTGTACGCCTCCGGCGCCGCCCTGGACCTCGCCTGGCCCCCGCACAACGGCCGGCCCGCCGCCGCGGACCTGTTCGCGGCGGCGGTCGAGGGCGATCCGCGCGCCGTGGCCGTCCGCGACGGGTTCGCCGACGCCGTGGCCGCGGCGGTGCGGCTGCTGGTGCTCACCTGCGACGTCGAGCACGTGGTGCTCGGCGGAGGGGTGGCCGACGTCGGCGAGCCGCTGCTGCTGGCCGTCGCCGAGCGCAGCCGGCAGCAGGCCGCCGGGTCGCCGTTCCTGCGCAGCCTCCGCATCGCCGAACGGCTGCAGCTGGTGAGCCGCGACGTCCCCGTCGCGCCCATCGGTGCGGCGCTCGCGGTGCGCGCCCCCGCGCCGGGTCACGAGCGCCCCGTGGGGGTGTAGGGGTGGAGGTCGTCGTCCTGGCCGACGCCGACGAGGTCGCCCGGGTCGCCGCGAGCCGCGTGGCCGCGGCGATCCGCCGGCGCCGGGACGCCGTGGTCGGTCTGGCCACGGGGTCCTCGCCGCTGGGCATCTACGCCACGCTGGCCCGGTGGGTCGCGGGCGGGGAGCTCGACGTCCGGGCCGTCACCGGCTTCGCGCTCGACGAGTACGTCGGGCTGCCCGCCGAGCACCCCCAGAGCTACGCCTCGGTGATCCGGCGGACGGTCACCGCGCCGCTGCACCTGGACCCGGCGCGGCTGCACGTGCCCGACGGCCGTGCCGCCGACCTCCGTGCCGCGGCCGAGGCCTACGAGCGGGCGATCCGGGACGCCGGGGGCATCGACGTGCAGATCCTCGGCATCGGCGCCAACGGGCACATCGGCTTCAACGAGCCCACGTCCTCACTCGCCTCCCGGACCCGGGTCAAGACCCTCGCCCCGCGCACTCGTGCCGACAACGCGCGCTTCTTCGGGAGCAGCGACGAGGTGCCGACGCACTGCCTCACCCAGGGGCTGGGCACCATCCTGGAGGCCCGCGAGCTCGTGCTCGTCGCGCAGGGGGAGGCGAAGGCCGACGCCGTGGCCGCCGCCGTCGAGGGTCCGCTCAGCAGCATGTGCCCCGCGTCGGTGCTGCAGCTGCACCCCCGGGCTGGGGTGTACGTCGACGAGGCGGCCGCGTCCCGGCTGCGACTCGTCGACTACTACCGGCACACCTGGGCGCACAAGCCGGAGTGGCAGCGCGGCTGATCACCGGGGGAGGGGCCGACCGGCCGCCCACACCTGCCGCACGGTCCAGTCGTCGTCCAGGACGACGGCGTCGGCGACGTGACCGGGGGCCAGCCGCCCCATCCGGTCCTGCAGACCGAGCGCGCGCGCCGGGGTCGACGTCAGGGCGGTCACCGCGGCCACCGGGTCCAGGCCGAGCTCGATGACCGCGTGGCGGAGGGCGCGATCGAGCGTGAGGGTGGACCCGGCGAGCGTGGCGGTCCCGGCGAGCTCCGCGCGGCCGTCCCGCACCTCGACGTCGGCCCCGCCCAGCCGGTACCGGCCGTCCCCGGCGCCGGCGGCGGCCATCGCGTCGCTGACCAGGGCGATCCGCCCGGGCGCCGCGGCGAACAGCACGCCGGCGACCGCAGGGTGCACGTGGTGGCCGTCGAGCACGAGCTCGAGGACGACGCGGGGGTCGGCGAGGGCGGCGCCGACCGGTCCCGGGGCGCGGTGACCGAGCCCCGGCATCGCGTTGAAGGCGTGCGTGAGCAGCCGGGCGCCGGCGTCGAAGGCGCGGGCGGTGAGCGCCATGTCGGCGTCGGTGTGGCCCACCGCCACGGTGACGCCGGCAGCGACGAACCGACGGACGGCGTCCAGCGCGCCCGGCAGCTCCGGGGCGAGGGTCACCTGGCGCAGCGTGCCGTGGCCGGCGGCGACCAGCCGGTCGACGGCCTTCTCCGACGGGGTGCGCAGCTGCGCCGGGTCGTGCGCCCCGCAGCGCCCGGCCGCGAGGAAGGGCCCTTCCAGGTGCGCACCCAGGACGAGGGGATCCCGGTCGGTCAGCGCGGCGATCTCGGCGAGCGAGCCCGCGAGGTCGTCGAGCGGAGCGCTGACCAGGCTCACCAGGGAGCGCGTGGTGCCGTGGGCGCGGTGCGCGTCCAGTGCGGCCCGGATGCCGTCGGGCCCCTCCTCGGCCGCGTGGCCGCCGCCCCCGTGCACGTGGAGGTCGACGAAGCCGGGGGTGAGCCGGGCGCCGTCGAGGTCCACCACGCGGGTGGCGCCCGGTCCCGGGCCGGTCCCGGTCGCGGCGATGCGGTCCCCGTCGAAGAGCACCCACGAGCGGTCCGCGTGACCGTCGGCGTCCAGCAGCCGGGCGTTGCGCAGCAGGGTCGTCATCGGCCGGACAGCGCCTCGGCCGCGGCGCGCGTGCACGCGCGCGAGGCACCGTGGGTGGCCACGGCCGGACCGTTCACCAGGCCGAGGTCGTCGGGCATGCCGAGGGCCACGGTCACGGTGTCGGGCCTCCGCTCGACCGCCCGGCGCAGCCACCGTTCCTGCCAGGGGGTGCGGTAGGCGTCGCGCACCGCGACGACGACGGGCCGCGTCCCGGCCCGCGCGAGGACGTCGTCGGCGGGCGGGCCGGCGGCCGTCACCGTCACGAGCTCGTGCAGCCGGCCGAGCTCTCCGAGCGGCTCGGCCAGGCTCCAGCGGGCGTCGCCCACTGCCATGTTGGTCTCCCCTCGCAGCTCCACGACCAGCGCCGGACCGGCCAGGGGGAGCACGCTCCGCAGCCGCAGCGCGCCGCGGGCGGACCTGCTGCCGACGTCGGACGCGACCGGGACCGGGTCCCACGCGGACCGTGCCGACAGTTCGCGGCGGAGGTCGGCGACGCGCTCCGCCGCCTCGTGCAGCCGCGCCTCGGGGAGCAGCCCGGCCCGGACGTGGTCGGCGACGGCGGCCCGGATCGCCGCGCAGTGCTGCTCGCCGTCCTCCGCGCCCACCAGCAGCAGGTCGGCCCCCGCTGCCAGGGAGAGCGCAGCGGCCCCTGGGATGCCGTGGGCGGCCCGCACCCCGGCCATGTCCAGGGCGTCGGTGACCACGACCCCGGTGAAGCCCAGCTCGCCGCGCAGCAGGTCTCCCAGCAGACGCCGGCTCAGGGTGGCCGGCTGGGGGTCGAGTGCGGTGAACACGACGTGGGAGGTCATCACCAGGCGCACCCCGGCAGCGACGGCCGCGGCGAAGGGCGGCAGGTCGCGGGACCGGAACGTGTCCTCGTCGGCGTCGATGACCGGCAGTCCCAGGTGCGAGTCGACGGTGGTCGCCCCGTGGCCGGGGAAGTGCTTGGCCGTGGCCGCGACGCCGGTGGACTGGAGGCCGCGGATCCAGGCGGCACCGTGCCGGCTCACCAGGTCCGGGTCCCCGCCGAAGCTCCGGACCCCGATCACCGGGTTGCGGCTGTCGCTGTTGACGTCGACCGACGGGGCGAGGTCGACGGTCACGCCGGCCTCCCGGAGGGCGCCACCGATCGCCGCGGCCGCCGCGGCGGTGACCTCGACGTCGTCGAGCACGCCGAGCGCGAGGTTGCCCGGCTGGCTGCTGCCGGTGCGGTACTCGAGCCGGGTGACGTCACCGCCCTCCTCGTCGAGGGCCACGAGCGCGTCGGGCCGCGCTCCCCGGACGGCGCCGGAGAGTGCCGGCACCCGGTCGGGGTCCGCCGCCCCGGCGAGGTTCTGGCCGTAGAGGCACACCCCGGCCAGGCCCCCGTCGAGGCCCTCGTGCACCCAGCCCGGCACCGTGGTGCCGGTGAACCCGGGCATGAGGCAGGCATTCACGAGACGGTCGAGTTCTGACATGGCCCTTCGAATTCCCGCCTGTCGTGTGGTGCATTGTGCGACCGGCTCGTCGCCATTCCTGATGGGTTCCGCGTGGTGCTCGTCGCGGCGACGACGATCTTTGCACGGAGTCCCTTCTTCGGTATGTTCGCCGGGCGCGGTGAATCCGTCCGGTCCACTGCCGCCCGCCCCTCGCGACAATGGGAGGGGTGACCATTTCCCGAAGCAGGTGCGAGCGCAGGAGGCCCCTGATGGCGACCGTGACCTACGAGCGCGCGAGCTGCTCCTACGCGGGCAGCGGCCGGCCCGCCGTCGACGCCCTCGACCTGGCCGTGGAGGACGGCGAGTTCCTCGTCCTGGTCGGCCCGTCGGGCTGCGGCAAGTCGACGTCGCTGCGCATGCTGGCCGGCCGTGGAGGACGTCACGGACGGCCGGGTGCTGATCGGGGACCGGGACGTCACCGACGCCGCACCCAAGGACCGGGACATCGCGATGGTGTTCCAGAACTACGCCCTCTACCCGCACATGACCGTGGCGGAGAACATGGGGTTCGCGCTGCGGATCGCCGGGGTGCCCAAGGAGGAGATCCGGTCGCGGGTGGGCGAGGCCGCACGGGTCCTCGACCTGGAGTCCTTCCTCGACCGGCGGCCGAAGGCCCTCTCGGGCGGTCAGCGCCAGCGGGTCGCGATGGGCCGCGCGATCGTCCGCAAGCCCCAGGTGTTCCTCATGGACGAGCCGCTGTCCAACCTCGACGCCAAGCTGCGCGTGCAGACCCGCACCCAGATCGCCCAGCTGCAGGCCCGTCTGGGGGTCACCACCGTCTACGTCACCCACGACCAGGTCGAGGCGATGACGATGGGCGACCGCGTGGCCGTGCTCAAGGACGGTGTCCTCATGCAGGTCGGCAGCCCTCGGGAGCTGTACGACCGCCCGGTCAACTCCTTCGTCGCGGGCTTCCTCGGCTCGCCGGCGATGAACCTGGTCAGTGCCCCGGTCGTGGACGGCGGGGTGCGGCTGGGGGAGCTCCTGCACCCCGTCCCCCGCGCGGCGGTCGCGGCCGCGGGCGGCACGGTCGTCCTGGGTGTCCGCCCGGAGGACCTCGAGGTCGGCTCGCACGGGCTGCCGCTGGAGGTCGACGTCGTCGAGGAGCTCGGGGCCGACGCGTACGTGTACGGCCGCGCGCGGATCGGCGCCGACGAGGTGCCGATGACCGTGCGGGTGGATGCCCGTCGGCCGCCCGCGAAGGGTGAGCTCCTGCACGTCAGACCAGATCCGGCCCGGGTGCACCTGTTCGACGCGGTGGGCGGTCATCGGCTCGAGGGCTGAGTCGCACCGTCGGACGCACAGGAACCCCGTGCCTCCGGCACAGCGCCGTCACAGGCGCGGCAAGCACGCTCGCTCCTCCACGGCCGGGGACCACCTCGGCCCGGACGAAGGAGCGTGCGTGCGCAGAAAACTGATCGTGGTGACCACCGCCGGGGTCCTCGGGCTGACCGGTCTCGCCGTCGCGGTACCCGCCCTGGCGGCGACCGACGACGCCCCGGCGTCGGCGGTCCAGCGGATCACCGACGCCCTGGCCGGACTGGTCGACGACGGCTCCCTCACCCAGGACCAGGCCGACGAGGTGGCGACGACGCTCAGCGAGGCCGGCATCGGCCGCGGCGGGCACCACGGTGGAGGTCCCGGCCTCGACGAGGCGGCCGCGGCCCTGGGGATGACCGAGGACGAGCTGCGCACCGCGCTGGAGCCCGATGGCACCACCCTCGCCCAGGTCGCCGAGGACCGGGGTGTCGCGGTGGACGATCTCGTCGCGGCGCTGGTCCAGGCGGAGAAGGACCACATCGCCCAGGCCGTCGAGGACCGCCGGCTCACGCAGGACGAGGCCGACCAGCGGCTCGCCGACGTCGAGCAGCGGGTCACCGACCGGGTGAACAGCGCCCGCCCGGCGCGCGGCGACGGCGATGGCGATGGCGATGGCGACGGCGATGGCCCCGGCCACGGGCCGCGCGACCCCGCCGAGGAGCCGGGCGACTGAGACGTCGGCGCCGCCGCCGGGGAGAGGCGGCGGCGCCGGCCCCGTTCTAGCCTCCGCTCATGGCACCGCAGATCCTCGAGGTCCGTTCCGCGCACGACGTCCCGGTGACCGTCTACCGGTGGGACCCGGCCGGCCCGCCGCGCGGGATCGTGCAGCTCACGCACGGCATGGGGGAGCACCTCCTCCGCTACGAGCCGCTCGCCGCGAACCTGACCGGGGCCGGCTTCGTCGTGATCGGCCAGGACCACCGCGGGCACGGTGCCACCGCGGCCGACGGGCGCCAGGGCGAGCTCGGCCCCGGCGGCTGGGACGAGCTGGTGCGCGACATCGGCCGGGTGAGCGAGCTGGCGCGCGCCGACCACCCCGACCTCCCGCTGGTGCTGCTCGGCCACAGCATGGGCTCCTTCGCCGCCCAGCAGTACGTGCTCGACTCCAGCCGGGAGCTCGCCGGGCTCGTGCTCAGCGGTACCACCACGCTGGACCTGCTCGAGCCCGCCCTCGATCTCGACGGGCCGACCGACCTCTCGGCCTTCAACGCGCCGTTCGCACCCGCCCGTACCGACTACGACTGGCTCTCCCGCGACGAGTCCCAGGTCGACGCCTACGTCGCCGATCCGCGCTGCGGCTTCGGCCTGTCGGCGCCGGACAACAAGCAGATGTTCGTCTCCGCGCGGCAGGTCGCCGACCCCGAGCGGCTCCGCGGCATCCGTCCCGACCTGCCGGTGTACGTGGTCGTCGGGGACGCCGACCCGCTGAGCGGTCAGCTCGCCCTGGTGCAGGCCCTGGTGCAGCGGCTGCAGGAGACCGGGCTGACCGACGTGACGCTGAGGGCCTACCCGGGCGCGCGGCACGAGGTGTTCAACGAGACCAACCGGGCCGAGGTCGTCGCCGACCTGCTCGCCTGGCTGGAGCGGGTCGTGCCCGCCCGCTGAGCTACCCGCCCCGGCCCATCCGGGTCATCGCCGACCTGCGGGGCAGGAACTCCTCGACGGGCACACTGGTCACCCCGGCCAGGCGCAGCGACACCACGCGCCCGGTCGGGTCCCGCTCCACCGGCACCGCCTCGCCGGAGGCGCCGAAGCCCGGCTGCGCCGCCACACGGAGGGTGTCGGCGTCGACGATCTGCAGCTCCTCGACCGTGGGCAGCGGGTCCGGCGCGGTGGGTCGCAGCAGCACCAGCCGGCCGCCGAGCTCGGCGACGTCCAGCAGTCCCCACAGCGAGGCGAACCGCCCTGCGAAGGAGTCGGGGCGCACCCCGGCCGGCGGGGGTGGCAGCTCCGCGCGCGGGGCGAGCGCGACGTCGACCAGCTTCACCAGGCCGACGGCGAGATCGTGGGCGGGACCGTCGATCGCGTTGGTCAGCACGCTGACCACGAGCTGCCCGACCGGGTCGACCAGCGTCAGGGTGATGAACCCGGGGAAGCCGCCGCTGTGTCCGACCAGCTGCCGGTCCCCGACGGTCAGCAGCTCCATGCCCAGGCCGTACCGCCCGACCTCGGTCCCGTAGGCGGTCACCACCGACTCCAGGCGCTGCATCAGGCGCTTCGACCCGTCGGTGAGCAACCGCTCGTCACCGAGCGCGTGCGCCGCCCCGTACGCGGACAGCTCCTCGGCGGTGGAGAAGAACCCGGTCGCGGCGGCCATCGCCGCGGTGGCGACGTGCTCGATCGTCTCCCGGGTGTCCTCGCCCAGGAGCAGCCCGGTGTGGCCGGTGGCGTGCTCACCCGCCCGCGCGGGGTCGTACTCGGCGCCGGTCCGCGTCAGTCCCAGCGGGTCGACGATCGCCGTCCGGCAGTGCTCGGCGTAGCTGACGCCGGTGACCGCCTCGATCGCCAGCCCGAGGAGGGCGTAACCCACGTTGGAGTACTTGAACTGCTCGTTGGGGGCGTGCACGGGGCCGGCGCGCAGCACCAGGTCGAGGAGCGCGCCGCGGTCGGGGAACGGCATCCCGAGCTGCCAGAAGTCCGCGTCCTCGCCGTCCCGGATGACCCCGGACTGGTGGCCGAGCAGCTCGCGCACGGTCACCCGCCCGGCCGCGGCACCGGCCAGCTCCGGCACGTGCTGGGCGATCGGGTCGTCCAGCCGGAGCCGGCCCGCCTCGACCAGCTGGAGGACGGCGGTCGCGGTGAAGGTCTTGGAGTGCGAGGCGATGCGGAACAGGTGGTCGGTCGTCAGCGCGGCCCCGGTGTCGACGTCGGCCAGGCCGACCGCGGCCGACAGCACCAGCTCGCCGCCGGAGCGGATCGCCACCTGCGCCCCGGGCACCCGGCGGTGCGCGGCCTGCGCCGCCACCCAGGAGTGCAGGTAGTCGGCGGCCGCGCGGACGGTCGCGGTCTGCGTCGCGAGGCGGTCGGCGGTCACCGGCCGGGCGGGAGGGCGCGGTCGTTCCGCTTGGCCCAGCCGAGCGCGGTGGTCGCGACGAAGAACAGCGCGCCGACCACGGCCAACCAGAACAGGCCCTTGACCACGGCGCCGACCACGGTGAGGACGAGCCAGATCACCAGCAGGAGTCCGAGGAAGCGCAGCATGCCCCCACCGTAGGCCCGCCGGTCAGCAGCCGACCCCGGTCAGGTCGTCGTCGCGGACCTCGCCCCCCGCGGTGCGCAGCGAGTACCCGGAGCAGAAGTAGAAGGAGAGGTGCTCGTCCCGGTCCAGCGAGATCGGGCGCCAGGTGCCGGTCGCGTCCGGCTCCAGGTAGCGCAGCGTCGTCCCGAGCAGGACGTCGTCGGCCGAGGCGTCGTGCCGGAGGTACTTCGCCAGCCAGGCCTGCGTGTAGACGCTGGAGACCGCCTGCCCGTAGCGCGACGCCGGGAGGACGTAGGGGATGTCGGTGTACTCGAGGTGGGTCGAGGCGCGCGGCACCACGACCATCGAGTCGACGCCGGCCGCGGTCCAGCCCTCGTAACCGGTGGCGAGCTCGCGGCGCGGGTCCGGGGCCTGCGCCGGCGAGCCGGCGCCGGCGGGGTCGAAGAGGCCGGAGTTGGCGAAGTACGGGGCCACGGTGAACCCGTACTCCGACTGCATGCCCAGGGCGGGGACCACCGGCCGCGAGTCGCCGAGTGCGTCGAAGGGGTCCTCGCCGCGGACCGACGCCGTCGTCGACAGCTTGTCCAGGGCCACCACGGTCTGGATCCGCGGGTCGATGCCCTGCAGGTAGGAGACGGCCAGCGCCCCGAGGGAGTGCCCGATCACGGCCAGCCGGGTGGTGCGGCCGGGGGTGACGGTGCCCGGGTCGGGGGAGCGGTCGAACGAGGCGTGCAGCGGGTTGAAGGAGTCGACCTGCGCGCTGCCGGCCGAGGGGTTCGGGTAGGGCTGGTCGGGCGTGGAGAGGAAGAAGTCGATCGCGTCCTGGGTGCCGTACACGAAGTTCGACGTCTGCTGGAAGGGGACGCCGGGGCAGCCGGTCTGCTCTCCCGCGAGCGGCGCGGCGGCGAACGAGCAGTACGGCAGGTCGGCGGGGTCGCCCTGGTGCGGGAAGGTCTCGCTGCGGCCCTGCCCCTGGACGTCGTAGGTGAGGACGACGTAGCCGCGCTCGGCGAGGTCCTGCGCGAGCCACCAGTACATCCGCTCGCTGCCCTGCACCGAGCCGGTGGTGAGGACGACTCCGGGGAACGGGCCGGTCAGCGGCTCGCCGGTGTAGGGGTCGGTGGCACCGGGGAGCGGGGAGAAGACGTCGCCCTGCACCAGCGCGCCGTACCGGTTGGTGAACGAGACCGGGGTGATCTCGCCGCGGGTGCCGTCCCAGTGCGCGCGGTAGGGGTTGCCGCTGTTCCAGCCCGGCACCAGCAGGCCCGGGGTGAGCGCCGGCCGGTTCGGGCGGGCGGCCTGGGCCAGCAGGTCGCCGGCGTGCTGCGGGGTGGTGGCCTCGACCAGCGCGGGGAGGTAGCCGGGGGAGAGCTGACCGTCGGGTGCGGTCTGCCGGCCGTAGGCGTCGGCGATGTTCTGCGCGTCGCGGGCCAGGTACGCGGGTGAGCCGGGCGAAGGGTCGCCGGGTGCGGCGGAGGCGGTGGACGCCCCGCCGGCGACGAGGGCCGCCGCGGCGGCGAGGGCCAGTGCGGCACGGGGCAGGGGGCGGCGCATGCGGACTCCTCGACGGGTGGTCTGTGCGCTGTCCCAACGAGCCGACCTGGATCTGGTTACCGTCCGACACAGGTACTGCGGTGCGCGGGCCGGGCGACGAGGATCAGGGCATGCCGTTCTCCGCTGCCGACAGCCGCTACGACTCGATGACCTACCGCCGGACCGGCCGCAGCGGCCTGGACCTGCCGGTGATCAGCCTGGGGCTCTGGCACAACTTCGGCGACGACGTCCCGTTCGACCGGCAGCGCGACATCCTCCGCCGGGCCTTCGACCTGGGCATCACCCACTTCGACCTGGCGAACAACTACGGCCCGCCCTACGGCAGTGCGGAGACCAACTTCGGCCGGCACCTGGACGACGACTTCCGGCCCTACCGCGACGAGCTGGTGATCAGCACCAAGGCCGGTTACGACATGTGGCCCGGGCCGTACGGGCAGGGCGGCGGCTCGCGGAAGTACCTCCTGTCGAGCCTGGACCAGTCCCTGACCCGGATGCGCCTGGACCACGTCGACATCTTCTACTCGCACCGCCCGGACCCGAGCACGCCGCTCGAGGAGACGATGGGCGCCCTGGACTCCGCCGTCCGGTCGGGGAAGGCGCTGTACGCCGGGATCTCCTCCTACTCGCCGGAGGACACCGCGAAGGCCGCCGCGATCCTCGCCGAGCTCGGCACACCGCTGCTCATCCACCAGCCCTCCTACTCGATGCTCAACCGCTGGATCGAGACCGAGGGGCTCCTGGACACCCTGGCCGACGTCGGCGCGGGCTGCATCGCGTTCTCCCCGCTGGCCCAGGGGATGCTCACCGACAAGTACCTCGGCGGCGTGCCTGAGGGCTCGCGGGCCAGCCAGGGCAAGTCGCTGTCGACCGACCTGCTGACCGAGGAGGCGCTCGGCCACGTGCGAGCCCTGGACGAGATCGCGCGGGGCCGGGGGCAGAGCCTGGCGCAGATGGCGCTGGCCTGGGCACTGCGGGACGAGCGGGTGACCACTGTCCTGGTGGGCGCCAGCAGCGTCGGGCAGCTGGAGCAGAACGTCGGGGCGCTGGGCAACCTGCAGTTCTCCGCCGACGAGCTGGCCGCGATCGACCAGCACGCCGTCGACAGCGGCATCGACCTCTGGGAGGCCCCGCGCACCGCATGACCGCTGTGGACGACGGGTGCGACAGGCCTGACTGCCTCGTAATCTCCCGGGGTGAGCGCCGGACTGCAGGTGGACACGGCCGAGGCCTACCGGCCCTCCAGCCTCTTCCGGGAGGTGGTGACCGGGCCGGCGCCGGTGGTCCACCCGGCGACCACCGTGGCTCCGGAGGTCGCTGCCGGCCTGGGGCGCGCGGCATTGGCAAGCCGGGCGTCCACGGCCGCCGGCGTGGCTGGGAACATCGGGGACGCCCGGTCCATCGGCCAGTGGGCCACCGAGGGTCCGGCCACGCCGGTCGGGACCGATCGGTGACCTACGCACCTCACCGTCTGGTCCTGCTTCCCGGCGACGTCCCGGCGGCTGTCACGCGTGCGGAGCCGGTCCGGCTCGAGGTGGCGGAGGGAATCCTGCGCCGGATCAGCGCCGACGGCACGGAGAGCTGGGACGTCACCGGGTGCCGCCTGCGGCCGACCCGGGGCGATTCCCTCGGGGCCACGGCGCCCTTTGCCTTCGTGACGACGTCCGGGGAGATTCGCTGCTGGCTGGATCTGGCCGAGTGGATGCCCGGCGTCCTGTGCAGCGACCCGACGACGCCGCCGGCGGGCCTGGGGCGGTGGACGGAGCGGGTCGCGCAGGCCGTGGCCGAAGCCGCCGGCGTGGCGAGGGAATCCAGGAGCGTGCCCACCGGGGGCGCACGGGTCTACGCCGCGGAGGCGGCCCTCTCGTCCCGCCGCAGCTACGTGCAGCTGGCCGCCGTCCTCGCCGCCGTCGTGCTCACCGGTCTCGGCTGATCCTCCGCAGCGATGTGCTGCTGGCGCTCGGTGGGCTGGCCGCGATCGTTCTCGTCGTGGTCGCCGCCTTCCCGCGGGAGTGGTGGCCTCGGCGATCGCCGAGCGCCCGGTGGCGGGTCGCGCTGGCCGGGCCCACCGGGGTGCGGGCGGGGGAGCTGGCCGGCACTGACGACGCGCTCGTGCACACGACGTCCGACGACGTCCGGCGGTGGATCCCGCTCACCGGGCCGACGGCTGCCGCGGGGGCGGTCGCGGCGCCGGGCCAGGGTGCGGTCGCTCTCCGGATGCCGGGCGCGACCCTGGACGTGACGCCCCGCGATCCGGCGGCGGTGGGGGAGCTCATCGCCCACCTCGAGAACTCCGGAGTGCGCGTGGAGCAGGTGGCCACGGTGCCCCGCCCGCGGGTGGAGGCGATGATCCCCAGCGGGGCGATGGGCGACGCCCGGTGGAGCGCGGGGCTGATGTTCGCCGCGGTGGGCGGTGCCACGGCCGCCACCGTGCTCGGCGCCGGCGCGGAGATCGTCTGGGTCGCACCGCTCGGGCTCGCGACCTTGCTCGCCCTGGGGGCTGGGCTGACCGGCCTGCGAGCCCGTGCGGCGTTGCGGCGGCCATGACGGGCCACACCGAGCAGGGTCGATCGGCGTCCGTGGAGCGGCCGCGGGACTTCACGTTCGCGGTGCCCAACGACTGGGTGCGCATCCGGGTCCTGGACGACGCCGAGCGGGCCGACGACATCGCCCGGATCGCGCGGGCCGTCACCCGCGGCCGCCCGACCGCGACACCCTCATGCCCCAGGTGGCGCAGCTGCTGCAGGAGGCCGCCGCAGCGCGCGCCGACAGCCACACCGTCGAGGTGTACCTGTCGCTGTTCCAGGAGGGGGCGCCGCCGATCGCGTGCGCGCTGGCGGTGGGCGTCGTCGAGCTGGCGGCCGGCCCGGTGCCGCGACTGCGCCACCGGATGACGGCACCGGCGGTGGGCGGGCACCAGGTGGACACCGAGGTGGTGCAGTACCACCACGAGATGCCCGGAGGTGGGTTCGTGCTGCTGAGCTTCTCGACTCCCCAGTTGCAGGTCCTCGAGCCGCTGGTGGCCCTCTTCGACGCCGTCGCCGGCTCCTTCCGGTGGTTGCCGTGACGGCCGCGCGGCGGAACTGGGGGTACACGGTCGACCCGCCCGACGGCGGGTGGATCTGGATCCCCCGTCCGGACGAGTCGGTCGCGGTGTGGGCGGAGCAGGTCTGCGAGGACCTCTACGTCGAGGGCGCGGCCGCGGTGGAGCTGGGGGAGCAGCTCCGGTCCTTCGCGACGGCGCTCCTGCAGCGGGCGCCCGATCTCGGCGCCCTCTGGATCCCCGACCCCGTCTACGGCGTCCTGGCCACGCTGCGCTCCGACCGGTACAAGCTCACGAGCACGCTGGAGGAGATCGCCGAGGCCGAACGCAGCCGGCTCGAGCCCGGACTGGCCGCTCCGGAGGTCGGTCTGATCACGCTGCCCGCCGGCCCGGCCCTGCGGGTCCGGCGGGTGGAGCGTCAGCCCGGTTGGCTCGCCGGCGACCTGCTCGTGGAGACGGTCCGTCACCTCGTGGCCCCACCAGGGGCGCTCGACGTCGACGGCGACCCGACCGGCATCGAGCTGCTCATGAGCTGGACGGTGCTGCACGAGGGCGACGAGTTCGCCGACATGGCCGACCAGGCCGCCGGGCTCCTGCAGATCACCGGCGCCTGAGCCGAGCTCCACCCGGCCGGCGCCCGGGCCTCCCACTCCGCGCACCTGTCCAGCCGGTACGGATCAGTGATCCGTGTCACGATCATGCCGGAGCACCCGATCGGAGACGGAAAAGTCCGGTCGGCGGCGTGACCGCGGCGCGACAACGGCGTTGGTGCTTTCCGACGCACCTCTCCGAGCACGTCAGTCCTTCAGAGACGAGGGAGCAACCGTGGCCGACGACGCCGAGCAGCCGAACATCCTCCAGCGCCTCATCCAGTGGCGCGTGGGTGCCGCCATGGAGCCGCACCCGCCGAACGAGACCGTGATGAAGCTCCAGCAGCCGTTGGTGGACTTCCTGGAGAAGTACTACTTCCGGGCCGAGTTCGAGGGCTGGGACCGGGTTCCCGACCGCACCTGCCTGGTCATCGGCGTGCACTCCGGCGGCGCGTTGACGATGGACGCCTGGTCGCTGGTCAACGCCTGGCAGAAGCACTTCGACGGCAAGCGCACCCTGCACGGCACCGCGCACGACGTGCTCATGGCCTCGCCCGGCCTCGGTGACTACTTCCGCGCGGTCGGGGTCATCGCGGCCAACCGGAAGAGCGTCGGTGCGGCCCTGGAGAAGGGCGAGGACGTCGTCGTCTGGCCCGGTGGTGAGGTCGACGCGATGCGCAGCTGGTGGAAGCGCGACGTCGCGACCCTCGGCGGTCGGACCGGCTTCGTGAAGCAGGCGATCCGCTCCGGCGTGCCGATCCTGCCCGTGGCCACCGTCGGCGGGCACGACACCGTGTTCGTGCTGTCGGAGGGCAAGTGGCTCGCCAACGCCGTGGACAAGGTGACCGGGCTGAAGAAGACGCTGCGCGGGGCCAACCTGCCGATCATCGCCGGCTTCCCCTTCCCGATCGCGGTGGAGATCCTGCCCGCGCACGTGCCGCTGCCGGCCAAGATCCGCACCGAGATCCTCGATCCCATCGAGGTCGACACCGACCCGGAGCGGGCCGAGGACACCGCCTACGTGCAGAAGATCTACGACGAGGTGGAGTCGGTCATCCAGGCCGGCATGGACCGGCTGGCGGCCAAGCGCACCCTCCCGGTGCTCGGCTGAGGGAGGATCCGGCCATGGCGGCGCGCTACGAGTACAAGGTCGAGGAGATCCGCGAAGGCCTCATGGGCGGCAAGATGTCCGGCGGCAAGCTGGAGAAGGTGCTCAACGAGCACGCCCGCCAGGGCTGGCAGCTCAAGGCCATCACGGCCGTCGAGGTGAAGGGCCGCATCGGTCCCGGTGGGGTCGACGGCGTGCTGGTCACCTTCGAGCGTCCGGTCGCGTGACGCGCGAGCACCTGGACGGCGAGCTCGCTGAGTACTCCGACGGACTGCCCGTCGTCCAGGCGTTCGCGCTGTTCGACGCGTTCGCGCCCGTCGCGCTCGAGGAGATGACCGGCCGCTGGCGGGGGAGCGGGCTGCCCACCGGCTCGCCCCTGGACGGGTTGCTGGAGGCCTACGGCTGGTACGGCAAGGAGTTCCTCGACGCCGAGACCGTGCACCCGCTGCTGTTCGCCACCCGGTCGGGTCCGCGGCCGGTCGACCCGGCGCTCGTCCCGGTCGATGTGCTGCGCGACCGCCCGGGTCTGGCGCACGCGCGCGCCGCTCGGCTGGCGTTCCGCGCGGTCCGGCCCCTGCTGACGACGACGAGGCCCCGGGCGCGACTGCGGACGGTCGAGCACCGCGGGGTGCAGACCGCGGCGATGGTCTACGACGCGCTGCCGATCATCGACGTCTTCCGGCGGGTGAGCAGCCGTACGGTGCTGGGTCTGATGGACCTGCGCGGCCTGCCCGACCCGTTCTTCTTCGTGCTGCACCGCGACTGAGCACTCAGAGCAGCTCGGCCAGCAGTCCCCGCACGCGGCGCTCGATCTCGTCGCGGATCGGGCGCACCGCCTCGACGCCCTGCCCGGCGGGGTCCTCGAGCGGCCAGTCGAGGTAGCGCTTCCCGGGGAGGACCGGGCAGGCGTCGCCGCAGCCCATGGTGATCACGACGTCGGAGGACTCCACGGCGCCCTCGGTCAGCACCCTGGGCCGCTGGTCGGAGATGTCGATGCCGACCTCGCTCATGGCCCGGACCGCGGAGGGGTTGACCTGGTCGCCGGGCAGCGAGCCGGCCGAGCGGACCTCGACGGCGTCGCCGGCCAGGTGCCGCAGCCAGCCCGCGGCCATCTGCGAGCGGCCGGCGTTGTGCACGCACACGAACAGCACCGAAGGGGTCATCGGACGGGCTCCTGCGGGACGACGACGTCGCCGGCCACCGCCGGGGCGCCGGGGTACAGCAGGACGACGACCGCCACCGCGGCCAGGCCGCCGACGAGCTGGGCGAGCAGGAACATCGGGACCGATGCGGGCGCGATGCCGGCGAAGGTGTCGGAGAGCATCCGGGCGACGTCGACCGTCGGGTTGGCGAAGCTGGTGGAGGACGACCACCAGTAGGCCGCGGCGATGTAGGCGCCGACGGCGAACGGCGCCACCGGGGCGCGGCCGGCGCGGGCCAGCGCGAAGACCAGCACGACCAGCCCGAACGTCGCGACCGCCTCCGACAGCCACCGGCCGCCACCGGTGCGCTGCGTCGTCGCCAGGGTCACCGCGGGCAGGTCGAACATCAGGTTGGCGACGACGGCGCCGAGCGCGCCACCGAGCAGCTGCGCCGGCAGGTAGGCCGCGACCTGGCGCGTGGTCACCCCGCCGAGGAGTCGGTCGGCCAGGGTGACCACCGGGTTGAAGTGGCCGCCGGAGACCGGCCCGAACGCCAGGATCAGTGCGACCAGGCCCGCGCCGGTGACCAGCGCGTTCTCCAGCAGCTGCAGTCCGGTGTCGTCGGGGGAGAGCCGCTGCGCGGCGATGCCGGAGCCGATCACGACCGTCACCAGCCCGGCCGAGCCGAGGAACTCGGCGAGGGCCTGGCGCGCAGGGCGCGTCAGCCGCAGCGGTGGCGCGCCGGTCACGCGGGCGTCAGCGCTGCGGTGTCGAACAGGGTGGCCACCGAGCGGAGCGCGTCGGGCCTGACCGCGTAGTAGACCCACACCCCGCGCTTCTCCCGGTCGAGCAGACCCGCGGTGTGCAGCACCTTGAGGTGGTGGCTGATCGTGGCCTGGGTGAGGTCGAAGGCGTCGTTCAGGTCGCAGACGCACGCCTCACCGCCCTTCCCGGCAGCGATCAGGCTGACCAGTCGCAGGCGCACGGGGTCGGCCAGCGCCTTGAGCAGCGGAACGATCCGCTCTGCCTGATCGGCGGACATGGCGGTGCCGGTCAGCGGAGTGCAGCAGGACAGGCTCGGGTCGCTCACGGCCGGCTCCGGTTCTCGGGACATCGCCGTCCATCATAACGACGCTGATCGTATTGACAAGCATCTATGTCTGGTGCCACGGTCGAAGGCATCGACGAGTGTCGATGTCTACCGATCGAGAGGTGCTCCCCATGTCCCGCGTACAGCTCGCCCTCCGCGTCGCCGACCTCGAGGCAGCGGTCGGCTTCTACTCCCGGCTCTTCGGCGCCGCCCCGGCCAAGCGGCGCCCCGGATACGCGAACTTCGCCGTCGCCGAGCCGCCGCTGAAGCTGGTCCTCCTCGAGGGCGAGCCCGGGGAGCCGACCCGTCTGGACCACCTCGGGGTGGAGGTGCCCACCACCGAGGAGGTGACCGCCGCGACGACGCGCCTGGCGGAGGCCGGCCTGGCGACGCTCGAGGAGGCGGGCACCACGTGCTGCTACGCCGTCCAGGACAAGGTCTGGGTCACCGGGCCCGGCGCCGAACGGTGGGAGGTCTACACGGTGACGGCCGACGACCGCCCCGAGCTGGAGGGCCGCACGACGGCGGAGCGCGCTCCGGCCTGCTGCTGAGGTCGTCGCTGTGCGTCGAGGGCGCGTTCCCACCGCAGGGGGCGCCCTCGACGCACAGAGCCCGCCCCTCTGGCATGGTTCGGGCCTGATGGAACTGGACGACGTCGCCGACGAGCTCTACGAGGTGCCGCCGGAGGAGTTCGTGGCGCTGCGGACGCAGCGTCGGGACGAGGCGAGGGCCGAGGGCGACAAGGCGCTGGCCAAGGAGATCGGCGCGCTGCCGAAGCCCTCGACACCGGCGTGGGTCTGCAACCTGCTGGTGCGTGCGCACCGGGACGAGATCGAGGGCCTGGTCGAGCTGGGCAACCTGCTGCGCGAGGCGCAGGGCAACCTGGCCGGCGACGAGCTCAAGGCGCTCGACGTGCAGCGGCGGCAGCTGCTCAACGCCCTCAGCCGGCAGGCCCGCGCGGTCGCGCACCAGCGAGGCCATCCGGTCAGCACCGCCGTCGGCACCCAGGTCGAGGAGACGCTCCGGGCCGCGATGGCCGACCCGGAGGCCGGTGAGGCGCTGCTCTCCGGACGGCTGACCTCGCCCATGTCCTACAGCGGGATGGGGGAGCTGACCGGCCGGCCGAAGCTGCGCCTCGTACCGCCGCCCGCCTCGACGCCCGAGCGTGCCCCCGCGACGAAGAATGCGGCCGCCGACGACGGCTCCGCGGAGCGACGACGCCGCGAGCAGGAGGAGCGACGCCGGGCGGCGGAGGAGAAGCGCCGACGTGCCCTGGCCGCGGCCCAGGAGGCGGCCGACCAGGCGACCGCCGCGTCCGAGGAGGCCGAGGCGGCGCTGGACGAGCACCGCCGTGCGGTCGAGGAGCTCGCCGCCCGCAGGGACGAGCTGCAGGCGCGGGTCGAGGAGCTGGCCGACCAGCTGGCGGAGGCCGAACGGGAGGCCGCCGGTGCGGTCACGGCCCTCAAGCGGGAGGAACGCCGCACGGCCTCCGCCGAACGAGCGGTGACCGAGGCGGCGGAGGCGCGCGACCGCGCCCTGGCCCGGGTGGCCGAGCTGTCGGGGCCGGCGGCCGACTGAGACGCGTACCGCGCGCGCGAGGCGGGAGGGGGACGGGTCCTCATCCCATCGTCTTCTGACCGTCGAGGGACTCCCGCAGGATGTCGGCGTGCCCGGCGTGCTGCGCGGTCTCCGAGATCACGTGCAGCAGCACCCGCCGGGCCGAGCGCACGGCGCCGGGAGGGAACCAGGGCGCCTCCGGGAGCGGGTGCGAGACGTCGATGTCGGGCAGCGTGCGGACCAGCTCGTCGGTGCGGGCGGCGACCTCCTCGTACTCCGCGAGCACGCCTGCCAGGGTCTCGCCCGGTAGCAGCCGGAACTCCTCGGCCCACTTCTCGAAGCCCGCGGCATCGGTCGGGGTGGCCATCGCCTCGGTGCTCTCGACGATGAACCGCACCCAGTTGGCCTCCTGGTGGGCGACGTGCTTGATCAACCCGCCGAGGGTCAGCTCGCTGGCGGTGGGCCGCTGCCGGGCCTGCTCGTCGGTGAGCCCGCGGACGGTGAACCGCAGGAAGTGCCGGTGCGCGGCGAGCGACTCCAGGAGGTCCGCCCGCTCTGGGGGGAGCGCCGTCGTGCCGCTGGAGGTGAGGGTGCCGGTCGTCATGGTGCCGCCTTTCGCCGTCGGGTCCCCGTCGTGGCGCGGACGCTAGCCCCGGGGAACGACATGACGGCGGCTCCCGGGCGCGGGGCTGCGGTGGGGGCTGCCGGTCGCTAGCGTTCCGCCATGGGCGAGGGCGGCGGACGCGCGGCCGGCGGGCTCGGGCCCGAGCCCGCCGGCTCGACCGTCGGCGTCGAGGAGGAGTTCCACCTCGTCGACCCGGAGACGTTCGCGCTCACTCCCAGCCCCGGGCTCGCCGCCGCCGCGGTCCGCCGTGAGCTGGGGGAGCGGGTGCACGCCGAGATCACCACGACCCAGCTGGAGACGGCGACGGGTGTCTGCCGGTCGATGGCCGAGCTCCGGGCGGGGCTGGCCGTCACCCGTGCCGAGGCACGCGCCGCAGCCGCCGAGTCCGGCGTCGCGCTGCTGGCCGCCTCGACCCACCCCTCCGCGACGTGGCGCGAGCAGGTGATCACCCCGTTCCCGCGGTACGAGGACATGGTCGGCCGGTGGAAGGGGCTGGCCCTGCAGCAGGACATCTGCGGCTGCCACGTGCACGTGGGCGTCCCCGACCTGGAGACGGCGGTCGCGGTGCTGGACCGGGCCCGGCCGTACCTGCCGGTGCTGCTGGCGATGACCGGGAGCTCGCCCTTCCACGAGGGGGTGGACACCGGCTACGAGAGCTACCGGACCCTGTGGTGGTCGCGCTGGCCGAACACCGGACCGCCGGAGCCGCTGGGCTCGGCGGACGCCTTCCAGGAGCTGGTCGCGGGGCTGGTCGCCTCGGGGGTGGTGGCCGACGCCAGCCATCTCTACTGGGACCTGCGGCCCACCTCCCACCTCCCGACGGTCGAGTTCCGGCTGGCCGACGTCTGCACCGACGTCGAGGACGCCGTCCTGCACGCGACGGTCTGCGCCTCGCTGGTCCGCGTGCTGGCCGACCGGGCCGAGCGCGACGTCGCGCCCGCGTCCGCGCGGCCGGAGCTCCTGCGCGCGGCCCGTTGGCGCGCCGCGCGCGACGGCATCGGCGGGCTGCTGTTCGACCCGGTTTCCGGGAACCTGGTCGAGGCGCGGGAGGCGGTGGAGCGGCTGCTCCGGGAGCTGGCCGACGACCTGGCCGAGCGCGGGGAGGAGGACGAGGTGCGCGACCTGGTCGACCGGCTGTTCGCCCGCGGCACCTCGGCGGCACGGCAGCGCGTGGTCTGGCGGGAGACCGGAGACCTGCGCGCCGTGGCCGCTGCCGTGGTCCGGGAGGGGAGCGGTGCCTGACGGACACCGGGCCGGGCGCCTGTCCGCCCGTCCGGGCGCCCACCCTGCGGGTGCCCCGTGGCCGCCCGGCGTCCACGAGCTGGATCCGGGCGGTGGCGCCGAGGTGCTGCTGGCCGTCCCAGCGGGGGAGCCCGGGCCGAAGCCGCTGCTGGTGTTCTTCCACGGCGCCGGTGGCCGGCCGCGCCAGAGCCTGGAGGGAGTCGGCCGGGTCGCCGCGCAGCGGGGTGTCGCGGTGCTCGCCCCCCGCTCGGGAGCGGCGACCTGGGACCTGATCGCCGGGAGCGTCGGGCGGGACGTCGCGGTCCTCGACGCCGCTCTCGCGCAGGTGGCCGAGCGGCTGCCGGTCAGCGGCTGCGCCATCGGCGGCTTCTCGGACGGCGCGTCGTACGCGCTCTCGCTCGGCGCGGCCAACGGCGACCTGTTCGGGGCGGTGCTGGCCTTCTCGCCCGGGTTCGCGGCCCCACCGGCGAGGGTGGGCCGGCCTCGTGTCCGCATCGTCCACGGGACGGAGGACCGGGTGCTGCCGGTGGAGCCCTGTGGCCGCCGGGTCGCGGCGACCTTCCGGGCCGCGGGGTACGAGGTCGCCTACGAGGAGTTCGCCGGCGGGCACGTCGTGCGCCCCGAGGACGTCGTGGACGCGCTGGAGTGGTGGTCGGGCCCGGCCTGAGCGGACCGGGCCCGACCTCCTACGCCGAGTCGCGCTGGGTGATGTCCTCGTCGGTCGCCGCGAGGTCCTTGGGACCACCGGTCTTGGAGATCTCCCAGCCGGTGCCGAGGTGCTCCAGCGCCAGGCGGCCGTAGACCTGCTGCTGGGTGGCCACCCGCTCGGACCGGCCGCGGCCGAGGAAGCTCACCATCCAGTGCAGGACGGTGGTCAGCCGGCTCTTGAAGCCGACGATGTACATCAGGTGGACGACGAGCCACAGCAGCCAGGCGATGAAGCCCTCGAACTTCAGCTTGCCGATGTCGGCGACGGCGGAGAACCGCGAGATCGTCGCCATCGAGCCCTTGTCGAAGTAGGTGAAGGGCTTCTCCTGCGGTGACTTGCCGGTCACCCGTCGCTTGATCGTCTGCGCGGCGTAGCGGCCCCCCTGGATGGCCACCTGGGCGACACCCGGCAGCTTGTCGAGCGCCATCATGTCGCCGACCACGTGGATCTCGGGGTGGCCGGGCAGGGTGAGGTCCGACTGCACCGAGATGCGGCCCGCACGGTCGACCTCGGCCCCGGTCTGCTCGCCGAGCAGCCGGCCGAGACCGCTGGCCTGCACGCCGGCCGCCCAGATCTTGGTGGCGGCCTGGATGCGGCGCACCTGCCCGTCGCTGTCCTTCACGTCCAGCCCGTCGGCGTCGACGTTGGTCACCATGGCGCCGAGCTGGACCTCGACGCCGATCCGGTTGAGCTGGCGGCGCGCGCGGTCACCGAGCTTTTGCCCGAACGACGGCAGGACGGCGGGGGCGGCGTCGAGGAGGATGATCCGCGCGCTGCCCGGGTTGATCCGGCGGAAGTCGCGCCGCAGCGTGCGGCGGGCCAGCTCGGCGATCTGGCCGGCCATCTCCACGCCGGTGGGGCCGGCGCCGACGACGACGAAGGTCAGCAACCGGTCGATCTCGGCCTGGTCCTCGGCGAGCTCGGCCAGCTCGAACGCACCGAAGATGCGACCGCGCAGCTCCAGGGCGTCGTCGATGCTCTTCATGCCGGGGGCGAACTCGGCGAACTGGTCGTTGCCGAAGTACGACTGGCCGGCGCCGGCGGCGACGATGAGCTCGTCGTAGGGGAACACCGATCGGCGGCCCAGGATCTCGGAGGTGACCGTGCGCGCCGCGACGTCGATGTCGGTGACCTCGCCGAGCACGACGCGGGCGTTCTTCTGCCGGCGCAGGACCTCGCGGGTGGCCGGCGCGATCTCGCCCTCGGAGAGGATGCCGGTGGCCACCTGGTAGAGCAGCGGCTGGAACAGGTGCTGGGCCGTCTTGCCGATCAGCGTGATGTCGACCGGCGCCTTGGCGAGCGCCTTGGTGGCGAAGAGGCCGCCGAACCCGCTGCCGATCACGACGACGCGCGGCCTGCCGCCGGTCGGGTTGCTCCGGACGTCTGCGTGCGCTGGTGATGTCGTCATGATGATTCATCCTCCCACTCGGCCGGTGCGCGATCCGGTGCACCCCGGCGAGATGCAGGTCACAGGGCGTGCCCGCTCGGCTCGCGGGAGCCGCGGCGGGCCGGTAGACCCCTCGGAGTGCCCTCCCCGGTCTCCCTCGTGCTGGTTCCCGGTCTGGGCCTGGATGAACGTTCCGCGCGCGGGTTGGCGGAGAAACTCCCGGTGCGCGTCGTGGTCCTGCCCGGGATGGGTCGTCCGGCGCCGGTCCCGTCCCTCGACGAGCTGGCCGGGTGGCTGCGGGCCGCGCTGCCGTCGGGACCGGTGCTCCTGATCGGTCACTCGCAGAGCTGCCAGGTGGTGGCGGCCGCCGCGGACGATCCGCGGGTGACCGGGGTCGTCCTCTGCGGCCCCACCACCGACCCGCGGATGCGACCACTGCCCGTGCTGGCCTGGCGCTGGCTGCGCACGGCGCTGGCCGAGCCGTGGTGGCAGGTGCCGCTGGTCCTGCGGCAGTGGTGGCACACCGGCCCCCGGGCCATGACGGCGCTGTGGCGCGCCGCCTCGCCCGAGCGGATCGACCTGCGGCTGGCGACCGTGCGGGTACCCGTCGTCGTCGTGCGCGGCAGCCGGGACGCGCTGTGCCCCGCCGACTGG
Organism: Blastococcus sp. TF02-8; assembly: GCF_003319175.1. Lineage (GTDB taxonomy): Bacteria > Actinomycetota > Actinomycetes > Mycobacteriales > Geodermatophilaceae > Blastococcus. The sequence goes on along the minus strand of NZ_QOHK01000001.1, from coordinate 790,051 downwards.
GCCCGGCAGGTCGCGGGGGCGGCGCCGCGCGGGGAGCTCGTCGAGCTACCCGGCGCGGCGCACATGACCCCGCAGACGCACCCCGCCGCGATCGCCCACGTCGTCGGCTCTCTCGGATGAGCCGGCCGATCGACCGTCGAGCCGTGGCGCGGCTCTGCTACTGGCCGTCGGTGCGGCCACGCACCTCCGCGTAGCGCTCCCGGACGTGCGCCGCGGCCGGCGCGTCGAACTCCTGCAGTCCCGGCTGCGCCCATTCCGGCGCGGCGTCGGCACCGGAGAGCACCCACGCGGCCTGGCGGGCCGCACCGTCGGCGACGTACTCGCCGGGCGGGGGCACCAGCACGGGCCGGCCGAAGATGCCCGGCGCGAGCTGCTGGACGGCGGGGGAGCGGGCCGCGCCACCGATGAGCAGCACCCGCTCCACGGCGACGCCCTGCGCGACGACGGCCTCGATGCCGTCGGCGAGCCCGCACAGCAGCCCCTCGACGGCCGCTCGCGCCCAGTGCGCCGGCGTCGAGCTGCGCAGCGTCAGGCCGTGCACCGAGCCGGTGGCGTGGGGCAGGTTCGGCGTCCGCTCGCCCTCCAGGTAGGGCACCAGGACGAGGCCGTCGGCGCCGGACGGCGCCGAGAGCGCGAGGTCCGACAGCGTGGCGTGGTCGACCCCGAGGAGGGTCGCTGCGGCGTCGAGCACGCGCGCGGCGTTCATGGTCGCCACCAGCGGCAGGTGGTTGCCGGTGGCGTCGGCGAACCCGGCGACGGTGCCGGTCACGTCGGCGACGGCGGTCGGCGTCACGGCGGAGACGACGCCGGAGGTGCCGATCGAGACGACGACGTCGCCGGGCCGCGCGGCCAGTCCGAGCGCCGCGGCCGCGTTGTCGCCCGTGCCCGGGCCCAGCACCGCGCGCCCGCCGGCCAGGGTGCCGACCTGCTCGGCGGGCCCGGCCACCCGAGGGACAGCGGGGCGCCGGCCGCGCATCGCCCGCTCCAGCAGATCGAGGCGGTACTCACCGGTGCGCGCCGACCAGTAGGCGGTGCCGCTGGCGTCGCCGCGGTCGGTCACCAGGCTGCCGAGCCCGCGGTCGGCCGAGAGCCGCCACGTCAGCCAGTCGTGAGGGAGGCAGACAACGGCGGTGCGGTCGGCGTTGTCCGGCTCGGCGTCGGCCAGCCAGCGCAGCTTCGTAGCGGTGAACGAGGCGACCGGGACCAGCCCCACGGCGTCGGCCCACGCGCGCCGGCCCGCCGCCTCGTCGCCGTCGCCCAGCTCGCGGGTCAGCTCGGCGGCAGCCGGTGCGGAGCGGACGTCGTTCCACAGCAGGGCGTCGCGGACGACCTCCCCGGCCGCGTCGAGGCAGACCATGCCGTGCTGCTGACCGCCGACGGCGAGCGCGTCGACGTCGGCGAGCCCGCCGGCCTGCTCGGCCGCGGCCCGGAACGCCTCCTCCCAGGCCTGGGGGGCGACCTCGGTGCCGGCGGGGTGCGAGGCGCGGCCGGAGCGGACCAGCTCCCCGGTTGCGGCGTCGCGCACCACGACCTTGCACGCCTGCGTCGAGGTGTCGACGCCTGCGACGAGGCTCATCGGACGGGACCGGCGGCGGCCCGGAGGGCGCGCGGCGAGGACGAGGGGGTCATGGGTCCGGGACCTTAGGCGGCCCGCGCCCGCCCCGCGAGGGCGACTCGTCTTGACCGGGTGCGGGGGTGCCCCTAATTTGTTTGCGCAACCGACAAATATTCGCCGGGGTGGAGGAGGTGGGCATGGCCGAGGAGCCGCCGCAGTACGACGCGACCTCCGAGCGGCGCGCGCCCGCCGACCAGGCGACCGTCCGCCGCGCCAACCTCGGGCTGGTGCTGCGCCACCTGCGCGACCACGGTCCGCGCTCGCGCGCCCGCATCGCCCAGGAGACCGGCCTGAACAAGGCCACCGTGTCGAGCCTCGTCGCCGAGCTCGCCGAGCGGCGCCTGGTCACCACCGGCGAGGTGGACCGAGCCGGGTCGGTCGGCCGCCCCGGCCTGATCGTGCACCTGGACGGTCGCTGCGTGTGCGGCATCGGTGTCGAGCTCAACGTCGACTACGTCGCCGTCCTGGTCCTCGACCTGCGTGGCGAGGTGCTGTACGAGCACCGGCTGGCGCTGGACATCCCCTCGCTCAGCGCCGAGGAGACCCTCGACGCGGTCGCCGGCTCGGTCAGCGAGGCGGTCGCGGCGGCCGCCGGGGCGGGAGCGCGGCCGGCGGGACTGACCGTGGCGGTGGCCGGACTGGTCCGCAGCGTCGACGGCGTCGTCACCCTGGCCCCCAACATCGGCTGGCGCGACGTCGCGGTGCTCGACGGCCTGCGCGCGCGGCTCGACGTCGACTTCCCGATCCGCGTGGAGAACGACGCCAACCTGTCGGCGATCGCCGAGTGGGCGATGGGCGCCGAGGCGCGCACGCCCGACATGGTCTACCTGACCGGTGAGGTCGGTGTCGGTGGCGGCGTGATCGTCGCCGGGCGGCTGCTCCGCGGGGCGGGCGGGCTCTCCGGCGAGGTGGGGCACACGTCGCTGGGCGACCCCGACGTCGTCTGCGGCTGCGGCCGGAAGGGGTGCTGGGAGACCGTCGTCGGACTGGCCGCGCTGCTGCGCGCCGCCGCCGACCCCGGTGACCCGGTGCGCGACCCGGGCCGCGACCTGGAGACCCGGCTGGCCGAGGTGGGCCGCCGGGCCCGGGCCGGTGACGAGCGCACCCTGGCCGCGCTGCGGCAGGTCGGCACGTCGCTCGGCACCGGGGCCGCCGTGCTGATCAACCTGTTCAACCCGCGGGTGGTGCTCCTCGGCGGGTACTTCGCCGTCCTCGCCGAGTACCTGATGGAGCCGCTCCTGGCGGAGCTGGAGTCGCGGGTGCTCGGTCCGGGCATGGCCGGCGCCCGGGTGGTGCTCTCCACCCTCGGCTTCACCGCCGCGGTCCGCGGCGGTGCGCACGTCGCCCTCGAGTCGGTCTTCGACGACCCGACGCTGGTCTCCGAGCCGGAGCTCGCGCCGGTGGCCGCCCGATGACGGCGCCGGACCGCCCCCGGCTGCGGGTCGGCATGGTGGGCCACGCGTTCATGGGTGCCGCCCACTCGCACGCCTGGCGCACGGCCCCGCGCTTCTTCGACCTGCCGATGGAGCCGGAGCTCGCCGTCGTCGCCGGCCGCCACGCCGCTCGCGTCGCCGACGCCGCGGGCCGGCTGGGCTGGGCGGACACCGAGACCGACTGGCGGCGGGTGGTCGAGCGCGACGACGTCGACCTGGTCGACATCTGCACGCCGGGCGACACGCACGCCGAGATCGCGATCGCCGCGCTCGAGGCCGGCAAGCACGTGCTCTGCGAGAAGCCGCTGGCCAACACGGTGGCCGAGGCCGAGGCGATGGCGGAGGCCGCCGAGCGTGCGGCTGCACGCGGCGTGTTCGCGATGGTCGGCTACTCCTACCGGCGGGTCCCGGCGGTCGCCCTCGCCCGCCGTCTGGTCGCCCAGGGGCGGGTCGGCAGCGTCCGGCACGTGCGGGTGCAGTACCTGCAGGACTGGCTGACCGACCCCGCGACGCCGATGAGCTGGCGGCTGCGCCGCGAGCAGGCCGGTTCCGGGGCGCTCGGCGACATCGGCGCGCACGCCGTCGATCTCGCGCAGTTCGTCACGGGGGAGCGGCTCACCGGCGTCAGCGCGCTGACCGAGACGTTCGTGGGGGAGCGCCCGCTGCCCGGGGGCGGCACCGACCGGGTGACCGTCGACGACGCGGTGGCCTTCCTCGGCCGGCTCGACGGCGGGGCGCTGGCCACCTTCGAGGCGACCCGCTTCGCCGCCGGCCGGCGCAACGCCATCCGCCTGGAGGTCAACGGTTCCGCGGGCAGCCTGGCCTTCGACTTCGAGGACATGAACGTCCTGCAGTTCTTCGACGGCACCGAGCCGCCGGAGACGGCGGGCTTCCGCCGGGTGCTGGTCACCGACCCGGCCCACCCGTACACCGGCGCCTGGTGGCCCCCCGGCCACGGGCTCGGCTACGACCACACGTTCGTCCACCAGGTCGCCGACCTGGTGTCCGCGCTCGCCGCAGGCGAGCAGCCGGCACCGTCCTTCGCCGACGGGCTCGCGATCCAGCGGGTCCTCGACGCGGTGGAACGCAGTGCCGGTCACCGATCGATCTGGACGGAGATCCCCGCATGACCGACCGCTACACGCCCACCAAGGACGACAAGTTCAGCTTCGGTCTCTGGACCGTGGGCTGGCAGGGCGTCGACGTCTTCGGTGGCGCCGTGCGCCCGCCGCTGGACCCGGTCGAGACCGTGCACCGGCTCGCCGAGCTCGGTGCCGCCGCCGTGACCTTCCACGACGACGACCTGGTGCCCGACGACGCCACCCGCGAGAAGACCCTCGAGCGGTTCAAGCAGGCGCTGTCGGAGACCGGCGTCGGCGTCGAGATGGCCACGACCAACCTGTTCGGCGCCCCGGTCTTCAAGGACGGCGGGTTCACCGCCAACGACCGCGCCGTCCGCCGGTACGCCGTCGCCAAGGTGCTGCGCAACATCGACCTGGCCGCCGAGCTGGGCGCGAAGACCTACGTCCTCTGGGGCGGCCGCGAGGGCGCGGAGTCCGGTGGCAGCAAGGACGTCGCCGCTGCGCTGGACCGGTACAAGGAGGGTCTCGACGTCCTCTGCGCCTACGTGCGCGAGAAGGGCTACGACATCCGGTTCGCCCTGGAGCCCAAGCCCAACGAGCCCCGCGGCGACATCCTGCTGCCGACGATCGGCCACGCCATCGCCTTCATCAACGAGCTCGAGGAGCCCACGCGCGTGGGTCTGAACCCCGAGGTCGGGCACGAGGAGATGGCCGGGCTGAACTTCGCCCAGGGCATCGCCCAGGCGCTGTGGCACGACAAGCTCTTCCACGTCGACCTCAACGGCCAGCACGGCCCGCGCTTCGACCAGGACCTGCGCTTCGGCGCCGGTAACCTGCGCGGCGCGTTCTGGACCGTCGACACCCTGCTGGGTGCCGGCTCCGGCAAGGCCTACGACGGCTACCTGCACTTCGACTACAAGCCGCCGCGGACCGAGGACATCGACGGTGTCTGGGAGACCGCCCGTGCGTGCATGCGCAACTACCTGATCCTCAAGGAGAAGGCGCAGGCGTTCCGCGCCGACCCGGAGGTGGCCGAGGCGCTGCAGGCCGCGCGCGTCGCCGAGCTCGCCGTCCCGACGCTCGGAGAGGGCGAGTCCCTCGACGCCCTGCGCAACGAGGCCCACGACCCGGAGACCCTGGGCGCCCGGGGCCTGCAGTTCGAGCGGCTGGACCAGCTGGCGATGGAGCACCTGCTCGGCGTCCGCTGAGCATGCCGTGACCGGGGCCGGGGGGCGCTGCTCCCCGGCCTCCGTCATGTCCGGGACCGGAACTCAGGCCACCTGGACGGTGACCTCCATGCCCATCGCCCGGTGGTTGCCGATGGAGCAGTACAGGACGTACTCGCCCGGCTCGAGCGTCGCGGTCACCGTGGTGGACTGCCCGGGCCGGATGCCGTCGGACGCCGCGACGTCCTTGCCGTCGCGTTCCACGACCAGGTCGTGGGTGGCGCCGCCCTCGTTGGTCAGCGTGAACGCGTAGGTCCCCGGGCGGAAGCCGTCCTCGTCGAGCCGGAAGGCGAAGTCGACCGCCGTCACCGCGACCTGCTCGGCCTCCGACGCGTCGGCCGCGGAGGAGGACGCCGCGGCGGACGACGGGCTCGCCGTGGAGACGGACGCCTCGTCGGCCCCGGTGCCCGGGTCCCCACCGCAGGCGGTGAGCACCGTCAGCAGCAGTGCGGCTCCGGCCAGTGCCCGGAGTGGGGTGCGGACCGCCATGGCGTGCTCCTCGCGTCTCGGCGGCCCGGGGGCGGACCGCCTGCGGCCGAGATCGTCCAACTCTCAAGCAGAGGACGGAAGAGGTACCGGCCCGGTCAGACGGGGAGCCGGGCGGCGATCTCGGCGGCGTCGTCGGCTCCGACCAGCAGGGTGTCGTACCGCTGGCCGGCCAGCCGGAGGCGCAGCGCCGGCTGGTTGCGCCGGACCGACACGTAGGTCTTCTCGCCGCGCCGACGCCAGGTGCCGATGGCCCGGAGCCCCGGGACGCCGAGGCCGGGGGCCCGGACGCCGCGGAGTGCGGAGAGCCCGGAGGGCACCGCCTCGGCGGAGGTGACCGCCGAGAGCGGGACCTCGATGTCGCGCAGCAGCCCGAACACCTTCTCGGGGCCCGTCAGGGAGACCCGCAGGGCTCCGGGACCGGTCTCGATCGTCGCCATGCCCCGACGTTCTCACACCGGTGGCGGGGGAGAGCTCAGCCGAGCCTGCGCGCCGCCTTCGCCGCCTTCTTGTTCGCCTTGGCCAGCACCGTGGCCGCCTTGCGCACCCGGCGCGGCTCCCGGTCCACGGTGCCGCGGACCAGCAGCCCGATGCCGATACCCAGCAGCCAGCTGTCCTTGGCGATGGCCAGCCCCTGCTCGGTGGGCGCCAGGCTGCCTTCCTTCCGCATGCCCGGCGTCTTCAGGTAGAGACCCAGCAGCCCGCCGGAGAAGGCGGTGAGGGCGGCGCCTGCGACGGCGGTCGGCACGAACGGGGTCAGCAGCGCGGCGCCGACGACGATCTCGGCGGTGGCCAGGCCCTTCGCGAACTGCTGCGGCGGCACGTTCGCCAGGAACGGGTAGGTGCCGGCGGCGAAGCCCTGCATGCCGGCCGCCGCCTGCTCGTCGGCACCGCGCTTGCCGAGGCCGCTGTTGAGGATGAAGGCGCCGGCGGAGAGCCGGGGCGCGATCTCGGACAGGGTGATGGGCAGTCCCACGGGGACACCTCTCTCGTCGACGGGGCTGGTGGAGTGCTCAACCAGTGCCCCCGGGCCGACGCCCCCAACCCTGCCGCCGTCGTGATGATGATCAGGTCACCTGATCACCAGGGGTCCTCCCTCACGGTCGACCGCGAGGGAGGACCCCTCATGGTGAGGGAGGACGGTCAGCGGCCGCGGCGGGAGCGCGCGCTGAACGAGGCGGCCGAGGAGGTCCCGGCGCGCGCGGCGAGCTCGGCGCGGGTGCGCGCCGGTCCCGACGCGCGGCCCGACCCCCCGGACTTCGCGCCCCCACCGGCACCGCCGCGGCCCCCGGACGCCGAGCCGCCGGAGGCACCGCCGCGACCGGAACCGCCACCGCTGCGACGGCGACCACCGCCGCCACTGCCCTGGGGCTGCTCGACGACGGGGGCCGGCTCCACGTACGGCGCGGCCGGACCGGTGAGCGCCTCGATCTCCGGGGAACCCGGACGCACGATCGCGACCTTCGGGGTGATGCCGGCCTGGCGGGCCAGCGTGCGGACCTCGGACGCCTGGTCCGGGGTGGAGACGGTGACGACCGCGCCCTCGGCGCCGGCGCGGGCGGTACGGCCCGAGCGGTGCAGGTAGGCCTTGTGCTCGGCCGGCGGGTCGACGTGCACGACGAGCGTGACCTCGTCGACGTGGATGCCGCGGGCGGCGATGTCGGTCGCGCACAGCACCCGGCTGGCGCCGCTGCTGAACGCCTCGAGGTTGCGCTCGCGGGCGTTCTGGCTGAGGTTGCCGTGCAGGTCGACGGCGGGGATGCCGGCCGCGGTGAGCTGCTTGGCCAGCTTCTTGGCCTGGTGCTTGGTGCGGGTGAACAGCACGCTGCGGCCGAGCCCGGAGGCCAGCTGCCGCACGACCTCGGCCTTGTCGCCGTTGCCCACCTGGAACACGTGGTGGGTCATGGTGGACACCGGCGCGACGGCCGGGTCGACCGAGTGGGTGACCGGCTCGGTCAGGTAGCGCTTGACCAGCACGTCGACGCCGTTGTCCAGCGTGGCCGAGAAGAGCAGCCGCTGGCCGGTCTTCGGCGTCTTGTCCATGATCCGCTTCACGCCGGGCAGGAAGCCGAGGTCGGCCATGTGGTCGGCCTCGTCGAGGATGGTGATCTCGACGGCGGAGAGGTCGCAGTGACCCTGGCTGATCAGGTCCTCGAGGCGGCCGGGGCAGGCGATGACGACGTCCACGCCGTGGGCGAGCGCCTGCACCTGCGGGTTCTGGCCGACGCCGCCGAAGATCGTCGTCGCGTTCATGCCGAGGGCCCGCGCGAGCGGGTCGACGACGGCGAACACCTGGTTGGCCAGCTCGCGGGTCGGCACCAGCACCAGCGCGCGGGGACGGCGGGCCTGGCGACGGCTGTCGGAGGCGGCGAGCCGGGCGACCAGCGGGATGGAGAAGGCGAGGGTCTTGCCCGACCCGGTGCGGCCGCGGCCGAGCACGTCACGACCGCCGAGGCTGTCGGGCAGCGTCGCGACCTGGATGGGGAACGGCGCGGTGATGCCGCTGGCGCTGAGCACCTCGACCATGGGCGCGGGGACCCCGAGCGCGGCGAACGTGGTGTCGGTGGGGAGCACGGTGGCGTCGGCCCCGACGGGGACGACGGGCGGCGCCGGGACGGCGGACACCGGAGCCTGGGGGGTGGTCTGCTCGCTTGCGGGGCGGGGGCCGTTGCCCCGGCCGCGACCGCCGCGGCGGCGACGGGGCCGCCCGTCGGAGGCGGGGGTGGACGGTGTGGCGTTCTGCGAAGTCATCGGTTCCTCGACACTCGAGTGGCCGCACGAGATCTCGGCGCGGGCGAGCGCGGGCGCTCCTGCGCACGGGCAGGGAGGGCTCACATCGTCGGCGAGACGTCGGTCAGCCTGGCGCGCCAAGGTGGCGCAGCCTGGGCCCGACGTCGATTCCTGCCGCTCCGGATGAGCGAGGGCGGCGCCGGTAGGACCCACTCAACCAGACGGCGGCCGTGTCCGGTCCGATTGCGGGGGAGTGACAGGTCACATCGGGTGAGGCGCGATCGCTGCGGATTGCGGCAGCCCGGCGGCTGTCCGGTGCAGCAGCGGTCGACCATGCTCGGACCGTGACGACGACCGCCGCGCCGCCGACCCACCGGATCCACCCTGCGTGGTGGGTCGCCGCCGTGACCTTCTTGGCGCTGGTCGGAGCGGCCGCCTTCCGCGCGGTGCCCGGCGTCCTGATCGACCCGCTGCGGGACGAGTTCGGCTGGTCGGTCTCGACCATCTCGGCGGCCGTCGCCGTGAACATGGCGCTCTACGGGCTGACCGCCCCGTTCGCGGCCGCGCTGATGGAGCGCTTCGGCGTTCGGCGGGTGGTCGTCGCCGCGCTGCTGCTCACCGCCCTCGGCAGCGGGCTGACCGTCTTCATGACGGCGAGCTGGCAGCTGGTGGCGCTCTGGGGGTTCGCGGTCGGCCTGGGCACCGGGTCGATGGCCCTGTCTCTGGTCGCCACCGTGACCGGGCGCTGGTTCGTGGCCCGGCGGGGGCTGGTCTCCGGCATCCTCACCGCCGGCGGAGCGACCGGGCAGCTCGTCTTCCTGCCGCTCGTGGCGTGGGCGGACCAGCACTGGGGGTGGCGGTCGGCGTCGCTCGGCACCACCGCCGCGGCGCTCGCCGTCGTCCCGCTGGTGGCCTGGCTGCTGCGCGACCGGCCCCGCGACCTGGGCGTCACCCCGTACGGAGGCACGGCGGCCGACGACGTCCAGCCGGTGCGCGCCGGGGCCGGGCGGACCGCCGTCCGCGGGCTGGCCGAGGCGGTGCGCCGTCGTCCGTTCTGGCTGCTGGCCGGGGGCTTCTTCATCTGCGGGCTGTCGACCAACGGGCTGGTGCAGCCGCACTTCATCCCCGCGGCGCACGACCACGGCATGCCGGTGACCACCGCCGCCGGGCTGCTCGCCGTCGTCGGGATCTTCGACATCGCCGGCACCGTGTTCTCCGGCTGGCTCACCGACCGGGTCGACCCGCGGCTGCTGCTGCTCGCCTACTACGGGCTGCGCGGCTTCTCGCTGTTCCTGCTGCCGCCGCTGTTCGGGCCGGACCTGCAGGCCAGCATGATCGCGTTCATCGTCTTCTACGGCCTGGACTGGGTGGCCACGGTGCCGCCGACCCTGGCGCTGTGCCGGGAGCACTTCGGGGCGCGGGCGCCGGTGGTCTTCGGCTGGGTGTTCGCCGCGCACCAGCTGGGGTCTGCGTTCGCCGCGTACGGCGGTGGCGTGATCCGCGACGTCACCGGCTCCTACGACCTGGCCTGGTACCTCGCCGCCGGGCTGTGCATGGCGGCGGCGGCCATGTCGATCTCCATCCGCCGGAACCGCACGACCCCGACGGCGACGACGCTGCCGACCGACCGGGTGACCGCCGCCGCCGACCAGGCCCACGGCTGAGGGACGGCGCTCGAGGCGCTGTCGGCGGACCCGGGCGGCGGGTCCGATGAGTTCACCGCCGCCCGGCCGTCTCCCCTGCAGGTCACGCACCACGAGCGGGAGGATCCCCATGCTGACGCAGATCGCCGACGACGTGCTCGTCCACCGGAGCGAGCTGCTCCGGAACAACACGGTCGTCGTGCTGGGTGGGGACGGCGCGCTGCTCGTCGACGCCGGGATCACCGGCGACGAGATGGCCTGCCTCGCGCACGACCTGTCGGAGATGGGCCGAACCGTCGTGGCCGGCTTCTCGACCCATCCCGACTGGGACCACGTGCTCTGGGCCCACGCACTCGGCGACGCAGCCCGCTACGGCACCGCCCGCTGCGCTGCCGTCATGCGCGAGTTCCTGTCGCAGGCGGACTGGAGGACCCGGGCCGAGGAGGAGCTTCCGCCGGAGATGGCCGGCGCCGTTCCCCTGGACCTGTTCGGACGCCTCACCGGTCTGCCCGCGGGAACGACGCGGATCCCGTGGAACGGCCCGTTGGTGCGGATCGTCGAGCATCCGGCGCACGCCCCCGGTCACGCGGCGCTGGTGATCGAGGACAGCGGCGTCCTCGTGGCCGGCGACATGCTCTCCGACGTCTTCGTCCCCATGCTCGACCTCCACAGGGGCGACAACGACCCCGTGGCGGACTACCTCCTGGGGTTGGAGCGGCTGGCGGCAGTGGCCGACGCCGTCGACGTCGTCGTCCCGGGGCACGGGGCCGTCGGGTGGGCGGGTGACGTCCGTGACCGCATCGCGCTGAACCGCGCGTACGTCGAAGCCCTGCGGAACGGCGGTGCCTCCGACGACCCGCGGATCGGTGCGTCGGCCGAGCCCGGGTGGGAGTGGGTCAGCGACATCCACGCCGGTCAGCTCGCGCGCTTCGCCTGACCCCGCCCCCCGGCACCGGGTGCACAGTGCCGAGGGGGCGGGGTCAGCGGGCGGCGGCCAGCTGCGCCGCGGAGGCGCGCCCGAGGATCAGGTCGGCGGCCCGCTCGGCGATCATGATCGTCGGGGCGTTGGTGTTGCCGCGGACGAGCGTCGGCATCACCGAGGCGTCGACGACCCGCAGGCCCTCGATGCCGCGCACCCGCAGCTGGGAGTCGACCACCGCCTGCTCGTCGGTGCCCATCCGGCAGGAGCTCACCGGGTGGTACAGCGACTCGAGGGTGTCGCGGACCTTCTCGCGCAGTGCCCCACGGCCGCTCGCGCTGCTGCCCGGGGACCACTCGTCGGCGAGGATGCCGGACAGCGGGGCGGCGGAGGCGATCTGCCGCGCCTGCTCCACGCCCGAGATCAGCGCGTCGAGGTCGCGGTCGTCGGTGAGGTAGCCGGCGTCGATCGCGGGTGCCCAGGTGGGGTCGGCCGAGCGGAGCCGCACCGAGCCACGCGAGTGCACGTGCACCAGCACCACCGCGGAGGTGAACGCCTCGGCGTCGGGGTCGATCTCGGCCTGCTTCCAGAACTTGACCGGCAGGAAGTGCATCTGCAGGTCCGGCTCCGCCAGCGACGGGTCCGACGTGGTGAACAGGCCGGCCTCGGCGAGGTTGGAGGTGAGCGGCCCGCGGCCGGCTGCCTTCCACATCGCCATGTTGAGCGGCGTCTCGGCCAGCCGCAGGGACTTGCCGGAGCGGACGTTCCAGATCACCGGGACCAGCGGGTGGTCCTGCAGACCGCCGCCGACGCCGGGGAGGTCCTGGACGACGTCGACGCCGACCTCGCGCAGGTGGTCGGCGGGGCCGATGCCCGAGAGCATGAGCAGCTGCGGGGAGTTCACCGCGCCCCCGGAGAGGACGACCTCGCGCGTGGCCCGCACGGTGTGCAGCGAGCCCCCGGCGCGGTACTCGACCCCGGTCGCGCGCCCGTTCTCGACGAGGACGCGGGTGGTCAGCGCCCCGGTCTTCACCGTCAGGTTGGGCCGCCCGGCGGCCGGGTGCAGGTAGGCGTCGGCGGCCGACCACCGGCGGCCGCGTCGCTGCGTCACCTGGTACTGGCCGACACCCTCCTGCGTGGCGCCGTTGAAGTCGGTGTTGCGCGGGTAACCGGCGGCCACCGCCGACTCGACGACCGCCGTCGTCCACGGGTGCGGGCTGCGCAGGTCCTCGACCCGCAGCGGGCCGCCGACGCCGTGGTACTCGTCGGCGCCGCGTGCGTTGTCCTCCATGCGCTTGAACAGGGGGAGGACCTGGTCGTAGGACCAGGACGGGTCCCCGGTCAGCTCGGCCCACTCGTCGTAGTCGGCGCGGGCGCCGCGGATGTAGATCATCGCGTTGATCGACGAGGACCCGCCCAGCAGCTTGCCGCGCGGCCAGAAGAGCTTGCGGCCGCCCAGGCCGGGCTGCTCGTCGGTGGTGTAGTTCCAGTCGTGCCGGGTTCGCCACACCTTGTAGAGAGCCGCCGGGATCTGCACCTCGAGCGGCCTGTCCGCGCCGCCGGCCTCGAGCACGAGCACCCGCAGCGACGGGTCCTCGGTGAGCCGCCCGGCGACCGCGCTGCCGGCCGAACCGGCACCGACGACGACGACGTCGTACTCCTCCACGGAACCCTGCTTCGCCGAGTTCTGCGCGCCGCTCACCGGTGCCGCCCGTGGACCATGCCCATGACGCGGGCGAGCGCGTCGGCGGCCGAGGCGGGCCGGGCGAAGCTCATGAGGTTGACCGGCAGCGCGTACTTCTGCCGCGTGATGGCCTTGGCGCGGGTGAACTCCTTGAGCCCGTCCTCGCCGTGGATGCGGCCGAAGCCGGAGTCGCCGACGCCGCCGAAGGGCAGGGCGGGCACCGAGGCGAAGGTCAGCACCGAGTTCACCGACGTCATGCCGCTCTTCATCCGGCGGGCGAGGTCCATGCCCTTGGCCCGGGACTTCGAGAACACCGATCCGGCCAGGCCGTAGGTCGTCGCGTTGGTCCGCGCGAGGGCGTCCTCCGCGTCGCGCACCTTGGTGATGGTGATCGTCGGGCCGAACGTCTCCTCGGTCACCGCGGAGGAGTCCTCGGGGACGTCGAGCAGCACGGTGGGGGCCACGTAGCCCTCGGCCGGGAAGGCGTCGGGGTCGGTGCCGCCGGTGATGACCTGCGCGCCGGCGGCGGTGGCGTCGGCGACGTGCCGCTTCACGATGTCGATCTGCGAAGGCATGGTCATCGGGCCGTAGGTGGCCTCGCCGTCGGCACCCGGGCGCAGGTTGCGCACCTGGTTGGTGACCTCGGCGACGAACCGGTCGTACACGGCCTCGGTGGCGTAGACCCGCTCGATGCCGATGCAGGTCTGCCCACCGTTGCTCATGGCTCCCCAGACGGCGGCGTCGGCGGCGGCGACCACGTCGGCGTCGTCGTCGACGATCATCGCGTCCTTGCCGCCGAGCTCCATGAGCACGGGGGTGAGGGTCTCGGCGCAGGTGGCCATGACCTTCTTGCCGGTGGCGGCCGAGCCGGTGAAGGCGATCTTGCCCACGTGCGCGCGGCACAGGGCAGCGCCGGTCTCGCCGTAGCCGGTGACCAGCTGGAACGCGTCGGCGCAGTCGGGCACGGCGGCCCGCCAGGCGGCGGCCAGCCATGCCCCGACGGCCGGGGTGTACTCCGACGGCTTGAAGACGACGGCGTTGCCCGCGGCGAGGGCGTAGGCGATCGAGCCCATCGGCGTGAACACCGGGTAGTTCCACGGGCCGATGACGCCGACGACGCCGAGCGGCTGGTACTCCAGGTACGCGGTGTGGTTCGCCGCGAGCAGGCCGGTGGGCACCGTGCGGGGACCGAGGGTCTTGCGGGCGTGCCCGGCGGCCCACGCGAGGTGGTCGACGGCCAGCGTGATCTCGAGGATCGCGTCGGCGTGCGGCTTGCCGTTCTCCCGGTGCACCAGGTCGGCCAGCTCGTGCATCCGCCGCGCGAGGTAGCCGCGGTAGGCCGAGAGGCGCTGCTTGCGCCCGTCGAAGCCCAGCGCCGCCCACTGCTCGGCGGCCGTGCGGGCCCGCGCCACGGTCTCCTCGACCGCGGCCGCGTCGTGGATCGGGAACACGCCGACCACCGCGCCGCTGGCGGGGGAGGTCGACTCGAAGGTCTCGGTGGTGCGGTGGCGGTCGACGGTCCCTGCGGTCCCGGCGTCGACGGCGTCCAACTGCTCGGCGAGCGACATGGCTGCACGTTACCCGCGCCACACAGGCGCCGGGCCAGGGGTCGCCCGGTCGGGGTCAGCCGGGCGGCCGCTCGCCGTCGACCACGGCCCACGCGGTCTTGGCGCCGGGCTCGGTGAACCAGCCGTGGGCCACGGAGAGGTCGGCGACGAGGTAGAGACCGAAGCCGCCCAGCCCGGGGTCCCGCCCCTGGGCGGGGGTGGGCGCGACGTCGGCGGCGGAGTCGCGGACGGCGATCAGCCACTGGGAGTCGTGCCGGCCCAGCACGGCGGCGACCGGCGCGCCGCCGTGCCGGAGGGCGTTCGAGGTGAGCTCGTCGGCGATGAGCACCAGCCGCTCCGACCAGTGGTCCTGCTCCGGGTCACGGACGGTGGGGCTGCCGGTCATGGAGGCGCGGAGCCGCGCGCGGAGGGCGGCGAGCTGCCCCAGCGTGTGCAGCTCCTGGCACCAGACCTCGGTGAACGCGTGCGCAGGACGCGCGCACTGCCAGAGCGCCACCACGACCTGCCTCTCCGCGTGCCGGCACTGCTCGCCGGTCCTGGGCCACCCCTGCCCGTTCGGCGGGGAGGTGAACCCTCGACTCACCCGTCGGGGTGCCCGGCCTACTGGCCCCAGCGCGGGATCGCGGTGGCGCCCGGGGCGTGGCCGTGGGTGGAGGGCCGGCCACCCCTCGACCGGCCACCGCGCGCGCGGCCCTCCGGAGCGGGCTGGACCGCTGTCCAGGTGGAGAACAGGGACAGCCACTGGTCGGCGGTCAGCGCCGTCGGGCGGGCAGTGGGCGAGAGCTCCTCCCGGTGGAGCCAGCGGACGCCGGCCGTGCCGGGCAGACAGGAGCGCAGCAGCGGGCCGAGCGGCGCCGAGGGCGAGGCCAGCAGCGCGTGCACGAGCCGGTCGAACGCGACCGCGTCGGTCTCCGGGAGCGAGCTCCTCGCGTCGGCGGCGGCGGGGAGGATCGGGGCAGGGCGTGACACGGGGCACCTCCGTGCGGTGGGTACGAGGCGTCGGCGGGCGAGGAGCCCCACAGGGACGCGAGGGAGCGGGCGCCCGGTGGTCGGGGCGCGGACGGCGGGCGGAGGAACCGGCCCGCGGCACGTCGGCTCAGGAGGTGCGCATCCGCACGGAGTACCGCATGGCGACGACGGTAGGGGCGCCGCAGACGCACGTCGACCGGTTTTACGCAGACCGGTGTTACGCGGACCCGTCCCGGGCGGCCTTGCGCGCCTGGTGGGCCTCCCAGCGCGCGCGGTCCCTGGCGCGCGCGTCGGCGTTCCGGTCCCACTTCTCCTGCCGTCGCCGGGCGCGGGCCAGCTCCCGCTCCTCGAAGGTCTCGTGGCGCTCCCAGTCGCGTGCCGCGACCGTCATCCCCAGCCCGACCACGACGACGATCGCCACGAAGGCCGCCAGGATCGGGTCCAGCACGAAGAAGACTCCGCCCGCGACGACGAGGCCCAGTACGAGGCCCATCACCAGCCGCGGGGAGAACCGGCCGGGGGCGGGGCTGGGCTGGGTCACGCGCCCAGTATCCGCCTCCGGTCACCGCGATCGCGGGCAGGCGCCCGTAACACCCGTCCCACCTGCGGTGTTCCCGCCCGGATCCGGCCCCTGCCTCCCTTGCTTTCCACCCCCGCGGTCCCTACGGTCAGGGGAACGGTTCAACAGCAGCCGTGTTCTGCCAGTGCTGGTCGTCGTGTCGTTCGCGCCCCGCAGGCTCTCGCTGGTCCGGCATCCGCCCGAGAGGGGCCACGCCCGTGACCGCTTCGTCGCTCGACCGACCCACCACCACCGTCCCCACCACTGCCGTCCCCACCACCGAGACGATCGATCTCGGGCTGGTCACGCTCACGCTGACCGGCGCCACCGCGATGCCCTCCCTGGCCGCGACCGGTGAGGTCGACTGCACCACCGCCCCCCAGGTACGTGCCCTCGTCGAGCAGCTGCTCGACGACGGTGCCCGCGATCTCACCCTCGACCTGACCGCGGTGACCTTCCTCGACTCCGCCGGCCTGCAGGTCCTCGCTCTCCTGCACCGCCGCGCGGCGGCCGACCAGGTCCGGCTCCGGGTGCTGGCCGCGACCCGCGCGGTCATCCGCCCCATGCAGATCACCGGGCTCTGGGACCTGCTCGGTGGCCAGCGCGTGGAGCCGCTCGCCTCCTGAGCCGCCGCCCCGAGGTCGGGTCTCCCCGTGCGGGGGACCACTGCGCGCGCCGTTCCCCGGCGCGGGGCAGACTCGGGTCCGCAGTCCGGCCCGTCCGGGGCCGAAGGCGGACTTACGAGGAGGACCACCGTGCGGGATGCGGTCATCTGCGAGCCCCTGCGGACGCCGGTCGGCGGGTTCGGGGGCTCGCTGCGCGACGTCCCCGTCCAGGAGCTCGCCGCCACGGTGATCCGGGCGCTGATGGAGCGTTCGGGTCTGCCGCCGGAGTCGGTCGACGACGTGCTGCTGGGCCACTGCTACCCGACGATGGACGCCCCGGCCATCGGCCGCGTGGCCGCGCTCGACGCGGGCCTGCCGGTGACGGCGTCCGGCCTGCAGATCGACCGCCGCTGCGGCTCGGGTCTGCAGGCCGTCCTCTACGCGGCCATGCAGGTGCAGTCCGGGACGTCCGACGTCGTCCTGGCCGGTGGCGCGGAGTCGATGAGCAACGCGCCCTTCTACTCGACGGCCATGCGCTGGGGCGTGAAGGCCGGCCCCGGCGTCCTGCTGCAGGACGGGCTGGCCCGCGGCCGGGTCACCGCCGGCGGCCAGAACCACCCGGTGCCCGGCGGCATGCTGGAGACCGCGGAGAACCTGCGCCGGGAGTACAGGATCTCGCGCGAGGCGCAGGACGAGTACGCGGTGCGCAGCCACCAGCGCGCGGCCGCGGCCACCGAGGCCGGCCGGTTCGCCGACGAGATCGTCCCGGTCACGGTGAAGCAGCGGAAGAGCGAGGTCGTCGTCGACCGCGACGAGCACATCCGCCCCGACTCGAACGTGGAGACGCTCGCCAAGCTGCGTCCGATCATGGGCAAGGACGACGACGGGGCCACGGTCACCGCCGGCAACGCGTCCGGCCAGAACGACGGCGCCGCCGTCGCGATCGTCACGACCCCGGAGAAGGCCGCCGAGCTGGGCCTGCGCCCGCTGGCCCGCCTGGTCTCCTGGGGCGTCGGCGGGGTGCCGCCGAAGACCATGGGCATCGGCCCGGTCCCGGCCACGGCCAAGGCGCTCGACCTCGCCGGCCTGAAGCTCGCCGACATCGACCTGATCGAGCTGAACGAGGCCTTCGCCAGCCAGGTGCTCGCCGTCGCCCAGGAGTGGGGCTTCGCCGACTCCGACTGGGAGCGCACCAACGTCAACGGCTCCGGCATCTCGCTGGGGCACCCGGTGGGCGCCACCGGCGGCCGCATCCTCGCCACGCTGCTGCGGGAGATGGACCGCCGGGAGGCCCGCTACGGGCTGGAGACCATGTGCATCGGCGGAGGCCAGGGTCTGGCCGCGATCTTCGAGCGGGTCGGCCGGTGAGCGCCCGCGTCGCGATCGTGACCGGTGCCGCGCGCGGCATCGGCGCGGCGACCGCGCTCCGGCTCGCGGCCGACGGGTTCGCCGTCGCCGTCGTCGACCTGGAGGAGGACGACGCCCGCGGCACCGTGGAGGCGATCGAGGCCGCCGGCGGCCGCGGTCTGGCCGTGGGCGCCGACGTCGGCGACAGCGAGCAGGTGGAGGCCGCCGTGCAGCGGATCGCCACGGAGCTCGGCCCGCCGGTGGTGCTGGTGAACAACGCCGGCGTCACCCGGGACAACATGCTGTTCAAGATGAGCGACGCCGACTGGGACGTCGTCATGCACGTGCACCTGCGCGGGTCGTTCCTCATGACCCGTGCGGCGCAGAAGCACATGATCGAGGCCGGTTTCGGCCGGATCGTGAACCTGTCGTCGACCTCGGCGCTGGGCAACCGCGGCCAGGCCAACTACGCGACGGCGAAGGCGGGGCTGCAGGGCTTCACCAAGACCCTCGCCATCGAACTGGGCAAGTTCGGGGTGACCGCGAACGCGATCGCGCCGGGCTTCATCCAGACCGAGATGACCAAGGCCACCGCCGAGCGGATCGGCGAGGAGTGGGAGTCCTACGTGGCCAAGCGCGCGGCGGCGATCCCGGTCGCACGCGCCGGGGTGCCGGAGGACATCGCGCACACCGTGTCGTTCCTCGTGAGCGAGGGCGCGGGCTTCGTCTCCGGTCAGGTCGTCTACGTCGCCGGCGGCCCGCGGAACTGACGCCTCAGGTGCGCTCGGGGTAGCGCGCGCGGACGAGGCAGAACGCCCCGAACGCGGCTATCCCGAGCGCCACCGCGGTGAGCAGCACCCGTCCGGCTGGTGCCTGCAGCAGCGTGTGCAGCGCGCCGTCGAGACCGGAGGCCTTGGCGGGGTCGAACGTGACCGCCGACCACACGAGCAGCCCGCCCACGAGCGCGAGTGCCACCCCCTTGCCCGGGAAGCCGGCCTGGCCGATCCGGGTGACCAGCCGCTCGGCGGCCGGCGGGCAGTCGGCGAGGTCGAGCTCCTTGAGGAAGCGCTTCGTCACGCCCTTGTAGACGTGGTAGACGCCGACCCCGACCAGGACCAGCCCGGCAGCGGCGACGAGCCACCGCCCGGCCGGCCAGCCGAACACTCCGGCAACGGTCTGCTGCTGGGAGGAGCTGCTGTTCTGCCCACCGCCGGTGGCGAACCGGATCGCCAGCACCCCCAGCCCGGCGTAGACGGCCGCCTTGACCACCGCCTTGCCCGTCTTGCGCAGCGCCTTGGTGCGCGCCGTGCCCGACGCCGACCAGCCGTGCCGCCAGCGGAGCACCTCGGCGGCCTGCCAGAGGGCGAGTGCGAGCAGGCCGAGCCCCAGGATCCACAGCAGCGGCGCACCGAGGGGCTGCTGCGCGAGGGTGGACAGCGCTCCGGACTGGTCGGCGGGCCGGGACGTGCCGCCCCAGGCCAGCTGCAGCGCCAGCCAGGCGACCAGCAGGTGGACGACGCCGTAGGCGATCAGCCCGACGCGGGCCAGGTGCTCCAGGGCGTCGCTGTTGCCGGCACGCCCGGCCAGGCCTCCGGCCGACCGCACGCTCATGGTGCCTCCTGGTCTCGGGGGAGAACTGGTCTCGGGGGAGAAGATGATCAGCGTGGCACGGCCGCGCTCCTGGTGCCTCCCCGGTCCCCGCCCTGGGTGAGGGACACTGGAGCCGTGGCGAACGCAACCGGAATCCTGTCCGCGACCACCGCGGGGATGGCGACCCCCGCCGTCGCGCGGCGCACCTGGCCCCGCTGGGCGGCGCTGGGCGTCGCGATGATCGCGGTCGCCGTCGTGGCGGTCGCCTGGGAGGCCGCCGGCGCCCGCCTCCTGCTCGGTGCGCTGGGCCTGTTCCTCGCCGTCCGGGGTGCGCTGCTGCTCCGCGGCGCCGGCGTCGTCGAGCCGGAGCTGGCCGCCCGGGCGCGCCCGCTGGGTACCGCCGCGGTCGTGGCAGGGATCGCCGGCCAGGTCGTGGCGCTGGTCTCCGCGTCGTCGAGCGCCACGGTCCTCCTCGTCGGCGTCCCGCTGGCGCTGCTGGTCGCCTCGGCCGGTCTGCTCGCCCGCGGCGGGACCGCCCGGCGGGGCGGTCAGGCGCTGCTGGTGTGGTCGCTGCTGGTGACCGCGCTGCTCGTCGTCACCGGGCTGGCGCAGGGCTGGGACCGGGCCGAGGGGCTCGCCACCGTCGTCGCCGCGCTCGGGGTCGCGGTCCTCGGACTGCCCCTGCTCATCGGTGCGGCGAACCTGCGCACGATCGGTGCCCAGCCCGACCCGGCGCCGGTGCGCTCGGGCTGCGGTGGCTGCGCCTGCGGCGCCGGCGGCTGCGGCTCCTGAGCCCGGCGCTCCCCAGCGGGGCATAGCGGGCGGGCCGTGGGTATGGGCTCGCCGTGAGCGGACACGTCTTCGTCGTCGGGGCGGACCTGACCCGGTTGTCGTGCGACGACGTCCTCGTGCCCACGGACCGGTCCCTGCGGGTGGCGCGCAGCTGGCGGCCGCTGCTGCCCGCCGGGCTGGTCACCGAGGAGCAGGCCGACGCCGACTGCGTCGGGTTGTCCTGGTCGGGCGAGGAGCGGGTGCTCGAGGTCCCCGGGGACGACGGGCGTCGCACCTGGCTGGTCGACACCGTGGACGACGGCGGCCGTGGTCTGCCGTGGCTGCTCGACGGTGCGCGCGAGGCGCTCGCCGCGGTGGCCCGCCGCGAGGTGACCGACCCGGTGCACGGCCGGGCCCGCCGGCTGGTGGGGCTGCCCGCCCTGGGAACCGGCTGGGGCGGTGCGGCGGGGGAGCGGGGTGCGCTCCTCCAGCAGCTGCTGCCGGTGCTGCGCGAGGCCGCCGGAGAGCACGGGTTCGACGTCGCCCTGGTGCTGCGGGGGCCGAGCGACCTGGCGGCCGCCCAGCGCATCCGGCGGGGCGAGGACGGCGGCTGGGACCTGCCCGGCCACCTGCGCGAGCTCGCGCAGGACATGGGCGAGCGGGCCCGTCGCGGGCAGCTCGCACTGTTCATCGGCGCCGGGGTGAGCGCGGCGGCGGGGCTGCCGACGTGGGAGCAGCTGGTCGACGAGCTGGCCGCGCGGTCGGGGCTGGACGACGCGCTGCGCGAGGGCCTGTCGCGGTTGCCGGCGCAGGACTCGGCGGCGCTGCTGGCCCGCGAGCTGGGCGCCGACGAGCTGGAGGCGTTCGTCGAGGAGAGGTTCGGCCCGGGGAGCTACGCCCTGGCCCATGCGCTGATCGCCGATCTGCCGGTGCAGGAGTTCGTGACCACCAACTACGACCCCCTGGTCGAGCTGGCCGCCGCCGACATCGGGCGCGAGGTGCGGGTGCTGCCGTTCGACGTGGCCGAACCGGGCGCGCCCTGGCTGCTCAAGCTGCACGGTGACGCCGCGCATCCGCAGAGCGTGGTGCTGACCCGCGAGGAGTACCTGCAGTTCGGCAGCACCGGGGCGGCGCTGGCCGGCGTGCTGCACTCGCTGCTGCTCACCCGGCACGTGCTGTTCGTCGGCACCTCGATGCTCGACGACGACCTGATCCGGATCGCCCACCAGGTGCGCACCGCGCTGCAGACGCGTGGATCGGGCACCGCGCGACGGACCGGCACGGTGCTGGCGCTGCGGGAGGACCCGGCCCGGGCCCGGCTGTGGGAGCGCGACGTCGAGACGGTGTCCATGGCGCCCGCGGGCGCCCCGTCGGCGGAGGCCGCTCGCCGGCTCGAGGTGCTGCTGGACCTGATCGGCTGCCTGTCGACCCCGCCCACCGGCTATCTGCTCGACCCGGCCTACCGCGGGATGCTCGACGACGAGGAGCGAGCGCTGGCCGAGGTGCTGTGCGGGGTGGCCGACGTGCTCCGGCACGACACGGAGAGCACGGCGGCGATGGAGGTCGCCGGCCTGCTCCGCCGGCTGGGCCACGGCGGCTCCGCGGGTGAGGGGGACGACCGGCCGGTGGACACGGCGACCCGCGACCGCGACGACCGCCCGCAGGAGCAGCGGCCGGGCTGAGCGTGATTGCCCGACGCGAGGGCTGGGCAGGGCAGCGGGCATGCCTCGCACGGAGAACGGCCTGAAGCTGCTGACCAAGGGCTACGCCTGGCTGCCCGACGAGCGCCGCCGGTCCGGGAAGCGGGCCGTCGGGATGCTGCTGGGCGGTCTGCCGGCGGTCGGCATCGAGGGCCCGGACGCCGCGCGGTTCCTCTACGACGAGCAGCACGTCCGGCGCTCGCACGCCCTCCCGGAACCGGTGCAGGCCACCCTCTTCGGCAAGGGCGCGGTGCACACCCTCGACGGCGAGCTGCACCGGGTGCGCAAGGCCATGTTCGTGGCGCTGCTCATGCGGGAGGAGGGCATCGAGTCGCTGGTCCGCCTCACGACCGCCGCCTGGGACGCCGCGGTGCCGGAGTGGACGCGCCGTCCCGAGATCGTGCTGTTCGACGAGGCGAGCCGGGTGCTGGCCGGCTCGGTGACCCGCTGGACCGGCGTCCCGGTGAGCGACGACGAGGTACCCGACCTCGCCCGTGACCTGGTTTCGATGATCGACGGCTTCGCCTCCGGGGGGCCGCGGCACCTGCGGGCACGGCTCGCCCGGCGTCGCCGCGAGCGGTGGCTGGCGCGGCTGGTCTCCGACGTGCGCAGCGGCGCCACCCGGGTGGCCGAGGGATCGGCGGTCGACGTCGTCGCCCACCACCGGGACGCCGACGGGGAGCGCCTGTCGCCACGGGTGGCCGCGGTGGAGCTGCTCAACATCATCCGGCCGACCACGGCGGTCGCCTGGTTCATGGCGTTCTCGGGGCACGCGCTGATCCGCTGGCCCGAGAACCGCGTGCGGCTGGCGAGCGGCGACCCGGCGTTCGCCGAGGCGTGGGCGCACGAGGTGCGCCGGTTCTACCCGTTCGCGCCGTTCATCGGCGGCCGGGCGCCGCAGCGGCTGGAGTTCGACGGCGAGTCGATCCCGGAGAACGCGATGGTGCTGCTGGACCTCTACGGGCAGAACCACGACCCGGCGCTCTGGGACACCCCGTACGCGTTCCGCCCGGAGCGCTTCGTGGACCGGGAGATCGGCGAGTTCGAGCTGGTCCCGCAGGGCGGCGGCGACCCGCGCACCAACCACCGCTGCCCGGGCGAGCAGATCACCGTCGCGCTGCTGGGCGCACTGGCCGTGCGGCTGGCGAGACTGCGGGTCGAGGTGCCCGAGCAGGACCTCGACATCGCGCTGCACCGCATCCCGGCCAAGCCCGCGAGCGGCGTCGTCCTGCAGGTGCGTGGCACCGCATGACTGCGATGCTGGCCGCATGCGCCCGACCGTGATCTCGCTGGAGTGGGACTACGGCTACCCGTCGATCGTCGCGGACCGCTCGCCCGGCGTGCTCGGCATCGACCTGCTCGACCCGGCCGAGCTGGGCCTCTCCGCGGAGCTGGTCGCGCGGCTCGAGGCGTGGCGGGATGCCAGGGAGAGGCTCTCGGCCGTCTGGATCCGCGACGACCCCCTGGAGACCGAAGAGGAACGGGTCCTGCGGGAGCAGCAGCGACAGGAGCTGCTCGCCCTCGCCCACGACGTGCAGCACGAGCTGGGCCGCGACGTCGAGGTACTCCTCGAGCGACGGCCGCTGCGGGAGGCGCACCGCCGGCGCTGATCAGCGCGGGTCGAGGCCCTTGAGCTCCGGCGGCAGCTCGCCGGAGTGGATGACGCCGAGCCGCTGGGTGGCGCGGGTCAGCGCCACGTAGAGGTCGTTGTGGCCGCGCACCCCCTCCTCGATGATCCCGGCCGGGTCGCCGACCAGGACGGAGTCGAACTCCAGGCCCTTGCTCCCCTCGGGGGTCAGCACCACCGCGCCGGTGGTGAGGTCGCCGTCGGCCGAGGCGCTCGGCACGATCGCCCGCACGACGGCGGTGACCTCCTGCAGCCGGCTGAACGGCACGATCACGGCGAGGGTGCCCTCCTCGGGATCCAGCTCGGCGGCGGCCTCGGCGATCGCCGAGGTCAGGTTCGCCTCGGGCACCTGCCACGACCACGGCAGCTCGCCGGTCGAGCGCACCGACTCCGAGGGAGCGGTGACGGCGCCGCCCGCGAGCAGCACCTCGGCGGCGACGGCCATGATCTCGGCCGGCGTCCGGTAGTTGACGGTCAGCTCCTCCAGGCGCCACGAGCTGCCCAGGTGCGGCTCGAGCACCTCCTTCCAGCTGCTCGCGCCGGCGAGGGTGGCGGTCTGCGCGACGTCGCCGACCAGGGTCATCGACCGGGTGGGGATGCGGCGCAGCAGCACCCGCCAGGCCATCGCGGAGAGCTCTTGCGCCTCGTCGACGATCACGTGCCCGTAGGTCCAGGTGCGGTCGGCGGCGGCGCGCTGGGCGGTGGAGCGGGTGTCGCGCTCCTCGTGCCGGCCTGCCAGGCCCTCGGCGTCGAGCAGGTCTCCGGCGGAGAGCTCCTCGGACTCGTCCTCGGTCTCCCAGTCGGTGGAGTGCGAGCCGTGGAGGAGGTCCAGCGTCTCCTGCGCGTGCCGCAGCCGGCGTTGCCGCTCGCGGCGCTCGCGGTTCCGCTCGGCGGAGTCGTCGACGCCGAGCAGCTCGTCGGCCTCCTCCAGCAGCGGGACGTCGGCCGGCGTCCAGGGGGCGTTCGGCGGGCGGAGCAGCAGCTCGCGGTCGGCGTCGGACCAGCCGCGGGTGGCCGACTCCAGCCGCCGCCGGTTCGAGAACAGCTCGCCGACGAGCCGCTCGGCGGTGAGCCGGGGCCAGAGCCGGTCGGCCAGCGAGTGCACGGCGGGCTCGGCGGCGATCTCCCGGCGCAGCGCGGCGACGTCGCCCTCGCCGAGCAGGTTGGCCCCGCCCAGGACGTTCTCGCCGAGCTTGTCGGCGTACTTGCGCGCGACCAGGTCGATGACCGCGCGCACGGCGGCGGGTCGGGCCTCGTTGTGCAGTCGCGAGGCGGCGCGGGCGCGGCTGCGCACCTTGGCGGCGTCGCCCTTGGCGAAGCGCACCGGCGTGCCGTCGATGGTCAGGGTGACCGGCTTGTCGAGCACCGCCTGACGGTCGCGGACGGCGGCGGTGACGACGCGGACCATGTCGAGCCGGCCCTTGAGCTCTGCGACCTTCGGGGCCTCGGGGGCGTGCGCCTCCAGGCCCGGCCGCAGCCCGCCGAGGTCGGTGAGGACGACGCCGGTCTCGCCGAGCGAGGGCAGCACGTCGGCGATGTAGCTCAGGAAGGTGGGGGAGGGGCCGACGATGAGCAGGCCGCTGCGGGCCAGCCGCTCGCGGTGGGTGTAGAGCAGGTAGGCCGCACGGTGCAGGGCGACGGCGGTCTTGCCGGTGCCCGGGCCGCCCTGGACGACGAGCACGCCGCGGGAGTCGGCGCGGATGATCCGGTCCTGCTCGGCCTGGATGGTGCGCACGATGTCGCTCATCCGGCCGGTGCGGGTGGCGTTGAGCGCGGCGAGCAGCACCGACTCCCCGGCGAGACCGGAGCGCTGCGCGAGGTCGGGGTCGGAGAGGTCGAGGGTCTCGTCGGTGACCTGCACGACGGTGCGGCCGCGGGTCTTCAGGTGGCGTCGGCGCCGGATGCCGAGGTCGTGCAACGGGGTCGCGGTGTAGAAGGGCTGGGCGGCGGGCGCCCGCCAGTCGACCAGCAGCGGCTCCTCGCGGCCGTCCTCGGCGTTCAGGCCGATCCGGCCGATGTAGCGGGGGACGTCGCTCTCGTGCCGGTCGAGGCGACCGAAGCACAGGCCGTGGTCGGCGGCGTCGAGGGCGACGATCCGCTGGGAGTGCAGCTCGACGGCGGCCTCCCGCTCACCGACGGCCTGCGGGTTGTGCGGGACGAGCGCCAGCGCGTCGGCGAGCCGGGTCACCGTGCGGGCTCGGACCTCGTCCAGCCGGCGGTAGAGATCACCGACGTACCGCTGCTCGGTGGCGAGCTCTGGGTCGGGTCCGTCCGGGTCTCGCACTGTCGACAACGGCCATCGCTTTCCTGGGTCCCGGGTGGAGCACGCACTGCGCGCCTGGGGCGCGACCGTCCATCTTGCGCCGATCTTCCCGACCGTGCCCAGCGCGACGCCCGTGGCACCGGCCACGTCACCGCGGGACGGTCAGCGCCTCGGCCAGCTCGGCGGGGTGGCCGAGCGCGAGGCAGTGACCGCCGGGGAGCTCCTCGACGTCGAGCCCCAGCCGGTCGTGGGCGACCCGCCGCTGGAACTCCAGCGGGAAGAGCCGGTCGTCGCGCCCGGCCAGGACCCGCGTCGGGACGTCGGGCCAGGCGGCGAGCGGCCAGGGATCGGCGAAGGGGCGGCCGGACTGGGCGAGCGGCTGGGCCATGGCTTGGTCGGCGACGTCGTCCGGGACGTCGTGGAAGTACACGGTCCGGTCATCGGGTTCCTGGCCCAGCCCGAGCGCGGCCAGGTGCGCCGTCTGGGCCGCGTGCTGGCCGGTCGCCGTCCACCACTCGCCGCCGGTCTCGCCCGGGCGCGGCACCATCGCGTTGAGGAGGACCAGCGCCTCGACGGGGTGCCGAGCGCAGACCAGCGGGGCGGTCAGCCCGCCCATCGACTGGGCGACCAGGGTGACCGGGCCGTGGTCCCGCACCGCCGCGACGACGGCGTCGGTGTACGCGGCCAGCCCGGCCGTGTCGTCGCCGGCCGGCAGTTCCACGGCGACCGGCGTGTGCCCGCGCTGCCGCAGCTCGGGCACGAGGCGGTGCCAGAACCAGGTGTCGCCACCGGCGCCGGGGATGAGCGCGAACGTCGTCATGCACGTCGGACCGGGCTCGGACGGGGAAGTCATCGATCGTCGCCCCGACGTGCAACTCCGACGTCACTCCCCGGACACATCGGCTCCCTAGCGTTCCTCCATGGCCCGATACGAGGGGGAGCGATGAGCACAGCGACGAAGGAACGGACCACCTGGGTCTGCGAGAACTGCACGCAGGAGGTGTCGGCGCACCGCAAGCGCTGCCGCGAGTGCGGGACCTCGCGCTACTGACCGCTCAGCCGGCCGGCGGGGCACCGCGCAGCCGGACGACGGCGGCGCGGTAGCGGCCGCCACCCCACAGCCGCCAGGCCATGCGGGTGCGGCGGGGCAGCCCGTCGAGCACCCGCGCCCGGTCCGCGGCGCAGCAGTCCTCCAGCGCGAGGCCGAGCACGATCAGCCGCTGGCGGGCCGGGAGTCCGCACCGGGCCGAGCGGCTGATCGCCGTCCAGCCGGCGTCGGTCAGGAAGGCGTCGAGCAAGGGCAGGAGCGTGGCCTCCTCGTGTGCCGTCTGGGTGTCGACGTCGTCGGCCAGGTCCCGGCAGGCGCGGGCGAAGGCGTCGCGGGCCGTGCGGGTCGCGGCGACGGCCCACTGGCGGGCGGCGGTGTCGAGGTCGCGCAGACGCGCGTCGATCCGCGAGCAGGCGACCGTCCAGTCGGCGACGCCGGCCGCGGCGGTGTCGCGGGTGTGCTCCGGTACCGCGCGCAGCAGGGCCGGCCAGACCGTCTCCCGCTCGACGGCGTGGTGGTGCAGCAGGACGCGCGCGAGCAGGGCGGCGTGGGAGGTGAGCGTGCCGGTGCGCGCGCACTCGCCGTCGGGCGCCCAGCTGACGACGTCGGCCAGGGTGCGCAGCTCGCGGCGGACGAGCTGGTGCAGCACCCGCTGGTAGGCGGCGGCCCGCCCGGGGGCGACGACGGCGTCCTCGTCGTCGACCGGTCTCCGCGGGGAGGGGACGACGACCGTGCTCAGTGCTGCGGGGGTCATGGCGGCACCTCGTTCGGGAGCGGGATGCGGCGCAGGGTAGGACCGCGGGCGGCCGTCCGGGTACCGGATCCGGGTCGGAGCGGACCGGAACGGCCCCCGGTCGGCGGTCCGCGGCGCCTCGTCGAGAACCTGTGACGGTGGGTCACGAGGTGGGCGCCGAATCGTCCCGTGGTCGTTCCGGAGGTCGGGGACGGCGGCGGCCGGAGCCACTACGGTCGGCCGCGTGAGCAGCGTCGTGCCGCGCAACCGGGTGACCGTCACCGGCTCGTCGTCCGGGCGGCCGATGGTGTTCGCCCACGGGTTCGGCTGCGACCAGACCATGTGGCGGCTGGTGGCGCCGGCGTTCGAGCCCGACCACCGGGTGGTGCTGTTCGACCACGTGGGTTCCGGAGGGTCGGACCTGGGCGCCTACGACCCGGAGAAGTACGGATCGCTGAACGGCTACGCCGCCGACATCGTCGAGGTGTGCCGGGAGCTGGAGCTCCGGGACGTGGTGCTCGTCGGGCACTCGGTCGCCTCGATGATGGCGGTGCTGGCCTACCACCGGGCGCCGGAGCTGTTCGGCGCCCTCGTGCTGATCGGGCCCAGCCCCCGGTACGTCGACGACGGCGACTACGTGGGCGGGTTCAGCCGCACCGACATCGCCGGGCTGCTCGACGCCCTGGACAGCAACCACCTGGGCTGGTCGGCGGACATGGCCCCGGTGATCATGGGCAACGCCGACCGGCCGGAGCTCGCCGCCGAGCTGACCAACAGCTTCTGCCGCACCGTGCCCGACATCGCCCGGCAGTTCGCGCGGGTCACGTTCCTGTCCGACAACCGGGCGGACCTGCACGGGATCGACGTGCCGACGCTGATCCTGCAGTGCAGCGAGGACGCGATCGCGCCGGAGGGGGTGGGGGAGTTCGTGCACCGGCAGATCCCCGGGAGCCGGCTGGTCCACCTGCGGGCGACCGGTCACGTGCCGCAGCTGTCCGCGCCCGAGGAGACCGTGGCGGCGATCCGGGCGTTCCTCGCCAGCGGCGCCTGATGGGCGGCACGGGCGCGGCGGAGCCCTCCGGGCAGCTGGACCGGCTGCTGGAGGAGGATCCGGCCGACCTCTACGAGAACGCGCCGATGGGGTACCTCTCGACGCTGCCCGACGGTCGGATCGTCAAGGTGAACCGGACGTTCTGCGCATGGACGGGGCGGCTGCCCGAGGACCTGCTGGGCACCCGGTTCCAGGAGCTGCTCAGCGTGGGCGGGCGGGTGTTCCACGAGACGCACCTCGTGCCCCTGCTGCGGATGCAGGGTGCGGTGCGGGAGATCGCGATCGACGTCCAACGGCTGGACGGCTCGCTGCTGCCGTGCCTGCTCAACGCCGTCGAGCTGCGGGGGCCCGACGGTGAGCCGCAGCTGGTGCGGGCCACCCTGTTCGAGGCGACCGGACGACGCCGGTACGAGCGCGAGCTGCTGGCCGCGCAGCGGCTGGCCGAGGAGTCGGAGGCGCGGTCGCGGACCGTGCAGAAGGTCGTGTTCGACCTGGCGGCGGCCACCAGCGAGGGGGACGTCGCCTCGGTGATCGTGCAGCGCAGCCGCGCGGCGATGCGGGCCCGAGGGGCCGCGCTGGTGCTGGTGCAGGGCGAGGCGGGGGATCCGCAGCCGCCGGCGCTGCGGCCGGCGCACTCGGAGGGGCTGTCCCGGGAGCTGCTGCGCCGGCTGCGCGAGGCCGCCGGCAGCCGGCTGGCGCTGGAGCTGGCGCAGGGCGTGCGGTCGATCGTGCTGGACGAGCGGTTGCGCGGTGACCAGCCGGAGCTCGCGACGGCGATGGCCGAGACGGGGCTCACCGAGCTGGTGATCGTGCCCGTGTCGGCGGACAGCAAGCGCCTGGGGGTGCTGGTGATCGCGCTGGGCGACGCGGCGCCGGGGCAGCTGATCAGCCTGGTCGAGCCGGGGGAGCGGCGGGAGATCCCGGCCTCGGAGATCGACCTGCTCTACACGCTGGGACGGCAGGCGGGACAGGCGCTGGAGCGGGTGCGGCTGCACGACGAGACGGTGCGGCAGGCCGAACGCGCCGCGTTCCTGCTGGACGCGGCGCGGTTGATGGCCGACGCCGCCGACGTCGAGGACATGGTGGCGCGGCTGGCGGAGCTGACCGTGGCGCGGCTGGCCGACGTCTGCGTCATCGACCTGGTCGCCGAGCACGGGACGGCGCGGGCGGCGGTGCGGCACCGCGACCCGGCACGGCAGGCGCTGCTGGACCGGCTGCGCGAGCAGCACCTGCCGGCGCAGGCCGCCCGGCACCCGGGGCTGCGGGCGCTGCGGGAGGGGCGGACGCAGTGGGTGCGGGACGTCGCGGAGGCCGACGTCCGGACGATGACGCTCGACGGCGCGCAGCGGGAGACGGTGCGGGAGCTGGAGCTGGTCGGGGTGATCAGCGTGCCGATCGGCATCGACGGGCGGCGGCTCGGCGTCCTCACCGTGGCCGCGGACCGCCACCGGCCGCCGTTCACCGCTGCCGACGTGGAGGTGGCCGAGCAGCTGGCGCTGCAGCTGTCGCAGGTCGTGGACAAGGCGCAGCGGTACGAGCTGGAGTCGCAGACCTCGCACACGCTCCAGGAGAGCCTGCTGCCCCCGGCCCCGCCGGCGGTCCCGGGCCTGCGGACGGCGGTGCGGTACGTGGCCGCGACGCAGGGTGTGTCGGTGGGAGGTGACTTCTACGACGTGGTGGAGCTGCCCGGGGGTCTGCTCGGGCTGGCGGTGGGCGACGTCGTCGGGCACGACATCACCGCGGCGGCGACGATGGGCCAGCTGCGGGCGGTGTGCCGGACCCACCTGGCCGATCGGCCGTCGCCGAGCGCGCTGATCGAGCGGCTGCAGGCGAGCTGGTCGCTGCTGGGGGTGCAGCGGATGGCGACGGCGCTGTTCGGCACGCTGGACCCGGTGTCGGGGGAGCTGCGGGTGGCCTCGGCAGGGCACCTGCCGCCGCTGCTGTGCACCGCGGGGACGGCGTCGTTCCTGCCGGTGCGGCCCACCCGGATGCTGGGTGCGCCGCGCGCCGCGACGCCGGCCCTGGAGTGGGCCGGGGTGCTGCCGGCGGGGTCGACGTTGGTGCTCTACACCGACGGGCTGGTGGAGAGCCGGGACGCCGACGTCGACGTCGGGATGGACCGGCTGCTCGACGTGGCCGGCCGGGCGTGCTCGGCGGACCCCGACGCGTTGTGCGACCGGCTGCTGGAGGAGATGGTCGGGGAGCACCGGCCCGACGACATCGCGCTGCTCGCACTCACCCGTGTCTGAGCCGGCTCCCGCTTTCCGGTGGCGCCCATCGGGTCCACCATGGAGGCGACCTCGGCAGGAGGCGGTCATGGACTCTTCGGCTCACGTGAACCCTGTCGCCGACGCGATCGACGGTGCCACCGGGGACTGGTCGATGTCGGGCGATGCCATGCGCTGGTCACCCGAGCTCGCCGAGCGAGCGCCGGCCAGCGGTGAGCTCGGTGGGGAGCTCGGCGGCCTGGAGGCGGGCTCGGGCATGGGGTCCGCTCTCGGGCTGGACATCTTCGGGGTGCGGCGGCTGGTCAGCGAGGCGCTCACCTCTCTGGGGACGGTGGCGACCGACGTCGTCACCGAGCTCCGGGCCCTGACCCGCGGCCCGTCCGAGGAGGACTCCGCGCCGGAATGAGGGGGCGGCACCCCGGGCTGGTCGCCCGCCCGCCGCGCGGCGTTTCCGCGGCGCCCTGTACAACGGCGGGGAGCACGGCCACGTCGATGTGGGGAGTCGCATGAGCAACTCGTTGGTCCTGGCGCCTGCGCCGCGGTCCGAGGCCGCCGAGCGGGTGCGGGCGGAGGTGCGCGAGTTCCTCGCCGCCGAGCTGGCCGCCGGCAGCTTCCGGACGCACGTGGACACCTGGCTGTCCGGCGTCGACCCGGAGTTCTCCCGGAAGCTGGGGGAGCGCGGGTGGCTGGGCATGACCTGGCCGAAGAAGTACGGCGGCCACGAGCGGACGGCGATGGAGCGCTACGCCGTCACCGAGGAGCTGCTCGCGGCCGGGGCGCCGGTGGCTGCGCACTGGATCGCCGACCGGCAGTCCGGCCCGAACCTGCTGCGGTACGGCACCGAGAAGCAGCGCGAGGAGATCCTGCCGAGGATCGTGCGGGGCGAGTGCTTCTTCGTGATCGGCATGAGCGAGCCGGACTCGGGCTCCGACCTGGCCTCGATCCGGACCCGCGCGTCGCGCAACGAGTCCGGTGACTGGGTGGTCAACGGGGCGAAGGTGTGGACGTCGAACGCGCACGCCTCGCACTACGGGATCGTGCTGGTGCGTACCTCGCCGGCCGACCCGGCGAACCGGCACGCCGGGCTGTCGCAGCTCCTGGTCGACCTCTCGCTGCCGGGCATCACGGTGAACCCGATCCGCATCCTGGACGGCGGGCACCACTTCAACGAGGTGGTGTTCGAGGACGTCGTCGTCCCGGGCGACATGCTGCTGGGGACCGAGGGCGACGGTTGGCACCAGGTGACCGCGGAGCTCGCCTTCGAGCGGTCGGGGCCGGAGCGGTTCCTGTCGACATATCCACTGATCGCCGAGTTCGGACGTCGAGTCGTCGACACCGGCGACGCCGCGCAGCTGGCCGCGCTGGGGCGGTTGTCCGCGCGGGTGCTGGCGCTGCGGCAGATGTCGCTTCGCATCGCGGCGGCGCTGGACCGGGGGGAGCTGCCCAACATCCCGGCGGCACTGGTCAAGGACGTGGGGACGACCTTCGAGGCGGACGTGATCGAGGAGGTGCGGCGGGTGGTCGACGTGACGCCGTCGCTGGACTCGCCGGACACACTGGCACGGGCGCTGGCGGAGGCACAGCTGCACCAGCCGGGCTTCACGCTGCGGGGCGGGACGAACGAGATCCTTCGCGGGATCGTGGCGCGTGGACTGGGGCTGCGATGAGTGACCAGGACCTGGTGGTCGAGACCGTCCGGGACATCCTCTCCGGCTTCGAGCCGTTCGTGCTGACTGCCGAGCGGCGCTGGGACGCGGGTCTGTGGTCGGCGCTGGCCTCCTCCGGTCTGACCGGGGTGGGTCTGCCGGAGTCCGCGGGCGGCTCCGGTGGCGAGCTGGCCGACGCGGTGGCGATCGTGCGGACGCTGGCCGCGGGTGCGGCGGCGGTGCCGGTGGCCGAGCAGCTGCTGGTGGCCGGTCCCGCGGTGGTCGCGGCCGGTCTGCCGCTGCCGCCGGTGGAGGAGCCGCTGACGTTCGCCGTCGCCGACTCGGTCTCGGCGGTTCCGGCCGGTGAGGGCTTCACGCTGACCGGTTCCGTGGCCGACGTGCCGTGGGCGGGAGCGGCCGAGCACGCGGCGCTGCTCCTGCCGGGGCCTGCGCTGGCGTTGGTGTCGCTGGAGGGCGTGGCCGCGGGTGATGCCTTCAACCTGGCGGGGGAGCCGCGGGGCTCGCTGGCACTGGGCGGCGTCTCCGCGCTGGTGGCACCGCTGACAGAGGGGCAGGCGGAGGAGCTGCGGGCGGGGTTCGCGCTGGCGCGGTCGGTGCAGCTGGCGGCGGCGCTGGAGC
This sequence comes from Blastococcus sp. TF02-8, assembly GCF_003319175.1. Classification (GTDB taxonomy): domain Bacteria; phylum Actinomycetota; class Actinomycetes; order Mycobacteriales; family Geodermatophilaceae; genus Blastococcus. The sequence continues at coordinate 756,889 of NZ_QOHK01000001.1, read as the reverse complement.
GGGTGCTCGACTGGACGGTGCAGTACGCCGGGGAGCGGCACCAGTTCGGTCGTCCGTTGGGCAAGTTCCAGGCGATCCAGATGGAGCTGGCCGAGATGGCCGGCGAGGTGGTCGCGGTGACGGCGCTGGTCGACGCGGCCGTGCAGGCGCTGGCGCACGGTTCGTCGGACGTGGTGCTGGCTGCTGCGGCGGCGAAGGTGCGGGCCGGCGCGGCGGTGGAGGTCGTGGCGCGGCTGGCGCACCAGGTGCACGGGGCGATCGGGTTCACCCAGGAGCACAAGCTGCACCACCTGACGCGGCGGCTGTGGTCGTGGCGGGACGAGGCGGGGTCGGAGCTCGTGTGGTCGCGCGTGCTGGCGGCGGGGCTGCTGGCCGACGGCGGCGACGGCTTGTGGCCGGCGCTGACGCGGGTGGTCTGAGGGTTCCGCTCTGGGGACGGCGCCGGCCGGTGAGCTGTCGCCGTCCCCTTCGCTCGAGTCAGACGGTCTCGGGGACGCGCAGCTGGGCGACCACCAGGTCGTAGGTGGCGACCTCGACGACCTCGGCCCCGACGGCGCGGGTGAAGTCGCGGCGCAGTTCGGTGACCTGGTCGAGCGAGGCCTGCATGGCGTCGCGGGTGTCGTAGGTGACGGCGGCGGTGCTGCGGCCGTCGTCGTGGTTGGTGAGCATGCTGACGGCGCAGAAGCCGGGCAGGTCGGCGAGGCGCGGGACGATGCTCATCCCGAAGGCGTCGATCATGCCGTCGAGGTGCTGAGGGCGGTTGCGCATCCAGGTGACCCGGGTGCAGGCGCCGGGCCGGGTGGGGTGCAGCCGGTGGAGGACGTCGATGGTCCAGGCGTCGACGGTGGCCGGTCCGCCGAGGATGTCGGCGGCGCGGGCGCGCATGGCCTTCACCTCGGTGGCGCTCCGGTGGAGCGCGGCAGTGTCTTCCCACGCGCTGGTGATGATGCAGCGACCGGTGTGCCGGTCGGCGAGCATCGAGAGGCCGATGAAGCCGTCCATGCCCATGACGGCGGGCAGAACCCGGTCACTGACGTAGCGGATGCCCTTGTCCAGGTTCTTCGGGTCGCCCTGGACGGTGGTGGAGCGCGCACGCATAACGAGTCCCCCTCGCGAGCGGGCGAGCCACGGGCGGCGTCGCCGCAGCCATGACTGTCCTCGCTGTCGGACGATTTGGGAACCGGATCGGTCGCGGTGGTCGGCTCAGCAGCGCATCGGGTCGGGTGGGGCGGTCTCGTCGAGCCATGGTGGGTCGGGTTCGGCGTCGAGGTACCAGGCGGGTGGGTCGGTGTGGCGGGTGACTCCGGTGGGGGTGCGGACGATGAGTCGTCCGTCGTCGAGGAGCTCGAAGTGCCAGCCGGCGGCGAAGGTCTTGATGCGGTGGTGCTTTCGGCACAGGCAGCAGAGGTTGTCGCAGGAGGTCGCGCCGCCGTCGGCGTACGCGTCGGCGTGGTCGATGTCGAGGCGGCCGGGGCGGCGCCGGCAGCCGGGCATGCGGCAGTGGCGGTCGCGGACCTGGATGAAGCGACGGAGTTCGGCGGTGGGGCGGTAGCCGGGTGTGGCGCGGGGTGCGCGCAGTCCGGGGCCCTTGCAGTCGCAGCGGGCGGCGGCTCGGCGGAGTTCGCGGGGTGTGGCGAGCGCGCGCAGCCGGCCGGTGGTGGGGTCTTCGATGGCGAGGTGGACGGAGCCGCCCGTCGGGCCGTCGGCCACGCCGAGGAAGTCCAGTTCCTCGAGCAGTTCGCGGCATTCGGCGGCGGTGACGATCTCACCGTCGATCTCCGCACCGGGCTGCGGGGTGGTGCCGCGCTCGTGAAGGGAGGCCAGTGGTGCGTGGATGACCAGCTTCGCGGTGACCGGCGGTCGGGTGGTGTCCCAGGGGCGGAGGATGAGGTCTGCGGCCACGGCGGCGCGGATGACGCCGATGGGCCGGGTGTCGCCGTCGGCGCGGAGCATCTGCGCGTACTGGTCGATGGCGTCGACGCAGGCGGCGGATCGGGCGACGGGGAGGTCGATGACGACCTGACCGAGCCCGTCGCCGGTCGGGCGGTGGGTGACGTTGGCGGAGCGGGCGGCTTCCTCGCGGCGCTTGTCGAGGGCGTCGGCGTCGAGCTTGGCGAGCAGGCGGCGGACCCGCTGGCGCAGCAGGGGGACGGTGAGCGTCTCGGCGGCGGGCAGCACCTGCTGCTCGATCTGGTCGATGATCTCCTGGCGGACCCCGGCGAGCAGGTCGACCATGGCGCGCATCTTGCGGACGTCGAGGCGGCCCTCGTAGAGGGCGGTCCACGTGCCGCGGAGCTTGTTGACCAGCACGATCGACTCCGCGGCGAGGTTCTCGGCTTCGACCTCGGTGCAGTTGCGGACCAGGGCGAGCTCGGGGACGAAGGTCTCCGACACCTCCGCCAGCGCCTGGTGCCTCCGCAGACGCGAGTCGAGGCCGGGGCCGCCACGCGGACGGAACTCGGCGTCGCGCTGGATGTGCCGGCGGCGGGCGAAAGCGGCCACGGAGACCGCGAGTTCGGCGGCGTGGCGGGCGGCGTGGGAGTCGGCGGCCCAGATGTCGGCGACCAGCTCGATGTCGCTGCACGAGGGTGCGAGGTCCTCGGCGGTCACCAGCAGCGGCTCGCCCACGCTCGGCAGCTGCTCGATGTCCATAACCGCAGGCTAGAGGTGGGGTACGACAGTTTCGGATCAGTCGTAGGGGTTGGTGAGGACGGTCCTTGCTTGGCGGACGTCGAAGGTGACGGGTGGTCCGTCGGTGGTGGTGGTGCCTGGGACGTCGGCAGGGGCGCTGCCGTTGACGGTGAAGGTCGCGCCCCAGGTGACGGTGAGGTAGGCGGTGTAGGTGCCGGACCGGTAGTCGTGCTCGATGGTCTGGGCGGGGTAGGGCTGGCCGGGGTCGGTGGTGACGATCTGGCCGGTGGGGTCGCCGGTGTGCCAGGTGAACTGTTGTGCGGTGGCCTGGATGACGACGGTGAAGCCGCGGATGTCGACGGTGAAGGTCTGGGTGGTGGGGGAGTCGGTGTAGAAGATGACCGGCAGTCCGGCCAGGCCGTCACCCGGTGGCTGGTGCTGGGTGGTCAGTGTCGGCAGCGGGAGTCGCTGGAAGTAGCTGAACACCTCAGCCGGCGACGGCGGCGGATTCAGCGCCGTGATGTCGATGCATTGGCGTGCGCCAACAATCCATGGGCCGACAGGCGTGCCGACGGCGGCTCCGTTGGTGGGAAATCCGTCGATGGTTCGAGTTGTGCCGTCGGGGGTCGGGAGTGCTAATCGCCGGCGTTCCGGGACGAGGTCCTCGACAACTCGACCTGGGAAAGCCGGGCACTGCCGAAAGTCGCTGCTACGACACCCACCGTTTTCCCGATCATCCACGACGCAGGGGTGTGACAACTGATACGTGTACGGATGATCGACCGGAGCGGCGTTCGAGGCGATCATTAATCCACCCGACGCCTGCTCTAGGTATGCGGCAGTGAGCGACCCCTGGCCAATCGTGACGTCGGGACCGTCGCAGTCCAGTCCAACGCACGCCTGAGCCGGGACGATGCTCACCGCCATCCATGCCAGCAGAACGCTCATGATGACAAGCAACCTGCGCACTTCAACCCACCGTTAACCCGGTAATCACCCAGCTTTGGATGGAGTCTTTCCAAATCAAGGAGGCCCCGGATTGCAGCTCCGTGGGGGTGGCTGCCGACCGATCCGGCACAACCTGCCCAGCCGAGTCGACCGCGATGATGGGCCCCTGCACATACGCGAATCCGACCTCTGCCGTATCGCCGTGAATCAGGGCAGGGCCGTACTCCTCGAACTCGTACTCGTACTCCTGGTATGTGTAATTGGCCGCGAGGTCGGAGTCGAACGACTGGGCGACGCGTACACACGTGCGGCACTCGTCGCTCAGCTCGAGCAACGGATCGGGAGGAGTGGAAGTAACCGCTAGGTGCTGCGTAAGAGCTACGTAGTAGCGGACGAACTCGACCGCACCTTCGGGCGTTCTTTCGCGCGCTTCGTCGGGGACGGGGAAGTCGGCCGGACCGAGCTGTGGCCGTGACTCCGTCGTCAAGGACGCCGTCGTCGGCAGGGACTCGTTCGCTTCCTGCTTCTCCGAGCAGCCGCTCAGCACAACCGTCGCGAGGACGGCAGCGACCACGGTGCGACGGAGCCCACGAAGATCACGCACCGCCGCAGACTACTGATACGCGGCCACCAACCGTTCCGTATCTGTGGACAGCGGACGCCCGGTTCCCGGATCGGGTGAACGGCACCGGAGACCCCAGGCGCAGAATGCGGAACAGGTGACCGAACTGTGGCCGCCGGGACGGGGGAGTAGTGAGCGCGTCGGAGCAGGGTCCGTTCGACACCAGCGGCATCGAGGTCGGCGCGGACGGCATCAAGTGCTATACGGGCCTGACCGCGAACGCCGTCACGCTGCTGCAGGGGACCGTCGAGCGTCACGGCGACCGGACGGCGATCGTCGAGCTCGGCGGCCCGTCGACCACCTACACCGACCTGTGGGACCGCGCCCGCAGGGTCGCCGGCGGGCTCCGCGCGAACGGCGTCCGCCCCGGGGACCGCGTGGCGATCAACCTGCCCAACGGGCTGGACTGGGTCCTCGCCTTCTGGGGCGGCCACCTCGCCGGCGCCGTCGTCGTCCCGATGAACACCCGGCTGTCGGAGACCGAGGCCGAGTACATCCTCGGCGACTGCGGAGCCGCGTACGTCGTGAAGCCCGGGGAGCCGCTGCCCGACGACGACCCGGTCGAGCTGCCGAACCCGCACCGGACCGACGTCGCCGCGCTCTTCTACACATCCGGCACCACCGGCCGGCCGAAGGGCGCGATGGTCACCCACGAGAACCTCGTGACGACGGTCGAGAGCGTCATCCGCTGCCGCGAGCTGCCCCGGAGCCCCGAGCAGGCCACGCTGATCTCGGTGCCGCTGTTCCACGTCACCGGCTGCTGCTCGCAGTTCATGACGCAGATCGCCGTCGGCGGGACGTCGGTGATCATGCCGCGCTTCGAGGCGGCGGCCTTCCTCGCCGCGATCCCCGAGTACGGCATCACGCTGGTCACCAGCGTGCCGACCATCTACGAGCTCGTGCTACGCAATCCCGCCTTCGCGACGACGGACGTGAGCAGCATCCGCACCCTCAGCTACGGCGGTGCGCCCATCGCCCCCGAGCTGGTGCACCGTCTTCTCCAGGCCTTCCCGGGGGCTCGGCTCGGCAACGGGTTCGGTCTGTCGGAGACGACGGCGCTGGCCACCTTCCTCCCGCACGAGTACGCCGCCACGCACTCCGACGCGGTCGGCTTCCCGGCACCGGTGAACGACGTCCGCCTGCACCGCCCCGACCCGGAGACCGGCGTCGGCGAGCTGCTGGTGCGGGGGCCGAACGTCGTCGCCGGCTACTGGGGCGCCCCGGAGAAGACGGCGGAGACGATCGTCGACGGCTGGCTGCACACCGGCGACCTCGCGACCATCACCGACGGCATCGTGCGCATCGTCGACCGCGCCAAGGACATGATCAACCGCGGCGGCGAGAACGTGTACTCGGTCGAGGTCGAGAACGCACTCGCCGCGCACCCCGACATCGTCGAGGTCGCCGTCGTCGGCGTCCCGGACCCGGTGATGGGGGAGAAGGTGGGCGCGGTGATCCTGCCGCGGCCGGGCGCCGACCTCGAGGGCCTGGTCCCGTCGCTGTGCGACTTCGCCCGCGCGCGGCTGGCCGACTTCAAGACGCCGCAGTTCATCCGGCTCGTCGACGGCCCGCTGCCGCGCAACGCCGGCGGCAAGGTCCTGAAGACGGCGCTGCGCGACGCCGGGGGCTGGACCGAGGTGCCGCGACTGCGCTGACGGGCCGCCGACTTCGCTAGGTTGCGACGAACGTCCTCTCGGCGACTGGAGCCTCCGTGCGCATCGGCATGCCGATCTCCTACAGCAGCGGCTTCGCGGAGACCGCCGCGGTCATCGCCGAGTACGAGAGCGTGGGCCTGGACACGGTGTTCGTCGCCGAGGCCTACTCCTTCGACGCCGTCAGCCAGCTCGGCTACCTCGCCGCGCGCACGACGACGATCGAGATCGCCTCGGGGATCCTCAACATCTACTCGCGCACGCCGGCCCTGCTGGCCATGACCGCCGCCGGCCTGGACTTCGTCTCCGGCGGCCGGTTCACCCTGGGGATCGGTGCCTCCGGCCCGCAGGTGGTCGAGGGTTTCCACGGCATGCCCTACACCGCGCCGCTGGCCCGCACCCGCGAGGTCGTCGAGGTCTGCCGCACCGTGTGGCGCCGCGAGCGGCTGGACCACCACGGGACGTACATCGACGTCCCGCTCACCGCCGAGCGTGGGGGCAGCGGGCTCGGCAAGCCGCTCAAGCTGATCAACCAGCCGGTGCGGGAGCGCGTGCCGATGGTGCTGGCCGCGATCGGGCCCAAGAACGTCGCGCTCGCCGCCGAGCTCTTCGAGGGCTGGCAGCCGACCTTCTTCCTCCCCGAGGGCAGCGCGAAGGTGTTCGGGGAGCCGCTCGCCGAGGGCACGGCGCGGCGGGACCCGGAGCTGGGACAGCTCCAGATCGTCGTCGACACCCAGCTGCTCATCAGCGAGGACGCCGACGAGCAGGCCGCCGCACTCGACCGGGTGCGGGCGCAGCTGGCGCTGTACGTCGGCGGCATGGGCGCCCGCGGCAAGAACTTCTACAACGACCTCGCCGTCCGGTACGGCTACGAGGATGCCGCCACCACGGTGCAGGACCTCTACCTCGCCGGCCGCAAGGACGAGGCCGCCGCGGCGCTGCCCGACGATTTCGTGCGCGGGGTGTCGCTGATCGGCCCGCGGGGGCACGTCGCCGAGCGGGTGGCCGCCTTCCGCGAGGCCGGCGTCACCACGCTCAACGCCACGCCGCTGGCCGCCGAGCACGGCGACCGGCTGCGCTCGATCGAGGTGCTCAAGAGCCTCGGCTGATCGGCACCAGCGGCACGACGCTGCCGTCGGCGGCCAGGTGCAGGCTCCACGAGACGTCCTCCAGGAGACCGGAGAGCGCCTCCGCCCAGGCCTCGTCGTCCGCGGTGGGGACGGCGGAACCCGGTCGGCACAGCGCCAGCGCGAGGTGCCCCCGGCCGCCGAGCTGGTCGGCGAGCAGCGACTCGTGCACCTGACGGAGCCCTACCAGCAGCTGGAGATCCGGCACACGGGGCACGTCGTCGACCGGGATGACGATCGGAAGCTGGCGGCCGTAGGCGTCGAGCCAGAGCAGCCACAGGTGACGTTTGGCGAACTCCGGCGGGTCCAGCACCAGTTCCCAGCGGGCGGTGAGGTCGGCGTCCGAGCGGACGGGGGCGTCGGTCAGCGGGGGAGTGGTCATGCCCGGAACCGTGTCAGTTCCCGCCGACGCGCGTGAGCGTTGTCCACAGGCCGCTCATCCCAGGAGCTGGAGCACCCGCCGGGCAACCTCGCCGCGGTCGGAGTCCGGCTGGCGGAGCTGTTCGGACGCGAGCGCAGACCGGACGGCGTCCCTCAGCGTGTCCGTACCGGGCGGCGCAGGCTTCTGCTCCGCCAGCGCCTCGGCGGCACGAAGTGCGTAGTACTGCTCGAAGGCCGAGCGTGATGAGGTGATCGCCTCGGCGACGGTTCCCGGGTCGGCGAGGGCAGGATCGGCGTACATCATCCCGAGGGCCACGATGCGATAGCCGTCGTCGCCCGCCCTGAAGAGGCCACGCACGGCTTCGGGGGAGCTGAACGCCGTGGATAGGGCGCGCGACTCCTGCCGTACCAGGGCGTCGAGCTCCTCGGTCCGCCGCCAGCTCGAGGCCTGGCTGGCGCGGATCGTCTCGTACCGAGTGGCCACCGTGCGCGCGGCCTCGAGCAGTCGTGCCGCCTCGCCGCGCAGTCGTTGCGCCCCCTGCAGGTCGCCGGCGGCCTCGGCCTGCGTGGCCGCCTCCAGCTGAGACGCCGCCGCCTGCTGCAGCTGAATCTTGAGGCCTGCGCCCTCCATCGTCTCGATGCGGTCGCCGAAACTCGCGATCGCGACGAGAACGAGCCCGGCGGCGATGAGGGCACCGGTACCGGTCGCGTTGGTGGAGACGAAGACTGCGACCGCGCCGGTGACGAGCAGTGCGACCCCGGCCGCGGCGAGAGGCGCCCTCGGCAAGCCGTGCGACCCCGTCGGAGGACGCAGTCGCGAGAGCAACGCCATGGTCGACCCCCGTGCCGAGGTTCAGGAGCGACGACTATAGGACCGCTGCGCGTCCGGTGGGGTGGAGCGCGTCGTCACAGCCGGCTGGTCGTGGCGTCGTCCTCCTCGCCGCCGAAGTAGTGGTCGAGCACCTCGCGGAAGACAGGCTCATCAGAAGCACGCGCGAACAGGGTCATCGACGAGCGCAGCTTCACCGCGTCGATCGAACCCATGACGGCGACCGGGTCGTCGACGTCCAGGGCGGTGAGCGCGCGGGCGCACTCGACCAGCCGCCGGCCGAGCACCGGATGCGCCAGGTAGGCGCGGGCCTCGTCGAGGTCGGCGATCGCGAACCGCTGCGCCATGCCGCTGCGCCCGAGCCCGGCGATCTGCGGGAACACGAACCACATCCAGTGCGTGCGCTTCTGCCCTGCGCGCAGCTCGGAGAGGGCCTGGTCGTAGGTGTCGCGCTGGGCGTCGACGAACCGCTGCAGGGGATCGCTCACCGGTCGAGGCTCGGCGCTGAGCGGCGCGGCGGCAACCCGGTGTGAGATCCCGCACTACCCCGATCCGCCCCCGGACTGCCGATGAGGCAAGGGAGGCGACGGACCCTTCGCTACTCCCGTCGCCGGGGGGGATCGGAACGGCATGGCTCGACATCAGCGGATCGGCAACGCCCTGGCGGTGCTCGGTGGCGCTCGCCCCGACCTGTTGGCGGCGACGCCGGGAGCCCGTCCCAAGTTCGTGGCACTGGGCGGCGTCCTGCTGAGCACCGGCGGCCTCGCCGTCCTCTCCGCGGCCTTCGCCGTGCACATGGCCATCGGCGTCTGGTGGCCGTTCGCGCTGCTGCTGGGCATCGGCTGGGGCGCGGTCATCGTGAACCTGGACCGGATGCTGCTGGTCGGCATGGCGCACGACGCCTCGCTGAAGCGGAACATCGCCCTCGCCGTGCCGCGCGTCGGGCTCGCGCTGATCCTCGGCGTCGTCGTCGCCACCCCCCTGACGCTGCAGATCTTCCACAAGGAGATCGACACCGAGATCGTGACCATGCAGGCCGAGGCGGCCGACCAGTATCGGACGTCGCTGGCCTCCGACGCCCGGTTCGCCGGCATGCCGGAGCTCGAGGAGAGGATCGCCACCGAGCGGTCGATCGTCGCCAGCGGTGGGCGCACCGACCCCCAGCTCGCCGTCGTTCAGGGCACGGTGGCGGCCAAGCAGGCCGCCTACGAGCAGGCCGCGGCCACGGCGCGCGACCTCGAGACGCGCGCCCAGTGCGAGCTCGACGGCACCTGCGGCACCGGTGACGCCGGCCCCGGCACGGCCTACCAGTCCGCGCGGGCCAATGCCGACGCGCAGACCACCGCCGTCGCCGCCGCCAAGGCGGAGCTCGACGCCGCCCTGGACCAGGCCGCGAACGCGCAGGAGCGCAGCGCCGCCCAGGCGACGGGCGCACTGGCGACCGACGAGGCGGAATTCGAGCGGCTGACCGCGGAGCAGGACCGGCTGCAGGCCGCGTTCGACTCCGCCAACGAGGGCTCCGGCGGCATCCTGCTGAGACTGGAGGCGCTCGACCGGCTCAGCGACAAGAACGGCACCCTCTGGGCCGCGAAGACGATGCTCTCGCTGATGTTCATGTGCATCGAGCTGCTGCCCGTGATCATGAAGCTCCTGCTGAACTTCGGCCCGCCGAGCGCCTACGACAAGCTCGCCGCGATCCGGGACGCCAGCGACGTCGCGGTCGAGGAGCTGCAGCAGGAGTCGCGGCGCACCGTCGTCGAGGCGCAGGAGGAGCTGCTGGTCCTCGCCGAGAAGGAGCGCGTCGACCGGCAGAAGGAGGCCATCCTGGCCCGCCGCCGGGCGGCGCTGGCCGCGGCCGCCGCGCAGACGCTGGCCCCGCAGGTCGAGACGCCGGCCGAGGCGGTCGAGCGGCGCCCGGGCTGGGACACCGGTCCGATCATCGGCCTCGCCCGTGAGGCGGCGGCGCGGACCGTCCGCACGGTGCGCCGTCGCCCGACCGACCGGATGCCGACCGGCGTCTGACCCCGCCTCACCCCCGGGCGGTCGGCTCCTCGCAGAGGAACCCGAGGGCGTCCTGCGCGTCCCGGCGCGCGCTCTCCGGCAGGGCCAGCCACGCAGGGGCGGTCGGGTCGGCCAGGTGCCGCTTCAGGTGCAGCAGCCGGGAGCGGTCACTCGACGAGCGGGCCCGCTCCTCGAACGGGTCGACGCAGGCGAGCAGGACGGCGGCGTCGGTCAGGTGCCGGTCGGGGTCGCGCGTGTCCGTCCTGTGCGCGGCCGCCTTGAGGATCAGCGCGCCGAAGGCGTCGGGCACGCTCAGCCGGGTCGGACCGCCGTCGCCGATCTGCAGCTCCGTCGCGACCGTGCGCCGGCGTGCCTGGGTGCCGCCGGGCACCGTCACCAGTTCGTAGCCGCGGAACCGCTCGAGCGTGCGGGCCGGCGCGTGGTCGGGGGCGACCATGTCGACGACGGAGCGCGGTGAGCCCACCAGGTCGACGGTCGCCGACCCCCGGACGAACCGGTGCGCGGTGCCCACGCGGGAGTCGATGCTCGGGGCCAGCTCGTAGCCCAGCTGCTCCAGCCCACGGGCCACCTGGGCGGCCCGACCGCGCTCGGTCTCCACGTGCAGCAGGACGTCGACGTCGTTCGTGGGGCGGACCACCGGCAGTCCGGCCGCGACGGCGTGCAGCTGCACCATCAGCCCGCCGATCAGCGTCCAGGACGACGCGGGGACGACGGCGGCCAGCTCGGCGACGTCGGGCCATGGGCGGCCCCAGCCGCCCGGCGGGGTGCCCGGCCGCAGGGGCTCAGCCACGCAGGGCCGCGACGGCGCGGTCCAGGATGCGGCGGCCGGCCGAGCGCTCCCGGGGGTCGGTGGAGGCGGCGAGGTCGAGGCCGGCCAGCGCGTGGCGGTCGCCGTCGGCCAGCTCCCGGACGACGTCCATGGGCATGTGGGTGCCGCGCAGGGTGATGTCGCCGCCCGGGTCGATCTCCATGCGGTAGCGGATGACCAGGTCGAGGATCTCGGCCTCGGCGATGTAGCCGTCGGGCCGGTCGGGCATCGGGGTCAGCCCGCCGATGCCCAGGTTGATCCCCGAGGGGGCGAGGGCACGGAGGAGGTGCATCCCGGCGCGCGGGTGGGCGCGGTAGCGGCGGACCGTGGCGCGGTTGCGGGTGCGGGCCACCAGCTCGTCTGCGGTGGCGGCGGCCAGTGCCGAGCGCAGGCGCGACCGCTGGGCCTGGCCGAGCCACGGCGCCGGCCGCCCCTCCAGCAGGGCGACGGCGGCCCAGGCTGTCGGCTCCTCCCACGCGCGCAGGCGGCTGCCGTCGCGCTGGGCCATCCACTGGGCGACGGACTCGGCGTCGATGCGGTCGGGCCCGATCGCGACCAGCTGACCACCCGAGACCAGCCGCTGGACGTGGCGGAGCGAGACCCCGATCCGGTCGGCGGCCTGCTGGTTGCTCAGAAGAGCCATACAGACAGTGTCGCCAGCGCGACACTGTCCATCAAGCCGAATCGGCGACGTTACCGACCCGATCGGACGGGAACGGAGTCTGATCGGTTAGACAGTCCCCATGACCGAGGTGACGACGGCGACCGGTGGGGGCTGGCTGGCCCGCGAGGAGATGGACGCGGCCCGCGAGCGGCTGCCCATCCTGTACGTGGACGTGATCCCCGTGCGGGTGGACGAGCAGGGCGTCGTCACCGCGGTCGGGCTGCTGCTGCGCGCCGGCGAGGACGGGCAGATCAAGCGCGCCCTGGTCTCGGGCCGCGTGCTGTACCACGAGCGGATCCGCACGGCCCTGCTCCGGCACATGGAGAAGGACCTCGGCCCGCTCGCGCTGCCGCGGGTACCACCGGCGCCGCAGCCGTTCACCGTGGCCGAGTACTTCCCCACTCCGGGGGTGACGCCGTTCCACGACCCGCGGCAGCACGCGGTGTCGCTGGCCTACGTCGTCCCGGTCGAGGGCGACTGCGCCCCGCAGCAGGACGCGCTGGAGCTGACCTGGTTCTCGCCGCTCGAGGCGCGGGACCCGGCAGTGCTGGGTGAGCTGATGAACGGCCAGGCGACGCTGCTGCTCCAGGCACTGGCGCACCTCGGCGTCTAGGCCTGGATCAGCCGGTCGGGCGCTGCCGGTCGTCAGCCGTCGAACCCCGGGGGCCTCGGGTCCCCGTCACGTCGGTGCCGGTACTGGTGGCGCCGGGTGCGTGCGAGTGCCCGCTCGGTCGTCGTCCCCGGGTGGGTGAGGGCCGCGATGGCGACGAGGAGCACCGCGAGCACGCCGACCGCCGTCCATCCTTGGCCGGTGTTGTTCAGGAAGTACCCCAGCGTGGCCGTCCAGGCGATGGCGAGCGCGACGTAGAACCAGCGCCAGGGCGGGGTGAGGCCGTCGCCCCAGTACCGGCGAGACCTGGCAGCGGCCCTCTTCGGCACGGGCTCTCCTCTTTGGATCAGCCCGCGACGTCGTCAACAACGCTCATGGGCACTACAGCTAGGCGATGAATCGAGCGATCAGGTAGGCGACGCAGCCGACGAACAAGGCATACGCCCCAGCCCAGGCGACAGCCACGGAGCGGAACGTCCGCTGCGTATCGACGTCGCCCGACTGCCAGGCTCTGGGCGTCGAGAGATCCTGGCCCAGGAACTCCTCGATGGTGCGGATCGCCCGCCTGGCGCTTGGGTAACGGGCGATCGTGCCGATGAGGGACGTGGCGATCGCCGAGGAGCTCTCTTTTCGACCTGATCGCAGGACGACTTGGAATCCGTCCTCGGCCGACAGGTGGGACACGTCCTCCCAGGGGATGGTCACAGCCACCCAGAGATTGACCAAGGTGAGGTAGCCGTCCCGTCCCACCACGATGGCGGTGGTGCCGAGCAGAAGTGCCGGGGCCGCCAGCACTCCCGTCAGCGTGGCCACCAGAGCACACCGGAGGCTCGACTGCTCCGCGAACGGTGCGGCCAACCAGCCCCACATCAACATGAAGAGCAGGTACAACACCAGGGCGACGCGCAGGCCCGGATTCGCCCGGATGACCAGTCTCGACGAGCTCGTCGGCATCGGCCTCACCTCCTGCGCTTGACGTGCCAGGCGTTGCTGTAGCCCATCAGGGCGAGCGAGCCGTTCGTCAACATGTTGAAGCCGATCTGTTGCGCTCGCGGCTGGCGGGCGAGACCGCCGGCCGCGTGCCTGCCCATCCTCGCGAAGGCACTGTTGCGCCAGGCTCCGCTGATCGCTCGGCCCGCACCCCCGCCGACCAGAGCCAGGCCGGCGTTGAAGGCGAACGCCTTCCCGTCGAACGGCCGTTCAGTCGAACCCACGGACAATCACTGCGTAGTCGCAGGCGCATCAGAGGTATCGCTCTACACCATTTGATCTTGCACAACGCGTCTCTTCATCGTGAGAAGTCCAGGAGGTGAGATCTGCACTATCGGGGAGCAGGGGCGCGCGACGGCGCCGTCGGGTGTCGCCGTTCTGACGGCGTCAGACCAGCTCGGGGACGCGGAGCTGGTGCAGGACGAGGTCGAACTCGGCCACCTCGGTGGCCGACATGTGCAGCGCCCGGCGGAACTCGTCGCGGATGTACATGGCCCGCTGCCGCGAGGCCTCCAGCGCTCGGCGGTCGGCGTAGACGGCGGTGAGCGAGTTGTCACCGCTCCGCGGGTCGAGCAGCAGGCTGAGGCTGCAGAAGCCCGGCATCTCGTCCATGCGCGGGATGAGGTCGGTGCGGAAGACCTCGAGCACGCGCTCGATCGTCGCGGGGTCGACGCGGGACCAGGTGACCCGGGCGCAGGCGTCGTCCCCGGCGGGGTGCAGCCGGTGCACGGCACCGATCTCCCACTCGCGGACCTCGGCGTCGGTGGCGCCGAACTGCCGCGTCGCCCGGTCGCGCAGCGCACGCACCCGCTCGCGGGTGCCGGCGATCGCGTCCTCGGACTGCCAGGCGGTGGTGACGATGACGCGCCCGGAGTCGCGGTCGCAGAGCATCGACAGGCCGATGCAGCCGTCCATGTCGCTCACCGCGGGAAGCACGCTGTCGCGGACGTCGGCGATGCCGTCGTCCATCCGCGTCGGGTCGGCCGTGATCGTGGTGGTCCGGGCGTGCATGACGCCCTCCCTTCCGCGAGGACTCGCGACGTCTCGCGGCGACCATGCTGCTCGGCTGCCGCCCGCTGTCAACGGGTGTGCGCGCGGCTCCGCGTCAGGCGGGGACGAGCTCCCGGTCGGAGTCGTGACGGCGGGTCGAGACGGCGTACGCCACCGCGGCGGCGACCACGAGGCCCGCACAGAGGGCGGGGGCGGCCAGCGCGGTCGTGACGCCCAGCCGGTCGACGACGAGCCCGGTCAGCGCCGACGTGACGGACTGGCCGACGACGATCGCGGACCCGAGCATCGTCATGACGGTCGCGGAGCGGCCGGTGGGGCTGAGTTGCGCGGCGAGGCTGTAGAGGGTCACCAGGGTCGGGCCGATGCCGAGGCCGAGGACCGCCAGGGCGACGACGAGGCCGGTGACCGACCGCGCGCCGGCGAAGGCGATGGCGGCGGCGAGCAGCAGGGAGCCGAAGGTGAGCCAGCGGGCTTTGAGCGTGAACCGGGCCGGCAGGGCCGCCGAGCCGAGCGCCAGCGCGGCGGAGCCGATGCCCATGACGCCGTAGAGCAGGCCCGCGCGGTCGCCGTCGCCGTCGGCGGCGAGGAAGCCGGTGAGGCTGGTCAGGGTGGCGCCGAAGAAGAAGCCGACGCCGAGCGTGCCGATGACGACCGACATCAGCGGGACGCGGAGGAGGTCGCGGACGGGCGCCGGCTCGACCGGAGTGGAGTCGGTGCCCGGATCGACCTGCCCGGTGTGGTGCAGGGCGAACGCGGTGACGAAGACGAACGTGAGCGCCGAGGCGCCGGCGATCGCCACCCAGGGCGCGACGGCGCTGGCGAGGATGCCGACGAGGAACGGGCCGACGATGAAGACCGTCTCGTCGGCGGCGGACTCGTAGGCCATGGTGCCGCTGAGGGTCTTCTCGCGGCGGTCCGGCTCCACCCAGCGCTTGATGATGGCGACCAGGCGGGTGCGGGAGAGCGGGGCGACCTGCGGCGCGCTGGCGCCGATCAGGACCGACAGCGCGAGGACGACGACGTCGGCAGCGCTGCTGGAGACGACGAGGATGAAGGCACCGAGCAGGGTGGCGTTGAGCAGCCCGACGGGGACCAGGACCCGGCGCTGGCCCCACCGGTCGACGGCGGCACCGAGCAGCGGGCCGGCGAGGGCGGTGCCGAGGCCGGCGGCGGCGGAGTTCAGCCCGCCGAGGGTGACCGAGCCGCGCTCGGCGACGACGAGCGTGAGGACGCCGACGACCATCATCGCGAACGGCAGGCGCGCGACGAAGGCGAGCGGGAAGTAGGAGAGCCCGGCGTGCCGGAGAACAGGGGACTGCGTCATGACCTCGGTGCTTATACGGATCAGGCGTGCCGCCTTGATCCGTCAGCAGGGCCGACGGCAGGTAGTTACACACGGAACGTTCAGGAACGGCGTCGATCCTATCCCGCCGAGAACCACTGTTCGCAGCCGTCGATCAAGCGTGGCGTGTGTTCCGATGATTCCGGCGCTGATGAGCGTGCCCGCCCCGGGGCAGCGGTGGGGCGGGGCTCCCGATCACAATCCGGTCGGACGACTGGGTAACGGAACCGAGCTCACCTAGTGTGCGGGCGTGGCCTTTCCACCGGATCCTGACCACGGGCGACCGCCGAAGCAGATCGCTGCCGTGATGCGGCTCTTCGACAAGCCACTGCACCGTGACGGGTTCGCCTGGTGGACCGGCGTGTGGGCGCTCATCGCAGCGCTCTCGCAGATCTTCCCGTCGGAGGGCGTCAAGCCTGCGACGGCGATGCCGGTGTGGGCGAACGCCATCCTGAGCGCTGCCCTCATCGGCTTTCTCCTGGGTCTGGTCCCCGCATATTTCCGTCTTCTCGCGAGGCGGAGGCGCTTTCGGAGACATGCGGCGGCGAACGGGGTTCCCGCCCCGACAGCCACAGGCCCGCAGCAGCGAGTGACGGTCGCGAGCGGGCCGGCCGCACCCCAAGGCCACGCCGAAGCCTCGAGACGTACTGCGGCGTCACCCCCGCCGGAACCTCCCTTCGAGCGCCAGGACCCGCCACCGGACCGCAGCAAGGGCGACGCCGGCGCCAGCCGCGCTGAGCCATCCAGGGGCGCCACGCCGATCAGTGCCCTCGACCTCGCCGTCCTCCGCGAGGAACCGACGCTGCAGCAGGCGCGGAAGGTGCTGCCCTACCCGATCGCGAGGTCCATCCGAGGGATCCAGCAGTCCGGCGACCTGAAGGACGCGTACGAGAACGTCCTCCGTGCCGCCGAGACGTTGTCTACGGTGCTCGGCATCGTCTCGACGATCTGGGCCCGCCAGCACCAGGTGCGCACGCCCGAACTCGACAACCTCCAGAAGGGCTTCGCTCGGGGCCTCACCTGGGGGCACTGGCTCGACGTCGTGCGGTCCATGGATCGCGTCATGGCGACACACCCGTCCGCGCTCATCGGTATGCCCGACGCCCTGAAGCTCAAGAAGGGCAACACCGGTCTCGAGCCGGACCTCCGCCGGCCGCTGAAGGAGTGCAACCAGTGGGCGCACGGAGCCGGCCCCCGGAACAACCTGGAGGCGTCAGAGCGGCTGGCAGAGGTCGTTCCGCCGTTCCTGCGGGCCGTCGAGGCTGCGGGCTTCCTGGCCGACATGCCCTGGTTGCTCGTGCACGACGTGAAGTTCCGCCGCCGGGAGGGTGACTTCCTCATCTCGGCGTCGGAGGCCATGGGAGATCATCCCGACTTCGAGCACCGGAGCCTCAACAGCCCGACCGCGCTGGCCGAGGACGTCTTCTACCTGCAGACCCCCGAGGGTGCGCTCGACCTCACTCCACTGGTCGTGATGCGACCTTGCCCAACGTGCCACCAGCGAGAAGTGGCCTTCTCGGACCGTCTCGACGGAAGGCAGCGGGTCGCGCTCAAGACCTTCGACCGGGGGCATGTGCTCTTCGACGACACGCTCGCGGACGAGGTGTGGACTCTGGTGGCGCCGCCGCCGACGGTGAAGGCGGACGAGGCGGACTGAGTTGCGCCGGGTGAGTGCGCTGTGCCCGGTAGGGGAGTCGGCGACGGCGGTCTGACCGCGCTGCGCGGGCGCGTCGGACGCATGGTCTGATGCCTGTCAGGAGTGCGGCGACTGGCGCTAGGGCTGGTCCGCTCGGCAGGAAGGTGGGCTCGTGGCCGGTACTGGTGAGGTTCAGCTCGATGTGGACGGCGCCGTCGCGATCGTGACGCTGAATGCCCCGGACCGGCGCAATGCGCTGACCCCGGGGATGGCCGACGAGCTGATCGCCACGTTCGACGAGGTGGACGCGAAGCCGGAGGTCGGCGCGCTGGTCGTGCGCGGTGTCGGCAAGTCGTTCTGCGCCGGTGGCGACGTCGCGACGCTGACCTCGGCGGGCAAGGATCCGGCGGCGCCGGATGCCTACGAGGGCATGGGCAAGATCTACGACTCCTTCTACCGGCTGGGTCAGGTCCGCGTGCCCACGGTGGCGGCGGTGCGCGGTTCGGCCGTGGGCGCCGGAATGAACATGCTCCTGGCGGCGGACCTTCGGATCGTTGCCAAGGATGTCCGGCTGCTGGCCGGCTTCCTCAAGCGAGGCATGCACCCGGGCGGCGGGCACTTCGTCATCCTGTCCCGGCTGATCGGCCGTGAGGCGGCGGCTGCGATGGCGCTGTTCGGCGAAGTGATCAATGGTGACAAGGCCGTGGAGCTCGGGCTGGCCTGGGAGGCGCTGGACGACGCCGCGGTCGAGGCGCGGGCCGTCGAGCTGGCTCAGCGGGTGGCCGCAGATCCGGAGCTGGCGCGCGTGGCGGTGGGCAACTTCCGTATGGAGGTCATCAACGGCGCAGTTCCGTGGGATGTAGCGATGCAGTCGGAGCGCCCGGCTCAGATGTGGTCTATGCGCCGCTCGGCTCAGTAGCCGGGCAGCCACCGCGGTAGCTCCCCATCCTTGCTGGATCGCCGATATCACGTCGTCACAGGTCAAGGCGATGCCGGCGTCGAGGTTCGGGGTCGGCGTTGATGGTGGTGGATCGAGCGTGCATGCCACCGCACCTTCCCGGTTGGCCAGGCCGTCCGGGCGCGCGCACCAGCAGCTAACCCGGCCGCTGCTGGAGGGCTGATACCACCTCGGCGTCTGTCCCGCCGCCCCTGCCCGCCGGCCACGGACACGGCACTGGGGACCGTGGCGGCGTCCGGATAGCACCTCACAGGGTCTGGCACAGTCGCACGTCCGTGACGTGCTCTATTCGACGGGCAGTTCCTTCAGAGCTCTACCCAGCTCTCTGTCGTCCTGGGCACCACGCCAGCGGACCACACGAACCTGGTCCTCGCGATGCTGCACATTCGACGACGGGACGTCCCGGTCAACCACAAGAAGCCCGTAGCCACCAACCCGTCGTGCGTACTCGCGCAACTGGTCGACAACTCCCTTGACCTGCGACTCGTTCGCGGGTCCGCGCCAGGTCTTTGCCTCTACGAGCATCACCCGGCCGTCAGCTAGTTCCACAACCACATCGGCATGCATCTTGCTGAGTGAAGGGCTCCTTTCAACCCGCCTGACGGATGCGCCAGCCAACCGACT
The DNA here is from genome assembly GCF_003319175.1 of Blastococcus sp. TF02-8. Classification (GTDB taxonomy): domain Bacteria; phylum Actinomycetota; class Actinomycetes; order Mycobacteriales; family Geodermatophilaceae; genus Blastococcus. The sequence goes on along the minus strand of NZ_QOHK01000001.1, from coordinate 738,034 downwards.
GATGGCGGCTGATACGGCCTGCTCGTAGCGAACGTGATGGGCCCATGGGGATGTCGCCGACTCGGAGGGGGTGATGGTTTGCGCCGGAACGGTCACTGTTGCCGCTTCCTCGCCGACTTGTCCCGGGTCGATCTCGACGAGAACTCGAGGACGAGGCCCAGAGAAGACCTCGACTACGTGACCTTGGACGCTCTCGAGACCCCAATCGACCTCGACCGGCTCACCGGGCGGGGGAAGTTCGTCAGCAGCAAGTGCGTTGGTTACCACGGCGTACCCCCACCGGTGAGTCTGCTGATGTTATGGCCTACAACCGCATCAAGGGCTCCAGTTAGAGACCGCATGCTTGCGTCCCAGGCGCGCACTTGAGCGAGAGTTAGATTTGCACCGGAAGTTGCGCGCGAAATCTTGGAGGCATCACTGTGGGCAATCCCATTGCGCGCTTCGTTGATCTTATCCATCGTTGTCAGCCACGCTGCTCCGCGAGTGTATTGAGACTTTACGTCACTCAAGACGTTGAAGCCGAACCTCGAGAAGTCATCCTGTAGGGATCCGGTGAACGCATTCCCCTTGTCTAGGCGCCGGTCCCTTGTGAAAAGGTTCCGCAGAACCACAGCGTAGGCCTTCGACAAGGGGGGCGTTCGGTTGACAACCGCGTCCACTGCCTCACTGTGAAGGTCGCGCGCATACCCCTGGAATTCTGCGGCCAGACGTAGGACCAGCGACCAGTTCAGCTGTTCAGTCGCGGTGCGCCGTCCGGGTCCAGGTCCACCTACTGTGGCGTGGGCGCTGTAAAGCTCCGTAAGCCGCTCCCGACGTTCGGATCTCCAAGTCAGGAGGGCGTTGGATACCACGATGAGGATGTTAGTGGCGAGCGGCTCGGACAGGCCCGCTTGTCGCCCGAATAGTCCCCTCGGGTTCATTCGTCTCAGCTACCGTCTCGGTCGATGATCGCGCCGGCACCCGACTTGCGGGTCTTGAATCCGATGCGTCCGCTCGGGGCGGCCCCGTAGGGTAGGGCATACGAAAAGAGGCTCGCGACATTTGTCGCAGGCACAGCGGCGCCGGGCGGCAACAACTGAGGTGAGGCGCCCTCATCCTCGCTATCGAGCCCAAGGGTGAGCAGGAATCCGCCACGCGTTGGCGTGCGCAAGCTGGCCGCGAGAGGTCCCCCGGTGTCATCGAGCCGCAATGGCGACCCAATGCGCTTTCCGGCGATCGTCTCGATCGCGGCTCGCTGCCGGAAGGAGCTTCCGGAGAAGCCCCCACGTCCGCCCCCTCGACGTGCACGCTTGAGGATGGGAAGGGCCTCTCCCCGGTCGCCGATCGGGCGCTCAACGCTGTTCTTGAGGATCGGCATCAGCACGACGAAGTCGGTCAGTGCCCCCTCCGCAATGGCGGTCTTCATAAACTCGACATGAGGTTCGAACTTGTAGTTCGGCGTCCACTCGAAAGCGCTGACGGCTTCGAGCAGCGTCTCCGCGTCAATGGTTCCGTAGCGCCCGTCGTACTGCCGCACCACATTCGTGGTCGGGTCGATGTACTCGAACGTGCCCCGCGCCTCCAGGGTGTCCAGGAGGGGCTGAACGAGCTCAAAGTGCTTCTCGTTGTGCCGACCGTCCTGACGGTCCGGCTGGCGCGGAAAGTCCTGAAGCTGCCCGCCGATTCCCTGAGTCGTTAGTTCGGCGTTGTACATCTTGTTGGTGGCCGTCGGCTTGAGCCAAGGAAGCTGCTGGAACACCATCGGCGGGACGTCCTCAGGACGCACCTGAGGATGTCCCGTTCCGTCGTTGATGGCGGCGTAGCGGGCGAGTTCCGCTCGGAAGTCCTCTTCGTCCCTGACCACAGCCTCGAACGCCTCGTAGAGGTCGATCGTCTTGTTGCCAGGGGCGGGGACGTTCCGGCCGATGTAGAGGCGGACGAGATCTCGGTACCCCCCGCGGAAGCCGAACCAGCGACCCATCTGCATGAGTGTGTCCGCTTGCTGGGTCCTGCGGGTGTAGTAGGAGATCGTCAAGCCCTCGACGGTGAACCCGCGGCTCAGCTTCGTTCCACCTACCAGGATCTTCCAGACGTTCGATGTCTGGAAGTCCAAGGCGTCCTGTTCGTAGTCCTTCTCCGCCGCGCCGTTCACCACGATGACGGGAGATGTTCCCGCGTCGATGAGGTCGAGCGCCTTGCCGATCCATCCGCCGGAGATCAGTTCTTCGAAGGTCTGCGTCATAGGCGGAACGGGCGGAGCGGGATCGCCAGCGGCTTCCGCCGTCAGGACGGCCCTCTCGTGAAGAGCGTCGGTCACAGGCTGCACGTCCGTCTCGAAGAGCAGCTGCAGCCGCTTCAACCCCACAGTGGTGTCGTAGCCGGCCTGCCTCCAAAGCTCACGGATCTCGTCGGCAAGTGCCGCGTGGTCCGCCATCTTGACCGATTCGTGGACCAGCATGGTGTGGTGCCGGAACGGCTCCTGGCACGGCTCCCGACGGTAGAGCTTGATCGCGCCGGTGAGCACGAAAGCGTCGATCGCTTCCTGTAGCTCCGCGACTCTCTTCTCGGGGCTCGTGGAGATCAGGTCTCGGACGAACGCCTTCTCGTTCGAGTTGTGGATGGTCTTCGGTTCTCCGGCGAAGTCCACGTCGAGATCATGAAAGTCGGATGCACCCATGTATCCGTGCGGTCGCTCGAGGGTGACGATGAAGTCTTTGGGGAAGATGTCCTCGGAGTCGTCTGGGTCCACGAAAACGTTCGCGAAGGGTGTCGCGGTGTACCCCACGTATTGCGCACGCTTCAGGACCTTGAGCAGGTCCGCGATGCGTTGGTTGACGGCCGTCCGTTCCTTCTCTTCGGCCGTCGGGTTCTTCTGCTTCTTCGTGTTGACCGAGGCCTGGTCGGCTTCGTCGTCGATGATCAGCGTCGGAATCTCCCCGAGCTCGGCGTGGATTTCGCCGAGGTCGTCGACCAGGCGCTTGAGCACGGTGCTGTTCTTCTTCACGATCGCGAGTCGCACATCGCTTCGGAAGAGGTTGATGGGGTCGTACAGCGGGCGCTGCTTGTCTGCCAGCTCGTGTCCTGCGCGGAAGTCCAGCGCGGCGAGGCCCTGCTTGAGTCGCTTGTAGTCCCCGGAGTACGTGCTCAGCCGACGGATCGTGGGTGCGTCGTCCAGTGTCCAGATGGGCACGTTGTGGCGGAGGAACTTCCCGTCCAACCAGTCCTGGTCCTGGTGGTAGTCGGTCTCCGCAACCTTCGCCGAGTCCGCCTCGTCGATGCCGCCGAGGATGTTCTCGACGCCGACGAGTTCCATATCAAGGCGACGCTGAGTTTGACGCCTCAGGATCTCGACCGTGCCTGTCAGGACGATGATCAAGCGGTAGCCCGCATCGATCGCCTTGGCCAGTACTCCGGTGAAGTTCGCTGTCTTGCCGCTCTGCACGTAGCCGACGACCAGTCCCTTGGACTGATAGCGATCCGACCATGTGGGGTCGGCCAGGCGGCGCACGACAGACGTCGTTGCAGTGTCGAGGCGGCCGAGGGCCTGGGCGTTCCATCCGCTCTTCGCGAGAAGGCCGGAGTAGGCGTTCCAGTAGAAGTCGCGCTCTGACTGGCGTCCGGCGTCGTACCAGGGATCCCAGTCCCCATCTCCGCCCTCGATAACGATGGCTCCGGGGTCTCGTGGATACACCTCGTCCAGGCGCGCTCGGGACTCGGCGCTGATCTCAAGGAGGTCGTAGATGGATGAGCGACGGTCCGCGCTGTGGGCGGCCGTCTTGCTAGCCCAGCTACTCGATGAATCAGCGTCCCACCGGCTGATCAGCAACTGGAAGCGAACGCGGGCTTGGTTGTTGACGTCCGGCGTGGCCAGTGCTTCGACCAAGGCGGATTCATCGAGCTTGTCGACACCGGCCTTCTTCAGGAAGAAGTTGACGGTGTCGAGCAGGCCCGACGGCGCCTCTCCGTCCAAACTCTTCAACGCCGGGACAAGGCCCGCGGCTTCACTCACTGCTGCCTCCAACGAACTGTGCGAGTGCGCCCGGAGGCGATCCGGGAACAAGGCTCGAGACGTCGACACGGTAGGAGACCGTGGTGACAAGTTCCGGTTGCGGAACGACTCCGTCGATCCGTCGACGGGTCAGCGCGGGGAACGCATCGTCGACGAAGTAAGCGGCCGGCCGGCTGCGGAGCAGATACCGCTCTCTGTACAAGTCAGCGTCGCTGTCCCGCCATCCGACGCTGCGGAGATGCCCTGCGAAGGCATCGGTCTGAGCTTGCACGCGCGTCCGTACGCGGCCGACGACGTCGGAGAGGCCGAAACCGTCGACGGCGTCACCGGCGCGAGTGAGCTGGATGGAGACCAGCCACAGCGGCCGGCCGAGGCTCGGTTGGAGTTGAGTCTCGGTGCCGATCCGGTGGATTCGCCGCTCGCTGAGCGTCGTCTTGACCTCCGCGTCCACGTCGGCCAGGACGAAGTCGTGTTCCTCCGAGTCGGGCCCGACCCACGCGAGAACTGCTGAAGTCTCGCCCAACTGGTCGATCAGGGATTCCAGGAGCAGGAGCTCCCCGATGAGCCCGATCGTCTTCTCCTCGCTCAGCCGTTGACGATTGGCGAGCAGCTCCTTGAAGCTTTCGACCGATCTGGCCATTGCGACGTGCAGCAGACGGCTCGCGGTCAGATCGTCTACGACAGCCGCGATGAGTGAGTAGGCCTCGTAGTGCGAGCCCTCCGCGTCCACTTCCAGCACGAACCAGGTGCCGCGATCCACCTGCTCCGTGGTGACCGAGACGCGATCCATGGCGGTGACGTCCGGTTCTGGTCCGGCGGCCGGGGTCCAGAGTTGCAGGCGCTGCACAGTGGGGTCGATACGCAGATGACATTCAGGCTCGTCCGCCAGACGTAGGTTCACGACGACGTTCGCGCCGAAGTACGTCTCGAGCGTTTCCGCGGTCAGGTGTTCACGGTTGTCATCACGCACGTCCCTGCTCCTGTTCGGTCTGGGCGGTGACAGCCGCGAGCAGGAGGGTTTGCCACGCCTCGATCTCCCGCCGTTCCTTGATGCCCATGAACGAGCCGTCGAAGTATCGGTTGAGCAGCAGGTGCAGGAGTGTCTTGAGCACGGGAGCGTCGTCCGTGTCGAGACTAGGACCGCCCACCAGCACCTTCCGATACCGGAGGTTCAGCGCGAGGACGTCGTCATCCCTATCGATCTCGAAGACCTGATCCGGCGGCAGGGTTCGCCACACGATGTCCACCGCGGACGTGTCCTGCTGGAACTCGACGGCGTTCTGATAGGCGTCGAGCACGCCGGGGGGGAGCCCTCCTCGGGGTTCGACGACGGTGATGGGCCGGCGTTGCCGCTGGCGGCTGCGCTTGTCCTCCCCGGCGGCGCGCTGCAGGTACTCCGTGAACGTGAGACCCGTGCTGGCACAGGTAGCTTTTTCCAATGCGCGACGCAGGTCGCTCGAAAACGTGATCCCGGACTTCTCCGGGTTGATCGTGACGTGCGCATCCGCGGTCGGACCCAGATCCAACTCGACACGCGCGAGGCCCCATTCGGGCCGGGGACCCCAGAGGTCGCACCAGCCTCCCGCTTGGAGCAGTCGGTTGCGCCGGTAGACGAAGAGTCCCTGCGCGTCCTCCCCGGGGCGTCCTCCGAGCTTGAAGCCCGGGTCCTGTGACCGTGGCGGCCAGACGTGAGCGCGCGCTGACACAGGCTCCGATCCGTCGGGCAGTTCCAGGCGGAGTTCGGCGGGGAACCCGGGGTCACCTGAGTGCCGGTATCCGAACGGATCGATCGGACCGACGGCTCGAGCTGCACTCAGTTCCCCGGTACGGATGTTCTGCGAGTCGACGAAGACCTGCGGTCCCTCGGCGTCCAGCAGACGGTGGAGGACCAGCCCCAGGTGGTTCCGGACGTCGCGCACGGCTCCGTCCAGCCAGCGCACCTGTTCACCGTTGTCCGTGGTGGCCGGAAATGTCCGGACGTCCCGCCACTCGACGATTGTCCCGGTGCCGCCGGCGAAGTCGAAGCGGGCCTCGGCGAGCCTCGCCTCGGCGTCGCCGGCAGACAGTTCGCCGACGCGAGGGGAGGACATGTCGCCCTCTCGGACCAGCACCCGGCCGACAGCACTGGCTCCGTAGGCGCGGGAGTAGACGAGCACCGTGTTGGCCTGGCTCAGCGACGCCGCCTTGAGGCCTACGCCGAAGTGCCCGAGGTTGGTGTCGTGGTAGTCCCGGCGTCCCGCATAGGTCATCGCCTTGTCGATGGTCAGGCTGTCCATGCCGTAGCCGTCGTCGATGACCTGCAGTGCGATAGGCGCCACGCCGTCGAGCAGGAATCGGACCCGGATCGCGCCGGCCGTGGCGTCCAAGGAGTTGTCCACCAGGTCGGCGACCGCAGTAGCGAGCGAGTGGTGCAGACCGATGCTGTTGACCAGCGCGAGGTCCATCTCCACCGGCCGGAGACTGCTCGCACGCGGAGCCGACAGTGCAGACATCACCCGTCCTCGAAGCGATTCCCGACGAACCCGAGCTGGGCGCCGTTCTCCGTCACCGTCCGGACCGTGCGCTGGTCGAAGCCCTCGATGCGTTCGGCCCGGACCGTCAGGGTGATGTCCAGCGCATCTGGGCCGGCCGCCACGAGGTGGGCGAGCATCTCTTCGGCCACCTCGCGCAGCTGGGCGGCGATGTCTCCGTCCGGCTTGACGGAGAGGCGCGCCTCGTAGCGGACGTTCGGAGTGAATACGGGCTGCTTCTTCGCAGGTTTCGGAGGAAGTGGGTGCCCGTCCCCGCCGGGCAGCGGCGCCGGCGCATCTCCGCCCCCCGGAAGCTCTGGCTCGGACTTCCTCGACTCGCGTTCGCGCTGCGCTGATGCCAGATGTGGAGCAACCAGGAGAGTGGTGTCGGTGATGGTGGCGATGTGCGCGTCCGGGCCCGGCAGGACCAACCCGCCGAAGTCGCCGGTCTCCTTGTCGTAGCTCTCGGCGATGGCGAAGGCTGCACCTTCCCAGTCCAGCTCATCGAGCGCGGATCGGATGCCTTCCTCGAGCACCCTCCGATTCCGGAGCCGGTCGAGATACGGGTGGCGCTGGTAGAACTCCCAGAGCTCGTGGACCGAGATTCGACCGTCATTCCAGGTGCGGCGCAGCGGGTGGTCCAGCGCGAGGCGGATGTTCTGCGCGCCGATGGCGGTCAGGAGAAGCTGCTCCTTGATCAGCCGCGCCGAGGTGCGAACGGCGAGACGTAGCTCCGCTCCCTCGACCTTCAGGGCTCGGACGGCCAGCGGCTTCGCCCCGTCGGGCTGCTCCGGATACATCACCCAGATGTAGGTCGTAGGGACCCGCTGGTCGACGACGCGGTTCGTCTCTTCCGAGCGTCGCCGGACCACCGCCGCCTGCTGTTGGGTCAGATCGAGTTCGGTGATACGACCGACGAGGTGGCGCCACGCCAGGTGGTTCCGGACCGCGGACTCGAGCTCGGCGTAGCGCTGTGTGTCGGCGGCCAGGGCCACGATCAGGTTCCGGCGTTCCCGTGGTGCCGCGCCTCGTGAGGCGATGAGTTCGTCTACGAACCGGTACGCGGCGGAGTCCGTTCCCTTGCCGGAGTGCGTGTAGCGGGGATGCAGGACGACGAGGCGGACGCCCTCCGGCTCGGCCACTTCCGTGGAGCTCTCGGGGGCAACCTCCACGGCAGTGAACTGGCCCGGCTGGGTCTTCTCGGTCCGGGCGATGCGGGCGACGACCTCCTCCCAGACGTCTTCCGGGGTGAGTCCGGCCGCGTACTCGGCGGCCTTCCGGTTCAGCGACGGCTGGACGTCGTACCAGTACCGCTCGCTGTCGCTGTAGAGGTACGTCGCGTTGTCGGTCAGCAGCTGGAGGGCGGACCCAAAGTTGCCGACCGTGTCGCCGGGCTGCGCCACGCCCAGGAAGAGGCGTTGGCGCTCGATCCCCTTGTGCGCGCTGCGTAGGGTGGCCGCGGACCCGAGGAAGAGAGCGCGCGCGATGCGGCGCGTGAGTGCACGCTTGCCGAACAGGGGACGGTCGGCGTCGATGCGTACAGGAGTAGACATCTCCCCGTCGACGTCGGCGTCAAGAATCGGCGCCCAGTTGTCCTCGAGGTACTTCGAGACCTCGTTCCGGACACCGCCCGAGTCGAGGGGAACGGTGCCCGGCATGATTAGCGGTGAGGGATCATCGCTGCTGCTCAGTGTGTGTACGACAGCGCTCATCAGCCGGAGGACGCCGCGCGTTCGTTGGAAGCGCTCGAGGCTGGACCAGTCTTCGTAGAGGCGGTCGAACAGCTCGGGGTGAATGGGATACGCGGACTTGATGCGTCCGACGTAGTCGTTGTCCGTCGTCTCCTTCGGAAACTCCCCGTGGTGAGACCGGTAGAACTCGACGAAGCGCTGCGCCGTGACCGCGATCTTCGTCCTGCTGTCGCCGTCCGGGTCGACGAACAGCCGGCGGCGGACGATCTCGAAGGACTCCTGCGCGGACGCCGGCCGCCATTCGTACGAGGTGCGTCCGATGACGTTCTGCAGGCGCTCGAGTGCCTCGCGCCCGTGGGCGCCACCGATCTCGAGGTCGGAGGCGTCGCGGCCGTCGTGATCGGCCCGGACGTCGGACGCCGGGATCGACACCAAAAGAAGCGCGCCCGGGGTGGCGGCGACAGCACCCGTGAGGGTCTGAGTGAAGGTGAACTGCGTGTCGAACGTGCCGCCGCGGAGGTCGTCGCGGGTGTACAGGCCGCGCGCGTAGGCGACCCACTCGTCGATGAGGATGACGCAGGGGGAGTGAGCGGCGAGCAGCTTCTTCAGCGCCGCGCCCGGGTTCGTACTGGTCCTGTCGGCATCGGCCAGCATGTCGTAGGCGTCGCGACCGCCGAGCTGCCAGGCCAGCTCACCCCACAGCGTGTTGACCTCGACGCCGCCCTCCGTGCGGATGGGCAGGTTCGGGGCGATCTCATTGCCAGCAAGTGCCACCCGGCCGACCTTCCGCCCGCCGGCGACGGCGGCCCCCTCGAGCAGCTCCTGGACGTCCTGCGGGTAGTCAGCGATCGGATGGCCGGACACCAGATGCCAGACGGCGAGCATCGAGTGCGTCTTGCCACCGCCGAAGTTGGTCTGCAGGTTGATGACCGGATCGGCGTCCATGTCACCGGAGAGACGTGCGGCCGCGCGCCGAAGCAGATCCTTCAAACCGTCGGTCAGATACGTCCGACGGAAGAATTCGACGGGGTTCCGGTACTCCTCCCCGGCACCTTCAGTTCCGTCGTCGTTGCCGAACGCGACCTGATGCAGGTCCGCGGCGAACTCCGACGTCGCATAACGGCCGGCGGCAACGTCCGGATGCGGGATCAGCACGTCGCGCCACGGCGGCAGCCCCTGCGACTCGAAACCCGCGACGGCGGTGTGCGTACGGGCCGCGCGGGCGACCTCCGTGTCGTACTCCCGCCGCTGAAGGTCCACCCGAAGCGAACGGGTTTCGTCCGCCTGGGGTACCGCGCCGGCGGCTCGGAGCAACCGCTCCGCGGTGTCCAGCGCTCTATAGGTGTCATCGGCCGAGAACGGCTTCTGGTGCGCCCACTTGTCGCGGACGTCGCGCAGCTCGCTGGCGAGCGACTTCTCCGCTCGAGAGAGGTAGGCATCGAACGGGAACCAACCGGGGACCACCGTCTCCGTGAGGATGCGGAGCTGGTTCTGGACATCGGCTTGCTCGTAGATCTTGCCGCCGATCCCCTTACCGGAGTCCTTGGCAGCGAGCAGCGACGTCCAGTCCCCGCCCGCAGGGACTCGTTCGGCGACCGCTCGAGCGATGAACGCGTCGAGACCGGCGGACAAGAGTTCCAGGGCATGCCCGACTCGATCGCGATTACTTGTTGCCATCGTGCTTCGTTGCTCCCTGTCAGTACGCCGTGTCGAGCACGAGCTGCTCACCGGACGCGTCGGGCGCACTGCGGGCAGCGTCCAGAACGTCCGCCCAGGACGCTGCGAGCATGTTGAACCGCTGGGCCACGCCGGACCAGCGGTTCCTTTCGGCGATCGAGAACAGCAGATACGCCAACTCCTTGGCCGCATCGAGGTCGATACGTGCAGCCGCCCTCGCCATCAGCAAACCGGCAGCATCGAGTCCCTGTTCGTCCAGCGCCTTGGCCAAATGGACGACGATCTCCCAGAGCGTGATGTGATCATCGGCGCGGGGGTCGTAACCCACCCTCAAGGCGGCAGGATCGAAGAGCTGGACCTTGCCCGCTCGCGCGGTCAACGCTCCTGAGCGATCGAGACCTCCCACAGATGTGTTGAACGCCGACGCGATCGTCTCGGCTTCGCCATATGGGCCAGCGTCAAAACCATAGGACTCGAACCATTTGACGCACCAGCGGGTCCCTGAATCGAAATCGCCCTCCTGGGCTGACAAAACCTCACCAAGAATCTGATTTACAATTTGCAAGGCAGCCCGAACCGTCATGGCTTGGCCGTCAGCTTCAACCACCTTGACATATCGCGAGAACACTGCCATGCCCGGGCCAATAGCGGCCTGGGGGAGATCAACGGGGGCGATCGACCCCTGCTGTAGTTCGCGAAGCCGGATTGGCAGCTCGTCGCGGAGTTGTGCCGTGAAGGTGCGCCTATCTACGACGGTAGCCTCGTCGGCGCGTGGCCGAAGAGCGAGAACAATGGAGGAGGCCAGAGTGTTCGACCCAACACTCGTCATCCGACCGCCGCGTTCCGATCTCATCGGCCAAGTTCCAGTGATTTGCCACCCGCTCGCCATCATGGCAGACAGTAGTGTTTCCCAGCCCGTCGAGGACTCGCCGTCCTGGTCCGTCTCTGTTTGCTTGAACGCGTAGTAAACAGTTATGGGATAGTCTGCGGACGCAGTGAAGCGAGCAGTGGAAAAGAAGCTGCGGAAGCCGGATTCGAAGAAGTCTTGAGCGCCGTCGCGTCCGCCATGCCGGAAGGGATTTGCAACCAATTCCTGCGCTTTAGGTACAAGAAGCGTGCCCAGGGCGTCCGGGTGAACTTCGCGCAAGGCTCGGCGCAGCCAGATGTAAAAGAAATCGGAGAGATCGGAGTATCCAATGTTGTCGTAGTACGGCGGGTCGGTGGATATCACCAGTCCGGCATCGATATTAGCTGCGGCATCGCCTTGCAGGACGACGGGTGCGACGCCAGCGGGAAGGAGGTCAACCACGCGCGCCACCGCGCGTGTCATGATGTTTAAGCTGCCTGAAGAGTCGGCGAAGGGGTTACCTTCCGCGAAGTCCCAGGTCATGGGCACCGCTTGCCGAGCGAAAGCATTGCGCAGGATCTCCATCTGCGGATTGCTGGCCCAGGTCGTGATGTAGGACTGGTAGTCGCTCAAGCGGCTCACGACGAACGCCAGATATGTGGAAATGGCATCACCGTATGCTTCTGCTCCGTTGCCTCCCTGGCTCAGAGGGGCACCCAGTGGCATGCCGGCCGATACTGCGTCCGCAACAACTTTGCTTCGAACTTCGATCACGAGGTCGGTGAAGCAAATTAGGGAGGATAGCTGGCGATTACTGAACAAATCTGCAAACTTTTTCATGCCGTATGCCTGAACCCTGAAGCCCAGAGCCTGGGTCGGCAGGTCCCCGCTCGGGCCATTGGCAGGTCGCGGGACCGCGCCAGCCGCCTGCTGAGTGCTATCCGGCTCGACGTAAATGCGCCGCCTTCGTCCTTCCACCACCGTGGCTAGTAGCGTTTCTCCCATTCTGTCGCCCTTGGCTTCTTCTCGGATATATGGCAGATCTGCCGTAGACCCACATGCAACGCATACCGCGCCGTTTCGAGTAACGGTGCCTTCTTGGGCGAATGGCAGCTTCGGGGGGGCCGTTCCGATCTTGAAGCGGACCTCGCCGCCAGTTACTTCGGGTTGCACATAGGCTTCCTTGCCCTTCTTGCGGCCGAGTGACCACTTGTTCGTGAGTGGCATAGTCACGCTGCAAGCGGGATTAGGACAGCGAACCGTCCGTGCCCAAACCCATGCCATGGCGGTTCCTCGGGAGCCGTCGGGCAAGCTGACCTCTGGGTAGAGGTGGCCGATCCGCTTCTGAGCTTGATCTCGAAGGTAGCCGCCATATCGACGGATGTCCTCGGCAATCCCGGTGGCTCGCGGCCAGGTGCCCATCCGGGAGTCGGCCGCGCCGGGAAAGACCGGGGGAACATCCTGGAATCGAGATGGGATATCCATCAATGCAGTGTTAATGAGGACGGAGACAGGGTTCAGGTCAGACGCGTGAGCGCGGAGGCCAAGCCGCTGTGCCTCGAGCGGGATTGATCCTCCTCCTGCGAAGGGGTCGAGAATCGCCGGTGGTGAGTCGCCTGTCGAGCGCCGAATCTCGGCGCGTGCCGCAGCGAGCAGTCCCTCGTCTTGCAGATTCTCCCAGACGGACAGTCGCTCCATGAGCCGAAAGAGGCGTGCACGCTCAGCGCTAATCCACGCTTCCCTTTCCCTCGCATCGGTGAAAGCGTCCGCGTGTGGGGTCGAAGCGGGGTCGTCCACCAGCTGCGCAAACAGCACTGCTCGGGCGGTAGCGAGTGGCTTACGGGACCACCACAGGTGGAGGCTCGAGGGATGCCCCTGCCTTACTGACTTCTCGCGTGCCGACTCCCTGTTGATCGCTTCGAGGGGCAGAGCGACCTCGATGAGCTTTCGGCGCTGCGTCACTATGGCTCGATCCTGTCCCTTGCTGTTTCGCTACTGCTCGTGACCTTCGTAGCAGGCGGCGGCGCTGCATGGCAGCTGGCTCGCCCGCTGGGATGACCCGTACTTCCCGAGGGGCGGGCGGCTCCCTCAACTACATGAGCTGCCGCGAGTGGGTCTTGGTGCTCCCAGAAACGGAGCACAGTCCAACCGAGCGCGGTCAGGTGCTGGTCGGTGTCCCGATCCCGGCTGACGTTCGCCTCGAGCTTGGCTGCCCACCACGCCTTGTTCGCCACAGGGGCGGTTCGGTGCTCCGGGCAGGAGTGCCAGAAACACCCGTCGACGAAGACGGCTACTCGGCTGCGGGTGAAGGCGATGTCCGCTCGTCGTCGTGGCATCCCGGGGAGGGGCCAGTCGACCCGGAACCGTAGACCTCTTCGATGGAGTTCGCGCCGGAGTGCCACCTCCGGCGCTGTGTCCCGTCGGGCCTGGCGAGACATCCGCGAGGTAACCGACGAATCCGACGGCGGGGGTCGGCTGCTGTGACTCAAAGCTTTGATCATCGTCGGTCTGTCGGCTCGGGATCGTCGGTGGGGCCGGCTAGCCTCCGCCCGTGCATCTTGCGTCGTCCTCGCCATCCCGTGTCCCTGCCGAGGAGGACCCGACACCACGGGCGACGGTACTGGACCTCTTCAGTGGGGCTGGCGGCATGACCGAAGGGTTTCACGCGTCCGGTCCGTTCGAGACCGTGCAAGCCGTCGAGATGGATGCAGCGGCCGCAGCCAGCTATGCCGCCACGTTTGGCGATATCGTGCATGTCGGACCGATCGGAGACTGGCTGGCGACCTGGGAGGTGCCCTCCGTCGACGTCGTCATCGGCGGGCCCCCGTGCCAGGGCTTTTCGACCCTCGGGAAGCAAAACGCGGAGGACATCCGCAACGCGCTCTGGCGCGACTACGCGCAGACCATCGTCCGGGCCGCGCCCAAGTACTTCGTGCTCGAGAACGTGGGCGCCTTCCTCGCGTCCAGGCAGTTCGGAGATCTCCGAGCGGCCACGGAGCCGGGCGGGCTCCTCGCCGACTACTCGTTCCAGGCTGACGTGCTCAACGCGGCCGACTTCGGCGCCGCGCAGGCCCGCCGGCGAACCATCCTCATCGGACACCATCGAGACCTGCCTGCCCCAGGCCTGCCGGCGGCGACACATGCCGGTCGGCAAGTGTCTCTGAAGGCGGTTCTGAAGGGCGTTCGAGCCCGGGTGGAGGCAACCGAGCTTCCCGAGCGGAGCACGACCGTTGACGGGCGGGCGCGGCCTGGTGCTTTCAGAACGACGGAGCTTCACGTGGGCCGTACGTATACGTCCACGTCGATGGCCCGTATCCGGTCCATCCCTCCTGGCGGGAACCGGTTCGACATCCCGAAGGGCCTCCTGCCCCCGTGCTGGCAGAAGCACACGAGCGGCTCGGCGGACGTCATGGGGCGCCTCCACTGGGATAAGCCTTCCGTCACCATCCGGACCGAGTTCTTCAAGCCGGAGAAGGGGCGCTACCTGCACCCCAGCGAGGACCGCGCCCTCACGCACTACGAGGCCGCGCTCATCCAGGGGTTCCCGAAGACGCACCGCTGGGTGGGATCCAAGACCGCGATCGCCCGCCAAATCGGGAACGCCGTCCCCATTCCCTTGGGGCGAGCGATCGCGAACCACCTCGCGGACGCCTTGGGGCTTCGCCGGTCCGACGTCGTCGAGGACGCGCCGGGACGGGTCGCCTAAGTCATCTCTGTGCCAGCGACGCTTTGTCGTCGCTGGGTGTCTCGTGGTTACATGCGATCTCACGGGGACTCGGAGCCGGGGCTCGCTATAACGGCCCCACTCACGTCCATGCCCGCGCGTGGCTCGATGCTGGCTGGGCCGTCGATGCCTTCGATCAGCGCGCGTAGCGGGTGAGGTTCCGCCGAGCGAGGTGAGGGACCGCCGCTGACGTCGACGTAACCATCCGACTCTTTCGCCGGCTGCAGCCAACGGGCTCGGGCCGGGCGGTCCGGCGGCAGGTGGTTGAACCTCCGGCTAGTGTCCGTTCTCGCCGCCCGCCGTCGGACCTGGAGGTTTGGTGTCCTTGCCCGACCGCATGCCGCTGTTTTCCCCCAGGCCGCTGTCGCGCCCGGCCCGCCTGGCAGCCGCCGCGCTCGATCGCCGCTGGAAGCTCCCGGCCGCGACCGCGCCGGTGGGAGTGCTTCGCAACGTCGACGTGCCGATGCGCGACGGCGCCGTCCTCAAGGCCACCGTCTACCTGCCCCACACCCCCGGACCGCACCCGACCGTGCTCATGCGTTCGCCGTACGGCCGGGCCGGCGGCTTCGCCCTGACCATGGCCCTGCCGTACGCGGCCCGCGGCTACGCGGTCGTGCTGCAGAGCGTGCGCGGTACCTTCGGCTCCGGCGGTGAGTTCACCCCGGTCGTCAATGAGGCGCAGGACGCGCAGGACACCGTCGTCTGGCTGCGGGAGCAGCCGTGGTTCGACGGACGGCTGGCCACCCTCGGCCCCAGCTACCTCGCCTACACGCAGTGGGCGCTGGCGCTCGACCCGCCGCCCGAGCTCAAGGCCATGGTTCTGCACATCGGGCCGCACGACCTCGCCCAGGCCGGCCTGGTCGACGGCGCCTTTCAGCTCACCAACCTGGCGATCTGGACCGAGCTGATCGCCCACCAGGAGTTGGTCAGCCCGTGGCGCGGCCTCCTGCGCCTGCTGACCGCCGAGCGCCGACTCGCGCCCTATCTGACCGAGCTGCCGCTGCAGGGCCTGGCCGAGCGCCTCGGCGGCAACCCGGCACCGTGGTTCGACGAGTGGCTCGACCACCCCGACCTCAGCGACCCGTACTGGGACCGCTACCGCGCGACCCCCGCCGTCCACTCCAGCACCGTCCCCACGCTGCTCATCGGTGGCTGGCAGGACTGGTTCGTCGAGCAGACGCTCGAGCAGTACGCCGTGCTGCGCGACCGCGGGGTCGACGTCGGCCTCACCGTCGGCGCCTGGGCGCACCTCACCATCGACCCGGCCGTGTCGGCGCTGGAGAGCCTCGGCTGGCTCAACACGTACCTACCGGTGAAGGGCGCCAACCCGGTGCCCCCGCGGGACAGCCGCGTGCGGGTCCTCGTCACCGGCGCGCACACCTGGCGCAAGCTGCCCGACTGGCCGCGGCCCACCACCGACCGCACCTGGTACCTCGCCGCCGCCGGCCACCTGGACGACGACGTCCCGGTCCCGGGCGTGACCACGTTCCGCTACGACCCGATGGACCCCACGCCGTCGGTCGGCGGGCGGGTGCTCGCCGGGAGCGCGGGTCAGCGCGACAACCGCGAGCTCGAGGCCCGCGACGACGTCCGCACCTTCACCACCCCGGTGCTCCGCCAGCCGGTCGAGGTCGCCGGCGGCGTGCGGGTGCGGCTCGTCGTCGAGTCCGACAACCCGTACGCCGACCTCTTCCTCCGGCTCTGCGACGTCGAGCCCAACGGGAAGTCGATCAACGTGACCGACCGGCTCGTGCGGCTCGACCCGGCGCCGGGGGAGGAGCCGGCGGCCGGCCCACGGGTCGTGGAGACGACGCTGCCCGACACCGCCCACCGGTTCCGCGCCGGGCACCGGATCCGGCTGCAGGTCTCCGGCGGTGCGCACCCGCGCTACGCCCGGAACATGGGCACCGGCGAGCCGGTGGGTCAGGCGAACCGCGGAGTGCCGACCACCCACCGGATCTGCCTCGGCG
The DNA here is from genome assembly GCF_003319175.1 of Blastococcus sp. TF02-8. Lineage (GTDB taxonomy): Bacteria > Actinomycetota > Actinomycetes > Mycobacteriales > Geodermatophilaceae > Blastococcus. Next base: position 721,627 of record NZ_QOHK01000001.1, on the reverse strand, counting down.
GCGCGACGCCCTCGTCGGTCACCCTGCCGACGGCCTGATCCCAGGACGGTTTGTCGACAGGTCGACTCGGCGACATCTCGACCCATGCGTCACAGCCGTCCCACCCGCCCGGGACGCCTCGCGAGCGTCTGCGGGAAGTCGGAATCGGTTCGTACCGTGAGTTCGTGGCCAAGCACTTCACCGACGAGACCGCCGAGTTGGCGATGCCCCGCATCGGCCGGCACGCCGCCCCCGACACCACCCCGGAGATGGAGCCGACCCAGCGCTTCGTCCCCGACTTCACCCCCGCCCGCCCCAGCCGCCCGGCCGTTCCGCCGCGGGACGTCCGCACCCGCTGAACCGGCTCAGGTCCGCGGGTCGAGGCGCTCCAACGCCTCGGTGAAGCTCGCATTCCACAGGCCCAGGTGCGGCCAGCGCGCCGCGACGTGCTCGGTCGCCTCCTGGGCCGACATGCCCTGGGTGCGCATCAGCCAGCCGCGCAGCACCAGGCCGGTGCGCGACGCCCCGCCGTGGCAGTGCACCAGCAGTCGGTGCCCTTCGGCGAGCAGCGCCTCCATGTCGTCCAGGACGTCGGCCAGCACCTCGTCCAGGCCCGGGTTGTGCTCGTTGTCCGCGATGTGGGCGATCCGGTGCACCGGGTGGGCGAACGGTGAGCCGAGCTTGCACAACGAGATGACGGCGAAGTCGTCGTCGCTCAGCCGTGCGCCGTCGAGGTTCGCCGCCCAGATGCCCGGCAGCACCTCGACCGGGCCGATCCGCGAGATGACGCCCGGGTCGTTGGGCACCCACTGCTTGCCGTCGAGCAGCGTCGCCAGCTCCTGCAGCTCCGACAGCCGCCACACCTGATCGCCGAACCCGGGCACCCGCCCGTGCACCGCCGACGCCCAGCGCATCGGGATGCCGCCCATCCCGAACACCGCGCCCGCCAGCGCGCCGGCGACGCAGGCCACCGTGTCGGTGTCGCCACCGAGGTCGATCGCCAGCCGCAGCACCTCGGCGAAGTCGCGTCCGTGGCGCAGCGCCCACACCGCCGCCCCGAGCGTCGGCCACACCGACCCGTCCACCTGCCCGGGCTCCCGGTCCGGAGCCAGCACGGCGGCCCAGCGGGAACGCTGTTCCGGCAGCACCAGCTCCAGGGCTGACGGAACAGCGGCCACGACGTCGCCGCCGTCCAGTGCGACCCGCAACAGCTCCGCGAACAGCACGCAGCCCTCGCCGGCCGCCGGGTCGCCGTGCGTCAGCGCCGAGAGCCGCCGTGCGGCATCCGCCGAGGCGGCGGCGCCGAACCGCGAGAACCAGATCGCTGCCGTCGTCGCCCGCATCAGCGAGCCGTTGCCGGCCGCCCGGCCGGTCGCCGCGTAGTGCTCGCCAGCGGCCGCCGACCACGGGCGACCGGACCGGAGCACCGCCGCCGTCTGCCGGCCGATGTCCGGAGGCGATGCCTCCGCCCAGCGCACGAACCGGTCGAAGACGTCGGCCTCGTCCAGCCCGTCGCGCTCCAGCAGCGCCCGGCCGACGAGCAGCGCCATCTGGGTGTCGTCGGTGAACTCGCCCGGTGCCTTGTCGTTCGGTCCGCCTCCGCACATCTCCGTCCGGGCTCCGCGGGCCGGTGCCGCGAAGCGAGCGGAGAACGCACCGGCCGGACCGAACTCGAACGGCGCTCCCAGGGCGTCGCCGACCGCCGAGCCGACCAGCGCACCCATCACCCGGTGCGAGCGGTGCATCGACGGCACGGCGACTCCAAGACGGCCAACAGGGGAGGGGAGCCGATCATCACCCACCGCTCTGCCACGCTGGCGGAGTGCCTCCCGTCCGCAGCTCCGGCGTCCTCCTGTACCGCCGCACCGACGCCGGCGTCGAGGTGCTGCTCGGGCACATGGGTGGGCCGTTCTGGGCGAAGAAGGACGACGGCGCGTGGTCGATCCCCAAGGGCGAGCACGACCCGGACGAGGACGCCGAAGCCGCCGCGCGCCGCGAGTTCGCCGAGGAGCTGGGCGCGTCGGCACCCACGGACCTGCAACCCCTGGGCGAGGTGCGAGGCCGCAAGCTGCTCGCCGTCTGGGCGGGGGAGGGCGACCTGGACGCCGGCGCGATCACCAGCAACACCTTCGAGATCGAGTGGCCGCCGCGGTCGGGCCGGATGCAGAGCTTCCCCGAGATCGACCGGGCCGCCTGGTTCGACCTCGACACCGCCCGCAGCAAGATCGTCAAGGCGCAGCTGCCCTTCCTCGACCGGCTGGCCGCCTCCCTCGCGGACGCCTGAGCGACGATGGAGCCGACGTCCGACCCGAGGAGCCGAGCATGCCCGCCCCTGGTACCCCGCTGGAGAAGCTCGGCTTCCTGACCATCGGCCTCTTCGACCGCGACGACCCGCGCGCCGGCCACGAGACGACGCTCGACGTCATCGCCCTCGGCGAGCAGCTCGGCTTCGACAGCGCCTACCTCCGGCACCGCCACCTCCAGTACGGCATCTCCTCGCCGATCGCCGTCCTCGGCGCCGCCACCCAGCGCACCTCCCGCATCGAGCTGGGCACCGCCGTCATCCCGCTCGGCTGGGAGAACCCGCTGCGGCTGGCCGAGGACCTCGCCACCGTCGACCTGCTCTCCGGCGGCCGGCTCAACCCCGGGGTGAGCGTCGGCCCGCCGATGCGCTGGGACGCCGTCAAGGAATCGCTGTACCCGGACACCGCCGACGCCGAGGACTTCAGCTACGAGCGGGTCGAGCGGCTGCTGCGGTTCGTCGGTGGCGAGCAGGCCGGCACCGTCCGCGGCCGCGAGGGCATCGAGGAGTGGTCCGACCGGGTCGAGCCGCACTCACCCGGCCTGCGGCAGCGCCTCTGGTACGGCGGCGGCAGCACCCGGTCGGCGACGTGGGCCGGCGAGCACGGCATGAACTTCCTGACCAGCAGCGTGGTCAGCGCGGAGAACGACTCGGTCGACTTCGCCGAGATCCAGGCCGCGCAGGTCCGTGCCTTCCGCGCGGCCTCGCCGGCGGGGGAGGCGGCCCGCGTCTCGCAGGGCCTCGTCGTCATCCCCACCGACTCGGCCACCGACGGGCAGCGCGCGAAGTACGCCGCCTACGTCGAGTCGCGCCTGCCGCGGGTCGGCACCCCGCAGGGGCCCGGCCGGCTGCTGTTCGCCCCCGATCTGCTCGGCACCTCCGAGCAGATCGCCGAGCAGCTCTACGCGCACGCGGGCTTCCGCGAGGTGCGCGAGGTGGTCTTCGCGCTGCCGTTCAGCTTCGAGCACGAGGACTACGCGCAGATCCTCACCGACATCGCCACCCGCCTCGGCCCCGCGCTCGGCTGGGCCCCCGCCGGCCAGTGACTCTGACCACGGGAGGCCCGCCCGGGCGCTGAGAACGTCACTCCGGTGGGTAGTAATGAAGCGTGCGAGCACTGGAACGGGTCAAGAACCGGGCCCGAGCGACCGACGTACGCAAGGTGAGCCGCTCCGACGCGCCCGAGGTGGCGACCATCCGCGTGATGGCGCGGACGCTGGCCACCTTCTACGCGTTCGGCGGCACGGCCGGGCTGCTCATCTCCTCCAGCGCCGAGTCCGGCTTCCGCACCGGGGTGCTCTTCCTGCTCTCGGGGATGGCGCTGGTCGCCGCGGCCGTCGTCGCCACCTTCGGTTCCGAGTGGCCCCGCGAGTTCTTCCACGTCGCCGTCGGCGCCGCGACCGGGCTGATCACCACCGCCACCCTCGCCGCCCCCGACCACACCACCTCGCTCGCCGCCGCGATGCTCATCGCGTTCGTGGTCGTCGACGCGCACTTCTTCTTCGCCGGCCGCCAGGCGTTCGTGCACCTGGCCGTTGCCGTCCTCGGTGTCACCGTCGCTCTGCTGCTCAGCGGCCTCGCGCTCGGGGTGGTCCTCGGCCTGGATCTCGTGCTGGTCGGGATCGGCCTGGTCATCCAGCGGCTCGTCGTGCTGGCCTCCAGCGCCAGCCGCGACCCGCTCACCGGCCTGAGCAACCGCCGAGGCTTCGACCAGGCGCTCGACGAGCTCATGTCCGAGGCCGGCCGCACCCGCGGGGCGCTCTCGGCCGTGCTCATCGACGTCGACCACTTCAAGGCGGTCAACGACACCCACGGTCACGAGGCGGGCGACCGCGTGCTGTGCCGGGTGGCCGACGTCTGGCGGCGCGAGCTCCCCGACGGCGCGTTCCTCGCCCGGCACGGAGGCGACGAGTTCTCGCTGCTCCTCCCCGGGGTGCCCGGACGGGAGGCCCTCGCCGAGGTGCGGCGGATCTGCTCGCTGCACCCCGACATCTCACTGTCCTGCGGCGTGGCCCAGTACCGCTTCGGCGACAGCGCCTCGCAGCTGATGCGCACCGCCGACCGCGCCCTCTACGACGCCAAGATCCTCGGGCGCGGGCGGGCGGAGCTCTTCGGCGGCGGCGTGGCCCGCACCAGCTCCTCGCTGCGGACCCACCTGCGCTGACCCCCGCCGGTCACGGCCTCCCGGCGTGCGGGACGGCGACGTCCGTGGACACCAGCACCGCCTCGCGCACCGGCGCCCGCGTGTGCTCGTAGAAATCCGGGGCGCAGCACATCAGCAGCGTCCGGCCGTCGTCTCCGCCGAGCGCGCAGGCGAACACGCCCATGTCCTCCGGTGCGGTGATCTCCTCGACGATCCCGCCGCCGGGAGCCACCCGCAGCACTCGTGAGCCGAACCCGTCGGCCACCCAGATGTGGCCCTCGGCGTCCAGGGTGCACCCGTCGGGGGCGACGACGACCTGGCCCAGCAGCTGCTCGATCGAGTCGCCCACCGGCTCCTCGCCGAAGGCGCCCCACACCCGGCGGTTGCCCAGCGACCCGTCGGTGGCGATGTCGAACGCGGTGAAGCGGTTGCCCCACGTCTCGCCGACGATCAGCGTGCCGCCGTCCGGGGTGATCACCGACCCGTTCGGGAAGCGCAGCCCCTCGGCGGTGACGGTGACCGTGCCGTCGGGGTCCACCCGCTTCACCGACGCCGGGGCGGGGGCGCCGCCGCCCATCAGGTCGAAGCCGAAGTCGCCCACGAACGCCCGACCCGCGGCGTCGACCACCATGTCGTTGAGGTGCCCGCCGCAGTGCTCGGACAGGTCGGCGTGCGTGGTCACCTCGCCGTCGGTCACGCGCAGCAGCCGGTGGTCCTTCATCGAGACGACGAGCAGCGACCCGTCCGGGAGCCAGCCCAGGCCCGAGGGCTGGTTCTCGACCTCGAGGACCACGGTCTCGCCGCCCCCGGGTTCCACCCGGCTGACCGTGTGCCGGTAGAAGTCCGACGCCCACCACGCGCCGTCGTGCCACCGCGGCCCCTCGAAGTACGAACCACCCTCGAGCACCGTCCGGAACTCTCGCTCAGCCATGAGCGGACCGTACGGCTACAGGTAGCCGCCGGCACTGCTTGCGCGGCTGACGGTCCCGGCACGCTCCTCGCGCAGCGCGTAGAGCTCGGCGAGCGTGAGCGGCCGGTCCGGCGCGGTGGCCCCCGCGCCGAGCCAGCTCTGCGCCTCCGCGCGAGACAGCGGTTCGAACTCCACCTGGCTCAGGCAGCGGCCGGGCCGGGTGATCGCGGGGTGCAGCAGCCCGACGTCCTCGTTCGTCGTCAGCAGGACCAGCACCTTGAGCCCGTGTCCGAGGATGCCGTCGCACAGGTTCAGCAGCCGGCCCAGCGAGGCGCCGGCGCGCAGCTTGGCGTCCGAGCGCAGGTACTCGTCGCAGTCCTCGGCGACCACGAGCCGCCAGCGGGCGCCGTCCCCGTGCAGGTCGTCCTGGTCCGCCCCGGCGACGTCCAGCAGGTACGCCGGCTCGCCGAACAACCGCTCGGGGTCCATCACGTAGTGCACACCGCACCAGTCGGCCCACTCCCGGCTCAGCGCCCGCACCGCGGTCGTCTTCCCGGTGCCGGGTGCGCCGTGCCAGAGGATCAGCCGCCCCGCCCGGCCAGTCATGTCCGTCGTCGTCATGAGCGAGGCCAGTGACTCCCGGGTGCGCCCGCCGTAGTTGCCCGCCACCTCCCCCCAATGTGGAGCGGTCACCTGGCGGGAGGACCGGTCGCCGGACCCGTCGCTGAACGACCAGAACCCCATGCGCACCTGGCCGTCCGGGGCGATCGTGACCTCCTCCGCCCGGGCGACGAGCTGCGCGACCAGTCGCTCGACCACGGGCAGCTCGGTACCGACCACGTCGATCGAGGTCACCCGGCTCTCGACGCTGATCCGCAGGAGTGCGCCCGGCACCGAGAGAACGACGGTGCGGTCGTTGCGGTCCTTCTGGTCCAGCCGGAGGACGGCCTCCTCCGGGGCGATGCCGCACGGGTCGTCGACCGCTCCCGGCACGCTCCCCTTCCGGTAGTAGGGCATGGAGCCGTCCCACTGGGGCTGCAGGAGCATGCCGGTGCTCACCTCGTCGAGGCGGTCGAGCCACATCGAGGCGTTCAGCGGTTCGCCGGCGGTCAGCCGGACGACGGGATCGGTCACGGATCTCCCATGTTCGGGGCGTTGCTCGCTAGGCACGGTAGGGGCAGGTGCCGACAGCCGGGAAACGGATATCGGCGCCGCGTGCGAGCATCGCGCGGTGGCTCGCCTGCTGATCGCCAACCGCGGCGAGATCGCCGTCCGCATCGCCCGCGCCGCGGCCGCCGAGGGGTTGGTCTCGGTCGCCATCACCGCAGCCGACGAGCCCGACGCCCCGCACCTCTCCGCTGCGGACGAGAGCTACCTCCTCCCCGGCCGCGGGCCGGCCGCCTACCTCGACGCGGCGGCGGTCGCGCGGGCCGCCGCGGACACTGGCTGCACCCTGGTCCACCCCGGTTACGGGTTCCTCTCCGAGACCCCCGAGCTGAGCGAGGCCTGTGCCGACGCCGGCATCACCGTCGTGGGCCCGGGAGCCGCCGCGCTCGCCACCCTCGGCGACAAGGTGCTCGCCCGGCAGGCGGCCGAGGTCGCCGGCGTCCCGGTCCTGCGCACCGCCGACGGCGACGTCGCGGGCGTCACCGCGCTGCTGGAGGAGACCGGCGCGGTCATGCTCAAGGCCCGGTTCGGTGGAGGCGGTCGGGCCACGCACATCCTCCGGCGCGGGGACGACGTCGCGGCCGCTGTCGAGCAGCTGGGCACCGCCGCCCGGGTCGCCTTCGGCAGCGAGGCCCTCCTGGCCGAGGAGCTGATCGAGCGGGCCCGGCACATCGAGGTGCAGGTGCTCGGCGACGGTCGGCACGTGACCGCCCTCGGCGACCGGGACTGCTCGCTGCAGCGCAACCGGCAGAAGATCGTCGAGATCGCACCCGCCCCGGACCTGCCGGACGACGTCCGCGCCCGGCTGGCCGAGGCCGCGGTCGCCGTCGTCGGCCCGGAGTTCTCCGGGCTCGGCACCGTGGAGTTCCTCGTCCCCGCGGACGCGCCACACCGGTTCGCCTTCCTGGAGTGCAACCCGCGGCTGCAGGTCGAGCACACGGTCACCGAGGAGACGCTCGGCCTGGACCTCGTGCGGCTGCAGCTGCGCGTCGCCGCGGGCGCCACGCTGGCCGAGGTGGACCTCGACCCCGTGCCGGTCGGGTTCGCCGTGCAGGCGCGGATCAACGCCGAGACCGTCACCGCGGGCGGCGTCGTCCCCAGCGCGGGCACGATCACCACGCTGGCGCTGCCCGGCGGCCCCGGGGTGCGGGTCGACACCGCCGCCCGCCCCGGCGCCGAGCAGAGCCCGCGCTACGACCCGCTGCTGGCCAAGGTCGTCGTCCACGAGCGGTCCGGCGGCCTCGACGCCGCCCTGGCGCACCTGCACCGGGCGCTGGGCGAGGTGCAGGTCGGGGGCGTCGCCACCAACACCGGCTTCCTGCGTGCCCTGCTCCGGCACCCGGAGATCACCCGGGCCACCACCACGTTCGTCGACGACCACCTGGCCGAGCTGGCGGGAGAGACCCCGCTCCACCCGCAGGACGGCGACGGGCTGCGCGCACCGGTCCCCGGCACGGTCGTCGCCGTCGAGGCGCGGGCCGGGACGACGGTCCGGCCCGGGGGAGCGGTCGTGGTGCTCGAGGCGATGAAGATGGAGCACGTCGTCGCACTGCCCGCCGGCGGCACCGTGCTCCGGCTCGCCGTGCAGGTGGGCGACACCGTCGCGCAGGGGCAGCTGCTGGCCGACGTCGCGCACGCCTCCGGGGGCACCGAGCAGGAGGCCGCCCAGCTCGACCTGGACGCCGACCGGCCCGACCTCGCCGAGGTGCGCCGCCGGCACGAGATCGGGCTGGACGAGTTCCGCCCCGAGGCGGTCGCCAAGCGGCACGCCCAGGGCCGGCGCACAGCCCGGGAGAACCTCGCCGGCCTCGTCGACGAGGGGAGCTTCCTCGAGTACGGGCCGCTGGTCTTCGCCGCGCAGGAGCGCCGCCGCAGCAGGGAGGAGCTGCAGGAGCGCACCCCGGCCGACGGCGTGGTCGGCGGGCTAGCCGACATCGACGGCGGGGCGACCGTCGTCGTCTCCTACGACTACACCGTGCTCGCCGGCACCCAGGGCATGCGCGGCCACCTGAAGAAGGACCGCCTCTTCGAGCTGGCCGAGAAGCGCCGCCTGCCCGTCGTCCTCTTCGCCGAGGGCGGGGGAGGGCGGCCCGGCGACGTCGACCACCCGGTCGTCTCCGCGCTCGACACCGCCGCCTTCACGCTGTTCGGCCGGCTCTCCGGTCTCGTGCCCACCGTCGGCATCGCCAGTGGCCGCTGCTTCGCCGGCAACGCGGCCCTGCTCGGCACCTGCGACGTCGTCATCGCCACCGAGGACGCGAACATCGGCATGGGTGGCCCGGCGATGATCGAGGGTGGCGGGCTCGGCGTCGTCAAGCCGGAGGAGATCGGGCCGATCGACGTCCAGCACGCCAACGGCGTCGTCGACCTCCGGGTGGCCGACGACGCCGCCGCCGTCGCCGCGGCCAGGAAGTACCTCTCCTACTTCCAGGGCCCGGTCGCCGACTGGGCCGCCCCCGACCAGCGCGCGCTGCGGCACCTGGTGCCCGAGAACCGCAAGCGCGTCTACGACATGCGCGCGGTGCTGCGGGCCCTGTTCGACGAGGACTCGGTGCTCGAGCTCCGCGACGGCTGGGGTGCCGGCATGATCACCGCGCTGGCCCGCGTCGAGGGCGCGCCGGTCGGCGTGATCGCGAACGTCCCCACCCACCTCGGCGGCGCGATCGACTCCGACGCCGCGGACAAGGCCGCCCGCTTCCTCCAGCTCTGCGACGCCCACGGGCTGCCGGTCGTCTCGCTGTGCGACACCCCCGGCTTCATGGTCGGCGTCGAGTCGGAGAAGACCGCGACCGTGCGGCACTTCTCCCGGTTGTTCGTCATCGGCGCGAACCTGTCGGTGCCGATCGGGACCGTCGTCGTCCGCAAGGCCTACGGCCTCGGCGCGCAGGCGATGGCCGGCGGCAGCACCAAGGTGCCGCGCTTCACCGTCGGCTGGCCCACCAGCGAGTTCGGCCCGATGGGCCTCGAGGGGGCGGTGCGGCTCGGTATGAAGCGCGAGCTCGCCGCCATCGAGGACGACGAGGAGCGCGAGGCGGCGTTCCAAGCGGCGGTGGCCCACTCCTACGAGAACGGGCGCGGGCTGAACGTGGCCGCGCACTGGGAGATCGACGACGTCATCGACCCCGTCGACACCCGCCGCTGGATCAGCACGCTGACCCGCGAGGTGGCCGAGAACCCGCGGCCGGCAGGGCGGGCGCGCCCGCACGTCGACACCTGGTGACGCCGCCCGACCGGGTGGAGAAGCCGGGCACGTGGTTGGCGGCCCGTTCGTCAGGGCAGGAGAGGGTCCGACGATCGAAGGAGGAAGACCATGGCAGGCATGTTCAGGAAGCTGATCGCTTCGGGGATCGCGGCGAAGGTGGTCCAGGAGGCCCGCAAGCCCGAGAACCAGGCGAAGATCAAGAAGGCCATCGCGGACTTCCAGAAGAGCCGCAGCGGCAAGACCGGCCGTCGCTGACCTCAGCGCACGACGGCGCCCCCTCTCCTCGGCCGAGGAGAGGGGGCGTCCTCGTTCACCAGGTCACGTGGTTGGACTCGCGTCCACCTGCCCGGACCCAGTGATCAGGTCCGTCGCCGGAGTAGCACTGGTTCTGGGTGAAGGCGTTGCCGGCTCCGTCGGTGGTCATGGTGAAGGTGAAGAACCCGCCGGGGTCGGCGCTGTCGTGGCAGGTGACGGTCACCGCCGCCCCGGGTGAGAAGCCGCTGAGCGACACCGCGTACCGGTAGCCCGCAGGCGCGCCCGGTCCGCGCCCCAGGGAGACCACCGGATTCGCGGCCGGAGGCGGAGGAGGCGGCGCTGCCGCGGACCAGGCGACGTGGTTGGACTCGCGTCCACCTGCCCGGACCCAGTGATCGGGTCCGTCGCCGGAGTAGCACTGGTTCTGGGTGAAGGCGTTGCCGGCTCCGTCGGTGGTCATGGTGAAGGTGAAGAACCCGCCGGGGTCGGCGCTGTCGTGGCAGGTGACGGTCACCGCCGCCCCGGGCGAGAAGCCGCTGAGCGACACCGCGTACCGGTAGCCCGCAGGGGCGGACGGTCCCTGCGCCAGGGAGACCACCGGATTCCTGCTCGGTGGGGCGGGCGGAGGCGGAGCGGGCGGGGGCGGGGCTGCGCCGGTCCCACCAGAAGCGGCCCACGAGACGTGGTTCGATTCCCGTCCGCCGGCGACCACCCAGTGGTCCGGTCCGTCTCCCGAATAGCACCGGTTCGACGCGGCGGCTTCGCCCGCGGCGTCGGTCGCCAGGGTGAAGGTCAGGAAACCCCCGGGGTCCGCGCTGTCGCGGCAGGACACCTGGACTGTCGTCCCGGGGGCGAAACCGGCCAGCCGGACGTCGTAGTAGGAGCCCTGCGGAGCCGCTCCGCCGCGCGACAACCGAACCTCGCTCACGGGAGCTGCTGCCGGGGGCGCCGCGCCGGATGGTGGCGTGCCCTGCTGCTCCTTGCGTCGCCGTTCCTCCTCGGCCTTCTGCCAGGCGTCTATCTCCTCCTGCGTCTCACCGGCGTGGCATGCCTCCTCGCCGGTGAACCAGCCGACGACGTCCAGCACGTCGCCGCACGCCAGCGGGTCGGTGGCCTTCTTCCCGCCCTGGTTCAGGGCCTCCTTCTTGAGTTCCTTGTAACCGTCCTTCGCCAGGCACTTCAGGGCGTTCGTCGGTGGGATCGAGCACTTGAGCAGCTCGATCACCGACAGCGACTCGAGGCGGGCCACCAGGTGGTCGCCGACCACGACCGCCGGTTCGAGCACCTGCCCCTCGGCTGCGTGGTGCAGGAGAACCGGTTCGGTGTCCTCGGGGAGGTCACCGATCGGCATCAGCACCATCACGAAGCCGTCCCACGCACCGTCGATGTGCACGTCGTATCCGTCCGGGAGCTCCCGTACGTGCGCGGCGGTGGGCTCCTGCACGGTGCCGGGCGGAACGATCAACGTCACGCCGTCGGGACCCTCGATGTAGGAACCCGCCGGAGTGACCGTGCCCTCGGCGAGCTCGGGTGACGGCGTGGTCGTGGGTGAACCAGGCAGGGGCGCGGCCGTGGCCAGAGGAGCGGGCGCCTCCTCCGTGTCCGCCGAGCAGCCCGCGGATACGACCAGAGCAGCGAGCAGCAGTACCGCGGCCCGGCGCGTGTGTGCCATGAGGGCTCCCTCGTCCCAGGTGTGCAGCACATCCAGGCCGCGGGCGCCCCGTCGTGTCAACCCTGGACCAGGACTTGCGCGGATGTGCGCCACCCTGCGTGCGCTTTCTGCGGACTGACGGTGGGACCAGTCACGCACCGGTGCCGTTCCGCGGCCGCTCGGCCGATAACCACTGCGGCGACGCTTCGGTGTCGCCGAGGCCGCTCGCCGGGCGGACCCACGCCCGCCGACGCAGGAGCCCGCCCCGTGCACCGACTCCGCCGGACCTCCCGCGCCGTCGCGGCCCTCGCCGTCGCCGCCGGACTCGCCTCGTCGACCGGCTGTGCCCCGCACGCCACCACGCCGCAGGCCGCGCCCACGACCAGGCCCGCGCCGCCGCCACCCCCGCCGACGTTCCCCTGGCCGCTCACCGGTGTGGAGACCACCCAGCCGGTCGAGCGCCCGGCGCTGGCGGTGAAGATCGAGAACTCGCCCGAGTCCCGCCCGCAGTCCGGCCTCAACTCGGCCGACCTCGTGTGGGAAGAGGTCGTCGAGGGCGGCATCACCCGCTTCGTCGCCGTCTTCCACTCCACGCTGCCGCCGGAGATCGGGCCGATCCGCTCGGTCCGGCCGATGGACGCCGCGATCGCCGCCCCCTTGCACGGCCTGTTCGCCTTCTCCGGCGGCCAGCGACCGTTCGTGGAGGCGGTCGAGGACGCCGGCCTGCAGGTGGTCAGCCACGACGGCGGCGCGGGGGGCTTCTACCGGATCGACGGGCGCAGCGCGCCGCACAACGTGTACGCGAACCCCGCCGACTTCCTGGCCCAGGCCGACCCCGCGCACACCAGCGACCCGATCGAGCAGTTCAGCATGGCCAGCTCGGCCGACCAGCCGAGCGCGCTCGGCACCGGGACACCGGCCGGCGCGCTGCGGCTGGAGCTCTCCGGCATGAGTGCACCGAGCTGGCAATGGGACCCCACCCTGCAGGTGTGGTTGCGCAGCGAGGGCAACGCCCCGGCGATGCAGGCCGACGGGCAGACGCTCAAGGCCACGAACGTCGTCGTGCTGCGGGTCGACATCGCGAACACGCGGTACACCGACCCCGCCGGGAACCCCGTGCCCGAGACCGACATGGTGGGCGGGGGAGAGGCGCTCGTCGCCAGCGCCGGACACACGCTGCCGGCCCGCTGGTCCAAGGGCTCCGACAGCGACCGCGTGGTCCTCACCGACCTCCACGGCACGCCGATCCTGCTCGCCGCAGGCACCACCTGGATCGAGCTCGTGCCCACCCGCAGCGGTTCGGTCACCGTCGGATGAGACGCGCGCGGCCGCCCCGGTCGCGCACCGCGGGACCGCACGCGGGACGGCGGCAGGACTAGCGTCGCGCGCGCTCGAGACGGCCCGCACACCGCGGACCCAGCGGCTCGCGGAGGCGGCCATGCGGTACCCGGCCAACCACGTGCTCGGCGCGCAGCGCAACGGCGTCAACCACGTGTCCATGAACATCGGCACCGTGCCGCCCGGGGGTCCGGTGCGCGGCACGCACTACCCGACCTACCCCGACGCGCTCCTCGACTGGTACGACTCGGCCGGGGCGAACCCGATGGGGATGACGTCGGTGCGCGTGATGTTCACCTGGGAGGCGGTGCAGGCGACCGCGGGCGGGCCCGTCCCGCCACCGGGGGCGAACTACGCCAACTACTGGACCGACCTGATGGGCGTGGTCACCCGCTGCCGGGCCCGGGGGATGGTCGTCGTCCTCGCGCCCTGGCAGTACAACCCGGCGTCGGGGAACACCGACATCGTCTACCAGGGCCAGGCGATCGCACCCGCGACGTTCGCCGACTTCTGGGCGCGCTTCGCCACCGCGGTCAACGCGGCCACGGGCAACGACGAGCGCGTCGCCTACGACCTGATCAACGAGCCGCACACCGACCAGGAGAGCGGCCTGCCCGGCGACATCGGCATCAGCCTGGACGACTGGTTCACCTGCGCCCAGGCAGCGATCACCGCTATCCGCACCGCCGGGCACGTCAACACCATCCTGGTGCCCGGAATGACGTGGACGTCGGCTCAGGCGTTCACCACCAACGGCAGCGCGGTGAAGTGGGCGGCGCTCAACGACCCGCTGCGCAACCTCGGCGTCACCGTGCACTGCTACTCGGGTGTGGAGGGAGCCGGCGCCGCGAGCCCGACCGTCCTCCCCGACGCGTGCACCGCTCTCGTCGCCTGGGCCCGCAGCGCCGGCGCGAAGGTGCACGTCGGCGAGATCGCCATCGACGCCGGCGACAACGGGCTCCCGCCCTTCGGCAGCACCTTCGCCTTCGCGCAGACCCAGTGGGCCAACTGGCAGCAGTTCTGCCTGGCCAACGACGACGTCCTCGTCGGCTGGAACTGGTGGGGCAACTCCGCCGCCGGTTGGTGGAACGCCGGCGACTCGAAGAACCCGCAGGGCTACCACTGGGGACTGACCCTCGACGAGGGCGCCACCCGCACCGTCTACGCGAACCTGGTCGCGAGCTCCGTCCGCACTCCGCGGCTGGCCCTGCACGACAACCCCGCCGACCCGGGGAACGGGGAGAACAAGACGACGACGGTGGCCTGGGAGAGCCCCGACATCTGGGTGCGGCAGAACCCCGACGGGGGTCTGGCCACCGAGCCGGTGCAGGGTGCCCGGCCCTGCACGGTCTACGTCCGCGTCACCAACCGCGGGAGCGGCACCTGGCCGGGGACCGGCACCGACGTCGTCACCCTGCGGTGGGCCAAGGCCTCGGCGGGGCTCTCCTGGCCGGCGCCCTGGGACGGGTCGAACCCGGCCCTCGGCGGAACCATCGCCGCGGGGGTCGCTTTCGGAGCGCCGATCGCCCCGGGGGCCTCGACGGTCCTCGCGATCCCGTGGAACTCCCCGCCGGACCCGCTGGCCCATCCCGACAAGGACGGCCACTTCTGCCTGCTCGCCGCCGTGATCAAGCCCGGGCAGCCCTGGTACGACGGGTTCACCGGCACGAACCTCAACACGAACATCCTGCGGATGAGCCACGTCGCCTCGCGCAACATCCACGTGGACCCGGCCGGGCGGAACGCCTTCCATCACCTCGTCGTCGCCAACCCGCACGGCTGGGCCGAGGAGGTCGAGATCGGCTTCGAGCCGCTGGACCGGTGGCGGGAGCTGGTGGACCCCTTCGACGGTCGGCTGTTCCTCGTCCCGCACCGCGAGCTGCGCGGGCGGCTCGGCCGGCTGGAGAACCTGGTGGACGCCGGCCACGGGCGGCTCGCGGTGCTGGAGCCCGCGCGGGGGATCCGGGGGCTGGTGCTCGAACCGGGGGAGCGGCTCTCGCTCGCGGTGGAGTGGGAGAGCGAGCGCACGCCCGCGCTCCGGACGGTGCAGTACGCCGTCGAGGAGGGGCGGCGGGTGCCGGCCGGCGGGCAGACGTTCGTGCTGGGCGAGGTCGAGGGCTGGACGACCGAGGACCGCGCCGCCCTGGTCTGACTCGTCGGCGACCCCCGCATCCGGTAGACCGTCGGCATGACCCGTATCGCCGTCCTGGACGACTACCAGTCGATCGCCGCCGAGTTCTGCGACTGGTCCCGGGTGCCGGGAGAGGTGGAGGTCGTCGCGTTCACCGAGCACCTCGGGGACGAGGACGCGGTCGCCGCGGCGCTGCAGGGCTTCCAGGTCGTCGTCGCCATGCGGGAGCGCACGGAGTTCCGCCGCAGCCTGCTCGAGCGGCTGCCGGACCTGCGGCTGCTGGTCACCACCGGCATGCGCAACAAGTCCATCGACGTGGCGGCCGCGGCCGAGCACGGCATCACCGTGTGCGGGACGGGGTCGAACGCCACGGCCACCGTCGAGCTGGCCTGGGCGCTGATCCTGGCGGCGGTGCGACACATCCCGGCCGAGGACGCCGCCGTGCGCGCCGGGGGGTGGCAGCAGACCATCGGCACCGACCTCGCCGGCGCGCGGCTCGGGGTCGTCGGCCTGGGCCGGCTCGGCAGCCGGGTGGCCGCGATCGGGCAGGCGTTCGGGATGGACGTCGTCGCGTGGAGCCAGAACCTCACCGACGGGCGGGCTGCCGAGGTGGGAGTGCGGCGGGTCGAGCGGGACGAGCTGTTCGCGACCGCCGACGTCATCACCATCCACCTGTTGCTGTCGAAGCGGACCCGCGGGCTGATCGGTGCCGACGACCTCGCCCTGATGAAGCACACCGCGGTGCTGGTCAACACCAGTCGCGGACCGATCGTGCAGCAGCAGCCGCTGCTCGACGCGCTGACCGACGGCCGCATCGGCGGGGCGGCGCTCGACGTCTACGACTCCGAGCCGCTGCCGGCCGACTCCCCGCTGCGGACCGCGCCGCGGACCGTGCTCACCCCGCATCTGGGCTACGTCACCCGCGGCACCTACGGGGTGTTCTACGGCGAGGCGGTGGACGACGTCGCCGCCTGGGTCGCCGGCAGCCCCGTCCGAGTCATCGCCGATTGACGCAGCCGCTGCACGGTGCTGGACCGTGGCGGGTCGTCACACCTGCCCCGCCTGCCCCATCCGTCCCATGCGAACCATCATGTATCGAAACTATGGACTTCTGTAACCATGTTCGTCAGGGTGTGACCTGTCCGACACGCGAGGTCATCGGGGACCTTGTGAGTGGTCATCGTGAGGAGATGGTTCTCATGCGCATCAAGAACATGCTCGGCGCCGCTGCGGCGGTCACTGCCGCCCTGGTGGCGACGGTGCCGGCGACGGCGCAGGCGGCCGAGACGAGCTGCGTCAACGGCACGTCCACCGGTCACTACCAGTACATCGGTGGAAACGGTGGCGCCTACGTCAACGACAACACGGCGTGGCGCTTCCGCGCGCAGCAGATGACGCAGACCGGCGTCTTCTACGTGGGCGTCTTCTCCGGTGACAACGCCACCGGCTTCATCGCCCAGCGCAGCAACGACCCCGACGCCTCGGTCGGCTGGGTCGGCTGGTGGAGCAGCGGCAACATCCCCTCGCTGGCCAACAGCGAGAAGGTCACCAACTACGGGGCCGGTCAGAACTTCTACTACGACCGCTCGTGCACGCGCGTCTGACGATGGGAACCAGAACCACGAACGGTGCCAGGGCGGCCACGTGCCGCCCTGGCACCACCCGTCGCGCCCTGGTCCTCCTGGCCGCCGCGCTCACCGTGGCCGGGTGCACGTCCGGAGAAGAAGCTGACCCGCCCTCCGCCTCGTCCGGGGACACGGCGCAGTACGACTACTCGCCCGCCGGCTTCCAGGAGTGCCTGGACGACCGAGGCGTCCGGTACCGCCAGGGCGACGACGGCAGCCTGACCCTGGTCGACCAGACCGATCCGGAGGCCCAGGGTGCCGCCGACGAGTGCCAGCGTCTGACCACGCGCCCGGTCGCCGACGGTGAGTCCGCCCGCATCAACCGCATCTCCCAGGCGATCATCGACTGCCTGGGTGACAGGGACTACCACGTCACCGGCGAGACCAGCGGGCACTTCGTCGACGGGACACCGTCGCTCGGCTACTCCGTCCCGCAGGCCGAGCAGGAGTCCCCGTCGTTCAAGGACGACCTGAACGACTGCACGCGCCTCGCGGAGCAGGCCAACCCCGAGAAGTGACGCGCAGCCGGCCGGCCCGAGCAGGAGGACCCACGATGACCAGGACGCCCACCGGGTTCCCGGGCCGGTTGCTGTGCGCCACCGGCCTGCTGCTGGGCGTCCTGGTCGCCGGCTGCTCCGCCGACGGCGGTGACCCCGGGCCGGGCGCGGCGGCGGCCCGTGCCTCCTTCGGAGGGTGGACAGCGGCCGAGGTCTCCGACGTCACCGAGGTGGCGCCGTACGACGGCACGGTCGTCGCCCGTACCGCGTCGGGGCTGTCCTCGTCGGCCTCCGGCACCATCACCCGGGGGGCGGCGGTCGGCGACACGTTGACCCCCGGGCAGCTGTGGCTGCACGTCGACGAGAAGCCGGTCACGGTGATGCCCGGTGCCATCCCGATGTACCGCGACCTGCTCGCGCCCGCGCCCGGCCAGCCCCCGCTGAAGGGCGAGGACGTCCGTCAGCTCCAGCAGTTCCTCGCCGGGACGGGCGACTTCACCGGGGCGGTGAACGGCACCTTCGGGGACTCCCTGGGACGGGCGGCCGCCCGCTGGCGGAACCATCACGGGATGGGGAGCACCCCGGGCTTCGCCCGCGCGGAGCTGTCCTTCCTGGACGGTCCCGGACCCTGGACCGTGACCGAGGTGACGGCCGACGTCGGCGAGGGGTTCAGCGGCGGCGAGGTGCTCACCGTCAGCTCCGGAGACCTGGCGGTCACCGTGGAACTGGACCGGACCCCGCCGGAGGGGGCCGTGTACGTCCTCGTCCCCGTCGCAGGGGACGACGACGCGGAGGTACCGCTCACGCCGACGGGATCGGCCACGCTCACGGCGGAGAACAAGTACGCCCTCCAGCTGGTGCCGCCCGCCGGCCAGGGCGGGCTCGCCCCGGGCACGTCGGTCATCGTCGAGCAGCGGGTCGTCCTCGCCACCGGCTCGGTGACCGTCCCGGTCGCCGCGATCCGGGTCGACGCCGCCGGCCAGACCTACGTCGAGTGCCGCGAGCCCGGTGCCGCGC
Organism: Blastococcus sp. TF02-8; assembly: GCF_003319175.1. Classification (GTDB taxonomy): domain Bacteria; phylum Actinomycetota; class Actinomycetes; order Mycobacteriales; family Geodermatophilaceae; genus Blastococcus. Next base: position 703,410 of record NZ_QOHK01000001.1, on the reverse strand, counting down.
CGCAGCGTTGCCCGGTCTCGCTCGGTCCCACCGACGGGACCGAGGTCGCGGTGACCGACGGGCTCTCCGCCGGCACCGAGGTGGCGACCACGCCGTGAACGGCGCACCCGACGAGGCACTGGTCGAGCTGGATGCCGTGACGGTCCGCTACCGCGACGAGGCCATCCTCGAGGGGGTCACCCACAGCGTCCACCGCGGCGACTACGTCACCGTCACCGGCAGGTCGGGGGCGGGGAAGAGCACGCTGCTCAACGTCATCGCCGGGACCGTCTTCCCGTCGGCCGGCACGGTGCGCGTCTGCGGCCACGACCTCGGTCGGAGTGGTCCCCGCACACAGGCCCACCGGTATGCGATCGGCTACCTGTTCCAGTCCGCGCACCTCGTCTCCTGGATGTCGGTCGCCGAGAACGTGCTGCTCGGTATGCGGTACCAACGGGTCGACCGGGCCGAGGGTCGTCGCCGCACCGGTGAGGCGCTCGAGGCCGTAGGCCTGGCGCACCGGATGGACCACCGCCCGACACAGCTGTCCGGCGGTGAGCGGCAGCGGGCGGCACTGGCTCGGGCCATCGCCCGTGACCCCCAGGTCATCCTGGCCGACGAGCCGACCGGGAACCTCGACGCTGCGACCGGGTCCAGCATCATCGAGCTCATCGAGAGCCTCAGCGCAGGCCGCTGCCTCATCGTGGTCACCCACGACGAGGCCCTCGCCGCGCGCGGGACCAGGCGCTGGACCGTGGGCGAGCTCGGGGTCCACGAGCTCACCCGGACCGCTCCGTGACCGAGGCGCTGCGCTCGCTCCTGGCCCGCCCTCGCGTGCTGGTCACCGGCGTCGCCATGGTCGTCGTCGCGGTGACGGCCATGACCCTCATCCCCAGCCTGACCCACTCGGCGGGAGCCAAGCTGCTGGCCGACCTCGACGCGCTGGGATCCGACGCCTGGCTGGTCGAGCCGCAACCCGCGCCGGACGGGCTGCCGGGTCGACTCCCCGACGGGGCCCTCGCGCGCGCTGCCGGTCTGCCCCAGGTGTCCGCCGCGCTGAGGGAGGTCACCACGGAGGTCCCGGTGCGGCCCAATGCGCAGGAGCTCTCCGACAGCGGTGTGCACGTGATCGGCCTGGACGCGTCGGGGAAGTCCTCGCCCTACCCCGTGCTCTCCGGCACCGCCCGCCCGGTGCCTGGGCTGCCGTTCGCGGTCCTCGGCGAGCGGGCCGCCGAGGAGCTGGGCGTCCTCGACCTGCCGGCGACGGTCGTCGCCGGTGGTCGCCGCTTCGTCGCCACCGGCGTGATCGCCGGGGACCCGTTGCTGCCGGAGCTGGCCGACGCGCTCGTCGTCGACGCCGACACTGCGCTGGCGCTGGCCGGCGCCACCGCCTCCGATCGCCTGGTGATCCGGACCGCCGCCGCGCTCGACGCTGCCGGGATCCGCCGCTCGATCGATCCGCTCGCCCACAGCGCTCTGGCGGTCAGCCAGCCCCAGGCGCTGGTGACGGCCAAGCAGCAGTCGACGTCGACCCTCGACGGGCTCGCCGTCTACGCGAGCGTGGCGGCGTTCGTCATCGCCGGGCTCGGGATCGCGATCATGCTCGCCGCCGCCGTCCGGCAGCGGACCGCCGAGATCGCCATCCGGCGTGTCCACGGCGCCCCGCGCCGCGCCGTCTTCGGTCTCGTGGCGGCGGAGGGGCTCGGGCTCGGGGTCCTCGGGGGAGCCCTCGGCATCGTGGTGAGCGCCGTGGCGATGTATGCGGTCGCCGCCGTCAACCACTGGCCGGTCCAGCCGCAGTTCGCGCTGTTCGCCGCCGCCATGGGCGCGGCGATCGTGATGTGCGAGCTCGCCGCGGCGGTTCCCGCATGGCTGGCGGTACGCATCGAACCGGCGACCGCCTTCGCCGTCGAGTGAGCCGGTCGGTCCCGGTGCCCGACGGCCGCCCGCCCCTGAGGGCGCCGACTACACGAGGAAGCGGTAGGCGGTCGTGCCGGGCGCCACGTGCTGGATCCGCAGTGGGCTCGCCTCGATCCTCTGCAGCAGCTCCGGCAGCCCGTCGGCGGAGCCCAGCTCGATGCCGGTGAGCGCCGCACCGGTCTCGCGGTTGTCGCGCTTCACGTACTCGAACAGCACGATGTCGTCGTCCGGGCCGAGCACCTCGTCCAGGAACCGGCGCAACGCCCCGGGCTCCTGCGGGAACTCCACCAGGAAGTAGTGCTTGAGCCCCCGGTGCACCAGCGAGCGCTCGACCACCTCGGCGTACCGGCTCACGTCGTTGTTGCCGCCCGAGAGCAGGCACACCACGGTCTGCCCGGGCCGCACGCCCACCAGCCCGCCGCTGAGAGCCGAGGTGGCCAGCGCCCCCGCGGGCTCGGCGATGACACCGTCGGCCTGGTACAGGTCCAGCATCTCGGTGCAGATCTGGCCCTCGGGGACCGCGACCAGCTCCGCCCCCGCGTCGCGGACCAGCGGAAAGGTCACCGCGCCGGCCCGGCGCACCGCCGCGCCGTCGACGAACGTGTCCATCTCCGGCAGGTCCACCGGCTGACCGGCGGCCAGCGCAGCGGCCATGTTCGCCGCGCCCGCCGGCTCCACCCCGACCAGCCGGACCGAGGGCGCCACCGCCCGCAACCACGTCGCGCAGCCGGCCAGCAGCCCACCTCCGCCGACCGGCAGGACGACGACGTCGGGCTCCCGGCCCAGCTGCTCGAGGATCTCCACCGCCACGGTCGCCTGACCGGTGACGGTGGACAGCGCGTCGAAGGCGGGGACCAGCGTCGCGCCGGTGTCCGCCGCGTGGGCCGCGGCTGCCGCGGCCGCCTCGTCGTAGGAGTCGCCCACGACCACCAGCTGCACCATGTCACCGCCGAGCGCGGCGATGCGCTCCCGCTTCTGCCGCGGTGTCGTCCCCGGCACGAAGACGTGCCCGTGCACCTGCAGCGCCCGGCAGGCATAGGCCACGCCCTGCCCGTGGTTGCCGGCGCTGGCGCACACGACGCCGGCGGAGCGCTCGCCGGCCGACAGGCGGCTGATCGTGTTGTAGGCGCCGCGGATCTTGTACGACCGGCCGACCTGCAGGTCCTCCCGCTTGACCCACACGTCGGCGCCGGTCAGCGCCGAGAGCCGGGCGTTGCGCTGCAGTGGCGTCCGCTCGACCACGTCCGCCAGCCGGTCGACCGCCGCGCGCACCTCGGTGGGGAAGCTCTCCTCGGTCACCCGCTCATCGTGGTCGACGCCGCCGCCACCGCGAGCGGCGGGTCAGTCCGGCAGCAGCCGGAGGTGTGGCTGGGACTGCGCCTCGGAGGACAGGCGCTTCTCCAGCGTCACGCGGTGCCGGCCGTCCTCGGCCTTCACGAACTGCAGCCGGTCCACCAGCGCCTGCATGAGGATCAGCCCGCGGCCGTGGTCCTCCAGCGGCGAGCGGCTGGAGGCGTGCGAGTCCGGATCGAACTCGAAGCCCTGGCCGTCGTCGAGCACGCTGATCACGCACAGCTCGTCGGTGATCGCGACGTCGACCTGGTACTCCTCGTGCTCGCCGGCGTGGTCGATGACGTTGGCACAGGCCTCGGTCAGCGCCAGCACGATCTCCTCGATGCGCACCTCGGCGACGCCGAGGTGCTCGAGCGCCTGACGGAGCAGTCCACGCATCAGCGGAACGCTCTCGGCGTCAGCCGGCAACCGGACGCTGAACTCGATGTTCACGTCGGCTCACCCCCTCGGATCCTCGTGGCCTACCCTCGTCACGCACGTATCACGTAACCGAGGGAGGGAAACGGTGCTGTTCGACATCGCGCGGACGACGATCGCCGGCCGTCCTGCCCTCACGGTACGGGGTGAGCTGGACCTGGCCACGGCCCCTCGGCTCGCGGCCGCGGCGGAGCCCCTGCTGACCGGCTCGTCCGACCAGCTCGTCGTGGACCTCGGCCCCACGAAGTTCCTCGACTCCTCCGGCGCCCGCACCCTCATGGCTCTGGCCCGTCAGGCCCGCGAGTCCGGCGCCGAGCTGCACGTCCTCGTGCCCCTCGGCAACCGCCCCGTGCGGCTGCCCATCGACCTGCTCGACCTGGGTGCCGCGGTGCCGGTGGTCGCCTCGACCGCGGAGATCGGCACGGCTGTCGCCCGCAAGGACGCCGGCACGTAACGTCGCGGCGTGACCGCCCCCCGCGCCGACGAGGACGCCCTGCTCCGCTGCGCGGAGGAGCCGATCGCCATCCCCGGCGCGATCCAGCCGCACGGCGCGCTGCTCGCCGTCACCGAGCCCGACCTCGCCGTCGTCGTCGCCTCCGCCGACGCCGCGACGCTGCTCGGTCGGTCCGGGGGCACCCTGCTCGACTACCTGACCGATGACGACGCCGACCGGCTGCGCGCGGCGCTGGCGGGGGATCTCGCCGAGGCCAACCCGCTGCGCGTGCAGGTGGACGGCGCCGACGTCGACCTCGTCCTGCACCGGGCGGACGGTCTGCTGATCAGCGAGTGGGAGCCGGTCGCCGGCGCCGAGGAGGCCGGCGCGGCCTGGCACCGCCGCCTGCCCAGCGTGCTCCAGCGGCTCTCGGCCAGCGCCACCCTCGACGAGCTGACCGAGGTGCTGGCCCGCGACGTGCGCACCCTCACCGGCTTCGACCGCGTGATGGTCTACCGCTTCGACGAGGCCTGGAACGGCGAGGTGATCGCCGAGGACCGCCGCGAGGACCTCGAGCCCTTCCTCGGTCTCCGATACCCGGCCAGCGACATCCCCGCCCAGGCCCGTGCCCTCTACACGACCAACTGGATGCGGATCATCCCCGACGCCGGCTACCAGCGGGTGCCGCTCGACCCACCGGCCAACCCGCTCACCGGACGCCCGCTGGACCTCTCCGGCTCGATGCTGCGCAGCGTCTCGCCGGTGCACCTCGAGTACCTGGCCAACATGGGCGTGGTCTCCTCGATGTCGGTCTCGCTGATCGACCGCGGGAAGCTGTGGGGCCTCATCTCCTGCCACCACTACGCCGGCCCGCACCGCCCGTCCTACCCCGACCGCGTCGCCGCGGAGTTCCTCGGCCGGACCGCGTCGCTGCTGCTGCCCACCGTGGTGGGGGCGGGGGAGACCGACGGCCTGGTCGAGGTGGCCCGCCGCACCGCCGAGCTCACCGCGGCCGTCGGCCGCACCCCGCGCACCCCGCGCGCCCTGGCGACCGCGCTCACCGAGCAGGACCTCACCGTGCTCGACCTGCTGCCCGCCACCGGTGCCGCCGTCCGGCTGGACGGGCAGCTGCGACTGCTCGGGACCACCCCGCCCGCTGAGCGGGTCGTGCTGCTGGTCCGCGCCCTGCTCGACGCCGGTGCCGGGGCCACCGACTCCGCGTCCCGCCTGGTCCCGGAGGGCGAGGGCCTCGCCCACACCGCGAGCGGTGTCCTCGCCGTCCCCGTGGCTGGGGAGGACTTCCTCGCCTGGTTCCGCCCGGAGACGCTGCGGGAGGTCACGTGGGGCGGCAACCCGTACCAGTCGAAGACGGCGCAGACCGACGACGGCCCGCGGCTCAGCCCCCGCCGGTCGTTCGCCGCCTGGAGCGAGACGGTCCGGGAGACCTCGCGGCCGTGGCGCGAGCACGAGATCGCCGCCGCGCAGGCACTGGCCGGCCACCTGGCCGCCGCCACGCTCGCCCGGGCCGAGGAGGACAACCGCCTCGCCGGGGCACTGCAGCGCACGCTGCTCCTGGAGGAGCTGCCGAAGGTCCCGGGGGTGGCGCTCGCCGCCCGCTACCGGCCCAGCGAGGACGACGTCGTCGGCGGGGACTGGTACGACCTCGTGCCCCTGCCCAGCGGGCGGGTCTCCATCGTGCTGGGCGACGTCGCCGGCCACGGGCTGGCCGCCGCCGCGGTGACCGCCCAGCTCCGGCACGCGCTGCGGGCGAACCTGCTCCGCGCCGACGGTCCGGCCGCTGCCCTCGACGGGCTGAACGAGGTCATCGGCGCCCTGCTGCCCGGGGAGATGGCCACGGTCGTGATCGCCGAGCTCGACCCGGAGACCGGTGGCGTCGTCGTCGCCAGTGCCGGTCACCTCCCGGTGCTGCACGCCGGGTCCGGTGGCGCGGAGTACGTGATGGAGGGGCGCGGCCCGGCGCTCGGCGTCCTCGACGCGCCGTCCTACACCGAGACCCGGCTGGCCCTGGCCGGGGACGACCGGCTGCTGCTGTTCAGCGACGGCCTGGTCGAACGCTCGGTGGCAGGCCTGGCCGCCGGGCTGGACGCCCTCCGCCAGGCCGTCGACGCCGGCCCGGCCGACCCGCAGCAGCTGCTGGACTCGGTGCTGGGCGAGCTGAACCCGCCGAGCACCGACGACGTCACCGTCCTCGGGGTCGCCCGGACCTGAGGTCAGCCGCCGCGCTTGTGCACCTGCGCGTGCACCCACCCGGCCAGGCAGTACAGCGCCGCGTGCCCCTCGGCGGAGGCGTAGTCCTGCTCGAACCGGATCGCCTCGAGCATCTCGGTGCTGTCGACGTCGCCACCCCGGTAGAAGCGCTGCATGAGCTGGCCGGAGTCGGTCGCGCTCACGAAGATGCCGGCGATGCCGACGGCGACGTTGTCGGGGACGGTGAGGCTCACCGGGGCATGGGCCATCGACCCGCGCCGGTCCAGCAGTTGCTGGACCGCGGCGGCGATCTCCAGATCGCTGGCGGGTATCGAGGTTCGGCAGCTGATGCGCACGGTTGTCGGCTCCCGAGTCAGTTGTTCGTTGTCAGGTGAAACCTTCGGTCGTTCGGTGGGTGAACTGAAGCCGGGGCTCTCCTCCCTCCGATGAGACGGGTCACCCGCGCCGGAGGTTCCCGCTGGTGGGCGGCTCAGGCGGTGAACAGACCCGAACCCTGCTCGGTGAGCCGCCCGCCGTCCAGGGCGAACGCCAGCGCCTTCTCCAGCGCAGGGGTGACCGAGGCGGCCCGCCGCTTGTAGCCGAAGACGCCGGCCGTGGCCGTGAGCAGTTCCTCGCGGCGCATCCCGGCCGCGGCCCGGCACAGCGCCACCATGGCGTTGGCGATCTCCTCCGGGGCCACGTGCTCGATCGGCCGGTCGGTGCTCGACACCTGACGGCGGAAACCGGTCCAGGTCGCGCGGTCGACGCCGTCGGGCCACAGGTGGTCGCCGTCCACCGCCGAGGGCGGGAGCAGCGAGTACAGCACCTGCTTGCGCGACTCGGTCACGCGGTTGAGCCCGAACGCGCCCACGGTCAGCTTGGCCAGCCGGTCGACGTGGATCGGGCCCTCGGCCTTGACGCCGGCCAGCATCACCCGGCGGACGGCGCGGGCCGCCTTGGACGCCGGCAGCTCATCGAGGACCGACTTCTCCCCGGCGGTCTTGGGGATCCACGGCACGAACGGCGACTCGTCCTCCAGCGCCGCGGGCTTCGCCGGCTTCTTCGGGGCGGCGGGCTTCGCGGTCGCACGGGCCGGGCCGGCCGGCACCGCGACCGACGCGGTGACCGCCGAGCGCAGCGCCGCCACGCCCTTGAACGACTCGACAGCGGCCGTCGGCAGCTGCACCGGCTCCGGCGCGCGCGCGGCCACCACGGGGGCGGCGTCCACCGCGGCGACCAGCCGGTCCACGACAGCGGCCGGGTCGGCCAGCCAGCTCGGCAGCCACACCCGCTCGACGACGGGCCAGCGCAGCATGTGGCCGAGCACCTCGACCGGCACGGCGTCGCGGTCCCCGACGGTGCCGCGGCGTGCCCAGGCCGGGCCGTCGAGCAGGACCGCCATCAGCGGCGTCTCGCGGTCGGCGGCGCGGGAGACCGAGAGGTCCACCCGGAACTCCGACAGCCCGACGTCGGTGCGCACGACCAGTCCGCGCTCCCGCAGCGCCGCCGCGATCTGCTCCCGGTGGCGGTCGACGGCGGTGGCCGAGCGCGCCGACCGCGGCAGGACGTCGGTGCCCTGCTCGGCCATGTCGAGGTAGGCGCGCAGGTGCTTGATGCCGACCGACGACGTCTCCTCCGCGCGGAGCTGCTCGGGGTCGAAGGAGGAGAAGACGACGACCTGGCGGCGGGCGCGGGTGATCGCCACGTTGAGCCGGCGCTCGCCGCCGACCCGGTTCAGGGGCCCGAAGTTCAGCGGCAGGCTGCCCGAGGCGTCGGGGGAGAACCCGGTGGAGAAGAAGATGACGTCGCGCTCGTCGCCCTGGACGTTCTCCAGGTTCTTGACGAACAGTCCCTCGCCGTCGGCGCGGTCGAGCGCCGCGGCGAGGCGGTCGTCGTCGGCGTCGCGCAGCAGCGCCTCGATGTAGGAGCGCTGCTGGGCGTTGAAGGTGACCACGCCGATGGAGGGAACGGTGCTCATGCCCTCCCACGTGGGCTGGGCGTCGAACCGGCGGCGGATCTCGGCGACGATCGCCTTGGCCTCGATCGGGTTGGTGCGCAGCAGGCGACCGGCCCCCGAGCGGTGGAAGGTGCCCGGCACCCGCACCAACGAGACCCCGCGGCCGTCGGGCTCCGACGACGCCCGCCCGTGCGTGGGCGCCGGGAACGACGACAGCCGGTTCCCGTAGTACTGGGCGTTGGAGAAGGCGATGAGCGACTCGTCCTGGCTGCGGTAGTGCCAGGACAGCCAGTGCCGCGGCACCCGGGCCTGCACGCACTCGCTGAGGATCGACTCCTCGTCCTCGACCGCGGTCTCGACCTCGACCGAGTCGTCGGTGGAGGCGGTGGTCGGCTCGAGGAACGACGTCGGCGGCATCTGCTTGGAGTCACCGACGACGACGGCGGCCTTCGCCCGGCCGAGGGCACCCACCGCGTCGGCCACCCGGATCTGCGAGGCCTCGTCGAAGACGACCAGGTCGAACTGCCCGGCGGCGGCGGGGAAGAACCGGGCCACGGAGTCCGGCGAGACCAGCACGCACGGCATGACGGCGGTGATCAGCTCGCCGTACCGGGCCAGCAGCTGGCGCACCCCCAGGCCGCGGCGCTGCTTGGCCAGCTCGCGCTGCAGCGCGCCCACCTGGCCGGTGCCCATGGTGGCGTCGAAGGGCCGGGCGGCGAGCACCGCGGCCGGCAGCGCGGCGGTGAGGTGCTCGCGCACCGCCGCCGACGCCGCGGTGAACCGTTCGATCGCCACCTCGTGCGCCTCGGCGTCGAAGGTGTCCAGGCCGGTGGCGTCCAGCCGCTCGGCGACCGACGCGACGGCCAGGCCGCGGTCCAGCGCGCGCACCGCGTCGTCGGCGGCGATCTCGCCGGTCACGAGCATGCGGCGGGCGTCGAACAGGCCCGCGTACCGCAGCGGCTCGAGCGTGTCGAGGAAGGAGACCCAGCGCCGCAGCGACATGAGCACCGTGCCCTCCCCGCCGGACCCGGGCGAGGTGATGAGGCCGCGCTCGGGCCGGGTCATCGACCAGCGCAGCGCGAAGCCGTCGTCGCCGGCCCAGGCGGCGAGCTGGTCGGTGGAGCTGCCGCAGAGCTCGAGCAGGGCCACGACGGCATCGCGCAGCCGGCCGACCGCGCCGGCGGTCTGCGGGCTGGAGGGCGTCCCGGCGACGATCAGCTTGCGGAGGGCGACGTGGAAGGGGGACCGGCCGTCGACGGCGGTGCCCGCCCCGCGCAGCCAGGCCACCTCGCGCTCGAGCAGGCCGGGGTCGGTGAACGGGTTCCAGCCCTCCGGCGCGGAGAGCCCGGGCACGGAGTCCACCCGCGCCGCCATCGCCTGCACCGCCGTCTGCACCCGCCACAGGTTCTCCACCAGGGCCGGGACGTCCTTGGGCTTCACCTTGGCGCCGGGCCTGAGGCAGGAGGCGATCTCGTCGCGGACCGCGACCAGCCGCTTGCGCCGCCCCCACCAGCCCGACGCCGCGGCGGTCTGCGCGCGGACGTACACGTCGGCGAGCGGCAGGGTCAGCGCCTGCGGGGTGGCGACGTCCAGGCCCGGGTGCCGGAAGGCGGTGAACGCGGCGACCTCGCCGAGCACCGCCCCGGTCGCGGTCGTCCAGCGGTGGCTGAACGTCTCGTCGAGGACGTCGATGCCGACCGGCGGGCCGGAGAGCAGGTGGGCCAGGGCGTCGAGGTCCTCGGGCGTGCGGGCGTGCCGCATCACCCCGCCCAGCTCGGGCACGGCGGCGACCTCGCGCAGGGCGGCGTCGACGGCGGCGGTCGCCTCGCGGGCGGCGGTGAGGTCGATCTCCGGGGTGTCGACGAAGGCCCACGGGTGGCGCGGGGACGGGCGGGTGAGGTCGGCGATGTCGGGGAGCAGCGCCAGCGCCCGTCGCACCGCCGTCAGCACCTCCTCGGGCGCGTTGGCCACGAACGGCAGCGGGATCGGCAGCGGCGCCACGTCGGTGCCGGCCGCCAGCTCGGCGGTACGTGCCGAGTACAGCGACAACCCGACGGCGTTCCCCGCGTGCAGCCGGTCGGCGTAACGGGCCAGCTGCCGGCGGGCCGAGCGGAGCGTCTCGGACTCCGCGGCCAGGCCCTGTTCGTCGACGGCGAGCGCGTGCTCCATCGCCAGCCGGATCTGGGCGCGCACCATCGAGGCGCGGCTGCCCTTGTCGTGCAGGTCCAGGGCGAACATGCCCATGCCGACGGCGTCCAGCCGCCGGGCGACGACGTCGAGCGCCGCCCGCTTCTCCGCGACGAACAGCACCCGCTTGCCGTCGGCCACCGCGCGGGTCAGCAGGTTGGTGATCGTCTGCGACTTGCCGGTGCCGGGTGGGCCCTCCAGGACGAAGGTGCGCCCGGCTCCGGCCTCAGCGATGGCCCGCAGCTGCGAGGCGTCGGCGGGCACGGGCAGCTCGGCGGCGAGAGCGTCGAGGTCGGTGAACGCGCCGGACTCCCGCGCGGGGTCGCTGAACGGCTCGGTCGGCTCGTGCACGAGGTGGTGCACCAGGGGGTTCTGGGCGAAGTCGGCCCAGTGCTCGTCGAGGTCCTTCCACAACCGGTACCTGGCGAACTGCAGGATCGCCAGATCCGCCGTCGCCTCGACCCGGTAGGGCAGCCCGTGCCCGACCAGGGCCACGCGGACGGCCTCCAGCGCGCCCTCCACGTCGAGGGTCGACTCGGCCGACTCGGCCAGCGAGGGCACGACCAGGCCGTGCACCTGGCGCAGCTTCTCCAGCAGGCAGTAGTTCGGGGTGCTGGACCCCGACTCGTCCAGCGCCAGCCGGTAGGAGCCGGTGCGCCCGACCGGGGTGAGCGTCACCGGGACGAGCACCAGCGGGGAGCGCAGCGGCCGGCCGTCCAGCTCCCACACCAGCGAGCCCAGCGCCAGGTACAGGTTGTTCGCCCCGGTCTCCTCCTGCACCGTCTTCGCCCGGTAGGCGAGGTTGCGCAGCCGGGGCAGGTAGCCGCCGGTGGTGACGTCGGCGTGCACCTCGCGGCGCTCGACGAGGAGCTCGGTCAGCTGCTCGGGCGGCAGGTCCTTGGCGGAGGTGAGCCCGCGCTCGGCCTGGACGGCGGCCAGCTGGTCCCCGGGCAGCAGGGTGACCGGGGTGCCGTCGTGCACGAAGTTGTCGAGGATCGGCAGCGCGGCGACCGGCAGCGTGAGCGGGAGACCGGTCCGCTCGCTGTAGTTGATCAGCCGGTTGCGGAGGCTGAGGTCCAGCAGCGAGTTCTTCCACTGCTGCACCCGGGCCGGGGCCTCGGGGCGGTTGCCGAGCTGGACCGTCGTCCCGACCGGGAACGCGGCCACGCTGTGCTCGGCGGGCCGGTACTCGACGACCTGGAGGATGCCCTCGGGCGTGCGCGCGCGGGCGGGCAGCGGCACGATGCCGTCCCGGCGGGCCCGGTGGACGTCGGTGACGCCGAGGATGCGGTCCAGCTCGCCGCTGAGCCAGGTCGCGTAGGCGGGGGTGTGCAGGTCGGCACCCGGCTCGCCCTGGCTGGTGAGCAGCGTGGTCTCGACCAGCCCGATCAGGCCGAGGTCGACGAGGTTGACCAGCGACGAGGCGTCGGTGGTGGCGGCGCTCTCCGAACTGCGCTCCTCACGCCAGTACCCCAGGAACGAGTGCCCGTCGGCGAGCCAGAGCAGCGGCCGGATGCCGGCCTGCTCCAGGGCGGCGGCGAGCACCACCACGAGGTCCAGCGGGGTCGCCACGCGCCAGGTGAGGACGTCGCCGGGGGAGCGCACCTGCTGGCCGAGGTCGGCCCAGCTGACCGGCGGCTCGGAGTAGCGGATGCCGCGACGCTGCAGGGCGGCGGCGAGCGCGGCCACGACCTCGTCCACGCGCTCGGCGGTCGCGGCGTAGCCGACCATCGCGCCGCTGCCGGTGCGCTCCTCGAGCAGCTCGGAGGCCTCCGCGACCAGCCCGGTGACCGCCGGGTGGTTGGGCATGACGTGCGCGGCCAGCATCTCCAGCGCCAGGGGCAGGGGAGTGGCCAGCCACTGGTTGGCCGCGAGCACCTGCACCGGGGAGCCGGCCTCGCCGACGAGGGTGTCGTCGGCCCAGACCTCGACGTCGACGACGCCGGGCCGCTGCTCCTCGACGTGCAGCATCGCCGCGGGGTCCATGACCAGGCCCAGGTCGGTGAGCACCGTCGTCCGGCCGGCGTCGACGTCGGCCAGCAGATCGACCGTCTGCGCGATCGGGCCCTCGGCGTCGCGCACCGACAGGCGCACGGTGACCCCGCGCAGCGTGGCCTCGCTGGTCAGCGCCAGCCGGGAGACCACGGGGATCCGGTTGTGCGCGAGGGCGTAGCTCAGGACCGGGGTGGAGGTGAGCTCGATGGAGACCGTCGCCGCCGGCGCGACGGCCTCGCCGCGCTGGATGTCGGCAGTGCTCTCCATGTCACCTGTCTACCGGGTCGGACGGACTGGTCCGCCCATCGTCCCCGACGGGAGGGGCGCATGTGACGGGAGGGCAAGATCGTTAACGCGGATCACAGCGAATCCTCCCGGGAGCGGTTCCGGTCCGCCCGGGTCCTGCCGATCGGGGGTGCCGGCCCGGCTTGCCCGGCGGTCCGCTCCCGGGACAGGGTGCCGGCATGGGAGATGCGCGTCGGCAGGAGTCCGGGCTGGTCGTCGAGGACCGGGGGCACGTGCGGGTGCTCACCCTCGACCGCCCCGCGCAGCGCAACGCGCTCTCGTCGGCGCTGCAGGCCGACCTCGTCGAGCAGCTCCTGCGCGTACCGGAGGACGACGTCCGCGCGGTGGTGCTGACCGGCAACGGGCCGGCCTTCTGCGCCGGCTTCGACCTGAAGGAGATCCGGGCCGCCGACGAGCGGGGTGAGCGCTTCCGCCCGCCCATGGGTCGGTCCGCCCGCGCGGTGTTCGAGGTGGTGACCGAGGTGCCCGTGCCCGTGATCGCCGCGCTCAACGGGCCGGCGGTCGCGGGCGGCTTCGAGCTGGCGCTCGCCTGCGACCTGCGGGTGGCCTCGGCGGGGGTGCACTTCGCGCTCCCGGAGGCCGCGATCGGCATGGGTGCCAACTTCGGCTCCGTCGTGCTGCCCAAGCGCATCCCGATGGGCATCGCGCTGGAACTGCTCTTCACCGGCGACCGGCTCACCGCCGAGGACGCGCAGCGGTGGGGCCTGCTCAACCGCCTCGTGCACCCCGACGCCGTTCTCGCGACCGCCCTGGAGCTCGCCGAGCGCATCGCGGGGAACGCGCCGATCTCGGTCCGTCGGATGAAGGAGACCGCGGTCAAGGCGCTGGAGCTGCCGCTCTGGCAGGGGCTCCGGCTCGACGTCGGCCCGAATCCCTATCTGAGCGAGGACCGCAAGGAGGGCATCGCCGCGCGGCTGGAGAAGCGGGCACCGCGGTGGTCCGGTCGCTGAACGCTCAACCGGAACCACCCAGTTCCTCACGGTCGGATAACGGCTCGTCACACCAGGGCACACCGCATGCCGATCATGCGCCGGAGCTGCCATCGTCCGGTCGTCCGCCCCGCACCGGGGCGCGCCGAGGGAGTCGACATGAACTGTGCGCACTGCGGAGCCGAGCACCAGCGCGGCCGCTACTGCATCGGCTGCGGCAAGCTCATGCCTCCGTCGCCCCTGCCGCCGCGCCGGGTCCGGCTCGCGCCGCGCCCGTCGTACGAGATCACCGAGGACATGACCCAGCCGGTGCTGCGCTTCGACGTCCGCCCGCGGCGTCCCGTCGTGCCGTCGCGGGTGTCGACGCCCGCCGGCTGATCCCCGGAGCTCTCCCGAGGGCGCCGCTCCCGCGTGGAGCGGCGCCCTCGCGCGTTCCCTCGACCGAGTGACCAGGCTCACTGCTAGCAATCTGCTTGCAGGAGTTAGCACTCCGGGGATCCGGGGCATGACAGAGACCGTCAGGTCATCCCCAATCCCTGGAGTTGTTCTTCGTCATGGCCGACAACGCCAAGATCATCAACCAGCTGCGCGCTCTCGTACTGCTCACGCAGACCGAGGAGCAGGTCGCACGGACGCGGATCTCGCAGGCTCGCACCGACGCCGTCCGTCGGGAGCTCACGCAGAACGCCGACAACGCCGCCTCGCGGACCCTCGAGATCACCGAGCAGCTGCGCGCTCTCGGTGGCGTCCCGGACGTCGTCACCCCCGCCATCGGCCGGCTCTCCGCCGTCCTCAAGGCCACCTTCGAGCAGGCCGCGCCGCTCGAGGAGGCCCTGCTGACCGACCTGCAGCTCGAGCACCAGCTGCTCGACCGCGCCACCTACGTCAAGGTTCTCGCGCAGACCGCGGGTGAGACCAAGACCCAGCGCCTGGCCGAGAAGCTGATCGACGCCCACAAGGCGACCGTCGAGTGGCTGACCGTCGTCCTGGCAGAGGAGGCCCTGGGTGGCCCCGCCGCCCTCGTGCCGACCCCGGTGCAGCGTGTCGCCGGCAACGTGGCCCGCGCGGTCAACGCCCCGGTCCGCTTCCTCGCCAACACGGTCAACAACGCCGTGGACACCGTGCAGCACGCCGGTGAGGAGACCACCGAGCGCTTCGGTGCCGTGGCCGACCGCGCCGCCGCCCTGACCGGTGCGGTGCGCGAGACCCTCACCGTCAGCCGCGCCGCCGGCCTGCGTCGCGCCGAGCGGATCGCTCAGCGCGAGGGCAACAAGGACGCCGCCGAGGTCGCCCGCGAGGCCCGCGAGGAGCTCGGCGACGTGTCCGCCGACGAGCTGCCCATCAAGGGCTACGACTCGCTGTCGGTCCAGGACGCCGTGAAGGCCGTCAAGCAGCTGAAGACGCCGCACGACATCAACGTGATCATCCGCTACGAGGAGACCCACAAGGCCCGCGCGAACGTGGCCAGCGCCGCGCAGACCCAGCTGGCCGCCCTCGCCAAGGAGGCCGTGGGCGTCACCAACTGACACCCACAGCCACGCACGGAGGGCCCGCACCCCGCAGGGGGTGCGGGCCCTCCGCGTGCCTGCGAGATGGGACTCCTCGGGTTTGCCACGCCCGGGCGAACGGGGAAGCCCCAGGCATGAGCATCACACCCGAGGCCCTCGAGGCGGAGTTCTCGCTGACGACGGCCGCCACCCGCCTGGACTTCCTCAGCCGCCGCGACAACGGCGACACCGCGCTGAACACCGTCCGGGACGACGACGCCGACTCCTGGACCGCGCTCCTGCACGACCAGACGCAGCTCGACGTCCACGAGTCGCTGGAGCTGCTCGCGCTCGGCGAGGTGATCGCCCGCAAGGCGCACGACAGCCAGCTCGTCGGCATCCGCGCTGCGCTGCGCGGCGGCGCCGGGTGGGACGAGATCGCCGCCGCCCTCGGCGTCACCCCGCAGCAGGCCTGGGACTCCTACACCGAGTCGGTCGGCCGCCAGCTCGACGCCGAGGCCGCCGCCACCGCACGCGAGCTCGCCGGGACCCGCCCGGGCCGCTGAGCGACCCGGCTCAGCGGACCTCGACGCCCTTCCAGAAGGCCACCCGGTCGGTGATCTCCTTCGCGGCGTCCTTCGGCTCCGGGTAGAACCAGGCGGCGTCGGTGTTGACCTGCCCGTCGACCTCCAGGCTGAGGTAGGAGGCGGTGCCCTTCCAGGGGCAGACGGTGTGGGTCCCCGACGGGCGCAGGACGTCCTCCCGCACCGAAGCGCGCGGGAAGTAGGCGTTGCCCTCCACGGTCACGATGTCGTCGGACTCGGCGATCACGGTGCCGTTCCACGTAGCGGTGGTCATGGACCGATGGTCCTCCGCCGCGATCAGTGCTGCAGCAGGGCGAACGTGGCGACCGCGTGCACCAGCGACTTCCCCTCCTGCTCGACATCGGCCTCGCACACGGTGAGGTGCTCCCCGCGGGTGCGCAGCCGCGCCGTCACCTCCACCGTCCCCGGTCGGCCGGGGCGCAGGTAGGTCACGGTGAGCTGGCTGGTGGCGGGCACCTCGCCGTCGTCGGTGGTGGTGCGCACGGCGAGACCCATCGCGGTGTCGACCAGCGTGGCGAGGACGCCGCCGTGCAGCGTGCCCGCCGGGTTGAGGTGCTCCTCGGTGGCCTCGAAGGTCAGCCGGGCGGAACCGTCGTCGGCCGCCTCCGGTCGCGCCCCCAGCCGCTCCGCGAACCCGCCCGTCACCACGTCGTCAGCCATGCGATCCCCGCTACCCCGGCGAGCCGGGACGCACGCGTGAGCTGCGCGGATGCCGGTGTGACCGGTGGTGCCAGCGGAGCCGTTCGTTATGTCCCCGACGCAGTTCTTCTGTGGAACCGTCCCCGAAGCGGCACCGCATGAGACAGGATCCGGGGGAACGCACGACTCCCAGCGATCTCTCAGGAGCCCTCATGAGCCACCCCGGATCCGGACCGGAGAACCAGTTCGGCCAGCAGCCGGGTCAGCCCGGACAGCCCTTCGAGCAGGGCCAGCCCGGCCAGCCGTACCAGCCGCTCGGTCAGCAGCCGGGCCAGCCGGCCGGCGCCTGGACCCCGCCCGGCGGTGCCACCCCCGCCGGCGAGCCGGCCAAGAAGCCCTCCGCGGCGAAGAAGATCCTCCCGGCCGTCGGCGCGGTCGCGATTGCCGGCGTGCTCTTCGCCGGCAACAACAGCGACTGGTTCGGCCTCACCGGGATCAAGGTCGACGACTGCGTCACCGGTGGCACCGAGATCGAGGAGGTCGACTGCGACTCCGACGATGCCGAGGCGAAGGTCGTCGGCATCGAGGACGAGGAGATGTCCTTCGACGATGCGCAGCAGAGCGAGGAGACCTGCCTCGACTTCGAGACCGCCGACTCCTTCCTGTGGGAGGGCGCCGAGGACGACTCCACCTCCGAGCCCGGCAAGATCTACTGCGTCGAGACGCTGCCCTGACCCGACCGTGGTCCCGCGAGTGCCCCGTCGGTCCGCCGGCGGGGCACTCGTCGTCTCAGGGGCCCTCCGGTGCGTGCGGGAGCCGTCCGAGCAGCACCCGGGCGAGGGCGAGGGCCGAGCGGTCCGGCCGGCCGGAGTCGGCGGTCGCGCGCAGCCAGGAGACCAGCGGGCCGGCCACCGCGGGGGAGAGCGCGGTGATCCACGCGGCCGTCGCGGCGCGGGCCTCCGCCACGTGCTCGGTGCCGCCGTCGGGGGCGTGCGCCACCACCTCGGGCCGGCTGGCCAACAGGCCGCCCACCCGCCAGTCACCGACCGTCGTCCGGGCGGCGAGCCGCTCCAGCCGGTCGGCCGCGGTGCGCAGCGTCGACGCGTCGTCGGAGGTCACGCCGGCTCCCGGCGCATCGGCACGTGCGGGATGCCGTCCTCGTCGTAGCCAGGTCCGCTGCGGCGGAAGCCGAACCGCTCGTACCAGCCCTCCAGGTGGGCCTGCGCTCCGAGCGTGAGCGTGCCGCCTCCGTAGCTCTCCAGGGCCGTCTCGATGAGCCGTGCGGCCAGCCCTCGCCCGCGTGCGGTCGCTGCGGTCGCCACCCGGCCGATCGCGCGGGTGGAACCGTCGTCGAGCACCCGGATCGTGGCCAGCACCTCGGCGTCGTCCTCGAACCAGAGGTGCTCTGTGGCCGGTTCGACGTCCCGGCCGTCGAGCTCCGGGTAGGCGCACTCCTGCTCGACGACGAAGACGTCGACCCGGAGCCGGCACAGCCGGTACACCTCGAACGGCGTGAGGTCGGCGAACGCGGCGCGGCGCAGCTTCGGTCCGGGATCGGTCACGCAGGACTTTCTAGCCCACGGCCGTCGGACCGGTCGCTCAGAGTCCCAGCGCGGACGTCGCCTTGTCGACCAGCCCGAAGTGGCCGACCGCCCAGAACGCGATCCCCGCCGCGGCCAGGCCGCCCACGGTCACCGCGATCGAGCTCACCGGGTGCTGCTTGGCGTGCCGCCAGGCGGCGACCGCCTTGCGCTTGAAGGAGGAGAAGAACCGGCGGGCCCAGTCGAACTCCGTGGACCAGACCCACAGGCCGGCGAGGACCGGAGGGATGGTCAGCGGGCCGGGGAGCACGGTGAGCGCGACCCCGAGCGCGACCAGCAGCAGGCCGGCGGTGAAGACCGCGACCCGCCAGGCCAGCGCGATGCCGGGGTTGGCGTGCACCCGGGCGCGGAACGAGCCGGGCTCCAGCTCGCGCGGCTTGCCGAGGCCGTCGGTGCAGTGCGCGCAGACGGTCGAGCCACCGGCGGGGCGCTCGTCGGTCGGCCGGTCGGCGGCACGGTTCCCGGTGACGCGGTACTCGGCGGTGCGGGTGGTGTGAGGGGCGGCCATGCTGGCGGCACTACCCGCCACCGGTGCCCGTCATTCCGGTGGTGTGCAATCGAACTCGGGTCAGCTGCCGTAGCGCGCGGCGGCCCGGGCCCGGGCCTTGGCGGCCTCCACCTCGCGGTCCTTGGGCGGGGCGGTGGTCACCAGGGCCTCGAGCAACCGGGCCGACGCGGCGGCCACCTCGGCCACCGCCCGGTCGAACGCCTCGGCGTTCGCCCGGGACGGCTTGACCGTTCCGCTGATCTTGCGGACGTACTGCAGCGCGGCGGCCTGGATCTCCTCGCTGGCGGCGGGCGGCTCGAAGTTCGCCAGGGGGCGGATGTTGCGGCACATGCCCCGCAGCCTAGGAGCCGGACGCCGGATCAGACGACGTCGAAGCCCGCGCGGTCGACCTTGCGGTGGTAGCGCTCGCCCAGCTTGCCGCCGAGGATCGCGCCGAGCAGGGTGACGAGCAGGATCGCGACCAGCGTGACGATGCCCGCGGTGGTGGCGGTGCCCTCGTCGACCGGGATCCGCGGCAGGTTGAGCTGCTGCAGCACGTTGTACTGCGACCCGAGGATCGCGCCGGCCGCGGCGAGCGCCAGCACGACCAGCAGGCCGATCACCCACACCGCGATGCCCTGCCGGACGCCGTCGAAGCGGGCCATGCGCCCGGCCACGTAGCCGCCGGCCAGGTAGGCCAGGAAGAGGATCACCAGGACGGCGATGCCCCCGCCGATGCCGATCCCGGTGGTGACCTCGTCGGCCGCCTCGTCCGCGGAGTCCAGGCCCTGGGAGAGCCCGAGCGCGACGCCGGCCGCCGAGAGCAGGGCGATGAGGATGACCGCCAGCCCGTTCGCCGACAGCCAGCCGAAGAAGGCGGCGCCCCACTTGATGCCGCCGAAACGGGCGTGCTGGGCGCTCACCGCGTCGCGCGCGGCGCCCCGGGTGACCGAGGCGCCCTCGGTCGTGACCGTCGCGTCGTGGTCGTGCCTGGTGTGCTCGTTCCCGGCCATGGTGGTTCCCTTCGTCCGAACGGAGCCGCCGACAGATTCCCCCGGGCGGTGATCAGGTTCCATGCCCGAGCGGTCCGACGGGGAAACGGGCGGTCGGGCCCCACCCACGGCAGGAGGACCCGTGACGGTGCTGGTGGTCGACGTCGCCAACGTCGTCGGCTCGCGGCCGGACGGCTGGTGGCGCGACCGCGCCGGGGCCGCCACCCGGTTGCTCGGTGAACTGGCCTCGATCCCGGGGGAGCTGTCCGGTCCGGACGGACGGCCGGTGCACGTCGAGGCGGTCGTCGCCGTCGTCGAGGGTGCCGCCCGCGACGTCCCCGCACCCCACGGCGTCCGGGTGGTGCGCGCGTCCGGCAGCGGGGACGACGCGCTGGTCTGCGTCGTCGCGGAGATGGCCGGGGACGCGGTCGTGGTCGTGACGGCCGACCGCGGACTGCGGGCACGGCTGCCCGCGGCGACGCCCACCGCGGGCCCCCGCTGGTTGCGCGACCGGCTCGACGAGGTGGGCGGCATGGGACCGGGCGGCACCGGGTAGCCCACCGCCGACACCGGGTGGCTCGAGGAGCCGCCCGCACCCACTGGCGAGGAGAGCCCGTGCCGCTACCCGAGGGACCCGGACCCATGACGGCGCTGGTGACCGGCGCCTCCAGCGGCATCGGCCGGGCCACCGCCGTCCAGCTCGGCGAACGGGGCGCCCGCGTGGTGCTCGTGGCGCGTGGTCGCGAGTCGCTGGAGGAGGCCGCCGCCGAGGTCCGCGCGGCCGGAGCCGCCGACGCCGTCGTCTGCCCGGCCGACGTGCTCGACGACGAGGCGATCGCCGCCGTGGTGCGCTCGACCGCTGAGCGGTTCGGCCGGCTCGACACGGTGGTGCACGCCGCGCAGGTCATGGCCTACGGCACGGTGGAGGAGGTGCCGAAGGAGGTGTACGAGCGGGTCGTCGACACCGCCGTCCACGGCACCGCGAACCTCGCCCGGCACGTGCTGCCGCTCTTCCGCCGCCAGGGAGCCGGCCACCTGGTCATCGTCAACTCGCTGCTGGGCAACGTGGCCACTCCGCTGATGGGCAGCTACGTGACCGCGAAGTGGGGCCAGCTGGGCCTGGCGCGGGTGCTGCAGCAGGAGACCCGCGACGTCCCCGGGATCTCGGTCTCCATCGTGCAGCCCGGGGGAGTGGACACCCCGATCTACATGCAGGGCGCGTCGTGGGCCGGCAGCACCGGCCGGCCGCCACCGCCGGTCTACTCGCCGCAGCGGGTCGCCGCGCGGGTGCTGTCCACCCTGGACAGCCCCCGCCGGGTGGTGCAGGCGGGCTTCCTGAACCCGCTGATCACCGCCGGTTTCCGGCTGCTGCCCGGCGTCTACGACCTGCTGGTCGGGCCGCTGCTCCAGCGGCTGGCGATCGCGAACGACGAGGTCCCGCCGACCGAGGGCAACGTCTTCGAGTCCAAGCCGGAGGGGAACGCCACCGAGGGTCGCTGGCGCAGCATCTGACCCGGCGCCCGGTCGCCACGACGAGGCCCCGCGTCCCGGTCCGCCTGTGGAGGCGGAGCGGGAGCGCGGGGCCCGGTCGTGCGGGGTGCGGTCAGAGGCCGCTGCTGTCGGAGTCGTGCGCCCCGTCGAAGCCCTGCCGGGCCCGAGCCGTGCCGGACACCGACACCGAGTCGGTGAGCCCGTGGGGGGAGTGCGCCTCCTCGATCTCGTGCGTCGCCTCCTCGAGGACCCCGGGCACGACCTTGCGGGGCATGAACCGGCGGACCAGCGGCCACAGCAGGATCAGGCCCACGATCACGTAGACCACGATCGAGATGGGCTCGAAGAGACCGCCGACGTCGCCGTTGCTCAGCTGCAGTGCCCGCCGCAGCTCCTTCTCGGCGTAGGGCCCGAGGATCACGCCGATGATCGCCGGCAGGACCGGGATCCCGTACCGCCGCATCATGAATCCCAGTGCGCCGATGGCGAGCAGGAGGAACAGGTCGAAGGTGTTGGCGTTCGCCGCGTAGGCGCCGAGGCTGGAGAAGAAGAGGATCCCGGCGTACAGGTAGGGGCGGGGGATCCGCAGCAGCTTCGCCCACAGCGGCGCCATCGGGAGGTTCAGCAGCAGCAGGACGGTGTTGCCGACGAAGAGGCTGGCGATCAGGCCCCACACCAGCTCCGGCTCCTTGTCGAACAGCTGGGGGCCCGGCTCGATCCCGTAGCTCTGGATCGCCGCCAGCATGACCGCCGCGGTCGCCGTCGTCGGGATGCCGAGGGTGAGCATGGGGACCAGGCCTCCTGCGGCGGAGGCGTTGTTCGTCGCCTCGGGGCCGGCCACCCCCTCGATGGCGCCCTTGCCGAACTCCTCGGGGTGCTGGGAGAGCCGCTTCTCGGTGACGTAGGAGAGGAAGGTCGGGATCTCCGCGCCGCCGGCCGGGATCGCGCCGAACGGGAAGCCGATGGCGGTGCCGCGCAGCCACGGCTTCCAGGAGCGCCGGAAGTCGCTGCGGCTCATGCGCGGGTTGCCGACCGGGATGACGTCGATCGGCTTGCGGCGCAGGTGCGCGGCGGTCCAGAGGGCCTCGCCCACCGCGAACAGGCCCACGGCCACGACGACGACGTCGATGCCGTCGGCGAGCTCGCCGATGCCGAAGGTCAGCCGCTGCTGGCCGGACGTGATGTCGATACCGACCAGGCCGATGGTGAGGCCGATGCACAGCGCCGCGAGCCCACGGATGCGGGAGCTGCCGAGGACCGAGGTGACGGCGATGAAGGCCAGCACCATGATCGCGAAGAAGTCGGCGGGGGAGACCTCGACGGCGAGGTCGGCCACGGTCGGTGCGAGGACCGCGAGGAGAAGCGTGGCGATCGTGCCCGCGACGAACGACCCGATGGCCGCCGTGGCCAGCGCCTGCGCGGCCCGCCCTGCCTTGGCCATCTTGTTGCCCTCGATGGCGGTGACGACCGAGGCGCTCTCCCCGGGGGTGTTCAGGAGGATCGACGTCGTCGAACCGCCGTACATGCCGCCGTAGTAGATGCCGGCGAACATGATCAGCGCCCCGGTCACGTCCAGGCCGCGGGTGAGCGGGAGCAGCAGCGCCACGGTCATCGCCGGCCCGATGCCCGGGAGCACGCCGATCGCGGTCCCCAGGAGCACGCCGATGAAGGCGTACAGCAGGTTGGTCGGCGTCAGGGCCGTGCCGAACCCGCCGATCAGCTCGGTGAATGCGTCCATCAGAGGATGCCTCTCAGGATGCCCACGGGCAGGACCACGCCGAGGCCGAGGGCGAACAGGTACCAGGTGCCGAACGACAGCCCGAGCGCGATGACCGCGTCCCGCACGGCGTGCCGGCTGCCGAGGGCGAAGGCCGCACCCCAGAACAGGATCGCGCCGGAGAACGGCCAGCCCAGCGGCTCGATGAGGACGGCGTTGGCGACGAACGCCGCGGCCAGCAGGAGGACCGTGCGCCAGTCGCTGCGGCCAGTGAGCTCGACGTCCTCGCCGCCCTCCGGCTCGCCACGGCCGCCGCGGAGGACGTCCAGTGCCAGGAAGCCGGCGACGACCACCATCAGGCCGCCGACCACGATCGGGACGGTCGCCGGCCCCACCGGACCACGGGCGATCCGGCTCTCGGGGATCAGCACCGCCATGACGATGACGAGGACGCCGAGGGCTGCGAGGAACAGGGCCACCCCGAACTCGGAGCGGCCCTGTTCCGTCGTGCCGCCGGGAGCGGCAGAGCTCACGCCAGCCCCAGCTCGCTCAGGACCGACTCGACCCGGTCGCTCTCGTCGGAGAGGTAGGAGGCGAAGTCGTCCCCGGTGACGAAGGCGTCGGTCCAGCCCTGGTCCTCCAGCACCTTCTTCCACGCGTCGCTGTCGTGCATCTCGGTCACCGCGTCGACGAAGGCCTGGGTCTCGTCCTCGGAGATGCCCGGCGCCGCGACGATGCCGCGCCAGTTGGCGAAGACCAGGTCGATGCCCTCGTCGGAGAGGGTGGGAGCGTCGACGCCCTCGACGGCCTCCTCGCTGGTGACCGCGAGGATGCGCACGTCGCCGGCCTCGGCCGCCTCGGCGACCTCGCCCACGCCGGTCGCCGCGAAGGCCACGTCGCCGCCGAGGATGCCGGCGAGCAGCTCGCCGCCGCCGTCGTAGGGGACGTAGTTGACCTCGGTCGGCTCCACACCGACCTCCTGCGCGAGCAGCATCGGCGTCAGGTGGTCGGGTCCGCCCGGGTTGGACGCACCACCGACAGGGGTGTTGCCCGGGTCGGCCTTCCAGGTCGTCACCAGGTCGTCGATCGTCTTGATGGGGGAGTCGCCCGGGACGACGATCGCCTCGGCCTCCTCGATCAGCTTGGCGACCGGGGTGGTCTGGTCGAGGGTGGCCTCGGACTGGTTGCTGAACTGCGCGCCCACCACGCCGAGACCCATCTGCATGAGCATCTTGGCGTTGCCCTCTTCGTTGACCAGCCGCTGGAGGCCCACGGTCCCGCCGGCGCCCTCGAGGTTGAACACCTCGAGGCCGGACGCCAGCTTCTCGTCCTCCATCACCTGGGCCACGGCCCGGGCGGTGGTGTCGTAGCCGCTGCCGGGGGAGTTCGGCACCAGGAAGCGGAGGCCCGTGATCGGCCCGTCGCTGCCGCCCGAGGCGGAGCCGCCCTCGGCGGTCGTGCCGCAGCCGGTGAGCACGAGGCCGGCGGCGAGGGCGCCGACGGTGAGCTTCCGCACGGAAGCAGTGCGCATCTTGTCCTCCTGTGTCTGGGTGGTTGACCACCTCGTGACACGGAAAATGGCAACGCGCGTGACCCGTGTCACCCTTGAGTGCGCATTGAGCTTTGTGGTCCTTGTGTCCACGGTTCCGGGCCTCACCGGACCTCCCGCGCCGTGCTCAACTGGGCCCCCCTCGCTCCTCGTCCTCGTCTGGAGGCTCCGTGTCCCGGCGGCTCTCACTGGCCGGCCAGCTGCTCGCGCTGCAGACGGTCATCGTCTGCGTCGTCCTCGTGGGCGTCGCCGCGGTGTCCGTCGCCCAGTCGACCCAGCGCGCCGAGGACCAGCAGGGGCGCCGGGCGGTGAGCGTCGCCGAGACGCTCGCCAACGCCCCGCGGACGCGGTCGGCGATGGAAGAGGGGTCGGTCTACTACATCCGGGTGGTGGCGGAGAACCTGCGCAGCGCGTCGGACTCCGAGTCGGTCGTCGTGGCGCGTGCCGACGGCACCGTCGTGGCCACCGCCGACCCCGCGGAGATGGGCGACCGCTACGACCTCGGGCCCAGCGACGTGCTCAGCGGCCGGTCCTGGACCGGCGACATCGAGCTGGGCAACGGCCGCGCCGCGGTCGCGATGGCGCCCATCCTCGCCGCGCGCGGCTCGCGCGTGCTCGGCTTCGTCGCGGTCGTCCGCCCCTACCCGGGGGTCTGGGACTCCCTCGTTGCCGAGGCCCCGAACCTGCTCACCTACCTGGGGCTGGCCAGCGTCATCGGAGTCGGCGGGTCACTCCTGGTGGCCCGGCGGGTGAAGCGTCAGACGCTGGGCCTGGAACCCGCCGAGATCACCGGCCTGGTCGAGCACCGCGACGCCATGCTGCACGGCATCCGGGAAGGCGTCGTCGGGCTGGACCTGCGCGGCCGGGTCACCCTGATCAACGACGAGGCGGTCCGGTTGCTGCGCATCCCCGGCGACGCGCTGGGGCGCACGCTCGCGGACCTGGGCGTTGGCGAGGAGCTGCTCGACGCCTTCCTCTCCGGTGACGTGGAGCGCGACCGGGCGGTCGCCAGCGCAGGCCGGGTGCTCGTGGTCAACCGGCTGCCGATCGCCAGCCGCGGCCGGCCGATCGGGTCGGTGACGACGCTGCGGGACCGCACCGAGCTCTTGGAGCTGCGCCGGGAACTCGACCTCACCCGGCACGTGACCGACACCCTGCGGGCCCAGGCCCACGAGTTCAGCAACCGGCTGCACACCATCGCCGGCCTGATCGAGATCGGGGAGAGCGAGGAGGCGGTCCGCTTCGTCCACCGGGTCAGCTCCAGCCGCTCGGAGTTCACCGCCGCGGTCACCTCCACGGTGCGCGACCCGTCCATCGCCGCCCTGCTCATCGCCAAGGGCAGCCAGGCCGACGAGCTGGGCGTCGACTTCCGGGTCGACCCGGACTCGTCGCTGCCGGTCCTCCCCGCCGAGCTGAGCACCGACGTCGCGACGGTCGTGGGCAACCTCGTCGACAACGCCCTGGACGCTGCCGCCACCGCGGTCCAGCGCTGGGTCGAGGTGTCCGTGGGCCTGGTCGACGGAGAGGTCGAGGTGGTCGTGCGCGACTCGGGCCCGGGTGTGCCGGCCGGGATGGAGCGCGAGGTGCTGCGGCGCGGCGTCTCGACCAAGGACGCCGCCACCGGCCAGGGCACCTCGGACGAGCGCGGCATCGGCCTGTCGCTGGTGCACCTGCTGTGCACACGGCGAGGAGGCGATGTCACGGTGACCTCGGCGGGCGGGTCCACCTTCGTCGCCCGCATGCCCGCCGACCCCGCGCTGGTGACCTCGTGATCAGCGTCCTCATCGTCGACGACGACTTCATGGTCGCCCGGGTGCACGCCGCCTTCGTCGGCGCGCTGGAGGGGTTCGAGGTGGTCGGGACCGCGGCGACCGGCGCGGAGGCCCTGGCCCAGACGGCGCGGCTGCAGCCGGACCTCGTCCTCCTCGACGTCTACCTCCCCGACATGACCGGGCTGGACGTCCTGCGCCGGCTGCGCGCCGACGGGTCGGCGGCCGACGTGGTGGTGATCAGCGCCGCCCGTGACGTGGAGAGCATCCGCAGCGCCCTCCACGGTGGCGTCCTGCACTACCTGGTCAAACCGTTCGACCGCCGGACGTTCGAGGACCGGCTCCGTCAGTACGCCGCGCTGCGCGGAGAGCTGGCGGAGCTCGACGTCGCCGGGCAGCAGGACGTCGACCGCATGTTCGTCGGTGCCCGGGGGAGCGCACCCGCCCCCGCTGCCACGCCCAAGGGCATCACCCCCCAGACCCTCGAGCTGGTCCGCGAGGCGCTCGCGGCCGCCGCCGAGCAGGGGCTCTCCGCCTCGGAGTGCAGCGAGCGCACCGGGCTCGCGCGGGTCAGCGCCCGGCGCTACCTGGAACAGCTGGTCGCGCAGGACCAGGCCGACGTCCGGCAGCGCTACGGCACCGCCGGGCGGCCCGAGCGTCGGTTCACGCTGCGCTCCGCGACCCGGTGACGGTGGACGCAAGGAACGAAACGACCGTTAGGCGCGCAATGCTGACGTCGTCGTGGGCGTCGGTGAAGCTGCCCGCATGACGATCGTCGTGGGCTACGTGCCGACCCCCGAGGGCGAGGCGGCCCTCACCGCAGCCGTCGCCGAGGCCAGGCGCCGGGAGGAGCCGCTGCACGTCGTGAACTCCTCCCGGGGCGACGCGTTCGTCGACAACCGGTTCGTGTCGGAGGAGCGTCTGGCGCAGCTGCGCGAGCGGCTCGACGGCACCGGCGTGGTGTACGAGTTCGACCAGCAGGTCCGCGGGCACGAGGCGGCCGAGGAGGTCGTCGAGGCGGCCGACCGGGTCAGGGCCAGCCTGATCGTCATCGGGCTCCGCCGGCGCACGCCCACGGGGAAGCTGATCACGGGCAGCCAGGCGCAGCGGATCCTGCTGGACGCGAACTGCCCGGTGCTGGCGGTCAAGGCCGACTAGCGCTCAGCCGAGCAGGTCCAGCCCGTCGGCGGGGGCTCGGGCGAGGTTGCGGAAGATCGTGGCCAGGCTCTGCGTGAGGTGCTCGGCCATCGCGGTCGCCGCCTCGTCGGCCTCGCCGGCCAGCAGCGCGTCGCACATGCGCAGGTGCTCGGCGACGGAGACCTCCACGCGCCGCGGATCGACGTGGGAGAGGTTGCGCAACCGCGCGGTGTGGGGGCGCAGCTCGGCGATCGTGCGCCGCAGGTGCTCGTTGCGGGTCGCGCCGATGACGGCCCAGTCGAAGCGGTCGGCCAGCTCGTAGAAGGCGCGCGACCGGGCCTGCGACGGCGCCCGGCGGACGGTGCGCGCGAACTCGCTGCGCATCGCGGTGAAGACGCGACGCAGCTCCGCGTCGGTGGCCGCAGCCTCCGTCGCCTGCCGGATCGCGGCCGGCTCCAGCAACGAGCGGAAGTCGAACAGGTCCCGGACGCTCTGCAGCGACACCCGCGAGACCCGGGCGCCCTGTCGCGGCACGAGGTCGACCAGGCCCTCGGCGGCCAGCCGGCGCAGCGCCTCGCGGACCGGTGTGCGGGAGGCGCCGGTGCGCTCGACGAGCCAGAGCTCCGACAGCGGGGTGCCCGGGGCCAGCTCACCGAGCTCGATCTCCTCCTTGAGCTGCCGGTGGACCAGGTCGGCCTTGCTCTCCGCGCCCGCCCCGGGGAAGGCGGCGCTCACCGCCGCATCCCGAAGGGGACGCCGGTGGCGTCGGCGAGGGCACGGAGCTCGCTCAGCGAGCCGTCGGCCAGCGCGATGCCCCCGGCCGCCAGCGCGGCCGCCTCGGCCCGGTCCTCGACCTCGCCGGGGAGGAAGACCTCGTCGAAGCCCTGGGCGAGCGGGACGTCCCGGACCTCGCCGACGAGCCGCCCGACGCGCTCCTCATAGCCGGCCCGGTCGCCGAACGCCGCGGGGTCGAGGGCGAGGAAGAGGTGCCCGCAGCCGCTGCGCGCCTCCGCCTCGTAGGGGCCGTGCACGCCGGTACCGACGGCGCTGCCGGTGAGCGCGCCGGAGAGGACGTCCATGAGGAAGGAGATGGCGTAGCCCTTGTGGCCGGCCATCGGCAGGATCACGCCGAGCACTCCCTCCGCCGGATCGGTCGTCGGCGCACCGTCGGCCGTGAGCGCCCAGTTCTCCGGGATCTCCTCGCCGCGGTTCTCCGCCAGGTAGATCTTGCCCCGGGCGACGGCGGTGTTGGCGATGTCCACGACGACCACCCGGCCGTCGGGGGCGGGCGCGGCGATCGACCACGGGTTCGTGCCGAGCACCTTCTGCCGTCCACCCCAGGGCGCCATGGCCGGGCTGGCGTTGGTGGTCAGGACCGCGACCAGGCCGTCCCGGGCGGCCCGGCGGGTGAAGTACATGGCGGTGCCGAAGTGGTTGGAGTTCCGCACGCCGACGACGCCGACGCCGTGCGCGCGGGCGCGCTCGGTGGCCAGGGTGCGGGCCCGGTCGGCGAGCACCTGGCCGATGCCGTCCCGTCCGTCGAGCAGCAGCAGCAGCGGTCCGGTGTCGGAGAGGACGGCGGGGTCGGTGACCGCCCGCACGGCGCCGGAGCGCAGGCGGGCGGCATACCAGGGCAGGCGCAGGACGCCGTGCGACTGGTGCCCCCAGAGGTCGGCCTGGACCAGCGAGTCGGCCACCAGCACGCCGTCCTCCTCGGGTACGCCGAGAGCGGTCAGCACGCGGGTGCCGAACGTGCGGAGGTCCTGCGGGTCGATCCGATCCGTCATCGCGCGTCCTCTTCCCTCGGGCTCGACGCAGTGTATACAAGTTGTATACAACAGCTCGAGGACGAGGAGGCGCGCATGTTCAGCCTGGTGGTGCAGATGCAGGTCCGGCCGGGGAGGCGGGAGGAGTTCCTCGCCGGCATCGCGGCCAACGCGGAGGCCTCGGTGCGCCATGAACCGGGGTGCCTGCGGTTCGACGTCTGCGCGGTCGCGGGTGACGACAACCGCTTCCTGCTCTACGAGCTCTACACCGACGCGGAGGCCTTCGAGGCGCACAAGCGGGCGCCGCACTTCGCCCAGTGGCGGGCGGTCGCCGGTGAGGTGCTCGAGGGCCAGGTCAACACCCCCGGCTCGCTCCTGGTCTCGCACAGCGCCGAGGCGGACCGATGAGCGGCCGGCCCGTGCCGCCCTCGATGGTGCTGCGCCCGGAGGAGATCGAGCGGTTCGACCGCGGCAACGGCGTCGTCACCGTTCCGTTCGTCGGGAAGTGGAACTGCGCGGAGAACCGGGTCACCACCGGGATGACGGTCTTCTCGCCCGGGACCGGCATCCCGCTGCACTCGCACAACGTCGAGGAGACGGTGCTGGTGTTCGAGGGCGAGGCCACCGCGGTCATCGGCGACGACGAGTTCGAGCTCGTCGCCGGGCAGGCCACCTGGGTGCCCGCGGGCGTCCCGCACTGCTTCCGCAACCGCGGCGAGGGGCGGATGACCATCTACTGGGTCTACGGCGGGCGCGACGTGACCCGCACCCTCACGGCGACCGGTGAGACCTTCGAGCACCTGTCGGAGCAGGACCGCGGCGGGAGCCGGTCCTGAGCGCCGTGGGCACCGTGGACCCGGTGGGGGGAGACCCCTCGAGAGACACGACCGCAGACCGCGCCTACCGCCTCGGTGTGCTGCTCGGCGACGGCATCGGGCCGGAGATCGTGCCCGCGGCCGTCCGCGTCGTCGACGCCGCTCTCGCTGCCTCCGGCGCCGCCCCCGTCGACTGGCAGGAGCTGCCCGTCGGCGCCGCGGCCATCGACGAGCACGGCAGCGCGCTCCCGCCGGCCACCCTCGAGGCGCTCGCCGGGCTCGACGGCTGGCTGCTCGGGCCGCACGACAGCGCCGCCTACCCCGAGCCGCACCGGTCGCGGCTGAACCCGAGCGGCGCCCTGCGCAAGCACTTCGACCTGTACGCCAACGTCCGCCCGGCCCGCGGCTTCGGCACCGGGAGGGCCATCGCCCCGGACACCGATCTGGTGATGGTCCGGGAGAACACCGAGGGCTTCTACGCCGACCGCAACACCTTCGC
The DNA here is from genome assembly GCF_003319175.1 of Blastococcus sp. TF02-8. Taxonomy (GTDB): domain Bacteria; phylum Actinomycetota; class Actinomycetes; order Mycobacteriales; family Geodermatophilaceae; genus Blastococcus. The sequence goes on along the minus strand of NZ_QOHK01000001.1, from coordinate 673,172 downwards.
CGGCACCGGTGAGTACATGCCGACGCCGGACGTCGCGGTCTGCATGGGGATCTTCACCCGGCCCGCGGTGGAGCGGACCGCCCGGATCGCGTTCGAGCTGGCGATGCGGCGGCGGCAGAGGCTGACCATCGTGCACAAGGCCAACGTGCTGCAGCTGAGCTCCGGGTTGTTCAAGAAGGTGTGCCTGGAGGTCGCCCGGGACTACCCCGACGTGGCGGTGGACGACTTCCACATCGACGCCATGACCGTGCACCTGCTGCGCCGGGCGGCGGACTTCGACGTCCTCGTCGCCGAGAACATGTTCGGCGACATCCTCAGCGACATGACCGGTGAGCTGGCCGGCTCGCTGGGCATCGCGCCGTCGATCAACGCCTCCGACGACCGCTGCATGGCCCAGGCGGCGCACGGCTCGGCGCCGGACATCGCAGGACGGGGACTGGCCAACCCGATCGCCATGATCCTGTCCTCGGGGATGCTGTTGGACTGGCTCGGCACCCGGCACGGGGACGAGCGGCTGCGAGATGCCGCAGCGCGGGTGGAGTCCGGTGTGCGGGCAGCGGTGCTGGCGGGGGTGAGCACCCGCGACCTCGGCGGCAGCGCCTCGACCGATGGGTTCACCGACGCCGTGGTCGGGCGGATCGCCGCAGCCTAGGCGGCCGGCCCGCCGTCCACGGCCAGGCGGCGGGCCGCGACGCCCACCACGGCGAGGGCGGCCGCCGTGGCCCAGAGCACCCCGGCCGCCCCGACCCCGGCGGCCACGAGCCCGACCGTGCTGGGGATGAGCACCTGGCCCAGTCGGTTGCCGGTGAGCCGGAGCGACATCGCCCGGCTCCGCAGCCCGGCCGGGGCCACCTCGGCCAGCCAGGACATGGTGAGCGGCTGCCCGACGCCCAGCCCGAGACCGAGCAGGACCACCACGGCCGCGAGACCGGCCGGTGGCAGCGGAGCCGCGACGACCGCCATCGACAGCGCCGAGAGCGCCACGCTGGTGATCATCAGCCGGCGCCGGCCGACCCGGGCCACCAGCTTGCCGAGGAAGAAGCGCGAGACCATCGACGCGACCGCCCGCAGGGTCAGCAGGAGGCCGACGAAGCCGGCGGCCAGGCCGCGGTCGGCGCCGAGGGCCGGCAGGTAGACCAGCGTGATGTCGACGGCGGCCAGCACCACGCAGCTGATCAGCAGCGCCCGTACCAGCCCGGGCAGGCGGAGCAGGGTGCCCATGCCGCCGGCCTCCGCCGCGCCGCCACCGGGCGCGCGGACCGGCAGTCGCAGGGTGGCCGTGCAGAGCAGCAGGGCGACGCCCAGGCCGGTCGCCGTCCAGAAGATCGGGGTGGTGTCGGGGAGAGCACCCCGCCCGCCGATGAGCGTGATGAGGCCCGGGCCGACGGCCTGCCCGAGCGAGGCGGCGAACGTGTAGTAGCCGAAGGCGGTGTCGAAGCGGCCGGGGCCGGCCGTGTTGGCGACGGCGGCCTGCTGGCCCACGACCGACAGCAGGTGCCCGGTGCCGAGCACCACGCTGCCCAGCACCAGCCCGGCGGCGCCACCCCGGCCGGTGGCGAAGACGAGGCCCGACAGCGCCAGGAGCACGGCCCCGACCAGCATCACCCGGCGTTCGCCGAACCGGTCGGTGGCCTGACCCGAGGGGACCGCCAGCACCAGCGGGACGACCGCGAAGGAGGCGGTGAGCGCGCCGAGCCAGGCGGGCGGCACGTCGAGCTCCAGAGCCCGGTACGCCGACGTGGGGCGCAGCACGAAGGTGACGACCTGGGTGAGCGCGGAGTGCAGCAGCAGCAGGCCGAGCATCCGCCGCCCGGGCGAGGTCACGCCGGCGTGCCGGGTCCGGCGAGCCGGTCGAGCGAGCGGGCGCCCGAGCTGGTCTCGACGTGGCGGAGCGCGAGATCGGCGGCGGCGTCGGCGTCGCCGCCGCGAACGGCCTCGTACAGCAGCCGGTGCTCGGTGGCCCGCGCCTCGCGCTCCTCGCCGCTGCGCCCGGTCTCGAGCCCGTGCCGCCGGTAGCGGTCGGTCTTCATCCAGAGGCCGTCGAGCGTCTGCACCAGCAGGGCGTTGTGCGAGGCGCGGTGGATGGCGGCGTGGAAGCGGTGGTGGCGCTCCAGCTGGGGGGCCGAGGGGGAGCTGTCCAGCGACTCGAGCCCGTCGAGGGCCGCGGCGATCGCGGTGAGGTCGTCGTCGGTCCGGCGCCGGGCGGCCAGCGAGGCGGCCAGCGGGTCGAGGGTTCGCCGCAGCTCCAGCAGGTCGCGGGCCTCGGCGGCGTCCAGGGCGCGCACGCGGGCATCGCGGTGGGCGTCGAGATCGACCAGGCCCTCCTGCTTCAGCCGGCGCAGCGCCTCGCGCAGCGGAGTGGTGCTCATGCCGATCGTGCGGGCCAGGGAGGCCTGCGCCAGCACCTGTCCCGGGGCCAGCTCGCCGGAGAGGATCAGCCCCCGGAGCCGCGTGTAGGCGAGGTCGCTCTTCGTCGCGTACCCGGTGTCGTCCATCAACCTCCCTTGCTCCGCTATAGGTTATAACGGCACTTCGAGGACGAGCGCCGCCGCACCGAGGGAAGCGAGCCACCCATGACCATCGCCACGACCGACGTCTCCGACGCCCACCCGGAGGCGCAGGTCTGCGACCCGGTCTTCCAGATCTTCGGGGGCTCGCCGGGCTTCAGCGGGCGCATCGCCACGGTCAAGGTGTTCGAGGACAACACCCTGGTCAAGGCGGCGGTCGAGAGCCCCGGGGAGGGGCGGGTGCTCGTGGTCGACGGCGGTGGATCGCTGCGGTGCGGGCTGGTCGGCGGGAACCTCGCCGTCTCCGCCGCCACCAACGGCTGGGCCGGGATCGTGGTGAACGGCTGCATCCGGGACGCCGACGAGCTGGCCGAGCAGCCTCTCGGGGTGCGCGCACTGGCGGCCATGCCGCGGAAGAGCAGGCGCGGGCTGCACTCCGGTCAGGCCGGCATCCCGGTCGTCTTCGCCGGAGTGGTGTTCCGCGAGGGGGAGTGGCTCTGCGCCGACCGGGACGGGATCGTCGTGCTCCCGACCGAGCCGACGGCGCCCTGAGCCCCGCGCTCAGTCGTTCGTCGGGCGTGCCTCGGGGATGTCCGGCGAGAGCTCGTCGTCGTGCGGCGGCTGCTTCCACTCGACCAGGAGCAGCGAGGCGTCGTCGCTGGTGCGTCCCTGCCGGGCGTCCATGAGCGCGTGGGAGAGGCGGCGGATCGTCTCCGGCGCCCGCAGCCCCTCGGCGGTACTCTGCTCGATCAGCTCGCGCAGCCGGTGCTCGCCGAACTGCTCGCCGCCGTCGAGGCGTTCCTCCACCACGCCGTCGGTGAAGAACAGCACCCGGTCGCCGGGCTCCAGTTGCACCTTCTCCACCTGCGGCTCGCCCTCGATGAGCCCGAGCGGGCGGGTGGTCGGTCCCGGGAGCTCGTCGACCACCCGGCAGTCGCGCACGAGGAGCGCGGCAGGGTGGCCGGCGTTGACATAGGTCAGGACGCCGCTGCGCGTGTCGAGCTCCCCGAGGTGAGCGGTGGCGAACTTCCCGGGGTAGGACCCGGCGACGACGCGGTCCATGTCCGAGCACAGCCGGGCCAGGTCGGCGCCGGCGCGGCGGCCGTGGCGATAGGCGGCGATGACCACCGTCGACATGGTCGCGGCCTCCAGCCCGTGCCCCATGGCGTCGAACACCGCGAGGTGGAGGGTGTGGTCGCCGTAGGCGTAGTCGAAGCAGTCGCCCCCGACCTCGTACGCGGGCTCGAGGATGCCGGCGAGGTCGAGCTCGGGCGTCTTCATCGAGAGCGGGGGGAGCGTCTGCCACTGCAGCTCGGCGGCGAGGCTCATCGGTCGCGTCGTACGGGTCTGGGCGAACGTGTCCGTGTACTCGCTCTTGGTCACGACCAGGTCGGCGACGAGCCCGGCCAGCCGCTGGGCGAGGCGCCGGTCGTGCTCGTTGACCTCTTCCAGGGTGAACGACAGGACGCCGACCCGGTCGGAGCCGTCGAGCATCGGCAGGTGCAGTCGCACGCCGTCGGCGGTCTCCGTCTCGACCGGTTGCTCGGTGGCGAACGCCCGTCCGGTGTCGCTGCCGTCGATGGGCAGCACCTCTGCCTGCAGGCCCCGGCCGCGCAGGGGCTGGAGGGTGCGCTGGTCGTAGTCCTGCAGGTGGATGGCCACGTCGCGGCAGCCCAGCCCGGCCAGTTCCTGGGCCACCAGGGGGCCGACCAGCCGGGGCGGGATCAGGTGCGCGCGATCCAGCAGTGAGCCGAGCACGCGCTCGCCGAGGCTCTCCTCGCGCAGCGCCGAGTCGTCCCGGTCGCGGAAGCCGATCGTGGGCCCCTGCTCCTCGGCGCGCTCGGTGTCCTGGGTCTCGTCGGGCACCTGGGGTGGATGCACGACGCGGCACGGGGCGAAACGTGGTGTGCGTCCCGCGGCACCGGGGCAGGTGGCGCGCTATGCCCGGCGGAGCAGCCGGGCCAGGCGGTGGGTGCGGCCGGCGACGAGCTGGGCCGGGGGAGCCGGCGTGGCCGGTCCGGGGGCTGCGGCCAGGGCGGCGTGCCGCTGGTGCAGCCGGGCGCGGACGTCGTCGGCGGAGTACGCCCGGCGCTGCCGCTCGTTGCGCACCAGGACGGCGCCGGTCGCGGCGACTCCGGCGAGACCGGCCAGGCCGAGCAGCTTCCAGGGGCGCACATCCGTACGGTAGCGCCGTGCCGACCCTGACCCTGGACGAGGCGGTCGACCTCACCCGCACCGGCGACGTCTGGATCTTCCGCGGCGCCTCGGTGGCCGACCGTGCCATCCAGACGCTGACCAACGCGCCGGTGAACCACGTCGGCATGGCCGTCGTCCTCGAGGACCTGCCGCCCCTGCTGTGGCACGCCGAGCTCGGTCGCTCGCTGCCCGACGCCTGGACCGGGAAGCACCAGCGCGGGGTGCAGCTGCACGACCTGTGCGACGCCGTCCTCACCTGGCGGCGGAAGTACGGGCAGCGGGCGTGGCTGCGGCAGCTGGTCGGCCCGTCCGACGACGGCGGCGTCACCCCGGCCATGGAGGACGCCGTCCTGCGCACCATCGCCCGGATGGACGGCCGGCCGTTCCCCACCACCCCGCGGTTGGCCCGCGGCTGGATCAACGGCCGGCTCCGCCGGGGGACGAGCACCGAGGCGGTCTACTGCGCCGAGCTGGTCGCGGCGACCTACACCGCGATGGGCCTGCTGACCGCCGACCGCCCGGGCAACTGGTACGACCCCGGCAGCTTCTGGTCCGGCGACGAGCTCGACCTGCAGCTCGGTGCGCAGCTGGGGCCGGAGATCCCGGTGGAGGTCCCCGCGGCCTGACCGCGCGGGTGGTCAGCCGACGCGGGCCGCGGCCCGGCCGAGGTGCACCACCGTGTCGCCCGGGCGCTCCACGTCGTCGTCGTGGGTCACGCAGACGACCAGCCGGCCGGCGAGCGCCGTGCGGAGGTCGCGCACCAGCGCCGCGGCGGTGGGGCCGTCGAGGTGGGCCGTCGGCTCGTCGAGCAGGACGACGTCGCGGTCGGCGAGCAGCGCTCGCGCGGCGGCCAGCCGGCGTCGCTCGCCACCGGAGAGCGCGGTGCCGCCGGCGCCGACCGGGGTGTCCAGCCCGTCGGGAAGGGCGGTCAGCAGACCGTCGAGCCCGGCGGCGGCGAGCGCCTCGCGCATCCGCGCCTCGCCGTCGGTGCCGGACAGCGATCCCCGGGGCGCGGCCAGCGCGAGGTTGGCGCGGATGGTCGAGGCGAAGACGTGCGCCTCCTGCGGCAGCCACGCCATGCGGGCACGGACGTCGTCGCCCCGCAGCCGGTCGGCCGGCCGGTCGTCGAGGGTGTAGCGGCCGGCCCGCGGGCGCAGGGCGGCCATGAGCACCGCCAGGAAGGTCGACTTCCCGGTGCCCGAGGGTCCCCGGAGCACCAGCCAGCCGTCGCCGGCGGTCAGCGCGGCGTCGACCCGCTGCAGCACGTCCGGGCCGCCCGGCCAGCCGGCCACCAGCCGCTCGGTGCTCAGCGAGCCGACGGTGGCCGGCGCGGGCAGCGGCTCGGCCGGGTCGGCGGCGACGGGCGCGTCGATGACGGCGTCCAGCCGCTGCCGCGCGTCGGCGAGGGCACCGCGCCGCTGCAGCCCGCTGACCAGCCCGGCCAGTGGCTCGGCCAGGGCCAGGGGGGTGAGGGCGAGGACGGCCAGCGCGGGCCCGGCCAGCCCGCCGGCCGCGGCGACCGCGGTGCCCGACACGGCGGCGAGTCCCGTGCCCAGCACGACCACCCCGGTCCCGAGCGCCGCGGCGCGGGTGCCGGTCCGGGCGGCGGCTGCCTGGCGGTCGGCCAGGGTGTCGAGATCGGCCGCGGCGTGGGCCGCGAGCCCGTGGGCGCGGAGGTCGGCCAGCCCGTCGAGGACCGTGGTCGTGTCGCGCAGCGCGGTCACCCGCAGCGTGCTCTCGGCGCGGGCGGCACCGGCGTCGACGCGGCGGTGGGCGAGCACCACCAGGGCCACGGTCGCGGCGAGCACGGCCGCGACGACGGCGCCGGCGCCGAGGTCGACCACCGCCAGGCCCGCGACGGCGAGCCCGGTGACCACGCCGGCGACGGCGATGGGAGGACGGACCCGGACCGTGAGGTCCTGCACCCTCCCGACGTCGCCGACCACCCGGGCCAGCGCGGAGCCGGGGGTGCGGTCGGCGGCCAGCCCCTGGGCGGCCAGCGCCCGCCACACGCGCACGCGCAGGTCCGCGGCCTGGCGCAGCGCCGCGTCGTGGGAGGTCATCCGCTCGAGCCAGCGCAGCAGCGCCCGGCCGAGGCCGAAGAAGCGCACGCCGACGATCGCGACCATCAGCGTGAGCACGGGGGGCATCTCGGCGGCGCGCACGATCAGCCAGCCCGAGACGGCGGTGAGCGCGACTCCCGCCCCGGAGGAGAGGGCGCCGGCCGCGACGGCCCGGACCATCGCACCGCGGGGAGGCGCTCCCGCGGCAGGACCGTCGGCGGTGGGCGCGTTCATCGCGAGGAGGGACGACGGAGCCGGCGGCTGCAGGCCGGCGGACGGCGCCTCGACGGACGGCGCCGGGGGGAGGTCCACGGTCCGGTCGGCGAGCACGGCCAGCGCCGGGTCGTGCGTGACCAGCACCGTCGTCACCGTGCCGCGCAGGCCGGCGAGGACGGCGACCACGCGGTCGCGGGCGTCCTCGTCGAGGTGGGCGGTGGGCTCGTCGAGCAACAGGAGCCGGGCGCCCCGGCGGACGCGGACCAGCGCTCGCGCGAGGGCCACCCGCTGCAGCTCCCCGGGGGAGAGGGACTCCGGTGCCCGCCCGGCGAGGTCCTCGACGCCGACCCGGGCCAGCGCCTCGATCACGAACGCCTCGCCGGCGATCTCGTCGAGACCCGGCTCCGAGGCGGCGTGGCGGCGCAGCTCGTCGGCGACGGTGGCCCCGGTGGTGCGCGGGAACTGCGGGACGACGGCGAGCGGTCCCACCCCGGAGACGCGTCCGCCCACGACGGCCGTCGGACCGGTCAGGCCGGCGAGGGCGGCCAGCAGCGTCGACTTGCCCGACCCGCTGGGTCCGCGCAGCACGAGCAGCTCGCCCGGGCGGACGGCGAGGTCGGTGGGCGGCAGCGCGGCAGTGGCGCGGCCCGGATGGACGACGGTCAGGCCGGTGACGGCGACGTCGGCACCCCGCGGGTCGTCCGGGACGGCGGCCGCGGGCGGGGTGGCTACCGGTGCGGCGAGCACGGCGCGGGCCTTGGCGGCCGCGAGGGCGGCATCCTCCGAGGCGTGGTGGGCCGATCCCAGCGCGCGCAGCGGGGCGAACGCCTCGGGCGCCAGCAGCAGCGCGGTCAGCCCGAGGGAGAGCGCCAGGTGCCCCTCGACCAGCCGGATGCCGACGGTGACCGCCACCAGTGCCACCGACAGGGTGGCGATCAGCTCGAGCACCAGCGCGGAGAGGAAGGCGACCCGGAGGGTGGCCAGCGTGCGCGTCCGGTGCGCCTCGCCGAGCGATGCGAGCGCGGCGGTCTGCTCGGCGGCCCGGCCGAGGCCCACGAGCACGGGGAGGCCGCGGACCAGCTCGGCGACGTGCCCGGCGATCCGGTCCAGGGCTCGTGCCGAGTCCGCCGTCGCCGACTGCGTGTGCCTGCCGACCAGCACCATGAAGACCGGTACCAGCGGCAGCGTCACCGCGACCAGGACGGCCGACAGCAGGTCGGTGGCAGCGAGGACGAGCAGCAGCACCGGCGGGACGACGATCGTCTGCGCGAGCGCCGGGAGGTAGGTGGCCAGCGCGGGGCCGAGGTCGTGCAGCCGGGTGGTGGCGAGCACCGCGGCCGGGCCGGGTCCGCCGGCCGCGGTCACCGCGGCGGGGGAGGCGGCCAGCCGCTCGAGCAGGTCGCGACGCAGCCGGTCCTCCGCACGCCGCGCGTCCCGTGCGGCCAGGGACTCGCCGACGGTCCCCGCGACGGCCCGCAGGACCGCGCCCGCGGCGGCCAGCGCGAGAGGCACGGAGAGCGGTCCCGCGGCGGTGCCCGCCGCACGCGCGACCGCGTGCGCCAGACCGCCGGCCAGGAGCACCAGGCCGGCGGTCTGGACGAGCGCGGCGGCCGCGGCCCGCACGAGCGCGCCGGTCAGGCCGGGAACCCCCGCCAGCGCACCCAGCGGACCGCGACCGGCCGCCGTCGGACCGGTCATGCGTGCGCGGCCTCGGCGCGCTCCTCGTGGACGGGCTCGGCGGTCAGCCGCTTCCGGAAGACCCAGTACGTCCATGCCTGGTATCCCAGCACGACCGGCAGACCCACTCCGGCGGCCCAGGTCATGACCGTCAACGTGTAGTCGCTGACCGACGCGTCGGCGATGGTCAGGTCGAAGGCCGGGTCGACCGTCGAGGGGACGACCACGGGGTAGGCGGCGCCGAAGATCGTCGCGGCGGCGGCGACCAGCATCGCGCCCCAGGCGGCGAACGCCTGACCCTCGCGGCCCACCCGGATCCGCGCCCACGCCACGACCACCGAGAGCGCCGCGACCAGCCAGAGCACCGCGGTCACCGGCGTGCCGTACCGCAGATGGGTGACGCCGGCCCACAGCAGCAGGGGCAGCGCGGCCACCGGCGACCAGCGGACGGCGAAGGCCCGTGCCCGCTCGCGCACGTCGCCGTCGACCTTCAGGGAGAGGAACAGCGCGCCGTGCACGAGCGAGAAGGCGAGCACCGCGACCGCGCCGAGCAGCGCCGGCCAGCCGAGCCCGGAGAACGCCCCACCGACCCGGTTGCCGTCGCCGTCGATCGGCAGGCCGAGCGTGGTGGCCCCGAGCGCGGCACCGACGCCCATGGAGGCGATGAGCGAACCGGCCACGATCACCCGCGTCCACGTCGCGTCCCACTGCTCGGTGTGGTGCGAGTGCCGCCACTCGAAGGCGACGGCCCGGATGATCAGGCCGAAGAGCACGAGCACGAAGGGCAGGTAGAGGGCGGGCAGCCAGCTGGCGTACCAGCCGGGGAAGGCGGCGAACACCGCGCCGGCGGCGGTGATCAGCCACACCTCGTTGCCGTCCCACAGCGGGCCGATGCTGCGCAGCATCAGGTGCCGGTCGGCGGTGCGCCGGCCGAGCACGGGGATGAGGGCGGCGACACCGAAGTCGAAGCCCTCCAGCAGGAGGAAGCCGATCCAGAGGACGGCGACGGCGGCGAACCACAGGGTCTGCAGATCCATGGCGAGAGCTCCGGTCTCAGTACGCGAAGGAGAGGACGTCGTCGGCCTGGTCGCGGCCGGCGGGGAGGTCGTCGTCCGGACCACCCTCGGGCGGAGAGCCGGGCACCGGTGCGCCGTCGCCGCTGGTCACGCCCCGGCGGACGAAGCGGCCGATCAGCCACAGCTCGACCACGGCCAGTGCGCCGTAGACCACGGTCAGCCCGATGAGCGAGGTCCAGACCTCGGCGGCGGTGACGCCGGGCGAGACCGCCTGGGCGGTGAAGAAGTACACCTGGTCGGCCACCGGCACGTCGGGGTTGGGGTAGACGACGAAGGGCTGGCGGCCCATCTCCGTGAAGATCCAGCCCGAGGCGTTCGCGACGAAGGGGGCTCCCACCGCGAGCAGCGAGCCGTAGACGCCGATCCGCGAGGTGGGGATGCGGCCCTTGCGGGTGGACCAGAGGGCGTAGGCGGCGACGGCGGCCGAGACCGCTCCCATGCCGATCATCAGCCGGAAGTTCCAGTAGGTGACGGCGAGCAGCGGCGTGTAGTCGACGGGCTCGCCGGCCTTGTCGCCGAACGAGGGGTCGTCGGGGTAGGTCGCGCCGTAGACCTCGGCGTAGCGCTCCTGCAGCTCGTTGACGCCGGGCACCGCGCTGCTGAAGTCGCCGTTGGCGAGGTAGGAGAGCAGGTAGGGCACGGTGATCGAGTGCACGTCGTCGCACTCGTTGGACCCGAACTTGCCGAAGGCGAAGACCGAGAAGGACGCCGGCGCCTCGGTCTCGCAGAGCGCCTCGGCCGAGCTCATCTTCAGCGGCTGCTGCTCGTACATCAGCTTGGCCTGGACGTCACCGGTGACGGCCACCAGCAGGAACGCGGCCAGCGACACCCATCCGCCCAGCCGGACCGAGCGGCGCCACACGCGGTGATCGACGTCGGTCGTCGGCTGGTCGGCGAGCTTCCGCTTGCGCAGGTGCCAGAGACCGATGCCCACCAGCAGGGCCCCGGCGACCATGAGCGCGCCCACGATCGTGTGGCTGAAGGCGGCGAGCGCGGTGTTGTTGGTCAGGACGGCGAAGAAGTCGACCTGCAGCGGCCGGCCGGTCGCGTCGTCGGTGACGACGCCGACCGGGTGCTGCATCCAGGAGTTCGCGGCGATGATGAAGTACGCGCTCACCACCGAGCCGATGACCGCCGCCCACAGGGTGGCGAGGTGGACCTTCTTCGGGATGCGGCCCCAGCCGAAGATCCACAGACCCAGGAACGTGGACTCGAGGAAGAACGCGAGCAGCGCCTCCAGCGCCAGCAGCGAGCCGAACACGTCACCGACGAAGCGGGAGTACTCGCTCCAGGCGAGGCCGAACTGGAACTCCTGGACCAGGCCGGTGGCCACGCCGAGCACGAAGTTGATCAGGTAGACGCGGCCCCAGAACCGGGTCATCCGCAGCCACTCGGGCTTGTCGGTGCGCACCCACATCGTGTGCATGACGGCCACGAGCACCCCCAGCCCGAGGGTCAGGGGCACCATCAGGAAGTGGTACACGGTGGTGATCCCGAACTGCCACCGGGCGATGTCCAGCACGTCCACGGGCCGGCTCCTTCTCGTGTCGAGGGCGACCGTCGTACGATCGACACGTTCTTTCTACGCCGCGTAGAAGATAGAGTTCTACAGGCCGTAGAAGAGTGTCGTGTGATCCGTGGAACAGGAGGACCCGTGGCGTCGCTGGGGGAGCTGGAGCGGGCCGTCATGGAGCGGCTGTGGGCCGCCGACGGGCCGGTGGCCGCGACCCGGCTGCGGGACGAGCTGGCCGACCGCGGGGTCGCCCTGACGACCGTGCACACGGTGCTGACCCGGCTGGAGCAGAAGGGCTTCGTGCGGCACGACGACTCCCGCCCGCGAGGCTTCTCAGCCCGCGCCAGCCGTGAGGACCACGCCGCCGACCTGATGCACGAGGTCCTCGGTCAGGCCGCCGACCGGCAGGCCGTGCTGGCCCGGTTCGTCGGCAGCGTGAACGAGGACGAGGCCCGGCTGCTGCGCGAGCTGCTCGGTCGCTGAGCCGGCCACCCGACCCGCCCCCGATGCTGCCCGCCACCGCGGTCGCCCTCGCCGTCCTGGCCGCGCTGCTGGCGTGGCCGGTGCCGGCGGCGCTCGCGCGGGCGCACTGGCCGGTACGCGACCCGCTGGTCGCGCTCGTCTGCTGGCAGGCGGTCGGCCTCGCAGGGGGCCTGTCGATGATCGGGGCCCTGCTGGTGCACGGGCTCGCCCCCTGGGGGCATTCGCTGCCGGAGGCCTGGTGGTCGTGGGTGCGTGGCATGCCGGCCGCCGACCCGGTCCGCGGGGACCACTGGGTCACGATGACCCTGGCGGCGGTGCTGGCCGTCGAGCTGGTCGGTGTCCTGCTGCTCTCCTGGGTCCGGGTCGGCCGGACGCGCCGCCGGCATCGCGAGCTGCTGGAACTGGTCGTCGAGCCCGGGCCGCACGCCGACGCGCGCCTGCTCGACCACCCCGCGCCGGTCGCCTTCTGCATCCCGGGAGCCAGGCCGCTGCTGGTGTTGTCGTCCGGGATGGTGGCCGAGCTCGACGAGGAGCAGCTGGCCGCGGTGGTGGCGCACGAGCGGGCGCACCTCGCCGAGCACCACCACCTGCTCCTGCTGCCGTTCGTGGCCTGGAAGTCGGCGCTGCCGGTGCTGCCCGCGGCCGAGCGTGCGCACTGCTCGGTCCGCGAGCTGGTCGAGATGCGCGCCGACGACGTCGCGCTGGGATCGCTGCCCGGAGCGACGCCGCGGCGCACGCTGGCCGAGGCGATCGTCGCGGCGGCCGGTGGCTCCGGGGGAGTGCCCTCGGGGGCCCTCGCCGTCTCCGGTGCCGGGGTGCGGGCGCGGGTGGTGCGGCTGCTGGAGCCCGCCGACCCGCTGCCGCCGGCGGCTCGCTGGTCGGCACTGGTCGCCGCGGTCCTGCTGCTGCTCCTGCCGACAGCGCTGCTGCTGCTACCGGCCCTCTGACGGAGCCACCACCGGCGCGAGCAGCGCGTAAGCGGCGGCGAGTCCTCCGGTGAGCAGTGCCGCCCGCCGGTACCGGGGCAGCGCCAGCACGGGCAGCATGCTGGCGGCGTGCAGCGCGTCGACGGCGGCGGCGACGCGGACCACCGACGCCTCGGGCGCGACGAGGGTCATCCCGTGCTGCGCGACCAGGCGGACCCCGAGCACCCGGGCGAGCCAGAGACGTTCCCGCGGGAACCGGGGTGCCACCGCGGCGGCGACGGGGCCGGGCATCGTCAGGAGTGCGGCACCGGCCAGGACACCCGCGCTCGCCAGCGCACGGGTCAGGTCCCGCCGCGCGTCGTCGTCGTCCATCCGGTTCCTCCTCGGCCGCTGTCTCCAGCATGCTCCGCCTCTGAGTGCAGTCGCACGCAGAGGCGCAGCATCAGGAGGGGGTGCGGTCAGCGGCCGGGAGCGGCGTCCCGGTTCTCCGCGAGCGGTGCGAAGCCGCGCAGCCGCAGGCTGTTGGTCACCACGAACACCGAGCTGAAGGCCATCGCCGCTCCGGCGATCATCGGGTCGAGCAGACCGGCGACGGCCAGCGGGATCGCCGCGACGTTGTACGCGAAGGCCCAGAACAGGTTGCCCTTGATGACCGCGAGCGTCCGGCGGGAGAGGCGGATCGCATCGGCGGCCGCGCGCAGGTCGCCGCGCACCAGGGTCAGGTCGCTCGCCTGGATGGCGACGTCGGTGCCGGTGCCCATCGCCAGGCCGAGGTCGGCCTGGGCGAGCGCAGGGGCATCGTTGACGCCGTCGCCGACCATGGCGACGACGCGGCCCTCGCTCTGCAGCCGGCGGACGACGTCCACCTTGCCCTGCGGCAGCACCTCGGCGACCACCTCGTCGATGCCCACCTGGGCGGCGACCGCCTTCGCGGCGCGGGCGTTGTCGCCGGTGAGCAGGACGGGGGTGAGCCCCAGCGCGCGCAGCTGTCGGACGGCGGCAGGTGAGGTCTCCTCGACCGCGTCGGCGACGACGAGCACGCCGCGTGCGGCGCCGTCCCAGCCGACGGCGATCACGGTCCGCCCGGCCTGCTCCGCCTCGTCGACGGCCCGGCCCAGCGGCTCGGGCAGGGGCAGCGACCGGTCGGCCAGCAGGCGCGGGCGGCCGACCACGACCGGGGAACCCTCCACGACGCCGTGCACGCCCAGGCCCTCGACGTTGGTGAACCCCTCGACCGCGGGCAACCGGCCGCGCTCGGCGGCGGCGTCCGCCACCGCCCGCGCGATCGGGTGCTCCGACGCCGCCTCCAGGGCGCCGGCCAGCCGGAGCAGCCGGCCGGCGTCCTCGCCCTCGGCCGGGACGACGTCGAGCAGGGTCATGTGCCCGGTGGTGACCGTGCCGGTCTTGTCCAGCACGACGGTGTCGACCCGGCGGGTGCTCTCCAGCACCTCGGGGCCCTTGATGAGGATGCCCAGCTGTGCGCCCCGGCCGGTGCCGACCATCAGTGCGGTCGGCGTGGCCAGCCCGAGGGCGCAGGGGCAGGCGATGATCAGCACCGCGACCGCGGCGGTGAACGCGGCCGGCAGGCCGGCCCCGGCGCCGACCCAGAACCCGAGCGTGGCTGCGGCGAGGGCCAGCACCACCGGGACGAAGACGGCGGACACGCGGTCGGCCAGTCGCTGGACGTCGGCCTTGCCGTTCTGCGCGTCCTCGACCAGCCGGGCCATCTGCGCCAGCTGGGTGTCCGACCCGATCCGGGTGGCCCGGACGACCAGCCGGCCGCCGGCGTTGACGGTCCCCCCGGTGACGGCGTCGCCCGGCCGGACCTCCACCGGGACCGACTCGCCGGTGAGCATCGAGGCGTCCACGGCCGAGGTGCCCTCGGTGACCTCGCCGTCGGCGGCGACCTTCTCCCCGGGTCGGACGACGAAGAGGTCGCCCACGGCGAGCTGCTCCACCGGGACGCGGGCCTCGACCCCGCCGCGCAGCACGGACACGTCCTTGGCGCCGAGCTCCAGCAGTGCGCGCAGGGCGGCACCGGAGCGCCGCTTGGCGCGGGCCTCGGCGTAGCGGCCGGCCAGCAGGAAGGTGGTGACCCCGGCGGCCGCCTCGAGGTAGATGTTCCCGGCACCGTCGGACCGGGCGACGGCGAGCTCGAAGGCGTGGGTCATCCCCGGTTCGCCGGCGGTGCCCCAGAAGAGGGCGTACAGCGACCAGCCGAACGCGGCGAGGGTGCCGAGGGAGACCAGGGTGTCCATGGTCGCGGCGCCGTGCCGGAGGTTGGTCCAGGCGGCGCGGTGGAAGGGTGCACCGCCCCAGACGACGACCGGCGCCGCCAGGGTCAGCGAGAGCCACTGCCAGTACTGGAACTGCAGCGCGGGGACCATCGCCATGGCGACCACCGGGACGCTGAGCGCGGCGGAGACCAGCAGCCGGCTGCGCAGGCGGAGGACCTGGTCCTCCTCACCCCTCGCCGGCTCGGGGTGGGCCTCCGGACGGGGCCGAGGAACGGTGGCCGTGTAGCCGGTCTTCTCGACGGTGGCGATCAGGTCGTCGGTGGTGACGTCGCCCGCGACGCTCACCCTCGCCTTCTCGGTCGCGTAGTTGACCGTGGCGGTGACGCCGTCGAGCTTGTTGAGCTTCTTCTCGACCCGGGCCGCGCACGAGGCGCAGGTCATCCCGCCGATGATCAGCTCGACGTCGGTGGTGGTCATGACCGGTGCTCCTCGTGACCCTCGACGGTGATCGCCGACGAGGGCGGAGCGACGCGGGACGCGACCTCGGTGCTCGAGCTGGTCACGGCTCCGGCCTCAGCGGCCGCTCACCTCGTACCCGGCCTCCTCGACGGCGGCGCGCACGGCGCCCTCGTCGACCGGCTGCTCGCTGGTGACGGTCAGGCCGCCGGTCGCCAGGTCGACGTCGACGGCGGTCACCCCCGGTACCTGGGAGACCTCCTCGGTCACGGCGGTGACGCAGTGGCCGCACGTCATCCCGGTCACGGCGTAGCTGGCGGTGCTGCTCACGGTGGTTCCTCTCGGGGTGGGGGAGCGGTCAGGAGCGGACGAGACGGGCGATGGCCTCGGTGGCCTCGCGCACCTTCTCCTCGGCCTCGCGGCCGCCGGCCTTGGCGGCGTCGACGACGCAGTGGCCGAGGTGCTCCTCGAGCAGACCGAGGGACACCGCCTGGAGCGCCTTCGTCATGGCCGACACCTGGGTGAGGATGTCGATGCAGTACTTCTCGTCCTCGACCATCCGCTGAAGGCCGCGGGCCTGGCCCTCGATGCGGCGCAGCCGCTTGAGGTAGTCGTCCTTGCGGTGGATGTAGCCGTGCGCGTGATCGTGGTCGGCGCAGCCGCTCTCGGTCGTCTCCACGTGGTCCCCTCCCGACGGCGCCGCAGGGCCACGGCGTCGCATCGAACCATACCCCCCTAGGGTTCTCTACGTCCACCCTCGTGACGGTCCAGGTCGGCCCGTGCCGCGGCGAGCTCGTCCTGCAGGCCCACGATCACCTCGGCGGAGGCGAGCGGGTGCCCGTCGTCGAGGAGCACGCGGACCCGTGCGGCGAGGGTCAGCTGCTGTCGCGAGTAGCGGCGGTGGCCGCCGCGGGACCGGTGCGGGGAGAGGACGCCGGAGCTGTCCAGGCTGCGCAGGAACGCCGCCTGGACACCGAGGAGCTCCGCGGCCTGGCTCATCGTCAGCGAGGGGTAGTCCGGGTCGTCCAGCCGGCGCAGCGCGTCGGCGCCCGGGTCGTCGTCGTCCATCGCCGTGCTCCCGTCGTCGGTGCCCTGTTCGTGGAAGAGCAGGGGCCGGACCCGTACGGGCCCGGCCCCTGCGGTGCCGATCCGGTCGACGGTCAGCTCTCGACCGCCGCCTGCTCGCCCTCGATCGTGCGGGCCTCCACGGCAGCCGGCGCGTCCGCGCGGGTCACCGTGATCTTGCGGGCCCGCGCCTTCTCGGCGACCGGGATGCTCACGGTCAGCACGCCGTCGTGGTAGCTGGCCTCCAGTCGGTCGGTGTCCAGGCTGCGGCCCAGGACCAGCTGACGGGTGTAGCTGCCGTAGGGACGCTCGGCCGCGACCCACTCGGCGTTCTCCAGCTGCGGCACCGAGCGCTCGGCGCTGATCGTCAGCGTGGTGCCCTCGACCGACAGGTCGATCGACCCCGGGTCGACGCCGGGGAGGTCGAAGTGGGCGACGAAGTTGTCGCCGACCTTGTAGGCGTCCATCGGCATGCCCGACAGCGGGCGCGCGGTGGTGGACCCGCTGCGGCCAGTGAGCTGGTCCAGCGCGCGGAAGGCGGCGGACGTGGCGGCGAACGGGTCGTAAGCGGTCAGCATCATGGCTGGTACCTCCTCAGACGGTGGATCCGGTGTTCGCTGCCCGAGGTGAGAACCTCTAGTGGCGACTGGAGATTACCTCGGTTGCGCACCCAGGTAAACGTCTGTCTGGGCGATATGTTCCCGGTGGTCGACGCGAGCCACCGCCTGGCCCGTGCGTGAACCGGCCGGTCGCGGGGCAGTGGCACAGCGTGGAGGAGACGACCGGCGGCACGCCGCCGAACACGCCCGTCGGGGACGCCCCCGAGCCCACCGTGACCGCGGCCGTGGACGGGGAGACCGCCCGGCTCACGGTCAGCGGCGAGCTGACCGATGCTGCCCGCCGTCCTCTGGTGCGCACCCTCACCGACCTGCTCCTGGCCGAGTCCGGCCTGCACCGGGTCGAGCTGCACCTGCGCGACGTCGGCTTCATGAACTCCGCGGGCCTGGCCGTCCTGGTGCAGCTGCAGAAGATGGCCGCGCCCCGCAGCATCGAGATGGTGCTGGTCGAGCCGACGTCCCCGGTCACCCGCCCGCTGCAGCTGACCGGGCTGTGGCACCGCTTCACCGTGGTCGAGGCCGACGCCTCCTGACCCGGTGTCGGGGGCGGCCGCCGGGCCACCCGGCTCCTAGCCTGACCGGGTGTCGTCCCACGCCCACAGCCACGGTCCCGACCCGGACGCCCCGCCGCCGACCGAGGAGGCCCTCGGCCGTCGCCGCCGCGCGGTGTGGCTGATGCTCCTGCTGCTGGTCCCCGTCGGCCTCGCGACGGTCGTCGGGCTCCTGGTGCTGTGGCCCTCCGGTGAGCCCACCCGCGCCGAGCAGGTCGCCGCCACCTACCTGCCGCCGGGGACCACCTACCCCGACGGCCGGGTGGTCTCGGTCGAGAGCTACGACTGCGGTGATCCCGACGGCCGGCCGGCCGACTGCGCCCGCGCCGTCGTCGAGATCCTCGACGGTGAGGGGAAGGGCGACTACCAGCAGATCGACCTGCAGTCCGACGTCGTGGCCAGCGGGGTGGAGGAGGGGGACACCCTCGTCCTCACCCGGGACGCCGGCGCCGAGGGCGGGCCGTCCTACCAGTTCTTCGACTACCAGCGCGACGCGCCGGTGATCACCCTCGCCGTCGCGTTCGCGGTCGTGGTGGCGGTCGTCGCCCGGTGGCGGGGAGTGGCCTCGCTGGTCGGCCTCGCCTTCGCCTTCCTGGTCCTCCTGCAGTTCGTGATCCCCGGGCTGCTGGCCGACGACTCGCCCGCGCTGGTCAGCCTCGTGGGCTCCGCGGCGATCATGTTCGTCGTCCTCTACCTGGCCCACGGGTTCTCGGCGCGGACGACGACCGCCCTGGTGGGCACCCTGTTCGGCCTCTCGCTGGTCGCCGTCCTCGGCTCCGTCGCCGTCGCCACGGCCCGGCTCACCGGGCTCACCAGCGAGGAGACGACGACGCTCAACAACTTCGACCCGACGCTGAACTTCTCCGGGCTGGTGCTCGCCGGCATCGTGGTCGCCGGCCTCGGTGTGCTCAACGACGTGACCATCACCCAGGCATCGGCGATCTGGCAGCTGCACGAGGTGGACCCGGCCATGTCGTGGAAGGAGCTGTTCACCCGCGGGATGGCCGTCGGGCGCGACCACATCGCCTCGACGGTCTACACGATCGTCTTCGCCTACGCGGGTGCCGCGCTGCCGCTGCTGCTGCTCTTCGAGCTCTACGACCAGCCGTTCTGGACCGTGCTGACCAGCTCCGCGGTCGCCGAGGAGGTCATCCGCACCCTCGTCGGCGCGATCGCGCTGGTGCTCGCCGTGCCCGTGACCACCGCCGCCGGCGCGTTCTTCGCCAAGGCCGCCGACACCGAGGCCGGCGCCGCCACCGAGCGGCGGGTGACCGCCCTGCGGGCCCGGTTCGCCCGGTGAGCGAAGCTGTGCGCGTGAGTACCGAACTCCTTGCCGCTGCCCGGGCCGCCGAGGGCTTCATGCCCGACGACGAGGGCACCGCCCTGTACGAGGCCGCGCGCGCCGTCACGGTGCCCGGCCCGCTGCTCGAGGTCGGCAGCTGGATGGGGAGGTCCGCGCTCTACCTCGCCGCCGCCGCGCGGGAGACCGGCCGGCAGGTCGTCACCGTCGACCACCACCGTGGCTCGGAGGAGCACCAGCCGGGCTGGGAGTACCACGACCCGACGCTGGTCGACCCCGCCGTCGGGCGGATCGACACCCTGCCGCGCTTCCGCCGGACCATCGCCGAGGCCGGTGCGGAGGACGTCGTCATCGCCGTCGTCACCCGCTCGGAGATCCTGGCCCCGCTGTGGACCTCCCCGCTGGCGCTGCTCTTCCTCGACGGCAGCCACACCGAGGAGTCCGCCCGCCGCGACCAGGACGCGTGGGTCGCCAAGCTCTCCGTCGGCGGGACGCTGGCCATCCACGACGTCTTCCCCGACCCCGCCGACGGCGGCCAGGCGCCCTACGGGGTCTACACGCGGGTCGTGGCCTCCGGCGACTTCGAGGAACTGCCGGGCACCGGGTCGCTCCGACTGCTCCGTCGCGTCCGGGACTGACCCGTCCGGCTGCGGCACGATGGTGCGCGTGCCCGTCCGCGTCTGCCTGCTCGGCCCGGTCGCCGTCCTCGACGAGGACGGCCGTGCCGTCGACGCCGGCGGCCCGCGGGCCCGGGCACTGCTCGCGCGCCTGGCCCTGGAACCGGGACGGGTCGTCGGTCTGGACGCGCTGGTCGACGCGGTCTGGGACGGAGACCCTCCGGCCGCGCCCGGCAACGCGGTCCAGGCCCTCGTCTCCCGGCTGCGCCGCGCCCTCCCCGCGCTCTCCCTGCTTGCGCAGGCGCACGGCTACCTCGTGGACCTGCCGGCGGAGGCGGTCGACGTCGCGCGGTTCGAGGCGCTGGTCACCCGCGCCCGCGGCGAACGGGAGCCGGAGCGGGTCGTGGCCCTGCTCACCGAGGCCGAGCAGCTGTGGCGTGGGCCCGCGCTGGGCGACCTGCGCGACCTGGCCTTCACCGCGGCCCCCGCCGCCCGCTGGGACGAGCTCCGCCTGGCCGCCGCCGAGCAGCGGCTGGAGGCGCAGCTCGCCCTGGGTGACGCGGCTGCGGTCTCGGCCGAGATCGAGGAGCTCGCCGCGGCCCACCCGACGCGCGAGACGACCGTCGTCCTCCACGTGCGCACCCTGGCCGCGCTCGGTCGGCCGGCGCAGGCGCTCGCGGTCTACGAGCGCTGCCGCGCCCTGCTGGCCGACGAGCTGGGCGCCGACCCCTCGCCGGAGCTGCGGGCCGCGCACCTGGCCGTCCTCCGCGGCGAACAGGACGCCCCGCGCGACGAGCGGATGGCCCCGCGGCGCGGCAACGTGCTGCGCACCCCGCTCACCAGCTTCCGGGGGCGGGACGACGAGCTGGCCCTGCTCACCGAGCGGCTGGACTCCGGTCGCCTGGTCACCCTGCTGGGGCCGGGCGGTGCGGGGAAGACCCGGCTCGCTCTCGAGGCCGCACACCGGCGGCGCGCCGATCCCGTCGACGGTGTGTGGTGGGTGGAGCTGGCCCCGGTCGCCGATGCCCGCCTGGTCCCGACCGCCGTCCTGGCAGCGGTCGGGCAGCGGGAGAGCACCTCCGTGGAGCGGGTGCCCACCGTGGTGGAGGCCAGCGACCGGTTGCAGGAGGTCTTCGCCGACCGGCAGGCGCTCCTGGTGCTCGACAACTGCGAGCACCTGGTGGCCGCCGTCGCCCAGCTGACCGACGAGCTGCTGGCGCACTGCCCCCGGCTGCGGGTGCTCACCACGAGCCGGGAGCCGCTCGGGGTACCGGGGGAGTCGCTCCTGCCGGTGGGGCCGCTGGAGGTCCCCGGTCCCGACGACCCGGACGCGGAGCGGGCGCCCGTGGTGCGCCTGTTCGCCGACCGTGCCGTGGCGGTCCGGCCCGACTTCACGGTGTCCGCGGTGACGCTGCCGGCGGTCCTGGACATCTGCCGCCGGTTGGACGGCATGCCGCTCGCCCTGGAGCTCGCCGCCGCCCGGCTGCGCACCCTGGGCGTCGCGCAGATCGCCGCGCGCCTGGACGACCGGTTCGAGCTGCTCACCGGCGGGAGCCGGGTGGCGCTGCCGCGGCACCAGACGCTGCGCGCCGTCGTCGAGTGGAGCTGGGACGCCCTCGACGAGCGGGAGCGGGTGCTGGCCCGACGGCTCTCGGTGTTCGCCGGCGGCGCCACCCTCGATGCGGTGGAGGAGGTGTGCGCGGAGCCGGGGTGGTCACCCGCGGCGGTGCTCGACGCGATCAGCGGGCTGGTGGAGAAGTCGCTGCTGGTCGCCGTCGAGGACGCCGACGGCGCGGTCCGCTACCGGATGCTCGAGACCATCCGGGCCTACGGGGCCGAGCAGCTCGACGAAGCCGCGGAACGGGCCCGGGTGGAGGAGGCGCAGGTCGGTTGGTGCCTGCGCCTGGTCGACGCCCTCGACCCCCTGCTGCGCGGTCCGGACCAGCTGGTCGCGCTGCGGCGCCTGCACGCCGAGCACGACGGTCTGCTCGCCGTGCTGCAGCGGGCGGTCACCGTCGGGGACGAGGCGACCGCTGTCCACCCGGGCGCGCGGCTGAGCTGGTTCTGGATGCTGAGCGGACGCCAGGTGGCCGGGTTCCGCCGGCTCGGCCAGGTGATCGACCTGCCGGGTGGGCCCAGCCCGCAGCGCACGGTGTGCGCGGTCTTCGCCGCCGTGGGCCAGGCCGAGGGCGGGGACTGGGACGCGATGCTGCCCCGACTCCGCGAGATCACCGAGCTGCCGGCCGAGGTGACCTGGGCGTCGACGGAACCGCTGGCCGCCCTCGGCTGGGGCATCGCCACCGTCTTCGCCGGCGGGTTCCGGTCCCTGGATGCCCTCTCCGCGCTGGACGACCACGAGGACCCGTGGGTGATCGCCGCCGCGCGGGGCGTCCGCACCCAGGTCGCGGAGAACGTCGGTGAGCTGGACGGTCTGGAGGCCGAGCTCGGCGAGGCCCATGCGCAGTTCCGGCGGCTCGGCGACCGCTGGGGTCGCGCGTTCGCCGCCGGGGCGCTGGCCCAGGTGCACGCCACGGACGAAGAGCTGGAGCGCGCCATCGCCTGCTACACCGAGGCGATCGAGCTCTCCGAGGAACTGGGCACCGTCGACGACACGCTGTCGATGCGCATCCGCCGCTCGCTGGTGCGGGCCGCGCTCGGCGACGTCGACGCCGCCCGGGCCGAGGCCGAGGACGTGCGCCGCGCGGTGGAGTCCGACGGCGGCCTGCAGCTCGCCTTCGCCGAAGCCGCTCTCGGCGGCCTCGCGCTGCTCGACGGGCGGGTCGAGGAGGCCGAGCGGCGACAGCGCCAGGCGGTGGCCCGGATCGCTGCGACGACCGGTGGTCCGCCGCAGATCGGTGCCATGGCCCACGCCGGGCTCGGGGTCGTGCTGGCCGCCCGGGCCGAACGCGATCCCGGGTCCGGGGACACCGCTCGCGAGGCGGCGGCGGAGCTGGCCACCGCGCTGGACCTGGCGGTCCGGCACGCGGCCGACATGCCGGTCGCCGCGGTCGTCGTCCAGGGCCTGGCCGCCCTGGCGCTGGCCGCCGGTGACCCCCGGCGAGCGGCCACGCTGCTGGGTATGGCCACCGTCGTCCGCGGACGGCGCGACCGCGGTGAACTGATCGGGCGGATGGTCGACCAGCGCGTGCGCCGGCTGCTCGGGGAGGAGGAGACCGAGCGGCTGCACGCCGCCGGCGCGACGCCGTCCCGGGCCGAGGTGTTCGCCGAGCTGGGGGTGGAGTGGACCGGTGAGTGGCCGGCCGCCGCTCAGACCCGGCGGCGGTAGGCGCGCATCGCCAGGGGCACGAACACCGCCAGCAGGAGAGCAGCCCACCCGGCGGTCCAGGCCAGGGGTCCGGCCACCGGCCCACCGAGCATCAGCCCGCGCACGGTGTCGATGAGGTGGGTGACCGGGTTGTTCCGGGTGAACGCATGCAGCCAGCCCGGCAGCGTCCCCGCCTGCACCAGGGCGGTGCTGCCGAAGGTCAGCGGGAACATGGCCAGGAAGCCGACACCCTGCACCGCCCCGGCCGAGCGCACGGTCAGCCCGACCCAGACGAACAGCCAGGACAGGCACATCGCGAACGCGATGCCGACCAGCACGGCCAGCAGCGCGGCGGGCAGTCCCTGCGCCGTCCGGAAGCCCAGGGCGGTGGTGAACGCCAGCAGCACCACGATCGAGGTGACGTACCGGACGACGTCGGCGAGCACCGCGCCGACCAGCGGTGCGGAACGGGCGATCGGCAGGCTGCGGAACCGGTCGAAGACACCCTTGGTGATGTCGTTGTTCAGGGCCACTCCGATGCCGCCGGCGGCGAACATCAGGGTCTGCACCAGGATCCCGGGCACCAGGTAGGTGAGGTAGTCGCGCCAGTCGCCGGCGATGGCGCCGCCGAAGACGAAGAGGAACAGCACGGTGAAGACGATCGGCTGCAGGCTGACGTCCATCAGCGCCTCGGGCTGGTGCCGGATCTTCACGACGTTCCGCCAGGCCAGGGTGAGCGCCTGCTGCAGCGCCGACGCGCGGTTCCGGGGGGTCGCCGGTCGGGCGGCCGGGGCGGCCGCGGGGGCGGTGAGGGTGGTCATGCGGGGATCTCCTGGTTCTCGGTGGCGGCGTCCTCTGCCGCGTGACCGGTGAGGGCGAAGAAGACGTCGTCCAGGCTGGGCAGCCGGACGGCGAGCTCGGAGACGGCGATCCCTCCGGCGGCGAGCCTGTCGAACACCGCACCGAGCGCCGCTTCACCGGGCACCGGCACCGAGCTGGTGCCGCGTGCGTCGGTGGTGGGGGTGAGGCCGGTGACCTGCTCGAGCACCTGCAGCACCCGCGGCTGGTCGGCGCGGTCGCGCGGACGCACGGTGAGGGTCTGGGCGCCCGTGCGGTGCTTGAGCTCGTCGCTCGTGCCCTGGGCCACCACGCGCCCGGAGTCGAAGACGACGATGTCGTCGGCCAGCTCGTCGGCCTCCTCCAGGTACTGGGTGGTGAGCAGCACGGTCGTGCCGTCGTCGACCAGTCCGCGCACGGTGTCCCAGACCTCGTTGCGGCTGCGCGGGTCCAGGCCGGTGGTGGGCTCGTCCAGGAAGAGGACCCGGGGACGGCTGACCAGGCTGGCGGCGAGGTCCAGCCGGCGCCGCATCCCGCCGGAGTAGGTCTTCGCCGAGCGGCCGGCTGCGTCCGTGAGGCTGAACCGACCGAGCAGCTCGAGGGCACGTGCGTGCGCCTCGGCCCGGGAGAGCCCGAGCAGCCGGCCGATCATCCCAGGTTCTGCCGGCCGGTGAGGTCCTCGTCGACCGAGGCGTACTGGCCGGTCAGCCCGATGAGCTCCCGGACGCGGTGGGGCTCGGTCGCGACGTCGTGGCCGCAGACGCGGGCGGAGCCGGCGTCGGCGCGCAGCAGCGTGGCCAGTACCCGGACGGCGGTGGTCTTGCCCGCCCCGTTGGGTCCGAGGACGCCGAGGACGGTTCCCTCGGGCGCGGCGAGATCCACCCCGGCGAGCGCCCTGGTGCTGCCGTAGCTGAGTTCGAGGCCGGTCGCCTCGATGGTGTTCCCCATGGCTTCTCCTGCGGGTCGGGATGCGTCGGGGAGACGGTGACCGCGCTCGCTGACGAGCGGCCGACGCGGCGCTGACGGCCGCTGACGTGCGCCCTCGGGGCACCATGGGCCGGTGACCTCGCTCGACTCCCTGGCCCGCGCCCGCACGGAGACCATCGCCCAGATCGCGGCGCTGACCCGCCAGTTCGACGAGATCGTGGCGGCATCGCAGCAGTCCAACGCCGACGACGAGCACGACCCGGAGGGCGCGACGATCGCGTTCGAGCGCCAGCAGGTGGCCGCCCTGCTGGAGCAGGCGCGCCGCCGGCTGGCCGATGTCGACGCCGCCGTGGCCGCCGTGGAGGGCGGTACCTACGGCCGGTGCGAGACCTGCGGAGCGCCCATCGCGCCCGAGCGCCTGGCCGCCCGGCCCACCGCGCGCACCTGCATCGCCTGCGCCTCGTGACGGGCGGTTCGTGCACTTTCCGCCCGGACGGAAAGTGCACGAACCGCCCCGAGGTCAGCTGACGTAGCGGCGGGCGGTGGAGCGGCGCTGGGCCTCGTCGAGCGCGGCGAACCGGGCCTCCGCGTGCGGGGGGAGCACCCGCCGCTCGCGCAGCACCCACGGCACCCCGCGTGCTGCGGCCAGCAGCCCGCGGGCCGTCACCCGGTCACGGGGCACGGTGCGCAGCAGGTGCCCGGTGCGGCGCAGTGCCGGGCGCAGCGGCCGGCGCAGCCACGTCGTCCAGAGGGTGTTGCGGATGCCGTCCGCCCGCCGCCGGTGCGGATCGCGGGCGGAACTGGCCTGGTGGTGCACGGTCAGCTCCGACAGGTAGCAGAGCTCCCACCCCCGGGCGGCCAGGTCGCCGGACATCAGCTCCTCCTCCCCGCCGAGCCACAGCCGCTCGCAGAAGCCGCCGACCTCCTCGAAGGCCGTCCGCCGCACCACCGAGGCGCCGGCCAGGAACGAGCCGAGCGCGGGGCCGGGCAGCCAGTCGGCGCCGCGGACGGGGGAGTCGCGCAGCTCCGGCACGATGGGGTCCTCGCGGCCGCCGGGCTCGACCACGATGCGCGCGGTCACGACGGCCAGGCGCGGATGCGCGTCGAGGACGTCGGCCGCGGTGCGCAGCGAGCCGGGATCCCACCAGGTGTCGTCGTCGCAGAAGGCGACGTAGGGGGTGCGGAGCCGGGCGACCCCGAGGTTGCGGCCCACGGCCCCGAGATTCTCCGCGCAGGCGAGCAGCTCCACCTGCGGGAACCGCTCGCGCACGGCCGCCGCCGTCCCGTCGGTGGAGCCGTTGTCCACGACGACGACGTGCGGCCGCTCCGGCAGTGCGAGCAACCGCTGGAGAGCGAGCAGCAGCTCGTCGCGCCGCTGGTGGGTGATGACGACGACGGCGATGCGCGGGTCGGCGCTCACGGGGAACCGGCCAGGACGCGCAGCTGCTCCCGCACGCCGGCTGGTACCGGACGGCGCAGCCGCAGGGCCGCCGGCACGTCCGGCAGGGCGCGCAGGAGACCCTGCCGCTCCGGCGCGCCGCCGCGCAGCGCCGCCACGACCACGCCGAACACCTCGGGAAGGGGCCGGCGCATGAGCGCGGTGAGCACCCGGCTGCGCCAGATCGCCGTCCGGCGCTGCTCCGGGGCGTGCCGGCGGGGGGAGGGGTGGTGGTGCACGGTCACCGAGTCGACGTAGGCCATGCCCCAGCCGGCGGCGGCCAGGTCGAGGGCCAGCCGCTCCTCCTCGCCGGGGAAGCGCACGACCCGGTCGAAGCCACCAGCGGCGAGGAACGCCTCGGTGCGGACCATCGCGCCGCAGGCGACGAACCCCAGCAGCGCCGGGCCGGGCAGGTCCGGCGGGGTGCCGAGCGGGCTGGCGGCCATCTCGGCGCAGACCGGGTCGAGCCGTTCCTCGGGGCCCACCAGGATGCGCGCGTTCAGCACGGCCAGGCGCGGGTGCGCCCGCATGACCGCCGCGGCCCGCGCCAGGTCACCGGGTGCCCACCACGAGTCGTCGTCGGCGAAGGCGACGAACTCCGTCCCTGCGCGGCGCACTCCGACGGTACGGGCGTAGGACCCCCTGTTCTCCGGCATCGGGACGACGGTGACCGCGGGCAGCGCCGCCCGCACCGCCTCGACGGTGCCGTCGGTGGAGGCGTTGTCGACCAGGACCACCGGCGCCTCGTGCCGGGGGAGGGAGCTGAGCAGGTCCTCCCGCCGGTTGCGGGACATGACGACGACGGTGACGTCGGGAGAACGGGGTGGGGTCACGGTCGGACCGTGCCCGCACCTCCCGTCAGCGAACCGGTCGATCCGCTCGGATCCGGCAGCCCGGCACCGGGCAGCTCCGCCTGCGCCGCGAAGACGTCGGAGCCCGCCGTCGCCCGGGAGACGGCGTCGGCCGCCAGCACCACGGCCCCCGCCGTCCACGTGGTCCGCTCGATCGGCCAGCGGGCGTCGTCGGCGAAGACGAAGCCGGTCCAGTAGGAGCCGTCGTCGTGGCGCAGGTGCTGCATCGCCGCCACCTGCTCGGCGGCGTCGTCGGGGCGGCCGGCCGCGGCCAGCGCGAGGGCCAGCTCGCAGGTCTCCGCCCCGGTCACCCACGGCCGGTCCGACACGCAGCGGATGCCCAGGCCCGGGACGACGAAGGTGTCCCAGGAGGCGGCCAGCCGTTCCTCGGCGGCCGCACCGGTGAGCGCGCCGCCGAGCACCGGGTAGTACCAGTCCATCGAGAACCGGGACCGGTCGGCGAAGGCCTCCGGGCGCTCCCGGAGCGCGGTGCCCAAGTCGCCGACGGCGATCTCCCAGTCCGGCTGGGCCTCTCCGGTCAGCTCGGCGAGGGCCAGGCCGCAGCGCAGCGCCTGGAAGAGGCTGGCGTTGCCGGTCAGCAGCGCGAGGTCGTCCGGTGTCCCGTCCGGGCGCAGCGCCCAGCCGATCGCCCCGCCGGGCAGCTGCATGCGGGTGACGAGGTCCAGCCCGCGCCGGACGGCGGGCCACACGTCGACGAGCAGCTCCTCGTCGCCGCTGACCAGCCAGGAGTGCCACACCCCGACGGCGAGGTAGCCCGCGTGGTTGCTCTCGGCCGCGGGAGCGGTCTCGGCGCCGTCGCGGTACTCGGCCGCCCAGCTCCCGTCGGGCCGCTGGCGCCCGGCCAGCCAGCGGTAGGCCGCGCCGGCGCGGCCGTGCTCCCCGCCGACGTCGAGCGCCATGGCGGCCTCGACGGAGTCCCACGGGTCCAGCTGACCTCCGGTGGACCAGGGCAGCGCTCCGTCGGGGTCCTGCTGCGAGGCGATCCACCCGACGGTCTCCCGGACCTGGTCGGCGGTCAGCGCGCCGGGGAGCTCCGGCAGGAACGCGGACCGGTCAGCGGGTGGCAGCGGACCGCTCCCGCCCCTCGGCGACGCCGAACGCCCCCGTCCGGAGGTCGGTCCCCCCGCCGGCCGGCTTGTCCGCGTAGACCACGAAGCTCTTGCCGATGACCGGGTCGAGGACCTTCTCCGCCAGGCGGGTCACCAGCGGGCGGTGGGTCAGGTCCCACACGAGGAGCCGGTGGTAGGCGCGCACCAGGGCGGAGTCCTTCTCGACGCCCACCGCGCACTTGAGCCACCAGAACGGGGCGTGCAGGGCGTGGGCGTGGTGGCTCCTCCCCGGGACCAGCCCTGCGGTCGCCAGCCGGGCGCGCAGCACGTCGCCGCGGTAGATGCGGATGTGCCCGCCCTCGTTGGCGTGGTACTCGTCCGACAGCGCCCAGCAGACCCGCTCGGGGCCGTAGCGGGGAACGGTGACGACGGCGCGGCCGCCCGGCTTGAGCACGCGGAAGATCTCGCGCATCGCCGTCGCGTCGTCCGGGATGTGCTCGAGCACCTCCGAGGCCATGACCCGGTCGACGCTCGCGTCGGGGAAGGGCAGGTGCAGCAGGTCGCCCCGCACGACCTCGTACCGGCCGCTCCCGGGGGCCTCGCCGGCCTCGGCGATGGCACCCAGCCAGCGCTTCGTCGTCTCGACCTCGTGCTGGCCCCAGTCGACGGCGACGACTCGCGCGCCGCGGCGGTAGGCCTCGAAGGCGTGCCGGCCCTCGCCGCAGCCCAGGTCGAGGACGGTCATCCCCGGGCGCAGGTCCAGCAGGTCGTAGTCGACGGTCAGCAAGGCCGCCCCTTCCGCTCGAGGGTCTGCTCGTACCACGCGGCGGTGCGCTCGGCCGTGGCCCGCCAGGTGAAGGTGTCCAGGGCGCGCCGCCGGCCGGCGCGGCCCAGCTGCTCGGCCAGGTTCGGGGAGTCGAGGACCAGCTTGAGCGCGGCCGTCAGCTCGCCGACGTCACCGGCCCTGGCGCGCAGCCCGGCCTTGGTGCCCACCACCTCGGGCAGGGCCCCGGCGTCGGTGGTGACCAGCGGCGTCGCGCAGGCCATCGCCTCGATGGCCGGGAGCGAGAAGCCCTCGTACAGCGACGGGATGGCCAGCAGGGTGGCGCGCTGGAGCAGCGAGATCAGTTCCGCCTCGGGCACCGGGCCGGTGAAGCGGACGGCGTCGCGGAGCCCGAGCCGGTCCAGCGCGGCCTCGGCGGGACCGCCGGGCCGGGCGGTGCCGACGACGGTGAGCCGGACGGGGCGCTCGGTGCGCAGCTTGGCCAGCGCCTCCAGCAGGTGCACCAGGCCCTTGAGGGGCACGTCGGCGCTGGTGATCGCGAGGATGGAGTCGGAGTCGCGCGGCTGGTCGTCCGGCGGGGGGGTCAGCCGGTCGGGGTCGATGCCGACCGGGATGACCTCCATGCGCCCGGGAGCCAGACCCATGTGCGTGGTGATGTCGCGGCGGGAGTTCTCCGAGACGGTGGTGACCCCGTCGAGCCGCTGCACCACGCGCGACTGCATGCCGGTGAAGGCGTACCAGCGGCGCAGCGTGAGCTTGCGGCGCAGGCTCGTCGCGGCGTCCAGCTCGAGGGCGCGGTCGATCGCGATGGGGTGGTGCACGGTGGCCACGGTCGGCAGCCCCGCCCGCACGAGCTGGAGCAGGCCGTACCCGAGCGACTGGTTGTCGTGCACGATGTCGAACTCGCCCCGGCGGGGGAGGAGCTGCCGGGCGGCGCGGAGGCTGAAGGTCAGCGGCTCGGGGAAGCCGGCCGTGCACATCGTGGCCCACTCGGCGACGTCGATCCAGTCGCGGAACTCCGACGGTCGCGGCGTGCGGAACGGGTCCGGTTCGCGGTACAGGTCCAGGCTCGGCACCCGGGTGAGCGGTACCCCCTCGTCGAGCTCCGGGTAGGGCTGGCCGCTGAGGACCTCCACGCGGTGCCCCAGCTCGGCCAGCTCCCGGGAGAGCGCGCGGACGTAGACGCCCTGGCCACCGCCGTGCGGCTTGCTCCGGTAGGACAGCAGTGCGATGCGCAACGACCGTCCCATGCGCCGGACTCTAGCCAGCCGCGCGCGGACGCCGGACGCCAGCCGGGCGGTGCCACCCGGTCGGGGCTGGCAAGGTGACCCCATGATCCGTCACGTCGTGGTCTTCACCTGGTCCCCGGACGCCGACGCCGAGCGTCGTGCGACCACGCTCGGCGCTCTGCGCGAGCTCCCGCACACGGTCGGCGGCATGAGCTCCTTCGTGGTGGCCGAGGACGCCGGGCTCGTCGAGGGGAACGCGGACGCCGTGCTGGTGGCCGAGTTCCCCGACACCGACGCCTTCCTCCGCTACCGGCAGGACCCGGTGCACCTGCAGGTCATCGCCGACCACGTGCGGCCGATCCTCGCCGCCCGCAGCTCGGTCCAGTACGAGATCTGAGCCCCCGCCACCGCGGCCGTCCAGCGGCTACCGTGCCCGGCATGGTCCTCGCGCACCGGCTGCCCGCCGTCCTGGTCGCCGGGCTGGCCGGCGTCACCCTGCTGTCCGGGTGCGGTGGGGACGACGGGTCCGACGGCGCCGCGGCCTCGTCGTCGGCCGCTCCCGCGTCGGAGACGGAGGCGCCCGACCTGGCCTCGGGGCTGCTGCCGGCCGAGGCGTTCGGACCCGGTGCCACCGTCGTGGCGGTCTCGCCGGAGCAGCTCGCCCAGGGGGCGGGCCTGGCGGCCGGCACGGAGGACGCCGACATCCAGCCCGAGAGCTGCCGCGCGGCGGTGGAGGGCACGCAGCCGGATCTGGAGGACTTCGACGACGTCGCGGCGGTGAGCGCCACCTCGGGGGGCACCGCCACGGTGGAGATGCTGATCCGCGGCGGCCCGCTGGAGGACGCCGTCGAGCAGCTCGGGCAGGCGGCGGAGCGCTGCCCGCAGGCGCAGGTCACGCTGCCCGAGCTGGGGCAGGCCTCGATCTCCTTCGAGACCCTGCCCGTCGACGAGCTCGGGGACGGCTCGGCGCTGGTCCGCTACACCACCGTCGTCACCGGCCCGGACGGCATGCAGGTCTCCGTGCCCACGGTCATCGGCGCGGTGGAGGACGGCGACCGGCTGCTGGTGCTGCTGACGATCGTCGCCGACCCGACCCAGGCGGGCGCCGGGATCGACCAGACCGCTTTCGCCGACCTGCTCCGGAAGGCCTTCGACACCCAGGCCGACGCCCTCGGCTGAGCGGCCCGTCCACAGCCGGCGGTCGCGTCCACAGATCGACCGGAGGCCTGGGGCCCGCGCGTGCACCTCGGACAGGGTCGGTGCATGGACACGTCCACCGACCAGCCCGCATCCGACCGACCCGAGGTGCGGATCTCCGATCCGGGTGAGATCGCGGCCGCACTGCCGCACCTGCTCGGTTTCCACCCCCGCGAGTCGGTGGTGCTCATCGGTCTCGGCGGGCCCAGCGGAGGGCGGGTCGGGCTGACCGTCCGGGCGGACCTGCCGCACGCGCACCACGCCATGGCGGCGGCGACCCTGCTGACCCGGAGCCTGCGCACCGACCGGCCCAAGGCGGCCGTGGTGGTCGTCGTCTCCGAGGAGCCCGACCTGCTCGATGACCGGGACCAGGACGTGGGCCCGGACCGGGCGGCGCTGCCGCACCGGGCGGTGGTGCACGCGCTGGTCCTGCGGCTCACGGCGGCGGACATCGCGGTGCGGGACGTGCTGCTGGTGCGGGGTGGCCGGTGGTGGTCCTACGGCTGCCCCTGTCCCTGCTGCCTGCCGGGGGCGGGCACGCCGGTGCCCCGCGGGGTGAGCGCGCTGGCGGCGGCCGCGGTCACCACCGGACAGGTCCTGGCCGCGGACCGAGCAGCCCTCGCGGCCCGGCTCGACCCGTCGCCGGGCGAACGGAGCGGCGTGCGCGCTGCCTGCGTCCGGGTGGCCTCGGAGCGGGCGGCCCGGGCCCGGGAGGTCGGCTGGACCGGCTCGACCGAGGAGGCGTGGACGGCGGTCCTCGAGGCGGTGGCCCGCTGCCGCCCGGGCGAGCCATCGGTCCCGCTGCCGGACGACGAGCTGGCCGCGGTGCTGTGGGCGCTGCGGGACGGTCGCGTGCGCGACCGGGCGCTCTCCCTCGCGCTCGGCGACGACGCGGCCGCCGCGGAGGCGCTCTGGACCGAGTGCACCCGGCGCGGGGTGCCGCCGCTGGACGCCGGGCCGGCGACCCTGCTGGCGGTCAGCGTGTGGCTGCGCGGCGACGGCGCCATGGCCAACGTGGCACTCGACCGCGCGCTGGACAGCGACCCCGGCTGCACGCTGGCCAGACTGCTGCGCGACGGGCTCGACGCCTGCCTGACCCCCGGCGACCTCCGGCAGCTGGTCCGGCAGGCCGTGGACCGGCTGTGACCGCCGCCGGTGTCAGACGAGTCCGGGGCGCCGCCACTCCTCGCCGAGCACGTGCTCGGCCAGGAAGGCGAGCACCGTCTCGTACCAGACCTGGCTGTTGCCCGGGGTGAGCACCCAGTGGTTCTCGTCCGGGAAGTACAGGAACTTCGACGGGACCCCACGCCGCTGGAGGGCGTACCAGAGGGCCAGCCCCTCGCCGATGGGCACGCGGTAGTCCTTGTCCCCGTGGATCACCAGCATCGGCGTGCGGATCGCGTCGGCGAAGCGGTGCGGCGAGTTCTGCTCGTAGCGCTTGGGGTCGGTGAGCGGGTCGCCCCACTCCTTCTCCCAGTAGTACGCCGCGTCCGTGGTGCCGAGGAAGCCCTCCAGGTTCCACAGGCTGGCGTGGGTGACGATCGCCTTGAAGCGGTCGGTCTGGGTGGCGATCCAGTTGGCCATATAACCGCCGAACGAGCCGCCCATGGCCGCGGTGCGGGTCCCGTCGATCTCCGGGCGCTGCTCGGCGGCGTCCACCGCGGCCATCAGGTCGGTGTAGGGCGTCTCGCCCCACTCGCCCCAGCCACGGCGCACGAAGTCCTGGCCGAAGCCCTGGGAGAGCGCCGGGTTGGGGAGCAGCACCGCGTAGCCCCGGGCGGCCAGCACCCACGGGCACCAGCGCCACGACCAGGAGTTCCAGCTCATCAGCGGGCCGCCGTGCACCCACAGCACCAGCGGCGCCGGCGACTCCGCCGAGGCACCCTCGGGCAGCACGAGCCACGACTGCACCTCGGCGCCGTCGGCCGCGGAGGTCGTGAACTCGTGCAGCGTGCCCGGCAGCTGCTCGATCGTCGCCGGGCTCGGCAGCGGTTCCGGCTCCTGCATCGGGGCCGCTGGGTCCAGGCGGACCGGCACGGGAGGCGAGTCGTAGGCAGAGCGCAGCGCGAACAGGGCGCTGCCGTCGCGGGCCACCTGCAGGTCGCTGTACGCGCCGTCGCCGGTGAGCCGCACCGGTGCGCCGCCGTCCACCTCGACCCGGAACAGCGAGTGGCGGCCCCGCTCGTCGGCGAGGAAGTAGACGGCCCGCCCGTCGGCGGCGAACTGGGGGGCACTGGGCCAGCGGTCGACCTCCGGGGTGAGGTCACGAGCGGTGCCGTCGGCGACGTCCACGAGCAGCAGCGTGTAGTCCGGCGGCTCGGCGTAGGTCGACATCGACTCCCGCACGCACACCAGGCGGGTGCCGTCGGGGGAGAAGGCGGCGCCGTAGACGTCGGCGAGCGGGTCGTCGACCAGCACGCGGGTCTCCCGGGAGGTGGTCTCGGTGAGCACCAGCCGGCTCCGCCGCCCGGCCGGCCCGTCGGGAACGTCCTCGGTCCGCGCCAGCAGCCGGCCGTCGGGGGAGAGGACGACCTCCTCACCCGCGCCGCTGGGCGGCCGGGCGTCGGGGGTCAGGTCGCGCAGCTCGACCGCGGCCGGCCCGGTCGGTTCCTCGTCCAGCGG
The DNA here is from genome assembly GCF_003319175.1 of Blastococcus sp. TF02-8. Lineage (GTDB taxonomy): Bacteria > Actinomycetota > Actinomycetes > Mycobacteriales > Geodermatophilaceae > Blastococcus. The sequence continues at coordinate 639,452 of NZ_QOHK01000001.1, read as the reverse complement.
CAGCCGGCCGGCCCAGAAGACGTGCGGCGCCGCCGGCCCCAGGTCGTGGTCCCAGTACCGGACGGGGTAGGCCTCGTGCAGGATCGCCGACACCCCGGCGTCCTTGCGGGCCTTGCGCCGCTCCTCGTCCGCCGCGGCGTCCGCGCCGCCCGGGAGGGTCGAGGAGACGACGACCACGTCGCCGCTGTCGGCCGCCACGGCGAAGCCGCCGACCCCGCCAGGGCGGGTCAGGACCGGCGTGGCCTCGCCGCCGCCGGCCGGCAGCCGCCACAGGGCCGGCTTCGGCTCGTCCGCGGGGGCCGCGCCGGGGTCGGGTCGTGCGGAGGTGAACAGCAGCGAACCGTCGGGGAGCCAGGCCGGCGAGGACTCACCCGGCGCACTGCGGGTCAACCGGCGCGCGGGCCGCTGCCCCGCGGGATCGATCTCCCACAGCGCGGACTGCCACTTCGTGCCCTCCCGGTCCAGGGTGACCAGCGAGACGGCCAGCCGACCGGTCGGCGACAGCGCGAGGGCGCCGATCCGGGGGACCGCGACGAAGTCGGCCAGCCGGTGGAAGGGACTGGGCGCGGGCGGCTCCGACACTGGGTCGGCGGGGGCGGGCGCGGACGACGTCACCGGGGCCTGCTTTCACGGGGGAGCGGTTCGCGGCCCACCGTAGTGAGCAGCGGCCCCGCCCCGCCCGTCGGAGCGGACGACCCGTCAGAGCAGAGGAGCGGCCTCGAGCGGGCTGAGGTCCTCGTCCACCGCGCTCACGAACATGTGCTGGGCCACGCCCACCGGGAGCACGTACCCGTTCAGGCTGACCGAGCCCTCGACGAGCTGGGCGGTCATGGTCACGCCGGGCCGCACCCCGTGGTCGGCCAGGGATCGCAGCAGCTCGGCGTTCTCCTGGAGCTGTTCGCTGATGCGGCGCACCACGACCGGGCGCCCCTCCGCGGTGGCCGTCGTGGACAGCAGGGTCAGGGAGTCGAGGACCGCCGAGGTCTCACCGCCGAGCGGCTCCTCGCCGCGCAGGGCGTCCAGGCCCGGGATCGGGTTGCCGAAGGGGGACACCGTCGGGTTGCCCAGCAGCGACAGCAGCCGGCGCTCCACGGCCTCGCTCATCACGTGCTCCCAGCGGCAGGCCTCCTCGTGGACGTCGGCGTAGTCCAGGCCGATGACGTCGACGAGCAGGCACTCGGCCAGCCGGTGCTTGCGCATGACCGCGGTGGCCAGCTGGCGGCCCTCGTCGGAGAGCTGCAGGTGGCGGTCGCCCTCGACGGTGAGCAGGCCGTCGCGCTCCATGCGGGCCACCGTCTGGCTGACCGTGGGGCCGCTCTGGTGCAGGCGCTCGGCGATGCGGGCGCGGAGGGGCGTGATGCCCTCCTCCTCCAGCTCGAAGATGGTCCGGAGATACATCTCCGTCGTGTCGATGAGGTCGTTCACCAGTACTCCTCCGTGTCGGCGGTCAGTCTACGGGGCCGAACTCCCCAGGTCCGCCCTCCGCGGGGTGGCGCGGCCCTCCTCGGGGTGGCCTCGCCGCAGCCCCGCCGTTCCGCCGACCCGGTAGCGTCCGGCTCGAGCGGGCGCCCGGCGGCGCCGGCAGGGGAGGAGGCCCGTGAGCGACTCGATCACCGTCGTCTGGGACGACGCGCTGCTGGGTTACACGATGGGCGGCGACCACCCGCTGCACCCGGTGCGGCTGGACCTGACGATGCGCCTGGCCGACAGCCTGGGCGTCCTGGCCACCGACCGGCTCCGGGTCGTGGCCCCGACCCCGGCGGACACCGATCTGCTGACCCTGGTGCACGACGCGGAGTACCTCGACGCGGTGCGCAGGGCCCCCTCCGACCCCGACGTCGGGCACGGACTGGGCACCTCGGACAACCCCATCTTCGACGGCATGTACGACTCCGCAGCCCTGATCACCGGCGGCAGCGTGCTCGCGGCGCAGCAGGTGCACACCGGGGCGGCGCAGCACGCGGTGAACATCTCCGGGGGGCTGCACCACGCCATGCGCGCGAGCGCGTCCGGCTTCTGCGTCTTCAACGACGCCGCCGTCGCGATCGCCTGGCTGCTGGCCCAGGGGTACCAGCGCATCGCCTACGTCGACCTCGACGTCCACCACGGCGACGGCGTCCAGGCCGCCTTCTACGAGGACCCCCGGGTGCTCACCGTGAGCATCCACCAGACGCCGCTGACCCTGTTCCCGGGCACGGGGTACCCCGAGGAGACCGGTGACCCCGACAAGGCCCTGGGCAGCGCGGTCAACCTGGCCCTGCCCAACGGCACCGACGACTCGGCCTGGCTCCGCGCGTTCACCGCGGTCGTGCCCAGCGTGCTCAAGGCGTTCGAACCGCAGATCATCGTCACCCAGTGCGGCTGCGACGCCCACCACGAGGACCCGCTCGCCGACCTCGCGCTGACCGTCGACGGCCAGCGGGCCAGCTACAAGGCGATGCACGAGCTGGCCCACCAGCTCTGCGACGGCAGGTGGGTCGCCCTCGGCGGCGGCGGCTACGGCCTGGTCCGCTGCGTCCCGCGCGCCTGGACGCATCTGATCGCCGAGGCGAGCGGCACGCCGCTGAGCCCGGCCACCGAGATCCCGGAGTCGTGGCGGGACGACGTCGTCCGCCGTGGTCTGCGCGCCCGGCCGCCGACGCACATGACCGAGGGCGGGTACACCGGCTTCTCCCGCTGGGACACCTTCACCGAGTCCCGGGTCGACCGGGCCATCATGCGCACCCGCCGCGCCGCCTTCCCCTACTTCGGCCTGGACCCGGACGACCCTCGTGACTGAACAGCCGACCCCGCCCACCGACACCGACGACGAGGCCCGGCCCACGCCGCCGCCGCACTGGGAGGCCGACATCGTCGCCGCCGACGGCGGGACGGTGCACCTGCGGCCGATCTGCCCCGACGACGCCGACGGGCTGACCGGGCTGATGGAGCGCAGCAGCGACCAGACCCGCTACTACCGGTTCTTCGGGCCGATGAAGCGGCTCTCGGACAAGGACCTGCACCGGTTCACCCACGTCGACCACGACAAGCGCGTGGCGTTCGTCATCCTGCTCGGCGAGCAGGTCATCGCCGTGGGCCGCTACGACCGGTACCCCGGCACCGACGACGCCGAGGTGGCCTTCCTGGTCGAGGACGCCCACCAGGGGCGCGGCCTGGGCTCGGTGCTGCTCGAGCACCTGGCCGCCGCCGGCCGGGAGCGCGGCATCCGGCGCTTCGTCGCGGAGGTCCTCGCGCAGAACAGCAAGATGGTCCGCGTCTTCCGGGACGCCGGGTACAAGGCCGAGCGGTCCTACGAGGACGGCGTGGTCCACCTGACGTTCCCGATCGAGCAGACCGAGGACGCCCTCGCCGTCGCCTACGAGCGCGAGCAGCGCAGCGAGTCGCGCTCCATCGGCCGGCTGCTCACGCCGTCGTCGGTCGCCGTGGTGGGCGCCAGCAACGACGAGAACAAGATCGGGAACGCGCTGCTCCGCCACCTGCTCGACTACGGCTTCGCCGGGCCGGTGTACCCGGTGAACCCCGGCGCACGACACGTGCGGGGCGTACCCGCCTACGCGTCCATCGAGGAGATCCCCGACGACGTCGACCTGGCGGTCCTGGCGGTGCCGGCCGAGGAGGTGGCCGGGGTCGTCGAGGCGTGCCGTCGCAAGCGGGTGCGCGGGCTCGTCGTCGTCTCCGGTGGATTCGGCGAGGCGGGGCCGGAGGGGCGCGCCCGCGAGCGGGAGCTGGTCGCGGCCGCCCGCGCCTCGGGGATGCGGGTCGTGGGCCCCAACTGCCTGGGTGTGGTGAACACCGACCCCGAGGTCCGGCTCAACGCCAGCCTCGCGCCGATGGTCCCCGCCCGCGGGCGCGTCGGCTTCTTCGCGCAGTCCGGCTCGCTCGGCGTCGCCCTGCTCGAGCGCGCCCGGAGCCGCAACCTGGGGCTGTCGACCTTCGTCTCGGCCGGCAACCGGGCCGACGTGAGCGGCAACGACCTGCTGCAGTACTGGGCCACCGATCCCGGCACCGAGGTCGTCCTGCTCCACCTGGAGAGCTTCGGCAACCCGCGCAAGTTCGCCCGGCTGGCCCGCACCGTCGGGCGCACCAAGCCGGTCGTCGCGGTGAAGAGCGGCCGGCACGTGCAGGTCACCCGGGGACTCGCCGGCACCTCCGTGGCGGTGCCCGAGCAGTCCGTGGCCGCGCTGTTCGCCTCCGCCGGCGTCATCCGCGTGGAGACCGTGGCGCAGATGTTCGACGTCGGCACGCTGCTGGCCTACCAGCCGCTGCCCGAGGGGCGCCGCGTCGCCGTCGTCGGCAACTCCACGGCCATCGGCTGGCTCGTCGCCGACGCCGTGCTGGAGGAGGGGCTGGCACTCGCCAGCGAGGAGCCGGTCGACATCGGGGTGACCGGCACGCCGGAGGACTTCCGCGCCGCGCTGCAGGAGGCCGTGGACGACGACGCCGTCGACGCCGTGGTGGCCGTCTTCCTCCCGCCGCTCATGGCCGGCTCCGCCGAGTTCGGGCCCGCACTCCGCGACGTGGCGCGGAACTCGACCAAGCCGGTCGTGGCCAGCTTCCTCTCGACCGAGGGGGTCCCCGAGGAGCTGGCCGTCCTGGACGAGCACGGGGTGGCCGCGCGGGGGTCGGTCCCGTCGTACTCGACGCCGGAGCGGGCGGTGATCTCGCTGGCGAAGGCCGTGGAGTACGCGGAGTGGCGGCGGCGTCCGGTCGGCGAGGTGCCCGAGCTCCCCGACGTCGACGAGGCGGCGGCGCAGCAAGTGGTGCGCGGCGCCCTGGTCGAGGACCCCGCCGGACGGGAACTGCACGACGACGAGCTGATGGCCCTGCTCAGCGCCTACGGGGTCCCGCTGCTGGGCACCCGCACGGTCACGGACGCGGAGTCGGCGGTGGCCGCCGCCGAGCAGATCGGCTACCCGGTGGTCCTGAAGTCCACCGCCCCGTGGCTGCGGCACCGCTCCGACCTCGGTGGCGTCCGGCTGGACCTGCGGGACGCCCAGGCGGTGCGCAGTGCGTTCACGGCCATCCCGTCGGGCGACCCGGTGATCGTGCAGGAGATGGCGGCTCCCGGCGTCGCGACGGTCGTGGAGATCGTCGACGACCCCTCGTTCGGCGCCCTGGTGAGCTTCGGCGTCGGGGGAGTGGCGACCGAGCTCCTGGGCGACCGGGCCTTCCGCACCCTGCCGTTGACCGATCTCGACGCCGCCGAGCTGGTCCGCGCCCCGCGGGCGTGGCCGCTGCTCAACGGGTGGCGCGGGTCGGAACCGGTCGACACCGGGGCGCTCGAGGACCTGCTCCTGCGCGTGGCGCGACTGGCCGACGACCTGCCGGAGGTGCTGCGGCTGACGCTGGAGCCGGTGATCGTCGGCCCGCCGGATCCGTGGCACGGCGGTCGCTCGCTCGTCGTCGCCGGCGGCACCGCGGTCGTGGGCCCGCCGACCGCCCGCGTCGACCCGGGCCCTCGGCGCATGCGCTCGCCCGTCTAGGGCGTCGTCCCCCTCACCGTGACCGCCCCGTCCGGAGGCTCACTGCGAGCGTGCGAGTGGTGAGAGGGACGGGGTCCTTCGACTGATCGTCATCGACGCGGAGAGCCCGCCCCCGGGTCGGGGACGGGCTCTCGGCTCGCGGGGGCTGTGTCAGGCGAGGTAGTCGCGCAGGGCGTCGGCGCGCTGCGGGTCGCGCAGCTTGGCCATCGTCTCGCGCTCGATCTGCCGGACCCGCTCGCGGGACAGGCCGAACTGCTTGCCGATCTGCTCCAGCGTCCGGGGCTGCCCGCCGTCGAGGCCGAAGCGGAGGACGACGACGTCCCGCTCGCGCTCCTCGAGGGTGTCCAGGACGTGCCGGACGTCGCCCTTCATCATCTGGAAGGCGACGGCGTCCTCGGCGACCGCCGCGTCGGCGTCCTCGATGAAGTCACCCAGCCGGGACTCCTCGTCGGTGCCGACGGTCTGATCGAGGCTGACCAGGTCCCGGCTGTACTCGAGCAGCTCCGTGATGCGCTCCTCGGGCATGTCCAGCTCGAGCCCCAGCTCCTCGGCGGTGGGCTCGCGCTCGAGCTCCTGGTGCATGCGACGGCGGGTGCGGACGACCTTGTTGACCTGCTCGGCCAGGTGGACGGGCAGCCGGATCGTGCGCCCCGAGTCGGCCATCGCGCGGGTGATCGCCTGCCGGATCCACCACGTGGCGTAGGTCGAGAACTTGAAGCCCTTGGTGTAGTCGAACTTCTCCACGGCGCGGATGAGGCCGACGTTCCCTTCCTGGATGAGGTCCAGGAACGTCATGCCGTGGCCGGTGTAGCGCTTGGCCACCGAGACGACGAGCCGGAGGTTGGCCTCCAGCAGGTGGGCCTTCGCCGCCTTGCCGTCGGTGGCGAGGATCTTGTAGTCGCGCTTGCGCGCGGCGGTGAGGTCCTTCTTCTCGTCCAGCAGCCGCTGGGCGTAGAGGCCGGCCTCGATCCGCTTGGCCAGCTCCACCTCCTGCTCGGCGGTGAGCAGGGCGGTCTTGCCGATGGTGTTCAGGTAGACGCGCACGAGGTCGGTGGACACCAGGCCGCTGGCGTCGGGCTCGCGGCGGGGGGAGCGCACGTCGAGCGTGTCGGTGGTGGAAGACTGCAGCAGCGTCACGATGGGTCTTCGTCCTTGCCTCGGAATCGGATGCATCCGCCGGCGTCGATGTGCAGCGGGTGGTCATCCAGGCGTTCAGCGGGGGTCGGCTGCGGGGTCTCCGGCCGGCTCCGCCCTTCTCTGTCCGGTGTGGTACGCCCTGCACAACGGTCGCCAGGGGGCCCTGTGTTCCAGGAACCCGGCCTTCACAGCAAACCGGCAGGGAGTGTCTTCGGTCACCCTGCGGTACCCGACGCTCACGAGTTCCAGACATGTGATTCCGGACGACGGCGTGTCGCGGGCTCAGACCTCCAGGAGCAGCGTCATCGGGCCCTCGTTCGCCGAGGTCACCGTCATGCTCGCGCCGAAACGGCCTGTCGCCACGCTCGCGCCGCGACGGCGGAGCTCGGCGACGACCTCCTCGACCAGGGGCTCGGCGAGCTCGCCGGGAGCGGCGTCCTGCCACGAGGGACGGCGGCCCTTGCGAGTGTCGGCGTACAGCGTGAACTGGCTGACGACGAGCACCGGAAGACCCAGGTCGGCGGCCGACACCTGACCGCCCTGACCGGAGAAGATGCGCAGCTCGTGGATCTTGCGGGCCAGGGCGTGCGCGGCGGCGACGTCGTCGTCGCGGCCCACTCCGACCAGTGACAGCAGCCCGGCACCGATCTCGCCGACCACCTCGCCCGCCACGGTTACAGCGGCTGTACCGACCCGGCTCACCACGGCTCTCACCTGGTCATCCTCCCTCGCCGCCCCCGATCGGTCGTGCACGAGAGTTTCGAAAACCATGGAAAACGTTGACGCAACCGAGAGTGACTGGCTTCACTCCCTCCGGATTGACTCGGAACGTTCCGCCACCGGTCGCGAGGGGTGCACATGTCAGGTCGTCGTCTGGCCGCCGGAGGACTCGTCCTCGGCATGACCACAGGGCTGGCGGTGCTCGGGGCGCCGGTCGCGTCGGCCGCTCCGGCCACCGTCCACGAGACGGGGTTCGAGAACGGCACGGGCGGCTGGTACGGCCGCGGTGGGGCGAAGGTGGCCATCAGCACGGAGGCCGCCCGCACCGGCGCGCAGAGCCTCGCCGTCACCGGCCGGACCCAGAGCTGGGAGGGGCCGGGGCTCGACGCCACCAAGGTCATGCCCGCCGGGACCTACACCATCGAGAGCTGGGTCAAGCTGCCGGCCGGTTCCGGGACCGACCAGGTCACACTGAGCGTCAAGCGCACCCCGACCGGGGGTTCCGACGCCTACGACACCGTCGCCTGGCAGGTCGCGGTCAGCGAGAGCGGCTGGACCAAGGTGGCCGGCAGCTACACGTTCGCCACCGCGAACAGCGGCCTCGAGGTCTACCTGGAGAGCCCCGACGCGACGCAGAGCTTCTTCGTCGACGACGTGAAGATCGTGGGCGAGGCCTCGGCACCGACGCAGCCGGGCACGATTCAGCCGGTCGGCACCGACTTCGAGAGCGGGCTGCAGGGCTGGGGGCCGCGGGGGGACGCCAAGGTCGAGGTCACCAGCAGCGACGCGCACGGCGGCTCCGCGAGCCTGCTGTCCACCAACCGCCTCCAGGGCTGGCAGGGCCCGACCCTCGACATCACGAGGAGCGTCGCGGTCGGGAAGACCACCCAGGTCTCGTTCTGGGCCAAGCTCGCCCCGGGGCAGACCGTCCCGGCGTCCCTCAAGGCATCCGTCCAGCGTGACCGGGCCGGCACCGCCACCGGCTACGACAACGTGCCCGGCGCCAGCGCGGTGGTCACCTCCGGCGCGTGGACCAGGATCACCGGCCGCTACACGCTCGGTTCCCCGGTCGACAAGGCCCAGCTCTACGTCGAGGGCGACGCGAACGTCAGCTTCCTCATCGACGACGTCACCATCGCCGAGTTCCAGGAGACGCCGATCCAGGACGTCCCGGGCCTCCGGACCGTGCTCGGCGCGCAGGGCTTCGAGCACGTCGGCGTGGCCATCGACTCCCGCGAGACCGTGGGCCGCGCCTCGGAGCTGGTCCAGAAGCACTTCAACGCCTTCACCCCGGAGAACGACGGCAAGCCGGAGGTCGTCCAGCCGACGGAGGGCACGTTCAACTTCACCAACGTCGACCGGCTCCTCGACTACGCGGACAAGACCGGCGAGAAGGTCTACTACCACGTCCTGGTCTGGCACTCGCAGACGCCGGGCTGGTTCTTCACGCGCAAGGACGGCACCCCGCTGACCGACAGCGCCCCGGACCAGGCGCTGCTGCGCGCCCGCATGGAGGCGCACATCAAGGCGATCGCCGACCACGTCAACGCGCGGTACCCGAGCGGCAACAGCCCGATCTGGGCCGTCGACGTCGTCAACGAGGTCATCGACGACAGCGACAACGCCAACCCGCACGACATGCGCAACAGCCGCTGGTTCCAGGTGCTCGGTGAGTCCTTCGTCGACGACGCCTTCCGGCTCGCCGACAAGTACTTCCCGACGCAGAAGCTCTTCATCAACGACTACAACACCGAGATGCCGGAGAAGCGGGCCGACTACCTCGAGCTCGTCGCCGCGCTGAAGCAGCGGGGCGTGCCGATCGACGGCGTGGGTCACCAGGCGCACATGGACTTCGCGCGTCCGGTGCAGTGGCTCGACGACTCGCTCACCGCGGTGGAGAAGCTCGACCCGACGCTGCTGCAGGTCATCACCGAGCTGGACATCAGCACCTCCGCGGAGAACAACGGCGCCGACGTCAGCAGCGGCACCGTGCCGCAGCACCGCCCGGGCATGACGAACCAGGCGGAGTCGGAGACGGAGAACGGCTACTACTACCGCGACCTGTTCTCGATGCTGCGGAAGCACTCCGGCTCCATCGAGTCGGTGACCTTCTGGGGCATCAGCAACGCCCGGAGCTGGCTGCGGACGTGGCCCGCTGCCCGCCCCTGGGAGGCGCCGCTGCCCTTCGACGACGACCTGCTGGTGACTCCGGCCTACTGGGGCATCGTCGACCCGACGAAGCTCGGCGCCCGGCCGGCCGACCAGCTCGCACCCCGCATCGCCGGCAAGGACCCCGTCCGGGTGTTCTCGACCAGCGTCGCCGGGGCGAAGGTGCCCTACACGGTCGTCGCCGGTGACACCCGCGACGGTGCGGTGGCCGCGAACTGCACGCCGCCGCCGGGTGCGCAGTTCCCGATCGGCACCACGAGGGTCACCTGCACGGCCACCGACAAGGCCGGCAACACGTCCAATCCGATGACGTTCGACGTGGTGGTCACTCCGCCCCCCACCACCACGAAGCTGGTGCAGGACGTCAACCACGGCCCGGTCGTCGTGGCCAAGGTCGGCAAGCCGGTCAAGCTGATGGCCGAGTTCGGCAACGCCGGCACCGGCACGGTCGTCGGTCGCTCCCTGACCTACGGCTGCGCACCGACCAGCGGCAGCGGGCTGACGCTGGCGGTCGACCAGGGCTCGCTGCAGAAGGCCCGATCGCGCGACTACGGAGCCGGTGCGTACGGGACGATCGCGCTGCAGGGCACCCCGACCTCGGTCGGGACGGCGCGGTTCACCTGCACGGTGACGACGACCGACAGCTTCGGCGCCCCGGTCACCGCGACCGACACGGTGACGGTGGACGTCCGCCGCTGACGTCACCCGTGAGACCGGCCTCCGCCCACCTCGTGGGCGGGGGCCGGTCCGCGTCAGGGGTCCGTGCGGGAGGATCGACGCTGTGCCGACCCTGACCATCGCCCAGGACCCGGCGGCCGACGAGCTGCTCGGCCGCGACCCGCTCGCGCTGCTCATCGGGATGCTGCTCGACCAGCAGTTCCCGATGGAGCGTGCCTTCGGGGCTCCGCGACTGCTGGCCGACCGGCTCGGCGTGGACACGCTGTCCGCCGAGCAGCTGGCCGCGATGGACCCGGACGAGCTGGTCGGGGTCTTCCAGGGGCCACCCGCGCTGCACCGGTACCCCGGATCGATGGCCGGCCGGGCGCAGGAGGTCTGCCGCGTGCTGGTCGAGCGGTACGACGGGCAGGTCTCCGGGCTGTGGGCCGACACCCCCGACGGCGCCACCCTGCTGGAGCGGCTCAACGCCCTACCGGGCTTCGGCGCCCAGAAGTCGAAGATCTTCCTGGCCCTGCTCGGCAAGCAGTACGGCGTCACCCCGCCCGGGTGGCGGGAGGCCGCCGGCGACTACGGCACCGCGGGCTCCCGGCGGTCGGTCGCCGACATCACCGGGCCGGAGTCGCTGGCCGAGGTGCGGGCGTTCAAGCAGGAGCAGAAGCAGGCCGCGAAGGCGGCCCGCCAGGGGGCGGCCGGCTGATCCGGGCGCCCGCCGCCCGCGTCCGATCCGGTGGCACCATGGGGGCGGTCCGGGCTGCCCGAGCGGTCCGGCCGGCGGAGGGAAGGTGCCCGTGGCCTCGAGCCAGCAGTCCCCGCGGTCGCGCAGGGCCGAACCGTTGCTCATCACCGAAGCCCAGACGAGCCTCACGGAGCAGCACGCCGCCCGCAAGCGCCGCTACGCGATCACCATGGCGATCCGCGCGGTGGCGCTGGTCCTGGCCGCCGTCTTCTACAAGATCGTCTGGCTGATGATCATCCTGGCGATCCTGGGCACGGTCCTCCCGTGGATCGCCGTGGTCATGGCCAACGACCGGCCGCCCAAGAAGAAGAGCGAGATGCGCGGCTACACCCCTCGACCGGACCGGGTCCTCGAGAACCCGGCGTCCCGGATCATCGACGTCTGAGCCGGCCGCTCCGGCCGACGGGTGAGGCAGGCGCCCCCGCCGCCCTGTCATCATGGTCGGCGGGTGCGGATGCCCGGCGGCCTGTCGCCGCGGGCTCCGCACGACACGACCGTCGAGCAGGGAGCCCGCATGACCAGCAGCGACATCCTCGAGCGCCCGGACGTCCGCGACGCCGACACCGGCAACGCCAACGAGGTCTTCCACTACGTGCGGAAGAACAAGATCGCCGAGAGTGCCGTCATGGGCACGCTGGTCGAGGCGCTGTGCGGCGAGGTCTTCCCGGTCACCAAGAGCCCCAAGCCCGGCAGCCCGGTGTGCCCGGCCTGCAAGGAGATCTACGAGCAGCTCAAGCGGGACTGACCTCCGGCCCGTCGGTCAGCGCAGTCCCAGCCGGCGGGCCTCTTCCTCGAGCTTGGCCTGCCGCCGCGCCTTGCGTCGCCGCTCGTGCCGGCGCAGCGGCGCCGGCCACCGTGCCTGGATCGTGGCGTTGAGCTCGGCGCCGAACAGCACCGCCATGCCGAAGAAGAAGCAGAACAGCAGCGCGCCGATGGGGGCCGCGAGCGCACCGTAGGGCAGTGCCGTGGTCAGGATGTCGCCGATGTAGGCGCGCAGCACGGTGGCGGCGACGAGGAAGAAACCGAGCGTGAGGAAGGCCCCGGGCAGGTGCCGCCGCCACGGCAGCCGGTGCGGCAGCACCACGTGGAAGAAGCTGGTGAGGGCCAGCAGCAGGCCCACGAGGACCAGCGGCCAGTAGACGGCGTCGATGAGCATCGCCGCCGTGGCGCGCCAGTTCGGCGGCGCCAGCGCGATGAGCACCTCGCGGCCGAGGACGAGGAGCGGGAGCGTCAGCACCGCCATGACCATCCCCACGACGAACAGCCACAGCGCCTTGAGGCGGGTGCGGATCGGTCCGCGGACGTCGCGCTGGTCGTAGGCGATGACGATCGTGTTCATGAACGTCGCGGTGGCCGACGACCCCGCCCAGAGCGACAGCAGGAAGCCGACGCTCACCACGTCCAGCCGGCCCGAGCCCAGGATGTCCGCCAGCGTCGGGGCGACCAGGGAGTCGACGACCCCCGGCGTCAGCGCCTCCGCGGAGGCGTCCAGGAGCTGGTCCTCGATCTGGCGCACCGCGTCGCTGCCGATCAGGTCGCCGAGGTAGCCCAGCGATCCCAGCAGCCCGATGAGCAGCGGCGGGATGGACAGGATCTGCCAGAACGCCGCCTCCGCCGAGAGCCCGAGGATGCGGTCCTGCCAGGCCTTGGCCACGGTCTGGCCGAGGACCTGCAGCGGGACCCGCACCGCCGCGGGCCAGCTGACCAGCCGCGAGGGGGACGGCGGCTCGGGCGCAGCACCCCCGGCCCCGGGCTCCGTGCCCGGCCCGGAGGGGGTGTCCTGCGTGGCCGGGCCGCTGGGCAGGACGGCGCTCACCACGACAGTGTGCACGTCCCCGCTGGCAGCGGCCGCGGAGGTGCTGCTCGTCAGTCCGCCGACGGACGTCGGCCGGGGCGGCGGCCGCCCGGTGACGGCGCACCAGCCGGAGTCGTGCCGTCCGGGTCGGCCGGGGCCGGGGCGGGCGGCGCGGTGCACCGGATGACCGCCTCGGCGGCGTACCGGGTGCGGAAGTCCTGCCGCTTGATCTCCGCGCCGGTGTTCAGGTCGCGGAAGACGCGCGTGACGGTGACGTCGAAGCCGCGCACGCCGGACTGGGGGATGCAGCCGTCACCCGCCGGCTTCTCCAGTACCGCCGGCTCCCGGAAGTTGGTGCGCGGGCCCTCGATCGCCTGGATCTCGTAGCGCTTGGTGCCGTAGAAGGTGACCGTCAGGGAGTTCGGCGTCCACGCGGTGTCGACGTAGATGCCGGTGTCGGTGTCGTTGCGCCACTGCAGGTCGATGAGGCCCTCGTACACCGTCGCCTCGCGGCCGGCGGGGTAGCGGTCGATGTAGAAGCTGTGCGGCTTGTGGTAGACGTCCTCGAGCCCGGCGAAGAACACCGCGTTGAACATCGTGGTGGCGAACTGGCTCACCCCGCCGCCCACCGCCTTGGAGAGCTGGCCACCGCTGATGACGGTCGCCTCGATGTAGCCCTGCGCGGTCCCTCGGGGGCCGGTGTAGTCGTTCAGGCTGAAGGTCTCGCCCGGCAGGATCAGCGCGCCGTCGACCTCGGCGGCCGCCACGCGGATGTTGGTGCCGCTGGCCGGGTTGCTGATCTTCGTGGTGAAGGTGCTGACCTGCTCCTTGATGCCGAGGGCCTCGGCCTCCTGCGTGGTCAGCTCGGCCGGCACGGGCCCGAGCTCCGCGGTGACCGAGCGCGGGGCGTCGTCGGTCAGCACCGGGAGCAGCTGCTCGGCCAGGTGGGCCGGGTCGATCCCGGTGCCGTCGACCGAGGGGACGACCGACACCGAGCCGCCGGACACCTGGAAGCTCGCGTCCTTGGCCGGCGTGCCGAAGCGGCCCAGCTGGTCACCCATCGCCGTCTGCAGCTTCGCGGGATCGATGCCGACGTCGAGCGTGCCGTCGTCCGCCGGGGTGAAGGTGAGCGAGGCGGCGATCGCGGCGACCGGCACCTCGGCGCTGACCGCACCGTCCTGGCTGACGACGGCGACCGGCGCGGAGAGCGCGGGCGTGACGGTCTCGTCGAGCACCCGCTGGGCCTCGGCCTGGTCGACCGACACGCCCTCGACGTCGACCGGCAGATCGATGGGACTGGTCGGGTCCTGCCCGGAGGCCAGCGCGTCGAGGATGGCCTCGGCGGCACCGTCGCGGTCGAGGGTGCGCCCGTCCTGGGGCGGGACGACCGAGGGGGTCGTGCCCTCGATGGCGACCGTGGCGTCGACCGGCGCCCGGTCGACCTGCTCGGCCAGCGTGTCCATCTGCGCCGAGAGCGCCGTCTCCTCGCCGGTGAGCACGGGGTCGACCCGGCGGTCGGAGAAGAGGCTGACCAGCCGTGTCCAGGGGTTGAGGGGCTGGTCGTCGGCCGCGTCGACCGTGGCGTCGACGTCCAGCGCGATGCCGGCCGTGACGGGCGCGAAGGGGACGGTGACGTCGTCGGCCCGCACCTGGTGCTCGGCGGTGACCCGGTCGGCCAGCCGCTCCTCGAGGACGCCGGCAGCGGCGGCGGGGGAGAGGCCCCCGATGTCCACGCCGGCGACCACGGTCGAGCGCGGGATGTCGCCGGAGGCCACGAGCAGGTCGACGCCGTAGGCGGCCACGAGGACACCGGCGGCCACGGCGGGGGCCAGCACGGAGCGCCGGCGCCACCACGGCCCGCGAGGGGCGGGCGGCTCGGCGGGCGGCGGACCGTCCACCGGTCCGGTGCCGTCGTCCTCGTAGGCCGGCAGCGCGCCCGTGGCGTCGTCCTCGTAGGCCGGCAGGGCGCCGGTCGCGTCGTCGTCGAGCGGGGGGACGACGGCCGTGGCGTTCGGGTCGTCGTCGGACAGGTCGATGCGCTGGGTCGCCCCCTCGTCGGGCGGCTCCTGCGCGGCCGGCGCAACGGGCGCCGGAGCAGGAGGGGTATCGGCGGGCTCCGGCGCGCCGCGCTGCCACTCCCGGGTGACCGGACGGGTGTCGTCGTGCTCCTCGCCGAAGCCCTGGGCAGAAGGCGCGGCGGCCGGGCGGGGGTCGGGACCGTCGGCGCGCATGCGGACCGTCTCGTCCGACGCCGGGTACTGCTGGGACATGGGGGCTTCCTCCGGTCGCCGTGTGCCGGGGGTCCCCGGAGACGACGGAGCCGCCGGCCCGACGCCCGCACGAGGCGGGGAGTCGGACGCGGCGGCGTCGTCAGGTGAGGCGGTCATCGCGGGCGCGACGATAGCGCCTCTCTCACGCGGTCACGTGCTGCTCGCCGTCTGTGTCGATGATGTCGACCGCAATGTCGCGGAGCTTGTCCTCGTACTCGCGGGCGTGGTGTCCGCAGAACACGAGGTCGCTGCCGCTGGCGAGCACGACACGCACCTTGGCCAGGGCGCCACAACGGTCGCAGTGGAAGGGCACGACCAGGTCGTCGGCGGCGGGGGTCGTCGTCAGCGTCTGGGTCATCTGGGTCATCACTCGCTCTCTACCGCACGGACCCGCGGCTGCGGATCGGCCTCCTGCACAGCGCCAGGATGGCCCCTCGTGTTCCCGTTCCCGATGCGTTCGTCGCGGACTCGCCGAATGAGATGAGTCCGTGACCGATGGTGCGATCGAGGCGGGTCCAGCAGGGGACGTCACTGGCTTCTTACGGGTGGAGCACGTACTGGTCGTCGTCGGAGCCCCGGGTGGGAGAACCGGGACGACCGTGGGTCCTCTGCTGTTGTGCGTCTCCCACGCTACGCCGTCTACCCGACAGAGGTCGGGCTACACCGGTCGCGACGACACTGTGACCCATCCGGGTCACGCCGCGACCAGCCGTCGTCGCGCAGGCGCAGCGAGGGCCCGGCACGCGGTGCGTACCGGGCCCTCGTCCGACCGGTCAGTCGAGGTAGTCGCGCAGCACCTGCGAACGGCTGGGGTGGCGCAGCTTCGACATGGTCTTCGACTCGATCTGGCGGATCCGCTCGCGGGTCACGCCGTAGACCTGGCCGATCTCGTCGAGGGTGCGCGGCTGGCCGTCGGTGAGACCGAAGCGCAGCCGGACGACGCCGGCCTCCCGCTCCGACAGCGTCTGCAGGACGCTGGTGAGCTGGTCCTGCATGAGCGTGAAGCTCACCGCGTCGACGGCCACCACGGCCTCGGAGTCCTCGATGAAGTCACCGAGCTGGCTGTCGCCCTCGTCGCCGATGGTCTGGTCGAGGCTGATGGGCTCCCGGGCGTACTGCTGGATCTCCAGCACCTTGTCCGGGGTGATGTCCATCTCCTTGGCCAGCTCCTCCGGGGTGGGCTCGCGGCCCAGGTCCTGGAGCAGCTCGCGCTGGATGCGGCCGAGCTTGTTGATGACCTCGACCATGTGCACCGGGATGCGGATGGTGCGGGCCTGGTCGGCCATGGCGCGGGTGATGGCCTGACGGATCCACCAGGTCGCGTAGGTCGAGAACTTGTAACCCTTGGTGTAGTCGAACTTCTCGACCGCGCGGATCAGACCGAGGTTGCCCTCCTGGATCAGGTCCAGGAACGCCATGCCGCGGCCGGTGTAGCGCTTGGCGAGGGAGACCACGAGGCGGAGGTTGGCCTCGAGCAGGTGGTTCTTGGCGCGCTCGCCGTCGCGGACGATCCAGTTGAGGTCCCGGCGCATCTGCGGCGAGATCTTCTGGCCCTCCTCCTCGACCTGGCGGAGGCGCTCGGAGCCGTAGAGACCGGCCTCGATCCGCTTGGCGAGGTCGACCTCCTCCTCGGCGTTGAGGAGCGCGACCTTGCCGATCTGCTTGAGGTAGGCGCGGACGGAGTCGGCCGAGGCGGTGAGCTCGGCGTCCTTGCGGGCCTGCCGCAGCGCCTCGGACTCCTCCTCCTCGTCCCACTCGAAGTCGCCGGAGGCGGCCTCCTCGGCGGCGGGGGCCTCGGCCTCCGGGCCGTCGGTGCCGGCGACGATGGTCTCGTCGAGCTTGAGGCCCTCGCTGCCGGCGTCGACCACGGCGACGGTCGAGCCGTCGGTCGCCACAGCGGTGAGCACGGCGCCCTCGCCGGCGCCCGGAGACGGGGTGATCGCCGGCTTGGTGCGGCTCTTCGCCGGCGCCTTCGCGGCGGCGGTCTTGGCCGGGGCCTTCTTCCGAGCGGAAGCCGGCTCGGCGGCCGCCTTCGTGGCACGGGTACCGGTCGCGGCCGTCCTGGCGCGCGGGCTGGCGCTCGCTGCGGCTGCTTCCGGTGCTGGCTGGTCGGCGGGCACTCAGGTTCCTTCCCGTACTGGGTTCGTTCCCCGGGGGACCGTGTGGTCCGCGGGCAGCGGCTCCGGCCAGCGCCCCGGGCGGGGGAGGACCCGGCGGACCGAGGCGGCGTTTGACCGCGATCGGGGCAGGGGATCCCTCCCGGCTGGAAGGGCGACGGGCTGGGGCTTCACCATTGTAACGGCGTCCCGCCGCGATTCCAGCGCCTCCGATCGACGACCCTCGCTCCGACGGGGCGGTCGGGTGTGACCCCGCAGGGTGAGGAGGGCTTGCTCACGCAGCCGGCCGCGCTCCGGTCACGGAGCCAGGCGCTCCACGGCGGCCAGTGCCGCGCCCACGATCCCGGCATCGTTCTGCAGCTCCGCCGGGACGACCGGGGTCCGCGTGGTGAGCAGGGGAACCCACTTCTGGGCCTTCTTGCTCACCCCGCCCCCCACGATGATCAGGTCGGGCCAGAGACCGGCCTCGAGCACGTCGAGGTAGCGGTCCACGCGGGCGGCCCAGTCGGGATAGCTCAGTTCTTCCCGCTCGCGGGCTGCCGCGGAGGCACGGCGCTCGCCGTCCTCGCCGTCGACCTGGATGTGGCCGAACTCGGTGTTGGGCACCAGGCGCCCGTCGACGAACAGTGCGCTGCCGATGCCCGTGCCGAAGGTGAGCATGAGCACCACCCCGCCGCGGTCGCGCCCCGCCCCGTACCGCATCTCGGCCAGGCCCGCGGCATCGGCGTCGTTCAGCGTCTGCACCGAACCGGGGATGCGCTGCTCCAGGCCGGCGTCGACGTCGGTCCCGATCCAGCTCTTGTCCACGTTCGCCGCGGTGTGGGCGACCCCGGCCTTCATGACCCCGGGGAAGGTGACGCCGACGTGCCCGGCCCAGCCGAAGGAGTCGACGATGCTCGCGACCACGCCGTAGACGGACTCGGGCAGCGAGGGCTGCGGCGTCTCGATCCGCACCCGCTCACCGATGAGACGACCCTCGTCCAGGTCGACCAGGCATCCCTTGATGCCGCTGCCGCCGATGTCCACTCCGAAGCCCTGCACCCCGACAGCGTAAGGACCCCGTCGCCCCGCCCCTCGCTGGCTCGCGGCGGGTCCCTGCGACGGGGCCTGGGGCAGGATCGTCGGCGTGCCCCCGGACGCGATCCACCCGGCCCCCACCGACCTGCTCGCCCTGGCCGTGTCGGTCGCCCGCGAGGCCGGCGCGCTCGTCGCCCGCGGCCAGGACCGCGCCGGGGACCACGTCGGCACGAAGTCCAGCCCGGTGGACGTGGTGACCGCCGTCGACTCCGCCAGCGAGGAACTGCTCGTCGGCCGGCTGCTCGCGGCCCTGCCGGACGACGGCGTCCTGGGGGAGGAGGGGGCCTCGCGGGAGGGCACCAGCGGCGTCCGCTGGGTCGTCGACCCCATCGACGGCACCGTCAACTTCCTCTACGGGCTGCCGGCCTACGCCGTCTCGGTCGGCGCGGAGGTCCACGGCACGGTGCGTGCGGGGGCGGTGCTGAACGTGGCCACCGGCGAGCTGTTCACCGCGACCGCCGGAGGGGGTGCCTGGCTGTCGGTGGGAGATGAGGACGCGCGGCGGCTGAAGGTGCGGGAGCCGGCGTCCCTCGAGCGCACGCTCGTGGCCACCGGCTTCGGGTACCGGGTCGGGCAACGCCGGGCCCAGGGGCGCGTGGTCGCCGAGCTGCTGCCCCGCGTCCGGGACATCCGGCGGTCCGGCAGTGCCGCGCTCGACCTCTGCGCCGTCGCGGCCGGTCGGGTGGACGCCTACTACGAGCTGGACCTCAACCCCTGGGACCACGCCGCGGGTGCGCTGGTCGCCGCCGAGGCGGGCGCGGTCGTGACCGGCCTGCGAGGCGCGCCGGTGGGAGTGCCGATGACGGTGGCCGTCGCGCCGTCCGTGGCCGGCCCGTTCCTGGAGCTGGTGACCGAGCTGCACCCCTGAACCGGGACGGTGGCGTCAGCAGCCGAGGGGTGCGTCCGCGCCCTGCTCGATCGCCGCCGCGACGTCCTCGTCGGACGCCAGACCGGTGAAGTCAGGCCCGAGCACCACGTCCACCTCGGCCGTGGCCCGGGTGTCCTGGTGCCGGCCGATGCCCGGCAGGAAGGCGCTCAGGAAACGGGCCTGGTCCCGGCCGCGCGAGCCGAAGCGCACCTCGCCCACGCCCTGCACCTCGCGGTCGCTGGAGTCGTTGGCCACCTCGCCCACGGTGAAGCCGCGCTGCTCCAGGGCGTCGGACACGCTCTGCGCGAGGCCGGGCTGGTCGGTGGCGTTGAAGATCCGCACCGAGACCGTGCCCGGGTCCAGCGACGGGGGTGCCTCCTCGGCGCTGGCGCACGCCGCGGCCTCCTCGGCCTCCCGCGCGCTGTCCTGCCGCATCACCATCACCCACACCGCGGCGGCGGCGACCGCGAGGACCACCAGGAAGATCAGCGGCGGCAGCGGCCGGCGGCCGCTCCGCGGACGCACCGTGGGGCGGGCGGCGGTGCGCTCGGTCACTGCGATCTCCTCGGCGAGCTCCCGGTGGGGCTGACGCCCGGAGCTTAGGGGCGCGCCGCGCCGCTAGATCGCACCGTCCTCCAGCGCGGCGCGTCCCAGCTCCACGCAGGGGCCGATCCGCTCGGCGTACCCGCTGGTGTCCTTGCCCGCCATGGCTCCGGCCGCCGAGCGGGCGAGGATGCCCGCGATGATCGCGGCGAACTTGAAGAAGGCGAAACCGACGTACCAGTTGAGGTCGGACAGGTCGGTCCCGGTACGGGCGGCGTACCGGTCGGCGACCTCCAGCCGGGTCGGGAAACCGGGCAGCGTGGTCACCGGGCTGAGCGTCGAGGGACGGCTCTCCCCGGCCTGCGGCCAGTAGACGAACATCATCCCGATGTCGGTGAGCGGGTCGCCCAGCGTCGACATCTCCCAGTCGAGGACGGCGGCGATCCGGCCGGGCCCGGTGGGGTCGAGCAGGCAGTTGTCCAGGCGGTAGTCGCCGTGGGTGATCCCGGCCCGCTGGGTCGCCGGGACGGTCTCCGCCAGACGCGCGGCCAGTGCGTCGAGATCGGGCCGGTCCTGGTCGCGGGTGGCCTCCCACTGGGTGGTCCAGCGGCGCACCTGGCGGGCGAGGAAGCCCTCGGGCCGGCCGAAGTCGGCCAGGCCGACCGCGGCGGGGTCCACCGAGTGCAGGTCGGCCAGGGTGTCGACGAGGGCCTCGCCGATCGCCCGGCGCTGCTCGGGCTCGTCGGCGTACCCCGGAGGGAACTCGCTGACGACGTGCACGCCGACCACGCGCTCCATCACGTAGAACGGCGCACCCAGCACCGCGACGTCGGTGCACAGGTGCAGCGTCCGCGGCACGGGCACCGGTGTCGGGCCCAGGGCGGAGATGACCCGGTGCTCCCGCGCCATGTCGTGCGCGGTGGCGAGGACCGCCCCGGTGGGAGGCCGGCGCAGGATCACCGCCTCGTCCGGCGTCCCACCCTCCGGCGTCACCACGTACGTGAGGTTCGACATGCCCGCCGCGATGAGCTCGACGGTGACCGATCGCCATTTCTCGTGCCCCAGCGCGGAGGCCAGGTACGGGCCCACGACGGCTGGATCGGCACCCGGGGGAGTCGCCACGGCGGCAGGGTAACCTCTGCGGCTCCGCCGCCCGCCCGATCGCTCGCGGGCCCGATGTGTCGACTTCCTTGGGTCGGGCACAAACCGGGCCGCCTCGGCGTTGGGGGGCTGCCGGTCCTCTGCGAGGAGGACCGGGTGGGGGCCTCAGCAGCGGGCCTCCGCCGCAGAGACCCACCGGTCGCCCACCGGCGACCGGAAGGACGACGGCGCGCACCCCGCGCCGCGTCAGACGAACGGGCACGACGCCCGAGAAACACGGAGGAGGGGCACCCCCATGGCCACCGACTACGACGCCCCACGCCGCAACGAGACCGACGAGCTCGGCGAGGACTCGCTCGAGGAGCTCAAGGCACGACGGGCCGAGGCGCAGTCCTCCTCGGTCGACGTCGACGAGACCGACTTCAACGAGAACCTGGAGCTCCCGGGCGCCGACCTCTCCGGCGAGGAGCTGACGGTCCGCGTCCTGCCCAAGCAGGAGGACGAGTTCACCTGCTCGCGCTGCTTCCTGGTGCAGCACCGCAGCCGCCTGGCCGCCACCAAGGGCGACCAGCTGTACTGCCGCGACTGCGCCTGAAGAAGGACCCCCGTGCCCCCCTCCGCTCGCACGCTCGCGGTGGGGCCCTGCACGGGGGCCGTTGCATCCGCTGCTGAGGGGGCCCGATGAGCGAACCGCGTACCAGCGCTCCTCGTGACGTGCCGCCGCCGCGGCCGGTCGCCTCGCCGACGACGACGCCGCCCGCGGAGGAGAGCCCGCTCGCCCGCGCCGGGCGCGCCGTCGCCGACGCCGTCGCCGGGCTGAGCGGAGCGGCCGGCCGGTCCACGGCCGGCGGTCTGCGCGACGTCGTGGGCACCCTCGCGGGGGCGGTCGCCGGCGCGTTCGCCGGTCCGTCCGGCCCGGACACCGCGCGCACGGACGGGCCCGCGGACGCCCCGCCGGCCGGCGGGCGCGGCCCCGGCGCCCTGCTCGGCGACCTGCTGAGCGCCACCGTGCCCCGCCTGCCCGTCCGTGACCGGGAGCGGCTCCGTGCCGCCCACCCGGGCGCCGCGGACGACGAGATCGCCGAGGCACTGGTCCAGCGCGCGGCCCGGCTCACCTCCGGGGTCGGCGCCGCCGCGGGTGGCCTCTCCGCCGCGCACTGGTTCGCCCCACCGTCGCTGCTGGCTGTTCCCCTGGAGCTGGGCGCGGAGACCGTGCTCGTCGCGGCCGTGGAGATCATGCTCATCGCGGAGCTGCACGAGCTGCACGGCCGCCGCCCGCCCGGCGACGCCGCCCGCCGCGCGGAGGCCTACCTCGCCGCCTGGTCGGAGCAGCGCGCGGTGGGTGAGCAGGGCCTGGGCTCGCTGCTCGGGGCCGCCGGGATGCGCGCCCTGCGCCGGCGGATGACCCGCCGCCTGGCCGGTGCCGTTCCGACGGCGGCCCCGTTCCTCGTGGGTGCCGCGTTGTCCGGTCGGGTGAACCGGCGGGCGACGGAGTCCCTGGCCCGACGGGTGCTCGCCGACCTCCGCGGACCGCGCGGCTAGTGTCGCCGTCGTGCCCGAGCCACTCGCCGAGCCGGACGTCCCCGTCCTGCTGACCGTGCCGGACGGCGTCGTCCCGCGGTACGCGCTCCCGGGGGACGCGGGAGCCGACCTGAGCGCGGCGGAGGACGTCGAGCTGGCGCCGTTCGAGCGCCGGCTCGTGGGCACCGGGGTCGCCGTGGCCATCCCGGACGGCTACGCCGGGTTCGTGCACCCTCGTTCGGGGCTGGCGCACCGCCTCGGGCTGAGCCTGGTGAACGCGCCGGGCACGATCGATTCCGGCTACCGCGGCGAGATCAAGGTCAACCTGATCAACCTCGATCCCCGGGACACGCTGCGGCTCCACCGCGGCGACCGGATCGCCCAGCTCGTCGTGCAGCCGGTGGCGCGGGCGCGGTTCGTCCCGGTCCCCGAGCTGCCGGTCACCGAGCGCGGCGACGGCGGCCACGGCTCCACCGGTGGGCACCGTTCCACCGATCCATCAGCACGCGAGGGGCAGGACTGACATGCCGTTCGGACGGCGGCGCAACCGCATCGACCGCAGTCTCCGCGAGCGCGGGGTCCCTCCGGAGCCGCAGCAGCGGATCCGGGACGTCGAGGCCACCAGCGGGCCGTGGGACGAGGCCGACGCCCCGGACGACGGGGTGGCCCGCATCGACCTGGGCGCCGTCCGGTTGCCCGCACTGCCCGGCATGGACCTGCGGGTCGAGCTCAACCAGCAGCAGAAGGTGATCGCCGCGACGCTGCGCTCGGGGGAGTCGCTGCTGCAGGTCTCGGCCTTCGCCGCTCCCCGGGCCGCCGGGATCTGGGACGACGTCCGGGCCGAGCTCGGCCGCAGCGCATCCGGCCAGGGGGCGTCGCTCCGCGAGGTCGAGGGCCCATTCGGGGTCGAGCTGGCCGGCACCATGACGGCTCCGGTGGCGACCCAGCCCGGGCAGCCGGCGGGGCAGCCGGTGCGGCGGCACGCCCGCTTCTTCGGGGTGGACGGTCCGCGCTGGTTCCTGCGCGGTCTGCTCAGCGGTCCGCTGGAGGACGAGGCCCGCGCGGGAGAGGAGCTGCTGGAGGCGGCGTTCCGCGGGATCGTCGTCGTCCGGGGCAGCGAGCCGATGCCGGTGCGGGAGCCGCTGCCGCTGACGCTGCCCGCCCAGGCGGCCGCCCAGCTCGCCGCCCAGCAGCAGGCGCAGTCGCCCACCGACCGGCCCGCCGCCGGTCCGGCCTGAGGGGCGCGCCGAGATGGCCCCCGTACGCGGCCCCGTCTGCGTCCGACCGCACTACGCTGGGGACGTGACCGAGACCCGACCGGACGGCTGGTGGTCGCGCACGCTGCAGCGCCTCACCGCCGACGACCACGCCATCGACGCGCAGACCCTGCGCGCGGAGGCGGCCAACGCAGGGTGCGAGCCGGTGAGCTCGTGCCGCAAGGGCGAGGTCGTGACCGTGACCGGACGGCTGAAGTCGGTGGTCTACACGCCGCGCGAGACCGTCCCCACGCTGGAGGCCGAGCTGTTCGACGGCTCGGGCTCGGTGACGCTGGTGTGGCTCGGCCGCCGGCGCATCCCCGGTATCGAGCCGGGGCGCACGCTCACCGCCCGGGGCCGGTTCGCCGCCTTCGACGGCCGGCAGGTCATCTACAACCCCTGGTACGAGCTCGCCGCCGGCTGACGCCGCCGACGGGCACCGGCCCGTGCACGGCAGCGGAGGAGCAAGCGGGAGGAGCAGGGTGAGCGCAGCGGGCCCGGCCGGGGACGACACGGCCGACGACCCCACCGGAGCCGGTCCCGCCCGTCAGCCCCCGCTGTTCGACCGGGACACGGTCCTGCAGCAGCTGGGTGGCTGGCGCGGAATGGTCGACGCATCGCTGCCGACCATCGCCTTCGTGGTGGCCAACGGCGTCGGCGGGCTGCGCGTCGGCATCTGGGCGGCGATCGTCGCCGCGCTGCTGGTCTTCGTGCTGCGGGTGGTACGCCGGCAGAGCGTGCAGCAGGCGGTCAGCGGACTGTTCGCCGTCGGCGTCGCCGTCGTCATCGCCATGGCGTCGGGGCAGGCGCGGGACTACTTCGTGCTGGGCATCCTGCGCAGCCTCGCGATCGGCGTGGTGCTGCTGGCCTCGGTCCCCTTCCGCCGTCCGCTGGTCGGAGTGGCCGCGGAGTTCCTGGCACCGAGCCATCTCGGCTCCCTGGCCGGGCACTCGCTGCGCCCCGGCCGCTCCCGCCGCCCGGTCGAGGAGCGCGCGGCGCCGGCCGAGGCGGAGCGGCACTGGCGGGACGATCCGCGGCTGGTGCGCGCCTACGGGTGGCTCACCGTGCTGTGGGCGGCGAGCTTCCTGCTGCGGGCCGGGGTGCAGTGGGTCTACTACCGGGCCGACGACGTCGAGCTGCTGGGCACCTTCTCGGTGCTGCTGGGCCTCCCGCTGACCGGCGTGGTCCTCGTCGTCACGTTGTGGGTCGTCGCCCGGCTGCACCGGCACCGCACCGCGGCGGGCTGACAGCTCCTCCGGGCTCCGCGAGCCCGCGCACGGTCGTCAAGCCGCGCACGGTCGTCAGCCCGCGGCGGTCGGCCCGCCGGGAGCGAACACCTGCTGCAGCTGGTCCTCGGTGTCACCGTGGGACACGAAGAGCAGCTCGTCGCCGGACTCCAGCGGCTCGTCCGGGGTGGGCGTGATGACCCGGTCGCCCCGCAGGATGGTGGTCAGCACCGTCTCGCGGGGGAGCGGGACGTCGCGCAGCGGGTGGCCCACCCACGGGGTGTCGTCGCCGAGGGTGATCTCGACGAGGTTGGCCGCACCCTTGCGGAAGCTCATGAGCCGGACGACGTCGCCGACGCTGACCGCCTCCTCGACGAGCGCCGCGAGCACGCGCGGGGTGGAGACGGCGACGTCGACCCCCCAGGCCTCGGTGTACAGCCACTCGTTGCGCGGGTCCTTGACCCGGGCGACGACGCGGTGCACGGCGAACTCGGTCTTGGCCAGCAGCGAGACCACGAGGTTGGCCTTGTCGTCCCCGGTGGCGGCGACGACGACGTCGCAGGTGGCGAGCTGGGCCTCCTCGAGGGAGGTGACCTCGCAGGCGTCGGCCTGGACCCACTCCGCACCGGGCACCGAGCGGGTGCGGACCTTGCGGCCGTCCTTCTCGATCAGCATGACGGTGTGCCCGTTCTCGAGCAGCTCACCGGCGATCGAGCGGCCCACGGCGCCGGCGCCGACGATGGCGACGCGCATCAGTGCTCCCCTCCCTGCGGGCCCTGCTCGACGACCTCGTGCACCTGGGTGGTCAGCTCGTCGGTCGCCGCCACCACGAGCTGGTCGCCGTCCTGCAGGACCGTGCTGGGGGTGGGCAGCTGTGCCTCGCCGAACCGCACCAGCCAGGCGGCACGCGCGCCGGAGGCGGACTCCAGATCCGCCAGGCGGCGGCCCACCCAGCCCTCGGTGACGGTGACCCGCATCAGCAGGACTTTGCCGGTGGGCTCGCGCCACAGCTCGCTGACCTTGACCGACAGCAGCTCGCGCAGCAGCCGGTTCACCGTCCACGGCACGGTGGCGACGCTGGGGATGCCCATGCGTTCGTAGACCTCGGCCCGCTTGGAGTCGTAGATGCGGGCGACCACGTGCTGGACGCCGAAGGTCTCGCGGGCGACCCGGGCGCTGATGATGTTGGAGTTGTCGCCGCTGCTGACTGCCGCGAAGGCACCGGCGCTGTCGATCCCGGCGTCCAGCAGCGTCTGCCGGTCGAAGCCCAGCCCGGTGACCTGCCGTCCGGCGAAATCGGGGCCCAGGCGGCGGAAGGCCTCCGGGTCCTGGTCGATGACCGCCACGCTGTGGCCGATCTGCTCGAGCCGCCGGGCGATGGCCGAGCCGACACGGCCGCAGCCCATCACGACCACGTGCACGTGTCACTCCCTGCTCCTGGCCGCGCCGGCGCCGTTCGCCCGCGCATCGCACCGGGCGCGAAGCTACACCCGGGGCCCGTCGCGCACGCCGGAGGCGGCCCCCGGTACCCCCGTCGGGGCGGGGTGTGCCGAGTCACCCGCGCGGAGACCGCTCAGGTCCGTACCATCGCGCCGTGCCAAGCCTGTCCGACCTCGGACAACTCCCGAAGCGCCTCGTGCTGGGGCGACCCGTCCGCAGCGACCGCGTCGGGGAGTCCCAGCTCCCCAAGCACCTCGCGCTGCCGATCTTCGCCAGCGACCCGCTCTCCTCCGTCGCCTACGCGACGCAGGAGATCCTGCTCATCCTCACGCTGGCCGGGACGGCGTTCCTGTTCCTGGCGCCGTGGCTGGCCGCCGGGGTGGTCCTCCTCCTCGCCGTCGTCGTGCTCTCCTACCGGCAGGTGGTGCACGCCTACCCCTCCGGCGGTGGCGACTACGAGGTCGCGATGAAGAACCACGGCCAGTTCGCCGGTCTGGTGGTCGCCAGCGCGCTGCTCACCGACTACGTGCTCACCGTGGCGGTGTCGGTCAGCTCGGGTACCGACAACATCATCTCGGCGTTCCCGCAGCTCGACGACCACCGGCTGGCGATCGCCATCGGACTGGTGGCGCTGCTCGTGGCGGCGAACCTCCGCGGCGTCCGGGAGTCCGGCAAGACGTTCGCCGTCCCCACGTACCTGTTCATCACCGGCATCCTGGTGATGATCGTGACCGGGCTGGTCCGCGACTTCTTCACGGACAACCCGGTGGTCGCGGAGAGCGCCGACTACGCCATCCGCGCGGAGGCCGGGTACGGCGACCTCGGCGGCCTCGCGCTGCTGTTCTTCGCGCTCCGGGCCTTCGCCTCGGGGTGCACGGCCCTCACCGGGGTCGAGGCGATCGCGAACGGCGTCCCGGCGTTCCGGCCACCCAAGAGCAGGAACGCCGCCACGACCCTCGCCCTGATGGGCGGCATCGCCGCCAGCATGTTCGCCGGTGTGACGGCGCTGGCCCTCCTTGCCGACGTCAAGTACGTCGAGAACGCCTGCGACCTGGTCGGTTTCGACTGCGAGTCGCAGCCCCAGCGGACCGTCATCGCTCAGATCGCGGCGGCGACCTTCGGCGGCGACGACTCGATCGGCTTCTACTTCATCCAGGCGGCGACGGCGCTGGTGCTGATCCTGGCCGCCAACACCGCCTTCAACGGCTTCCCGCTGCTCGGCTCGGTCCTGGCGCAGGACCGGTTCATGCCCCGGCAGCTGCACACCCGCGGCGACAAGCTCGTCTACAGCAACGGGATCCTCGTCCTGGCCGGTTTCGCGGTCCTCCTGCTGCTGGCCTTCGACGCGGACTCCACGCAGCTGATCCAGATGTACATCGTGGGCGTGTTCACCAGCTTCACGATCGGCCAGTGGGGCATGGTCCGGCACTGGAACCGGGAGCTGCGCAAGGAGAACGAGTCCGCGCTCCGGCGTCGGATGCAGCGCTCCCGGGTGATCAACACGATCGGCGGCTCGCTGACGACGGTGGTCCTGGTGATCGTGGTCGTCACGAAGTTCGTCGGTGGCGCGTGGATCGTGATCGCCGCGATGCCGTTGATCTTCCTGCTCATGCGGGCGATCAACCGGCACTACTCGCACGTCGCCGAGCAGCTCGTGCCCGACACCGACGCCCGGACCCTGCCCAGCAAGGTGCACGCGATCGTCCTGGTGTCCAAGGTGCACAAGCCGACGCTGCGCGCGCTGGCCTTCGCGCGGGCGACCCGCCCGGACGCACTGACCGCCCTGACGGTGAACGTGGACGACGCCGAGACGCGCGGGCTGCAGGCCGACTGGGAGCGCTACGACATCCCGGTACCCCTGACGGTGCTCGAGTCCCCGTACCGGGAGATCACCCGGCCCGTCCTGGACTACGTGAAGAGCGTCCGCCGGGACAGCCCGCGCGAGCTGGTGGTCGTCTTCGTGCCGCAGTACGTGGTGGGGCACTGGT
Organism: Blastococcus sp. TF02-8; assembly: GCF_003319175.1. GTDB lineage: Bacteria > Actinomycetota > Actinomycetes > Mycobacteriales > Geodermatophilaceae > Blastococcus. Next base: position 611,327 of record NZ_QOHK01000001.1, on the reverse strand, counting down.
GGGAGAACGTCCTGCACAACCAGAGCGCCCTGCGGCTGCGGGCCCGGCTGCAGTTCCAGCCGGGGGTCATGATCACCACGGTGCCGTGGCAGCTGGAGAGCAGCATCGGGCACGACGACGTCGGCGCACCGCGTCCTGGCCCGGGGGACCTCCGTCGTGGTCTCACCGACGACCAGGTCGACGTGACCCCGTATGGCTGAACGGCGGCACCGTCGTCCCGGCCGCCCTCGGGAGAACCGGAACGTGGGCTGGACCGGTGACGAGTTCGAGGTGACCGTCGGCCCCGTCGCCCACGGCGGTCACTGCGTGGCCCGCCACGAGGGCCGGGTGGTCTTCGTGCGGCACACGCTGCCCGGGGAGCGGGTCCGGGTCCGCGTGACCGAGGACCGGCACCCCGGCTTCTGCCGGGCCGACGCGGTCGAGGTGCTCGAGGCCGCCCCGGCGCGGGTCGAGCGGCCCTGCCCGTACAGCGGCCCGGGGAGGTGCGGCGGCTGCGACTGGCAGCACGTCGACCCGGCGGAGCAGCACCGGCTCAAGGCGGCCGTGGTCCGCGAGCAGCTGGTCCGGCTGGGCCGGCTCGACGCCGGGGACCCGGTGGTGTCCGGGCTGGCGGTGGAGGCGCTGCCCGGCGGCGCGCTGCGCTGGCGCTCGCGCGCCCGGTTCGCCGTCGACGGCGCCGGCGTCCCCGGCCTCCGACGGCACCGGTCGCACGACGTCGTCGCCCTCGACGACTGCCCCATCACCGTGGAGCCGGCCGCCCGGGCGGTGCTGACCCGCCGCTGGCCGGGCGCCGGCGCGGTCGACGTGTCGATCGACTCGACCGGCGCGGTGACCACCGCGCGGCTGGATCACCGCGGTCGGCCGCAGCTCGTCGAGGTCCAGCACGCGGGGGAGGAGCTGCCCGCCGAGCCGACCGGCCGGGCCGAGCGCCGGGCCGGAGGGCGGGACTGGGAGGTCGAGGGCACCGGCTTCTGGCAGGTGCACCCGGCAGCCGCCGACGCGCTGGTCTCCGCCATCTCCGGCTTCGCCGCCGTCGCCGAGGGGGAGACGGTGCTGGACCTGTACGCCGGAGCCGGGCTCTTCGGCGGTGCGCTCGCGCCGGCCGTCGGGGAGAGCGGCCGGGTGGTGTGCGTGGAGGCCGACCCGGGCGCCTGCGCGGCCGCCGACGCCAACCTCGGCGCGCTCCCGCAGGCAGAGGTGTGGCAGGGCGAGGTGGACGCCGACGGTCTGGCCGAGCTGCTCGAGGAGCTGGGCGCGGCCCCCGACGTCGTCGTCCTGGACCCGCCGCGGGCGGGCGCCGGGAAGGCGGTGAGCCGGCTGCTCGCCGGAACAGGGGCGCGGGCGATCGTCTACGTGGCCTGCGACCCCGCGGCGCTGGGCCGCGACGTCTCCGCCTTCGCCGAGGCCGGGTACCGGCTCGCCGCCGTCCGCGGTTTCGACGCCTTCCCGATGACCGCTCATGTGGAGTGCGTGGCGCTGCTCGTCCCCGCCTGACGCGCGCGGCGGCGACGCTCGATACCGTCTAGGGGTGCCCACGTGGGAATACGCCTCGGTCATCACCGCCAACGACGCCGAGTCGCAGCGCGCAGGGGTGAGCGTCAAGCTCCCCGGCGGCCAGTCGGAACGGCAGCAGGGGGACACCAGCTCGGTGCTCAACAAGCTCGGTGCCGAGGGGTGGGAGCTGGTCAGCTACCACTCCAGCGGCGCCGGCACCTGGGGCTTCGAGCAGTTCTGGTTGAAGCGCCAGACCGCGGAGTAGCCCGCACGGCCCGTCGTCGAACGCATGTTCGACCGGTGGGGCAGAATGGTGCGGTGGACGCGACGGTGCCGCCGGGCTGGCCGGAGGAGGTGCGCCCGCCGGGCGCGCCGGACTGGGAGCGCACCGCCGTCGGCTGGCTGTTCGACCTCGTGCCGCCGGACTACCGCGCGCACGAGGTGCTCCGTCGCTATCCCGTGCTGCTCGCCCGCTTCGCCGGTGACCACGTCGCCGCAGGGCTGGAGGCGGCGCGAGCCGGATGGCGGACGGTCCGCGTCGAGCTGGCCGACCAGCTGCCGGCCGAGGCCATCGAGGCCGCCATCGCCGCATACGAGCGCGAGGGCGCCCGGCTGGCTGCAGCGGCCCGGGGTGTGGAGGTCGTCGGAGGAGCGCTGCGCGGCGAGCGGTGGGTGCCCCGGCTCTGACCGAGCGATCTTGCTCACCGGGGCACGGGCGCCGTCCGCGACTACAGTGGGCCGGCGGCCCGCAACCGGGTCGCGCTGCCCATGGAGAGAGGACACCGCCGAGCCGTGCCGCTCCTGCGATCGCTCCGAGGCCCGGAGGACCTGAGAGCCCTCCCCGCCGAGCAGCTGCCCGCCCTCGCGGCGGAGATCCGTGACGCGCTGGTCACCAGCGTGGCGAAGACCGGTGGCCACCTCGGCCCCAACCTGGGCTGCGTCGAGCTGACCATCGCCCTGCACCGCGTGTTCGACTCGCCCCGCGAGCCGATCGTCTTCGACACCGGCCACCAGTCCTACGTGCACAAGATGCTGACCGGCCGCGTCGAGGGCTTCGAGCGGCTGCGCCAGCGCGGCGGGCTCTCCGGCTACCCGAGTCGCGCGGAGAGCGAGCACGACTGGGTGGAGAACAGCCACGCGTCGACCTCGCTGTCCTACGCCGACGGGCTGGCCAAGGCTTATTCGATCCGCGGTGACAAGCGGCCGGTCGTCGCCGTGATCGGCGACGGCGCGCTCACCGGCGGCATGGCCTGGGAGGCGCTGAACAACATCGCCGCAGCCCAGGACCGGCCCGTGGTCATCGTCGTCAACGACAACGGCCGCTCGTACTCGCCGACCATCGGTGGGGTGGCCGACGCGCTGGCCACCCTGCGCCTGCGCCCCGGCTACGAGAACGCGCTGCTGCAGGTGCGCCAGGCGCTGCACAAGGCCCCGGTGGTCGGTTCCGCGCTCTACGACGCGCTGCACGCGATCAAGAAGGGCCTCAAGGACGTCCTGTCGCCGCAGGGCATGTTCGAGGATCTCGGCATGAAGTACGTCGGGCCGGTCGACGGGCACGACATCGAGGTCATGGAGTCCGCGCTGCGCCGGGCGCGGTCGTTCGGCGGGCCGGTCATCGTGCACGCCGTCACCACCAAGGGCTTCGGCTACCCGCCGGCCGAGACCGACCAGATCGACGCCTGGCACGCCACCGGCGTGTTCGACCCCGACAGCGGCGCCAGCGTGGCCGCTGCCCGGGATTGGACGACGGCGTTCTCCGACGAGCTGGTGCGGATCGGCGTCGAGCGCTCCGACGTCGTCGCGATCACCGCCGCCATGCTGCACCCGACGGGGCTGGCGGCGTTCGCCGAGCGGTTCCCGGAGCGCACCTTCGACGTCGGCATCGCCGAGCAGCACGCGCTGACCTCCGCTGCGGGCCTCGCCATGGGCGGGCTGCACCCCGTGGTCGCCGTGTACTCCACGTTCCTCAACCGGGCCTTCGACCAGCTGCTGATGGACGTCGCCCTGCACCGGCAGCCGGTGACGGTGGTGCTCGACCGCGCTGGGGTGACCGGTACCGACGGCGCCTCGCACAACGGCATGTGGGACATGTCGATCCTGTCGGTGGTGCCCGGCATCCGGCTGGCCGCGCCGCGGGACGAGCCGACCCTGCGCGAGGCGTTGCGCGAGTCGGTCGAGGTCACCGACGGGCCTACGGTCGTCCGCTTCCCCAAGGGCGCGCCGCCGGTCGACATCCCGGCGCTGGAGCGGCATGGCCCGGTGGACGTGCTGCGCCGCGACGACCGTCGGGACGTGCTGCTGGTCGCCGTCGGCTCGATGGTGCCGATGTGCCTGGCCGCCGCCGAGCGGGCCGCAGATCACGGCATCGGGGTCACCGTCGTCGACCCGCGGTGGGTGCTGCCGGTGGCACCGGAGCTGCTCGACCTCGCCGCCGGTTACCGGCTCGTGGTCACCGTCGAGGACGGCGGCCGGGCCGGGGGAGTGGGCACGACCCTCACCCAGGCGCTGCAGGACCGCGGCGTCGACGTGCCGGTGCGGTCGATGGGCCTCCCGCAGCAGTTCTTCGACCACGGCAGCCGCGGGCAGGTGCTCGCTGACGCCGGGCTCACCGAGCAGGACGTCGCCCGCCGGATCGCCGAGTGGTCGGCGAAGCTCGGCGAGCGCACGGACAACCACGTGGTGGAGCGCGCGGAGCAGTCGTGATCGCCGAGATCCAGGTCGCGCCCTCGCCGGCCGGTACGCCCGACGACCCGCACGCCTTCGTGGAGGCCGCGGTCGCGGTGATCCAGGCGTCCGGGCTGCGCTACGAGGTCGGCGCGCTGGGGACGACGCTCGAGGGTGAGCCCGACGAGGTGTGGGCCACGCTGCGGGCCGCGCACGAGGCGATGCTGGCCGCCGGCGCGACGTCGGGGATCTCGCACGTCAAGATCGCCTCGGTGCACAGCACGATGGAGAGCCTCACCCGCAAGTTCCGGCAATGACACCGTCGTCCTCCGGACGACACCGCGGCCACGTGCCGTCTCCCGCGCCGCGGAGCCGCTGCGTCGTCCCTGCGCGGGACCCCTCCGGGCCCCACTCGGGCCGACAGGTGCCTTCTCCCGGTGAACGACGAACGGCCCGGCTCCCTCGACGCTGAGGGAGCCGGGCCGTCGTCCGTGCGGGGCGGCTACGCGGGGAGCGAGGCCACACCCTTCGGCAGGAACCGGGAGCCGGTCACGCGCTCCGAGACACCGGTGCGGTCCAGGTAGGCGGTGATGCCACCCAGCCAGAACGGCCAGCCCGCGCCCAGGATCATGCACAGGTCGATGTCCTGCGCGGCCTGCACGACGCCTTCGTCCAGCATCAGCCGGATCTCCTGCGCCAGGGCCTCGACCGCACGGTCGTGCACCTGCTGCTCGGTGAGCGGGGAGTCGCCGGCGAAGGCGTCCACGAGCTCGGGGTCGACGACGCCCGGCTCGGAGAACACGCTCGCCTTGCCCAGCTCGACGACCTTGCGCAGGCCCTCGCCGACGGCGAACCGGTCGGGGAACGCCTCGTGCATGCGCTCGGCCACGTGCAGCGCGACCGCGGGACCGACGAGCGAGAGCAGCTCGAACGGCGTCATCGGCAGGCCCAGCGGGTCGAGGGCGCGCTCGGCCACCTCGACCGGCGTGCCCTGCTCCACGGCCGCCGTGACCTCGCCCAGGAAGCGGGTGAGGAGCCGGTTGACCACGAACGCCGGGGCGTCCGCGACCAGCACGCAGCTCTTCTTCAGCGACTTGCCGACGGCGAAGGCGGTGGCCAGCGACGCGTCGTCGGTCTGCTCGGCGCGCACGACCTCCAGCAGCGGGAGGACCGCGACCGGGTTGAAGAAGTGCAGGCCCACCACGCGCTCGGGGTGCTCGAGCTTGGAGGCCATCTCGGTCACCGACAGCGCGGAGGTGTTGGTGGCCAGCACGCACTCGGGCGAGACGATCGCCTCGACCTCGCGGAACACCTGCTGCTTGACCGACATCTCCTCGAACACGGCCTCGATGACGAGGTCGGCGTCGGCGAAGACGTCCTTGGACAGCGAGCCGGTGACCAGGGCCTTGAGCTGGTTGAGCTTGTCCTGGTTCAGCCGGCCGCGCAGGGCCAGCTTGTCCAGCTCGCCGTGCACGTAGGCCACGCCCTTGTCCACGCGGGCCTGGTCGATGTCGGTCAGCACGACCGGCACCTTCAGCTGCCGCACGAACAGCATCGCCAGCTGCGAGGCCATGAGCCCCGCACCCACGACGCCGACCTTGGTGACCTTGCGGGCCAGCGACTTGTCCGGCGCGCCGGCCGGCCGCTTGGCCCGCTTGTTCACCAGGTCGAACGAGTAGAGCGAGGCCCGCAGCGGGTCGCTCATCAGCAGCTCGGTGAGCGCGTCGTCCTCGGCGGCGGTGCCGGCGGTGAAGGCCTCGCCCTCGACGCCGGCCTTCGCCAGCTCGAGCAGGTCTACCGAGCGGACGGCGCCGGGGGAGGCGTTCCGGGTGCGGGCCGCGACGACGCCGCGGGCACGGGTGATCGCCTCGTCCCACGCCGCACGGTCGACCTCGGGACGGTCCACCGTGACCGAGCCGCCGAGGACGCTGACGGCCCACTCGAGCGACCGCTCGAGGAAGTCGGCCGGCTCGAAGAGCGCGTCGGCGATGCCGAGCTTGGCGGCCTTGGGCGCCGGGGTCATCTTGTTCTGGGCCAGCGCGTTCTCGACGATGACCGTGACGGCGGCGTCGATGCCGATCAGGTTCGGCAGCAGCTGCGTGCCGCCCCAGCCGGGGACCAGCCCGAGGAAGGCCTCGGGGAAGGCGACGGCGGCACCGCCGCTGATGGTCCGGTAGTGGCAGTGCAGCGCCAGCTCCAGGCCGCCGCCGAGGGCCACGCCGTTGACGAAGGCGAACGTCGGGACCGACGAGTCCTTCAGCCGGCGGAACACCCGGTGGCCGGTCTCGGCGATCTCGCGGGCGGCCGACGCGTCGGTCACCGACGGGACCCCGGAGAGGTCCGCGCCGACGGCGAAGATGAACGGCTTGCCGGTCACGCCGATCGCCGCCGGGGCGGGGGAGTGGGCGGCGATCTCGTCCAGAGCGGCGTCCAGCGAGGCCAGCCCGCCCGGGCCGAAGGTCGACGGACGGGTGTGGTCGTGCCCGTTGTCGATGGTGATCAGGGCGAACTCGCCCGAGAGGCCGGGGAGGCTGAGGTACCGGACCTTGGCCTCGGTGACGACCTCGTTCTCGAACGTCGCCTTCCCTTGGGTGCTGGTCACTTGTCGCCCTCCCAGTTGGGGTTCTCCCAGATGACGGTGGCGCCCATGCCCAGGCCGACGCACATGGCGGTGAGGCCGTAGCGGACATCGGGCCGCTCGGCGAACTGCCGCGACAGCTGGGTCATTAGACGGACGCCGGAGGAGGCCAGCGGGTGGCCGACGGCGATGGCGCCGCCCCACGGGTTGACGCGCTCGTCGTCGTCGGCGATGCCGAAGTGGTCGAGGAAGGCCAGCACCTGGATGGCGAAGGCCTCGTTCAGCTCGAACAGGCCGATGTCCTCGATGGACAGGCCGGTGCGGGCCAGCGCCTTCTCGGTCGAGGGGACCGGGCCGATGCCCATGACCTCGGGCTCCACGCCGGCGAAGCCGTAGCCCACCAGGCGCATCCCGATGTTCAGGCCCAGCTCCTGGGCGACGTCCTCGGCGGCGAGCAGGCAGCCGGTGGCGCCGTCGTTGAGGCCCGCGGCGTTGCCGGCGGTCACGTGCCCGTGCGGGCGGAACGGCGTCTTCAGCGTGCCCAGACCCTCGAGGGTGGTCTGCGGCCGCGGCGGCTCGTCGACGGTCGCGACGCCCCAGCCGTTCTCGGCCGAGCGGGTCGCCATCGTCACCTGCTCCGGGCCGATCTGCCCGTTGGCGACGGCCTTGGCGTACTTCTGCTGGCTGGCCAGCGCGAACGCGTCGGCCCGCTCCTTGGTCAGGTGCGGGAACCGGTCGTGCAGGTTCTCCGCGGTGGAGCCCATGACCAGCGCGGAGGGGTCGACCAGCTTCTCGCTGACGATCCGCGGGTTGGGGTCCACGCCCTCGCCCATGGGGTGCTTGCCCATGTGCTCGACACCGCCGGCGATGGCGACGTCGTAGGCACCGAAGGCGATCCCCGAGGCGGTGGTGGTCACCGCGGTCATGGCGCCGGCGCACATGCGGTCGATGGAGTAGCCCGGAACGGTCTTGGGCAGGCCGGCCAGGAGCGCGGCCGTGCGGCCCAGGGTCAGGCCCTGGTCGCCGATCTGGGTGGTGGCGGCGATGGCCACCTCGTCGACGCGGTCGGCGGGCAGCTCCGGGTTGCGGCGCAGCAGCTCGCGGATGCAGCGCACGACCAGGTCGTCGGCGCGCGTCTCGGCGTAGATGCCCTTCGGACCGGCCTTGCCGAAGGGGGTGCGCACGCCGTCGACGAAGACGACCTCACGCAGCGAGCGGGACATGTGACCTCCGCGGGAATTCGGTACCGGCCCGGCAGGGCCCGGCGGCGTCCAAGTTACCCGTCGGTAACCCGAGCGGCCAAGGGCGGTGCGGCACCCGTTCGAGTTGGTCTCGGATCACGGTCCGGCAACGGGGACGGGCTGTGGTTGCCACCACGGCGAAGGGGCGCGCAAGATGTGCCGCCGGAATTTCTCTGTAACCCCAACGAAATGGCAGGTCCCCTCATGGTGCGACGGCGCGCAATGACGACGGCGATCGCCGCTGGTCTGGTCTTCGGTCTGGCTGCGTGCGGCGGCGACTCGGACAAGGGCGGCGACAACGGTGGCGGCGGCTCCGCCGAAGGCAAGGTCGGCGTCATCCTCCCGGACACCGAGTCCTCCCCCCGCTGGGAGAGCGCGGACCGCCCGCTGCTCGAGGCCGCCTTCAAGGAGGCCGGCGTCGACTACGTGATCCAGAACGCCGAGGGCGACGCCCAGCGCATGGCCACGATCGCCGAGCAGATGGTCACCGAGGGCGTCACCGTCCTGGCGATCGTCAACCTGGACTCCGCCTCGGGCGCGCAGATCCAGGAGCAGGCCGCCTCCCAGGGCGTCTCCACGATCGACTACGACCGCCTCACCCTCGGCGGCTCGGCGGAGTACTACGTCTCCTTCGACAACACCGAGGTCGGCCGCCTGCAGGGCCAGGGCCTGGCCGACTGCCTCGGCGACAAGCCGGCGAACATCGCCTACCTCAACGGCTCGCCCGACGACAACAACGCGACCCTCTTCGCCGACGGTGCGCACGAGGTCCTCGACAAGATGACCCAGTACACCAAGGTCGGCGAGCAGGCCGTCCCCGGCTGGGAGCCCGACCAGGCCGCGACGATTTTCGAGCAGATGTACACCCAGAACGGCGGCAACATCCAGGGTGTGCTCGCGGCCAACGACACGCTCGGCAACGCCGTCATCCAGATCCTGGCCCGCAACGGCCAGAAGGGTGTCCCGGTCACCGGCCAGGACGCGTCGGTCGAGGGTCTGCAGAACATCCTCGCCGGCAACCAGTGCATGACGGTCTACAAGTCGGCGAAGGAGGAGGCCAACGCCCTCGCCAAGCTGGCCATCGCCCTGATCAACGGTGAGGACGCCGACACCAACGGCGAGTCCGAGGACACCGAGGGCAACCGCAAGGTGCCGTCGGTCCTGCTCGACCCGGTGAGCATCACCCGCGAGAACGTCAAGGACGTCGTGGACGACGGTCAGGTCACCGCCGAGGAGCTGTGCACCGGCGAGTTCGCCGCCGCCTGCACCGAGCTCGGCATCAAGTAACCCCTACCGTCGGGGCGCCCTCCGAATCCGGAGGGCGCCCCGTTCGGCTTTTCCAGAGAGGAAGCCTCGTGAGCGTGCCGCAGCCGGAGGACGGGACCCCGATCCTCGAGCTCCGCGGCGTCGACAAGAGCTTCGGCGCCATCCAGGTCCTCCACGGTGTGGACCTCAAGGTCTACCCCGGCAAGGTCACCGCGCTCGTCGGTGACAACGGTGCCGGCAAGAGCACGCTGATCAAGTCGATCGCGGGCATCCATCCGATCGACGGCGGCCAGATCCTGTTCGACGGCAAGCCCGTCGACATCTCCGGGCCGCGCGACTCCGCCGCGCTCGGCATCGAGGTCGTCTACCAGGACCTCGCGCTCGCCGACAACCTCGACGTCGTCCAGAACATGTTCCTTGGCCGCGAGCGCAAGCGGGGCATCCTCCTCGACGAGGCCTCCATGGAGCAGGCGGCCCGCGACACCCTCGCGAAGCTCTCGGTACGGACGCTGAAGTCGGTGCGCCAGCTGGTGTCCAGCCTCTCCGGCGGGCAGCGGCAGACGGTCGCCATCGCCAAGGCGGTCCTCTGGGAGTCCAAGGTCGTCATCCTCGACGAGCCGACCGCCGCCCTGGGTGTCGCCCAGACCCGGCAGGTCCTCGACCTGGTCCGCCGACTGGCCGACACCGGGCACGCCGTCGTGTTCATCTCCCACAACATGGTCGACGTCTTCGAGGTCGCCGACCGCGTCGCCGCTCTCTACCTGGGGCGGGTGGCCGCCGACGTGCCGATCAGCACCGTCGACCGCCCGCAGGTCATCGAACTCATCACCGCGGGCCGCTCCGGCGATCTCGGCATCGCTCCCGCCGTCGCCGAGGGGGTCATCTGATGACCGGTTCCACCACCGTCCAGCAGGGCGGCAACGCACCCGCCGGGTTCGAGAACGACCGGTCCGAGGACTCGGTCGCCGGCGTCGTCCGCGGCTACGTCAACAAGATCAAGGGCGGCGACCTCGGTGCGCTGCCGGCGGTCCTCGGCATCGTCGCGCTGACGATCTTCTTCTTCGCGCTGCGGCCCGAGACCTTCCTCAAGCCGATCAACATCGCCAACCTGCTGGTGCAGGCCGCGCCCATCACGCTGCTCGCGATGGGTCTGGTCTTCATCCTGCTGCTCGGCGACATCGACCTGTCCGCCGGTGTCGTCAGCGGCGTGTGCGCGGCGGTCATGGCCCAGCTGCTCGCCGAGCAGGGCGCGCCCTGGTACGTCGCCGTGCTGGGAGCGATCGTCGCCGGGGCCCTCATCGGCCTGTTCACCGGCATCCTGGTCGGGCTGGTCGGGATCCCGTCCTTCGTCGTCACGCTGGCGCTGTTCCTCGGCTTCCAGGGCGTGACGCTGTGGATCATCGGTCAGGGCGGCACGGTGTCGGTGCGCGACCCGGTCGTCCGCGCCCTCACCAACGACTTCATGCCGGTCGGCCTCGGGTGGGCGCTCGCGGTCGCGGTGATCGTGCTGTACGCCGCGCTGCAGCTGAACCGCTGGCGGGTGCAGAAGGCGCGAGGGTTGGCGCGCGCGCCGCTGGCCATCGTGGCCGCGCGCATCGCCGTCATCGCGGTCGTCGTCATCGGCGTCACCGCCATCCTCAGCGTCGACCGTGCGCTCTCGGCGGCCATCGAGCTGAAGGGCATCCCCTACGCGGTGCCGCTGGTGATCCTGCTGCTCCTCGTGCTGACCTTCGTGCTCGGCCGGACGTCGTTCGGCCGGCACGTGTACGCGGTGGGCGGCAACGCCGAGGCCGCTCGGCGCGCGGGCATCAACGTCACCCGGATCCGGGTGCTGGTGTTCGTGATCTCCTCGTCGATGGCCGCGATCAGCGGCATCGTCGCGGCGGCACGGCTCAGCTCGGTCACGGCGGCCTCAGGCGGCGGCAACACGCTGCTCTACGCCGTGGGCGCCGCGGTCATCGGTGGCACCAGCCTCTTCGGAGGTCGGGGCCGGGTACGCGACGCCGTCCTCGGTGGCCTGGTCGTGGCGATCATCGCCAACGGTCTCGGGCTGCTGGGCGTCGAGGCGTACCTGAACTTCATCATCACCGGTGGCGTGCTGCTGCTCGCCGCGAGCGTCGACGCGCTGGCCCGGCGTCGGGCGGCCGCGACCGGTCACTGACCCCTGTCGCCCGCCGTGCACCGGCCGGCGGGCGGCAGGTGCTCACCCCCGACGGGGCGTCGTCCACGCGGACGGCGCCCCGTCTGCGTCCCCGGCCTCAGGTCAGCGCGGTGCGCAGCACGTGGACGGCGTCGCCCGGCACCGCGCGGATGCAGCGGAGCTCACCGGCCAGCCGGCGCGGCCGCGGTGCGACCCCTGCGCCACCTCAGGCGCGGTTGGCGGCGTCGGTGAGCAGGTCGGCGGTGAGCTCGATCTGCCACTCCCGAGCGCCGCCGGCGCGCAGTGCGGCCTCGACGCCGGCGCGGTCGCGCGGCTCCGGCGGGCTCCACATGATCCGGCGGACCAGGTCGGGGGAGAGGATGTTCTCGACCGGCATGTCGTCGTACTTGGCCTTGAGCTCGGCGAGCCCCGCGCGGGCGACCTGCAGGCGGGTCGCGGCGGCCGGATCGCGGTCGGCCCAGCGGTTCGCCGCCGGTGGGCCGTCTCCGGGACGGCTGCGGAGCGGGAGCTGGTCCTCGGGCACGGCCTTGCCCCGGGCCAGCGCGTCGAACCAGTGCCGCACGAGCCGGCGGTTGGCCCGGCCCCGGAAGACCGGCAGCTCGAGCAGGGCACCCTCGTTCTTGGGGTCGGCCTGGACGGCCGCGACCATGGCGGCGTCGGGCAGCACCCGACCGGGGGCGATGTCCCGCTTGCGGGCCAGCTCGTCGCGGGCCTCCCAGATGGCCCGCAGCATGGCCAGCTGGCGGCGGCCCAGACCCTGCAGGCCCGACGTCCGCCGCCACGGGTCCTGCTTGGGCGCGGGCGGCCCGGCAGCGAGGATCGCCTCGAACTCCTGCCGGGCCCACTCCGTCTTGCCCTGCTCCTCGAGGATCGCCGCCAGCGCATCGCGCAGGTCGACGAGCACCTCGACGTCGAGCGCCGCGTAGACCAGCCACTCCTCGGGCAGCGGCCGGGTGCTCCAGTCGGCGGCGGAGTGGCCCTTGACCAGGGAGTAACCCAGCAGCGACTCCACGACGGCGCCGAGGCCGACGCGCGGCAGGCCCGCGAGCCGGGCCGCGAGCTCGGTGTCGAAGATGCGCGACGGCACCAGGCCGATCTCCGCCAGGCAGGGAAGGTCCTGGCTGGCCGCGTGCAGCACCCACTCGGCGTCGGCGATCGCGTCCTGCAGTACCGACAGGTCCGGCAGCGGGATCGGGTCCAGCAGCCCGGTGCCCGCCCCCTGGCGCCGCAGCTGCACGAGGTAGGCCTTCTGCCCGTAGCGGTAGCCGGAGGCGCGCTCGGCGTCGACCGCGACCGGGCCGGTGCCGCCCCGCAGGGCCTCGGCGTACTCGACCAGCTGGGTGGAGGTCTCGATGACCGGCGGCAGACCGTCGCGGGGTGCGAGGAGCGGGATCGCCGTCGGAGCGTCGTCCTGCTCCGGCTGGGGAGTGGGGTCGGTGCTCAGTTGCCGTCCACCTTCTGCCGGTCCTCGTGTCGGTCGGCCGGCGCCCGGCCGGACCCCTGCGGGCCGACCGCAGGATCCGAGGGGGAGAGCACCGGCTGCGCGGGCTCGTGCCCGTCGTGCCGGTTCGATGTTAGAGAGTGTCGCTGCCCACCCGGTCGGAGGGACCCAGCAGCCGGACCCCGGGCGGGGGCAGTCCGGCGGCGTTGCCGAGCACCTCGAGCCAGGCCTGGAGGTGCCTGCCCAGGTCGGTGTCCTCGGCGGTCCAGGAGGCGCGCATCTCGACGTCGACCGAGTGCTCGGGGCCGGCGAGCTCCCCGAACCGGGTCGACGCGGTCCGCGTCACGGTGCCCCCGACCGTATGGCGTCCGGCGCCGCTCTCGTCGAGGGCGTCGGTGAGCCAGCTCCAGGCGACCTCGGAGAACATCGTGTCGTCGACCAGTTGCTCGTCGGTCGCCGCCGACAGGTAGCCGACGCAGCGCATGGTGCCGTGCCAGGCCTCGTGGCCCTCGGGGTCGAACAGGACGATGAAGCGCGCGCTGGCGATGTCCTCGTCGTCGTCGTCCGGGTCGGCGACGTTGGCGCCGATCGCGTGGGCGAACGGCGCCAGCCGCTGCGGCGCGGGGATGTGCTCGAGCTCGATCTCCGGCCGGGCGCGGACCGCGGCCAGGGAGTCCAGGGCCGCGCGGAAGGCCTCCGGGACGTCGGCGACGTCTCCCGAGGCGTGCCCGGCCTCGGGCAGGCTGCGCGGCTCCACGAGCGCAGAGTAGGCCGGGTTCCGGCGTGAGGGCGCAGACGCGCCGCATGTCCACCCGACGCGCCGGGGCGCGGCCTGTGCGGCGTCTGGGAGGATCGACCCTCGTGAGTCCCGCTCCCGCGTCGGCGTCCCCGGCCGATTCCGATCTCGTCCGTGCCGCCCGCGGCCTCCCGGTCAGCCGCACCCCCGTGTGGTTCATGCGCCAGGCCGGTCGCTCCCTGCCGGAGTACCGGGCCCTGCGCGAGGGCACGAAGATGCTCGACGCCTGCCAGGATCCGGACCTGATCACCGAGATCACGCTGCAGCCGGTCCGCCGGCACGGGGTCGACGCGGCGATCTTCTTCTCCGACATCGTGCTGCCGCTGGTGGTGGCCGGGGTCGACATCGAGATCAAGCCGGGCATCGGACCGGTCGTGGCGAACCCCGTCCGCACCGTGGCCGACGTCGACGCACTGCCAGACCTCGAGCCCGGGCAGCTCGGATTCCTCGAGGAGGCGGTGCGGCGGCTCGTCGCCGAGCTCGGTGCGACACCGCTCATCGGTTTCGCCGGCGCGCCGTTCACCCTGGCCACCTACCTGATCGAGGGCGGCCCCTCCAAGGAGCACGCGCGCACCAAGGCGTTCATGTACGCCGAGCCGGAGGCGTGGTCGCGGCTGCTGCAGAAGCTGTCGGTCTCCTCCGCGACGTTCCTGCGCACGCAGGTGGACGCCGGTGCGTCGGCGGTCCAGCTGTTCGACTCGTGGGCCGGTGTGCTGTCCGCCGCCGACTACGCCGAGCGGGTGCTGCCGCACTCCCGGGCGGTCTTCGACGGGCTGGGCGAGCGCGACGTGCCCCGCATCCACTTCGGCGTGGGCACCGGCGAGCTGCTGCCGCTGATCGGCGACGCCGGTGCCGACGTCGTGGGCGTGGACTGGCGTGTCCCGCTGGACGAGGCGGCCCGCCGCGTCGGCCCCGGCCGCTCGCTGCAGGGCAACCTCGATCCCGCCGTCCTGCTGGCCGACCGGGAGACCGTGGACCGCGAGGTCCGCCGCGTGGTGGCGCAGGCGAAGGCGGCCCGCGGGCACATCTTCAACCTCGGGCACGGCGTCCTGCCGGAGACCGACCCCGACGTGCTCACCCACGTCGTCGAGCTGGTCCACGAGCTCACCACCGCATGACCCGCCGGCTGGTCGTCATCGGCGCCGGGATCACCGGCCTTGCCGCCGCCTTCGAGTGGCGGCGTCGTCGTCCGGACGACGAGATCGTCGTGCTGGAGGCGGGCGACCGGATCGGTGGCAAGCTCCATCGCATCCAGCTGGCCGGGCACTGGTACGACACCGGCCCGGAGGCGATGCTGGCCCGGGTTCCCGAGGCCGTGGGGCTGGTCGAGGCGCTCGGTCTCGGGGAGCACCTGGTCGCGCCGGCCACCACCCAGGCCTCGGTCGTGCTGCCCGAGGGGCGCTTCCCGCTGCCGGCGGGCACGGTCCTCGGGGTCCCGGCGTCCGCGGAGGGCCTGGACGGGTTCCTCTCGCCTGCGGGCGTGGACCGGGTGCGTGCGGAGCGGGAGCTCCCGCCGCTCGCGGTCGACGGCGACGTCGCCGTCGGGCGGCTGCTGCGCGAGCGGCTCGGCGACGAGGTGGTCGACCGGCTGGTGGAGCCCCTGCTCGGCGGGGTGTACGCCGGCCGGGCCGACGAGCTCTCGCTGCAGGCGACGATGCCGCAGCTGTTCGCACACCTGGGTGAGGGTTCGGTGCTCGCGGCTGCCGCGGCGGCCCGGGACGCCGGCACCCGTAGCCGGGGCGACGCGGACGGCCCGGTGTTCATGACCGTGGACGAGGGCATCGGCTCGCTGCCCGCCGCACTGGTGGCCGCCGCCCGCGTCGAGGTGCGGCTGCGCACCCCCGCGCACGCGATCCGGCGCACCGGCTCCGGCTTCGCGGTCTCGACCGGTCAGGTCGCGGCCCCGGAGGTGCTCTCGGCCGACGCCGTCCTGGTGGCGGCGCCGGCGGGCAAGGCGGCTCGGCTCCTCGGTGGGGTGGCGCCGGGGGCGGTGCAGCCGCTGCAGGGCATCCCGTACGCCTCGATGGCGGTCGTTGCCATGGCCTTCCCCGCCCAGGACGTCGGCGCCGGCTCCGGGCTGCTCGTGCCGCCGGTGACCGGCCGGCTGGTCAAGGGCGTGACCGTCTCCTCGTCCAAGTGGCCGCACCTCGGTGACGACGTGCTCCTGGTGCGCTCCTCGGTGGGCCGCTTCCGGGACGAGTCGGAGCTGCAGCGCACGGACGAGGACCTCGCCGCTGCGGTCGTCGCCGACGTCGCCGAGCTGCTGGGGCTGGCCCGGCCGGAGCCGGTCGAGACCGCGGTCGTGCGGTGGGGCGGGGGACTGCCGCAGTACCTGGTCGGCCACCAGGGGCGCGTGGACGCCGTGCGCACGGCCGTCGGAGAGGTGCCGGGTCTGGGCATCGCGGGCGCGGCGTTCGCCGGGGTGGGCGTGCCCGCCTGCATCCGCGACGCCTCCCGAGCCGTCGACGCGCTGCTGTGACCCTCGACCGACCCGGGCATCACCGCAGCGCCCGTGGCGTTGGAAGCCGGGTGAGCACCACGTACCACCCGAACAAGAAGAGCACCTCCGCCGTACTCGACCGCTGCCTCCGCCACCACGTCTGGATGGCCGCCTGCGCGGACTGCCGCACCGTGCACGCCCGCCCGAACGACCAAGCCGAGGGGTCGGGCGGCCCCGCCACCTGACCGCCCCGTAGCCGCTGGGCGCCGTCCCGCGGAGGATCACAGACCCTCACCGCCGCCGGGCGGCCCGACCGCGCGACAATGGGCGCATGAGCGAGCAGGTGGAGGAACGCAGCATCGGCAAGCGGGCGAACGAGCTGAACGCCAGCATCCGCTACACCATGTGGTCGGTGTTCAAGCTCGCGCAGCCCTTCGGTGACGAGCAGCGCGGAACCGAGGCCGACGAGGCCGCGGCGCTGGTCGAGGAGCTCGCCGGCAAGGACGTCGTCGTCCGCGGGACGTACGACGTCAGCGGCCTGCGGGCCGACGCCGACCTCATGGTCTGGTGGCACTCGTCGTCGGCCGAGGCGCTGCAGGAGGCCTACACGCGGCTGCGCCGCACCGCCCTGGGCCGTCGTCTGGAGCCGGTGTGGTCGCAGATGGCGCTGCACCGCCCGGCGGAGTTCAACCGCAGCCACATCCCGGCGTTCCTCGCCGACGAGGAGCCGCGCCGCTTCGTCTGCGTGTACCCGTTCGTGCGTTCCTACGAGTGGTACCTGCTGCCCGACGAGGAGCGACGGGACATGCTGAAGGAGCACGGGATGCAGGCGCGCCCGTACCCCGACGTGCGAGCGAACACGGTGGCCTCGTTCGGTCTGGGTGACTACGAGTGGATGCTGGCCTTCGAGGCCGACGAGCTGCACCGCATCGTCGACCTGATGCGCGACCTGCGGGCCAGCCGCGCCCGGAGGCACGTGCGCGAGGAGGTGCCGTTCTACACCGGCACCCGCAAGGCGATCGCCGAGCTGGTCCGAGACCTGCCCTGACAGCACCCGCACACGCCTGAGGGCGGCTACCGAGCGATCGGTAGCCGCCCTCAGGCGTACGAGCGGCCTACTCCGCCGGCTGGAGCCGGATGGACACGGAGTTGATGCAGTAGCGGTCGCCGGTGGGCGTCTGCGGGGCGTCGTCGAACAGGTGGCCCAGGTGGCTGTGGCAGGACGCGCACAGCACCTCGGTGCGGATCATCCCGTAGCTGCGGTCCTCGCGGAGGACGACGTTGTCCTCGGCCGAGGCCTCGTAGAAGGACGGCCAGCCGCAGTGCGAGTCGAACTTCGTCTCGGAGCGGAAGAGCTCGGCGCCGCAGGCGCGGCACTCGTAGACGCCGACGGTCTTGGTGTCGACGTACTCACCGGTCCAGGCCCGCTCGGTCCCGGCCTGGCGGAGCACCGCGTACTCCTCGGGGGACAGCTGCGCGCGCCACTCCTCGTCGGTCTTGCTGACCTGGGGCTGCGATGCGGAGGTGGTCATGCCTCCACGGTACGGCGGCTCCGCCACCCCGTCCGGGGGACCGCCCGGGCGGGTGACCGGGGCGGACGGGGAGACTGGGGTGGTGACGAGCTCTCCGCTGCCCGATGCCTGGTTCACCCGCGACCTCCCGGTGCTGCGGGCCATCGCCCGGCTGGTCGACGGGCCGGAGCACGGCGGCTCCCCCTATGTGCTGGGGGCGGTGGTGCCGGCCAGCGGCCTGCCGAAGGCCGAGGTGGTCGCAGCGGCCAAGGCGCTGGCGTCGGCGGGCTACATCGAGCCGCTCACCAACCACGCGGGCGACATCGTGCGCATCACCGCGATCTCGGCGGAAGCGCGTCGGCTGGCCGGGCTCTGGCCGACGCCGCAGGGGGAGTGGGACCGGCTGCTCGACCAGCTCACCGCTCGCGCGGAGAACGCGCCCACCGACGTGGAGCGCGCCCGCTGGCAGGCGTTCGCGGATGCGGCGCGGGCGGTCGGCCCTGACGCGGGTGCGCTGCTGATGCAGTCGCTGGTCGGCGGGTACGTGCCGCGCGCCCGCTGACCCGGGAAAGGACAGCGCCCCCGCCCGGAAGTTCCGGACGGGGGCGCTGGACTGATCAGAAGATCAGAGGGGGGTCACGTTCGCAGCCTGCGGGCCCTTCTGGCCCTGCTCGATGTCGAACGCGATGCGCTGGCCCTCGTCGAGCGAGCGGTACCCGCTGGTCTGGATGGCCGAGTAGTGGACGAACACGTCCGGTCCGCCACCGTCAGGGGTGGCGAAGCCGAACCCCTTCTCCGCGTTGAACCACTTGACAGTTCCTTCGGGCATTGCTCGCTCCTAGCTGAGGTTGTGCATCGGGGTCCTGCCATAGCGCAGGGCCTTCCCGACCCCCCAACCCTAGCCAAAGATCGCCAGAAGGGAACACGCTGCCGCACAACTGTGACCTGCGACTCTTCCTGGTGCGGGTGACGCCTCACAGCAGGTGGCCGGGCTCCTCGGGGAAGGACGGCGCCACGCGGCGCCGGCTGCGGCCGTAGGCGCCGACCGAGTAGGTGCTGCCGGGGCGGGGCGGGGACGCCGGAACCGCAGGCAGGGAGGGGGGCTCCGGCCGCCAGGAGCGCACGCCGATCGGCCCCCCGGGGGCCAGCTCGACCGGCCGGCCGTTCTCCCAGCGCAGGACAAGCCGCGGTCCGTAGCGTTCCGCGCCCAGCTTCAGCGCGAGGAGGACGGCGCACATCACGGACACGGTCAGGAACGCGTCGGTCACGGCGGTCGCCACGTCCAGCGCCGTGATCCGCGGCCAGCCGACGGACTCCAGTGACTGGCCGACCATCTCGATGACGACGTACAGCACGCCGTACACCAGCAGCCAGACCTTCACGTCAACTCTCCTCCGTTGGAACCCCTGTCCTGCATCGGTCCCGGCCGGACGGGGCTGGAGCGGCCGGGGCGCCGGTGCAGGGTGCTCTCACCCCGAGGGGTGAGCCGGCGCCTCCGGCGAGCCGTACGGGTCCGCCGTGGCGGTCCTTGCGGATTTCCTGCGGTTCTCTCGGCGCCACCGTGCGCCTAGGACTGCACGGTGGTGGAGCCGGACGGATCCGGCGTACCGAGCAACTCACCCAGGAGAACCACCATGAGCCCCGCAGCCGCCCGCAACGCCGTCGTCGACTCCGCCACCGCGACCGGTCAGGGCGTGCTGCTGCGCGACATCGAGGACCTGCACGACGCCGACCTGGACCTCCTCATGGCCGACCGGCTGGCCGAGTCGGCCGTCGCGCTGCGCGCGGCGGTGGCGGCGGCGACCCTGGCGCTGGAGGTCGCGGGACCTGCCGCGCTGGTCGCGCACTCGTTCGGGTCAGGGGCCCGCCGGCTCGCCTCCTGACTCGTCGAGCGGCATCGGGGGTCACCCCCGAGGGGCACAACGGCTCCGGTTGCGCGCACTACTCCCGGCGACCTGGCGATATACGGAACCGAGGGTGGCCGGTGCGTCGCCCGGGGGCGACCGGTCGGTCGTCCCCTTCCGTGTGCAGGTGGCGGACCCCGATGACCGAGAGCCCAACGCTGTCCGGCCGGAGGTGAGCACGTCGGCCGACGTCACGTCGGTGGCTCGCGGCATCAGCATGACCGCTTCGGTGGAGGTGTCGACCGAGTTCCTGATCGCCGTCCGTCCCGAGGGCGAGGGCACGGCGTGGAAGACCGCGGTCAAGTCCGGCGACCCGGTGGAGCTCTACTGGGTCGCCGGCTACGAGGAGCCCACCCTCCCGGCCACGATCGCCGCCGTCGACGACGACACCGCCGAGATCCTGTGGAACCTGCAGGCCACCGGACCGGCCGAGCGCAGCCAGCGCCGCCGGAGCGTGCGGGCGCGCGCGGAGCTCCCGGTCAGCTTGCCGTGGTCCGACGGGCTGCTCACCGGCCAGACCGTCGACCCCAGCGAGGCCGGGATGCGGGCCATCGTCGACGGCTGGGGCGTCCCGTCGGACAGCGGCACTCGCACCGAGGTCAGCATCGACCTGGACGACCGGCTGGTGCACGTGACCGGTGAGATCGTCCGGCAGAACATCCACGGCCCCCGGTGGCTGCTGTCGCTGAAGTTCCTCGACGTGCCGGAGGCCGACGGCGACGCGCTGCGCCGCCGGGTCTTCAAGGCGCTGCGGGACGAGCGGGCCAAGGACGAGTGACCGTGCCGGTTCAGCCCTCCGCAGGCGCCTTGCGCGCCCGGCTGGGCTGGACCCGCATCGGCTCCCCCGGCATCTTCGGGTAGTCCGGCGGATAGGGCAGGTCCCCCATACCGGCGTCGACCTCCTGCTTCTCCGCCAGCTCCAGCAGGCCCGTGATGTCGAAGGCGTGGTCGGCCAGGCCCGCGTGCTTGTCACCCGCCTCGCGGAACCGGGCCGGCATGGTGAGGACGTCGAAGTCGAACGGTGAGACGTCGGGCAGCTCGTCCCAGTCCACCGGTGCGGAGACGGGCGCGTGCGGTCTGGGTCGGATGGAGTAGGCGCTGGCGATCGTGCGGTCACGGGCCATCTGGTTGTAGTCGATGAAGATCTTCTCGCCGCGCTCCTCCTTCCACCACGACATCGTCACGCGGTCGGGGAGGCGGCGTTCCAGCTCGCGGCCGAAGGCGATCACCGCCCGGCGCACCTCCGTGAAGGTCCACCGCGGCTGGATCGGCACGTAGATGTGCACCCCGCGGCCGCCCGAGGTCTTCGGCCAGCCCCGCAGGCCGAACTCGGCGAGCAGCTCCCGCACGTGCGGGGCGACCCACACGGCGTCGGAGAAGTCGGTGCCCGGCTGCGGGTCCAGGTCGATGCGGATCTGGTTCGGGGACTCGACGTCGTCCCTGCCGACCGGCCACGGGTGGAACGTCAGCGTGCCGAGGTTGGCGCACCAGGCGACCACCGCGACCGAGTCGGGCGCGATCTCGTCGGCCGTCCGCCCGCTGGGGAACGTGATGTGCGCCGTCGGGACCCACGGCGGGGCGTTCTTGGGCACCCGCTTCTGGTAGAAGGCGTCGCCGGTGTTGTCCATCCGGGTGGAGAGGCGAGCGCCCTCGAACACCCCGCCGGGCCAGCGCTCGAGCGTCGTCGGCCGGTCCCGCAGGGCGAACAGGATGCCCTCGCCGACGCTGATGAAGTACTCGACGACGTCGATCTTCCGGATGCCCTTCTCCGCGAAGTAGGGCTTCTCCGGGTTGGACACCCGCACCTCGTGCCCGGCGACGTCGAGGACGACGGCGTCCTTGCTGCTGGCCATGTCGCTCCGCTCGCTCAGCCCGGTCAGGCCGGGCAGGTCAGCCCGTCCTGCGGTGCCACCAGGTCGATCAGGTACGCGTTCACGGCCGCGGTGATGCACTCGGTCTTGGGGTAGGCCGTGTGGCCCTGACCCTGCCAGGTGAGCAGCACGCCGGCCTGCAGGTCCTCCGCCATGTCCACGGCACCGGGCAGCGGCGTGACCGGGTCGCCCTGGTTGCCGACGACCAGGATCGGGGCGCTGCCGGCGGCGTCGCGCTCCGGCAGCGGGGTGCGGTCGGCGTCCCACACCGAGCAGGTGAACAGCCCGGCGGCCGAGCCGGCGCCGAAGAGCGGGTACTTCTGGCTCCACTGGGCCACCAGCTCGCGCACCTGACCCTCGTCGACCTCCTCGTCGGTGTCGGCGCAGTTGATGGCCAGGTTGGCGTCGAGAAGGTTGGAGTAGGACTTGTCCTCGAGGCGGCCGGTGAGCTCGTCGGCGAGGGAGAACAGCGCCTTCGAGTCGCCGTCCTTCGCCGCGCGGAGGCCCTGCGCCAGCTGCGGCCACGACGCGGTGTCGTACAGCGCTGCCTGCACGGCGGTGAGGACGACGCCCGGCGTCGCCTGTCGGGTCTCGCCCTCCACGCTGCTGGGGATCGGCGCCCCGGCCGCCTGGCCGAGCAGGTCCTCGAGGAAGCGGCGCGGGTCCTCGCCGAGCGGGCAGCCGGCGATGAGGCCCTTGCAGTTGTCGGCGAAGGCGTTGAACCCGGCCTCGAAGCCGGCGGCACTCGCCTCGGCGTCCTCGACCGCGCTGGAGTCGGGGTCCACCGCGGCGTCGAGCACCATGGCCCGCACCCGGTCAGGGAAGATCTCGGCGTAGGTGGAGCCCAGCGTGGTGCCGTAGGAGTACCCGAGGTAGGTCAGCTTCTCGTCGCCGAGGGACTTGCGCAGCTGCTCCATGTCGCGCGCGGTGTCCACGGTGTTGAAGGTGCCCAGCGCGTCCCCGTACTCCTTTCCGCAGTCGTCGGCCGCCTCGCGGGCCAGACCGAAGACGGTGTCGAGCTGCTCGGCCGTGGTCGGGCGCGGCTCGGCGGCCACCAGCCGGTCCTTGAGCTCGGCGGGGATGCACTCGACCGGCGTCGAGAGGCCGACGCCGCGGGGATCGAAACCGACGACGTCGAAGCGACGCAGCACGTCCTCGGGCAGGGTCAGGGCCAGGCCGATTGCGGCGTCGGCACCCGAACCGCCCGGGCCGCCCGGGTTGACGACGAGGGAGCCGATCCGCTCGGTCTGCCCGGCGAACTTCGCGCGCACGAGGAAGAGCGGCAGCGTGGCGCCGCCGGGCTCGTCGTAGCTGATCGGCACGTCGGTGCTGCCGCACTCGAAGAGGATGTCCCGGTCGCTGCCGGGCTGCCCCTCGATCAGCGGCTGGATCTGGGCGTCGCAGTCGCTCCACTCGATCGGCGCTGCCTCCACCTCGGTGGGCGTGGCGCTGGTGGCGGCCGGCTTCTCGGCGCTGTCGCCGAACGACGTGCAGCCGGCGAGTGCCAGGGGCAGGGCGAGCAGCACGCTGGACGCGACGGCCGGAAGGCCTCGGGGCAGACGCATGATCACGAGCCTAGGAGCCAGGGGCCGTCGGTGCAGGCGCTCGCTCCCGATCGGGCGACCTCCCCGGCGCCGTCGTGACCCGGCGTCAGCCGTCGAGCACCTCACCCAGGTCGTAGCGAACCGGCACGTCGAGCTGGTCGTACGTGCAGTCGCGGGGGTCCTTGTCCGGGCGCCAGCGCAGGAACTGGCCGGTGTGACGAAGTCGTCGCCCCTCGAGCTGGTCGTACTTTATCTCGACGACCAGCTCGGGGCGCAGCGGCACCCAGGACAGGTCCTTCTTCGCGTTCCAGCGGCTGACCGCCCCGGGCATCCGCTGCTCGCCGTCGGCCTGCACCTGGGCGTTCGCCCAGTCCTGCCACGGGTGGCCGTCGATCTCCTCGGCGCAGTAGGGCGCGAGCTCCTCGACCAGCTCGGCCCGGCGCTTCATGGGGAAGGACGCCGCGACGCCGATGTGCTGCAGCTCGCCGCCTTCGTACAGCCCCAGCAGGAGCGAGCCGACGATAGGTCCGCTCTTGTGCCAGCGGAACCCGGCGACGACGCAGTCGGCCGTGCGCACGTGCTTGACCTTGGTCATGAGCCGCTGGTCCGGGCCGTAGGGGAGGTCCGCGGCCTTCGCGACGACGCCGTCCAGCCCCGCCCCCTCGAAGGTCTCGAACCAGCGCTCGGCGGTGGCGGGGTCCCGGGTGACGCTGGTCAGGTAGATCGGCGGCTCGATGCCGGCCAGCGCCGTCTCCAGCCGGGCGCGGCGCTCGGCGAAGGGGGTCTCGACCAGCGCCTCGTCGCCGAGGGCGAGCAGGTCGAAGGCGACGAAGGAGGCCGGCGTCTGCTCGGCCAGCAGGTTGATCCGCGACTCGGCGGGGTGGATGCGCTGGAGCAGCGCCTCGAAGTGCAGCCGGTCGCCGCGCGGCACGATGATCTCGCCGTCGACGACGCAGCGCTCCGGCAGATGGGCCTTGACCGCGGCGACCACCTCGGGGAAGTAGCGCGTCAGCGGGCGCTCGTTGCGGCTGCCCAGCTCCACCTCGTCGCCGTCGCGGAAGACGATGCAGCGGAAGCCGTCCCACTTGGGCTCGTACAGGAAGTCGCCGACGGGCACCTTCGTCGCGGCCTTGGCCAGCATCGGCTTCACCGGCGGCTGCACGGGGAGATCCATGCCGGTCAGTCAAGCAGTCCCAGGTGGGCCGCACCGAGCCGGCGGCCACGGGGCCACCGGCTCGGTGCGGCGCTGCTCGGGTGCGGTCAGTCGTCCCGGGCGGCGGGCATCGACGTCCTCGCCCCGGCCGCCGCGCGCCGTCGCTGCGCGACGAGCAGCAGCCCGAGGCCCAGCGCCGTCAGCGCTATCCCGCCCGTGAGCGGAGCGGCGACGTCGGCGCCGGTGGAGGCGAGCGAGGAGCCGCGGCCGCGCGCTGCGGTCGCCGATCCGGCAGGACCCGTGCCCGATGCCTTCGAGACGGTGACCAGCATGCGCATGGAGTGCGTGGCGCCGGCCGGGTCGACCCCGTAGGCGACCAGGGTGTGCGTGCCGGCGGCGAGCTCCGGCGGCACCACCACGGGCTTGGCGAAGTTGCCGTTGCCGTCGGTGACGACCGTGCCGAGCACGACCGGGGTCGAGTAGATGGCGATGGTCGCGGTGGAGTGGGCCGCGAAGCCGGTCCCGAGCACGGTGAGCGCCTGGCCGGGGGAGACGACGCTGATCCGACCCTGGTCGGTGGTCAGCGTGAGCGGCGCGTCGGCCGGCGGGGCCGTGGCGATCTGCGGGGCGCGCACCGGCGTGGTCGAGGCCGAACCCGGTTGCCCGACCCGGCCGAGCGCGTCCACGGCCTGCACCGTCACCGTGTAGGCGACCCCCTCGACACCGCCGAGCACGCACGAGGTCGTGCTGGTCCGGCACGTCGCCCGGCCGGGGGAGGCGGTCACGAGGTAGTGGTCGACCGGACTCCCCGTCGTGGGCGGGGTCCAGGACACGTCGATCGACGACGTCCGCGCAGTGGCCAGCACCCCCGTCACGGGACCGGGTGAGCCGGCGGCCGGCGTGGCGGCGACGCCGGCCGAGGGGCCGGTGCCGACGGCGTTGGTCGCGGTGATGGCGAACGTGTAGGCCGTGCCATCGGTCAGACCCGTCACGGTGCAGGTCAGCGCGCCGGTCGTGGTGCAGGTCCCGCCGCCGGGGGCGGCCGTGACGCTGTACCCGGTGATGGGGGAGCCGCCGTCGTCGGCCGGAGCGGTCCAGGTGACCGTGACCTGCCGGCTGCCGGAGGTCGCCACGGGGGAGCGGGGGGCGGTCGGCGCGCTGGGCGCCGGGGTGACGGCGGTCGTGGCCGTCGACGCCGGCCCGGTCCCGGCCGAGTTGGTCGCCACGATCGAGAACGTGTACGCGGTGCCGTTGGTCAACCCGGTCACGGCGCAGGCCAGGGTGCTGGTGACGCAGGAGGCCCCGCCGGGCGACGCGGTCACGACGTAGCCGGTGATCGGGCTGCCCCCGTCGCTGGCCGGTGCGGTCCAGCTGACGGACGCGCGCGCGTTGCCCGCCACGGCGGTGGGTGTCCGTGGCGCGGTCGGGGGACCGGGGGCCGGCGTGACCGCCGTGGTCGCCGCGGACGCCGGGCCGGTTCCCACGGCGTTGGTGGCGGTGATGGCGAAGGTGTAGCTGGTCCCGTTGGTCAGGCCGGTCACGGTGCAGGTGAGCGCACCGGTGGTGGTGCAGGTCGCGCCGCCGGGAGAGGCGGTGACGGTGTACCCGGTGATCGCGCTACCGCCGTCGCTGGCCGGTGCGGTCCAGCTGACCGACGCGCTCGTGTGCCCGGCGGTGGCCGAGGGGTGCGCGGCGCTCCTGGCGCAGCGGCGGCGGCGGGGACCGCGGTGGCCGCGGGGCCGGTGCCGTTGGCGTTGGTGGCGGTGATGGCGAAGGTGTAGCTGGTCCCGTTGGTCAGGCCGGTCACGGTGCAGGTGAGCGCACCGGTGGTGGTGCAGGTCGCGCCGCCGGGGAGGCGGTGACGGTGTAGCCGGTGATCGCGCTGCCGCCGTTGCTGGCTGGTGCGGTCCAGCTGACGGTCGCGCTCCCGCTTCCCGAGCTCGCACTCGGTGTGCGGGGCGCCCCCGGCACGGTGCTGGGCGTCGAGTAGACGTCGAAGCCGGCCCACATGTTGTAGGACGGGAACTGCCGCGCGGTGACGTAGACGAGGTTCGCCGTCGGGGAGGCGGCGATGCCGAAGTTGTCGTGGCTGGCGGCCTGCGTGGAGCCGGCTTCGACGACCGGGGTGCCCGGGGCGGTGAAAGCGGCGGTGTCGTACCACCAGA
Source organism: Blastococcus sp. TF02-8 (assembly GCF_003319175.1). Taxonomy (GTDB): domain Bacteria; phylum Actinomycetota; class Actinomycetes; order Mycobacteriales; family Geodermatophilaceae; genus Blastococcus. Next base: position 585,098 of record NZ_QOHK01000001.1, on the reverse strand, counting down.
TCGCCGCGGTGGACGTCTGCCCGGCCACGGCACCGTAGAGGGTCTTGCCGTCCGGGGTCAGCGCGATCTGGGTGAAGCCCTCGGGCGAGCCGTTGCTGGTGTTGCTGGAGGCGACGTGCGTCAGCGCGGCGGTGCTGTAGGCGCTGATCCAGCCCTCGCTGTAGATGCCGGCGCTGTTGTCGTCGTGGGCCGCGTAGAAGCGCTTCCCGTCCGGGGCGACGACGAGGTCGCGCACGACGTGCCCCGAACCGTTGGCGAGGGACACGGTGCTGGTGACCGTGTTGGTGGAGGTGTCGACGACGGCGACGCCGCCCGAGACGCCCACGTAGGCGGTGCGGCCGTCGGGTGCCAGCGCCACGACCTGGGGAGCCGTGCCCACCGAGGGGATCGTGGTGACGACGGTGTTGGAGCTCGTGTCGATCACCGACACGGAGTTCGACCCGGTGTTGACGACGTACGCCCGCACGCCGGTGGCCGTGGTGCCCACCGCGATGCCCTGGGGTGCGGTGCCCACCGGGATGGTCGTCACCACCGCGCCGGTGGACGCGTTCATGCGGACCACCTTGTTGCCCGAGGTGCTGGTCACGAACGCTGCCGCGCTGTCCGGGGTGAAGGCGACCTCCCACGGGTCGGCGGCCGTGCCCGTCGAGTACCTGGTCACGGTGGGCGAGGTGGTCCCGGCGAACGCGTCGATCGTGGTGCCGCCGGCGAGGCTGGGAGCCCAGATCTTGGTGCCGTCCGGGCTGACGGCGAGGCGCCCGGGCTCGTCGGTGCTGGAGGTGAGCGTCGCCGTGCCGATGTGGCTGAGCGGAGCCGCAGCTGCTGCCGGCGGCGCTGCGGCCACCAGCCCGAGCCCGGTGATCGACGTCGCCAGGACCCCGGCGACCAGTGATCGCTTCATGTGAAGACCCATCCATTTCTGCACGGCACGGTTGCGCACAACAGAGTCGGGTGAGACGTCGTGCGTCCGTGACGAGCCACACCGGCGGCATGTGCCATACCTCACGGGGCTCCGTGGTGTCCCTCCACACACGACAGCCCCACACGCCCCGACCGCCCCAGGAGCCCCGTGGTGACCCGTGGTGTCCCGTGTGGTGCCGGGAGTCCGGAGCGGTGACCGGCTCCCGGGGCGACCGGCGCGTCGCCGTCACCCGGGGCCATCGGCCGGCCCCCACGCGGGCAGCGGGTGCTGCACCGCGTGCGGGTCGGCCGGGACCGGCGTCGCGCTGCGTGCGCCGCTCGGGTACTCCACGTGCCAGCCGTGCTCCACGGCCCGACCGTCCTGGATGCCGACGGTCTCCTGCGCACGGCCGGTCATCAGCGCGGCGACGACCTCGCGCAGGTGGTCCGATCCCTCGTCGAGCTCGACGGTGATCCGCAGGAACCAGCCGGTCTCCACGCGGACCGACTCCGGATCCAGGCCGGAGACGCGGATCCGCGAGCCGGTGCCCGGCGGGACGAGCTCGACGAGCAGCCCGAGGTCGACCAGCCGGCCACCGTGCTCCTCGGCCACGGACCGCAGCAGCACCTTCACGTCGTCCCAGGTCACGGCAGGAGCGTGGCAGGTCGGGTCGGCTCAGCCCACCGAGTAACGGGTGAAGAGCATCCCGTCCTCCTCCAGCACCTGGCGGAGGGAGAGCGGCAGGGCGCCGCCCGGCGCGCCGTCGAGCAGGCGCGCCTCGCCACCGACGAGGGCGGGGGAGATCGAGAGGTCGAGCTCGTCGACCACCCCTGCGGCCAGGGCGGAGCGGAGCAGCTGCGGGCCGCCCTCGCAGGTCACCTGCTCCAGGCCGCGGTCGGCCAGCGCGTCGAGTGCGGTCGGCAGGTCGACGTCCTCGTCCCCGCAGACCAGCACGTCGACCCCGGCGTCGGCGAGCGCCGCCCGTCGGCCGGCGTCGGAGGCCGCGCAGGTGACCAGGATCGTGGGGGAGACGGCATCGACCACCAGGCTGCTCGCCGGGTCCAGGGACGCCCGCCGCGACACCACCGCGATCGGCAGCGTCGGGTGGCGGCCGATCGACTCCCGCAACCGGCCGACGGAGGACCCGAGCAGCACCGGGTGGTAACCCTCGACCGCGGCGGTGCCGTGCCCGACCAGCACGACGTCGGCCAGGGCCCGCAGCACCCGGAACACCCGCCGGTCGCCGGGGGAGCCCAGACCCTCGCTCACCCCGTCGACGGTGATGGCGCCGTCGAGCGAGGCGATGAAGTCCATCCGCAGCCACCGACCGTCCGGGCAGCGGTAGGCCTCGACCAGGCCCTCGTCGTCGTCCAGGGGGGCGGGGTCGGGGAACAGCCGGCGCACGTCAGCGGGTGGACAGGATGGCCGCGCTCTCCGCGGGGAGGGTCACTGTCGTCCCGTCCAGCTGGGGTTCGTCACCGGTGGAGAAGACCACGCCGGCCGCGGCGCGGTCCAGGGCCACCGGACGCGGCTGACCGGCCAGGTTGGCCACCACCCGCAGCGCGCCGCGGTGCACGGTGATCGTGCGGTCCTCGTCGTCCCAGCTGACCTCGACCGCGGACAGGTCGGGGTCGACGAGGTCGGGGTGCTGCTTCCGCAGCGCCAGCAGCGTCCGCGTGATCCCGAGCAGCCGGGCGTGCGGCTCCTTGCCGGGCTCGGACCAGTCGAGCTTGGAGCGGGTGAAGGTCTCCGGGTCCTGCGGGTCCGGCACGATCTCGGGGTCCCAGCCGTGCTCGGCGAACTCGCCGATGCGCCCCTTCGCCGTCGCCTCGCCGAGCTCGGGCTCGGGGTGGCTGGTGAAGAACTGCCACGGGGTGCGGGCACCCCACTCCTCGCCCATGAACAGCATCGGGGTGAACGGCGCGGTCAGCACCAGGGTCGCGCCGACGGCGAGCAGCCCGGGGGAGAGGGTCTCGGAGATCCGGTCGCCGGTGGCCCGGTTGCCGATCTGGTCGTGGTCCTGCAGGTAGCCGAGGAACTTCCAGCCGGGCAGCCGGGCGGTGTCGACGGGGCGGCCGTGCGAGCGCTTGCGGAAGCTCGACCAGCTGCCGTCGTGGAAGAAGGCGCCGGTCAGCGTCTTGGCGAGGCCGCCGAGACCCGCCTCGGCGAAGTCCGCGTAGTAGCCCTGCCCCTCGCCGGTCAGCGTGGTGTGCAGCGCGTGGTGGAAGTCGTCGCTCCACTGGGCGTGGATGCCGCTGCCCCCGGCCGCGCGGGGAGTGACCATCCGCGGGTCGTTGAGGTCGCTCTCCGCGATCAGGGTCAGCGGCCGGCCGACGGCGACCGAGAGCTTGTCCACCTCGGCCGACATCTCCTCCAGGATCGGCGTGGCACGCTCGTCCACGAGGGCGTGGACCGCGTCCAGCCGCAGACCGTCGACGTGCATGTCGCGCAGCCACATGAGCACGTTGTCGAGGATGTAGCGGCGCACCTCGTCGGAGTCCGGGCCGCTCAGGTTGATCGAGTCGCCCCAGGTGTTGGAGCCGCCCTCGGCGAAGATCGGGAAGAACAGCGGCAGGTAGTTCCCCGACGGGCCGAGGTGGTTGTAGACGACGTCCTGGATCACGCCGAGGCCGCGCTGGTGGCAGGCGTCGACGAACCGCTGGTAGGCCTCCGGGCCGCCGTAGGTCTCCTGCACCGCGTACCAGAGCACGCCGTCGTAGCCCCAGTTGTGCGTGCCGTTGAAGGCGTTCACCGGCAGCAGCTCGACGAAGTCCACGCCGAGGTCGACCAGGTGGTCCAGCCGCTCGATCGCCGAGTCGAGCGTGCCCTCGGGGGTGAAGGTCCCGATGTGCATCTCGTAGACGACGCCGCCGGCCAGGGGGCGCCCGGTCCAGGCGGAGTCGCCCCACGCGTAGGCGGACGGGTCGAACCGGCGGGAGAGCCCGTGCACGCCCTCGGGCTGGCGGCGCGAGCGCGGATCGGGGCGGGGCGTTTCGTCGTCGGCCAGGAGGAAGCCGTAGTCGGCGTCCGGCCGGGCCTCGACCTCGGTACGCCACCAGCCGCCGTCGTCCCTGCGCATGTCGTGGACGGTGCCGTCGACCTGCACTCGCACGCGTTCGGGCAGGGGCGCCCAGACGGCGAACTCGACGGGAGCGGGCATGCGGGGGCCTCCGGGAATCGGGGACGGCGGGGGGCGGGGGAGTCCTGCCCGCGTTCGGGCGTCCCAACCATCCGGAGCGCGGGACGGCGGTCACCCGCGTGCCGCGACGAAAACCCTCCGTGGCCGGCCTCTCACCCGCTAGTCTCCCGCGCCACCGGTACCGCTCGGTGCCCTATCCGTCGGAGGTCACCGTGGGCACGGTCCGCACCCTCGTCTTCCCCGCGCTGCGGCTGCTCGTGTGGTCGGTGATCGCCGTCGCGCTGGTGGTGCTGGCGTTCCGCGGCGGGAGCGGCATGGAGGCGGGAGCGGGCCCGGGGGCACCCGTGCTCGACCTCTCCTCCCCGACCGTGCCCGTCGAGCGCGGGACCGTCGCCAACACCGTGACCGTCACCGGCACCGTCGTCGCCGACGACCCGGTCACGGTCAAGGCCACCGCCGCGGGCACCGTCCGCCGGATCCTGGCCGACAAGGGGAAGACGGTCACCTCAGGCCAGGCCTTGCTGGAGATCCGGGTCGAGGAGCAGGTGCAGCCCACGACCGGGACCGACGCCGAGGGCAACCCGACGGTCACGCCGCGGCCGCCCAAGGTCCGGACGGTGACCGTCCCGGCGCCCAGCGGGGGGACCGTCTCCTCGATGGACCACCTGGTCGACCAGGTGGTGGCGGTCGGGGACAAGATCGGCGAGATCGCGCCCGGCAGCCTCTCGGTCACCGCGTCGCTGACCCAGGCCGAGCAGTTCCGGCTGCTCGCACCGCCGTCCACCGCGGAGGTGACGGTGCAGGGCGGGCCGGCCCCGTTCACCTGCACCGGCCTCACCCTGGGTGCTCCGGCCGCCCCCTCCGGAGGGGACCCCGCGCCGGGCGGGGGGCCGATGGGCGTGCCGGGTGCCGGAGGCGGCGGCACCACCGCGCGGTGCACCGTCCCCGGCGGGACGACGGTGTTCGCCGGCATGGCCGCCACCGTCGCGGTGAACGCGGGGACCGCGGAGGACGTGCTGGTCGTCCCGATCACCGCGGTCCAGGGCTCGGTGCAGCAGGGCAACGTCTGGGTGGTGGGAGAGGACGGCGCGCAGGAGCAGCGCTCGATCGCGCTCGGCCTGAGCGACGGCGACCGGATCGAGGTGCGGGAAGGACTGAGCGAGGGCGAGCAGGTGCTGCAGTTCGTCCCCGTCCCCGACGACACCGTCGACGAGGACATGATGATGGGCGGGCCGTACGGATGAGCCTGCTCTCACTCGCCGGCATCAGCCGGCAGGTCGACCTGCCCGACGGCAGCGTGCTGCCGATCCTCACCGCCGTCGACCTGGACGTCGCCCCGGGGGAGCACGTGTCGATCGTCGGGCGCTCCGGCTCGGGGAAGTCGACGCTGCTCAACATCCTCGGGCTGCTCGACACCCCGACGTCCGGCAGCTACCTGCTCGACGGCGAGCCCACCGACCACCTCCGCGCGCGGCGCCGGTCGCGGCTGCGCGGCGAGGTGTTCGGCTTCGTCTTCCAGCAGTTCAACCTGCTCCCGCGGCGGACGGCGGTCGAGAACGTGGCCGCGCCGCTGCTCTACGCCCGCGGGCGCGACTTCTTCCGCCGGCGGCGCACCGCCGCGGAGATGCTCGACCGGGTGGGCCTCGGCGCCCGCGCCGACCAGGTGCCGGAGCGCTTGTCCGGCGGCGAGCAGCAGCGCGTGGCGATCGCCCGCGCGCTGCTGCGGTCCCCGCGGGTGGTGCTCGCCGACGAACCGACCGGCGCCCTGGACGTGGAGACCGGCGCCCAGGTGATGGCGCTGCTCGCCCAGGCCACCGCCGAGAACGGCGCCGCCCTCGTCACCATCACCCACGACCTCTCGGTGGCCGCCCTGGCGAGCCGCCGCTTCCGGCTGGATGCCGGCCGGCTCACCCCGCTGGTCGAGGTGGGGTCGCTGGGGGCCGCGACGACCGACCGGGGGACGGCGTGACCGGCGTCCTCGGCGCGCTGTCCGAGGCGTGGGACGAGGTCCGCGTCCACAAGAGCCGGGTCGTGCTCTCGCTGGTCGGCGTCTTCCTGGCGGTGTTCGCCATGACCACCGTGACCGCGCTCGGCCTGATCGTCGCGCAGGTGCAGCAGGAGAACGCCGAGCGCAACGGCGGCCGGTCGGCCACCATCGCCGTCCAGGCCTTCGACCCGATGACCGGGACCCCGCCCGCCGCGGAGGAGTGGGACGCCGCCGTCGCCGAGCTGATCGACCGGTACGGGATCACGGCGTCGGCGAGCCTGGCCTACGGCCAGGGCCTCTACCGGCTGCCCGGCGGCACGCAGCAGGTGCAGACCATGCGTGTCTCCCCGTCCTACGGCGAGCTGCACCGCAAGGAGCCGGTCCAGGGGCGGTGGTTCCGGGAGGGCGACCGGAGCTCGCTGAGCCCCGCGCTGGTGGTGAACGAGGCGTTCCTCGAGGCGCTCGGCGTCCCCGACCTCTCCTCCCGGCCGACCGTCGTCCTCGGCGGCCCGACCCCCGTGACGGCGACGATCGTCGGGGTCGTGCGCGAGGGGTACGGCGGCGACCTCGTCGTCTACCGGGTGGACCGGTCCGGTGGGCCCTGGGGCGAGGCGGGGACCGTCGACCCCGTGCAGGCCATGTACGGCGGCCCCACGAACCTGGAGATCTGGGTCGACCCGGACCAGGCCGAGCAGGTGGTGGAGACCGTCTCGCGCGACCTGGGGCTCGCGCTGCACGGGGCGCAGGTGGAGGCCTACCGGCAGGACGCCGACGGGATGGAGGAGACCCTGGCGACGCTGCGGCTGGCCATCCGGGGCGCCGGCGTGGTCGTCCTGGTGCTCGGTGGCCTCGGGGTGCTCAACATCGGCCTGGTCACCGTGCGGCAGCGGATCCGCGAGATCGGCGTCCGGCGCAGTTTCGGCGCCACCTCCGGGAGGGTGTTCTCCGCGGTGATGCTGGAGAGCGTGTGCGCCACCGCGCTGGCCGGCGTCGCCGCCGTCGGCGCCTCGATCGTGCTGGTGCGCAACCTGCCGATCGAGCAGTGGTTCAACGACGGCATCCCGCTGGCCGACGCCCCCGGGTTCCCGGTGGCCGCGGCGATCGAGGGGATGGTCGCGGCCACCGCGGTCGGTGCGCTCGCCGGCCTGCTGCCCGCGATCATCGCCGTCCGCGCCAAGGTCATCGACGCGATCCGCTTCTGACCGTGACGAGCGGGGGCCGGAGGCTCCCCGAGGAGCGGTCGCGGGGGCTCCGCTCGCTCGGGGACGGCTCCTGGCCGCGGTGTCGTCCGGAGGACGACCATGTGCTCAGTCGCGGACGAGGACGGCCACGGGCAGCTTCGCGAGCAGCGCGTCGGCGGCGATGCCCGCGACGTCGGAAACCACGCGCCCGCCGGTGAGCAGGTCCCGCCAGGCGCCGTTCGGCAGCTGCAACGCGGTGTCGCCCCAGCCCTGGTCGGCCAGCCTCGCCGGCAACCGGGTGGCGACCACGACGACGCCGTCGGTGTCCTCGCCGCTCCGGTCGAACGCGACGACCTGGTCGGCGCCCGACCCGGTCACCTCGACGGGGGAGTACCCGGCGAACCACTCGGGGTGGTCCCGGCGCGCGCGCAGCACCCGGGAGACCACGAGCAGCTTGGCCGCACCGGTCTCGTCGACCTCGGGCACCTCGCCGGCGTCCAGGCGGGCGAGCAGCTCCCGCCGCAGCGCGTAGTCGACCGGACGACGGTTGTCGGGGTCGACCAGCGAGTAGTCCCAGAGCTCGGTGCCCTGGTAGACGTCCGGCACGCCGGGCATCGTCAGCTGCAGCAGCTTCTGCGCCAGCGAGTTCGACCGGCCCAGCGGCGCGATGCGGGCGACGAACGCCTCGATCTCCGCGGTCGTCGCCGGGTCGTCGTAGGCGACGTCGACCAGCGCGTGCAGCTGCTCCTCGAACTCCTGCACCGGGTTGGTCCAGGTGGTCGAGGTGCCGGCCTCGCGGGCGGCCTTCTCCACGTAGGCGTGCGCCCGTTCCCGGGAGAGCGGCCACGCCCCGACCAGGTTCTGCCACACCAGGTGCGCGAGCGACCGGTCGGCCAGCGGGTGCCGGGTCAGCCAGCCGCGGACCAGCCCCGCCCACTCGCCCGGGAGCTCGGCGAGCACGGCCAGGCGGGCGCGCACGTCCTCGCTGCGCTTGGTGTCGTGCGTGGAGAGGGTGGTCATCGACCTCGGCCGCCGCTCCAGCCGGCGCCGCTGCGCATCGTGGAAGGCAGCGACCGTGCTGCCGAACTCGGTCGGGTCGCCGCCGACCTCGTTGAGGGCGACGAACCGGGCCCACCGGTAGTAGGCGCTGTCCTCGACGCCCTTCGCCATGACCGGGCCGCTGGTCTGCTCGAAGCGGGTGGCCGCCTCGGTGCCGGCCTGCGAGAGCACCGGGTGCAGGGCGTCCAGCGCCGCGGTCAGGTCGGGACGGCGCTCGCGCACCGCCGCGACCGTCCGGTCCAGGTACTCCCGGCCGTCGGGCAGGTAGCTGCGGTAGACCGGGAAGGAGGCCAGCAGCTCGGCCAGCGCCTCGGTCTGCTGCGCGGTGTCGACGCCCGGGAGGTCGCCGATGACCCGCACCAACCGGGCCACCTCCGAGCCCAGCATCCCGTCGGTCACCTCGCGCTTGCAGTCGTGGACCAGCTGCGCGTAGTCCACCCGCTCGCCGGCGAGCTCGGTGTCCAACGCGGTCAGCGCGGCCTCGCCGGCGGGGTCGATCAGCACCTCGTCGACCTCGGCCAGCGCGTCGTACCCCGTCGTCCCCGCCGTCGCCCACCCCTCGGGCAGGTCCTCACCGGGCTCGAGGATCTTCTCGACGACGGTCCACCGGTTGTCCGACGCCTCCGCCAGCCGGTCGAGGTAGCCCTTCGGGTCGGCCAGCCCGTCCGGGTGGTCGATCCGCAGCCCGTCGACGGCGCCGTCGCGCACGAGCCGCAGCACCAGCTCGTGCGTGGCGTCGAAGACGGCCGGGTCCTCCACCCGGAGACCGGCGAGGGTGTTGATCGCGAAGAACCGCCGGTAGTTCAGGTCGGAGTCCGCGCGCCGCCAGTCGACCAGCTCGTAGTTCTGCCGGGCGTGCACCTCCTGGGGCGTGCCCTCACCCGTACCGGGAGCGATCGGGAAGCGGTTGTCGTAGTAGCGCAGCTCACCGTCGACGAGCTCCAGCTCCTCGACGTCGTCCGCCGACCCCAGCACCGGGATGCGGACCTTGCCGGAGCCGAACTCCCAGTCGATGTCGAAGGCGCCGGCGTGCTCCGACGCCCGACCGTGCTGGAGGACGTCCCACCACCACGGCGCGGCCGCCGGGTCGTCGACCCCCATGTGGTTGGGCACCAGGTCCAGCACCAGGCCGAGGCCGTGCTCGTGCAGCGCGCCCACGAACCGGTCGAAGCCCTCCCGCCCGCCCCGCGCCTCGTCGATGTGCGCGTGGTCGACGGTGTCGTAGCCGTGGTTGCTGCCCTCGGCCGAGCGCAGCAGGGGGGAGGAGTAGGCGTGCGAGACCCCCAGGTCGGCCAGGTAACCGGCGAGCTCGGCGGCGTCCTGCAGCCGGAAGTCCGCGTGGACCTGGAGGCGGTAGGTAGCCGAGGGCACGCCGCGGCGAGGCTCCTCGTCGGGAGCCAGGACGGGCCCGGTCATCGTGCTCCCCCCTCGCTCACGCGGGCCGCTCCGCTCCTCGCTCGTTCCTCGCTGCGATGCTCACGCCTCTGCCCGCTCACAGGGCAGGCCCGGTGAGCACGACGATCGCGCGGCCGTCGACGGTGACCGTCTCGCCCGGCTTCAGCTGGACCGGCTCGACCTCGTCCATCTCGGCGGTGTCGAGCACCGTCGTCCAGCTCTGGCCGTAGTCCTCACCGGGCAGCGTGAACTCGATCGGCTGGTCCGAGGCGTTGAACGCCAGGTAGAAGTGGTCGTCGGTGACGTACTCCCCGCGCTCGTCCATCTCGCGGATGCCGACGCCGTTGAGGTAGACGGCGAGCGACTTCGCGTAGCCGACGTCCCAGTCCTCGTCGCCCATCTCGTCGCCCTCGGGCGTGAGCCAGGCGATGTCCGGGACCGGCTCACCCAGGCCGCGGCGCACCGGCCGGCCGTGGAAGAAGCGGCGACGGCGGAACGTCGGGTGGTCGCAGCGCAGCTGGGTGACCTTCTTGGTGAACTCCAGCAGGCCGTCGTCGACCTTCTCCCAGTCGATCCAGGTCAGCGGCGAGTCCTGGCAGTAGCCGTTGTTGTTGCCGCCCTGCGAGCGGCCCAGCTCGTCGCCGTGCAGCAGCATCGGCACGCCCTGGCTCAGCATGAGGGTGGCGATGAAGTTGCGCTGCTGGCGGGCGCGCAGGTGCAGGACCTGCGGGTCGTCGGTCTCGCCCTCGACGCCGCCGTTCCAGCTCCGGTTGTGGCTCTCGCCGTCGTTGTTGCCCTCGCCGTTGGCCTCGTTGTGCTTCTCGTTGTAGGAGACGAGGTCCCTCAGCGTGAAGCCGTCGTGCGCGGTGACGAAGTTGATGCTGGCGACCGGACGCCGCCCGGAGTGCTGGTACAGGTCGGCCGAGCCGGAGATGCGGTCGGCGAACTCGCCGATCGTCCCGCCCTCGCCGCGCCAGAAGTCGCGGACGGTGTCGCGGTACTTGCCGTTCCACTCCGTCCACAGCGCGGGGAAGTTGCCGACCTGGTAGCCGCCGTCGCCGACGTCCCACGGCTCGGCGATCAGCTTCACCTGGCTGACGACCGGGTCCTGGTGCACCAGGTCGAAGAACGCCGACAGCCGGTCGACCTCGTGGAACTGGCGGGCCAGCGTGGAGGCGAGGTCGAAGCGGAAGCCGTCGACGTGCATCTCGGTGACCCAGTACCGCAGCGAGTCCATGATCAGCTGCAGCGACTGGGGGACGCGGACGTTGAGCGAGTTCCCGGTCCCGGTCGTGTCCATGTAGTACTGCTCGTCGCCCTCGACCAGCCGGTAGTAGGTCCGGTTGTCGATGCCCTTGAACGACAGCGTCGGCCCCAGGTGGTTGCCCTCGGCGGTGTGGTTGTAGACGACGTCGAGGATGACCTCGATGCCCGCCTCGTGCAGGGCCCGGACCATGCCCTTGAACTCCTGCACCTGCTGGCCGTTGGAGGCCTGGGCGTACTCGTTGTGCGGCGCGAAGAAGCCGATCGTGTTGTAGCCCCAGTAGTTGCGCAGCCCCTTCTGGAGCAAGGTGTCGTCCTGCACGAACTGGTGCACCGGCATGAGCTCGATGGCCGTGACGCCGAGCTCCTGCAGGTGCTCGATGACCGCCGGGTGCGCGATGCCGGCGTAGGTGCCGCGCAGCTCCTCGGGGACCCGGGGGTGGGTCATGGTGAGGCCCTTGACGTGGGCCTCGTAGATGACCGTCTTGTTGTACGGGGTCTTCGGCGGGCGGTCCACGCCCCAGTCGAAGTACGGGTTGACGACGACGGACTTCGGCATGTGCGCCGCGGAGTCGTCGTCGTTGCGCTCCTTGGTCTCGAAGTCGTACCCGAAGCACGCCTGGTCCCAGTCGATCTGGCCGTCGATGGCCTTGGCGTAGGGGTCGAGCAGCAGCTTGTTGGGGTTGTAGCGCAGCCCGTTCTCCGGCTCGTAGGGCCCGTGCACCCGGAACCCGTACTTCTGGCCCGGGTGGATGCCGGGGAGGAAGGCGTGCCAGACGTAGCCGTCCATCTCGGGGAGGCGGATGCGCTCCTCGTTGCCCTGCTCGTCGAACAGGCACAGCTCGACCTTCTCGGCCACCTCGCTGTAGATCGCGAAGTTGGTGCCGGTGCCGTCGTAGGTGGCGCCGAGGGGGTAGGCGCTACCGGGCCATACCTGGGTCATCGTGTGGAGTTCCTCCTGCGCAGGGGCCCCGTGGGCTCGGGGCGGGCCGGGCGCGTGCGGGCACGGCCGGCCGGGACGGGCGACGGTGACCCGTTGCCCGCGTCAGGAGCCCGCCACACCTGCACGGCGTGTGAGTCCTGTCCGTCCTACCGGACCGGGCACGTCGGCCCGGGGGCGGGGCCCGCGACGACGACGCCCCCCGGGCCGGGAGGGCGCGGGGGGCGTCGGGCACCCGGGCGGCGGCCGGGGTGGCACGAGCGGAGGGGGCCGACCTCGCCCGGGTGGAGGCCCGGGTGGCGCTGGTCCCCGATGGTGACCGCTCCTGCGATGAGGCAGGTTAGGGAAGGACGCCGGAGGAGACAAGTACCCGCCCTGCCCCGGCCGCACCGCCTGCCCCAGCGGTCGCCGGGGGGCGCTCGCGACGCGTTCTGTCACACCGCCGACGTACCGTCGTGGCGTGCGCACGACCACCGATCTCCGGCCCACGCAGGGGCGCTTCCACGTCGTCAGCGAGTTCGAGCCGGCCGGCGACCAGCCGGCGGCCATCGCGGCGCTGGCCGAGAAGGTCAAGGCGGGGGACAAGGACGTCGTCCTGCTGGGGGCCACCGGCACCGGCAAGTCGGCCACCACGGCGTGGCTGATCGAGCAGGTCCAGCGGCCGACGCTGGTCATGGCGCCCAACAAGACGCTCGCCGCCCAGCTGGCCAACGAGTTCCGCGAGCTGCTGCCGAACAACGCCGTCGAGTACTTCGTGTCGTACTACGACTACTACCAGCCCGAGGCCTACGTGCCGCAGACCGACACCTACATCGAGAAGGACTCCTCGATCAACGAGGAGGTCGAGCGGCTGCGGCACTCGGCCACCAACAGCCTCCTCACCCGGCGCGACGTGGTGGTCGTCGCCACGGTGTCCTGCATCTACGGCCTCGGCACGCCCGAGGAGTACGTCGACCGGGCGCTGAAGATCTCGGTGGGGGAGGAGCGCGACCGCGACGAGCTGCTGCGCACCCTCGTGACCGAGCAGTACACCCGCAACGACCTGTCCTTCACCCGCGGCACGTTCCGGGTGCGCGGGGACACGATCGAGGTGTTCCCGGTCTACGAGGAGCTCGCCGTCCGCATCGAGATGTTCGGCGACGAGGTGGAGCGGCTGTACTACCTGCACCCGCTCACCGGCGAGGTCGTCCGCGAGGTGCAGGAGCTCTTCGTCTTCCCGGCCAGCCACTACGTCGCCGGTCCCGACCGGATGGAGCGGGCGATCCGCGGCATCGAGGCCGAGCTCGAGCAGCGGCTGGCGGAGCTGGAGAAGCAGGGCAAGCTGCTCGAGGCCCAGCGGCTGCGCATGCGTACGACCTACGACATCGAGATGATGCGGCAGGTCGGGTTCTGCTCCGGCATCGAGAACTACTCGCGGCACATCGACGGGCGCAAGCCCGGTTCCGCGGGTGCCTGTCTCATCGACTACTTCCCCGACGACTTCCTCCTGGTCATCGACGAGTCGCACGTGACCGTCCCGCAGATCGGTGGCATGTACGAGGGCGACATGAGTCGCAAGCGGACGCTGGTGGAGCACGGCTTCCGGCTGCCGTCGGCCATGGACAACCGTCCGCTGAAGTGGGAGGAGTTCACCGACCGCATCGGGCAGACCGTCTACCTCTCCGCGACCCCCGGCGACTACGAGCTGGGGCGGACCGGGGGCGAGGTCGTGGAGCAGGTCATCCGCCCGACCGGCCTGGTCGACCCCGAGGTGGTGGTCAAGCCGACCAAGGGTCAGATCGACGACCTGGTCCACGAGATCCGGGTCCGGGTCGAGAAGGACGAGCGGATCCTGGTCACCACCCTGACCAAGAAGATGGCCGAGGACCTCACCGACTACCTGCTCGAGCTCGGGATCAAGGTCCGGTACCTGCACTCCGAGGTCGACACCCTGCGCCGGGTCGAGCTGCTGCGCGAGCTCCGCCAGGGTGAGTACGACGTGCTGGTCGGCATCAACCTGCTCCGTGAGGGCCTCGACCTGCCCGAGGTCTCGCTGGTCGCCATCCTGGACGCCGACAAGGAGGGCTTCCTCCGGTCGGGCAAGTCCCTCATCCAGACCATCGGGCGGGCAGCCCGCAACGTGTCGGGCCAGGTGCACATGTACGCCGACAAGATCACACCGTCGATGGCCCAGGCCATCGAGGAGACCGAGCGCCGGCGCGAGAAGCAGATCGCCTACAACCTCGAGCGTGGCGTCGACCCGCAGCCGCTGCGGAAGAAGATCGTCGACATCCTCGAGGGCATCTACCGCGAGGCGGAGGACTCCGGTCCGGCCGAGCTGCTCGGCGGGTCGGGCCGGCAGCAGTCCCGCGGGAAGTCGCCCGTGCCCGGCCTGTCGTCGAAGAAGGCGGGGAAGGCCGGCGCCATCGACGTCCAGGGGTTGCCGCGCAACGAGCTGGCGGACCTCATCACGCAGATGAACGAGCAGATGCTCTCCGCGGCCCGCGAACTGCAGTTCGAGGTGGCGGCCCGGCTGCGCGACGAGCTGAACGAACTGAAGAAGGAGCTGCGCCAGTTCGACGCGGCCCACGCCTGAGCCAGCCCCCCCCCTCCACGAGTGAGATCCGGCTCGTTCGCCGGTCGGACAGCGGAGTCGGGGCGCCGAGAAGCGTTGCGCGCGGTATATTTCGAGGACCGCGAACGGGCCGGCGATCCCGCCTGACCGTGCGCGGCCGCGAAGGGGAGTATCCCTCAGCGGCGGTGTCGTCAGTACGAGACCGGGCCCGTCCAGGCCCCGGGATCCGGCACCGTCGGTCATCGGCTCGGCCGGTGACGGGAGAGACCTTCGGACACTGACGACTGCCAGTTTCCGGAGGTAATCCATGGACGTCCCCGTCTGGGTGTGGGGCATCACCGTCGCCGCGATCGTGGCGATGCTCGTCTTCGACTTCGTCGGTCACGTGCGCACACCGCACGCCCCGTCCCTCCGCGAGTCCGCCATCTGGTCGGCGGTGTACGTCGGAGTCGCCGTCGTGTTCGGTGTGCTCGTGCTCGTCTTCGCCGGCGGTCAGTTCGCCGGCGAGTACTTCGCCGGCTACATCACCGAGAAGAGCCTCTCGGTCGACAACCTCTTCGTCTTCGTGCTGATCATGGCGAGCTTCGGGGTGCCTCGGGAGCTGCAGCAGAAGGTGCTCCTCTTCGGCATCACGTTCGCGCTCGCGCTGCGCACCGTCTTCATCCTGGTGGGCGCCGCTGCCATCGAGAACTTCAGCTGGGTCTTCTACCTCTTCGGCGCGATCCTCATCTGGACCGCCTGGGTGCAGGCCCGCAGCGGCGGGCACAGCGGGGACGAGGACTACCAGGAGAACGGCGTCCTCCGCCTCGCCCGCCGGGTCCTGCCGACGACGGACGAGTACCACGGCGACCGGATGACCACCCGGATCGACGGCAAGCGGTTCATCACCCCGCTGGCCATCGCGCTGCTGGCGATCGGTACCGCCGACATCATCTTCGCCGTCGACTCGATCCCGGCCATCTTCGGGCTGACGCAGGAGACCTACCTCGTCTTCGCCGCCAACGCGTTCTCCCTGCTCGGCCTGCGGCAGCTGTTCTTCCTCATCGACGGGCTGCTCGACCGCCTCGTCTACCTGTCCTACGGGCTGGCCGTCATCCTCGGCTTCATCGGCGCCAAGCTGGTGATCCACGCGCTGCACACCAACGAGCTGCCGTTCGTCAACGGCGGCGAGCACGTGACGTTCGTGCCCGAGGTTCCGACCTGGCTGTCCCTGACGGTCATCCTGGTGACCCTCGTCGTCACGACGGTCGCCAGCCTCGCCCGCAACCGCAGGGACGCGGCGCACGTCGCCGTCCCGGCGGCCTCGGCGTCGGCACCGTCCGGCGCCCACGCCACCGTCACCGACGGTGTCGACGGCACGTCCCGCACCGTCGGCACGCACTGATCACCGGGCTCCGGCGGGTCCTCTCCGGAGGGCCCGCCGGAGCCGTGTCCAGCCCGAGCACGGCGGCGTCCGGCCGTCGGCGCACCCGTAGAGTGAGGCCCCGTGGAACTCCCCGTCTGGTTCGAGGTCGCGACGTTCGTGGGGCTGACCGTCCTGCTGGTCGCCGACCTCGCCATCGTCGCCCGTCGCCCGCACGAGCCCTCCGTCAAGGAGGCCAGCATCTGGGTGAGCTTCTACGTGGCGCTGGCGCTCGTGTTCGGCCTGCTGATGCTGGCCTTCACGAACGGGACGTTCGCGACCGAGTTCTACGCGGGCTGGCTGACCGAGTACTCGCTGTCGGTCGACAACCTCTTCGTCTTCGTGATCATCATGGCCCGCTTCAAGGTGCCCAGGCACCTGCAGCAGGAGGCTCTGATGGTCGGCATCATCATCGCCCTGGTCCTGCGCGGGATCTTCATCCTGGCGGGCGCGGCGATCATCGAGAGCTTCGTCTGGGTCTTCTACCTCTTCGGCGCCTTCCTCGTCTACACCGCGATCAACCTCGTGCGGCACCGCGGCGAGGACGAGGACTACGAGGAGAACGGCTTCATCCGGCGGATGCGCAAGGTCCTGCCCATGAGCCAGGACTTCCACGAGGCGAAGGTCCGGGTCACGGAGAACGGCAAGAAGCTCTGGACGCCGATGGTCATCGTCTTCCTGGCGCTCGGGACGACGGACCTGCTGTTCGCCCTCGACAGCATCCCGGCGATCTTCGGCCTGACCCGCGAGCCCTTCATCGTGTTCACCGCGAACGTCTTCGCGCTGATGGGGCTGCGCCAGCTCTACTTCCTGCTCGGCGGTCTGCTCAAGCGGCTGGTCTACCTGTCGCTGGGGCTCGCCGTGATCCTCGCCTTCATCGGCGTCAAGCTGATCCTCGAGGCGATCCACGAGAACCAGTACCCGTTCATGGGTCACCGGGAGCCGCTGGAGAGCGTTCCGGCGGTGCCGACCTGGCTGTCGCTGACGGTGATCCTCGTGGTCCTCGTCGTGGCGACGGTCGCCAGCCTCCTGAAGACGCGGGGCGAGCTGGCCACCGCGGAGGAGCCGGCCGTCGACCCGACGACGGCGGGCTTGGTCCCCACCGGTGGCCCCGAGGCGGCCGCCGCGGCGGAGTCGCGGATCGCCGGCGACGGTCGGGGCACCGAGCAGGACGGCACGCCCCGCTGACCCGCCGGAGCGGCGTCCGCCGCGCCTCCTGACGGACGGTGCGCGGGCGCCGCTGGGTTAGCGTCGCCGATCATGCGGCCGCACGATCTCGCGCTCCTGCGCGTCCCGGGAACGCCGACCGTCTCGCCGGACGGGCGGATCGCCGTGCTCGCCGTGACCCGGCCCGACCTCGAGGCCGACGACTACCGCAGCCAGTTGTGGGCGGTGCCGACCGACGGGTCCGCGCCGGCGCGACCGATCACCGCAGGGCAGCGCGACACCGACCCCGCGTTCTCCCCGGACGGGCGGTGGATCGCCTACCTGGGGGCCGAGGCGGGGGAGAAGCCGCAGATCATGCTGCTGCCCGCAGCCGGCGGGACGGCGCGGCGACTGACCGACCACCACCTGGGAGCCGGGGCGCCGGTCTGGTCACCGGACTCCCGCCGGCTGGCGTACGTCGCCCGCGTGCCCGAGCACGGCCGGTACGGCACCGTCGAGGGCGTCGACCCGTCCGCGGAGCCACCGCGGCTGATCACCACGCTGCAGTACCGGCTCGACGGCGTCGGGTTCACCCGCGACCGACCGAGCCAGGTGTTCGTCGTCGATCTCCCGCGCGACTTCTCCGACGACACGACCCCGCTGCCCCCGCCGGTCCAGGTGACCGATGGCGCCGGCGACTGCTCCGACGTCGCCTGGCGCCCCGACGGCAGCGAGCTCGCCTTCGTCTCGGCGCTGCACGACCGGGCCGATCGCGACCTGGTGCGCGACGTCCACGCGGTCGCCCCGGACGGCACGGGTCTGCGCCGGCTGACCGACTCCCGCGGGGAGTGCTCGCGTCCGGCCTGGACCCCGGACGGCACGGCCGTCGTCGTCACCGCGGTGCCGGATCTGGGGCCGGACGGCCTGGACTTCGTCGCCCGGCAGGCGGTGCCCTGCCTGGTGCCCGCGGACGGCGGCGCGCTGCAGCCGCTGCTGGACGCCGAGGTGCACCACCGGGGTGACGACACCCCGACGACCGTGCTCGCGGGTGGTGCGGTCCTGGTCGGCGTGCAGCGGCGCGGATCGGTCGAGCTCCTCCGCGTGCCGCTGGACGCGGGCGAGCCGGAGATCCTCGTCGAGGGACCCTTCACCGTGCGGGGCATCGCGGCTGCGGCCGATGTCGTCGTCGCGACCGTGGCACACGACCGGTCGGCCGGGGAACTGGTCGCCCTCACGCAGGCGGGGCGGCGGCTGCTCACGGGGTTCGGCCGCGAACTGGGGAGCACCGGCCGGCTGCACCGGATGGTCGAGCTCACCGCGACAGCGTCCGACGGCCACCCCGTGCACGGGTGGGTCACCACGCCGCCCGGACCCGGGCCGCACCCCGTGCTGCTCACCGTGCACGGCGGGCCCTTCGCCCAGTACGGCTGGAGCCTGTTCGACGAGACGCAGGTGTACGTCTCGGCCGGCTACGCGGTGCTGCAGTGCAACCCGCGCGGGTCGTCGGGCTACGGCGCTGGGCACGGACGGGCGATCCGCGAGGGCTGGGGCGGCCTCGACGCCGACGACGTGCTCGCCTTCCTCGACGCCGCGCTCACCGGCGAGGCCCTGGACGCCGACCGGGTCGGGATCATGGGCGGCTCGTACGGGGGCTACCTGACGGCGCTGCTCATCTCCCGCACCGACCGCTTCGCTGCCGCGGTCGTGGAGCGGGCGCTCACCGACCCGGTCGGGTTCGTCGGCTCGGCCGACATCGGGTGGTACTTCCCGGACCAGTACCTCGGCACGGACCCGGAGCGGCTGGCCGCCCAGAGCCCGATGGCGCACGCTGGTTCGATCACCACACCCACCCTGGTGATCCACTCCGAGCAGGACTGGCGGACGCCGCTGGAGCAGGGGCAGCGCCTGTTCGTCGAGCTGCAGCGCCGCGGCGTCCCCTCCGAGCTGCTGCTGTTCCCGGGGGAGGGGCACGAGCTCTCCCGCTCGGGACGGCCCCGGCACCGGCTGGCGCGGTTCGAGCACCTGCTCCGCTGGTGGTCGCGCTGGCTGCCCACGACGGTGGGCCCGGCCGAGCGGAGCTGAGCATCCCGGGGGTGGGGCGTGCGCCCCACCCCCGGGATGCCCCGGGTCGTCAGGCGCTCTCGCGCCCGCCGCCGTCGGAACCGGCGAACGTGCCCTGCGGGCCGGCCGGGGCCGGCAATGGCGTGGAACCCGGCACCTTCTTGCCCGGCACCCCGTTCACCGACTGGGTGGAGTTCGCGAAGGTGAGCATCGCGTAGGCGATCAGGTCGCTGTTCACGTCGAGCGCGCGCAGGTCGAGGTTGCCGATGTCGTCCCCGGCCTGGTGGTAGTTCGGATCGAAGGACTCCCCGGCGGTGCCACCCCAGATGGCCTGTTGCTCGGCGGTCTTGACCTCCTCGGCTCCGGTGAAGAGCCCACTGGAGGGGATCCCGTTCTCGATGAACGCCTGGTAGTCGCTGCGTCCCGAGAACTCGGTGTCGTCGTAGGGCCGGCCGATCGATGTGTAGTACGACTCGTAGAGGTCCTCGATCGCCGCGGAGCCGGGCGGGACGACCACCGGCGCCTCGAAGGTGGACTGATCGGCGTCGTAGACCATGAAGATGCCGTTCGGCGAACCCACCATGTCGTAGTTCATGTAGAGCGCGATGCGGTCGCGTTCGGCCGGCGTCAACCCGTTGACGTAGTCGGTCGACCCGACGAGACCCTGCTCCTCCCCGGCCCACCAGCCGAAGCGGACGGTGTTCTCCGGCTTGGACTTCGCCATCTGCAGGGCGGTCTCCAGGATCGCCGCCGATCCGGAGCCGTTGTCGTTGATGCCGGGCCCCTCGATGACGCTGTCGAGGTGGGCGCCGGCCATGACCACGTTGTCCCGGTTCTTCCCGGGCAGCTCGGCGATGACGTTGTAGTCGGTGCGCGTCTCGACGACCGTGCGCACGACCGCGGTGGAGCCCGGCCGGGCCAGGGCGGCGCCGTCCGCGAAGCTGGCGCCGACCACGGGGATGCCGTGGGTGACCGGCGTGCCGTCGCTGCGGGTGGACCCGTCGCCGACGAACAGCGGCTCGCGGTCGGGGGTGTTGCCCTGGTTGAAGATGACGACGGCCTCGGCACCCGCTTCCTCGGCGAAGAAGGCCTTGTCGCCGAAGTTGCACCCGCCGCGCTGGATCAGCGCGATGTCGTTCGCGCCGGTGAAGAGCGCCGGGTCGAAGTCGGACGCCTCGCATCCGCTGGTGGAGGCGCGGGTGCCGGTGAGGTTGACGTCGACCGGGACGACCGGTCCGGTGACGGTGCCGGAGCCGCTGCCGCTGAAGACCCCGGTCTCGTACGTGGCCGCCGTGGGCGTGAGCTGGCGGAGCTCCGCGGGGAAGCTGAAGGAGACCGGCACCGGGTCGAGGGTCACGGTGTAGCCGGCCTTCCGCAGCAGCCCGGCGACGTACTCGACGCTGTCGGCGTAGCCGTCCGTGCCGGCGGCGCGGCTGCCCGGGTAGACCGGGTCGTCGCTGTCGTCCGCGATCTGCTGGAAGGCCTGCAGGTGCTTCTGCACGCCCTCGGGCGTCACGCAGCTGAGCAGCTTGTCGTAGGTGTTGTTCGCCTGGTGGGCGCAGGCGTTCCCCGGTGCCGCGATGGCGGCGGTGGGCAGTGCGAGGGCGACCAGCACCCCACCCGTCCCGGCTGCGAGCGCCCGTCGTCCCGAACTCGTCCAGCGATCCCTCATCCGCACCCCTTCGTCGTGCCCGGCGGCCCGTGCCGCCGGTGCCGGGCGGCCCCGGGGACCCGAGCCGCGGTCCCGGAGCACGGGGCGGCGGAGCAGCATTACGAGTACGCGGGGTGCCGCTCACCTTTGCAGGCCCGGCGCGTCCTCACCACCCGCGTTCGCGCCACGCCGGGAGGGCCGGGCGCTCGGCGCCGAGAGTGGTGTCCTTGCCGTGGCCCGGGTAGACCCACGTCTCGTCCGGGAGCACGCCGAACAGCCGCTGCTCGACGTCGTCGATCAGGCTGGCGAACCGCCCCGGGTCCTGCTGGGTGTTGCCGACGCCGCCCGGGAAGAGGCTGTCGCCGGTGAACACGTGGACGCCGGCGCCGTCCGGCCCGCGCCAGACGAGGGCGATGCTCCCCGGCGTGTGGCCGCGCAGGTGGACGACCTCGAGGACCTGCTCACCGACCGCGACGGTGTCCCCGTGCTCGACCGTCCGCTGCACCGGGACGGGCAGGTCGGCGGCGTCGGCGGGGTGGGCGACCGTCGTCGCGCCGGTCGCCTCGACGATGTCGGGCAGCGCACGGTGGTGGTCCCAGTGGCCGTGCGTGGTGACGACCGTGCGCAGGTCCGCGTCGCCGACCAGGGCCCGCAGCGTCCCGGGCTCGGCGGCCGCGTCGACGAGCAGCGCCTGCCCGGTGGCGGTGCAGCGCAGCAGGTAGGCGTTGTTCGCCATCTCGCTGACCGCGACCTTGCTGATGGTCAGGCCGGGCAGCTCGCGGACGTCGGCGGGGCCGCCGACCTCGACGTCGCCCGTGTAGGTCGGGGTGCTCATCCGGACTCCGTTCGGAAAGTGTCGGCGGTCGCCGTTACGGTCCTTCGTATGGACGCTAGCGGAGGTGTCGGTACAGCTCAGGACGGCGCTGCGGCAGGGCACGGCGCTGCGGCAGGGCACGGCGCTGCGGCAGGGCACGGCGCTGCGGCAGGGCACGGCGCTGCGGCAGGGCACGGCGCTGCGGCAGGGCACGGCGCTGCGGGGGCGGGGATCGTCGGGCTGACGGCCACGGAGATCGCCGCGCGGGTGCACGCCGGTGAGCTGACCGCCGTGGAGGTGGTCCGCGCCCATCTCGACCACATCGAGGCGGTGGACGCCCGCATCGGTGCCTTCCGGGTGATCCGGCGCGAGGCGGCGCTGGCCGAGGCGGCGGCGGTCGATGCCAGCCCGGCCCGGTTCGCCCTCCCGCTCGCCGGCGTCCCGATCGCGATCAAGGACAACGTGGCGGTGGCGGGGGAGACCTGCACCGACGGTTCGCCCGCCCGCGACGCCGGCCCCGAGCCGAAGGACCACCCGGTGGTGAAGCGGCTGCGCAAGGCCGGCGCCGTCGTCGTCGGGATCACGCGGGCGCCCGAGCTCTGCCTCTACGCGGCGACCGACGGGCCGGGCACGGTGACCCGCAACCCCTGGGACACCGCCTTGTCGTCCGCCGGCAGCTCGGGCGGGAGCGCGGCCGCCGTCGCGTCCGGGTCGGTGCCCGTCGCGCACGGGAACGACGGCATGGGCTCGCTGCGGCTGCCCGCCGCCGCGTGCGGGCTCGTGACCCTGAAGCCGGGCCGCGGCGTCGTCCCGGGGGGCATCGGCGCCGACGACTGGTCGGGCATGGCGGTCAACGGCGCGCTGGCCACCACCGTGGCCGACCTCGCCGTCACCCACGCGGTGCTGGCGGGGGAGCAGCCCGTCGACCTGCCCGACCCGGGCCGGCCGCTGCGGATCGCGGTCAGCACGCGCTCGCCGATCCCCGGCGTCGGGGCCGACGCCGCCACCCGAGCGACCGTCGACGCCGTCGTCGCCGAGCTGCGCGCCGCCGGTCACACGGTGGTCCGTCGGAACCCGCCGATCACCCCGGGCGCCGCCGCCGGCGCCCTGGTGCGCTGGATGGCCGGGGCCGAGGACGACGCGGAGTTCCTCGGGATCGACCGGGCGGCGCTGCAGCCGCGCAGCCGCACGCACGCCCGCATCGGCCGGGTGGTGCGGCGGCTCGGCCTGGTCCGGCCCCGCGGTCAGGAGCGGTTCCGGGAGCGGATGACCGCCTTCTTCGACGACGTCGACCTGCTGCTCACGCCTGTGACGACCGGCCCGCCGCTGCCCGCGCGGCCCTGGCACGAGCGCGGCTTCCTGGCCAACGTCACGGCCAACGCCCGCTGGGCGCCGTGGACCGCGGCCTGGAACTTCGCCGGCCTTCCGGCGACGGTGCTGCCGGCGGGAACACGGCCGGGCGGACCTCCGGTGCCGGTCCAGTTCGTCGGTCCGCCGGGAGCCGAGGGCCGTCTACTCTGGATGGCCGGAGAGCTGGAGCGGCGGCTGCCGTGGCGCCGGTACGCGCCGGTCTTCGACCCCACCGCCACGACCGCCGGCTGAGCGTGCCCGCCCGGCTCGTCAACCGGGCGAACCTCACACCCCCGGGCGGACGAGCGCCGGCCGCTCCGCCGTTGCACCCGGCGGACCGCGCGCCGGCCGCCCCGGCCGTCCCGCACCACCGCGACATCGACCCACGACCGACAGGGATCACATGGACCGGCTCGTCGTCCGCGGCGCCCGAGAGCACAACCTCAAGGACGTCCACATCGACCTGCCCCGGGACGCGCTCATCGTGTTCACGGGGCTCTCCGGCTCGGGCAAGTCCAGCCTCGCCTTCGACACGATCTTCGCCGAGGGGCAGCGCCGCTACGTCGAGTCGCTGTCGGCCTACGCCCGCCAGTTCCTCGGCCAGATGGACAAGCCCGACGTCGACTTCATCGAGGGTCTCTCGCCCGCGGTGTCGATCGACCAGAAGTCGACCAACCGCAACCCGCGGTCGACCGTCGGCACCATCACCGAGGTCTACGACTACCTGCGCCTGCTCTACGCCCGGGCCGGTCAGCCGCACTGCCCGAACTGCGGCAAGCCGATCTCCCGGCAGACCCCGCAGCAGATCGTCGACCAGGTGCTCGCCATGGAGGAGGGCACCCGCTTCCAGGTGCTCGCCCCGGTCGTGCGCGCGCGCAAGGGCGAGTACGTCGACCTGTTCAGCTCGCTGCAGACCCAGGGCTTCTCGCGGGTCCGCGTCGACGGCACGATCCACTCGCTGACCGAGCCGCCGAAGCTCAAGAAGCAGGAGAAGCACACCATCGAGGTGATCGTCGACCGCCTCACCGTCAAGGAGAGCGCCAAGCGGCGGCTCACCGACTCGGTGGAGACCGCCCTCGGGCTGGCCGGTGGTCTCGTCGTCCTCGACTTCGTCGACCTGCCGGAGGACGACCCGTACCGGGAGCGCACGTACTCCGAGCACCTCGCGTGCGTGGACGACGGGCTGTCCTTCGAGGCGCTCGAACCGCGCTCGTTCTCCTTCAACTCGCCGTTCGGCGCCTGCCCCGAGTGCACCGGCATCGGCACCCGCAAGGAGGTCGACCCCGAGCTCGTCGTCCCCGACCCGACGAAGAGCCTGGCGCAGGGTGCGATCGCCCCCTGGTCCAGCTCGATGAGCAACGAGTACTTCACCCGGCTGCTCACCGGTCTGTCCCAGCAGATCGGGTTCTCGATGAACGACCCGTGGGAGCGGCTGCCCGCCAAGGTGCAGAAGGCGATCCTGCACGGCTCGCCCGACCAGGTGCACGTCCGCTACAAGAACCGCTACGGGCGAGAGCGCAGCTACTACGCGGCCTTCGAGGGTGTCCTGCCGTTCCTCGAGCGGCGGCACGAGGACACCGACAGCGACTACATGAAGGACAAGTACGAGGGCTACATGCGGGACGTCCCGTGCCCCGTCTGCCACGGCACCCGGCTCAAGCCGGAGATCCTCGCGGTCAAGCTCGCCGGGCGGTCCATCGCCGAGGTGACCGGGCTGTCCATCGGCGAGGCGTCGCAGTGGCTGGGCGCGCTGGAGCTGGGCGAGCGCGAGGCGGCGATCGCCGACCGCGTGCTGCGGGAGATCCAGGCGCGGCTGTCCTTCCTCGTCGACGTCGGCCTCGACTACCTCTCGATGGACCGGCCGGCGGCCACGCTCGCCGGTGGCGAGGCCCAGCGCATCCGGCTCGCCACCCAGATCGGCTCAGGCCTTGTCGGCGTCCTCTACGTGCTGGACGAACCATCGATCGGTCTGCACCAGCGCGACAACACCAGGCTGATCGAGACGCTGGTCCGGCTCCGGGACATGGGAAACACCCTCATCGTCGTCGAGCACGACGAGGACACGATCAAGGTCGCCGACTGGGTGGTCGACATCGGCCCCGGCGCCGGCGAGCACGGGGGAGAGGTGGTCGTCAGCGGCACCGTCGACGAGCTCCTGGCCTCCGAGCGCTCGCTGACCGGCGCCTACCTGTCCGGGCGCAAGCAGATCGTCGTCCCGGAGAAGCGCCGCGAGCCCACCCCGGGCCGCGAGCTGGTGGTCAAGGGCGCCCGCGAGAACAACCTGCGGGGGGTCGACGTCACCTTCCCGCTCGGGATGCTGGTCGCCGTCACGGGCGTCTCGGGCTCGGGCAAGTCGAGCCTGGTCAACGACATCCTCTACAGCGTCCTGGCCAACGAGCTCAACCGCGCGCGCCTCGTGCCCGGCCGGCACCGCACGGTCACCGGCCTGGAGCACCTCGACAAGGTCGTGCACGTCGACCAGTCGCCGATCGGCCGCACCCCGCGCTCGAACCCGGCGACCTACACCGGCGTCTGGGACCACGTGCGCAAGCTGTTCGCCCAGACGTCGGAGGCGAAGGTCCGCGGCTACCTGCCCGGCCGGTTCTCCTTCAACGTGAAGGGCGGCCGCTGCGAGGCCTGCTCCGGCGACGGCACGCTGAAGATCGAGATGAACTTCCTGCCCGACGTGTACGTGCCCTGCGAGGTGTGCAAGGGCGCCCGGTTCAACCGGGAGACCCTCGAGGTGCACTACAAGGGCAAGACGGTCGCCGAGGTCCTCGACATGCCGATCGAGGAGGCCGCGGACTTCTTCGAGGCCATCCCGGCCATCGCCCGGTACCTGCGCACCCTCACCGAGGTGGGGTTGGGCTACGTGCGGCTCGGTCAGCCGGCCACCACCCTCTCCGGTGGCGAGGCGCAGCGGGTGAAGCTGGCCAGCGAGCTGCAGAAGCGTTCGAACGGGCGCAGCATCTACGTGCTCGACGAGCCGACCACCGGCCTGCACTTCGAGGACATCCGCAAGCTGCTCCTGGTGCTGCAGGGCCTGGTCGACAAGGGCAACTCGGTGATCGTGATCGAGCACAACCTCGACGTCATCAAGAGCGCCGACTGGCTGATCGACATGGGCCCCGAGGGCGGCTTCCGCGGTGGCACGGTCGTCGCCGAGGGGCCGCCGGAGTTCCTGGCCACCGTGGAGGCCAGCCACACCGGCCGGTACCTGCGGCCGATGCTGGACCCGGACGCCGTCGCCGCCGCTGCGGCGGGCCCGGTGAAGAAGCGGACCCGCAAGAAGGCCAGCTGAGCCTCGCGGCAGCGCCCGCCCCTGCGGTTCGGGGGCGGGCGCCGTCGCATGCTCCGAGCTGCCGATGTCTGGGACGAACCGATCGCATCGGTCCAGGGGTTGAGACCAGGGCCTTCTCGCCGTATCGTGGATGTGACCAACGTCACCGGGCCGCGTGTGCGGCCCTCGAGGGAGGCCGCGATGAGCGCACTCACTCCTGACTGCGACCCGGACATGGCCCACTGCGGCGAACCGTGGAAGGGCAAGGGCTCGCGTGGGTCGGGGATCCTCTCGACCGTCGTCCTGCTCGGCATCTTCGGCGTCTCCCTGGCGTTCGTGACCAAGGACGCCGTGATGGATGCGTTCGACTTCGTGGCCGTGCCCGTCGGCCTGCTGGCCGCCGTCGCACTCGCACGCCGGGTGGCGAGGCTGACCGCGCGGGGCGCGGCGGCCGTCGCCGCCCGCGTGCCGACCGTCACCGTGCGGCGGTCCCAGCCGGTCGGCTGAGCCGCTCGCCAGCACCCTTCCCGGAGCGAGGCCCTCGGGTCTCGCTCCGCGGCATGCCCGGGATCTCCGGCACCCGACTGTGACGCGTGGGACGGACGGGTACGTCCGCTGACGGCGTGTCGGCCCCGCGACCTAGTGTGGAGACATGGCCGATCCGTCCACGTACCGCCCGGCGGTCGGATCCATCCCGGAGAGCCCCGGCGTCTACAAGTTCCGTGACCCGAACGGGCGCGTCATCTACGTCGGCAAGGCCAAGAACCTCCGTCAGCGGCTGAACAGCTACTTCGCCGACGTCGCCGGTCTGCACCCGCGCACCCGCCAGATGGTCACGACGGCCGCCGGCGTCGAGTGGACCGTCGTCGGCACCGAGGTCGAGGCCCTCCAGCTCGAGTACAACTGGATCAAGGAGTTCGATCCCCGGTTCAACGTCCGCTACCGCGACGACAAGAGCTACCCCTCGCTCGCGGTGACGCTGAACGAGGAGTACCCGCGGCTGCAGGTCATGCGCGGGCCCAAGAAGAAGGGCGTGCGGTACTTCGGGCCCTACGCCCACGCCTGGGCCATCCGCGAGACGCTCGACACGCTGACCAGGGTCTTCCCGGCCCGCACCTGCTCCAACGGGGTCTTCAAGCGCGCCGGCCAGATCGGCCGCCCCTGCCTGCTCGGCTACATCGGCAAGTGCGCCGCCCCCTGCGTCGACCGGGTCAGCGCCGAGGAGCACCGCAAGATCGTCGACGACTTCTGCGACTTCATGGCCGGGCGCACCGACTCGATGATCAAGCGGCTCGAGCGCGACATGGGCGAGGCCGCCGAGGCGATGGAGTACGAGAAGGCGGCCCGGCTGCGCGACGACCTCGGCGCGCTCAAGCGGGCGATGGAGAAGCAGGCCGTCGTCCTCGGTGACGGGACGGATGCCGACGTCGTCGCCTTCGCCCAGGACGAGCTCGAGGCCGCGGTGCAGGTCTTCCACGTCCGCGGCGGCCGCGTGCGCGGCCAGCGCGGCTGGATCATCGACAAGGTCGAGGAGGTCACCACCGGCGAGCTCGTCGAGCAGTTCCTGCTCCAGGTGTACGGCGGGGTCGACGAGCAGACGGGGGTAGGCGAGGCGGGGGAGCAGGTGCCCCGCGAGGTGCTCGTGCCCGAGCTCCCCGAGGACGCCGACGTCTACGTCGAGCTGCTGGAGGAGCTGCGCGGCGGCCGGGTGTCGCTCCGCGTGCCGCAGCGCGGGGACAAGCGCAGCCTGCTCGAGACCGTGGAGCGCAACGCCAAGGAGGCCTTCGCCCGGCACCGGGTGAAGCGCTCCAGCGACCTCACCGCCCGCTCCCTGGCGCTGTCGGAGCTGCAGGAGGCCCTCGAGCTGCCCGACGCCCCGCTGCGGATCGAGTGCATCGACATCAGCCACGTGCAGGGCACCAACGTCGTGGCCTCGATGGTGGTGTTCGAGGACGGTCTGGCGAAGAAGTCCGACTACCGCCGGTTCTCCGTCACCAACGGCACCGACGACACCGCGGCGATGGCCGAGGTCGTCCGGCGCCGGTTCGCCCGCCACCTCAAGGAGGAGGCCGACCGGCGCGACGAGCAGGGGGTCGCGGCCGAGGAGGGCCGCCCGCGCCGGTTCGCCTACCCGCCCAACCTGCTCGTCGTCGACGGCGGTGCGCCGCAGGTCGCGGCCGCGGCGCGGTCGCTGGACGAGCTGGGCATCGTCGACGTCGCCGTCTGCGGGCTGGCCAAGCGCATGGAGGAGGTGTGGCTGCCGGGGGAGAGCGACCCGGTGATCCTCCCGCGCACCTCCGAGGCGCTCTACCTGCTCCAGCGGGTGCGCGACGAGGCCCACCGCTTCGCGATCACCTACCACCGGCAGAAGCGGTCGACCAGCATGCTGGTCTCCCTGCTGGACGACGTACCGGGTCTCGGCGAGACCCGGCGGAAGGCGCTGATGAAGGAGTTCGGATCCCTCAAGCGGCTGCGCGCGGCCACGGTCGAGGAACTCATGGCGGTGCCCGGCATCGGCCGGCGGACGGCGGAGGCGGTCCAGGCGGCGATCGCCGATCCGGCCGACGCCGCTGCCGCTGAGACGGCTGCCGCCGAGTCGACCCTCGCGCCGCAGGGTCCCGCACAGCAGGCCGCGCCGCAGAACGGCGCCGGTGCGACCGCCGAGGTCGGGCGGGTGGCCTCGTGAGCGGCACGGAGACGACGGGAGACGTGGTGGAGCAGCGCGGCGACGAGCACCTGGCCGTCGGCCCGCAGAACGGTCTCTCTCCGGCGATGGACCCGGCCTCCACCGAACTCGCGCCGCTCGAGGTCGTGGTGGTCACCGGGCTCTCCGGCGCCGGCAAGAACAGCGCCGGACGGGTGCTGGAGGACCTGGGCTGGTTCGTCGTGGAGAACCTGCCGCCCGCGCTGCTGCTGCCGATGGTGGAGCTCGGCGCGCGTGGCGACGTCCGCCGGTTCGCTGCCGTCGTCGACGTGCGCAGCCGCGCCTTCTCCAGCGACCTGCAGGAGGCGATCCGGGTGATGTCCGAGGCCGGGCACCGGCCCCGGGTCGTCTACGTGCACGCCCGCGACGAGGTCCTGGTCCGGCGCTACGAGTCCAACCGGCGCGAGCACCCGCTGCAGGGCAACGGGACGCTCACCGACGGGATCACCGCGGAGCGGGCACTCCTGCGGGGCATCGCCGGCGAGGCGGACCTGTGGGTCGACACCAGCGACCTCAACGTCCACCAGCTGCGCGCCACGCTGGAGAACGCGTTCGCGCGCGAGGGCCGCACCCCGCCGCTGACGGCCACGGTGATGAGCTTCGGCTTCAAGTACGGGCTCCCGCTGGACGCCGACCTCGTCGTCGACGCGCGGTTCCTGCCCAACCCCCACTGGATCCCCGAGCTGCGGGCGCACACCGGCCGCGACGCCGACGTGCGCGACTACGTCCTGGGTCAGCAGGATGCGCAGCCCTTCCTCGACCGGTACACCGAGGTGCTGCGGCTGCTGCTCCCGGGCTACCGGCGCGAGGGGAAGCGCTACCTCACGCTCGCGGTCGGGTGCACCGGCGGCAAGCACCGCAGCGTCGCCATCGCCGAGGAGTTCGCCCGCCGGCTCAGCGCCGAGGGCATCGCCGC
Organism: Blastococcus sp. TF02-8; assembly: GCF_003319175.1. Classification (GTDB taxonomy): domain Bacteria; phylum Actinomycetota; class Actinomycetes; order Mycobacteriales; family Geodermatophilaceae; genus Blastococcus. Next base: position 555,355 of record NZ_QOHK01000001.1, on the reverse strand, counting down.
CGTCGCCCGCCACCGCGACCTGGGCCGCGAGTAGTGGGCGGGGAAGCGGTGCCCGGGCGTCCGCCGCGGGTCGTGGCGTTCGGCGGTGGGCACGGTCTCGCGGCGGCGCTGGGAGCCTGGCGGCGGATCACCCCGGAGCTGACGGCGGTCGTCACCGTCGCCGACGACGGTGGCTCCTCCGGCCGGATCCGGCGGGAGATGCCGGTGCTCCCGCCCGGCGACCTGCGGATGGCCCTCACCGCGCTCGCCGGTCAGGACGAGCGCACCCGCCTGGTCGCCGACCTGCTGCAGCACCGGTTGGGTGGCAGCGGCGTGCTGGCCGGCCATCCGGTCGGCAACCTGGTGCTCACCGGCCTGGTGGAGATGCACGGCGGTGACACCGTGCGGGCGCTCGACAGCCTCGCCGACCTGCTCGGCTGTCCCGGGCGCGTGCTGCCGATGGCCGACGTCCCGCTGGACCTGGTGGCCCGGGTGGAGAGCACCGACCCCGACGACCCGGCGCGGACCCGACGGATCCGTGGCCAGGTGGCCATCGCCTCGACGCCCGGCCGGGTGCGGGAGATCTCGCTCTCGCCGGCGGACCCGCCGGTGAACCTCGCCGTCCTGGAGGCGATCGCGGCGGCCGACGTCGTCTCGCTCGGTCCTGGCTCCTGGTACACCTCGGTGCTTCCCCACCTGCTCGTCCCGCAGCTGCGGGCCGCGCTGGAGGCCGCGCGGGCGAAGGTGGTCGTGGTCCTCAACCTGGAGCCGCAACCCGGTGAGACCGACGGTTTCTCGCCGGAGGAGCATCTGACAGTGTTGCGAGCACATCTGGGCGGAGTGGCGTTGCACAGCGTGATCGCGGATGCTGAATCGGTAGTTGACCGGCGTGGTCTGCTGGACGCGGTGCGCGACTGCGGTGCCGAGCTGGTGCTCGCGCCCGTGGCCGAGCCCGACGGGGCGCCCCGGCACGAGCCGGAGCGGCTGTCGGCCGCCCTGGCGTCGGTGGTCGGTCGGCGGTGAACGAGTAGATCGGTTCGACCGGGTAACGAAGGCACGGCCGCCTGGGCGGCACGAGGGGGAAGGGGACGGCGCGCATGACGCTTTCCCGAATGCCCGGGGCAGGACGTCCCGGCGCGACGTGGGGGTGGACGGCATGGCGATGACCGCCATGGTGAAGGACGAGCTCTCCCGGGTGGAGTGCACGAAGACCTCCGAGCGCAAGGCCGAGGTGACCGCGCTGCTGCGGTTCTCCGGCGGCCTGCACATCGTCGGTGGCCGCGTGGTCATCGAGGCGGAGCTGGACACCGGGTCCGTGGCCCGCCGGCTTCGCCGCGACATCAGCGAGGTCTACGGCTACACGAGCGGCGTCAGCGTGCTCGCGGGCGGCAACATCCGCCGCGGCGTGCGCTACCTGGTCCGCATCGCGAAGCACGGGGAGGGTCTGGCGCGGCAGACCGGACTGGTCGACCAGCGCGGGCGCCCCGTCCGGGGCCTGCCCCCGGCGGTCGTCTCCGGCAGCATCAACGACGCCGAGGCCGCCTGGCGCGGCGCGTTCCTGGCGCACGGCTCGCTCACCGAGCCCGGTCGGTCCTCCTCGCTCGAGGTCACCTGCCCCGGCCCCGAGGCCGCCATGGCCCTGGTCGGTGCCGCCCGGCGCCTCGGGATCGCCGCCAAGGCCCGCGAGGTGCGCGGAGCCGACCGGGTCGTCGTCCGCGACGGGGACGCGATCAGCGCGTTGCTGACCCGCATGGGCGCGCACGACGCGGTGCTGGCCTGGGAGGAGCGGCGGATGCGCCGCGAGGTCCGGGCCACGGCGAACCGGCTGGCCAACTTCGACGACGCCAACCTGCGCCGGTCGGCGCGGGCCGCCGTCGCCGCCAGCGCGCGGGTCGAGCGGGCGCTGGAGATCCTCGGCGAGGATGCGCCCGAGCACCTGCTGGTCGCCGGTCGGCTGCGGCTGGAGTTCGGTCAGGCCTCGCTGGAGGAGCTGGGCCAGCGCGCCGACCCACCGATGACCAAGGACGCCGTCGCGGGCCGGATACGGCGTCTCCTGGCGATGGCCGACAAGCGGGCGAAGGACCTCGGCATCCCGGACACGGAGTCCGTCGTCACCGACGACATGCTCGCCCAGTAGGAGGACCCCTCGCCCCGAGGGGGCCGGGCCGGCGCGGCACCGCGCCGACGTCCTCCCTCACCGTTCCGGGTCCTCCCTCGCCGTCGACCGCGGGGGAGGACCCGGAACGATCAGGTCACCTGATCATCATGTCGTCGCTCGATCGGGCGTGCGGGAGCCGTCGGATCACGCGCCCGCTAGGGTTCGGAGCCGGAGCGAGGCCGCGACTCGCGGCCCCCGAGTGCCACAGCTTTCGACGCGACAGTGGAGGTCTGCAGTGACGGTCCGGGTAGGCATCAACGGATTCGGCCGGATCGGCCGCAACTTCTGGCGGGCCGCGGCGGCCAGCGGCCAGGACATCGAGATCGTGGCGGTCAACGACCTGACCAGCAACGAGGCCCTGGCCCACCTGCTCAAGTACGACAGCATCCTCGGCCGCCTCGGTCAGGACGTCGTGGCCAACGGCGACGGCATCACCATCGGCGGCACCCAGATGAAGGTGCTGTCCGAGCGCGACCCGGCGAACCTGCCGTGGGCCGACCTGGGCGTCGACGTCGTCGTCGAGTCCACCGGCTTCTTCACCAAGGCCGCCGACGCGCGCAAGCACGTCGACGCCGGTGGCGCCAAGAAGGTCATCATCTCCGCGCCCGCGACCGACGACGACATCACCATCGTCATGGGCGTCAACGACGACCTGTACGACGGCTCGCAGACCGTCATCAGCAACGCGTCCTGCACCACCAACTGCCTGGCCCCGCTGGCCAAGGTCCTCAACGACGCGTTCGGCATCGAGCGGGGTCTCATGACCACGATCCACGCCTACACCGCCGACCAGAACCTGCAGGACGGTCCGCACAAGGACCTCCGCCGTGCCCGCGGTGCCGCGCTCAACATGGTGCCGACCTCCACCGGCGCCGCCAAGGCCATCGGCCTGGTCCTGCCCGAGCTCAAGGGCAAGCTCGACGGCTACGCGATCCGCGTCCCGGTCCCGACCGGCTCGGCCACCGACCTGACGGTGCAGCTGAAGAACGAGGCCACGGCCGACGACATCGACGCCGCCTACCGCGAGGCCGCCGCCGGGCCGCTCGGCAAGTACCTGACCTACACCAGCGACGAGATCGTCTCCTCGGACATCGTCACCGACCCGTCGTCCTGCATCTATGACGCGAAGCTGACCAAGGTGTTCGGCCCGATGGCCAAGGTCCTCGGCTGGTACGACAACGAGTGGGGCTACTCCAACCGGCTCGTGGACCTCACCGCGCTGGTGGGCTCGAAGCTCTGATGCGCTCCCTCGACGACCTGCTCGCCGAGGGCGTCTCGGGTCGGCGCGTGTTGCTGCGCGCCGACCTGAACGTCCCGCTGGACAAGAGCACCCGCGAGATCACCGACGACGGCCGCATCCGCGCCAGCCTGCCCACCCTGCAGGCGCTGCGCGAGGCCGGGGCCCGCGTGATCGTCTCCGCTCACCTCGGCCGCCCGAAGGGCACGCCGGACCCGCAGTTCTCCCTCGCGCCGGTCGCCGCGCGCCTGGGCGAGCTGCTCGGTGTCGACGTCCCGCTGGCCGCCGACACCGCCGGGGACGACGCGCGCGCGAAGGCCGCGGCGCTGCGCGACGGCGACGTCCTCCTGCTGGAGAACGTCCGCTTCGAGGCCGCCGAGACGTCGAAGGACGACGCGGAGCGCGGCGAGCTCGCCGACCGGTTCGCCGCGCTGGCCGACGTCTACGTGGACGACGCGTTCGGCGCCGTGCACCGCAAGCACGCCTCGGTGTTCGACGTCGCCCAGCGCCTGCCGCACTACGCCGGCCGGCTGGTGGCCCGTGAGCTCGAGGTCCTGACCCGGCTGACGACCGACCCGGAGCGCCCCTACGTGGTGGTGCTCGGTGGTTCCAAGGTCAGCGACAAGCTCGCGGTCATCGAGGCACTGCTGCCCAAGGTCGACCGGCTGCTCGTCGGCGGCGGCATGTGCTTCACCTTCCTCGCCGCCCAGGGGCACGGGGTCGGGACGTCGCTGCTCGAGGCAGACCAGGTCGACACCTGCCGCCGGCTGCTCGCCGAGGCCGGGGGCCGCATCGTGCTCCCGGTCGACGTGGTCTGCTCTCCGCAGTTCAGCGCCGACGCCGGCTCCACGACGGTCGACGCCGACGCGATCCCCGAGGACCAGATGGGTCTGGACGTGGGCCCGCGCACGGTCGAGCTCTTCGCCGGTGAGCTGGCCGGCGCCCGCACCGTCTTCTGGAACGGCCCGATGGGCGTGTTCGAGATGGCCCCGTTCCAGGCCGGCACCCGCGGTGTTGCGGAGGCGGTCGCCAGGGTCGGTGGGCTGTCGGTCGTCGGTGGGGGCGACTCCGCCGCGGCCGTCCGCGTGCTCGGGCTCGACGAGGACTCCTACGGCCACATCAGCACCGGCGGCGGTGCGTCGCTGGAGTACCTCGAGGGCCGGGAGCTCCCGGGCCTCGCGGTGCTCGCGGACTGAACGGGGACACCATGGCAACCACCGCCGCACGCCGGCCGCTCATCGCCGGCAACTGGAAGATGAACCTGAACCACCTGGAGGCCATCGGCCTGCTGCAGAAGGTGGTGTTCAGCCTCAAGGACAAGGAGATGGAGACGGCGGAGGTCGTCGTCCTCCCTCCGTTCACCGCGCTGCGCAGCGTCCAGACGCTGGTCGCCGGCGACAAGCTGGCGGTCGGCTACGGGGCGCAGGACCTCGCGGTCCAGGACTCCGGCGCCTACACCGGTGACGTCAGCGGCAGCATGCTCGCCGCGCTCGCCTGCACCTACGTCACCGTCGGCCACTCCGAGCGTCGCGCCCTGCACGCCGAGGACGACGCCGTCGTCGCCGCCAAGGTCCGGGCCGCCCTGCGGCACGGGCTGGTGCCGATCCTGTGCGTGGGGGAGGGGCTCGACGTCCGCAAGGCCGGGACGCACGTCCCGCACTGCACCGCGCAGCTCGACGCCGCGCTCGAGGGTCTGAGCGCCGAGCAGGTGGGGGCGAGCCTGGTGATCGCCTACGAGCCGGTCTGGGCCATCGGCACCGGTGAGGTCGCCTCCGCCGAGGATGCGCAGGAGGTGTGCGGTGCCCTGCGGGCGCGGCTCGCCGAGCGATTCGGACCGGAGACGGCCGCCGCCGTCCGTATCCTCTACGGAGGGTCGGTGAAGGCCGCGAACACGGCCGGGATCCTGGCCGGGGCGGACATCGACGGCGCGCTCGTCGGCGGTGCCAGCCTGGACGCCGACGAGTTCGCACAGATCTGTCGGATCGCCGCCGGCGGTAGCTGAACCCTGCTGCCCGCCGCCGGCCGGACACGGGTGGGGGCGGGCAGCAGGTGGTGCAGCAGACGCTGGAACGACTGGCCGACCGGTTGCCCGACTGGGCCCGGGGCTGGTCCCGCCGGCGGCTCCTCGCGTCCGCAGCCGTCGTGCTGCTCGTGCTGGTGCTCGCCGTCAGCTGCCTCGGTGGCGCGGGCGGGCGGGCCGACGTCCCCGTCCTCTCCGACGGCGCTGACGTCGGCGTGCAGGGCGTGCGGTCCCCGTCCGACAGCAGCGGTGGCACCCTCCGGATCGTCGCCCCGCAGATCGACAGCCTCGATCCCCAGCGCTCCTACCTGCCGGGCGTCTGGAACCTCATGCGGCTGTACACCCGCACCCTGGTCACGTACTCGGCCGAGCCCGGGGCGACCGACGAGCTCGTCCCCGACCTCGCGACGGACCTCGGGCAGGTCTCCCCGGACGGGCTGACCTGGACCTTCACGCTGCGCGAGGGCACCCGGTTCGAGAACGGCCGCCCGATCACCAGCCAGGACGTCAAGTACGGCATCCAGCGGTCGTTCGCCTCCGACGTCGTCGTCGGTGGCCCCACCTATGTCGTGGACCTGCTCGACGACCCGGCCAACCCCTACCCCGGCCCGTACTCGCGGGAGGAGGACGACCCGGACCTGACGTCGGTCGAGACGCCCGACGACCGGACGATCGTCTTCCACCTGCGGTCCCCCCAGCCGGACCTGCCCTACGTCCTCGCCCTTCCGTCCAGCAGCCCTGTTCCGGCCGAGCTGGACACCGCCGGTCAGTACGGCCTGGACCCGGTGTCCTCGGGCCCCTACGCCATCACCTCCGTCGACGCCGAGACCGGCATCCTGCTGGAGCGCAACCCGCAGTGGGACCGGGCCACCGACGACGTCCGCACCGCGTTGCCGGATTCGGTGGTGGTGCGCACCGGTTTGTCGGGCGTGGAGCGCGACCAGGCCCTGCTGGCCGGATCGGCCGACATCGACATCTCCGGCACCGGCGTGCAGGTGGCCACCACCGCCCGCCTGTCGGAGGACGACGACGACCCGCTGCGCGGCCGCATCGACGACGTGACCACCGGCTCGGTACGGGTCCTGGCGCTGCCCACCGACGTGGCGCCCATGGACAACCCGAACTGCCGGACGGCCGTCGCGGCGGCGATCGACCGGGCAGGGGTGCAGGGCGCGCTCGGGGGAGCGGTGGACGCGGTGCGCAGTTCCCAGCTCTGGCCACGCGGCCTCGGCGGCGGGCCGAAGCACAGCGACGCGGGCCCGGACCAGAAGGCTGCTCGTGCCGCGCTCGGGAAGTGCGGGCTGCCGGACGGTTTCAGCACCGTCCTGGCCGTCCCGGACGCGCCGAGCAGCCTCCAGGTGGCGCAGGAGATCTCCGACCAGCTGGGCGAGGTCGGCATCGACGTGGAGATCCGCCCGCTGGACCCGGTCTCCTTCTACGCGACCGAGGTCGGCAATCCCGACACCGTGGCCCGCAACGGGTACGGCATCGTGCTGGCCACGCGGAACGCGGACTTCCCGACGCCCGGCTCCTTCCTCGTGCCGCTGGTCGACGGTCGCAGCGTGCGCCTGGTCGGCAACACGAACTACGCGCGGCTGAACGATCCCGGTGTCAACCAGCTGGTCGACGAGGCGCGCGCCGGCAACGGTGGTTCCTGGGCGGCGGTGGCCGAGGCGGTCCGCAGGACGGCGGCGTACGTGCCCCTGGCCGAGGCGCGGATCCAGCTGCTCGCCGGCCAGCGGCTGCACAACGGCGTCGTCATGCGCCCCTACGCCAGCTACGACGTCGCGACCGCCGGCGTCCGCTGACCCCGCCGGGGCCGCACGCCCCACCGCCCGCACCTCGCCAGGACCCGAGGGGGCGTCGGCTAGGCTCGATGCGAGAGCTGGCGTCCGTCGCCGGTCGTCGAGCCTTCCGGAGAGGTCCATGGAGCTGCTGCTGAACGTGGTGCTGGTGATCACCAGCCTGCTCCTGATCGTGCTCATCCTGCTGCACCGCGGCAAGGGTGGCGGTCTGTCGTCGATGTTCGGCGGCGCCGCTTCGTCGTCGCTGGCCGGGTCCTCGGTCGTGGAGAAGAACCTGAACCGGATCACCGTGGGCACCGCGGTGATCTGGAGCGTCTGCATCGTCGGGATCGGGATCCTGCTGAACGTCTCCTGACGCCGCCGAGCGGTCGGCGCAGCCGGGACGAAAACGTGACCGAAACCATGCCCGGAAGGCCCTAGACTTCGGCCCGCGGCGGCCTCGTGCCGCCGCGACCCGGAGCGACGATCAGGGGGCACACGTGGCTGGTGGCAACGCGATCCGGGGTTCCCGGGTCGGTGCGGGTCCGATGGGGGAGGCCGAGCGGGGCGAGTCCGCGCCCCGGCGGCGGATCCCCTTCTGGTGCGCGAACGGGCACGAGACGCGGGTGGTGCTGGCCAGCGAGGCCGACGTCCCGGAGTTCTGGGACTGCCCGCGGTGCGGTCTCCCGGCCGGGCAGGACCGCGACGACCCGCCTCCGGCGCCGCGGATCGAGCCGTACAAGACCCACCTCGCCTACGTCCGCGAACGGCGCAGCGACGCCGACGGCGACGCCCTGCTCGAGGAGGCGCTGCAGCGCCTGCGCGTGCGCCGCGGCGGCTGAGTCAGCCCGCGGCGCGCGGCAGCTCGCCGGCCGCGGCCGCGTCGAGCAGCCACCGGGTGGCCCGGGTGCCCTGCACCCCGGCCGCCGGGATCTCCTCCGCGGGGGCGCCGGCCAGCGCACGGGCGACGGCCGGCGCCTTCTCCGCACCGGACACCACCAGCCAGACCTCCTCGGCGGCGTTGATCGCCGCGAAGCCGAGGCTGACCCGCGTCGGCGGGGGTTTGGGGCAGTCGCGCACCGCCAGCACCGGCCGGTCGTCGCGCACCGCGGGGGAGTCCGGGAAGATCGACGCGACGTGACCCTCGGGGCCCATCCCCAGCAGGAGGACGTCGAAGCGCGGCAGGTCGCGGCCCGCGGCTGCGTACTCCCGCAGCTCGGCCAGGTAGTCCTCGGCGGCCTCCTCCGGGGTTGCCAGGTCGCCGCCGGAGGCGGCCATGGCGTGCACCCGGAAACCCGGGAGGTCGAGCCGGTCCAGCAGCGCCGCCCGGGCGTGCCGCTCGTTGCGGTCGTCGGAGTCCGCGGGCACGAAGCGCTCGTCGCCCCACCAGAAGTCGACCTGCTGCCAGTCGACGACCTCGCGCACGGGCTCGGCCACGAGGCCGGCGACGTGCTCGAGGACGGCGGCTCCCATGCCTCCACCGGTGAGCACGACCGACGCGCTGCCGTGCACGGCCTGGGCCGCGGCGAGCCGGGCGACCAGTGCCTCGGCGACCGCGCGCGCCAGCCGGTCGGCGTCGGGCTCGATGACGACCTGCGGTGTCGGACGGTCCCCGTCGGGCAGCTCTGCGGAGCTCCGGTCACCGGGGGAGAGGCTCACGAGGTCACCGCGTCGGCGGAGGTGGCCCGGCCACCGGAGCGGCGCCGTGGCGGTGCGCCCTCCGGGGCGGCGGGATCGAACCAGACGTGCTCGCGGACCGGGGCGCGGTCGGAGAGCCCGTGCAGCCCGGTGGCCGCCTCCAGTGCCTCGCTGTAGGGCTCGTCGGGGTCGAGTCGCCGGAGCTCCTCGCTGAGGAGGTCGCCCAGGGAGCGCTCGGGCAGCGCCAGGGTGGAGTCCGGCCGGTACGGCTGGGAGATGACCGCGCCGCCGCGGTGATCGGCGCGGACCTCCAGCTGCTCGTCCTGGTCCAGGCGCAGCCCGACCGCCTCCACGCCGCTGGGACCGGGGTTGCGGGAGCCCTCGACGACGTCGGCGGCGCAGCCGCAGCGGGAGGAGATCCAGCCCGCGAGGAGCTGGGCGGTGGCGTTGGCCGGGTCACCCTCGATCCGGCCGCCCTGGACCCGGACGGCGTCGCTGCGGCGGCCGGACACCGAGTCGAGCGTGGAGGCGAGGACCGCGCGCCAGGCGGTGCTCCGGGTCCAGGCGAGGTCGGAGTCGCCGGGGGCGTAGTCCTCGGCGCGCCGACGGAGCGTGGCGGTCGGGTCCTCGGTGAGCGAGCTGTCGGTGATCCGCCGGTCGGCGAGCGCGCCGAGGGCGTCGGTGGCGATCCGCTCGGGCGGGACGCCGTGCCACCAGGTCACCACCGGGGCGTCGGCGGCGAGGAGGGGGAGCACGACCGACTCGGCGTGCAGCGCGAGCCGCCCGTACATCCGCATGACGACGGCCTCGCCCGGGCCGAGCCGGCCACCGATCTGCACCTCGGCGTCGAGGCGGGGCACCGGGGCGTCGATCTGCCGCCGGACGACGATGAGCACGCGGCACGGGTGCATCTCCGCCGCGTGGGTCGCGGCCTCCTCGGCCTCGGCCACCCGGCTCTCGTCGGCCACGACGACCAGGGTCAGGGCGACTCCGGAGAGCACCGCCCCACCGGTGCGCCGCTGCGCGGCCAGCTCCTTGACGACGGCCGACCCGGTCGTGTCCCAGAGGGTGGTCATGGGGTCTCCTCCCGGTGGTGCCCGTTCACGGTCGCCGCCACCGGCGGCCCTCGGCGGCGAGCATCTCGTCGGCGGCCCGCGGCCCCCACTCGCCGGCGCGGTACGGGTACGGCGTGGTGCCCTGCCAGAACTCCTCGAGCGGGTCGATCACCGCCCAGGAGGCCTCGACCTCGGCGTTGCGGGGGAACAGGGTCGCGTCGCCGAGGAGCACGTCGAGCAGCAGCCGCTCGTAGGCCTCGGGGCTGGACTCGGTGAACTGCTCGCCGTAGAGGAAGTCCATCGACACGTCGCGGACCTCCATGACGCTGCCCGGCACCTTCGACCCGAACTTGAGGGTGACACCTTCGTCGGGCTGCACCCGGACGACGAGCTGGTTGTTGCCCAGCTCCTCGGTGTCGGTGTCCTCGAAGGGCAGGTGCGGCGCCCGCTTGAAGACCAGGGCGATCTCGGTGACCCGTCGGGGCAGGCGCTTGCCGGTGCGCAGGTAGAACGGCACCCCGGCCCAGCGGCGGGTCTCCACCCCGAGCCGGACGGCCGCGAAGGTCTCCGTCGTCGACTCCGGGTCGACGCCCTCCTCCTGGCGGTAGCCGCAGGCGCGCTGACCGGCCAGCCAACCTTGCTCGTACTGGCCCCGCACGGCGAAGGTCTGCAGGTCCTCCGGCAGCGAGATGGCGCGCAGCACCTTGAGCTTCTCGGTGCGGATCTCCTCCGCCGAGAACTTGACCGGCTCCTCCATGGCGGTGAGCGCCAGCAGCTGCAGCAGGTGGTTCTGCAGCACGTCGCGCGCCGCGCCGGTCTTCTCGTAGAACCCGGCCCGCCCGCCGATCCCGACGTCCTCGGCCATGGTGATCTGCACCGAGTCGACGTTGTGCCCGTTCCAGATCGGCTCGAACAGGGTGTTGGCGAACCGCAGCGCCATCAGGTTCTGGACGGTCTCCTTGCCCAGGTAGTGGTCGATGCGGAAGACGTCGTCGGCGGTGAACACCGAGTCGACCAGGGCGTTGAGCTCGCGGCTGGACTCCAGGTCGGTGCCGAACGGCTTCTCGACGACGACGCGGCGCCAGCGGTCGGGGGTGCTGTCGGCCATCCCGGTGCGCTGCATCTGCTTCAGCACCACGGGGAACATCGCTGGCGGGATGGACAGGTAGAAGGCCGCGTTGCCGCCGATGCCGTGGCTGCCCTCCAGCTCGGCGAGGTGCTCGGCGAGCTCGTCGAAGGCGTTGTCGTCGTCGAAGCTGCCCTGGACGAAGCGGACGGTGCCGGCGAGCCGCTCCCACACCTCCTCCCGCCACGGCGTGCGGGCGTTCTGCCGGGCGGCGTCGCGGGCCAGCTCGGCGAACTCGGTGTCACCCCAGTCGCGGCGGGCGAAGCCCAGCAGCGCGAAGTTGGTCGGGAGCAGGCCGCGGTTGGCGAGGTCGTAGACGGCCGGGAGCAGCTTCTTGCGCGCCAGGTCACCGGTGATGCCGAAGACGACGAGCGCGCACGGCTCGGGCACCCGGGGGAGCCGCCGGTCCCGCGGATCGCGCAGCGGGTTGGGGATCATCTTCCGTCCTCGTGGTCGGAGTGTCCCGCCGTCCGGCCCTGGAGGGTCGGCGACGGGGTGGTCCCGGTGCGGCGCGGACGGCGTGCTCGGGTCCGCGCCGCACCGACGCTCAGCCCAGCGCGGCGAGCAGCTGGCCGATTCCCGCTGCCCGGTCGGTCAGGTGCAGGTGCAGCAGCGGGCGCTCCCGGTCGGCCAGCGCCTTGCGGTCGCCGGCTGCCTGGGCCGCCTGCAGGGTGCCGAAGGTGTAGGGCTGGTCGGGGACCGGCAGATCCTCGGCCACGGCTCCGGTCAGCTGGAGGAAGGCGCCGACCTGCGGACCGCCCTTGTGGTACTGGCCGGTCGAGTGCAGGAAGCGCGGGCCCCAGCCGAAGGTGACCGAGCGGTCGGTGCGCCGGGCGAGCGCCGCGCGCACGTCCGCGACCGAGGCGTCCTGCAGCCGGTCCAGGTAGGCCATGACCGCGAGGTAGCCGTGGGGCGGGACCGCCCCGAGCAGGGCGTCGAGGGCCAGTCGCAGTCCGTCGGCCGACGAGAGGTCCACGCCGTCGAGCAGACCGGCGCTCCCGTGGATCTGCACGGCTCCGACGGTGGCCGTCGGCTCCTCCGCGGGGAGACCGGCGGCGAGGATGGCCTTGGTGTTCTCCTTGCTCTCGGTCACGTTCGGCTGGTCGAACGGGTTGATCCCGAGCACCCGCCCCGCGACCGCCGTGGCGTACTCCCAGGCGAGGAACTGCGCGCCGAGCGGACCGGTGACCCCCACCGAGGGCCCGGGCTGCGGAGCGGCGTCGCCGACGATGCCGAGCAGCACGTCGGGCGCGGTCGCGCCGGGCGCGTCGGCCGACTCCAGGACGACCGGCAGGATGCCCCGGCCCTGCTTGCCGGTGGACTCGGCGATCAGCTGCTCGGCCCAGTCGCCGAAGCCCTGGATGGCGGTGCCGGGGGCATCGGCGAGGGCGATCTTGTCGCGGCCGGCCTCGAAGGCGGCGCCGAGCGCGATGCCCAGCTCCATGGCGGCGTTGTCCGGCCGCGTGAGCCCTTCCGCGAGCTGCTCGGCGTCGTCGATCAGCGCGCCGACGTCCGCGCCGGCGAGCGCCGAGGGCACCAGCCCGAACGCGGACAGGGCGCTGTAGCGGCCACCGACCGTGGGGTCGGCGAGGAAGACCGCCCGCGCGCCCATGGCGGCGGCGGTCTCCGACAGCGGCGAACCGGGATCGGTGACGACGACGAAGCGCGCCCCGATCTGGCCCTCGTCCATCCCCTCCGCGGCGAACGCGGCGACGAAGGCGCGACGCTGGCTCTCCGTCTCCACCGTGCCGCCGGACTTGGAGCTGACCACCACGACGGTCCGTCGCAGGTCGGTCATGGCCGCCGCCACCTGGCCCGGGTCGGTGGTGTCCAGCACCACGAGGGGCACCCCCGCCGTCCGGCAGATGACCTCGGGAGCCAGCGACGAGCCGCCCATCCCGCACAGGACGACGCGGTCGATGCCCTCGCGCTCCAGTTCGGCCCGCAGGTCGGCCAACTGGGAGACCAGCGAGCGCGACGAGGCGGGGAGGTCCAGCCAGCCCAGCCGGATCGCTGCCTCGCTCTCGGCCTCCGGGCCCCACAGCGTCGCGTCCTTCCGCGCCAGCCGGGTGGCGACGTCGTCCTGGGCGAGCTGCGACCGGAGCGGCTCGGGAACCTCCAGGCCGGTGGAGCTGAACTCCAGCGTCACGCCTTGTCCTCCAGCTCGGTGCGCACGGAGTCGGTGAGCTCGTCCCAGGAGTCGACGAACTTCTGCACGCCCTCCTCCTCGAGCAGCCGGAAGACGTCGTCCAGGTCCACCCCGGCGTCGCGGACGGCCTGCATGACCGCCGCGGCGTCGTCGTAGGACTTCTGCACCGCCGTGCCGGGGGTGCCGTGGTCGGCGTAGGCCATGAGCGTCTTCTCCGGCATCGTGTTCACGGTGCCGGGCGCGATCAGCTCGCTGATGTAGAGGGTGTCGGAGTACTCCGGGTTCTTGACCCCGGTCGAGGCCCACAGCGGCCGCTGCCGCCGAGCACCCTTGGCCTCCAGCGGCTGCCAGCGCTCGGAGGTGAACACCTCCTCGTAGGCCTGGTAGGCCAGCTGGGCGTTGGCGACGCCGGCCTTGCCCTTGAGGGACGGGTCGGCACCGGCCTTGTCGAGGCGCTTGTCGATCTCGGAGTCCACGCGGGAGACGAAGAACGACGCCACCGACTCCAGCGTGCTCAGGTCCGCCTCCGGGTCGTCGGCCAGCCGCTGCTCGAGACCCGAGAGGTAGGCGTCCATGACGGCGCGGTACCGCTCCAGGCTGAAGATCAGGGTGACGTTGACGCTGATCCCGCGGGCGATCGACGTCGTGATGGCCGGGAGGCCCGCCTCGGTCGCCGGGATCTTGATGTAGAGGTTCGGCCGGTCGACGAGCCACCACAGGTGCGCGGCCTCGGCGGCGGTGGCGTCGGTGTCGTGCGCGAGGCCGGGAGCCACCTCCAGGGAGACCCGGCCGTCGCCGGGCTGCCGGTCGGCGAGCGGCCGCAGGAGGTCGCAGGCGTCGCGGACGTCGGCGGCGGTGATGGTGCGCAGGGCCTCCTCGACGCTCACCTCGCGCACCGCGAGGGCGTGCAGCTGGTCGTCGTAGGAGTCCGACCCGCTGATGGCCGCGGCGAAGATCGTCGGGTTCGTCGTGACCCCGACGACCGAGTGCTCGTCGACCAGTGACTGGAGGTTCCCGCTGCGGATCCGGTCGCGGGACAGGTCGTCGAGCCAGACGGCGACGCCTGCGCGGGACAGCTCGGCGAGGTTCTCGTTCTGTGCCATGTCATATGCCCTTCGGGCTCGGGTGGTGCAGGTTCAGCGGTCGCCGGTGGGGGAGTAGAGGCCGCCGGTCGCGGCCACCGGGCCGGCGGGGACGGCGGCGCCGGAGCGGGCGGCCTCGAGGCTCTCGCGGGCGGCGTTCACCACCGCCTCGTCGGTGAGGCCGAACTCCTCGTACAGGACGGTGTAGGCCGCGCTGGCGCCGTAGTGGGTGAGGCCCACGATGCGGCCGGCGTCGCCGACGAACTCGCGCCAGCCCATCGGCACGCCCGCCTCCACGCTCACGCGGGCGCGGACCGACGGGGGGAGCACCTCGTCCTTGTAGCCCTGGTCCTGCTCGGCGAACCACTCCACGCAGGGCACCGAGACGACGCGGGTGGGCACGCCGTCGGCCTCGAGGCGCTCGCGGGCGGCGACGGCGATCTGCACCTCGGAGCCGGTGCCGAGCAGGATCACCTCGGGCGTGCCGGTGGAGGCGTCGGCGAGCACGTAGGCACCGCGCGCCGTCCCCTCTGCCGAGCCGAAGGACGACCGGTCGAACACCGGCAGGTTCTGCCGGGAGAGCAGCAGACCGGCCGGGCGGTCGTTGTTCTCGAGGACGGTCCGCCAGGCGACGGCGACCTCGTTGGCGTCCGCCGGGCGGACGACGTCGAGACCGGGGATGGCCCGGAGCGCGGCGAAGTGCTCGATCGGCTGGTGGGTGGGGCCGTCCTCGCCGAGGCCGATGGAGTCGTGCGTCCACACGTAGGTCACCGGCAGCTGCATGAGCGCGGCCAGGCGGACGGCTCCGCGCATGTAGTCGGAGAAGGTGAGGAACGTGCCGCCGTACACACGGGTGCCGCCGTGCAGCGCGATGCCGTTCATGATCGCGCCCATGGCGTGCTCGCGGACGCCGAAGTGGAGGGTGCGGCCGTAGGGGCCACCGCTCCACATCTTGGTCTGGCGCTCGGCCGGCAGGAACGAGGGCTCGCCCTTGACGGCGGTGTTGTTGCTCTCCGCCAGGTCCGCCGATCCACCCCACAGCTCCGGCAGGGCCGGGTAGAGGGCGGCGAGCACCTCGCCGGAGGCCTTGCGGGTCGCGACGCCCTTGGGGTCGGCGTCCCAGCTGGGCAGCTTCTCCTGCCAGCCCTCGGGGAGCGTGCGGGTGCTCATCCGCTCCAGGAGCGCGGCGCCCTCGGGGTTGGCCTGCTGCCAGGCGGCGAACTCCTCGTCCCACTGCGCGCGCAGCTCGCGGCCGCGGTCGACCACCGAGCGGGCGTGGGCCAGCACGTCGTCGTCGACCTGGAAGGTGCGTCCGGGGTCGAACCCGAGGATCTCCTTGGTCGCCCGGACCTCGTCGTCGCCCAGGGCGGAGCCGTGGGAGGCGCCGGTGTTCTGCTTGTTCGGCGCGGGCCACGCGATGACGGTCCGCAGCACGATGATCGAGGGCCGGCTCGTCTCCGCCTTGGCCGCGGCGAACGCGGCGTCGATCGAGGCGAGGTCCTCGCCGTCGTCGACGTGCTGGACGTGCCAGCCGTAGGCCTCGTAGCGCTTGCCGACGTCCTCGGTGAAGGCGACGGTCGTGTCGTCCTCGATGGAGATCTCGTTGTCGTCGTAGACGAGGACCAGGTTGCCGAGCTTCTGCGTGCCGGCCAGCGACGAGGCCTCGCCGCTGACGCCCTCCTCGAGGTCACCGTCGGAGGCGAAGCACCAGATGGTGTGGTCGAACAGGCTCTCGCCCTCGGGGGCGTCGGGGTCGAGCATGCCGCGCTCGCGGCGGGCGGCCATGGCCATGCCGACGGCGTTGCCGACGCCCTGGCCCAGGGGGCCGGTCGTCGTCTCCACGCCGGGGGTGTGGTTGACCTCCGGGTGGCCGGGGGTCTTGGACCCCCAGGTGCGCAGCGCCTGCAGGTCCGCCAGCTCCAGGCCGTAGCCGGAGAGGAACAGCTGGACGTACAGCGTCAGGCTGGAGTGGCCCATCGAGAGGATGAACCGGTCGCGGCCGGTCCACTGCGGGTCGCTCGGGTCGTGCGTGAGCCACTTGTGGAAGAGCAGGTAGGCGGTCGGCGCCATGCTCATCGCGGTGCCGGGGTGGCCGTTGCCGACCTTCTGGACCGCGTCCATGGCCAGGACCCGCGCGGTGTCGATGGCGCGGCGGTCGAGGTCACCGAAGTCCGCGGGCAGGGTGGGCCGCGGCTGCGACGGGTTGCCGGTGGGCGCGTCGGTCGCGGCCTCGGCCGGGGCTTCCGCCTCGGTGCTGCGCGTGTCCATCTGGTCGGTGTCTCCCTCGAGGTAGGCCTGACGATGCACCCGGACGGGCGGTCGGCCGCCGGCGGACGTGCCGGCGGGACGCGACGGGTGTCGCCGTCGTCGCCCCTACCCGCTCCACGCGCGGCATCAACGTGATCAACCCTAGTCATCCGAGGTCACGCCGTGCGGCTGGCTCGAACCGGGGCGGGGCTACCATGGGCCGCGTTCCTCCCCCCCGGTTCGAAGGGATCCCGTGGTGCCCTGCTGCCCGCGCGCGACCGCGCACGAGGGCACCCGGTGACGGCGCTGTCCGAGCGCACCGCCGCCCCCGCTCCCCGTCTCGCCACCCGCCTCCGGGCGCGGGTCGGCGCCTACGTCGGGCTGACCAAGCCGCGGATCATCGAGCTGCTGCTCATCACGACCGTGCCGGCGATGATGGTCGCCGACCGCGGCTGGCCGTCGCTCGCGCTGCTGTTCTGGACGCTGGTCGGTGGCACGCTCGCCGCCGGGGCGGCGAACGTCTTCAACTGCTACTTCGACCGCGACATCGACCGGCTGATGCAGCGCACCCAGAAGCGCCCGCTGGTCACCGGCGAGGTCACCCCGCGGGCGGCGCTGGTGTTCGGGTTCGCCCTGACGGTGAGCTCGATCGTCCTGCTCCTGGTGACGACGACGCCCCTGGCCGCCGCGCTCTCGGCGGCGGCGATCTTCTACTACGCCGTCCTCTACACGATGGTGTTCAAGCGGCACACCCGCCGCAGCACCGAGTGGGGCGGGGTGCCGGGTGCGGCGCCGGTGCTCATCGGCTGGGCCGCGGTCACCGGTTCCCTCGACTGGCCGGCCCTGGTGATCTTCGGGATCGTCTTCTGCTGGCAGATGCCGCACTTCTGGGCGCTCGCGCTGCGGTTCAAGGACGACTACGCGCGCGCCGACGTCCCGATGCTCCCCGTGGTGACGACCGCGCTGTCGGTCGGCCGGCAGTCGGTCGCCTGGGCCTGGGCGACCGCCGCCGTGTCGCTGCTGCTGTGGCCGGTGGCCGCCGGCTACGGCATCGGGCTGGGGTACGCGATCCCGGCCGCGCTGCTCAGCGGGTGGTTCGTCGTGGAGTCGCACCGGCTCCTGGCCCGGATCAAGCGCGGCGGGGACTTCAAGCCGATGACGCTGTTCCACGTCTCGATCTCGTACCTGTCACTGCTCTCGGTCGCGATCATCGTCGACGCCATCGTGTGAGCAGGCAGGACCTCGCCAACGCCCGGATGGGGCAGCTGGTCGGCGCCGACCGCCGCACCTACTCGATGACCGGCGTCGCGCTGGACCGGGCCGGGGTCGAGGCGCTGATCGAGTCCGGTTGCCCCGTGGTCACCTACCTGCCGGGTGGGCGGCTGCTCTGGCACGACGAGGACGACGCCTGGCCGGCGTGGGCGGACGCCCGCACCGAGCGATTCAGCGCTGGTCGCTGGGAGGCCGCCGACGGGTCACCGCTGGTCGTCCTCGTCCTGCGCGCCTGACGGTCGATCAGCGGGTGGCGGCGGCCTGCGGAGCGCGGGCGTCCAGCGGGAGGTCCGAGGCGGGGCCGTTCACGGACCACACCAGTCGGGCGGCGAACGCCGTGATCAGCACCGCGCCGGCCATGTGCAGCAGAACCAGCGCGATCGGCAGGTCGGTGAAGTACTGGACGTACCCCACCACGCCCTGCGCGAGCTCGACGACCAGCAGGTCGCGGGCCGCCCGGCGCACGCGGCCGGGGGAGTCGGTCGCGTGGAGCGCCACCAGCAGCGCGACGGTCAGGCCGATCAGCAGGAAGACGACGTCGGCGTGCAGCTGGCTGATCAGCTCGGTGTCGATCCCGATCCGGTCGCCGGTCGGGACCTTGGCGTCGTCGACGTCCCCGCTGTGCGGCCCGCTGCCGGTGACGACCGTGCCGACCACCAGCACCGCCGCGGTGACGGCGGCGATGCCCCACGTCAGCAGCTCGAAGGGCCGGCGGACCAGGACGTGACCGACCCCGGGCTCCCGCGAGCGCAGCCAGAGGGTGGTGGCGAGCGCGACGAGGACCGCGGAGACGAGGAAGTGCGCGGCCACCGTCCACGGGTTCAGCCCGGTGAGCACGGTGACGCCACCGAGGAGCGCCTGGGCCGGGATGCCCAGGAAGGTCAGGACGGCGAGGGGGCGGAGGTCGCGGCGCGGCGAGCGCCAGACCGCCACCACCGTCGCGACGGCGACCGCGGCGAGCACGAAGGTGAGCAGCCGGTTGCCGAACTCGATGACGCCGTGGCCGGCCAGCTCGGGCGTCGCCACGAAGCTGTCGCTGGTGCAGCGCGGCCACGTCGGGCAGCCCAGCCCGGAGCCGGTGAGCCGCACCGCGCCGCCGGTGACGACGATCAGCCCGTTGGCGATCGCGTTGGCCAGGGCCAGCCCGGAGATCACGCGGGCGGAGAACGACGCGGGCAGCAGCGGCACGGTCCGATGCTAGGCCGCAGCGGCCGGAGGTCCCGTCCCGACCGGGCCGGGGAGAGGGGCGTCACGCCGCAGCGGTGAGGCTGATCACGACGGCGTCCGCACGGCCCACTTCTTAGGTTGGCCTTGCTTGCGCGGTCCTCGATTTAGGACACACTCGTGTTGTGGAATCCCTCGCGGCGCAGCTCAGGCCGTCGGCATCTGCCGACGACGGGCGTACCCGCGACCGCGTGAGCGGCCTGCTGCTCGAGCACGGACCCCAGACGGCCGCCGAGCTGGCCGCGCGTCTCGGGATCTCGCCCGCCGCGGTCCGCCGGCACCTCGACGCCCTGGTCGCCACCGGCCGGGTCGAGGAGCGGCAGGTGCGCGACGCCCAGCGTGGCCGTGGCCGTCCCGCCCGCAGCTTCCACCTCACCGACGCCGGCCGGTCGACCTTCCCGCACGCCTACGACGACCTGGCGCTCACCGCGCTGCGCTACGTGGCCGGCGTGGGTGGCCCCGACGCGGTCCGGGCCGTCGCGGAGCAGCAGCTCGCCGGCCTGGAGCGGCGCGCATCCGACGCCGTCGAGCGAGCGGTGAACGCGCACCCGGGGGAGCCGGTGGACCGGGCCCAGGCGCTCGCCGCCGCGCTCACCGCCGAGGGCTACGCTGCCTCGGCCTCCGCGATCTCCAGCGGGGGGCAGCTCTGCCAGCACCACTGCCCGGTGGCGCACGTGGCGGCCGAGTTCCCCCAGCTGTGCGAAGCCGAGACGGCGGTGATCGGCCGGCTCGTGGGCACGCACGTGCAGCGGCTGGCGACGATCGCCCACGGTGACGGGATCTGCACCACACACATCCCAGGACCCCTGCGGACGGGGAACAGATCGGCCCCCGCACGCCCTGTACGAGGTGAGCGAGCAGCGCCCGCGAGCGCGCCCACCAGCACCAGCACCACCCCCACGAACGACCGGGAGAGGACGCCCGCATGACCAGCACGCAGCAGCCGGCCACGGCCACGCAGCTGACGCAGGACGAGCAGATCGAGCAGCTCGGCCGCTACGAGTACGGGTGGGCCGACGCCGACGTCGCCGGTGCCTCCGCGCGCCGCGGCCTGGGCGAGGACGTCGTCCGCGACATCTCGGCGCGCAAGAGCGAGCCCGAGTGGATGCTCGACCGCCGTCTCAAGGCACTGAAGCTCTTCGACCGCAAGCCCATGCCCGACTGGGGCTCGGACCTGTCGGGGATCGACTTCCAGAACATCAAGTACTTCGTGCGCTCCACCGAGAAGCAGGCCACCTCGTGGGAGGAGCTGCCGGAGGACATCAAGAACACCTACGACAAGCTGGGCATCCCGGAGGCGGAGAAGCAGCGGCTGGTCGCGGGTGTCGCCGCTCAGTACGAGTCCGAGGTCGTCTACCACCAGATCCGTGAGGACCTCGAGGAGCAGGGCGTCATCTTCCTCGACACCGATACGGCCCTGAAGGAGCACCCGGACCTGTTCCGCGAGTACTTCGGTTCGGTCATCCCGTCCGGCGACAACAAGTTCGCCGCGCTGAACACCGCCGTGTGGTCGGGTGGCTCGTTCATCTACGTGCCGCCGGGCGTGCACGTCGAGATCCCGCTGCAGGCCTACTTCCGGATCAACACCGAGAACATGGGCCAGTTCGAGCGGACGCTGATCATCGTCGACGAGGGCGCCTACGTGCACTACGTCGAGGGCTGCACCGCGCCGATCTACAAGTCGGACTCGCTGCACTCCGCGGTCGTCGAGATCATCGTCAAGAAGAACGCGCGCTGCCGGTACACGACCATCCAGAACTGGTCGAACAACGTCTACAACCTGGTCACCAAGCGGGCCGTGGCCCACGAGGGCGCGACCATGGAGTGGGTCGACGGCAACCTCGGCTCCAAGGTGACGATGAAGTACCCGGCGGTCTGGATGACCGGCGAGCACGCCAAGGGCGAGGTCCTCTCCATCGCCTTCGCGGGCGAGGGCCAGCACCAGGACGCCGGCGCCAAGATGGTGCACGCCGCGCCGCACACCTCCTCGACCATCGTGTCGAAGTCGGTGGCCCGGGGTGGTGGCCGCACCTCCTACCGCGGCCTGGTCCAGGTCGACGAGGGCGCCTACGGCTCCAAGTCGACCGTGAAGTGCGACGCGCTCCTGGTCGACACCATCAGCCGCTCGGACACCTACCCCTACGTCGACGTCCGCGAGGACGACGTCGCCATGGGTCACGAGGCCACCGTCTCCCGCGTCAGCGAGGACCAGCTCTTCTACCTGATGAGCCGCGGTCTGACCGAGGACGAGGCCATGGCGATGGTGGTGCGCGGGTTCGTCGAGCCCATCGCCCGTGAGCTGCCCATGGAGTACGCCCTCGAGCTCAACCGGCTCATCGAGCTGCAGATGGAAGGTGCCGTCGGCTGATGACCGACCAGAACACCACGGGTCTCACGACCGAGTCCGCCGTCCTCGCCGGAGAGCTCTTCGGCGAGGGGGTCGGGACCCAGGCGGGCCCGCCGACCACCCCGGCCGACTCGACCGCGGTCGCCCCCGGCGCGCACTCGCACGGCGGCACCCCGACCGGCTCGCCGGCCGAGCGCTTCACCTCCACCGACCCGGACGCCTTCGGCGTCCCCACCGGTCGCGAGGAGACCTGGCGCTTCACGCCGATGAAGCGGATCAAGCCGCTGCTCGACGGCGCCGCCTCGGACGCGCGCGTCACCTGGACGACCGACCTCCCCGAGGGCGTCGAGCTGACCCGGGTCGACGCGGGTGACCCGCTGGTCAAGGGCCTGCCCGAGCCGGTCGACCGGCTCGCCGCGCTGACCCGGCAGAACAGCGACGGCGCCGACGTCGTGCGCGTGGCGAAGGAGGCCCAGCTGGACCGCCCGGTCACCCTGGGCCTGGCCGGTACCGGCGGCGACTCCGCCGGTGAGATGCCGGTCGTCTGGGGCCAGCTCGTCGTCGAGGTCGGCGCGTTCGCGAAGGCGACCGTCGTCCTGGACCACAGCGGGCTCGCGAAGTACTCCGGCGGCGTCACCGTGCTCGTCGGCGACGGCGCGCAGGTCACGCTCGTGTCCGTGCAGGAGTGGGCCCCGGGCGCGGTGCACGGCGGCCAGTACGACGCCGTCGTCGGCCGGGACGCGACCTTCAAGCAGGTGGTGGTCACCCTCGGCGGCGACCTGGTGCGGCTGGTCAGCAACGTGCAGTACGCCGGCCCCGGCGGCAGCGCCGAGCTTTTCGGCGTCTACTTCTCCGACGAGACGCAGCACCAGGAGCACCGGCTCTGGGTCGACCACGCCGTTCCGAACTGCACCAGCAACGTGCTCTACAAGGGCGCGCTGCAGGGCGAGGGGGCCCGCACGGTCTGGATCGGCGACGTCCGCATCCGCCCGGCGGCCACCGGCACCGAGACCTACGAGCTCAACCGGAACCTGGTGCTCACCGACGGCGCCCGCGCCGACTCGGTGCCGAACCTGGAGATCGAGACCGGCGAGATCGTCGGCGCCGGCCACGCCAGCGCCACCGGCCGGTTCGACGACGAGCAGCTGTTCTACCTCTGCTCGCGCGGCATCGACGCCGAGACCGCTCGCCGTCTGGTCGTGCGCGGCTTCTTCGCCGACGTCGTCCAGCACATCGGCGTGGACGCGCTGCAGGACCGGCTGATGGCCACCATCGACGCCCGCCTCGGCGCGCTCCCCGCGCTGGACGAGCAGCCGGTCGAGGTCGCCTGACATGGCGTTCGAGCGGGTCTGCGCGCTCTCCCAGGTCCCCGAGAACGGGGCCCTGCGGGTGGAGCTCGCCGACGTCGACGTCGCCGTCGTCCGCTACGAGGGCGAGGTCTATGCGATCCAGGACCTCTGCTCGCACGCCGAGGTCCCGCTGTCCGAGGGCGACGTCGAGACCTTCGACGGCGCCCCCACCATCGAGTGCTGGCTGCACGGGTCGTGCTTCGACCTGCGCACCGGTGAGCCCACCAACCTGCCGGCCACCGAGCCGGTCGACGTCTACCCCGTGCGCGTGGAAGGGGAGGACGTGCTCGTCGACACCGAGAGCGACGGCCGCCTCCCGATCGCGTCCGGCAGCTGAAGGAGAAGAAGTTGTCCGTTCTGGAGATCCGCGACCTGCACGTCTCGGTCGGTGAGGGGGACGACGCCAAGGAGATCCTCCGCGGCGTGGACCTGACCGTCCGCTCGGGCGAGACGCACGCGATCATGGGCCCCAACGGGTCGGGCAAGTCGACCCTGGCCTACTCGATCGCCGGCCACCCGAAGTACACGATCACCGGTGGGACCGTCACGCTCGACGGCGAGGACGTCCTCGAGATGAGCGTCGACGAGCGGGCCCGCGCCGGCCTGTTCCTCGCCATGCAGTACCCCGTCGAGGTGCCGGGGGTGAGCGTCTCCAACTTCCTGCGGACCGCCGCCACCGCCATCAAGGGCGAGGCCCCGAAGCTGCGCACCTGGGTCAAGGACGTCAAGAGCGAGATGGAACTGCTCGAGATGAACCCGGCCTTCGCCGAGCGCAACGTCAACGAGGGCTTCTCCGGTGGTGAGAAGAAGCGCCACGAGATCCTGCAGATGCGGCTGCTCAAGCCGGGCATCGCGATCCTCGACGAGACCGACTCCGGCCTCGACGTCGATGCGCTCCGGATCGTCTCCGAGGGCGTCAACCGCTCCCGCGAGGAGGGCCAGGTCGGCGTTCTGCTGATCACGCACTACACGCGGATCCTGCGCTACATCAAGCCGGACTTCGTGCACGTCTTCGTCAACGGCAAGGTCGTCGAGGAGGGCGGCCCGGAGCTGGCGGAGAAGCTGGAGAACGAGGGCTACGCCGCGTACGTGAAGGGTTCGCAGGAGGTCGCTTCCGCATGACCGCGACCGCCTCGCGTCCCGGCACGGGGGCGCAGACCCCGCTTCCCCTGGACGTCGAGGCGATCCGGGCGGACTTCCCGATCCTGAGCCGCACGGTCCGGGACGGGAAGCGGCTGGTCTACCTCGACTCCGGAGCCACCTCGCAGAAGCCGCGCCAGGTGCTCGACGCCGAGCGCTGGTTCTACGAGAACGTCAACGCCGCACCGCACCGGGGAGCCCACCAGCTCGCCGAGGAGGCCACCGGCGCCTACGAGGACGCCCGCGCGAAGATCGGGGCGTTCATCGGGGCGCCGGAGACCGAGATCGTCTTCACCCGGAACACCACCGAGGCGATCAACCTGGTGGCCTACGCGCTGTCCAACGCCGCCACGGCCAAGGAGCCGGAGTTCCGCACCTACGCCGTCGGCCAGGGTGACGAGATCGTGGTCACCGAGATGGAGCACCACGCCAACCTGCTGCCCTGGCAGCAGCTGTGCGAGCGCACCGGCGCCACCCTGCGCTGGCTCGGGCTGACCGACGACGGCCGGCTGGACCTCTCGGACCTCGACACGGTGGTCAACGAGCGGACCAAGCTCGTCTCGGTCACCCAGCAGTCGAACATCCTGGGCACGATCAACCCGATCGCCCCGATCGTGGAGCGGGCGCACGAGGTCGGGGCACTGGTGATGGTCGACGGCGCCCAGTCGGTGCCGCACCAGCCGGTCGACGTCCAGGCCCTGGGGGCGGACTTCCTGGTGTTCTCCGGGCACAAGATGCTCGGGCCCACCGGCGTCGGCGTGCTCTGGGGCCGGTACGAGGTCCTCGACAAGCTGCCGCCGTTCCTCACCGGTGGCTCGATGATCGAGGTCGTGCGCATGGAGGCCTCCACCTTCATGCCGCCGCCGCAGCGCTTCGAGGCCGGCGTGCCGATGACCGCGCAGGTGGTGGGGCTCGGCGCCGCGGTCGACTACCTCCAGGCCCTCGGCATGGAGAACGTGCTGGCCCACGAGGAGGCGCTCACCGCCTACGCGCTGGAGGAGCTCGCCGAGATCCCCGGCGTCACCGTGATCGGCCCGGCCGACACCGTGGCCCGCGGGGGCGCGATCTCCTTCACCGTCGAGGGCATCCACCCGCACGACGTCGGCCAGGTGCTCGACGACCTCGGCATCGCCGTGCGCGTGGGGCACCACTGCGCCTGGCCGGTGGTGCGGCGCTACGGCGTGCCGGCCACCACCCGGGCAACGTTCTACGTGCACACCGGCTACGACGACATCGACGCGCTGGCCGACGGAATTCGGGCGGCCCAGAAGTTCTTCGGAACGGTGTGAGGCGCATCTGATGCAGCTGGAGTCGATGTACCAGGAGATCATCCTGGACCACTACAAGAACCCGCACGGGCGAGGTCTGCGCGACCCGTTCGACGCCGAGGTGCACCACGTCAACCCGACCTGCGGTGACGAGGTGACCCTCCGGGTGAAGGTCGACGGCGACACGATCGCCGACGTCTCCTACGAGGGCATGGGCTGCTCGATCAGCCAGGCCTCGGTC
This sequence comes from Blastococcus sp. TF02-8, assembly GCF_003319175.1. Classification (GTDB taxonomy): domain Bacteria; phylum Actinomycetota; class Actinomycetes; order Mycobacteriales; family Geodermatophilaceae; genus Blastococcus. Next base: position 530,039 of record NZ_QOHK01000001.1, on the reverse strand, counting down.
TCGGCCATGTACGACCTGGTGGTCGGCAAGTCGGTGGCCGAAGCGCTGGAGACCGGCGAGCACTTCATGACCCTGATGCAGGCGAAGGGCGATCCGGCCGTCGCCGAGAAGCTCGAGGACGAGCTGGAGGACGCCGTCGCGTTCGCCGGCGTCTCGAAGTACCCGGCGCGGATCAAGTGCGCGCTGATGAGCTGGATGGCGTTGAAGGACGCCTCCGCACGGGCCTGGGGAGGGACCGCATGACCGAGAACCAGACCACCACCGACGAGACCCCCGCCGCGCTGCCGCCGTACAAGTCGGCGCTGCTCGAGGACGTCGAGGAGGCCATGCGCGACGTCGTCGACCCGGAGCTCGGCGTCAACGTCGTCGACCTGGGCCTGGTCTACGGCATCGACGTCGACGAGTCCAACGTGGCGATCCTCGACATGACGCTCACCTCGGCGGCCTGCCCGCTGACCGACGTCATCGAGGACCAGACGCGTCAGGCCCTGACCGGCGGCCCCGGCCCCGGCCTGGTGGACGACATCCGGATCAACTGGGTCTGGATGCCGCCGTGGGGCCCGGACAAGATCACCGACGACGGCCGCGAGCAGCTCCGCGCGCTGGGCTTCCGCGTCTGACGCGAGCCCAGCTGATCGATGTGCGGAAGGGGCGCACTCCCGAGAGGGGAGTGCGCCCCTTCCGCACACCGCCGGGACGGGCCGGGCGCTAGCGCAGCTCGGTGAGGCGGGCGGCGAAGCCGGCGACGGGTCGGCGCTCGCGCAGCATGCCGATGGTGAGCAGGGTGCAGCCCACGACCAGCGCCGTCGCCACGGGCCAGGGCAGCGCCCGCACGGCCAGGCCCAGAGCGAGCACCAGCGCGGTGCCGGCGCCCACCATCAGCGGTGCCCGCACCCCGAAACGGCCACCGGCCACCGTCGCCGCCCCCGCCAGCGCGAGCACCACCACCCCGCGGAGCGCATCCGACGTCGCCACGGCGAGCGCTGTCGACGGCGCCGCCGCCATCACCAGCCCCGGACCCCACGTCGGCCAGGACGCGTCGCGCACCAGGCCGCGGCCCGCGGCGAGCAGGAGCCCGACCGCCGCGGGCAGGCTGTAGGCCTCGACCACCCCGAGCTCGGCCAGCGCGGCGGCGAGCCAGCCGGCCAGCACCAGCTGGGCCGCGCCGACCCGCCAGGCCGCCGTGGCGTCGAGGTCGTCGTCGGCGGACGTGCCGGGACGGCCGGTCCACCAGGCCCACGTCACCGTGGCGACGCCGTGCACCGCCAGGTGTGCGGCCACGAGTCCGCGGTCCCCGTGCAGGACCAGCAGCACGACGGCGGTGGCGGCGACGGCTGCGGCAGCCACCGCGGTCGCTCGGCGGGAGTCGCGGTCGAGGATGGCAGCGGTGAGCAGGGCCAGCACGTAGAGCCCCGAGAGCAGCGCGGCGACCACGGTGGGGGAGGCCCACCCGTCGGGGAGGCCGAGCAATGTCGCGCCGGCGAGGCAGCCGACCGCGGTCGGGGCGGCCACCGGGCGGTCGTCGGGACGCAGGGCCGCCACCCACACGGTGGGCACGGCGGTGAGCAGGAGCAGCAGGGCGATCTCCGACCAGTGCCGGCCGTCCACGAGGCGGGCGATCGACAGGACCGCGAGCAGCACCCCGCCGGTGAGGGCCACCGGGAGGAACATGCCGCGGGGCCAGCCGGTCAGCTCGGCCGCGGCCACGGCCGCGACGAGCACACCGACGAACCCGGCCACCGCCACGGCGACCGGCCCGCCGGCCGAGCACGCGCCGGTGACGGCCACCGCGGTGACCGCGCCCGCCACCACAGGAACCAACCGGGGCGGTCCGAGGAGCACGTCGAGGGACCGGCGGAGGCGGGCCAGCAGCAACCCGGCCCCGGCCGAGGTGACCAGGACGGCGGCCAGCCAGCGCTCGGCGCCGGGGGTCGTCCACGCCTCGACCGAGCCGGCGAGCACCCCGGCCGCCCACCACGGTGCCGTCGTCGCCATGGTCAGCCGCGCGACGAGCGGCCGGCCCCAGAGAGCGATGCCCAGCCCGACCAGGGAGACGCCCAGGTAGAGCTCGGTGCGCAGCACCTCCGGCACGGCGTCCAGCGAGCGCAGCACGGCCACCTGCCCGGCCGCCCATGCGGCCAGCGGCCAGGCCGCGGGCGTGCGGGAGACGCGGTGGAGGGCGAGGAACACCCCCGCGAGACCGATGGGCAGCAGCGGATCCCCCGTCGCCGGGGCGCCCCCGATGTCGCTCCCGGCGAGTCCCAGGCCGGCGGCGGTCGCGGCCAGCGTCTCCGCGGAGCTGCGCAGCTCCATGCGGTCGGCACGCACGGAGACGGCGGCGGCGACCGCGGCCAGCGCCAGCACGGCGGTGCGCACCAGGGGCCCCGCCGTAGGCCGAGGCCAGGGTCGCGCCGGCGCTGACCAGCAGGACCGCGCCGACGGCGAGCAGGACCTGCGGCGGGCGGGCGTGGTAGGGGAACGGCGGCACCGGCGCTGCCCGGGTCTCCTGCGCCGCCGAGGTCACGACGGGACCGTGCCCGCCGCGATGCCGCCCGAATCACCGGATCGACGGTCGGAAGATGGCGCCGGAGCGCCTATCCTGGGACCAGTGATCACGACGACCGGCCTGGAGCTGCGCGCCGGCGCTCGCATCCTCATCAGCGAGGCCAACCTCCGCGTCCAGCCCGGCGACCGGATCGGGCTCGTCGGCCGCAACGGTGCCGGCAAGACGACCACCCTCACGACGCTTGCCGGTGAGCGGCTGCCGCACGCCGGCAAGGTCGAGGTCTCCGGAGAGATCGGCTACCTCCCGCAGGACCCGCGCAGCGGCGATCTCGACATCACCGCCAGCGACCGCGTCCTCTCCGGCCGCGGCCTCGACGTGCTGCGCAACCAGCTGGTCAAGGCGCAGATCGCGATGGCCGAGCCGGCCGACGACGACGAGCGGGACAAGGCGGTCCGCCGGTACGGGCGGCTTGAGGACCAGTTCGCCGCCCTCGGCGGTTATGCCGCGGAGAGCGACGCCGCCCGCATCTGCACCAACCTCGGCCTGCCCGACCGCGTCCTCGCCCAGCCGCTGCGCACCCTCTCCGGAGGCCAGCGCCGCCGCGTGGAGCTCGCCCGCATCCTCTTCTCCGACGCCGAGACGCTGCTGCTCGACGAGCCCACCAACCACCTCGACGGCGACTCGATCACCTGGCTGAAGGGGTTCCTCTCCAGCCACCGGGGCGGCCTCATCGTCATCAGCCACGACGTCGAGCTGCTCGACGCCGTCGTCAACAAGGTGTGGCACCTCGACGCCAACCGGGCCACCGTCGACGTCTACAGCCTCGGCTGGAAGCCCTACCTCGCCCAGCGGGAGACCGACGAGCGCCGTCGCAAGCAGGAGCGGGCCAACGCCGAGCGGAAGATCGACACCCTCACCGCCCAGGCCGACAAGATGCGCGCCAAGGCGACCAAGGCCAAGGCCGCGAAGAGCATGGACAAGCGCGCCGAGCGGCTCGCGGCGGGCCTGGCCGAGGTGCGGGTGCAGGACAAAGTCGCCAAGCTGCGCTTCCCGACCCCCGTCGCCTGCGGCAAGACGCCGCTGACGGCCGAGGGGCTCAGCAAGAGCTACGGCTCGCTGGAGATCTTCACCGACGTCGACCTGGCCGTCGACCGCGGTGCGCGGGTCGTCGTGCTCGGCCTCAACGGCGCCGGGAAGACGACGCTGCTGCGGATGCTGGCCGGGACCGAGGCGCCCGACACCGGCGAGGTGAAGGCGGGCCACGGGCTGCGCATCGGCTACTACGCGCAGGAGCACGAGACCCTGGACATGGACCGGTCGCTGCTGGAGAACATGCGCTCCGCGGCCCCGGACAGCACCGACACCGAGCTGCGGCGGATCCTGGGCGCCTTCCTGTTCTCCGGGGAGACGGTCGACCAGCGGACCGGCACCCTCTCCGGTGGTGAGCGGACCCGGCTCGCGATGGCGACGCTGGTCATCTCCGGCGCGAACGTGCTGCTGCTCGACGAGCCGACCAACAACCTGGACCCGGCCAGCCGCGAGCAGGTGCTCGAGGCGCTGCGCACCTACTCCGGCGCCATCGTGCTGGTCACCCACGACGAGGGCGCCGTCCGCGCCCTGGACCCCGACAAGGTGATCTTGCTGCCCGACGGCACCGAGGACGCCTGGAGCGAGGACCTGGCCGACCTGGTCGAGCTCGCCTGATCCGGGAACGGCGCGGCCCCAGGGGCGCCGGCGCGGGTCGACCCGGGCCACGGCGCCCCGAACCGGGCGGTTCCCGATTCTGCTCGTTCACGTGGCCGACGCCCCGGCGTTGGGTGATCATGGAGCAGCGGGAGCCGTGGTCACCCGGACGGCGGCACCAGGGCGACAGCCCCCGACGGCGCAGCGGCGCCGGCGGCGGCTGACACGGAGGGGAGCCATGGCCGACGCGAGCACTGCGGACCTGGGCAAGGGCAAGCGGATCACCGGTGGGGACCGGTCGACGCTGGCCGAGGACCTGCGCAAGCGGTACGACGAGGGCGAGAGCATCCGGTCGCTCGCGGAGTCGACCAAGCGTTCCTACGGTTTCGTGCACCGGCTCCTGTCGGAGTCCGGGGCCTCGCTGCGCAGCCGCGGTGGGGCCAACCGGAATAGTAAGAAGAGTGAGTGATCCTTCGAACGAGCCACTGAACAGCGCACCGGGCACCTCCGGGGAGGGCGCGCCTTCCCTCGCCGAGGCCGGCTGGGTCCGGACGCACCGTGACGGCGCCGTCCTCACCGTCACCCTGGACCGCCCCGACCAGCTGAACGCGCAGCTGCCGGCCACCTGGGCGGCGCTCGCGGAGGTCGGTGCCTCCCTCGACGACGACGTCCGCGTCGTCGTCGTGAGGGGGGAGGGCCGCGCGTTCTCCGCCGGGCTGGACCGCAGCATGTTCGACACGTCGTCCACCAGCGGTGGCGGCCTCGGCGAGCTGGTGTCGATGCCCGTGGAGGAGGCGCAGGAGCGGATACGGGCCTACCAGTCGGGCTTCCGGTGGCTCCGGTCCCCGGGCATCGTCTCGGTGGCCGCGGTGCAGGGGCACGCGATCGGCGCGGGCGCCCAGCTGGCCCTGGCCTGCGATCTCCGGGTGTTCGCCGACGACGCGCAGCTCCGGCTGCCGGAGGTCACGCTCGGCCTGGTGCCCGACCTCACCGGCACCAGCACGCTGGTGGAGCTCGTCGGGTACTCGCGCGCGCTCGAGATGTGCCTGACCGGGCGCGCGGTGGGGGCCGGCGAGGCGCAGGCGATCGGTCTGGCCACGCTGGTGGTGCCCGGCGCGGAGCTCGACTCCGCAGTCGGCGACCTGGTGCAGGCGCTGCTCGCCCCGCCGGTCGGTGCCAGCCGGGCGACCGCCGCGCTGGTCCGGTCCGCGGTGCGCAACGACTTCCCGACCCAGGACGCCGCCGAGCGCGCCGCCCAGGTGCAGCGACTGCACGATCTCGTCAGCGGTCGCTGAGAGGCTTCCCGGAACAAGGGCGGTCGCGCCCCGGTTGCCAGCAGCGGCCGGGGCGCGACCCGGGGAGCAAGGAGGTGTGATGGACGTGAGCTCATCCATGACCTCCATGGCCGCGATGCGTTCCTTCCGGCGGGACCCGTCGGTGACGTCGCGACAGCTGCCGAAGGGCACCGTGCGCCGGATCCTGGGCATCGCCCGGCCCTACCGGCGGGAGCTGACCTTCTTCCTGCTGCTGGTGGTCGGCTCGTCGGTGATCGGCGTGGTCACCCCGCTGCTGGCCGGTGACATCATCAACCGGATCGCCCGGCTCGAGGGCACCGCGGGCGGGATCGTCCGCATCGCGCTCGTGATCGCCGGCCTCGCCGTCGTCGACGCCGGGATCTCGCTGGGCACCCGCTGGTTCTCCGCCCGCATCGGCGAGGGCGTGATCTACGACCTCCGCAGCAAGGTGTTCGAGCACGTGCAGCGCATGCCGGTCGCGTTCTTCACCCGCACCCAGACCGGGGCGCTGGTCAGCCGGCTGAACAACGACGTCGTCGGTGCGCAGCAGGCCTTCACCTCCACGCTGTCCGGCGTCGTCTCCAACGCGATCGGCCTCGTGCTGACCGCCGGCGTGATGCTGACCCTCTCCTGGCAGATCACCCTGCTCTCGCTGGTGCTCGTGCCGCTGTTCGTGCTGCCCGCCCGCCGCATCGGCCGCCGGCTGCAGGAGATCACCCGGGAGTCCTACGCCCTCAACGCGTCGATGAACGCGACGATGACCGAGCGGTTCAACGTCGCCGGTGCCCTGCTGGTGAAGCTCTTCGGCCGGCCGTCGGCGGAGGCGGAGTCCTTCCGCGGCCGGGCTGCCCGGGTGCGCGACATCGGCGTCCTGTCGGCCATGTACGGCCGCACCTTCTTCACCGCCCTCACCCTGGTCGCCGCCCTGGCCACCGCCCTCGTCTACGGCCTCGGCGGGTATCTCGCCTTCGACGGCTCGCTGAGCCCCGGTGACGTCGTCGCGCTCGCGCTGCTGCTCTCGCGCCTCTACGGCCCGCTCACCGCGCTGTCGAACATCCGGGTCGACGTGATGAGCGCGATGGTCAGCTTCGACCGGGTCTTCGAGGTGCTCGACCTGCCGCCGATGATCCGCGAGGTGCCCGACGCCGTGCCGGTGCCGGCCGACGACCGGTCCATCGAGTTCGACTCGGTGTCGTTCAGCTACCCGGTGGCGGCCGACGTCTCGTTGCCGTCACTGGAAGAGGTGTCGCTGCCCGAGCACGGCGGCCCCGTCGACGTCCTGCACGACGTCTCCTTCCGGGTGGAGCCCGGTCGGCTGGTCGCCCTCGTCGGCCACTCGGGCGCCGGGAAGTCGACCATCGCCCACCTCGTGCCGCGGCTCTACGACGCCACGTCGGGCACGGTCCGCGTCGGGGGCGTCGACGTCCGCACGGCGACGCTGGCCTCGCTGCGCGACGCGATCGGGGTCGTGAGCCAGGACGCCCACCTGTTCCACGACACCATCCGGGCGAACCTGCGCTACGCCCGTCCGGAGGCCACCGACGAGCAGGTGTGGGAGGCCCTGGACGGCGCCCACATCGGCGACCTGATCCGGGCGCTGCCCGAAGGGCTGGACACCGTCGTGGGCGACCGCGGCTACCGGCTCTCCGGCGGGGAGAAGCAGCGGCTGGCGATCGCCCGGGTGCTGCTCAAGGCCCCGGGGATCGTGATCCTCGACGAGGCGACCGCGCACCTGGACAGCGAGTCCGAGGCCGCCGTCCAGCGCGCACTGGACACGGCGCTGGCCGGCCGCACCTCGCTGGTGATCGCCCACCGGCTCTCCACCATCCGCAGCGCCGACCAGATCCTGGTCGTCGACGGGGGGCGGATCGTGGAGTCCGGCACGCACGACGAGCTGCTGGCACGCGACGGCCGGTACGCCGACCTCTACCGCACCCAGTTCGCCGAGGGGGACCGCGGCCGCGCGGTCGTCGCCTGAGCGGTCGGTTCGCACCGCTGTGCGCATGCCTGCACACGCTGCGTCGCGGGCACCCGGTGGGGCCGCGAAACCGCTGTTCCCGCGGCGCGTCGTACCGGCGAGCGTCGAACGGTCGGTCGCCACCGGGCACTAGCGTCACTCCTGTCCCAGGCGGCCGCTGCCGGGACACGTGGCCGGGCTGGCGCGGTCACGAGAGAACCATCGCACCGTCGGGACGACCGGCGAACGCCAGCGAGGAGGAGACGTGACCGCAGCCCACCCGCAGGACACCCTGATCCGCTCGCTCTACGCGGACTTCGTCGACGGCTGGAACCGGCGCAGCGGCGCGGCGGTGGCGGCGGGGTTCGCCGACGACGGGGACATCATCGGTTTCGACGGCAGCCACCACCGCGGCCGGCTGTCGATCGCGGCCGACCTGCGGCAGGTGTTCGCCGGACACGAGACGCCGGCCTACGTCGCCGTCGTCCGCTCGGTGCGGCCGGTGGCCGAGGGCGTCGCGGTCCTGATCGCCCACGCGGGCATGATCCCGCCCGGCGGCAGCGACCTGGACCCCGAGCTCAACGCCGTGCACACCATGGTGGCGGTGGACGAGGGCCGCGGCCGCTGGCGCATCTCGCTGTTCCAGGCCACCCCGGCCGCCTGGCACCAGCACCCGGAGGCGCGCGAGGCGCTCACCGAGGAGCTGCGGGGGCTGCTCATCCCGCAGTGACGCCGGTCAGTCGACGAGCGCGTCCACGGAGACCGTCTGGGCCCGGGTGACCCGGGCGGTCCCTCCGGCTCGCCGCACGTCGTCCACGACGCCGCCGGCCACGTTCAGCGCGACCTCCATGGCGGCCGTCGGGCCGATGACGTGGATCTCGTAGGGCGCCTCGAGCAGGGTGCCGTCGATGCGCAGGGAGCCGGGGGAGCCGGTCACCGCGCTGGAGACGACCACCCGCACGTCGTCGACCTGGATGGCCTCCGCGCCGGCGCCGCGCAGCTCCTGGATCGCATCGAGCAGCACCGCGGCGGGCACGGTGCCGTCGTCGTCCTGCACCGAGATCCGGAGGCCCGGGCCCCGCGCGGGCAGCGTGCCGTTGAGTACCCCGATGGCCTCGGCGCGCGCCTGCGCCTCCGCGACGGCCGTGTCGGACTGCTCCTGGCCGTTGGTGAGGTCGTCCAGCGTCTGGCGGGTGTCGGCGATCTGTCGGCGCAGCACCTCCTCGCGGTCGTCGATCTCGTCGAGGATGAGGACCAGGTCCTCCTCGCGCTGACCGGCCACCGGGTTGTCCGGTTCGTCGGTGCTGCGGATCTGCACGGTCAGCGCGAACCCGAGCACCAGCGCGAGCACGGTGCTGGCGGCGATCGACGTCGGCCGGTTCCAGGCGGATCGTGGCCGTGGACCTGACGTCGAGGTCGAGGGTTCCTCGGGAGTGGCGGGGGCGTCGTCCCCGCCGGACGAGACGGGCCGCGGCTCGCCGTCGCCCGGAGGCGGGGGCGGAGTTCCGTCGCTCGTCGGCTCGCCGTCCATCGCGGTCCAGCCTAGGCGCTCGCGCCGGGGTGGTGCCGCTGCCGTCGGGCCGCGTCGCAGGCTCAGCTGCGTGCCGGTACCGCGGCGTCGTAGCGGTCGAGCAGCACGGCGGCGATCCGCTCGTCGGGCAGCAGCGGTGCGGTGACCACGTCGGCGCCCGCGCCGGCCAGCTTGTCGTGGAAGTGGCCCGGCGCCAGGAGGTAGGAGGCGACGACGACCCGCTGCGCGCCGGCGGTGCGGGCGGCGGCCACGGCGTCCGGGACGGGTGGCTTCGCGGCCGAGCCGTACCCGGTGGTGACCGGCCCGGCCCAGCTCTCCTGCAGGAGGGCGGCAGTGTTCTCGACGTCGGCGACCGACCGCGGGTCGCTGGACCCGGCGGCGGCCAGGACCACGGCGGTCGACCGGTCGCGAGGGTCGGCACCCGCCTGCACCAGCCGGTCCAGCAGCACGGCGGCGAGACGCGGGTCCGGCCCCAGCGGTCGGGCGGCGACGGTGCCGGGAGCGGCGGCGACGGCGTTCGCGATGTCCACGTGCACGTGGTAGCCGCCCGAGAGCAGCAACGGCACCACCACGGCGGGCTGCCCGGACGCCGACAGCTCCGCGACGACGTCGACGACGGTCGGCGGCTGCACGTCGACGAACGCTGCGGTCGTGACGAGACCGGGACGCAGCCGGCGCGCGCCCAGGGCGAGCTCGGCGACGAGCCGGCGGCCGGTCGGGCTGCGGGTGCCGTGCGCGCAGGCGACCAGGACCGGCTCGGCGACCCTCACGGTGAGCGCAGGCGGCCGCCGTCGACGGCGACGACCGTGCCGGTGACGTACGAGGCGGCGGGGGAGAGGAGGAATGCGGCCACCCGGCCGAACTCCTCGGGCCGGCCCACCCGCCCCAGCGGGATGGCCGCCTCGGTGCGGGCGCGCGCCGCCGCCGGGTCACCGGAGGCGGCCTCGATCTCGGCGATCCGGCCGGTGGCGATGGTGCCCGGCATCAGGCCGAAGACGCGGATCCCGCGAGGGCCGAGCTCGTCGGCCAGCCCCTTCGCGGTCATCGCCAGCCCGGGCCGCAGGCCGTTGGAGACGGCCAGCCCGTCGAGGGGCTGGCGGACGGAGGTGGAGAGGACGAACCCGATGGCCGCCCCCTCGGCGAGGTGCGGGACCAGGGCCCGGACCAGCCGGAGCGGGCCGAGCAGCACGCTCTCGACGCCGGCCCGCCAGGCGTCCTCCGGGGTGTCGAGGGCCGAGCCGGGCGCGGGGCCGCCGACGGAGACGAGCACGCCGTCGACCGTGCCGAGCCGGTCCAGCGCGGCCGCCACCACCTCGTCTGCGGCTGCGGCGTCGGACAGGTCTGCCGGGACGCCGGACGCCGCCGTCCCCAGGGTGGAGACGGCGGCGTCCACGGAGTCGGCTGACCGGGAGCTGATCAGCACCCGGGCGCCGTCATCGACGAGGGCCCGGGCGGTCGCGAACCCCAGCCCCCGGCTCGCGCCGGTGAGCAGGAATCCGCGACCGCCCAGCCCCAGGTCCATGCGGTGCGGAGGTCAGCCCGCGTTGCGCAGCGAGCGCAGCACGTACTGCATGATCCCGCCGTTGCGGTAGTAGTTCGCCTCACCGGGGGTGTCGATCCGGACCCGGGCCTCGAAGGTGATCGGAGCACTCGACTCCGACTTCGCCTCGACCTTCACCGTGCGCGGGACGTCGCCGTCGTTGAGCGCGGTGATGCCGGTGATCGAGAACTCCTCGTCGCCGGTCAGGCCCAGCGACTCGCGGTTCTGGCCCTCGGGGAACTGCAGCGGCAGGACGCCCATGCCGATGAGGTTCGAGCGGTGGATGCGCTCGTAGCTCTCGGCGATGACGGCCTTGACGCCCAGCAGCGCGGTGCCCTTGGCCGCCCAGTCACGCGAGGAGCCGGAGCCGTACTCCTTGCCGGCCAGCACGACCAGCGGGATGCCGGCGTCGATGTACTCGCGCGAGGCGTCGTAGATCGTCGTCGTCTCCCCGGTCAGGTGGTTCTTGGTGACGCCACCCTCGGTGCCCGGGACCAGCTGGTTGCGCAGCCGGATGTTGGCGAAGGTGCCGCGGATCATGACCTCGTGGTTCCCGCGGCGGGAGCCGTAGGAGTTGAAGTCGCGACGGTCCACGCCGTGCTCGCGGAGGTACGTGCCCGCGGGGCTGTCGGCCTTGATCGAGCCGGCCGGCGAGATGTGGTCGGTGGTGACCGAGTCACCGAGCACCGCGAGGGTGCGGGCGCCGGTGATGTCTTGGACCGGGGCCGGGGTCTCCGGCATCCCCTCGAAGTACGGGGGCTTCCGGACGTAGGTGCTCTCGGCGTCCCAGTCGAAGGTGTCACCGGTGGGCGTGGGCAGGTTCTGCCACTGCTCGGTGCCGGCGAAGACGTCCTCGTAGCTGCGGCCGAACTGCTCCGCCGAGACCGCCTCGTCGATGACCCGCTGGACCTCCTGCGGCGAGGGCCAGATGTCGGCGAGGAACACGTCCTGGCCGTCCTTGCCCTGACCCAGCGGCTCGCTGGTGATGTCGATGTCCATCGACCCGGCGAGCGCGTAGGCGATGACCAGCGGGGGCGACGCGAGGTAGTTCATCTTCACGTCGGGGTTGATGCGGCCCTCGAAGTTCCGGTTGCCCGAGAGCACCGAGACGACGGCGAGGTCGGCCTCGTTCACCGCGGCCGACACCGGCTCCGGCAGCGGGCCGGAGTTGCCGATGCAGGTCGTGCAGCCGTAGCCGACGAGGAAGAAGCCGAGCTTCTCCAGGTACGGGGTCAGGCCCGACTTCTCGTAGTAGTCGGTGACGACCTTGGAACCCGGCGCCAGCGTGGTCTTCACCCACGGCTTGGTCGACAGGCCCGCCTCGACGGCCTTCTTGGCCAGCAGAGCGGCCCCGATCATGACCTGCGGGTTCGAGGTGTTGGTGCAGGAGGTGATCGCGGCGATGACCACGTGGCCGTTGTCCACGTAGGTCTCGGTGCCGTCCTCCAGGACCACCTTGGTGGGCTGGGAGGGGCGGTCCGGCACGCGGTCGGGGACGACGGTGTGCGGCTTGCCGGCCTCGCCGTTGCCCTGGGCGAAGGGGCTGGCCGGGTCGGACGCCGGGAAGCTCTCCTCCGACGCCTCGTCGACCTCGGACTCGGCCTCGGCGGCCTGGTCCTCGTCGCCGCTCACGCCGTGCGAGGCGTAGGTCGGGAGCACCTCGCGGAAGGCGGCCTTGGCGTCGGAGAGGGCGACGCGGTCCTGCGGGCGCTTCGGGCCGGCGATCGAGGGGACGACCGTCGACAGGTCGAGCTCGAGCAGCTCGGAGAACGCCGGCTCGCGGGACGGGTCGTGCCAGAGGCCCTGCTCCTTGGCGTAGGCCTCGACCAGCGCCACCTGCTCGGCCGAGCGGCCGGTGAGCTTCAGGTAGGTGATGGTCTCCTCGTCGATGGGGAACATCGCCGCGGTCGAGCCGAACTCCGGGCTCATGTTGCCGATCGTGGCGCGGTTGGCCAGCGGCACCGCGGAGACGCCCTCGCCGTAGAACTCGACGAACTTCCCGACCACGCCGTGCTGGCGCAGCATCTCGGTGATCGTGAGGACCAGGTCGGTGGCGGTGGAGCCCTCCGGCAGCTGGCCGGTGAGCTTGAAGCCCACGACGCGCGGGATCAGCATGGAGACCGGCTGGCCGAGCATCGCGGCCTCGGCCTCGATGCCGCCGACGCCCCAGCCCAGCACGCCCAGGCCGTTGACCATGGTGGTGTGGGAGTCGGTGCCCACGCAGGTGTCCGGGTAGGCGACGACCCGGTCACCCTCCTTGCGCGGGAAGATCACGCGGGCCAGGTGCTCGATGTTGACCTGGTGGACGATGCCCATGCCCGGGGGGACGACCTTGAAGTCGTCGAACGCGCCCTGGCCCCACCGGAGGAACTGGTAGCGCTCGCCGTTGCGCTGGTACTCGATCTCGACGTTGCGCTCGAAGGAGTCCGGCGTGCCGAAGACGTCGGCGATGACCGAGTGGTCGATGACCAGCTCGGCCGGCGCGAGCGGGTTGATCTTGTTCGGGTCGCCGCCGATCTCCGACATCGCCTCGCGCATGGTGGCGAGGTCGACGATGCACGGGACGCCGGTGAAGTCCTGCATGACCACGCGGGCCGGGGTGAACTGGATCTCCTGGTCGGGCTCGGCCGACGGGTCCCAGTTCGCCAGCGCCCGGATGTGGTCGGCGGTGATGTCCGCGCCGTCCTCGGTGCGCAGGAGGTTCTCCAGGAGAACCTTCAGGCTGAAGGGCAGCTTCTCGGAGCCCTCCACCGCGTCGAGCCGGTAGATGTCGTACTCGGTGCCGTCGACGGAGAGCGTCGACCGTGCTCCGAAGGTGTCCTTGCTGGCTGCCACTTCTCTGCGCCTACCCCTCGCTGGTTCGTCGCGCTGGTTTACCACCCCCGATCATCCCAGCTCAGCGGCGGAGATGACCGGTCAGGCGACCCTTCCCTCACCCGGTGACCTGCATCACGTCGGACGAAACCCGGTGCGGGCCGCCGAATCGACGTTCCGGGGGCGTCCCACCCGCTCACGACGGCCCCTCCTGTCACTCGCGCGGCGGAATCCGCGGCGTGCCGCGGTCGAGCGCCCCACGGTCGCCGTGGGCGCCGTTACCGTCCCGCGCCATGACCGCGGTCGAGTTGCCGGCGCCCGTCCTGGCCCCCGTGTCCTCCGGCGTCGAGCCGGCCGGCGCACGGCGGCGTCGCGCCGCGGTGGTCGCCGCCGCGCTGTGGACCGGGCTCGCGGTGGCCTTCGCGGTCACCTGTGCCGTGCGGGGGTTGCCGACCGACCGCGTCGTCCTGCTCGGGTGGGTCCTGGCCGGGCTCGGCGTGCACGCGGCGAGCCAGGGACCGCGGCGGCTGGCCGGGCTGCTCGTGGACTGGCTGCCGCTGGTCGGGGTGCTGCTCGCCTATGACGCCAGCCGCGGGCTGGCCGACGGGCTGGGCATGCCGGTGCACGTCGAGGAGCTCGCCTCCGCCGACCTCTGGCTGGGTGGGGGAGTGCTGCCCACCGTGTGGTTGCAGGACCACCTGCAGGCCGACTGGTGGCGGGCGCTCGCGACGCTGGTCTACAGCAGCCACTTCGTCGTGACGCCGGTCGTCCTCGGCGTGCTGTGGGTGCGGGACCGGCAGCGCTGGGCCCCCTGCGCCCGCCTGGTCGTCGCGCTCTCCGTGGCCGGGCTGGTGACCTACGTGCTGTACCCGGCGGCGCCGCCGTGGCTGGCCGCCCGCGACGGCGTCATCGAGCCCGTCGAGCGGATCAGCGGCTCCGGCTGGGAGGTCCTGGGGCTGCCGCGGGCCGGCGTCCTCCTGCACCACGGCCAGGGCCAGGTGAACCTGGTGGCGGCGATGCCGTCGCTGCACACCGCCTTCGCCGTGCTGATGTGCGCGGTCCTCCTGCCGCTCGCGCGTCGGCAGTGGCAGCGCGTGGCCCTGGTCGCCTACGCCGTGCTCATGCCGGTCGTCCTGGTCTGGGGCGGCGAGCACTACGTCGTCGACACGCTGCTCGGTGCCGCCTACGCCGTCACCGTCTTCCTCGCGATGCCGTCGCTGGAGCGCGCCGGCCGGACGGTGCTGCACCGGGCGCGCGGCGCCGCGCCCGCCCTACCGTGGCGGGCGTGACCGGCGCCGTCCCCGACCCCCTGCCCGACTGGCTGACCTCGGCCACCCGCATCACGGTGCTCACCGGCGCCGGCATCTCCACCGACAGCGGCATCCCCGACTACCGCGGGCCCAAGGGTGTCTGGACCCGTGACCCGGACGCCGAGAAGCTGGTGACGCTCTCCTACTACCTGGCCGACCCGGACGTCCGCCGCCGGTCGTGGCTGATGCGGCGCGACCTCCGGGACGCCCACCCCCGGCCCAACGCCGGGCACGCCGCGCTGGTGGAGCTGGAGCGGCAGGGCCGGCTGCGGGCGCTTGTCACCCAGAACATCGACGGGCTGCACCAGGCCGCCGGCTCCGACCCCGAGCGGGTGCTCGAGGTCCACGGCACCGTTCACCAGGTCGTCTGCACCGCCTGCGGCGACCGGACGCCGATGAGCGCGGCGCTGGACCGGGTCGCGGCAGGGGAGCACGACCCGGCGTGCCGCGTCTGCGGCGGCATCCTCAAGTCGGCCACGGTGTACTTCGGCGAGATGCTGGAGGAGCGGGTCATCGGGGCCGCGGCCGACGCGGCGGCCGACTGCGACGTCCTGCTCGCCGTCGGCACCTCGCTGACCGTCCACCCTGCGGCGGGGCTGGTCGACCTCGCCGCCCGGTCGGGGGCGCGGGTCGTCGTCGTCAACGCCGAGCCCACGCCCTACGACGACGTCGCCGACCTGGTCGTCCGCGAGCCGATCGGCGCCGCCCTGCCGAAGCTGGTCGCACGCGGATAGCGTGACGGGGACCACGTCCCCAGCACCCGGGAGCCGGCATGCGCGTACCCCTCACCACCCGTGACTTCCTGGACCGTGCCGAGCTCGTCTACGGCGACCGGGTCGGTGTCGTCGACGAGCCGGTGCAGCCCGCCCCGTCGCTGGGCGAGGTCTCCTACCGGGAGGTGGCCCGCCGCGGCCGGGCCCTGCAGGCAGGCCTCGACGCCCTGGGCATCGCCGAGGGGGAGCGGGTCGCGATCGTCAGCCACAACTCCGCCCGGCTGCTCGAGCTGCTCCTCGCGGTGCCGTCGTCCGGGCGGGTCGCGGTGCCGATCAACTTCCGGCTGCAGCCCGAGGAGGTCGAGTACATCGTCGGGCACTCCGGTGCCCGCGTGCTGCTGGTCGACCCGGAGCTCGAGACGGCGCTCAAGGGCGTGCAGGCCGAGCACCGGTTCGGCACGGGGGAGGAGTACGAGCAGCTGCTCCGGTTCGACACCGAGCCGCGCCCGTGGACCGAGCCCGACGAGGACGCCACCGCCACCATCAACTACACCAGCGGCACGACGGCGCGGCCCAAGGGCGTGCAGATGACCCACCGCAACATCTGGGTCAACGCCGTCACCTTCGGCATGCACATGCAGATCAGCGACCGCGACGTCTACATGCACACGCTGCCGATGTTCCACTGCAACGGCTGGGGGCTGCCCTACGCGATGGCCGGCGTCGGTGCCCGGCAGGTGGTCATCCGCAAGATCGACGGCGCGGAGATCCTGCGCCGCGTCGAGCAGCACGGCGTCACGATGATGGCCGGCGCGCCGGCGGTCTGGAACGCCGTGCTCGACGCCGCCGCCGAGTGGGACGGCGAGGTCCCCGGGCGCGACCGCGTGCGGCTGGTCGTCGCCGGGGCACCGCCGCCCTCGCGCACCATCGCCCGCATCGAGGCCGAGCTCGGCTGGGAGTTCAACCAGATCTACGGCCTCACCGAGACCGCGCCGCTGCTCACCATCAACCGCGGCCGCGAGGAGTACGACCAGCTGGACGCCGAGGAGCGCGCCAAGCGGCTCTCACGCGCCGGCGTCCCGTCGCTGGGCACCCGCCTGCAGGTCAGCGACACCGGCGAGGTGCTCGCCCGCAGCAACACCGTGCTCGCCGGCTACTGGGAGAACCCCGACGCCTCGGCCGAGGCGCTGGAGGACGACTGGTTCCACACCGGGGACGGCGGGTCGATCGACGACGCCGGCTACCTGACCATCTCCGACCGCAAGAAGGACGTGATCATCACCGGCGGCGAGAACGTCTCCTCGATCGAGGTCGAGGACGTCGTGTTCAGCCACCCGGCCGTCGCCGAGGTCGCGGTCATCGGCATCCCGGACGACAAGTGGGGCGAGCTGGTGACGGCGATCGTCGTCCTGGCCGAGGGGGAGCAGGCGAGCGAGGCGGACATCATCGCCCACTGCAAGGCGCGGATGGCCGGCTACAAGGCGCCCAAGCGGGTCGAGTTCCGCGACCAGCTGGCCCGCACGGCGACGGGCAAGATCCAGAAGTTCAAGCTCCGCCAGGACTTCTGGGGCAGCTCCGAGCGCCAGGTCAACTGACGCCCGTCACCCTCTCGTGTCTTCTCACCCCTCGGGGTGAGAAAGGTTCACCGGGCCCGCTCAGCGGTCCGATGGCTCCTGTGGGACGCCCGTCCGGGCGCCCCGGAGTCGTCGGGAAGAGGCAGTCGTGGGCAGCGGAACGCGGAACAGCACGGCGGGGACCGGCAGTGCCCCGTCCGGCGCGGTCGAGCGCACCGGAGGTCGGACGGCCCTGCGGGTAGCAGGGACGGTCCTGGCGACGGCGTTCGTCGTCGGGTTCACGCCCGCCGTCGCCGACGCCGCACCCAAGCGCCCCAGCGACAGCCAGATCGCCCAGGCCAAGGCGCAGGCCGACGCCGTCGCCGACCGGATGGGCGAGCTCTCCGGCCGGCTGGCCGCCGCGCAGGCGCAGGCGGAGTCCGCGCGCGCCGAGGCGGCCCTGGCCCTCGACGAGTACCAGGCCACGCAGGAGCAGTTCGAGGCGGCGCGGGTGAAGGCCGAGGCCGCGGCCGCCGCTGCCGCCCAGGCGGAGGCCGAGCTGGCCGTCGCCCGCGACGAGGTCGTCGCCTTCGCGCGCCGCAGCTACATGCAGGGCAGCACCCTGCCCGGCGCCGCCGCGCTGATCACCTCCGGCGACCCGGGCCAGCTGATCGAGCGGGCCGCGCTGCTGGAGGCCGCCGGCACGCACCGCACCGACGTGCTCGGCGTGGTCACCGTCGCCGAGGCCCAGGCGCAGCAGGCCGAGACCGTGGCGCAGGTCGCGCTCGTCCAGGCCGACCAGCTTCAGGCCGAGGCCGCCGCGACCCTCGACATCGCCCGGACCGCCGAGATCTCCGCCCGCGCGCAGGAGGCCTCCGTCGCCACCGAGCGCGCCCAGGTCGAGGTCGAGCTGCAGGCCGCCCAGCAGGAGCTCAGCACCCTCGTCGGCGCCCGTGCCGCTGCCGACCGCGCGGCCGCCGTCCGCGCCGTCGCGACCCCGGCGCCCGCCCCGGCCCCGGCCCCCGCTCCCGCCCCGGCGCCGCGTACCGGTGGCACCGCCCCGGTCAGCCCGCCGTCGAGCGCCGGTGACGGCGACGCGTCGCAGGCCCAGCGGGCGATCGACGCCGCCATGGCCTACCTCGGCACCCCCTACGCCTGGGGTGGCGGTGGCACCCGCGGCCCCGGCCCCGGCCAGGACCCGGACGAGGGCATCGTCGGCTTCGACTGCAGCGGGCTGACCCAGTACGCCTACGCCCGCGCCGGCATCTCGATCCCGCGCAACAGCCGCGCGCAGTACGCGTCGCTGCCCAAGGTCTCCAGCGACGACCTGCAGCCGGGCGACCTGGTCTTCTGGGGCACCGACTCGGACAACCCCGCGTCGATCACCCACGTGGCCATCTACCTGGGTGGCAACCGGGTGGTGCAGGCCCCGCAGAGCGGCGACGTCGTCAAGGTCTCGTCGATGTGGTGGCGCGGCTACGTCGGCGCCGTGCGCCCGACCGCCTGAGCGACCCGACCCTCCGGACGGAAAAGCCCCGCCGGTGCCGAGGGCACGGGCGGGGCGGAGATGAGGCGTCGGGCAGCCACGGGGGGAGCTGCCCGACGCACCCGAAAGGCTAGCAGCCCGGACGCTCCCCGGGCAGGGGTCCTGCGCGCCGGCCGTGGACGATTCCGTCCGGATCCGGCGCCGCCGCAACTCGTCGGTCGTGGCGAGTGGCCGGGTCCCGATCGTGTAGGACACTGGACGAGGGGCCGGGACGACACCGCCCTGTCGAGGTCGCTCCGCGCAGGGGTGGCACCGGCCCGGGACGATCAGGGAGCCCCGTGAGCGAGTCCGCACGCGTTCCGTCCAGCACCGCACCGTCGGGCACGACGACGTCCCCCGAGGTGCTCGCGTGACCGCCCCGGTCGGCAACGCGCCCGCCCCGGTGCCGCCGTCGGCGGACGCCGCCCGGCTGGAGCGGGTGCTGTTCGAGATCAAGCGCGTCATCGTCGGTCAGGACCGGCTGGTGGAGCGGATGCTGGTCGCGCTGCTGGCCCGCGGCCACGTGCTGCTGGAGGGCGTGCCCGGCGTGGCCAAGACCCTCGCCGTCGAGACGCTGGCGACCGTCGTCGGCGGCAAGTTCGCCCGCCTGCAGTTCACCCCCGACCTGGTGCCGGCCGACATCCTCGGCACGCGCATCTACAAGGCCGGGCAGGACGCCTTCGACACCGAGCTCGGCCCGGTGTTCGCCAACTTCGTGCTCACCGACGAGATCAACCGCGCACCGGCCAAGGTGCAGTCGGCGCTGCTGGAGGTCATGGCCGAGCGGCAGGTGTCCATCGGCGGCGTCACGCACCCGCTGCCCGACCCCTTCCTGGTGCTGGCCACGCAGAACCCGATCGAGTCCGAGGGCGTCTACCCGCTGCCCGAGGCGCAGCGCGACCGCTTCCTGATGAAGGTGCTCGTGGACTACCCGAGCGCCGAGGAGGAGCGCGAGATCATCTACCGGATGGGCTCGCAGCCGCCGGTGCCGGAGAACGTGCTGGACCCCGACGAGCTCCGCCGGCTGCAGCGGACCGCCTCGCAGGTCTTCGTGCACCACGCGCTGGTCGACTACGTCGTGCGGCTCGTCGTCGCCACCCGGTCGCCGCGGGAGCACGGCATGGAGGACGTCGCGAACTGGGTGTCCTACGGCGCCAGCCCGCGTGCCTCGCTCGGCCTCATCGCCGCCAGCCGTGCGCTGGCGCTGGTCCGCGGGCGCGACTACGTCCTGCCGCAGGACGTGCTCGACGTGACCGCCGACGTGCTGCGGCACCGGCTGGTGCTCTCCTACGATGCGCTGGCCGACGGCGTCCCCGCCGACCACATCATCAAGCGGATCATCCAGACCGTCCCGCTCCCGCAGGTCGCCCCGCGCCAGCAGGCGACCGGCGGTGGCCCCGGCGCGCCGGGCGGCCCCTCGGTGCCCGCGCCTTTCTACGGCCCGCCGCAGGGCGCGCCCCACGGTGCCCCCGCCTGGCCGGCGGCGCCGCAGGGCCCCAACGGGCACGGCCCCGGGGCCCACCCGGCGTGATCCGTCGCCGTCGCCGGGAGGAGCCGCTCCCGGCCGCACCCGCGCACCCGGGGCTGCTCCTGCACCCCGCGACGCCGGGGTCCGCCGCGGCTGCGACCGGGGGCGAGGGTGCCCCGCCCCGGTTCGCCGACGGCCCGGCCGACGTCCTGCTCCGGCGCCTGGAGCTCACCGTGCGGCGCCGCCTGGACGGGCTGCTCCAGGGCGACCACCTCGGTCTGGTGCCCGGTTCCGGCAGCGAGGCCGGTGACTCCCGCACCTACCACCCGGGGGACGACGTCCGGCGCATGGACTGGCCGGTCACCGCCCGCACCCAGGTGCCGCACGTGCGGGAGACCATCGCCGACCGGGAGCTGGAGACCTGGGCGGTCGTAGACCTCTCGGCGAGCCTGGACTTCGGCACCGCGAACTGCCAGAAGCGCGACCTGGCGATCGCCGGGCTGGCCGCCGTCGGTCACCTGACCGTGCACGGCGGCAACCGCCTGGGCGCCGTCGTCACCACGGGGGAGCGGGTCGACCGGTACCCGGCGATGCCGGGGCGGCTGGCGGCCGAGCGGTTGCTGCGCTCCGTAGTCGCCACGCCCCGCGCCACCGGAGGACGGCGGGGCGACCTGGCGCAGGCGCTGGAGTCGCTGCGCCGCCCGCACCGGCGGCGTGGCCTCGTCGTCGTCATCTCCGACTTCCTGGGTGACGGCGACTGGGAGCGGCCGCTGCGCGGGCTGGGCACCCGCCACGACCTGCTCGCCGTCGAGGTCGTCGACCCGCGCGAGCTGGAGCTGCCCGACGTCGGCTTGCTGACCGTCGTCGACCCCGAGTCCGGCCAGACTCTCGAGGTGCCCACGGGCAACGCGGAGTTCCGCGCCCGGTACGCCGAGGGCGCCGCCGCACAGCGCGAGCAGGTGGCCGCCGCGCTGCGCCGGGCGGGTGCCGGGCACCTGCAGCTGCGGACCGACCGCGACTGGCTCATGGACGTCGTCCGATTCGTCGCCGACCGCCGGCGCGCCGGCAGCGGAGGGGCCTCCCGATGACCTTCCAGTCCCCGTGGTGGCTGCTGGCGCTGCTGGTTGTCGCACTGCTCGTGGGCGTCTACGTGCTGCTGCAGCTGCGCCGGAAGGCCTACGCCGCCCGGTTCACCAACGTGGCGCTGCTCGGCACGCTCGTGCCCAAGCGGCCCGGCTGGAAGCGGCACCTCGCCTTCGGCATCGTGGCGCTCGGCCTGGCCGTGCTGGTCGTCTCGCTCGCCGTGCCCAGCACGGAGGTACGGGTCCCGCGGGAGAAGGCGACCGTGATCATGGCCGTCGACGTCTCCCTCTCCATGGAGGCCAAGGACGTCGAGCCGACCCGGTTCGCGGTGATGAAGCGGGCGGCGACGGACTTCGTCGACGTGCTGCCCGAGCGGATCAACCTGGGGCTGGTGTCCTTCGCCGGGACGGCGACGACCGTCGTGCCGCCGACGACGGACCGCGGTCAGGTGGCGGTGGCGATCGACAACCTCGACCTGGCCGAGGCGACGGCGATCGGTGAGGCGATCTTCACCTCGCTCTCGGCGATCGAGAACTTCCAGGCGTCGCTGGAGAGCTCGGGGGAGGAGCTGCCCCCGGCGCGGATCGTGCTGCTCTCCGACGGCTCCAACACCGTCGGCCGGGCGAACACCCAGGCGATCGACGCGGCCCGAGCGGCCGGGGTGCCGGTCTCCACGATCGCGTTCGGCACCGACTACGGCACCCTCGACATCGAGGGGGAGAACGTGCCGGTGCCGGTCGACCGCGGCTCCCTGGAGCAGATCGCGGACGAGACGGGTGGCAGCTTCAGCGAGGCGGCGAGCGCGGCCGAGCTGGAGGCGGTCTACAAGGACCTGGGCAGCCAGATCGGCTACACGACCGAACCCAAGGACATCAGCCCGTGGTTCGTGCGGGCCGGCGTCCTCGTCGTCCTGGTCGGGGCGGTGCTCAGCCTGTTCTGGACCAACCGGCTCGTCTGAGCGGCACCGGTCGTGCCGACGGCCGCTCCGTGGGTCAAGCCGCACGGGCCGACGTCCAGCCGCGCCGTGACGCGGCCGGACGTCAGCCCGCGAGGGTCGAGCCGGGCTACCGGCTCGGGTCGAGGACGAGCTTGCCGGTGGTGCGTCGGGCGAGCAGGTCCTCGTGCGCCCGGGCGACCTCGGAGAGCGGGTAGCGGCCGCCGACCACCGGCTTCAGGTCGCCGGCGTCGACGAGGGCCAGCAGGTCGGTCATGGCGGCGTCCATCATCTGCGGGCGGGCCATGCAGTGCGCCAGCCAGAAGCCGATGACGGCGCGGCTCTTCTGCATGAGCATGCCCGGGGGCACGGCGCGGGTCTCCTGGCGTGCGGCCATGCCGTAGGCGACCAGCCGGCCGAAGGGGGCCAGGGCGGACAGTGACCCGGCGAAGACGTTGCCGCCGGTCATCTCCAGCACGATGTCGACCGGCTTGCCGCCGTTGGCCTCGCGGAGCGCCCCGGTGAACGCCTTGGGGTCCTCGTCGGCCAGCGCCGGGTCGACGGTGGCGTGCGCGCCGAGCTCCTCGGCGAGCTTCCGCTTCTCGGGGGAGGAGGCGGTGGCGATGACCCGCCCGGCGCCCCACCGGCGGGCCAGCTGCACGGCCAGCGATCCGACGCCACCGGCACCGGCGATGACGACGACGGTCTCGCCCTCGGCCAGGTGGGCGCTGGTGCGCAGCAGGTGCCAGGCGGTGGAGCCCTGGAGGACGACGGCCAGCGCCTGCTCGTCGGTGACGCCGTCGGGCACGGCCCAGGTGAGGAAGTCGTGCGCGGCGACCTTCTCCGCGTAGCCGCCGCCGTCGAGCAGGCCAACGACCCGCTGACCCCCACCGACCGGGGTGCCGACGAACTCCGCGCCGGGGGTCAGCGGCAGCTTCTGCTCGGCGAGGTAGCTGTTCTCGATCTGGTGGGTGTCGGCGAAGTTGATGCCGGCGGCGGAGACGTCGTAGAGCTTCTGCCCCGGAGCGGCCTCCGGCTCCGGGATGTCGACGACGTCGAGGACCTCGGGCCCGCCGAAGCGGGTGATCTGCACAGCACGCATGCCGTGACCCTAGGCCGTTCGTTGCGTGCGCCTCCGGAGTCCGGAGTCGTCGCGACGTCACCCGCCCCGTGGTTGCCGACTGCCTCGACGCGCCCGCTCGAGGACGCCGTGGACCTGGCGACGACGATGTGGGCGCAACCCGTTGTCGGGCGCAGGTCGGGGCGGGCAAGGTGTGCGGAATGCGGTGGGGGCGGCGGGGAGATCCAGGGTCCGAGCGCACGAGCAGCGCTGTGCGCCTCCTCCTGGCAGAGGCATCCGCCTTCCTCTCGGCCGAGTGCGCCGCGAAGGCCGAGGAGATGCTGAGGGTCTGCGAGCCGGACCTGGCCCTGGAGTGGATCGCGTGGGACCTTGGCCCCCCGCGCGGACGAGCTGCCTGCGGACCTCGTCCGGTCCATCCCGGTGGAAGCGCGCGACGTGGGACCGTTGCCACCCGTCTTCGAGACGTAGAGATCGTGCCCCCTGGAGGCCGGGCTGCGCGCGAGGGTCAGTGCGCCACGGCTGCGGCCTCGATCCAGCCGGTGCGCCCGGTCATCACCCCCGGCCCGAACTCCCGACGCAGGGCCTCGGCCGCGATCCGCGTCGCCTCGACCAGCGACACCCTGGGATGGGCCTCGATCGCGGCGCGCAGCGGGGTTCCCTGGCAGTAGGCGACGGCTGCGTCGTCGGCCGTGGCGGTGCTCGTACCGCGGACCTGCTCGATCGTCAGGGAGGCGAAGCCGGCCTGCAGCACGTCGTCCTCGATGCGGGCCGTGTCGGCGTAGCCGTGCGGAACCCGTGCCATGAAGTCGAGGGAGTCGTCCCCGGTCAGCTCCCGCAGGGCCTGGTCGACCACGCGGGCGAAGTCGTTCGTCGCGAGCGACTCCCACACGGCGAGGACCAGGGACCCTCCCGGGCGCAGCACCCGGTGCGCTTCCCGGTGGCCGCGGACCCGGTCGGGGAAGAACATGACCCCGAACTGGCAGACCACGACGTCGCACCACGCATCGTCCACCGGGAGGTCGAGTGCGTCGGCCTGCTGGAAGCGGACCCGGTCGCTGGTCCCGATGGTCGACTCGGCGCGATCCAGCATCGGCTGGTGCACGTCCGTCGCGAGCACCTCGGCGCCAGGGCAGGCGTCGAGCAGCGCGGCGGTGAGCACCCCCGTTCCGGCAGCGGTCTCCACGATCCGGGCGGGCGCGGCCGACGCGACGCGACGCGCCAGGGAGGCCGCGGGCTCGGTGAAGATCATCGGGACCATCAGCCGCTCGTAGAGCTCCGGGACCGACCCGGTGAACTCGACGTCGTGCGCCATCGGCCGACGGTAGAACCGGCCGCACCCTTCGGACAGAGCTTCGGTGCTGATCGGTCGAGACGGCCGCGCCGGAACCCGTCGCGGGCGGCGCGCCGCCCGCGCTAGCGTCACCCGTCCGGATCGCATCGACAGGCTGCGACCGATCGCGGCCCGCTGCCGGGACGGTGAGTCATGTCCGCGAGCTCTGGCCCGATCATCGCGCTGGCGGTCGTCGCCGTCCTGGTCGTCCTCGGCATCGTGACCGGACTGGTCCTCCTGATCATCTGGCTGCTCTGAGCCGCGGGCGCCGGGAACCGCCAGGTGAAGGACGTCGTCGCGGTCCTCGGGGGTGTGCTCGGTGCGGTGGCGTTCTTCGGGAACGTCGGTCTCTCGCTGATCGCCCACACGCACATGGAGCTGACGCTCGAGTGGCTCGAGCGGGGCAAGCGCTCGGTGCTCACCGCGCTCACGACCGTGGAGAACCGGGGCCGCTTCCCCAAGCGGATCCACTACCTCTGCCTGGTCGTGGGACCGGCGGGGGAGAGCCTCCCGCAGATGCTCGCGGCGCTCGGGGACGCGGGGCGCACCTCGGCGTCGGGCGGCCGGCTGGACGCACTCGTCCGGGCGCGCGCCGACGAGGAGGACTACGCGCCCGACGGGGCGCACGCGCTGCTGCCGCTGCCCTTCGTCTACCGCGACCAGCCGAGCATCGGCCAGGAGGCGGTGTCGTTCCGGTCGGTCATCGACACCGCACGACTGGCCTCGGCGGCCGACCTGCGGGTGTACCTCGTGGCCGCCAGCCGGTACCCCCTCGGCGTCCTCCGGTACCGGACCACGGCGGAGCTGGCGATCCACGAGCCCGGGTGAGCACCGCGGGTCAGGGATGCCGGAAGCCGGTCGCCTTGAGGTCCGGCTCGAGGTCGGTCAGCGGTCCGCGCCGCTCCAGGTAGGACTCCAGGCCCGGCGGGCGGTATGTCGGGATCTGCCGATGCCGGAGGACGGCGGTGGAGGCCACGGTCTCGGTGCGCTCGTGGGTGCTGCCGATGCGCCGGTGGTGCCGGGGCAACAGCTTGTACAGCGCGGTGCGCGAGTCCCGCAGCGGCCCGTCGGCGCACGGTAGGGGGTGGGGACGGTTGTCCGTCGGTCGCCGGCCCTCCGGCAGCGAGGAGAACGCGTCCGGCAGGAAGGTGAGGCCGCACTCCTTGGCCCGCTCCACCATCCACAGCAGGGCGATGTCCGAGAGGCCGGTGTCGGCGTACCCGCCTCCGACGCCGCAGTGGACGCCGGAGAACCAGACCTGTTCCAGCCGCTGACCGACCGGGTGGGCGTCCTCGTCGTGCGGCTCCCAGAGCGTCGGCCGGAACGGACCCCGCTGCTCGTCGATCGCCAGGGCGTGGAAGGCGTTCTTCACGATGGAGCTCAACTTGGTGTCGTGGAAGGCCCACCGGCGGTTGAGCCACCCCATGCCCCGCACGGGGATGCCGAGGGCGCCGACGGTGTCCCACACGCCGATGAAGGTGATCTCCGCTTCCCACGAGTACGAGCGGCGGAACAGCTCGGACTCCGTGCCGCGCGGATGGGCGCCGCGGGCCCGGTAGAGCTCGTACGCCTCCTCGACGCGGTGCGCTTCCTGCGGCTTGAGCACGCCGCAGTTGCGCACGAACCCGACCGTGCTGCGCGCGGTGAAGGCGCCGCGGCTGAAGCCGAACAGGAAGATCTCGTCGCCGGGCTCGAAGTTCTGCACGATGGTCCGGTACGCGTCCTGGACGTTGCGGGACAACCCCATCCCGAACCCGCCGCCACGGAGGCGCTCACCCTTCTCGGTGCCGACGCCGCGCAGGTAGTAGACGCACTGGTCGCGGCCGTCGTCTCCCCTCGGGGCGACCTCCAGCGCCACCTTGGTCACGTTGGTCGGGCAAGGCCGGCCCTCGGCCGCCTGGTCCGGGGTGTTCCAGGTTCCGTCGCAGCAGATCACCAGACGCTTGGCCATGGCCCCTCCCGGCCCTCGGCGGTGGGCGGCGGGCGGCGTTCCCCGCCGCCGACACCGCGAGCGTCCTCGCGGTCACTGCCGCGGACCAGGGTCTTTCGACGTCGCTGCGACGCCGCAGACGGGGGTGAGGCGCGGAGGGCGGGGGTGACCGGTCCGCTTCACCGCGGCCGGGGGTTCGTCGGTCGCCGTCGGGCTCCCGGTCCGGTCCTCCCCGGGTCGATCAGGCGACGTCGGTGCGCGCCTCGGAGAGGTACTCGCGGACGGCGGTCTCCGGCACGCGGAAGGAGCGGCCGACGCGAACGGCGGAGAGCTCACCGCCGTGGACCAGGCGGTACACGGTCATCTTGGAGACCCGCATGATCGCCGCGACCTCGGCGACGGTGAGGAAGCTGACGGCGCGCGGGGCGGGACGCTGCTCCGGCACGGGACGCTGCGCCGCGGGGGCGACGGGCTGCTGCGGGCGGGCGCCGGCGGGCATCATCCGCGCGGCGGGGTAGGCGCCGTGCATGGCCGGGCGGGGAGCGGGGCGCTGGCCGTAGGCGGCCGGGCGGGCGAGGGTCTGGGCGGTGGAGCGCTGGGGAAGGGACACGTCGTTTCCTCTCGCGGGGGTGGTGGACGCCTCGTCCCGGTGTCTACCGGCTGCGCCCTTGCTGACACCCACAGTAAGCAGCCGAGTGCGCTCAGTGTCAGGTCGAGACGGACGAGACGGACCGTTCCCCTTCGTCACATGTTGCCCGTGCGACTCTCGCGACCCGTGCGAAGCGCGAGGTGACAGGCGACGCGTGAGGCGCGTGAGCCCGGCGGCCGCGGACGCCGGATCCCGTCGCAAGCTCGGAGGCATGTCCCCGTCATCGGCCGGATCCTGCAGTCGCAGGAGGACCCATGGCTGAGCGTGTCTTCCTCCACGTGGGGACGCCCAAGAGCGGGACGACCTATCTGCAGGACCTGCTCTGGAGCAACCGCGAGGTGCTCGCCCGGGACGGCGTCGCTTACCCCGGTTGGGCCCCCGACGCGCACTTCCGAGCCTGCCTGGACCTCCTCGACCTGCGCTTCGACGACTGGCACGGCCCGGCGACGGTCGGCACCTGGGACCGGTTGGTCGCGGAGGTGGCGCAGACCGGGGGGCGCGGTGGTGATCAGCCACGAGCTCTTCGGTGACGCCGACGCCGAGGTGGCCCGGCGGGCGCTCGCCTGGTTCGCGAAGCAGCAGTCGCCCGGCTCCTCGGCGCCCTCGGTGCCGGATCAGCCCGAGCCCGAGCCCGAGCCCGAGCCCGCGCCCGAGCCCGAGCTCGCCTCGGAGACGGCTCCGGCACCGCCGGCCGTCGAGCCGACGCCGCAGGACAACCATGCGTCAGCAGACCCGGTGATCTCGTCGGGACGCAGACGTTTGGCCCGGCTCCTCGGGCCTGCGGCGGGCAGGGCCGGCCTGGCCGCGTCCGTGCGTCGCTGACCGCAGCGCCGGCGAGGGACGTCGTCCCCGAGTCGTGCTCGCGGGTGGTCACCGCACCCGCAGGTCGGGCCCCGGCCGGCGCCAGGCGCTACTCTGGGGACGGCGGCGGTCCGCACGGGCCGTTCCACCGGCGACGACTTCTGCTCTCGCGTGGGTGCCCCGGCGATCCCGGTGGCTGTCTGCCCACGACGGAACCGTTCCCGGAGGCGTCGACCGCCCACGGATCCGTGGACGCCGGCGCAGCAGCCCCGCGGTTCCTCCGTCCACGGCCCCGGCCGCCGGACCGGGGCCGTCCGCGGTAGCGCGTCGTGGTGCCCGTGCCGGGTGCCCGGAGGAGGAGTACGTGGCAGGACCAGCTCGTCGGTCGACGGGCGCGCGGCGCAACGCCCCGCGCAACCAGCGCCAGCGGCGTGTCCGCGAGGGCGGCGACGTGATCGCGGTGCTCGCCCGCGCCGTCCGCGAGGTCGAGGGTGCGGTGAAGCGCGGCCGGGTCACCCCGTCGGTCCGCGCCGAGTTCCAGGCCATCGCCCTGGTGCTGCGCGAGGAGCGCGCCCGGGTGCAGGCGGACTCGACGCTGGGGGAGGCCCGCCGCGGCGAGCAGCTCAAGCGGCTGGACGGGATCGCCACGATCCTCGCCACCACCGCCGTCCGGGAGTCGGGCCTGCTGGCCCTGCTCGCCGACGACGCCGTCGCCTCCGACGCGGCCCGCGCGCTGAAGCGGGAGATGCTCGAGGCGGCCGGGATCGACACGCCGGAGGAGGTCGCCCCGCCCGCCCCCGAGGTGGAGACGGCGCCGGCCGCCCCCGAGCGCAAGGTCGTGCCGCAGTCGGTGATCTCCCGGCAGCTGGCCAACCCCTTCCTTGCCCCCGACTTCTCCGCCGCCCGGCCGGTCGCGGCCAAGCCGCGCCGGCTGATGGGCTGGGAGCTGCTCAGCCCGCTGCTGAACTCCTTCGAGCGGGCCGGTGGCGGCGCCCCCGCCTGCATGTCGCTGCCCTTCCCGAGCTCGCAGTTCACCCCGGCCGGGCTGGAGCTCATGCCGCACCAGGGGCAGGTCGTCGCCGCCGCGGCACAGGGGCACCGCACGTTCCTGCTCGCCGACGAGCCGGGTCTGGGCAAGACTGCCCAGTCGCTGCTGGCGGCCGAGGCGGCGCAGGCGTTCCCGCTGCTGGTGGTCGTGCCGAACGTCGTGAAGACCAACTGGGCCCGCGAGGCCGCGCGCTGGACGCCGCACCGGCCTGCGACGGTCATCCAGGGCAACGGCGAGACGATCGACGCCTTCGCCGACATCGTCGTCGTCAACTACGAGGTGCTCGACCGGCACGTGGGCTGGATCGGGGACTTCGGCTTCCGCGGGATGGTCGTCGACGAGGCGCACTTCATCAAGAACAAGACCTCGCAGCGTTCCCAGCACGTCCTCGAGCTCTCCGAGCGCATCCGCTCCCGCACCCCGCGGCCGTTGCTGATGGCGCTGACCGGCACGCCGCTGATCAACGACATCGAGGACTTCCGGGCCATCTGGCAGTTCCTCGGCTGGATCGACGACGAGAAGCCGCTCGGTGAGCTGATGCAGTGCCTGGAGGACACCGGCTTCACGCCTGCGGATCCGGGTTTCTACCCGGCCGCCCGCCAGTGCGTGATCGACCTCGGCATCGTGCGCCGCCGCAAGGTCGACGTCGCCGCCGACATCCCGGCCCGCCGCATCGCCGACCTGCCCGTGGAGCTCGACGACAAGGCCGGCCGGTCCATCCGGGCGGCCGAGCGCGAGCTGGCTGCCCGTCTGGTCAAGCGGTACGACAGCGCGCTCGCGGCGCGCGAGTCCGCGACCGTCGTCGAGGAGATCGACCGCGAACTCGTCCGCAAGGTCGCCGGCTGGGAGCTCAAGGACACGACAACGAAGACCACCGGCGAGAACGTCTTCAGCATGATGCGGCGCATCGGGCAGGCCAAGGCCGGCCTCGTCGCCGACTACGCCGCACAGCTGGCCCGCAGCGCCGGCAAGGTCGTGTTCTTCGCCAAGCACGTCGACGTCATGGACACCGCGGAGGAGACGCTCGACAAGCTCGGCATCCGCTACTCCTCGATCCGCGGGGACCAGACGCCCACGGCGCGGCAGAAGAACATCGACGCGTTCGTGAAGGACGCCGACGTCGCCGTCGCGGTCTGCTCGCTCACCGCGGCCGGCGTCGGCCTCAACCTGCAGGTGGCCTCCAACATCGTGCTCGCCGAGCTCTCCTGGACCGACGCCGAGCAGACGCAGGCGATCGACCGCAGCCACCGCATCGGCCAGACCGAGCCGGTCACCGCCTGGCGGATCATCGCCGCGCAGACGCTCGACTCCCGCATCGCCGAGCTCATCGACAGCAAGGCGGGCCTGGCCGCCCGGGCGCTCGACGGCTCGGACGAGGAGGTGCAGTCCTCGACCGACGTGCAGCTCGAGGCGCTGGTCGCGCTGCTCACCGACGCCCTGGAGAACCGGTGACGATCCTGGACGACGCGACCCGCGTCGCGGACCTGCTGCTCGACGTCCAGACCCGGGTGAACGGGCAGATCGACGCCGCCCTCGCCGACGCGCTGCCCGCGGTCCAGCGGGCGGTCGGCGTCTCCCCGGAGGACGCCGTCGACCTCGGGGACCTGGTCAACGCGCGGATCACCGGGCTCTCCGTCGTCGTCACCCCGGCCTCGGTCGCCGCCGTCGTCCCCCTGTCGGGCACGTCGGTGCAGACGACGCGGACCGCCCGGCGGGCCATGGCCGAGATCCTGACCGGCGCCGACCAGCGGCTGGCCGTGATCGCCGGCCCCTGCTCGATCCACGACCCGGAGGCCGCGCTGGAGTACGCCGCCTTCATCGCGCGGATGCGGCAGCGGCACGGCGCGGACCTCGAGATCCTGATGCGCACCTACACCGAGAAGCCGCGCACCGAGGTCGACTGGAAGGGCTTCGTCTACGACCCGTTCCTCGACGGCTCCAGCCGGATCAGCGTGGGGCTGGTGGCCACCCGGATGCTCATGTGCCGGATCACCGCGCTCGGCGTCCCGGTGGCGGCGGAGCCGCTGAACGCGCTCACCCCGCAGTACGTCAACGGGCTGGTCACCTACAACGGGGTCGGCGCCCGCAACGTCACCGACCAGACCGCCCGCGAGCGGGTCTCGGGCTTCTCCTCGGTGGTCGGGTTCAAGAACTCGCCGGAGGGCAGCGTCGAGTCGGCGATCCAGGCGGTCGTGACGGCGCGGTCGCCGCACGAGTTCCTCGGCGTCGACGCCCACGGGGTCTCCGCCCAGCTGTCGACGACGGGCAACGCGACCGGGCACGTGATCCTGCGCGGCGCCAAGGACGGCCCGAACTACTCCGCCCAGCACATCGCCGACCTGCGGCAGCGGTTGTCCGAGCGGGGGCTCCCGCAGGTGGTCGTGGTCGACGCCTCCCACGGCAACAGCCAGAAGAACCACCTGCGCCAGATCGAGGTCGTGCGCGACCTGGCCGGTCAGATCGCCGGTGGGGAGAGCGCGATCCGCGGTGTCATGGTCGAGAGCAACCTGGTCGCCGGCCGGCAGGACCTCGACCAGGAGCACCCCGAACGCCTGGAGTACGGCCGGAGCGTGACCGACGCGTGCGTCGACCTGCCGACCACCGAGGCGATGGTCGCCGAGCTGGCGGAGGCCGCCCGCGCCCGGCGCGGCTGACCTGCCCGGCTACCGTTCGTCCGTGCCGACCGTCGCCCGCACCGCCGCCCGACTCGTCCTCGGGGCGACCATGGTCGGCGCCGGGGTGCTGCACCTGACCACGCAGCGGCAGGAGTTCCAGGCCCAGGTGCCCGAGTGGTTCCCGCTGGACGACGACCTGACGGTGCTCGGCTCCGGCGTCGCCGAGATCGCCCTGGGGGCGGCCTTCGTCGCGCTTCCGAGACGGCAGCGGCTGATCGGCGGGCTGCTGGCGGCGTTCTTCGTCGCGATCTTCCCGGGCAACGTCGCGCAGTACCTGGAGGGGACCAGCGCCTTCGGGCTGGACACCGACACCAAGCGGCTGGTCCGGCTGTTCTTCCAGCCCCTCCTGGTGCTGTGGGCGCTCTACGGCGGCGGCTGGCTGCGGCGCCGGCCGGCTCAGTAGGAGCGAGGGAGTCCCAGCACCTGCGTGCCGAGGTGGGCGAGGATCAGCTCCTCGGCCACGGGGATGTTCTTGGCGATGCGGGAGTCGCGGAACAGCCGTTCCACCGGGTGGTCCTTGGAGTAGGCCATGCCGCCGTAGGTCTGGAAGGCCTGGTTCGCCGCCTCCCAGGCGACCTGCGCGCCGGTGAGCTTGGCGATGTTGGTCTCGGTGCCGCAGGGCAGGCCCTGGTCGAACAGCCAGGCGGCCTTGTAGGTCATCAGCCGGGCGAGCTCGGTCTTCGCCTTGATCTGCGCGAGCGGGAACTGCACCGCCTGGTTGGCCCCGATGGGCCGGCCGAACACCGTGCGTTCCCGGGCGTAGTCGCAGGCCAGGGCCAGCGCCGCCTCCGCGCCGCCGACCCCGCCGGCCGCGGCGAGGATCCGCTCCGGGTTGAGCACGTCCCACAGCACCGGGAAGCCCTGGTCGACCTCGCCCAGCACCCGGTCGGCCGGCACCCGCAGGTCGTCGAGGAAGACCTGGCTGCTGGTGACGACGTTGCCGCCCAGCTTCGGGATCGGCGTGTAGCTCAGCTGCCCGTTCGCCACCGCCTCCTTCACGTCGACCAGGAAGAGCGTGAAGCCCGCGGTGCGGGGCCTCGCCTCCGCCGCCGGGATCGTGCGGGTCACCGCGATCATCCAGTCGGCGTTCTCCAACCCGGAGATCCACACCTTCTGCCCGCGGATGAGGAAGTCCTCGCCGTCCCGGCGCGCCTGCGTGCTGATCTCCAGGGCGTTGCTGCCCGCGTCGGGTTCGGTGAGCCCGAGGGCGAACTGCACGCTGCCGTCGGCGACGCCGGGCAGGATCGCGGCCTTCTGCTCGGGCGTGCCGTGCCGGGCCAGCGTCATCGCGCCGAAGCCCGGCGTGAGGATGTAGAGGAAGATCCCGGCCGTGCCGCCCGAGGCGGCGAGCGTCTCGCAGGCGACCGCGAGCTCGAGCAGCCCCTGGCCGCCGCCGCCGTACTCCTCGGGCACCGACAGCCCGAGCCAGCCGCCGTCGGCCAGGTCGCGCCAGGCCTCCGTGGGGAAGCGGTGCTCCTCCTCGCAGCGCGACCAGTAGGCGTGGTCGTACTTCGCCGCGACCCCGCGCACTCCGTCGCGGACGGCCAGGGCGGAGTCGGGGAGCGTGAAGTCCATGTCGCCTCGCAGATAGGAGGGGCCACCGCGCGACGGCGGCGGACACAGCGCCGCCGATGCTGCCACGGCCCGCCGTGGAGCGGACGGTAACGATCCGGCGGCCGTGTAAGGGACGCCGACGCGTGTCGGGCCTCCGGCGCCCCAGGCTCCGTGCACCCTGGTGCGCCGGTGACGGAAGGGGTGCGTGTGGTCGTGCGACGGTGGACTCCTCGGCTCGGGCGGGTCGTCGTGGGCGCAGCGCTCGGTCTGGGCCTCCTGTGCGGAACGGCGTCGGCGGCGCCGGCGGACCCGCGGGTCACCGCCGCCGAGCAGGCCGCCCAGGCGGCGACGGTCCGGGTCGGCGAGCTGCTGGGCCGGCTGGGCGTGGCGCAGAACGAGGTGGACCGCGCGGGCGCGGAGCTCGCCCGGGCGCGAGCCGACGCCGAGGCGCAGCAGCAGGCGTACGCGGCCACGTCCGCCGCGGCGCAGGCCGCAGGGCGGGTGGCGCAGCAGGCGCAGGACGAGCTGACCGCCGCCCGCGACGCCGTGGTGGCCTTCGCGCGGACCAGCTACATGTCGGGCACCACGTCGCCGACCCTGGCCGGGCTGCTCACCGCTGGGAGCCCCGCGCAGCTTGTGGAGCGGGCAGCACTGCTGGAGGTCGTCGGCGCGGGACGTACCGAGGTGTTGGCGTCGGCCGCGGCAGCGCAGCAGCATGCGGCGGAGAGCGAGTCGGTCGTGCAGGAAGCCCTCGCCGAGGCCGACCGTGCGCGGGACACCGCCCAGGCGGCCGTGGCCTCTGCGGAGGCCGTCGGGGCCCGCGCGACCGAGCAGCTGACCCAGCTGCAGGCCCAGCAGGCCGACCTGCAGGCGCAGCTCGAGCAGGCCCGGAGCGCGCTGGTCGCCCAGCAGGTGGCCGCCCGCCGCACCGTGCCGGCACCGCCGCGGCCCGCCCCGACGACCGGCGGCGCCCCGGCGCCGGCTCCCGCGCCTGGGCACGACTGGGACGCCGTCGCCCGGTGCGAGAGCGGCGGCAACTGGAGCATCGACACCGGCAACGGCTACTACGGCGGCCTGCAGTTCGGCTCCACTACGTGGACGTCGTTCGGCGGCGGGGCCTACGCCCCTCGCGCGGACCTGGCCACGAAGGAGCAGCAGATCGCGATCGCCGAGAAGGTGCTCGCGAAGCAGGGCCCACGGGCCTGGCCCACCTGCGGCAAGCTCCTCTGACCCTCGGCCGCCCTGAGCGAACCGTGGTGAGCCTGTAACGATCCGTGCGGTCCGGACACGTACCGGATGTGATCGCGACGCAGGGGCCACCAGCCATGACCAGACCGCTACGCGGCGACGACCTCTTCGAGGAGGTCTACCGGAGCTCCGGTACCGCGTTGCTGGGCTATGCCCTGCGCCGGTCGTCCACGCGGGAGGACGCGCTCGACGTCGTCGCCGAGACGTTCGCGACCGCGTGGCGGCGGCGGGCCGACATGCCACCGGATCCGGCCGACGCCCGCCCCTGGCTGTTCGGCATCGCCCGCCGCCACTTGGCCAACTCGCGGCGCGGCAGCGAACGCAGCGGACGGCTGGGGGAGCGGCTCGCCCGCTCGTTCGCCACGGACGCCGTCCCTGATCCCGCGGACCTGCTCCAGCGGTCGGCGGACACCGCCCGCGTGCGGGCGGCGCTGCAGCAGATGTCCGAGGAGGACCGCGAGCTGCTGACGCTCATCGCCTGGGAGGGCCTCACCCCTGCCCAGGCCGCCGCGGCGCTCGACCTCACGCCGGGCACCGCCCGGGTCCGTCTGCACCGCGCCCGCGGACGACTCCGCGCCGCCCTTGCTCCCTCCACCGATGAGGAGACCGCCCGATGATCACCGACCGAGAGCTGGACGACCGCCTGACCGCGGCGGCGGGCATCCGCGACGCCGAGCTGCCCGCCCTTCCCGACGACTTCCTCCGCTTCGTGACCGAGGCCGACGAGTCGGCGTCCGTCGTCGCCGCCCGCCAGCTGGCCGCCGAGTCCCGCACCGCACCGCGTCGTCGGCGCCCCAGCCGGAAGACCTTCGTCCGGGCCGGCGCGGGGGTGCTCGTCGTCGCCGCGGCATGGACCACCGCCGTCGTCGTCGACCTCCGACCGGAACGACCACCGGTCGTCGCGGCGCCCGACGCGCAGCTGCCGGCCGAGCCGACGCCGCTGCCGCTCGACCCGCCCGGCGGCCTGACCCTGGTCGCTGCTGAGGCGATCACCTTCCCGTACTCGCTGGACCCGGCGCCCGAAGGACTGACGCCCGTCCTGAGCCGCGGGGGAGGGCTGGAGATGTTCGGCGCCGTGGAGCCGTTGGTCTACTCGGCCCGGTACAGCTCCGCGGACGACCCGGGGTTCACGTTCACGATCTCCGAGCGCGATCCGCGGGTGCCCCCGCCGGGCGCGCAGCTGTCGCCGCCCTACACCGACGACGAGGTCGAGGACCGGGGCACCACCGCAGTCGCCGGCCGGCCCGCCGACTTCACCCGGGCGACCCTGTCCGAGCCGTCCTGCACCTACGCCCCGGCGCCGCCGACGCAGCAGCAGGAGCCGGAGCAGGTCTGCGGCAGCGCCTATGCCGAGCTCTACTGGCAGCGCGCCGACGGGCTGTGGGTCGGCCTCGTGGGGTGGGGTGACCGGTACGGCTCGGAGACCGCCCTGGTCTCCGTCGGCCAGTCGATCGTCGACCGGCCGCAGCCCGTCCAGCTGCAGTTCGGTCTCGCGCCCGAGGGGTGGGCGGTCTCCAGCTACGAGAGCCTCGGCAACCTCGCGCTCGTCGACGAGGCCGACCCGACGAACCCCAGCGCGCGCGTCGCGGTCAGCCTGCTGGAGCAGTGGCGGGGCTACGACTCCCCGGACGTCGTGCTGCGGGGCATGGCCGACGGCAATCCCGTCGAGGAGCTCACCGTCAAGGGGCGGTCCGCGCGGCTGGTCTCGGTGCCCGATCACTTCGCCGACCTCGGTTCGGGCACGCGGATGTGGTACCTCGCCGGCGAGTTCCGCGATGGCACCGGCTTCCTGCTCCAGGCGCCGGACACCCTCTCCCGGGAGGACGTCCTGGCCATGGCCGAGGGGATGAGCTACACGGCCTGATCGGCCGGCGGCGGGACGGACGGCACGCGACAGGCCGCCGTCCCGCCGGGCAGCCGGTACCGGTTGGCCGCCACCAGCCGGTACACCGGCGGGGCGATCCAGCGGACCGGCGGCAACGACAGCAGGACGCCGAGGACGAGCCAGAACCCGCCGGCGGCCCGCAGCGCCCGGGCCACGGCGGGCGCGCCACCGGTGACCGCGCCGTCCCTGTCGACCCAGAGCACCTCGCGCTGCGCCCGTTCGGCGGTGAGCCCCGCTGTGGCGAGGTCCACCTGCTGCCAGGGGAGGACGGCGCACCCGGCCGGCAGGATGCCCCGGGCGAACTCGGCGCTGCGGGTGCAGAAGGCGCAGTCGCCGTCGAAGACGAGGGCGGGACGCTGCACGGGGCACCTCCGGACAGGGATCGGACGCGTCAGTCTCGCAGGTGGCGGTGCTGGTGGGGAGCCTGCCGCGCCGCCATGATCGCCGTCGTGAGCACCGACTACGTCTACTTCCTGGCCGACGACGACGCAGCCGCCGCCGAGGCGCTGACCCGCCCGGGCGGCCCGCTCGGGTGGCCCGAGGTCACCGGTCAGCGCAAGACCGGGCTCTTCCGGAAGGAACCCGTGGTGACCGAGCTCGGACCGGGGTACCCGGGCTTCGCTACGCCCGCCGTCGATCCGGTCGTGGCGCTGGGCACCCTGGCCGAACTGCTGACCGGCGTCGACTACGACGCGGTGCAGGACGACCCGCGCCACGGTGCGGAGGTCGCCTCGACGCCCACCGGCGATCGCATGGTCCTCGCCGTGACCGACTCCCTGCGGGAGGCACTGACCGCCGTCGAGGACTCGCGCATCGCCGAACTCGCCGAGGCATGGGGTCGCACGGAGGAGCTCGAGCACGCCGACCCTGCCGACCTGCGCGAGGTCCTGCGCGGCCTCCGGGAACTCGCCCGCGGTGACGCCCGAGCCCGGCTCTACGCGTACCTGGCGGCCTAGCGGGACCCGCTCCCGTGAGGCAGTGATCACGTACTCGCCGGTAGCCGGTGGGAGCCGCGACCAGGGGCTAGGTTCGGTCCGACAGGGTCGTCGGCAGGGGAGTGGCGCGCGTGAGCAGATCGGTGCTGGTGACCGGTGGGAACCGGGGGATCGGGCTGGCCATCGCGCGCTCGTTCGCCGAGCAGGGCGATGCCGTCGCGGTCACCCACCGGGGCAGCGGCGCCCCCGACGGGTTGTTCGGGGTGCAGTGCGACGTGACCAGCAGCGAGGACGTCGACCGCGCGTTCGGTGAGATCGAGCAGCACCAGGGGCCGGTCGAGGTCCTCGTCAGCAACGCCGGGATCACCCGCGACGGGCTGCTCATGCGCATGAAGGAGGACGACTTCACCGACGTCCTCGACGCGAACCTCACCGCCGCCTACCGGGTCGCCAAGCGGGCCAGCGCGAAGATGGTCCGCGCCCGCTCCGGCCGCATGATCTTCGTGTCGTCGGTCGTCGGCCTGCTCGGCTCGGCGGGCCAGACGAACTACGCCGCCTCCAAGGCCGGCCTCGTCGGGTTGGCCCGGTCCATCGCCCGCGAGCTGGGCAGCCGGAACATCACCGCGAACGTCGTCGCGCCCGGCTTCGTGACCACCGACATGACCGCGGAGCTGCCCGAGGCGCGGCAGAAGGAGATCCTCGGCCAGGTGCCGCTGGGCCGGTACGCCGACGCCGACGAGATCGCCGGCGTCGTGCGCTTCCTGGCCGGCGACGCGGCGGGCTACATCACCGGGGCGGTCGTCCCGGTCGACGGCGGACTGGGAATGGGGCACTGATGGGGATTCTCGAGGGCAAGAAGATCCTGGTCACCGGCGTGCTGACGGAGGCGTCGATCGCCTTCGCCACCGCGCGGCTGGCCCAGGAGCAGGGCGCCACGCTCGTGCTCTCCAACTTCGGCCGCGCCCTGTCGCTCTGCCAGCGCATCGCCAAGCGGCTGCCGCAGGAGGCCGCCGTCGTCGAGCTCGACGTGACGAACACCGAGCACCTCGGCTCGCTGGCCGACCGGCTGCGCGAGCAGGGCTTCGACACCCTGGACGGCGTCGTCCACTCCATCGGCTTCGCGCCGCAGGAGGCGATGGGGGAGGGGTTCCCGGAGGTCGCGTGGGAGCACGCGGCGACGGCCTTCCAGGTGTCGAGCTGGTCCTACGCCTCGCTGACCCAGGCGTGCCGGCCGCTGCTGGCCAACCCCTCGTCGGTCGTCGGCCTCACCTTCGACGCCTCGGTCGCCTGGCCGGTGTACGGCTGGATGGGCGCGGCCAAGGCGGCGCTGGAGTCGGTCAGCCGGTACGTCGCCCGCGAGCTCGGGCCCGAGGGCGTGCGGTCCAACATCGTCGCCGCCGGGCCGCTGCGCAGCATGGCGATGAAGTCGATCCCCGGCAGCAAGCAGTTCGAGGAGGCCTGGGAGGGCCGGGCCCCGCTGGGCTGGTCGGTCACCGACACCGAACCCGCGGGCAAGGCCGTCGTCGCCCTGTTGTCAGACTGGTTCCCGGCCACCACCGGCGAGATCGTCCACGTCGACGGAGGCTTCCACGCCGTGGGCGTGTGAAAGTCGCAGAGCCACGCCGTCGGCGTGTGAGTGCATCCAGCGTCACCCCGCAACAGGAAGAAACACACGTGCCCCGCGCCCTCGTCGACATCACCCCTGACGGCCAGCGTCCCGACCAGGACCCCTCGCTCGCCGTCCGCAACAACGGCGGCGTCGAGCCGTCGTCCGCCCCGGCTCCGGCCGGTCGCCGCGAGGCGTTGCTGCTGCTCTCCTTCGGCGGCCCGGAGGGCCACGACGACGTCATGCCGTTCCTGGAGAACGTCACCCGCGGGCGCGGCAT
Organism: Blastococcus sp. TF02-8; assembly: GCF_003319175.1. Taxonomy (GTDB): domain Bacteria; phylum Actinomycetota; class Actinomycetes; order Mycobacteriales; family Geodermatophilaceae; genus Blastococcus. The sequence continues at coordinate 491,105 of NZ_QOHK01000001.1, read as the reverse complement.
CCCGCGCGAGCGGCTGGAGGAGGTCGCGGAGCACTACCACCACTTCGGTGGCGTGAGCCCGATCAACGACCAGAACAAGGCGCTGCTCGCCGCGCTCGAGGGAGAGCTGGAGGCCGCCGGCGTCGACCTGCCGATGTACTGGGGCAACCGGAACTGGGCGCCCTACGTCGAGGACGTCTGGCAGCAGATGGCCGACGACGGCATCCAGCACGCCTACGTCCTCGCGACCTCGGCCTACGCCTCGTTCTCCGGGTGCCGGCAGTACCACGAGGACATCGCCCGGGCCCGCGCCGCGTTGACCGGGGATCCGGCCACGCCGGGAGGCCCGACGGCGGAGAAGCTGCCGCACTACTTCGACGCCGACGGGTTCGTGCGCGCCAACGCGGACGCGCTGGTCGAGGCGCTGGCGCACATCCCGGCCGAGCTGCGCGACTCCGCCCGTCTGGTCGCGACGGCGCACAGCATCCCCGATTCGATGGCTGCCGTCGCCGGTCCGGACGGGCACGCCTACGAGGCGGAGCTCATGGAGACCGCCCGCCGGGTGGTCGCCGCCGCCGTGCCCGGGCGGGACTTCGACCTGGTGTGGCAGAGCCGTTCGGGTCCGCCGTCGGTGCCGTGGCTGGAGCCGGACGTCAACGACCACCTGAAGGCGCTGGCGGAGGCAGGGGAGAAGGCCGTCGTCGTCTTCCCGGTCGGCTTCGTCAGCGACCACCTCGAGGTGATCTGGGACCTCGACAACGAGGCGAAGGAGACGGCCGGCGAGCTCGGCCTCGCCTTCGCCCGGGCGGCGACGGCCGGTACGCACCCGGACTTCGTGCGCTCGCTGGTCGAGCTGCTGGTCGAACGCCGCGCCGGAGGGGAGCCGCGGCTGGGTACCAACTGCCCGGCGTCCTGCTGCTTCACCCCGCCGCGGCCGCCCCGCCCGACGGCCTGACCGCACGACTCTGCCGGCGGGTTCCCGACCGTGCTGGAGGGATCGCGCCCGCAGCGTGTGCGGTCCAGCCGCAGAGTCGCCGCTCAGTCGGTGCCGGACCCGACTGAGCGGCGTCTCAGTGCCGCGAGGTGGGCGTCCGCCACAGCGGTGCCACCTCGCGGGTGTACCGGCGGCCGATCAGGCGGGTGAAGACGGCGAGCACCGGCGGGGGCACGGTGGACCGGAGGAACCGACGCTCCGGTTCCTCGGCACCGTCGGTGAGCCAGGCGAAGAAGCGGCCGATCTCGCCGACCGGGCGGCTGCGGAGCTTCTTCTCCACCGCCTTCCACTCGGGGGAGTCGTGGTGCGGCTCCAGCTGCGGCTCGAGCTCGTCCTCCTCGTGCCGGAGGTGCCGCTCGGTGATCTCCCGCGTCCGGCCCACGCTCGCGCTCGCCGCCGCGGCATCGGTGGTCGAGCCGCTCGCGGCCAGCGCGCCGAGCGCCGTCGACGTCTGCGCGAGGGCCTCGGCCATCGCCTCGTGCTCGGACTCCATCGCGGTGAGCAGCTCCCGGTCGACCCCCACCGAGGCCAGCATCGGCCAGATGTAGGCGTCCTCCGTCTCGTGGTGGTGGGTGAGCTCGGCCCGGAGGTTGGCGAAGGCGCGCTCGAGCTCGCCACCTCGTGCCCGGTCGCCCTCGCGCCAGTCGTCCAGGGCCGCGGAGAGTCGCTGCAGGTCCCGCCGCACCGCGGCGTGGATCACCCGGTTCATCGTCATCGACGCTGCCATGGCCGAACGCTAGCCGCGCGCGTTCCCCCGGTGGAGGGGTTCGCGCGCCCTATCGGCTCCTCGGCAGCTGCCCGCGCCGAGCTGACGAGGCGGGGCCAGAGGTGTCCTCAGTCGGTGCCGGACTCCATGGCGGCGCGGTCGAGCAGCTCATCGTGCGCCGACACCTGACCGCGCGAGGCGATCGTCTCGGCACCACCCTGCTCGGAGGCGTCGATGAGCCCGGTCGATGCCGCCTGGGCCGCACCGATCGCCGCGTGCGAGGCGGCACCGCCGACCATGCCGATCCGGGCGTACTGCTCCAACCGGGCACGCGAGTCGGCGATGTCGAGGTTCCGCATCGTCAGCTGACCGATCCGGTCCACCGGGCCGAACGCCGAGTCGTGCGTGCGCTCCATCGACAGCTTGTCCGGGTGGTAGCTGAACGAGGGGCCGGCGGTGTCGAGGATCGAGTAGTCCTCGCCGCGCCGCAGCCGGATCGTCACCTCTCCGGTCACCGCCATGCCGACCCACCGCTGCAGCGACTCCCGCAGCATGAGCGCCTGGGGGTCCAGCCAGCGACCCTCGTACATGAGCCGGCCCAGGCGGCGGCCCTCGGAGTGGTAGGTGGCGAGGGTGTCCTCGTTGTGGATCGCGTTGACCAGCCGCTCGTAGGCGATGTGCAGAAGCGCCATGCCCGGAGCCTCGTAGATCCCGCGGCTCTTGGCCTCGATGATGCGGTTCTCGATCTGGTCGGACATGCCCAGCCCGTGCCGGCCGCCGATGGCGTTCGCCTCGGTCACCAGGTCGACGGCGGAGTCGAACTCCTTGCCGTCGATGGTGACCGGGCGGCCCTGCTCGAACCCGAGCGTCACCGTCTCGGGGGTGATCTCGACCGACTCGTCCCAGAACCGCACGCCCATGATCGGCTCGACGGTCTCGATGCCCGTGTCCAGGTGCTCCAGCGTCTTGGCCTCGTGCGTGGCGCCCCAGATGTTGGCGTCGGTGGAGTAGGCCTTCTCGGCGCTGTCGCGGTAGGGCAGGCCGTGCGCGACCAGCCACTCCGACATCTCCTTGCGGCCGCCGAGCTCGGTGACGAAGTCGGCGTCCAGCCACGGCTTGTAGATCCGCAGGCCGGGGTTGGCCAGCAGGCCGTAGCGGTAGAACCGCTCGATGTCGTTGCCCTTGTAGGTCGAGCCGTCGCCCCAGATCTGGACGTCGTCCTCGAGCATCGCCCGGACCAGCAGCGTGCCCGTGACGGCGCGGCCCAGCGGCGTGGTGTTGAAGTAGCTGCGCCCACCGGAGCGGATGTGGAAGGCGCCGCAGGTCAGCGCGGCGAGGCCCTCCTCGACCAGTGCGGCGCGGCAGTCGACCAGCCGGGCCAGCTCTGCGCCGTAGGCCGAGGCCCGGCCGGGGACCGAGGCGATGTCGGGCTCGTCGTACTGCCCGATGTCCGCGGTGTAGGTGCAGGGGACCGCTCCCTTGTCGCGCATCCACGCGACCGCCACGGAGGTGTCGAGACCTCCGGAGAAAGCGATGCCGACGCGTTCGCCGACGGGAAGGGACGTGAGCACCTTGGACACGGCACAAGTATGCATGACCGTGCATGGTCATGCATGACCGGGTCAGCGGGGGACGGCGTTGTACGCCGCGGTCACCGCCTCGCGGACGGCGCCGGCGAGCGGACGCAGCGCGGCGTCGCGCCGCGCGGCCTGCGCGTGGTTGACCGCGGCTCCCGGTGCATCGGTCGCCGCCAGGTCCAGGACGGCGGCCAGCCGGAGCGCCCGGCCGAGGACCGACAGCGCGAGGGGGTCGTGGTCGTCCGGCAACCCCGGCGCCGGCCTCGGGCGCGCCAGCCCGGCCAGCAGGGTGGGCACCTCGGGATGCCAGCGGGCGAGGTCGAGCTCGGCCAGCGTGCGCGCGGCATCGGTGACCGCCAGGTCCAGTGCCCCCGAGGCGGCGCGCAGGGTGCCCTCGACCGGTGGGGGAGGAGGCGGGACGTCGTCGAGGCCGAACGCCGTCCACTGCAGCACCGCCGAGCCGAGCTGCTCGGGCACCAGGGCGACCCGGTCGCCGACGGCGGCCTGTCCGGCCTCCAGCGCGAGCGGCGCCAGGCCCGGGACGGCGGGCAGACCGCGGACGTCGCCGGGCGCGGGGAGCACCAGCCGCAGCCGCTTCTCACCGAGGCCGCGCAGCGCGCTCAGCGCCTCGCCCAGCGGGATCGCGCCGTCGGAGCCGGCGAGCCCGACCACCCGGTGCGCGGAGTGCCCGGTGATCCCGTCGAGGGCGTCGTCGTAGGCGGTGCGTCCGGTGAGCCAGGCGGTGGCCCACACCGCGAACCGGCCGGCGGGGAAGTCGTGCACGGCAGCGAGGCTACGGCCGGGGAAGCGGTGGCTCCCGGGCCGCACCGACGTTCCCCCAGGTGGGGTGCGGTGGATGAGACGAAGACCACCGGTCTGCCAGACTCCGGCACATGGCTGCCTGGCTCATCTGGCTGATCGGTGCCGTCGTGCTCGCCGTGGGCGAGGTGCTGACCGTCGACCTGGTGCTGCTGATGCTCGCCGGGGGTGCGCTGGGCGGCATGGCGGCGGCCCTGCTGGGTGGGGGAGCGGTCGTCCAGGTGATCGCCTTCATCGCCGTCTCCGGACTGCTGATGGCCGGTGTGCGGCCGATCGCCCGGCGCCACCTGGAGAACCGCACACCCCGCCAGCCCGACGGCGTCGAGACGTTCATCGGCCGGACCGCCACCGTCACCGAGGCCGTCGGTCGGCACGGCGGCCGGGTCCGCATGGGCGCCGACGAGTGGTCGGCCCGCACCGAGCAGTCCGCGGACTCCTACGCCGTCGGCGCGACGGTGCGCATCCTGGCGATCGACGGGGCCACCGCCGTCGTCGGCGACGCGCTGGAGTGAACCGGCCGCCGAGGGGCTGACCCGGCGAACCGGACCCGGCAGGATCTGCATCGACCCCGAGGAAGGGAGCCAGCCGTGGAACCGGCGCTCATCGCACTGCTCGTCGTCGCCGTCCTGGTCATCGTCCTGCTCGCCAAGAGCGTGACGATCGTCCCGCAGGCGCAGGCAAAGGTCGTCGAGCGGCTGGGCCGCTACAGCCGCACGCTGTCCCCGGGGCTGTCGATCCTGGTGCCGTTCATCGACCGCGTGCGGGCCACCATCGATCTGCGCGAGCAGGTCGTCTCGTTCCCGCCGCAGCCGGTGATCACCGCCGACAACCTGCAGGTCGGCATCGACACCGTCGTCTACTTCCAGGTGACCGACCCGCGGTTGGCCGTGTACGGCATCGCGAACTACATCACCGGCATGGAGCAGCTGACCACCACGACGCTGCGCAACGTGGTCGGCGGCCTGAACCTCGAGGGTGCGCTGACCGGACGCGACGGCATCAACAGCCAACTGCGTTCGGTGCTCGACGGGACGACCGGCCCGTGGGGTCTGCGCGTGGCCCGGGTGGAGATCAAGGCGATCGACCCGCCGCTGTCGATCCAGGACTCCATGGAGAAGCAGATGCGCGCCGACCGGGACAAGCGCGCCATCATCCTGACCGCTGAGGGGCAGCGGCAGGCCGCGATCACCTCGGCCGAGGGTGAGAAGGCGGCAGCGATCCTCTCCGCGGAGGGCAAGAAGCAGGCCGCGATCCTCGAGGCGGAGGCCGAGCGGCAGAGCCGGATCCTGCGTGCCGAGGGTGAGCGTGCCGCGCTGTTCCTCCAGGCGCAGGGCCAGGCGAAGTCGATCGAGACGGTGTTCCAGGCCATCCACGACGGCAAGCCCGACCAGGGGCTGCTGGCCTACCAGTACCTGCAGACGCTGCCGCAGATCGCCCAGGGCGACGCCAACAAGATGTGGATCGTCCCCAGCGAGTTCAGCAAGGCGCTGGAGGGGCTGGCCAACCTGGGCGGCGCCGGCGAGGGGCGGTCCTGGATGGACGTGCAGTCCGACGGGAACGGCAGCAGAGGACCCAAGGACGGCGGTCTGGACACCAGCAGCTGGTTCGAGTCGCAGGTGCCGGCTGCGGCCGATCAACCGGAGGCCCGGATCGAGCTGTCGAGCATCGCCGACACCACGCCCGCCGTGCCGACGCCTCCGTCGCTGTCCGAGGTGACCGCCGAGGTGCGGGAGAGCGGCCCGGCCGCCGACCCCGCCGTCCGCGAGCAGTTCGGCACACCGGACGACGGCACCACTTCGCCGTGATCATGAAGTTCGGGAAGCGACGCGCCGCTGAACGGCGGCGTGGCGCTTCCCGAACTTCATGATCACGCAGCGGGTGGGCGTGAGCCAGGGGATGGCGGGGGCCGGGCTCAGTCCTTGAGCAGGCCCTCGCGCAGCTTGGCCAGCGTCTGCGACAGCAGCCGGGAGACGTGCATCTGCGAGATGCCGATGTCCGCGGCGATCTGCGACTGGGTCATGTTGCCGAAGAACCGCAGGATCAGGATGCGGCGCTCGCGGGCCGGGATCGTGGCCAGCAGCGGCTGCAGCGACTCCCGGTACTCGACGCCCTCCAGCGCGGCGTCCTCCTCGCCGAGCGTCGCCGCCAGGGTGGGGGAGTCGTCCTCGCCGGAGAGCCGCTCGTCCAGGGAGCTGCTGCGGTAGGCGTTGGCCACCGCGAGACCCTCCAGGACCTCGGCGCGCGGGATGCCCAGGTGCTCGGCCAGCTCCGACGGCGTCGGCGCGCGGCCGTTCTTCTGCGCCAGCTCGCCCACCGCGGAGTTCAGCGACAGGTGCAGCTCCTGCAGCCGGCGCGGCACCCGCACCGACCAGCCCTGGTCGCGGAAGTGCCGCTTGATCTCACCGGTGATGGTCGGCACCGCGAAGGAGAGGAACTCCACGCCGCGGGTCGGGTCGAACCGGTCGATCGCCGCGATCAACCCGAGCGTGCCCACCTGCAGCAGGTCGTCGAACGGCTCGCCCCGGTTGCTGAACCGGCGGGCGAAGTGCCGGACGAGGGGCAGGTGCTCCTCGACCAGGATCTCGCGCAGCCGTTCGCGGCGCGGGTCGTCCTTCTCCAGAGAGGCGAGCTCGGCGAACAGGGGTGCGGTGCGCTCGGCCCGGCGCCGGTTCTCCGACATGGGGACGGCGTCGGGCTCCGCGGCCTGCGCCTCGGGCGCAGGGGCGTTCCCGTCGGTGCTCCCGACCGGCGTCGACTCCGCTGCCTCGCCCGTCGGGGCGTCCAGCGGTTCCTCCACCGGGTCGGTGGCGGCCGAGGGGGTCACCGGGCCACCGAGAGGTTCTGTCCGCTGCCCACCTCGGCCGGGTGCTGACCGGGCAGGAACTTGTCCATGGAGATGATCGCGACCGGACCCTGGCCGCCGTCGCCGGCCGGGACCTCGCCCTGGGTCGAGCGGCGTCCCTCGACGGCGTCGACGAGTGCAGCCAGGACCGCCCAGCCGAAGCCGTCCGTGGGCACCTCGGTGCCGTCGGCCGTGGGCACCCACGCATCGATGTGCAGACCGGCGCGCGTGGTCTCGAAGACCACCGTGAGCGGGGCGTCGCCCTCGGCGATCGTGGTCAGGGTGGCGCAGGCCTCGTCGACGGCGAGGCGGAGGTCCTCCACGGCGTCCAGGTCGTAGTCCATGCGCATCGCCAGGTCACCGGCCATCGCCCGGACGGCGGGGAGCTGGGTCGCCGTGGTGGGCACGCGCAGCTCCAGTCGTTCCGCGCGTCGTCCGTCCTGCGCGAGGGGGCCCCTCGAGTCGACCATCCGTCGTCCGCTCCTTCGTTCCCGGCGCGCTCGACCCTCGAGCCGCGGCGGTCCATCCTGCCCGGGGTCCGCCGCGGGCTCGCGGGTCGTTCCCGGGTCACTGCACAAGGAGGCTGGTTACCCGCGCGGCAGGCCCCCGGAAACGTGGGCCTGCCCACGGGCGCCAACCGTGGGAGCGCGGTTGCCGCACCCCCCGCCCTGAGGTTCCCTGGCCGGTGATGAGCGCCAGTTCCGGCAGTCTGCCACCCTCCACCGCCCACCCTCTGGACGAGGGTGCCGCCGTGCTGGTCGCCGCGCTCGACGCCGCTCCGCACGCCGTCTTCCTCCTGCGGGCCGACACTCCCGTCCCCGTGTGGCTGAACGCCCGGGCCCGCGAGCTCCGGGACGGGGCGGACGGTCTCCCCGAGGTCGCCGGCCGCCCCGTCACCGACACCGTCGACGCGGCGCTGCGCAGTGGCCGCCCGGAGACGGTGCTGGGCCGGCTCGGGGCCGGCGGGCCGCGCACGTCGGCGACGGCGCGGCCGCTCACCGTGGACGGCGAACGGGCCGCGCTCCTGGTGCTCGAGGAGATCGACGGGAACGCCGCGGACGACCTGCACCGCGCGCAGCTGTCGCTCCTGCCCCCGTCGCTGCCGATGTTGCCGGACCTGCGCCTGTCGGGGAGCTACCACCGGGCGACGGACTCCTCGGCGGCGGGCGGTGACTGGTACGACGCCATCCCGCTCGGCAAGGGGCGGCTGGCCCTCGTCGTCGGCGACGCCGTCGGCCACGGGGTGGCGGCGGCCGGGGCGATGAGCCGTCTCCGGGGTGCGCTGCGCTCCACCCTCCTCCGGGAGAGCGATCCGGCCGCGGTGCTCGCCACCCTGGACGCCTTCGCCGCCCAGATGGAGGACATCGAGGGGACGTCGATCTTCTACGGCGTGCTGGACGCCGGCACCGGCCGGCTGGTCTACAGCGCGGCGGGCCACCCGGCTCCGCTCGTCGTGGGGGCGGACGGGGCGATCGTCTGGCTCGACGTCACCCCGCGCCCCCCGCTCGGGAGCCTCCCGGGCGCGCCGGCGCCGGTGCACGAGGCCCTCGTGCCGCACGGGGCGACCCTCGTCCTCTTCTCGAACGGGGCGGTGGCCGGCGCCGACGAGCCCCCGACGGTCGCGCTGGACCGGCTCGGACAGGTGTCCCGTGAGGTCCTCGCTGCGCCGGAGTCCCTCGACGCCGAGGCCGCGGCCGGCATCGCCGACGCCGTGGCCGAGGGGGTGCGGCAGCCGCAGGGCTGGCTGGACGACGTCGCCGTGCTGGTGGTGCACCGCCGGGCCACGGCCCAGGAGGAGTTCCGGCTCGACCTGACTGCGGTGCCCCAGGCACTCCCCGGCGTGCGGCGGCGGCTCAACGCCTGGCTGACCGCGCTCGGCATGGGGGAGCAGGACCGCGTGGGGGTCATGGTGGCCGTCGGCGAGGCCTGCGCCAACGCCGCCGAGCACGCCTACTCCGGTGTCGAGCCCGGTCCGATGACCGTGACGGCGCACGTGGACGTCGACGGCGTGCTCACCGTGACCGTGCACGACGAGGGCACCTGGCGTCCGCCGGACCGCGACCCGGGTGACCGCGGGCGCGGGCTGCTGATCATGCGGCAGCTGGTCGACGGCGTGACCCTGGCCGACGACCACGGGACGACGGTGACGTTGAGCTTCCGGCTCCGGCAGACACCCGACGCCGACCTGGACACCCCGCGTGCGGTCGAGGGCATCGACATCGAGGTGGACCGGGACGGGCAGCGACCGGTCGTCCGTGCCCGGGGCGCCATCGACGGGTTGTGCGCCGAGCAGCTGCGCATCCGGCTGCTCGAGGCCAGCCACGGCGGGGCCGCCCCGATGGAGCTGGACCTGACCGGCGTGACGCTGTTCAGCAGTGCCGCGGTGCGGGTCGTGCTCGCGATGGCGCGGATCGCCCGCGGCGAGGGCTGGCGGTTGGTCGTGCACGCGCCCGAGGGCGGCGTGACCCGGCACGTCCTGGAGATCAGCGGGCTGGACGGGCTGGTGGAGCTGCGCTGAGGCGTGACGCTGCGCCGCCGCGCGTTTGCGGAACGCCTCCGGTGCCCATCCACCGCCCGTGAGACTGCGGCGGAGCGACGTGCACGGCCCCGGCTACTCGCGCCGGCGCGCGGGGCGGGGCTTCGCCTACCGCGATCTGGACGGCTCCCTCATCCGGGATGACCGGCTCGACCGGATCCGGGCGCTGGCGATCCCCCCGGCGTGGAAGGACGTCTGGATCTGCCCGTGGCCGAACGGGCACATCCAGGCCACGGGCGTGGACGCTGCCGGGCGCCGGCAGTACCGCTACCACGACCAGTGGCGGGCCCGGCGGGACGCGGAGAAGCACGAGCGGGTGCTCGAGATCGCCCGCCAGCTGCCCGACGTGCGCGACGCGGTCAAGGCGGCGCTGCGCACGCGGGGGCTGAACCGCGACCGCGTGCTGGCGACCGCGATCCGCTTGCTCGACCTCGGTGCCTTCCGCATCGGGAGTGAGCAGTACGAGGAGGAGAACGGAACCTTCGGCCTGGCCACGCTGAAGCGGGCGCACGTCTCGGTGCGCGGCGAGCGGACCTTCTACTCGTACACGGCCAAGGGCGGGATCGACCGCGAGGTGGAGATCACCGACCGGCCGGTGGCCACCGTCGTCCGCCAGCTGCTCGAGCGACCGGCCGATGCCGGTGAGGACCTGCTGGCCTACCGGACCGAGGACGGCGAGTGGCGCGACGTCACCAGCAGCGAGATCAACGCCTACCTCAAGGAGATCAGCGGCGCGGAGATCTCGGCCAAGGACTTCCGCACCTGGACGGCGACCGTGCTGATGGCCGCCGCGCTCGCCGAGGCACCCCCGCCGACGTCGAGGACGGCGCGCAAGAAGCTCGTCAGCGCGGCCTACAAGCAGGTGAGCGAGCAGCTGGGGAACACGCCGGCGGTGTGCAAGGCGAGCTACGTGGACCCGCGGGTGGTGGACCGCTTCGAGCACGGCGAGACGGTCGCGCACGTCCTGAGGGAGGCCGATGAGGCCCTGGAGTCCGGCGGGATGGCCGACCGGGACACCCAGAAGGTGCTCGAGCAGGCCGTCTGCCAGCTGCTGTCGGCCTGAGCAGCGTCCACCGAACGCGAGGAAGGCCCCCACCGGAACCCGGCGGGGGCCTTCCTCGCGGCGCCGCCCCGGAGGGCGGCACCCGACGCTCAGCGGGCGTCGGCGATCGTGAACAGGTCGATCAGACCGGTGACCTCGAGCGGCCGGGTGACGGCGCGGGTCGTGGCGATGAGCCGCAGGGCGACCTCACGGCTGCGGGCGGACTTCTGCGTCTCCACCAGCACGGCCAGGCCGGCCGAACCCAGGAACTGCACGCCCGAGAGGTCGATGACCAGCTCGCTGGGCGACTGCTCGAGCTGGCTGTCCAGCGTGGAGCGCAGCACGGGGGCGGTGAAGGTGTCCACCTCGCCGACGACCGTGACCGTGACCGCGCCGTCCTCGCCGGTGGAGGTCGACAGCGTGATCACGTCGTCGAAGGGTGCCTCCGTGCTCTCGGTCGACACGTCGGGCTGACCCTCGGCGGGCAGGTCGGAAGTGGTCACGGACAGTGGCTCCTCTCGGCGGCACCCGGACGGCGGACCGCCCGGACAATCTACCGCTGTGCGCGCCGGGGGCTCGGAGGTCCCCGGTGCGCCGGTGGTCGAACGTGTGTCGTGCCGGACGGGGGCCCAGCGCGGCGCGGCTACCTGCTGAACCGCGGACCCAACGTAGACAACCCACCGCGCCCGCGCCAACCCGCCCCCCGCGAGCCACCCGTGGGGGTGTCTGCGGGGAGCGGGTCGGCGGGCCGGACCGGGGCGGTCAGCCGTCGGTGATGTGCACCGCGGCCTCCTCGGGACCCTCCCCGCCCACCGGCACGTCGGCAGTGGCCTCGACGTCGTCGGCGGTGCGGTTGGTGCCGGAGTCGCTGAACGGAGTCGTGGGGGTGTCCTGCTCCAGCTGGGCGTCGGCGCGGTTGGGGTCCTCCGCCGGACGCACGTCCAGGGCGCCGTCGGGGATCTCGCGGTCGAGGCGGCCGCTGAGCGACTCGCCCTCGGACTGCTCGAAGGCGGTGGTGCCGAAGTCGGTGCTGGCGCCCGGTCGCTCGCCGGGCAGCGCCTCGAACTGCGGGTCCTCGGCGGTCTCCATGGTCGGGGAGTCGTCCTGGGCGGTCTCCGGGATGCCCTCGTCCTCGGGGAAGACGTCGCGCGCGGTCTGGCCCTCGGGCTGCGTCATGCGGTGCCTCCGTCTCTGCGCGGTGTGCGCGGCTGTCCGTCGTGGCGCCGTGGCAGGCGCCGGAGCCGGTCGGTGGGACCGGCGTCGGACCACCGCCCTACCCGGCGCGTGAGAGGCCATGCGCCGGTGTGGGTCGCGGCACTCCGTCGGGCGGTCGGCATGGGCGGTCCGCGAGGGGGTAGCGGGGAGTCATGGCATTCACAGACGAGGTGCAGCGGGTCGGGGCGCCGATCCGCCGCTGGGCCCGGACCCAGAAGCGCGAGTACACCCAGGGCGAGCCACGGCCGCTGGCCGGTGACCTCGGCGCGATGGGCGTGTACGCGAGCCTCGTCGCGGGTGGGGCGGCCGCCGTCCGTGCGTCGGGGAAGCGGCTGCCCGAGCGCATCCCGCTGGGTGACGCCGTGCTGCTGACCGTCGCCACCTTCCGGTTGGCGCGCCGGATCGCCAAGGACCCGGTGACCGCCCCCTTCCGGGCACCGTTCGTGAAGTTCGAGGGGCCATCCGGGCACGCCGAGGTTGCCGAGGAGGTCCGGGAGCACGGCGGGATCAAGCACGCGGTCGGCGAGCTGGTGACCTGCCCGTTCTGCCTGGCGCAGTGGGTGGGGACGGCGTTCGTGTTCGGCTACGTGACCGCGCCGCGCGCCACCCGGCTGGCGGCCCTGACCATGACCACGGTCGCGGGCTCCGACGTCCTGCAGTTCGTGTACGACGCGATCCAGAACGGCGCCCTCGCCCCGTCGGAGGACGAGGCCGGCGTGCAGTCGTGACCGCGCCATGACGGTCGGTGGCTGTCGCCCGTAGGGGGGAGCCGCGGCGTCGTCCGGGCTGCCGCGGGTACCGCAGCGGACCTATCCTGCGATCTTGACCCGGATCCGGGGTCGTGGAGCGTCGCGGGCGTCCGGGGCGCGAGGGAGGAGCGGCATGCGATCGATCTGGCGCGGCGCCGTGTCGTTCGGCCTGGTCAGCATCGGTGTGAAGCTGTACTCCGCCATCGAGGACAAGGACATCCGCTTCCACCAGGTGCACGCCGCCGACGGCGGCCGGGTGAAGTACAAGCGGGTGTGCTCGATCGACGGCGAGGAGGTCGAGTACGCCGACATCGCCAAGGGCTACGAGCTGCCCAGCGGCGAGGTCGTGATCCTCACCGACGAGGACTTCGACGAGCTGCCGCTCAGCACCCGCCGGGAGATCGAGGTCCTGGAGTTCGTCGACCAGGCCGAGATCGACCCGATCATGTTCGAGAAGACCTACTACCTCGAGCCCGACGGCCCCGCGGCCCGCCCCTACGTGCTGCTGCGCGACGCGCTGGAGAACGCCGGCCAGGTGGCGATCACCAAGATCGCGCTGCGCCAGCGGGAGTCGCTGGCCGCGCTCCGGGTGCGCGACGGCATCCTCGTGATGCACACCATGCGCTGGCCCGACGAGATCCGGCGTCCGGACTTCGCGTTCCTCGACGAGGACATCTCGGTGCGGCCGCAGGAGCTGAAGATGGCCGAGGCGCTCATCGGCTCGATGACCGCCGAGTTCGACCCCTCGGAGTTCACCGACGAGTACCGCGAGGCCATGACGGCGCTGCTCGAGGCGAAGCAGAGCGGTGGCGAGGTCGCCCAGCCGGCCGAGGCGCCCGACGACGGCGCGGCGGTGGTCGACCTGATGAGCGCTCTGCGCCGCAGCGTCGAGCGCGCCCGCGGCGGTGCGGTCGAGGACGACGAGCCGGCAGAGAAGCCGGCCGCCCGCCAGGCCGCCCCGAAGAAGGCGGCCACGAAGACGTCGGCCACGAAGACGTCGGCCACGAAGGCGGCGGCCACGAAGGCGCCTGCCGCGAAGGCGCCGGCGAAGAAGGCCGCCGCGAAGAAGGCGGCTGCTCCGGCCGAGAAGGCCGCAGCCGCCGGCGACAAGCCGCCGGCCAAGCGGGCCCGCCGCAGCGCCTGAGGTGGCGGCACCCGAGCCGGCGGGGCTCCCGCTGCCGATGCTCGCCGTCCCCGGTGAGCTGCCGCCCGACGACGGCGGCTGGGGGTACGAGTTCAAGTGGGACGGCGTGCGGGCGCTGGCCGGGATCCGGGACGGCGGGCTGACGCTGGCCTCCCGCAAGGGCACCGACATCACGGTCCGCTATCCGGAGGTGGGCCGGCTCCCGGGCGCGGTCGCCGGCCGGGACCTCGTCGTCGACGGCGAGATCGTGATGATGGACGCGCTGGGGCGGCCGGACTTCGGCGCCCTGCAGAACCGGATGCACCGCACCGGCCCCGAGGTGCCGCGCATGGCCGCGGCCGCGCCGGTGACCTATCTCGTCTTCGACCTGCTCGCCCTGGACGGGCGCGACCTCCGCAACCGCCCCTACGGCGAGCGGCGGGAGCTGCTGGACGAGCTGGCGCCGGCCGGGAACCGCTGGGTGCTGACGCCGTGGTTCCCCGGCTCGGGGGCGCAGGTGCAGGCGGCGAGCGAGGAGAACGGGCTGGAGGGCGTCGTCGCCAAGCGGCTCGACTCCCCCTACCGCGAGGGCGTCCGCAGCCCCGAGTGGCGCAAGGTCAAGAACTTCTTCACCCAGTCCGTCGTCGTCGGGGGATGGCGTCCGGGGCAGGGGCGGCGCGAGGGCACCATCGGCTCGCTGCTCGTGGGAGTTCCGGACGACGAGGGCCGGCTGGTCTACGTCGGGCACGTGGGCACCGGGTTCACCGACGCGGCGCTGCGCGACCTGCAGCGGTTGCTGACCCCGCGGGCGGCCACGCCGTTCCACGGAGTGCTGCCCCGGGAGGTCACCCGCGACGCGCACTGGGTGGAGCCGGACCTCGTCGGCGAGGTCGCCTACGCCGTGTGGACCGCCGAGAACCGGCTGCGCCACCCGGCCTGGCGGGGGATCCGGGACGACCTGGAGCCCGACGACGTGGTGCGCGAGTCATGACCGGGAAGCAGCGGGTCGAGATCGCCGGGCGTCAGCTGGGTGTCTCGAACCTGGAGAAGGTGCTCTTCCCGGAGGTCGGTTTCACCAAGGCCCAGGTCATCGACTACTACGTGCGCGTCGCACCGGCGCTGCTGCCGCACGTGGCCGGCCGGCCGGTGACCTTCACCCGCTGGCCCGACGGCGTCGAGGGTCAGGCGTTCTACGAGAAGAACAGCGCCCGGCACGCGCCGGAGTGGGTGCGCCGGGTCACGATCCCGAGCCCGGGCAGTTCGCGGGGCCGGGAGACCCTCGACATGGTCGTGCTGGAGGACGTCGCGGATCTCGCGTGGGCGGCCAACCTCGCGGCGCTCGAGGTGCACGTGCCGCAGTGGCAGGTGGACGACGACGGCGAGCCGCAGCTGCCTGACCTCCTGGTGCTCGACCTCGACCCGGGGCCCGAGACCGGCATCTACGAGTGCTGTCTCCTGGCCGAACGGCTCGGCGCGCGGCTGGAGGCCGACGGGCTGGACCCGGTGGTGAAGACGTCGGGCTCCAAGGGCATGCAGGTGTACGCGCCGATCTCCACGCCGTCGGACCGCGAGCACCCGAGCCGGTATGCCAAGGCGCTGGCCCAGGAGCTCGCGGCGGAGACGCCCGACGACGTCGTCTGGCGGATGGAGAAGGCGCTGCGCCCCGGCAAGGTGCTCATCGACTGGAGCCAGAACAACCCCGCGAAGACGACGGTGGCGCCGTACTCGCTGCGGGCGCGCGCGGGGGCGACGGTGTCGACCCCCATCGGCTGGGACGAGGTGGACGCCGTGCGCGACGGCTCGCTGGAGCCGGCCGCGCTGCGGTTCACGACCGATCAGGTGCTCGCCCGGGTGGAGGAGTACGGCGACCTGTTCGACGTCGCCGGCGCCCGTCGCGCCCCGCTGCCGGAGGTCTGACGCCGCGCTGCCCCCGTGATCATGAAGTTCGGGAGGCGACGCGCCGGTTCCTGACGCCGCGGCGCTTCCCCAACTTCATGATCACGCGGGCGCGGGGTCTGGGAGTATGCGCGGCATGGCTTCCGCGCAGAATCCCGGCTCCACCGACGCCGGGCGGCTCGTCGTCCGCTGCCCCGACCGACCCGGGATCGTCGCTGCGATCAGTGGCCTGATGGCCGAGGTGGGCGCGAACATCACCGACTCGCAGCAGCACTCGTCGGACCCCAGCGGTGGCACGTTCACGCTGCGGCTGGAGTTCGTCCTCGCGGATCTGGCCGCGCGGCGCGCGGAGCTCGACTCGCGGCTGGCCGAACTGGCGGGGGAGTGGCAGCTCACCTGGCGGCTGGTCGAGGCCACCCACCGTCCCCGGGTCGCGGTGTTCGTGAGCCTCACCGACCACGTGCTCCAGGAGCTGATCTACCGGGTGAATGCCGGCGACCTGCAGGCCGACATCGTCGCCGTCGTCTCCAACCACCCCGACCTCGAGCCGGTCGCCGCGGCGGCCGGTATCCCGTTCCACCACGTGCCGGTCACACCGGAGACGAAGGCCGAGGCCGAGGCGCGGGCGCTGGAGCTGATCGGCGACGTCGACCTCGTGGTGCTCGCCCGCTACATGCAGATTGTCTCGCCGGAGTTCTGCGCCCGCTTCCCGGAGCGGCTGATCAACATCCACCACAGCTTCCTGCCGGCCTTCGTGGGAGCCAACCCCTACCGTGCGGCGCACGACCGCGGGGTGAAGCTGATCGGCGCCACCGCGCACTACGTCACCGCGGAGCTCGACGCCGGCCCGATCATCGAGCAGGAGGTCGCGCGGGTGGACCACCGGGCGACGGTCGAGGACATGCGCCGCGTGGGCCGGTACGTCGAGCGCCAGGTGCTGGCCCAGGCGGTCACCTGGCACGTGGAGGACCGCGTGATCGTGGAGGGCCCGCGCACCATCGTCTTCGCGTAGTGCCGCGGATGATCAGGTGACCTGATCGTTCTGGGTCCTCCCTCACCGTCGACCACGAGGGAGGACCCGTGGTGATCAGGTCACCTGATCATCATGGGTGGTCTACGCCTCCTTCTTTTGACTCAGTCAAGAAAAGGGCGTTGACTGGTCGGCGATGGAGACGACCTGGGCGCAGCACCTGCGAGAGGCGGGGCTGCGCGTGACGCGGCCGCGCCTGTCGGTGCTCGACGTCCTGGCCGACCATCCCCACGCGGACGTGGACACGATCGTGACCGGCGCGCGCGAGCAGCACCCGTCGTTGTCGCCCCAGGCCGTCTACGGGGTGCTCACGGCGTTCGTCGCCGCGGGGATCGCCCGCCGCATCGAGCCGGCCGGCGCGCCCGCGCTGTTCGAGCTGCGCGTGGGCGACAACCACCACCACCTGGTCTGCCGCTCGTGCGGCGCCGTCGCCGATGTCGACTGCGCCGTGGGGGCTGCTCCCTGTCTGAGCCCCTCGGACACGGCCGGCTTCGTCGTCGACGAGGCCGAGGTCGTGTTCTGGGGGCTCTGCTCGACCTGTCTGAGCAGGAAACACGAGGAGGAACACCCAGCATGACCGACGTCGCATCGCAGGGCCCGGCCCCGAGCGAGGCCGACCGCCCCGTTCTGACCAACCGTCAGGGCCACCCGGTCTACGACAACCAGAACCAGCGGACCGTGGGCGCCCGTGGTCCCGCGACCCTGGAGAACTACCAGTTCCTCGAGAAGATCAGCCACTTCGACCGGGAGCGCGTCCCGGAGCGTGTCGTGCACGCCCGCGGCATCACGGCCTTCGGCTACTTCGAGGCCGACGGCACCGTCGGTGACGAGCCGATCGCGAAGTACACCCGCGCCAAGCTGTTCCAGGAGAAGGGCAAGCGCACCGACGTCGCGCTGCGCTTCTCGACCGTCGCCGGCGGACGGGACTCCTCCGAGTCCGCCCGCGACCCCCGCGGCTTCGCCGTGAAGTTCTACACCGAGGACGGCAACTGGGACCTCGTCGGCAACAACCTGGGCGTCTTCTTCATCCGCGACGCGATCAAGTTCCCCGACTTCATCCACTCGCAGAAGCCGGACCCGGTCACCTTCGAGGCCAACGTCGCCGAGCGCGCGTTCGACTTCTTCAGCCAGACCCCCGAGGCCATGCACATGATCTCGCTGGTCTTCAGCCCTCGTGGCACGCCGGCGAACTACCGGCACATGCAGGGCTTCGGCGTGAACACCTACAAGTGGGTCAACGCCCAGGGCGAGACCGTGCTGGTCAAGTACCACTGGTACCCCAAGGAGGGCGTGAAGTCCTGGGGCCCCGCCGACGCCGCTGCCGCGCAGGCGAAGAGCCTCGGCACCCACACCAAGGACCTGCACGACGCCATCGCCGCGGGCGACTACCCGCAGTGGGACCTCTACGTGCAGATCATGAGCGACGACGAGCACCCGGAGCTGGACTTCGACCCGCTCGACGACACCAAGACCTGGCCGCAGGAGCTCTTCCCGGTCCGCAAGGTCGGCACGATGACCCTGAACCGGATGCCGGTGGACAACTTCACCGAGAACGAGCAGATCGCCTTCGGCACCGGTGTGCTGGTCGACGGGCTGGACTTCTCCGACGACAAGATGCTCGTCGGCCGGACGTTCTCCTACTCCGACACCCAGCGCTACCGCATCGGGGCCAACTACCTGCAGCTTCCGGTCAACCAGCCGAAGGCGCGGGTCGCCACCAACCAGCGCGACGGCCAGATGGCCTACGGCGCGGACCGTGCCGAGGGCACCAACCCGCACGTGAACTACGAGCCGTCGATCCTCGGCGGCCTGCGTGAGGCGCAGTACCCCAGCCACGACGAGCAGGGTCCGGTCATCACCGGTCGGCTCACCCGCAAGCGGATCCCGCGCACGAACGACTACCAGCAGGCCGGTGAGCGCTACCAGCTCTCCGAGCAGTGGGAGAAGGACGAGCTGGTCGCCAACCTCGTCGGTGCCCTCGAGCAGTGCCGCCGCGACATCCAGGAGCGGATGGTCTGGCACTTCTTCATGTGCGACGACGAGTGGGGCCAGCGGGTCGGTGAGGCCCTGGGCATCACCGCGGACGACGTCCGGGGCCTGGAGCCGCTGCAGACCCAGACGCTGGACGAGGACGAGCTGGCGCGTGCGGCGAACCTCGGCAAGAACGGCCCGCGCGACGTCACCGGCAAGGACATGACGCACTGCGTGCCGAACGAGCACGTGACCGTCTCCTGACGAGCGCGTAGCTCCGGCACGAGCAGCGGGCCGCGACCGGGATCTCCCGGTCGCGGCCCGTCGTCGTTCCGGCCAGCGGAGGCCGAGTGGGGCGGTGGCGGCCGAAGCCCTAGCGTTCGAGGGCACCTGACGCCGATCCCCGGGAGACCCCGTGAGCTCCACCTCGACCGCCGGCGGAACGACCGCCCGCGCCACCGGCTGGGTGGCCCCGCTGTGCTGGATCGCCGTCCTGCTCGACGGGTTCGACCTCGTCGTCGTGCCCACGACGCTGAGCGGGCTGTCGAAGGACTGGGGGCTGTCGGCGGGCGGCGCGAGCACGCTGATCACCGTCGGTCTGATCGGCATGATGGTCGGCGCGCTGAGCATCGGCACGCTGACCGACCTGCTCGGCCGGCGCAAGGCGCTCATCGGTGCAGTCACTGCATTTTCCGTGCTCACCGCGCTCTGCGCGC
This sequence comes from Blastococcus sp. TF02-8, assembly GCF_003319175.1. Taxonomy (GTDB): domain Bacteria; phylum Actinomycetota; class Actinomycetes; order Mycobacteriales; family Geodermatophilaceae; genus Blastococcus. The sequence goes on along the minus strand of NZ_QOHK01000001.1, from coordinate 471,910 downwards.
TCGCGCCCAACCCGGTCGTCTTCGGTCTCCTGCGGTTCCTCGCCGGGCTCGGGCTCGGCGGCTGCCTGCCGACGGCGATCGCGATGGTCAACGAGTTCAGTCGCGGTACCCGGGGTGGCCGCGCGACGACGACGATGATGACGGGCTACCACGTCGGTGCCGTCGCCACCTCGGCGCTGGGCATCCTGGTCGTGGAGCCGCTGGGCTGGCGCTGGATGTACGTCATCGGCGCGGTACCGGCCCTCGTGCTGGTGCCTCTCATGCTCCGCCACCTGCCGGAGTCCGCGGCGTACCTCGCCGCGCACGGCCGCCGCCCGGAGGCCGAGGAGGTGGCCCGCCGGTACGGCCTGGAGCTCGAGGCGCCCGCCGCCACGGTGGACCCGCACGCGGGGGAGGCCAGCGCGGGAGGCGCCGCGGCGAACCTGCGGACTCTGTTCGGCGCCGGGTACCTGCGCAACACCGTGGCCATCGGCGTCACGTCCTTCATGGGCCTGCTGCTGGTCTACGGGCTGAACAACTGGCTGCCCGGCATCATGCGCGAGGCCGGGTACGAGCTCGGTGCGCAGCTGGCGTTCCTGACCGTGCTCAACCTCGGGGCGGTCGCCGGACTGCTGGTGGCCGGAGGCGTGGCCGACCGCATCGGCGCCCGGAAGGCCGGCGTCGCCTGGTTCGCCGCCGCGGCCCTGCTCCTGGCGCTGCTGTCGATCAAGCTGCCGATCGTCGGCATCTACCTGATGGTCTTCCTGACCGGCTGCTTCGTCTTCAGCGCCCAGGTCCTGGTGTACGCGCTGGTGAGCGCGGCGCACCCGCCGCAGGTGCGGGCCACGGCCCTCGGCTGGTCGGCCGGGGCGGGCCGCATCGGCGCCATCGTCGGCCCGATCCTGGCCGGCCTGCTGGTCGGCGCCGGCGTCGCCTTCCCGTGGGGCTTCTACATGTTCGCCGTCGTCGGGCTCCTCGGAGCGGTGGCCCTGAGCGTCACCCGCCAGTCGCGCTGACCCGGACCCGCGGGTTCCCCAACCGCAGGGCCGGTGCGAGAGTGGTCGGCATGTCGAGCATGCGCGGCGGCCGCTGCGCACCTGGCGACGGAACGCTTCGTGGAGGTGGCGCGCGCGTTCGACGGGAACGACGTCGCCCGGGCACGCGAGGTGTGGCGCACCGTGGCGCCGATGGTCCCGACGCTGTTCGCCGAGTCCAACCCCATGCCGCTCAAGTACTGCCTCTGGCGTCTCGGGCTGATCCGGTCGCCGGAGTGCCGCCTGCCCCTCACCCAGGTGTCGAGCGGCATGGCGGCCACCCTGGAGTCCCTGGTCGCCGGGTTGCCGGAACGCTGACCGGCGTCAGTCGCGGGGGCGCTTGCGGTCCTGGTCGGCCAGGAACCGCTCGAACTCCGCGCCGATCTCCTCGGCGCTCGGCACCTCGCCGGCGGCGCCGAGGAGGTCGGTGCCCTCGCGCGCCGCGGTGAAGGAGTCGTACTGCTGCTCCAGGGCGGCGACCACCGCGGTGTTCTCCGCCGAACGCCCGATCTGCTCGTCGATCTCCGTGCGGTTGGCCTCGGCCGCCTCGCGCAGGGCATCGGTGGGCAGCCGCAGACCGGTGAGCCGCTCGAGGTGCTCGATCAGGGTGAGGGACGCCGCCGGGAAGGTCGCCTGCGCCAGGTAGTGCGGCACGTGCGCGGCGACGCCGAGCGCGTCGACCCCGACCTCGCCCATGCGCAGCTCCAGCAGGGCCGAGACGCTGCCCGGGATCTTCATCTCGCCCCAGTAGACCGGGTAGGGCTCGATCAGCTGGCGTCGGGTGGCGTGCGCGGTGACGGTGACCGGCCGGGTGTGCGGCACCGGCATCGGGATCGCCTGCAGCGCCACGACGCTGGTGACGCCCAGCCGGTCGACCAGGGTGCCGACCGCGGCGACGAACCGCTCCCAGGCGTAGTCGGGCTCCGCGCCGTGCAGCAGTAGGAACGTCTCCCCGGCGTCGTCCTCGACGGCGTACAGCAGGATCTCCGGCGCCGTGAACGACTCGTACCGGTCGGAGTTGAACGTCATCCGCGGCCGGCGCGCCCGGTAGTCGACGAGGCTGTCGGCGTCGAAGCGCGCGATCACCTCCGCGGAGAGCGCGCTGAGCAGGTGAGCCCCGGCCAGGGTGCCGGCCGAGGCGGCGTCGAAGTCGCCGGCGAGGTCGTGCACCAGAACCAGCCCGCGTCGCTCGGCCGGGTCGGTGACCGCGGCCTCGCGGTCGAGGAACCGGTCTGCCGCGGGGAGCAGCTCGACGAGCTCCTCCGGTCGCTGGGCCACGGGGGGACCTCCTGGTGCTCGGGAACCGGACGGGGGGTGCAGCACGCGGGTGCTGGCCCGGCATTCCCATCGTCCCCCGGAGGGGAGGGGTCAGCCGCGCCGGGTCTCCTCCGGCTGCGGGGCGGCCACCTGCTCGTGGACGACGGCGGTGCCCGAGTCGTCGCCGTGGACGCGCGCCCGGGTGCCGTCGTCGGCGACCTCGGGCTCCTTGTCGTCGAGCTCGTCCCGCACGTAGCGGTAGACGACGGCGATCAGCGCGGCGACCGGCACGCCGAGGAAGGCGCCGATGATGCCGGCCAGACTGCCCCCGGCGGTGACAGCGAGGATGACCACGGCGGCGTGCAGGTTGAACCCACGCCCCTGGATGATCGGCTGCAGGACGTTGCCTTCCAGCTGCTGCACCACCAGCACGATGACCAGGATGATCAGCGCGGTCGTGAAGCCCTGGTCGACCAGCGCGATGAGGACGGCGAAAGCACCGGCGACGAACGCACCGATGATCGGGATGAAGGCCCCGAAGAAGGTCAGCACGGCGAGCGGGATCACCAGCGGCACGTCGCAGATCCACAGGCCCAGCCCGATGAAGAAGGCGTCGATGAAGCCGACGAAGGCCTGCTGGCGGATGAACTCCGAGAGCGTCGCCCAGGTCTTGTAGGACAAGGCCGCGACGTGGCGGGCGGCGCGCGGGCCGGTCTGGGCCGACAGCCACGGCACCCAGCGGGGGCCGTCCTTGAGGAAGAAGAAGCAGAGCACCAGGGCCAGCACGAGGTTGATCAACCCGTTGCCGACGGCGGACGCGCCGCTGACCGCGTACCCGGCGATGTTGGCCGCGTTCCCCTGGATGGAGTTGATCGTGGAGTCGACGGCGTTGCCGATCTGGTCCTCGCCGAGGTTGAACGGCGGTCCCTGCAGCCACTCCTGGACGTCCTGCAGGCCGCGCGAGGCCTGGTCGGCCAGCTCGGTGACCTGGTCGGCGACCGAGGGGGCGATCGCGGCGATGATGCCGCCGAAGATCGCGAGGAACGCCACCAGGACGATGGCCGCCGCCAGCGCCGGCGGCCATCGGTGGGCCCGCAGGAAGCGCACCGGCGGCCACAGCACCGTGGCGATGAGCAGGCCGAGCACGATCGGCAGCAGGATCACCCAGAGCTTGCCGAGGACGTACCCCAGGACGTAGACCGCGGCGAGGATCAGCAGGAGCTGCGCCGAGGTGCTGGCCAGCGTGCGCAGCGCCCGCTGCATCTTGGGGCCGCGACCGCTCGTGGGAGCCGGCGCGCTGGACCGGGCCGGCGCGGCCTCGTCCACGGAGGGCGCCGGCTGGGGGCGTGTCTCGTCCGCACCGCGCGCAGCAGCGGGCGTCCGACCGGGCAGGCGCAGCTTCATGCTGCGATCCCACCACGGATCGCGCGGGTGTACCGGCCGGGAAACGATCATCACACCGTCGTCGTAGCGTTCCGGCCATGCCGAAGATCGCCACCGCCGACCGGGTCGACCGCGAGGCGCTCCTGGACTTCCTGCGCCCCCGGCACCGGGCCGTGCTGGTCACCCGCCGCGCCTCGGGCGCGCCGCAGCTCTCGCCGGTGACCTGCGGGGTCGACGCCGAGGGGCGCATCGTCGTCTCCACCTATCCGCAGCGGGCGAAGGTGGCCAACGCGCGCCGCGATCCGGCGGTCTCGATGTGCGTGCTCTCCGACGAGTGGGACGGGCCCTGGGTGCAGGTCGACGGCGAGGCGGAGGTGCTCGACCTCCCGGACTCGGTGGAGCCGCTGGTGGAGTACTTCCGCTCGATCAGCGGGGAGCACCCCGACTGGGACGAGTACCGGGCGGCGATGGTGAAGCAGGGCAAGTCGCTGCTGCGGGTCACCGTCACCGGGTGGGGCCCGATCGCCACGGGTGGCTTCCCCGCCGAGATAGCCGACAAGCTCTGAGACTTGCGTTGCCTAGAGAAAGCTGTCAGGCTTGCCTGGTGCCGTACGTCATGACCGTCGACCAGCAGGGCAGCCGGCGAGGCCCCGATCGCGTCGGTGAGGCCCTCGCCCGGCTCGGCGACGGGCTTCGCCCCGTCCTGCCCTTCGAGCGGACCGCGGGAGACGAGTTCCAGGGAGTCCTCGGCACGCCGGAGGCGGTTCTCGAGGTGACCGTCCGCCTCGTGCGGCTCGGCGGCTGGAGCATCGGCATCGGTGCCGGACCCGTGCAGAACCCGCTGCCGCCCAGCACCCGCGCGGCCGCCGGGCCGGCCTTCCTGTGCGCCCGGCGAGCGGTCGACGCGGCGAAGCAGCGCCCGATGCGCCTCGCCGTGCGCGGCGCCGTCCCCCCGGACGCGGCCGACGCGCAGGCGGTGCTCAGCGCCCTCGCGGTGCTCGTGGCGCGGCGCAGCCCGCAGGCGTGGGAGGCCATCGACCTCGTCGAGGACGGGCGCACCCAGGCCGAGGCGGCCGCGGAGCTCGGCATCTCCCGGCAGGCGGTGGGCCAGCGGCTGGCCGCGGCGTCCTGGGAGCTGGAGCGGGAGCTGCGGCCCACGGCGGCCCGGCTGCTGGCGAGGGCGGCCGGATGACGACCGGGGTGCTGGTGCTGCTCGGGCTGGTGGCGCTGGCCGGCCTGCTCCTGACGCTGCGCGGCGAACGCCGACCTGTGGTCATCGGGGGAGCGGTGGCCCTCGTCGGGGCCCTCGCCGTCGCCGCCGGGCTCGCCTGGATCGGGCAGGGCGTCGGCACCGGCGCCCTGCAGGGCGGCGTGGTCCTCGCCGTCCTGGCTGCCGTCACCGGCGGCAGCCCGGTGACGACGGCGGTGCTGCACGCCGCCGACCCGGCCGCGGCCGGGGTCACGGGCGGCCCGCAGGACCCCGACATCCTGCGCGGCGGCGCCTGGATCGGTGTCCTGGAACGCGCCGCGATCGCCGGGACCCTGCTGGGCGGCTGGCCCGAGGGCCTGGCCGTCGTCCTGGCCGTGAAGGGACTGGGACGCTTCTCCGAGCTGCGCGCCCCGGCCGCGGCCGAGCGCTTCATCGTGGGCACCCTGGCCAGCGCGCTCTGGGCCGCGGCGTGCGTCGGGGTCGTGGCGCTGCTCCGGCTGTGAGCGCACGCCGAGCGGGGTGATCACGAGGCGGCGACAATGGAGGCTCACCGTCGTCCCTCCTGGAGGCCTCGTGCCCGACCCGACCGCCACCGGCGCCGTCCGCAACCCCGAGCTGCTGGCCATCTACTGCAACGACCACCTGGCCGCGGCGACCGGCGGGATCGAGCTGGTCATCCGGATGATCGGCCGGCACCGGGGGACCGCCTACGAGGCGCCGCTGGAAGGGCTGCTGGACGAGCTGCGCGAGGAGAAGGCCGCCCTGCGCAGCACCATGCACTCCCTCGGCGCCCCGGTGCGGCAGTACAAGCTGCTCGCCACCTGGGTCGCCGAGAAGTTCAGCCGGGGCAAGCTGAACGGCCGCCTGCTCTCCCGGTCCCCGCTCAGCGACCTGGTCGAGTTCGAGTTCATCGCCACCGCCGTGCTGGCCAAGCGGGCGGGCTTCGAGACGCTGCGCGCCCTGGGCGAGTCCGACCGCCGGGTCGACGCCGCTCTCTTCGAGCGGCTCATCGACCAGGCCGACCGCCAGCACCGCTGGCTGGCCGAGGCGCGCCGGGAGGTGGCGGAGGAGATCTTCGGCGGCCGCTCGGAAGCCGCCAGCGACGCCGCCGACACCTGAGCCGAGGAGTTCTCCCCGCATGTGCCACAGCCACGACAGCCGCCCGCCCGCGCCCCCGCGCAGCGGAGCGGTCGGGTCCAGCACGGCCTCGACCCTCACCGCCGCCGACGGGACGGAGTTCTCGGTCAGCACGGCCCTGCCGGCCGAGCCGGCCCGCACCGGGGTCGTGATCCTCCCCGACATCCGCGGCCTGCACCCCTACTACGTGGCCCTGGCCGAGCGCTTCGCCGAGGCCGGCGTCGCCGCGGTCGCCATCGACTGGTTCGGCCGGACGGCGGGGATCGCCGCGACCGGCACGCGCGGCGAGGACTTCGACTGGGAGCCGCACATCCCGCAGACCACCGTCGAGGGCATCGACGCCGACGTCACCGCGGCGATCGCGCACCTGCGGGCGCAGGCGGGGGAGGACCTGCCGATCGTCACCGTCGGCTTCTGCTTCGGCGGCAGCCACTCCTGGCGGCTGGCCGGTGGCGATCTCGACCTGGCCGGCTGTGCCGGGTTCTACGGCCGCCCCTCGTTCGTGGGCGACGCGGCCGACCGGGCGCACCTGCCCACGGTGATGCTGATCGCCGGAGCGGACACCGCGACGCCGGTCGAGGAGCAGCGAGCCCTCGCCGAGCGGATGCGTGCGGCCGGTGCCGAGGTCGACGCGGTGGTCTACGACGGCGCCCCGCACTCCTTCTTCGACCGGGCTCACGGCGACTGGGCCGATGCCTGCCGCGACGCGTGGGAGCACGTGCTGGCCCTGACCGACCGGGTGGCCCGCTCCTGACCGGCTCGGGTCCGGCGTGGGGACGGTTGTCGGGAACGTCCGTCGACGTGCGCCGGGCAACGGCTGCCGACCTGCCGGCCCTGGTGGGGTTGCTCGCCGACGACCCGCTGGGCCACGGGAGGGAGCGAACCGCCGACCTGGATCCCTACCGGGCTGCGCGCTCGTGCAGCTGACGACCGACCGGACCCGTGCCGACGCCCACCGCTTCTACGAGAGCCTCGGCTTCTCGCACACCCATGCCGGCTACAAGATCGCGCTGTGACGGCGGTGTCGGCCGCGGTCTCCTACGCTGGTGGCGTGAGCGGCCAGCAGATCGACCCCGACGTGATCGAACTCGCCGGACGGGTCTTCGACCTCGCCCGCGGGGGATACACCGAGGAGCTCGCCGCCTACCTGGACGCGGGGGTGCCGGCCAACCTCACCAACGACAAGGGCGACACCCTGCTCATCCTCGCGGCGTACCACGGGCACCCGGCCACGGTGAGGGCCTTGCTCGCCCACGGCGCCGACCACGGGCGGGCCAACGACCGGGGCCAGACGGCGTTGGCGGCCGCGGTGTTCAAGCAGTCCGCCGAGACCGTGCAGGCGTTGCTCGCCGCCGGGGCCGACCCGGACGCCGGCGGCCCGAGCGCGCGTGAGATGGCCACCTTCTTCGACCTCCCGGCGATGGCGGAGCTGCTGGACGGGCGCGCCTAGCGCGCTCACCCTCGCCGCGCGGCGAGGGTGAGGGGACGATCGACGCCATCGAGGGGGAGGGTGGGCATGGCGGCACCACGTGACCTGCCGGCGACAGCAGGCCCGCGGGCACTCGGCGCCCGCGACCCGGAGCCGGACGACCCGGCCACCGAGGTCGCGGTCGAGGTCGCCACGGCCGAGCCCGCCCCGACCGGGCTGCCCCGATGGCTGCTCCTCGTCGGTGGGGTCGCCGCCGCCACCATCGCCGTCGCGGGTCTGCAGGCGGTCGCCTGGCTGGTCGCCCCGGTGTTCCTCGCGCTGGTCGTCGTCATCGCCCTGGCGCCGGTGCAGAGCTGGCTGCGCGGCATCGGCGCGCCCCGGTGGGTGGCCACCACCGTCCTCCTGCTGCTGGTGTGGGCGGTCCTGCTGGGCTTCGTGGCCCTGCTCGTCGTCTCCGTGGCGCAGTTCGCCGCGCTGCTGCCCGACTACGCGGGCCAGGCGCAGGCGCTCATCAACGAGGTCGTCTCCGACCTCAACAGCCGGGGCATCGTCTCCGGGCAGCTGTCGGACCTCGTCGAGCAGATCGACTACGGCTCGCTGGTGGGACTGGCGACCGACCTGCTCGCCCGGCTGACCAGCGCGGCCTCGACGCTGGTCCTGCTGCTCTCGGCGCTGGTGTTCATGGCCATCGAGTCCGGTGGCTTCAGCCGCCGGATGGCGCTGGTCGCCTCCGAGCGGCCGCACCTGCCGGTGGCCCTCAGCCTTTTCACCCGCGGCACGCGCAGCTACCTGCTGGTCAGCACCGTCTTCGGCGCGATCGTCGCGGTGGGCGACACGATCGCGCTGGCCTGGCTCGACGTGCCGGCCGCCCCGTTGTGGGGCGTGCTGGCCTTCATCACCAACTACGTGCCCAACATCGGCTTCGTGCTGGGCGTCGCGCCGCCGGCGGTGCTCGGGCTGCTCGCCGGCGGGTGGGGCGAGCTGGTCGCCATCATCGTCGTCTACTCGCTGCTGAACTTCGTGGTCCAGACGCTGATCCAGCCGCGCTTCGTCGGGGACTCGGTCGGTCTGTCGATGACGGTCACCTTCGTCGCGCTGCTGTTCTGGAGCTGGGTGCTCGGGGCGCTCGGGGCGCTGCTGGCCATCCCGCTGACGTTGCTGGTCAAGGCGCTGCTGGTCGACGTCGACCCGCGGGGGCACTGGCTCGACGCGCTGCTGCGGGAGGAACCCCGCGCCCCCCGCACCATGCGGGCGCGGCGCCGGATGGCCGTGCGGCACGCCACCCTCGCCTCGATGCGGCGGCTGCACCACCACCCGCACCGCCGGTCCTCCGCGGCGGCGGGGCAGGGCGCCGAGGGCGTGCAGGCCGTGGACGCGGAGACGCGCTGACCGCTCGGGAGCTCGTCGTGCGCGGACCTTGTGACAGGGGCCGCAACCGGCGGCCGTAACGTGTCGGGCGCAGCTCGCCGCGCACCGGGGCTCCCCGGTGATCGCCGGCATCCGACCCGAAGGGAACTCACATGAGCGAGGCAGGCACCACGGGGGCACCGTCCCGCGTGGCCATCGTGACCGGCGCGGCCCGTGGCATCGGCGCGGCGACCGCGATCCGGCTGGCCCAGGACGGCTTCGCCGTCGCCGTCCTCGACCTGGACGAGGGCGCCGCCAAGGCCACCGTCGAGGCCATCGAGTCCGCGGGCGGCAAGGCGCTGGCCGTCGGCGCCGACGTCAGCGACTCCGCCGCGGTCGAGGCCGCCGTCGAGCGGATCGCCACGGAGCTCGGCCCGCCGACCGTCCTGGTCAACAACGCCGGCGTCCTGCGCGACAACATGCTGTTCAAGATGTCGGACTCCGACTGGGACATCGTCATGAACGTGCACCTGCGCGGCGCCTTCCTCATGACCCGTGCCGCCCAGAAGCACATGATCGACCAGAAGTTCGGCCGGATCGTCAACCTGTCCAGCACCTCGGCGCTGGGCAACCGCGGTCAGGCCAACTACTCCACCGCCAAGGCCGGTCTGCAGGGCTTCACCAAGACCCTCGCCATCGAGCTGGGCAAGTTCGGCGTCACGGCCAACGCGATCGCGCCGGGCTTCATCCAGACGGAGATGACCAAGGCCACGGCCGACCGCATGGGCATCCCCTTCGACGACTTCATCAAGGGCGCCGCCTCCCAGATCCCGGTCGCCCGCGTGGGCCAGCCGGAGGACATCGCGCACCTGGTGTCGTTCTTCGTCAGCGAGGGCGCCGGCTTCGTCTCCGGTCAGGTCGTCTACGCCGCCGGCGGTCCGAAGGCCTGACGCGCGCGTTCCATCCCCGCACGAGGCCGGGCAGCCGCATAGGCTGCCCGGCCTCGTGCCATTTCCCGCGTCCGGAGGTCCCGTGTCCGAGCAGCCCGTCCTCGTCGAGCGCCGCGGTGCGGTGCAGGTCATCACGATCAACCGCCCGCGGGCGAAGAACGCCCTCGACGCCGCCGTGGCGCGGGACGTCGCCGCCGCGGTCGACGAGCTGGACGCCTCCGACGAGCTGCGCGCCGGCGTGCTCACCGGCGCCGGCGGCTTCTTCTCGGCGGGGATGGACCTCAAGGCGTTCCTGCGCGGTGAGACGCCGGCCATCGAGGGTCGGGGCCTGTGCGGGATCACGAGGACGCCGCCGCGCAAGCCGCTGATCGCCGCCGTCGAGGGTGGCGCGCTGGCCGGCGGCTTCGAGCTCGTGCTCGCCTGCGACCTGGTGGTCGCCGGCCGGGGTGCGCGGTTCGGCGTCCCGGAGGTGAAGCGGTCCCTGGTCGCCGCCGGGGGAGCCGCGCTGCTCCTGCCGCAGCGCATGCCGCGGGCCGTGGCGCTGGAGCTGCTGCTCACCGGCGACCCGGTGGAGGCCGAGCGCGCCGCGGCGGTGGGGCTGGTCAACCAGGTGGTGGAGGACGGCGCGGCGGTGGAGGCGGCCGTGACCCTGGCCGAGCGGATCGCGGCCAACGGACCCCTGGCCGTCGCGGCCACCAAGCAGGTGGTGCTGTCCGCGCCCGCCTGGTCGCCGGACGAGGCGTGGGACCGGCAGGACGAGATCGTGCGGCCGGTGTTCGCCTCCGAGGACGCCCGTGAGGGCTCGACGGCGTTCGCCGAGCGGCGGGAGCCGGTGTGGCGCGGTCGCTGACCGCGTGACCGCTTGCACACCGTGAAAGATTGCACGGTGTGCACGAAAGCTGCTTCACTGGGCCGGTGACGGGGCCGGGGCTGCGCGAGCGCAAGAAGCGGGACACCCGTGCCGCGCTCGCCCGCGCCACCCTCGACCTGGCGGCCGAGCACGGGCTGGCCGAGGTGACCGTCGAGCAGATCGCCGCGCGGGCCGGCGTCTCCTACCGGACGTTCTTCAACTACTTCTCCGGCAAGGAGGAGGCGCTGCTGCGCCCGGACGACGGCGACGTCACCTTCGCCCCGCGGCTGCTCGCCCAGGACCCGTCCCTGCCCCCGCTCGAGGCCGCCCGGCGGGCGCTGCGCGAGCAGCTCGCCGTCCTGGACGAGGACCAGGCGGGCTGGCGGCTGCGGCTCACCGTGATCGCCGCGGCACCGGAGCTGCTGCCGCGGCTGATGGAGATCGGATCCGCGGGCGAGCGCGAGATGACCGAGGCGCTGGGCGAGTTCACCGGCCTGGACCCCGCCCGCGAGCCCTATCCGGCACTGCTGGCAGCCGTCCTCGGGTGCGCGGTGCGCGTGACCCTTGCGCACTGGCACGCCGCGGGCGCCGCCCGCCCGCTCGCCGCGCTGTTCGACGACGCCGTCGACACGCTGGCCGCCGGCCTGCCGGCGCCCGCCCCGCAGATCCCCTGACCCCCGACGGCCGATCGCCGTCGGGGAACCGAGCACGACCGAGGAGAACCGTGTCCACGTCCGTCGAACCCGCCGCTGCGGCGACCCCGTCCGCCGGGAACCCCGCGGTGGTCGCGCCGATGGCGCGCAAGGAGGTGCTGCAGGCACTCTCCGGGCTGTTCATGGGCATGTTCGTGGCCATCCTGGCCGCGACCATCGTGTCCAACGCGCTGCCGGTGATCATCCCCGAGATCGGCGGCAGCCAGTCGGTCTACACCTGGGTCGTCACCGCCGAGCTGCTGGCCATGACCGCCACCGTGCCGCTCTGGGGCAAGCTGGCCGACCTGTTCAGCCAGAAGCTGCTGCTGCAGCTCTCCTTCGCGCTCTTCGTGGCCGGATCGCTGCTGGCCGGCTTCGCGCAGGACACCACCATGCTGATCGTCGCCCGGGCGCTGCAGGGCATGGGCGCCGGCGGTCTCACCGCTCTGGTCCAGATCGTGATGGCCGCGATGATCCCGCCGCGGGAGCTCGGTCGGTACGCCGGTGTCTTCGGTGCGATCTTCGCCGTCGCCACGGTCGGCGGCCCGCTGATCGGCGGCGTCATCGTGGACACCGACTGGCTCGGCTGGCGGTTCTGCTTCCTGCTCGGCGTGCCCTTCACGCTCCTGGCGATGGTCCTGGTGCAGCGCACGCTGAAGCTGCCGGCCGTTCCGCGCCGCGACGTCTCCATCGACTGGTGGGGCGCGCTGCTCATCACCTCGGGCGTGAGCCTGCTGCTGGTGTGGATCACCTTCGCCGGCGACAGGTACGACTGGCTCTCCGTCCAGACCGCGCTCATGGTCGGCGGCACCGTGCTGCTCCTCGGCCTGGCCGTGCTGGTCGAGTCCCGCGTGCGCGAGCCGATCATCCCGCTCGACCTGTTCCGCAGCCGGACGGTCTCCCTCGCGGTGCTCGCCAGCGCCCTGGTCGGCGTGGCGATGTTCGGTGGCACGGTCTTCCTCGCGCAGTACCTGCAGGTCTCGCTCGGCTACTCGCCGACCGGGTCGGGCCTGATGACCCTGCCGCTGGTCGGCGGTCTGCTGGTCTCCTCCACCGTCGCCGGCGCGCTGATCACCAAGACCGGTCGCTGGAAGGGCTGGTTGGTCGGCGGCGCGGTGCTGATGACCATCGGCTTCGCGCTGTTCTCCACCATCGACGCGCAGACCTCGCCGTGGGTGCTCGGCCTCTTCATGGCCGTGCTCGGCGCCGGTGTGGGTGCCCTGATGCAGAACCTGGTGCTCGCCGCGCAGAACGACGTCCCGGCGCACGAGCTGGGCGCGGCCACCTCGGTGGTCTCGTTCTTCCGCAGCCTCGGCGGCACCATCGGCGTCAGCGCGCTGGGCGCGCTCCTGGCCACCGAGGTGGCCGAGGACCTCAGCGTGCTCGGCACCGCAGAGGGTTCGGGCGAGGCAGCGGCGCCGGACATGTCGCTGCTGCCGGCGCCGGTGCGCGAGCTGGTGCAGAACGCCTACGCCGACGCCACGGCAGAGCTGTTCCTCATCGCCACGCCGCTGGCCGCGCTGGCCCTGGTGGTCGTCCTCTTCATCAAGGAGAAGGCGCTGAAGACGACGTCGGGCGCGCAGCGCCTGGCCGAGGAGCAGGGCGCCGCGGCGCTGCCGCAGCACTGACCCGCGGGGCATAGGAGGGGCCACGGCCGGTGTTGATCCGGTCGTGGCCCCCTCTCGTCTCCGCCTGGCCGTCCTCGGCGACTCGATCGCCTACGGCACCGGCGCCTCCCGGGCCGAGGACACCCTCGGCCGCCGCCTGTCGACCGAGCTGAGCGCCGACGGGTTCGACGTCGACCTGCACGTGCTCGCCGTCCCCGGTGCGGTCTCCGCCGATCTCGCCGCCCAGGTGCGCCGGGCGCTCCCGCTGCGCCCCGACCTCGCGCTGGTCGTCATCGGGGCCAACGACCTGGCCCGCTTCGTGCCGCCCGCGCAGGCCACCGCCGCTCTGGGGGCCGCCGTGGCGGGGCTGCGCGCCGCCGGCACCGACGTCGTCGTGGTGCCGGCACCCGACATGTCCATGGTCCCGTTCGTGCCCCCGGCGCTGCGGTCGCTGGTGCGGGGTGCCAGCGCGGTGCTGCAGGAGGAGCAGCGGCGGGTGGCCGAGGCCGGCGGCGCCACCGTCGCGTCGGTCGCCGCCGAGATGGTCGGCGCGTTCACCACCGATCCCGGCATGTTCTCCGCCGACCGCTTCCACCCCTCCTCGGCCGGCTACGCACTGATCGCCGGTGTGCTCGCACCGCACGTCCTCTCCGTGGCCCGGGCCCGTCGGGACGACGCCGCCGCCTGACCGTCAGGCCGGCACGAAGGCAGTCCGCCGCAGCGCCACCGGTTCGGCGAACCGGGTGAGCAGGGGCCCGGCCACCGCGAGCACCAGCACGTACCCGGTCGCGACCGGCCCGACGTCGGCCAACCCGGCCGACACCGCGAGCCCGGCGATCACGACCGAGAACTCCCCGCGGGCCACCAGCGCCGTGCCGGCGCGCAGCCGGCCGGGGACGGCGACCCCGTCGCGGCGGGCGGCGAACCAGCCGGTGCCGACCTTGGTGAGGGTGGAGACCGCCGCCAGGGCGAGCGCGGCGGGAAGCACCGGCAGGATCGCCCCGGGATCGGTGGCGAAGCCGAAGGCGACGAAGAACAGCGCGGCGAACAGGTCGCGCAGCGGGGCGAGGATCGTCCGCGCCCGCTCGGCGAACGACGCGGGCAGCGCCAGCCCGACCAGGAACGCCCCCACGGCGGCCGAGGCGCCCATCGCCTGCGCGCCTCCGGCGACGAGCAGCGTGAGCCCGACCAGCCGCAGCAGCACCTGCTCGTCGTCGTCGTGGGTGAGCAGCCGGCCCAGCCGGTGACCGTGCCGTTGCGCCGCCACCAGGACCAGCGCGACCGCGCCGACGGCCAGCGCCATCCCGCCCAGCGCCGCCGCCGGGCCGTCGCCGGCGAGGGCGACGACCAGCAGGGGGAGGAACAGCGCCATCGCCAGGTCCTCGAGCACCAGGACGGCGAGCACAGCCGGCGTCTCGCGGTTGGCCAGGCGGCCCAGGTCGCCGAGGAGTCTGGCGACGATGCCGGAGGAGCTGATCCAGGTGACGCCGGCCAGCGCCAGCGCACCCTGCCACGGCAGGCCGAGCAGCAGCCCGGCGACGAAGCCCGGTGGCGCGTTGAGCACCAGGTCGACCACGCCGGACGGGGCGTGCCGGCGGAAGGAGCTGAACAGCTCGGTGGCGGAGAACTCCAGCCCCAGCGTGAGGAGCAGCAGCACCACGCCGATCTCGGCCGCGGCGCTGAGGAACGGCGCAGCCGTGTCCAGCGGGACGAGTCCGCCGTTGCCCACCGCCAGCGCGGCGACCAGGACGAACGGCACCGGTGAGAGGCCCAGGCGGCGGGCGATCAGGCCCAGCAGCGACAGCCCGGCGAACAGCAGCCCCAGCTCGACCAGCAGCGTGGCGACGTGGTCCACCTCGGCCTAGCCCCGGCCGGAGAGGCGGCGCTCGAGCTGGGCGAGCCCGGTGCCGGATCCGATCACCACCAGCACGTCACCGGCCTGCAGCACGTCCTCGGGCCCGGGGGAGGGGACGACGTCGGCGCCGCGGACCAGCGCCACGATGGAGCAGCCGGTGAGGGTGCGGGCCCGGGTGTCGCCGAGCGGGCGGCCCGCGAACGGCGACCCCTCGGCGATGGACAGCCGCGCCGACTCCAGCCCGGGCACCTCCTTGGAGAGGTCGGCGAACCGCTGGGTCAGCCGCGGTGCCCCGAGCACCTCGGCGACCGCGTCGGCCTCGTCCGGGCTGAGGCGGAACATGCCCTGTGCCCGGTCGGGGTCGCGCCGGTCGTAGACCGCGATCTCCGCGCCGCCGGTCCGCTGCACGACGATCCCGAGCACCTGACCGGAGCTGCAGCGCAGCTCGTAGCGCACGCCGACACCGGGCAGCAGGGTCTCCTCGAGGTCCACCCCGGCATCGTCGCAGACGGCGGTCAGGGCAGGCGGCCGGCCAGGAGCTCGGCGAGGTGCTGCCCGCGGCGGCCGGCCAGCTGGTCGAGCTGGGTGCGGCAGGAGAACCCGTCGGCCAGCACCACGGCGTCCTCGGGCAGGTCGCGGACCGCCGGGAGCAGCTGCTGCTCGGCGATGGTCACCGAGACGTCGTGGTGGCCCTTCTCCACGCCCCAGTTGCCGGCCAGCCCGCAGCAGCCGCCGAGCCGGGTGACCGTCGCGCCGGCCTTGCGGAGCAGGGCGGCGTCGGCCGACCAGCCCAGCACCGACGCGTGGTGGCAGTGCGGCTGGGCGACGATCTCCACCCCGGCCAGCGACGGCGGTTCCCAACCGGGGGTGGCGGCGAGGAGCTCGGCCAGCGTGCGCGTGCCCCGGGCGACCCGCTCGGCGGCGTCGCTCCCGACCAGCTCCAGCGACTCGCCGCGCAGGGCGGCCGTGCAGGAGGGCTCCACGCCGACCACCGGGATGCCGGCGTCCACCAGCGGCGCGAGCGTGTCGACGGTGTGCGCGAGCGTGGCGCGCGCGGTGTCGAGCTGGCCGGTGGTGATCCAGGTCAGCCCGCAGCAGGTGTCGGCGCCGGGCACCTGCACCCGGTAACCGGCGGCCTCCAGCACCCGGGCGACCGCGTGCGCCACCTCGGGGGCGAAGTGGTCGGTGAAGGAGTCCACCCAGAGGGCCACCGGGGCACCCCCGCCGGCCGGGACCGGGCGGGCGGCCCACTCGTCGCGGAAGGTCCGGGCCGCGAACGGCGGCACCTCGCGGCGCTGGTCCATGCCCGCGGACCACTTGGCGACCCGCCCGCCGAGGCGGGAGCGCAGCACCGCGTTCACCAGGCGGGGAGCGCGTGCGGCGAGGTCGGCCCAGAAGGGGAGCCGGCCCAGCGTGTAGTGGGCGCGGGGCCGCAGCCGCCGACGGTAGGACTGGTGCAGCACCTCGGCCTTGTAGGAGGCCATGTCGACACCGGTCGGGCAGTCGCGCGAGCAGCCCTTGCACGAGAGGCAGAGGTCCAGGGCGTCGTGCACCTCGGGGGAGCGCCAGTCGCGCACCGGCCCGCCGGGCGCCAGCATCTCCTGCAGCACGCGGGCGCGGCCCCGGGTGCTGTCCTTCTCCTCGCGGGTGGCCGGCCACGACGGGCACATCACCCCGCCGCTGGACTGCAGGTCGGCGCGGCACTTACCGACACCGGTGCACCGGTGAACGGCGGCGGAGAGGTCGCCGCCGTCGTGCCGGTAGGCCAGCGCCAGCCCCTCCCGCTTCCGGGGCGCGGCGGTCGCGCGGATGTCCTCGTCGAGGGGCAGCGGCCGCACGAGGACGCCCGGGTTCAGCACGTCGTCGGGGTCGAACACCGCTTTGACCTGCGCGAAGAGCGACAGTGCGGCGGGGGAGTACATCAGCGGGAGCAGCTCGCTGCGGGCGCGGCCGTCGCCGTGCTCGCCCGACAGCGACCCGCCGTAGCCGGCGACCAGCCCGGCGGCGTCGCGGACGAACGCGCGGTACCGGCCGCGGCCGCCGTCGGCGGAGTCCGGGCCGAACGGGAAGTCGATGCGGCCGTGCACGCACCCGTCGCCGAAGTGGCCGTACGGGACGCACTGGAGGCCGTGCTGGTCCAGCAGCGCGTCGAAGTCGCGGAGGTAGCTGCCCAGCTCCTGGACGGGGACGGCGGCGTCCTCCCATCCGGCATGCGCCGGGTGCCCGTCGGACGTGCGACCGGCCAGCCCCGCGCCGTCCTCGCGGATCCGCCAGATCGCCGCCGCCTCGGCCGGATCGGTGACCACCGACGAGTCCAGGGCGCCGGCGTCGGCCAGCACCCCGTGCGCCTTGGCCACGACCTCGGCCTCGCTGTCCCCGGTCAGCTCCACGACCAGCCAGGCATCGCCGCGCGGCAGGTCCGGCACGACCGCGGCGGGGACGTCCCGCAGCCGCTGCACCATGCGCGAGTCCAGCCCCTCCACGGCGGTCGGCTCGTGGGGGAGCAGTGCCGGGGTGGCGTCCGCGGCCTCCGGCATCGTCGGGTAGCCGAGGACGACGAGACCCCGCACGGGGGCGTCGGCGACGAGCCGGACCGTGGCGCCGAGGACGACGGCCAGCGTCCCCTCGCTGCCCACGAGCGCCCGGGCGACGTCGAAGCCGCGCTCGGGGAGCAGGTGCTCCAGCGAGTAGCCCGACACCTGGCGGCCGAAGCGGCCGAACTCGGTGCGCAGCGTGGCCAGCCCACCGCTGACGACGTCCTGGAGCGCGCCGAGCACGGGGGAGCCCTCGGACCCACCACCGGGCCCGACGCGCAGGCGCTCGCCGGTTCCGGTGACGACGTCGAGCGCCACCACGTTGTCCGACGTCCGGCCGTAGCCCAGGGCCCGCGAGCCGCAGGCGTTGTTGCCGATCATCCCGCCGACCGTGCAGCGGTTGTGCGTGCTCGGGTCGGGCCCGAAGCGCAGCCCGTGCGGGCGGGCGGCCGTCTGGAGGGCGGCCTGGACTATCCCCGGGTCGATGGTGGCGGTGCGCGCCTCCGCGTCGATCGCGTGCACCCGGCACAGGTGGCGGCTGGTGTCCAGGACGACGCCGGTGCCGACCGCGTTGCCCGCGATCGAGGTGCCCGCTCCTCGCGGGGTGAGCGGCACACCGAGGCGCCGGCACACCTCGAGGGTGGCGACGATCTCGTCGGCGTGGCGCGGGCGCACCACGGCCTGGGGGAGGACGCGGTACAGCGAGCCGTCGGAGGAGTACAGGGCGCGTGCCAGGCCGGAGTCGTCGACCTCCAGGCCGGCGCGGCGCAGCTCCTCACCTACGGCGCGCCCGGCCTCGACCGCAGCGGTGGAGACGGGGGCCGAGGGTGCGCTCATGCCGCCGAGTGTGGTCTGCGTCGCCTGGGAGCTCGCGACCGGACCCCGGACCCGCGTGTGGCCGGGCACCGACGTGCCCGGCCACACCCGTCGATCTCAGCGCCTCACTCGGTCGGAGGCTCGTCCTTGCCCTCTTCCTCGAGGCGGTCGGCCTCCTCCTTGGTCTTGTGCACGGCGCCGTCGGCGTGCTCCGGCGGGCCGTAGACCGTGTAGAGGATCAGCGGGTTCTCACCGGTGTTGACGAAGTTGTGCTTCGAGCCGGCGGGCACGACGACGAGGTCGCCCTGGGCCACGTTCTTCTCCGAGCCGGAGACGATCGCCTTCCCGGTCCCGCTCACGAAGGTGAGGATCTGGTCGATGTCCTCGTGGACCTCTTCGCCGATCTCACCGCCGGCGGGGATGGTCATGATGACCAGCTGCGTCTTCTTGCCGGTCCAGAGCACCCGACGGAAGTCGGGGCTCTTCTCGGCTTCGGTGGCGATCGTGTAGTGGATGACGGACGCCATGGGCGGGCGCTCCTCTCGTCTCGGGGCCGAGGATGCCGCCCGGTCGCGCGGACGCGTGCCGGGCGGGCGACACGGTCCTCCTGCCCTCATCGCGCGCCGGCTACTCCTGCGTCACCCGCGTTGTTGATCACGGACCGGTCGCGGGCACGATCCCGTCGGCGGTCATCGCCGGCACGGACCGGACCCGGCGGGAGCGGACCAGCCCGCAGGCGACGAGCGCGGCCGCGCTCAGCAGCGCGGTGCAGGCGAGGGAGAGCAGGGACAGCCGGCCCGTGGCCGCCAGCACCTCGACCACGACGGCCTCCACGGCGGCGGCCGACCAGACCGCGGCGGTGGCCAGCCGGTCCGACGCCGCGATCCCGGAGAAGAGCAGCAGCTGGGCCAGGGCGAGCAGCGTGCCCAGGGCGGCGAAGACCCAGGTCGCCGAGCCCAGGGTGTCGCCGTACGCGGAACCGCCGACGAGCGGCAGCGCGGCCTCCCCGACCAGCGCCGTGCCGAGGGTCAGCACGCCGCCGAGTCCGCCCACGGCGGCCAGCGCCGCAGGCAGGGCCCGCTGCCGGCCCGCGGCGTCGGCGAGCTTCGGCAGCAGGACCACGCCGACACCCTGCGGCAGCCAGAAGGCCACCTTGGTGAGGATGGCCGCCACCGCGTACTCCCCGCTGACCGCGGCCGGCAGGTGGTGGCGGGCCAGCAGCACGTCGAGGTTGAGCAGCACGGTGAAGCCGAGCAGCGCGCCGGCGGCGTGCAGGGCCGCGACCGAGACCGACCTCGTCCCCCGGGCGAGGCCCGGCCGGCCGGCGGTGAGCCAGCCGGCTCCTGCGGCCACCACCGCCGCCAGCGTCATCCCGGCCAGCGCGGCCGTGGTGGTCCCCCCGAGGAGCAGGCCCGCGACGCCGCCCAGGAGCTTGCCCACGCCGAACACCACCGTCACGAACGCCAGCCGGCGGTAGCGGCCGGCGCCCTGGAGGAGCCCCTGGTAGCCCTGCACCATGGTCTGCGGCAGCAGCAGGACCGCGAGCCACACCGCGGCGGTGGCCGCCGGCAGGTGCAGCCCCTCGACCAGCAGGGGCACGAGGACCAGCCCGAGCAGGGCCACCGCCAGGCCCAGCTGCGCGGTAGCGGCGTGCAGCCGGGCGACCGTGCGCTCGTCGCCGGCTCGCCCGCCGAGGTGCAGCGCGGCGGCGGTCTGCGCGCCGGATGCCGGGACCGAGCCGACCAGCAGGACGCTCAGCAGAGCGGCGAGCTCGCCGTACGCGGCCGGCGCCAGCAACCGCGCCGCGGCCACCGTGAAGACGTAGGCCAGCGCGTTGGCGCCCAGGAAGGCCACCGAGACGACCGCGGTGGCGCCCAGCAACCGGGACGGGGCGCGGTCGGCCGGACGCGGTCCGCGTCGGGTGCTCGATCGCAGTGCCCTCACCCCCTTACTCTGCGCAGGTCGGCCGGGACTCCCGGCATCGGGGTGTCGCGACGGGAGAACCGCAGCAGGTGGACGAACGCTGGACCCGCGCCGACGCGCGGCCGTGGCCGGCGCGGGTCCTGGCCCTGGTCGTCGCCCTGCTGGTCACCGGACCCGCGCTGGCGCCCGGTTTCGTGCTGCTCCGGGACATGGTGTTCGTCCCGCGCCAGGACCTCGACCTCGACGCGCTGGGGCTGGGCGGATCGCTGCCGCGCGCCGTCCCCGTCGATGCCGTCATGGGACTGGTCACCGGCGTGCTGCCCGGGGACTGGCTGCAGAAGCTGGTGCTGGTCGCGACCGTGTACTGCGCGGTGCTCGGCGCCGCACGGCTGGTCCCGCCGGGGCCGGACGGTCGACGGGGCGCGGCGGGGCTGGTGGCCGGCCTGGTCTACGGCTGGAGCCCCTACGTCGCCGAGCGGCTGCTGATCGGCCACTGGACCCTGCTCGTGGCCTACGCCGCGCTGCCGTGGATCGCGCGGGCCGCGCTGCGCGTGCGCGCCGGCGCACCGGGAGCGCTCCCGCGGCTGCTCGTGGCCTGCGCCCCGGCGGCGCTGTCGCCGACGGGGTCGCTGCTGGCCGGGGGCCTGGTCCTGGTGCTCGTCGGCCGGTCCCGCCTCCTGCTCGCCGGCGGTGGCGTCCTGGTGCTGTCGCTGCCCTGGATCGTCGCCGGCGTCCTCCATCCGGGGGGTGGGACGTCGGACCCCGCAGGCGTGGCCGCCTTCGCCACCCGCGGCGAGAACTGGGCCGGGCCGGTGCTCTCGGTACTGGGAACCGGTGGACTCTGGAACTCCGGCGCAGTGCCCGGCAGCCGCGCCTCGGTGCTCGCCCCGGTGCTGACCCTGGTGCTGGTGGCGGTCGCCGTCGCCGGCTGGGCTCCCCGCGAGGTCCGCACCGCGCCCGCCCGGGGACTCCTCGCCCTGGGTGGGGCAGGGGTGCTGCTCGCCTGTGCCGGAGTGCTCCCGGGGGCGACCGAGCTGGTCGAGGCGGCCGTGCGGTGGGTACCCGGCGCCGGGCTGCTGCGCGACGGCCAGAAGTGGGCCGCCTGGTGGGCGCTGCCCCTGGCCGCGGGTGCCGGGCTCGGCGCCCGCCGCATCGCCGCGGTGGTCGCCGCGCGTGGGGGCGCCCGCGTGCTCGGCGGCGTGGTGCTCGCCGGACTCGTCGCGGTACCGGTCGTGGCGCTGCCCGACCTGGCCTGGGGCGTCGGCGGACGGCTCCGGCCGGTCGACTACCCGCAGGACTGGCAACGGGTGCGCGAGGCGCTCGCCGATCGGGACGGGGACGTCCTCGTCCTGCCGTTCGGCGCGTACCGGGCGTTCGGCTGGAACGACGACCGCCCGCAGCTGGACCCGGCGTCGCGCTGGCTGCCCCGCCCCGTGGTGACCGACGACGCGCTCTTCGTCGGCGGGGTCGCCGTCGAGGGGGAGGACCCCCGGGCCCGACGGGCGGCCGCGGCCGCCGACGACCCGGCCCAGCTGGCCCGCCTGGGCATCGGCTGGGTGCTGGTCGAGCGGGGAACGCCCGGCCGGGCGGTGCCGGACGCCGTGGACGACCTGCCGGTGGTCGTGGACGGGGAGGAGCTGCGGCTGCACCGGGTTCCGGGAGCGGCTCCCTCGCCCTCGCCCTCGCCCGTTCGGGTTACCGCCGTAGGAGGGGCTCACGCGCTCGCGCTGGGAGTTTGCGGGGTGGCGGTGTTGTGGATCACCGCAACGGCCTCTACCGTGACGGGCCGTCGTCCTCCCTCATGGAAGCGAGTTCCTCGATGAAGACCCTGATCGCCGTTCTGCTGACCCTCGGGGGCGGTTCCGGTCTCGCCGTGGCCGCCGTCGCCGGTGTCCAGTCCGCTGTGAACCCGGACAACTCGATCCAGGAGACCGGTCAGGGGACGCCGAACGTCCTCGACTACGGCAAGCGCTGATCCCTCGGCCGCGGCGCGCAGCACGACGGCGAAGGCGGAGACGCTCGCCGGCCAGCTGAACGACGCCGCGTGCCGGGCGGCGGCGCGCCCCATCGCGTGGCGCGTCGCCTCCTCGGCCACCAGCCGCTCGACCGCGGCGGCGAACTCCTCCAGGTCCTCGACGAGCAGCCCCGTGCTGCCGTCGAGGACCGACTCGCACAGACCCCCGGCGGAGCGGTAGCCCACCGTCGGGACCTCGTGGTGCCCGGCCTCGCTGACCACCAGCCCCCACCCCTCCTTCACAGAGGGGCACAGGTGCACCCAGGCGCGGGCCAGCTCCTCGTGCTTGGCCTGCTCGTCGAGGAAGCCCTGGAACTCGACCAGGTCGGTGACGCCGAGCCGGTCCACCTCGGCACGCAGCTCCTCGCCCCACCAGCCCTCGCCGACGATCGAGAGGCGGATGTCGGGCCAGCGGTGCCGCAGCCGGGCCACGACCTCGACGGCGTGCTCCACCCGCTTGTGCGGGACCAGCCGCCCGAGCACCACCAGCCGCGGCGTCGGCGAGCGCTGCGCGTGCACCGCAGGTGCCGGCTCGATGCCGTTCGGCACGATCGTGAGGCGGTCGGCGTCGACGCCGAGGCCGATCAGCTCGTCGGCCGTGGCACGCGAGACCGTGACGTACCGCGACCGCCGGTAGAGCCAGGGGGCGACGCGCGACTCCAGCCACCAGCCGATCGCCCCACCGAACCGGCCGAAGACGATCGGCCACTGCTCGCGGTGCACGTGGTGCACCAGGTCGACGACGGGGGTGCGGCTCACCAGCGGGCTCAGGAAGGGCAGGCCGTTCTGGACGTCGACGACCAACCGCGGGCGGTGGCGGCGGACGAAGGCGGCCGCCTGCAGGTACACGGTGAACCGCCCGCCGCGGCGGACCACCCGGACGCCGTTCACGTCCTCCTCGGCCGGCGCCCGGTCGTGCGCGGCGCACAGCAACGTGACACGCAGCCCCGCCGCCGAGAGCCCCTCGGCCATGCGGTGCACGTACCGTTCGGAGCCCCCGCCCTCCGGGTGGCTGGAGTCCCGCCAGTTCACGAACAGGACGTCGATCTCCGCTGATCCACTGGGCACCGCGGGAGAGTACCTACCGGTACCAGCAATTCATCAGCACATTCACCATCTGGAAGGAGTGCCCGGAAATGGCACGCACGGCCACGTTGGGGCGGTCGATCGCCCTGTTCCGGGTGTTCCTGAGCGAGCAGACCGACCCGGACCTCTTCTACGGGGCCCTGGCGGAGGACTCGGTGGCGCAGCTCTCCGAGCACGTGCCGCTGGCCGGGACGACGGTGCTCGACGTCGGCGGGGGCCCGGGCTACTTCGCCGAGGAGTTCCGCCGCGCGGGGGCGCGCTACGTCGGGCTCGAACCGGACGCCGGGGAGATGGTGGCCCGCGGCGCTCCGGAACCGGGCACGCTGCGGGGCAGTGGTGAGGCCCTCCCGGTCCGCACGGCGGCGGTCGACGTCTGCTACTCGTCCAACGTCCTCGAGCACGTGGGACGGCCGTGGGTGATGGCCGAGGAGATGGTGCGGGTGACCCGTCCGGGCGGGACGGTCTACCTCTCCTACACGCCCTGGTGGTCCCCCCACGGCGGGCACGAGACCGGCCCGTGGCACTACCTGGGCGGCCGCTACGCGCGCCGGCGCTACCGCCGGCGCACCGGGCACGAACCGAAGAACAAGTTCGGCGAGAGCCTCTTCGCGGTCTCCGTGGGGGCCGGCCTGCGGTGGGCGCGGCGGTGCCCCGACGTCGACGTCGTCGCCACCTATCCGCGCTACCACCCCTGGTGGGCCCGCTGGGTGATCGCCGTCCCGCTGCTGCGCGAGCTGGTCAGCTGGAACGTCGTCCTGGTGCTCCGGCGGCGCGGTGCCGCCGCCCCGTCGACGCCCGTCGCTCACCCGCACGGGTGACGTCGAGGGGCCGGTACCCCGCCGTATCAGGCGTAATCCGCCCCACTGGTACGCGTTCGTACCAACCGCTATTGGTGCCGCAGCTACCGGCCAGTAGTGTTGCCGCGCCGTGACGGCGATGGGGCCGTCACGCACGACTGGAGGAGCCAACCGCATGCGAGGACGCGCCATCGGGCTGGGCTTGCTGGGGCTGGGAGCGTTCCTGCTCGCCGGTGCCCTCGCGGTCCGGCTGATCCTGGTCCCCACCCTGGTCACGCTGCCGCTGGACCAGAAGGCCGAGCCGACCGCCGTCGGCACGGACGTGAGCTTCTTCGACCTCGGGGCCATGCGTCAGCTGCGCGGGCTCGAGGCGGAGGTGCGCCAGCGGGTCGAGGGTGACCCGTCGGCCGCCGAGGCCAGCGACGACGTCGCCGTCTGGAACTTCGGGTCCACGATCACCGCCACTGACGGGACCCTGCTGAACGCGGGCACCTACCGGGTCTGCATCGACCGGCACGAGGCCGTGGCCGTGTCCTGCGACGCCGACCACGTCGACTACGACCGCAAGGTGGACGTCGAGGGTCTGACCCTCACGTTCCCCTTCGGCACCGAGAAGCGTGACTACGACATCTTCAACTCCAACATCCGCAAGGCCGTGCCGGCCCGCTTCGAGGGCGTCGAGGAGCTCAAGGGCCTCGAGGTCTACAAGTTCGTGGTGGACGTCCCGGAGACCGTGATCCGGAAGACGACGGTCCCCGGCGCGCTGGCCGGTGCCCCCGACCAGGCGACGGTCGAGGCCGAGGCGGTCTACACGAACAAGCGGACCCTCTGGGTGGAGCCCACCAGCGGCGTCATCGTCACCGCGCAGGAGGAGCCCAACACGGTCCTCCGCGGGCCCGACGGCACCACCGGCGTGACCCTGCTGGCCGGTAAGTTCGCCGGTACCGACAAGACGATCTCCGACGGCGTGAAGCGGGCGGAGGACACCGCGGGCAAGATCACGACGATCAAGACCGTCGTGCCCCTGACCATGCTGGTGCTGGGGCTCCTGGCGATCGCCGGTGGCCTGTTCCTCGTGCTGCGCGCCCGGCGCACCAGCGCACCGGCGCACGCTGCGGCGAGCCCGCAGCTCCAGGACGCCACGCGCTGATTCGCGGCGGGGAGCACTCCCCGCAGTAGGGACCCATGGCAACGAGCATCACGGCGGAGCCCACCGGACCACGTCCGGTGGGCTCCGCGGTTCCTCAGGGGGGCTCCGCGCCCGTTCCCCCCGCCCCGGAGAGCCGGCTGCTCTGGCGGGCGCGGCTCGCCGTGGTGTGCGTGGGTCTGACCGCGCTGGCGCTCTCGCAGGCTCCCGGCCGGCTGGTCGCGGACACCAAGCTCGACCTCGCCGTGGACCCGCTGGCGTTCCTGGGCCGGGCGCTCGGGCTGTGGGACGCGGAGGGCTTCGCGGGCCAGGTGCAGAACCAGGCCTACGGATACCTGTTCCCCATGGGGCCGTTCTTCGCCCTGGGGCATGCCCTCGGGATGCCGATGTGGCTGGTCCAGCGGCTCTGGTGGGCCTTCCTCCTCTGCGCGGCGTTCCTCGGGGCCGTCCTCCTGGTGCGGCGGCTGCGGATCGGCACCCCGGCCGCGGCCGTCGTCGCGGGGCTCGCCTACGCGCTCGCTCCTCGGATGATCGGCGTCCTCGGGGCGGTGAGCATCGAGGTGCTGCCGATGGCGCTGGCACCCTGGGTTCTCCTGCCGCTCGTGGGGGCCGATCGGTCCGGCTCGGCACGGCGAGCTGCTCTGCTCTCGGGCGTCGCGGTGTTCTGCGTCGGCGGGGTCAACGCGGTCGCGACCGCTGCCGTCCTGCCGCTGCCCGCCCTCTACCTGCTGACCAGGTCGCCCGGGCCCGTCCGGCGGCGGCTGATCGCCTGGTGGGTCGCGGGCGTGGCGCTGGCGACCAGCTGGTGGGCGGTTCCCCTGCTGTTGCTCGCCCGGTACAGCCCGCCGTTCCTCGACTTCATCGAGACGGCCGGGACGACGACGACGCTGACCGACCTGACCACCGTGCTGAGGGGCGCCTCGCACTGGGTGACCTACCTGGCGACGCCGTCCGGTCCGCAGTGGCCCGCGGGCTGGTCGCTGGCGCGGGACACCCTCCCCGTCGCGGCGACGGTCGTCCTGGCCGTCGCCGGCCTCGTCGCCCTGACCAGACGCGGTCTGCCGGAGCGGACGTGGCTGGTCCTCGGGACGCTGACCGGCCTGGTGCTGGTCACGCTGGGCCACCTCGCCACCGTCCAGGGGCTGCTGGCCGCGCCGCTGCACGAGGCACTCGACGGGGTCCTGGCCCCGCTGCGCAACGTGCACAAGTTCGAGCCGGTGGTCCGTCTGCCGCTGGCGATCGGGCTCGCGCACCTCGTCTCGCTGCTGCTGCGCGATGCCCGGGGGGAGGCTCCGCGGCCCGCGCGTCGGCCGGCGTGGTGGGCGGACGCGGTCCGCGGGAGCTCGCGCGCCGTCCTGGTCCTGCTGGCGGTGGCCCTCGTGGCCACGGTGTCCCCGGCACTGCGCGGCCGGATGGTGCCGCCCAGCACCTTCGCCGACATCCCGGCCTACTGGCGGGAGGCGGCGGACTTCCTCTCCGGCGCCCAGCCGAGCGGTCGGGCGCTGCTGGTCCCGGCCTCCTCCTTCGCCACGTACGTGTGGGGGAGCACGAGCGACGAGCCGCTGCAGCCGCTGGCCGAGTCGCCGTGGGAGGTCCGCAATGCCATTCCGCTGACCCCGTCGGCCCACATCCGGGTGCTCGACGCCGTCGAGGAGCGGCTGGCCCGCGGCGAGGGGTCGGCCGGGCTCACCCGGTACCTCGCACGGGCCGGCATCTCGCACCTGGTGCTCCGCAACGACCTGAGCACGAGCGAGGCCGGTTCCACCCGGCCGCAGCTGGTCCGGCAGGCACTGCTGGGGTCCCCGGGCATCCGGCGGGCCGCCGGTTTCGGTCCCCTGTACCCGTCGCCGATCCCGACGGAGGGACTGCTGAACGACGCCGGGCTGGAGGAGCCGAGCGCGGCGGTGGAGGTCTTCGCGGTCGAGGACCCCGCCCCGCGGGCCTGGACGGCACCGCTCTCCCGGGCCGTGACGGTGCAGGGCGGCCCGGACGCGCTGCTCGACCTCGAGGACCGCGGTCTGCTCACCGACCGCCCCACGGTGCTCGCGGGGGACGCGGACATCGCCACCGGTTCGACGATGGTCAGCGACGCCCTCGTGCGGAGGGAGCGGAACTTCGGCCGGGTGGGGGCGGCCACCTCCGCGGGGCTGACCGCGGACGACCCGCTACGGTTGGCCGGAACGGTGCCGGACTACCCGGTCCCGGGCGGTGCGGCGGCCGAGAGCGTGGTGCGCTACATCGGCGGTACGCCCAGTGCGGCGAGCTCGGCCTCGGACCCCGACAGCATCGGAGGGGCCGACCCGGGGGCCTCGCCGTGGGCCGCAGTCGACGGCGACCCCACCACGGCCTGGCGCCCGGCGCTGCGGGCCGACGACGACGCGCCGGTCTGGTGGCGGCTCCAGACCCGGCGGGAGTTCCCTGCCTCCACGGTCACGGTGACGTTGGGCCGTACCGAGGAGGACCCTCCGCGGCGGGTGCGGGTCACCACCGACGCGGGGGCCTTCGACGTGGCGCTGGCCGACACCGATCAGCCCCAGCGGCTGCCGCTGCCGGCCGGCCGCACCCGCAGCGTCACCCTCGCGCCGGCGGCGACCCCCCAGGACGCCGACGGGCCGCCGTCGGTCCTCGCCCTCGCCGAGGTGCAGCTCCCCGGCGTCACCGTGAGCCGCACGGTGGTCACCCCCACGCCGGAGGGGGCCGTCGACGTCTACGCCTTCGACGCTGCCCGGCCGGGGAGCGCCGGCTGCCTGATCCGCGAGGGCGCCGCTCGCTGCGCGCGGACCCTCGTCACGGGTTCGGAGGAGCCGCAGGGCGTGGACCGCACGTTCACCGTCGACCGGCCGGCGGCCTACGACCTCGGGCTGACGGCGGTACCGCGCCCGGGACCGGCGCTCGACGCACTCCTCGCGCGGACCCGGGGCGACGCGGCCACGGTCACGGCCAGCAGCAGTGCCGTCGACGACCCGCGCGCCAGCGCGCAGGCGGTGCAGGACGGCGATCCCGCGACGTCCTGGCTCGCCGCCCCCGACGACGACGTCCCGACGCTGGAGCTGAGCTGGCCCGAGCCCCGCACCGTCGACTCCCTGCGGGTCGTGACCACCGCCGACGTCCCCGCAGCCATCCCCACGGCGGTGACCATCGAGATCGACGGGCTCCCGCAACTGCTGCAGCTGGACGACGACGGCGTCGTCCGGTTCCCGGCCGTCACGACCGACCGGCTGGTGGTCGGGCTGGCCATGCCCCTGCAGGTGCGGTCCTACGACCCGTACAGCTTCCGGACGCAGCAGCTCGGCGTGGGTGTGGCCGAGGTGGAGGTGGGCACCGAGAACCGCGCACCCGATCCCGCTGCGGAGGTCGTCCTGCCCTGCGGATCGGGGCCGTCCGTGACGATCGACGGCGAGCGGACCGACACCACGGTCCGGACGACGCTGGGCGCGCTGACCGCGCTCCAGCCGGTGCGGGTCGAGGCCTGCGGTTCCTCGGCCGCCCGACTCGCCGCCGGAGAGCACCGGCTCGTCGCAGCGAGCACCGACGTGCTGACCGTCGACTCCGCGACGCTGACCCGCCGGGGCAGCGGCGTGGAGGCAGCGGACGGCGGACGCCGTGCGGCCGACGTGCTGCGCTGGGACGACGAGCACCGCCGGGTGGAGGTGGCGGCGCGGGACGAGCCGACAGTGCTGGTGGTGCCCGAGAACACCAACGCCGGATGGACGGCGACGCTCGACGGCCGGCGGCTGGAGACGGTGGCCGTCGACGGCTGGCAGCAGGGCTACGTCCTGCCGCCCGGTCCGCGCGCCACGGTCGACCTGGACTTCGGACCCGGCAGCGCCTACCGAGCTGGGCTCGCCGCCGGCGCCGGCGCGGTGCTCGTGCTGCTCGTGCTCGCGGTGGCCCCGGCGCGGACCCCGCTGCCGACCCCCCGTCCCCGGACGGGGCGTCGCAGCCGGTTCGGTGCGGCCGCCGTGGTGCTCGCCGCCGCGGCCGGTGCCGCCCTCGTGGGCGGGGTGACGGCGCTGCTCGCACTGGCCGCCCTGTACGCGCTGGCCCGCCTCAGCGGCGGGCGCCGCACGGAACTGCTCGGCTGGACGGCCGGCCTGTCGCTGACGACGGCGGGGCTCCTGCTGCTGGTCGTGCCCTCCGGCACGGGCACGGCGCGTCAGGTGCTCGCGGTCGTCGCGGTGGCCGCGGTCGTCGCCGGCGTGCTGCCCGGGGTCGAGCGGCGCCTGCGGGTGCCGCGCCGGCGGACGAACGGCTGACGGGTCGAGGTCAGGCCGGGGCCGCGGTTCCGGACCCGGCGGGAACGCCTCCGGCGTGCCCGCCGGCGCCCGTGCCGCTGTCGACCGCGCCGGGGCGCTCGCGGACGACGTCGCGGAAGCGCAGCACCAGCGGTCGCTCGACCACCCGGTAGACCACGGCGGCGACGAGCACGGCCGCCGCCCAGGTGACCGGGAGGACGAGCAGCAGGGGGCGGGTGAACAGGTCCCACATGATGATCAGCAGGGGCATGTGGAACAGGAAGATCCCGTAGGACCGCTCGCCCAGCCAGTCCATCGGGCGGGAGGCGAGGAGGCGGCGTCCCCATCCGGCCGTCTGGTCCCCGAACACCAGCGGCCAGACGGCCAGGGCGGCGATCAGGGTGTAGAGCAGGTGCTTGGTGATGCCCTCTCCGGCGGTGAGCGCGCGGGAGAGGTCGTTGGCCCCGGTGTACGGACCGGATGCGGCCCAGAAGAGCACCGCCGCCCCGGCCCAGCAGGTGCCCGGGCTGGCGGCGAGCTCCCGGGCGCGGCGGACCGGCGCCCACCGTGGGTCGGCGACCGACAGCACGGCGATCGCCATGCCGGCACCGAACCAGGAGAGGTAGGCGGGCAGCCACAGCGTCAGGGAACCGAGCAGGAAGGGGTCCGAGGCGACCCAGGCGAACCAGCCGAAGCCGAGCAGGGAGGCGGCTCCCAGCGCGAGGAGGATCCGGCCCGGACGCCAGACGCCGCCGCAGAGCCGGAGCAGACCGGCGACGACGAGCGGGAGCAGGACGTAGAAGGAGACCTCGGTGCACAGGCTCCACGCGTGGACGAGCCCCTCGCCGTGCCAGTTCCGCGAGTAGATCTGGGTCAGGGTGAGGAAGCGCAGCCAGTCGCCGGTGCCCATCTCCCGGTTCTCCGGGAGGAACAGCATGGCGAAGACGACGCACAGCCAGTAGGCGGGCAGGATCCGCAGCGCTCGCCGCCACAGGAACGCGGCCGTCCGGGGTGCGGGCCTGCCCTCGGCCGCGGCGCGGAACAGGGGCTGGGAGAGCAGGAAGCCCGAGAGCGCGAAGAACACCGCCACGCCGACGTCCAGACGGGCGAAGGCGTAGCCCAGCGTGTCGTCGGAGTACGCGGCGGTCCAGAACGCCGCGTGGGTCGTGACGACGGCGGTCGCCGCCAGCGCGCGCAGACCGTTGAGGGCGGGGTACCTCACCGTGTCAGCTCCCGCCCAGGGGGGCGGCCTGGCCGACCGAGACCGCGGTGACGCACAAGGGCGACCCGGTGTCGGTGATCGCGAGCTCGACCTCGCGCACCTGCCCGCTCACCTGCACGAAGAGATTGTGGGCACCCTCCTCCGCCGCGCCGGCGCCCAGGGTGTCCCCGGCCGTCACCCGGACGCCGTTCCGGGCGCCGGAGAAGTAGGAGATCTGCACCAGCCAGCGACCGGCCCCGGTCGCGCGGGGGAGCCGGATCCGGGCCGGACCGTCCGCCGCGAGCCAGCCGCAGCCCGGGTCCGGCCCGGTCGCGGAGGAGGTCACCGGGTCGACGACGGCGAGCTGCGGGTTCCCCAGCCCGTCCAGGGTCACCAGTTCGCCGACGACCTGGCCCTCGACCAGGAACGGTGGCAGCCGTGGAAGGCCCGCGAGGACGACCGAGGTCCGGTTCGCCGGCTCCAGGGCCGACGGGACGACGTCCTCCGGGACGGGAGCGTCGGCCACGACGAGGTCGGTGCGGCCGACGAGCGCGGCGGCCGCGTTGTCGACGTACCGGTCGGCGGTGTTCACCGACCAGAACTCGCGGAACTCCGCGGCGGACAGGACCGAGCCGACGAGGAGCGCAGCCGCCACCGCGACCGCGCCACCGGTCCGGGGAAGACGGCCCACGAGCCGGGACCCGGCCCCGCGGACGGTCCAGGCACGGCGGCGCAGGACGGGCGGCGCGGACCGCACCGGCAGGTAGGCCAGCGCCAGCGCGAGGGCGGCGACGACGGCCACCGTGGCCGGCGGCACCAGCCCGGCCGGCACCTCGGCGGGGCCGGAGTCCGTCGCGGCAGCGCCCGCGAGCAGCAGGACCGCGCACGCGGCGACGGCCACCAGCCAGGCCCGCAGCGCCCCACGGCGCAGCGCCACGGCGGCGAGGACGACGACGGCGGCCACCACGCCGGCGCCCCAGACCAGCCCGGCGCGTGGATCGGCGGTCGCCAGCGGCGTGAGGGCGGGGGCCCAGTTCCACGGACCACCGACCAGGCCGGGCAGCACGGTCCTGGTGAGCGTCCCGGGCAGCTCACGGAGAGCCGGCGCCAGCGCGTCGGCGTCCAGGAGGGAGCCGCCGGCCAGGAGACGCAGGCCGACGCCGCCGACCGCCGCGGCGACCAGGGCCGCCCAGGCCGGCCACCACCGGGCGAGGGGCCGCACCCGGTCGCGGGCCGGCCCGGCCGTGGCCCACAGCGCCGTTCCGGCCAGCAGCAGCAGCGGGACGAGGGCGAACTCCACCGCGAACAGCACACCGACGGCGACGGCGACGGCGCTGGTGACCAGCTTCGCGCGGGCTCCGGTGCGCAGGTGCTGGACGTGCGCGTCGAGCGCCGTGAGCAGCGCCAGCTGCACCGGGATCTGGACGAGTGCGGCACTCCACCACACCCCGCCCACCAGGGTCAGCGAGCTGGCCACGTAGACGGTGAGCGGCAGGAGGACGGCGGGGCGACGGCCGAAGAGCCCGACCAGGAGCCGGTAGAGGGCGAGGTCCACCAGGAGCTGCCCGAGGAGCTCCAGGCCGATCAGCGCCGGCCAGGACAGCGGCGCGATGGCGGCCACGCCGTGGGCCAGCGCCGCTGCGCCCGGTGGCCCGGCGATGTCGACCCGTTGCCCGGCGGCGACCGCGGCCGCGAGGAAGTCCGGGCCGGTCAGCCACCCCCCGGCGGCGGTCCAGCCGCGGAGCACCAGGTGCACGACCACCAGGACCGTCGCGAGCGCGGGCAGGACGGTGTCCCGGTCGATGCGCACCTGCAGGACGGCCGCCCCGCTGCGCGACGGGGGCTGCGCGGGGACGTCGACGTCGACGTCCGAGGGTGCGCTCATGGGGCTCCGTTCCGCTTCCAGCCGGACCGGCTCAGCGTAGTGAGCCGGGTTACCCCGGGGTAGTACCGGCCGGTACCGACACCCGTCAGGGCGAGGGGCGTCGCTCCAGCAGGCCGACGACGGCCGCGGTCGCGGCGTCGACGTCGTCACCGATCCGCTCGGTCTGACCGCTCTCGACCCGCGCCAGCATCAGCTCGTTGACGCCGCCGACGGCGGCGAGCACCAGCTGCCGGTCGATGGGGCGCACCTCGTCGGGGTGCTCGGCCGCCAGGCCGTCGGCGACCTCGGCGATGAGGTCGACGTACCGGTCGAACACCTGGCGGCGCAGCGCCCGGGCGCGCGGGCCCGCCGCCTGGACCTCGATCAGCGCGGCCCACGCGACCGTGGGCCCGCTGGCAAGGGCGTGCAGGTAGGCGCCGATGCCCGCGCGGAGCCGGGCCCGCCACGGCAGGCCTTCGGCGTGCGCCTCCTCCTGGGCGCGGCGGACGGTGGCGAGCATCTTGTCGTTGGCCCGGGTGTAGAGCTCGAGGAGGCACTCCTCCTTGTCGCGGAAGTGCGCGTAGACGACGGTCTTCGACACGCGGCCCTCCCGGGCGATGTCGGAGATCGTGGTGGCCTGGTACCCCTTCTCGGCCATGCAGGTGGCCAGCGCCCAGAGGATGCGGCCGCGACGCTGCCCGTCGTCCACGGCGGGGTCGTCGGTGGGGTCGACAAGCTCGTCCATCGTCGGCGGAGTCTAGTGGTCACGCAGCGTCGGGTGACCCATCTCATGCCCGGCGCGGGAAGGGGGAGGCGGGGTGGAGCGTCGTCCCCAGGTGACCTCCGCCGCGCCCGTCCGTCCGCCGGCCCGCGCGTACGCGATGTGGTCGGTCGGCCTGCTGGCCTACGCCGTCGCCGTGTTCCACCGGTCCTCCCTCGGGGTGGCGGCGGTCGAGGCGCAGGAACGGTTCTCTGCCGGGGCCTCCGCGGTCTCCCTCTTCCTGGTGCTGCAGCTCGCCGTCTACGCGGGGCTGCAGGTGCCCGTCGGGGTGGCCCTGGACCGGTTCGGCTCCCGGCGCATGATCCTCGCGGGTGCCGTGACGATGGCGATCGGCCAGCTGGTGCTCGGTCTGGCCGGGAACGTGCCGACCGCGGTCGCGGCCCGGGTCCTCGTGGGCGCGGGCGACGCGATGACGTTCATCAGCGTGCTCCGGGTCGTCTCCGCGTGGTTCCCGGGGTCGGCGGCGCCGCTGATCACCCAGCTCACCGGGATCCTCGGCCAGATCGGCTCGATCGTGGCCGCCTACCCACTGGTCACGCTCCTGCACGCGACGTCCTGGACCTCGACGTTCCTCGGCGCCGCGGCGACCGGGGTGCTCGTCGGGGTGCTCGTCCTGGTGGCCCTGCGCGACGCGCCGGACGGGGCGCCCCGTCCGGTGCCGGCGGGCCTGGCCGAGCTGCGCCAGGGGCTTCGGGACACCTGGCGCGAGCCGGGAACGCGCATCGGGCTCTACACCCACCTGGTCACCCAGTTCTCCGGCACGGTCTTCGCGCTGCTGTGGGGGTACCCGTTCCTGGTGGTGGGGGAGGGGCTGACCTCCGGGACGGCGGCTGCGCTGCTGACGCTGCTGGTCCTCGTCGGCATGGGCGTGGGGCCGGCCCTGGGCCGGCTCTGCGCGCGGTGGCCGCTGCGCCGATCCGTGCTGGTGTTCGGCATCCTCGTCGCGACCGCCTCGACCTGGACCGTCGTGCTGCTCTGGCCGGGTCGGGCGCCGCTGTGGCTGCTGGTCGTGCTCGTCGTCGTCCTGGGCACCAACGGCCCGGGCTCGATGATCGGGTTCGACTACGCCCGCACCGAGAACCCCGCCGAGCGGCAGGGCAGCGCGAGCGGGGTGGTGAACGTCGGCGGGTTCGTGGCCTCGCTGCTCACGATCCTGGCCGTGGGCGCGGTCCTCGACGTCATGACGCCCGGAGCCTCCACCGACTACCGGCTCGACGCCTTCCGGGCGGCCTTCTCCGTGCAGTACCTGTTCTGGGCGGTCGGCCTGGCCGGGGTGCTGCGGCACCGCCGGCAGCTGCGCGCCCGGCTGGCGCGCGACGGCGTGGTGCTGGCACCGCTGCACGCGGCGGTGCGCGCCCGGCTGCGCGGGGGCTCCGCGTACCGGTGAATTCCGGCCCGACCGCGGGTTCGCCGGGACGCCGGCAGGTACGTTCCGCGCTCGACGGTCCACGACGAGCGACGAGGTGCGATGACTTTCGAACAGGTGCGCAAGGACTGGACCACGCTCGGGGCGGAGGACCCGCTGTGGGCGGTCCACGTCGCCGCGGACAAGCGTGGCGGCCGGTGGGAGACCGACGCCTTCCTCGACCTGGGGCGACGCGACGTCGAGGTGGCTCGCGCGCAGCTGCGCCGTCTCGGGCTGCCGACGTCGTGGGGGCGGGTGCTCGACTTCGGGTGCGGCGCGGGCCGGCTGAGCCAAGCGCTGGCCGAGCACGCGCAGGAGGTGGTGGGGGTCGACGTCTCCGCACCCATGCTGGAGACGGCGCGCGCGCTCGACCGCAGCGGTGGGCGGGTCTCGTTCGTGCTCAACGAGGCTCCCGACCTCCGCGCCTTCCCGGACTCCGCCTTCGACCTGGTCTACACCGAGCGGGTCCTGCAGCACCTTCCCAGGCCGCTGCTCGAGACGTACCTGACGGAGTTCGCGCGGGTGCTCCGACCGGGCGGTGTCGCGGTGGTGCACTGCACGACGCGTCCGGCGTGGACGGCGCGCGGCCTGGTGTGGCGGCTGGCGCCCCCGCCGGTCATCCGCTGGGCCCAGCGCCGGCTGCTGGGCTACCCGGCGCCGATGCGCATGACCGGGATCTCGGAGAAGCGCGTGGCCGAGCGGGTCGCGGTGCACGGGGCCGAGGTCCTGGACGCTGCCGTGGTCGACGAGCCGGAGACGCACTGGCAGGCCCGCCGCTACGTCATCCGGCGTCGCCCCGACGCGCTGGTCTGAGGCTCAGGCCCCGGGACCGCGCAGGAGGTCCTCGAAGGACGTCGTCGGGTCGGCGAACGGGTCGGCCGGGGCCGCCGGAGGCCGGCCGGCGACCAGGCCGGCCAGTTCCCCGGCGGCGCGGTGGATGCGCCCGGTGAGGGCCGGGGTGCCGGCGTCGCCACCGGCCCAGTCCTCGCTCGCGGCGAAGACGCCGGTCGGGGCGACGGTGGCCCGCAGGTAGGCGAACAGCGGTCGCAGCGCGTGCTCGAGCACCAGGGAGTGCCGGGCGGTGCCGGCCGTGGCACCCATGAGGACCGGCTTGCCGGTGAGGGCGTCCTTCTCCAGCACGTCGAAGAAGGTCTTGAACAGACCGCTGTAGGAGGCGGAGAACACCGGGGTGACGGCGATCAGGCCGTCCGCTCCGACGACGGTCTCCACCGCCCGGCGCAGCGCCTCGTTCGCGAACCCGGTGGTCAGGTTGTCGGCCAGGTCGCGGGCGTGCTGGCGGAGCTCCACGACCTCGACGGTGGCGGTGACGCCCCGCTCGCGCAGGGCGTCGACCGTCGCCGTCGTCAGGCGGTCGGCCAGCAGCCGGGTGGACGAGGGGACGCCCAGCCCGGCGCTGACCACTGCGAGGGTGCGCGTGCTCATCGGGTCGCCGCCTCCGCCGTCCGCCCGGTCACGTCGTCGCCGCCGGTGTAGACGGTCGCGTCCTTGGTGCCCCCGGCCGCCGCCACCCGCGAGGCGTGCGTCGGGGCGTCGGGCACGTGCGCCGGCTTGAGCGCGGCGAACTCCCGGCGCAGCACCGGCACGACCTCCTCGCCGAGGATGTCCAGCTGCTCCAGCACGGTCTTCAGCGGCAGCCCCGCGTGGTCGATGAGGAACAGCTGGCGCTGGTAGTCACCGACGTAGTCGCGGAAGCCCAGGGTGCGCTCGATGACCTGCTGCGGCGAGCCGACGGTCAGCGGGGTCTCGCGGCTGAAGTCCTCCAGGGACGGGCCGTGGCCGTAGACCGGGGCGTTGTCGAAGTAGGGCCGGAACTCGCTCACGGCGTCCTGGCTGTTCTTCCGCATGAACACCTGGCCGCCGAGGCCGACGATGGCCTGGTCGGCGGCGCCGTGGCCGTAGTGCTCGTAGCGGCGGCGGTAGAACTCCACCATCCGCTGGGTGTGCTCCTTCGGCCAGAAGATGTGGTTGTGGAAGAAGCCGTCGCCGTAGTAGGCGGCCTGCTCGGCGATCTGCGGGCTGCGGATCGAGCCGTGCCACACGAACGGCGGGACGCCGTCCAGCGGGCGGGGGGTCGAGGTGAAGCCCTGCAACGGGGTGCGGAACCTCCCCTGCCAGTCGACGACGTCCTCGGTCCACAGCCGGCGGAGCAGGGCGTAGTTCTCCACGGCCAGCTCGATGCCGTTGCGGATGTCCTGCCCGAACCACGGGTAGACCGGCCCGGTGTTCCCCCGGCCCATCATCAGGTCGACGCGGCCCTCGGCGAGGTGCTGCAGCATCGCGTAGTCCTCGGCGATCTTCACCGGGTCGTTGGTGGTGATCAGCGTCGTGGACGTCGAGAGCTGGAGCTTCTCGGTCCTCGCGGCGATCCAGGCGAGGGTCGTCGTGGGGGAGGAGGAGAAGAACGGCGGGTTGTGGTGCTCGCCGAGGGCGAAGACGTCGAGGCCGACCTCCTCGGCCTTCTGCGCGATGGCCAGCACCGCCTTGACGCGCTCGGCCTCCGTCGGCGTGCGGCCGGTGGTCGGGTCGGTCGTGATGTCGCTGACCGTGAAGATGCCGAACTGCATGTCCGCCTCCAGGCTAGTTGAGAGTGCAACTATCTCATCCGGGCCAACAATCGCACCCCCGGTCCTATGCCCGTCTCGTCCGACGGGGGTGGAACCCGGCCGGACGGAACGGCGTGTAACGGATCTTGCACGCCCCGCCGTGGCGCGGCCGGGCGGCGTCCGCCGGCGGTCACGGACTCGTCACGGCGCTCCGATCCCGACAGGGGCCTCTGGCACATTCCGGTGCATCTACTTCCCAGGGGGGCGCATGCGGTCGGTCCGGCGTGTCGAGTTCGTCGAGAACCGGGTGATGGACGGCGAGGCGGCGGCAGGCCTGCCGCCGGAGGCCGACGCACCCCGGCCGCCGCGGCTGACCGGCGACCTGGACACCCTGCTCGACCACCGTCCGGCGTTCCGGGGGTCGGTCCGGGGCTACGACCGTCTCGAGGTGGACAACTACGTCGCCTGGGCCGAGGGGGAGCTCGCCGCCGCCCAGCGCGAGCGCGAGCACCTGCTGGACCGCATCGTCGCCGGCGCGACCGAGCTGGAGATCTCCCGGCGGCTGCTCGCCGAGCGGCCCCAGGGTCGTGCGGTGGTGAGCGACCGGGTGGGGGAGGTGCTGCGGCTCGCCGAGGACCAGGCGGCCCAGGTGATGGCCGCGGCGGACGCCGACGCCGCCCGCGTGCTCGCCGACGCCCGGCTGGAGGCCGATGCCCGGCTGCGCAAGGCGCACGAGATCAAGGAGCTCGCCGCCGACGTCGCCGACCAGCTGCGGGCCGACGCGCAGCGCGACCGCGCCGAGGCCGCGGCCGTGCTCGCCCAGGCGCACCGGGGTGCCGAGGTGCTGCTGCAGGAGGCGGCCGAGGAGCGGGAGCGGCTGGCCGCGCAGGCGGTCGCCGACCGGGAACGGATCGCCGCCGAGGTGGCCGACCTGCACCGTCAGCGCGACGCCGCGCGCGCCGCGCTCCGGGAGCTCACCGACCGGATCGGTGAGGCGTTGCGGGCGGTCGGGGTGGCCGATCCCGACGAGCTGGTCCTCGCGGCCGGCCCCGGGGAGCCCGTGTCGGCCTGACCGCCGCTGATGAGAGTCTTGGTCCGCCGGTGGTCACCGGCGCGAGGATCAGGAGGTCAGCGGTGGACGAGGTCAACGAGGCCGTTCGGATCGACGGCGGCGTGGTCGTGGGGCACGACGGCTCCAAGTGCGCGCAGGAGGCGCTGCAGTGGGCCGGCCGGCTGGCGCAGCGGGCCGACGTCGACCTGCACGTCGTCCGCGGCTGGTCGATGACGACGGCACCGCAGCCCAGCACCTGGGAGCCCGGGTACGTGCCGCCGCTGGCCGACTGGGAGAAGGCGGTGCACGACCAGCTGACCGCCCACGTCGCCGCCGCCGGCCTGGACCCCTCCGTGCGCGTGACCTGCCACGTCGTCCACCGCTCCCCGGTGCAGGCGCTGCTCGGTGCCGCCGAGGGTGCCAGCCTCCTGGTCGTCGGCGCGCGCGGGCAGGGCGGGTTCGCCGGTCTGCTGCTCGGTTCGGTCAGCGACCAGCTGGTCCACCACGCGCCGTGCCCCGTGACCGTGGTGCGCAGCGGCCACGGTGGCCGCGAG
The DNA here is from genome assembly GCF_003319175.1 of Blastococcus sp. TF02-8. Lineage (GTDB taxonomy): Bacteria > Actinomycetota > Actinomycetes > Mycobacteriales > Geodermatophilaceae > Blastococcus. The sequence continues at coordinate 433,208 of NZ_QOHK01000001.1, read as the reverse complement.
TTCACCGCCGGCGAGGGCGAGCCGGCCACCGTCGAGGGATGACCCTGCCGACGTCCGCGTGGCGTGGGGCACACTGCCGCTGACCTGCGGACCTGCCGCGGGCCGGAGCGGAGGATCGGCGTGCGGGACTTCAGCGGTACCACGGTGGTGACGGTCGGCGACGGGCCGGAGGACGTCCTCGTCGATCCGCAGGGCCGGGTGTACACCGGGCTGGCCGACGGTCGCATCGTGCGGGTCGCGGGCCCGGAGGGCCCGGTCGAGACGGTCGCCCGGGTGCCCGGCCGTCCGCTCGGGGTGGAGTTCCTGGGCGCCGACGAGCTGCTGGTGTGCGCGTCGGAGGCGGGGCTGCTGGCGGTCTCGCTCGCCGACGGCGCGGTCCGGACCCTGGTCGACCGGGTCGGCGGGCGCTCGTTGGAGGCGGTCAACAACGCCGCCGTCGCCGCCGACGGCACCATCTACTTCACCGACTCCTCCCAGCGGTTCCGCATCCCGGAGTGGCGAGCCGACCTGGTCCGGCGCACCGCGACCGGCCGGCTGTTCCGGCGGTCGCCCGACGACGCGGTCACCGAGCTCCTCGGCGGCCTGGAGTTCGCCAACGGCGTCGCCCTCGCCCCGGACGAGTCCTGGGTCGCCGTCGCCGAGACCGGCTCGGCGCGGGTGCGCCGGGTCTGGCTGACCGGCGAGCGGGCCGGCCGGTCGGAGGTGTTCGTCGACGACCTCCCCGGTCACCCGGACAACATCGCCCTGGGCTCCGACGGCCTGGTCTGGATCACCCTGCCCAGCCCGCGCGTGGCGGCGCTCGCGGCGATCCACCGCCTCCCGGCGCCCCTGCGGGCGCTGCTCAGCAAGCTGCCGGAGAGCCTGCAGCCGAGCCCCGGCCGGACCCTCGGCGTTCTCGCCGTGGACCGCGACGGGCGGGTGGTGCACCGGCTGAGCGGGGAGATCCCCGGCTTCGAGATGCTCACCGGTGTCCGGGAGGCGCAGGGCCGCCTCTGGTTCGGCAGCCTCACCGGCAGCACGCTGGCCACCGTGCAGCTGTGAGTCAGACGCTGCCGACGGTGCCGTAGATCGCCGACAGCCAGATGCCGAGCAGCACCTCCACGACGTCGGCCTCGGCCACCGACGGTCCGTCGCCGCTGAAGGTCGCGTAGAGGACCCGCTCGTTCATCGAGGTCAGCGCGATCGCGAGGTCCCGCGCCGGCAGCCCTGCGGGGGCTGCGCCGCGGGACCTCTCGGCCTCGATGGCGTCGGCGCACTGCTGCACCCACCGTTCGAAGACCGCCGACCAGAGGCTGCGCACCTCGTCGTTGACCGACCGTGCCTCCGCCCACGCGACGGTGAGCGCCCGGTGGTCGCGGAAGGTCTCGTAGTAGGCGCCGATCGCCCGTGCCCAGCCCTCGCGGGCGGTGCGGGCCGGGCGGCCGAAGACCTCCTGCATCGCGGTGTCGGCCTCGGCGACCACCCGGTCGAGCAGCGAGAGCAGGACCGCGTCCTTGGAGGCGAAGTAGAAGTAGAAGGTCGGGCGGGAGATGCCGGCGCCGCGAGCCAGGTCGTCGACCGAGATGGCGCCCAGCGGGCGCTCGGCCAGCAGGCGCTCGGCGGTCGCCAGGATGGCCAGCTCGCGGTCGTCGCCGGAGGCCCGGGCGGGCCGACGGCCGCGCCCGGCGCTGGGAACCTCACCCGGAGCAGCCGACACAGCGCGAAGGATAGCCGCGCAGGCGCGTAACTCGACACCTCGTTGACTCGTTCGACAGTGCGTCGATAGCGTCGTCGGCGCAGAGTCCTGCGACAGGCGACGACCCAGCCCGGCGCCGCCGGACGAGCCAACCGTGGAGAGCGCACATGACGAGCGAGCACCTCGACGTCCTGGTGGTCGGAGCCGGCCTGTCCGGCATCGGAGCCGCCTGCCACCTCGAGACCGAGCGACCCGGCACCACGTACGCCGTGCTGGAGTCCCGGGCTGCGATGGGCGGCACGTGGGACCTGTTCCGCTACCCGGGCATCCGGTCGGACTCCGACATGTTCACGCTGGGCTACTCCTTCCGGCCGTGGAAGGAGTCGAAGTCCATCGCCGACGGCGCCGACATCCGCCGCTACATCGAGGACACCGCCCGCGAGTTCGGCGTCACCGACAAGATCCGCTACCACCGCCGCGTCGTGTCCGCGGACTGGTCGAGCGACGAGAGCCGGTGGACGGTCACCGTCGAGCGCACCGACACCGGCGGCACCGAGACGCTCACCTGCTCCTGGCTGCACACCTGCGCCGGCTACTACCGCTACGACGAGGGCTTCCGCCCGACCTTCGAGGGCGAGGAGCGCTTCGGCGGTCAGCTCATCCACCCGCAGCACTGGCCGGAGGACCTCGACCTCACGGGCAAGAAGGTGGTCGTCATCGGCAGCGGCGCCACCGCCGTCACGCTCGTGCCCAACCTGGCCGACCAGGCCGAGAAGGTCACGATGCTCCAGCGAACCCCCAGCTACATCCTGTCGCTGCCCGGTCGCGACCCCCTGGCCAAGGCGCTCAAGAAGCGGCTGCCGGACAAGGTCACCTATCCGATCGTGCGCTGGAAGAACGTGCTCACCTCCACGGCGCTCTACCAGCTCAGCCGGCGTCGTCCCGCCATGGTGCGGTCGCTGATCCGCCGGCTGACCGAGAAGCAGCTGCCCGGCTTCGACGTCGACACGCACTTCAACCCGCCGTACAACCCGTGGGACCAGCGGCTGTGCCTGGTGCCCGACGGCGACCTGTTCCGGACCCTGCGCAATGGCAAGGCCGACATCGTCACCGACCGGATCGCGTCGTTCACCGAGAACGGGATCCAGCTCGAGTCCGGTGCGCACCTCGACGCCGACGTGATCGTCACGGCGACCGGGCTGAACCTGCTGCCCGCCGGCGGGATGACGTTGTTCCTGGACGGCGAGCAGGTCGACCTGGCCGAGACCGTCTCCTACAAGGGCATGATGCTCTCCGGGGTTCCCAACTTCTCGATGGTCATCGGTTACACCAACGCCTCCTGGACGCTCAAGGCCGACCTGGTCAACCGGTACGTCTGCCGGCTCCTGGACCACCTCGACCGGAACGGCTACGTCTCCGCGACGCCGGTGGCCCCGCCGGAGGGCGCCGACGCGCCGTTCCTCGATCTCGCCTCGGGGTACGTCCAGCGCAGTCTGAGCGGTCTGCCCAAGCAGGGTGGGCGCACCCCGTGGCGGCTGCACCAGAACTACATCCTCGACGTGCGCATGATGAAGCGCGGATCGCTGGAGGACGAGGGCATGACCTTCCAGAAGCGGACCTCGGTCCCCGCCGGCGCCGGGGCGGTGGCCTGATGGAGGAGTACCGGTTCGCGGGCGGCACCGCCGTCGTCACCGGGGCGGCCAGCGGCATCGGGGAGGCGCTCGCGATCGACCTGGCCCGGCGGGGGAGCCACCTGGTGCTGGTCGACCGGGACGCCGAGCGGCTCGACGCCGTGGCGGGCCGGATCCGTGGTCAGCACCCGGCGCTGCGGGTCGCCACGCACGTCGTCGACCTCTCCGACGAGAAGGCCACCTCGGTGCTCGCCGAGACCCTGGTCGCCGAGCACCCGGAGACGACGCTGCTGGTGAACAACGCCGGCGTGGCGCTGGGCGGGCGCTTCGACCAGGTCACCCTCGAGGAGTTCGACTGGGTGATGGCGATCAACTTCTCCGCCGTCGTCCGGCTCACCCACGCGATGCTCCCGGTGCTCAAGAAGAACCGGGGCTCGCACGTCGTCAACGTCTCCAGCGTCTTCGGCATCTTCGCGCCGGCCGGGCAGGCGGCGTACTCGGCGAGCAAGTTCGCCGTCCGCGGGTTCAGCGAGTCGCTGCGGCACGAGCTCGCCCAGGACGGCGTCGGCGTCACCGTGGTCCACCCGGGCGGCATCCGCACCCGTATCGCCGAGACCGCACGCACCGGCTCCGGGGTGTCGGTCGAGGAGTACGAGGAGGGGCGCAAGCAGTTCGCCAAGCTGCTGCGGATGCCCCCGGCGGACGCCGCGGCGCAGATCGTCGAGGCGATCCAGAAGCGCCGGCCGCGCCTGCTCATCGGCTGGAGCGCCAAGGTGCCCGACGTGCTCGTGCGGCTGATGCCCGGCCGGTACTGGGGGCTGATCGCCCGGGGTGCCGGCGGCTCGGCGGCGGGTCGCCGCGCAGACTGACCGCGTGCCCGCCGTCCCCCCGGAGTTCATCCGCGCCCACACCCGCCCGGTCCGCCCGGAGCTGGTGCCCGAGGTGGAGCTGCTGATCGCGGCCGACGTCGTCGCCCTGTGGGAGGCGATGGAGACCGAGCAGGGGCGCACCTCGACCGATCCGCCGTTCTGGGCCGCGGCATGGCCGGGCGGGCAGGCGCTCGCCCGCTACCTGCTGGACAACCGGGAGCTGGTGGCGGGCAAGCAGGTGCTCGATCTCGGTGCCGGCAGCGGACTGGTCGCCGTGGCCGCGGTGCTCGCCGGGGCGTCCGGCGTGCTGGCCAGCGACATCGACCCGTTCGCGCTGACCGCGATCACGGTGAACGCCGAGCGCAACGGCGCCGAGGGGATCACGCCGGTCGGGGACGTCCTGGGCGGGGAACCGCCCGCGGTGGCGCTCGTCGTGGCCGGCGACGTCTGCTACGACCGGGAGATGACCGGGCGCGTGCTGCCCTTCCTCGAGGCCGCCCGCGCCCGCGGGGCGGAGGTGCTGATCGGGGACCCGGGGCGGGTCTACCTGCCCGAGGACCGGCTGCGGTCACTGGCCGCCTACGACGTGCGCGACACCGAGGGTCCCGACGTCCGGCGCACCACTGTCTGGACGCTGCCCTGAACCCGACGCGACTCGTCTCACAGTCCGGTAGTTCTGCCCGGGGGATTGTCACGAACGGATAACGGTGGTTACCGTGGCTGGGCCCGGCCGGTCCACCACTCCCCATCCCGGGGAGGTCCACCGGGCGCCGCCGAATCGCCCGCTGCCGTCGTGCCGCGGGGGAGCCGGGGACCCACCGCAGTACTGGGGTGAATCCTGTGCCGGGCGCCAGCCGGGCACGGGTAGGGCTACTTCTGAGCCCGAATCCGTCAGCTAACTCGGTAGGCGGCCGGACAGGAGAAACGGAGTACCGCCGCATGGCGAGCCTGCGGGCCCACCTTGCACGGAACCGCAGCCGGTACGGAGCCTCGCGCGCGCCTTCCCCGCGCTGAGCGCCCGGGCGCACCGCCGCCCGCCCCCGCTGCCACTCGACCACTTCGCAGCCGTCCCGCCGCATCGGCCGGACCGCCGCGCCTGCACCTGGAGCAGTTCCCCTCTCATGAACCTTCGTCACACCTCCCTGACCCGTGCCGTGCGCCCGACCACCGGCAACCGCCGGTCCCGGCTGCAGGCCCGCCGCCCGGCGCTCCTGCTCGCGGTCGCCGCGGCCGGCGGTCTCATGGTCAACGTCATCACGGCCAACGAGCCGGCCGCCCAGGCGGAGCCGCAGCTGGCCTCGGTCAGCGTCGCCGAGCAGCTGGGCATCACCGAGCAGGCCCCCGCCGCGGAGGACCCCGCGACCGCCGTCGACTCGCTGGGCCAGTTGGCCGCCAGCCGCAGCGAGCGGCAGGCCGACCAGGACGCCGCCGCTCAGGCGCAGGCCGCCGCCGACCAGGCCGAGCTGGACCGCCGCGCCGCCGAGGAGGCCGCCCGCAAGGCCGCCGAGGAGGAGGCCGCCCGAGCCGAGGCTGCGAAGGCCGCCGAGGCCGCCGAGGCCGCCGCCGCCGCCCGGCCGGGGCGCGGCACGAGCGCTCCGGTCGCCGCCGCCGGTTCCTACCAGGACTACGCGATGAGCAAGCTCGGCGGGAGCGGCTCGGAGTTCCGCTGCCTCGAGAACCTCTGGGGCAAGGAGAGCGGCTGGAACCCCAACGCGCAGAACCCGTCGAGCACCGCCTACGGCATCCCGCAGTTCCTCGACTCGACGTGGAAGAGCACCGGGATCGCCAAGACCTCCGACGGCTACCGGCAGATCGACGCCGGGCTGATCTACATCGACAGCCGCTACGGCTCCCCGTGCGGCGCGTGGTCGCACAGCCAGTCCACCGGCTGGTACTAGAAGGACCCCGTCCTCCTCACCCTTCGCACGCTCAGGGTGAGCCTCTGGACGGGGCCGTTCCATCTGGTCACCGGGGGCCGATTCCATCCGGTTACCGGCGGCCGTTCCATCCGGTTACCGGGGGCCGGTTCCGTCCCGTCACCAGGGGGCCGTTCCAGCATGTCGTCCGGGGTGCACGTCGGGACGTCGGGGTGGAGCTACGACCACTGGGACGGCGTGCTGTTCCCGGCCGGTACGCCGGCTCGGAACCGGCTCGAGCACTACGTGCGGCGCTTCGGCACCGTCGAGCTCAACGCGAGCTTCTACCGCTGGCCCCGGGACGCCTCGTTCGCGAGCTGGCGGCGGCGCCTGCCGCAGGGGTTCCAGCTGTCTGTGAAGGCGCCCCGCGGGCTCACGCACGCCAAGAAGCTGTACGCGCCGGAGGCGTGGATCGCCCGCATGGCCTCGGCCTGGCACGAGCTCGGTGACCGCCGCGCGGTCCTGCTCCTGCAACTGCACCCCGCGCACCAGCGGGACGACGTCCGGCTGGCCTACGTGCTGGACCGGCTGCCGTCCTGGATGCGGGTGGCGGTCGAGTTCCGCCATCCCAGCTGGCACCACGACGACGTCTTCGCCCTCCTCGAACGCCACGGTGCGGCGTACTGCGTCATGAGCGGCGCCGGCCTGCCGTGCGTGCTGCGCGCGACCGCACCGTTGGTCTACGTCCGCCTGCACGGGCCGGATGACCAGCACCTCTACGCCGGCTCCTACTCCGAGGACGACCTGCGCTGGTGGGCCGACCGGGTGGGGGAGTGGCGGGCGGACGGGCGCGAGGTCTTCGTGTACTTCAACAACGACGGCCACGGCCACGCCGTCCGCAACGCCGAGCGGCTGCGCGAGCTCACCGGCGGCTGAGTCAGTCGAGGAGGCCGGCCTCGGCCTTCGCCGTGAGGGTGGTCCGCACGGCGTCGTCGACGACGCCTGCGAAGGCCGGGTCCTGCTCGGCGCGGGTCGCCACCGCATCGATCATCTCCGGCACCGGCTCCCCGTCCACGGTGAGGACCAGCGTGCCCCCGGCCTCCAGGAAGCGGACGGCCCGCTCGCCCGGCGGGACGTCCTCGACGGCATCGGCGTTGGCCAGGTCGTCGGAGATGACGACACCGTCGAAGCCCAGCCGCTCCCGGAGCAGCCCGGTGACGACCGGACGGGAGAAGGCGGCCTGGTTGGCCGGGTCGAGCTGCGGATAGACCGCGCTGGACATCATGACGAACGGCTCGGCGGAACTGCGGCCCAACGCCCCGGCGAACGCACCGACCTGCTCGTCCTCCGGGCCGGTCACCGGGTCGACCACGGTCGTGCTGGTGTCGGTGTTGGCCTGCACGCGACCCAGCCCCGGGAAGTGCTTGAGGGTGGGGACGACGCCCCGGCTGGCCAGCCCGTCGGCGAGGGAGGTGACCGCGTCGGCGACGTCGGTCCCGGTGCTGCCGTACTGCCGGTCCACCGACCCGATCGGTTCGTTGCCCGACTCGGTGCCGGCCGGGACCACGTCGGCCACCGGTGCCAGGTTGACGTTGAGCCCTGCTGCATGCAGCTGCTCGCCGAGCCGCTCGCCCAGCGCCCGGAGTGCGGGGTCGGGCAGCCGGCCCTGCTCGACGGCGGTCGGCAGCCGTTCGAAGCCGGGGCCCTTGAAGGTCTGCACCAGACCGCCCTCCTGGTCGGCGGCGACCCAGAGCCCCGGCCCGGACGCGGCCTCCTGCCAGGCGGTCGTGCGGGCGGCCAGCTCGTCGGCCGGGGCGGTGGTCCGCCCGTGCAGGAAGACGCCGCCCACCCCCTCGCGGACGACGGCGTCGCCGCTGTCGAGGTCCTCCAGCGGAACGCCGGCGACGAACAGCTGCGCGACGCGCTCGCGCAACGCCATGCCGCGCAGGGCGGCGTCGACCCGGTCGCCGGACGTCGGCGTCGCCTGCGGGGACGACGGCTCCGAGGCCGCCGACGCCGTGGCCGAGGCGGTCCGGGTCTGCGTGGAACCGCATCCGGCGAGGGTGACGGCCAGCGTCAGGGACGCGAGGGCGGGCAGCAGCGGACCGCGGATGTGCACGGCTCTCCCAGGGGCAGGTCGGAGGGGGTCCGCTCCCGATGTTCCCGGCGTCCGGCGATGGCATGCGTGGGTCGCCCTGCCTAAGGTCGGGGCAGCGACGGACGAAGGGGGAAGCATGACCGAGGGCGACAACGGTGACCGCTCCGCCGCGCACGGTGGTCTGGTGGGCCGGTCCATCGACGAGTTCGTCAACCAGCTCCGCGGGTTCAGCGATCGCGCCCGGTCGCTGGCCGGGGCGGTCCCGCAGAAGCTGAACCTGCCGGCCCTGCCGAGCCCGCCAGGGGCCATGTCGGCGGCGCAGCTGCGGGCGGTGAAGGACATGGTGACGGCTCAGCGCAGCTCCATGGCCGCCGTGCGCGCCCAGCTGGACGCCTTCGACCAGCAGCTGGCGGTGTTCGAGCGGGTCCTCGACCCGCTGGTGGAGTGGAGCTCCACGTGGGCCCGGCTGGAGGAGGCGGTGGGCGACTTCGTGCGCACCGGCGAGCGGCGGCCCGACGGCGCGGGGGACCAGCCGCCCGCCTGAACGCGGCCGGTCGTCGCTGGGAGCGGTTCAGCTCGGGTCCCGGTGCACCACCTGCGCCGACACCTGGTCGCGGGCCAGCACCAGCATCGAGTCGACGTTCACGTGCGCCGGCATCGAGGCCACCCAGCGCACGCATTCGGCCACGTCGTCGGCGGTCAGCGGCGTCATCCCCCGGTAGACGGCGTCGGCGCGCTCGGCGTCGCCGTCGAAGCGCACCAGCGAGAACTCGGTGCGCACCAGGCCGGGATCGATCTCGGTGACGCGCACCGGCCGGCCGAGCAGCTCGATCCGCAGCACCCGGGTCAGCGCCGCCACCGCGTGCTTCGCGGCGTTGTAGCCGGCGCCACCGGCGTAGGGCTCGCGTGCGGCGATCGAGCCGACGTTGAGCACCAGCCCGTCGCCGGAGGCCACCAGCTTCGGCAGCAGCGCCTTGGTCACCCGCAGCGTGCCCAGCACGTTGGTCTCGTGCATCCAGCGCCAGGCGTCCTCGTCGGCGTCGGCGACCGGGTCGGCGCCCTTCGCTCCGCCCGCGTTGTTGACCAGGACGTCGCAGCGCGGCACCTGCGCCGCGAAGGCGGTGACCGACCGCGGATCGGTGACGTCCAGGGGCAGCGCCTCGCCGCCGCACGAGGCGGCCACCTCCTCCAGCGCGTCCAGCCGACGGGCACCGAGCACGACGCGGTACCCGTCGCCGGCGAGCGCTCGCGCCGTGGCCGCCCCGATCCCGCTGGACGCCCCGGTGACGACGGCGACGCGGCGGTCGGTCACGCCTGGCCGCCGTGCCGCCGCAGGATGCCGCGGGCGAGGCGGGCACCGGCGAAGTCCCCGGCCGCCACCCGCTGGGCGACCGTCCTCGTCACCATCCGGTCGGCCAGTGCCGGCGCGTGCCGGGCCACCGCCATCTCCAGACGCCCTCGCCGCGTCGTCGCGAGGTCGCGGGGAGCCTTCGCCGCGGTCAGCGCCCTCTCCACCGCGTCGACGACCCCGGCCAGGGGCTCGGGCCGCGAGACCTTGTCCAGCGAGAGCCCTGCCCGCCGGGTGCTGTCGTGGATGGGGCTGCGCACCATGCTCGGGTAGACCGTGGTGACGCCGACGTGCGTGCCCACCTCCAGCCGCAGCGCGTCCGCGTAGGCCGCCAGCGCCCGCTTCGAGACCCCGTAGGCGGCCGCCAGCGGGAGCGGCAGCACGGCCATGCGTGAGGCGATGAACACGACCCGGCCGCGGGCGGCCTCCAGGTGCGGCATGGCCGCGGCGGTCACCCGCCAGGCTCCGAGCAGGTTGAGCTCCAGCTGGGCGTGCACCTCCTCGTCCGGCGCGAACTCCGCCGGCGCCGGGCCACCACGGCCGGCGTTGTTCACCAGCGCGTCGATGCCGCCCAGCAGTTCCACGGCCTGCTCCACCGATGCCGCCACCGACCCGGCCGAGGTGAGGTCGCAGGCGAGGACCGGGAAGGGGAGGTCGTCCCGGGCCACCAGGTCCAGCCCCAGGACCGAGGCCCCGTGTGCGGTGAACCGCGCGCCCAGCGCGCGGCCGAACGTACCGGCACCTCCGGTGACGACGATCCGCCGTCCGGCCAGGGCCTCGCTGCCCGCCTCCTCCAGCTCCCTGCCGACCAGACGCAGGTAGGCGTCGATGTCCAGCCGCATGTGCGGGCGCCGGTCGCCCCAGCGCGCACGTACCGCGGCCAGCTCGGCCTCTGCGGCGACCCGCGCCTCGGCAGGCTCCGGCACCGGGTGGCGGCCGGTCAGGTGCGCGGCCAGGAGCCTGGACTGGGCCTCGACCACGGGCAGTGCCGAGCCGGTCGACTGCATGAGCCCGATGAAGCTGTGCGAGCGGTCCTCGATCGGGAAGACGTGCCGGTACAGCAGCAGGCAGGACGGGTCGCCGACGACGTCGTCGTCGAGGAAGGGGACGACGGCGCGGTAGCCGGTTGCCCAGATGATCACGTCGACCTCGTCGGAGGTGCCGTCGGAGAACTCCACCCGCTCGCCGGCGAACCGGCTGATCCCGGGCCGGGCGAGGATCTTCCCCTGGGCGACCAGCGCCGGCACCCGGTCGCTGAGCGTCGGGTGGTCCTGCAGCAGGCCCTGCGCGGGGGGCGGCAGCGACGGCCCGGCGGGCAGCGGGGCGGCGAACCGCAGCATCGTCTGCGACACGGCCTGCCGCACCTTCCACGGCAGCAGTGCGGCGAGCGCGCCGTTGAGCTGGTCCGAGGGCTTGCCCAGCAGCCGCTTCGGCACGATCCACACGCCCCGCCGGGCCGACAGGAGCACGCGGTCGGCGACGCCGACCAGCTCGGCGGAGATGTCCATCGCCGAGTTGCCGGTGCCGACCACGAGCACCCGCTTGCCCGCGTAGGGGGCGGGGGAGAGGTAGTCGTGCGCGTGCTCCTGCACCCCGGCGAACTGCCCCGGGTAGGGCGGCGAGGGCAGCTTCGGCTCGGTGTTGTGCCCGTTGGCGACGACGAGGTGGTCGAAGCGCTCCGTCGTCGTCCCGTCGGGGCCGGTGGCGGTGATCGTCCAGCCCGCGCCGTCGCGGCGGGCGGCGTCGACCGTCGTCCCGAAGCGGTAGGCGCCGGTCACGCCGAACCGGTCGGCGTAGCCCTGCAGGTAGGAGACCAGCTGAGCGCGGCTCGGGTAGTCCGGCCACTCCGCAGGCATGGGGAAGTCGGCGAACTGGGTGCGCGGCTTGCTGGTGTTGAGGGTCAGCCCCTCGTAGGCCGCGGTGCCCTCGTCGATCCGCCAGAGCCCGCCGAGCTCGGCCGCCCGCTCGAAGCCGACGACGGGGACGTCCGCCTCCAGCAGTGCCTTGACCGCGGCGATGCCCGCGGCGCCACCGCCGACGACGGCGGTGCGGGGGAGCGGGCGCTCGGGAACGGGACGGGCCATCGTTCGTCTCCTTCAATCCAACGGACGATGGATAAAACCACGTCGAGTCACGAAGGGGAAGCCGGTCGGTCCGGATACAGGCGGTCGATGAAGCGGTGCGCGAAGGCCCGGAACTCCCGGCGCTCGCGCCCTGCGGCGACCGGATCGCGGGCGATGGCCGACAGGCTGGTCACGTGACCGTGCGCGGCCCAGACCAGGCTGCGCACCGTGACGTGCGGGGTCGGCTCGACGATCAGCCCGCGGCCGGCCGCGGTCAGCAGCGCGTCCTCGATGCGGGAGTAGATCGGCAGCGCGTACGCCTCGTCCAGCGCCGTGGCCGCAGCCGGGTCCAGCCAGCGGCGCAGCCAGAGGAACGTGGTCTCGGGGTGCTCCTCGAGGAAGGTGGCGAAGGCGTCGATGAGGGCGTGCAGCGCACCGACGAACTGGTCGCGGTCCCCGGTGGCCAGCGCGGTGGCCAGGCGCTCGACCTCGGCGTCCAGCGCGTCCCGCTCGGCCGAGAACACCGCGGCGAAGCAGGCCTCGTAGAGCGCCGTCTTCGTCGGGAAGTGGTGGTGCACGCTCGAGACGTCGATGCCCACCCGCTCCGCGATGTCGCGGACGGCGACGCCCTCCACCCCCCGCTCGGCGAACAGCGCGGTCGCCGCCTCCAGCACGCGCTCGCGGGTCGGCCGGGCGCCGGCGTCGCGCCGCGGGCGGCCCGGGCCCCGGCGGGCCGGCGGGGTCTTCTCGCTCTCGGTCTTCCTCACGCCGTCCAGTGTGGCTACCATCACGCCCCACAATCAAGCGAGGAGAGGATTGATGAGCGTGCTCACCACCCCGGCCGGGGCAGGCGCGGCCGACGGGCCGGTCGCCCGGTCCACGCTGGTCCGGTACGCCCTGGGCTCGGCCGGCATGGGCGTCTACGTGACGGTGCCCGGGCTGCTGCTGCTCTACTTCCTCACCGACACCCTCGGCGTCTCCCCGTGGCTGGCCGGGCTCACCCTGCTGGTGCCCAAGATCGTCGACGTCGTACTGCACCCGTTCGTGGGCACCCTGTCCGACACCGACCGACGCCGGCGCGGCACCCGGGTGCGGCTGCTGCTCGTGGGCTGCCTGCTCGGTCCGGCGTTCCTCGCGACCTTCGCCGTGCCCGGGGCGGTCGCGGACTCCGAGTACCTCGCCGCGCTGTGGGTGGGCGGCTGGTTCGTCCTCGGCAACACGCTGTTCGCCGGCTACCAGGTGCCCTACCTGGCCACGCCCACGGACGTGGCGGTGGGCTACGACGAGCGCACCCGGATCATGAGCTTCCGGATGATCGTGCTGACCGTCGGCATCCTGGTCTCCGGTGCCCTCGCCCCGTTGCTGGCCGACGAGGACAGCGGCGTGGGCGGCTACGTGGTCATGGCCGCCGCGCTCGGCGCGTTCATGCTGGTCTTCCAGGTGGTCGGCGTCGGCGGCGTGCGCCGGCTCGCCCCCGCCACCGCGCCCGTGACCGCCCCGGAGGCGCACCGGCCCGCCCGCGCGGCGCTCACCGAGTCGGTCAGCGTGCTGAGGGCCAACCCGTCGTTCCGGATCCTCGTCACGAGCTACCTGCTGATGTCCACCACGACGCACCTCGTCCTGGCCGGGCTGCCGTACTTCGCCGAGTACGAGCTGGACCGGCCGGCCTTCACGACCGTGCTCATGGCCGCCTTCATGGCGCCTGCCCTGCTCACCACCCCGCTGTGGTTCCGGCTCTCCCGGTCCCGGGGCAAGCAGCGGTGCCTGCTCGCGGCGCAGGCGCTGTTCGTGGCCGGCTCGCTGGTGCTGCTGGTCGGCGCGCGGCTCGGGCTGGTCGTCGTGGTGCTGGCGACGCTCGCCCTCGGCGTCGCCTTCGCCGGGCTGCAGCTGTTCCCCTTCTCCATGGTGCCCGACACCGTGCGCGCGGGCGGCGAGACCGAGCTGGCCCGCGCCGGCGCCTACACCGGCGTCTGGACCGCCACCGAGGCGGTCGGGGCGGCGGCCGGGCCCTACCTCTACTCGGCAGCGCTCGCGCTCGGCGGCTTCGTCGCCAGCACCGCCGGCGAGGACGTCGTGCAGACCGAAGGAGCCCGGCTGGCCGTACTCCTGGGCTTCACCGTGATCTCCGCCGTCGTCATGGGGCTGGCTCTGCTCTCGCAGCGGCGCTACCGCCTCGACGGCGCGGCGCAGCGAGAGCCCGCCCCCGTGGCCTGACGGGGTCGGTCACCAGCCGTCGTCCTCCTCGCCGTCCCGGGGGCGGCGGCGGAGCAGGCCGGTCACGGAGCCGACCCGGGTCTGGGCCTGCCGCAGCCCGTGGATCAGCGGCATGAGGTCGTCGTGGATCCGGCGCAGCGTCTCCGGCACGGTGTCGACGGCGGGGTCGTCGAGCACCCGACCGACGCGCTCCAGGCCCGGCTTCAGGGCGCGCACCGGCTCCTCCAGCTCGTCGACCAGCGACTCCAGCCGCTCGGCCATGCGCTGGGCCGAGGTGATCGTCTCGCGTGCAGAGGTGACCGCCTCGGTGAGCTGCCGGACGGCGCCGTTGAGGTCCGAGAGCGTGCGCGGCAGCTGGGCGAGCGCCTCGGTCTGGGTCTGCAGGAGGGTAAGCAGCTCCCCGAACCCGGGGATGCGGGGCAGCCCGAGGCCGCGGAAGGGGTCCACGGAGCCACCGTCGGCCGCCGGGGTCCGGGACGCAACCCGGCGTACCCGTCGGGGCGATCCAGCGGCCGCTGCTTCGACCGCTGGATCTGGGTCCCCCGGACCGCCGGCGCTCCGGGGGCCGTGGCAGGGGGGGTGCCCACCGCCCGGTGGGTGCACGCCTCCCGGCCGGACCGGGTTCAGGTGAGGTCGAGGTCTCCGGTGTGGACGACCTGGGTGGCCACGTCGCGCAGCTTGACGTTGCGCTCCATCGACAGCCGGGCGAGCACCTGGAAGGCCTGGTCGGCCGTGACCTTGAAGCGCTCCATGAGGATGCCCTTGGCCTGGTCGATGACCGCGCGCGACCGGAGCGCCGCCTCCAGGTGGTCGGCGCGCTCCACGGCGGTCTCGTACAGGTACACGTTGGACACCGGGCCGACCGCGTAGGCGGCCAACCGGGACACGAGGCTGCGGGTGCGCTCGTCGGCGGCGCCCGCGTGCCGGGAGTAGACGTTCAACCCGCCGGACACGAGCTCCTGGGCGGGCAGGGGGTAGGAGAACACGCTCCCCACCCCGCGGCTCGCCGCCGCTGCCGCGAACTCCGGCCAGTCCGGGTCGGTGCCGGTGTCGGGGATGCCTGCCGGCCTCCCGGTGGAGGCAGCCTGGAGGCAGGGGCCCGCCCCCAGCCGGTACTGGAGCTCGTCCAGCTCGACGGCGAGCTGCTCGCTGCCGGCCACGGTGGCGGGCCGGCCCTCGGTCAGGATGGTGACCGAGGCCAGCGGCCGGCCGGGCAGCACCCGCGTGGCCAGCTCGGTCACCTTGCCCAGCACCGACTCCAGCGAGTGCTCGGCGAAGGAGAGCTGCCCGAGCTCGTCGAGAGCCGGGTGGACGACGTCGGATCCGTCGTCGGGCGGTGTCACGCGTCTTCTCCGTCTGGTCGTGCACCGGACAGCACTGCCGGCGGGAGCGGACGACCACGGTGGTTCCAGGGTCGCTCCGGTCGCGGGCCCGAGGGACCCGCCGCGCGCCGGCTGTGTGACGCGCTCGTCGTGGTCGAGCATAGTCACCCGGATCCGGTGGCTGTGTCGTGACCTGCGACGGCGTGCCGGTGCCGCGGAGCGGACCGCGCCCTGGCGTCGGCGCGCTACCGTGGCGGTAGCTCGCGTGGGCACACGTCACGAGGGACCGGTCGGACGCGCCGCCCGCTCGTGCCGGTCCGTCGGACACCACGACCTGAGCCGGGGGTGCCTCCGGGTCGCAACCGATCCCGGAGGCCGGCGTGGCCCACGACCCTTCCCCCCTGCTCCCCGGAGCCGCTCTCGACCAGCTCGGCCGGATGCGGCTCGGTGAGCACTCGATGAGCTCGGTCCTCGATGCCGTGGTCTCCCTGGTGCAGCAGAGCCTCCCGGGCGACACCGAGGCGTCGGTGACCCTGCTGCGGAACGGCACGGCGGTCACCGCCGCGTACAGCGGCGACCTGGCCCGCGGGCTGGACGAGAACCAGTACGAACGGGGCGAGGGGCCGTGCCTGCTCGCCGCGGCGGAGGGCCGTCCGGTCGAAGTCCCCGACACCGCCGCGGACGACCGCTGGCCGGACTACCTCGCGCTCGTCCGGGAGAGCGGCTGCCGAGGCCTGATGTCGCTGCCCTTCCCGGTGCACGAGCAGCTCGGCGGTGGGCTCAACGTCTACGCCCGCGAGGCCGGGGCGATCGACGAGGCGGCCCGCGGGTTCGCGGAGCGCTTCGCGGAGTACGCGGCCGTGGTGGCCGGCAACATGCTCGCCTACGAGCAGGCCCGCGACCACGCCAGGAACCTGGAGCTGGCGCTGGAGTCCCGCGCCGTCATCGACCAGGCCAAGGGGATCCTCATGGAGCGGTTCAGGCTGACCGCCGACCAGGCCTTCCAGGCGCTGGCACGGCTGTCGATGGAGACGAACACCAAGGTGCGGGCGGTGGCCCAGCGGGTCGTGGAGTCGGGCGAGCTGCCGCGACGCTGAGGCCGGCTCAGGCGGCGGCGGCGAACTGCACCGGAGCCCACGCGTCCAGGCCCATGGCCGGCCACATGCGCCGCAGGAGCGCGGTGGCGTTCCACAGCTGCACCCGACCGCCGTCCTGGGCGGCGGCACGGGCCCACGCGGCGAGCACGCGGCAGGCGGCGACGTCGGCGAAGTCCAGTTCCGAGAGGTCCAGGGAGCGGGTGCCCGCCGGGATCGGGGAGACGTCCAGGATGCGGGCCAGCCGGTCCGCGCCCAGCGTGTCGACGTCACCGGACAGCGCCAGCCGGCCGCGGTCGAAGAAGACGCGGAAGGGCACGGCCCCGTCGGGGGCGTGCACCGCGGGGTGCACGGCGGCGATGTCGGTCACGGCCGCCGGCGAGGCGTCCGCGCGGTAGGCGCACATGGCCGACATGCCGGCGTCGGAGCCGATGAACTGGTCGGCGTGGTGCTCCCAGCGGGCCAGCTCGCGAGCGTGCCCGGGGTCCCCGGCCAGCGAGCTCAGCTCGGCGAGGACCCGCAGCCCGGTGTACCCGTCGGTGCGGGCGCGGCGGCTGGCCGTGTCGTAGAACGCTCGCTGCTTCTCGGCGGTGAAGCCACCGGCCCCCACGTACGCCTCGTCGGGGGTGAGCACGACCAGCGTCCCGGCCGCGACCAGGCGGTCGACGTCGTCCAGACCGAGGTGCTCCACGAGATCCACGCCGACGCACAGCAGGCGCTCACCGCGGGCCAGACCGCCGGCGAGGAAGCGGGTGCCGACGGCATGCAGCTCGGCATCGTCCCGGTACACCCAGCACACGTGGTCGTGTGCCTCCGCTCCGGCAACCTCGCCCACCAGTCCGTGACCGCGCACGCACCGAGCGTAGCGTCTCCTGCCGTACCGGAACAGGGCCGTTCGGCCCGGATCCGGATCAGAGCGCGCGGAGGATGTCCTCCACCCGCTCGCGGGCGTCGCCGAAGAGCATCCGGCTGTTCTCGCGGAAGAACAGCGGGTTCTGGACCCCGGCGTACCCGGTGTTCATCGACCGCTTGAACACCACGACCCGCTCGGCCTCCCACACCCGCAGCACCGGCATCCCGGCGATCGGGCTGCCCGGGTCCTCGGCGGCCGCGGGGTTCACCGTGTCGTTCGCCCCGATGACCAGGACGACGGAGGTCTCGGCGAGGTCGTCGTTGATCTCGTCCATCTCGAGGACGACGTCGTAGGGCACCTTCGCCTCCGCCAGCAGCACGTTCATGTGCCCGGGGAGGCGCCCGGCGACCGGGTGGATGCCGAAGCGCACCTCCACCCCGCGCTCGGTGAGCCTGCGGGTGAGGTCGGCGACCGCGCCCTGCGCCTGGGCGACGGCCATGCCGTAGCCCGGGGTGATGACGACGGACTTCGCGTCGCGGAGCAGCTCGGCGGTCTCCTCCGCGCTGATCTCCGTGTGCTCGCCGTAGTCGACGTCGGAGGAGGCCGCGCTGCCCTCGTTGCCGAACCCTCCGGCGATGACCGACAGGAAGGAGCGGTTCATCGCCTTGCACATGATGTAGGAGAGGTAGGCACCCGAGGAGCCCACGAGGGCGCCGGTGATGATCAGCAGGTCGTTGCCCAGCAGGAAGCCCGAGGCGGCCGCCGCCCAGCCGGAGTAGCTGTTGAGCATCGAGACCACGACCGGCATGTCACCACCGCCGATGGAGGCGACCAGGTGCCAGCCCAGCGCCAGGGCCAGCACGGTCACCACCGAGAGCACCAGCAGGTTCGGCTCGACGACGAAGACGACGGTGAGGACGGCGAACAGCGCCAGCGCGCCCAGGTTCAGCCTGTTGCGCCCGGGCAGCATGAGCGGGTTGCTCTTGATCCGCGCCGACAGCTTCAGGAAGGCGACGATCGACCCGGTGAAGGTGACCGCGCCGATGAAGACGCCGATGACGACCTCGGCCGAGTGGATGCCGATCAGGTCCGAGGAGACCTCGGTCTGGGCGTCGAGGTCGGCCTCCACCGAGAGGTAGCCGTTCCAGCCGACCAGCACGGCGGCCAGGCCCACGAAGCTGTGCAGCAGGGCGATCAGCTCGGGCATTCCGGTCATCTCGACCACCCGTGCCCGCCAGATGCCGATCGCCGCGCCGATGACGACGGCGACCACCAGCAGGGCGGCTCCGGTCCCGGAGATGCCGTGGTCGGCGGCCAGGCCGATGGTGGCCAGCAGGGCGACGGCCATGCCGGCCATGCCGTAGGCGTTGCCCGTCTTCGCCGTCTCGTGCTTGGAGAGGCCGGCCAGGCTGAGGATGAACAGCAGCCCGGCGACGACGTAGGCCGCGGCGGCGGCGCTGGTGGCGGTCATCGGGCGGCACCCTTCTGGCCGGGGCCGCGGGTGAACATGGCGAGCATCCGCCGGGTCACCGCGAAGCCGCCGAAGACGTTGATGCTGGCCAGCAGGATCGCGACGAAGGCCAGCGCGGTCACCACGGCGTCGTCGTGACCGATCTGCAGCAGCGCGCCGACCACGATGATCCCGGAGATCGCGTTGGTGACGCTCATCAGCGGGGTGTGCAGTGCGTGGTGCACGTGCCCGATGACGTAGAAGCCGATGACGACGGCGAGCGCGAACACCGTGAGGTGCTGGATCAGCTCGTCGGGCGAGAGCGCCGTGACGAGGAACAGCACCGCCGCGCCCACCCCGACCAGGGCGAACCGGCGCCCGGGCCTGGGCGGCTCCGGTGGGGGAGCGGGCTCCTTCGCGGCCGGGGGAGCCGCGGCCGGAGCCGGCGCGGCCGAGACCTGCACCGGCGGCGGGGGCCAGGTCTTCTCGCCCTCGTGCACGACGGTGATCGACCGCTGGACGACGTCCTCGAGGTCGAGGACCAGCCGGCCGTCCTTCTCGGGGGTCAGCAGCTTCAGCAGGTTGACCAGGTTCGTGCCGTAGAGCTGGGAGGCCTGGGCCGGCAGCCGGGCGGGCAGGTCGGTGTACCCGATGATCGAGACGCCGTTGTCGGTCACCACGACCTCGTCGGGCACCGAGCCGGTCACGTTCCCGCCCTGTGCCGCCGCCATGTCGACGATCACGCTGCCCGACCGCATCGAGGCCACCATCTCCTCGGTGATCAGCCGCGGTGCCGGCTTCCCGGGGATGAGGGCAGTGGTGATGATGATGTCGACGTCACCCGCCTGCTCGGCGTACATCTCCGCCGCGCGCCGGTTGAAGTCCTCGCCCATCTCGCGCGCGTAGCCGTCGGCGCTGGCCTCCTGCTCGCCGGCCGGCACCGCGACGTACTCACCACCCAGGGAGCGCACCTGCTCGGCGACCTCGGGCCGGACGTCGGTGGCGCGCACGATCGCGCCCAGGCTGCTGGCCGCGCCGATGGCCGCGAGCCCTGCGACACCGGCGCCGGCGACGAGCACCTTCGCCGGGGGGACCTTGCCGGCGGCGGTCACCTGCCCGGTGAAGAAGCGGCCGAAGACGTGCGCGGCCTCCACGACGGCGCGGTAGCCGGCGATGTTGGCCATCGAGCTGAGCACGTCCATCGACTGGGCGCGGGAGATGCGGGGCACGGCGTCCATGGCCAGCGCGGTGATCGGCCGCTGGGCCAGTGCCTCGACCAGCTCCGGGTTGAACGCCGGGCTCAGCAGCCCGATGAGCGTGGCGCCGTCCCGGAGCCGTGGCAGCTCCTCGACCGCGGGTGCGTTCACCCGCAGCACGACGTCGGCCCCCCACGCCTCCTCGGCGGTACCGACCCGCGCGCCCGCAGCCGCGTACGCGTCGTCGGGGAAGCTGCTCGCCGCCCCCGCGCCGCTCTCCACCACGACGTCGTAGCCCAGACCGACCAGCTTCTCGACCGTGGCCGGCGTGGCCGCCACCCGTGTCTCGCGGGCGCGCGTCTCGCGCGGGACTCCGATGTGCATCGTGGCGCTCCATTCCTCGGCGGTCAGGCCTCGTCGCCTGCTGCCAGTGGTGGGGTCGTGCGCGGTGCTCGGTGGATCGATGGGATCTTGCCCCGTCGCGGGCCGTGACGACGGGTGTCGGGCCGAATGTGAGGGACCCCACGCCCCATGGGGTGTCCGCCGTTCGAGGGGTCACGGCTCGTGCTCCCGCCCTCCCCCCAAGGGGGGAACCGGCGCGCGCTCGGGTGAAAGGGGCGGGGAGACCCGGCCGAAGACACCCGTGCAGACGTCGAACAGCCGGCGTCGACCGAGCGAAGCGAGGGGAGGACCGTGAGCGTCACCATCAGCGTGCCCGACGGCGAGCGCGTGCCGCCGGAGATCGTCTCGTCGGTCTTCTACAGCGCCACCGTGAGCGACAGCCTCGCGCTGGTCGTGGCCGAGACCGTGGGCAGCCGCTCCCGCATCACGTGGGGCAACGTCGGCGCCGTCGAGCTGCTCGGCTACGGCCTGGACGACCTGCGCGCCCTGCCCGTGGACCACCTCTTCCCGACCCTCGGCGGCGGGGAGCTCAAGCTGCTGCTCCGGCGGGAGCGCGCCGCCCGGATGACCCTGCCGGTGCGCACCGCCAGCGGGGCGACGGTCGAGGCCCAGGTGACCACCACCCCCTCGCCGTCCGGCCGCATGTGGACCATCCGCATGGTCTCCACGACCAGCGAGCAGGAACGTGCCCTGCGGGCCACCGCCGACGCGCACGAGCGCCGCTTCTCCACCCTGACCGAGCGCTCGCCGGTGCCGACGCTCCTCTCCGAGCAGGGCATGCGCCTGGCGCACGTCAACGACGCCTTCTGCACCCTCGTGGGCCGGCGCGCCGAGCAGCTGCTCGGCACCGGCTGGATCGACACCGTCCACCCCGACGACCTCGACACGGTGATCGAGCAGGTCTCCGCGGCGCTGGACGGCGAGGAGGTCGAGACGCAGGCCCGCCTCATGCGCGAGGACGGGACGGTGCGGACGACGATCATCCGGTTCGCCCACCTGTTCACGCCCGGCGTCGGCGCCGGCTTCGTCGGCACGATCGAGGACATCACCGACCGGCTGGCCTTCGAGGCCAAGCTCGCCCACCAGGCCAACCACGACCCGCTGACCGGCCTGCCCAACCGCACCCTGCTGGCCCAGTACGTGGCCGGGCGGTTCACGCCCGGTTCCAGCGGGCTGGCCTGCCTCTTCCTCGACCTGGACAACTTCAAGGTCGTCAACGACTCCCTCGGGCACACCGCCGGCGACGAGCTGCTCACCGAGGTCGCCTACCGGCTGCGCGCCGTCGTGCGCCCCGGTGACCTCGTGGCCCGGTTCGGCGGCGACGAGTTCGTCGTGGTCTGCGAGAGCGTGGACCAGGGAGCGGCGGTCGCACTCGCCGAGCGCATCTCCGTCGAGCTCGCCCGCCCGGTGCGGCTGGGCGGGGTGGACGTGCGGCCCTACGCCAGCGTCGGCGTCACCGTCCAGACCGACGAGCACGCCAGCGCGGAGGAACTGATCCGCGACTGCGACATCGCCATGTACCAGGCCAAGGCCGGCGGCAAGGGGCGGATCACCGTCCTGGACCAGCGCGCCCGCGAGCAGGCGCGCGACAAGCTGCGGCTGGTGGCGGAGCTGCGCGACGCCATCGAGCGCCGCGACATCACGCTGATGTACCAGCCGATCTTCAGCACGGCCGACGGCAGCCCCGTCGCCGTCGAGTCGCTGGCCCGCTGGGAGCACGCCGAGCGCGGCATGATCAGCCCCGCCGTCTTCGTCCCGCTCGCGGAGGAGAGCGGCCTGATCGCCGGTCTCGGTCTGCTGGTCCTGGACGAGACCTGCCGGCAGCTCGCCGAGTGGGACCGGCTCATGGGCTGGGCCGCGCCGGCCCGGGCGAACGTCAACGTCTCGGCGCTCCAGCTCGACGCCAACCTGCCGCCCCAGGTCGGCGCGGCGCTCGAGCGGCACGGCCTGAGCCCGTCGCGGATCTCCATCGAGATCACCGAGTCGGCGCTGATGAAGGACCCCGACTCCGCGCGCGAGATCCTCCACCAGCTGCGCGAGATCGGCGTCGAGCTGGCGATCGACGACTTCGGCACCGGCTACTCGTCGCTGGCCTACCTGCGGCACCTCCCGGTGAACTGCCTCAAGGTGGACCGCTCCTTCGTGGCCGAGCTCGCCCACGGGCACACCGAGATCGCCTCCGCCGTCATCGCACTCGCCCGGAGCCTGAACCTCAGCACCGTGGCCGAGGGCGTCGAGACCCCCGAGCAGGCTGCGGAGCTCACCCGCATGGGAGTCACCTACCTGCAGGGCTTCAGCCTCAGCCAGCCCCTCACCGGGGGGCACGCCGCCGCCTGGTTCGCCGCCCATGGAGACCGCACCCGATGACCGTCACCCCGCTGCCGGCCCGCACCGAGCCGGCACCCGTGTTCGACCTGGAGAAGGTGCTCGCCAGCATCGACACCATGGCCGCCCAGCGGCCGGTCGCCGCGCAGATCGTCTCCGTGGCCAACCAGGACGACACCAGCGCCAAGGTGCTGTCGCGGATCCTCGCCTCCGACGTCGCCCTGGCCAGCCGGGTGATGAAGCTGGCCAACTCCGCCTACTTCGGCATGCGCGGCCGGGTCACCTCGCTGCAGTTCGCCGTCACCGTCGTCGGGTTCACCACGGTGCGCACGATGGCCACGGTGGCGCTCACCGAGCTGGACGACGAGTCGCGCCTGCCGGAGAACTTCTGGGACGTCACGACCAGCCTGGCGCTCGCTTCCTCCGCCCTGGCCCCGCGCTTCGGCGAGCGGCCCCAGGACGCGCTCTGCCTGGGACTGCTCGCGCAGATGGGCACGGCGCTGCTGCACCACAACGACCCCGAGGGCTACGCCGAGCTGAGCGCCGAGCACCCCGACCTCTCCGAGCGCCGGGTCGCCGAGCTGCGCCGCTACGGCATCAACAGCCTGCGGCTGACCGCCGTGGCGCTGGAGCAGTGGGGCTTCCCGCACAGCATGACCGGCCGGCTCAACCAGGTCGACGACCTCACCTCGATGGAGGGCGGTCTGCTCCGCTCGGCGTTCGAGGTCGCGGCCCGGCTCAACGTCGAGGACTACGACACCGTCCCGATCGTGCGGCTCAGCTGCGGCCAGCTGCGGGAGGACGACCTGGTGCCGGTGCTGGACCAGGTGCGGGCCGACGCCGACGAGCTGCGCCGCGCCATGCTCGGCGACTGAAGAAGGACCCCTTCCCGGGCGGTGTGTGCACTGTTCGCCCGGGTCTCCGGTAGAAGTTTCCCGGTGAACCCACGTCGACGGCGGAGCGGAAGCATCCTGGTGACCGGAGCGGGGCGGGGGATCGGCCGCGCGATCGCGGAGCGGTTCCTCGACGCCGGCTGGCGGGTCGGGCTGTTCGACGTCGACGCCGCCGCGGTCGCCGCTGTCGCGGGCGACCGGCCGAACGCGGTGCACGGGCCGCTCGACGTCCGGGACGCCGGGCAGTGGGGGAGTGCCCTCGAGCGGTTCTGCCCCGACGGCACGCTCGACGTCCTGGTGAACAACGCCGGCGTGCTCGCGTCCGGGCCGTTCGCCGGGATCGACGTCGGCACGCACCGCCGTCAGGTCGACGTCAACGTCATCGGCGTGGTGCTCGGTGCGCACAGCGGACACGACTACCTGCGGCGGGCGCGGCGCGGTCTGCTGCTCAACCTGTGCTCGGCCTCGGCCCTGTACGGCCAGCCGACACTGGCCACCTACGGCGCGACGAAGGCGGCGGTCAAGTCGCTGACCGAGGCACTGGACCTGGAGTGGCGCACCGACGGCGTGCGGGTGCGCAGCCTGGTGCCGCTGTTCGTCGACACCGAGATGGTCACCCGCGACGGGGTCGGGATGGCGCCGGTCGCAGCGCTCGGGGTGCGCCTGACGCCGGCCGACGTCGCGGCCGCGGCGTGGAAGGTCGTGCACGAGCGGGTGCGGCTGCCCCGGTCGCCGCACCGCACCGTCGGCCGGCAGACCCGCGTGCTGGCCGCCGCGTCCTCCATCAGCCCGGACTGGGTCAACCGCCTCGTCGTCGGCCGCATCGGCTCCTGACCCCAGCGGCGGATAGTGCACGAACCGCCCGGGCGGAAAGTGCACGAACCGCCCGGGCGGAAAGTGCACAAAACGCCCGGGAGCCCCGCCCCCCTCACGGGGGGACGGGGCTCCGTCGTGCGTCGGGTCAGCAGGGACCGTCGGCGATGTCCTCGCCCATGCCGTCGGGGGACGGCGTCAGGCAGACGGTCTCACCGCCCGTGCTCACCTGCACCTGCGCACCCACGGCGGTGATCACCAGGTCCGGCGTCGCGCCCTCGTAGTAGGACATGACCTCCGGCAGGTACTCGACGGAGGGCTCCCCGCCCTCGTCGGACGCCACGGTGGTGAGGTCCATGTCCACCCACGCGGCGATCGTGTAGGCGTCCAGCTCCTCCTCGGTGCCCGGCGGAACGGCCATCGCGCCCTCCATGAGCGCGGCGACGTCGACCGGCACCGCGTCCTTCGGGGCCTTCACCGGCTCGGCGTCCAGGGCGTCGGCGCGCAGCACCAGGTGCCCGGCGGGCTCGTCCAGGAACTGGGCGACGTCGAACTCGGCGCGGGTGAGCTCACCGTCGCGGACCCAGACCGACGCGTCGACGTCCTTGTCCGGGACCTCGGAGACCGGCGGGAGCTCCTCCAGGGTCGCCGGGTCCTCGGACTCGGGGAGGATGCCGGGCAGGCCCTCGCGGATCGTGGCGTAGCCCTTGCGCAGGTTCAGCTTCACGACCAGGTGGTCGCCCAGGTCGTCGTCCTCGCCCTTGCGCTCCACCGACACCACGGCGTCCTTGAGGGCCTTGCCGCCCAGCTCCTGCAGGTCCGACTGGAGCTTCTTGTCGTCCTCGGGGGTGCTCCCGCCGCCCATCGCCTCGATCTGCTCGAGCAGCTCCGTGGCGTCCAGGGACACCCAGTCGCCGTCGACGAGGGCGCGAGCGGGCGCGAGCAGGGCCTCCGGCACGTCGGTGGGCGCGCCGTCGAGCTCGGCGCGGAAGGAGTCGACGTCCTCGGCCATGTCGGGGAACTCCTCGACCAGGCCGTCCAGGTCGACCCGCGCGTACCCGGTCTCCCCGATCGCGCGCACCTCACCGGCGGTCAGGTCGCCGATGCGGACCTGGGCGCTGACCGCGTCGTCGGCCGGGTCGTCGGCCTTCTCGCCCTTGTCGTAGCCGTAGACGATGGACGAGGAGAGCAGGGTGTCGAGGTCCTCGTCGGCGATGTCCTCGCTCTCGACGGACTCGTCGGTCGCCTCGGCGAAGGCGCGCACGTCGTCCGCGGAGCTCGGGACCGACAGCCGCACGGCGACCGACTGCTGGTCGCCGAAGGCCTGGAGCGCGTCGCGCAGCTGGATCTTCGGTTCGATGGTCTGCAGGCCGCAGGCGGCGGTGCCGCTCAGCAGAGCGAGGACCGAACCTCCCACGAGCAGTCGGGTCAGGCGCACGGGGTCCTCCGGGGGCACGGCCCGGGCTCTCCGCCCGGGTCTCGATCACGAACGGCGGAAGCCTGACCGCCGGGCGACCCCGGGACCGGCAGGGCGACGGGTGCGTCGGTGCAGGTGGGGCGCGTGCGGCGATTGCGGTTCGACCGTTACCGGAGCGTGCCGGAAATGCGGCCGCGGCGCCATCCCCCTGATCGGGGGACGACGCCGCGGCCGGTGGAACCGAGGGTCAGGCCACGCCTGCCCCGGGGGCGTACGGCGCGCCCAGCGGGTCGACCGTCTCGTGCGCCGCGACGTCGGCGGCCAGCCGGTCGGCAGCCCAGTCGCCGTCGCCCAGCAGGTGGTCGATGGCGGTGAGCCGGCTGGTGTAGTGACCGACCTTGTACTCCGCGGTCACGCCGATACCACCGTGCAGCTGGATGGCCTCCTTGCCGATGTGCCGGCCGGCGCGGCTGGTCTGCAGCCGGGCGCGGTCCGCGGCGGCGACGACGTCGCCGCCGGCGTCGGTCACCATCGACGCCCACAGCGCGGTGCTGCGGGCCAGCTCCAGGGACACGTACATGTCCGCGGCGCGGAAGGTGAGCGCCTGGAACCGGTTGAGGGTCACGCCGAACTGCTTGCGGGTCTTCAGGTACTCCGCGGTGGTGCGCAGCGCGGTGTCCATCGCCCCGATCGACTCGTGGCTGTAGGCGATGCGCGCCTCGGCCAGGGCCCGCTCGATGGCGGCGGTCTGGTCGCCGCCGGCACCGAGCGCCACCGCGGGGGTGCCGTCGAAGGCGACGCGAGCGGCGCGGCCGCCGTCGTGGGTGCGGTAGCCGGTGCGGGTGAGCCCTGCGGCGTCGCCCTGCACGAGGAAGAGGCCCGTGCCGCCGTCGACGACGGCCGAGACGACGAGGACGTCGGCCCGCGCCCCGCCCGGCACCGGCTCCTTGACACCGCTCAGGGTCCAGCCGTCGCCGGACTGCGTGGCGGTGACCGCGGACGCCGACGGAACCCACCGGGTGCCGATCTCGGCGTGCGCGAACGCGGGGATGGTGGTGCCCTCGGCGATGGCACCGTGGAGCTCGCCCTTCTGCTCGTCGGTGCCGGCGGCGGCGATCAGGCCACCGGCGAGCACGACCGCCTCGATGAACGGCTCGGGCGCGATGACCCGGCCCATCTCCTCGGCCACGATCGCGACCTCGATGGGGCCGGCGCCCATGCCGCCGTGCTCCTCGGCGAAGGGCAGGCCCAGCAGGCCCATCTCGGCCAGGCGCGACCAGGTCTTCTCGTCGAAGCCCGGGTCGCTCGAGACGACCTTGCGGCGCACCTCGCTGTCCCCGTAGGCGCGCTCGAGGAGACCGCGGACGGCCTCGCGCAGGTCGTTCTGCTCGCTGTCGAAGGTGAAGTCCATCTAGATCACAGCCCCAGGATCGTGCCGGCGATGATGGTGCGCTGAACCTCGTTCGAGCCTCCGTAGATGGAGACCTTCCGGTAGTTCAGGTACGTCGGGGCGGAGACCCGTGCGAAGTCGGGCACGTCCGAGCCCTCCTCGGCGAAGGACGCCAGCGAGAGCGGGCCGGCGATGTCGACCAGCAGCTCCATGGCGGCCTGCTGCAGCTCCGAGCCGCGGAGCTTGAGCACCGAGGACGCCGGGTGCGGCTTGCCGTCGGCGGAGTTGGCGACGACGCGCAGCGCGGTGAGCTCCAGCGCGAGCAGCTCGTTCTCCAGCTCGGCGATGCGGGTGGCCATGCGCGGGGTCTCCAGCAGCGGGCGGCCGCCCTCGGAGATCTCCTGCGCGTACTCCTTGGCCTGGGCGATGAGCCGCTTGGTGGCCCCGACCCGGGCGATGCCGACGCGCTCGTTGCCGAGCAGGAACTTGGCGTAGTCCCAGCCGCGGTTCTCCTCGCCGATCAGGTTCTCGGCGGGGACGCGCACGTCCTCGAAGAAGACCTCGTTGACCTCGAAGCCACCGTCGATGAGCTCGATCGGGCGGAGGGTGACGCCGGGGGTGTCCATCGGGAAGACCAGCAGCGAGATGCCGCGCTGCTTCTTCTCCGCGGTCGGGTCGGTGCGGCACAGGCAGAAGATCCAGTCGGCGTACTGGCCGAGCGTGGTCCAGGTCTTCTGGCCGTTGACGACCCAGTCGTCGCCGTCGCGCACGGCGGTGGTGCGCAGCGACGCGAGGTCGGAGCCGGCGTCGGGCTCGGAGAAGCCCTGGCACCACCAGATGTCGAGGTTCGCCGTCTTGGCCAGGAAGCGCTCCTTCTGCTCCTGGTTGCCGAAGGCGGCCAGCACCGGGCCGATCATGCTGGCGTTGAACGCCAGGGGCTCGGGCACGTTGGCCAGCTGCATCTCCTCGCGCCAGATGTGGCGCTGCAGCGGCGTCCAGTCCTTGCCGCCCCACTCGACCGGCCAGTGCGGCACGGCCAGGCCGGCGGCGTTGAGCGCGCGCTGGGCCGAGACGTACTCGTCCTTGGTCAGGTGCCGGTGGGCCGCGACCTTGTCGCGGATCTCCTGCGGAACCTGGGTGGTGAAGAAGGTGCGCATCTCCTCCCGGAAGGCCTCGAGCTCCGGGGACAGCTGCAACCGCATCGGTCCTCTTTCCCGACGCCGCCTGCTGCGGCGTCTCGACGTGTATCTCGGACGATCCCACACGAGGTACTGGCGGGTAGCCGCGGGCCGGGTGTGGCGGCATTTCCGCGTCGTCCCGTTGCCGCGGGCCAGGAGTGGGCATGGTGGGCGGGTGACGCCTCTCGCCGCGCGGACCCTGCCGGACCTGGATGCCTCGGTCTCGACGCCGTCCTACGACCGGAGCCGGGTGCGCACCGGCATCGTGCACCTGGGCGTGGGCGGGTTCCACCGCTCCCACCAGGCGATGTACCTCGACCGGCTCATGGAGCAGGGGCAGGCGCTGGACTGGGGCATCTGCGGCGTCGGCGTGCTCCCGCACGACCGGCGCATGGCCGAGGTGATGGCAGCGCAGGACTGCCTCTACACCCTCCTCGTGCGCCATCCCGACGGCTCGGAGGAGGCGCGGGTCATCGGCTCGCTCGTGGAGTACCTCTTCGCTCCCGACGACCCGGACGCGGTCGTGGAGAAGATGGCCGACCCCGCCACCCGCGTCGTCACCCTCACGGTCACCGAGGGTGGCTACAACGCCTCCGCCGTCACCGGCGAGTTCGACGGCACGAACCCCGGCGTCGTCCACGACCTCCAGCCCGGCGCCGCGCTCCGGACGTCGTTCGGGCTCGTGGTGGAGGCGCTCGCGCGCCGGCGTGAGCGCGGCCTGCCGCCGTTCACCGTCGTCTCCTGCGACAACATCCCCGGCAACGGCCGGCTGGCGCGGGCCAGCTTCGGTGCCTTCGCCCGCCTGCGCGACGCCGAGCTGGGGGAGTGGGTGGAGCGCGAGGTGCCCTTCCCCGACTCGATGGTCGACCGGATCACGCCGGTGACCACGGATGCCGACCGGGCCGACCTGGCCGAGCGCTTCGGTGTCGAGGACCGGTGGCCGGTCGTGTGCGAGCCGTGGACGCAGTGGGTGCAGGAGGACTCCTTCTCCTGCGGCCGGCCGCCGCTGGAGGACGTCGGCGTCCAGCTGGTGGACGACGTCGCGCCCTACGAGCTCATGAAGCTGCGGCTGCTCAACGCCGGGCACCAGGTGCTCGCCCAGACCGGCCGGCTGGCCGGGCTCGAGTACGTGCACGAGGCCTGCGCCGACCCCGCGTTCCGCGGGCTGCTGCGCGGCTACCTCGACGAGGAGGCGAAGCCGACGCTGCGCCCGGTACCGGGCATCGACCTGGGCCGCTACGAGGACGGCCTGCTGGAGCGCTTCGGCAGCCCGGCGATCGCGGACACCCTGGACCGGATCGCCGCGGAGGCCTCCGACCGGATCCCGCAGTTCCTCCTGCCGGTGCTGCGGGGCAACCTGGCCTCCGGCGGGGAGATCAGCCGGGCGGTCCTGGTCCTCGCCGCGTGGGCGCGCTCGCTGGAGGGCGCCGACGACGACGGTCGTCCGCTGGAGGTGGTGGACTCCCGCCGCGACCGGCTCGTGGCCGCCGCCCGCGCCGAGGACCCGCTGGCGCTCGTCGCCGACCGGGAGCTCTTCGGCGACCTGGTCGACGTCGCACGGTTCACCGAGGCCTTCGCGGCGGCGCGGGCCTCGCTGCGCGAGCGGGGGGTTCGCGCGACGATCGCCGACCTCGGCTGACCCGCCCTCAGCGGGCGGGCGGTGTCCCGTCGATCATGCGGTCGATCACCCGCACCCAGGCGGTCCTGATCGCCGGCGACCGGTCCTCGACGAGGTCCAGCAGGCGCGCGGGTCCGACGCCGTCGGACACCACCGTCTCGAAGCACAACCGGGTCACGAGCGTCCGGATCTCGGCCGGGCGCAGCCCCGCCTCCACCAGGGGCTGCACCATCCACTCGGCCTGCGGGCGCGGGGCGGGAGAGTCCACGACCGTTGTTCGCGCCGGACCGCCGATCCGGATGCCCGGGCGCTCAGCCGTCGATCGGGAGACCGGTGTAGTTCTCCGCCAGCTCGCGGGCCGCCGCCTCCGACGAGCAGACCCGGCGCAGCTGGGAGAGCTGGAGCTGGGCGTCGAAGTCGTCCCCCGAGGTGTGCAGCATCGAGGTCATCCACCAGGAGAAGTGCGTGCAGCGCCAGACCCGGCGCAGCGCGGTGTCCGAGTAGGCGTCCACCAGGTCGGTGCGGCCCTCGTTGAGCAGCCGGTCGAGCGCGGTGGCCAGCAGGGTCACGTCGGCGACGGCGAGGTTGAGGCCCTTGGCGCCGGTGGGCGGCACGATGTGCGCGGCGTCGCCGGCCAGGAAGAGCCGGCCGCGGCGCATCGGTGCGCTGACGAAGGACCGCATGGGCAGGATCGACTTCTCGGTGATCGGCCCGGTGGAGACCTCCCAGCCGTCGATGCCCAGCCGTCGCGAGAGGTTCTCCCAGATGCGGTCGTCGGACCAGTTGTCGATGGAGTCGCCCGGGTCCACCTGCAGGTAGAGCCGCGAGACGCTGGGCGAGCGCATCGAGTACAGCGAGAAGCCCTCGGGGTGCCAGGCGTAGATGAGCTCGTCGGTGGAGGGTGCGGCGTCGGCCAGGATGCCCAGCCAGGCGTAGGGATAGGTCCGCTCCCACAGCCGGCCGGCGGTGCCTGCGGTGACCACCGGTCGGGAGACGCCGTGGAAGCCGTCGGTACCGGCGACGACGTCGCACTCCAGCACCTGCGGGGTGCCGTCGGCGTCGGTGAACCGGATGCGGGGGGAGTCGCCGTCGACGTCCTCGGGCGTGACGTCGGAGACCTCGAACAGCAGCGGCGGACCGCCGGCGAGCTGGGCCCTGATGAGGTCCTTGGTCACCTCGGTCTGCCCGTAGACCCACACGGTGCGGCCGCACAGCTCGGGGAAGTCCAGCGTGTGCCGGGTGCCCGGGTACTGGAGGTGGATGCCGCGGTGCTCCATCCCCTCGCGGCGGAGCCGGTCGCCCAGCCCGGCGTCGGTCAGCGTGTCGACGGTGTGCTGCTCGAGGATGCCGGCGCGGATGCGGGCCTCGACGTACTCCCGGCTGCGGTTCTCCAGCACGACGGAGTCGATGCCGCGCTGCGCCAGCAGGCGGGAGAGCAGGAGGCCGGCCGGGCCGGCGCCGATGATGCCTACCTGGGTGCGCACCCGGTCGAGTCTGGCCGCGGAGCGCCGTCGCCGGAACGGCGTCTTTCGCTCAGTGGAACTCGTGCGACCGGGCCAGCTCCCGGCCGATGCCCCGGGCGGCCATCTCCAGCACCGGGACCAGGCGGGCGAGGTCGCGCCGCTGCGGCGGGACGACGATGCCCAGGGCGGCCACGGCCAGCGGTCCGGACGGCCGCTCGACCTGCACCGGGACGGCGATCGAGGCCGCGCCCGGCGACATCTCCTCGCAGGTGCGGGCGTAGCGGCGACGTCGGATCTCGGTGAGCTCCTCGGTCAGCCGCCGGGGGTCGACGACGGTGTGCCGGGTGACCGGGTGGAGCGAGCGCATCACCTGCGCGACGACGTCGTCCGGGGCCGAAAACAGGAGCACCTTGCCGACGCCGGTCGCGTGCAGCGGCAGGCGACTGCCCACCTGGCTGACGATCGGCACCGACTCCCGGCCGGAGATCCGCTCGACGTAGAGCGCGTGCAGGCCCTCGCGGACGGCCAGGTGCACGGTGTCGCGGATGGTGGTGTGCAGGTCGAGCAGGAACGGAGCCGCGACCTGGCGCAGCTCCAGCTGCACCGGTGCCAGCAGGCCGAGGTCCCACAGCTTGCGGCCGATCTCGTACCGGCCGTCGGGCCGCCGGACGAGGGCCCCCCAGCCGGTGAGCTCGGCCAGCAGCCGGTGCGCCGTGGTCAGCGGTGTGCCGGACCGCTCGGCGATCTCGGAGAGGGACAGCCGGGGGCAGTCGCTGCCGAAGGCGTCGAGGATGCCCAGCGCGCGGGAGGTGACCGAGCGGCCGGGCGCGGCGCTGTGACCAGCCATGCGACCTCTCCTCTCCCGGCCAGTGGAAGCTGCGGCTTGGGCAGCCTAGCCGGACGGCCGTACCGTCCTGCCCTATGACCGGGACCACATCCGACAGCGGGCTGCACCTGCCGCGCTACCTGCGGGAGGACGCGGCCACGCGGACCCCCGTCGGCTTCCCCGACTACCGGAGCACGGGCCTGCGGGCCCCGCTGCGCACCCCGGTGGACCTCCCGCACCGGCTGACCGAGGTGACCGGTCCGGTGCTCGGCGAGGACCGCGTTCTCCCGCACGACGCCGACCTCACCTGGCGCAACGGCGGCGAGGCGCTGGGGCAGCGGATCCTCGTGCACGGTCGGGTGCTCGACAGCGACGGACGGCCCGTCCCGGGTGCGCTGGTCGAGGTGTGGCAGGCCAACTCCTCGGGTCGCTACCGCCACGTCGTGGACAACTGGCCCGCGCCCCTGGACCCGCACTTCGACGGGCTGGGCCGGGTGGTCACCGACAGCCTGGGCCGCTACGAGTTCCTGACGATCAAGCCGGGCGCCTACCCGTGGGGCAACCACCACAACGCGTGGCGCCCCGCGCACATCCACTTCAGCCTGTTCGGCCGGGCGTTCACCCAGCGGCTGGTGACCCAGATGTACTTCCCGGACGACCCGCTGTTCGGGCAGGACCCGATCTACAACGCCATCCCGGCCGCCGCGCGGCACCGGGCGGTCAGCCGGTACTCGCTCGAGCGCACCCAGGACAACTGGGCGCTGGCCTTCGAGTGGGACATCGTGCTGCGCGGTGTCGACCAGACCCCGTTCGAGACCGACGACGACGGAGACGTGGCGTGATGACAGCCGAGCGAGCATCGCAGCGAGGTACGAGCGAGGAGCGGAACGAGGCGCGGAATCGCGCTGGGGGTGTGGCGTGATGACAGCCGAGCGAGCATCGCAGCGAGGTACGAGCGAGGAGCGGAACGAGGCGCGGAATCGCGCTGGGGGTGTGGCGTGATGACTGTCGATCCCCTGGACGTGCCGCCGAACCCGAGCGAGCCCTTCCAGCCGCGCTCCGGCCAGCGGGGCAGCGGCTTCCTGACCGGTCCGCTCCGGCTCGGCACCACGCCGAGCGCGACGGTGGGCCCGTACCTGGCGATCGGCCTCACCTGGCCCGACGGCGTCTACGCAGCCGAGGAGGGCACCGCGGGCGGGTTCTGGATCCGTGGCCGGGTGACCGACGGCAACGGCGACGTCGTGCCCGACGCGTTGATCGAGACGTGGCAGGCCGACCCCGACGGGCGCTTCGCCTCGCCGGAGGACCCTCGCGGCGCCTCGACCTACCCGGGCTTCCGCGGCTACGCCCGCGCGCAGACGCTCTCCGGTGAGTTCGAGGTCTTCACCCTCAAGCCCGGCCGGGTGCCCGACGGCGAGGGCGGCCTGCAGGCGCCGCACATCGACGTCTCCGTCTTCGCCCGCGGCCTGCTCGACCGGGTCGTCACGCGGATCTACTTCGCCGACGAGGCCGACGCCAACGCCGAGGACGCCGTCCTGCGCGGGCTCTCGGAGGACCAGCGGGCCACGCTGCTCGCCACGCCGGGCGAGGACGGCTACCGCTTCGACGTCTCCCTCCAGGGTGAGCGCGAGACGGTCTTCTTCGCGGTATGAACGACCGCGTGACGGGAACTGCCGCGTGAGCGGACTCTTCAGCGGGACCTTCGCCCGGGGAGGTGCGGCGAGCGCCGTGTCCGACCCGGCCTGGTTCGACGCACTGCTCGACGTCGAGGCCGCCCTCGCCCGGGCGGCGGCGGCGACCGGCCTGGTGCCCACCACGGCGGCCGACGCCGTCACGCGGGCCTGCGCCGAGCCGGCCGCGCTGGACCTGGCGAGCGTCGTCGCGCACGCCGCCGACGCCGGCAACCCGGTACCTCCGCTGGTGCGGGTGCTGCGAGCGGCGGTGGGGGAGCGGGACGCCGTCGCCGTGCACGTCGGGGCGACCAGCCAGGACGTCGTCGACACCGCGCTGGTGCTGCTGGCCCGTCGGGCGATCGCCGCGATCGACCGGGACCTGGCGCTGGCCGCCGAGGCCGCGGCCGGGCTGGCCCGCACCCACCGCGACGACGTCGTCATGGGGCGCACGCTGATGCAGCAGGCGCTGCCGACGACGTTCGGCCTCAAGGCGGCCGGCTGGCTGAGCGGTCTGGACGGCGCCCGGTTGCGGCTGGCCGAGGTGGTGGCCTCGCTACCGGTGCAGTACGGCGGCGCGGTCGGCACGCTCGCGGCCAGCGAGGGCTCCGGCACGGCGCTGCGCGCGCGGCTCGCCGCCGAGCTCGGGCTCGTCGCCCCGGCGGCGCCCTGGTTCACGATGCGGCTGCCGATCGCCGACCTCGCCGGGGCGCTCGGTGCGACGGCCGGCGTGCTCGCCACCGTCGCCGTGGACGTCGTCCTCCTCGCGCAGACCGAGGTCGCCGAGGCGGCCGAGAGCGGCGCCGGTCGGGGTGGGTCCTCCGCGATGCCGCACAAGCGGAACCCGGTCGCGGCGATCTCCGCGCGGGCCTGTGCCCGTCGTGCCCCGGGGCTGGTGGCCACGCTGCTCGGCGCCATGGAGCAGGAGCACGAGCGGGCCGCGGGTGCCTGGCACAGCGAGTGGCCGGCCATGACCGATCTGCTCACCGCGGTCGGCTCGGCCGCGGCCTGGGTGGTGGAGAGCCTGGAGGGGCTGCGCCCGGACGTCGAGCGCATGGCCGACACGGTGGGTGCCGCGCGTGACCCCGAGCTCGCCGGTGCACTGGCCGACGCCCTCACCCCGCGGCTGGGCCGGGGCGCGGCGCACGACGAGGCGGCCGCCGCGGTGCGCGAGGCGGCGGCGACCGGGCGCCCGCTGGCCGACGTGATCGCCGGCCGTGACGACATCGACGTCACCGAGCTGCTCGCCGGCGGGCCCGACGTGGGCGAGGCAGCCGAGCAGGTCGACGCCGTCCTGGCCGAGCACGCCCGGCTGACCGAGGGGGAGCGATGAGCGCGGTCGAGGTCTCCTGCACGATCGACGGGGCGGCCGACGCGCCGGTCGTCGTCCTGTCCAACTCCCTCGGCGCCACCCGCGCCATGTGGGACCCGCAGGTGCCGGCGCTGGCCGAGCGCTACCGGGTGGTGACCTACGACGGTCGCGGGCACGGCGAGTCCCCCGCACCGGCCGGCCCGTACACGATCGACGACCTGGTCGACGACGTCCTGGCCGTGCTGGACCGGATCGGGGCCGAGCGGGCGCACGTCGCCGGGGTGTCCCTGGGCGGCATGGTCGGCCTGCGGATGGCGGCGCGCGAGCCGTCGCGCGTGCACCGGCTCGCGGTGATGTTCAGCTCGGCGAAGGTGGACCCGGCCGGCTTCCTCGACCGGGCGGCGCAGGCGCGATCCGGCGGCACCGCGCAGTTCGCCCCGACGGTGGTGCAGCGCTGGCTGACGCCTGCCTTCGCCGCGCAGCACCCGGACCTGGTGGCCCGGCTCGAGGCGATGATCGCCGGCGCCGACGACGAGGGGTACGCCGCCTGCTGCGAGGTCGTCGGCGGCATCGACCTGCGCGAGGACCTGGCCCGCATCACCGCGCCGACGCTCGTGGTGTCCGGCGCCCAGGACCCGGCGCTGCCGCCGCCGCACCAGGAGGCGATCGCCGCCGGTGTCCCGGGTGCCGCGCTGCTCACCGTGCCCGGGGCGCACCTGGCCAACCTGGAGCGGACGCTGGAGGTCACCGGCGCGCTGCTCGCCCACTTCGACCAGGACGGGAGCGCCCGATGAGCGAGCTGCCGAACACCGATGACGCCCGCCGCGAGGCAGGCATGCGCACCCGCCGCGAGGTGCTGGGCGACGCGCACGTCGACCGCGCCGTCGCGAACACCACCCCGTTCACCGAGGGGTTCCAGGACTTCATCACCCGGGTCGCGTGGGGCGACGTCTGGCAGCGGCCCGAGCTGTCCCGCCGGGACCGGAGCCTGATGACACTGTCGATCACCATCGCGCTGCGGCACTGGGACGAGTTCGCCCTGCACGTGCGCGCGGCGAAGAACAACGGGCTCACCGACGAGGAGATCGGCGCCGCCATCCAGCACGCGGCCGTCTACGCCGGCGTTCCCGCGGCCAACCACGCCTACAAGGTCGCCGGCCCGATCCTGGACGAGCTCCGCGGCGGCTGAGGCGACGGCGTCCCGAGTGTGGGGTCGTCGTCGGGCCGCGAGCCCTGAGGCGACCACCACGGCACACTCGACCGGCTCATCGCGGCGGGGTGGACCGTCGTCTTCGTGACCGGGTGGGACCTGCCCGGTCCCACCCGGTGATCGCGCGCATCGGCGCTGCGCTGAGCCGGAGTTCGTCGGGTCGCCGTCGTCCGGACGGGCTCGAGACGCCCACGACCCGGCACTCGGCCGGGGGGAGGGCTAGACGCCGGCGGGGAGCGCCATCTCGCGGACGTCGGTGACCGCCAGCGGCGCGCCGGTCGCGGCCACGACCTCGTCGACGCTCACGCCCGGGGCGGTCTCCCGCAGGACCAGACCCTCGGGCGTCACGTCGACGACGGCGAGGTCGGTGATGATCCGGTCGACGCACGCCTTGCCGGTCAGCGGGAGCGTGCACTCCTGGACGATCTTGGGCGACCCGTCGCGGGCGACGTGCTCCATCATCAGGATCACCCGCTTGGCGCCGTGGACGAGGTCCATCGCCCCGCCCATGCCGTTGACCATCTTGCCCGGGATCAGCCAGTTGGCCAGGTCGCCGCGGACGTTGACCTGCATCGCGCCCAGGACGGCGACGTCGAGGTGCTTGCCGCGGATCATCCCGAACGACAGCGCGGAGTCGAAGTAGCTCGCGCCGGCCAGGACGGTCACCGTCTCCTTGCCCGCGTTGATGAGGTCGGGGTCCTCCTCGCCCTCGAACGGGTAGGGCCCGACGCCGAGCACCCCGTTCTCCGAGTGCAGGACGACGTGCACGTCCTCGGGCACGTAGTTCGGGACCAGCGTCGGCATGCCGATGCCCAGGTTCACGTACTGGCCGTCCTCCAGCTCGAGCGCCACCCGGGCGGCGAGCTGCTCACGGTTCAGGGCCATCAAGCTGCTCCCTCGGTGGCTTCCTCGCCGGCCGCGGCAGGGACGCCGGCGGACGGGCGGGGGCGGCTGGTGCGCTTCTCGATCGGCTTGCGCTCGGACCCCACGACGACGACGCGGTCCACGTACACCCCGGGCAGGTGCACGTCCTCGGGGCGGAGGTCGCCGGGTTCGACGAGCTCCTCGACCTCGGCGACGGTGATCCGTCCGGCCATGCCCGCCAGCGGGTTGAAGTTGCGCGCCGACTCGTGGAAGTAGAGGTTCCCGTGCCGGTCGCCCTTGAGCGCGTGCACCAGCCCGAAGTCGGCGGTCAGCGCCGTCTCCAGCACGTACTGCTGGCCGTCGAACTCGCGCACCTCCTTGGGCCGGCTGGTCTGCACGACGTTCCCGTCCGCGTCGTAGCGGATCGGGATGCCGCCGTCGGCGACGAGCGTGCCGACGCCGGTGGGCGTGTAGAAGGCGGGGATCCCGGCGCCACCGGCGCGCAGCCGCTCGGCCAGCGTGCCCTGCGGGGTCAGCTCGACCTCCAGCTGCCCGGAGAGGTACAGCCGCGCGAGCTCCTTGTTGCCGCCGACGAAGGAGCTGATCGTCTTGCGGATCCGGCCGGCGTAGAGCAGGACGCCGAGCGCCTGGTCGTCGACCCCGCAGTTGTTGGAGATCGTCGTCAGCTCGTCGGTGCCCTGCTCGAGCAGTGCGTCGATGAGCGCGAAGGGGACGCCGCAGAGCCCGAAACCGCCGACGGCGAGGACGGAACCGGAGGCGACGTCCGCGACGGCCTCCTGGACCGAGGCCACGACCTTGTCCACGTCAGGCCTCCCGCTTCCGAGGAACGTGCGTACGCGTCCGGTCCACCAGGTGCTCCCATCGGTCAGGGTTGCTCAGGGGTCAGTATCGCCACGGCCACCGCCGTGCTCGACCCCCGCCCACCACTGGACGGAATGCGGCGTCGGCTCGCTCAGGGCAGGCGCACGGTGAGGCGGACGCTGATGCCGCCCTCGCCGGGATGGTGCGCGCCGCCGCGGATGTCGACGTGGTCGCACAGCTGGCGGGCCAGCCACAGCCCCATGCCACCGCGGGACAGGTCGTCGCCGTGAGCCGGGCCGTAGCCCGCGAACGGGTCGTCCCAGCCGGGGCCGCCGTCGGTGATGGAGCAGACGATGCGGTCGGGTGCGGTCCACAGCCGCAGCCCAACCGGAGGGAGCCCGTGCCGGAGCGCGTTGCTGGTCATCTCGTCGACGGCGAGCAGGAAGTCCTCGATCAGGTCGTCAGGTGCGGCCAGATCGGCCAGCTCGGAGGCGACGGCGTGCCGCAGCCCGATGAAGTCCGCGACGTCGCCGGCGGCGAAGCGCGGGGGAGTGCTCTCCAGCGGCTCGTCGGGCACCGGGAGGCCGCGGAGGTACTCGGCCGGATCGGTGAACTGCGGGTTGGGGGTGCGACTGGAGGGCGTCACCAGCTGCCGGTGGGTGCGGTGGGCTGCGTCGAGGACCGGGCCGGGGAGCCGGGCGGTGTCGAACAGGCACACCCCCCACAGGCCGAACCCCCGCAGTGCCTCGTTGATGACCGCCTCGTAGCGTTCCCACTCCAGCCAGTCCCGTGCGGTCCGGCCGAAGTCGATCTCGCCGACCACGCGCACCCGGTGCGCGCCCCCGGGAGCGTTCTCCTTCGCCAGCCTCCGGAAGGTCGTGATGGCGGCGGGCGTGCGGTGGCCGTACACGGCGTCCTCGTCGACGACGAGGACGCGCGGATCCCTGCCGAGGGCCTCGCGGAGCAGGGCGGCCGTGCGGGGCTGCACCGCGACCACGGCGGCGTCGCCCTCGGCCAGCCCGTCGTGCAGGAACGGCAGCACCGTGTCGATGAGCGCGTCGGTCGAGTCGTGGAAGAGGGCGTCGTGCGGAAAGCCCCCGGGCGCGGGGTACCCGACCCCGCCCGTTGCCGTCCAGTTCACCCGTGCCCCCGACGTCTCCGGTCCCGGCCCTGCGGAGCCGTCCCCCCACCGTAGGCGACGGTGCCGGGTCGGACAGCTCGGGCGACCGGCGGACCGGGGGGACGAGGAGCTGCCCCGGCCCTGCCCGGTTTCGGCGCGGCGCGTCCGGGCAGGTGAGGGGGCGTAGCAGCGGGAGGGAGAACACCATGGCCATCGCCACGATCAACCCGGCCACCGGGGAGACGCTCAAGACCTACGAGCCGCTCACCGACGACGCGCTGGAGGAGAAGCTCGCGCGCGCCGCGGCGGCATTCGAGAGCTACCGCCTGACCAGCCCCGAGCAGCGGGTCGGCTGGCTGCGGGCCGCCGCCGACGCCCTGGAGGCCGACACCGACTCCGTCGCCGAGCTGATGACCACCGAGATGGGCAAGACGCTGGCCTCGGCCAAGGCGGAGGCGACCAAGTGCGTCGCCGCCCTGCGCTGGTACGCCGACCACGGGCCGGCGCTCCTGGAGCCGGTCGAGAAGGACGCCGCCGCCGTCAAGGCCGAGCGCGCCTACGTCACCTACCAGCCGCTGGGCGTCGTGCTGGCGATCATGCCGTGGAACTTCCCGCTCTGGCAGGCGATGCGGTTCGCCGCGCCCGCCCTCATGGCAGGCAACGTCGGCCTGCTGAAGCACGCCAGCAACGTGCCGCAGACCGCGCTGTACATGGAGGAGCTGTTCCGCCGGGCCGGCTTCCCCGACGACGTGTTCCAGACCCTCCTGGTCGGCTCCTCGACGATCGAGAAGGTCCTGCGCGACGACCGGGTCATGGCCGCCACGCTGACCGGCAGCGGACCGGCCGGCCAGTCGGTCGCCGCGATCGCGGGTGACGCGCTGAAGAAGACCGTGCTCGAGCTGGGTGGCTCCGACCCGTTCATCGTCATGCCGTCGGCCCACCTGGACCGGGCCGCCGAGGTCGCCACCACCGCCCGCAACCAGAACAACGGGCAGAGCTGCATCGCGGCCAAGCGGTTCTTCGTGCACCGGGACGTCGCCGAGGAGTTCACCCGGTTGTTCGCCGAGAAGATCGGCGCGCTGACCGTGGGTGACCCGATGGATCCCGACACCCAGATCGGCCCGCTGGCGACCGAGTCCGGGCTGCAGGACGTCGAGGACTACGTGGAGGACGCACGGAGCAAGGGCGCGCGCATCGTCGTCGGCGGCGAGCGGGTCGACCGTCCCGGCTGGTTCTACGAGCCGACGCTGGTCGCCGACGTGACCCCCGACATGAAGATGCACTCCGAGGAGGTGTTCGGACCGGTCGCGGCGCTCTACGTCGTCGACAGCCTCGACGAGGCGATTCGGATCGCGAACTCCCACGACTACGGGCTCGGCTCGAACCTGTGGAGCGAGGACGAGGAGGAGCGCACCCGGTTCGTGCGCGACATCCAGTCGGGCATGGCCTTCATCAACGGCATGACCGCCAGCTACCCGGACCTGCCCTTCGGCGGGATCAAGCAGAGCGGTTACGGCCGGGAGCTCACCGAGCTCGGCATGCGCGAGTTCATGAACGCCAAGACCGTCTGGGTCGGCCCGCCGAGCAGCGAGCAGAGCGAGGGCAACACCGCCGGAGCCGCCGCCGAGTGACGGTTGCGGGGCACAGTGGAGCCGTGTTCGACATCGACTGGATGGGGCTGCTGACCCGCGAGGTGCTCCGCGAGCGCGGGGCCGCCCTGATCGCGGAGAGCTGCGCGTGGGCGGTCGGCCTGTCCGACCAGCCGCACTACGAGCGGCGGGCCGGGCGGCTGGTGCGGACCGGCCTCACGGTGGGGGAGCGGGCGGCGCACGGCCGCTCCCTCGCCGGCGAGGAGGACGGACGGCTGGAGCTCGGTGATGCGCGGCCGGGGACCTTCCAGGACGCGCTCAACATGGTCGACTCCGCCGGACGCGTGCAGGCCGAGCGGTTCGACGACGAGGTGCTGGTGCCCTTCGTGCGCGACACCTGCCTGCAGGCGGCCGAGCGCGCCCGCGCCACCCGCCGGGCCGACTGGGCCGAGCTGGCCGACGACCTCGGGGAGAGCCCGCGGGACCTGCTGGACGTGGTGCGCGCCGGGGGGTGGGAGGCGCCGCTGCGGATCGACGCCGAGCACCTGGTGCTGGCCGCGCTGGGCACCGTTCCGCTGATCGAGGTCGAGGCCGAGGGGCTGCCTCTGTCGCTGGTTCGGGCGGCCGAGGCGGTGACCCGCACGGCCGTCGTCGCCGAGCCGGCCCCGGTGCCCGACGACGGTCTGGCCGGCGCGCTGTTCCTCGCCCGAGCGGCGCTGGAGGGGTGCGGGTGCACCGTTCCGGTGCCGCCCGAGGAGGCGGACCTGCTGCTGGCGGCGTTGGGCGACCTCGGCCTGGAGCCCGACGAGGTGGCCTCGGTGCTGCCGCACCTGCCGGTCGAGGAGTCGACGATCGCCCGGATCGCGGCCACCCTGGCCGAGCGCTGAGGGTCAGACCTCGTCGACCTCGAAGGTGCGGCTGGGGGACACGAACTCCTCCTGCGCGCTGACCAGCAGGATCTCCCGCGACCCGGCATCCTCGGTGCGCTGGAGGAGCCCGAACACCGACGCCGCAGCCCGGCCCAGCGCCTCCGCGGCCGAGCGGGTGTCCAGCCAGTGGGCGAGGAACAGTGCGGCGATCGCGTCACCCGCGCCGTTGACCGAGACCCCCAGTCGCGGCGTGCGCACCCGGAAGTGCCGGCCGCCCTCGGAGGCGAGCAGGTCGATCGCGTCCTCGGGGGTGTCCTCGGCGACCAGCGACGTGGTGAGCACGACGCGCGGGCCCAGTGCCTGCACCGCGGCGACGGCGTCCTTCACCTCGGTCAGCGAGCGGGTCTGCGCGCCCGACAGGAGGTCGAGCTCGTAGTGGTTCGGGGTGACGAGGTCTGCTGCGGGAACGGCGACCTCGCGCATGAACTCCTCGATGCCGGGCCGGACGAAGACGCCGCGTCCGACGTCGCCGATCACCGGGTCGCAGCAGTAGACCGCCGCCGGGTTCGCCTCGCGGACGCGCGCCACAGCGCCCACCACCGCGTGGCCGATGTCGGCCGAGCCCAGGTACCCGGACAGGACGGCGTCGCAGCTGCCGAGCACGCCGCGGTCGGCCACACCCTGGACCAGCTCGTCGATCGACTGGCCGTCGTAGACCCGGCCGGTCCACTCCCCGTAGCCGGTGTGGTTGGAGAACTGCACCGTGTGCACGGGCCACACCTCGACGCCGAGGCGCTGCAGCGGGAACACCGCGGAGCTGTTGCCCACGTGGCCGTAGGTGACGTGCGACTGGATGGAGAGGACGGCGGTCACGCGCAGACCGTAGCCAGCAGGTCAGGGCGTGCCGCGGGTGGGCAGCCCGGCCGCCGCCCACGCCCGGAAGCCCCCGACGACGTCGGTGGCCCGGGCCAGGCCCAGGGATCGCAGCGCGTCGGCGGCGAGACTGGAGGTGTACCCCTCCGAGCAGAGGACGACGACCTCGACGTCGTAGCCGGTGGCCTCGGGCAGCCGGGCGTCGCTGGCCGGGTCGAACCGCCACTCCAGGACGTTGCGCTCCACGACGAGCGCGCCGGGGACCTCGCCCTCGCGTGCGCGCTGTGCGGCGGGCCGGATGTCGACCAGCAGCGCGCCGCGTGCCACCCGGACGGCGGCCTGCCGGGGGCCGAGCCGGTCGATGCGGGACCGGGCCTCGGCGAGCAGCTGGTCGACGCTGCGTGCGCCGGCGGGACGGGTGAGGGCGGGGGCGCTCACCAGTCCACCCCCGCGCGCTCGGTGCCGGTGCGCAGCAGCGTGCCGCCGTCGACGGCGTAGGTGTTCATCCAGGCCAGCCCGGGCGTGTAGACGTGCACGCTGACCGCCGGCTCGGTGTCGCGGTTGGTGACCTGGTGGACGTAGTGCGCGCCGAAGTGCCGGACCCGGCCGCTGGTGAGCTCGGCGGCGGACTCGCGGACGCCGTTCCGGCCTGCGGCGACCACCCGCTCGGTCAGGGTTCCCCGCACGACCGCGAAAGCGCCGGCGGACGTGCCGTGGTCGTGCAGCGGTGTGCCCTGCGCGGGCAGCCAGGAGAGCAGCCAGACCTGGGCGCCGGCGAGATCGGCGTGCAGGGAGGCGTCGAGGAGGTCGGCGGCCGCGTCGGGGGGCAGCAGGTGGGTCCACCGGCCCTCGGGCCGGTACTCGACCAGGTCGAGCCAGTGGGCGGCAGCAGCGGCGAGCGCGGCGGCCAGACCGGCGGCACCGGTGCGCCGGCTCACGGCGTCGTGGGCAGGAGGGGAGGACAGGACGGTGCTGAGGGTCATCGGGAGTCCAGGTGTGCGGGGCGGCTCGGCAACGGGAGGGCCCGGGGAGCGCGCGAGGTGTGGGGGGCGGGGCGGGCGCGTCAGCGCGCCGGACACAGCGCGCTGGCGGTGCGCAGCAGGTCCACGGCGCACCGGCGGTGGAGCTCGGTGTTTCCCACGCGGCTGATGTCACCAGACGACGCATTCCCGGTCAAGTCCATCGGTTTGATGGACAAACGTGTCGCTCGGTTCCCGGAGGGCGGCCGCGACCCGGTGCGGACGTCCTGGGAGGTCCCTTGGTCCCGGTGGGGAACAGCGTGCGGGGCTCCGTGTCCGACGTCGCCTGCGGCCGGCTCGTCGCGGTGCGCCGGGTTCGGACTCAGGCGGTGGCGGACCCGCTCCCCGGGAAGACCTCGACCTGCGGCCGGGACTGCCACAGCGCCCACTCGGCGCTCACCTCGCCGGCCGTGCGCAGCAGGTGCGGCAGGTGCTCGCCCAGCAGCGACTCGGTCGAGGTCTCCGCGGCGTGCACGGTGACGTTCATGGCTGCCCGCACCGTGCCCGTGCCGTCCCGCACGGGGACGGCGACCGAGCGGACACCGGGGGCGAGCTCCTCGTCGGCCAGCGCCCAGCCGCGGGCGCGCACCTCGGTGAGCTCCTCCCGCAGCTGTTCCGGCGTCCGGCGCAACGGGGTCGGCAGGCCCGAGCGGGTCGGCTGGGCCACGGTGCGGGCCAGCTCCTCGGGGGAGAGGGCGGCCAGCAGCACCTTGCCCTGGGAGGTCTGCACCGCCGGGAACCGTGTGCCGATGTCCACCCGCAGCGCGATCAGCTTCGGGACGGCGACGCGGGCCACGTAGACGATGTCGGCTCCGTCCAGCTGGGCCATCGACGACGACTCCCCGGTGCGCCCGACCAGTGCGGTCATGTGGGGA
Source organism: Blastococcus sp. TF02-8 (assembly GCF_003319175.1). Taxonomy (GTDB): domain Bacteria; phylum Actinomycetota; class Actinomycetes; order Mycobacteriales; family Geodermatophilaceae; genus Blastococcus. Next base: position 388,991 of record NZ_QOHK01000001.1, on the reverse strand, counting down.
CGGGCGATGTCCCACAGTCCCAGCGAGGCCACGTAGGCCGTGCCCAGCTCCAGGACCTTGGGGGTCAGGGAGAACGCCCCGTCGGCCGACCGCACGTAGCCCAGCTCCTCCAGCGTGAGGAGGAGCCGGCGGGCGGTCGGCCGGGCCAGGCCGGCCGCCGTCGCGACCTCGCTGAGCGACATGCTCCGTCGGCCGGCGTCGAAGCAGGTGAGGACGTCGAGTCCCCGGGCCAGGGCCTCGACGAAGTCCGGCCCCTCGCCACGTCCTGCCATGTCCGGTCCTCCTTCAGCGCCCGAGGACGCGGTCCTCGCCGCCGGCCCGCTTGGACTCGTCGACGAAGTCCGTGTACTGGTACGGGTTGTCGAGGACCGACGCCTCGGCCTCCGGCACCTCGGGGAACATGCCGGCCTGCCACGTCTCCTCGCCGATCTCGGCCTTGAGGTGGTCGATGGTGTTCTCGACCTCCGTGCGGAGCGCGGCGAGGTCCACGCCGACCAGCTCGCCGTCGAACTTCACCACCCGGCCGTCCACGATCACCGTGTGCACGTCGCCGCGCTGGGCCTGGAAGGCCACGTGGCCGATCGGGTTCAGCAGCGGGAAGGACACCGGCGAGCGGTCGTTCTTGATCAGCACGACGTCGGCCTTCTTGCCCACCTCGAGGCTGCCGAGGTCGGCGTCGCGGCCGATGGTGTGCGCGCCGCCCTTGGTGCACCACTCCACGACCTGCTTGGCGCGCAGGCGCAGGTGGGTGATCGTGTCGCCCTCCAGGTGGGCCGCGAGGTGCTCGGACATGCGGTCGGCGTTGAGCGTCGAGCGCATCGCGGAGAACATGTCGCCGCTCCACCAGACGCTGGTGTCCATCGACAGCGACACCGGGATGCCGTACTGCAGCACCTGCTCGGTGGGGGCGTGGCCCTGCCCGGCGCTGCACTCGGACTCCGTGGCGATGGAGATCGACCCGCCGGTGGCGGCGATCCGCTGGTAGCTGTCGCGGGTCAGGGTCGACGCGTGCACGTAGGTCGTCTCCGGCGTCATGAAGCCGCCGTCGTACATCTGCTGGATGCCGGTGTCGCTCGTCGCGCCCCACACCCCGGCGTGGGTGGTGACCGGGATGCCGAGCTCCCGGGCCACCTCGAAGGCGGCCTTCTCCGGGAAGGTGGGGTCACCGGTGACGTCGAAGGCGATCTGGACGCCCATCATGTCGTCGCGCTCGTCGCGCAGCCGCTCCAGGAAGGAGCGGACGGCCGGATCGGCGGTCCACTCCCACGGACCGGCCTGGATGTTGCCGTAGGCGAGGACGAACCGCCCCGGCACCGTGCGCAGCGCGTCCAGCGCCGCCTCGCCGTGGTCGACGGAGTGCAGGTTGTGCGACCAGTCGACGGTCGTGGTCACGCCGGCGTCGAGCGACTCGATCGCGGCCAGGCGGTTGCCCGCGGCGATGTCCTGCGGGCGGAACTTCTTGCCGTGCTCGAGGTAGTACCAGACGAAGTACTGGGTCAGCGTCCAGTCGGCGCCGTAGCCGCGCATCGCCGTCTGCCACATGTGCCGGTGCGTGTCGATCATCCCGGGCATCACGATCCCGCCCCGCGCATCGATCTCCTCGGTGCCCTCGGGCACCTCGAGGGCGGGGCCCACGCCGGCGATCCGGTCGTCGACGACCAGCACGTCCGCGTCGTCCAGGACGGTGCACGCGCCGTCCATCGTCAGGACGGTGCCGCCGCGCAGGACGAGGGGCCGGCCGGGCTGGGGAGCGGGTGCGGAGTGGGTCATCGTCGCCTCCTCGGACGTCGTGGTCGCGCACCCGGACACCTGTCCGCCAGACGGTCGATGGATGCGATGCAGGTCACCTTCTCGGTGGTCGAGCGGCGTGTCAAGGGGAGCCGCCGCGCAGGATCCAGCGGTTGACAGCCCGTGGCCGCGGTCACAACACTCTCGTCGAGTCGGGCGGACATGCGTCCGCGAACCAGGGGAGTTGGCGCGCAACGATGACCTCAGGACCCCGTCCGTCCGGGCCGCTGGCCGGCCTGCTCGTCGCGGACTTCTCCCGGATCCTGGCCGGTCCGTACAGCACCATGCTGCTGGCCGACCTCGGCGCCGAGGTGGTCAAGGTGGAGGGCCCCGGGGGCGACGACACGCGCACCTGGGCCCCGCCCGTGCGCGAGACCGACGGGCAGGGCGTCTCGACCTACTACCTCGGCGTCAACCGCAACAAGCGCTCGGTCGCCCTGGACCTCAAGGACCCGGACGACCTCGCCGCCGCGCGTGAACTGGCCCGCCGGGCGGACGTGCTGGTGGAGAACTTCAAGCCGGGCGGGCTGGGCCGGTTCGGGCTGGACTACGAGACCGTGTCCGCGACCAACCCCCGGATCGTCTACGCCTCGATCAGCGGGTTCGGCAGTGCCCCGGGTGGACGGTCGCTGCCCGGCTACGACCTGATCGTGCAGGCCATCTCCGGGCTGATGAGCCTCACCGGTGACCCCGACGGCGACCCGTACCGGGCCGGGGTGGCGGTCTTCGACGTCATGGCCGGGCTGCACGCCACCATCGGGGTGCTCTCCGCGCTCAACCACCGGCACGAGACCGGCCGCGGGCAGCACGTCGAGGTCAGCCTGCTGGCCTCGGCGATGTCGGGTCTGGTGAACCAGACCAGCGCGTTCGTCGCCGGCGGGGTGGTGCCCTTCCGCATGGGCAACAGCCACCCGAGCCTCTTCCCCTACGAGCCGCTGCCCTGCTCCGACGGTGACCTGATCATCACGGCCGGGAACGACGGGCAGTTCCGGAAGCTGTGCGAGGTGCTCGGGCTGCCGGAGCTGGTCGAGGACCCGCGGTTCCTCCGCAACGAGGACCGCACCGCCCACCGCGACGCGCTGCGCCCGCTGCTCGTCGCGCGGCTGGCGACGCGCACGAAGATGGAGTGGTTCCGCGAGATCATCGCCGCAGGCGTGCCCTGCGGGCCGATCAACACCGTGGACCAGGGCGTCGCCTTCGCCGAGGAGGTGGGCCTGGACCCGGTCGTGACCGTCGGGGACGGGGCCGCGGCGGTGCCGTCGGTGCGCCACCCCATCACCTTCTCCGAGACGGCGCCCTCCTACCGCCTCCCGCCGCCGGCGGTCGACCAGCACGGCGAGGAGATCCGGCGCTGGCTGGCCGCGCCGGCCGAGGGAGGTCCGCGATGACCGAGCAGCAGCCCGGCTACCCGACGGCGCTCGGCGCCTCGAGCCTCGAGCGGATCACGCTGCTCGGGCACGACCTCGCCGAGGACGTCATGGGCAGCGTCGGGTTCGGCGAGCTCGCCTTCTGGCTGGCCACCCAGCGCCGGCCGAGCAGGGGGGAGACCCGGGTCTTCGAGGCGGTGCTCGCCGCGCTCGCCGACCACGGGTTCACGCCGACGGCGATCGTCACCCGGCTGACCTACCTCTCGGCGCCGGACTCGATCCAGGGCGCGCTGGCCGCAGGCCTGCTCGGAGGGGGCTCGCGCTTCCTGGGGGTGACCGAGGACTGCGGGAAGTTCCTGCACTCGGTGCTCACCGCCCTCGAGGGCCCGTTGCCCACCGACGACGCCGGGTGGGACGCCCTCGCCCTGGAGACGGTGACCGCCCAGCGCGCCGCGGGCCGATTCGTCCCCGGCCTGGGGCACCACGTGCACAAGCAGGGCGACCCCCGCACCCCGCGGCTGTTCGCGATCGCGGGGGAGGAGGGGCTCCACGGCCCGCACCTTTCGCTGTTCGCCGCCATCGGCCGGGTGCACGCGCAGGTGCTGGGCAAGCAGCTGCCGCTCAACGGCGCCGGCGTCTGCGGCGCGGCGCTCGCCGACCTCGGCCTTCCGATGGAGCTGCTGCGCGGCTTCGCGCTGCTCGCCCGCACCGCGGGTCTCATCGGCCAGCTGGCGGAGGAGCTCCGCTCCCCGGTGGCCAACCAGGTCTTCCTCTCCGTCGACCTGAACAACCGGCCGGTCGATCCCGATCCGTTCGTCCCCGAACCGCTGCCGGGCGAGAGAGGCTGAGCCGGTGCGCGCCGTCGTCGTCCGGACGCCGGGGGAGCCCCCTGTCGTCACCGAGCACCCGTCGCCCGCCGCGGCGGGCAGCGTCGTCCGCGTGACCGCCGCGCCCGTCGTGCCGCTGGACCTGCTGTGCGCCTCGGGTACCTCCTACTTCGGGCGCCCCGAGGTGCCGTACGTGCCCGGGGTGCAGGGTGTCGGCGTGGTCGAGGAGTCAGCGGTCCTGCCCCCCGGGACGCGGGTCTGGTTCGCCACCTCCGCCGGGATGGCCTCCGGGGACGGGAGCCTGGCCGAGCTGTGCGCCGTGCGGGACGACGACCTCGTACCCGTGACCGCCGACGTCCCCGACGCGGCCCTGGCCGCCCTCGGGCTCTCGGCGGTGGCCGCATGGATGGCGCTCACCTGGCGCGGCGGCCTCACCGCAGGTGAGCACGTGCTGGTCCTCGGGGCCGGCGGCGCGGTCGGGCAGGCCGCCGTGGGCGCGGCGACGCTCCTGGGCGCCGGCCGCGTCGTGGCCGTCGCGCGGTCGGAGGTCGCGCGCGCGAGGGCGCTGGCGGCCGGTGCGGACGAGGCCCTCGCCCCCGATCCCGACGTCGACGCCTTCGCCGCCCGGCTCGCCGAGGCCACCGGGGGCCGGCTCGACGTCGTCGTCGATCCGGTGTTCGGCACCACCGCCACGGCTGCGTCCCGCGTGTTGTCGCCCGGCGGGCGGCTGGTCAACCTGGGTGGGGCGTCCGGGGACGTCGCCGAGTTCTCCTCGGCGGTGCTCCGGGGGCGCAGCGCCTCGGTGCTGGGCTACACGAACAACGCGCTCACGCCGGAGCAGCGCCGCACGGCACTGACCACCGTCGCGGAGCACGCCGCCGCGGGCGCGCTCGCGGTGGCCACCGAGCAGGTCGCCCTGGCCGACGCCGCGGACGCGTGGCGGCGGCAGGCGACCGGGGATCCCGGTGTGCGCCTGGTGGTCACGCCCTAGACGAGCAGCCCGGACGAGCGGGCCCCGGACGAGCGGGCCCCAGACGAGCAAGGCCTCCGCGGTCGGCGCGGAGGAGGCAGCGCGACCGGCCCCCGGCGCGCGGACGGCAGGAGGAAGCCGTGCAGCTGGTCACCGAGGAGAACATCACCGAGCTCGCCGTGGAGCGGTGGGCCACCGCCGGCGATCCGCGGCTGGCCGAGCTCATGACGGCGCTGGTCCGGCACCTGCACGACTTCGCCCGCGAGGTGCGGCTGACCGAGGACGAGTGGATGGCCGCGATGCAGTGGCTGACCCGGACCGGCCAGATCAGCGACGAGAAGCGCGAGGAGTTCATCCTCGCCTCCGACGTGCTGGGCCTGTCGATGCTGGTCGTGCAGATGAACCACCGGCTCGACCCGCGGGCGACGCCGGCGACCGTGCTCGGCCCCTTCCACATCGAGGGCTCGCCGGAGCTGGGGTACGCCGACGACATGTCCGACGGCCTGCCCGGCACGCCCCTGTACCTCCACGGCACGGTGCGCGACCTCGAGGGCAACCCGGTGCCGCACGCCGTCCTCGACGTCTGGCAGGCCGACACCGAGGGCGCCTACGAGTCGCAGATCCCGGACATCGACGAGGCGCGGCTGCGGGCCAAGTACACGACCCGCGAGGACGGCAGCTACTGCGTGCGCACGATCGCGCCGCTGGGGTACGCCATCCCGATGGACGGCCCGGTCGGTGACCTGATCAGCCGCACCGGGATCAGCTACTTCCGGCCCGCGCACATCCACTTCCTGATCAACGTGCCCGGTTACGAGCCGCTGATCACCCACCTTTTCCAGGAGGGCTCGGACTACCTCGACAGCGACGTCGTCTTCGGCACCAAGCAGGAGCTGGTGACCCCCTTCGAACCGCGTGCGGCCGGCCCGACCCCCGGCGGCGGGAGCAGCGACGTGCCGTGGCTGGAGTCCCGGTACGACTTCGTGCTGCAGCGACGGGACTGAGCGGCGCGCCCCTTCCGTCGGCTGCGGGGCGGGGGCGCCCTCCGCCGATAGGTTGACCGGCACCGTCGCTGTCGTGGGGCCCGAGCGATCCTCGGGCCTGGAGGAACTCCGTGTCGCGTCTCGCCGTCCTGTCCCTGCGCAACCGTGCCCTGGTGGCGCTGGCGACCATCGCCGTCCTGGTCTTCGGGCTGGTGTCGGCCGGGTCGCTCAAGCAGGAGCTCATCCCGTCGCTCCAGTTCCCCGCCGCGGTGGTCGTGGCCGCCCAGCCGGGGGCCTCACCCGACGTGGTGGAGCGGCAGGTGGTCGTGCCGCTGGAGCAGGCGATCGGGTCCGTCGACGGTGTCGTGTCGGTGACCTCGACGGCGAGCACGGGACTGGCCGCGATCACCGTGGAGCTGGAGTACGGCTCCGACCTCGACGACGTGACGAACTCGTTGCAGACGGCGGTCGGTCGGGTCCGGGCGCAGCTGCCCGACGACGTCGAGCCGCAGGTGCTGGCCGGATCGCTGGCGGACTTCCCCGTGGTGCAGCTCGCCGTCGCCGCTCCCGGGGACCCCGCCGCGCTCGCGGACCGGATCGACTCCGCCGTCGTCCCGCTGTTCGAGGACATCGACGGCGTGCGCGACGTGACGGTGACCGGGGCCGCTGAGCCCCGGGTCACGGTCACCGCGGACCCCGCGGCACTCGGCGCGGCCGGACTCACCGTGGCCGACCTGACCACCGTCCTCCAGGACAACGGGCTGGTGCTGCCCGCCGGGACGGTCGACCAGGGGGAGCAGACGCTGTCGGTGCAGGCCGGGAGCCGGCTCACGACGGTCGAGGACCTGCGCGCGGTGCCGCTGATCGGCGCGCGCGGCCAGGTGACCACGCTCGGCACCGTCGCACGGGTCGAGGCGGGCCAGGCGCCGGCGACCAGCTACTCGCGGGTGGACGGGCAGCCCGCCCTGGGCGTCGGGCTCACCCAGGCGCCCGACGGCAACACCGTCGACATCTCGCACGCGGTGCGGGACCTCCTGCCGCAGGTGCGCGAGGCGCTGGGCGAGGGCAGCACGGTCTCCGTCGTCTTCGACCAGGCGCCCTTCATCGAGGAGTCGATCAGCGGCCTGGCCACCGAGGGCGGCCTCGGCCTGCTCTTCGCGCTGGTCGTGATCCTGGTGTTCCTCGCCTCCGTCCGCTCCACGCTGGTCTCGGCGATCTCCATCCCGGTCTCGCTGTGCGTCACCTTCATCGGGCTGCAGGTGGCCGGCTTCTCGCTCAACATCCTCACGCTCGGGGCGATGACGGTGGCGATCGGCCGCGTGGTCGACGACTCGATCGTCGTGATCGAGAACATCAAGCGGCACCTGTCCTACGGGGAGCCGCGGACGGCGGCGATCGTCGGCGCCGTCCGCGAGGTCGCCGGCGCGGTCACCGCCTCCACGATCACCACGGTCGCGGTGTTCCTGCCCATCGCGCTGGTCGGTGGCCTCGTCGGCGAGCTGTTCCGGCCGTTCGCCCTCACCGTCGCGATCGCCATGCTGGCCTCGCTGGTGGTGTCGCTGACCATCGTCCCGGTCGTGGCCTCGGCGTTCCTCCGGGCGCCCGACGGCGAGCGCGATCCCGCCGAGCTGGCCGCCGAGCGCGAGCAGGCCGAGGCCGCCGAGCGCCGCACGTCGTTGCAGCGGCTGTACCTCCCGGCCCTGAACGGCGTGCTGGCGCACCGGCGCTGGACGGTCGCCGGGGCGATCGTGATCTTCATCGGGACGATCGCCCTCACCCCGCTGCTGAAGACCAACTTCATCGGCGACTCCGGGCAGAACACGCTGCAGGTCACCGCGACCTACCCGGCGGGCACGAGCCTGGCCGCCCAGGACGAGCGCGCCCGCACCCTCGAGGACGCGCTGGCCGACCTCGACGGGGTGGCGACCGTGCAGACCTCGGTCGGCACGGACAGCCTGCGGGCCGCCTTCACCGGCGCCGGCGGCACCCCGTCGGCCTCCTTCTCGCTCACCCTCGACGAGGACGCCGACGCCGAGGCGACCCGCGACCGGATCCGCCGGACCGCCGCGGACCTCGGCGACGTCGGGGCAGTGACCGTGGCCGCGGCCGGCTCCGGCTTCGGCAGCTCCAGCGTCGACGTGCTGGTCCAGGCCCGGGACGACGACAGCCTCGCCGAGGCCGCCCGCCAGGTGCAGGCCGCCGTCGAGGACGTGCCGGGTGCCACCGACGTCACCAACGACCTGTCGGCCGCACTCCCGCTGGTGCAGGTGACCGTCGACCCGGCCGCGGCCGCGGCGGCCGGGCTCACCGAGGCCGACGTGACCCGCACGCTGGCCGGCCTCTCCTCGGCGGTGCCGCTGGGCTCGGTGGACATCGACGAGGTCGCCACCCCGGTATACCTCGACCCGCTGCAGCGGCCGGCCACGGTCGACCAGCTGCGCGCCGTCGTGCTCCCCACGCCGACCGGGCTCGTGCCGCTGACCCGGGTGGCCGCCGTGGAGCAGGTGGAGACGCCCACGTCGGTGGGCCGGGTCGACGGCGAGCGCAGCGCCACGGTGTCGGCGACCCCGGAGGACGCCGACCTCGGCAGCTTCACCGCGCAGCTGACGACCGCCGTCGACGCGCTGGACCTGCCCGACGCGGTGGAGGTCTCCGTCGGCGGGGCGGCGCAGGACCAGAGCGACGCCTTCGCCGACCTCGGCCTGGCCCTGGCGATCGCCGTGGTCATCGTCTACCTGGTGATGGTGGCGACCTTCCGCAGCCTCGCCCAGCCGTTGATCCTGCTGGTGTCGGTGCCGTTCGCCGCCACGGGGGCGCTGCTGATGCTGCTGGCCACCGGCGTCCCGCTGGGTGTGCCGGCCCTCATCGGGGTGCTGATGCTGATCGGCATCGTCGTCACCAACGCCATCGTGCTCATCGACCTGGTCAACCAGTACCGCGAGCAGGGCCGCCCGCTGGCCGAGGCGGTCACCGAGGGTGCGCGCAAGCGGCTGCGACCGATCGTCATGACGGCGGCGGCGACCGTGCTGGCGCTCGTGCCGATGGCCTTCGGGCTCACCGGCGGCGGGGTGTTCATCTCCCAGCCCCTGGCGCTCGTGGTCATCGGCGGGCTGATCAGCTCGACGCTGCTCACCCTGCTGCTGGTCCCGGTGCTCTACACGGCCCTGGAGACCCGCCGCGAGCGACGCCGGGAGAAGCGCGCCGCCCGCCGGGCGGGCGGCGCGCCGGCCGCAGCCTGACCGCCGCGGTCAGACGACGGGCGTCGGCCCGCCGTCCGGCGGCGGCGCGTCCGGCAGGGGATCGGGCAGCGGCGAGGGCTCCGGAGCGCCCGGCGTGTCCGGGTCCGACGGCGCGGGGTCCGGGGACGGCGGCTGGGGATCGGTAGGGCTGGTCATGCCCCGACGCTAGCGCCGGGCGGCGGCCCCGGCTCCCCGGCGACGGGGTTTGCCCCGGCGCCGGCGAGGGGACCGGGGGCGCGTGGACGCCGAGATCTCGCTGACCGTGGACGGCGTGCCGCGCCGGCTCACCGTGGACACCCGCACGACGCTGCTGGACCTGCTGCGCGAGCGGCTGGGCAACACCAGCCCGAAGAAGGGCTGCGACCACGGTCAGTGCGGTGCCTGCACGGTGCTGCTCGACGGGGAGCGGGCGCTGAGCTGCCTGGCCCTCGCCGTCGCCCACGACGGCGCCGAGGTCACCACGGCCGATGGGCTGGCGACCGAGGGGGAGCTGCACCCGGTGCAGCAGGCGTTCCTCGACCGGGACGCCTTCCAGTGCGGCTACTGCACCCCGGGGCAGATCTGCTCCGCCGTCGGGCTGCTGCGAGAGGTGGACCGGGGGTGGCCCAGCCACGCGAGCGCCGACCTCACCGCCGACCCCCAGCTGACCGCCGCCGAGGTCGCCGAGCGGATGAGCGGGAACCTCTGCCGGTGCGCCGCCTACGCCCACATCGTTCCCGCGGTGCAGCAGGCCGGGGGAGTGCAGCCGTGAAGCCCTTCGCCTACACCCGCCCCGGCAGCGCCGCCGAGGCCGTCCGCGAGGTGGCCGTCGAGCCGGGCGCGGTCTTCCTGGCCGGGGGCACCAACCTGGTCGACCACCTCAAGCTGGGCGTGGCCCGGCCCGACCTCGTCGTGGACGTCCGCACCCTCACCTCCCGGGAGATCACCGACCTCCCCGACGGCGGGCTGCGGCTGGGCGCGGCGAGCACCAACAGCGAGGTGACCGCCGACCGCCGGGTGCGGGAGCGCTACCCGGTCCTCGCCCAGGCCCTGCTGGCCGGGGCGACCGGGCAGCTGCGCAACGCCGCGACCACGGGAGGCAACCCGTTGCAGCGCACCCGCTGCGTGTACTTCCAGGACGTCACCACCCGTTGCAACAAGCGCGAGCCCGGCAGCGGCTGCTCCGCCGTCGGTGGCTACACCCGGTACCACGCGGTGCTCGGCGTCGGGTCGGCGATGCCCGACCCGACGGCGCCGGAGACCTGCATCGCCACGCACCCGTCGGACATGGCGGTGGCGCTCACCGCGCTCGACGCGCAGGTGCAGGTCCTCGGCCCGGCGGGGGAGCGGACCATCCCGTTCGGCGAGCTGCACCGGCTCCCGGGCGACCACCCGTCGCGGGACACCGTGCTCGAGCACGGCGAGCTGATCACCGCCGTCGACCTGCCACCGCTGCCCTCCGGCGCCCGCTCGGCCTACCGCAAGGTGCGCGACCGGGCCTCCTACGCCTTCGCCCTGGTGTCCGTGGCCGCGGTGGTGGCCGGCGAGGACGTGCGCATCGCCCTCGGCGGGATGGCCCACAGGCCCTGGCGGGCCACCCGCGCCGAGGCGCTGCTGACGGGCGGGCCGCTGACCGAGCACGCCGTCGCGCACGCGATGGAGGTCGAGCTGACCGCAGCCCAGCCGCAGCCCGGCCTCGAGGGTGGCAACGGCTTCAAAATCCCGCTGGCCACGCGCACCGTCGTGGCCACCCTGCGCGACCTGACCGCGGAGGCCCTGAGATGACCGACCTGCTGCAGCCGCGCGCGATCGGCCAGGGCCTCGTGCGCCGGGACGGCGAGGCCAAGGTGCGGGGCACCGCCACCTACGCCTACGAGACACCGGTGGACCACCCCGCGTACGCGCATCCCGTGCAGGCCGCGATCGCCCGCGGGCGGGTCACCCGCATCGACACCTCGGCCGCCGAGGCGCTCGACGGCGTCCTCGCCGTGCTCACCCACGAGAACGCCGAGCGGCTGGCCTCCACCGAGGACCGCGAGCTCGCCGTCCTGCAGTCGCCCGAGGTCGCCTTCCGCGGACAGCTGGTCGGCGTCGTCCTCGCCGAGACCTCGGAACTGGCCCGCCAGGGTGCGGACCTCGTTCGCGTGAGCTTCGCCGAGGAAGAGCACGACAGCGAGCTGACCGTCGACCACCCGGCGCTGTACAAGCCGGACAAGGTCAACCCCTCGTTCGAGACCGACACCGCCGAGGGCGACGTCGCCGCCGCCATGGCCACGGCGCACGCGACGGTGGAGCAGACGTACTCGACGGCGATGGTCCACAACAACCCGCTGGAGCCGCACGCCTCGACCGCGCTGTGGGAGCCGGGCGCGCAGGTCCCCCTCACGCTGTGGGACTCCACCCAGGGCGTGCACCCCGACCGCGCCGCCGTCTGCGAGGTGTTCGGGCTGGATGAGGAGCAGGTCCGCGTGATCTGCCCGTACGTGGGCGGCGGCTTCGGATCGAAGGGCACCCCGCACGCCAACGTGATGCTCGTCGTCCTGGCCGCACGGGCACTGCCCGGCCGGCCGGTCAAGCTCGCCCTCACCCGGCAGCAGATGTTCTTCCTCGCCGGGTACCGCACACCGACCATCCAGAGGATGCAGGTCGCCGCCGACCGCACCGGCCGGCTCCAGGCCATCGCGATCGACGTCGTGGAGCAGACCTCGCGGATCAAGGAGTTCGCGGAGCAGACCGGCACGCCCACCCGGATGATGTACGCCGCGCCGAACCGGCGGACGACGCACCGGCTGGCCCCGCTCGACGTGCCGGTGCCGTCCTGGTTCCGGGCACCGGGGGAGTGCCCCGGCATGTTCGGCCCCGAGGTGGCCCTCGACGAGCTGGCCGAGGCGCTGGGGCTGGACCCGGTCGAGCTGCGGATCCGCAACGACCCCGAGGTCGACCCCGAGACCGGCAAGCCCTGGTCGAGCCGGCACCTGGTGGAGTGCCTGCGCGAGGGCGCGGAGCGGTTCGGCTGGGCCGACCGGCCGCCTGCCCGCCACCGCGACGGCGACTGGTTCGTGGGCACCGGCGTCGCCTCGTCGGTCTACCCGACGATGCGCCAGGCGACCTCGGACGCGCTGGTCCGATTCGAGGAGGGCCGCTACGTCGTCGAGATCGGCGCCGCCGACCTCGGCACGGGCGCCTGGACCGTGCTCCCGCAGATCGCCGCTGATGCCCTGGACGTGCCGGTGGACGACGTCGAGGTGCGGATCGGTGACACCCGGCTGCCGCAGGCCTCGGTGGCCGGCGGGTCGTCGGGCACCAACACCTGGGGATCGGCGATCACCGTGGCCGCCCGGGAGTTCCGCGGGAAGTTCGGCGCCGAGCCGCGGGACGGCGACGAGGTCACCGGCTCGGTCGACCAGGCCGCGAAGGACACCGAGCACGCCGCCTACGCCTTCGGCGCCCAGTTCGCCGAGGTGCGGGTGCACGCCGACACCGGGGAGCTGCGGGTGCCGCGCCTCTACGGGGTGTTCGCGGCCGGCCGGATCATCAACCCCCGCACCGCCCGTTCGCAGTTCATCGGTGGCATGACGATGGGCCTGTCGATGGCGCTGCACGAGAACAGCGTCTGGGACCCGCGCATCGGGCAGGTCGCCAACCACGACCTCGCCGAGTACCACATCACCGTCAACGCCGACGTCGGCGACGTGCAGGCGTACTGGCTCGACGAACACGACCCATACGTGAATGCGATGGGCAGCAAGGGGATCGGCGAGATCGGCATCACCGGCACCGCGGCGGCCGTCGTCAACGCCGTGCACCGGGCGACCGGCATCCGGGTCCGCGATCTGCCGGTGACCCTCGACAAGGTCCTCGGAGGTCTTCCGTGACGCAGCAGGTGGTGGCGGTGCTGGGCACCGGGACGATGGGTGCCGGGATGGTGGGCTCGCTGCGCCGGGCCGGCTTCCCGGTCCGGATGTGGAACCGCGACGGTGCCAAGGCGCAGGCCCTGGCCGGTACGGGCGCGGAGGCGTTCGACTCCCCGGACGAGGCCGTCCGCGGGGCCGACGTCGTCCTCACCATGCTGCTGGACGCCGACGCGGTGGCCGACGTGATCCGCCGCGCCGCACCCGGGGCCGGGACGGTGTGGCTGCAGACCGCCACGGTCGGCCTCGAGGGCTCCGACCGGCTGGTCGAGCTCGCGCGGGAGCTGGACCTGGTGCTGGTCGACTGCCCGGTGCTGGGCACCAAGAAGCCGGCGGAGCAGGGAAAGCTCGTCATGCTCGCGTCGGGTCCCGACGACGTGCGGGAGCGGATCACCCCGCTGCTGGACGCCCTGGGCGGCAGGACCCTCTGGCTCGGTGCCGCCGGTGCGGGCAGCCGGTTGAAGATGGCGGCCAACGCGTGGTTGTTCATGGTGACCGCCGGGGTGGCCCAGTCGATCGCGCTCGCCCGCGGCCTGGGGCTGGACCCGGAGCAGTTCCTCGCCGCCATCGAGGGCGGACCGTTGGACACGCCGTACGCGCACCTCAAGGGCGGGATGATGATCGCCGGCGACTTCCCGGTCAGCTTCGGCCTGACCGGGGCCGCCAAGGACGCCCGGCTGATCCGCGAGGCACTGCGGTCGGCCGGGCTCTCCGACCGGCTCGACGCCGCGGTGCTGGCGACCATGGACGCCGCGGCCGTGGCGCTCCCCGACCCGGCGGCGGCGGACCTCAGCGCGATCGTGCTCGGGCTGGCGGACGAGCCGGGCTGAGCACCGGCCCGGTTTGCTGCCGCGGACGCCCGGCGGGAGGGTGGCCGCAGCAGCAGTCCGGCACCGGGAGGCCACCATGACCGCACGCGAGCCGCAGGAGATGGCCGAGGTCGCGGCCGCCACCGGGGCGAAGAAGGTGCACCGGAGCTGGGACCGGGTGCTGGTGAGCTCCTTCCTCGCGGGGGCCTACATCGCCTTCGGCGGCCTGGTGGCCATCACCGTGTCCTCGGGGCTGGACCCGGAGACCTGGGGGACGCTGCCCACGCTGTTCATGGGTGCGGCGTTCACCCTCGGGCTGGTGCTCGTGCTCATCGCGGGCTCGGACCTGGCCACCGGCAACATGATGCTGGTCCCGCTGGGGGCGATGAACGGGAAGCTCGGCGTCCCCGACGTCGTGCGGAACCTGACGCTGGTGCTGCTGGGGAACCTGCTCGGCGCGGTGTTCGTGGCGTTCTTCCTGGCCGTGCAGACCGGCGTCATCGGCCACGCCGACTCCGCCGGCAGCTCGGGGCTCACCTACGAGCGGCTGGCGGCGATCGCCGAGGGCAAGGCGCTGGGGGAGTCGCCCTGGCAGACGTTCCTGCGCGGCGTCGGCTGCAACTGGCTGGTCTGCCTGGGCGTCTGGATGTCGCTGGCCGCGAAGAACGTGTCGGGCAAGGTGCTGGCCATCTTCTTCCCGATCATGGCCTTCGTCGCCATGGGCTTCGACCACGTGGTCGCCAACATGTTCTTCCTGCCCGCCGCGATCTTCGCCGGGGTGCCCGACCTCGGGTGGGACGACACGCTGCTGAACTGGCTGCTGGCGGGTGCGGGCAACCTCGTCGGCGCCGTCGTCTTCGTGGCGACCTCCTACTGGTACCTGTTCCTGCGGGACCGGCCCGACGTCCATCCGGCCGCGGACACCGCCGAGCCGGCCGAGCGCGGGTGACCGCTCAGCGGAACGCGCGCGCGGGCAGCCGGCCCTCCTCGTGGTCCAGCTCGCGGGTGAGCGAGCGCAGGCCCTCGTCGGGCAGCCGCCCGGCGTCCCGCCAGCGCAGCAGCTCCTCGCGCTGGGCGTCGAGGGCCGCCCGGCGGAACCGCAGCGCCGCCTCGTACTGCGGTGCCATCGGCACCTCGCCGGGCTCGGCGCCGGCCAGCATGTCCATCCGCTTGCGGTAGCCCGCCAGCCGGGTCCGCAGCTGGGAGCGGAGCACGTCGAGCGCCTCGCCGTCGACCTCGTCGCACTCCTCGGCGGCCAGCTCGTCGAGCCGGCCCAGCGCCGCCTCCACCGAGGCGATGCGGGCCTGGTTGCGCAGCCGCGCCTGGTCGCCCCGGTCGGCGCGCAGCCCGAGCGCGCGCACGAGCGGGGCGAAGGTGATGCCCTGGCCCACCAGCGTCGCCAGGACGGCCAGGAAGGCGCAGAACAGCAGCAGCGAGCGGTCGGGGAAGGGCTCGCCGTCGCCGGTCACCTCGGGCAGCGTGAAGATCGCGGCCAGGCTGATGACACCGCGCGTACCGGCCCAGCTGAGGACGACGATCTCGCGGCCGCTGAGCCGCCGGTGGGCCGGTCCGCCCTCGTCGTCGGCACCGCCGAGCCGGGCGTGCAGGGACTGCGGCAGCGACTCGGTGAGCAGCAGCCAGAGCGGCCGGACCAGCAGCATGCCCCCCACGGTGATCAGCGAGGCGGTGACCACGGTGCCCGTGGCGTAGTCGCCCAACCCTCGGATGACGGCGGGCAGCTGCTGGCCGATGAGCAGGAAGACGAACCCCTCGAGCAGGAAGTTGACCAGGCGCCACACCGCATTGGTCTGCAGCC
Source organism: Blastococcus sp. TF02-8 (assembly GCF_003319175.1). GTDB lineage: Bacteria > Actinomycetota > Actinomycetes > Mycobacteriales > Geodermatophilaceae > Blastococcus. Next base: position 373,302 of record NZ_QOHK01000001.1, on the reverse strand, counting down.
GGCTCGCGCCCGAGGCCCAGCTGGGGTTGTTGTGCCCGATGACCAGCCCGGCGACCACGACGGCGAGCACTCCGGAGACGTGCAGGGTCTCGCCGAGCAGATAGGCCACGAACGGCGTGGCCAGGCTGATCGCGTTGGAGGTGAGCGGGTCGCGGCGCAGCCGGCGCAGCGGCCGGACCCCGAAGGCGACCAGCAGGCCCGCGAGGACCCCTCCGACGGCGGCGAGCAGGAACTGGCCGACGGCCGCCGGCGTGGAGAAGCCGTCGCCTTGGGCGGCGGAGACCGCCACGGTGAGGATGGTGAGCGCCGTGGCGTCGTTGAGCAGGCCCTCGCCCTGGATGAGGGTGATCAGCCGCGGGGGGAGGCCCACCTTGCGGCCGACCGCCAGCGCGGCGACGGGGTCCGGCGGGGCCACGGCCGCGCCCAGCGCGATCCCGGCGGCCAGCGTGGCGCCGGTGACGAACAGCGCGAAGCCGGTGCCGATCACCAGAGCGGTCACCAGGACCAGCAGCACCGAGAGGCTGACGACGGTGCGGAGGTTCCGCCGGATCGCCACCAGGGAGGACTCCAGCGCCGCGCTGTACAGCAGCGGTGGCAGCACGAGGGTGAGGACCAGCTCCGGGTCCAGCTCGATCTCCGCCGCCGGGAGCAAGGCGTAGCCGAGGCCGACGACGGTCAGCAGGGCGGCGGCCGGCAGACCCGACCGCTCGGCCAGGGCCTGCACGGCGACGATGACCGCGACGGAGGCCAGCACGAGCAGCAGCACGGTCTCCACACCCACCCCGGCATCCTCTCCCGCCCGATGCCGCACCGCCGGGCAGACTGTGTGCCGGCGCGCGGGCCCCGCACATGCGAGGTGCCGACCGGCGCACAGGGGGGATGGGCAGATGGACGTCGCGGAGAGCCGGCGGGAGGGGCCGCGCCGGGAGCTGGTCCCGGGAGTGACCCGGAGGGCGGCGCTGCTGGTCGTCGGCGTGCTGCTGCTGCAGCTGGGCTTCGTGGTCAGCTACGTCGGCGCGTTCCACGCCCCGCGTCCCCGGGAGGTCCCGCTGGCCGTCGTGGCCCCGCCGGGCGCGCCGCAGGGGACGGCCGAGCAGCAGGCCGGCCGGCTCGACGACCTCGACGGCGATCCCCTCGACGCCCGTGCCGTGGGGTCCGAGGCGGCGGGCCGGCGGCTGCTGGCCGATCGTGAGGTCGACGGCGTGCTGCTGCTCGGGGCCCAGGGACAGGACCGGCTGCTCACCGCGGGTGCCGCGGGTGGCGCGGTCAGCAGCGCGCTTCAGGCCGTGCTCGGGCGGGTGGTGGCCGCCCAGCAGCGCGCGCTCACGACCGAGGACGTGATCCCTGCGGCGGCTGGTGACGCGCGCGGTCTGTCGGCGTTCTACCTGGCCGTCGGCTGGGTCGTCGGCGGCTACCTGGTGGCGGCGATCATCGGGGTGACCAGCGGCCCCGTCCCGGGCAGCCGCGGCCGGGGCGTCACGCGGCTGGGAGCGCTGGCCCTGTACGCGGTCGTCTCCGGGGTCGGCGGAGCCGTCATCGCCGGACCGGTGCTGGGCGCGCTCTCCGGGCACCTGCTCGCGCTCTCGGCGTTCGGAGCCGTGCTGGTGTTCGCCGTCGGCGCCTTCACGATGGGGCTGCAGGTCTGGACCGGCCTGCTCGGCATCGGTCTGGCGATCCTGCTCTTCGTGATCCTCGGCAACCCCAGCGCAGGCGGGGCGTACCCCGCGCCGCTGCTGCCGCCGTTCTGGGCGGCCATCGGCCCGTGGCTGCCCCCGGGGGCCGGCACCGACGCGGTGCGGGGGATCGTCTACTTCGCGGGGGCCGGCGTGGGCCGCGACCTCCTGGTGCTGGCGGCCTACGCGCTGGTGGGCACGGTGGCCACGCTCCTCGGCAGCGGCCGGGGCGCGGCCCGCGGCGTCAGCGGCGGGAGCTGAGCGCGGCGATCTCGTGCGCCGACTCGACGGTGGGTGCCGCGGCGAAGGCGAGAGCGAGGGCGCGCTCCTGGCGGAGCTGCACGCGGGCGGCGTGCCGGCGGGCGAGAGTGGTGCGCAGGCTGGACATGCTGGTCCTCCATGGTGCGGATCGGGTCGCGACCCCGGCCGACGGATCCGCCAGCTCTGGGTTCGCTACCTGAACCATGCTCCTCCGAACCTGGTTCGTCAAGCGAACCCAGCATGGGGACGATCACACCCGTGATCCCGCCCACCGCGACGTCCTCCGCTCCGCGGGAACTGTCGGACGGGCTCGGCACACTGCGCCGCGCGGAACCGGCTGGCGGGTCGGGCCGCACCCGAGGACGCTGGCACGGCCGGCGTCACCGAGCCGAGGGGGAACCGTGATCGATCCGAGGCGCCCGGGCATCCCGGGCCAGATCCCGGGCCGAGGGGCACCGCAGCCGCGGACCACCGGCCGTCAGATCGTCGTCTTCGCCGGCACCGGCGACGACGCACGGGTGGACTGGGGCCGGGTGGGCGTCCACCAGGTGGCGGACTCCCGCGACTTCGCCGAGGGTGACGTGCCGCCCCAGGCGCTGGAGGACGCCGAGGCGACCGTGTTCAGCGCGCTGGGGATCGCCGTCGTGTCGGCCGACCCCGGTCAGGTGAGCATGCTGCAGAGCGCCGAGGCGGCCGGCGCGCCCGTGCTGTCGGTGTCTCCCGAGCTGGTGCACCACGTGCTCGCCGAGCCGAGCGGGTCCTACACCGCCGGGTACCGCGACGGCGTCGCCGACCTGGCCGGCCGGCTGCTGAGCGACGGCGGCCCGGGAACGGCCGCGACGCCGCCGGCGACGGTGCCGCCCCGGTTCCAGGACACCGCCCAGGCGACCTGGGGGGTGCAGGCCGTGCGCGCCGACGCCTCGGCGCGGTCCGGTCGCGGCATCCGGGTCGCGGTCCTCGACACCGGGTTCGACGCGGCCCACCCGGACTTCGCGGGCCGCTCGGTCACGGCCCGCTCCTTCGTGGCCGGCGAGGACGCCCAGGACGGGCACGGTCACGGCACGCACTGCATCGGCACGTCGTGCGGGCCGCGGACGCCCTCGACCGGGCCGCGGTACGGCATCGCCCACGAGGCCGAGATCTACGCCGGGAAGGTCCTCGGCTCCGACGGCAGCGGGACCGATGCCCAGATCCTGGCCGGCATCAACTGGGCGGTCACCAGTCGCTGCCCGGTCATCTCCATGTCCCTGGGTGCCGACGTGACACAGGCCCACCCGCCGTACTCGGCGGCCGGGCGGCGGGCGCTCCAGCAGGGCTCCCTGATCATCGCGGCCGCCGGCAACAACGCCGACCGGCGCGCGGGCGACTTCGGATTCGTCGGCGCGCCGGCCAACAGCGTGGAGATCGTGGCGGTCGGGGCGCTGGACCAGGCCCTGGAGATGGCCTGGTTCTCCGCCCGGAGCCTGCCCGCCCGGGGCGGTCAGGTCGACATCGCCGCCCCCGGCTTCCAGGTGTACTCGTCGTGGCCGATGCCCACCCGCTACAACACGATCAGCGGCACGAGCATGGCCACGCCGCACGTCGCCGGGGTGGCCGCGCTGTGGGCCGAGGCGACCGGCCGGCGCGGGCTGGAGCTGTGGGCGACCCTGGTGCAGGAGAGCGAGCGGATCCTGCAGCCCTCCGTCGACGCGGGCAGCGGGCTGGCGACGGCACCGCAGTGAGGCCGTGCCGCGTAGCCTGCGCGGCATGACCCACGTCAGCGTCACCGTCGACGACGGTCACCTGGCCGCCCTGGACGGCGTCGTCCAGGAGCTGCGTGCCCGCGGCATGCAGGTCGACCAGGTCCTCGACGGCCTCGGCATCATCACCGGCTCGGTCCCGCACGGCACCCTCGGCGCGCTCACCGGCGTCGACGGTGTCGTCTCCGTCGACGAGCAGCGCGGGTTCCAGTTGCCCCCGCCGGAGTCACCCGTCCAGTAGCGGCGGGACCGTCACTCCTCCGCCGGACCCGATGGCGCGGGCACTGCCTGGATCCGTCGGGGGGAGCGCAGCGCCCCTCCGTGCGGCAGTGGGCGCCGGCCCCCGGCCGCGGGGGGCGGTACCGGCTGGTCGGTCCGGACGGTGAGCACGGTGTCGAGACCGACCAGGCGGATGAGCCGGTGCACGCACCGGCTGGGCCGGTCCAGGACCAGTGCGCTGCCGTGCCGGCGGGCGAGGTGGTGGCCGGTCAGCAGCAGGCGGAGACCCGCCGCGTCGCAGAACGTCACCGCTCCGACGTCGATCGCCCACAGCCGGTGACCGGTGGCGGTGAGGGCGCTCAGCCCGTCGAGCACGTGGTGGGCCGTCTGCTGGTCGAGCTCCCCGGCGACGGTCACCGTGGCCGCGACGAGGTCGACCGACACTGGAAGGGGATCGGTCGGACATCGAGGGGCAGTTCGACCGGACTGCTCACTGGTAGTGCCATGGCATGTCTCCTGCCGTGGCCGAGGATCCTCGAGGATCCGCCCGGCCGGTCACGTCGTACGTGACGAGTGGCCGGGGGTTCGACCTGTCGGCAGGTTACTGCCGCGCGCGTCGATCCGGGGGAATCCGAGACCGGCCGGTCTGTCGTCCCGGCGGGGGCACCGGGGTGGCGGCACGGGCTGCGACGGCGCACTGACGGCCCGCCACCCTGCCGCGCGCCGCCGCGGCAGCGAGGGAGGCGGCGCGCTCCCGGACGGCTCGTGGTGGGATGAGCCCGATGAGCGAGAACCGACTCCGCGAGGTCCGCCCCGAGGACGCCTTCGACGTCGAGGCCGTGCACACCTGGCTCGCGCCGCGGGTGCCCGCCCTCGAGGGCCGTGGCGCACCGCAGGTCCGTCAGTTCTCCGGCGGCGCGAGCAACCTGACCTACCTGCTCGACTACGGCGATCTCGAGCTGGTGCTGCGCCGCCCGCCGCACGGGCACAAGGCCGCCTCCGCGCACGACATGGGTCGCGAGGTGCGCGTGCAGCAGCGGCTGCGCCCGCACCTCGACGTCGTCGCGGAGATCTTCGGCTTCTGCGAGGACCCGTCGGTCATCGGCAGCGACTTCTACGTGATGGAGCGGCTGCGCGGCGTCGTCCTGGGGCGGAAGCTGCCCGAGGACGTGGAGCTCTCGCCCGAGCAGGCTCGGGTCCTGGGGGAGACGGCCTACGACACGTTGGCCGACCTGCACTCGATCGACGTCGAGGCGGCCGGGCTGGGCGACCTGGGCAAGGGGCCGGGCTACGTGCGCCGCCAGGTCGAGGGCTGGTCGCGCCGCTTCCGCGACGCGCTCACCGACGACGTCCCCCCGGCCGAGGAGCTCATGGGCTGGCTGGCCGCCAACCAGCCGGCCGACGTGCGCGCCAGCCTGCTGCACGGCGACTGGAAGCTCGACAACCTCGTCCTGGACCTCTCCGGCACGCCGCGGATCACCGGTGTCCTCGACTGGGAGATGGCCACGGTCGGCGACCCGCTGATGGACCTCGGTGCGTCGCTGGCCTACTGGGTGACCGCCGACGACGACGAGGAGTTCGGCCTGGTCTCCACCCAGCCGAGCACGCTGCCGGGCATGCCGACCCGCGAGCAGCTCGTCGAGCGGTACCTCGCCCGCACCGGCCTCCGGGCGGAGAACTGGACCTTCTACGAGGTGTTCGGTCTCTTCCGGCTGGCCGTGATCATCCAGCAGATCTGGGCGCGGTTCCGTTCCGGGCACACGACCAACCCCCGCTTCGCCCACTTCGGGATCGCGGCCGCAGTCCTGCTTCAGCGCGCCGAGCGGCTGGCCGGATGCCGCTGATCTGCCTGGTCCGGCACGGGCAGGCCTCGTTCGGGGCCGAGGACTACGACGTGCTGAGCGATCTCGGCCGGGAGCAGGCGCGGTGCGTGGGGGAGGAGCTGCGCCGGCGCGAGCTGCGCGAGCCCCTGGTCGTCTCCGGCTCGCTGCTGCGTCAGCGGGACACCGCGACGCTGCTGGCCGAGGCCGCCGGCTTCTCGGCGCCGGCCCGGCCGGATCCCCGGCTGGACGAGTACGACCACGTCGATCTGCTGGAGCGCTACCCGGGTGGCGCCCCGGACGGGGAGCCGGGGACGAAGCATGTCCAGCAGCTGCTCGACGGCGCGCTGCGGTCCTGGATCGCCGCGGGCGACGCCGACGGGTGGCCGGCGTTCTCCTCCGGCGCGCTGGCGGCGGTGCGCGACCTGGCCGCGGGGCTGGGGCCGGGGCGTGACGCGGTCGTGGTGAGCTCCGGCGGGGTGATCGCCGCGGTCGCCGCCGCTCTGCTGGGTGCCGGAGCCGACGCCGTGGTGGCGCTGAACCGGGCGGCGGTGAACGTCGGGGTCACCTCCGTGCTGGCAGGGGGTGCCGGGTTGACCCTGCTCGCGTTCAACGACCACGCGCACGTCACCGGCCCGCGCCGGGAGCTGCTCAGCTACCGGTAGCCCCCGGACGGGCCCAGCGCGTCGCGCCGCAGGAACGCCGCCGTGGGTCACGATGACCCCGTGCCCCGGTCGTCCCTGCTGCTGTCGGCCGCTGTCCTGCTCCTGGTGGCCGGCTGTGTGCCCTCGGCCGCGCGTGACCTCGACCCCGCCCCGCAGCCGGCCGGGAACGCGCTGTCCCCGCAGTGCCCGACGGTGAGCGAGCGGCCGGTGGTCAGCGCCGACCTGGTCAACCAGGTGGTCGCCCGGGCCGACCTGCCGGGGTGGCAGGCCGCCGACATCGGGGCCAGCGCTCGCCTCGCGGACGGCCGGCTCGTGTGGGTCTTCGGCGACACCGTCCGGAGCGCCGGTACCGAGCCGCGCATCGTGGCCAACTCGATGCTGCTGTCCGCCGGTACCTGCATCACCCAGCTGGTCACCCCCGACGGCGGCCCGGTCGTGCCCGACGTCACCGAGGGGGAGGTCCGCTGGCCCATGTCGGTGGTCGTGCTGCCGCCTCGTCCCGAGCTGGCCCGCGCCGGAGTGCGCGACGTGGTCGTGGTCCTCTGCGGCCGGACCGACCGGGGGGACGGCGGCCCCTTCGACTTCGAGTTCCGGGGCACGTCGGCGGCGGTGTTCGTCGTCGGCGACAACGGGGTGCCGCAGCTGCGCGAGATCGTGGAGGTCACGCCGGACAGCGGCGACCTCACCCAGGTGAACTGGGGAGCGGCAGCCACGGTCCAGGACGACTGGTTCTACGTGTACGGCACCCGGCTCACCGGCCGGCCGGGGGAGTTCGGTCGTCAGCTCTTCGTGGCGCGCGTGCCGGTGGGAACCCCGAGCGACCGGAGCACCTGGCGCTTCTGGGACGGCCGGACCTGGCAGCCCGACCAGGCGCGGGCCACGCCGGTGCTCGGAGCGGTCGGCGGGGTCTCCCAGACCCTCTCGGTCGACCAGGTCGACGGGGAGTGGGTGGCGGTCTCCAAGCGCGACGGCGACATCAGCGACTTCGTCTACACCTGGACGGCGCCGGCCCCCACCGGTCCGTGGACCCCCAGGCGTGCCCTGGAGTCACCCGCGGGCTTCGACACCGGCGAGCTCACCTACGCCCCGCTGGCGCACCCCGAGGTCGCGCTCACCTCCGGCCGCCTCCTGGTGTCGGTGTCCCGCAACACCACCGACCTTGGCCGCCTGCTCGCCGACCCGGAGGTGGGACGCCCGCTGTTCGCCGAGATCGACCGCCCGTAGCCGGTCGGGGATCATGGCGGGGTGCCCGCCAAGCCCCTGCCCGACATCGTGGCGCCGGGGCTGGACGTGCTGTTCTGCGGGATCAACCCGTCGCTGATGTCGGCGGAGCGGGGGCACCACTTCGCGCGGCCGGGCAACCGGTTCTGGCCGGCGCTGCACCTGGCCGGCCTCACCCCGCGGCGGCTGCGGCCGGAGGAGGACCGCGAGCTGCTGGCCCACGGTCTGGGCGTGACTAACCTGGTGGACCGGCCCACCCGCGCCGCGGCCGAGCTGACCGCGGACGAGCTGATCGCAGGGGCCGCGGCGCTGGAGCGCCTGGTCAGCACCTACCGGCCCCGCGTGCTCGCCGTCCTCGGCATCACCGCGTGGCGGACGGCGTTCGGTCGCCCCCGGGCGACCGCCGGCCTGCAGGAGGAGCGGCTCGGGGGCGCGCAGACCTGGGTGGTGCCGAACCCGAGCGGGCTCAACGCGCACGCCCAGCTGCCCGACCTGGCCCGCAGCTACGCCCAGCTGCGGCCGGTCACCCGATGACCACGCTCCACGGGCGGATCGCCCACGAGGTCACGAGCCCCTCGCGCACGTAGGGGTCGGCGGCGACGAACCGCTCCACGACCTCGTGCGGCGCCGTCCAGACCAGCAGTGCCCGGTCGTAGGGGTCGGGCAGGGCGCCGGCGAGCAGCAGCTCACCGCGGTCGTGAGCCGCGCGCGCCAGCGCGAGGTGCTCCTCCCGCAGGGCGGCCCGCCGGGCCAGGTAGTCGTCGGCCAGCGCGTACTCGAGGACCAGGTGCATGCCCGCATGATCCGCGCCGCGCCGGCCGTGCGCGATGATGCGGGCGTGCCGCGCCTGCTCGTCGTCCACCACACGCCCTCGCCCGCGCCGCAGGCGGTGCTCGAGGCGGTCAAGGAGGGGGTGGCGATGGTGGAGGGCGTGGAGCTCGTCCTGCGCCCGGCGCTGTCCGCCGGCCCCGCCGACCTGCTGGCGGCCGACGGCGTGCTGCTCGGGACACCGGCGAACATCGGGTACATGTCGGGAGCGCTGAAGCACTTCTTCGACACGGTCTACTACCCGTGCCTGGACGCGACGCCGGGGTTGCCCTACGGCGTCTACGTGCACGGCAACGACGACACGGCGGGTGCCCTGACCGCGGTCGAGCGGATCACCGGGGCGCTGCGCTGGAAGCGGGTCGCCGCGCCGCTGAGCCTCACCGGCGCGCCGTCGGCGGCGGACCTGGAGGCGGTCCGCGAGCTGGCGGCCACGGTGGCCGTCGGCCTCTGACCCGGTCCGCCGGGCGGTGCGGCGCCGCCCCGGCTAGCGTCGGTCGGACCCCGGCGGAAGGACTGCTCGTGCCCATGACCTCGATCCCCGGTGCGGCGAGCGCGCCGGAACTCCGGGCGTACGTGAGCCGGCCGCCGGTCGGCGAGGGGCCGTGGCCGGGCGTCGTGGTGCTGCACGAGGCCTTCGGGCTCACCGACGACATCCGCCAGCAGGCCGATCGGCTGGCCGCGGCCGGATATCTCGCCGTGGCGCCGGACCTGTTCACCGCCGGGGGAGCGCTCCGCTGCCTGCAAGGGACCTTCCGCTCGTTGCTGCGCCGCTCGGGACCGGCCTTCGGCGACATCGACGCGGCCCGCCGCTGGACGGCGGACCTCCCCGACTGCACGGGACGCGTCGGCGTGGTCGGCTTCTGCATGGGTGGTGGGTTCGCGCTCCTGGCTGCGACCCGCGGCTTCGACGCGGCCTCGCCGAACTACGGCTTCGTACCCGCGGACGCCGAGCGGGTGCTCGAGGGCGCCTGCCCGGTGGTGGCCAGCTACGGCCGCCGGGACCCGGTGCTGCGCGGCGCCGCGGACCGGTTGCGGGGAGCGCTCGACGCGCTGGACGTGCCCCACGACGTCGTCGAGTACCCCGACGCCGGGCACTCCTTCCTCAACCGGCACAACAGCGGGCCGTTCGCCATCATCGAGCGGGTCACCGGCTTCAGCTACCACCAGCCCTCGGCCGAGGACGCCTGGGCGCGGATCCTGCGCTTCTTCGGCACCCACCTCCTGGCGGGCGGGGACCGCTAGGCGGTCACGCGGAGGACCAGCAGCGCGACGTCGTCGGTGAAGTCGGGCTCGAGCCGGTCGAGCAGCGCGTCGCAGGTCTCCTCCGCCGAGAGGGCGTGCAGGTCGGTGGCCGCGGCGAGCAGGCGCTCGAACCCGTCGTCGAGGGTGGCGTCGCGCCGTTCCACCAGGCCGTCGGTGTAGAGGACGACGGTCGACCCCGGCTCCAGCGGCAGCGCGTGGGCCTGCCGGCCGGTCCACGGGGCCACGCCGAGCAGCAGGTTGCGGGGCCGTTCGAGCAGCACGGCCTCACCCCGCGGCCCCACCACCAGCGGCGGTGGGTGGCCGGCGTTGGACCAGCGCAGGACGGGCGCGCCGCCGGGAGCCTCCGGCGGTTCGACGTGGGCGAGCGCCGCCGTGGCGAGGGTGGTCACGCCCAGGTCGACCACCGCGCGGTCGAGGGCGGTCAGCACCTGCGCCGGGTCCCCGGCCACCGCGTGGGCGACGCCGCGCAGCATGTTGCGCAGCTGACCCATCACCGCGGCGGCCGTGCGGTCGTGCCCGGTGACGTCGCCGACCACGAGGGTGGTCGCCCCGGAGGGTGCGGTGAAGGCGTCGTACCAGTCGCCCCCTACCTCGGCCTCACGTGCGGCGGGCCGGTAGCGGACGGCGATGCGCAGCCCGGGCGGCTGCGGCGGCTCGGTGAGCATCGAGCGCTGGAGCGCCTCGGCCAGGTTGCGGGTGGCGGCGGCCTGCCGGCGTTCGCGTTCCAGCCGCGCCACGCGGTCCAGGGCCTGCGCGCACTGCGCCGCGAACGCCTCGAGCACGCGGACGTCGTCGTCCTCGAGGGGGTGGGGTCCGTGCCAGCCGACGGCCAGCGAGCCCAGGACGCGGTCGCCGGTCCGCATGGGCAGGACCGCCCACGCGCGCAGCCCGGCCGCGGGGGCCGGGGCGGTCGAGTGGTGGTCGGCGTCCGGGACCAGGACCGGCCGGCCGCGGGCGGCGACCGCCAGGGGGGAGTCGGAACCGGCGGGGATGCGCCGGCCACTGCCGCGCCCGTCGACGACGCGCAGCTCGCTGCTGCCCGGCTGCGCGACGGCCACGGCGAGCAGGTCGGCGGAGAGGCCCGGGCCGCCGTGGTCGGCCAGCAGCCGGAAGAGGTCGGCGCGGCTCTCTGCCGCGGCCAGCGCCGAGACGGTGCGGGCCAGCCCGGCCAGCGCCCGGGCCGTGCGCCGCTCCCGCTCGGTGAGGGCCAGCAGGCGGGCGTTCAGCTGCTCCAGCTCCCGGGTGCGCGCGTACAGGTCGCCCTCGACCCGCGCGGCGCGGTCCCGCCACTCCTGACCCCGGGCTGCCTCGTCGCGGGCGTCGTCCCGGTCGCGGATGTACTCGGTGATGTCGTCGGAGCGGTGCAGGATCAGCGCCACCTCGCCGTCGTCGTGGAGGATCGGCACGTTGCGCGGACTCCAGAAGCGCTCCTCGAACCGGCCGTCGGGCATGGCGATGTCGTACTTCTGGATCGCCATGGTGTGCGGTCGGCGGGTGTCCCGGGCCCGCTCCAGGGAGGCCTTGAGGTTGACCAGGCCGTCGGCCGCCGGGTCGTCGGGGTTCATCGGGAAGACGTCGAACAGGTTCCGTCCGACGGTGTCCTCGAGCGTGGTGGCGGTGGCCCGGAGGCGCGCCTCGTTGGCGTGCACGATGTCGAAGTCGGGCGTGAGCAGGATGAACGGCGTCGGAGCCGCGTCGAAGACCCGTCGGTAGTCGGGCTCGGGCAGGCGGTCGGTCACGGGTCTCCGCTGTCGTTGCATCGTCGCTGGGGGACCGGCCCATTGTGACCGATCGTCACCACCGCAGCGGATGGGTGGAGCGGGAGTGCGCGGTGCGGCACGCGCGGCAGTTGCCCCAGGTGGCGATGGAGACCGGCGTGGTGGCCGCGCCGCACTCGGGGCACTCGACCGGTTCGGCAGCGGCCGCCCGCGCCTCGGCCAGGGCCCGCGAGCGGTCCTCGTGGATCGCGGCGTCCCCCCGGCAGGGGCAGCCCAGCGGCGCGTCCGCGCAGAGTCCGACGTGTTCGGCCATGGGTGCTCCTCGGGTGGGGGTGCCGGATACGACGACGGGGCCACGGCGCAGTGCGCCGTGACCCCGTCGAGTGCTCACATCAGAGCGGGCGGACGTTCTCCGCCTGCGGGCCCTTCTGGCCCTGCGTCACGTCGAACTCGACCTGCTGGCCCTCGTCGAGGGAGCGGTAGCCGTCGCTGACGATGGCGGAGTAGTGGCAGAAGACGTCGGCGCCGCCGCCGTCCTGGGCGATGAACCCGAAGCCCTTCTCCGCGTTGAACCACTTCACAGTGCCCTGAGCCATGTTCGTTCTTCTTCCGTGCTGGGAGGTGTCCACCGCCGGCACGCGCCGGTGGTGGGGCCGCCGCACCGACCGGCAGGACCGAGAGGAACGTCAGGCAGAGACGACTGCGGACGTCCAAGAACGAAAGCAGAGGCGCAACAGCGACCGGGACGGACTCTACCCGCACCCACCTGCGACGACGGCGCCGCGGTGGCGGCGAGTCCCTCGGGCGGGTGGCGCCGGCGGTCGTAGGGCAGCATCGCCGCCATGGCGAGCGGAGGCGCGGGCGGCCGCGTGAACGGACCGGAGTGGGTGCGGGACGCCGTCTGGTGGCACGTCTACCCACTGGGCTTCGTGGGGGCGGAGCGGAGCCGGGAGACCGACCGGCCGGTGGCCCACCGGCTGGACCACCTGGGCGCCTGGCTGGACCACGCGCTCGAGCTGGGCGCCTCCGGGCTGGCCCTCGGCCCGGTGTTCGACTCGGAGACCCACGGCTACGACACCGTCGACCACCTGCGCATCGACCCTCGGCTCGGCGACGACGCCGACTTCGACCGGCTGCTCGCCGCCTGCCGGGAGCGCGGCCTGCGGCTGCTGCTCGACGGCGTCTTCAACCACGTCGGCCGCGGGCACCCGGCGTTCCGTGCGGTGCTGGAGCAGGGGCCGTCGGCGCCGACCGCGTCGTGGTTCCGGCTGCGGTGGCCCGACGGCCCCTGGGCACCGGGCACCGAGCCGGGCTACGACGACTTCGAGGGCCATGCCGCCCTGGTGGCGCTGGACCACTCGGCGCCGGAGGTGGAGGACCTCGTCGTCGAGGCCATGACGCACTGGCTGGACCGCGGCGCCGACGGCTGGCGGCTGGACGCCGCCTACGCGGTGCCGACGACCTTCTGGTCGCGGGTGGCCGACCGTGTGCGGGCCCGCCACCCCCGGGCCTACCTGATGGGCGAGGTCATCCACGGGGACTACGCGCAGGTGGTCACCGAGGGGCACCTGGACTCGGTCACGCAGTACGAGCTGTGGAAGGCGGTCTGGAGTTCGCTCAACGACGGCAACTTCTACGAGCTCGACGCGGCGCTCACCCGGCACGGGCAGTTCCTCGACCGGTTCACCCCGTACACGTTCCTCGGCAACCACGACGTCACCCGCATCGCCAGCCGGCTGGACGACGAGCGGCACCTGGCGCACGCGCTGGTCGTCCTCCTCACCACCGGTGGCACGCCTGCGGTCTACGCGGGGGACGAGCACGCGTTCCGCGGCGTCAAGGAGGACCGGGCCGGTGGTGACGACGCCGTCCGCCCACCCTTCCCGGCCACGCCGGCGGAGCTCTCGGCGCTGGGACTGCCGACCTACCGGCTGCACCAGGAGCTGATCGGGCTGCGCCGCCGGCACCGGTGGCTGCACACCGCCCGCACCCGCACGCTCCACCTGGACAACCGGCAGCTGGCCTACGAGGTGGCCGGCGACGGTGAGCGGCTCGTCGTCGTCCTCAACCTGGACGACAGCGGTGCCGACGTCCCGGTCCGGGGGACCGGGGCGACGCTCGCCGGAGCGGCGCAGGTCAGCGGCGACCGGGTACGGCTGGCCGCCCACGGCTGGGCGGTGCTGGCCGGCTGACGGTCACCAGGGGATGGTCGCCTGCAGCACGGCCTCGCTGAGCGCGCGGGTGCGCAGCTCGGTGACCTGCTGGTACTCGGGGTCGGCGACCATCGCGCTGAACGCCGCGCGGGAGGGGTAGCGGACCAGCAGCACGGCGTCCCAGGCCTGACCGTCCTCGGCCACCAGCGAGGTCGACCCGTCGCCGGCGTAGAGGACCTCGCCGCCGTGACGCGCCAGGAAGGTGTCGCGCAGTGCCGCGGCGTACTGCGCGTAGAGCTCGCGGCCGCCCTCGGCGAAACGCAGCAGGTTCAGCATCACCACGGGCCCGCCCGGGTCCTCCTGCAGATAGCGCTTCAGGTCCGCGCCGCGGGGGTCGACAGCCATGGCGCGCACGCTATCGGGGTAGAGGGGGCGCATGCACGCAGGACCACGGGAAGGCAGCATCCGGCTGGGCGACGGCCGGACGCTGGCGTACGCCGAGTACGGCGACCCCGACGGCGAGCCGGTCCTCGGCTGCCACGGCTCGCCCAGCTCGCGGCTGGAGCGGCACGTCGAGGACCCGGAGGACTACCGGCGCTGGGGCGTGCGGCTGATCGTCCCCGACCGGCCCGGGTTCGGGCGGTCCGACCCGATGCCGGGCCGTCGCGTCGTGGACTGGCCCGACGACGTGCGGCAGCTGCTCCGCTCCCTCGCGGTGGACCGCTTCGCGGTGCTGAGCCTCTCCGGCGGAGCGGCGTACGCGCTGGCCTGCGCGCACGCGTTCGGGGACCGCGTGCGGACCGTCGGCATCCTGGGCGGGGCGCCGCCGCCCGACGTCCCGTGGCCCTGGCCACGCTGGATCCCGTCCCGGGTGCGGTCGGGGCTGCACCGGCCGGCGCAGCTGGCGACGGTGCTGCGGCCGGTCTTCGCGCCCCTGGGGCTGCGTCCGGCGCTGATCCCGCGCTACCTGCAGCTCCGCCTGAACGCCGCCGACCGGCGGGTCATCGGCCGGCCGGTGGTCCGGCAGGTGCTGGCCACCACCTTCACCGAGGGTCTGCGCGCCGGCACAGCCGCCCTGGCCGAGGACCGGGCACTGCTGTTCCGCCCCTGGGGGTTCCCGCTGGGCGAGGTGCGCCAGCGGGTGCACATCTGGCACGGGACGCAGGACTGGCAGGTGCCCGTCGTCCTCGGGCAGCTGCTCAGCACGATGCTCCCGAACTGCTCGGCGCACTGGATGGCCGGCGAGGGGCACTTCCTCGTCTTCGACCACGCCCGGGACGTCTACCGGACGCTGCTGCCCTGAGGATCAGGCCAGCTGCGCGGCGACCAGTGGCTCGAGCGTGATGGTCGAGTGCCGCTGCTGCAGCATCCGCAGCGCCCACTTGTCGGTGAACAGCGCCAGCAGCTCGCCGTTGGAGCGCTGGACCACCTCGGTGCCGCCCGAGGCGGCCACCAGGGGCACGGACTCCTCGTCGGTGCGCATCGCCAGGCTGTAGGGCAGCCGGTCCAGGTGCACCGCGGCGTTGAACTCGTGCTCCATCCGGTGGGTGGCCACCTCGAACTGCATCGGTCCGACGACGGCGAGCACGGGGGAGCCGTCGCCCCGGCGCTCGGAGCGCAGCACCTGCACCACGCCCTCGGAGTCCAACTGCTCGATGCCCTTGCGGAACTGCTTGTGCTTCGCGGTGTCCTTGCTGCGCACCACGGCGAAGTGCTCGGGTGCGAAGGTGGTCAGCGGGGGATAGGTGACCGGCTTGTCGCTGTAGAGGCTGTCGCCCACGCCGAGCGCGTTGGCGTTGACCAGGCCGACGACGTCACCGGGGTAGGCGAGGTCGACGACCTCGCGGTCGCGGCCGAACACCTGCTGGGCGTACTTGGTGGCGAACGGTCGCTTCGTGCGGCCGTGGGTGACGACCATGCCCCGCTCGAAGACGCCCGAGCAGATCCGGATGTAGGCCAGCCGGTCGCGGTGGGCGGCGTCCATGCCGGACTGCACCTTGAACACGAACGCGCTGAACGGGGCGGCCAGGTCCCGGACCGCGCCCTCGGCGTCGGGCCGCCCGACCGGGGCGGGGGCGAGGTCGACGAGGGTGTCCAGCAGGGCGCCGACGCCGAAGTTGGACACGGCCGAGGCGAACAGGACCGGCGTGCTGACCCCGCCGAGGAAGGACTCCTGGTCGTGGTTCTGGCCGGACTCGGTGAGCAGCTCGGCCTCCTCCTCGGCCGTCGTCCACACATCGCCCTCCTGGGCGGTGGCCTCGGCGGCGGAGAGCAGTTCCTCGGGGGCGATCGTGGCGCCGCCGGCGGTGCGGGTGAACCGGCGGAAGTCGCCGGTGCGCCGGTCGAGCACGCCGCGGAAGTCGCCGGCGATGCCCACCGGCCAGGTGAGCGGGGTCGGGGTCAGGCCGGTGCGCTCGGTGATCTCGTCCATGAGCTCGAGGGCGTCCTTGCCCGGCCGGTCCCACTTGTTGATCACGGTGACGATCGGGATGCCGCGGTGCTTGCAGACGGCGAAGAGCTTCATGGTCTGCGCTTCGAGGCCCTTGGCGGCGTCGACCAGCATCACCGCGGCGTCGACGGCGGTGAGGACCCGGTAGGTGTCCTCGGAGAAGTCGGCGTGGCCGGGGGTGTCGAGCAGGTTGATGACGGCGTCGCGGTAGCCGAACTGCAGGGCCGCGGAGGTGATGGAGATGCCGCGGTCGCGCTCCATCTCCATCCAGTCGCTCACCGTGCCGCGGCGGCCGGCCTTGCCGTGGACCGCGCCGGCCTGGCCGATCACGCGGGCGTGCAGCGCGAGGGCCTCGGTCAGGGTGGACTTGCCGGCGTCGGGGTGGCTGATGACGGCGAAGGTGCGCCGGCGGGCGGCCTCCTCGACCGCCGAGCGGGCAGCATCGGTGGGGGAGCTGACGGCACTCACGGGTGGTTCTCCTCGAGCGGGGGGACACCGCATCCGTGGCGTCGGCCTACCCGTCCGCCCGGGACGGCCGGGCGCGGGGCCGGGGGTGTCCGGTTCCTGCCAGGCTACAGAGGCGGGCGCCGGCGGCCGGAAATCGTTCGCCTCGCGGCAGGTCGTGCGGCAGCATCGCGCGGCGTACCGACGTACCACCCGAGGAGCACAGCACCGTGGAGATCCTGACCGAGCAGCGACTGCGCCGGTCGTTCGTGAACTGTTCCCGGGGTGAGGCCGCCGGTCTGGCGCTGCCCCGGGACTTCGCCGACCTGCCGTGGGCGGAGCTGGAGCTGCTGGGCTGGCGCGACCCGAAGGCGCCGTTGCGCGGATACCTCGTGGTCGAGCGCGACGGCGGGCCGGTGGGGATCGCTCTCCGGGCGGCCGACACCCGGATGTCGGCCCGCACCCCGGCCATGTGCCTGATGTGCCGCACCGCGCAGTCGGGGGACGCGATCTCGCTGTTCACCGCCCGCCGCACCGGTGAGGCCGGCCGGAACGGGAACACGGTGGGCACCTACATGTGCGCTGATCTCCGCTGCGCCGTGCGGGCCCGCACCGAGATCCCACCGTGGCTGCGCGACCGGGACCCCGAGGAGGTCGCCGACGAGCGCGCGGCGGAACTGCGGGAGCGGGTGGACGCCTTCCTCGACGCGGTCCAGCGGGGCTGAGGCCGCGGCGGGCGTCAGGCGGCCAGCGCGCCGGAGTCGTCGGGGGCGGCGGCCGCGCGGCCCCGGCGGCGGAGCCGGACACCGGCCACCGCCCCGGCCGCGAGCAGGACGAGCACCGCCGCGTAGATCTCGGTGACCGTCTCCAGGCCGACCGAGGCGGACACCGCGCCGGCGAGGATCGCCGGCAGGCTGAAGCTCAGGTAGCCGACCACGAAGATGCTCGACATCAGGCCGGCGCGCTCGGCCGGAGCCACGCCGGCACTCGCCGTGGCAACCGCGCCGAGGAAGGCAAGGCCGAAGCCGAGCCCCGAGACGACGGCCGAGACGAAGAGCACGGGCGTCTGCACGGTCACGAGGGCGGCGATCGTGCCGGAGACGCCGACCGCGAAGAGGATGGCGCCGAGGACCATGGCGCGCTCGTGCAGGAGGTCGCGGCCCAGCACCGCGCCGACCGCCGCCGAGCCCTGCATGGCCAGGACGAGCAGGCTGCCGACGAGGTGGTCGTCGATGCCGAACACCGAGGCGGCGAGCGAGGGCCCGAGGGACAGGTACAGCCCGCCCAGGGCCCACGCCGCGACGAGGACCGGGAGGACGGCGAGGAACGCGGGGCGCTGGGACCGGGGGACGCGCACGGTGGGCCGCAGCGAGCCGACCGCACCCGGCGCGCGGGGCGAGGTCTCCGGCAGGAGCGGGACCGCGAGGGCGCCGAGCACCAGCGCGAGGGCGAGGGCCGCGAACACCCAGCGGGTCGGGCTCGCCACGTACTCGACCACGAGGCCGGCGCCGACGACGCCGGTCGACAGCCCGAAACCGGGGGCTGCGCTGTTGACCAGGGCCCCGAGCGGGCGGTCGGTGCGCTGGGTGTCGAGCAGCACCGCGCCGAGGGTTCCGGTGAGCGCGCCCATGGACAGGCCCTGCAGCACGCGTGCGGCCAGCAGCCAGCCCACCCCGCCGGCGGCGAGGAAGACGACCATCGCGACGGCCTGCAGGAGCAGCCCGCCGATGAGGACCGGCCTGCGCCCCACGTGGTCGGACAGCCCGCCGACGACGAGCAGGGCCACGAGCAGCGCCATGGCGTAGATGCCGAAGACGGTGGTGAGCGTCGCCGGGCCGAAGTCGAACTGCTCCTGGTAGACGCGGTAGAGGGGAGTGGGCACACCCGAGGCGGCGAGCACCAGCAGCAGGAGCCCGGCCGTCGTCCAGAAAGCCGGGGTCCGGGTGAGCGTCGGGGCAGGCACGATGGTGAGCAAGGGCAACGAGCGGTGCGCCATTCCCGGCCCGGGCGTGTCCCCGCCCCAGCGGCCGGTTCAGCCGGCGCGGGTGGTGACCGGTTCGGTGGTGATGCGGGGCAGGACGTGGATCTCGGTGCCGTCGGGGCGGTGGGTGTGCCATCGGCCGGCGGGATCTCGTTCGATCCGGAACCCGTGGTGGACCTTGCCGTGGTGGCGTTCGCAGAGGAGTGCTGCGTTGCCGAGGCTGGTGTCGCCGCCGTCGGCCCAGTGGACGAGGTGGTGGACGTCGCACCAGTGGGCGGGGGCGTCGCAGCCGGCGAAGACGCAGCCACCGTCGCGGGCCTCCACGGCCCGCCGGAGGTGGTGGGTGAACAGCCGGTGGGAGCGACCGAGGTCCAGGGGCGCGCCGTCGGGGCCGATGACGATGCGTGCGACGGTGCCGTCGCAGGCCAGCCAGCGGGCCCGTGCTGCGGAGATGGTGGCCCCGAATCCCAGCCGTGCCGCCCCAGGGCCCGTCGACGGGTCGACCAGGTCGTCGAGGTCGACACGGACCACCACGTGCGGCTTGAAGGTGCGCAGCGTGGGCAGGGTGCCGGCGGCGAGCTGGTTGTCGCAGAGCTGGACGAGGGCGTCGGCGGACTGCTGGGCGCGGGTGCGAGTGTCTCCGGCGGGGCGGCTGGCCTGCAGGATCGACTCGATCGCTGCCTGGAACTTCTCCCCACCCACGGCGTCGAGCTCGAACCGGCCGCTGACCGACCCGTCGGCGTGCGTGGCCATCGTCAGCGATCGCTGCTCGGTGGGGTCCGGTTCGGTTCCGTCGGGGTCGAGGCGGTCCAGGTAGTGGGCGACGGCCTGGCGCAGCACCGGGTGGAACTGGGTGCGGGCGACCTCGGCCAGCGCCTCGTCGACCCCGGCCAGGTCCACACCGGCGTCCTGCGCGGCGGCCAGGTTCTTCGGTTCGGCGACCGGCGCGATCACCGACACCGCCTCGGCGGAGATGTCACCGGCGGCGAACGCCGCGGCCACCGCGGGCAGGTGCTCCACCGCTCGCCCGGTGCGCACCAGCGAGGACGCGGCACGGGCGGAGAACCGGGCGTGCCGACGCAGCCAGGACTGCATCGAGGCCTTGCCGTCGAACTCCGCGGCGTCGGCCAGCTCGCACTGGCGCACCGTGCGCGCGACCTCGGCGGCCAGCCGGTTCTGCAGGGTCAGCAGCTCCCCGAACCGCTCCAGCAGAGCCGGCCCGAACGACCCGTCCAGCCGCTCGGACGACAGCTCGTCGAGAGCCGCCTCCAGGGCCGCCGAACCATTCGAACACATGTACGAATACTAGCCGGTCCGACCAACGTCCGCACGATGAATCCCCAGGTCAGAAGCCTGTGCACAGACGGACCGGAGGTCTTGCGCGGAGGTGGCAGCGCGCTCGGCTGCGGTCTCAGGCGTAGGTCGCGGAGAGGCCTTCGAGCACCTCTCGGGAGAGGAAGGCCAGCTGTGCCTTCTTCTCGGGCAGGTCGATCAGCGGTCCCAGCTCGAACCCCAGCCGGGTGATGCGGGCGACCGCCGCCGCGTTGCCCGCGTCCGGCTCCGCGACGATGCGCTGCACCGCGGGGTCCCGCAGGAGCACCGGCCCCAGCGCGCCGAAGAGCCGGGGGGTGAAGTTCCGTTCCGGGGTGCCGGCCGGTGCGAGGAGCAGGTGGATGCCGAGGTCACCCGGCTGCACCGCGTAGGTCTCGCCGACCGGGTCCTCCGCCGGCTCGTAGGTCTGCAGCAGTGCGACGGGGACGCCCTCGACCGACAGGAGGTACGCGTGGTGGGTGTCCAGGGAGTCGACGAACCCGTAGATCTCCCGCACCTGCTCCTCGGTGTGGTCGGTCATGCCCCAGAACCGGGCGCGCTCCTCCCGCACCCAGGAGTGCACGAGCGGCGCGTCCCCCTCCGGGTCGAGCACGCGCACGGTCATCGTGCGATCGGACCCGAACGGAACGGGCCCCTCGACGAGGCGGGCATCGGTCACGGGAGCTCCTCCGGGGATGCGGGAACGGGGACGAGGTCGCCGCGGACCCACAGCGGGGTCTGGTCCTCGGCGTGCGGGCCGGGTGCGCCGTCGGCACCCAGCGGGACCACCCAGCGGCTGGCGCCGCGGTCGGCGAGGTCCCAGACGTAGCGGGCGACCGGCCCGCGGAAGGACAGGTCGGTCACCCCGGGCACGCTGGCGGTGGCCAGCACGCAGTCGGTGTCGCCCGACAGCGGGGTCCCGTCGGCGGGGCGGACGACGGCGTCCTCCCAGCCGGTGCCGTCCAGCGAGTGCACGGTGTGCAGGCGATGACTCCCGCCCCACTCCGCAGGCCCGGCCGCGGCGGCGTCGTCCAGTGCCTGGCGGGCCAGCTCCGCCACGTCCACCCCGACCTCGGGGAGCACGCCGAGCAGTCGCGAGAGCGAGGTCCCGATCCGCTCGACGGGGTCGAGCCACGGCGCCAGGACCTCCGGCAGCCCCGCCGGCACGTGCGCCGGAGCGAGCAGCGGCAGGGCAGCGATCCGCCGGACGAGAGCCGAGCGCCAGGCGGCGAGGGCGCCGGCTCCTTCGCTGCCGGCGTCCATCCGCCGGTCCCAGGTCCTGACCGCGGCGAGCAGGTGGGCCGCCGGCGTGCCCTCCGCCGGGAACGCCGAGTCCAGGAGCAGGTCGACCGCTCCGGTGGGCGGTGCGCTGGTGTCGACCAGCACGGCCGCGAGGTCGTCGACGGTCAGCCCGGTGCGGCCGGTCAGCAGGGCGCGCAGCCGGGCGGCCCGGTGCGGCGGGGCGAAGACGGTGCCGAACCGCGCGACGTCGGGCCGCGCGTCGTTGGCGGTCACCGCGACGCCGTCCCAGGGCGCGTGGTCGGTCACCCGCTGCCCGGCCGGCACGGGATGGGTGCCCCGCCACGCGGACGCCGCCTCCCACGCAGGAACCGGGTACCAGCCGTTGGCGGTCGCGCGGTCCGGCACCCGGCCGGCCACGAGCTGGCGGACGTCACCGGTGGTGTCGGCGACGAGGTAGGCGTTCACCGGCTCGATCCAGGAGGCGAGCGCCGCCTCGACGTCACCCGCGGTGCGCGCCCGCAGCAGCGCCGGCAGCGCCTCGAACCCGAGCGCGGCATCGACCCGGCTCGGCGTGCGCAGCGACAGGGCCTCGTCGGGCCCCCACGAGGGCACCACCACGGGGCCCCGTGCCGTCTCCACCGTCTCGACGTCCACCGGTTCGCCGTCGCGCACGGCCAGCCGCACCGTGCTGACCTCCGCCGGCTCCCAGCCCTCGGGCCCGTGCGCCTGCACCGAGTCGTCGTCGCGGCGCAGCCGTTCCCGGTAGAGGTCCTGGTAGTCGGCCATCGCGTTGGTCACCGCCCAGGCGACCGTGCCGGTGTGCCCGAAGTGAGCCACTCCGGGTACCCCGGGGAACGCCAGCCCGACGACGTCGACCTCGTCGCAGACCAGCCGCACCTGCTGGTAGACGCCGGGGCGCTCCAGGACCCGGTGCGGGTCGCCCGCCACCAGCGGCAGCCCCGATGCCGTGCGGGTGCCGGTGACCGCCACCGCGTTGCTGCCCTCCGGCGGCCCCAACCCCAGGGCGACGGCGAGCTCCGGGCCCAGCCCGGGCCCGAAGGAGCGCAGCAGGTGGCCGCGCCACAGCTTCGATCCGACCGTCCCGAACAGGACGTGCTGGACGAGGAAGATCCCGAGCGGCGTCCACGGCTGCCAGCGGCCGGCGCCGAGACCGAGGGCGCGCAGCTCCGGTGACCGCGCCGCCCCCTCGGCCAGCCCGTCCCGCACGCCCTCGACGTACGCCTCGACCCACGCCCGCGTGGCCGGGTCGAGCGCCGCGTGGCACCGGCGGGCGGTGTCGTCGAGCCGCGCCCGGGCGGCGAAGGTGTCCCACGGGAGCCCGGCCGCGCCGACGTGCGCCGCCAGTGTCGCCTCGCTGCGCCACCGCTCGACCTCGAGCTGCCAGGCACGGTCGACGGCGGTGACCCGTCCCTGTTCCCGGGCCAGCTCGTCGAACGATCCCGCGCGCACCGTCGGCACGCCCCAGGCGTCGCGCTCCACGCTCATCGGCGGGGGCCGAAGGGCGCGACCGGGTTGGCCAGCGTTCCGGCGTACTGCAGCGAGGAGGTCTGGTCGGCGAGGTCCACCATCTGCAGAGTGTTGCGCAGCTGCAGCCGGTTGAGGCACGAGTGCGCGAACTCCGGCGCGAACAGGTCGAACCGCTCGTGCAGCTCCGGGTGCGCCGCCCGGTGCGCCAGCAGGCACTCGGCCACGACCGGCCAGAACTCGTCCGCGGGCAGCAGACCGTCCCCGTCCAGCACGGCGGACAGGTAGCGGAGGAAGCCGTCGAAGACGTCGGTGAACACCGACAGCAGCCGGACGTCGTCGGGCTCGTCGACCCGGATGCGCTCGATCTCCGCCGGCAGGGGTCGGTCGCCGAAGACCGCGACCTCCTCGCCGACGTCCTTCATGAACACCCGCGCCGGCGTCGAGCCGCTCAGCACGACGATGACGTTCTCCCCGTGCGGCATGAACGCGAGGTCGTGGGCGAGCAGGCAGTGGACGACGGGCCGCAGGTAGGCGTCCAGGTAGCGGCGCACCCAGGCCCGCGCACCCAGGCCGGAGTCCGCGACCAGTCCGCCCACCAGAGAGCGCCCCTCGGCGTCGCGGTGCAGCAGTGCGGCCATGGTCATCGCCCGCTCGTCGGCAGCCAGCCGGGGCACCGGGCTCTCCCGCCACAGCGCGGCGATCATCCGCTGGTAGGGCGAGCGGATCCCGCGCGCCGCCATCCGGTGGTAGGCGTCGCCGGTGTAGCCGATCGCGGCCAGCTCGCGCAGCACGTCGAACCCGGCGCCGGCGAGCTCGGCGTCGGACCGGACCACCGAGGCCACCCAGTCGTTGATGGCGGGGGTGGGGCGCATGTAGGCCGGGGAGAGGCCCCGCAGGAACCCCATGTTCTGGATCGCGAGCGCCGTCTTCACGTAGTGCCGGTCGGGGCGGTCCAGGTCGAAGAAGGTCCGGATCGACTGCTGCGCCTGGTAGCGGTCCTCGCTCCGGCCCACCGGGACCAGGTCGCGCCGGCCGACGTCCGCCGCGAAGGTGACCGCCAGCCGGTGCTCCCACTGCCACGGGTGCACGGGGAGGTAGCGGTAGTCGGCCGGGTCCAGGCCGAGTTCCCGCAGCCGCCGCGCGAAGCGCTCGAGCTGCTCCTCGCCGAGCTGCCCGGAGTACAGCAGCCCCTCGTCGACGCCGTCCCCGCACGCCAGGTGGGTGTGCTCGCGGCGCGCCGCCACCCACACCAACCGGACGGGTTCCCCGGCCTCGGGCGCGTAGGCGGCGGTGTCGGCCAGTCCGAAGCCGATCCGCCCGTTGTTGGCCACGAACGCCGGATGGCCCTCGGTCATCGACCGCTCGACGGTCTGCAGGTCGGCGCGGGCCAGCTCTCGGGCGTCGGCACGGCGGTGGTGCAGCTTCCAGGCCACCCCGGCGAGGGTCGCGCTGACCTCCTCGAGGTAGGTGGCCAGCAGTGCGTCGGGGATGCCGAGGTCGGGCTGCAGCTCGTCGATCAGCGCGAGGGCGTCCAGGGGCGCCTCGGCACCGTCGACGGTCCGGGTCACCGAGGCGGGGTCGACGTCCCAGTGCTCCAGCGGCAGCACCCGGGCGGCGAACCGGTAGCACACGCCGTCGCCCGTCGGCAGCTTCCACCAGGTCCGCCCGGAGGCGCCGGCCGGCCCCTCGGCCGGACCGGGCGTCACCAGCCGCTCGTGCGCGAACTCCGACAGCGCCTTGGTGACGACGTGCCGGTGTGCCCGGGCCATCGCGGCCGGCTCGAGGTGTGCCGCCGCGGCGAACCTCTGCTCGGTCGGGGTCGCGGTCATCGCAGCATCGCCCCCAGCTCGCTGGCCGCGAAGGCCTCGGGCGTGCAGGTGCTCAGCATCGCCGTCTTGTGGCCGAGATCCAGCGGCCCGTGCTCGACGAACCCGGCCGCCCGGTTCTTCGCCCGGATCGCCTCGTTGCGCGCGTCGGGCTCGACCACGACCCGGCGGGCGCCGGGCCGGTCCAGGCAGAACTGCACGACCGCCGCCATGACCGCCGACGTCAGGCCCGGGACCCGGTCACCGGTCGGCGGCGCGACCAGCAGGTGCATGCCGACGTCGCCGGGGGAGGCCTCCCACACCCCGGCGAGCTCGCGGTGCTGCGGGTCGTAGGTCTCGGCGAGGAACGTCGGCACGCCCTCGACCCGGCCCAGCCACGCGTCGTGGTGCGGATCGGCGGCGATCGCCGCGTAGGCATCGTGCACCTCGTCGCGCCCGCACTCCTGCATCAGCCAGTAGGCCGACCGGGGGGAGGTGACCCAGGTGTGCAGCAGGTCGAGGTCGCGGTCGACGTCGAGCGGTTCGAGCGTGAGCAGCCCGACCGGCGTGCCGGCGTTCACCGGGCGGCCCCGAGGGCCACCAGCGGGTCGGCGCCCACCTCGGCGGCGTCCTCGACGCCGAAGGACTGGTAGGCGATGTGCTCCTCCACGACGTAGACCTCGCGGCCGCACATGGCGTTGATGATCACCGAGTTCCGGTAGGGCCCCATCCCGAGGTCCGGGCTGAGCAGGCTGTGGGTGTGCTCCTCGGCGTTCTGCACGTAGATCTCCCGCCCGTCGACGTCGATCGAGTGGTCGAAGGCGACGTCGTAGCGGCCGCGGGCGTCCCACCGGATGCGGTCGCGCACCGGGTCGAGGAACATCGGCACCTCCGCGCGGTAGCCGGTGGCCAGCACCAGGCCCCGCGTGGTGCGCGCGACCGTGCGGCCCTGCTCCTCGTGGTGCAGCTCCAGGACGTACTCGCGCCGCAGGGCGTCCCAGCGGGCACCGGTCACCTCGGCGCCGGTGAGCAGCGACGTCGGCACCTCGCCGCGCCGGCCCTTCCGGTACAGCGTGTCGTAGATGGCGTCGACCAGGTCGCCGCTGATGCCCTTGAACAGGTGCCGTTGCTCGCGGGCGAGGGCGTCGCGGCGCGCCATCGGCAGGGCGTGGTGGTAGCGCGCGTACTCCGGCGAGGTCATCTCCAGGGTCAGCTTGGTGACCTCCATGGGGAAGAACCGGGGGGCGCGGGTCACCCAGTCGACGCGGTAGCCGAACCGGTCGGCGTCCTCGAGCAGGTCGAGGTAGACCTCCGCCGCGCTCTGCCCGCTGCCCACGACGGTGACGTGCCCGAGGGTCTGCAGCTCCTCCTTGTGCTGGAGGTACTGCGCGGTGTGCCAGGCCGGGCCCGGCAGGTCGCGCAGCGGGGCGGGGACCGACGGCACCGTCCCGGCGCCGAGCACCAGTCGCCGCCCGAGGTGGACCTCCTCGGCACCGGTCGCGACGACGCGGGCGGTCACCCGGTACACGCCGTCGGCGTGCTCGACGCGCTCGACGCGGCGGCCCCAGCGCAGGCCGGGGACCCGCTCGGCGACCCAGCGGCAGTAGGCGTCGTACTCGGCCCGCAGCGGCTGGAAGTCCTCGCGGATGAAGAACGGGTACAGCCGGCCGGTCGCCTTGAGGTAGGCGAGGTAGGAGTACGGCGACGTCGGGTCGGCCATCGTGACCAGGTCGGCGAGGAACGGCACCTGGAGCGTCGTGCCCTCGATGAGCATCCCCGGGTGCCAGGAGAACTCCTCGGAGTCGTCCAGGAACACCCCGGAGAGGTCGGGCACGGGGGCGCAGAGCGCGGCGAGCCCCAGGTTGAACGGCCCGATCCCGACGGCGACGAAGTCGTGCACCTGCGCGTCGTTCACGCCGGCACCCCCTCGAGGACGCGGGCCCGCGCCAGCAGGTCGTCGCCGGCCTCGCGGACCAGGCCGACGACGGCACGCACGTCCGCCCGGGTGGTCCCGGGGTTGAGGAGGGTGAACTTCAGCCAGGGCCGGCCGTCGACGACGGTGCGGGCGACGACGGCCTCGCCCTCGTCGAACAGCCGCTCGCGGATGCCGGCGACGAGCCGGTCCGCCTCGACCGGGTCGAGGGCGCCGTCGGGTCCGGCCGGACGGTAGCGGAACAGCACGGTGCTGAGGGTCGGCGCGCTGTGCACCTCGAAGTCGGCGTCCCCGGCCAGCTCCGCGTGCACGCCCGCGGCGAGGTCGAGGCAGGCGTCGAACGCCTCGCCGATGGCGTCGGCGCCCATGGCGCGCAACGTCACCCACAGCTTGAGCGCGTCGAAGCGCCGCGTCGTCTGCAGGCTGCGGTCGACCTGGTTGGGTGCCCGCTCGCCACGGGGGTTGAGGTAGTCGGCGTGGTGCGTGCCGTGCCGCAGCGTCGCGCCGTCGCGCACCAGCACCGCCGAGGAGGCCACGGGCTGGAAGAAGGTCTTGTGGAAGTCGACGGTCACCGAGTCGGCGCGCTCGATCCCGTCGACGAGGTGCCGGTTGCGGCGCGAGACGAGCAGGCCCCCGCCGTAGGCGGCGTCGACGTGCAGCCAGACGCCGGCCTCGGCGCAGACGTCGGCGACGGCGGGCAGCGGGTCGATCCGGCCGAGGTCGGTCGTCCCGGCGGTGGTGGAGACCGCCATGACGACGTCGCCGGCGGCCCGGACCGCGGCCACCGTGCGGCGCAGCCCGGCCAGGTCCATCCGGTGGTGACCGTCTGTCGGGACGGTCACGACCGCGTCGCCGCCGAGGCCGAGCAGGCGGGCGGCCTTGACGACGCTGAAGTGCGCCTGGTCGGTGGCGAGGATGCGCAGGCGGGCGCCTCCGGGCAGCCGGCCGCCGGGGAGCGCGGCGAGCGTCTCGTCGCGGGCGAGCAGCAGGGCGTGCAGGTTGGACTGGGTGCCGCCGCTGGTGAACACCCCGTCGGCGAGCGGGCCGAGCCCGGCGCGGCCGGCGGCCCAGGCGATGAGGCGGCGCTCCATGAGCGTCGCGGTCGTCGACTGGTCGTAGGTGTCCACCGACGTGTTGACCGCCGAGGCCAGCAGGTCGGCCGCGAGGGCCGGGATGGCGACCGGGCAGTTGAGGTGGGCGACGTAGCCGGGCTCGTGGAACCACACGGCGTGCTCCAGGTAGAGGCGCGAGGTCTCCTTGAGCGCGGAGAACGTGTCGCCGAGCGGGGCGTCGAGGTCGATGCCGTCGACCAGCTCCGCGAGGTCCTCCTGGGGGGCGCCCGAGCGGGGCCGGCGGACCACGCGCACCCGGTCGGTCAGCGCGCCGAGCGCGGCGGTCACGACGGCGGCATAGTGGTCGACCGTCGCGCCCGAGAAGAGGTGGGTGGTCGGCTGGTGCTCTGTCACGGATGGCCCTCTCACGTAGGTTAGCCTCACCTAACCAGGCGGACACTACACACGTCCGGGCCGTCGTCTCCGGGGGTGTGCGAGAGGGATCGAGAGGATGCCGGCGGTGCGGCGAGGCCGCCCGACGGCACCCTCGGGATGCCCGTGGGCGGGTCAGCGACCGGCGGCGGCGCGGCGGCTGCGGGCGGCCAGCGCACCGCTCGCGACGACCATGACCACGCCGGCGGCGACCACGGTCAGCAGCCCCACGCGCAGGCCGCTGGCGTCGGCGACCACCCCGACCAGCGGCGGGGACGCGAGCAGCCCGACCCGCAGCAGCCAGTTGATCATCGACAGCCCCGCACCGGGCGGCAGCCCCGGCAGCCGGTCGGCCGCGGCATAGGCCGCCGGAACCACGGTCGCCGCCCCCAGCCCGGCCAGGGCGAAGCCGGCCAGGGTTCCCGGCACGGAGGGGAAGGCCAGGGCGGCCCCCATGCCCACGGCGATCAGGACGCCGCCGGACCGGGTCACGGCGCGCTGGCCGACGCGGTCCACCACCCGGTCGCCGGTCAGCCGGCCCAGCGTCATCGTCGTCTGGAGCGCGACCAGACCGAGCCCGGCCGTCGCCGGCGCGGCATCGAGGTCCTCGCGCAGGTAGAGCGCGCTCCACGATGCGCCGGCGTCCTCCACGAACACCCCGGCAGCGGCCAGCAGCCCCAGGGCGCCGAGCAGCAGTGCGGTGCGCGAGCGCGGGACCAGGGGCACGCCCGCGCCGGCGGACCCGGGCGCGCGATCGTCCTCGTCCGCCCCGGGCAGCATCGCCCGCGCCGCCAGCACGGCGGTGAGGGAGGCGAGCACGCCGACGGCGCCCAGGTGCCAGGGCAGCGGCACGGCCAGCCCGGCGGCAGCCGAGCCGACGAGCGCGCCGGCGACGGCGCCGAGGCTCCAGAGGCCGTGGAAGGCGTGGAAGATCGACCGCCCGTAGCGCCGCTCCACCCGCAGCCCGTGCGCGTTCTGCGCGACGTCGACCAGGGCGTCCACCGCGCCGGCCAGGAAGAGCACGCCGGCCAGGGCCGGCCACGTGGGCACCGCCGCCACCGCGGTCATGGCCGCGGCCAGCACCACCAGCCCGTAGGCGGCGACCCGCCCCGATCCGAGGCGCCGGATCAGCGGGGCGGACCAGAGCGCGGCGGTCAGCGCGCCGAGCGGACCGGCCGCCAGGGCCGTGCCGAGAGCGGCGTTGCTCAGCTGCAGGGCGTCCTTGAGCTCCGGCAGCCGCGGCAGCAGGTTCGTGTACAGCACCGCGTTGAGGAAGAACCAGGTGCCGACGGCGGTGCGGGCGGCCCGCGGCGGGGCCGGGAGCGGGGGAGCGGACGGCACGGGCCGATCCTCCCAAACGCGTGCGATGCCCGGTTCCGCCCGCAGCCGATGACGGAACGCAGTCACATCCTCGCAGTCCGCTCACGCTCCGTACTCCTTGCGAGCGATATCGACCCATTTCGCGACACAGGGTCACGACACGGGCCCACCATGGACGCTGCTTGGGGGAAGCGGTGGCTCTCGGTCATCGCTGAGCAACGGGGGAAACACGCATGATCGACAGCACGCGCACGGCCGTCCTGGACCGGCCCGCCGCAGGAGCGGCACCGGTTCCGACGGCGCCGCGGGCCGATGACCGCCGCGGTCCGGCCGACCGCCGGCCGCTCATCACGGTGCTGGTGCCCGCGCACGACGAGGGCGACCGCATCACCGCCACCCTCACTGGCCTCGCCGGCCAGACGCTGCCGCCGTCGCGCGTCGTCGTCGTCGCCGACAACTGCACCGACGACACCGTCGCCCGGGCGCTGGCCGCCGGCGCCGAGGTGCTGGAGACCGTCGGCAACCGGGACAAGAAGGCCGGCGCGCTGAACCAGGCGTGGCGGCTGCGGTTCCGCCGGCAGACCGTCGGTGACCGCCGGGACGCCGATCGTCGCCGCGCCGACCGTCGGTCCGCGGCACCCGCCGCCGTGGGTTCGGCCTACGCCGGCTCCGAACGGCGGAACCCCGCCGGTGGGCGCCGCGGTGCAGCGCTGCGCCGGACCCTGGCCGAGCGCCGTGCCGCGTCGAGCGGGCGACCGGACGCCGTCGACTCCGACCTGGTCCTCGTCCAGGACGCCGACTCGCAGCTCGACCCCGGCTTCCTCGCCGGCGCCGCCCGCCACGTGCTCGCCGACGACCGCATGGGCGCGGTCGGCGGCACGTTCCGCGGCGACGAGGGTGGCGGCTTCGTCGGGCACCTCCAGCGCAACGAGTACGCCCGCTACGCCCGCGACGTCCGGCGGCTGAAGGGCAAGTGCCTGGTCGTCACCGGCACCGCGGCGATGTTCCGGGCCGCGACGCTGCGCGAGATCTCCGCCGCCCGCCTCGAGGGCCGCCTCCCGGCCGGCGACGGCCAGGGCGGCATCTACGACACGACGGTGCTGACGGAGGACAACGAGCTCACCTTCGCGATCCTCCACCTGGGGTACCGCGTGCTCAGCCCGATGGAGTGCACGCTGGTGACCGAGGTCATGCCGACCTGGCGGGACCTGTGGAACCAGCGGCTGCGCTGGAAGCGCGGCGCCATCGAGAACTGCTTCCAGTACGGCCTGACGGGGATCACCTGGCGGTACTGGGGCCGGCAGCTGCTCACGCTGCTCGGGGTGCTCGTCACCTTCCTCTACCTGGGCTCCATCGGCATCTCGCTGGCCACCGAGGGCGCGCTGCACGTCCAGCCCTTCTGGCTGGCCGTCACCGGGCTCTTCGTCGTCGAGCGCGTGGTCACCGTCCGGTACCGCGGGTGGAAGCGGATGCTCGCCGCGGGGCTGATGTACGAGCTCCTCTACGACCTCTTCCTGCAGGCCGTCCACGCCAAGGCGTACCTGGACGCCGCCCTGAACCGCGAGAGGAGGTGGTAACGATGTACGACAACCCGTCCGCCCCTCTGGCAGCCGGTGGCACCGGTGGCGCTCTGGCCTACACGGGCTTCGGCAGCGTCTGGCTGGCGCTCGCGGCCTTCGCGATGCTCGCCGTCGGCACCGCGCTCATGCGCATCGTCCCTCGCAGCGAGGGCTGAACCACCCGGGGCGGGTGAGCCGTAGGGCTCACCCGCCCCGTTCGCGTCCGCCCGCGCCCGGTTCAGTCCTCGGCGATCCAGACCGCGGTGTCCGGCGGCAGCGCCAGCGTGCGCCGCGACGTGTGTGCCACCTGCGGCGCCGAGCACAGCAGCAGAGTCCCCGCGGTCCGCACGAGCACCGTGTGCTCGCCCATGTTGATCACGCACCGCACCGCGCGTCCCTCGGCGGTGCTCCGCACGGTGAGCAGGTCACCGCGGCGGCTGACGGTCGCCACGCCCGAGCCCAGCGCCGGGTGCTCCGCCCGCACGGCGAGCGCCTGCCGGTAGAGGTTCAGCATCGAGCGGTCGTCACGGGCCTGCCGGGAGACGGCGTACCGGCGCCACTCGGCGGGGATCGGCAGCCACGGCTGCGCCGAACCGCGGGGGGAGAAGCCCACACCGGGCGTGGCGTTCCACGGCATCGGGACGCGGCAGCCGTCTCGACCGCTGCGCTGCCCGCCGCTGCGGAAGAAGATCGGGTCGCGCTTGTGCTCGTCGGGCACGTGCGCCTGGGGCAGGCCGAGCTCGTCGCCGGCGTAGATGTAGGCCGAGCCCGGCAGGGCGAGCTTCAGCAGCGCGGCCGCGCGGGCCCGGGCGTCGCCGACCTCGCCACCACCGAAGCGGGTGACCTGCCGGTCCTTGTCGTGGTTGCCGAGCACCCACGAGACCGGCGCGCCGACCGTGCCGAACGCGTCCAGCGCGCTCTGCACACCGTCGGCGAACGCCTCGGCCGACCAGCCGGACTTCAGCAGCCGGAACGAGAAGGCCTGGTGCATCTCGTCGGGCCGCGAGTAGAGCGCGATCTCCCGCGGGTCGGCCAGGCAGACCTCGCCGACGAGCATCGTGTCCGGGTACTCGTCGCAGACGGAGCGCCAGCGGCGCCACACGTCGTGCACCTCGGGCTGGTTCCACGTCATGGCCTGCTCCGGGCCGTGGCCGAACAGGGTGGGGGAGTACTCGCCCGGGTTGTCGCGCAGCCCGGCGTCCTTGAACAGCCCGTAGGCGACGTCGACGCGGAAGCCGTCGACCCCACGGTCCAGCCAGAAGCGCAGCGTCCGCTCGAAGTCCTCGGCGACCGCCGGGTCGCGCCAGTTGAGGTCGGGCTGCTCGGGAGCGAACAGGTGCAGGTACCAGCGGCCGTCGGGCGTCCGCGACCAGGCCGGGCCGCCGAACAGCGAGCGCCAGTTGTTCGGTGGCTCCTCCGACGGCGGCGCGAAGTGGTAGCGAGCGGCCTCGGGGGAGTCCGGATCGGCCAGCGCGGCCTGGAACCACGGGTGCTGGTCGGAGGTGTGGTTCGGGACGATGTCCAGCAGCACCCGCAGGCCGAGGGAGCGGGCGTCCTGGACGAGCGCCTCGAGGTCGGCGACGTCCCCGTACTCGGGGTCCACCGCGCGGTAGTCGCTGATGTCGTAGCCGCCGTCGGCGCCGCCGGAGGGGTAGTGCGGGTTGATCCACAGCGCGTCGACGCCCAGCCAGTTCAGGTAGGGCAGGCGGGCGCGCAGGCCGGCCAGGTCACCGATGCCGTCGCCGTTCCCGTCGGCGAACGAGCGCAGGTAGACCTGGTAGACGACCGCGTCGCGCCACCAGGGGGACGTCTTCTGCTCGGTCGCGGCCTGACGTCGAGCCGAGGACCGCACCGTTGCGAGCCGAGCTGCCATGTGCCCTGAATCGGCAGTCCGACCCCCCGGCTTGTCCGTGGAAACCGACGAACAGTCGTTCCGCCATGGGCGAATCCCCACAAGGGGGGAGGTGGCGCCACTCAGCGCGGCAGCATCGAGCCGGTCTCCAGGAACCGGATGTGCCAGCTCAGCGCCTCGGTGAGCAGGTGCGGGGTGTGCCGGCCGTAGGCGCCCCGGTCGGCCCGCTCCAGGTAGTCCTCGAGCAGGGGTCGGTAGTCCGGGTGGGCGCAGGAGGCGATGACCGCGCGGGCCCGCCGGCGGGGCGAGAGCCCCCGCAGGTCGGCCAGCCCCTGCTCGGTCACCAGGACCTGGACGTCGTGCTCGGTGTGGTCGACGTGCGACACCATCGGCAGGATGCTCGAGATCGCCCCGCCCTTGGCCGTCGACGGGCTGAGGAAGAACGACAGGTAGGCGTTCCGCGCGAAGTCACCGGAGCCGCCGATGCCGTTCTGGATCCGGCTGCCCATCAGGTGCGTGGAGTTCACGTTGCCGTAGATGTCGGCCTCGATCATCCCGTTCATCGCGAGCACGCCCAGCCTCCGGATGAGTTCCGGGTGGTTGCTCATCTCCTGCGGGCGCAGCACGATCCGGTCGCGGTACTCCCGAGCGGTGCGCAGGAACTCCTCCTGCGCCTCCGGTCCGAGCGCGAACGCGGTGGCCGAGGCCACCGACATCGTGCCCGAGCGCAGCAGGTCCAGCATGCCGTCCTGGATGACCTCGGTGTAGGCCGACAGCCCCTCGAAGCGGGAGGTGCCCAGTCCCGCGAGGACGGCGTTGGCCACGTTCCCCACGCCGGACTGCAGCGGCAGCAGGGTCGCCGGCAGCCGCCCCCGCTCGACCTCGTGCTCCAGGAACTCGACCAGGTGCCCCGCGATGCGCCGGGACGTCTCGTCCGGCACGGCCAGCGGGCTGTTGCGGTCGGGAGCGGCGGTCTCGACGACGGCGACGATCTTCTCGGGGGCGCAGCGCAGGTAGGGGGTGCCGATGCGGTCGGCCGGGCGGGTGAGCGGGATGGGCAGCCGATCCGGCGGCAGCGCCGTGCCGTAGTAGATGTCGTGCATGCCCTCCAGGTCGGGGCTCTGCCACGAGTTGACCTCCAGGACCACGCGGTCCGCGCGGTCCAGCCAGGTCTTGTTGTTGCCGACCGAGGAGGAGGGGACCAGGTCGCCGTCGGCGGTGATCCCGCTGACCTCGACGACGGCGACGTCCAGCGGGCCGAGGAAGCCCTCCCAGGCCAGCTGGGCGACATGGGAGAGGTGGACGTCGAGGTAGTCCATCTCGCCGGCGTTGATCTTGGCGCGGGTGACCGGGTCGGACTGGTAGGGCAACCGCAGGTCGACGCCGTCGGCCGCGGCGAGGACGCCGTCGAGCTCGGGAGCTGTCGAGGCGCCGGTCCAGACGTTGACCCGGAACGGCTCGCCGGCCGCGTGCGCGCCGCTGATCCGGCGCGCCAGGGCCTCCGGAACGGCCTTGGGGTAGCCGGCGCCGGTGAACCCGCTCATGCCGACGGTGTCGCCCGGCTCGATCAGGGCTGCGGCGGCGTCCGCCGGGACGACCTTGCGGGCCAGGCCTGGGTGGTCGATCCGGGCCATGGCGCTGGTCCTCCTCGCGGGGGTCGGTGCGGTCCCCCCGATCCTGCCCTGCGTCGGCGGGTGCGGCCCCTCGGCGCCGGCTGATTGACTGGGCGCCATGCATCTGGGTGTCGACAGCTTCGTCTCGGCCGTGACCGACCCCGGTTCGGGCCGCCTGATCGGCCCCGAGGAGCGCATGGCCGACCTGCTGGAGGAGATCGAGCTCGCCGACCGCGTCGGTCTGCACTCCTTCGGCATCGGCGAGCACCACCGCCCCGAGTACTACGACTCCGCGCCGCCGGTGATCCTCGCGGCGGCCGCCGCCCGCACCTCGCGGATCAGGCTGGGCAGCGCCGTCGCCGTGCTGAGCGCCGCGGACCCGGTGCGGGTCTTCCAGCAGTTCGCCACCCTCGACCTCATCTCCCGGGGCCGGATCGACCTGGTCGTCGGCCGCGGGTCGTTCACCGAGGCCTTCCCGCTGTTCGGCCTGAGCCTCGCCGACTACGACGAGCTGTTCGCCGAGAAGCTCGACCTGCTGCTGCGCATCCGGGAGTCCGAGCACGTGACGTGGTCCGGGCGGCACCGCCCGCCGCTCACCGGTCAGGGCGTGTACCCGCGGCCCCTGCAGGACCCGCTGCCGATCTGGGTCGGCGTGGGCGGCACCCCGGAGTCCTTCGCCCGGGCCGGCCTGCTCGGCCTGCCGCTCATGGTGGCGATCATCGGCGGGCAGCCACGCCAGTTCGCGCCGCTGATCGACCTCTACCGCCGGGCCGGCGAGCACGCCGGGCACGCGAAGGAGTTGCTCCAGGTCGGCCTGCACGTGTTCGGCTTCGTCGCCGAGAGCACGCAGGCGGCCGCCGACACGATCTACCCCGGCTGGCACGAGATGTTCACCAAGGTCTCGCGCGAGCGCGGCTTCGCGGCCCCGGACCGGGCGCAGTTCGACGCCACCAGCGGCCCCGACGGCGCCTTCTTCATGGGCGACCCGGAGACCGTGGCGGAGAAGCTGGTGCGGATCTCCGACCAGCTGGGCGGGGTGGACCGGGTGTCGCTGCAGATGACCAACCCGCGGCTGGCGCACGCGGACCTGCTGCGCGGCATCGAGCTGCTGGGCACCGAGGTCGCGCCCCGGGTCGCCGCCGCCTGAACCGGTGCGGGGCCGGTCGGCGGCCGCCGCTCCCGCTGACCGGAAGGCCCGGCCCGCGAACGGCGGACCTCCGGGCACCGGGCGCCGAACCGGGCGAGGATGGGTCCGTGGCGAGAAGGAGAACGGTCGGGCCCGACGACGCCCGGTCCTGGTTGCTGGTCAACGGTGCGCGCACCGAGCTGTTCGACGTCGCGCACTCCTCGCGGGCCGACCAGGTCGTGCTGGACATCGAGGACGCCGTCGACCCGGCGCACAAGGACGAGGCCCGCGAGGGCGTCCTGCGCTGGCTGGCCGACGGCGAGAGGACGGCGTGGGTCCGGATCAACGACCACGCCAGCCCGTTCTGGGCCGACGACGTCGCCGGTCTGGCGGGATCGCCCGGGCTGCTCGGTGTGATGCTGGCCAAGACCGAGGCCGCCGAGCACGTGACCGAGACCTTCGACCGGCTCGGCGGGGCCACTCCGGTGCTGGCGCTGGTGGAGTCGGCCCTGGGCATCGAGGAGTCGGTCAACATCGCCCGCGCCCGCGGCGCCTTCCGGCTCGCCTTCGGCAGCGGCGACTACCGGCGGGACACCGGCACCAGCGCCGACGACCTGGCCATGGCCTACCCGCGGTCCCGGCTGGTCGTCGCCAGCCGGATCGGCGGTCTGCCCGGGCCGATCGACGGCCCGACGGTGAGCAGCAGCCACCCGGTGCTGCGCGAGCAGACCGCCGTCACCGTCTCCCTCGGGCTCACCGGGAAGCTGTGCCTGGACATGGACCAGCTGCCGGTGATCAACGAGGTGATCAGCCCGACGCCGTCCGACGTCGCCTGGGCACGGGACTTCCTCGCCGACTTCGACGCCCGCGGCCAGGTGATCCGCGACGGCAGCGACCTGCCCCGGCTGGGTCGCGCCCGGAAGATCGAGCGGCTCGCGACCGTCTTCGGCGTCGAGCCGGCCTGACCGCCGCCGACCGTCAGCCGGTCTCGCTGACCAGCCGGTCGCGCCCCTGGCGCTTGGCGGTGTAGAGCCGCGCGTCGGCCCGGGCGAGCATGTCGGAGGGAGTCGGTGCGAGCAGGCCGTCGGTGCTCGCGGAACCGATGCTGACCGTCACGGGCAGCCCGCCGGTCACCGCGTCCCACGGATGGGCGCTCACCGCCTGCCGCACCGCGTCGAGGTGGGCGGCGGCGGCCGCGACCGACAGCCCGACGAGCACCAGGAGGAACTCCTCGCCGCCCAGGCGGGCGACGAACGAGCCGCAGTCCTCGCCGACGCCGGTCCGCAGACCGACGTCCTCCAGCAGGTCGGCGACGGTCCGCAGCACGCGGTCGCCGGTCTCGTGCGAGCACTCGTCGTTGATCCGTTTGAAGTGGTCGAGGTCCAGCAGCCCGACGGTCACCGCGCCGTCGGCGGCGGCCGGCAGCGCCAGGACGCGGGGCAGCTCGTCGTCGACGAAGCGGCGGTTGTAGAGGCCGGTCAGCGGGTCGCGCAGCGACAGCTCGCGGTACCGGCGGCTCTGCTGCCGGGCCTCGGTGGTCTCGTACATGGCCTGCAGGGCGCGGGCGCGCGCGTCGCGTTCGGTGGACTGCAGCTCGGCCAGCTCGTCGGCGTAGAGCTTGTGCTCCTCGAACGCCTCCCGGTAGCGCTCGCCGGCCGCGTACAGCTCGGCCTGCTCGCGGCGGGCGCGGACCCGGATGGAGGTCAGGCCGTACCGCTCGCACCGGCGCACGCACTCGTCGAGGGTCTCCTGCGCCGCCGGGAGGTGGCCGCGCAGGCGGCGCAGCTCGGCCAGGGTGAGCAGGAAGTCCGCTCCGCCGTCGCCGTCCAGGGACGCCTCGAGCACCTCCGGGTGGAGGCCGGGCAGCATCGCCGCCTCCGCCTCCTCGAAGCGGCCGAGCTCCATGAGCACGCGGCCCAGGGTGTCCAGCCGGCCGACCCGGACGGGGACGTCGTGGCGGGCGGCGAGCTCCTGCAGACGGGTGATCCAGACGAGGGCCTCGTCGTAGTGGCCGCAGATCGTCTCGCAGTAGGCGCGGTTGTTGAGGATCAGCACCTGGCGGTCGACGTCGCCGAGCTCCTCGGCCAGGGCCAGCACGTGCTCGTACCGGTCGCGCGCCGTCATGTCGCCGTTGAGGCCGAGGCAGTCGGCCAGCCGCGCCTGGTGGTCGACCCGGAGCTCGGCAGGGGCGTCGTCGCCGAGCAGCTCGGCGGAGCGGACGGCGTGCTCCAGGGCGAGCGAGAGGTCGCCCAGCTCCTGGAGGGCACCGGCGAGCAGGAAGTGGGCGCGGGCCTGCAGGTGCCTGGCCTCGTTCTCGGTGGCCCAGCGGAGCACGTCCTGGGCGCGCCGGCCGGCCTCGGCGACGTGGCCGCGCTTGCGCTCCAGATCGGCCTGCACGAGGGTCGCGCGGAGCTCGAGCTCGACCAGCCCGAGGTCGCGCGCAGCGGCCGCGGCGTGCTCGGCGAGCGGCTCGACGTCGTCCCGCTCGAACCGGGAGAGGACCTCCAGCTCGACGACGGAGGCCGAGAGGTCGGCGACCGCGGTCCAGAGGTCCCCGGGAGCGGGGTCGCCGAGGGCGGACGGGGGAGTGGCGTACTCCTCGTCCGGTCGCTCGGACACACTGGTCACAGGACCTTCATCGGGCCGCCGGCGTCGGAGCTTGAGCACCCCGTAGGGGTGAGCCGAGCCGCGGCGGCTCCCTGACCTGGACTTCCGGGACGCTCGTGGCTGCTGCGCAGAGCGATCGGGTCCATACACGGAGTGCATCCCGCGGCCCGTGCGCGACACGCATCACGGCGCAGGTTTTCTCGCTCCGGATTGTCACGACTGCGTAACGGCGGCTACGG
Source organism: Blastococcus sp. TF02-8 (assembly GCF_003319175.1). GTDB lineage: Bacteria > Actinomycetota > Actinomycetes > Mycobacteriales > Geodermatophilaceae > Blastococcus. Next base: position 335,289 of record NZ_QOHK01000001.1, on the reverse strand, counting down.
TGGCCCGGTCCGGTCGGTCGTGTCGTCCCCACCCGGGGAGTCCGCCCGGACGCCGCCGAGTCGCCGCCGGTCACGAGCCGGAGGCGAGCCGGGGACCCACCGCAGTACTGGGGTGAATCGCGCCGCGGGCAGCCGTCCGCGGCGGGTAGGGCACTTCTGAGCCCGAATCCGTCAGCTAACTCGGTAGGCGGCATCGGAAGAAACGGAGAGCCGCCGGATGGCGTGCCCCTGCACGGATGCCCGACCTCGCGTGACCCCGCGCCCGACCCGGGTGTGCGCCCGGACCTGATCCCGCGCGGCCGTCCCTGACGCCCCGTCGCAGCGATGCACCACCTCGAGCACCTCCGCTCGACCGGCTCCCCGCCGCTTCCCAGGTGCCCCGCTGCGGCCCGGCCCGGCCGCCGATGCCCGCACACCCGCTGCGCCTCCGCCCGTCGGGCGAGGAGCGCTCGCACACTCCGGAGCACCCGCACCCATGAACCCCCGCACCACCACGTCCGGCCGCGCGGCCCGCGCGCGCACCACCCCGCCCACCGCCGTCCGGCGACCGGGCCTGTACCTCGGCGTCGCCGCCGCGGGTGCCGTCCTGGTGAACGTCCTGATCGGCGTCGAGCCGGCCGCGCAGGCCGAGGCGGGCTCGTCCCCGTCGCTGAGCGTGGCGCAGGAGCTCGGCCTCACCGCCGACGCGGCACCGGTCGACGTCACCGACGACCTGGCGCCCCTCGAGCAGCTCGCCGCCAGCCGCAGCACCCGTCAGGCCGCCGAGACCCAGGCCCAGCAGGCCCAGGCCGCCGCCGACCAGGCCGAGCTCGACCGCCGCAAGGCGGAGGAGGAGGCGCGGATCCGGGCCGAGGAGGAGGCCAAGGCCGCCGCCGCCGCCCAGGCGACGGCCCGAGGCGCCGCCGTGGCCGCCGCCTCGACCGCGGTCGACGTCATCGCGAAGATCAGCAACAGCGCCGGACCGGTGTCCTCCCGGGTCCAGGCGGCCGCCAACGCCGTCGTCAGCAACGTCCCGGGCGCCGACGACATCACCCTCGGCGGGACGCGGGCCAGCGCCACCGACCCGCACGGGCACCCGTCGGGCAACGCCCTGGACTACATGGTGCTGACCGACGAGGCCCTCGGTGACGCCATCGTCGAGTACCACCGGGCGCACTGGTCGGAGCTCGGCGTCGAGTACCTCATCTGGCAGCAGCGGATGCTGTCCTCGCCGAACGGCTCGTGGACGCGGATGGAGGACCGTGGCGACGCGACGGCCAACCACTACGACCACGTGCACGTGAACTACCGCTGACCTCCGGCGCTCACAGCAGCCGGTCGAGGTCGTCGGGCCCCGGGCCGGTGCCTCCGGAGTCGCGCAGCGGAGAGGTCTCGGGCAGGTCGTCGTCCGGCGGCTCGGCGGCGACCGGCCCCTCCGCGTAGAGGGTGTCGGGGTCGGTGGGATCGAGCTCGCGGGTCACCGCACCGCCCTACCCCGCGCCGCGCACGGAGTAATCAGCCGCGCGCCGCGGCGACGACCTCGGCCAGGGTCTCCCCGTCACGGGCGACCCAGGCGCGCCCGTCGTCGCCGAGCACGATCGGGCGCTGGATCAGCCGCGGGTGCTCGAGCAGGAGGCGGATCCAGGTCGCCCGGTCCCGGGGCAGGTCGCGCAGGCCGAGCTCCCGGGCGACCGGTTCGGACATCCGGGTGATGTCCCACGGCTCCAGTCCCAGCGCCGCCAGCGCCGATCGCAGCTCCGCCTCGCTCGGCGGCGCATCCAGGTAGCGGCGCAGCGTGACCTCGACGCCCGCGCCGCTCAGCTCGTCGCGGGCGATCCGGCACTTCGAGCACGACGGGTTGAACCAGACCTCCACGGCGTCAGCCTAGGAGGGCCTGGCGGTCAGTGGCCGGCGGGGAGGACGTCGTCCTGCGGCTCGGGCAGCCGCCACGGCCGCACGGCGAGCAGGACGCCGACGGCGAGGGCCAGCGAGCCCACGATCGCCACGCCCATGGCGAGGGCGTCGTTGCTCAGCACCCCGACCAGTGGCGACACCGCGGCACCGACCCCGAACTGGACGGCGCCGAGCAGCGCCGCGGCCGACCCGGCCGAGTCGCCGTAACCGGAGAGGGCGAGGGCCGGGCCGTTGGGGAGGGCGAGACCGGTGGCGAACAGGACCAGCCACAGCGGTACCGCGACGCCCAACAGGCCGCCGAGGTCCGCTCCGGCGAGGACCAGCAGGCCCGCCCCGGCCAGGGTGCCGCACACGGTGGCGGTGACCAGGATCCGTGCGGGGGAGAACCACCGGAGCAGCACCGGGTTGAGCTGCGTGGCCGCGATCAGCCACACCGCCCCGGCGCCGAACAGGAGACCGAACTGCTGCTCGTCGAGGCCGAACTCGCGCTGGTAGACGAACGAGGAGCCGGACACGTAGGCGAACAGGGCCGCCATCGTGAGCCCCGAGGAGATGATCAGGCCGACGTAGATGCGGTCGCGCAGCAGCATCCGGTAGGTGCGCAGCGTCCCGCGGACGCCGCCGCTGCGCCGCCGCCCCGTCGGCAGGGTCTCGCGCAGCGCGAGCGCCCCGACCGCGAGGACCGCGATGCCGTAGCCGGCGAGGATCGCGAAGACCCCGCGCCAGGAGGTGAACCGCAGCACCTCCCCGCCGACGGTCGGGGCCAGCACCGGCGCGACGCCCATGACGAGGAACAGCCGGGAGAGCATCGTGGCCGCGGCCCGGCCCGCGTAGAGGTCCCGCACGATGGCGATCGCCACCACGCTGGCCGCCGCGCAGCCCACGCCCTGCAGGGTCCGCAGCGCACCCAGGGTGGCCACGTCCGGCGCGACCAGCACCAGCAGCGAGGCCAGCACGTGCAGGGCGGCGCCGGCCAGCAGCGGGCGCCGCCGCCCGAACGCATCCGACAGCGGGCCGATCACCAGCTGGCCGAGGGCGAGCCCGGCCAGGGTGCCGGTCAGGGTGAGCTGCACGGTGGCCGACGACGTCGCCAGCTCCCGGCGGATGTCGGGCAGCGCGGGCAGGTACATGTCGATGGTCAGCGGGCCGAGCGCGACGAAGGCGCCGAGCATCAGGGCCAGCGGCGCGGTGCGGGCCGGCTGCGGGGCGGCGTCGACGGACGCGGAACGCGGTGCGGTGGCTGTCACGGGGGCCCTTCGGGGAGGACGGCGGCGCGAGCGACCGCCGTGGGCCCTCTCACTGGTTGCCAATACCACCGAGGTGCCGGTTCATTCCGGCTCGCCCGCGTGCCGCGTCAGCCGAGGAGCGCCCAGGGGTCCTCGCGCCGCCACACGGTGGGCAGGTGGAGCCCCACGCCCTGCGCCGCGGCGAGCTCGCCGAGCACCCGCAGCGTCACGTCGAGGTCGTCGCCGGCGTAGGGGAGGGCGCGCAGCGGCCGGTCGAGCGGGCGGAAGAAGTCGTCCCAGTGGATCAGGACGACCTCGCGCGCGCCGACGGCCTGCACGGTCTCGGCCCAGTAGTCGCGGAGGTAGGTCTCCTCCTGGACGCCCAGCTGGCCCACGCCCAGGTAGGCGACGTCGGCCCGCCGGCCGGCCAGCGCCCCCGGTACGAAGCCGGCGCTGCCCTGCACGAGCGCGGTGCGACCGCCGCGGTGGGCGACCAGCAGCGACCAGGCCTCCCCGCAGCGGTAGGCACGCGCCCGCGCCGGTGGGACGACCGGCGCGGCGATCGTCCCCGGATAGCGGTCCGGCGGGCAGTGCTCGGACGCGAGGAAGGTGAGGGAGAACGAGCCGAGGGCCACCGGCGCGCCCGGTGCCACGACGTGGATGCGGTCCTCGGGCAGGCCTCCGCCTCGCCCGATCCGGGCGGCCGACTCCCCGCCGAGCAGGTCCGCGCCGGTGCGCAGGGCGACCGCGGCGGAGTCCAGGGCGTGGTCGAAGTGCGTGTGCACCGGCACGACGGCCCGCAGTCGCGAGCGCGGGTCGTCCAGCCCCCACCGGCCGAGCGCGGCGCCGATGCGCGCGGCGTCGGGGGTGATGCGGCCCAGCCCCACCCGCAGCAGCGACGGGCGGGAGAAGAAGCCGTCGGTCAGGACCGCGTGCTCGCCGTCGTCGAACAGCAGGCTGGAGACGCCGAGGAAGGTGACCGTCGGCCCGTCCGTGGCCGGGGGGACGTCGAACAGGCCCGCGCGGGCGGCGAGATCGGGACGGCCGGGCTTCATGCGCACCCGCGCACGCTAGCGGTCGGCGCGCTCCAGCAACCGTTCCACGGGCGGGGAGCGGCGTACGCGCACCGCACGGCCGGCGCGCTCGGCGGCGTCCAGGTGGTCGAGCACCAGGTCCAGCCCGGGCATCGAGAGGCCGGTCACCGACCCGGCGTCGATGCCCTCGACCGGCATCGGCTCGCGGCCGTAGCGGCGGAGGAAGGAGTCGACGGTCGCCGCGTCGACGTCACCGGCGAGGCAGAGCACCCGGCCGCCGGCGGTGTTGAGCAGGCGGACGACGCCGCGCGGTGCCGGGGTCACACCGCCCAGTGTGGACGCCCGTCCGTCGGTGGGCAGCGCGGGTGTCGGTGGCGTCGGCGAGACTGCGGAGGTGAACCGGATCGTCCTCGTGCGCCGGGGGGACGACGTCGAGGCGCACATGCCGGCCGGCGTGCTCCGCGTGCCCGCGACCACGCTCGCCGGGTTCGTCCGCCGGCACGAGGCCGGCCCGGTCCGCTGGATCTGGGACGACACCACCCGGTGGTACCCGCAACTCCTGGCGCAGGGGGTCCGCGTGGCCCGCTGCACCGACCTGCGGCTCGCCCACGCGATCCTGCGCCGCACCCCCTTCGCCGACCAGCGGCTGCTCACCGGCGAGGAGACGGCCGGCTGGGACGCCCTGCAGCCGGTCACCGGGACCGACCCCGCGCTCTTCCCCCTCGCCGATCCCGCCGACCTGCTCGACCCGGCAGCCGAGGACGCGCGCCAGCAGGCGGTGCTGGCCGCGTCCCCGGAACGGCGCCGGCTCGAGCTGCTGCTGGCGGCGGAGTCCTCCGGGGCGCTGGTCGCCGCGGAGATGACCCACGCCGGGCTGCCCTGGCGCACCGACGTGCACGAACGGCTGCTCACCGAACTCCTCGGCCCCCGGCCCGTGGCGGGGCACCGTCCGGCGCAGCTCGAGCGGCTGGCATCGCAGATCCGCGGCGCGCTCGGCGCACCCGCCCTGAACCCGGACTCGCCGGCCGACGTGCTCCGGGCGCTGCAGGCGGCCGGGCTGCCGGTGGAGGACACCCGCTCCTGGACGCTGGCCCAGCTGGAGCACCCCGTCGTCCCGCCGCTGCTGGAGTACAAGAAGCTCGCCCGGCTGCTCACCGCCAACGGCTGGTCGTGGCTGGACACCTGGGTGCGCGACGGCCGGTTCCGCTCCTGGTTCCTCCCCGGCGGGGTGGTCACCGGCCGGTGGGCGTCCAACGGCGGCGGGGCGCTGTCGGTGCCGGTGCAGATCCGGCCGGCCGCGGTCGCCGACGAGGGGTGGCGGCTGGTGGTCGCCGACGTCGCGCAGCTGGAGCCCCGCGTGCTCGCGGCCGTGAGCGGGGACCTGGCGATGGCCGAGGCCGCGCGGGCGCGCGACCTCTACCAGGGGATGGTCGACGCCGGCACGGTCGCCACCCGGGCCGAGGCGAAGGTCGGGATCCTCGGTGCGATGTACGGCGGCACCCGCGGGGAGAGCGGCCGGATGATGCCGCGACTGACCCGCCGGTACCCGCAGGCCATCGCGCTGGTCGAGGAGGCGGCGCGCGCGGGGGAGCGGGGCGAGGTGGTGCGCACGGTGCTGGGGCGGGGCTCCCCGGTGCCGGGTGGTGAGCGCCTCGTGGACCTCGGGGAGCCGCCGGAGCCGGGCGGATCGCGGCAGGAGGACGACCGGCGGCGCAGGGCGTGGGGCCGGTTCACCCGCAACTTCGTCGTCCAGGGCACCGCGGCGGAGTGGGCGCTGTGCTGGCTGGCCGACCTGCGCAACCGGCTCTGGCGCCTCGGCGAGGAGCAGCTCGGGGAGGGGCGGCTGGAGGAGAGGCCGCACCTGGTCTTCTTCCTGCACGACGAGGTGCTGGTGCACACCCCGGAGCACCTCGCCGACCGGGTCGCCGACGAGGTGCGGTCGGCCGCGGCCGCGGCCGGGCGGCTGCTGTTCGGGGGCTTCCCGGTCGACTTCCCGCTCGACGTCGCCGTCGTCCGGTCCTGGGCGGACGCCGCATGAGCGGGTGGGAGAGGATCGGTGGCGTGCCTGCCCTCGTCCGTCCCCCGTTCCGCGGATGACGGAGCTGCTCCCCGAGGGGCTGGCGACGGCGACGCTGCTGCTGGTCCTGCTCGCCGCCCTGACCGCCGGGTTCGTCGACGCCGTGGTCGGTGGTGGCGGGCTGATCCAGCTGCCGGCGCTGCTGCTCGTGCCCGGCATCAGCCCGGTCCAGGCGCTGGCGACGAACAAGCTCGGCTCGGTGTTCGGCACGAGCACCAGCGCGCTCACGTACCACCGGCGGGTGCGCCCGGACCTGCGCACCGCGCTGCCCATGGCGGCGGTCGCCCTGGCCAGCAGCTACGCCGGCGCCTCCGTGGCGGCGCTGCTGCCCGCGAGCGTCTTCAAACCGGTCATCGTGGTGGCGCTGGTCGGCATCGGCGCGTTCACCGTGCTGCGCCCGGCGCTGGGCGACGTGACGGCGCTGCGGCACACCGGCCGCCGGCACCACGGCACCGCGGCGGGGCTCGGCCTCGTCATCGGGTTCTACGACGGCGTCCTCGGTCCGGGCACCGGGTCGTTCCTGGTCTTCGCCATGGTGTCGCTGCTGGGCTACGACTTCCTCAACGCCAGCGCCAAGGCCAAGATCGTGAACTGCGCGACCAACCTCGGCGCGCTGCTGTTCTTCGTGCCGCACGGCTCGGTGTTCTGGGGCCTGGGGCTGATGCTGGGCGCGGCGAACATGCTCGGCGGGTACCTGGGTGCGCGGACGGCCACCAGCCGCGGCAGCCGGTTCATCCGGATCGCGTTCCTCGTCGTCGTGACGGCGCTGATCCTCCGGCTGGGGGCCGACGTCTGGACCGGGACCGTGCGCCCGCGGCTGGGCTGACCACCGGCGGCGCTCCGTTTCCGTACGTACGCTCGCAACCGTGAGCGTCGCACCCGGCCCGACCCTGGTCCTCGGGGACCGATTCGCCAGCGAGCTGCCCGAGCTGGCGATCCGCTGGCGGGCCGAGGACGCCCCCGAGCCGCGGCTGCTCGTGCTCAACGACGCCCTCGCCCTCGAGCTCGGGCTGGACCCGGCCGCGCTGCGCACCGACGAGGGCGTCCGGCTGCTGACCGGCAACGCCGTGCCGGACGGCGCGACGCCGGTGGCCCAGGTCTACTCCGGGCACCAGTTCGGCGGGTACAGCCCGCGGCTGGGCGACGGCCGGGCGCTGCTGCTCGGCGAGCTCACCGGCCCGGACGGGCGGCTGCGCGACCTGCACCTCAAGGGATCCGGGCGCACGCCGGTCGCGCGCGGCGGCGACGGGCTGGCCGCCGTCGGGCCGATGCTGCGCGAGTACGTCGTCAGCGAGGCGATGCACGCCCTCGGCATCCCCTCCACCCGCTCCCTCGCGGTGGTCGTGACCGGCCGCGGGGTGCGCCGCGAGACGGTGCTGCCTGGCGCGGTGCTGGCGCGGGTGGCGAGCAGCCACCTGCGGGTGGGGAGCTTCCAGTACGCCGCCTCGACCGGCGACCTCGACCTCCTCCGCCGGCTCGCCGACCACGCGATCGCCCGGCACCACCCCGCCGCGGCCGGGGCGGAGCAGCCCTACCTGGCGCTGTACGAGGCGGTGCTCCAGGTGCAGGCGGAGCTGGTGGCCCGCTGGATGCTGGTCGGCTTCGTGCACGGCGTCATGAACACCGACAACGTGACGATCTCCGGCGAGACCATCGACTACGGCCCGTGCGCGTTCCTCGACGTCTTCGACCCGACAACGGTCTACAGCTCCATCGACACCGGCGGTCGCTACGCCTACGGCAACCAGCCGGTGGTGGCCGAGTGGAACCTGGCGCGGCTGGCCGAGGCGATGCTGCCGCTGTTCGCCGAGGACTCCGACGCCGCCGTCGCGATGGCCACCGAGGCGCTCGGCACCTTCCGGCGCCGGTACAACACGGCGTGGACGGCGGGCATGCGGGCGAAGCTGGGCCTGCCCGAGGGGCTGGACGATGCGGTGGCCACGGCCCTGGTCGAGGACCTGCAGACCCTGATGCGCGACAACCGGGTCGACCTCACCACCTTCTTCCGCCGGCTCGGCGACGCGGCGCGGGGGGACGCCGAGCCCGCACGGCTGCTCGTGCTCGACCTCGCCGGGTTCGACGCCTGGCTGGAGCGCTGGCGCGCCGTCGGCCCGGACGCCTCGGGAATGGACCGGGTCAACCCGGTCTACATCCCGCGCAACCACCTCGTGGAGCAGGCCCTCACCGCCGCGACCGAGGACGACCTCGCGCCGCTGCAGCAGCTGCTCGAGGTGCTGGCCCGGCCGTTCGACGAGCGCCCCGGTCTGGAGCGGTACGCCCAGCCCGCGCCGGAGGCGTTCGGCAGCTACGTGACCTTCTGCGGGACCTGAGTCAGCCGAGCTCGGCCCGCAGCAGTTCCGCCGCCTGGGCCAGCGAGCGCATCTTGCCCGCGGCCGATGCCCGGGGGAGGTACTTCAGGCCGCAGTCGCTGGAGAGCACGAGCTTCTCCACGTCGACGTCGTCCAGCGCGCGGCGCACCCGGTCGGCGATGACCTCGGGCGTCTCCACCTCGGGGGTGGAGAGGTCGAGCACGCCCAGCGCGATCCCCTTGCCGCGCAGCGGCCGCAGCGACGCCGGGTCCAGGTGCGACTGCGCCGTCTCCACCGAGATCGCCGTCGCCGGGGTGTCGGCGAGCTCCGGCAGGAACGAGTAGCCCTCGGGGCGATCGGCGACCATGGCCGCGTAGCCGAAGCAGAGGTGCACGTGCACCGGCCCGGCCGCACCCTCGATGGCGCGGGTGAGCGCCTCGGCACCGTACTTCCGGGCGACCTCGGGGCGGGCCTGCAGCCACGGCTCGTCGACCTGCACGATGTCGGCGCCCGCGGCGAACAGGTCGGCGATCTCCTCCCGGACGACGTCGGCGTAGGCCAGCGCCAGGGCGCGGTCGTCGGGGTAGTGGTCGTTCTGCGCCTGCTGGGCCATCGTGAACGGGCCGGGCACGGTGATCTTCACGGCACGGTCGGTGTGCGCCCGCAGGAAGCGCACGTCGTCGACCTGGACGGGGTGGGGACGCCGGATCTCGCCGGTCACCCGGGGCACCGGGATGTCCAGTCCCGACCGGTTGCGCACGGTGCCCGGGTGGTCGAGGTCCAGCCCTTCGAGCGCGGTCGCGAAGTGGTTGGAGTAGGACTCGCGGCGGATCTCGCCGTCGGTGAGGACGTCGAGCCCGGCCTCCTCCTGGGCACGGATCGTGACCAGCGTGGCGTCGTCCTGCGCCTCGGCGAGCAGCTCCGCCGGGACCCGCCACAGCTCTGCCGCGCGCACGCGGGGCGGGAACTGGTGGCTCAGCCGGTCGCGGTCGATCAGCCAGTCCGGCTGCGGCAGGCTCCCGACGACCATCGTGGGCAGCGGCGGGAGCTGGACGGGCATCGGGGCCTCCGGGGATCGGACGGGAGTCGCGCCCGATCCTTCCCCACCCCCGGGCGCGGCGCGGCTCAGCCCCGGCGGCTGCGACCCCGGGGCCCGCCCTGGCGCCCGCCGAGCGCGCGGCCTGCGGCCCGGCCCGCGGTGCGGCGACCACCCGACGACGGACGACGGTCACGCTCGCCGCCACCGCGCCCGGCCGGGGCGCTGCACGGGCGGCAGGTGGTGAACCACGGGGCGATGGGACGGCCGCAGTCCGAGCACTTCCCGGACCGGCCCAGCGCGATGGCGTCGGGGAGCAGCTCGGTGATCATCTCGGCGCACTCCTCCTCGACCCACGCGGCGTCGTCGCCGGAGAGTCCGGCGACGCCCGGGAACTGGCGCAGCAGGGTCTGGGCGTCGCGAGCGGCCGCCGCGGCCTGCTCGTAGTCCTCCACGGTGCCGCCCCGCGGCACGTCGGGCAGCACGGTCTCCGGCGGCACGGGCAGCCCGACGGCGTGCTGCAGCGCGGCCTTGGCCAGCACCAGCCAGCGGGTGCGCCGGGGCGGGTTGTAGTCGATGGCCAGGTTGACCAGCCGCCAGATCGTGTCCAGGTCGCCGGCCGCGCCGAGCGGACCGCGGAGCAGCGGCAGCAGGGCGTGCACCCGCAGCACGAGGCTGGTCACGTCGTCGGCGGTCATCGCCTGGTCGCGGGTGGCGGCGCGCGCCCACGCCATCCATCGGATCAGCGCCTCGGGCAGGTCGACCGGCTCGAAGGCGCCGAGGTCCTCGAGCTCCGGGCGCAGCCGCGGGGCGCGCTTGGGCAGGTCGCTCATCTCGTCGCCGCGGGCGACGGCGGCACCGGCGGCGACGAGGGCCGAGATCGGCTTCAGCCCGCTAACGCCGATGAGGATGCCCGCCGTGCCGTGCCCGGTGAGGCCGTAGCGACCGGCGCGGCCGGCGATCTGGGCGGCCTCCCAGGTGCGCAGCGGGCGCATCTCCTGACCGTCGAACTTCGTCGTCTCGGCGAAGAGGACGGTGGTGGCCGGAACGTTGATGCCGTGGCCGATGACATCGGTGGTGACCAGGACGTCGAACTCGCCGCTGGTGAACTTCTCGATGACCTCGCGGCGGGTGGCCGGCGGCAGCGCACCGTAGAGGACGCCGACCTTGCCGGGGCGGTGCTGGTCGAGCTCGGCGGCCACGGCGTAGACGGCCTTGCGGGAGAAGGCGACCACCAGGGTCTGCGGCCGGACGCCCTCGGGCCGAACGGGCGCACGCAGCACGTCGAGGCGGGAGAGCCGCTTGTGGTTGACGACCTCCACGTGCTCGGCGTCGGAGACCAGCGGCTTGAGCACGAGGTAGGCCTCGGCGGCGGAGATCAGGTGCATCTCGCGGTACTCGCCGGTGAGCAGCAGGCGGGCCCAGTGGTGGCCGCGGTCGGGGTCGGTGACCCAGTGCGCCTCGTCCAGCACCAGCATCTCCCCGCGCGGCGGAGCCTTCTCGACCGTGCAGCAGACGATGGGTGCGAAGGGGTCGATCTCCTCCTCGCCCGTGGACAGGCCGACGGTGCCCTCGGGCAGCTGTGCCGAGAGCTTGGCGTAGGCCTCGTGGGCGAGCTGGCGCAGCGGCGCGGCGTAGACCCCGGAGCCGGTGGCGGCCAGCGCCTGCAACGACTCGTAGGTCTTGCCGGAGTTCGTGGGCCCGAGGTGGAAGACGACGTTCTCGGGGCGGGTGGTGCGGGCCGGGAGCTCGGGGGCGGCGCCCTCCACCCAGCTCTGCTGGGCCAGCTTCTCCTCGCGGGCGGCGGCGCGGTCGGCCTGCGAGGCCGCGGCCCGGCGGGAGGCGGAACGCTCCCGGCGTCGGGCGGTGGTGGGCTGGGGCTGGGTCTCGGGCAGGAGGGGTCCTTCGCTGGTTCCGGATGCGGGGGTCGACGCGCGCGGGAGCTCCCGGGCGGACCGTACGTCGCCCATGACAACACGGACCGTGGGCGTTCCATGCCGGCAGGGAGTGTGACGTGACCCGTCAGAGGTCCTCGGCGTAGGGCGGTGCGCTGTCGGCGACGACGGCACCGCGGTCGCCGAGGGGCTGCTCGGGGCCGACGGTCGAGTCCCGCGCGGTCTGCCGCTCGGCCTCGGCGTTGACCGCCGCGCCCACGATCACGAGGAAGACGGTGAGCCACAGCCAGAACATGCTGATCGCCACGCCGGCCAGGGAACCGTAGGTCGACCGGTAGCCACCGAGGTGCTGCACGTAGAAGAACAGCCCCGCCGTCGCGACGAGCCACAGCAGGGTGGCCAGGGTGGCGCCGCCGCTGATCCAGCGCCAGCGGGCGTCCCGGCGGTCCGGTGCGAACCGGTAGAGGACGCCGAGCGCGGTCGACACCAGCACGGCGAGCAGCGGCCACGCCAGCACCCGGGCGGCGCCCCGGACGACGGCCGGAGCGTGGGCGACCGGCTCGTCGAGCAGGCCGGCCGCGGTGAGGGTGCCGCCGACGAGGAGTGCTCCGCCGACGACCACGAGCAGCCCGATGCCGCTGCGACGCAGCCAGGAGCGGGTCTCCTCCTCGTGGTAGGCCACGGTGAGCGCGTCGACGAGGTAGGTCGCCGCCGTCGTCGCCGTCCAGAGCGACACGAGCAGCCCGACCAGGCTGCGCACGGTCACCACGTCGGCGGCCCGGGTGATCGTCTCCAGCTGGTCGCCGACGACGGGCTCGAGGTCGTCGGGCAGCAGTCCGGTCAGCTCTGAGAGCTGGCGCAGGGCGGCCTCGGGACTGTTCACCGCTCCGTACACGGAGAGGGCGGCGACCAGCATCGGGGCGAGGGAGAGCAGGGCGAAGAACGCGATCCCCGCACTGAGCACCTGCAGCCGGTCGCCGAGGACCTGGGCGGTGGCGCGGCGGACGATGCTCAGCCAGCCGCGCACCGGGATCCGGTGCGGTGAGGTCGCGTCGGCGCCGGCGTGGGACGAGCGGGCCCGTGATCCCTCCGGCATGCCCCGCTCCGTTCCCCGGGGAGGTCCCGGGGAAAAGCGGTCAGGCGCTGATCGAGTCGTTGCGCTGCACACGCAGGCGACGCCGCTCGCGCTCGGACAGGCCGCCCCAGATGCCGAAGCGCTCGTCGTTGGCCAGCGCGAACTCCAGGCACTGGGCGCGGACCGGGCAGCCGGTGCACACCTTCTTGGCGTCGCGGGTGGAGCCACCCTTCTCCGGGAAGAAGGCCTCCGGGTCGGTCTCGGCGCAGAGCGCGTCCAGGCGCCACTCCTCGGCCGAGACCGGCGTCGCCTCCGGCCACACCGTGTCGGCCTGCGGGGCGTCGTCCCACTCCTCGGCGGCGTCCCACTCGGCGGCCGGCTCCCACGCGGGAGCGGCGTCCCAGGCGCGGGTCTCCCAGGTGCGGGACTCCCAGGCGGGCGCGGCGTCCCAGCCGGTCTCGGCGTAGGCCAGCCGGGGGGTGGAGGAGTCGTGGACCAGGGTCAGTGCGGGGCGGGAGAAGGAAGGCATGGGAAGCTCCTCGGTCGACGGCTGAGAGTGACGGACCGGTACGGCCCGGCTGCTGTCAGTAACGTACGGAGCGGTTCCGCGGGTCCGCACTGGCAAGAAGCGGACGAAACCGGCGCGTCCAGTTGGAGACTTCTGTTGCCGCCCTGATCAGGGGCGCGCGCCCCGGGCGCGGAGGGCGTCGACGACCATCCGGTGGTCCGCCAGCTGCGGCAGCCCGGAGACCGCGACGACCCCGACCGGACCGACGTCCCGCACCAGGAGCGGGAACGCGCCGCCGTGGGCGGCGTAGCGAGCCGGGTCCAGGCCGAACTCCGCCTCGAACGACGTGCCGCGCTCCCGACTGGCCTGGCCCACCAGCAGGGAGCTGTGCCCGAAGCGGTGCACCACCCGCGACTTGCGCTCGATCCAGGAGACGTTGTCCGGGGTCGCCCCCGGCAGCGCTGCCGAGAACAACCGGTGCCCGTTGCGGGCGATCTCGATCTGGACCGGGGCGTTCTCCGCGCGTCCGGCCGCGACGAGGGCCGACCCCAGCTCCCAGGCGTCGTCGTTGGTGAAGGAGCCGAACTGCAGTTCGGATTCCTCGGCGGCGAGCTCGGCGACGGAGGGAAAGGGGTCGGCCACGTGGCCGACCCTAGGGCCGGTCACCCAGCTCGGCGAACGTGTCGGCCACCCAGTCGGCGACGAAGACGCTCACGTGCGGCAGGTGGTCCAGGCCGATGTGCTCGGTCGCGCCCTCCTCCGGGGTGAACACCCGAAGCTCGCGCTTGGGGGAGTTGACGGCCTGGTCGTAGGAGCGGTGCGCCATCTCCAGCGGGATCTGCCGGTCGTTGGCGCCGTGCGCGATCAGGAACGGCACGGTGATCTGCTCGACGACGCCGTTCAGGTGGATGCCGTCGGCGAAGTCGAGGAACGTGTCGAGGTGGTGCTCGTCGCCCGGTTGCCCCCACACCCACAGCACGTGCGACCAGTAGTGGGGAACCGGGCGCTCGCCCTCCCGCTCCTTGCGCCGCCGCTGCACCGAGCCCCAGTCGTGGTTGGCGCCCCAGGCGACGCAGAGCGCGAACCGCTTCTCGAAGGCTGCCGCCCGTGGCGCGTAGTAGCCCCCCAGCGACCAGCCGACGATCCCGATGCGCGAGGTGTCCACGTCGTCCCGCGTCTCCAGGTAGTCCACCGCCGCGCCGGCCCACACCTCGGCGTCGATGCGGGCGGTCAGCCCCTGCAGCCGGAGCGACTCGCCGGTGCCGGGCTGGTCGAGCATCAGGCAGGAGATCCCACGCGCGGCGAGCTCCTCCCAGTGGCCCGAGGAGTACATGTGCTCCTTGGTGGAGTCCAGGCCGTTGACCAGGACGACCACCGGCCGCGGCCCGTTCCCCGGTGCCTGGCTGAAGTACGCCGGCAGCGTCGTCCCCTCGTACGGGACGGTGAGCCGGCTGACCCGCGGGCTGTGGGTGTCGAACGCCTTCTGCGCGATCTCCAGCATCCGCCGGTAGGTGGGCACCCGGTCGGGGTTGGAGTGCGCCAGCATCCGCTCGGCCTGGGAGAGGTAGTTGCTCGCCCGGAAGTACAGCTGCCCCGCGGTGCGGACGTGCCCGGCCTTCTCGGCGTCCTCGGCCTGGGCGACCAGCTGGTCGGTCAGGGCCGTCCACGCGCGCAGGAAGTCCTCGGTGCCCGCGTCCTCGCCGGCGTTCGCGGCGTCCTTGATCGGCCGGCAGGCACGGTCCACCTCGTCGATGAGCCCACCGGAGTTCAGCGTCGCGACGACGCCGAGGTTCCAGGTGTAGGGGCCGGTGGGGAAGTACTCGAACACGGTGGTTCCTCTCTCAGGGGGTGCGCGTGCGGGTGCGCGGCCGGGGCCGTGCGGGGGCGACGGGTGGCAGCTCGAGGCCGGGGACGACGCGGTTGCGGATGGTCCCGATGCCCTCGACGGTCATCTCGACGACGTCGCCGGGCTGCAGCGGTGGGGGAGCGGCCCCGCCCCGGATGCCCCACAGCTCGGCGAGGCAGCCGCCGTTGCCGCAGGTGCCCGAGCCGAGCACGTCTCCGGCCCGCACCTCCGTGCCGCGGGAGGCGTAGGAGATGAGCTCCTCGAACGGCCAGCCCATGTTCGACAGCAGGTCGGAGCCGATCCCGTTGCCGTTGACCGACACCCGCAGCTCCAGGGCCAGGAACCCGTCCGCGTCCCGGTAGGGCTCCAGCTCGTCGGCGGTGACCAGCCAGGGGCCGAGCGTGGTGGCGGAGTCCTTGCCCTTGGCCGGCCCGAGCTTGACGGCCATCTCCCGGCCCTGAAGGTCGCGGGCGGACCAGTCGTTGAGGATCGTGTAGCCGAAGACGTGGTCCCGGGCCTGCTCGGGGGTGAGCGAGGCGCCGTCCCGGCCCACCACGACGGCCACCTCCAGCTCGAAGTCGAACCGCTGCGACCCCGGGGGGACCGCGACGTCGTCGTGCGCGCCGATCAGGGCGTAGGGGTTGGTGAAGTAGAAGGTCGGCGCCTCGTACCACTGCGGTGGCACCTTCTCCCCGCTCGGCGCGACCATCCCCTCGACGTGCTCCTCGAAGGCGACGAAGTCGCGCACGGTGGGGGCGGCCAGCGGCGGCAGCAGCCGGACCGACTCCACCGGCACCGCCGGCCCCTCGAGCGCGGCGGCGCCCGCCTCGAGGGCGGCGGGCAGCCCCGCCCGGACGAGGTCGAGGACGGTGCGGTCGTCCCGGAGTGCGTGCAGGCCGGCGGCTGATGCCACACCGGCCTGCACGCGGCCTCCGCTCTCCCAGGTCGCGAAGCGCATCAGACCGGGGGCGCCACGAACAGACCCTTGTCCGGGTCGTTGAACGACTTCTGCGCGACGAACTCGTTCATGGCGTTCGCCGTGCCCCACTGGTCGGAGACCTCGGGGTTGCTGATGTCGTAGAGGTGCGGGTGCCAGGTGTCCTCGTCGAGGATCTCCAGCTCGGTCGTGTACTCGACGGTGTTGCCCTGCGGGTCGAGGAAGTAGCTGAAGGTGTTGTTCCCGGCCAGGTGCCGGCCGGGGCCCCAGATCTTCTCGACGCCGGCGCGCAGCAGCCGCCCGGTACCGCGCATGTACTCGTCGAGCCCGCGCATCTCGAACGAGGCGTGGTGCAGCGAGGCGTGCGGGCCCTTCGCGATGGCCATGCTGTGGTGCCAGGCGTTGGTGCGCAGGAACCACATCATGTTGCCCATCCGGGGGTGCATGAGCGTGTCCGACAGCGAGAAGCCCAGGTGCTTGTCGTAGAACGCGACCGTGCCCTCGGGGTCGGCGGAGTTCAGCACCACGTGCGAGAGCCGGACGGGGATCGACTCGCCCTCCTCGATGGCGCGGTGCTGCCGCACGGCCACGTCGGAGCTGATCTCGATGGTGCGGCCCTCGTTGTCGAAGAACCGGAACCCGTAGCCGCCACCGGGGGTCTGGAGGGCGGCCGGCTCGCCGACGAGCTGGACGCCGTCCCGGGCGAGCTGCAGGGCGAGGGTGTCGACGTCGGCGGCGTTCGCGGCACCGAAGGAGATGAGGTCGATGCGCTTGTCGGTCGCCTGGCGCAGCCGGACGATGTACTGCTCCGGCGACCCCTCGGCGGCCAGGAAGGCCAGCCCGGAGTCGGTGTGCTCGGTCTTCAGGCCCCAGGTGCCGGAGTAGAAGTCGAGCTGGGTGGCGAAGTCGGGCACGGCGAGGTCGACGTGCCGCAGGTGGGTGATCAGGCGCTGCTGGGTCATGACGGTCTCTCCGGTCAAGCGGGCTGGGCGGTGAGCTGGGCGATCGAGCGCATGAGGCTCGGGATGTCGCCCTGGACGTGGTCCAGCTGCCACTGGGCGAGCTGGTTGGACGCGTCGACGACGGTCTTCGCGCGGCCGTAGCGGCGGGCGGTGAAGGCGTCCCACAGACCCTGGTCGAGGGCGTCGCGCCGGATGAGCAGCTCGGCCAGGACGACGGCGTCCTCCAGGGCCATGGCGCCGCCCTGGGCGATGGTCGGCGGACAGGTGTGCGCGGCGTCGCCGATGAGCACCACCCGGCCGCGGTTCCACGGCTCGTCGAGGACGTGGGTCTCGAACCAGGTGTAGTTCACCCGGGACGGGTCGGTGAGCGACTCGCGGATCTCGTCCCACGGGCCGTGGTAGGCCTGGGAGAGCTCCTTCATCGTGGCCAGCTGCTGCTCCGGGGAGAGGCCGCTGCGGTCCTGCGCGTCCTCGACGATGTAGGCGTAGAGCGAGTCCTCGCCGGTGGGGCAGTAGCCGGCGATGTAGGAGGGACCGCCGTAGTAGAGGTCCGTGCGGGTGACGCTGGCCGGCCGGGGGCCGAAGGCCCGCCAGATCCCCATGCCGACCGACGTCGTCTCCAGGTTCACGCCGAGGGCCCGGCGGGTCCACGAGCGGATCCCGTCGGCGCCGACCACGACGTCGTACCGGCCGGTGGAGCCGTCGGAGAAGGTGACGTCGACGCCCGCTCCGTCAGCGGAGCCGTCCTGGCGCAGGTCGTTGTGCGTGGTCCCGAAGCGGACCTTGACGCCGACCTCGGTCGCGCGGTCGACCAGGATGCGCGCCAGGTCGCGCCGGGGCATGCCCATGGCGGCGGGCAAGTCCGGGCCGCCGGTCTTGGCGTCCGGGACCTCGGCGACGACGGTGCCGAACGGGTCGGGGGCCCGGATGCCGGTGACGTCGAAGGGGTAGCCGGCCGCCTGCACCTGGTCCCACACGCCGAGGGAGCGCAGCTCGCGCAGCGCGTTGCCCTGGAGGGTGATCCCCGAGCCGAGGGCGGCGACGTCGGGGGAGATCTCCACCAGGTCGACCGACACCCCGGCCGACGCCAGGTGGATCGCGGTGGCGGTGCCGGCGAGACCGGCGCCCACCACGAGGGCGGTGTTCACAGCGGGCATCGATGCCTCCTACTTGACGGCGATGGGGTTGATCGGGGAGCCGACGGCGCCGGTGATCGGCAAGGGGGCGGCGGTGAGCCAGAAGTCGTAGACGCCGTCCTGGGCGCAGTCGGCGGCCAGCGCGTCGGGGTCCCACATCTCGCCGATGAACAGGCCCATGTTGGGGATGGCCACCTGGTGCAGCGGCTGGAAGGCGACGTCGAACTCGTTGGGGCGGACCTCGAAGCCCCAGGTGTCGGTGGCGACGGCGGCGATCTCGCTGGCGTGCAGCCAGTCCGCGGTGGTGAAGGAGAGGCCGGGGGCCGGGCCGCCGGCGTAGTCGCCCCAACCGCGCCCCTCGGCGATGTCGCGGCGGGCCCGGGTCAGCCGGCCGGTGCGCACCACCACGATGTCGCCGCGGCCGACGCGGGAGGACTCGCCCTGCGCCTCGATCGTCGCCTCGAGGTGCTCGGCGGTGATCGCGAAGCCGTCGGGCAGCTCGCCGTCGGTGCCGATCGCCCGGCCCACGTCGAGCAGGACTCCGCGGCCGGCGACCAGCGAGGCGACCGTCTGGATGCCGGTCACCTGGTCGCCGAAGCTGTTCACGACGTCGCCGGCGCGACGGCCGTTCCAGGCGTTCCCGCGGTCGAAGATGTGCCCGAGGCCGTCCCACTGGGTCGAGCACTGGAGCGGCATGACGATGTAGTCGTCGGCGCCGCCGATGCCGTGCGGGAAGCCCTGCACGCCGCGCTCGGCGTCGACCCCCGTGTCGGTCATCGTGTGCACCGGGTTGTTGCGCCGCCGCCAGCCCTTCTGCGGCCCGTCCTCGTCGAAGGACTGCGACAGCGAGAAGCTCAGGCCCCGGCGGACCAGGGCCGCGCCCTCCCGGCGCTTCTCCTCGTCGAGGAAGTTCATGGTGCCGAGGACGTCGTCGTCGCCCCAGCGGCCCCAGTTCGAGCAGCGCTCCGCCGCGGCGGCGATCGCGCCCTCGGGATCGGTGCGGTCGAGCGGGGCGGGCGTGGCGGACATGCCTCCGACAGTGGCCCGGCCCACAGGAGTGAGGGAAGACGCAATGTCTGATGACGGGCATAACCCCCGTCGATAGGGTGCCGCGCATGAACCTCGCGAGCCTGGACCTCAACCTCCTGGTGTCGCTCGATGCTCTCCTCCAGCAGCGGAGCGTCACGCGGGCCGCCGCGCAGATGGGCCTCAGCCAGCCCGCGCTGTCGGCGTCCCTGGCGCGCCTCCGCCGCCACTTCGACGACGAGCTGCTCACCCGGGTCGGCAACGAGTACCGCCTGACCCCGCTGGCCGTGCAGCTGCGCGAGCTCGCCCGGATCGCCCTCTCCGGCGTCGAGCGCGTCTTCACCTCGCAGCCGGAGTTCGACCCGGCCTCCTCGCAGCGGGAGTACACCCTGCTGACCAGCGACTACGTGGTCGCGATCCTCGGCGACACGGTGGCCGCACTGCTGGCCGAGGAGGCGCCGCACACCCGGCTGCGGCTCGCCACGCACTCGCCGGCGATCGTGGACCGCGCCGAGCAGGCGCTGCTCTCGGCCGACCTCATCTTCATGCCGCCGGGCTTCCTCACCGGGCTGTCCCGGCAGGACCTCTACCGCGACGAGTGGGTGTGCGTCGTGGCCGCCGACAGCCCGGTCGCCGGCGCCGGGGTGGGCGTGGAGGACCTGGAGTCGCTGCCCTGGGTGGTCACCTACCACGGGCCGACCGCCTCCACGCCGGCCATCCGCCACATGCGGATGCTGGGGATCGAGCCCCGCGTCCAGGTGGTCGTGGAGAACTTCCTGACCGTGCCGGGGCTGGTCGCCGGCAGCGACCGGATCGCGCTGCTCCAGCGCCGGCTGGTGGAGCTGCTGCCGCTCAACGTGGGGGTCCGCGCCCTGCCGTGCCCTTTCGACGCCGGGCCGCTCATCGAGGCGATGTGGTGGCACCCGGTCTACGACGGCGACCCCGAGCACGAGTACCTCCGGGACGTCGTCGCGCGGGCGGCGCAGCTGGCCGTCGGCGATGCGTCGGTCGGCATCGACGGTGGTGATACCCGCTAGCAGAAGAAGTGATTTCCGCTGGCGGGCGCGCGTCCCGACACTTCTGCGCCAGTGACGCCGATCACCGTGACCGGCCACCGTCCATCGGAGACGCCCATGTCGGAGAACGTCCTGAGCCCTGACCGGACGGCGAGGGAGCCCCTCGCCGGCGAGGTCGCCGTCGACCCCGCCACCGGCCGTCCTGCCGGCCGCCCCCAGGCGCTGGTCCTGCTGCTCTCCAGCTGCCTGGCGGTCCTGGGTGCGGTGCTCCTCGCACCGGTGCTCCCGACCATCGAGGACGCGTTCGCCGACACCGCGGGCGTCGAGGCGTTGGCCCCGATGGTGCTCACCGCGCCCGCCCTCGTCATCGGCCTCACGGCGATGGTCGCCGGCCGCATCGTCGACCGCGTCGGCCGCAAGCGCCTGCTGGTGTCGGCTCTGGTGGTCTACGGCGTCGTCGGGACCGCTCCGCTGTGGCTCCCGTCGCTGGAGCTGGTCGTGGCCAGCCGGGTGCTGCTCGGGCTGACCGAGGCCGCGATCATGACGTGCTGCACCACGCTGCTCGCCGACTACTTCCACGGCTCCACGCGGGAGCGGTACTTCGGGCTCCAGGTCGTCTTCACGACCGTCGCCGCGACGATCTTCTTCGCCGTCGGTGGCGCCCTCGGGTCCGCGGACTGGCGCACCCCGTTCTGGCTCTACGCGGTCAGCCTGCCCCTGGCGCTCGCCGCCGCGAAGGTGATCTGGCAGCCCGCGCCGCAGGCGCAGGCGGCCGCCCGGACCGGGAAGCTCGAGCCGCTGCCCTGGCGCCGGCTCGCCGCCCCGGTGGGGGTGTCGCTGCTCGGCGGTCTGATCTTCTACGTCCTGATCGTGCAGCTGTCCTTCAAGCTCGACAGCATCGGCGTGGAGTCCACCGCCACCATCGGCGCGGCCAGCGCCATCGCCTCGGTGGGCACGGCCGTCGGTGGCCTGCTCTTCGGCCGCATGGCGCAGCACGGTCCCGTGGTCCTGGTGCCGCTGGCGTTCGGGCTCTCCGGGGTGGGCATTCTCGGGCTGGGGCTGGCGAACTCCGTTCCCCTCGTCATCGCCGCCGCCGTGGTGACCGGGCTCGGCAACGGCCTCATCCTGCCGTCTCTGCTCACCTGGGCCCTGGGCTCGCTGGCGTTCGAGCAGCGCGGCCGCGGCACCGGCGTCTGGACCTCGGCGTTCTTCATCGGTCAGTTCTTCTGCCCGCTGGTCGTGCTCGCCCTCAGCGGCGCCATCGACGGTCTCGGCTCGGCGCTGGTGGTGCTGGGTGCGCTCTCCGTCGTCGCCGCGGTGGCCGTGCGGCTGGCCCGTCCGACGGCGGTGGCCGCCGGCTGACCGACCCGGTCCGGTACTGACGCCGGTCGTCCTCCGGGACGGCCGGCGTCAGGCGTTCCGCACCGCGGCGGCCGACTGCAGGCCGAGCTCCTCGACCGATCGCTGCCGCATCTCCACCTTGCGGACCTTGCCGGTCACCGTCATGGGGAACTCCTCGACGACCTTCACGTACCGGGGCACCTTGTAGCGGGCCAGCCGGCCGGCGCAGAACTCCCGCAGCGCCTCGGCCGTCAGCGGCTCGGCGCCCTCCCGGAGCCGCACCCACGCCATGAGCTCCTCGCCGTAGCGCTCGTCGGGGACGCCGATCACCTGGGCGTCGAGCACGTCGGGGTGGGTGTACAGGAACTCCTCGATCTCGCGGGGGTACACGTTCTCGCCGCCGCGGATGACCATGTCCTTGATCCGGCCGACGATGTTCAGGTAGCCCTCGTCGTCCATCACGGCCAGGTCGCCGGTGTGCATCCACCGCGCGGCGTCCACCACCTCCGCCGTCTTCTCCGGTTCGTCCCAGTAGCCCAGCATCACCGAGTAGCCGCGGGTGCAGAACTCCCCGGGCGTGCCACGCGGGACGGTGAGACCGGTGGCGGGGTCCACGACCTTGACCTCGAGGTGCGGGTGCACACGGCCGACGGTGGACGTGCGCCGGTCGAGGTCGTCGGCGGCGCCGGTCTGGGTGGACACCGGCGAGGTCTCGGTCATGCCGTAGCAGATGGTCACCTCCGTCATGCCCATCTCGTCGACCACCCGCTTCATCACCTCCACCGGGCACGGCGAGCCGGCCATGATGCCGGTGCGCAGCGTCGAGAGGTCGTAGTCGGCGAGGTCCGGCAGGGCCAGCTCGGCGATGAACATCGTCGGGACGCCGTAGAGCGACGTGCAACGCTCGTCCTGCACGGCCTGCAGCGTCAGCGCGGGGTCGAAGGCGGGCGCGGGGATCACCATCGTCGCGCCGTGCGAGGTGGCGCCCAGGTTGCCCATGCCCATGCCGAAGCAGTGGTAGTAGGGGACCGGGATGCAGATGCGGTCGGCCTCGGTGTAGCCGCAGCCCTCACCGACGAAGAAGCCGTTGTTGAGCAGGTTGTGGTGGGTGAGCGTGGCGCCCTTCGGGAAACCCGTCGTGCCGGAGGTGTACTGGATGTTGATCGGGTCGTCGGCCGACAGCTCCGCCTCGCGGCGCACCAGCAGCTCGCGGTCCCCGGCGCGTCCGCCGGCCATCAGGGAGTCCCACTCGGAGGAGCCGAGGAGGACGACGTCGCGCAGCGCCGGGCACTCGGCGCGGACCTCGGCGACCATCGCCCGGTAGTCGCTGGTGCGGAACTCGGGTGCGCTCACCAGCACCGAGATGCCGGCCTGCCGCAGCACGTAGGCCAGCTCGTGGGTGCGGTAGGCCGGGTTGATGGTCACCAGGATCGCGCCGAGCTTCGCCGTCGCGTACTGGACGAACACCCACTCCGCGCAGTTGGGCGACCAGATGCCGACCCGGTCACCCTTCCGCACGCCGAGGGTGTCCAGGCCCAGGGCGCAGGCGTCGACCTCGGCGACGAGCTCGGGGTAGCTCCACCGGCGGCCGCTCGCGCACTCGACGAGCGCCTCGCGGTGGCCCACCCGCGCCGCGGTCCGGTCCAGGTTGGCGCCGATCGTGTCGCCGAGGAGCGGCACGGTGGAGGGGCCGTTCGCGTACGACGGCAGCGTGGTCGCGGTCACACCCGCGAGCCTAGGGAGTCCGTGCCTCCCGCGGCAGCCCCCGGCTACGGTGCGACCGTGCCCGAGCTCGTCCCGCCCACCGTGGCCCTCGAGGCCGCGTGGCGGACCGCGTCCGAGGAGTGGTGGCCGGGTCGGCACGAGGACGGTTTCGGGCTGCTGCCGTCGGACGACGTGGCCTCGCCCCGGGGCTTCGCCGCGTGGGTCGCCCGGCTCCTCGCGGAGGAGGACCCGGCCGGCGCGGGGCCGCGCTGCACCTACCGGTGGGTGGTCGAGGGCGGCGAGGTGCTCGGCGGGATCGCGCTGCGGCACTCGCCACCCGCCGACCAGGACCACCTCGGGCACGTCGGCTACGGCATCCGCCCTTCTGCGCGCGGGCGCGGGCTGGCCGGCTGGGCGCTGGGCCGGATGCTGGGGGAGGCGCGCCGGCTGGGGCTGGAGCAGGTCCTCGTGGTCTGCTCGGAGGAGAACCTCGCCTCGGCCCGGACCGTGGAGCGGCTCGGCGGCCGGCTGCTCGAGGTGGTGGAGACGCCGCTGGGCCGGGCGCGGCGGTACTCCGTGGGGATCAGCTGACCCGGCGCCCCTTGTGGCGCAGGTCACTCCGCCCCTACGCTGCCGTCCGGCTACGCGGGGTCACGACGGAGTGGCCCGCACCGGCGTCCCGGCTCCGGCCGGGCGGTGAGGAGATCCATGTCGGTCGTCCCGCACTCGTCCGAGACCGTGACCGCCGTGGTGCCCGGCCCCCGGCTCAGCCCCGAGGGTCACGACCCCCAGAGCACGGTGCGCATCCGGGTCGACGGTCGCCTCCGGCGGCTCCTGGTCTGGTACGGCATCGCGAGCCTGGGGGTCTACCTCGCCCTCGGCGCGGTCAACAGCGTGCTGCTGCCGCTGCAGGTGGAGGACGTCGACCCGGCTCGCAAGGCGGCGAACCTGGCGATCGTCAGCGTGGTCGGTGCGGTCGGCGGGATGATCGCCCAGCCGATCGCCGGTCTGCTGTCGGACCGCACACGCAGCCGCTGGGGGCGCCGGGCGCCGTGGATCTTCGCCGGTGCGCTGACGGCGGCCGGGGCCATGGTGGTGCTCGGCGGCATGACCGGTCTGGTGGGGATCGGCGCCCTCTACCTGCTGGTCATGGTCGCGCTGAACGTGTACTTCGCCCCCAAGGCCGCGGTCATGCCCGACCGGGTGCCTCGCGGCGTGCGAGGCCTGTTCTCCGCCTCCGGCGGTCTCGGCGTCCTCGTCGGGATCACCGGCGGCATGGGTCTCGGCTCGGTCCTCGCCGACACCCCGGCGGTCGGGTACGCCGTGCTCGCCGTCGTCATCGTGGTGGCCGCCTGCGGGTTCGCGCTGTTCAACCCCGACCACGACAACCGCGAGGAGGCCCGCCCGCCGCTGCAGTGGACGGCGTTCCTCAGGTCCTTCTGGGTCAGCCCCAGGGCGCACCCGGACTTCGCGTTCGGCTTCCTCGGCCGGCTGCTCACCCTGACCGGCTACTACATCACGACGACGTTCCAGCTCTACGTGCTGCAGGACTACGTCGGGCTGGGGGACGACGCGGTCGACGCCGTCCTGCCGTTGTCCGGGGTCAGCCTGGTCGCCACGCTGGTCAGCACCCTGGTCGGTGGACCGCTCAGCGACCGGATGGGCCGCCGCAAGCCGGTCGCCGTCGCCGCCGGGCTGCTCATCGCCGCAGGCCTGGTCGCGCCATGGGTGGTGCCGACGATGACCGGCATGTACGCGTTCGCCGTCCTGGCCGGGCTGGGCTTCGGCTCCTACCTCGCCGTCGACCAGGCGCTGCTCACCGAGGTGCTGCCGACCACCGAGGACAACGGCCGCCACCTCGGCGTGCTGAACATCGCCGTCACGCTGCCCCAGGCGCTCGCGCCGGCGATCGCCGGCGCGATCGTCAGCGTGCTCGACTACAGCGCGCTCTTCCCGATCGGGATGGTCGTCGCCGTGGCCGGCGCGCTCGCGGTCCTGCCGATCAGGTCGGTGCGCTGACCGGTCAGGTCAGCTTCCGGACGACCGAGAGCGGCAGCGCCCGCATGGCGAACCCGATGGGCACCCACGGCCACGCGGGCACGTAGGCCCTGGTCCGGCGGGCCTCGATGGCCGCCACCATCGCGCGGACGCCGGTCGGGGTGTCGACCATGAAGCGGGTCTTCTGCGTGACGTGCTCGTTCATCTCCGAGCGGATGTAGCCGGGGTAGATCACCGAGACGTCGAGGCCCGGGATGCGCTCGGAGCGCAGGCCCTCGGCGATCGCGGCGACGCCGGCCTTCGTGGCGGCGTAGGTGGTCATCGACTTCCGCATGCCACGCAGCGCCGACATCGAGGAGATGAGCACCAGGTGCCCGCGCTGCTGCCGGCGGAAGATCTCCAGCGCCGCCTCGGTCTGCGCGAGCGCCCCGACGAAGTTGGTCATCGCCGTCTCCCGGTTGGCGTCGGCCCGGCCGGTGCCCAGCGGCGCGCCCTTGCCCAGCCCGGCGTTCACGACGACCCGGTCGATCGAGCCGAAGGCATCGGCGAACCGGGCGAAGACGGCGGGCACGGCCGCGGCGTCGGTGACGTCGAGGGCCGCGGTCTCGACCCGCCGTCCCGTGCTCGTGCGGATCTCCTCGGCGAGGGCGTCGAGCCGCTCCGTGCGGCGGGCGCACAGCGCCAGGTCGTGCCCGAGGGCGGCGAACTGCCGGGCCATCTCCGCGCCCAGCCCAGCGCTCGCCCCGGTGATGAGGACGGTGCTCACGAGGCCGCGCCGTCCTGCTCGGCCCGGTGGATGCGCGCACCCATGCCGAGCATCTGCCGGTCGTAGAGCGGGCGGGCCAGCCGCTTGCTCCAGAAGGCGATGCGGGCGTTCCGGTCGGGCACCACCAGGAACTTCCGGGCGTCGACGGCGCGGACGACCCGGGCCGCGATCTCCTCGGCCCCGAGCTTCGAGCGCTCGATCAGCCGGGTGGCCACGGAGTCCATCAGCGGGTCGTCGCCGCCCAGGGAGGCGGCCAGGTTGGTGCGGAAGAACGACGGGCAGACCACCGAGACGTCGATGCCCCAGGGGGCGAGCTCCCAGCGCAGGCTCTCCGACAGCGCGACCACGGCGGCCTTGCCGGCGTCGTAGGAGGTCATCGCCGGCGGGTGCACCAGGCCGGCGGCCGAGGCGACGTTCACCAGGTGGCCGGAGCCCTGCTCCTTGAGCAGCGGCACGAAGGTGCGGCAGCCGGTCACCGCCCCGAGCACGTTGACGTCGAGCACCCGGCGCCAGTGGTCGGCACCCAGCCGGTCGATCCGCCCGCCGGCGGCGATGCCCGCGTTGTTGACCAGCACGTCGAGGCCGCCGAACTCGGCGGACACGCGGTCGCGCGCGGCGGCCCAGTCGGCCTCGGCGGTGATGTCGAGCCGCTGGTAGACGGCCCCGGCGGGGACCTCGGCGGTCTCGGCGAGGTCGGTGACGAGCACGCGGTCGCCGCGGCCGGCGTACCGGGCGGCGAGTGCCGCGCCGAGGCCGGAGGCGCCACCGGTGACGAGCACGCGGCGGGGGGTGCCGGCCGGGGAGGGGCTGGAGGACATGCGGGCACGGTACGGAAGGCCGGCGCCGGTCACCGCAGGGGGAGGAAGGAGCAGGCCCCGGCGACGGCTGCGCGCACCGGGTGCGCGGTGGGTGCGTCCGGGGACGACTAGCGTCGGGGCCATGCCGACGAAGTCGTCCGGGACCGGATCTCCCCAGCACGTCAGCGAGCTCGGCCTGCCCACGCGAGCGGTGACGGCCCTGACCCGCGCGGGGATCAGCGCCGTGGACGAGCTGGCGACGATGACACGGGCCGACCTCGGTGCGATCCCGGGTCTGGGGGCCGGAACGGTCGCCGCGATCCGGGCCGTCGTCCCGGAGCCGGTCGCCACCCTCGGCAGGACCGCCCGCCCGCTCGACGAGGAGGAGTCCCCGGCGACGCCGTCGATCCCGTCGTTCGCCTCCCTGCGCGACACCCGGCGGCGCACCCCGATCGACCTGCTCGTGCCCGAGCAGCTCGAGCTGCCGCCGGAGCTGGAGCCCACGTCGGCGGCGGTGCAGCGACCCGCACAGCGACCCGCACAGCGACCCGCACAGCGGCCCGCGGAGTGGGCCGACCTCTGGCACCTCGGCGTGCGCGTCGTGCGGTGGTGGGTGGAGCAGCCCGCGCGGACGGTGCGCCGGCTGCTGGGCTGAGGTCCTCGGGTCCTCGGGTCCTCGGGACCTGGCGGCCTCAGGAAGGGACGCCGGACTCCTCGGCCTCGATGGCGGCGTTCCACTCCTTCTTCGTCGCCTGCCAGCGGTCCTCGGTGTCGCCCCGGCGCCAGTACCCGGAGATCGACGTCCACTCCGGGTCCAGCCCGCGGGTGGTCCGCAGGTGCCCCCGCAGCGCCCGGACGGCGAACGCCTCGCCGTGCACGAAGACGTGGCCGGCGCCGGAAGGCAGCTCCGTCGCGGTGACGGCGGCGACCAGGGCCTCGCCGGGAGCCGCGTCCCCGCGGTGCACCCAGTGCAGCTCGACGCCGGGCCCGCCGACGACCTCGGCCTGCTCCTCCTCGGGCCCGGCAACCTCGACGAAGACCAGTGCCCGGGCTCCGGCAGGCAGCTTCTCCAGGGTCACGGCGATGGCCGGGAGCGCCGCCTCGTCCCCGGCCAGCAGGTGCCAGTCGGCGTCCGGCCGGGGTGCGTAGCCGCCGCCGGGACCCATGAACTGGATGAGGTCACCGGGGCGCGCCGCGGCTGCCCAGGGGCCGGCCAGCCCCTGGTCGCCGTGGTGCACGAAGTCGATGGTGAGCTCGCCGGCGACCGGGTCCCACCCGCGGACGGTGTAGGTCCGGGTGACCGGCCACTGGTCGGGCGGGAGCTCGGCCCGGACCTGTTCCACGTCGTAGGGGGCCGCATAGGGCGCTCCCGCCGGCGGGCAGCAGCAGCTTCACGTAGCGGTCGGTCAGGTCGGCCGACGGGAAGCCGGCCAGGCCCTCGCCCCCCAGGACGACGCGGACCATGTGCGGCGTGATCCACGAGGTGCGGACCACCTCGCCCACCCGGGGGGTCCGCTTCCGTGGCGGTCGTCCGCTCTCGTCGCCGCGTGGCTCGCTCATGGCTGCTCCCGTCCCGTTGCCCGTGGTGAGGCAACCCTTACCTGCTCCGACGCTACAACCCCGGTCCGGGCGGACAGCCCCTAGGCTCCGGGTGTGACCGACCCCGCGGACCCGACCGCCGCCAAGCGCGTCCTCCGCGAGCGGCTGCTGGCCCGCAGGCTGGCCCGCCCGGCGGGTGAGCGCGCGGCCGCCGCCGACGCGGTCGCGGCGGCCCTGCTCACCGGCCTGGCCGGGGTGGGCACGCTCGCCGCCTTCGTGCCCGATCCCGAGGAGCCGGGGCACGGCCGCCTGCCCGACGCCTACGCGGAGCTCGGCGCGCGGGTCCTGCTCCCGGTCATCCCGCCCACGGGACGGGTCCTGGACTGGGGCGAGCACACCGGTGAGCTGGAGACCGGGCGCTACGGGCTGTCCCAGCCGGTCGGCCCCCGGCTGGGCGCCACCGCGCTCAGCAGCGCCGACGCGGTCGTGGTCCCGGCGCTGGCGGTGGACCGCGACGGCATCCGGCTCGGCCGCGGTGGCGGCTACTACGACCGGGCGCTGGCCTACGCCCGCCCCGACGCCGTGCTGGTCACGGTGGTCTTCGACGACGAGCGCCTGGATGCGGTGCCCCGGGAGGTGCACGACCGACCGGTCACCGCCGTCGTCACGCCCACGGGCGGCTGGGAGCCGCTCGCCCGCGCAGGCGGGTGACCCCCGGGGCCGGGCCGGCGGGATGCCCCCGCCGGCCCGGCTCCGTCGATCAGTGCGCGGAGGCCGCCAGCGCGGCGGCATCCAGGTGGGCGATGGAGCGGGTGTCCTGGAACGCCCGGATCCCCTCGATGCCCTGCTCGCGGCCCATCCCGGACTGCTTCATCCCGCCGAAGGGCGCCCGCAGGTCCAGCCGGGTCGCGCCGTGGTCGTTGACCCAGACGTAACCGCAGGCCAGCTGCCCGCCGATCCGGTTGGCCGCCTCGGTGTCCGCCGTCCACACCGAGCCGCACAGGCCGCCCCACGTGTCGTTGGCGAGACGCACTGCCTCGGCGTCGTCGTCGTAGGGCAGCACCGGGATCACCGGGCCGAACTGCTCCTGGGTCACCACCCGCAGCGACGGGTCGGGGTCGACCACGATGGCCGGGCGCAGGAAGTTGCCCTCGGCGAACTCCCCGCCCGGCAGCTCGCCGAACTCCAGCACCGTCGCGCCGGCGGCCTTCGCCTCCTCGACGATCTCGGAGACGAACGCCTTCTGGGCGCTCTGGTGCAGGGGGCCCATCGTGGTGCCCTCGGCCAGGCCGTGACCGAGCACGACCTTCTCCAGCCGCGCCGACAGCCCGGCGACCAGCTCGTCCATGCGCGACCGGTGCACGTAGAGCCGCTTGGCCGCCATGCAGATCTGGCCGGTGGTGTCGAAGATGCCGGCGAACAGACGGTCGAGGTGCTCGTCGTCGAGGATCGCGTCCTCGCGGATGATCGCCGCGTCGTTGCCGCCCAGCTCCAGGGTCACCCGGGTGAGGTTGCGCGAGGCCATCTCCATCATCCGCTTGCCGCCGTTGACGCTGCCGGTGAAGCAGATCTTGGCCACGTCCGGGTTGTCGATCAGGGCGGACATCTCGCTGTCCACGCCGGTCACGATGTTGAGGACGCCCGGCGGGAGCTTCTCGGCGACGCGCTGGACGAGCCGGGTGGTGGCCAGCGGGGTGGTCGGCGGCGGCTTGACGACGGCGGTGTTGCCGGCCAGCAGCGCGTGCGGCAGCGCCGCGCCGAGGATCGCGATGGGCCAGTTGAACGGCACGATCAGCGTGACGACGCCGAGCGGCTGGTGGGCGACGGTGGTCTCGACCGGGATGCCGGGGGCAGGCGGCAGGACCTTCGGCCGGTCCACCTCGTCGGCCAGGGAGAGCGCGAGCTGCCACCGGATGTCGAAGACCAGGGCGTCGACCCACGCCTCCATCCGGATCTTGCCGTTCTCCAGCGACAGGATCCGTGCGTCCTCGTCGCGGTCGTCGGCGATGCCCTCGATCGCGGCGGCCATCCGGGCCGCGCGCTCCGTCGCCGACAGCGCCGCCCAGGCCGGGAAGGCGCCCTTCGCCGCCGCCACCGCGTCCGCGACGTCCTGCTCGGTCGCCGCCGCCGCGTGCCCCACCACCACGCCGGGGCGGGCCGGGTCGATGACGTCGAGGACGCCCTCGGTGGAGCGCACCTCCCCACCGATGTAGAGGCCCGTCGTCACCGGTGCTGCCGTGCTGACCGTGCTGGTCATGCCGTTCGCCACCTCTCTGAGTGCTGTCGTTGCTGGCGGATGCCCATCGGCATCCCGTCCGGCGCCGCGGGCGCCGGAGTCCCAGTTCCGGGGCCGTCCCGGAACGCCCTGGTCCGGGGTGCCGGGCCCCCGGGATGCCTGCTCCCGTCAGTCACGGAGCGCCCGTCGCACGGCCGCCTCGACCGACTCCGCGCGCCGCGCGACGTCCGCGGCGGTGTCGGTCGCGGCCCGCAGCCCCTCCCGGGCGGCGTCGCCGTCCAGTCCGGCGAGGTTGGTCTCCACGGCGAGCAGCGCCGTGGTGGCTGCCGCGCGGGCCGCGGCGGTCGCGGCGGCGACGTCGCTGACGAGGTTGCGGTTGGCGACCGGCAGGATGCGCTCGGCCAGCGTCACGAGCGCGGCGGCGATGCCGAGGATGTCCTGCGGCGGCCCGGCGGCGCCCTCCTGCGCCTCCGCCATGGCCCGGCGTCGCCGTGCCCCCTGCTCCTCGGTGTCGCGCGGCAGCTTCATCGCCTCGGCGACGGCGGTGAACGCCGTCTCGTCGTCGGCGGCGGCGCGCAGTGCGGCGTCGCGTCGCTCGTCGGCCTCGGCGACGACCGACCCGACCAGCTCGGCGTGCTCCTCCTCCGGGGTGAACCGGCCGACCATGGCGACCAGGGAGGCGGCGAGCGCCGCCTCGATCGCGGCGACCGCGCCGGCGCCGGGGGCGGGCAGTCGGGCGGCGAGCTCGCCGAGGAAGTCGCCGAGGGTCTGGCGCGGCAGGTCGGGGTCGGGGTCCATGGCTCCGGTTCCGGTCGTGGGTGGGGTCATTCAGGCGGAGGGTTGCAACGCCGGCCCTGGCGGCGGGTGGACGACCAGCCCGGCCGGACGCCACCCGCGCAGCGAGCTGAGGACGGCGAGCTCCTCGGCGCCGAGCAGGTCGGTGGGGGTCAGCACCCGCTCGTGCAGCCGGCCGGCCTCGAGCAGCCGCCCGCGCTCGACGCCGGGCAGGCAGCCGGAGGAGAGCGGGGGAGTCCACCACCGGCCTCCGGTGCGCACCGCCAGGGTGGCGATCGTGGTCTCGGTGAGCTCCCCGCGCTCGTTGACCAGCACGACGTCGTCGGCCTCGGGGTGCCGCAGCGCGGCGGCCTCGTAGACGTCGCGGCGGGTGCTCTTGTGGCGCAGCCACGGATCGGCGGAGTCGACCGGCCGGTCGTCCAGGGCCAGGCGCACCGGGGCCCCCGTCGAGGGCGGCAGGGGCAGCAGCTCGACCTTGACCCCGCCGTCCCGCGCGAGCAGCACGCGCACCCGCGCCGGTCCGGAGCCGGCACCGGCAGCCCGGCGGACCGCTCGCTCGACCTCGGCGCGATCGCAGCGGAAGCCGGCCCACTCCGCGGAGTCGGCCAGCCGGGCCAGGTGCCGCTCCAGGTGGCGTGGTCCGGTTACCGGATCGCAGGCCAGGGTCTCCAGCAGCCGGTGCTCCGTGACGTCGTGCCCCAGGACCGCCGCCTTGGCGCGCAGCTCGGCGCGCTCCCGGCCGGCGTCGGAGTCCCAGGTGATGCCGCCGCCGGCCCCGTAGACCGCCCGTCCGGTCGTCCGGTCCAGCACGACCGTGCGGATGGCGACGGAGAAGCGGGCCCGCACGGCTGCCGTCGGAGGCCCGACGAGGCCCACGGCGCCGCAGTAGACGCCGCGCGGGCTCGGCTCGAGCGCCCCGATGATCTCCATGGTCCGCTGCTTGGGCGCCCCGGTCACCGAGCCGCAGGGGAACAGCGCGCCGAACAGCTCGACCAGGCCGGTGCCGGGGCGCAGCCGGGCCGAGATCTGCGAGGTCAGCTGCCACACGGTCGGATAGCGCTCCAGGGCGAACAGCTCCTCCACCCGCACGCTCCCGACCTCGGCGACCCGCCCCAGGTCGTTGCGCAGCAGGTCGACGATCATCAGGTTCTCGGCGCGCTCCTTGGGGCTGGCCAGCAGGTCGGCGGCTCGTCCCCGGTCCTCGCCGGTCGTGCGGCCGCGCGCGGCCGTCCCCTTCATCGGGCGGGTGCGCACCACGTCGCCGGCCCACTCGAGGAAGAGCTCCGGGCTGGCGCTGGCGACCACGTGCCGGCCCAGGTCGAGATAGGCGTTGTGCGCGCCCCGCTGGGCGAGTGCCAGCCGGGCGTAGAGGTCCTCCGGATCGTCGGTGACGGTCGCCCGCAGCCGGTCGGTGAGGTTGCACTGGTAGGTCTCGCCGGCCGCGATGTGCGCCCGGACCGTGGCCACGGCCGCGGCGTGCTCGCCGTCGGTCGCGTCCGGCAGCCAGGCGGTCGGCGCCGGGGGAGTGGCGGGGACGGACACCGGGGCGACCGGCGTCGGCTCGTCGCAGAGGGCGAACCAGATCAGCGGCAGGTCCCGGGGGCCGGCGTCGCGCCCCGGGAGGGCCGGGTCCAGGCCGCTCGCCGCCTCGTAGGCCACGTACCCGTACGCCCAGCTGCCGCGCTCGGTGGCCTGCTCGACCGCCTCGAGCACGGCGGCGACCTCGGCGGTGCGGCGGGTGCTCAGCACCTCGCGCGGCGGCGGGCACAGCAGCGCCGTCCCCGCCCGCAGGTCGTCGAACCGGGCCCAGGGCCGGTGCATCAGCCGTCGTGGCCCTGCTGGGTGCGCGCCGCGGCCAGTGTGTTGGCCAGCAGCATCGCGATCGTCATGGGCCCCACGCCGCCGGGCACCGGGGTGAGCAGTCCGGCGACCTCCGCCACCTCGTCGTACCGCACGTCGCCGTGGAGCCCGTCCTCCCCGCGGTGGATACCGACGTCGACCACCGTGGCGCCCGGCTTCACCGCGTCGGCCCCGATCAGGTTCGGGATGCCGGCGGCGACGACGAGCACATCGGCCCGGCGGCAGACCGCGGCGAGGTCCCGGGTGCGCGAGTGGGCGGTGGTGACCGTCGCGTGCTGCCCCAGCAGCAGCTGTGCCATCGGCTTGCCGACCAGCGGCGAGCGGCCGACCACCACGGCCTCGGCGCCGGCGAGGTCGACGTCGTGCTCGGCGAGCAGCCGCATCACGCCGGCCGGGGTGCACGGCCGCAGTCCGGGTCGGCCCTGGGCGAGCAGCCCGGCGTTGAGCGTGCTCAGCCCGTCGACGTCCTTCTCGGCCGGGATGCGCGCCACGAGGGCGTCGGAGTCCAGGTGCCGCGGCGTGGGCAGCTGCAGCAGGATGCCGGAGACCGCCGGGTCGGCGGCCAGGTCGTCCAGGAGCGCCTCGGCCTCGGCCTGCCCGACGTCGCCGGGCAGGTGGCGGTGGTGGTCGACCATCCCCGCCTCGGTGCTCAGCCGGCGCTTGTTGCGGACGTAGACCTCCGAGGCCGGGTCGTCGCCGACCAGCACCGTGGCCAGCCCCGGGGCGGTACCGCCGGCCGCCACCAGCTCGGCCACCCCCCGGGCGACGTCGTCGCGCACCCGCCGCGCGACGGCGGAGCCGTCGATCCGCCGCGCCGTCATCAGGCCAGGTTCCGCAACGTCCGGGTCCGCCATTCCTCGGTCGGTTCGAGGTCGTTGAAGGTGAACACGTGGAAGCCTGCCAGCCCGTTGTCCGGCTTGCCCAGGTGGGGGGCCAGCCCCCGGATGATCTTCGACGGGTCGTAGCCGCCGGGCACGAAGAACCGCCAGAGCAGGGTCTGCTGCTTCTTGAGGAACTTCGCCGACTCGCCGATGCCCAGCCCGCCGGAGACACGGAGCAGCTTCTGCCTGCTGACCGCGCCGGGTACGCCGACGTGCACCGGGAGGTCGATGCCGCGGCGCTTCAGCTCGCGGGCCCAGCGCAGGATGACCGCCGGGTCGAAGACGATCTGGGTGGTGATGTGGTGGGCGAGGGCGGCCTTGGCCTCGAGCGCCTGGAAGAGCA
Organism: Blastococcus sp. TF02-8; assembly: GCF_003319175.1. Taxonomy (GTDB): domain Bacteria; phylum Actinomycetota; class Actinomycetes; order Mycobacteriales; family Geodermatophilaceae; genus Blastococcus. The sequence goes on along the minus strand of NZ_QOHK01000001.1, from coordinate 301,053 downwards.
CGTCCTCGCCGACGCTCGGGTGCCCCTCGGGGTGGCCGCCGATGCCGATGTCGGTGAAGCCGTGGTCCAGCTCGTGCAGGGCCACCAGGAGCGCGTGCGCGTCCTTGAACTCGGTCGGGGTCTCGGTGGGGTCACCGCCGATGACGAAGACGTCGGTCACGCCGGCCTCGCGGCAGCGGGCGACGATGTCGGCCAGGTGCGAGCGGTCGCGGACCTGTTGCGCCGACAGGTGCGGGGCGACCGTGTAGCCGTGCCCGGCCAGCGCGACGGTGAGGTCGATCGTGGCGTCCTGGCCCTTGGCCGGGGAGGCGGTCACGGTCAGCCGGACGTCGGTCGGCACGTGCTGGAGGACCTGCTCCTGGGTCTTCTTGAACGGGATGACCTCGTACCCGAGGGTCTGGAAGGTCTGCCGCAGCGAGGCGCGGGTGCTCGGGTCGCGGACGGTGAGAGCGCGGTTCACGGTGGCCTTCTCTCGTGCGGAGGGGGAGGAACGCGTGCGCCGGCGCTCAGCCGGGCCGGTTGTCGAGGAGCGCGATCCCGGCCGCGGTGTTCGACGCCGGGAGGAAGTAGTGCTTGTGCACCGTGCTGACCCGCGGGTTCATCGCGCCGCGCATGATCAGCCACATGATCAGCTCGATGCCCTCGGAGCCGGCCTGGCGGATGAGCTCCTCGCGGCTGAGCGAGGCGAGCGCCGACGGGTCGGTCTCGATCTTCTCCAGCCACATGGCGTCGAACTCGGGGTTGATGAACCCGGCGCGCGACCCCGCCAGCTGGTGGGACATCCCGCCGGTGCCGAGGATGCCGACGGTGACGTCCTCCCGGTAGGAGGCGATCGCCCGGCCCAGCGCCTGCCCCAGCGCGTAGCAGCGCGCCGCCGTGGGCTGCGGGTACTGGATGACGTTGACCAGGATCGGCACCACGGGGCAGGGCCAGGCGTCGCCGGGGTCCGGCGTCCAGACCGAGAGCGGCACGGTCAGGCCGTGGTCGACCTCCAGCTCCTGGAACACGGTGAGGTCGAAGCCCTCGTCGATCAGGCTCTCCAGCAGGTGCAGGGAGAGGTCGGGGTCCCCGATCACGTCGGGCACCTGGCGGGGGCCGTAGCCCTCGTCGGCCACGCGGTATGAGTCGGCGGTGCCGATGCCGAACGTCGGCACGATGTCGAGGTCCAGCCCGTTGGCGTGGTCGTTGTAGACGACGATCGCCACGTCCGGCCTGTGCTCCGCCAGCCACGCGCGCGCCGGGGCGTACCCGTCGAAGAGGTCCTTCCAGGCCGGGTCCTCGGTCTTGCCGCGGTCCATCGCCGCGCCGATCGAGGGCACGTGCGACGTCGCCAGTCCCCACAGCACCTCAGCCATGCCGGCGACCTCCCGCTCGCAGCTCCGCCTGGAACTCCTCCTCGGTCATGCCGGTGAACACGCCACCGAGGTACTGCATCGAGCGGCCGTCCATCATGGCCAGCTTGTAGACGTAGAAGATGCTGCCGCCGAGGTCGATCATCGCCGTCCAGTCCCGGTCGAGGACGGCCTGCGTCTGCTCGGGCGCCAGCCCGAACTCGGCGCAGTAGGCGGCCTCGTCGGCGGTGAAGCGCTCGCGGTTGTCCGCCGAGCGGAAGCTCATGAGCATCTTGTTCAGGCGCAGTCCGCGCCGGCTGGTCTGCCCGTCGAAGATCGGCGTGCCTGGCACGTCGATCCGGCCGCCGGCCTCGGAGCTGCTCATCGGGGTCCCCTCGGTCAGGGTGGGGGCGGCCGTCACGACGTCCGCTCCTGGTCGGAGATGGCTCGTTCCTGGGGGTGCAGAGCCAGCGCCTCGACGTGCACGTCGAGCCACGGGGCCATGGGCAGCGACATCAGCGCGTCGTGCAGCGCGGCCGGGTCCTCGGCCTCGTAGAGCCCGATGGTGGCGTTGCGGCCGGGCACCCGCCACAGCCGCTTGAGGACGCCCTCGGCGCGCAGCTCCATGGCGCGCGTGCGCTCACCGGCGCGCAGCTCCTCGCGGCGCTCGGCGGGGGTGTCGGCGGGCAGCCGGTTCTCCGACCGGACCAGGAACTCCATCTCAGGCACCCCACTCCTTCGTCAGGCGGTCCAGGAGCTCGGCGAGCTCCGGCGCCGCGGTGACCATGGCCTCGTGGCCGGTCTCCAGCTCGTGCACCGGCCATCCCCGCTCGCGGGCGCGGTCGGCCTGGCCCGCGAAGACCCGCATCCAGCTGACGCACTCGACGAACGCCGCGGGCACCCGGTCGGCCGCGCCGGTCAGCCGCAGGGGGTCGGTGTAGGTCTTCCACGGGTGCGGGGTGAGCTTCGGGGTCAGCCAGTCGACGTCGGCCTGGTCGGTCACGCCGAGGACCGACAGCTTGCGCACCGGTACCAGCCAGCCGAAGCCCTGCTCGGCGGCGGACTGGGCCCAGTGGTGCTCGACGGTCTCGGGCAGCAGGTCCCGGGCGGCCTCGCCGTCGTCGCCGACGAACGCGTCGAGGTGGACCCGCCGCGCCACCGCGTCGGGCCGGCGGTCGGCGACGGCGGTGACCACCTGGCCGGCGTAGCTGTGCCCGACGAGGACCACGTCGGTGAGCCCGAGGACGTCGACGAGCCGGACCACGTCCTCCACGTGGGTGTCCAGCCCGACCAGGGGCGTCAGCAGGTGCGCGCGCTCGGAGAGACCGGTCAGCGTGGGGGTGTGGACGTCGTGGCCGGCGGCCCGGAGGAGGGGGGCCACACGGTCCCAGCACCACCCGCCGTGCCACGCACCGTGCACGAGGACGAACGTGCTCATGCGCTCGGGGCCTCCCGGGGAAGAGTGTGCTGGCTCACGTCCACGCTAGAGAGAGGGGTGGGTCGGTGGAACGGACCGATGTCACCGCCGCCTCGCCGAACGCGCGCGGCCGGCCTACGTCATTCGTCGTGGCGTGCCGCGCCGCCGGGGGCGACCACGTCCTGGTCCGGGCTACAGGTCGAGCACCAGCCGGGTCGTGGCCCGAGAGACGCAGATGAGCATCGTCTCGCCGCTGGCCCGCTCCTCGGCGCTGAGCAGGGAGTCGCGGTGGTCGGGCCGGCCCTCGAGCACCCAGGTCTCGCAGGCCCCGCACAGACCGTCGGCGCAGGGGGCGGTGACGGCGAGACCGGCGGCCCGGACCGCGTCCAGGATCGAGGTGCCGGGGGGCACCACGAGCCGGGTGCCGGCGGTCTCGCAGACGATCTCGAGGCAGTCCGGCGCGAGCTCCTGCTCCGGGGCGCTCACGTGCTGCTCCCTCCGCCGACGGGGACGGCGGCCGGGGGGACGGCCCGTCTCCTGGCCGGAACGCTAGGAGCTGCCGGAGCCGCGAGGATCACGCGGTTGACCGTCCCCGGGGCGGTCGGATGCCGCAGCGGCGGCGCGACATCCGACGCGGGGTCCGCCGCGGCGGCGGGTCACCGGGGCTGGACGAGGCCCTCCTTGACGGCGAGCAGCGCAGCCTGGGTGCGCGAGGTGAGCCCCATCTTGGTGAGCAGGTGGCTCACGTGGGTGCGGGCCGTCCGCTCGCTGATCACCAGGTGCCGGGCGATGTCCTTGTTCGACCGGCCCTCGGCGATGAGGACGAGCACTTCCTTCTCGCGGGCGGTGAGCACGCCCAGGCCGGTCCGCGGTGCCCGGATCTCCTGGGTGAGCCGGCGGGTCACCGCGGCGTCGAGGAACACCTCGTCGCGCACGGCGGCCCGCAGCGCGGAGTGCACCTCGGCGGGGCCGGCATCCTTGAGCAGGTATCCGGAGGCGCCCCGCTCCAGTGCGGCGTGCACGCGCTCCACCTCGCCGAAGCTGGTGAGGATGACCACCCGCACCTCCGGGAAGCGGCGCACGATCTCCTGGGTCGCCGTGACGCCGTCCATCGTCGGCATCTGCAGGTCCATCAGGGCGACGTCGGGGAGCTCGCCCAGCGATGACGCGCGGGCGAGGAAGTCCACGGCGGCCTGCCCGTCGCCCGCCTCGCCGGCCACGTCGACGTCCTCCAGGGCCTCGAGGTAGGCCACCACCCCGCGCCGCACGACCGCGTGGTCGTCGACCACCAGGACGCGGATCGGGTGCGGAACGGTCACGGGCTGGTCTCCTCGGGGTCGGGCAGGGGATTGGTGGGCAGGGGATCGGTGGGCAGGGCAGTGGTGGGCAGGGGAGCGGTGGGCAGGGGAGCGGTGGGCAGGGGAGCGGTGGGCAGGGAGCCGGTGGGCAGGGACGGGAGCAGCGGGAGGGTGAGCTGCACCCTCGTGCCGCCCGGTTCGCGGTCCCGCACCCGGACGACGCCGCCCCAGCGGGCCGCACGCTCGCGCATCGCGGTCATGCCGAAGCCCCCGGCCGGGGGGCCGTCCCCGGGCGGCCCGGACCGGTGCCCGACACCGCATCCGTCGTCGGTGACCTCGGCGACGAGCCGGCGCCGGCTGCCGTGCGAGGTGACCGCCACCCGGACCCGCATCGTGCTGGCCCCCGCGTGCTTCACGCTGTTGTGCACCGCCTCGGCGATGATCCGGTACACGTCCTCGAGCAGGTCGGCGTCCAGCCCGGGCAGCTCGCCGGCCGGGTCGTCGACGTCGAGGCTGGTGTCCAGGCCGGTCCGCGCACCGGTCGTGTCCAGCAGGCTCCGCAGGGCCGAGGGGAGACCCCGGCCCGTGCCGGTCGCCGGCCGGAGCTCCACGACCATGCCGCGGAGGTCGGCGAGGACGTCCTCGGCGCTGGTGCTCAGGTCGTCGGCGACCTGCGCGAGCTTCTCCGGCGCCGGCGGCAACCCGCGTTCCACGAGGACCCCGAGCGACCGGGCCTGCATCATCATCGAGAAGACCTGCTGGACGACGGAGTCGTGCAGGTCGCGGGCCAGCCGCTGGCGCTCCTCGCGGCTGGCGACGTCCCGTTCCCGCTCGAGGAGCTCGGCGTGGTCCACGGCCATCGCGGCCTGCTCGGCCATCGCGAGCAGGAACTCCAGCTCGGCCTCGCCCACCGTCTGCCCCGGGGCGAAGTAGGCGTTGAGCACACCGACCGGCTCGCCGCGGGCCAGCAGCGGGACGCTGGCGAACCAGCCCCAGCGGGGCCGGCCCATGAGCTCGTGCAGCGGGGCCCAGGCCGGGTCGCCCATGACCGCCTCGTAGCGGTCGGGGACGACGACCGGCGTCCGGGTCTCGAGCGCCTCCAGCATGACCAGCCGTGCGTCGCGGGCGCGGCACTCCATGAGCTTGTCGAAGAAGTCCGGGGCCCGCACGAAACCGGCCGACCCCATGACGTGCAGCCGGTCGCCGGCGGAGTTGACGGTGAGCACCTGGACGGCGGCCAGGGAGTCGGCGCGCGCCACCTCGCGGGCGAGGGCCTCCAGGGTGCCGACCAGCGAGCGCTTGGTCGCCACGCTGGCGGCCGCGGTGGCGATCGCGGCCAGGCGGCGCTGCTGGCGGCGGCTGACCGTCACGTCGCGGAAGGAGACGACCCACTGCTCGCGCCCGGGCACGCGGTTGAGGAGGTAGGCGAACTCCCGCCGGCCGTCCGGTGCCCCGGTCCACTCGACCGAGGCCTCCACCGACGTGCCCGGGGAGGCAGGGGGTGGGAAGGGCGAGGCCGACCCGGCCACCGGGCCCGCCGGCAGGCCGCACAGGGCGCGGGCGGCGGGGTTCGCCTCGACGAAGCGAGCCGCGGCGTCGATGACGGCCAGGCCTTCCGGGGCGTGCTGGAACACGTCGTCCGGGAGGCCGCCGTCGGGCAGGGGAGCGGGAGGCCGCACGTCCAGCTGCACGGGCCGTCTCCTCTCATCCGGCGCGGGTCCGACCGGCGTCATTGTGACCCACGCCCCAGCGTCCGCGGCCCGGCGTCCCCCGGACGGAGGGGCCCGCACAGGACGAGACCGGGCCCGCGCGCGCAGGACTCCTGCGCGCGCGGGCCCGGCCCGGTGCTTCCTTGATCCCGTGCTGCCCGGGGTCAGGCCTTGCCGGCGGTGCGCCAGCCGCCCTGGTAGGTCTCCCGAGCCATCTTGGCGTAGGGGACCGGGCTGACGATGGCGCGGACCTCGAACTGCTCGTGCGGTTCCACGGTGGTCTTCTTGCTGCCGCCGTCGGGCTCGCCCCACACCACGCGCACCTCGGCGCCGTGCGGCACGTCGGGGCTGATGGTGGCCAGGGAGAGGCCCTTCTTCTCGTTCGCGGAGATGCCGGTGAACATCGAGACGCCGAGGACGGTGCCGTCGGCGTCGACGACGCTGTCGAAGTTCGACGAGCCGTAGTTGGAGTTCGGCAGGTCGAAGAACTGGTACTTCGCGCCCTCGACCGGCGAGGACAGCAGCGTCGCCAGGTCGTCGGAGTTCCACTCGAGGGTGACCTTGCGGCGCTGGGCGTCCTTGTCGATCGCCTCGAGGGCGTCGCGGCCGATGAAGTCGTGGTCGAACTTCACGAACGAGCCGTACCCCAGCTCCCAGGGGTTGGTGTAGTAGTCCTCGATGTCCCCGGACACGAAGCTGCCGGCGATGGCGTTGGTGGCCTCGTAGCTGTCGGCGCCGAGCCACTCGCGGTAGGGGCGCAGCTCCTCGCCGGTGTAGATGGCCGGCAGCGGCGAGGGGATCCAGCCGGACTCGAGGGTGTTGGTCGAGTAGGCGCGCGAGCCCACCGGCTCCATGCCGAACTCGCGGCCGGCCTCGAGGATGGCCTCGCGGATCCGGTCGTAGCTCTCGTACGGGCCCCAGATCTCCAGGCCCGGGGCGCCGGCCATGCCGTGCCGGAGGGTGCGGACCCGCTCGCCGGCGATGGTCATCTCGCCCATGCGGAAGAACTTCAGCTGCTCGACGGTGCCGCCGTTGAGCTTCTCGATGATCGGCCAGGCGTTCGGGCCCTGGATCTGGAAGCGCCACAGGTCGCGGGTGACCGGCTTGCCGTAGGGCCGCGACGGCGAACGGGGGTCGTTGCGGATCTCGACGTCGTAACCGCCGGTCTCGCCCTGGAACTGCAGCCAGTTCGCGCCGGGGGCGCGGCCGACGTAGACGAACTCGTCCTCGTCGAGGTGGAAGAGGATGCCGTCACCGATCACGTTGCCGGCGTGGGTCACCGGGACGAACTGCTTGGCCATGTTCACCGGGAAGTTGGCGACGCTGTTGATGCCGGTGTCGGAGATCAGCTTGAGGGCGTCGGGGCCCTTCATGAACAGGTTGAACATGTGGTGGGACTGGTCGAACAGGACGGCGGTCTCCTGCCAGGCCTTCTGCTCGCGCCGCCAGTTGGTGAACTCCGAGGGGACCACCGGGTAGATGTAGGCGCCCAGCTGGGAGTTGCGCAGCAGGCCGACCGTGTCGCCGCTCTGGTCGAGGAGCTCCTGCAGGTTCTTCGCGGTCATGTCCGTCCATTCGTCGGTGGAACGTGCGCGGACCGGCGATGCCGGCCCGTGGCCCGGTGGCCGGTGGTCGGCTCGCGGAGCTCGCCGCGAACGAGTGGGTGATCATCCGGTCGCCTGCAGCCTAGGACCGTCGATGTGGTCCGGCACACAGCCATCCGTCACCTCGTGGCGGCCGATCCGGCCGTCCCGCGTGCGTCGGTTGACCGCGTCCGCAGGTCATTTGACGTACTTCTCCGGGCGTCCCGGCCGCGCGGACGACGCCCGGGCGGGGATCGGCGACAGTGGCCCCGTGCGCACGAGCGAAGGAGCCGGCGAGCCCACGACGCCGTCGACGACCCGGACCGCCTGGACGGCGGTCGCCGCCCTCATGGGCGCGGGGGTGGTCGCTGCCGCGCAGATCGGCGGTGCCTCGGCCGCGCTGCCGGTGCTGCGGGAGGAGTTCGGGCTGAGCCCGGCCACGGCGGCCTGGTACCTGTCCACGGTGAGCGCCCTGGGCGCCGTCGGCGGTGTCCTGCTCGGCTGGCTGGGGCAGACCCTGGGCTTCGGTCGCCAGGTGCGCCTCGGCCTGCTCGCCATCGTCGCGGCCGACCTCGGCGGCGCGGCGGTGGACTCCCTGGCCGGTCTGCTCGTGGCGCGGGTCGGCGAGGGGCTCGGGCTGGTGATGGTCATCCTCGCCGCGCCACCGCTGCTCTCGGAGGTGGCCGCCCCGGTGCACCGGCGGCTCGTGGCCGGCGTCTGGGGCGCCTACCTGCCGGTGGGATCGGGGCTGGCGGCACTGCTGGTACCCCCCGCGATCGGGCTGTGGGGCTGGCGCGGTGCGTCGGTGGCCGATGCCTGCCTGGCCGCGCTCGTGTGCGCCGCGGTGCTCCGCTGGGTGCCGTCGGTCGGGGCAGGAGGCCGGGCGCCGGCGGGCGGGCTGGCCGCCGCCTTCCGCTCCCGCCCGGTGCTGCTGATCGCCGCGGCCTTCGGGCTGTACTCGGCCCAGTTCCTGGCCGTCGTCGGGCTGCTGCCCGCGTCCCTGGTCGCCGACGCGGGCCTCTCGGTGGCGACCGCCGGCCTGCTCGGCGCCGTCGTCTTCCTCGTCAGCGCGCCCGGGAACTTCCTGGGGGCCTACCTGCTGCACCGGGGGGTGGCCCTGCGGCGGGTGATCCCGGTCGGCTCCGCGGGGATGGTGGCCGGCGCCTGGGCCGTGCTCGACCCGGACCTCCCGGCGGGGGTGCGGGTCGCTGCCGCGATCACCTTCTCCTTCCTCGGGGGCCTGGTGCCCTCGAGCCTGTTCGCCGCACTGGCCGCCGTGTCGGCGGGCACCCGATCGGCCGGCGCGGCGATCGGCCTGCTGACCCAGGGGTCGGCGCTGGGCCAGCTGCTGGGACCCCCGCTGGTCGTCTCGGTGGGAACGGCGCTCGCGGCCGGGGTGACCGGCCAGGCGGTGCTGCTGGCGTGCTTCGCCGGTCTCGTCGCGATGGCCGCGGTGCTCCTGCGGCCGGGGGAGCGCATCGGGTGATCCGTGCCGGGGCGCCCGGGATCCGGTCCGGCCACGGCTCGGATGACGGCTCGACAACTTTCCCGCCAGGATTGTTGTCAATCTCACCGGCGGTCCGTAGGTTCCCTCCGCGAGCGGCGCCTGTGACGCGCACCACCCGGCAGCAGCACCGAAGCGAACACCCGACGGCGGGAGAGACGGTCCATGGCGGCTGAGCTGGCCCTGCAGGACATGAGTCTGCAGTTCGGCGGCATCAAGGTGCTGCAGGAGGTGAGCTTCACCGTCGAGCCGGGGCAGATCTTCGGCCTCGTCGGGCCCAACGGCGCAGGCAAGACCTCGTTGTTCAACTGCATCAGCGGGCACTACCGGCCCACCTCCGGCAGCGTGCGGATCGACGGCACGCAGGTGCAGGGAGCCCGCCCGGCGACCCTGGCCCGCCACGGCCTGGCCCGCACCTTCCAGCACCCCGCGCTGCAGCTGCACGAGACCGTGCTCGAGAACGTGCTGCTGGGTGCGCACTCCCGGCTCCCGGGCGGGCCGCTGGAGTGGTCGCTGCGGCTGCCCCGCACCCGGCGGGCCGAGAAGGAGCTGCGCGCCGAGGCGCTCGAGCTCCTGGAGCGCAACGGCCTCGGCTGGGCCGCGCACCTGCCGGCCGACGAGCTCTCGCACGGTCTGCACAAGGGCGTGGAGCTCTGCCGGGCGCTGCTGATGAAGCCGGAGCTGCTGCTCCTGGACGAACCGGCCGCCGGGCTGCCGCACAGCGAGGTGGAGCAGCTGATCGCCACGGTCCGGCGGTTGCGGGCCGACGACGGCATCACCGTCGTCGTCGTCGAGCACCACATGGGCCTCATCGCTGCCCTGACCGACCGGGTCGTGGTGCTCGACCACGGCGCCAAGCTCATGGAGGGCACCGCCGCCGAGGCGCAGTCCGACCCCCGGGTCATCGAGGCCTACATCGGGAAGGACGCCGCCGATGACGTTGCTTGAGCTCGAGGGCGTCACCGCGTCCTACGGACCCGTGCAGGTGCTGGACGGGGTGTCGCTGAGCGTCCCGGAGAACGGGGCCTTCGGCATCCTCGGTGCCAACGGCGCCGGCAAGACGACCACCCTGCGCGCGATCTCCGGCGCCGTCCGCACCGGGGGCCGCATCGTCTTCGACGGCAAGGACATCAGCGGGCTGCGCCCCGACCAGGTCGCCGCGCTGGGCATCGCGCACGTTCCCGAGGGGCGCGGCTCCTTCGGTGACCTGACCGTGCGGGAGAACCTGCGGGTCGGCGCCTACCTCCGCAAGGACCGCAAGGGCATCGACCAGGACATCGACTACTGCCTGGACCTCTTCCCGAACCTGCAGGACCGGATCAGGTCCAACGCCTCGGCGCTGTCGGGCGGCGAGCAGCAGATGCTCGCGGTGGCCCGGGCGATCATGTCCAAGCCGCGGATGCTGCTGCTGGACGAGGCCTCGCTCGGCCTGGCGCCGAGCACCGCGAAGAACGTGTACGAGGCGATCCGGCGGCTGCGGCTGGAGTCCGGCATCGCCATGGTCGTGGTCGAGCAGAACGCCAACCTCGCCTTCACGCTCGTCGACAGCGCGACGGTCCTGGAGACCGGGCGGAACGTGCTCACCGGCACCTCCGCCGAGCTCCGGGGCATGGACGAGATCCGTCGCGCCTACCTGGGAGGTTGAGATGGGAACCTTCGTCCAGCTCGTGGTCGACGGCCTGTCGACCGGTTCGGTCTACGCCGCGATCGCGCTCGCCATCGTCCTGGTCAACCAGGCCACCGGGCTGATCAACTTCGCGCAGGGCGGCATGGCCGTGCTCGCCGCCTACGTCGCGTGGGCGCTGACCAACCGGGGGGTGCCCCTGGTCCTGGCCATCCTGCTGTCGATCGTCTTCTCGTTCGTGCTCGGTGCCGTGGTGGAGCGCTACCTGATGCGCCGGTTCGAGCGGGGGGACCCCGACACCGCCGTGGTGGTCACCATTGGGCTGCTCACCCTGATCACCGGGGTCGCCGGCTGGCTGTGGACCTACAACAACCAGTCGTTCCCCTCGCTCTTCCCCCTCGACACCGTGTCGTTCCTGGGGGTGTCGGTCAGCATCCGCTCGATCGGGACCACGCTGGTGATCGTCGTGGTCATGGCACTGCTGCAGGCGCTCTTCGTCGGCACGAAGCTGGGGCTGGCCCTGCGGGCGGTGGCGATCAACCCGCAGTCGGCGTCCTACTCGGGGCTCCCCGTCGGGCGACTGCTCATGGTCGGCTGGGGTCTCGCTGCGGCGCTCGGCGCGGTCGCTGGGGCACTCGTCGCCCCGCAGCTCACGCTGACCCCGGGCATGCTCGACAACGCCCTCGTCTACGCGCTCGCCGCGGTCATCCTCGGCGGTCTCACCAGCCCGGTCGGCGTGGTCGTGGCCGCCTGGATCATCGGCGTGCTGGAGAACCTGGCCGCGGTGTACGTGCCGTTCATCGGCTACGACCTCAAGGTCGCGGTGCCCTTCATCCTCATCTTCGTCGTGCTCATCGTCCGACCCCAGGGCCTCTTCGGCCGGAAGACCGTGGTGCGTGTGTGATGGCCTCCGCCTCGGCCGTGCAGGCCACCCCGTCCCCGTCCGCAGCGTCCCCGGCGCCCTCCTTCACCGAGCGCCCGTGGGTGCGCCGGGCCGGCGCGCTGCTGCTCCTCGTCGTCCTCGTGGTCGCGCCACTGGTGCTGCCGCAGTTCGCCAACGAGACGCTCGCCCGCGTCGGCGTCTTCGCCGTCGCGGTGCTGGGCCTCAACGTGGTGATGGGCTACACCGGGCAGGTCTCGCTGGGCCAGATCTTCTTCCTCGGCCTGGGCGCCTACGTCACCGCGTACGGCGTCCAGCACGACTGGAACGTGGTCGTGGTCTTCCTGCTCGCCTGCGTCGTCCCCGCCGTCGCGGGGCTGGTCGTGGCGCTGGCCGCCGCGCGGCTGGGCGGGCTCGCGATCGCGATGGTGACGATCGCCCTGCCGATCGTCGGCGTCCCCCTCGCGAAACGGCTCGGCGACGTCACCGGCGGGTCGCAGGGCATCTCCGCCCGCATGGGGGGAGCCCCGGAGGGGAGCGGCCTCTACAACGACCAGTGGACGCTCTACGTGGTCCTGGTCATCGGGGGCATCGTCTTCCTGCTGACCCGTAGCCTCGTCCGCGGCAAGTTCGGCCGGGCGTTCGCCATCGTGAAGGGCAACGAGCACGTGGCGTCGTCCATGGGCATCTCGCCCTACCGGTACAAGGTGCTCGCCTTCACCATCGCCTCGCTGATCGGCGGGGTGAGCGGCTTCCTCTACATGTACGTCATCCAGTACACGTCGCCGGAGACGATGAGCTTCGGGCACTCGATCCAGCTGCTCGCCGCCATGGTGATCGGCGGCGCCGGGAGCATCGTCGGATCGATCCTGGGCGGCGCCTACTACGTGCTCGTCCCGCAGTTGACGAACGAGATCGACGCGAGCCTCACGGCCCTGCTGCAGGGCGCGATCCTGCTCGCCGTCCTGTTCGTCCTCCCCGGCGGCCTCGCGTCGCTGCTCCGCGCGGTGACCCGCGGCCGCCGGCGCTCCGGCGCCGGGAACGGCGCCGCCGCGCCATCGACCACTCCGCCGTCGACCGCTGGGTCGGCTCCCGCGGCGGGGGAACCAGAGACAGAGAGGCATGGTCACGCATGAACACGCATCTTCGATCGCGGAGGGCGCTCGGGCTCGCCGTCGCGTCCGCGCTCGCGCTCGCGCTCCCCGCCTGTGCCGAAGGGGGCGGGGGCGGCTCGCGCTCCAGCGGCGAGGCCAGCCCGGGCATCACGGACGACTCGGTCACCCTGGGCATCACCACCCCGCTCAGCGGGACCACCGCCGGCCCCGGCACCTGCACCGTCGCCGGCGTCAAGGCCTACTTCGGCAAGAAGAACGCCGACGGTGGCATCGAGTTCGGCGACGGGAAGACCCGCAAGGTCGAGATCGAGGCGCTGGACGACACGTACGACCCGCAGAAGGCCAAGGCCAACTACGACCAGCTGAAGAACGACGTCTTCGCGATGACCGCCGGACTCGGCACGCCGACCAACCGGGCCTGGCGCGAGGCCGCGATCGCCGACGAGGTGCCGCAGGCGCTGATCATGACCGGTGACCCGCTGTTCAGCGACACCGACGAGAGCCCCATGCAGCTGGGCTTCGTGCCCATCTACCAGAACGAGGGCGAGGCCTTCGGCAAGCTGCTGGCCGGCTCCAGCCAGGACCACAAGGTCGCGATCCTGTCGCAGAACGACGACTTCGGCGAGGGCTACGTCGAGGGCTTCAAGTCCGCCGTCGAGGACGCCGACAACATCGAGATCGTCAAGGAGCTCACCTACGAGGCGACCGACACCTCGGTCGACGCGCAGATCACCGAGCTCTCCTCCACCGGCGCCGATGTCATCTTCAACGCGATGTCGGTGACCCCGCTGACGATCGCCGCCCTGCAGAAGGCGCAGCAGCTGAACTGGAAGCCGAGCTGGTTCCTGCCCTCGAACACGTCGAGCCCGGGGGCGATCCTCCAGCCCGGCGGCGCGACGGCCTACCCCGGCGTCTACTCGGTGTCCTTCGCGAAGGCGCCGGCGAGCCCGGCGTTCGCCCAGGACGAGGACGTCGTCGAGTACCTGGCGGCGCTCAAGCAGTACGGGGACTACCCGGAGCCGCCGGCGTTCCCGCACTGCCAGTGGAGCTGGATGGTCGGCGCCACCCTCGAGCAGGTCTTCATGAAGATGGAGGAGCCGACCCGCGCGAGCTTCATGGAGGCCCTGCGCTCCGTGAAGGACTTCGAGGCGCCGCTCATGCTGCCCGACACCTCGGTGAACACGACCGAGGACGGTCAGCCCGCGGTCTCCACCGTGGTCGTGCAGAAGTACAACGGCAAGGGCTACGACACGGTCGAGTCCTTCCAGTGATCCGCGCGTGACCCTGCGGGGCGGCCCGTCCCCGGACCGGCCGCCCCGCAGGCGTCGCCCGCTGCCGTGCGCCGGTACGCCGTGGTGCCGGAACATGCCGAGATTGTCGTCAGGATTGTTGGCAATGTGCGCGGGCTGAGCTAGCGTTCGCCCATGCCATCCCCGGACCAGGCAACGGCGGAGCACGTGCTGCGGCAAGCCATCTCCCGTGGCGACATGCCGCCGGGATACCGGCTGGTCGAAGCCGAGATGGTCGAGCTGATCGGGGTCAGCCGCAGCGCGGTCCGGCTGGCCATCGACGCGCTCGTGGCCGAGGGGCTCGTCGAGCGGATCCGGAACAAGGGTGCCCGCGTCCGGGTGGTCTCCACCGAGGAGGCGATCGCCATCACCGAGTGCCGGGTGCCGCTGGAGGGCCTGCTGGCCCGCAAGGCGGCCGAGCGGATCACCGACGACGAGGCCGCGCGGCTGCGCACCCACGTGGACGCCATGGCCGCCGCCGTCGACTCCGGTGACCTGCAGAAGTACTCCGAGCTCATCCGCCAGCTCTACGGCCTGGTCGCCGAGGCGGCCCGCCACCCGATCGCGGCGGACCTGGTCGGGCGGCTCCAGGCGCAGCTCGTCCGCCACCAGTTCCAGCTCTCGCTGCGGCCCGGCCGTCCCCGGGTGAGCCTCGGCGGGCTGACCGACCTGGTGCACGCCATCGTCGATCGGGACCCCGAGCGGGCCGAGGCCGCGGCCAGCAACCACCTCCGCGGCGTCATCACCGCGTTGTCGGAGTCCAGCCCTTCCGGAGGAGCAGCATGAGGAACGTCGTCGTCACCGATCCGCCGCGCGCCGACGCCGCGGACGCCGAGAAGCTGGGTGGGTTCGGCGTCGCCACCGTGCACGAGGCGCTGGGGCGGGTCGGTTACCTCGGCCCGGAGCTCCGACCCGCGTGGCCGGGCGCGCGCATCGGCGGCACCGCGGTCACCGTTCTCTGCTGGCCCGGCGACAACCTGATGATCCACGTCGCGGTGGAGCAGTGCCGGCCCGGCGACGTGCTGGTGGTGGCCACGAACTCGCCCTCGACCGACGGCCTCTTCGGGGAACTGTTCGCCACCGCCCTGGCCCACCGCGGGGTCCGCGGCGTCGTCCTGGGCTGCGGCGTCCGCGACGTCGCGGAGCTCCAGGAGATGGGCTTCCCGGCCTGGTCGCGCGCCGTGAGCGCGCAGGGCTCGGTCAAGGCGACCGCCGGAGCCGTGAACGTGCCGGTCGTGCTCGGCGGGCAGACGATCCACCCCGGCGACGTCGTCCTGGCCGACGACGACGGCGTGATGGTGGTGCCGCGCGCCGACGTGTCCCGGGCGCTGACCGCGGGCCAGGCCCGGATCGACAAGGAGGCCGCCAGCCGCGCGGCCTTCCAGCGAGGAGAGCTGGGCCTGGACCGCTACGGCCTGCGGGACCGGCTGGCCGACTTCGGCATCGAGTACGTCACCTACGAGGAGCACGTCGGGGAGCAGTGATGGACTACGACGGCACCGGCGTCCGCGCCACGATGATGCGCGGCGGCACCTCGCGGGGGTTGTTCTTCGAGGCGCGCGACCTGCCGGCCGACCCGGCCGAGCGCGACGACCTGCTGCTGCGGCTGATGGGCACCCCCGACCCGCGGCAGATCGACGGGCTCGGCGGCTCCACCACGCTCACCAGCAAGGTCGCGATCGTCTCGCCGTCGCCGGACCCCGAGGTGGACGTCGACTACCTGTTCCTGCAGCTGGGCGTGGACGAGGCGACGGTCAGCGACCGGCAGAACTGCGGCAACATGCTCTCGGGCATCGGCCCCTTCGCCGTCGAGCGCGGACTGGTACCCGCCGGCGACGGCGAGACCAGCGTGCGCATCGGGATGGTCAACTCCGACAGCGTCGCCGTCGCCACGTTCCCGACGCCGGGCGGCCGGGTCGAGTACCGCGGGGACGTCGGGATCGCCGGCGTACCCGGCACGGCGGCCCCCGTGGTCCTCGCCTTCACCGACACCGAGGGTTCGGCGACCGGCGCCCTGCTGCCGACCGGCCACGTGCGCGACACGGTCGAGGGCATCGAGGTCACCTGCGTCGACAACGGCATGCCGGTCGTCCTGGCCGACGCCGCCTCCTTCGGCCTGACCGGGGACGAGCGGCACGAGGAGCTCGCCGCCGACGTGCCGCTGCTCGAGCGGATCGACGCCTTCCGCCGCAAGGCCGCCGAGCTCATGGGCATGGGCGACGTCTCGGGCGCCTCGGTGCCCAAGACCGTGCTCCTCTCCGCGCCGCGGGACGGCGGTCAGGTGTGCACCCGCTCGTTCATCCCCGTCCAGCCGCACAGCTCGATCGGCGTGCTGGGCGCGGTCAGCGTCGTCACCGGGATGCTGCTGCCGGGCGCCGTCGGGCACGAGCTCACCGCCGACTGGCCCACCGACACCTCGCGGGTCGACGTCGAGCACCCGACCGGCCACCTGATGGTCGACGTGGTGGTCGACGGCTCCGCCACCCCGCCGCGGGTGCTCCGCTCCGGGGTGGTCCGCACCGCCCGCAAGCTCTTCGACGGCCTCGCCTTCCCGCGGGCCTGAGCCCGCCCCGCCGACCCGACCAGAGGAGACCCCCGTGCCGCCGCTGCACGACATCGCGCACCTCGCCCACGTCGAGCTGCTGACCGACCAGCCCGAGGAGTGCCTCGACTTCTACGTCCGCTACCTCGGCATGACCGAGAACGGCCGCCAGGGTGACTCGGTCTTCCTGCGCGCGTGGGACGACTACGAGAACACCACGATCAAGCTGACCGCGGCGCCCCGCCCCGGGGTCGGACGCACGAACTTCCGGGCCAGCAGCCCCGAGGCGCTGCAGCGCCGGGTGGCGGCCATCGAGGCCACCGGTCTGGGCCGGGGATGGCAGGACGGCGATCCCGGGTACGGCCCGGTGTACGTCTTCACCGATCCCGACGGCCACGAGATGGGCGTCTACTACGAGTGCGAGTGGTACCGGCCCGAGGG
Source organism: Blastococcus sp. TF02-8 (assembly GCF_003319175.1). Lineage (GTDB taxonomy): Bacteria > Actinomycetota > Actinomycetes > Mycobacteriales > Geodermatophilaceae > Blastococcus. The sequence continues at coordinate 284,320 of NZ_QOHK01000001.1, read as the reverse complement.
CGACCTCAGGCCGGCGCTCAAGAACCAGGCGCAGGCCTATCCGGGCCGGGGCGTGAGCGTCCGCCGCATCGACCACATCAACTACCTGGCCGTGGACCCGGTCGCCAACCGCGACTTCGCCGTCGACGTGCTCGGCGGGATGATCACCGAGCAGATCGTGCTGGACGACGGCGTGGCCGGCAGCTGGACGACGTTCACCAACAAGGGCTACGACGCGGTGTGGACCCGGGACAACACCGGGACCGCCGGGCGGCTGCACCACCTGTCCTTCGCCGTCGACAGCCGCGACGACGTCATCCGCGCCGCCGACCTGGCGCTGGAGCACGGGATCCACATCGAGACCGGCCCGCACAAGCACACCATCCAGCAGAGCTTCTTCCTCTACGTCTGGGACCCGGCGGGCAACCGGATCGAGCTGGACAACCCGGGCGCCCGGCTGGTGTTCGCGCCGGACTGGCAGCCCATCGACTGGAACGCCGCCGAGCGGGCCAAGGGCCAGGCCTGGGGGCTGCAGACGATCTCGACGTTCCACACCCACGGCACGCCGCCGGTCGAGCAGCCGGGCGCTGCCGGGTGAGCGCCCGCATAGCCCTGCTGGGGCTCGGCGAGGCCGGTGCCCTGATCGCCGCCGACCTCGTCGCCGCCGGGGCCGACGTCCGCGGCTACGACCCGAAGGGCGTCGCCGTCGAGGGGGTGCAGGCGCGCGGCAGCGAGGCCGAGGCGGTCGCCGATGCCGAGCTCGTGCTCAGCGTGAACAGCTCGCACGACGCGCTGACCGCCCTGACCAACGCGCTCCCGGGGCTCCGCCCGGGCACGGTGTGGGGCGAGCTGAACACCGCCTCACCCGGCGTCAAGGCGGCCGTGGCGGAGGCGGCGGGGGAGGGGGTCGACGTCGTCGACGTCGCCCTGATGGCGCCCGTGCCGGGCAAGGGCCTGCGCACGCCGATGCTCGTCTCGGGTCCTGCGGCGCAGCGGTACGCCGACCTCCTGTCGCCGCTGGGAGCCGAGGTCACGGTGCAGCCCGGCCCGGTGGGGGAGGCGATCTCCCGCAAGCTCCTGCGCAGCGTGTTCTACAAGGGCCTGGCCGCCGCCGTGGTGGAGGCGCTGGCCGCCGGCGAGGCGGCGGGCTGCGCGGACTGGCTGCGCGGCAACATCAGCGCCGAGCTGGCCGGTTTCGACGACCGCACCATCGACCGGCTGGTCGAGGGGACCCACCGGCACGCCCGACGGCGGGCCGACGAGATGGCCGCGGCGACCGAGCAGCTGGGCGAGCTGGGGGTCACCCCGCGGGTGGCCGCCGCGGCCCGTGACCTGCTCGCCGAGCTGCGCGACGCCCAGGAGGGGACGGCGTGATCATCGACTGCCACGGCCACTACACCACCGCCCCGGCGGCGCACACCGCCTGGCGCGAGGAGCAGGTGTCGGCCTGGAAGGCGGGCACCACGCCGCCGGCCTATCCCTCGATCAGCGACGACGAGATCCGGGAGACCATCGAGGGCAGCCAGCTGCGCCTGATGGACGAGCGCGGCATCGACGTCACGCTGTTCTCCCCGCGCGCCTCGGCCATGGCGCACCACGTCGGCGACGAGGCCGTCAGCCTGGAGTGGGCCCGCCGCAGCAACGACCTGGTCCACCGGGTGACGACGCTCTACCCCGACCGGTTCATCGGCGTCTGCCAGCTGCCGCAGTCGCCCGGGGCGCCGATCGAGGGGGCGATCGCCGAGCTGCGGCGCTGCGTGGAGGAGCTCGGGTTCGTCGGCTGCAACCTCAACCCCGACCCCAGCGGCGGTCACTGGACCTCGCCGGCGCTGACCGACCGCAGCTGGTACCCGTTCTACGAGGCGATGGTGGAGCTCGACGTGCCGGCGATGGTGCACGTCTCGGGTTCGGCGACGCCGTTCTTCCACGCCACCGGTGCCTACTACATCAGCGCCGACACCACGGCGTTCATGCAGCTGATCCAGGGGGAGCTGTTCACCGACCTCCCCGAGCTGCGGCTGGTGATCCCGCACGGCGGGGGAGCGGTGCCCTACCACTGGGGCCGGTACCGCGGGCTGGCCGACATGCTCGGGCAGCCGCCGGTGGAGACCAACGTGATGGGCAACGTCTTCTTCGACACCTGCGTCTACCACCAGCCCGGGATCGACCTCCTGCTCGAGGTGATCGACACCCCGAACGTCCTGTTCGGCTCGGAGATGGTCGGCGCCGTGCGCGGCATCGACGAGCGCACCGGCCACCACTACGACGACACCCGCCGCTACATCGACGCCGCCTTCGACAAGGGCGCGCTGGACGAGCAGGCCCGCGCGGACGTGTTCGAGCACAACGTGCGGCGGGTCTACCCGCGGCTGGCCGCGCGGCTGGGCTGACCGGGCGGGTGCCCGGGACGGCTCAGATCGTCTCGGGCACCCGCAGGTGGGCGATGGCCACCTCGAAGTCGGCGGTGTCCACGGCCTCGATGCCCATCGTGGGCGCGAACTCCTCCCGGAACTCCCGGGCGCCCTCGGCAGCCTGCTCGAGGTCCGCGCGGGTGTCGTAGGAGACCGACGCGACGGCGAGGCCGTCGGCCCGGCGCGTCAGGACGCTGACGCCGCAGAACCCCGGCAGGTCGTCGAGCTTGGGCATGAGGGAGAGCCGGACGGCGTCGACGGCGCGGTCGACGCCGTCGGGGTCGGTGCGCAGCCAGGTCACCCGGCCGGCTGCCGCCGGGTGCGGCTCGTGCACGCGGTGCATGGCGGCCACCTCCCACTCCTCCAGCACAGGGGCGCCCCCGAGGGAGGCCACCGTCCGCTCGGCCAGGGACCGGACGCGCTCCTCGCTGGCCCGCAGCGCCGTCTCGTCGGCCCAGGAGGTGGTGACGATGCACCGCCCCGTGGCCCGGTCGGCGAGCATCGACAACCCCACGTAGCCGGCCACGGTGCCCAGTTCGCTCATCACCTCGTCGCGCACGTAGGCGATGCCGGCCTCCACCGCGCCGGGCTCACCGTAGATCGTCGTGGAGCGGGCGTGCATGCGGGCCATCGGTCCTCCGGGTGCGCGGCGTCGGTGCCCGGGCGGGCAGTGCGGCCAGGGTGCGCGCCCGCCGTCGGCCCGACAAGCGCCCGCGCGGCGCCCGCGCCTACGTCGATTGTCGCGGGCGGGGCGGCAGGACCCGCCGTCCACGAGACGTCATCTGCGGCATCCGTCACACTCGCCGCCCTGCATAGGTTCAGCGCAGACCCGGACGCGGCCGGTGGGCCGGCCGCGGCGGCCCGACCTGAGGGAGGCGCGATGACGCGGCTCGCCGGCGCCCAGCACGGTGTCCTGGTGCTCTCCTGCCAGGACTCGCCCGGCATCGTCTACGCGGTGTCGGGGTTCCTGATGGAGCAGCACTGCACGATCCTGGAGAGCCACCAGTTCGACAGCCCGACCAGCGGCATGTTCTACATGCGGGTCGAGTTCGCCCACCTCGAGGGCGGTCCGCTGGACTTCCCGGCGCTGTGCGCGGCCTTCGAGGAGACCGCCGCACGGTTCGCGATGAACTGGCGGCTGGCCGACGCCGCGGAGCGCCAGCGGGTGCTGATCATGGTGAGCAGGTACGCCCACTGCCTGATCGACCTGCTGTTCCGCAACTCCATCGGCGAGCTCAACCTCGACGTGGTCGCGGTCGTCTCCAACCACCCGGATCTGGCCAACATCGCGGACTTCTACGGCGTCCCCTTCCGGCACATCCCCGTGACCCGCGAGACCAAGGCCGAGGCCGAGGCGGCGCTGCTGGACATCGTCCGCGAGGAGGGCGTCCAGCTGGTGGTCCTGGCCCGGTACATGCAGATCCTCAGCGACGACCTGTGCCGCCACCTCGAGGGCCGGGCGATCAACATCCACCACTCGATGCTGCCGAGCTTCAAGGGCGCCCGGCCCTACCACCAGGCGCACGCCCGCGGGGTGAAGTTCATCGGGGCGACCGCGCACTACGTGACGGCCGACCTCGACGAGGGGCCGATCATCGAGCAGGAGATGCTGCGGGTCGACCACGCCCTGGACCCCGACGAGCTCGCCGCCCGGGGCCGGGAGGCCGAGACCCGGGCACTCGCGCACGCGGTGCGGTGGCACACCGAGAACCGGGTCGTGATCCACGGGAACCGGACCGTCGTCTTCGAGTGACGGCCGGGGCCGTCAGGCCGAGCGGGACCGCCACCGGAGGGCCGCCGAGGTCCACCAGCCACCGGTCGCGGCGGGCGTGGGGGAGCTGAGGGCCGCGGCCTCGGCGCGCAGGGCGACCAGCCGGGCCTCCAGAGCCTCGGTCTCGGCCAGGAGCGCGGACCGGCGCGCGGCTGCCGCGTCGTCCAGCCGGCGGCGCTCCCCGGCGGCCTCCTCGTCGGCGCGCCGGCGCTCCTCGCGGCCGACGGCGAGCATCCGCACGATCTCCTGCCTGGCCTGCTCGTGGGACGCCAGCGCGTGCTCGGCCGCGCGCTGCCGGAGCCGGTCGGCGTCCTCCTCGGCCAGCCGTCCGGTGAGCCGGGCCTCGGCCAGGTAGCGCTCGGCCTCGGCGCGGAGCTCGGCGCCGGTGCGCTCCGCATCCTCGACGGTGGCCCGGGCATCGGCGAGCAGACCTGCCGCCTGCTCGGCGGCCAGGGCCAGCCGGCGCGCCGCCTCGTCGTCGGCCGCGGCCAGCGCCTGCGCCGCCTCGGCGGAGAGGCGGGCGGCCGCCTCCGCAGCGGCGGCGCGCTCGGCCTGCGCGTCGGCCCGGATGCCGTCGGCCTCGTCGGCGGCCGCGGCCAGCAACGTGCCGATGCGCTGGGAGGTGCCGAGCAGCTCACGGCCACTGCTGGAGTGGTCGAGCAGCCGGCGGGCGTCGTCGAGCGCGGCGACGGTGTTCAGGTGGCGCACCATCAGGTGCTCGCGCTCGCGTTCGGCCGTGGCCAGCTCCTCCTCGGCCCAGCGGACGTAGGTGTCGACCTCGAAGCGGTCGTAGCCGGCGACGGCACGGCGGAACATCGGGGCCGAGCCCAGCACGTCGGCGAGATCGCCGGACACCTTCGGCCGGTCCCGCTCGACCGCGGTGGGCACCTCGTCGGTGGCGTCGGCCCCGACCGGCGCTGCCGTGTGGTCCACGACGTGGGTCTGCGTGCTCATCCTCTGCCTCCCGGCGTCGTGACGTAGATCGCCTCGGAACGCTACGGCGGGTCACGACGCCTGGCGTTCCGAGACCGGAGCGGGTCACCCGGACGGGGTGACCCGCCCTCCGGCCGAGCCTTGCGCCTGCCCCGTCGGGGTGAGCCGGGCGGCACAGCGGTTTCCCGTCCGCCGCGGTCGCGCACCCTGGTGCCATGGATCCCGCCACGACCACGCCGCCTCCGGGCAGCATGACGGTCCCGCCGCTGTTCGAGTGGCAGACCGTCGCGGTCGTCGTGGGGCTGGCCGCGGTGGTCGCACTCGTCGTCGCCGTGGCCCTGGTGGCCGGGCTGAGCCGCCGCGGACGCTCGGACTGGGAGTCCTGGCTGGCGTCGCGGTCGCCGCGCGGCGGCGACCGCAGCTCGTAGCCCGGCGCGCGCTCAGGCCGCGGCGACGGGCTCCGCGGCCCGCGGCTCGCCCTGCGCCCGGCCGCGGTCGCGGGGCATGAGCAGCACGGCGGCCAGCATGGCGACCGCGAGCACCGCCGTCGCCAGGAAGACCAGGTGCACCGCGGAGGTCAGCGCGTCGGGGGAGACCCCGCCGCCCTCGACGTCGGCTCCTCCGAGACGCGCGTTGACCAGCGCGCCGAACACCGCGACCCCGACGGCGCTGCCCGCGGAGCGGAAGAACATGTTCGCCCCGGTGACCACGCCCCGCTCCTGCCACTGTGCGGCGGACTGCGCGGCGATCAGCGTGGGGGCGGCCGTGAAGCCCATGCCGAGACCGATGACGAACGACGTGACGCCCACCTGCACCACGCTCGCCCCCTCGTCCAGCGCGAGGAGGAGCCCCGCGCCGGCGACGACGACGGCGCTGCCCAGGAGGGCGGTCGCCCGGATGCCGATGCGCAGGTACACCCGGCCGGCCAGCGACGCGGAGATGGGCCAGCCCATGGTGAGCGCGGCGAGCGCGAAGCCCGCGACCAGCGGCCCGGTCCCCAGCACCTCCTGCACGAAGGTCGGCACGTAGGAGGTGAGCCCCAGCAGGATCGCGCCGACGCAGGCGGCCACCAGGTTGGTGGCGACCAGCAGCCGGCGGCGCAGCAGGTGCAGCGGGACCACCGGGTCCGCCGCCCGCCGCTCGACGAGCACGAAGACCGCCAGCAGCGCCGCGCCGCCGGCCAGCACCGCGATGCTCGGGGCGGAGGACCACGCCCAGGCCTCGCCGCCCTCCAGCAGACCGAGGATCAGCAGGGTCAGCGCGGTGGTGAGCGTGGCGGCGCCGATGTAGTCGACGCGCGGGCGCCGCCGCTCGACCCGCTCGTCGAACCGCAGCCCGATCATGGCCGCGGCGACCAGGCACAGGGGCACGTTGACGAAGAAGATCCATCGCCAGCTCACGTACTCGGAGAAGACGCCGCCCAGCGTCGGGCCGACGACCGAGGAGATCGCCCAGACGCTGGCGATGTACCCCTGGACCTTCGCCCGCTCCTCCAGGGAGTAGAGGTCACCGACGATCGTCATCGACATCGGCTGGACCGCGCCGGCGCCGAGGCCCTGGACCGCCCGGAAGGCGATCAGCGCCGTCATGTTCCAGGCCAGGCCGCACAGGACGGAGCCGAGCAGGAACAGGCCGATGCCGAAGAGCATCACCGGCTTGCGGCCGAAGACGTCGGCCAGCTTGCCGTAGACGGGGACGGTCACCGCCTGGGCGAGCAGGTAGACCGAGAAGAGCCACGGGAACTCGGCGAAGCCGCCCAGGCTGTCGACGATCGACGGGACGGCGGTGGCGATGATCGTCGAGTCGATGGCCACCAGGCCGGTCGAGAGCATGACGCCGATGAGGACCGGGCCCCGTTCCGACCGGAACCCGACACCCGACGCCCCACCCTGACCACCGCTCACCCGACCGAGGTTAGAACGGCTAAGCAACTCGTCGGTGACCGGCCCGTCCGGTCAGCCAGGTCCGGGCGAGGTGACCGACCGGGGCAGGGACAGCGCGGCCAGGAGGCCCGCCCCGACCACGACCGCGGTGGCGGCGAAGGCCCACTGGAACGAGGCGACGTCGGCGAGCCAGCCGGCCACGAGCGGACCGGCGACGGCACCGAGGTCGGCCGACATCTGGAACACCGCGACGAGGCGCCCGCCCCGCGCGGGGCTGATGTCGGCGACCAGCGCCGCCGGTGCGCTCGACAACAGCGACGCCGCCAGGCCGAACAGGGCCATCGCGGCGAGGAAGACCAGCAGCTGCGGCGGGAGCACCAGCGCGCCCACGGAGGCGGTGGCCAGTGCCGAGCCCAGCACCAGGGAGGGCCGCCGCCCCCACTGGTCGACCAGCCGGCCGGAGCGGAGCAGCCCCAGCGCCTGGGCCAGGGAGCCGGCGAGCAGCCCCGCGCCCGCCCAGGCCACGGTGCGGCCGAGCTCCTCGGTGACGTACAGCGGGACCATCGAGTTGCGCACGCCGAAGAGGAACCACCCGGTGCCGAGGTTGGCGACCAGTGCGGCGACGTAGGCGCGCGAGCGCAGCGCCGTGGTCAGCCGCACCGGCCCGGGTTCCAGGTCCGGCCCGGGGGAGGGGGCACCGTCGCCCTGCTCGGGAGCCGCCCTGAGCAGGACCAGCGCGACGGCGCCGGCGACGAGCAGGAAGCCCGCGTAGAGGAAGAACGGCAGCCGCGGCGAGAGCTCGGCCAGCAGCCCGCCGGCCGCGGGCCCCGCGATGCCGCCGAGGATGAAGCCGCCCTGCCAGGTCGCCGCGGCGCGCCCGCGGTGGGTGGGGGGCGCGACCCGGAACAGCAGCGAGAGCGCGGACACCGTGAACATCGCGCTGCCGATCCCACCGGCCGCGCGCAGGGTGAGGAACAGCGGGAAGGAGCCGGCCAGCCCGGCCAGACCGGTCGTCACGGCGACCAGCCCGAGGCCGGTGGCGAGCACGATCCGTTCGCCGAACCGCTCGACCAGCGTGCCGCCGCCGAAGGCCGAGACGAATCGGAAGAACGCGAACGCGCTGACCGCGAGGCCCACCGCCGTGCGGCCGACGCCGAAGTCGCGCGCGAAGAGGGGGATCGCCGGTGCCACGATGCCGAAGCCGAGGGCGACGACGAAGGCGACGACGGCGAGGATCCGGACCTCACGGGGAAGGCCGTCCGGCCGCACTGAGCGCACGACGGTGGATCGTGCCCGTTCCTGCCCGCTGCCTCGTCGGCGGGTCGGCAGCCGCGCAGGAGGCTGCGGCGCCTGTGACGCGAGGGGCGCAGGGGGTTGGTCGGATCAACCCGGCGGCGGCCCCCGCCGATGGATGGATCGGGTCCAACCATGCGGCCCGGTCGAACCTGTCTGCTCCGAGGTGCCTCCATGCCGTCCAGCTCGTCCGCCACGCCCTCCGGGGAACTGTTCGAGCTCCGGAGCATCGTCGACGTCCTCCGGCGGGCCGTGGCGATCGCCGAGTACGCGCCGGACGGCACGCTGCTCACCGCCAACCAGGGCTTCCTGGGCCTGGTGGGCTATTCGCTCGGGGAGGTCGAGGGCAGGCACCACCGCATGTTCTGCGACCCGGCGACGACCGAGGATGCCGCCTACACCGAGTGCTGGGAGCGGCTGGCCGCCGGCACGCTCGAGCCCAGTGCGGTGAGCAAGCGGGTGGCCAAGGGTGGTCGCCAGCTGTGGCTGCGCTCGACCTACCTCCCGGTGACCGGCGGGGACGACGCGACGGTCAGGGTGCTCGAGATCGCCGACGACATCACCGAGGCCAAGCAGGCCGAGACCGACCACCGCGGCAAGGTCGCCGCGATCGACCGGGCGCAGGCGGTGATCGAGTTCCGGCTCGACGGCACCGTCATCACCGCCAACCAGAACTTCTGCGACGCCACGGGCTACGCCCTGCACGAGATCCAGGGCAAGCACCACCGCATGTTCTGTGAGCCGTCCCTGGCGTCGAGCCCGGGGTACGCCGACTTCTGGGCGCGGCTCGGTGCCGGAGCCTACGAGTCCGGTGAGTTCAAGCGGGTGGCCAAGGACGGGTCCGAGATCTGGCTGCAGGCGACCTACAACCCGGTCCTCGACGACACCGGCGTCCCGACCAAGATCGTGAAGTTCGCCAGTGACATCACCGAGGCCAAGCTCGCCGAGGCCGAGTTCCGCGGCAAGGTCGCGGCGATGGACCGGGCACAGGCGGTCATCGAGTTCGACCTGACCGGTCGGGTGCTGCACGCCAACCAGAACTTCTGCGACACGACGGGCTACAGCCTGGAGGAGGTCCGGGGGAGGCACCACCGGATGTTCTGCGAGCCCGGGTACGCGGCCTCGGAGGAGTACGCCCAGTTCTGGCAGCGCCTGGGCCAGGGCCAGTACGAGTCGGGAGAGTTCCGCCGCCGCCACAAGGACGGGTCCGAGATCTGGCTGCAGGCGACCTACAACCCGATCCTCGACGCCGCGGGCGAGCCCATCAAGATCGTGAAGTTCGCCAGCGACATCACCCTCGCCAAGCGGCAGACCAACGAGTTCACCGGCAAGGTCACCGCGATCGAGCGGGCGCAGGCGGTCATCGAGTTCGACCTCGAGGGGCGGGTGCTGTCGGCGAACGCCAACTTCCTCGACGTGATGGGCTACACGCTCGCCGAGGTCCAGGGCAAGCACCACCGCATCTTCTGCGACCCGGCCTACACGGCCACCGAGGAGTACCGGAAGTTCTGGGAGAAGCTCGCCTCCGGTGACTTCCACACCGGTGAGTACCGCCGCGTCGGCAAGGGCGACAAGGAGGTCTGGATCCAGGCCACCTACAACCCCATCCTCGACGAGGCGGGCCGGCCGTTCAAGGTCGTCAAGTTCGCCAGCGACGTCACCGAGGCCAAGCGCCGGGCCGCCGAGGTGGAGGCACGGATCGCCGCCCTGGACCGCGCGCAGGCGGTCATCGAGTTCGACCTCGAGGGCAACGTGCTCTCCGCCAACGAGAACTTCCTGCGGACCATGGGCTACTCGCTGCGCGAGATCGTCGGTCACCACCACAGCGAGTTCTGCGACGACGACTACATCCGCTCCCAGGAGTACCGCGACTTCTGGATCCGGCTGGGCAAGGGCGAGGTGCTCGCCGGCCGGTTCCACCGCAAGGGCAAGTTCGGGCGCGACGTGCACATCCAGGCCACCTACAACCCGATCCTCGACCTCTCCGGGCAGCCGTACAAGGTCGTCAAGTTCGCCTACGACGTGACCGCCGACGTCCAGCGGGAGAACCGCGTCTCCACCGGCACCCGCGCGATGGCCGCGTCGGTGCGGGAGCTGGCCGTCTCCATCGACGACATCGCCCGGAGCTCGCAGACCGCCACGAGCCTGGCCGGGGAGACCCAGGAGAACGCGCAGCAGGGTGTCGAGGCGCTGCGGGCCTCGCTGGAGGCGATCGCGCTGATCCAGAAGTCGTCCAACTCCATCACCGAGATCGTCCGGGTGATGGGGGAGATCGCCAACCAGACCAACCTGCTGGCCTTCAACGCCTCGATCGAGGCGGCCCGCGCCGGCGAGCACGGCATCGGCTTCTCGATCGTGGCCGGCGAGGTCCGCAAGCTCGCCGAGCGGTCCTTCGAGGCCTCGCAGCAGATCGGCAGGCTCATCGAGGAGTCCGCGGAACGGGTCGCCCAGGGGTCCGAGGTGTCCAAGCGGGCCGAGAGCGCCTTCGAGCGCATCGTCGACAGCGTCACCCGCACCAACGACACCATCCGCGGCATCTCCGCCTCGACCCAGCAGCAGCAGGCGGCCTCCCGGGAGGTCGACGAGCTCATCGCCCAGCTGGCCTCGGCCGAGCCGGCGTGACCGCCGCGGACGCCGAGGGGCCCGCGGAGGTCGTCTACGGGCTGCTCCGCATGGCCGGCTCGGAGGTCGCGCTGCCGTTGTCGGCCTTGCGGGAGGTGGTGCCCTGCCCCGCCGAGCTGGCCGCGATCCCGGCTGCCGCCCCCGGGCTCCTCGGCGCCCTCGAGCTGCGCCGGACGGTGCTGCCGGTGCTCGACCTCGGTGCCGTCCTCGGCCGGCCGGTCGAGCGTCGTCCCGACCAGGTGGTCGTGGTCGTCGCCTCGGGGGGCCAGGTGCTGGGGCTGCTCGCCGACGAGGTCCGCGGCATCTGCAAGGTTCCCGCCGGCGACCTGGTGGGCGCCCGGACCGAGGGCGGCGGGCTGCTGTTCTCCTCGACCTTCCGCCACCCCGAGACCGGGCAGGCGCACAGCATCCTGGATGCCGGGGCGATCCTGGCGCTGCCCGGCGTCCCCACGGTCACCGACGTGACCCGGGACGCCGCCTCCGTCGGCGCCGCCGGCCCCGGCGGGGCGCGCCGGATGCTCACCGTCCTGCGTTGCGGTCCGTACCGCCTCGCGGTCGACGCCGCCCACGTGCACACCACGCTGCCGACGCCGGAGATCCTGCCGTCGGTGCTGACCAGTGGGACCTGCCGCGGCATCGTGCACTTCTCCGACCGCGAGGTCCCGGTCGTGGACCCGCTGGTCCTGCTGGGACTGGGCGAGCTCGGCAGCGGGGACACCGGCGCCGGGCTCGTCCTCGACCTCGGGCCGGGATACGTCGTCCTGGGGCTCAGTGAGCTGCTGGAGCTCGCGGAGGTCGCGGACGAGGACGTGCTGCCGACCCCGCCGTACGCGCTCCCGCGGCCGGACCTGCTCGCCGGCATGGTCGACGTCGAGGGCCTCGGCGACTGCCTCGTCCTCGACGGCGCGGCGCTCCGGGCCGACGCCGAGCTCACCGGCTTCGCCTCGGTGAACACCGCCCTGGACACCGCGCCCGCCCGCGGCGACGACGTCGCCGCCGTGGCCGCCGCGGCGGCCACCGGCGCGCCGTCGTACCTGATCTTCTCCATCGGCGTGGACATCGCCACCCCGCTGGACCACGTCGCCGAGATCGTGCCCTTCCCCGCCAGCGTGACCAGCACCGCGGTGCCCGGGCTGCTGGGGTTGATCACCCACCGGCGTGCCGCCGTCCCGGTCCTCTGCCTCGCCACCCTGCTGGGCCGGCGGGAGCAGCCCGCGGGGGAGTCCGCGTGCCTGCCGCTGGTCGACGTCGACGGCAGTCCGGTGGCCTTCGCGGTGGACGCCCTGCGCACCATCGCCCCGCGTACCTGGGCCGATCCGGAGCAGACGGTGCGCGGTGCGGCGGCCGACCACGGCGCGACCCTCCGGTCGGCACCGCTGGTGCGGGTCGGCGAGGACAGCAGGCTGCTCCCGGACCTCGACCTGCGCGCGGTCGCCCGCCGGCTGCAGCACGGGGCGGAACCGCTCCGGCCGGCCGTGCCCGTGGAAGCCCGGCTGAGCCGCTAGCGTCGACGGCGTGATCGAGGACGTCGTCGCGCGCTGGCACCGGTACATGACGGGGGAGCTCCCCGGGGGTCTCGGCGAGCTGCTCGCCGACGACGTCGTCTTCTACTCACCGGTGGTCTTCACCCCGCAGCGCGGCAAGGAGATCACGACCGCGTACCTGGAGGCGGCCGCCGTCAGCCTGTCCGGGGACGCCGCGGGCGGGACCTTCCGCTACACGAAGGAGCTCCTCGCCGGCGACACCGCGGTGCTCGAGTTCGGGACCAGCGTGGACGGGAAGTACGTCAACGGCGTCGACATCGTCCGGTGCGACGCCGCGGGCCGGATCGTCGAGTTCCGGGTGATGATCCGCCCGCTGCAGGCGATCCAGGCCGTGCACGAGCAGATGGGCCGGCGGCTGGCCGCCCTCGCCGAGCAGGTCAGGCGCCCCGCGAACGGATGAGCTGATCGACGTGCGCCAGCGCCGTCGCCAGCTCCGCGAAGCTCGTGCTCAGCGGGGACAGCCCGATCCGCAGGCCGCGGGGGCGGCGGAAGTCGGGGATGACCCCGCGGCGCCAGAGCTCGGCGACGACCGCCTCCATCGCGTCGTGCTCCAGGAGGACGTGCCCCGCCCGGGAGGCGGGATCGCGGGGGGAGGCGACGGTCACGCCGAGCGGGGCGAGCACCGCGTCGGCGACCTCCAGGACGTACCCGGTCAGGAGCACGGACTTCTCCCGGACAGCAGGCATGCCGGCGCGGGCGACCAGGGTCAGCATGTCCTCGACCGGGATCATCGACAGGATCGGCGGGGTGCCGCTGAGGAAGCGCCGGATGCCGCTCGCCGGTGCGTAGTCCGGGCCCATCGCGAACGGTTCGGCGTGCCCCATCCACCCCGGGATGGGCTGCACCAGCTCGTCCTGGAGCCGCGCGGCCACGTAGCCGAACGCGGGCGCGCCCGGACCGCCGTTCAGGAACTTGTAGCTGCAGCCCACCGCGAGGTCGACGTCGGCCTCGTCCAGCCGCACGTCGACGACGCCGGCGGAGTGGCAGAGGTCCCACAGCACGAGTGCGCCGGCCCGGTGGGCGGCGGCGGTGATGCCGGGCAGGTCGGCGAGGTAGGCCGACTTGTAGGCGACGTGGCTCAGGAGGACCACCGCCGTCCGCTCGCCCACCACTCCCTCCACCTCGGTGAGCGACACTCCGGCCGCCGGATCCGGTGCGATCCACCGGACGGTGCGGCCGGTCTCGGCGGCCACCTGGGTGACGACGAAGCGGTCGGTCGGGAAGTTCTCGGTGTCCGCGACGATCTCGGTCCGGTCGGGACGGGCGTCCACCGCCGCGCGCAGCAGCTTGTAGAGGAGCACCGTCGTCGAGTCACCGACGACGGTCTGGCCGGCTGCGGCCCCGAGCACGGTGCGGCCGATCAGGTCGCCGACGACGGTGGGGCGCTCCAGCCACCGCTCGTCCCACGCGCGGATCAGCCGCTCGCCCCACTCCTCCTCGACGAAACGGGCCAGCCGTCCGGCGGTGACGGCGAGCGGGCGGCCCAGGGAGTTGCCGTCGAGGTAGGCCAGCACGCCCTCGGGCAGCACGAACTCCTCGCGGAAGCCGGCCAGCGGGTCACGCGCATCGAGCTCGGCGGCGCGCTCGAGCAGCTCACGGGGGAGCCGGGGGTCCTCGGTCACGGGGCTGGACGCTAGCGCTGCCGGGTCGGGCGGGTACTACTGGCGCCGAACACGTGGTGGATCGACGGAGGGTGACCGAGTGACCGAGGACCGTTCCGTGCTGGACCGCGAGGCGTCGCCGCCCGACGTCGTCCTCTCCTACGGGAGCGATCCCGACCAGGTGGCCGACGTCCGGTTCGCGGAGGGATCGCCGCCCGAGCGACCGGTCGTCGTCCTGCTGCACGGCGGGTTCTGGCGGCCGCAGTTCGACCGGCTGCACCTGCGGGCGACCACCGGAGCGCTCGCCGCGGCCGGATGGCCCTCGGCGGCGCCGGAGTACCGGCGGGTGCCCGGCAGCCCCGACCTGATGGTGGACGACGTCCTGACCGCGATCCGCGCGGTCGGAGGCGTGCCGGAGTTCTCCGGACGGCGGATCGTGCTGGCCGGGCACTCCGCCGGCGGCCACCTGGCCCTGCTGGCCGCGGCGGTGCTGGAGCCCGCGTCCGCCGCGGCGGGCGTCGTGGCACTGGCGCCGGTCGCCGACCTGGGGCTGGCCGAGGCGCTCGGGCTGGGCGGTGGCGCGGTCGCCGCCTTCCTCGGCGGGGCCGCCGCGGAGCGCCCCGACCTGGACCCGGTGCGGCTGCCGACCCCTCGGGGGGCCGTGCGGATCGTGCACGGGACGGCGGACGAGATCGTCCCGATCGAGGTGGCGGAGTCCTACGTGCGGGCGCACCCGGCGGCCGGGCTCGTCCGGGTCGACGGCGGGCACTTCGCGGTGATCGACCCGGCGAGCGGCGCGTGGTCCTCGGTGCTGGACGCCCTGGCGCGCGTCGGCTGACCCGCCTTCCCGGCTGACCCGCCTTCCCGGCTGACCCGCCTTCCCGGCTGACCCGCCTTCCCGGCTGACCCGCCTTCCCGGCTGACGCCGCCTGCCCGGCTGACGCCGGATCGGGTGCGTCCGGTCGGGTCGCGCACGACCGGTTGCACCCGGCAACGGCGGGTACGTGCGACCCCGTCTGTCAGCGGGAGGGGTGCGCGGTGTCGGGAACGCAGCAGGAGGCCGTGCGGCCGGGGTCGGGGGAGGAGCCGGACCCGCGGCGGTGGAAGGCGCTGGCGGTGTGCCTCGTGGGCGGCTTCATGGTGCTGCTCGACGTCTCGATCGTGAACGTGGCGCTGCCCTCGATCCGCGACGGGCTGCAGGCCTCGGAGAGCGAGCTGCAGTGGGTCGTCTCCGGCTACGCGCTGACCTTCGGCCTGCTGCTGGTCCCGGCCGGTCGGGTCGGCGACGTGCGCGGACGCCGGACCATGTTCTGCGTCGCCCTGGCGCTGTTCAGCCTGGCCTCGCTGGCCTGCGGACTCGCGCCCACCAGCCTGTTCCTGGTCATCGCCCGCCTCGTGCAGGGCCTGGCGGGCGGTCTGCTCACGCCCCAGATCAGCGCCCTCATCCAGCAGCTGTTCCGGGGGCGCGAGCGCGGCACGGCGTTCGGCCTCTTCGGCACCGTCATCGGCGTCTCCACCGCCGTGGGCCCGCTGCTGGGCGGCACCCTGATCGCCGCGTTCGGCGCCGACGCCGGCTGGCGCTGGGTGTTCTTCATCAACCTCCCCATCGGGCTCGCCGCGATCCCGCTGGCCTGGAAGCTGCTGCCCCCACCGGACGAGCGGCAGCGCACCCGGCACGACTACGACCCGGTCGGCGTCGGACTGCTGGGCTCGGGGATCGTCGTCCTGCTGCTGCCCCTGGTGCAGGAGCGGCAGTGGCAGGGCAGCGCGAAGTGGCTGCTGATCCCCGCGGCCCTGCTGCTCCTCGGGGCCTTCGTGCTCTGGGAGCGGCGGTACACCCGGCAGGGCCGCGAGCCGCTGGTGGACCTGGTGCTGTTCCGCCTGCGTTCCTGGTCCTTCGGTGCCGGGATGATCACGCTCTTCTTCGCCGGCTTCACGCCGCTGTTCTTCGTCTTCACGCTCTACCTGCAGACGGGGCTCGGCTACACCGCGCTGGAGGCCGGGCTGGCCATCACGCCGTTCGCCGTCGGATCCGCCGTCGCGGCCGCCGTGGGCGGGCGGGTCGTGCACCGCTTCGGCCGGCTGCTGATCGCCGTGGGGCTGGCGCTGACCGTCGTCGGCTTCCTCGGCGCGCTGCTCGCCGTGCACCTCGCGCCGACCGACGGCACCGGGTGGGCCACGCTGGCGCCGCTGCTGGTCAGCGGCCTCGGCGGAGGGCTGGTGATCTCGCCCAACCAGGCGGTGACGCTGTCGGAGGTGCCGGTGGAGCGGGCCGGGACCGCGGGCGGGCTGCTGCAGGTGGGTCAGCGGATCGGGGCCGCCGTGGGCATCGCGGCGGTCGGGTCGGTCTTCTTCGCACGGGTCGCCGCCACTCGCGGCGACTTCGCCGACGCGTTCACGCACGGCCTGCTGGTCGCGACCGCCTTCGTCGTCGCCGCGCTGGTGCTGGCGATCGTCGACGTGGTCGTCGACCGGCGGATCTCCCGCCGGTCGGCGGAGTCGCACCCGGCGGAGCCGGCTGCGGCGAGCTGACCCGTCGGCCGCCCTCCCGGAACTGTCGGAGGTCGAACGTATGTTCGCCCCATGGACCCGGCGGGCGGCACGTCACTCCTCGAGGAGTCGTTGCGCGATCTGCTGGCTGCTGCACCCGAGCGGGGCAGCCTCGCGCCGGCATCCCGGCTCGGCGCTGGCGAGGTCGCCGCCGAACTGGCCAGGATCCAGCGCAACCGCGCGCGCGAGGCCGCGCGCGAGGCGGAGCTGATCCTGCGGCTGGCCGAGCTGTGTCCCGACGCCGACGATCCTCGACCGGGAACGCCCGGAGCCCGGCGGACGTGGCGGCGGACGGAGCCGGAGTTCGCCGGGGTCAGCGAGTTCTTCCCCGACGAGCTGGCGCACGCGATCAACCTCGGCCGGGGCACGGCCGCCTTCCGTGCCCGCCGGGCCTTCACCTGGCGGGAGAACCTGCCGGCCACGTTCGCGGCGCTCCGCTCCGGGCGCCTCGACGAGCGGCGTGCCGGCGTCCTGGCCGACTCCCTCCAGCACGCCGACCCCGACCTCGCCCGGGCCGTCGAGGCCGCACTGCTCGACGAGGCATCGACGACCGCGCCGGCCGCGCTCCGCACCCGGGCGCTCGCCCTCCTGGCCGAGCTGGATGCCGCCGCCGTCGAGCGGCGCCACCGGGAGGCGAAGAAGGCCGCCGACGTGCGCACCTACGAGACGGGCGACGGGATGGCCGCCCTCACCACCGATCTGCCGGCGGACGAGGCGGCGGCCTGCTACGCGATGATCGACCAGCTGGCCCGCATGGCCAAGGCCGACGGGGACGAGCGGCCCATCGGCGAGATCCGGTCGTCCATCCACTCCCTGCTGATCCGCCGGCCGGCCGACTCGGGTCTGCCCGGGGTCGGCGTGCAGCTCGCCGTCACCGCCACGCTCGAGACCCTGGAGGGCTCCTCCGGGCGCCCCGGGGAGGTGAACGGTTCGGTGATCACCGCGGCGCAACTGCGCGACCTGCTGCGCCGGGTGGGAGCGCTGGCCCTGACCGCTCCCGACGGCGGAACCCTCACCTTCGCCCTCACCGACGAGCGCGGCCGCCTGCTCGCCGGCCTCACCGCGGCCGAGCTCGCCCGGCTGGCGGCGCGTGGCTGCCCCGACCACCCGGACGCGGGGGAGGCAGGCGCTGGGTGCGAGTGCCCGGTGAGCGGTCCACCGCCGGACACCGACGCCTACACACCCACGACCGCGCAGCACCGCTTCGTCGACACGCGCGACCGGCGCTGCCGCATGCCCAACTGCGGCCAGCGTGCGGGCTGGGCCGACCACGACCACGTCGTCCCGCACGCCCGGGGCGGCACGACGACCTGCTCGAACCTCTGCTGCCTGTGCCGCTCCCACCACCGGCTCAAGACCTTCGCCCCCGGCTGGGTCTTCCGCATGGACGACGACGGAACGCTGCACGTGACCAGCCCGTCCGGCGTCACCCGCACCACCCGGCCACCCGGTCTCCGACCACGCGCGCCGGACCCGGCGTCGGCGGACCAGGCGCACGTCGGAGCTGTCGATCCTCCGCCGTTCTGACCTATCGCGCCGGCCGTCGCGGGCACTTCTCAGCCGGCGGAGCCGCCCGAGGGGAGCAGGTGGTGACGCAGGAACGCGGCGACCGCGGCCAGCGAGGCCGGGGAGTCGAACGCCGGGTCCTCGTGGTTGGCGCCGTGCAGCAGCCACAGGGTCGCGTCCACGCCCTCGGCCCGCAGGGCGCGGTAGAGGTCACGGCTGTGCTCGGAGGGGATCAGCCCGTCGCGGTCGCCGTGCACGAGGAGGAACGGCGGGGCGTCGGGGTGCACCTGCGCCACCGGGCTGGCGGCGAGCGCCGCCGGGCGGTCGTCCCGCACGTCGTCGACGCCCAGCAGCCGCGCCTCGAACGAGGGCTCCGGCATTGGCCCGGTGAGGAAGGGCGGCGGCGGACCCTCGGGGAGGTCGGAGTCCCGCCGGAGGAGATCGGTGGGCGGGAACCAGGCGACGACGGCCTGCACCGAGGCGTCGCCGCGCTCGGCGTCGGCGCCGTCGTCGGTGAGACCCAGCAACGACGCGAGGTGGCCGCCCGCGGACGCTCCCCACACCCCGATGCGGGTGCCGTCGAGCCCGTGCTCGGCGGCGTGCGCCCGCAGCCAGCGCACGGCCGCCCGCGCATCGTCCAGCGGGGCCGGGAACGTGGCCTCCCCGCTCAGCCGGTACCGGACGGCGGCGACGGCCACGCCGTGGTCGGCCAGCGGCGCGAGTCGCTGCTCCGCGCCCACGCCGCGCGAACCGCGCAGCCAGCCGCCGCCGTGCAGCCAGACCACCAGCGGCGCCGGCCGGACGTCGGGCACGTACAGGTCCAGCTGCAGGTCGGTGCCGTCGACGCTCGCGTAGACGAGGTCGCGGTGCACCGTCGTGCCCATCAGCGCGCCACCGCGGACCGGACCGAGGGCACGACCTGGTCGCGGAAGAGCCGCACCGAACGAAGCACCGTCTCCACGTCCAGCGAGCCCCAGGCGAAGGCGCCGGCGAAGTAGTTGATCTCGCCGACCTCCCGCGCCCGGGCCACCTGCGCCGCGACCGTCTCCGGCGACCCGACGAACAGCTTGTGCCCCGCGACCAGGGCGTCGAAGTCGGCGGGCCCGGTGAAGCGGTCGCTGCCGTGCGCCCGCCACAGGTGGGTGAAGCTCTCGTAGTGCGCCCCGAACGCGGGGCGGGCCAGCGCCACCGCCTCCTCGTCGGTCTCCGCGACCAGGACGTGGCGCAGCATGCCGAACCGCGGCGGGGTGCCCGGGAGGCTGTAGCGCACGCCGCCCGCGGCGGCGGAGCGGTGGAAGTGCTCGAAGAAGATCCGGCTCTGCTCGCGCACGGCCTCCAGCGGGGGAGAGGCGAAGCCGAAGCCGAAGAGCACGTTGTAGCCCTCGTCGCCCAGCCGCGGGATCGAGGTGGCGTTCGACGTCGGGTACCACAGCGGCGGGTGCGGGCGCTGGTACACCGGAACGTGCAGCGGCACCTCCTCCGCCGTCCCTCCGCCGTCCGCCGGACGACGGAACCTGCCGGTCTCCAGCGCCTCGACGATCGCGGGGAAGGACGACTCGAAGCGCGCCGCGGTATCGGCCGGGCCGAGGCCGTACATGGCCGCCTCGATGGGGGAGGAGCCCTTGCCGACGCCGATGTCCAGCCGCCCGTGGCTGAGCTGGTCGAGCATGCAGATCTCCTGCACCAGCCGCAGCGGGTCGTAGAGCGGGACGATGAAGGTCGTCGGTGCCAGCCGGATGCGCTCGGTCACCCGCGCGGCCGCGGCGAGGAAGACGGCCGGCGACGGGGAGAGTCCCAGCGGCGTGCCGTGGTGCTCGGCCAGGTGGTAGGTGGTGAACCCGCCCCGGTCGGCCTCGGCGAGGACGCGCAGCCGGGCGTCGTACACCTCGGCCGGGGACAGCCCGGGAACGGCGTCCACCCAGTCGAACAGGCCGAACTCGAACTCGCCCCGCACGTCCTGCTGTGCTGACATCGCGTCCCCTCCGTCGGCCGCCCGAGAGCGCGGTGCACCGGAACCTACCCATCGGCGGCTGCGGTGGCGCCGCGCGGCCGGCGGGTGTGCGATCGGAGCCGGTCGGTCGCACCAGCGGAGGGGGACGGGCATGCGGATCACCGCCGCCGTCGTCGAGGAGCTGCACGGTCCCTTCGTCGTGCGCGAGGTCGAGCTCGACGAGCCCGGTCCCGGAGACGTGCTGGTGAAGGTGGCCGCGACCGGGTTCTGCCACACCGACGGCATCGCCCGCGACGGCGACCTGCCCTTCCCGCTCCCCGGCGTGCTCGGTCACGAGGGCGCGGGCACCGTGGTCGCGGTCGGCGACGGTGTCACGGGGGTCCGCGAGGGGCAGGACGTCGTCCTCGGCTGGCCGTCGTGCGGTGCCTGCCGGAACTGCCTGGCCGGGGAACCCCGCTACTGCCTCCGGCTGGGTGAGCTGGTCGGGGGAGGGCACCGGCTCGACGGCGCCTCGGCCCTTCACGGCACCGACGGGTCGCCGCTGGCCAGCCACTTCTTCGGGCAGTCCTCGTTCGGCACCCACGCGCTGACCACGGCGTCCTCGCTCGTGCCCGTGCCGGCCGGGCTGCCGGTGGAGCTGATGGGCCCGCTGGCCTGCGGGCTGGCCACCGGCGCCGGCGCCGTGTTCAACACGCTCAAGCCGGCACCCGGCAGTTCGATCGTCGTCTACGGCGCGGGCACCGTCGGCCTGGCGGCGGTCATGGCGGCCCGCAACTCCGCGGCCACGACGATCATCGCCGTCGACCGGCACGCCGGCCGGCTGCGGCTGGCCGAGGGGCTCGGCGCGACGCACGTCGTCGACACCACCGAGACCGATCCGGTGGCGGCGGTGCTGGACATCTGCGGCGGTCCGGCCGACGCGTCGCTGGACTGCACCGGCAATCTCGCGGTCATCCGGCAGGCGATCGACTCGGTGGGGATGCTCGGGACGGCGCTGCTCATCGGCGGGGCGCCCGCCGGGGCGGAGTTCACCGCCGATCACCTGACCACGCTGTGGGGCAAGACGATCCGCGGAACCCTCGGCGGCAGCGGTTCGGGCCAGCAGCTGATCGCGGCCCTCATGGACCTCCACGCCCAGGGACGCTTCCCGTTCGACCGGTTGGTGCAGTACTTCCCGCTGGACCGCATCGCGGACGCCGTCGAGGCGTCGTACAGCGGCGCCGTCGTGAAGCCGATCCTGACCATGCCGCACTGATGGTGGCGCCGGCCCCGGGTGGGGCAGCATGAACCTGGAGAAGGTGGTCTTCGGCTTCTTCGTCGTCCTGGCCGCCACCCTCAACTTCGGGTTCTTCATCGGTGACATCTCCGACCCCGACCTGCACAACCCCTACGAGCTGTTCGCGGCAGTCGTGGTCAACCTCGTCGCGACGGTGCTGAAGTTCGGCGACCGCACCCAGATCGGGGCGGTGCACCTCGCGACGAGCCTGGTGGCCGACCTGCAGCTGATCGGGGCGACGCTGCTGTTCGGCTACGCGACCCACGTGTCCTCGGCGGGGATGGACGAGTCGTGGACCGCGAGCGTCGTGTCGCTGTCCGGCGGTGCCCTCCTCGCCAACGTCGTCTCGGTCGTCCTGCTCGTCGTGGAGACGGTCTCCTTCCACCGCGACTGAGAGGGCCGATCCGGTGCGGGACCTCGTGAAGCAGCTCCTCGGCCGTCCCGACGACGACCGGCGGGTGCGCCGGGCGACCTTCCGCGTCGCTCGCGCCTCGGCCGCCCAGGCGTCGGCCACGATCTTCCTGATCCTGCGTCGGATGAGGGCGCCGCTGATCGTCCTCATCACCATCTTCGCCGTCGGCGTGCTCGGGCTGACCCTCATCCCCGGGCAGGACGCCGACGGCGGGCCCCTCCGGTTGAGCTTCTTCGACGCCTTCTACGTCATGAGCTACACCGCGACGACCATCGGTTTCGGGGAGATCCCGGTGCCCTTCACGTACAGCCAGCGGATGTGGGTGACGGTCTCCATCTACCTGAGCGTGGTCGGCTGGGCGTACGCGATCGGATCGCTGCTGGCGCTGCTCCAGGACCGCTCCTTCCGCTCGGCGCTGGCGCTGCAGCACTTCAGCAGGAAGGTGTCCCGGCTGCGGGAGCCCTTTCTGCTCATCGCCGGACACGGCCGCACCGGCGAGCTGGTCGGGAGGTCCTTCGACCGGCTGGGACGGCGCTGCGTCGTGCTGGACCTGGACCAGGAGCGGATCGACCGCCTGGAGCTGGGCTCCTACGTCTCCGACGTCCCGGGTCTGGCCGCGGACGCCCGCGACGCCGGGCACCTGGCGGTCGCGGGGTTGGGGCATCCCTGCTGCGAGGCGGTCGTCGCGTTGACGAACGACGAGGAGGCCAACCTGACGATCGTGATGGCGGCGGCGCTGCTGCGGCCGGAGCTGCCGGTCATCGCCCGGGTCACCTCCCGCACCATCGCCGAGCGGATGCAGGCCTTCGGGAGCCCGAGCACCGTCAACGCGTTCGACCGGTTCGGCGACCACCTGCGCCTCGCGCTGCGCGCGCCGGCCGCCTACCAGTTGAAGACCTGGCTGGAGAGCGGTCCGGGAGCCGAGCTGCCCGAGCGGGGGGCGCCGCCGGCCACGGGGCGCTGGGTGGTCTTCGGGTACGGGCGGCTGGGCCGGGAGCTGGTCACCGATCTGCGGGCCGAGGGCCTGGAGGTGACCGTGGTCGAGGTGCGGCCCACCGACGCCGACGGCGCCGACGTGCTGGTCGGTGACGGCTCGGACCCCTGGGTGCTGGCGCAGGCCGACCTCGACCGCGCGGTGGGAGTGGTGGCGGGCACGGACAACGACACCACCAACCTCTCCCTGGTCGCCGCCGCGCGCCGGAGCAACCCGACGGTGTTCGTCGCCGTCCGCCAGAACCGGCCCGCCAACGCGCCGCTGTTCGCCGCCATGGAGATCGACGCGCTGCTGGTGCCGACCGAGGTGGTCGCGCACGAGGTGTACGCGCAGCTGTCGACGCCGCTGCTGTGGCGGTTCCTGCGCGAGATGCCGGGGCTGGGGGAGGAGTGGGCCGAGCGCATGGTCCACCGCCTCACGGAGGTCTGCGGCACGCGGCTGCAGACGTTGTGGAAGGTGCGGCTGACAGCACGGGAGGCTCCGGCGCTGGGTACGTGGCTGGTGTCGGGCGGGGCCACGCTCGGCGCGCTGCTGCGCAGCCCCGAGGACCGCGACGAAGCACTGCACGCCGTGGCGCTGGTCGTGCTGCGGCAGGGGATCGCGACGCTGGCGCCGGACGAGGACTTCGCGCTCCGGCCAGGGGACGAGATCCTGTTCGCCGGCCGGGCGGCGACCCGCCGTGCGCTCTCGACGACCCTCGTCGTGCACGGTGCCCTGGAGTACGTGCTGACCGGCCGTCGGGTTCCGTCGAGCTGGGCCTGGCGGAAGCTGTCGCAGAACCGGCGGCCGTCCCCGGATGCTGCCGCCGGCGGCAGCAGCTGACCTGCGGCTCGTCCGCGAGGAGGACGCCTGACTGCCGCGGGAGCAGGTGAGGGGCGCGGCGCCGAGGCGAGCGGGGTCCGCCCGCCGCTGGCAGGGTGGGCGGCATGGCCGAGATCTCTCCCGTCGTCGTGGTGACCGGTGCGAACGGGCTGGTGGGCGCTGCGGTGTGCCGGGCCCTGGCCGAACGGGGGGCGACCGTGCGCGCCGTCGTCCGCCGCGGCGGGAGCGCGCCCGCGCTCGAGGGCGTCACCGAGCACGTGGGCGACTTCGCCGACGAGGTGTTCGCCCGGGAGGTCACCGAGGGCGCCGACGCCGCCGTCACCACGGTCCATCCGATGGGCTCGTCGAGGGAGGTCCAGCAGCGCGTGGGCGCCGAGGGCACGGCGACTTTCGCCCGCGCTGCCCGGGACTCCGGCGTCACCCGCCTCGTGCACGTGTCCACGGCCGGGGTCTACGACCGGTCGGCGGGTGTCGGCGACATCGCCGAGGACGGCGCGCTGCTCCCCGACGGCAGCGGCGACTACCCCGACACGAAGAACGCCGCGGACGTGGCGCTCGCGCAGGTCGGTGGGCTCACCCGGGTGCTGGTCCGCCCGCCGGCGATCCTGGGCGCGGGGGAGACGTCGGTCTGGAACACGCTGCGGCCGCGCAGCATCCGCGGCGGCGACCGGAGGTCCAACCCGGCGCAGACCTTCGCCTGGGTGCACGTCGAGGACCTGGCGGCCTTCCTCGCCGACGTCGCCACCGGCGCTGTCGCGACCTCCGACGACCCGGAGAGCGGACCTGTCCCCGGGGGCACCACGCCGGTTCTCGTCGCGGGCGAGCCGGCGACGCTGCGGGACTACGTCGGCACGGTGACCGGCGCGTTCGGCATCGAGCCGGAGTGGACCGACGAGCCGGTCTGGACCGGGCAGCTGCTCGGTGACCGTGCCCGCGGGTGGGGCTGGACGCCGCGGGTGACGCTCGCGCAGGCGATGGACGAGCTTCGGCACGGCCTGACCGCGGGGGCCTGACACCGCTGGTCACCGGTTCGGGTCGCCGGCCGGCGCGCGGTGTGGTCGGATCCGGATCGGGATCCGAGCGCCGAGGGGGCGCGGTGAGCGAAGAAGAGCGCAGCGTCGCGGTGATCGGCGCCGGCACGATCGGCCTGTCCTGGGCGGCGCTGTTCGCGGCGCACGGCATGTCCGTGCGGGTGCAGGACCCGCGCCCGGACGTCGGCCCGGAGGTCGAGCGGGCGGTGCGGCACCTGGCCGCCCTCCAGCCGCAGCTCGCCGGCGACGCCGAGCGCGTGCTGGCGGCCATCGAGGTGGTCGACGACGTCGAGACCGCGGTCGCCGACGTCGACGTCGTACAGGAGAACGCCCTGGAGCGGTTGCAGCTCAAGCAGGAGCTGTTCGCCCGCATCGAGGCGGCGGCTCCCGAGCAGGCCCTGATCGCGTCGTCGACGTCGGCGCTGATGCCCAGCGACCTGGCGCGGGAGATGCGGACGCCGGAGCGTCTGGTCGTCGGGCACCCGTTCAACCCGCCGGAGGTCCTGCCGCTGGTGGAGGTCGTGCCCGGCGAGCGGACCTCGCCGGAGACGGTCGAGCGCGCCGTCGCCTTCTACCGGTCGGTCGGCAAGAAGCCCGTGGTCCTGCACAAGGAGCTGAACGGGTTCGTCGCCAACCGGCTGCAGTCCACGCTCTTCCGCGAGTGCGTGTGGCTGGTCAGCCAGGGCGTGGTGAGCGCCGCCGAGCTCGACGAGATCGTCACCGGGTCGATCGGCGTCCGGTGGGCGACCGCCGGGCCGTTCGAGAGCTTCCACCTGGGCGGCGGACCGGGCGGCATGCGGCACTTCCTCGAGCACCTGGGCCCGGGGATGGCCCGGCGGTGGAAGAAGGTCGAGCAGCCGGAGCTGGACGAGGAGACCGTGGAGCTGATCAGCAGCCAGGTCGAGAGCCGGTTCGGTGACCGCGGGTACGACCAGCTCACCGAGGCCCGCGACCGTGCCCAGCTGGCCGTGATCGAGGCGCGCGACGCGGCCCGGGCGGAGGAGCCGCGGTGAACATCGAGGAGGTCCGGCGCCAGTCGACGACGCCGCTGGGCGCTCCTGCCTACCCGTCGGGGCGGTTCCGGTTCACCGACCGCGAGTACCTGAACATCCTCTACCGGACCGACGTCGAGGCGATGCGGCGCGTCGTCCCGGAACCGCTGCAGGTGACCGACCCCCTGGTGCGGTTCGAGGTGATGCGGATGCCCGACGTCACCGGCCTGGGCTCCTTCACCGAGTCCGGACAGGTGCTGCAGGTCGAGCACGACGGCGAGCCCGCCGACTACCTGCACGCCATGTACGTCGACAGCCTCGCCTCCATCGCCAGCGGGCGGGAGATCAGCGCCTTCCCGAAGAAGATGGGGGCGCCCCGGCTCTACGTGGACACCGACACCCTCGTCGGCACCCTGGACTACGGCACGCTGCGGGTGGCCACCGCGACCATGGGCTACAAGCACGCGCCGCTGTCGGAGGAGGAGGCGCGCGCGGAGATCGGGCGCCCCACCTACGGGCTCAAGATGCTGCCCGGCTACGACCGCCGTCCCCGTGTGCTGGAGCTGGCCCGCAGCCAGATCACCGACATGACGATCAAGGGCGCCTGGACCGGCCCGGCCCGGCTCCAGCTCTTCGAGCACGCGCTGGCGCCGCTGGCCGACCTGCCCGTCCGGGAGATCGTGTCGGCCAGCCACATCCTGGTCGACCTCACCCTCGGCCGGGCGAGCTGCGTCTTCGACTACCTGGCGGACTGACGAGGGGAGCGGGCCGTGGTCGCACCGCTGGACGGCGTCCGCGTCGTGGAGGTGGCCAACTGGATGGCCGCTCCGGGCGCTGCCGCGCTGATGGCCGACCTGGGCGCCGACGTCGTGAAGGTGGAACCGCTGCGCGGTGACGCGATGCGCGGGGCCACGCGGCAGCCGTCCGTGCCCGAGGGCGAGGCGCCCCTCGACGCGGCCTTCGCGATGGACAACCGGGGCAAGCGGAGCATCGCCGTCGCGCTCAACCGCCCCGAGGGCACCGACCTGGTGCGCCGGCTGGCCGGCGGCGCCGACGTCTTCCTGTGCAACCTGCTGCCCGCGCGCCAGGCGAAGTACGGGCTGGATGCCGCCACCCTGCTGGGTGCCAACCCGCGGTTGGTGCACGCCACGCTCACCGGCTACGGCACCGTCGGCCCGGACGTGGCACGGCCCGGGTACGACCTCACCGCGTTCTTCGGGCGCGGGGCGGTCCTCGACGCGATGAGCGAGCCGGTCAATCCCGCCCCGCCACGGCTCCGGCCGGCACAGGGCGACCACACCGCGGCGCTGGCGCTGTTCGGCTCGATCCTCGCCGCGCTCCGGCTGGTCGAGGCGACGGGGGAGGGGCAGGTGGTCGACGTCAGCCTGCTCGGCGCGGCCGCCTGGACGATGTCGAGCGACCTGTCCGCCACCCTGGTCGACGGGGTGACCCCGACGCCGCAGGGCCGGATCGCCCGGCCGCACGCCCTGCACGGCGGGTTCCGCTGCGCCGACTCCCGCTGGATCCTGCTGTTCATGCCGGAGCCGCACTGGTGGCCGGCGTTCTGCACCGCGGTGGGCCGGCCGGAGTGGGTCGAGGACGAGCGGTTCGCCGACCGGGCCGCACGCTCGGCGAACATGCCGGAGCTCACCCGGCTCCTGGACGAGCTGTTCGCGAGCCGGCCGCTCAAGGAGTGGTGCGCGCTGTTCGACCAGCACGGCTTCATCTGGGGCCCGGCGTCCACGGTGTCGGAGTTCGCGGACGACGAGCAGGCCGCCGCGGACGGGCTCTTCCCGGAGATCAACGAGCCGTCGGGGCGCCGTTACCGGACCGTGCGCGCCCCGTTCCGGGTGCAGGGCGCCGACATCGGCCCGCGCGGCCCCGCGCCGTCCGTCGGGGAGCACACGACCGCGGTGCTGACCGAACTCGGCGTGCCCGACGAGGAGCTCGGCCGGCTGGCCGAGGAGGGGATCATCGGCGGGTAGTCCGGCCCCGACGCAGCGCCATCCGTCGTCCTGGGGACGCCGGTGGGGAGGCGCGCCCGTGGGCGGTCGGGGGCTCCAGCTCGATCAGCGGTGGATCACCGGCCCGTGGTAGCAGGTCCGGCGAGTTCGGTGAGGCCGAGGGCGCGGTCGAGCAGACGGAACCGATAAGCGGTGGTCAGCACGAGGAACCACACGACGAGCGCGGGGAGCACCGTCGTGAACACCGGTTGCGCGGCTTCGGTGAGTCCGAAGTAGCTCGTGAACCAGGGCATGAGCAGCCCTGCGGTGAAGATCGCGACGAGCACGGCGACCAGCAGGGCTGGTCGCCGGTCGCCGTCCGGCCGGGTCCAGGAGGCGAAGAGCCGGGACGGTGGCTTGAGGAAGAGGATGAGGAGGAAGGCGGCGTAGGAGACGAAGGTCGACAAGGCCGTCTGCGCGCCGATGGTCGCGACCGCCTCGGAGAAGCCGGCATCGTCGGCCGACAGACCGGTCCAGTCCTCGAAACGGGCCACGAAGTCGGCCGGGACCTCACCGCCGGGCGGGCCGGCGAGCAGGGTCGTGTAGTGGTAGGCGTACACCGCGACGCCGGCAGCTGCCGTGACGAGCGCGGCGGGGACGACGAACCGCCCGAGGTTCGCGAGCAGGTGCGGATCGGGCGGTTCCGGGCGGGCCCACATGGTCAGGGACAGGGTGGGTACGCCGACCGTCAGCAGGGTCAGTCCCACTTGGGCGGGCGAGTACGGAAACCCCAGGCCGAGCATGGTGACGGCGAGGATGACCAGCCCCTGAGTGGCCACCCGGGCGAGGAAGACCTGCATGGAGGTCGCGATGCCGCTGATGATCCGGCGGCCTTCCTGGCGTGCGGGCACGAGAGCGGCCAGCGAGTCCTCGGTGAGCACGATGTCGGCGACGTCGCGGGTGACGGCGCGCCGCTGCGCATGGCGACGCCGACCTGCGCGGCCTTGAGCGCGCGGGCGTCGTTGACGCCGTCGCCGAGCATGGCGACGTAGCGGCCCTGCCGCCGCAGGGAGCCGACGAGGCGTTCCTTCTGCTCCGGTGCGATGCGGCCGAACACTGTGCTGCGCGCGACCACCGCGTCCAGCTCGGCGTCGGACAGCGCGTCGAGGGCGGTGCCGGGGATGGGGTCCGTGGTGTCCAGCCCCGCTTGCCGGGCCAGTGCGGCCACGGTCCGCGGGTCGTCGCCGGACACCACCTTCACGGTGACGCCGTCCGCGAGGAAGCGGCCGATGGTGTCGCGCACCTGCGGCCTCAGCTCGTCGGCCAGGGCTACCACGGCCAGCGGCTCGAGGGCAGGCAACCGCGGGCGGCCGCTCTCGCGCAGCAGGGCTGGCTCGTCGGCCGCGCGGGCGACGACCAGCACCCGCAACCCCCGTTCCGTCCGCTCGCCCACGGGGCCGTCGAGCGGTGCTCCGGACAGGTGCGGAGCGAGGGCGTCGGGGGCGCCGAGGACATAGACGCCGTCGTCGGTGCGCAGGGCGCTCCACCGGAGCGACGAGGAGAACGGGATCTCCTCGCGCACGGGAAAGGGGTCCCCGGGCAGCGCGGCGGCCAGCGCGCTGGTGGTGAGGTTCGCCGCGGTGCTGCTGCGTGCCATCGAGCCGACCAGCCGCTCGACGTCGGCGGCCGCCTGCCCTCCGAGCGGCACCACCTCGGCCAGGCTCAGCCGGCCGGTGGTGAGCGTGCCGGTCTTGTCGGTGCAGACGACGTCGACGTTGCTCATCGACTCCACCGCGTTCACCTGCTGCACCAGGGCGCCGCGACCGCCGCTCTTCGCCGCGCCCACGGTGTAGGCGACGGCGATGAGGAAGAACAGGCCGTAGGGCACCAGCCCGGAGAGCACCGCGGTGGTCTGCACGACCCGGACCAGCGTGAGGCCCTCGAGCGCCGCCTGGGCCAGGATGGCGCCGCTCATCAGCACGACCAGGCAGATGACGAGGCGGACGACGAAGGCGATGCGGCGCTGCAGCGGCGTGGTGTCGGTCGACACCCGGCGGGCGTCGGCGGTCAGCCGGCTGGCGTAGCTGTCCGCGCCCACGTCACGGGCCAGCTGACGCCCCTCGCCGCCGACGCAGAAACTGCCCGACAGCAGGTCGTCCCCCGGTCTCTTGACCTGGGCGTCGGACTCGCCGGTGAGCAGCGACTCGTCGGCCTCGATGCGGCCGCCGTCGAGCACCGGACCGTCGACGACGACCTGGTGCCCGGGGCGCAGGTGCAGCACGTCGCCGCGCACGACCTCCTCCGGAGGCACCTCGACGTCTCGTCCGTCGCGGACGACGGTCACGGTGCTCCGACCCAGGAGCTGGAGCCGGTCGAGCTTGCGCTTGGCGCGGATCTCCTGAACCGCGCTGATCGCCGCGTTGACCAGGCCCAGGCCCACGCTGACGACCGCGTCGTTGACCCGCCCCAGCGCGAGCAGCGCGACACCGATGCTGAAGAGGATGAGGTTGAAGGAGGAGAAGACGTTGGTGCGCAGGATCTGCGTGTAACTGCGTGCGGATCGGCTGTGCGCGGTGTTCCCCTCACCGGCCCGGCGTCGCGCGTCCGCCTCCCGCTGGGAGAGACCATGCGGTGCGGCCGCGATCGTGTCGCTGTTCTGCTGCTGCACGTCCATGCGCCCCGCTTCCCTCGCGCGCCCCCGTGCGCCGGAGCCGCGGAGACAGGTCGCGCGCGGTTCGCCGTTCCGTGGTCGCGGGACGCCCGACCGTCCCCGATGAGTGTCTCCCGCGGTCGCCGGCAACGCTCACCGGCGGCCCCGTGGACCGGGGGCTCCGGAGCGGGATCGAACGCGCCGGCGGTCCCCAGCAGACCGGCGCGCACCGCACGGCGCTCCACAGCCACGGAAGGGCCCGGTCACTGCCGTGACCGGGCCCTTCCGGGTGTGCTCGGGGTGATCCGCTCGGACCCCGTGGCTCAGGGGCCGGCGAAGACTCCTTCGCCGCGGGCCTCGGAGCGACCGGGGGCCGGCTCGTCGTAGCGACCGGCCTCGTGGCGGGCGACGACGAAGTGGTGCACCTCGTCGGGGCCGTCGGCCAGGCGGAGGGTGCGCTGGGCGGTGTACATGTCGGCCAGCGGGGTCCACTGCGAGACCCCGGTGGCGCCGTGGATCTGGATGGCCTGGTCGATGATCTGGCAGACCTTCTCCGGCACCATCGCCTTCACCGCCGAGACGTAGACCCGGGCCTGGGAGTTGCCGAGCACGTCCATCGCCTTGGCGGCCTTGAGCACCATGAGCCGGCAGGCGTCGAGCTCGATGCGCGCCCGTGACACCGTCTCCATGTTCTTGCCGAGGTTCAGGATCGGCTTGCCGAACGCCTCGCGGAACTTGCCGCGGCGGATCATGAGCTCGAGCGCCTTCTCGCCCTGGCCGATGGCGCGCATGCAGTGGTGGATGCGTCCGGGCCCCAGACGCACCTGGCTGATCTCGAAGCCACGGCCCTCGCCGAGGAGCATGTTGGCGGCGGGCACCCGCACGTCGGTGAACCGGATGTGCATGTGACCGTGGGGGGCGTCGTCGCGGCCGAACACGTGCATCGGGCCGAGCACGTCGACGCCGGGGGTGTCCATCGGCACGAGGATCTGCGACTGCTGGGCGTGCGCCGGTGCCTCAGGGTTCGTCTGGCACATGACGATCATGATCTTGCAGCGCGGGTCGCCGGCGCCCGAGATGTAGTACTTCTCGCCGTTGAGGACGTACTCGTCTCCCTCGCGCACCGCCCGGAGCCGGATGTTCTTGGCATCGGAGCTGCCGACGTCGGGCTCGGTCATCGCGTAGGCGGAGCGGATCTCGCCGTTGAGGAGCGGCTCGAGCCACTGCGCCTTCTGCTCGGGGGTCCCGACCCGCTCCAGCACCTCCATGTTCCCGGTGTCGGGGGCGGAGCAGTTGAGCGACTCGGAGCCGAGCGGGTACTTGCCGAGCTCGACGGCGATGTAGGCGTAGTCGAGGTTGGTCAGGCCGCCGACCTCGGAGTTGGGGAGGAAGAAGTTCCAGAGGCCGGCCTCCTTGGCCGTCGTCTTGGCTCCCTCGAGCGCCTCCAGCTGACCCGGCGCGTACGACCAGCGGTCGGCCCGGCCCTCGCCGAGCCGGAAGAACTCCTCCTGCATCGGCGCCACCACGTCCTCGAGGAACCGGACGACGCGGTCGTAGAGGGGCCGGGCTCCCTCGCTCATGCGCAGGTCGAACAGCTCCGGTGGCTCGGCGGTCTGCATCCGGTCTCCCTCTCAGCTGGCCCGTGCGGTGACGGTCGTCACCGCAGTCTGCACAGCGGACGTCGACGTGCTTCGACCGGGTCGGCCCTCGAGGGGGAGGCGGCAGGGGCGGCGGGACGACGGGAGCGCGACATCGACTCCTGGACGAGCGAACGGCCCCGCGGTCATCCACCGCGGAGCCTCCGTTCTGCGTCCGTCAGGCCCATCCGAGCCGGAACCCGCCTGCCGTGGCCACGGTCGTGGCAGGTCGCCCGTGGCGGAACGACCGCGCCAGGATCAGGTTGCGGCAAGCACCGCGAGGGACCCCGCCGCGGGCAGCATGAAGATCATCGGGAAGGGCAGGTGGGAGTAGGCCCGGGAGCGGGCCACGGTGCTGATCGCGCCGATGAAGTAGAGGACCAGCCCGATGCCGGCAGCCGCGCCGAGCGCCGGCACGACGAGGCCCGCGAGCAGGCCGACCGCTCCGGCGCCCTTCGCCGCTCCGAGCAGCGGCAGCCAGGACAGCGGCACCCCGTAGATCCGCAGGTTGTCGAGGATCCACTGCGGACGGGCGAAGTCGACGTAGGCGGCGTAGGCGTAGGTCAGCGCGGCAAGGACCAGGACGGCGGCGGGTGCGAACGGCATGTTCGGCTCCTCGATCGTGGTGGACGCTTCCGCGCATACGACGGCGCCCGGACGGCGGATGTGACGCCGACGGGGTCTGCCCGCGACGAGGGGACGCCGGCCCCGACCCGCGTACCGGCGACCTGCCCCGCCCGGCCCGGGTACCCGCCGACCCGGCGGAAGCCGCGTTCGACGACGGTGGCTGGGGCTTCGCGGGACCCGTGCCTCACCACGTGGAAGGCGCGGGAGACCGGGGACTGGCTCATCAACGTCGAAAGGGCGCCCACGATGTGGGCGCCCTGCACGTTCGTGCCTGACCTGAGCCAGTGACTGGTGTCCGAGGGGGGACTTGAACTCCTGTCCGTGGCTAGGTTTCTGGATGCTCTGAGGCGCCTTGAGCTGCGTCTTCGCAATCCGTCAGAGACGCCGACGGGCCTCGAATCACACCCAGATACCCCCGAATGCGTCGGCGGCAGTATCACGCGGAGTATCACGAGCCGGCTCCGCACGTGAGGGGGACTTGGGCGGGGACCACTCTGTTCAGGGCCTCCGGGCCGCCCAGAGGTCACGCGACCACGACGGGTCCTGCTGACGTGCTCGTTGTTGCCGCAGACGCTGGCCGGACGCGGCCGATCAGTCCCTTTGCGAGTCGCGCGCCTACCGGTCGTACCGGTCGTCAGAGCCGGCGTCGTGAGCTTCGGTAAGGGTGTCTTCGACCCTGACACCCAGGGCAGCCAGCAGGGGTAGCCGGGGGATCAACACCCGTCGACCGAGACGGAGGGCCGGCAACTCGCCGTTATCGATGGCGCGGGTCACTGTGCGCACGTCGACACCAAAGACTGAGGCGGCCTGGGCGACCGTCACGACGGCGGCGCGGCTGATTCGCAGCTCGTCGAGATCCACGCGAACTCCTGAGGTCTAGCGGCGAGCCCGCCAGTACGCGGCACGCTGTCTCCGCCGACGATGGGGGATAGGTCTCCAGGGCTCCTCCAGTCTGGCTGCGATCGACGGCCGACCTCCGGGCACAGCGCGGAGTGCCAACCTCCAGCGATCCTCCAGTCCTCCCTGGCGCTGACTAGGCCGCGGCAGCTGCGGTTGCGCCGGGGCGGCGGGCCCGAGGGCATAACCGATGAGGGCATCCGTTACCCGCTCGTGACAACTATGCAGCTTCGTACTACCGTCCCCTCCGGCCCGCCCGGCTGCAGTTCCTCGACTCGAGGTCTCCGGGTGGCCCGCTGAGCCGTCCACCTGCGGACGGACCGGGGACCCACCGATTCACCGGGTGAATCCGGGGCGCAGTTGAGTGCTCCCGGTAGGGCATCTTCCAGCCCGAACCCGTCAGCTAACCCGGTAGGCGTTCAGGAAGAACGGAGAGCCGCCGAGTTGGCGACCCCGCACTGCGCACACGTATCTGCCCGCCGGATGCGTAGACGATTTCGCCTCCCTGTGACATTGGCAGGCTCGGTGGCCTTGCTGCTTGTCGGAGTTACGGCCCCGGTCGCCTCGGCTGCGCCAGTCGGCACGAGCTCAACGGCCACGACAGACGGCGAACGCATCGACCAGCAGCTCGCCGCCGCCGAGGAGGCCATGGCGCGGGCGACCGGCTCGGCGCACTCGAGGAAGCAGAAGAGGAACAGGAGGCGGCCGACCGCGCGGCGTGGCTGACGGTTCGCGACCGGGAGGCGGCTGCCCGGGCCGCCGTCGAGGCCGAGGCTGCCGCACAGAACCAGCTGCAGGCATCCCGGGAGACCTACGATCGCGCCGCCGCCGATTTGGCCGAGCTGGAGCGGCAGCTGAGCACGGCCGGGGCCGCGACCCCCTCGCCGCAGCTGCGCACGACAGGCGAGGGTCTCGTGGCGGGGCGGGTGACGTCGTGCTACGGCAGCCGCTCCGGCGCCCAGCACAACGGCGTGGACATCGCCGCACCGATCGGCACGCCGATCTATGCCCCGGACGGCGGCGTGGTGCTGCACGCCGGCACCGCCAATGGCTTCGGCTACGCGATCTACCTGCAGCACCCCGACGGCACCATCACCGTCTACGGCCACATCAACCACTACTTCGTGTCGACAGGACAGGTCGTGAACGCCGGCGAGCAGATCGCCGAGGTCGGCAACCGTGGGCAGTCCACCGGGCCGCACCTGCACTTCGAGACGCACACCGGCGGTCTCTTCGCGAACCGGGTGAACCCGGTGCCGTGGCTCGCGGCGCGCGGGATCAGCCTCGGTTGCGGATGATCGCGCGTAGCCGAGATCAGGCGACGTCGAGTTGCTGCCGGTCACCGACTATCCCGCCCGGCCACCCGTCGGTCACCGCCGGCGTCAGGGTCCACGTTCACGGCTCCGGGCGCTGGTACGGAGCCTCCTGGGGTGGGCCCCGACTTGTTGCTCGGGTGGCCACGCGATGCTATCTCGGGCCTCAGCGCCTGCCCGCCTGTTCGCCAGCACGATCTGGCATTGCTCAGGGCGGCCACCTTCAGGCTGGGCATGAATCCGGCCGTGCTGTCCAGCGCGGCTTCACGCAGGACGCGGGCTATCGGGCGGCTCGGTCTCCGGGGACGTCGGCCCGCTGGCCACCCTCGAGGTGACCGGTGACGAAGCTGCCCCCGTGGCGCCCGTGCCGCCGTTGCGGAAGCCCCGTGACCTGCGCGGCGCCGAGGTGACCGAGCGACGTCGGCTCACGTTCGGCATGGGCACGGGCATGGGCGGCGGGCTGGGGGGTGGGATGGGGCCCGGCGGGATGACCTTCACCATCGACGGCCGCCCGTTCGATCCCGACCGGGTCGACCAGGCGGTGTCGCTCGGGGCGGTGGAGGAGTGGACGATCGCCAACACCTCCCCGATGGACCATCCGATGCACCTGCACGTGTGGCCGATGCAGATCGTCGCCGAGGGCGGCCGGCAACTGGACGACGTCCGCTGGCAGGACGTCGTCAACATCCCCGCTGGCGGCGAGGTCACCGTCCGGGTCGCCTTCGACGACTTCGGCGGCCGGACCGTCTACCACTGCCACATCCTCGACCACGAGGACAACGGCATGATGGGCATGTCCGAGGCCGGCTGACGTCGAGGCTGGTCGGCCGACCGGCCGGTCAGCCGGTCTGTCAGCGCAGTGCTTCGTGCTTCCACAGGCGGACCGGAGGTCCTCGCGCCGCTTGGAGCGCCGCCATGCGGGCGGCGGCCTCATCTGCAGATTCGTACGGCCATGGCACCCGGCCGGCCCATAGGCGGCGGCCGGGCGCGTGGTGGGCCGGTCCAATCGGGTCCGAGCCTCGGTAGGCAGGAAAGGATGCTTATGGACTGGCTTCTGACGGCCGCGGGCGCAGTACTAGTGCTGATCGTCCTGCGGGACATGTTCCACACCATCTGGCATCCCAGTGGGCAAGGCTCATTGAGCCGGCGGGTCATCCAACTGGTCTGGCGAGCTTCCCGCGTCGTCAGGAGCCGCAGGCAGCAGACCTCCGTGGTCGGTCCCGTAGCGGTCCTGTGCGTGATCCTGGCGTGGCTCGCCATCATCATCACCGGGTGGACCTTGATCTACTGGCCCCACATGTCGGACGGCTTCTCCTTCGGCTCGGGCCTGCAACCATCCGAACGCGTCGACCTCCTCGATTCGCTGTACCTGTCCCTGGTGACCGTGGCGACGCTCGGCTACGGCGACATCGTCCCGACCTATGCGTGGCTGCGACTGGCCTCGCCGCTGGAGGCCCTCATCGGCTTCTCGCTGGTGACCGCGGCGGTGACCTGGATCCTGCAGATCTATCCCACGCTGGCCCGCCGCCGGACGCTGGCGATCCGCCTGTCCCTGCTGAGGAAGGCCGACGCCGCTCAGGCACTGTCTGCGATGGACTCCGCGGCCGCGGCCACGCTGCTGGAGACGCTGGCCGGCGAACTGGTCCAGGTCCGGGTGGACCTCACCCAGTACGCCGAGACCTACTACTTCCGCGAGACCGACGAGGTCGCCTCCCTGCCCGCGCAGCTCCCGTACGCCCGAGAACTGGCCGCCCGTGCTGACTCTTCTCGCCGCGACGACGTCCGGCTGTCCGGACTCCTCCTGAGAGGAGCGGTCGAGGATTACGCGTATCTGCTCACCCAGCAGTTTCTGCCAGCGGGCGGGGGTCTCGGGACCACTCTCCAGCGCTACTCGGACGACCACGGCTACCGGACTTCCTGAAGCCACGCCGCATCTCCGATACCGGGAGAACCGAGCGCTCACCCACAAAGGGTGCATGATCACGCCCGCACCTGACGAAGCCGTCGTTCGTGGCCGCAGCGGCGGGAGCAAAGGTGAGCGCCATCCTCGCCCCGGAGCGACAGTGACCTGCGACGGCCGAGCAGGACTGGCCGATGGGCGGCCTGACTCCGGCCGGCGGCTCGCGCCGCGGCCGGGCCTCCGCCGCTGCGAGCTGCTCGTCAGCCGGTCGGACAGGTGAATCCGGCCGACACATCGAACCGGGGCGCGGATCGGGAGTCCGCCTCCTCGGGCGTCGACGCCTCGCCGTTCTGCTCGATGTCCTCGATCAGCCAGTCCATCTCGAGGATCTCCCGCCGCTGGGCCTCGCTGATCGAGCGGGCCAGCTCGCAGACGCGGACATCGGTGATCTCCGCGCGCTCGGACCGGGTGATGGCCAGCGAGTGGTGCGGGATCATGGCCTTCATCCAGGCGGAGTCCTGCACGGTGGTCTGGCTGCGGTCCAGGAACACCCCGACACCGAGCAGCAGCAGGCTCGCCACGACGATGCCGATGTTGGCCTTGACGTTCTTGTACATGTTCAGCATCCAGCCGAGCATGACCAGACCCATCGTCCCGCCCATGGTCAGCGCCATGAACACCCGGCTCTGACTGAAGCGGACATGGCTCCACTCCCAGGTGCCGGCGAACATGGCCCAGTACATGACGACCATCGCCGTCAGGATCATGGCGCCGAAGCGCAAGTACATCCCCCGGTTCATCTTGGCCTCGTGCGACTGCTCGGCGCCGTGACCCTGATGCGTCGACTCGTCCGTCTTCTTCATCGCCATGATGGAGTCCTTTCTCGCTGATCGCGGGGGAGTCTTTGGTCCTCACACGTGCTCATGCCTGATCCGGCACCTGCTTGGCCGGGAGCACTCGCTCGGCCGGGCGTCGTCTCGCCCCGTCTCGAGGTGCGCTTCGTCGGAGGCGCGGCGGCCGCGCGGCAGCCCTCCCGCAAGGGCGCGCATGCCCGGACAGTCGTACGGATAAACGGAGGATCCTGCCGCACTGTCCAGGGTCACAGTGCCCCGCATGCGCGTACAGAGCTCACTGCGCTGTCAATGGCGGCCCAAGCTGGCCCCCTCCCAACGAGCGGGTTCGACGGCGTGGCACAACGCTCCAGAGAGGAGAGCGGGACGACGGGGCCGGAAGCGTCAACATCATCCTGAGCCCAAGCACTGGAAGCAGCTGCAGTCCGAAGTCGGCACCGTCGCTGTCGGCAGGCTGCCTGGGCATCGGTCGCAGGCCGGTTATCGGCGGCGGGGCGAGACTGCATGCTCGGGCGCTGTACCTGCGGTCGCTGTGCCGGAGCGGGCAGGGACCGCGAGACCGCGCCGTGCGGGCGCCCACGTGGCCTCTGGCTCGTGGGCGCCCGGACGGTCGGCCTGCCGGGACCGGCCTCGGTCAGCCCAGCGAGGTGATGAGGTCGCGGCAGGCCTGCTCGCAGCGTCGGCAGGCGTCGGCGCAGATCCGGCAGTGCTCGTGCATCTCCGCGTGCTGCGCACACTCGTCGCCGCAGGCTTTGCAGGCGGCGGCGCAGGCCTCGAGCATCGCGCGGGTGAGGTTGGCGTCGTAGCCAGTGTCGGGACAGCACCCGTCCGGTGGTGTCGCACATGTCGGCGCAGTCGAGGTTGGTGCGGATGCACTTGGTCAGCTCCGCAACCATGTCCTCGCTGAGGCAGGCATCGGCGCAGGCGGTGCATGCCTGTGCGCACTCGACGCAGGCCTCGATGCAGGCGCGGAGTTTCTCCTTATCCACCCCGCCCAGGTCCTCGGGATAGGTGTCGAGCATCTGGGCTGCCACCGTCATGACTACCTCCTCGGGTTCCCGGCGCCGGAGGCTCGGATGCCGTCCGGGACTGTCGCCGACGGACCCCGCTTACCCGCGGATCCGTACGGGTATTAGGGATGCGGAGGTGCTTTCCGGATGCTCGACGCCAACCACTTGCACCCGGTCGATCCCGACCGCGTCGCTCGTGCTCGCGCCCGGCTGCCGAGCCGCGACGAGGCCGCTCAGCTGACCAGCGTGCTGAGCCTCATGGCCGACCCCACCCGTGCCCGCGTGCTCTTCGCACTCGACCTGGTCGAGGAGCTCTGCGTCGGCGATCTCGCCCTGGCGCTGGAGAGCAACGAGGACGCCGTCGGATATGCCCTGCGGTTGCTGCGGACGGCCGGCCTGGTCGTCAATCGCAAGCAGGGGCGGGTGGTCTACTACCGCCTGGCCGACGGCTTCCCCGAGCCGCTGCGGGAGCACTGCCTCCGCCAGCTCGTGGTGCTCTCCGAAGCGCCAGGTCCGGAGGACGGGTGACGCTGCGGGGCTCGTGAGCGGTCGATCGTCAGCTCGTTCTGCGAGCCCTCCCGTTCGCCCTTACAGTCGGCAACATCCGCACGATCGTCCGGATGTGACGGATCCGCCCGGCCCAGCCTCGGCCGTTCCAATCCAGACCTCGCAGTCGAGGAGGGGCGACATGGTTGCCGTGTTGTCGCTGCTGGCCCTCGTGGCGGCGGGCGTCATCGGGCTCTACGCCCTGTCGTCCGTGGTCCGCAGCACCCGCGGGGCCGCATCCGTCCTGCCGTACGAGTCGGGGTTACTCCCACAGCAGCACGCGGTCTCCCGCTACCACGCGCGCTGGTACGCGATCACGGTCCTCTTCCTGGCCTTCGACATGGAAATGATCTTCATGTACCCGTGGGCGGTCGTCGTCGCGGACATGGGCGCCACGGCCGTTCTCGAGATGTTCGGCTTCCTGACGGTCCTGCTCGTCGGGGTGACGTACGTCTGGCGTGAAGGTGCCCTGCGATGGACCTGATCTCCCGGCTCGGCGCGTGGGCCCTGGCTCGGCCGCGCGTCCTCGTGGCGGACGCCCCGGGGAGCGACGGACTCCGGTGGCGAGTGGAGGCAGAGCTGGACCGTCGCGGCTGGCCTCTCGCCGTGGGTCCTGCCGACACCGACCTGCTCCTCGTCCTGGGCGCGCCGGGGCCCGAGCTGGCTGCCGCGGTCGACGTGATCTGGAGCCAGATCCCCGCACCGCGAGGGCGCGTCGGCCTGTGCGCCGACGACGTCGCGGCAGCACTCGACGACGGGCGCACCGCACTGCGGGAGCGCACCCGCCCCGGGGCCGCCGATGACCGCCCGGACCCGAGCTCGCTGCTCGGCAAGGAGGACGAGCAGTCGCACGAGGGCATGGACCACGGGAGTGGTCACGAGGGCATGGACCACGGGGGTGGTCACGAGGGCATGGACCACGGGGGTGGTCACGAGGGCATGGACCACGGCGGTGGCTCCGAGGGCCACCACATGCACCACGGTGGGGAGGTCTCCGGCCTTCCCATGGCGTCGACCGGGCCGGACCGGGACGGGCTCGAACTCGACGTCCTGAAGGTGTCGCTGGGCCCTGTGCTGCCGGGCTGGCCGACCGGCCTCGTGCTCCGGGCCGAGCTGCAAGGGGATGTGCTCAGCAGGCCGGCGCTGTCATGGCTGGATGCCGAGTCCCTGCCGGCGTGCCGGCCCGATCTCGACCAACGGCAGGTCGCGCTGGATCACCTGGCCCGGGTGCTGGTCGTGGCCGGCTGGTCCACGGCCGCCCGCGACGCCCGGCGCGCCCGAGACGGGCTCCGGTCGGAGAACCGTGCTGATCGAAAGGCCTCCGAGGAGCTCGCCGAGCGGGTGACCAGGAGGGTCGGCCGCTCCCGGGCGCTGGCGTGGGCAGTCGCCGGAACGCCGGTCGTCGACCGGCTTCGGTACTGGTGCGACGTCGCGGGGGTCGTGACCGGCGACGACCTGCAGGTGCCGGCGCTGGAGGACGTCGCCGACATGGTCGACGGCGCCGAGATCGGCACCGCGAGGCTGATCGTATCGGCTCTTGGCCTCGAGCCAGTTCCCGCGCAGCGTTCGACGGAGTCCGCCCGTGCCTGACGCCGACACGCTGCCGGAGATGTGGGGGGTGGTGCCGGCCGCCCTGGCCGTCGCCCTGATCGGCGTCGCCCTGGGGCTGGTGGTGGCCGCCACCGACCGTGCCGTGCTTACCGGCCGGGCGGCCGGGGCGGCGGTCGAGCCGCTGCGGGCGAGCGCCCGCCTCCTGCTGGAGCAGCGGCGCACCACCTTGGCGCCGGACCGCCTGCTGTGGCGGCTGGGATGCGTGGCACTGCCGACGCTGGCCCTGCTGTCGCTGGCCGTCGTCCCGGTGGACGGGCGCACCCTGTTGTTGACCAGCGCGGACCTGGTGTGGTTCAACGCGATGGAGGCACTGCTGTGGGCGGCGCTGTGGCTGGTCGGGTGGGGTCCCAACTCGTTCCACGCGCTGACCGGCGGCTACCGGTTCCTCGCTCAGGGGCTGGCCTACGAGCTGCCGTTGATGTTCGCGCTGGTCACGGTTGGTGTGGGTGCCGGATCGCTGCGGACGACGGATGTCCTGGCCGCCCAGGAGGGCCTGTGGTTCGCCGTGACCATGCCGGTGGCGTTCGTCGTCTTCGTGGCCAGTGCCGCCGCCTTCGCCTTCTGGGGTCCGTTCGCCGCGCCCACCGCGGCCGACATCGCCGGCGGGGTGACCGCCGAGCTCTCGGGCGTGGACCGGCTGCTGGTCGAGGCCGGCCGGGCGATCTTCCTGGGGGCCACCGCCGCCATGGCCGCCGCCCTGTTCCTCGGCGGCGACTCCGGCCCGTGGCTCCCCGGGCCGGTGTGGCACCTGCTCAAGACCCTCGCCGTCGTCGCGGCTCTCGTGTGGATCGGCCGGCGGCTGCCGGTGCTGCGCCCCGACCGGACCGTCGAGATCGGCTGGATGGTGCTGGTGCCGCTGACCCTGCTGCAGGCGCTGGTCGTCGCGGTGCTCGTGCTGACCGGGTTCTACGCATGAGGAGGACACGCGTGAGGGGGGCCCGGTGCTGAGCGACCTATCCGGCTGGGCCATCGCCGCGGTCGCGGTGCTGGGCGTGCTGTCGGTGGCGTCGGGGATCGCGGTGTTCGTCGTGGACTCGATGGCCCGGGCGACGTTCGCGCTGCTCGGCTCGTTCCTGGCCGTCGCGGGGATCCTGCTCGCCCTCGACCTGGTCTACCTGGCCGTGGTGACGGCGCTGATGATGACGATCGAGATGGCGATCATGGCCGTCTTCATGATCATGTTCATGATGAACCCGGCCGGGCTCATGCCGATGACCATGGTGCACAACGCCAAGGGTTCGGCCGTCGTCGGCGCCGGCGCGTTCGCCGTCCTGGCCGTCGGCATCTGGACGATCGACTGGCCCACCCGCTCCGGCGAGCAGCCCCCGGACAGCACTCGGCAGCTCGGCGAGGCGATCATGGGCAGCCACATGCTGGTCATGCTGACCATCGGCATCGCGCTGTTCGCCACGATCCTGGCCGGCACGGTGCTGGCGACCGCCCGCGGGCGCTACGACCGGTTCGGTGCCGACCTGACCGCCCGGAGGCCCGACGACCCGGTGCCCGGGGGGCTGCCCCGGTGACCGCCGAACTCGTGCTCCAGATCCTGCTGACCGTGGCCGCCGGGCTGGTCGGCGTCGGGCTGTTCGGCGCGCTGTCCCAGCAGTCGATCGTCATGGTGATGATGGGCCTGGAGCTCGTGCTCAACGGCGTGCTGCTGGCCGGCGGAGCGGCCTGGTTCTTCCTCGCCCCGGAACTGCCCGACGCCCAGGTGCTGGTCGTCGTCGCCCTGGTCGTCATGGCGGTGGAGATGGCGATGGGCTTCGCCGTCACCGTCGCCATCTACCGTGCCCGCCAGGTGGACATGGTGGACATGGCCGCGGACCTGCGCGGATGAGCACCGCCCTGGCCGCCCTGGTCGCGCTGCCCGCCGCCGGCGGGGCGGGCCTGCTGGTCACCGGACGGCGGGCCGACCGCGTCGCAGGGTCGCTCGCTCTCGGGCTCACTGCGGCGGCGCTGGTGCTCGCCGCGGTCGTGGCCGCCGGCCGACCGCGACTGTCCCTACCCTTCCTCGGCATCGTCGACGGCGGCGACCTGCGGCTGGCCGTCGACGGGTTGTCCGCCGTCCTCGTGGTCCTCGTCGCCGGGATTGCGCTGCTGGTGACGGTGTTCGCCGTGGCGGACCTGCGCGCTGACGCCGCCCGGGCCCGTTTCTTCGGGTTCGTGCTGCTGTTCGTCGCGGCCATGCTGGCCACCGTCACGGCCGCGACCCTGCCGGCGCTGCTGCTGGCGTGGGAGGTGATGGGGGCGACCTCTTACGCGCTGATCGGCTTCCGCTGGGAGGAACCGGGCAAGCTCGCCGCCGGGACGCGGGCATTCGTCACCACCCGGGCCGGCGACCTCGGGCTGTACGTGGCGGCCGGCGCCGCCTTGGCGGCGACCGGCAGCCTGGTGCTCGCCGACCTGGACGCCGCCGAGGGGGGCTGGGCGGACCTCGCCGCGGCCGGGGTGCTGATCGCCGCGCTGGGCAAGTCGGCGCAGCTGCCCTTCTCGGCCTGGCTGTCGGCGGCCATGCAGGGCCCGAGTCCGGTGAGCGCCCTGCTGCACTCGGCGACCATGGTCGCGGCCGGCGGTTACCTGCTGATCCGCATGCAGCCGCTGCTGGCGGCAACCGGCTGGGCGGCGACGGCGGCGGCGTGGGTCGGGGCGCTGACCGCGCTGGTCCTCGGGGCGGTCGCCGTCGCGCAGTCCGACCTCAAGCAGCTGCTGGCCGCCAGCACCGCCGCGCAGATCGGTTTCGTGGTGCTCGCTGCCGGGGTGGGTGCGACCGCCGGCGGCACCGCCCAGCTGGTGGCCCACGCCGCGGTGAAGGCCGGGCTGTTCGTTGCCGCGGGCGCCTGGCTGACCGCGCTGGGCACCAAGCAGCTGGCCGGGCTCCGCGGCGCCGCCCGGCGGTATCCGGGGGTCGGAGCGGCGGCCACCGTGGCGGCGCTGGCCCTGGCCGGCGTGCCACCGC
Organism: Blastococcus sp. TF02-8; assembly: GCF_003319175.1. GTDB lineage: Bacteria > Actinomycetota > Actinomycetes > Mycobacteriales > Geodermatophilaceae > Blastococcus. Next base: position 240,808 of record NZ_QOHK01000001.1, on the reverse strand, counting down.
TGTCGCTGTGGGCGACCAAGGACGAGGTCCTGGCCGGGGTCGAGGGGACTGCGCTGACCGTCGTGGGGCTGGCCGCCGCGGTCGTCAGCGCCGTCTACGCCGGGCGCATCCTCGCCGTCGTCCTGGCCCGACCCACGGGCGAGGAGTCGTTCGACGTCGAGGAGCCGGGCACGCGCCGCGTCCCGCTGCCGTCCCTGGCGGTGGCCGGGAGCCTCGCGGCGTTCGCCGCGGGGCTGGGGATCCTCGCCCTGCCCGCGGTGGCCGAGGCGCTGAAGTCGGTGCTGGGCGCGGAGGGCGAGCCGTCCCCGGGGCTCGGCGATCTGCTGCTCTCCGGTGCGCTGGCCCTGGTCGCACTGGCGCTGACCGTCGCCGGGAGCCGGGCCCGGCCGGAGCTCGCCGCTGCGCTCGAGCGGAGTCCGCTGGCGTCCTGGGCGGGGCTGGGCCACCTGCTCTCGCCCCGCCCGGCGCTGGCGGTGGCCCGCGTGCTGGCCGCCGTCGACGACCGCGGGATCGACCGGGCCGTCCGGAGCGTCGGCCGAGCCGGACCCCGGGTCGCCGGGCTGGCCGCCCGGGCCGACGACGGCGCCATCGACCGCGCGATCACCGCCGTGGCCACCGGCACCCGCCGGACCGCGGCGGGCGCGGCCCGGACCGACGACAGCCTGGTCGACGGCGCCGTTCGTGGCCTGGCCGGGGCCGTCCGCCGCGCCGGTTCGGCCGCCCGGCGGCCGCAGACCGGGCTGCTGCACCAGTACTACGCCCAGGCCGTCGCCGGCCTCGGGGTCCTGCTCGTCCTCCTGCTCCTGGTGAGGTGACCGGTGCTGACCGTCGTGATCTTCCTGCCGCTCCTGGCGGCCGCCGTGCTGCTGGCCGCCCCCCGGCTGGGTGGGCGCGCGGCGATCGGGGTCTGGGTCGCCGCCTCGGCCGCGGACCTGGCGCTGATCGGCTGGATGTGGTGGCGGTTCGACCCCGGCGAGGGCGCCTCCGGAGTCGTCGACGGCCTGGCCTACGAGGTCGACCTGCAGTGGATCCCCACGGTTGACGCCGGCTACCACGTCGGCGTGGACGGGCTGTCGCTGCCGCTGCTGGCGCTGACCGGCGTCCTCTTCCTGGCCTGCGCGATCTACTCGCTGCGCGAGCCGGACCGGCCGCGGACCTACGCGGCCCTGTTCCTCTTCCTCCAGACGGCGTGCCTGGGCACGTTCGCCTCGCTGGACCTGATCCTGTTCTTCGTCTTCTTCGACCTGACCATCGTCGGGATGTACTTCGTCATCTCCGGGTGGGGGCACGGCAACGCCCGCGCCAGCGCGCTGAAGTTCTTCCTCTACACGTTCATCGGGTCGCTGGCCCTGCTGGTGGGATTCATCGGTCTGTTCCTCGGCAGCGACGAGCGAACCTTCGACATGGTGGCGCTGGCCGCGAACCCACCGCTCGCGGACTCGCCGGTCGCCCGCGGTCTGGTGCTGCTCGCGATCGGCCTCGGCTTGGCGGTCAAGACCCCGCTGTTCCCTTTCCACACCTGGCTGCCCGACGCGCACACCGACGCCCCGGCCGCCGGGTCCGCCGTCCTCGCCGGGATCCTGCTGAAGCTGGGCACCTACGGGTTCGTGCGGATCGCGATGCCGATCCTTCCGGAGGCGTGGCAGCGCTGGGCGATGGTCGCCGTCGTCGTCGGCGTGATCAGCGTGCTCTGGGGCGCGTTCGTCGCGTTGGCGCAGACCGACGTCAAGCGGATGATCGCCTACACCTCGGTCAACCACATGGGCTACGTGCTCCTCGGCCTGGGCGCGGCAGGCCTGGTGGCCTCCGCCGACGAGGGCGCCCGCACCGTGGCCACAGTCGGGGCGATGTACCAGATGGTCAGCCACGGCCTGCTCACCGGCGCGCTGTTCCTGCTCAGCGGCTGGCTGTGGTCGCGCGGGCACACCTACGCCTTCGACCGCTGGGGCGGCCTCGCCCGGCCCGCGCCGGTCTTCGCCGCCTGCCTCGCCGTCGCCGCGTTCGGCTCCCTGGGGCTGCCCGGCTTCTCCGGGTTCGTCGCCGAGTTCCAGGTCTTCACCGGCGCCCTGCAGGCCACGCCGGTCGCCACCCTGATCGCCGTGGTCGGGATCCTGGTGACCGCCGGGCTGTTCCTGCTCGCCCTGCAACGGTTGCTGACCGGAGACACGACCGTCCCGTCCCACGGGCCGGCCGACGGTGGCGAGCCGGTGGCCCCGGCCGGGGGGACGGTCACCGCCGTCCGCGCGGAGCCGATGACCGGGGTCCGGGATCTCCGGGGGCACGAGACGGCGTCGATCGTGCCGTTGCTCGTCCTGGCGCTGCTCCTCGGCATCTTGCCCGGCGTCCTGCTCGAGGTCATCGAACCCGCTGCCGCGGCCGTGGTGGAGCTGGTCGGCCGGTGACCGGCATGTCCGGCGGTGGGGAGGCGTGGCCGGCGCTCCTCCCGGAGGCACTGCTGCTGCTCGGCGCCGTCGGCGGGCTGCTGCTCGGCCTGTGGAGCCCGCAGCACCGGCAGTGGCGCGTCCGGCTCCTCGCCACCGTGGCCTGTCTGGGCAGCGCGGGCGCGGCCGCGGTGGCACTGCCGGATCCGGCGCAGCGGATCTTCGAGGGCACGTGGGTCGTCGACACCGCCACCGGGGTGGTGCGGATCGTTGTGGCCCTCGGCGTCGCCGTCCTTCTCTGGCTGGCCGCGCCGTCGCTGGCCGGCCACCCCCGGGAGACCGAGGCCTACGTCCTCATGCTGCTCGGCGGCCTCGGCGCGGTCGCGCTGGCGGCCAGTGGCGATCTGTTGCTCCTCGTCGCGGCGTACCTGCTGGCCAGCGTCCCGCTCTACGCCCTGGCCGGCTTCGCTAAGGAATCCACCGGCACCGAGGCGACGATGAAGTATTACCTCATGGGCGCCTTCGTCGGCGTCCTGCTGCTGGTGGGGGTCGCCGCCCTGGTGCTCGCCTCGGGCACGACCGGCTACTCCGAGCTCGCCGCGCTGCTCCCCGGGTCGTCACCGGCGCTGCTGGCCGTCGGGGCCGTGGGCGTGCTGGCCGGTGTCGCCTTCAAGGCCGGTTCCGTTCCCGTGCACTTCTGGGTTCCCGACGTGACGGCCGGGACGACGCCGCCGGTGGCCGCATACCTCACCACGATCCCCAAGATCGGCGCCGTCGCTGCCGCGTTCCGCCTGCTCGCCGAACCGTTCGCGGCGCTGCCCGTCGACGTCCCGCTGCTCGTCGCCGTCGTCGCCGCGGCCAGCATGACCCTGGGCAACCTGGCCGCGTTCGCCCAGACCGACGTGCTGCGCCTGCTGGCCTACTCGACCGTGAGCCAGGTGGGCTACCTGTTCATGGTCGTCGCCGTCGCGGCCCGCACCGATCTCGCCGTCCCTGCCCTCACCATCTACCTGGCCGGCTACGCGGTGACCAACATCGGGGCCTTCGCCGCCGTCGTCGCCGCACCGGCTGCTCGCACGATCACCGACTGGGCCACGGCCGCAGCGCGGCACAAGTGGCTGGTGGTCAGCCTCGTGGTCTGCCTGCTCGGTCTGGTCGGGACGCCGCCGACGGCGGTCTTCGTCGGCAAGCTCGCCGTCTTCGCCGCGACCTGGGACGGCGCCATGGTGTGGCTGGTCGTCGTGGCCGCGGTGAACACAGTCGCCAGCCTCTTCTACTACCTACGCTGGATCGCCCCGGCGTTCGTTGGCGTTCCTGCTGCGCCGGCGTCCGCGGAGGGCCCCGTCGGGACTGGTCCCCGCACCGCGGCCGGTACGGCGCAGGAGGTCCGCCGCGTGCCAGCCGTGGTCCTCCACGCCGCTGCGGTTGCATCGCTCGTACTGGGCGCGTGGGCGGGGGTGTGGATGGGTGTGACGTCCGGATCGGTCTGACCTGGTTGCGCCTCGGCCGAGAACGACGATGGCGTCATGTGCCTCGGGCAACGACAGAAGATCCGTCGGGCGAGGTCGTGCCTTTCGACCCCACCAGCGCTGCGCTCATGGCGGCGGCAAGGGCGGCATCACGTTCCTGTTCGGCGCGGGCAGCGCAGGGCCGCGGCCGGGAAGGCGTGTCCGAGCCGGTGCATCAGCTCCTCGGTCGTGGCTCCATGCCGGGCCGCCATGGTGGCCCCTCAGCCGCGCAGGTCATGCAGGCGAGAGCCAACCGGGGGGCCGGCGGCCTCCGTGCAGGTGCCCAGACTGGCGAGGCGAAGTTGTTTCGCCGGATCGGTCCGCCCTTCGGCCACTAGTCCGTTTCGGAGGCAACTGCGCAGTCTTTCGGAATCTCTGCAGAAGTCCTCCAGTTGGACGAGAGCCGCGTTGGACAACGGGAGGATCCGACGCCGGGTCTCCGACCGCGGCTGCTGCACATCCCGCTCCGGGTCTGGGTCGCACAGCGACGCACGGCCGCGCCGCGCCGGTGACGAGGCGCTTGTCGCATCGAGGCGAGCACCGGGCATTAGGGTTCGGCGCCACGGGGCGGGTGTCCACCGATCGGGTGATGGGGAGCTGCCGTGGCGCGGCCGCTGCTTCGAGGCGACCGCCTGCAGGCTGCCCGTGAGGCCGTCGGCCTCACCAGAGAAGAACTGGCCACGAAACTGGAGCTCTCCAGTCCGGTGCGCATCCGGGTCTGGGAGACGGGACTCGAGCGTCCGCGACCCCGCTTCGTACCGCGGCTGGCGGCCGCGCTGGGCGTCGACCCCTTGTATCTCCTCGACGTCGACCGCGACGACCCGCCGTTGGCGGCTCTGCGCTTGGCGGCCGGACTCGCCACGAACGAGGTGACTGGCCCCGGGTTGTCGGTCATGACATATGTACGTCTGGAGGACGGCCGCCCCGGGGCGGATCCCTCGACCAAAGTGGTCGCCGCCATCAGCCAGGTTCTGGGGGTGGATATCCCGCGTCTGGAGGCGGCCGTCCGCCGCTCTCGCAGAGACCACGCGGCCACGGCGACTTTCCAGGGCTGAACTGGAGAATTACTGGAGAAAGAGGCTGCCTCCACGGACGATCCCGGTGGTAATTTCCCGCGCACATTGCCCGGGGGAGGTGCCCATGGCCCGCACGACGAAGTCGAGCGCGGCTCTGGACGGCGTGCTCCGGAGCCGCGTCCCCCGACCGCTGGCAATCATCCTCGTGCCGAAGCGTGATCTGCCGATTCTGCGAGGACAGTCGCGATGACCAGGCGGCGATGGGCGGCTGGGGCTCTCCTTGCGCTGCTGCCCCTCGTCGGTTGCACGGCGGGCGAGGCCGGTTCCGAGGGCTCGACGCCGAGCGCGACGTCGTCCTCTTCTGCGCGCAATTCGACGACCGCTCCTGCCACGAGCAACGCACCGACGCCCGAAGACGAGGCGGCAACAGCTGCCACCGTGGTCGTCAACGAGATGCTGCGCGTCACGGACGCGGCCAAGAAGGACCCAGGCGCCAGGGACTGGGAGCCGGAGATCCGGCAGTTCTCGGGTGACCCCGCCGCGCTGCTCGCCGTCACGGCGGTACGGGACTACGCAGCCCTCGGACTCCGTCAGGAAGGCGACACCGCGGTCGACCTGGAGGTCACCGACGTCGACCTGACGGCTCCCGAGGGGCCCACCGTCAGGATCACCGGCTGCTACGACAGCGAGAGCACGCGCGTGGTGAGGGTCGAGACCGGGGAGGTCGTGCCGCCCGGAACTCCGCCGCGGTACGCGTGGGACATCACCGTCACGCGCTACGAGGCGGAACCGGGAGCCCCTTGGCTGGTCAACGAGTTGAATCCGCACACGGATCGACCATGCTGACGTCGCGCCGCGTGGTCCTGCTCGCGGTCGCGATCTTCACCGTCTGCGGCGGGCTGGACACTGCAATCGCAGCTCCACCCGTGGAGTGCGCGCAGAGGGACGCACAGACCGGTATCTGTCTGGTCCAGGTAACTGCCCCCGGACAAGGCGCGGGTGGGGACAACGACGTCAACGCCGGCGTGGAGCAGCCGGCAGTCGGAGAGGCGTCCCCGCCTCCGCCCACTTGCACGAGAGCCGTTGCCGATCCTCAGCCTTCGATCGGGCACCCGGTATGGGCCGGACATCGTCCGGAAGACGGGATGATCTGGGTCTTCACATGTCCGGACCCGGCGGGTTTGGGATCCGGCCTGTGGACCGGCCTGATCTTTCTGTCGAATGGTGCCGGAGCACCCGGCGCACCGACGGTGGACCCTCGCCTCCTCGCTCAGCAGGCGATCGCATCCATGGCCCTGAAAGCGCCGGACATCGGGATGGCACCACCGCCGGCGTCCCGCAGCGGACTGGTGGGGCTACCCGTGTGGATGTGGGTCGGACGCACAACAGAGACGACTGGCCCTGTCCAGGCCTCTGCCTCCGCTGGAGGCGTGACGGTGACCGCCGAGGCTCGGGTCAGCCAGGTCCTCTGGAACATGGGCGACGGGCACATCGTCACCTGCGGCCTCGGGACGCCGTACGTGCAGGGCACCGAAGGCGCGTCTCCGGACTGCGGCCATGTGTATGCGCAGGCGTCGAGCCGACACGTACCGGGCGGTGGCCCGTGGCCCATCACCGCGACGAGCACGTGGACGATCACCTGGTCCGGTGGTGGGCTGTCGGGCACCGAGACGCTGGAGTTGTCCTCTTCGGCGGAGTTGTTCGTCGGTGAGCTGCACGTCCTCAATCAGGACGGAAGCCGATGACCCGGACCCAGCCGGCGACGACCGGCGCAGCGCCCTCTCCGGCGGAGGTGCATGGCCTGCCTCGCGCGCCGGTGCTGCCGCCACCTCGTCGCCGGCGCCGTCCCGCCCTCCTCGCATTGGCCATGAGCATGGTGGTGCTCGGTGCCCTTGGGGCGACCTATCTGGCGACCTCGCTGGGCCAGACGACCGCCGTGATCGCGATCGCACGCGAGGTGCCCTGGGGGCAGGCCCTCACCGCTGCCGACCTCGTAGAAGCGAGGATCTCGGCCGATCCGGCGTTGGAGCCCATTCCGTACGTCGACCGTCACGAAGTGATCGGCCTGGTCGCGACGACCACCCTGAAGCCGGGTTCGTTGCTCACGCGCGACGCCCTGACCGATGAGCGCCTCCCGGCTCCCGGACAGCAGCTGATCGGGGTCGGTGTGTCTCTCGTGCAACTACCGACGACCCCGCTGCGGCCGGGCGACGACGTCCTCCTGGTGCCCGTGGCCGCGGGCAGCGCTCCAGCCCCGACCGAAGGAGCCCCCAGCGTGGTGCAAGCGACCGTGGTCAAGGCTGGCCCTCCGGGAACCGACGGGCTGCGGGTTGTCGACGTGCTGGTCGACGCAGCCGACGGGCCGGACGTCGCCGCCCGCGCCGCTGCCGGCCTCATCGCCATCGTCGTGGTGGCCGGCGAGTAGGCGGCCGCCGTGTTGATCGCGCTGTGCTCGGCCAAGGGTGCACCCGGGGTGACCACCAGCGGCCTGGCGCTGGCGTTGTCCTGGCCTCGTCCGGTGGTCCTGGCCGAGCTGGATCCGGCCGGCGGGGACGTGCTGGCGGGATACGGCCGAGGTGAGCCGTTCGCGGGCGGGCTCGCAGACTTGGAGCTCGCGGCGCGGCGGGGCGGGCTGGCCCGGCACCTGGACAGTCAGATGTTGCGGCTCGACTCCGAGGGGCGTGCGCGGCTCCTACCCGGCCTGGCCGACCCCGCCGGCGCCCGACACGTGGACTGGAACCGCCTGGCCGCCGTGCTGGCGGCGGTGGAGGACGGCGCCGTGGACGTGGTAGCGGACTGCGGGCGGCTGCGCGCTCAGCACTTCCCGGCCGCCGTGGTCCAGCGGGCTGCCGTCGTCGTGGTGGCCGCCGGCTCCACGCTTCGCGCCGTGCGTGCGGCGACGCAGGCGATCGCCGAACTGCGAGAGCCGGCAGCGTGCCCGGGCATGCTGGTCACCCTGGTGATCGGGCCGGGGGAGCCGTACGGCGAGCGAGAGATCAGTGAGGCACTCGGCGTTCCATCGGTCGGTTCGCTGCCGCGGGATCTGAAGGCGGCGGCAGTGCTCAGCGACGGCGCGCCGGCGGGCCGGCTGTTCGCCCAGTCGCCGCTGCTACGAGCCGCCCGGACGGTCGCGACCCGGTTGGTCGAGTTGGCCGCGGCGCACGAATCCAGGTTGACACCACCGTTCGCGCCCGTGCCTGCGCCCGCAACCATGTTCGGGGGCAGCCATGCCCGCTGACCACACCACCGACCTGCTCAGCGCTGGCACCGTGCCTCGACGAGCGGACGCATCACCGGTGGGGGTGGACTGGACGCTGGTGCGTCGGCTGCACGAGGCGACCGCGACGGCACTGGCCGAGGAGCTCAAGCGCCGCCCGACGCTCAGCACGGTGGCGCAACAGGAGCTGGCCCGCACGCTCGTCCAGGACGGCGTCGACGAGTTGGTCCGACAGCGGATGCGCGGCGGGCAGGTGGTTCCCACGCCGGCCGAGGAGAGGGTGATCGCCGAGGCGGTGTTCGCCGCCCAGTTCGGGCTCGGCCGGCTGCAGCCCTACGTGGACGACCCGCAGGTGGAGAACATCGAGGCACACGGGCACGACAACGTGTGGATCGGCTACGCCGACGGCCGGGACGTGCGCGTCGACCCGATCGCCGACTCCGACGAAGAGCTGGTGCGGCAGCTGCAGCACATCGCCGCTCGGCTGGGTCGCGCGGAGCGGACGCTGACCACGGCCAGCCCGCTGCTCACCATGCGCCTGCCCGACGGGTCCCGGTTGGCCGCAGTCATCGAGACGGTTCCGCGGCCGCAGCTGGTGATCCGCCGACACCGGATCCGCAACGTCGACCTCGACGACATGGTGGGTCTGCGGGCGATCGACCGGCCGCTGGCCGAGTTCCTGCGGGCGGCGGTGCGGGCGCGCAAGAACATCGTCGTCACCGGTGCCCAGGCTGCTGGCAAGACGCTGATGCTGCGGGCGCTGGCCAACGAGCTGCCGGTCGAGGAGCACCTGGCCACGATCGAGAAGCATTTCGAGCTGCTGCTGCACGAGCTGCCCGACCGGCATCCGAGGGTGGTGCCGTTCGAGGCCCGGGAGGGCACCGGCGAGCGCGGCCCCGACGGCCGCCGCCTCGGCGAGGTGACGCTGACCGAGCTGGTCGAGCAGGCGCTGGTCATGAACGTCAGTCGCGTGTGGCTCGGCGAGGTGCGCGGCGAGGAGGCGTGGCCGCTGATCGAGGTGATGGAGGCGGGGGAGGGCGGCTCGGCCTGCACCCTGCACGCCCGCTCAGCCCACCACGCCCTCGAGCGGCTGGCCAACCTGTGCATGCGGGGCCGCGCCGCGGTCACCCCGGAGCATGCCTACCGGTCCTGTGCGTCGGCGATCGACCTGATCGTGCACATCACCACGGTGGACGAACGGTGGGTCGGGGGCGAGCGGCACCGGTTCGTCAGCCAGGTCCTCGAGTGCAACGGCATCGGGGAGGGCGGGCGCCCGGCCGTCACCGACGTCTTCGCCCCGGGGCCCGACGGACGGGCAGTACCCGAGCACGATCCGGTGGACCTGGCCGACTACGTCCGGGTGGGCTTCGATCCCGACTGGCTCCGGCCAGGCCACGGTCGCTGGGCCGGCGCCGTCGGGGGACGACGATGAGCGGCACGGGGTTGCTTGCCGGCGTCTGCGGGGCGCTGCTCGTGGGCGGCCTGCTGCTGGCCGCCCACGCCCTCACCGCCCCCGAACCGCCGGCTCGGCCGCGGCGCCGCCAGCCGCGTCCGACGGCGCGGGCGGACCGCCCGGCGGTGCGGCGGCAGCGGGCGCTGTGGGTGGCCGCCGCCGCCGCGGCGGCGGTGGTGTGGCTGGCCTCGGGCTGGCCGGTCGCTGGCGTGCTGACCGGGTTGGCGGTGATCGGTGTGCCGTGGCTGCTGGCGCAGTTCTCCGGCGGTAACGCCACGGTGGAGCGGCTGGAGGCGCTGCAGGAGTGGGTGCGCCGCACCTCCGACGTACTGGCTGCGGGCGGCGGGCTGGAGCAGACGCTGATTCGTTCGGCCCGCACCGCCCCCGAGCCGATCGCGGCGGAGGTGGCGGCACTGGCCGCGCGGCTTCAGGCGCGCTGGCCGACGTCCCGGGCGCTGCTGGCCTTCGCCGACGAGCTCGACGACGCCGCCGGGGACCTGGTCGTCGCCGCCCTGTTGCTGGGTGCGGAGCTGCGCGGGCCGGGGCTGGCGCGGGTGCTGACCGAGCTGGCGGGAAGCCTTACCGAGGACGTAACCATGCGGCGCAAGGTCGAGGCCGACCGCGCCAAGCCCCGCGCGAACGCCCGGTGGCTGCTGCTGATCACCGTCGCCGCTTCCGGGCTGGCCGCGCTCAACGGCGACTACCTGGCTCCCTACGGCACGGGAGTCGGGCAACTGGTGCTGGCCGCTATCGCCGGGCTGATCGTCGCCTGCCTGCTGTGGATGCGCCGGCTCACCGCCCCTGCGCCGTCCCCACGCTTCCTGGTCGATCCCGACCGCAGCCTGCGGGTTCCCGGTCTCGAGCCGAACGAGCTGGCGGTCCCATGAGCGGCACCCAGGCGCTGCTGATCGGCTCCGGCGCGCTCGTCGGTCTCGGAGCGTTCCTGCTGCTGCGGGCCGTTCTCGTGGTCGAGCAGCCGCGGTTGGCCGACGCGCTGGCCCGCCTCGACGGGAGCGCGGCTCCGGTCCCGGTCGGGCCGATGCCGGAGGGAGGCGACCGGTGGGCACGGGCCACCGGCCGCGCCGGTGCCTGGGCCGCCGCCCGGCTGCCCGCCGCCGGGAGGAGTGCGCCGTCGCAGGCGCTGGCGTTGATCGGCTGGACGCCGGAGGGTTACGCCGCCCGCAAGGTCGGTCTGGCCGCCTTCGGCGCGGTGTTCGTTCCACTGGTGACCGCCGTGCTCGGCGTGACCGGCGTCCGGCTGCCGGTGGCGGTGCCGGTGGCCGGGTCGCTGGCGCTGGCTGGCGTGTTGTTCCTCGTCGTCGACCTGGTCGTACGCGACCAGGCCGCCGAGGCCCGCGGTCAGATGCGGCGGGCGCTGGCGTCCTATCTGGATCTGGTCAGCCTGCGCCGCGACGCCAGCGAAGGCCCCACCATCGCCTTGGAGCGGGCCGCCGGCGTGGGGGAGGGCTGGGTGTTCCGGCGGATCACCGACGCCCTGGTCGCCGCACGGCTGGCCGGCGATCCGCCGTGGGACGGCCTGCGCCGGATGGCCGCCGACACCGGTGTTGGCGAGCTGGCCGACGTGGCTGACATCGCCGAGGTCGCCGCCTCGGAGGGCGCGTCGATCGCGCCGACGCTGCGGGCCCGCGCGCAGTCGCTGCGGGTCCAGTTGCTGGCCGAGGAGGAGGCGGCGGCCAACACCGCCAGCGAGAAGCTCACCGCTCCCGTCGCCCTGCTGTCGATCGCCTTTCTGCTGCTCTTCCTCTATCCCGCACTGGCCCGCCTGATGGCCACCTGACCCGGTGACCCCGACCCGAGAGGAACCCCGATGACCTCGCTGCTCACTCACCTGACCGTCGTCGGCGCGCAGCTGCGTGACCGGCTGCGCGACCTCCGCGACGAGCCGGAGCGCGGCTCGCTGTCGGTCGAGCAGGTGATCATCACCGTGGCGCTGATCGGCATCGCCGTCGCCCTGGTGGCCGTGATCGCCAACGCCGTCACCTCTCGGTCGGCCCAGATCCAGTAGCCCGGCCCCATGGCTCACCCCGCCAGCCCGAAGGGCCCTGCGGCCCTGTCCCCCCGATGCCCTGCCGAGGGCAGCCGGGCCGGCGGCATGGTGCGCCGACGGATGTCGGGCGAGCGCGGTGCGGCGTCGGTGGAACTGGCGGTCGCCTTCCCCGTGGTGCTGCTGCTGGTGATGACGCTGATCCAGGCGGCCTTGTGGTTCTACGCCCGCTCCATCGCGTTGGGCGCCGCCCAGGAGGGCGCTCGCGAGGGCCGCGTGCAGCCCGCCTCGACTGCGCGCGCCCAGTCGGCCGCCGAGGGCTTCCTCGACCAGACCGCGCAGGACCTGCTCACCGGCCGGCACGTGACCGTGGCCGGCTCACCGAGCAGCATCGAGGTCACCGTCACCGGCACCTCCCTCAGCCTCTTTCCGGGGCTGTCTGGCTGGTCGGTCACCCAGACCGCCATCGGTCCAGTGGAACGGCCCACACCATGAAGGCCCAGGCCACGGAGCGAGGGTCGGTGTCGGTCGAGCTGGCGCTGCTGGCCCCGGCGCTTCTCCTGTTGCTGGCCTTCGCCGTCGTCGCCGGACGCACTCAGATCGCCGAGGGTGCCGTCCAAGAGGCCGCACGGGCCGCCGCCCGGGAGGCCTCGCTGGCCCGCGACGCTGCCACCGCCGCGACATTGGCCGGCGCCCAGGCGGAGCGCACGCTGACCGCTCAGGATCTGCGCTGCGAGGACACCACGGTCGACGTCGACACCGCCGGCTTCCAGGCCCCGCTCGGCCAGCCCGGCGACGTCTCGGTGTCGATCACCTGCGTGGTCGGCATGGCCGATTTGCTGGCCCCGGGCCTGCCCGGATCCGTCACCGTCGAGGCCTTGTTCATCAGCCCCATCGACGCCTACCGCGAACGATGACCGGCTACCAACGCCGCCGACGGCCGGACGGAGACCGCGGCGCCATCAGCGTCTTCCTCGCCGTTCTCGTTCCAGGGCTGCTGCTCATCATCGGGCTGGCCGTCGACGGCGGCGCCAAGGTGGCCGCCACTCAGCGCGCCAACGCCATAGCCGACGAGGCCGCCCGCGCGGGCGGACAGGCCCTCGACATCTCCGCGGCCCTCGCCGGACAGGTGCAGGTCGACCCGACCGCCGCGGTCGCCGCTGCGCAGGACTACCTCGACCGCAACGACGTGCAGGGCGCGGTGACGGTCGTCGACGGCGACACCCTGTACGTGACCACCACGATCACCCAGTCCACGACCTTCCTGGGCCTGATCGGCATCTCCACCCTCACGGTGGAGGGCTCGGGCACCGCCGACCTGATTACAGGCACCGGCCAGAACGGGGGAGCGGGCCCATGACCACGCCACCGCGGGCACTCAACCTGCTGCGCCGGCTGCTCGCTCTTCTGGTGTTGGCGGCCGCCGTCGTCGGCGTCCCGATTGCGCTATCGCAGCTCGGGGACGCTTACCTGCCCGACGAGCTGCCCTCCTGGGTGGAGGTGACCACTGCGCTGAGCGGACCGGACACCGGCGCCGTCTTTCTCGGACTGCTCGTGGTGATCGGCTGGAGTGCCTGGGCGTGCTTCGCCCTGTCGGTGGCCGTCGAGCTCGTCAGTCAGTTGCGTGGCCTGCCACCTCTGCGGCTGCCCGGCCTCGCGGTCCCACAGCAGCTCGCCGGCCTGCTGGTGGCCGCCGTCCTAGGTGTCGCCAGCGCACCGCTGTTGGCGGCTCCGGCCGCGGCCGGCCCGCCCGTCGTCGCCGAACAGCCGGTGGGCCACGAGGAGCCCCCGCCCGCACCCGCCTCGCCGGCGGACACTCCGCCCACCGCCCCCTCAGCGGCCGGTCCGACGTACACGGTGCAGCCACGCGACACCCTCGGCCGCATCGCCGCCCGTTACCTGGGCGACTGGACCCGGTTCGAGGAAATCCTCGATCTCAACCGCGGCCGGCCCCAGCCCGACGGCGCGATTCTCACCGACCCGGGGCTGATCCGTCCCGGCTGGGTATTGGCCCTTCCCCCCGACGCCAGCCTCCCCGTGGTCGACAGGACCGCCGGGGAGGTGACCGTGCGGCCCGGCGACACCCTCACCGACATCGCCGAGGAACACGGCCTGGACGGCTGGCAGCCGATCTACGCCCTCAATGCCGGCGAACCGCTTCCCGGCGGCGGCCGATTCACCGATCCCGACCTGATCCTTCCCGGGCAGGTCCTCGACCTCCCACCCGTAAATCCAGCAGCGCCTGGCTCTCATCCGCCGGCCACCCCCGAACCACCGACGGAGGAGGCGCCGCCGCCACGCCCGCCGCATGAGGACGGGCCAGCCGTGCCGGCGGAGCCCACATCGAGCCCCGCCGCCTCACCGACATCGCAGGGTGCACCCGAGGAACCGGTGCAGTCGGCAGCCGACGCTGATGCCCTCGACGCCGACGGGGACCAGTTCCCGGCGGAACTGGCAGCCGTTCTCGCCGGCAGCGGGGCACTGCTCGCCGCAGGTGTGGGCGCGGCGTGGCTGGCGCACCGCCGCCAGCGGCTGCGCCGCCGCCGCCCTGGCCGACGGCTGATCCCCCTCTCGAAGGGGCTTTCGGCCACCCAGACGGTCGTCACCTCGGCGGCCGACGCGGGTAGGGCCGACTACGCTGCGCTCGACCTGGCGCTGCGCGGACTCGCCGTCCGGATCTCCGAGCACCCCGACGGGACGCTGCCCGACGTCCACGCCGCCCGACTGCACGGCGGCCGGCTCGAGCTGCGGCTGCACGCCCCGGCCGACCGTCCGCCGCCGGAACCGTGGACCGCGGACGACACCGGCCTGTGGTGGTTCGTGCGGCTGGACCGGGACGCCGGCGTGGCCACCGAAGTGGCCCGGGCTCGCCTGGCGCCATATCCGACCCTGGTCACCATCGGCACCGACGGCGGCGACCGTTGGCTGCTCGACCTGGAACGCCTCGGCGCCGTGTACGTGACCGGACCGGCCGACCGTCGCACGGACTTCGCCCGGCACCTGGCCGCCGAGCTGGCCATCAACAGCTGGTCGGACCACCTCACCGTCACCACCGTCGGTTTCGGCGAGGAACTGCTCGACCTGGCACCGCACCGGGTCCACCCGACCGACACCGCCAACGACCCCGCTCTGCACGCCGCGCTGCGGGAAGCGGCCGAGCGCGACACCGACGACGTGCTGGACGGGCGGTTGCGGGCCGGAGCGGGGGACGGCTGGATGCCGCAGGTCGTCCTCAACCCACGCTCGCCGGATCAGGGCGGCGCGCTGGCCGAAGTCGCCGCTGCTCTGCTCGCCCGCGCGCGACGCGCCGCGGTCGCACTCGTGCTCGGCGTCGAGCCGGGGGAGGCTAGCGACGAATGGCTGCTGACGCTGACAGACGACGGGTCGCTGCTCGTTCCGGCACTGGGGCTGCGGCTACCGGCTCCACAGCTGACCGCCGAGCAGGCTCGCGACATCGCCACGCTGCTGGCCTTCGAACGTGACTCCGATGACGACCCGATCCCCGTCGCCGCCGGCGACCGCCCCTGGCAGGTGCACACCGACGCCGCCGGCGCCCTCCGCAACGACGCATCCGATTCGGGTACCACCGAGCCACCGGTCCAACTGCCTGCCCCGCAGACGGCCGGACGCCGGTCCACCACTGCCGCAGCAGGCGATGCGACGCCGCGCTCGCCGACTGACATTCCCGCCCGAACGACGTCGTCGGCGAGCGATGCCGCCGAGGCGCTGGGGCGTGCGGCGCCGGCCGACGTGCGCAGCCGGATCGAGGACGACCTCGCCCAACTCGACCGCGATCTCGCCGACTGGTGGTCGCCAGACTGCGCCCGGCCCCGGCTGACGCTGCTCGGACCGGTCACCCTGCGCGCGCACGGTGATGAGGCGGCCGTCGCCAGGTCCGGGCTGCGGCGCCGCTACGAGGAGACGGTCGCCTATCTCGTCACCCGCCCGCACGGCGCCACTGCCGACGAGGCCGCCACCGCGCTGCAGCCTGCCCGCGGCGGCAGGGCCGACCCGGTCAGCGCCCGCGCCTACGTGCACCGGGTCACCGCCGGCGCCCGCGCCTGGTTGGGCACCGACCCCGCCACTGGCCAGAAGCACCTCAGCTCCGGCCACCGCGGCCGCTACACGCTGACCGGCGTGCTCGTGGACGCCGACCTCTTCCGCCAACTGCGCGCCCGCGCCGCTGTCCCCGGGAACGCCGGCCTCCCCGACCTGCTGGCCGCCCTTCAGCTGGTGTCCGGGCCGCCGTTCGCGCAGCGTCCGGCCGGCTACGAGTGGCTGGACGGTCTCGACCTCACGCTTACCGCGGCCGTCTGCGACGTCGCCCACCAGGTCGTCACGGCCACCCTCGCCGACGGCGACCTGGCCGCCGCCGCGACCGCCTCGGCCGCCGCCCTTCTCGTTGCGTCGGACGACGAGCAAGTGCTGCTGGATGCGATGTGGGTGGCCTTCCACCAGGGCAACCGCGCCGAAGCCGAGACGTACGTCGCACGCATCGTGGCCATCCACGACGGTGAGGACGAGATGGACCTCCCCATGAGCACCGCGGAGACCATCAACCGCGCCCGCCGGCAGCGCCTCGACCGTGCCTCATGAGGGCCCGCCGCCCGCATCCGACAAGGAGGAGACGTGCCGGCCCGCACCGCCGCACGACTGGCGTTACTGCGGCGTCGGCCGTGCGGCTTTCTCGCTATTCCGGCGGGAAGATGCGAACTGCTAGCTGGTGAAGAAGGTGCAGTCCAGGGCGCACGCCGATATCTGGATCCACGGTTGGACAGGGCGTGGGTGTCAGGAAGGCGCCCCTTACCGATGCCAGCATCGCACTCTGGACGGGCGGGTGGCCCACAGGACAAACGCCTCCCGGAGGGAGGTGCGTCGATGCGTCCGGTGCTGTCAGGTGCTTCGGTCAGCGACAGCGCGCAGTGCCTCTTGGAGCCGGGCCTTGGCATCGGCGGCGATCGGTTCCAGTTCGGGCCGGCCGGGCACGGTCACCATCAGTTCCGGGTTGAGGGCGGAGACGAGTGTCTGTCCGTCGTCATCGGTGCGGACGACAACGTTGCAGGGCAGAAGCAGCCCGAGGTCCGGTTCGATTTGCAGGCCTTGTCGCGCGAGCGGGGCGTTGCAGGCACCGAGGATGATCTGCGGGGGGACATCGACGTCGAGCTTGGCTTTGAGGGTGGCGGCGACGTCGATTTCGCTGAGGATGCCGAAGCCCTGATCGGCGAGGGCCGCGCGGGTTCGTTCCAGAGCTTCGTCGAGCGGGGCGTTGACGTGCACGCTCATGCCGAAGTCGGCCAAGGGGTGCTCCTGGTGGAGTGGATGACGTGGTGGGTGGGTGGGTGCCCGCGGTGGCGGGCGGTTATCCGCTGAGTGGGTTGATCAGCGCCTGGACCACGACGAACGCCGCGACGGCGAACACGAGGTATGCGAACCAGCGGCGCAGCCGCTCGGCCCGCAGCCGGGAGGCCACCCTCGCCGAGGCCAGCGAGCCGACGACCGCGGCCGCGGTGAAGGCCAGCGCGATCCGGTAGTCCAGCGCGGCGTCCCCGGCGTGGGCGGCGAACCCGGCGACGGAGTTGAGCACGATGATGACCAGCGAGGTGCCGACCGCGACGGTCATGGGCAGCCCGAGCAGCAGAACCAGCGCGGGAATGATCAGGAAGCCGCCACCGACGCCGAAGAGGCCGGTGAGGAAGCCAACGACGACACCGGATCCGATGGCCTTGGGCAGGCAGCCACGCCAGTTCACCCCGCCGCCGGGGAGGGCGCAGTCCCCGCCGATCGGGAGCTGCTCGCGGAGCATCCGCACCCCAGCGGTGACCATGAGCGCGGCGAACCCGACCAGTACGACCCTCGGGTCGAGGAGCCGGTTGACCGCGGCCCCGGCGAACGCCGCCCCGGCGCCGGCAGCTCCGAACACCCCGGCGATCCGCCACGCCACCTGCCCCTGCCACAGCCGCGGGAGGACGGCGGTGGCCGAGGAGACGCCGACGACGAGCAGGGACGTCGGGACGGCGACGGCCAGCGGAGCGCCCACGCCGTAGACCAGCGCGGGGACGGCGAGAATCGACCCGCCCCCGCCGAGCAGCCCGAGCAGGATGCCGATGGCCAGGCCCAAGCCCAGCGCCGCGGCCATCACTCCGTCCGCGCTCGGGCGCAGAGCCGCTTCGCGTCGACGGTCACGCCGCCTGCCTGCGTTCGGGCAATTGGTCGATGACCTCTTCGACGCTCCGCTCGCGGGGACCGCGGTTGTGCGGCAGCGCGGCCAGGATCCGGCCCATCGTGTAGGTGTCGGTGAGCGCCGACAGGGTCAGCCCGGCGCCGACGCCACCGGCCAGGAGGGCCGCCTTGGGCATGCGTAGGCCCGCACCCACCCCGGCGACCACCAACGATCCGGCGACGAGGCGGACCCGCCGCTCCAGTGACCACCGCGCGGGGCCGCGGATCACCTGACTGCCGGCCGCCGCGTAGGTGGGAATCCTCCCGGCGAGCACGTGGAGGTTGGCCGCGCCAACACCGACGAGGCGCCGCTGGGCCTCGGCCGCCCGCGTCCCGGACTGGCAGACCAGGACGACGTTGCGGTCCAGCCGGGCGGCGAGCTGGGCGGTGTGTTCGCCGAGCAGGTTCAGCGGCACGTTGTAGGAGCCGGCGATGTGCGCCGTCTCGTACTCCGCCGGGCTGCGGACGTCGATGACGGTGACCGCGTCGGGGTCGCGCAGCCAGTCCATCACGGTGAGCGCGTCGATGCGGTCAGGGCTGAGGCTGTGCATGGATGTCCTTCTCGGATGGTCCGGCGTTTGCGGGTGTCGTGGGTCCAGCCGCCGGTCAGGCTGAGTCGGCGGGGTTGTCCCCTTCGGCCGGCCGTTCCTCCACGCCCGCCTTGCCGGCGTTGTCGTAGGAGTCGTTGATGAGCACGACTTCTCGTCCCGGGGTGTCCAGGACCGAGGCGGCGATGGAGGCGCGGTAGCCCGAGCCGCAGTAGACCCACACCTGCCCGGTGGGGACCTCCTCGAGGCGGTCGTGCAGCTCATGCAGGGGGATGTGCTGCGACCCGCGTACGTATCCCTGGGCGCGTTCGTCGTTGCGGCGGGCGTCGAGCACCTGCACCGGGGCCTGTTGCAGGGCGGCGGCGAGGCCGGCGAAGTTGGTGACTCGGTAGGAGCGCAGCGCCTGCCCGTCGGTGAGGGCGTCGATGTTCCCGACGGCGGCGCCGGCCAGGTCGTCGACGCCGATGCGGACCAGCTCGCGGCGGGCCTGGGCGACCTGCTCTTCGCTCTCCCCGATGAGCGTCAGGGGTTCGCCGTAGGTGTAGAGCCAGCCGAGGTAGGTGACAAAGTTGCTGCCGAGCTCGAAGTTCAGGCTGCGGGGCAGGTGCCCGGCGGCGAACGCGGTCCGCTGCCGCAGGTCCACCACCCACTCGCCGGCCTCCAGCCGCCGGCGCAGCTCGGCCGGGTCCACCGGCTCGGGCAGCGACAGGTCCACCGGGGCCGGGCCCGAGCGGTTGATCGGGCCCATGTGCGCGTAGTAGGCGGGGTAGGCGTCCAGCCCGGCGAGGAGGGTGTCGACGTACTGCTGCTCCTCCATGGTCAGCGCCGGGTTGGCCCGCAGCTGCTCCCCGACGGTGGAGGCGGTGCCGCTGGTCGGCGTCGCGGAGCAGAAGCTGCCGAACCCGTGGGTGGGGAACACCTCGGTCTGCGCGGGGAGCTCGCGGGCGATGCGGCGCACGGAGTGGAACTGCGCGTGGGTCAGCTCGTCGGTGTCTGCCGGGCTGACCAGGTCGGTGCGCCCGGTCGCGCCGTAGAGCATCGACCCGCCGGTGAAGACCGCGCGGATGACTCCTTCCCCGTCCCCCTGGGCAGCCTCGAGGACGTAGCTGACGTGGTGGTGGGTGTGGCCCGGGGTGTGCAGGACCCGCAGCCGGATCGCCCCGGCCTCCAGCACGTCCCCGTCTTCGACCGCGTGGTGCTCAAAGCGGGCGTCGCTTCCGGCGGGCAGGACGTAGGTGGCGCCGGTGCGCGCGGCCAACTCCAGCCCGCCGGTGACGTAGTCGTTGTGCACGTGGGTCTCGAGGACGTGGGTGAGGCTCAGGCCGCGCTGCTCGACGAGGTCGAGGACCCGGTCGATGTCGCGCTGCGGATCGACGACGACGGCGAGCTGCCCGTCGGTGGCCAGATAGCTGCGGTCACCCAGGCTGGAGGTCTCGATGGTCTCGATCTGGATCACGGATAGGTCTCCTGCGAAGTAGGCCCACGATCGCGGGCGGGTGTGGCCAGGTGTGGTCGGGTGGCGTTCAGGCGACGGTTCCGGGGCTGGCGCCGTCGGCGGCGCTGAAAGGCAGGCCCTCGCGCGCCCAGCGCTGCATCCCGCCGTCCATCACGACGGCCCGTCGGCCGGAGGAGGTCAGCAGGTCCGCGGCCCGTCCGGCGCGCCCGCCGCTGCGGCAGACCGTGATGACGGGACATTGCGGGCCGAGCTCGCCGATGCGCTGCGGGAGTTGGCCGAGGGGGATGTGCACCGCGCCGTCGATGTGGCCGGCCGCCCATTCCTCGTCCTCGCGGACGTCGAGGATCTGCAGCTCGCGGCGGCGGTCGTGCACCGTGCGGGGGTCCATGTCGTGCTCCTTGCTTGTCGACCTACGAGGCAGGTGCTTCCAGGTCACCGGACGGCCGGCGATTGGTAATCACCGCTGGTCCAGCCAGCCCTGCATCAGCAAGATCTCGTCGGTCTGGACGCGGACCATCTCCGCGGCCATGGCGGCGATCTCCTGATCACTGCCGGCTCGCTGGACCATCTGGGACATGTGCACGCCCATCCGGTGGTGCGGGATCATGGCCTCCAGGAATGCGCGGTCGAACTGGTTGTCCGGCACTCCGGCCAGGTCGGTCTCCGAGCCCATCCCGGCCATCCCTGAGCCCATGCCGCCGGTCGGCCCGTCCGCGGCGGTGCCCAGCCGCGTGGCCGCGGCGCGCAGCTGGGCAATCTCCGCGGTCTGGGTTCGCTCGATGTCCTGGGCCAACTGCCGGACCTCGGGCGCTGCGCCCGCTGCTCGGCCAGCTGGGCCATCTGCACCGCCGACTCGTGGTGCACCGCCATCTGCACCGCGAACATCGAATCGGCCGACCCAGCGATCCCCGGCATCGTGGAAGCCATGCCCATGCCCATGCCGGCGGTCGGCCGGTCGACCGCCGCCGCGCCGGGCAGCAGCTGCGCGCCGGTCACCACGCCACCGCCCACAAGCAGCAGCACTGCGGCGGTCCCCGCGATCAGTCGCCTACGTGTCGTCCGCATCAGAATGTGCCTCCCTCGTCTCACAGCTGTACAACCAAGCAGTTGTAAGTAGGATGCGGATGTGTCCATTCCCAGCCCGCTGCCCGACCCACTGGTGGAGCTGGTCGCCGAGCGCTTCCGCGTGCTGAGCGAACCGGCCCGCATCAAGCTGCTGGACGCGCTGCGCGCCGGGCCGGCCAGCGTGGGCGAACTGGCCGCCCGTGCCGGGCTCAGCCAGCAGAACGCCTCCAAGCACCTCGGCGTGCTGCACAGCGCCGGGCTGCTCGAACGCGCCCGCACGGGGAACACCGCTCAGTACGCCATCGCTGATCCCAGCGTCTTCACCCTGTGCGAGTTGGTCTGCGACGCCCTGCGGGACCGGTACAGCGCACTCCAGGCCGTCATTCCGCCGCCACAGGCACCAATCGGACGCTGAGACACCAGCCCGCGCCGTCCTGCAGCGGCCGGCCATGCAGTCCCTCGTGTGGATCTGCCGGCGGTCCCTTGGCGGTCGAAGACGGCTCGACGTGCCACCGACACACACGAGGGGCGTAGCCCTCCGGAACCGGAACAGCGCAGCATCGGCCTGCACGCGCGTTTGTTCTCCGGTGACCCTGTAGTAGTTCACCAGTGCGGGGGGTCCGTCTCCGGCCCTATGCCGGCACAGACCTGCCTCGGCAGGCGACGTGCGAGAAGAAGCCGACTGGAGGACTACCGGAGGTCGGGGCGTCACGGTCGGCGCATGCAGACCCCAGCCCGACCTGGGCGACCGCGGCGCGGTCGGATGAGCAGTGACGCGCCGCCGTCCGGATCGGTGGCGACCGCGAACCCCCTGACTTCCCGTCAGGCACGCCCGATGACAGTCGGCGCAATGCGCGCGGCCGTGATCGCGATCCGCGCGGGGATCTTCGACGACGTCGACGATCTCGGCGTCCTCTGGAGAGACCAGGCGTCGCGTGCTGCGGTTCCCGCCACTGCCTCCGGGCCGGAAGCCGATTCCGTCCCCTGGGCGGCATGTGACGTCGCTGCCCCTGTCGTCCTTGTCGTGGCCGCTCACGCCGGCGCCGGCGCTTCCATAGTTGCGTTGGCACTTGCCGAAGGGCTGGCGGAAACCCGGCGGGCGCAGTTGGTCGACTACGCCGATCCGGTCCGGTCGGGGCTCGCGGCGGCCCCCGCCATCGAGATGGGCGGTGACGGCGTCTGGCGCCGCGGTCGCCGCGGTCGACTCGACATCGTCCGCCTCACTCGGCATCCGGCCGACGGGGGTCTTCCGCCGCCACCCGAGACCGACGACGCGGAACCCCTGAGGGTGGTCGATGCCGGCTGGTCGCTCACCTGCGCGCTGCTCGACCCACCCGGTTCGGTCGTCCGCGGCGCGAGGGTCGTCGTCGTCACCCGGGCGACGGTGTCGGCGGTCCGGCAGACCGAGCGGATGCTGGCCGCCTTCGACGGCGAAGCGGCGGTCGCCGCGGTGGGTCCCGCTCGCTGGCCCCGGCTCGTGGAGGCCAGCTGCGGTCCGCGGCTTGGTGAATTGCGGTCGCGGGGACAGGTGGTTCCCGTGCCGATCGACCGGCGACTGCAGATCGCCGGGCTGACCGGCGACCGGCTCCCGAAGCCAGTGGCGGCCGCCGGCCGGTCGTTGGCCGCGCTCCTGGCCCCGGCGCGGGAGACCCCGTGACCACCGGACGCAGGAGCGCCGCCGGGGCTGTACGGGCAGCTTCGACCGTCGGGTTCGTTCTTGCCGGGTTCCTCCTGCTGGGTGCCGGGCCGGCAACTGCGACGCCGGCCGAGATCAGCGTGGCGGTCTGCCCTGCCGCACCGCCCGGAATGCAGGGCTTCGCCGACGACGTGACCGCCTGGGTGAAGTGGGGCGTGCTGGCGCTGATCGGCATCGGCGCGGTCGTGTCCCTCGGGTCGATCCTCGTCGGGCGGATCTTCTCCCATCCGCATGCCTCCCGGTACGGGGCCATGGGGGTCGCGGTGGTGGTGATGGTGGCCATCGCCTACACGGTCATCCTCGTCATCCTGGACTCGATCACCGGCAGCGGGTGCACGTGATGCACCGCCGCCGGGACGTCCGGGGAAGCGCTATCCCGGAGTGGGGATCTGGTCGACTTCTCACGCTGGTCGTGGTCGCGGCCCTCGTGGCGCTGGCGGTGTTGGCCGGCGTGGTTCTCGCGGTCGTCGGGGTGCTGAGCGAGGAGGAGCCGGGTTCAGCGGACGCTGCGCGACAGCGAGATGGGCTCTTCACGGATACGTCGTCCCGAGATGCCCTGGCCGCGACGCCGATGCCGACCGCCCATCCCGACGACGCCCTGCCAGGTCCGGTGTCGAGGCTGGCCGCGGCTGTGCTCGAGTTGCCGCGCGCAACGGCCGGCGGCCCGGCTGACGTGCCCACCGGCTTTCCCCGCACTGCCGAGGGTGCCCTGGCGCAGCTGGCTGCGATCGACGTGACGGCGATGCAGACCGGCTCGATGGACGGCGTGCGGCGTGTCATCACGGAGTGGGCCGCACCGGGCGGCCCCACCCCGCAGACGTGGTCCGGGGTGGCTGGCATGGCGAGCCTGTTGTCGGCGGCTGGGTTGCCCGGCGCCGGTTCGCCGCAGCTGGCCATCGTCGTCCGCCCAGTGATGGGGCTGATCAAGGGAACGGTGGGCCCGGAGTTCGCGGTGGTGTGCGTGAACCTCGAGTTCACCGTCACCGTGGAGCAGACCTCGCGGATCGCGATCGCCGATTGCCAGCGCATGGCGTGGGCGGGGGATCGGTGGGTGATCGGCGCCGGGCTTGAGCCGGCGCCGGCGCCGTCGGTCTGGCCGGGTACCGACGCCGCGATCGCAGCTGGTTGGCGGGATCTGCGCCATGTCTAGGCCGCAGCCGCGACGGCGGATTCGATCGGCCCGCTCGAGAGCTCTGGTCGTCCTGGTGCTGGTGGGGGTGGGTTGGCTGGCAAGCGCCGCTCCGGCCGTGGCCGACACGGCGGTGCTGGCGTTCCCCGCGGCTCCGGCCGCGGAGGACGGCTCGCTGCCGTGTCTGCCGACCAACCCGTTCTGCGTCATCGGCGAGGCGGCGGGGGCCGTGGTGGCAGACGTGTGGATCAGCGCCATGTTGTCGCTGTGGGAGGCCGGGCTGTGGCTGCTGGGCCTGGCCTTCTCGGTGATCGACGCCCTGGCCACCCCGGACCTGTCTGCCGGCGGCCCGCTGGTCGGGGTCTATCCGGTGACCTTCGGCATCGGCGCCACGGTCGCGGCGATGATGGCCATGGTCCAGCTCGGTGTCGCAGCGATGCGCCGGGACGGGCAGACCCTCGGCCGGCTACTCGTCGGCCTGGCGCAGTTCGGGCTGGTCTGGGTCAGCTACGTGGGCGTCGCGGCGCTGTTGGTGACCGGCGTCTCCGGGCTGACCACCGCCTTGCTGCGCAGCCTGCTCGACATCGACACCCTGGCCGCCTTCGACCCGTCGATCAGCGTGGGACGCGACGTGGTCGACGGGACGGTCGCCACGGTTCTCGGAGTCAGCTCCATCTTCCTCCTCGTGCCGGCCAGCGTCGGCTACCTGATGCTGATGCTGGTCCGCGAGGCCGCGCTGATCGTGCTGGCGGCAACCTCGGCCATCTCAGCCGGCGGCCTGCTGGCACAGTCCTCGAGCGCCTGGTTCTGGCGCAGCCTGCGCTGGTTCCTCGCCGCACTGCTGGTTTCGCCGGTCGCCGTCCTTGTTCTGGGTGTCGGCGTCACCATCACCGAGGGCATCGTGACCGGAGCCGAGGAGACGAGCACTGAGGCTGCGGTCGGCATGGCCGTGGTCGGCTGCCTGCTGATTCTGCTCGGTGCGATCTGCCCGCTGGCGCTTTTCCGGCTGCTGGCCTTCGTGGACCCAGGTACCTCCAGCGGCGCAGCTCTGCGTTCCTCCCTGGCCGCTTCCGGCGGAGTCATGGGCGCCCTGAGCGAGTTCGGCGGCGGAGGCGGTCGCGCTGCCGGAGCCGCCGCTGTTGCCGCCTCGGGTGGGGTGGCGGCCTCGGGCGCCGCGGCACAGCTGGCCGGGGACCGTGCGCAGGGCGAGTCGACGGCCGACGCCGCGACCAGCGGGCGCTTCGCGGGCGCGCTGCGCGCGCTGACAACCGGGACCTCCACGGCCGGCCGGCTGGCCGCTGGGGTGACTGCATCGGCCGCCGACGTGCTGTCCGGAGCCGGTATCGGACACACCGCCCCCTACTACGGGCAGTCGGTTCGGGGCCGGGCCCCCGCCGCAGAAAACGGACACGCTCGCGCAAGGTGGCTCTCGCGACAGGACAGCGGGTCGCCGCGTCTTCTCGGGGACGCCCCAGACGCTCTGACGCCTGATCCGCTGTGGTCGTCCGTCGTCGACGACACAGCAACTGTGGGCTGGCCCGCTGAGCGGGCCAACGGCGCCGCACGGGGCGGGTCTCCGCAATCCAACTCCTCCGCTCCGCAGGGGCGGGCCGGTTCGCCTGCCGACGACGGTGCTGCATGAGCGCGCACCGCTACGACGAGTACGCCAAGGACGTCTCCGGCTGGTTCCTCGGGATGACCGGCACTCAGTTGGCCCTGCTGACGCTCGCCGGGGTCCCGGCGCTGCTCGCCCTGAATGGTCAGGCCTGGGGACTGTTCGTCGGCTGGCTGCCGGTGTGGGCGCTGCTGGCCGCCGTGCTGCTGGCGCCCATCCGGGGACGTGCCGCCGGCCGCTGGTGCGGCGACCTCTGTCTGCACGCGATCGGGGGAGCGATGCGCTGGACGGTGTTCGGCTCACGAGCCGGAGCGGGAACGGCCGACGACCTGTCCGAGGCTGACCTGCCGGGGGTGCTCGCCGGCATCCGCACTCACGACGGGCCGCCCTTCGGGCAACTGTTCACCCGGCCGGTGATCGTGCAGAACTGCGCGGCGCGCACATGGGCGGCGGTGGCGTCGATTGCCCATCCCGGCATCGGGCTCGCCGAGGTGGGTGAGCGGGACCGGATGGGCGCCGGGCTGGCCGAGTTGTGCGAGCTCGCGGCCCGCACCGAGCTGGTCGACGTCCTCGTGCTGCAGGTGCGCACCGTGCCCGACGACGGCGCGGAGCGCGCCGCCTGGGAGCGCGCGCACGCCCACCCCGACGCGCCGACGATCGCCGCGCGGGTCAATGCGCTGCTGGGCGCGACGCTGACGCCGGCCGCGGTGCGCACCGAGGCCTTCCTGACCCTCGTCGTCGGTGAGGGACGGATCGCCCGGGCGGCGAGGGAGTCCGGCGGGGGCGTGGACGGCCGGGCTCGGGTCTTGCACTCGGTGATGGCCGAGGTCGAGGCCGCGCTGCGTGGACCGGTCGGCTGCACGATGGTGTCCTGGCTCGACTCCGCACAGTTGGCCGCCGCGGTGCGCACCAGCTTCGCCCCGGGTGACCGCGGGGAGCTGGTCGCCGCCGATCTAGCGGTCGCCTCGGGCCAGCAGTTGGCCACCGGGGTGCCGATGGCCGCCGCCGGCCCGACGGTGGCGCGCGCCGAGGTGCGGCACTACGTGCACGACGCGTGGGCGTCGGTGACCGACACGATCCTGCTGCCCGACTCCGGTGCGGTGCTCGGTGCGCTGTCCCCGGTGCTCGTGCCGACGGTGGCTGGGGAGCGGCGATGCCTGACCGTGTTCCTCGACCCGCTGCCGCTGATTCGGGCGACCCGGCTGGTCAGTCGCGAGCAGATGAGCGCCACCACCGGCAACGAGATGCGCGTCCGGATGGGTTTCCGGCAGCGGGCTCGGCAACGGCGGGACACCGAGCGGGTCGGCGCCGCCGAGGAGAAACTCACCGCGGGCCGCGCACTGGTGCGCGTCTCCGCTGCGGCCTGCGTCACCGTGCCGGCGACGTGGCCGGTGGTGGAGCACGGCCGGCGGCTGTCGGCGTCGGTCCGGGCCGCCGGCTTCGTGCCGCTGCGGTTGGACCTGGCGCAGGATTCCGCGTTCGCCGCCGCCGCGATTCCCCTCGGTGTTGGGCTGCCCGACCGCAGGGGCCGAAGGTGAGCCGCCGCCGTCCCTTCCGCCGTGGCCGGGACGTCGCCGTTCTGCTCGACGACTTCGGTCACCGGCTGCCCGCGGTCCCCGCGGTGGAGACGGCGGCACGGGAACGTGGGCCCTTTCCCGTGCTGGTTCCTCGCCGCGGCCCCCGCGGCCGCGGCCGAGGCTGGGCGGCCGCACTGCCGCCGCTGTCGGTGTGGCGGATGACCTCGGAGCAGACGCCGGTGGTGTGGCCGCTGATCGCCACCTCCGGCCTGCCGCCCACCGGCGCGCAGATGGGCCTCGACCTGCTGTCGGGCGGGGCGTTCTACTGCGACCCGGTCGGCTGGGTCACTGACGACGACATCCCGGTCACCAACCCGAACGTCGTCGTCTTCGGCAAGCCCGGCCGCGGCAAGTCCGCCACGGTCAAGGCCTTCGCGCTGCGGATGCTCGGCTACGGCTACCGCACCCTCGTCCTCGGGGACACCAAGGACGAGTACGAGCCCCTCTGCAGGGCGCTCGGCGTGGAGCCATTCGTCGTCGGCCACGGCCTGCCGACCCGGGTGAACCCACTCGCCTTCGGTCCGCTCGGGCATGGGTGGGACCGAATCGACGCCGCCGAGGCCCGCCGCCGCGAGGCGCTCCTGTTCGCCCGCTGGCTGGTGCTGCTGCGCGGCCTGGTCGGCTCGCAGGCGGTGCCGTTCGGTCCCGTGGAGGAGACCGCGGTCGGTGAGTCGCTGCGGCTGCTCACCGGCTACCGCTCGGGCGCCACCCGGCTGACCGAGCCCACCATCCCGCAGCTGTGGCGGACGCTGGACGAGCCTCCCGACGAGCTCGTTGCCGGCTGCCGCTACGCCGACCGGCGGCACTTCCTCGACGCCACCCGCACCCTCCGCGACGCCGTCGGCGCCCTGGTGAAGGGGTCCCTGGCCGGGCTGTTCGACGATCACACCACCATCGCGGTCGACTGGCGCGCCCCGATCCAGTCGTTGTCCCTGTCCCGGCTCGAGCCGCTCGGCGACCAGGCCGTCGGCATCGCGCTGACCTGTCTCAACTCGTGGGGCCAGGCGATGCGCGAGATCGCCGAGCCCGGTGACCTGCGCATCGTCATCCGCGACGAGACGTGGCGGCAGATGCGCCTGGGCGCTGAGGCGATGAAGAGCCTGGACGCCAACCTGCGGCTGTCCCGCCGCGACGCGGACGTGCAGATCCTGTT
Organism: Blastococcus sp. TF02-8; assembly: GCF_003319175.1. GTDB lineage: Bacteria > Actinomycetota > Actinomycetes > Mycobacteriales > Geodermatophilaceae > Blastococcus. The sequence continues at coordinate 212,770 of NZ_QOHK01000001.1, read as the reverse complement.
GGCGCACAAGCCCTCCGACATGCTCACCGCCGGGGACGCGACCTCGCAGGCGGTCGCCATCGCCCGCGACCTGCTGCACCTGTGCGACGTCAAGGTGCTGCACGGCCAGGACCAGGCCGTCGGCGACGAGCTCGGCAGCCTGCTCGGCCTGGCCCCGATCGCCCAGCGGGTGGTCACCGGCTGGGCGGTCGCGGGCAAGGGCCGCGCCCTGTGGCTGGTCGGGAACCGGGCGTTCAAGGTGCAGACCGTCCTGACCGAGCCCGAGCTGCGGCTGACCTACACCAATGAGGCCCTCACCGCCGGCGGCCCGCGATGAGCGGGACGGCGGAGCGCGCGGTGCGGGCGTGGCTGTGGAAGGCCGCCGCTCCCGTCACGCTCCCGGTGCTCGCCGCGCTCACCCTGCTGCTGATCCCACTCGGACTCATGGCCGCGTCGGACTCGCAACGGGTGACGTCCTCGGCGTGCTCGATCGGCGGCACCGGGGGCACCGTTGCCGGTATCGAGCTGGACGCCGTCCAGATGGGTCACGCGCAGACCATCGTCGCCGTCGCCGCGGCGCAGGGGCTGGATATCTACGCGGCCACCGTGGCGTTGGCCACCGCCTACCAGGAGTCTCGGATCCGGATGCTGGCCAACGACGGCAGCAGCCCCGAGCTCACCGCCGAGCAGGCCGCGGTGACCGCCACCAGCCTGCAGTACGCGCACGACGGCCTGGGCTCCGACCACGACAGCGTCAACACCTTCCAGCAGCGCTGGATCGCCGGCTGGGGCACCGTCGCCCAGCTCATGGACCCCGTCTACGCCGCTGCGGCCTTCTACGACCGGCTGGTCGAGGTGCCGAACTGGCGGACCATCCCGCTCACCGAGGCGGCCCAGGCAGTGCAGGTCTCGGCCGCCGGCGCCGCCTACGCCCGCTGGGGGCCGCTGGCCCGCGAGCTGGCCGGCATGCTGTGGCCGGTCGCCCAAGAGGCCGCGGCCAATCCCGCCGGCGCCGCGTCCGGCGTCTGCCCGAACCTGCCGGTGCCCGCCGGATCCTGGATCCGTCCCGCCGCCGGTCCGGTCACCTCCGGCTACGGGCTGCGCTGGGGCACCCTGCACGCCGGCGTGGACATCGCCGGCCCCCGCGACAGCCCCGTCTACGCGGCCGCCGCCGGCACCGTGATCACAGCCGCCTGCACCAGCTCCTACTGCGATCGGGACGGCGGCCTGGGGCTGGCCGGCTACGGCAACCTCGTCGAGCTCGACCACGGCGGCGGGGTGAGCACCCGCTACGGGCACCTCTCGGCCTACACGGTCAGCACGGGCCAGCACGTCAACGCCGGGACGCTGGTCGGCTTCCAGGGATCCACCGGCAACAGCACCGGTGTCCACCTGCACTTCGAGGTCCGCCAGGACGGCGCCCCGCTCGACCCGGTTCCGTGGCTGGCCGATCGCGGGGTCGACCTGAATGCGCCCGACCCGGGCTGACCTGCTCGTGCCCCCTTTCCGCCCCACAGGAGGAGCCATGCAAAGGACGACGTTCGGACGGCGGCGATGACGAGCGTCGGCTCCCGCGCTGACGTCGGCCCGGCGAGCTGGGAAGTCCCGGCCGCAGCCGCGCTCGCCTGGCTGGCCGTGCTCGCGCTGCTGCTTCCTGCGGGCCGTGGAGTGGCCGCCATGATCGCCGGCGGCGGCTGGGTGTGGCCGACCGACGGCGCCGCCCTGGCCGCCTCGGTCGGTGGCCTGCTGGTCGGCGATCCGGACACCGGCCTCGACGCGGCTCATGCGGCGGCGCTGCCCGGCACTCCCGCCGTCTACGCCGTCATCGCCGTCCTGCTCGTCGCCTTCCTCGTCGCCAGCGGAGCTGCCCTCTGGGCCGGACGGCGGGTGCTCGGGGCGCCGACCGGAATGGCCGACCGCAGCCAGGTCGAGCAGGTACTCGGCCGCTCCCGGCTGCGTCGCGCCGCTGCCGTGGTCCGGCCCGACCTGCCCGCTCGCGCTGGTCCAGCCGAGCGGTGGTCTGTGGAGCCGCACGCCGTGGGCTGGCAGCTGGGCGCCTGCGCCGTCCCCGCCGGGAGAGAGCTGTGGGTGCCGTTCGACCGGACCACCGGCGTCTACGGCCCGCAGGGCTCGGGCAAGACCCTGGACCTGCTCGCTCCGGCGCTACTGGACGCGCCGGGCGCGGCCCTCGTGACGCTGACCAAGGCCGAGGACCTGCTGCTCACCCTGGACGCCCGCGCCGACGGCGGGCGCCCGGTCGCCGTGTGCGACCCGTTCGGCTCGGTCCCGGGAGTGCCCGAGTTGCTGTGGGACCCGGTCGCCGGTTGCGGAGATCCGATGGTCGCCGAGCGACGGGCCAAGGCGTTCACCGCCGGCACCGTCGCCGGCGCGGTCACCGGGGGGATCTCCGACGGAGCGGCCCGCTTCTACGCCTTCGAGGCGGCCAAGGTCTTGCAGGCCTACTTCCACGCCGCCGCGCTGACCGGTGGCACGGTCGAGCAGGTCCTCGAGTGGGCGGCCCATCCGCAGGCCGCGACCGCACCGGCCGACATCCTGCGGGGCCACCCGCACGCCGCGCCGTTGTGGGACGGGCTGCTGCACGGCGCGCTGCAGGGCGACCCGCGCACCGCCGGGAACACCGCCACGACCGTGCAGCAGGCGCTGGCCCTGTTCTTCCAGGCCGACATCCGCCGCCGGTGCACCCCTGGGCCCGGCCGACCGGCCACCGAGGTCGCCGGGTTGCTGGCTTCCGGCGGCACCGTCTACCTGCTCGGCCGCGACGATCCCTACGCCTCGGCGTCCCCGCTGCTGACCGCGCTGGCCGAGCACGTGCTCGACACCGCCCTGCAACTCGCCGCCGGCTCGCGGACCGGCCGGCTGTGCCCGCCGCTGCTGGCCTGCCTGGACGAGCTGCCCTCCACCGCGCCGCTGCCCACGCTGCGCACCCGCATGGCCAACGACCGGGCCCTGGGCGTCAGCTACGTCTACGCCGCCCAGACCTGGCGGCAGCTGGTGCTGCTCTACGGCGAGGACGAGGCCCGGGCCCTGTTCGGCCTCACCAACGTCGTGATCGCCTTCGGCGGCGGCAAGGACGGCGGCTTCTACCGTGAGCTGTCCGACCTGATCGGCCGGACCCGCGTGCGCCGCACCTCCTACAGCTACCGGGGAGCCGGCTGGTCGCGGTCCACGCACGGCGAGGACACCGCGGTGCTGCGCCCGGAGGAGCTCCGCCTGTTGCCGCTCGGCCGGGCGCTGGTGCTCGCGGAGAACGCCCCGCCCCTGATCGCCCGTCTGACCCGGTGCCTCACCGGGCGCCGCGGCGCGGCGTTGTTGGCCGCGCAGACCGCCGCGCGCGACCGGGTCGCGGCCGCCCGCGACGTCGGCACCGGGGGAGGGGAGCGCACCCGCCGCGCATACGAGGCGACGGTCGGCGCCGCACCGACCGCGCCCGCGAGGTTGGAGTCGCCGTGACCGCCGTCCTCCTGGCGTCCCCGTTTCCGCGACCGCCGCGCTGGGTCCGACACGCCCTGGAGATGCTGCGGCAGGCCGAGCTGTCCGGACTTGAGCCGTCCGCCTACGGGCTGCTGGACCGGCCGTGGGACCCGGCGACCTGCTCTCCCCAGGTGCGCCGGGAGCTGTGGTCGTGGCTCGACGACGTCGCCGGCTGGCTCAACCGCACCTACGCCTGGCAGACAGCGCACGTCGTCCCCGCGTGCTGGCCGGCCCACCCGGCACTGGTCCGCGAGCTTGCCGTTCTCGCCTGCCTGCGCGTCGCGGCGGCCGACGCCACGGTTCCCCATCCGATGGAGGAGTGGCACCGCTACGCCCTGCCCGGCTTTCACGCCCGGATGACCGAGCGCCACGGCCTCGGCTGCCCGCCCGGTCGACATGTCGACTGGCCGGCCCGCTCCTGGGACGCCGACTACCGCACGCCGTCCGCCGTCGCGGAGCGGCGTCGCCGCTTCGACGCCGACACCGCGGATCAGTCGTCTGACAGCGCAGCGGGCGCAGTCACTCCGGACGGCCACGAAAGAGGTGTCCCGTGAGCGATGCTCCCCGCACTGGCCGGTCGGACCGTGACTGGGTCACGCTGCTCGGCGGTGTGCGGGTCAGCTGGCAGTGGATGACCCGACACACTCCCGAGCTGCTGGCCGCGTGGCTCGATGCCGCAACCGCGGCCCGGCGGCGGTCGATCGCGGCAGAGATCGTGCACATCGCGGCCGAACTCGAGAGCGAGCCGGTCGGTGCCGAGGTGCCCGGGAGCCCGGCGTGGGAGGCCGTCGCCGAACGGATCGACCCGCGCCTTCTGCTCGGTCCGGACTGGTGGCCGCTGTCCGCCGCCCTCGCCCGCGCCGCAGTCGCTGGCTACGACGTCTCCACCCGGCTGCCCGTACTCGGTGCAGCCGCGCCGCTGCCCGACCGGCACCCGGCGCGGGAGCTGCACTGGCGACTGCTCGACGACTGCCCGGCCGCACTGCCCGTTCCCGAGGCGGACGGCGGACCAGCCACGCCGCCGCCCAGATGACAGTCGTGCACAGCCAGGCCCGGATCCACAAGTTTGTCGCCATATCCACACTCACCGACCGCGGCGACCCAGCCTCGGCGCAGTCCATCAAGTGAAGGAGAGCCATCGTGACCGTCGACGCGAGCATCGACCCGCTCAGCTACGCCGCTTCACTGCTCGACGCCGTCGGCGCCGACCGAGAGCACATCCCTGCAGACATCGCCCTGGAGTGCTTGCAGGCCGCCGAGCTCCTCGAGCTGGCCGGCGGACAGGCCCAACCGATCCCGCTCGTCGAAGATGACCCCCGCGCCAGCATCCGCGCCGCCATGGGCGCTCTCGGCCTGCTCGACCAGGACACCTTCACCATCGGTTACGTCCTCGACGCGGCCCGCGCAGCCCGCCGCGCCCTGCGACGCCTGGGCTGACCGTGGCCACCAGCCTTCAGCAGCTGCTCGACGCGCTGGCCGAGCGCACCGCGGCGCCGACCGCCGTCGCCGCGATCGAGGACGTCGCCGGAGCGCTGGGCCACCTCGGCCGCGCCGTCGCTGGCTTGACCGACGACGGTCTCAGCCCCGGCCTCAGCGCTCGGCAGCAGACCGCCGCCCACCTGGCCGTGGCCTGCACGACCGTGGGCCGGCTGTGGCTGCCCACCGGCGGACCGCTGACCGACCTCGCCGGCGCCGCCGCCGACCTCACCGGCCGCACGCGCGCCGTCATGGGCCGGGCCCATCGGTGGGCGGTGACCGTCGAGCTTGCCGAAGCCGCCGACCACTGCGCCCGGCTGGCGCACCGACTGCTGCCGCGGGCTGCGGTCGCCGAATTGGCCGCCGTCCGGCGGCTGGCCGCAGCCGTCGAGCGTGACGCCCAAGCCGACCCGCCGACGGCCAGCGGCGCGGCCGTTCTGGATCGTCTGGTGGCGGTGTCCGGCCTCCCACGAGCCGGCGAAGAGCTGAGCGCCGGCGATGGCGCAGCTGCGCTCATCGGGGCGCTCGATCGAGCTCTGCGCACCGACGGCCTTGCCCTGCGCGATTTCCGTGCTGCCGTCGCCGCCGCCGAGATCGCCAGCGACTGCGCCTCATCCGTCTTCGCCACGGCGGTGGGCGACGAAGGTATGCGGCCCCTGCTGTCAGCGGTCGCCTGGGAACTCGTCGGCCGGGTCAGCATGACGTTTGACGACGGTCGCCGAGCGAGGCCCACTGACCCCCGGGGCGTCGTTCCTTGGGCACGCGCCCTCGCTGACGCACTTCGCAACGACCTCGGCTCCCACGCCGACCTCACCGCGCTCCGCGATGGGGACGACTTCGCGCGCCTGACCCGCACGGTCCAGCAGGTGACCAACCAGCTTCCGGTGCTCGCCGATCGACTCACCGCGGCTGTCGACCGCTGGTCGAGGAACGGGCAGATCTACGCCGCCGCGCGGGACCTGCCGCCCATGGACAACATGCCCGAAGACCGGATCCGGGAGGTCATCGCTGGCCGCCGCGTGCAGGCCCGTGGCGCCGACCTCGACCGTCTCCGGCGCGCCCTCACCTCGGCCTCTGCGCTGTCGAGCAGCCTGGCCGACGCGGTCAACCGCGCCGCGTCGCCGGCCGCTCCGAGTCAGCGCCACCTCGCTGGTCTCTACGCCGAGCGGGCTCGAGCGCCCGGCGCAGGCGAGCGATTGCTCAGCCATGCCGACAACGTGAACGAGGCCATCGCAGGATCCCGGTTTGCGCAGGGGATCAACAGCCCGGGGCTAGGTGCAGGCGGCCCTGCCCGCTAGTGACCGCCCGCCAGGGCGCCTCTAATGCGTTCCCAGAACTTCCTGCGGGGCGGCTCGGGTGTGGAGCGCCCGTCGATGTCCGGGCGCTGCGTCGCGGCGTTGTGGCTTGCTTCTTCACCCTGTGCCGCCGAGGGCAGGAGCGGCAGCCTGACCGCCAGGCGTGCTGCGCTCTCCTGACTCCGACGGTCAGGAGCAGGAGGCTCGACCACCTTGATGCCGGCGTTCGTCAGCATGCCGAGGTCGAGCCGCCACTCATGAGTCGACCGCCTCTCCCACAGTGCGAAGGCCCGCTCGATGTGGGCCTCAGCCTCGCCGGCTGACCAGCCGTTGACCGCCCGCAGGTGGGCGGTCGCCTCGGCTGAGGTGCCGGTGACCTCGGCGAAGCCGAAGTGCGTCGCCCGGTGGCAGGACCAGCACAGCGCGATCAGGCGCCGCAGCGTCTGGGTGTAGGTGGCCTCGTCGTACTCCCAGCGCTCATGGGCCTCCAGGCGCTGTCGGTCACGGCCCCGCGGAGCGCCGCAGGCCTCGCAGTGGTGACCGGCCCGCCGGTAGACCATGGACCGAAGCGCGTCCCACTGGCCTTCGTCGACGCAGCTGCGGACGTTGGTGAACCAGCAGGTCGACGGCACGAGGTCGACGAACAGGCCTTGGCCGAATCTACGGTCCTCTCCAGGCAGGAGCTCCGGTACGCGGGACTCCCATCGCGCGAGCTCCGGGAGCAGCGCCACCCGGGGCGCGTACCAGCGGCGAACGTCGGGATCCCATCGGGCGCCGGCCGACTTGGCGGCGTCCTTCTCGCCGAATGGCACGTCGAGCCACAAGCGCTCGGGCATCGGTACTCCGTACTACTCGGGAGCGATGACTATGCAGCGGGGCACCGACATCACGGTGCGCCGGCATGCGCGCGGTGGCGTCACCTCGGGGAGGGGCTCCGAGAGCTTGGCTTCCCGGATCGCGACGAGACGTTAGGCACCGCCTGTAGGCACAGTGGTCGCATGCCCGAACTCCGAGCTGAAGAGAAGGTAGCTGCGGCGACCATCGCGACGACGCTTGGCTTGAAGGTGAAGCAGTACGACGACGGCAAGCAGCCCGGTATGCATGACCTCAACATCATCACTGCCGACGGAGCTTTCGCTGCCGTGGAGGTCACGGCCGCTGCCGACCCCGACAGCATTCAGCTTTGGAAGCTTGTGAACGGGCGCGACGAGCGGTGGACCATGCCGGACCTTGACGGCGGCTGGCTGCTGCAATTGGAGCCCACTGCCCCAGCCAAGCGCCTCCTAAGGGAGCTGCCGGGCTTCCTTCGAGAGTTGGAGGGCCACGGGGTCACCCAGATTGGGCGGCACCGGCGACGGCAGGAGGTCCCGGGGTCCCTCGAAGAGGGAGCTCGCTCCCTCGGCATTGTCAGCGGTAACCAGTCCGGCACGGACTTCCCCGGCTCGATTTATCTGACCATCGAGCAACCACACGAGCGGACCGGTGGTGTGGTTGACAGCACCGGCAGCGCCGTACCGGGCTGGGTGGGCGATTTCCTCTCGAACCGAGCCAACGCGACGTCCTAGCCAAGCTTGCTCGGTCTGGGGCGAGCGAGCGGCACGCCTTCATCCTGGTGCCTGGGTTTACCACCGCGCCCTTCGGCGTTGTCGACATGCTTCGGAGGGAAAAGAACGACGTAGTACCTACGACCCCACCTGACCTGCCGGACGAGGTGACGCATATCTGGCTCATGGCGTTCTGGACCATAGGAAGTGGTCTGCGATGGTCCCCACGGAGCGGTTGGGAGCGCTTCGAGCGCCAGTTCGCCGTTGATGATTAGCGCCGAAGCTCCCTGTCGGGCGTCAACTCGCTCGCTCGCTGCGCAGGATCGCAGCGGATCCCGTCCTGGTCACTCTCCCTCTGACGTTCGACCGGTGATAAGCGGCCGACCTAACGTGGCCGTCATGGCCCTCGCGTACGACGACGTTCGGCACCTGCCGTTGCCCGACCTCGGCCTGCGGTTGCTCCAGTCGCTCGGTGCCGAGCCGAACTTCAACAACATCATCCAAGGGTTCAGACAACGGTAGGGGTACGGGAGCCCCCAACCCCCTGACATGAACGTCATGCTGGCCCGTCTCTCCGACGCTTGGGCGTGGTTGGAGTCGCACGCCCTCGTCGGTCCGTCGGCGCAGAATCCACCGGGCGGTTGGCATCGTGTCACCGCTGCGGGCGCAGAGGTTGTGAACGATCCCAATGCCGTCGCGAAGGTGTGGGCCGCCGACCGACTGGCTGGTGATTTGCATCCGGCGTTGTCCTCGGCTCGATCTAACTTCGCGCTCGGGGACTATGAGACGGCGTCGTTCGCGGCCATGAAGGCCGTTGAGGTCGAGGTACGGCGGGTCGCCGGGCTGCCGAACGAGTTGCTGGCGGTCAACCTGATGCGGAAGGCCTTCAGTCCCAAAGATGGCGCGCTCCGCGACCCGGAGGCAGAAGGCGGCGAACAGCAGGCAACCGCTGATCTTTTCGCCGGCGCCATCGGCGCCTACAAGAACCCCGCCAGCCACAGAGCCGTCCAATTCGATGACCCGGTCGAAGCCGGGGAAGTGATTCAGTTGGCCGATCTGCTGCTGCGCATCGTCCAAAGGGCCGAGGGCCGCCTTCAGCCGTAGTGCCCGAACCTCACCGCGAGCGGTCGCCTTCGTTGAGGTCTGCCTGTCGACCGTGGGGAGATCCTCCTAACACGAGTCCGTTCCTAGAAGGCGAAATGGCTGCCGGGCCCCCAGTCCACAGAGGAACGTCTACCGGGAGGGGTGGAGGTCAGGTGGGGTGCTACGCGACGGCCCTTCCGTTTGACCGGTTTGGTGACGATCCTGGTTTGAGGGAGTCGAGCGAATCGCCTGTCGCGGACTGGCCGTGGTCCTGCGAGCGGACGCAGTGATGGGTTCGGTGTCGAGCACGGCCCTGTGGACAGTGCCGGGCGGAAAATCGAAGGCCTCCGTGACGCGGTCAATGTGCGCCAGCCACCGGCTGGGCGGTAGGGCCACGATGATCGCGCCTACGTCCCGCAATGCCGCGCGGACGCCCGCGGGGCTCGTGTCGGACAGCGCGGCGGTGAGGCGACCGTCGAGAAGACTGTCAGCGAGGCTGCTCGCCGCGTCGATGGCCGTCCGCAGCGCGGTCGGTCCCTCGCGGTGGAAGACATCGGCGGGATCCAGCCCGTCGGGGAGGGCGAGCCGGCGCGGGTCATCGCCACGGGTCGTGAGTTGCCAGAAGACGCGCTCGGCGGCCTGCTGTCCGGCGGGGTCGTTGTCGGTGGCCACCAGGATGCCTGGACCGCCAAGACTGATGCACGCTCCTAAGAGGTCCGCTTGCCGGTCGGTGAGGGCCGTACCGAGGGTGGCGACGCCAACGGTTTGCCCGCCACCGGCCAGGGTGAGGGCGATCGCGTCCAGCGGTCCCTCGACGAGAGCTGGGGTGGCCCCCGCGGCCAGTGCGGCCCCCGCCTCGTGGAGCCCAAACAGGTGCTCGCCTTTGCGGTACAGGTCAGTGCCAGGAGTGTTTAGGTACTTCGGCCCGGCGGGTCCGTCGGCGGGTGCCGTGGGGTTGCGCCGGGCGACGAAGCCGACGATGGCGCCGTCGAGGTCGTGAATTGGGAAGGTGAGCCGGTCACGGAAACGGTCGATCAGCGCCCCGGTGCGAGCGCGCTGAGCCAGCCCGGCGGCGAGCAGTTCGTCCTCGGTGGCGCCGAGGCCGCGCAGGTGCCCGACGAGCGCGGTCCAGCCGCCTGGTGCGTAACCGGGGCTGAACCGCGGATCGACGAAGAGGTCGGTGCCCAGCCGGTCCTGCAGGTAGCCGCGAGCCCAGGAGTCGGGGTAGCGAGCGGTGAAGAAGGCGGCGGCTTGGGCGTTGAGCTCGATGAGTCGGGTTCGGCCAACGACGGCGGTGGCCCAGAAGTGCTGCTCGAGCAAGTAGTCGGCGTCGTCGGCTGTGTCCCTCACGTCGGTGACCGAAAACGGGTCCGGTGTGAACCACCGGGGCGAGGACGCCGGGGGAGGGGTGTCGTAGTCGGGGTTGAACGGCGCCTCCTCCTCGACGGGTAGCACGTCCGTCGCCAAGAAGGCAGCGGACACAGGGACGTCCATGGGGGGCAGGAGGTGCGCGTCGTCGGGCGGTTGCAGATCGGCCGGCAGCGGTTCGGGATCGTCGACGTGGGCCGGGGCGGGGTCGGTGAGGGCGGCGACCCGGAATACCAGTGCCTCCACCAGGCCAGTGCGGTCGCCGGTCACTGCGGGCGGGAGGCCGGCCACTGCGGCGCTGAGCAGGTCGGCGGGGGACCAGCCTGCCCTTATGCCGTTGGCGACCCCGGCGACCAGGGCCGGCCACGCTGGGTCGGCCAGTACACCCTGCGCCTCCTCGTGGGGCAGCAGGGCCGACAGGGTGGCGCACCAGTCCGGGCGTGGCGCGGCCGTGCCCGGGGCAGCGGCAACCGTCGCCGGAGCGAGATGGGGGGCCAGCCGCCACCACAGGGCCGCGGCAGGCACGTCATCGGGCAGCGGCCGCTGGGCAGCCACGGCGGCGAGCATGCCGGCCGCATCTAGACCGGCGCGAGTGGCGGCGGCCAGCCGGTCGGCAAGGACCGGCCAGTGTTCGTCTCGTCGGATGCGCGGATCGATGCCGTCGGCGAGTGCGACCCACACCGAGCTGTCGCGGGTGGGGCCGGTGGCAACCACCGCCTGTTCCAGTCGTGCCTGATGGCGGCGTTCCGTGGCTGGTTCTCGGGATGGCCCGGTGGGGCGCCGGTCGTTGTCAGGAACCGCGAGCGCGGCCCGCCAGATGGCGAGCTCCGCCCGGAGCGGAGCATGGTTCGGGCCTAGCAGGTACCGCGCCCAGGCGGGTGCGGTGGCCGCTGTCATCTCAGCTGTTGCCGCGGCTACCCGCGCCGCGCAGGCGGCGAGGTGACCCGCGCGGGCGGTGAGGTAGGGACCCCAATGCGGATCGGCGGCTAGCGCGGCCGGTATGCCGGGCAGCCAGGGGAGCGGGCCGACCGGCCCGGGAACGTGCAACCGCCAGTCGATGACGGCGGCGGGGTCGCCTGCCGTCTGCAATTCTCGGGCCTCGAGCGCGGTTCTCAGAACGGCGAGGGGGTTCGCGCCGGTGAGGGCGAGCAATGCCAGGTGACCGCGGAGCGCCGGCCACGCCGCGGCACTGGTCAGCCCTGCGCACAAGCGTTCGGCAGCGTTCTCCAGTATTTCTGCGGTCTCAGCACCGAGGCGGTAGCTAGCGGCGAAGCGCAGCGCGTCGACGTACCGGTTCACGGCGCAGTTCAGCTGCCCCGCGGGGTCGACCGACGTCCTATGTGCGCCGGTGGCCGAGATCTGCGCGCCGTCCCGGGCCAGGATGCCGACCAGCAGGTCGGTGGCGCAGGGCGGAGACACGGCGGCAGGGGTGACGATGCTGTGTGGATCGCCGTCGCCGACGGTGGCCAGGTACACGTGGTTGGCGTTGCGGCCGCGGGACAGCGCCACGTAAAGCAGCTGTCGGGACTCGGTGCCGCCCAGCACGGTGTGACAGGCCTCGGCGGTGACCCCCTGGGCGCCGTGCACCGTGGTGGCATAGCCGAGCTGCACGTGATCGCGCACGTAAGCCCCGGGCAGGGTGACCCGTCGACGGGTAGGGGTCTGGATGACAGCCAGGCTGCCGTCGGCGTGGACGGCGGCGACCGTCCAGCGGTCACCGTTCTTCACCCAGTCGCCTTCGGTGATCGGCAGAGCCCGGTCGTTCGCACGGGTGATGATCATGTCCCCGGCGCTGGCGCGGGTGCCGTCCGCGAGTATCACCTCCAGTCCCACCGGCTCCCGCAGCTGGGTGAGGCGGTCGGCCCGGGCCCGCTGGTTGAGCGCAAGGACGGTGTCACGGGTGGCGGCCAGCAGCAGGGCGTCGACCTCCCGTTCGCGATCGGCGGCCCAGGCCAGGTACGCCTGCTCGGCGCAGGTCGCCGGATCGCCGACGTGCACCCGGCCGGAGTCGAGATAGAAGCCAAGCCCGATCGTGTCCCCGTCCCGGATGGCGACGGTCGCGGCCGCCTCCGCCCCGTCGGTGAACCGCACCAGCTCGGTCAGCGTCACCGCGCCGTGCGTCGCGGCGATCTCCCGCAGGACACCGCCGGCGGCGACCGAGGCCAGCTGCCGGTCGTCGCCGACCAGCCGCACCGACCCGCCCCGGCCGAGCACGAACTCGACGATGCGAGAGAGCTCGAGCGTGCCGGCCATGCCGGCCTCGTCGACGATGACCAGGGTGCCCGGCCCGACGTCGGCAACCCAGTCGGGCAGCTGGTCGCCGTCGATGGCCCAGACGAGTTTCGCGACGGTGTCGCTGTAGGCGGCGACGGCTTCCCGCAGCCCGGCAGCCGCTACCGCCGACGGCGCTAGACCCAGCACGTGGCCGCCGCCCGCCGTCCAGGCTCGGGAGAGGACGGCCAGGGAGGTGGTCTTGCCGGTGCCCGCCGGGGCGACGGCCAGCTGCACCCGGGCGCCGCTGCCCGCCAGTTCCCGCACCATCTGGGCCTGGCCCGGATTGAGCTGTCCGCCGTTGGCGGCGGTCTCGAGCAGCGCCAGCTCGGCCACGATGGGATCCACCCGGCGCCCGTCGGTACGGCTCGCGGCTGTCAGCAATCGGGCCTCGGCGTCCAGCACCGCCCGGGACGTGTAGAGCTGGTCGCCGGCGACGCTGTACACGCTGCTCCCGTCGGATCGGTACAGCTCCGGCGGCTCGACCACCGAATCAGCGCCGCCTATCGGGATGGACAGAGCGGGGGATAACGCGGCCTCTGTCACCCGGTGCACGGCGGCGTCCACGTCGCCCGGCACGAGGGCTGCAGCGCGCACCACTCGTTCGGCCTCGGCACGGACGTGCCAGAACTGCCAGGTCGCCCGCTGATCCGCAACAGTGGCCAGCACCCGGCCAGCGGTCGACTGCACCCATCCATCGGTGACGTCCGGTGCCGGGGCCCTCTTGGGCCGCAGGACGTCGGCGAGCATGCGGGTCAGCCGCGCCGTTCCGCCGAGCACGCCGAGGGCCTCCTGTCGCCAGGCGGCCCGTTGCTCGGCGAGGGAGCGGGGTTCGTGCTTGGCCTCCCGCGTCTCCAGGGTGGCCTGCTGGGCCAAGGCGATCGCCTCAATCGCCGTCGGCGTCCGGCCGTGGTCTCGTTGGAAGGCGGCGGCGAGGTCACCGCGCCGGACATCGATGGCTCGCCGCCGCGACGACCAAGCGGCGAGCAGCCGTGGATCGATGCCGACGATCTCACGCACTGCTCGCTTTCCAGCTTTCCGGCCGGGGCGGTCGGCGAAGCGGACCCCGAGGCGCTCCACCAGTCCGGCTTCCAGGACGGTGTTGTACCTCTCCGACGCCGCGACGTTGGCCTTGTACAGGACTCGGCCGTCCAGCGCGCGCCACTGGCCGTCGGTCGTCTGCACCTTGTTGCTCACGGCAACGTGCGTGTGCAGATCTGGATCACCGGCTCGTGAGTCGCGGTGGGTGAACACTGCAGCGACCAGCCCAGTCGTCTCCACCTGGCGAACTCCGTCGTGGCCGAGCCGCGTGAAGCAGGCGTGCCGCTCCAGCCACCTCAGCGTGTCAGCGACTGCGGCGGCATGGGCGGCCTCTATCTGCTCGGCTACCGCTCGCGGCGCCAGAGCCCACAGCGTCGAGACAGACTTCACCGGCGAGAACGTCAGATCGAAGCCGGCCACCGCGGTCGTCGCCGGGCGGGACGCCCGGGCGATGAACCCGGACAGCTCCCGCGCATCGGACGGTGGCCGGCCATAAGTCTCGGCGAACATGGCCCGCGCCAGATCGCCGCGTATACGAGCTCGATCCTCTGCCGGAAGGGCGGCCCCAGTTGGCGAGCCGCGAGCCGCATTGACCGCGGCGTACTCCTGCGCGCAGCGTGCCTGAAGACCGTCCGCGGGCGCGGGGAAGGTGCGGAACGGTACGCCGAGGGCACCTACGGCGCGCGCCTCCTCCGAAGAGCGTCCTGCGGCCAGGCTCTCGCGCTCGAGACGCGTTGCATCCGGGTGGCGGCCCTGCCCGAACAGCGACTTCATCTGCTGCTCCTCGACCGGCTCCCCGGCGACCACCCCGACCAGTCCAGCCAGTCCTGCGCCGGCCCACATGCCCGGCGACTCACCGCGCTGTGAGTAGTAGTCGCCCAAGCCGACGTGGCCGCGTTCGGTGGCATCCAGCGCTGCCACCTGCCGGGTCAGATACGTGTAGCCGTCGCCGGCAGTCAGCTTGTGCAACGACATCACGGCCGGACCGTAGGAAGGAGATCTCCAGTTCAGCTGCAGTCGTTGCCTTTCGATCAGGGTGGGGATCCCAAGGAGCCGCGTTATACCCGGACCCGAGGGCGCGGGGTGGGTCGCACGCGATGACAGACCTGCCGCGGTTCACTCCACTGATGCGGACAAGAGGTTCGGCTGCCTGAGAAGAGACGGGGGACGCGGCACCTACGGCTCAAGCCACTTGAGGCCCCGGGGTCAAACCCCGCAACGCATCCATCGCGGGACGGTCCCAAGCGGGTACAGCTCTAGAGCACGGGACACGGGACGTGTCGGCTCTCCCGCAGGATGCCGCCAACTCCCGCCTGGATGCATGAGGTGTAACGGCTCGCGATCTTGAATCGCTGGCCCTGGGGATGAGAATTCTCCAGTCGTCCGGCGACGTCGGATCACATTGGTGCGGGCGAGCCCGTTGAGGTGTATGGCGCGGGGTTCTCGGGTGCCCCTGATTGCTGCTGCGAGCGCGTGGGTCTGTGTCCTGGCAGAGGGCCCTCCGGACGACGCCCTGAAGGTCGTCGACCGGAGGAGGGATCTCCATGGAGGTGCTGTTCGAGCGGGTCGCCGGGCTGGACATCGGCAAGGCATCCCTGAGCGTCTGCGTGCGCACGCCCGGCCCGGGTGGCCGGCGCAGCAGTCAGACGCGGACGTTCAAGTCCACGACCCGGGCGCTGCAGGTGATGCGCGATTGGCTGCTTGCGGAGGGCGTGACGATCGCGGCGATGGAGTCGACCTCGACGTACTGGAAGGGCGCGTTCTACTGCCTGGAGGAGGTGCTGGAGGTCTGGCTGCTCAACGCCGCGCACATGAAGGCCGTCCCGGGCCGCAAGACCGACGTCAAGGACGCCGAGTGGATCGCCCAGCTGCTCGAGCACGGGCTGCTGCGCCCGTCGTTCGTGCCACCGCCCGATATCCGCCGGCTGCGGATGCTGACCCGCTACCGGGTGCAGCTGATGGGCGACCGCACCCGGGAGGCGACCCGGCTGGAAGGCATGCTGGAGGACGCCTCGATCAAGCTCTCGGTCGTCGCCTCGAGCCTGACCACGGTCTCGGCGCGGGCGATGCTCGCCGCGCTGATCGACGGCGAGCGTGACGCGCGGGTGCTGGCGGAGCTGGCCAAGGGCAAGATGCGCGCCAAGATCCCGGAGCTGACCGAGGCGCTGATCGGGCACTTCGACGCCGGCCACGCCGAGCTGACCCGCTCCATCCTCGGGCGGCTGGACGCGGTCGAGGCCGACCTCGCCGACCTCGACGCCGTGATCGCCACCGCCTGCCGGCCGTGGGCGCACCAGATCCAGCTCCTGCAGACCATTCCCGGGGTGGGGGAGAAGGTCGCCCAGGTGATCCTCGCCGAGACCGGCGGGGACATGTCCCGCTTTCCCTCCGCGGCCCATCTGGCCGCGTGGGCCGGAGTGGCGCCGGCGGTCTACGAGTCGGCCGGCAAACGCAGCCCCACCGGCGCGCGGCACGGCAACAAGTGGCTGACCACGATGCTGGTCGAGGCGGCCGCGGCGACTGCCCGGATGAAGGGCGTCAACTACCTCTCCGCCCAGCACGCCCGGCTGACCGCCCGCCGTGGCACGGGCCGGGCGCAGGTCGCGGTTGCGCACTCGATCCTGGTCTCGGCCTGCTGGATGCTCACCCGCGACGAGCCCTTCCAGGAACTCGGCGCGGACTGGCTGGCCCGCCGCAACGAGAGGCGCACACTCGCCGGCTGGTCGCCCAGCTCGAACGCCTGGGGCACACCGTGGTCCTCGACCCCGCCGCCTGACCGGACTGGAGAAGAACTGGAGGACGGGCTCCGCCCGCCCCGCGCTGACGCGCGCCCGCAGCACCCCTATTCACGGGTCTGTGATGTCTCGTGATCTTGAGAACTCCGGTAGAGCCTGGAGGAGCTGCGAGAGCCGACGTCGGGGTTCACGGATGGACTCGGTAGTCCAGTAGCGAAGATGTCGGTCGTCGCCGTCAATATCGTGACGCCATCGCAGACCATCCTCGTGGGGCCGGTTTGCCGATGAAGGCGCCCGCGAGCGCAACCTCGAGGAGGTCGATGCCGCCGACTAAAGAGCTCCGTCTCTGTTGCCTGGTAGATAGGGCTCACGCGGCAGCTCATTGACTGCAGGCGCTGGCTGGTCGCCAGGGGGTCAGCTGACGTGCGCTTGGCCGATGGTTGGGAAGCGGGGAGACGATGAGTCGGTGGTGGAAGTGCGACCTGCAGGTCGCCACGCCGGGGGAGCCGCGGTTTCGCGGCCCCGATAGTGCCTGGCAGATTCAGACACCCGAACAGCGCATCGCCGCTGCGGACCGGTACATGGCCACGGCTGCCGCAGTCGGGCTCGAGGTCCTGGTACTCGCCGACCACAACAGCGTGGACTGGGTGGACACGATGCTCGCCGCCGGCCAGCGCCACGGGATCGTCGTCTTTCCCGGGCTCGAGATCACCACTGCCACCGGCTCCGACGGTGCGCACCTCATCTTGTTCATGGGCCCGGAGCGCTCGGCCGAGGACCTGAGGCCACTTCTCTACAGCGCCTGCGGCTTCGGGCCCGATCACCCACCGTTCAACCCGTCCCGGGCTGGGGAGCCGGCGCCAGCGCCGAACACGGTGCCGCAGATCCTCGACAAGCTGCCCGACGACGTTCTAGCAATTGCGCCGCACGCCTTCGGTGAGAACGGCCTCGTACGTCAAGACACCGTCACCAGCCAGCTGCGGTGGAAGGCGCTGCACCACGATCGCCTCGGGGCTATTGACATTGGTGACGGAGCCGAACACCAGCAGGCCGACACCTGGCGCGGCCGGTTCACCCGTCGGGAGCTGACCGACTTTCCCTGCCTGCCGCGGCTACCGTTCGTTTGGACCAGCGACGCCTACCGGCTGGAGGACCTGGGCTCCCGCTATACGTGGATTCGCATGCAGGAACCGAGCCTGGAGGGTATGCGGCAGGCGTTCCTTGATCACGAAGCTCGCATCATCTGCGGCTGGGATAGCCGCTACCGGGGCACCGCCCAGACCCCAAACGACGTCGGGCACGCCTACATCAGTGAGATCACCCTCGCCGGACTGGCCACAAGCGAGCAGCCGCTCAAGGTGACTTTCGATCCCCGGTTAACGGTTCTGGTTGGCGGGCGGGGAGCGGGCAAGTCCACCGTCGTCGCAGGACTGCGCTGTCTCTACGGCGAAACCGCCGGGTTGCCGACGCAGGCTAGGGACGAGGCCGAGCGGTTCCTCGAGGCGGTCTTCGGTGATGCGTCAATAACCGCGGTTCACCACCTTCCTCACACCGGTGAGCATCAACGGACGACTTGGACGCTCGCGGACGGCAGCCAAACGCTGCGGGCCGCCGATCACCTCACCTCGACAGACTTTAGGGTTCGGGTGATCGGCCAGAAGGAGCTCTTTGAGCGCTCGGCGGGGAGTTCCCATGACCCACACTCCACGTCTCGCAACTTGCTAGCCCTCGTCGACGATGCGCTGGCCGCAGGAGCGCCGGGAGCGGGTGGGGCCGCCGCGTTCGATCGAGCCCTGGACGAGGCCCGCACAACCTGGGTTGGCGCGATCCGCCGCCTCGAGACGGAGCAGACCGCCATCGCTGAGCGGGGCCTGGTCCGCGAGCGCGTCGATGAGCTCACCCGGCAGGTTGAGGCCTTCGACAATGAGGCCAGCAGGGCGCGGCGCGCCCGCAACGACCGGATCTTGTCGCAAGACCGGGAGCTGGATCGTCGGCTGGAGGAGACCGCGCAAGCTCTCACTGACCTGGCCGATGCCGCTCAGCGACGGCTTCCGCGACCCTCCGTCGAGGTTGTGGTGCCGGACCTGAGTGAAGCCGGTGAGGATGCAGAGGCACAGACCGAGTACACCGGCCTCCGCGGGGGCTCGACGTCATCACTGACCGTGCTCGAGGCGCCGTGCTCGACGCGATCACCCGCGCTCGACAGGAGATACACGGGCTGGGCGAGCGCCGCGATAGTGGGCCGTGGCCGCAAGCCGTGTCCGCGGCCAAAGAGGACAGCGCCGCGTACCTCGGCGAGCTCGCTGCTCTCGGCCTGGACCCAAAGGCCTACGAACAAGTCCGCGCTCAGTTGGAAGACCAAACCACGCACCTACACCAGCTTGAAGCGCGCGCTCAGAAACTGCCTGAGTTTGCTCAGGACGCCACCCGGGCCTGGCAAGCCATCCATGACCTCTACGAGGACCGCCGAGATCGACGTCGGGCACTGCTCGACCAGATCCAAGACCGCAGTGGCATGCTGCGCTTCACTTTCCAGGACAACGCCGACACCAGTGCTTGGGTTGCACGGGTCCGAGACCTGCTTAACCTTCGCGCCGACGGCTTCCTTACCGACCTACCTGCCCTAGCCAGTTGGCTGTGGGCTGACGCAGAGACAAGAGCAGCCCGAACCGCGCAATGGCGCCACGCCCTCATCGCCGGTGACCTCGACGCCTTGGCCCGAGACGCCTCGCTCCGCTCGGCCTTCGCCCGCAGACTCGCTGAACTCGACCCGCTGGTACGCACGCGACTGGCGGCAGAGATCGCCGAGGAGGTCATTGACATGGACTTCCTGCGCGACGGCGGCGACCCCGCCCGCCACCGGGACTGGCAACCGCTCACGGCCGGCAGTCCCGGCCAGCGAAGCGCCGCGATGCTTAGCTTCGTTCTTCACCACGGCAACGATCCGCTGGTCCTGGATCAACCCGAAGACGACCTCGATACCGAGTGGATCACCCAACTCGTGGTCCGCCAACTACGGGCCAGCCGATGGAACCGACAGGTCATCGTCATCACCCACAACGCCAACATCCCCGTCAACGCCGACGCGGAGCGCGTCGTAGTCCTAGAGAACACCGGTCGCGGCATCACCGTTCGTCACGACGTCGATGAGGCGACCGGCACTTGCGTGGAGCACTGTGGACCGCTGGAGGACCAGCGCGTACGAGCCGACATCCAACAGATACTCGAAGGTGGTGTCGAAGCATTCATCCGCCGCGAACGCCGCTACAACAATGAACTCAGCAGTTACCGTGCTGCCCTGCGGCAGGCCAGCGTCGAGATGCGGCCGGCCGACAAATGACGGCCCCCGACCTTTGGCAAAAGAGTATGCCGAATGCTAGGGGGTGGATTGAAGTGTTGAAAGGTGTGAGGACGTCGCCGCCGGCCCGCGAACTGCCCCCGAGTGTCGGTGCGCGTCGTTAGGCTGCCGGTGTATCAAGCTTGTGGTTCAAGAGAAGGGAAGCAGCGTGCGGGGGATCGCAACCATCGACAGGCAGCCCGACACCGACGCCATCGCCGTGTGGATCACCAACAGATTGGCGACGGAGGTCTCGAACACCAACGCGGTCGTGATCGACGCTGCTAACGATCCGGACGCCATGGATAAGGTTCGCTCTTTGACGCATTCCTGCGTGGTCCTGGTCACCGATGGCTCCGTGCTCGATGGGCTACCGGTCAAAGGCGAACCGCTGACGCGTGCCGACATAGAGCTCCTCGTGGCGTCGACGCACGAGCACCAACAAGCGATCCTCGACGCCATCGCCGCCTTCAAGCGGCGGGGCGGTTCGAAGGCCCACAAGGAACCGACGTTCCCCGTCGCCCCCGACCCCGCCGACTTCGTGCCTGCTGAGGACACGCCCAGTCAGCGAGCGTTGACGACCGCGAACCATTTCGGCCACGCATGGCGGATGTGGCTCAGGACCGACGAGGAACGCCGACGCCGCACCGCTCGACCGGGGACAGGCCAGACGCCGTGGATCATGCCGACCGACCTAAACGCCCCTGAGCTCGCGGAGTTCCCCGAGGCGTTTGCCGCACGGGTCCACGAGCAAGCGTTGGTGTGACCGATGCTCGACTTCACCGCCATCGACTTCGAGACCGCCAACTCCTACCGAGGATCGCCCTGCGCCGTCGGGCTCGTTCGGGTGCGCGACGGCCACCCCGTTGATGAGCGCCGCTGGCTCATCAGGCCACCGGCCAGGGCGGACTTCTTCGAACCGTTCCACACGATGCTCCACGGCATCGACGCCGACCAGGTGCGCGACGCCCCGCGTTGGGACGTCGTCTTGCCCGCCATCGTGGACTACATCGGGGGCGACGTGGTGGTCACCCACAACGCAGGCTTCGACATCGGCGTAATCCGCTACGCCTGCGCGGTGGACAACATCGAGTGGCCCGAGATGCGCTTCCTGTGCTCGATGGTCATGTCCCGCAGAGCCATCAGCCTGCCGTCGTACCGGTTGCCCTTCGTCGCGGAGTCCTTGGGGTGCGCGATGGGAGAGCATCACGACCCTCTGGCCGATGCGCACGGCGTCGTCGGTGTTGTGAGGGCGCTGGCAGCCGAAGCGGGAGTCACCGACCTCGCGGGCCTCGCAGCTGCTCACCACATGTCCATCGGGCGCATGAGCAGCGGGCTCTACGCGGGCAGCGTGGCGGTCGGTACGGGCAGCCGAAACTTCACTCCCATCGAGGTCAACGCTGACGCCGACCCGGACGGCTACCTCTACGGCCGAGTTGTGGTGTTTACCGGAACCCTGATGTCCATGACTCGTGACGTCGCCCGGCAGGAGTGTGCCCGCGTCGGAGCCACGCCCGAGCAGAACACGACAAAGCGCACCAACGTCCTCGTAGTGGGCGATATCAATCCTGCGGTTCTGCGCCCGGGGTCCAACGTCACCGGGAAGGCCCGCAAGGCTTTCGAACTGCAGGACAACGGTCAGGCGATCGAGGTCATGACCGAGGATGACTTTCTGAGATGCCTCGACGGCAAGGCGCTCACCGTGGTCGAAGATCTCATCAGCGAGGACGCCGTTCCAAGCAAACCCCCGAGGCGAGACCCCTACAGGTCGGTCCTGCTAGACCAGCGGCCCGTCCCAAAGCCGCCCAAGCCACCGAGACCGCTGCGCCGCGAGCCCGTGAGCACCGATCAGGTCTGCTCGGTCCAGTTCTGCACGACCGCCGCGGCCTTCAGGACGCGAAGCAAGCCGGCCTACTGTCACGACCACATCGCAGTGATCCTGCGCCAAGGCGGCTTAGAGGCGTTGGAGTCCTTCACGCGGCCCGACGACTGGCTGCTCACCCGCTGCCTGCAGTGCGGGAACGTGGCGCACTACCGATTCGTGTACGTACAGGACAAGAACGCCGAGGGTGAAGCGACTTGCCGCGCTTGCTTTTGGCGGGACTGGGGAGCGCGCCAGCGCGCGCTGCTCGGCGCATACGGCGCCAACGAGCCAGTGTCGTACGAGCAGGCCCAGGCCACCGCCGAGGAGCACGGCTACATCTACCTCGGGCCCGTCACGGACCCATCGCTGCCGCACGACCCGCACCGTGTCGAGTGCCGTCGCTGCGGAAAGGTCAGCGCAGAGCGGCTGGGCGATATCGCCTTCGGCTGCACCTGCCAGCCTCGCTGATGGTGCGAAGTTAGGTGGATGAATAGGTATTCGCCAAGGTCAGCAGGTCTCGCAGCTGCTCTGACTCTAGGCCGATTCCGAGGCAGCTAGGTGCTGGGAGAGAGACAGCAAGTCAAGCCCTGCCGTCGCCGCCGACGTGGTTGCAGTTGCTGGCGTTCACGGCCATTCGTAGACGTGTGCGGCCGTATTTCTCCGCTGGTCACACCGCTTGTGGACTGTGGCGAACCGCCTAGAACGCGATCATGACGGCCTGGCAGTGCGAGAGCCCCGCGTTCGAGCGTGGGCCGGTCGTCCGGGCGGGCCCCGGTGGCCGCGTTTGTCGCCTGGCCGCCGATCGGGTCGCTCTCCTGCCCCCGCGCCGCTCAACTGGGCTTGCGGGCGGCGAACCGGACGACTTGATACCAGCCGTCGTAGCGCACGCTGGTTGTCTCGAGCCCGGCGTCCGCCAGTGCTCCCTCGAGCTGTCCGCGTCGCATCAAGCGGTGCGGCGACCCGTCGGCCCAGTGCAACCACTCCGTAAGACGTGTTTCCACCAGGTCGTAGCCAACGAGCAGGCCCCCAGGCCGCAGCACGCGGCCGGCCTCCGCGACCGCCGCTTCCCAGTCTATGACGTGGTGCAGCATCAGGTAGCTGGTTACGACGTCGAACGAGCCGTCCACGAACGGAAGTGCTGTGGCGTCGGCGGTCACGAGCGGCGCTCCCTGCACGCGCCCGAGTCGTCGAGAGAGGGCGGCGAGCATGGCGGGGTCGACGTCCGTCAGGGTCAGCCGCGCAGCCGGGAATTGTCGCATCGTCTCCTTGGCCATCGCGCCGCCGCCGGCGCCGAGCTCGAGGACATCCCCTCGCAGCGGGCGTCCCTGCAAGGCCCAGCGGAGGACGAGCCGTCCCGCGAACCAACCCCAGGCGGAACTCTGGCAGAACAGCCGCTCGACGGCGGACATCGCCGGCATCCGGGCACCTCCAACGGTCGACGCTGCCGGAATCCACCGACGATCCTGCTCGACCACCTGGCCCTCCGGGGACTCTCACCCCGTTCGGCGGTCAGAGCAGCACGAGGCGCTGATCTCCGCCCCCGCTACAGCGGGCAGACGCTCAAGCCCGTCCCCCCAAGACGGGGCTCTGTCCATCCGGGCGCGAGCCAGTCTCTCGAGCGAGCTGAGAGGGCTGAGTGTCTGGTTGCAGTCGTGGCTGCAGGAGACGTTGGCGGCCTGTCGGCACAGAGGTCGCCCCAGGTGACACCTATGCCGTCACGGTCGCGGACTGGTTCCGCTGTCGCCGTTGTTCCTGCTGCTTCCGCCACCCGTATCGGGTAAGCCCTCGGGGCTTGTAGACGGACAGGATGACGATGAGCAGCAGGACCACCAGGCCGCCGATGGAATGGGGCAGGGAGCCGGGCAGGTGCCGTGGGTCGGCAGCGGCCGCCGCCGCGTCGGCCAGGGAACGGATCGTTCGTGCCTCCACCAACAGGACCCCGGTCGCCACGAGCGTCAGCAGCAGCTTCACCAGGACCCAGTAGTGCTGGAGCAGTCCCCAGGACGTGCCCAGCGCGTTGACGATTCCGACGACCACCGAGGCCAGGGCCAGCGGCACGATCGTGTACCCGACGATCAATTCCATGGCCACGTAGGCAGCCCGAACCAGCTCGATGTCACGGCTGGTTACGGCGGTGACGTCGAGCGCGATGTAGGCGACCACGGCACCGAGCCAGCCCACCGATGTGGCCACATGCGTCGTCAGGACCGCCTTGCGAAGGCGTGGCGGCATGGTCATTTGTTGATGGGCACGGCTGCGATCGAGGCCCCCGCGACGCCAACCGGTGACGGACCCAGTCCCGAGAAGTGACGCCCGGGGCCGTGCTGGCCGGCGACGCCCGTGATCTGGAGCACGAGGAACACGAGGAGGAGGACGCCGACGACGATCGCAGCGATCTTGACCCACCGGGGCATGCGGGGCGGGGTCTCCGGAGCAGCGTCGGAACGAGGGCCCGGCTCGGCCATAGGAGGTCCTTTCTGAAGGGGCGCGCGTGTCGCAGGTCCGACTGGGACGTTATCGATACACGATGTCTTGGGCGAACCCATGGTGTATCGACTAGGACGACCCGTAGACTTCCCGCGTGCCGAAGCTGTGGACCGACACGATCGAGGCGCATCGGCGCACCGTTCACGACGCGATCCTGGACGCCGCGTGGCATCTGGTCGCCGAACATGGACTGCTCGCGGTGACCATGTCGATGATCGCCGAGAAGGCCGGGATCGGGCGCGCGACCCTGTACAAGTACTTCCCGGATGTCGAAGCCGTCCTATTCGCCGCTCACCAGCGTCATGTCGCTGGCCACCTCCACCACCTGGCCCAACTCCGCGACGGAGGGGGCGACCCGGTCGAGCGGCTCGAGGCGGTGCTGCAGGCGTACGCGATGATCGCGTACCGCCGGGAACAGCACGGCACCGAGGAGTTGGCCGCACTCCTTCATCGGGGAGATCACGTCAGTCGAGCGCAGCAGCAGTTGGTCGATCTGATTGAGGACGTGCTGCGCGAGGTGGCCGCGGTGGGACATCTACGTGACGATGTCGCGCCTGACGAGCTCGCGAGCTACTGCCTGCACGCGTTGGGGGCCGCGGGAAGCCTCCCGTCCGAGGCTGCGGTCCAGCGGCTCGTCACCGTCACCCTGGCCGGCCTGCATCCGGGCTGATTGCACTCCGCGTGCATGGCTCGGCGTCGCCAGTGCCCGAAGTTCCCCTCGCAGTGCGACTAGTTGGATCGCTGTGCACAGGGTCGCGTACCGCGTCGCGGTGACGGCGCCGCCAGGCCAACGTCACTCCGGCAACAATCACGGCGACGACGACCACGAATGCGCTCGTGACCGATGGCGTCGACCAGTCGACCAGCGCGGTGGATGAGCCGATCGCCACGTAGAGGATCGATCCCGGCAGTAGACCCACCACGGTCCCGGCCGTGTACGGGGCCAGCCGAACACCGGTCAGACCGGCGGCGAAACTGACCGCCATGAACGGCATCATCGGCATGACCCTGGCGGTGACCACGGCCAGGAATCCCCGGCGTCGCAGGAGCTCCTCCATGGGCCCGAGCCGCCTGCCGGCCACCTGAACGAGCGCAGCCCGCCCAAGGCAACGGCTCGCGGCATAGCCCACCAAGCCGCCGAGCGCGCTGCCGACGACGACGATCGCGAGGCCGAGCGGGAAGCCGGCCACCGCGCCGACCAGCACCGAGAGCACAGACCGGGGGAGGGGCGTCGCGAGGGCCAGCCCAAGCCCGACGATCATCAACAACCACGCGGCGGGGCCGGTGGCGTCCAGCCACGTTCGCACTGCGCTGATGTCCGGCACGGAGGTCGTCGCGGCGAAGGCACCGCCGAGACCGATCAGCGCTACGAGGGCACCCGCTCGCACCCAGATGTCGCGCCGTCCAGCGCTCACCGGCTGGTCCTCCGGCGCGAGCGGCCGCGCGCGCGGAGACCCAGCGCGACGACCACCCCGGCGAGCCCCAGAGCACTGAGGGACCACTCCGGCAGCGAGCCCAGCCGGGTGGCCACCGTGAGCTCCCCTCGTTGGGCGATGTCGCGAACGAACGTGTCCGCCGTGAAGAGTGCTGAGCGGTCGACGAGCCGGCCGTCCGGTCCGATGATCGCGCTGATCCCGCTCGTGGCCGCCACGACGACGGACCGCCCGTGCTCGACGGCGCGCAGGCGCCCCATGGCGAGCTGCTGCTCGCTCTCGGCGGTGTAACCGAACGTCGCATTGTTGGTCTGGACGACGAGCATGCCGGCGCCGCCCCGGACGACGTCGGTGACGAGTTCGTCGTACGCGACCTCGAAGCAGATGAGGTCTCCGAGCGTGGCGCCGCCGAGGGTCAGCACACCGGGTTCCGCGCCGGCGATGAAGTCCCGGCGGACCAGGTCCACCTTGTCGCTGAACAGCCGGAAGAAGCTGCGGGCGGGGATGTACTCCCCGAACGGGACCGGGTGTCGTTTGACGTACGAGTCGCCCGGCCCCTCCTTCGGGTCCCACACGATTCCGGCATTCCGTACGTTGTCTCCGGGGCCCTCGAGGACCGCGCCCACGAGGATCGGCGCGTCGATCGCTCGCGCCGCCTCCGTGATCGCCCGGTCGGCATCACGGTTCACCAAGGGGTCGATGTCGGAGGCGTTCTCCGGCCAGATGACCAGATCCGGCGCCGGTTGCTCGCCGGTGTCGACGCTGTCGGCGAGGGCCAGCGTCTCTTGGACGTGGTTGTCC
The DNA here is from genome assembly GCF_003319175.1 of Blastococcus sp. TF02-8. Classification (GTDB taxonomy): domain Bacteria; phylum Actinomycetota; class Actinomycetes; order Mycobacteriales; family Geodermatophilaceae; genus Blastococcus. The sequence goes on along the minus strand of NZ_QOHK01000001.1, from coordinate 186,564 downwards.
AGCACCGCGCGCCGCTGGGCGTTGAAGTCCAACCCCGCGCGGGGGACGTTCCCCTGGATCACTGCCACGGTCACCCGGCGCCCCCCGTCGTCGACGTCACCGGATGGCGCAGCTGCCTGTGCCAACGTGCCGATGAGGGGAATGCTCACTGCCGCGAGAGCCGCCAGGGTCGAAGCCCGGGCCCGACCGCCCGTGGACGGACCAGACCCCGCCCCGTCGATCAGCAGCAGCAGGGCACGCGCCAGGAGGCAGCCGGTCAGGGCGACCGCGAAGGACACCAGGGCAACGCCGCCGAAGGCCGCCAGAGCCGTGAAGGGTCCTTCCGGCTGGCTGAAGCCGAGCCGGGCCCACGGAAAGCCGCCGAAGAGCCATCGACTGCGAACCGCCTCCATGGCCACCCATAGGGAGGCCGACCACAGCGGCCACAGTGGGAGCCGGCTGACCAGTGCCGTGGCGGCGCCCAGGGCGCCGTAGTGCAGCGCCTGGTAGACGGCGAGCGCGAGCCAGGGGCCGGAGCCGACGTACTCGCCGGTCCACGACAGCAGGGGCACGAGGAACGCCAGGCCGAGGAGCAATCCGTACAGCGCCCCGGTCCGCGCCTGCCGCCGATGAGCCGCCAGAGCGAGCGCGGCAGGCCCCGCGATGACCAGCGCTCGGAGGTCGTGGGGCGGGAAGGCCAGCCACAGCGCGAGTCCGCCGGCCACCGAGAGCGCGACACCGCGTGAAAACCGGCCGACTCGTCCGGACCGGTACGCCGTGACGCCGTGGTGCTGCGGAGCCTTCTCGCGTGACAGGACTGTGGTGCTGGGGCGCGCCATGGTGATTGGTGGTGACCCGTCTGGTGTGTGCTTCGAAGGGAGGTCTGGCTCGCCCGGCCGTCCGCGGTGGGCCGGATCGCCCGCGGAGCCCAGGGCTCCCGCCGAGCAATCAACTACTGGGCATCGTAGCGGCGTTGCCGCCGCCGCCTTCGGAGGCTGGACTCAAGGCCGGCGTAGCCAGCGTCATGAGCTGGGACTGTCACTCGCCCGGAACCGCGGCGGCAGCAGTGCTTCCACGCGCGGGATCTGGGACGGAGCGCACGCCCGCAGTTCCTCCTGGAGAACCAGCAGGAGCGAGAGGGACGTCGCGTCCTCGTCGTCGATCCGGAATCCCCCGGCCGGGTGCCGGCGGACGAACTCCAGGAGGACGTCGAGGTGCCCGTCGATGGCGTCGGCGGAGCGAGACGAAGCCTCGGGCGCGCAGGCATCGCCAAGGCCGTGCAGAGCGCGGTGCACCTCGTCGACGTCGGCCTGAGGGACAGATGTGTACGTCCGGGAGGGGGGCGCGGTCAGCAGGGTGGCGGGAGGCCCGCTTTCGTTCGCGGAGCGCTCCTCCCGTGTCCTGGAGATCCAGGCGTACGAGGCCACGATGACGACGGCGAGGGCTGTCGCCACGATCGCGAGCCCCGTGCGCCGCCGGGCTGGCGCCCGGTCAGCCCGTCTGCGCACCGAACTCGATCGCCATCACGGCGACGAGGACAAGCGCGGCGGCGATGAGCGTCGTCACCCGTCCCCAGGTGGTCAGCCGCGGCAGTCCGCGCAACGGGAAGAGGAACTGGCGGCCGAGGATGTAGGCGGCCAGTCCCGCCACCAGGAGGAGCCCGTCGATGGGGACGTCGACGGTGAGCGCCGCGAACAGCGTTGCCGTGGCGACCGTGGCCGCCATGCCGGACTCCATCAGCTGGACGGGGATCCGCCGGACCCCCACGCGCCTGTCCGACGACCACACCCCCCAACGCGAGGCGGTGGGACGGCCCGCGCAGCAGCCGCCGAGGAGGCAGCCCAGCCGCCCGATGGCCATGCCGAACAGCAGCCCCGGACCCGTGACGTCCAGCATCGGACCGACGGATATCCCGGTCAGCCAGGCGCCCGAGAGGAGGGTCGCGAGAGCTGCGATCACGAAGCCCTGCACGGACATCCCAGCCCTCAGCAGAGGGCTTTTCTCGGTGCGGTGGGTCAGCAGGTAGTAGACCTTCGCCCCGACCACGCCGATCAGCGACGCGAGCACGGAGACGAGGAAGAGGCGTCCGACCGGCAGGTCGCGTTGGTCGGCGAGCAGCCCTTGGAGGATGAACGCCACGAGTGCACCGGCGCCCACCAGCGACGGCCAGGCTGTCAGCCGAACTCCTGGCCCGAGAGCACCGAGGGCCGGGAAGTACGTGGTCGCGCCCGTGCTCGTCGCCGTCGGCAGGAGGGCCGGGCGCGTGGCTCGCGTTCCCGTCGTGCGGGGCGGTTCGGGGCCGCGCACGGGTTCTGCGGCGACCTTCCACTCCCCGCGAGAGACACCCGGGATGCGGGCGGTCAGGGCGATCCGGCCGCTGCCGGGGATCACCCGGTCCACGGTGTGCACGACGTCGAAGGCATCGCCCATGCCTGGGTCGTCCGAGGAGATGCGCCGCCCCGTGAAGCGGACGGCGATCGAATAGGGCTCGCCGGAGGGTGCTGCGTCGAACCAGTAGGTCAGTCCCAGCCCCTGAGGTTCGAGGTCCCGGGCCGGCTCGCAACCCATTGCCACCACCTCGAGCGGACCGCGGGGCGTCGTGCTGACCAGCGCCGGTCGGACGGGCGTCTGCTGCGCCGCCGGATGGGCCGCCGCGTCCGCGGCCGAAGTGCCCGTCGGGCGGGCAACGGCCTTCCTGACCGTCGCCGAGGGGAGTGAGGTGGTCGTGCCCATCGCCGGGCCGCGGGGCTCCGTAAGGCTCGGCTGCCGGAATGCGCCCAGTGGTGGGCCGGGGGAGGAGGGTGCTGTCTGTCTGGGCGAAGGGATTGGATCAGGCAGCGAAGCCGGAGAGGGACGTTCCCGGTGCGGGGCCCGCTGTGCTCGCCGCGCAGCCGCTGGTTTCGGCTGGCGAGTGGACTTCTTGGAAATTGGACTCACCCCATGGCGGCTGGTGTCTGAGGGCGGTGACGCCCGGATGAGGCGGCATCCGCGAGACTACTATGTCCTTTAGTAGATACCGGCGCGCGTCCTCGCCGCCATTGCCACCGCTGGGAGTGCTCGTGTCGTCTGCCGCCTTGTCTTCGCTCTCCGACGCGTTGTTCTCGGTGGGCATCGCGGTGTACTCGCTGGCCCTCGTCGGCTTCTGTGCCGAGCTCGCCTTCAACCATGGCCATCAATCGCCCGCGCTCGTCGGGACCGAGGGGAGCGTGGACCGGTGGGGGGTCGCTGGGTCGCCCGAAGGTGATGCCTCGGCACCTCGCGGCGTCGAGCGCGCTTCAGGCCGCGCGGCGCTTCTGGGGCGTGTCGGTGTTGCGCTGACCGTCCTCGCGGCGGTCGCCCAGGCGGGCGTCCTCGTCACGCGGGGGATGGCCACTGGGCGTCTGCCCTGGGGGAATGTCTACGAGTTCGGTACCGCGGTGGTCCTCGTGGCGGTCCTCGCGTTCCTGGTCACGGTGCATCGGGTGCCGGAGGCTCGGCGCCTCGGGATCTTCGTCGTCGGACCCGCCGCCCTGGCGCTGGTGCTCATCGGTCTCTTCCTCTACACCCAGGCGGGCCCATTGGTCGCCGCGCTCCGATCCGCGTGGCTCGCGGTTCATGTGACAGCAGCGGTCGTGGGCTTCGGCACGTTCATGGTCAGCGGTATTGCGAACGTCCTCTATCTCGTCCGGCTCCGTCGCGACTCGGCGCGCGGAAGCGACAGTTGCGGGGAGGGCGGGCGGTCATCCCGCCTTCCCAGTGCCGCGACGCTGGATGTCGTCGGCCACCGGACGGCCGTCTTCGGCTTCCCGATCTGGACCTTCGCCGTGATCGCCGGGGCAATCTGGGCGGAAAGCGCATGGGGTCGCTTCTGGGGCTGGGATCCGAAGGAGACCTGGGCTTTCATCGCCTGGGTCATCTACGCGGCCTATCTGCACGCGCGATCCACCGCCGGCTGGCGCGGTCGGCCCGCGGCGTGGATCAACGTCCTTGGCCTCGCCGCCATGGTGTTCAACCTGCTGTACGTGAACTACGTCTCTACCGGCCTGCACTCATACGCGGGCTGAGCAATGGCGGCGGTGCACCGCGATCGCGGTAGCGGTAGCCCGATCGATAGGTGCGATGTCCGGGCGGTGCGCAAGAGCAAGTGTCAACTAGGCAGCATCGTAGTAGTGTCGACTGCTGTCCGCCGGGCCCTGCTCCTCGACCGAGGACCTCGGCTGGACACCGCCGAACCGGTCACGGTGCACCCGTGGCCGGACCGGGGACCCATGGTTCCTCTGGGGTGAATCCTGCGCGCTCATGGGCGCGAGGTAGGGCGACTTCCGGCCCGAACCCGTCAGCTAACTCGGTAGGCGGAGAGGAAGAATGGAGAGCCGCCCGCCGTGGCGACCCTGAACCAATCCACACCCTCCAACGCTCGCTCCTCCCAACCAGCGCGTCGCAGCCCTTTCCGAGTCGGTCCGGAGCGGGAGCGCGGCAGCGACCGGCCACGTAGACGGGCAGAAACACCGTCCAGGCCAGCGGTTCTGTTGGCCGGCGCGACGGCCGGGGCGCTGGTCATGACTGTGCTGATTGCTGGCGAGCCGCCCGCGGCGGCGCAGGGCACGACCCCGTCGTCCCAATCGACGAGCGTTGCCGCTGCCCTCGGTCTCGAGTCGCAGGCGAGTATCGCGACCAGTGCGACACACGCCCGTTCATTGCTCGAGCAGCTGAGCGCCAGCCGTGCGCAGCGTGACGCGGACCAGGCGGCCGCGGCGCAGGCGCAGGCGCAGGCCGAGCAAGCTGCGATCGCTGCCAGAGCTGAGGCGGAAGCTCGAGCGGCCGAGGAGGCCGCTCGGGCGGTCGCCGAAGCGGAGGCGGCGAGGCTCGCGGCCGAGCGGGCCGCCGCTGCAGATGCGGTCATGCCCATCGAGGGAGCACGTCTGACCAGTCCCTTCGGGCCACGCTGGGGCACCCTGCATGCGGGGGTCGATCTTGCGGCGCCGATGCGGACACCCGAGTACGCCGCGATGGACGGTGTCGTGATCGAAGCAGGCCCAGCCTCAGGTTTCGGTCTGGCGGTCTACATCCAGCATGACAACGGTGATGTGTCGGTCTACGGCCACATGGACGAAATCCTCGTCTCGGCCGGACAGGTCGTTCAGGCGGGGGAGACGATCGCGCTCGTCGGCAACCGCGGCCAGTCGACAGGGCCGCATCTCCACTTCGAGATTCGCATCGGGGGCGCTAGCGGCCAGCCGGTCGATCCCCTGGCTTACCTGCGCCAGCGGGGGGTTGACGCATGACTGCTCACTGCAGCAATCAGAGGCTGATTCCCTGCTCGGCAAGCCACTCGAGCGGATCCACCCGCTCTCCGTCCAAGCCGCCTGCCCAGACCTCGAAGTGCAGGTGAGGACCGGTTGAGAACCCGCGTGAGCCGACCCGCGCGATCAACTCCCCGCTCGCAACTTCCTGCCCGGCGACCACGAGAACCTGCTCCATGTGCCCGTAAACGGTGACGTCGCCGTTGAGATGCTGGATGTAGATGACATTGCCGTAGCCGCTGGCAGGTCCTGCGCGGAGAACCGTTCCTGCGGCAGCGGCGAATTCCGGGGTCATCATCGGGGCAGCGATGTCGATACCCCAGTGCATCTCCCCCCAGCGCCTGGTGAACGCCGTCGTGAGTCTGCCCTGCAGTGGCAGGCTGCGTCGCTGCGCCGCCTGCTCTTCTCGTGCCGCTCTGCTGCTGCGCACGGACTCCAGCCGCGCGGCGGCCTCCATCAGGGCCAGGTCTCGCCGCGGATCCGTCTCCTCCGCGAAGCCGGCACTTCCTAGACCGAGAGCCGTCTCGGCGGCGATGACGGACTCCGTAGCTTGCGGGGAAGGGATCCCCCCGATGACGCCCATGAGGAGGGCGCCGACGACGGCGGCCGTCAGGAGCGCGGGGCTCTTGTGGACGGGCGGGGACGAAAGCCGGCCACCGTTGCGTCGGGGAGCCGACGTGCGCCATCGCACGCGCCAACGCGCCACACCCACCCCTATCTACTATCGGACCTCGTAGAGGTTAGACGTGCGCAGCGATGACGATGGAGAGGCGCGCTGATCAAGGGGCGGCGGATGTTGCCGGCGTCCCCCGGCCGGCCATCTCTGCAGCATCGAGGAGTTCCGCAGCACGCACCGGCCCGTTCGGGCCACCGCGGGTGAGAACCGCGAGGGAAACGATCGACCCCTTTTGGCCTTCCAGGCTTGCCTCGCCGGGTGCCGCCGTCACGCGGACGAAGACGCGGTGTTGGCGCACGAGGAAATTGGCGAGCAATCCCGTCAGCATGACGATCGCACTGATCAGTACAGCGAGCTGGGCTGGGTCGTGTGAGACCTGCATGGCCGCGAACTCGCGGTAACCGTCGAACCGGACGGTCGTCCCGTCGTCCAGCACGACGCTCTCGCCCTGCGCGAGATTTGCAGTGCCGATGCGCTCAAGGGCTCCGACGTCGACCTGGCGCTGGTCGAGCCTGAACACCGACTGAGGGACTCCGCTGTCGAGCCCCAGGTACCCGCGGTAGGCGATCACGGCCACCATCGGGTTCATCGGCCGTGCGTCGGCGGACATGAGGACGCCGTCCGTGACCACGCCGGTGGGGGCGAAGAATCCCTCGATGGCGAAGCCGTCACCTGACCCGTCTCCAAGGTCCCCAACCTTCACGACGCCCTGGCTGCCGAACGTCCGGTTGTCCTCTGGAAGGAACGGGGCGGACAGCTGATCGAAGGTGCGGCCGTCCGGCAGTCTGATGCTGAAGACCGGGCTGAAGCCATGGCCCGTGACGTAGACGCGGTCCCCGGCGAGCCGGAGGGGATCGTTGACGCCGATCGTCGTGCGACGCGTTGGGGCGCCCGGCTCCTCCTGGTATGAGATGTCGGCGGTGTAGGAAGCCGCCGTCCCGTTGGGCTCGTACCTGGCCTGGAAGTCCTCGACGTCAACGCAGAGCGGATTGAGGGACTCCTGGTCGACCAGGGGTCCGGCGCCGTAGCGGTCGTACTGCTGGAACGAGTTGCAGAAGCCGCCGCCCTCCGTGACGAGGATGTTGCCCTCGTATCCCCACATCTTGCCGGCCGCCAGGGCGAGCAGCAGGGCCAGCAGGGAGAGGTGGAAGACGAGGTTGCCGGTCTCCTTCAGTCGTCCTCGATCGGCGGAGATCGTGTACCCGCCGTCTGTCCGATCTTGGCGCAGACGGAACCGCCGGCGCCGCAACTCGCGCGACAAATGCTCGGTCGCCGCGGAGAGGTCGGCCTGGATTGCTCGACTTTCGTGGTCCGGCAGGCGGTGCAGATGTCTCGGTGTGGGGGGTGGGCCTTTTCGGAGGCGCCCCACGTGCTCGACGGTGCGGGGCAGGAGGCAGCCGACGAGTGAGCTGAACAGAAGTAGATAGACCGCGGCGAACCAGGGGCTGGAGAAGACCTCGAACATGCCGAGGCGATCGAGGAAGGGTCCAGCTGCGGATGGTCGCGGTAGTACGTCGAGACCGCGCTCGGCGTGAGGGATCGCTGAGGCAGCAGTGACCCGGGTACGGCGGCCAGGGCCAGGAGGAAGAGGAGGACGATCGCCGTGCGCATGCTGGTGAGCGCCCGCCACCAGCGCCGAGCGCGCCGACCGAGACGCGTCGGAAGAGCTGCTGGGGTGCGGGAGGCGGCCGAACTGCGTGGCTCCAGCAGATCGGTCACCGAGCGAGGCTCGCAGCGCCACCGCAGCACCGGGTCGCCCTTCGGCGGTCGGGAATGGGTGGCCTTCTGCTCCGAATCTGCCAACCCGTCGGTTCTGCCGGCCGTGCCACGAGCGGGGACTTGTGAACCACAGGGCCACCCTACTAGGGGACTTAGTAGAGGACCTCTGCAGTGGCGCAGCACGCCGTCATCGGCAGCGGCCTCCCATGTCGACGCCGCGCGCCGCCAGCCAAGGAATCGGGTTGGTTCGGCCCTGGTACATGCCGTCGGTGTGCACCTCGAAGTGCAGGTGGGGGCCCGTGGACTGCCCCGTGTTGCCGACCTCGGCAATGACCTCGCCGGCCGACACCCGCTGTCCGGCCCGAACGAAGTAGTCGTTGATGTGGCCGTAGACGGTGACCGACCCGTCGTCGTGCTGGACATAGACGGCCAGGCCGAAGCCGGTCGCGGGACCAGCGCGGAGAACCCGGCCGGCGAGCGGTGAGTAGATCGGGGTGCCGATGGGGGCGGCGATGTCGACCCCGTAGTGCATCGTTCCCCATCGCATCTCGTAGCAGGTGGTGAATCGTCCGCTCGTCGGCGCGACAGCCGTGCCTGTGCCCGTGTTCGGGCGGGGGGTGGGGTTGCCGGTGTCCTGCTCCGCCCGGGCGCGAGCGGCAGCATCGGCAGCAGCACGAGCCGCCGCTTCGGCGCCGGCTGCCTCCGCTGCGGCGCGCGCCGCCTGCTCCTGGCGCCAGGCCTCGTAGGCGTCGCGGGCGCCCTGTAGGCCGAGCAGGGTCACCTGCGCCTGCTGAAGTTGCTGGTCGTACGTCGTCTTCTGAGCCGCGGCCGCGTCGAAGGCCGACTGTGATGACGCCATGCGCCTCTCGGCGGTCGCCCGCGCTTCGGAGGCCGCCTGCTCAGCATGATCGCGGGCGGTCACGCTCTCTCGCGCGGCCGAGTCCGCATTGGCCTGACGAACCTGAGCCACCTCGAGACCCTGGAGGGTCTCGGTGCGCTGATCTCCCAGGAGCTCGAGCGTCGCTGCCTGCTGGAGCATCTGGGCGGGTCCCTCGGCGCTCACCATCGCGGCCACTGCGGTCAGGGTGGACCCGCGCATGTAGCTCTCGCGTCCGAGCGTCGCGACGTCCGAGCGGGCTTGGCCGACGGCGACCCGAGCGGCCTCGAGCTCGGCGGCCGCGGAGGCGGCCACCGCCTGCGCACGCTCGAGCTCCGCCTCGGCTACCAGCTCCGCATCGGCCGCGGCTCGCGCCTCCAGGGCGACCCGCTCCAGGTCGGCTTGGGCGGCTGCGACGAGCCCGGCGATTCGACCCACCTCCGCCGCAGTCGCCTCCTGTGCGGACTGCGCGGCGGCCAGCTCTGCGTCGCTCGGATTCCGCGGCGCCGCGACCGCGGGCTGCCCGACGAGCGTGACGAGTGCGGCCGTGACGGCACCGAGAGTGGCCAGCCTCGCGGAGAGCGGCCGACGGAGAAGAGGGCCAGTGCGTGCCGGACGCATCGCCGGTCGGGGGAGCGCACGGTGCTGAACGCCGGTGACGAGGAGCCTCGCCTGCATGGTGACGCGAGAGCTGTTTCCGGTCCGTGGCCGCACAGCACGCTCCGAGACGTCGAGGAGCGCTTGAACACTCCAGCTACTAGGTTCGCTAGTAGCTTCGGCGCGAGCGGGGTGGGACTTGAGTGGAAACTGGGGTGAGCGGGATTCGTGTGAATGCGATCCTCGCCGGTGAGCTCGGTGCTCAGTCGGTCCGCAACGCGTCGTGCGCGTGAGAACCCACCGCGTGCGACGCCTCCGGGGCCCAGGCGGCAATGGGCGCGTTCGAGGCAGCCGAGCGCGGGGCGCCCTCGGAAGGCGCTTTGTCGCGTTGCCGTGCGCCGGCCACCGAGCAGGCGTACTCGTTCCTCAGTCGTCGGCGCAGTACCCACAGGAGTCCGCCGACCGACAGGATCGCGAGAACCGGTTGGAGAGGCGCCCAGATCGTCATGGCGCCCGACACGCCCAGCGTGGCCACCACCAGCTTGTTGCACACAGGGCACCCGACCGCGAACGCCGTCAGCAGGCCGCCACCTGAGGCGGCAGCGGCGCCGTTCCGGGGCACTGTGTCGCCCGGTCGGCGGATGTACGTGGCCGCCACCAGGCCGCCCAGGAGTGACGTCGCGGCCCAGGCCGGGTAGTTCCACCACAGCACCGGCGTCATGCGGGTATAGAGCGGCGTCGCCACTACTCCGGTGGGGATGCCGACGGCCAGGGCGAAGACCGTTGCCGCCAGAAGGGCGACACCGACTCGGCGCCACGGCCACTGGTCGCGGTATGCGGCGGCGAGCCCGGGGCGCCCGAGCGGAGTCGTGCTGGCCTTGCTGGTCATCCGTCCGCTCCCCTCGCGACGCGCTCGCCGGGTCGGGAGGGCGGACCGATCTGGACCGCGCCTGGGCGACAGACTGCCGGGGCACTACCGGCCATAGTAGATCGCGACCCCTTGGCTTGACGAGGCCACCCACGACGCGCTCCGCGCAATGGGGGCCGGTGGGCCAGCGGGGCCACGTGCTGCCGGCGCAGCACTACTAAGGTGCTTAGTGCATACCGGCGCATCTGGGCCGTCTGACGTGAAGGAACGGGATGGCGACTGCCACGGGCTCACGCGAGATCCCCTACGGTCGGCAGCTCGTGTGGCGCTCGCTCACCGATGTGACCAGCTACTGCCCGGTGTGCGACGTCTCCTACGTGTTCGACGATGACACGACCGCTGGTGCGCGCGCGATTGGACCGGGGAGCCGGTTCGTCTGTGTTGCCGGCCGGCTGGAGGGCGGAGAGCCGCCCCCGAACGCAGTGGCCGGGGAAGTCGCCGAATGGGCCGAAGAGCGATGCCTCGGAACCCGACTGACTCTGGCGTCGGAGACCTGGCAGACCCATATCGAGCTGGACGACGGGCAGCCGGGCTCCACCCGCGTCACCGTCACGGTCGCCTGCGAGCCCAAGGGTGGCAGTCGTCTTCGGCGCAGTCTGCGGAGAAGAGCGTTGCAGCGGCTGGCCCAGCACACGGTCGACTCGGAGCTGGCCAAGCTGCCGGCGCACATGGGCCTGGCTCCCGTCGAGGAGGCGGTCGAGGCTCCGGGCGAAGCCATCGTCATGCAGCAGGAGGCGGACGGCTGGGTGCTGCACCTGCGAGGCGAGGTGGACGCGCCGGCGGTCCGCCGGCTCAACCTCCAGCAACGGCTGGAAGGGGTGACGGTCGTAGCTGTCGACGTCTCGGGGCTGACCTACCTGGACGCTGTTGCGCTACCGCCGCTCTTGCGATGGGCGCGGGCGGCCTCGCGTGCAGGTCGCCCGGCTCGTGTTCGTGGTGCCAATCCGGAATTCGACCGGGTGATCGGCGTCATGGGGATGAGCTCGGTCTTCCTACGGGAGAGGTGAGCCCCCGCGACACGCGACCGGGTCGGGCAGAGAGCGCAACTGGGCGCCTCTCGCGCGACAGGCTGCCGGGGGCAACTAACGGCCGTACCAGGTCGCGACGCGTCAGGTGACGACGCAGCCAACGACGTTCAAGGCCAGCCACGCGGCGGCCGTGGGCAGCAGGAGGGCGCTGGCAGCCACCGCGATGCACCCGGCGGTGCGGGCGGTGCGCCGTCCGCGGACGTTCTCCTCCGCGAGCCGGGACAAGCGGGTGTGAGTCAGCCTGCCTGCCATACCGAGTCCGAATGACGGCGCGGGCTGCTCGGTCAGCCGAGACAGCGCCTCGCGCACGGCCGAGGATCCGCAGCGACGGGCTGCCTCGGCGTCCGCCGCCAGTTCGACCAGGTCCCTGATGGCAGCGGGCGCGACCCGCAGCAGGGTGCAGAACGGCAGTGCCGCGGCCAGCACCTCGACGACCGCGATCAGGGCGTGATGACGCCCTCGTAGATGCGCCCGCTCGTGTTCCAGCGCAGCGTTCACGGCCACCGGTGGCAGCTGTTGACGAAGCGCGTCACTCATGACGATGAGGCCAGGCCGGCCGCCGATGGAGAGCGCTAGGGGTCGGTTGTCCCGGACCCAGAGGGGCTCGTGCGGGCTGGAGCCCGCAGCCAGCAGGCGGAGCTGGGCCACGTGTGGCGCCCGCCGTTGGCGATGACGGAGCCGCTGATGGACGGCCCACCCCAGCCGCACGAGGATCCCCATGGTCCCGAGGACGCTGACTGCCCCGATCCACTCCCGCCATTCGGGTACGGAACCCGACGAGATCGCCGTCCAACAGCCGCCGGCCAGCCGGAAGAGGCCCGAGGCGGGATGGTCGTCGGCCGGCAGTGCGATGACAACGGTCGTTGCGAGGAGCGAGACAACGAGGCCCACCGTGCTGAGAAGCCACCCGGTCAGCAGGACTGTCGGGTCCACGCGTCGATCCGCGAGCCACATCAGGGGCCGGTGCCCATGCAGGCTCAGCGCCAGGGCGCCGGTCAGCAGCGCCAAGAGGCCGGTCACGAGCGGGCGTCTCGCCGTGCCAGTGCGTCGCGGAGGACCGTCGACTCCTCTTCGGAAGCGGTCTCAGCGAAGTGCAGCAGAACCGACCGCGGGTCCTCCGACGCATCGAGGATCTCGCGAAGGGACGCGGCTGCGGCGCCCTCCCGAGTGAGGGTCGGTCGGTAGCTGTATGCCCGGCCTGACGGCTCCCGGTCGACCATGCCCTTTCGGTGAAGGTTGCTCAGGACCGTCATGACCGTCGTGTAGGCGAGGTTGCGCTGGGCGGGCATTTTGTCGAGGACCTCGCGGACGGTGAGAGGGCCATCGGACGACCAGAGGACCTCCATCACGGCTGCCTCGAGCGTGCCCAACCGTGGCATGACTGCTCCTTCTTGTTCGGCCGGGACCCGGCCCTCGTGGCTACCAGCGCCGGGCTAGCACCCTACTTCCCTCTACGTGCGGCGCCCCGTGTCCTCGCTTAGGGACCTTGTCGTCGCCGGCGGAGTGTCCGTTCAGCCTCCGGCGACGGAGCGCTGCAATTCGGCAATGAGTGACGAGAGTTCGCTCTCGTCCATCTGGCCCACCTGTCGAGCGACGACACGCCCCGTGGGATCGATGCCAAGGGTCACGGGGAGGCCCGGAACACCTACGGAGTCGAGCAGGGTGCCCTCTGCGTCCACCGCGTGGGGATAGGCCGCCCCGATGGCGGAGGCGAAATCCGCGGCGACAGCCGGGTCATCCCGCGTCACGACACCAAGGAACCGGATCTCGTCTCCGTATTCTTTGGAGGCGTTCTCGATCAACGGCATCTCTTCGCGGCAAGGCCCGCACCAGCTCGCCCAGAGATTCACAAGCGTTGGGGGCCCGGTGAGCCGGGAAAGGTCGACGTCAGGCCCTTCGCCCAAGCACGGCAGCAGCAGGGCTGGAAGTCCACCCTCGTCCGGGGCGGCGCCCTCCGAGGCCAGGGGTTGACAAGGACCGACTTCAGGCGTGGCCTCCGCTGTCGCTTGCGAGCCCTCAGGGCTTGATCGGCCGTTCGAGCCACAGCTCGTGGACGCGACCGTGATCAGCACCAGGACCGCCGGCAGGCGTCGTCCCGCCTTGAGGCTGTGACCCAACCGGAGCTCCTTCCCTGGAAGCCTCGCAAATGTACTATGCGACATAGGAGGTCCGTGCTGAGCCTTGGGTCTCCATCCGCGCACTGCGCAGCGCGGAGGTGGCCACCGAGAGGCGGCCGCCGAGCTCCGCGGGCCCGGGCCGCTCGGACGGATGGGTGGGTGACGAGCGGCCCGGGGTTCCCGCCCCGAGGAACTCGGCTCGAGAGGGCCGCGTAGTCGACGAGCTCTGCATCGGCGATCTCGCCCTTGCGCTGGACGTCCGCGAGAACTCGGTCAGCCACGCCCTCCGCCTCCGGCGGACGGCAGGCTTCGTCGAGAGTCGCAAGGACGGTCGCGTCGTCTTCTATCGCTTGGCTGAGGGCTTTCCCGAGCCTCCCGACAGCACTGCCTCAAGCATCAGATCGAGCTCTCGCGACACCTCAGCGAGGGGGACTAGCGCCAGGTCTGCCGGCTGCCGCGGCTCGTGGCCGCTGCTCGCCTCGGCAGGTAGCGTGCGCCGCGATATCATCAACTATGCGACACGCCTAGCACTCATTGTCACGGAACGGTTACACGGCTATGTTCGGTGAGCCCGGGCGGGCAACTGGTCCCTGACAGGGACCGCCGGCCGGGCGCCGCCGAGCCATGGACGCATCACGTCCTGGGCCGGGGACCCACCGCAACACTGGGGTGAATCGTGCACGCCGGCTCTCCGGCGCGCAGGTAGGGCGACTTCCCGCCCGAACCCGTCAGCTAACTCGGTAGGCGGCTTCAGGAAGACAGGAGAGCCGCCTCCGTGGCGACTGTGCACCCGAAGACATCCGTCCACCAGCCGCTCTTCCGGCCGTCTCGACGACCCGAACGCCTCGTGCTGCTCGGCCTCGCCGGCATGCTGAGCCTCGCCGTTCTGCCGAGTACCGCCGCTGCCGCGCCGGGTGACCCGACGACCACGGACGAGGCGGCCTCGCTCGTCGCCGAGCGAGGACACCAGCTCGAGGTCCTCACCGAGTCCTACAACGAGGCCCGGGAGATCTTGTCCACCCAACAGGCCGCTGTCGTCGCTGCCGAAGCCGAGGTTGCTGCCGCCGACGCGCAGCTGACGTCTCTCAGCGAGCAGCTCGCGGGTATCGCCCAGACCGCCTACACCGGCGACGGGATGTCCTCTCTCCAGGCCTTCATGACCAGCAGCTCCCCGGAGGAGTTCCTGGACCGCGTGACGATCCTGGAGAGCGTGGCCGACCACCACAACGACCTGCTCGAGCGCGTGACGGCCGCGCGGGCCGCAGCCAGCGACGCACGCGAGGCCGCCGACCGTGCCGCCGCGGACGCGCAACAGCAGGTGAACGCCGTCGCATCACAGCAGGGTGAACTCGAGGCCGAGATCGCCGGCTTCAGGGCGCAGTACGAGACGCTCAGCGCCCAGGAGCAACAGGCGGCGGACGCAGCGCACGGCGGGCCGTCGCTCCAGGCTCCTGCACCGGCCGCAGTGGTCGCCAACAGCGAGGCGGCTCAGATCGCGGTGGACACCGCCATGGCACAGCTCGGTGATCCCTATGTCTGGGCGGCTGCGGGTCCCGATTCTTTCGACTGCTCCGGTCTGACGCAGTACGCGTTCGCCGCCGCCGGCATCAACCTGCCGCATTCCAGCAAGATCCAGTCGTCGATGGGCAAGCCAGTGGCACGAGCGGACCTGCAGCCGGGCGATCTCGTCTACTTCTACAACCCCGTGAGCCACATCGGGATCTACATCGGCGGCGGAAAGATGGTGCACGCGTCCACGTTCGGCGAGCCCGTCAAGGTGGGCAGCGTCGACATGGCGGGCTATGTCGGAGCGCGACGGGTCGTCTAGGAAGGGGTCGGGACCGCGTACTACAGGGGGTAGTACCGTGATTCACGTGAGGGGGATTGGGACGCGGGGACTGTGCGCGCTGCTACTCATCGCAGGCGTCCTGTCCATGCACGGGATCCCGTCCACGGGTACGGCCCATGCCGGTGAGAGCGATAGCTCCGCGCCGATGTTGCATGGGGTGACAGCCATCTCGCTGGACGAATCCGTCGGCCTGCTCTCGGGGGTTGCCGTGGCCTCGGCGGTCGCCCTGGAGCCCTTCGCCGCGGGGCGCCCCTCGGACCTGCCCCATGAAGGGACGTCTCACCTCTGGGCTGCGTGCCTCGCGGTCCTCCTCGCCGGCATGCTGCTGATCGGAGCGGCGGTGCTCGTCCGGCGCCGAGTGCGAGAACGCGAGGCAGCCGCAATATGGCCGGTGGTGGGGTGGGGTCTGACTCGGTATCGCCTTCCCAGACCCCCTGATCTCTTCGCGCTCTGCGTGATGCGGACGTAAGCCGAACGACCAGCAATCGAGGCCCGCACGGGCCCGACGTCGTATCGGCACGCCCCAATTCGCATTGACAGGAGATTTTTCGATGACTCGCACCACCACTCGTCTCGGCCGCCTGACCGTCGGCTTGGTCGCCGGCGCCCTGGTGCTTACCGGCTGCTCCGGCGGAAGCGACAGCTCCGACACCGCGAGCAGCGCATCCAGTGCCTCGGCGACCGACTCGGCGGAACCCAACGAGGCCTTCAACAATGCCGACGTGACGTTCGTGCAGGGCATGATCCCTCACCACCGCGGCGCCCTCGCGATGGCCCAGCTCGCCGACGGGCGCGCCGAGGACCCGCGCGTGATCGATCTGGCAGGCCGCATCGAGGCCGCCCAGGAGCCGGAGATCGAAACCATGACCAGCTGGCTGGAGGAGTGGGGAGAGCCGGTTCCCGAGGAGTCCGACAGCTCCATGGGCGGAATGGACCACGGCGACATGGGCGGCGGAATGGACATGGGGGGCATGTCCGAGGAGGACATGGCCGCCTTGGAGGCCGCTTCCGGAGCGGAGTTCGACCGCATGTTCCTCGAGATGATGATCGAGCACCACCGCGGCGCGGTCGAGATGGCCGAGACCGAGGTCGCGGACGGGGCCTACCCAGATGCGGTGGCCATGGCTCAGGAGATCGCCGAGTCGCAGACGGCGGAGATCCAGGAGATGGAGACGCTGCTGAGCGAGCTGGGCGGCTGATTCGTGGGGTGGCGCTGTCGCTTGGTCGGCAGCGCCACCCCCCTTCCGTCCGGATTTTCTCGCCGGCGGTTGGAAGGCTCCTTGTTGTTCTCACGCAGGACGAAAGGCAACCCATGCACGCTCACGTGCCGTGCGCTGCTCGTCGTTCCGGATCGTCGCGGCTCACGGTCATGCTGGCGGTCTCGCTGCTCACGGCGCTTCTCGCCGGGTGCTCGTCGAGCGATGGCGACCGTGCGACCTCCGGCGGTCAGTACGAGTTCGACGAGGCGAACCGGCCCGGCGAGCTCATCCCGTCGTCGAACCGGGCGGACGCCCCGGACTTCTCCGGTGAGCTGCTCGACGGCAGCCCATTCCATTCCGCCGAGCTCGCTGGCGACATCGCGGTCATCAACTTCTGGGGCGCGTGGTGCGCTCCCTGCCGGGTCGAGACTCCCGACTTCCAATCGGTCTACGCCGAGCTGCGGGACCAGGGGGTTCAGTTCCTGGGCGTCGACGTCAAGGACGAGCGCCAGCTCGGGTCCGCGTTCTTCGAGCAGGTCGGCGTCGAGTACCCGTCCCTGTTCGATCCTCGCGGGGAAGTCGCTCTCGCGTTCCGGGGCTTCCCGGCCAACGCCGTTCCGTCCACGATCCTCCTCGATCGCGACGGCCGGGTCGCGGCTGTCTACACCGGCGCGGTCGCGCGTGATGATCTGCGCACCTCCTTGACCACGCTGCTCGAGGAGGGTGGGTCGTGAGCGGTCTTGCGGAGACCTTCGCCGGGATCATCACCGACGGCTCGCTCCTGGTCGCCATGGCCGTCGCGGCCCTGGTGGGGCTGATCAGCTTCGCGTCGCCGTGCTGCCTTCCACTCGTGCCGGGCTACGTCAGTTACATCGCGGGGCTGGCGGGATCCGAGGCCGAAACGGACAACCCACGGCCGCGGCAGCCGGTCGGCGCGTCAGCGGCCGCCGGGGAGGCTGCCTCTGCGGCCGTTCCGAACTCCAATGTCGAACGGTCGCCGGCGAAGGTTGCCGGCAGAACCCGCTTGCTGCTCGGAGCTCTGCTCTTCGTCGCGGGCTTCAGTGCGGTGTTCGTCTCGTTCGGCGCCCTGTTCGGAGGGCTGGGACGACTCCTGCTGGAGTGGTCCCCGGTTCTCACCCGCGTGGCAGGCGTAGTCACCGTCGTCATGGGACTGGCGTTCCTCGGATGGCTGCCCTGGCTCCAGCGCGAGAAGCGGCTGCACCACCGCCCCGCAGGAGGCCTCGCCGGCGCACCCGTCCTCGGGGTCGTCTTCGGGCTGGGCTGGACCCCCTGCCTGGGGCCCACGCTGGCCGCCGTCAACACGCTCGCCTACACCGAGGCGTCGGCCGCGCGCGGGGCGGCCCTCGGCCTGGCCTACTGCCTGGGACTCGGCATCCCGTTCGTCGCCATGGCGCTCGGCGCTCGCCGGGCGATCGGGATGTCCGCGTGGGCCCGGCGCCACGCGCGAACCGTCATGCGCGTCGGGGGTGCTCTGCTCGTCATCCTCGGCCTGCTACTGCTCACCGGCCTCTGGGACAGCCTCATGATCTGGCTGCGCGCCTGGCTCGCTGCGACAGGATTCGGAAGCTTCTACCTATGACTCGACCAGTGACCGGAATGTCGGTCCGAGGCGTCAGTTCGGCTGCCGTACTTGCCCTCTTGCTGGCCGGCTGCGGCTCGCAAGCGGAGGTGGCCGCCCCGTCGGCGACCGTGCCGTCCGGTTCTCTTCCGGCGGCCCACATACACGGTGTCGCAGTGGATCCCCAGGACGGTGCGCGTCTGCTGGCCACGCACGACGGGCTCTTCCGCATCGGGTCGGACGGCGCGTCCACCCGCGTCGGCCCCGTGATCGACCTGATGGGCTTTGCCGTCGCAGGGCCGGGGCACTTCCTCGCCTCGGGACATCCAGGGGCCGAGGTGGACCTGCCGCAGCCGGTCGGACTCATCGAGAGCACCGACGGTGGTCAGACGTGGGAAGCCCTGTCCCGCCAGGGGACATCGGATTTCCACGCGCTGACCACGAGCGAATCCGGCGTGCTCGCCTACGACGGCGGATTGATGCGCAGTACCGACGGGCAGACCTGGGAGCCCCTCGAGATCCCGGCCCCACCAGCCACCCTGGCCGCGTCTCCGGACGGCAGTCAAGTGCTGGCCACGACACCTCAGGGCCTTCTCCGCTCGACCGACGCAGGAACGTCGTGGTCCCCGGTGGAGGGTGCCCCACTCCTGCAGGTGGTCGACTGGACGGACCGCGGCAGCGATGTCGTCGGGGTCGACCCGGCCGGTCAGGTGTGGCGGAGCGCCGATAGCGGCGCCACCTGGGAGCAGGGCATGGCTCTGGACTCTGCCCCGCAGGCGGTGAGCGTCACGGCGACGGATGAGGGTGGGCAGGTCCTGGTGGTGACCACGGCGGCCCTCCTCGAGTCCCGAGACGGCGGACGGACCTTCGACGTCGTGCTCGAACACTGAGCCGTCGCAGCGCCGCCCCGCATGACGGTGGTTGTCCGGGTGACCCAGTCAGGCCGGCGTAACCCGGCCCGTCGTCCGTGGGCTCATGGCCGCGAGAAGCGCGAGGAGCGAGCCAAAGACCGTCGAGAGAACAACCACGCCGACGACCAGCTCCGGAGGCCACTCCACTCCCGTCGTCAGGCCGAGTGAAGCCAGCTGTGCCACCCACAGAAGCAACGGGACGACCGCGCCCAGAAGGGTCAGCTGGACAGGTTGCGCAAGGCTCCGACCAGCCACCACGACGAGGTCCGCGATCAGGCCGGCGACGAGCGCGGCTACCGGTGCCAGCGGCTGCTCGAACTGGTTCACCGCCGACGACAGCGTCGCCACGACGGTCACGAGCACAGTGACACCACCGAAAGGCAGCAGCCCGCGGATTCGGAGGATAAGCAGCGGGATCACGACGACGGCAGTGGTGATGAGGTATCCGGCGAGGCCGGCCACCGCTGGAAGCTCAGCCGCCTCGTGCCCCGGTGCGCCCTCGGGGATCTTGGTCAGCGCCATGGACGGTGCGTCGCTCGTGTACGGCGATGCGTACAGGAGGAAGAAGGCGCTGAGTGCCGCCGCCAGGGCCAGTGAAGCAAGGACAGGCAGCGCTGCCTTGAAGCCCTCCAGCCGCTGATCGCGGCTTTCACGGAGTGGCGCGGTCAATCCGATCAAGCCACCCATCATCAGCAGGAGGTGCGTCGGGCTGACCAGCGCATCGACTCCGGTCTCCACCCCGAAGAACTCGTGCCACAGCAGATCCCCGGCGCCTCCCACCGCGAAGGCGGCCGCGGCGGCGATTACCCACGGCCGATCCGGTGAACGGGCCTCGCGCGTCCGAAGAATCAGCCAACCGAAGAGTGCCGCGGCGCCGCTGTAGAGGATCGCGTGCCAGGGCGTGAAGAAGGTTTCAAGTCCCGGGCGATTGAGGTGCGCCCATCCGTCGACGAAGACGCCGAGCACCACCCACGTACCGGCGGCGACCGTGATGGCCTGCTGCCGACCGGAGTAATACCGTTCCATCTCCTTGCCCGTGGTGTGGACGGCCATGACAACCTCCTCTTCGAGATTGCATCGTTGTACCCCTGGGGGGTATGACCGTCAAGTCCGCGGTGTCGCTGATCGTTAGCCGGATCCTTCCGGAACGACGCGCCGGATGACTGTCGGTTGGCCGGCGGACTGCACCTTGACGACGTCGCCGGGCTGTGGCGCGGCGATCATCTTCCCGTTGCCGACGTATATGCCGACGTGATCGATCCCCGGTCGAGTGGGGGAGTAGTCGAAGAACAGGAGGTCGCCCGGGCGCGCTTCGTTCAGCGACGCGACAGCTCGGCCCGCGGTTGCCTGCTGGGCGGACACGCGGGGGAGGTCAATGCCCTGGCTCTTGTAGACCAGCTGGGTGAAGCCCGAGCAATCGAGCCCCTTCGTCGGGTCCGTCCCACCCCACAGATAGGGCACGCCGAGGTACTCAGCGGCCTTTGCGGCCGCTGCCCGGCCTGCCGGGGAGCCGTCGGTAGCGGCACCCAGCCCGCTGAGGGGGTCCGTCGCCAGGGATGGTGCCGACGCTCCGTTCGCTTGCCCGTCGGTGGTCGTCAGGCCCGCGTCCGCGGCTGCGGACGACCAGGCGGAAGCGGACCTGGTAGCGGTCGGCTGAACTGTTGCAGGGAACTGCGCGCGAATCTCCGCGATCCGCGAGAGGACCTGGGTCATCCCCTCCATCGGACCGTCCTCCGAGTCGCGTGGGGCGTCGGGTGCTGGTATTCGCCCGCGTCTTGGTGACGCTGGTTCACCTGGCTCAGTCGCACGACTAAGCACGCTAGTAGCTATGGTGCGTCAACCGGGAAAGGCGCGCGGGCCTCACCTGTGGCGATGTCGGCCCGCGTCGCGGCCGTCTTCGACCGTGCCGCAGTGCGGTGAAAGGAAGACCTCATGGGTGTGGTGGGGCGCCAATTCGGCTCTCCGACCGGGTCGCTCGGGCGCCTTCCCGGCCTCGTCATGGCCCGCAGGAACGCTGCCTTGAACCGGCTGCTCGTCGCGCAGGTCGCACATCGCGTCGGTTCGCCGCGGGTGCTCGCGGAACTCGGCTTCGGCCCTGGCGTCGGACTGGCCGCGCTGCTGGCGACGTTTCCCGACGCCGAGGTCTTGGGAGCGGACCCGTCCGCGGCGCTGGTTGGTCAGGCTGCTGCGCGCAACCGCATGGCAGTCCACGCAGGTCGACTACGGCTCATGCAGGGTGACGTCACGGTCCTCGCGCCGTTTGCCCCGATCGACTTGATCCTGGCCGTCCACGTTCTGTACTTCTGGAGCCACCCGGTGGCAGAGCTGATGGCGATCGCATCCCTGTTGCGTTCCGGAGGCCATCTGGCCCTCGGCTATCAGCTGCGACAGCACATGCCGCCGGTCGCCCAACAGGACTTCCCGAGAGAGGGGCACCGGCTGTACGAATCCGACCGGGAGGTCATCGCCCTGCTCGAGGCGGCCGGACTGGCCGTCCGGCATCAGGCAGTACTCGGCCGGACTGACTCTCCCGCCAGCCGCCTGTTGCTGGCGACCGGGGCCTGACCGAGTCGCGGGCCTGCCGGCGCCGGGCTGCGAGCAGCGTCGGGCGCCAGGTTCAGCCGAGGGAGCCGATGAGCTCCCGGCAGGCCGCCTCGCAGCGGCGGCACGACTCCGCGCAGACCCGGCAGTGCTCGTGCATCTCGGCGTGCCGCTCGCACTCGTCACCGCAGGCCTTGCAGGCGGCGGCGCAGGCCTCGAGCACCGCCCGCGTGAGATTGGCGTCGTAGCCGGTGTGTCGGGAAAGCACCCGTCCCGTGGCGTCGCAGACGTCGGCGCAGTCCAGGTTGGTGCGGATGCACTTGGTCAGCTCGGCCACCATGTCCTCGCTCAAACAGGCGTCCGCGCAAGCGGTGCATGCCTGAGAGCACTCGAGGCAGGCCTCGATGCAGTCCTGGAGCTTCTGGCGGTCGACTCCTCCGAGGTCCTTGGGGTAGGTCTGCAGCATCTGCCCGGCAACGGTCACGACTGCTCCTCTCGGCGCTGACGCGGCGCCGCCTGCGCCCGGGACGTCAGCTGTGAGCCCGTTACCCGCGCATCCGTACGGATAACTTCGAACAGGTTCCGCGCGGCTTGACGAAATACCACACGGGGGTATGGTGCTAAGGAGATCGAGCGAACGCGGGAGGGTCGACATGGACAGCGCGGAACACAACGGCGGCCACGGCTACATCCACCGCAAGGACGACTACCTCAAGCGCCTGCGCCGCATCGAGGGCCAGATCCGCGGCCTGCAGCGGATGGTCGAGGACGAGAAGTACTGCATCGACATCCTCACGCAGGTGTCTGCCAGCACCAAGGCGCTGCAGTCGGTGGCCCTGGGGCTGCTCGAAGAACACATGAGCCACTGTGTCGTCCAGGCGGCCGCCGCCGGCGGTCGCGAAGCAGACGACAAGGTGCGCGAGGCGTCCGAAGCGATCGCCCGCCTGGTCCGCTCCTGATCGACCGAGTCGCGTCAGGAGCAGCGAGCCACCGGGGCCCGACCCCCGGTAGATCCGAACACCGGAATTCCCAACCGAAGATCCGAGAGGACAACCTGATGAGCACCGCCACCTACACCGTCGTCGGCATGACCTGCGGCCACTGCGTCAACTCCGTCACCGAGGAGGTCACCCAGGTGCCCGGTGTCTCCCATGTGGACGTGGACCTTGCCAGCGGCGGCCTCACGGTCACCGGTGAGGGCGACATCGACGACGCGGCCGTGCGTGCCGCCGTCGAAGAGGCCGGCTACCAGGTCGCCTGACGACAACCGTCCGGGTGTCGCGCGCATCGTGCGTGGCACCCGGACGACCGGCAGTCACCACAGGAAGGACGCGTTCGTGAGCACCGCGCAAAAGCTCGCCGCCTACATGGGCGCCCTCGCCGTCGTCTTCGCCGTCGCGGCGGGCGTGGGCAACGTCGTGGGACCTGTCGGCCCAGCAGCCGATCAGAGCCCCGCCGTGCAGACCGAGAACGGGCACGGCGGCATGGACATGGACGGCGACAGCTGAGCGGTCCGCCGAGCGGTCCCGCAACACCCGAGCAGCCGACAGGAGAACCGATGAGCTCCGCAACGAACGCCACGACACCGGCCCACGGTGGCGACCAGGTCGAACTCGCCATCACCGGCATGACCTGCGCGTCGTGCGCTGCGCGGATCGAGAAGCGGCTCAACAAGCTCGACGGCGTCACGGCCACGGTCAACTACGCCACCGAGAAGGCGAAGGTCACCTACGGCGGTGACGTCACGCCCGACGACCTGGTGGCTGCCGTCGAGAAGGCCGGCTACTCCGCACGTCTGCCCGAGCCGCCCCGTCCCCAGACCGCCGATGTCTCCGACGCCGAGGACGACCGCGAACCCGTCCGGGCGCTACGCCAGCGTCTGCTCGTCTCGACGGCCCTCACCGTGCCGGTGATCGCGCTCGCGATGATCCCCGCCCTGCAGTTCACCTACTGGCAGTGGCTGTCCCTGACCCTCGCTGCGCCCGTCGTCGTGTGGGGCGCCCTGCCGTTCCACCGCGCGGCCTGGACGAACCTCCGGCACGGCAGTTCCACCATGGACACCCTCGTGTCGATGGGCACCCTCGCCGCCTTCGGCTGGTCCCTGTACGCGCTCTTCCTCGGCACCGCCGGGGAGCCGGGCATGACGCACCCCTTCGAGCTCACCATCGGGGCGAGCGACGGCGCGGCCAACATCTATCTCGAGGTGGGGGCCGGCGTCACCACGGCCATCCTGGCCGGGCGGTACTTCGAGGCGCGGTCGAAGAGGCGGGCCGGGGCGGCGCTGCGTGCGCTGCTTGAGATGGGCGCCAAGGAGGTGTCCGTCCTCCGCGGCGGCCGGGAGGAACGGATCAGTGTCGACCAGTTGGCGGTCGACGACGTGTTCGTCGTCCGGCCGGGGGAGAAGATCGCCACGGACGGGGTCATCGTCGAGGGGTCCTCCGCTGTCGACGCCTCGATGCTCACCGGGGAGAGCGTTCCGGTCGAGGTCGGCCCGGGCGACGCCGTCGTCGGCGCGACCGTGAACGCCGGTGGGCGCCTCGTCGTGCGGGCCACCCGCATCGGGTCGGACACGCAGCTGGCTCAGATGGCGCGGCTGGTCGAGGACGCGCAGAACGGCAAGGCCGAGGTCCAGCGCCTCGCTGACCGCGTCTCGGGGATCTTCGTCCCGATCGTCATCGCCCTGGCGGTGGCCACGCTCGGATTCTGGATCGGTACCGGAGCCGGAGTCTCGCTGGCGTTCACCGCCACCGTCGCCGTCCTGATCATCGCCTGCCCCTGCGCGCTCGGATTGGCAACTCCGACCGCGCTCATGGTCGGCACCGGACGTGGCGCCCAGCTGGGCATCCTGATCAAGGGCCCGGAGGTCCTCGAGTCCACGCGCAAGGTCGACACGGTCGTCCTCGACAAGACCGGCACCGTCACCACCGGTCGGATGACGCTGCTCGACGTCGTCCCCGCCGCCGGGGAGGACGACGAGGAGCTGCTGCGGCTGGCAGGAGCGCTGGAGGACGCGTCCGAGCACCCGATCGCCCAGGCGATCGCCAGGGGAGCCACGGAGCGCGTCGGCACGCTGCCGCCGGTAGAGGGCTTCACCAATGTGGAGGGTCTCGGTGTCCAGGGCGTCGTCGACGGCCGGTCCGTGATCGTCGGGCGGACGCGACTGCTGGCCGACTGGTCGCTGCAGCTGCCGGCCGAGCTCGAGCGTGTCAAGTCGGCGGCCGAGGCCGAGGGCAGGACTGCGGTCGTCGCGGCCTGGGACGGCGCGGCGCGGGGCGTGCTCGTGGTGGCCGACGCGATCAAGCCGACCTCCGCGGAGGCTATCCGGCAGCTGCGCGACCTCGGGCTCACCCCGGTCCTGCTGACCGGTGACAACGAGACGGTCGCCCGCTCGGTGGCCGCGCAGGTGGGGATCGACGAGGTCGTCGCCGAGGTGCTGCCGCAGGACAAGGTCGACGTCGTCAAGCGCCTGCAGGCCGACGGGAAGGTCGTCGCCATGGTCGGCGACGGCGTCAACGACGCCGCTGCGCTGGCGCAGGCGGACCTGGGGCTCGCCATGGGCACCGGGACCGACGTCGCGATCGAGGCCAGCGACCTGACCCTGGTGCGCGGCGATCTCCGTGCCGCCGCGGACGCCATCCGGCTGTCCCGGAAGACGCTGAGCACGATCAAGGGCAACCTGTTCTGGGCGTTCGCCTACAACATCGCGGCACTGCCCCTGGCCGCTGCGGGCCTGCTCAACCCGCTGCTCGCGGGCGCGGCCATGGCGTTCTCCTCCGTGTTCGTCGTCTCCAACAGCCTGCGCCTCCGGCGGTTCAAGGCGCTGGCCTCGGCACAGGCGGACGGCGGCGTCGCCGCCGTTCATGGACCGGAAAGTGGCCGCCCGATGGACGGAGCAGTGACAGCGAACCAGCGGTGAGACGCGTCGGCACTGCTATGCCGGGTAGTAGCGTCGCCGGAGCCCGTGGCCGTACGGGCCGACGCCTCGCGCGACAGATAGGCCGTTCACACGCACAGGAGGGAAGGCGTCATGCCCAGTCACCCAGGACATGCCCACGCGACCGGAGCGACCGCCGTCATCGAGGTCTCCGGCGTGCTGAGGGGATCGTCCAAGGCGGTGGCCGAGTCCGCGCTGTCGCGGCGGCCCGGAGTCCTCGCGGTGGAGGTCAACCCGGTCGCGCAGACCGCCAACGTCACCTACGACCCCGCCCGGACCTCGGTCGCCCAGCTATCCGACTGGGTGCGGGACTGCGGCTACCACTGCGCCGGGCAGTCGGTGCCCACGCACGTCTGCGACCCGATGAGGGAACCGGCCGGCGGTGACGGCGACCACGCCGCGCACGACGGTCACGCTCCGCAACCTCCGTCGCCGGCGATGCACGACGGTCACGACGCGCACGCGGGCCACGCGACGTCGGAGGGGCGTACTCCGCAGGACGTGATGGGCCATGGAGGTCACCACGCCGGCATGTCCATGGACGACATGACCCGCGACATGCGCAACCGTTTCCTGGTCGCGGCGCTGCTGTCCATCCCCATCCTGCTGTGGTCGCCGATCGGCCGGGAGGTGCTCGGCTTTGAGGTCGCGGCTCCGTTCGGTCTCCGGGACGACGTCTTCTCGCTGATCCTCTCGCTGCCGGTGATCTTCTACTCGGCCTGGATCTTCTTCGACGGCGCCTACCGAGCCCTGCGGAACCGGACGCTGGACATGATGGTCCTGGTCGCGGTGGGCGTCGGGACGGGCTGGCTGTACAGCCTCGGCGTCACCCTCACCGGCGGGGGAGAGGTCTTCTACGAGGCCGCGACGGTGCTGACGGCCTTCGTGCTGCTGGGGCACTGGTTCGAGATGCGGGCCCGTGGCGGCGCGAACGACGCCGTCCGGACCCTGCTGGAGCTTGCTCCGGCGATGGCCGTGGTCCTGCGCGACGGTGAGCCGGTCGAGGTGCCCACCGCCGAGGTCCAGGTGGGCGACCTGCTGCTGGTCCGCCCCGGTGCGCGCGTCCCCGTCGACGGCAAGGTGGAGGAGGGCGAGTCCGAGGTCGACGAGTCCATGGTCACCGGCGAGAGCCTGCCGGTGGCCAAGACGCCCGGCTCGGAGGTCATCGGCGCCTCGATCAACACCACCGGGACACTGCGGGTGCGGGCCACGAAGGTCGGAGCCGACACCGCGCTGGCCCAGATCGTCGCGATGGTGCAAGAGGCGCAGAACTCGAAGGCCCCCGGCCAGCGGCTCGCCGACCGGGCGGCGTTCTGGCTGGTCCTCGTCGCCCTCATCGGTGGGGCCGCGACCTTCCTCGCCTGGATGCTCGCCGGGGCAAGCGTGCAGGAGGCGATGCTGTTTGCCATCACGGTCGTGGTCATCACGTGCCCCGACGCTCTGGGTCTCGCTACGCCGACGGCGATCATGGTGGGCACCGGTCTGGGGGCGCAGCGGGGCGTGCTGTTCAAGAACGCGACGGCACTGGAGACCTCCGCGCGGATCGACACCGTGGTCATGGACAAGACCGGCACGCTCACGAAGGGCGAGCCCGAGGTCACCGACGTCGTCGCCCGCGGCATGGCCGAGGACGAGATGCTGGCGCTCGCCGCGGCCGTCGAGCACGAATCGGAGCACCCGCTGGCCCAGGCGGTCGCCCAGCATGCGGCAGCTAGGGGCATCCAGCGCCTGGTTGCGACGGACTTCCGCAACGTTCCCGGCCACGGCGCCACCGCCGTCGTGGAGGGGCGCCGGGTCCTGGTCGGCAACCGCCGATTGATGGACGCGGAGGGCGTCGATCTCGGAGACCTCGGCGACCGCCGGAACGAGCTGGCCGCTGCGGGGCGCACGGCCGTGCTGGTCGCCGTGGACGGGCGGGGTGTCGGCGTGATCGCCCTCGCCGACGCCGCGCGGGAGACCGCTGCGGCGGCCGTGGCCGCGCTGCACGAGGCCGGGATCGAGGTCGTCATGCTCAGCGGCGACAACCAGGCCACGGCGGAGCGCATCGCGGGTCAGCTTGGCATCGACACCGTCATCGCAGAGGTGCTGCCGGGCGACAAGGCCGACAAGATCGCCGAGTTGCAGTCGTCGGGCAAGAGGGTCGCCATGGTCGGCGACGGGGTCAACGACGCGCCGGCGCTCGCGAAGGCCGACCTGGGCATCGCCATCGGCGCGGGGACCGACGTGGCCATCGAGACCGCTGATGTCGTCCTCATGCGGTCGGACCCGCTGGACGTGCCGGTGGCGCTGCGCATCGGCAAGGGAACGCTGAACAAGATGCGGCAGAACCTGGCCTGGGCGATCGGCTACAACGCGATCGCGCTGCCCATCGCCGCCGGTGTTTTCGAGCCGGCCTTCGGGCTGGTCCTCCGGCCCGAGATCGCGGCGCTCTCCATGTCCGGTTCGTCGCTCATCGTCGCGGTGAACGCCCTCCTGCTCAAGCGGCTCACGCTCCCTGCGCCGGCCGCTCCCGTGGGTAGGCGGACACCGCAGCCGGAGCCGACGCCCGTCAGCGGCCGATGACGGGCAGGGGTTGACCAGCGAGCAACGTGCCCGCCAGCCGAGGGAGAAGCCGACATGTGCGACCGCACCCGTGGTGGCCGGCGTCCGGCAAGGCGCCCCAATCTCCTGTTGGGGCTGAACGGCCTCGCTGCACGGGACCTCTGGACGCTTTCGCGGGTGTTCATCGGCCGTGAGGGTGTGTGCACGCGGGCGCCACGGAGCTCAGCGTGACGAAGGACGGGGATGCCGATGATGTTCTCGACCGACCACGACCGGTTCGGCGGGGGCTGGGTGGCGATGGCCGCCGACCTGGTCCTGACGGCGGCAGGGCGATCGGTCGACAGGCCATGACCCGCTCTCTGCAGCGCCGCGAGCAAAGCGAGCCCGAGCCCCCGGCCACTCCAGCGGCTCCCAGCGGGCCGCGTTCAGCAGGGGACGCGCCGCTCCTCGAGGCGGTCGGCATCGAGAAGGCCTACCGGCGAGGGCTCTGGCCGGCGCGCCGGCAGACGCCGGTACTACGCGGCGCGGACCTCACCTTGCACCCGGGCGAGGTGGTCGGGCTGGTGGGGGAGAACGGATCGGGCAAGAGCACGCTGATGAAGATCCTCGTCGGGACCCTGAGCGCCGACGCGGGCACCGTCACCATCGACGGGCGACTGGGCTATTGCCCGCAGGAGCCGATCGTCTACGACCGGCTGACCTGCGATGAGCACTTCGAGCTGTTCGGCCACGCTTACGGGCTGCCTACTGGGGTTGAGCAGCGGGCGCGCCGGGAGATCTACGCCGGGCTGGGCTTCGAGCGCTTCGCGGGTGCCCGGGCCGACCGGCTCTCCGGTGGAACGCTGTCGAAGCTGAACCTGGGGCTGGCGCTGCTCGCCGATCCGGACGTCCTGCTGCTCGACGAGCCCTACGCCGGCTTCGACTTCGACACCTACCTCCGCTTCTGGGACCTCGTCGCCGACCGCCGTCGAGCGGGCCGGTCGGTGCTGGTGATCAGCCACTTCGTGACCGACGAGGAGCGTTTCGACCGCGTGGTGGAGCTCAAGGACGGGCTGGCGGTCCCGCGATGAGCGCACTGCCGTTCGCACGGCGGTTCCTGTTCGAGGCGGCTCGGACGCCGGTCAATTTCCTGGTGCTGGTCGTGGTGCCCGTGACGTTCGTCGTCGTCGCGGCCGCACCTCTGGCGGACGCCGCGAAGCTGCTCGGCGGCCCGGGCGGCCCGGCGGTGCAGACGGCGACCGCCGGCTGGGCGGCGGGGTTCATCGCGGCGATCGCCATGTACTTCCAGATCCGCGGTGCCCGTGCCCCCGACCGTCGCCTGGTCCTGGCGGGCCTGTCCCCGGCCCGCCTGCTCGTCGCACGGGGGCTCACCGGCCTGGCGCTGGCACTGGTCGCGGCCGCCGGAGCACTGGTGGCCCTGGCCGTACGGACCGGGCTGGGCGACGAGCCCGCCCGCGTGATCGCGGGCACGCTCATGTTCGCGGTCGTCTACCTCGCGATCGGGGCTCTCGTCGGCGCGCTGGTGAGCGACCCGGTCAACGGCACCGTGCTGGTGCTGTTCGTGTGGATCCTCGACGTCTTCTTCGGCCCCGTGCTGGGCGCCGCAGACCTGGCCCTGACTCGAGGTCTCCCCACTCACTTCGTCACCCTGTGGGCGGTGGACCTCCCCTCTCGCCACGGTGGGCAGCTCGGCGACCTCGGCTGGGCGCTCGCCTGGGTCGCTGCGGCCCTCGCAGTCGGTTCCGCGGTCATCGTGAGGACCAGTCGCCTCGTCCGGCCACGGCCCACGGCGCGCAATTCCATGCCGGGGCAACTGGTGGCCGGGATCGGCATGGGCCTACGGGAGGCTGCCCGCAACCGCGTGCTCTGGCCCCTGCTCGTGGCCGTGCCCATGGTGTTCGTCCTCCTCGCGGTGGCCAC
Organism: Blastococcus sp. TF02-8; assembly: GCF_003319175.1. Taxonomy (GTDB): domain Bacteria; phylum Actinomycetota; class Actinomycetes; order Mycobacteriales; family Geodermatophilaceae; genus Blastococcus. The sequence goes on along the minus strand of NZ_QOHK01000001.1, from coordinate 156,887 downwards.
CACCCCCGGCGAGTTCGCGATCATGAAGGCGTGGGAGGGAGGCAGGCTCATCGACATCCGCGTGTGGCTTCCGGATGTGCACGGCGGCACGATGGCGCCGATCGCGATCGGCTCGCTGGCTGCGCTCACCGGGCTCTTCACCGTTCTCGATTCCCGCCGGCCGGACCAGCGTCTGGCGCTGGCCGGATTCCGTCCGGCCAGCCTGCTCGGCGCTCGATTGGTCGTCGTGGCGGCCGGTGCGCTGCTGGCGACCGCGGCCTCCCTGGCGGTCACCGCGCTGGTCTTCGACCCGGCTCGATGGGACGTCTATGTCCTCGGGAACGTCCTGATCGCGCTGACCTATGCCATGATCGGTGCGCTGCTCGGCCCGGTGTTCGGCCGGGTCGGCGGAGTCCTGATCGCATTCCTTCTGCCCTTCATCGACCTGGGCATCGAGCAGAGCGCGATGCTGCATCCCGTTCCACCGGACTGGGCGCGGACCCTGCCCGGGTACGGAGCCAGTCGGCTCCTCATCGACGGTGCACTGACCCCGTCGTTCGACGAGATGTGGCCGCTGGCGCTGGCCCTGGGCTGGCTCGTCGGCCTTCTCGCCGCCGTGGGGTGGGTCTTCGGCCGGGCCACACGCACCAGCCGGCAGGCGGCGCCTTACCCCGCCGGCGGAGCCGGTCCGTCGGGACCGTGGGGGCGCCGGCGCGTCCAGTGGCGTGACGGCTTACCAGCTCAGGCGGACGGCGCGGTCCGACGGGGGACGTCAGCGGGTTCGTCTGCCGCCGCCCTGTGAACACCGGCAAGGATCACCACGGCAGCCGGGCAGCCAGGGCCGTCAGCCCACCGCCGGCACGTGAGACTTCGGACCGATTAGCCGCTGAAGAGATCAGGAGGCCCGCACGCATGGACGTCGTCACCGAAGCACCGGAGGAGACCGCTGCCGAACCGCTGACGGAGGAGGAGCTGGCCGCGATCCACGCCTGGTGGCGGGCGGCGAACTACCTGTCCGTCGGCCAGATCTACCTCATGGGCAACCCATTGCTCCGAGAGCCGCTACGACCGGAGCACGTCAAGCCGCGGTTGCTGGGGCACTGGGGGACCACGCCCGGCCTTAACTTCATCTACGCGCACCTCAACCGCGTCATCGCCGGCCGCGACCTGAACGCCATGTACGTGATGGGGCCGGGGCACGGCGGCCCCGGGCCGGTCGCCTCGGCATGGCTCGAGGGGACCTACTCCGAGGTCTACCCGGAGGTGTCGCGGGACGAGGCGGGGATGCAGCGGCTCTTCACCCAGTTCTCCTTCCCCGGCGGCATTCCGTCGCACGTGGCGCCGGAGACGCCCGGGTCGATCCACGAGGGCGGGGAGCTGGGCTACGCGCTGTTCCACGCGTATGGCGCCGCGTTCGACAACCCGGACCTGATCGTGACGGCGGTGGTGGGCGACGGGGAGGCCGAGACCGGCCCCCTGGCCACCAGTTGGCACGGCAACAAGTTCCTCGACCCGGCCCGGGACGGCGCGGTGTTGCCGATCCTGCACCTGAATGGCTACAAGATCGCTAGCCCCACCGTGCTGGCCCGCATCCCGCGGGAGGAACTGCTGGAGCTGCTGCGTGGGTACGGGTACGACCCGCATGTCGTGGAGGGCGCGGAGCCGGCGCGGATGCATCAGCAGTTCGCCGCCACCCTCGACCGGTGCCTCGACGAGATTGCGGCGATCCACCGGCGGGCTCGCGAGGACGGCGACGTCAGCCGGCCGCGCTGGCCGATGATCGTGCTGGTCTCCCCGAAGGGCTGGACCGGGCCGAAGGAGGTCGACGGCCTGCCGGTGGAGGGGTCGTTCCGGTCTCACCAGGTCCCGTTCGCCAACGCCCGTGGCGACGATAGGCACCGTCAGGTGCTGGAGGAGTGGCTGCGCAGCTACCGCCCGGAGGAGCTGTTCGACGAGGACGGCGCGCCGGTCGCGTTGATCCGGGACCTCCATCCCGTCGGCACGCGACGGATGAGCGCCAGTCCGCACGCGAACGGCGGACTGCTGCTGCGTCCGCTGCGGATGCCGGACTTCCGCGACTACGCCGTCCCGGTCGAACACCCCGGGACCGGGGCCGTGGAGGCCACCCGGGTCCTGGGCACCTTCCTGCGCGACGTCATGCGGAACAACATGACGAGCTTCCGGGTCTTCGCCCCCGACGAGAACAACTCCAACAGGCTGAGCGCGATCCTGGATGCCACCGACCGCACCTGGGCCGCGGAGCGGCGGTCCACCGACGATCATCTGGCCCCGGACGGGCGGGTGATGGAGGTCCTCTCCGAGCACAGCTGTCAGGGGTGGCTGGAGGGCTACCTGCTGACCGGCCGCCACGGGTTCTTCTCCTGCTACGAGGCGTTCATCCACATCGTCGACTCGATGGTCAACCAGCACGCCAAGTGGCTGAAGGTCACGAACGGCATCCCGTGGCGGCGGCCGATCGCCTCGCTGAACTACCTGCTGACGTCGCACGTGTGGCGGCAGGACCACAACGGCTTCTCGCACCAGGACCCGAGCTTCATCGATCACGTCGTGAACAAGAAGGCCGACGTCATCCGGGTCTACCTGCCCCCGGACGCCAACACGCTGCTGTCGGTGGCCGACCACTGTCTGCGCAGCCGGCAGTACGTCAACGTGATCGTGGCGGGCAAGCAGCCGGCCCTGCAGTACCTCGACATGGACGCCGCGATCAGGCACTGCACCAAGGGGATCGGCATCTGGCAATGGGCGAGCAGCGACGACGGCAAGGAACCGGACGTCGTCCTGGGCTGCGCCGGTGATGTGCCGACCATGGAGACCCTGGCGGCGGTGGAGATCCTCCGGGGGCTGTTCCCGGAGCTGCGGGTGCGCGTGGTCAACGTGGTCGACCTGATGCGGCTGCAGGACGACCGGGAGCACCCGCACGGGCTGTCGGATGCCGAGTTCGATTCGCTGTTCACCACCGACAAGCCTGTCGTGTTCGCCTATCACGGGTATCCGTGGCTGATCCACCGGCTGACCTACCGGCGGACGAACCACAAGAACTTCGCCGTGCGCGGCTACGTGGAGGAGGGCACCACCACCACGCCGTTCGACATGTGCGTGCTGAACCGAATCGACCGGTTCAACCTGGCCATCGACGTCATCGACAGGGTCCCGCGGCTGGGGAACGTCGCCGCGCACGCCCGGGACCGGTTACGCGACAGGATCATCGAGCACCGGCAGTACATCCGGACCCACGGCGAGGACCTGCCGGACATCCGGGACTGGTCGTGGTCCGGGCACCCCGGTCCGGTCACCGAGGCTCCCGGGCCGCTGGTGGAGCCGCAGTCGGCATGAGGGTCCTGGTGGTCAACGCCGGCTCCAGCAGCCTCAAGCTCGCCCGGCTGGACGGCGGCGGCGCCGTCACGGCCGCGGTCAGCATCGAGCGCTGGCAGGGTGAGGGAGATCTCGAGCCGCTGGCGGACTTCCTCGTGACCTGCGGGCCGGTCGACGCGGTGGGCCACCGGGTGGTGCACGGCGGCCCCCACCACACTGGCCCGGCGCGGATCGATCCGAGGCTGGTCGCGGGACTGCAGTCGATCAACTCCCTGGCGCCGCTGCACAACCCGCGGGCGCTGGCAGGCATCCGGGCAGTGGAGGAGCTGCTGCCCGACGTCCCGGCGGTGGCCTGCTTCGACACCACGTTCCACACCACCCTGCCGCCGGCCGCGCACACCTATGCGCTGCCGCGGGAGTGGAACCAGCGGTGGGGGCTGCGTCGCTACGGCTTCCATGGGCTCTCGCACGCATACGCGGTGCGCCGGGCGGCCGAGATCGTCGGCAGTCCGCCCGACGCGCTGCGGATCGTGTCGGCCCACCTCGGCGCGGGGGCGTCGCTGGCCGCTGTCCGAAACGGCGTCTCGGTGGATACGACGATGGGCTTCACCCCGCTGGCCGGGCTCGTGATGAACACCCGGCCGGGCACAGTGGACCCGGGGCTGCTGCTGTGGCTGCTGGAGCACGGGGACGTTCCGGTGCCCGAACTGGCCGACGTCTTGGAGCACGACTCCGGGCTGCGTGGGCTCACCGGCACGTCCGGCGACCTGCGGGACGTGCTGACAGGGCGGGATGCCGGGGACGCCGACTGCGCGCTCGCTCTCGACGTCTACCTGCACCGGCTGTGCCGGGAGATCGCGGCCATGACCTCAGCGACCGGTGGGCTGGACCTGCTCGTGTTCACCGGCGGCGTGGGCGAGCACGCTTGGTCCGTGCGGGAGGCCGCCGCCGAGCGGCTGACCCACCTCGGCCTCGCCGTCGATCCGGACGTCAATCGGGTGGCCGCCGGGGACGCTGACATCACCGCGCCCGGCGCGGCCGCCGGCAGCGTCGTCGTCACCGCCCGCGAGGACCTCGAGATCCGCCGCCAGGTCACCGAGGTGCTCGGCGAGCAGAGGCCGTCGGCGGCCCCGGCGGGCTACCCGTGAGGCTGCCGACCCGGTCGCGCACACCCGGGCCGGCAGCCGCCGGAACGCTACCTGTACGACCGGCCGGCGCTGCGCCTCCGTTCGACGCCGTCGTCTTCGCTATGGACACGATTCTGGCGAACGCGCCGGGGCAGCTACGGTTCTCGGCCTCTGCCGCCGACCTCCTCACCAGACTCCGGACCGGAGGGGTGCCGGTCGCCCTGATGATCGCCGGCAGCCCGGGTTCTCCGTCGGAGGAGGCCGCGCTGGCACAGGACTTCGAGGTAGTGGTGCGCAGTTCCCGCGGATCGGAAGGCCCCGCTGCGACCGCTCTGCGGGCTGCCGCCTCGAAGTTGGACGCCTCGGCGGCGCGGATCGCCGTCGTGGACACCGCACCGTTCGGCGTGGCCGCCGCCCGGGAGGGCGGGTTCGGCCTGGTCGTGGGCATCACGCGGGCGAGTACCCGGGCTGACCTCGAGGCCGCCGGCGCTGACCTGGTTCTGGACGACGTCGGCGAACTCGACCTCGGGGTGCTGCGAACCGACCCGTGGGTGTTGGCCTACGAGGGGTTCGACGCGGCGCACGAGGGCCACCGGGAGGCGCTCACCACCCTCGGCAACGGCTATCAAGGCACCCGCGGCGCGGCGCCGGAACGCGCCGCCGACGGCGTGCACTACCCGGGCACGTACCTGGCGGGCGTCTACAACCGGCTCACCAGCACTGTGCAGGGCCGGGAGGTCGAGGACGAGCACCTGGTCAACGCCCCCAACTGGCTGCCGGTGGACCTGCGCACCGATGCGGGGGCGTGGTGGTCGGAAGGCGGGCTGACCCCGGTGCGCGAGCGGCGCGAGCTGGATCTGCGCCGCGGCCTGCTCACCCGGCAGGTGGAGCTCACCGACTCCGCCGGCCGCGGGCTGCAGATCACACAGCGGCGGCTGGTGTCGATGCAGCACCAGCACCTCGCCGCCCTGGAGACCACGGTCGTCCCCCTCGGCTGGAACGGCCGGATGGAGGTTCGATCCGGCATCGACGCGACGGTGCGCAATAGGAACGTCGCCGAGTACGCCGGCCTGGCCGACCGGCACCTCGGCGAGGTCACCGGCCGGCAGGTGGAGCCCGACGTGCTGCTCGTCGAGGCGGTCACCACCACCAGCCGGATCACCATCGCCACCGCGGCGCGGACGACCGTCACCGGCGTGGGGAGGTCGAAGGAACACCGGCTGGAATCAGTCGTCGAGGGTAGATATGCGCACCGACTCGAGGTCGACGTCCGAAGCGGAGTGCCGCTCCGTATCGACAAGACCGTCGCCGTCGTGTCCTCACGGGACCCGGCCGTGGCCACGGCGGGCTCCGGTGCGCTGGCCGAGCTCGCTCGCGCCCCCGCCGGTGTCAGCGGCCTACTGCCAGGCCACGCCGCGGCGTGGGAGCGGCTGTGGCAGCAGTTCCACGTCACGCTCGACGCAGACCGAGAGACCCACCTGGTGTTGAACCTGCACCAGTTCCACCTGCTGCAGTCGGTCTCCCCGCACACCGCGGAGCTCGACGCCGGAGTCCCAGCGCGCGGGCTGCACGGCGAGGGCTACCGCGGGCACGTCTTCTGGGACGAGCTCTTCGTCCTCCCAGTGATCACGATGCACCTCCCCGACGTCACTCGAGCGCTGCTGGACTACCGGTGGCACCGGCTCGGCGCAGCCCGCCAGGCGGCCGCCGACGCGGGCCTGGCTGGGGCGCTGTTCCCCTGGCAGAGCGGAAGCGACGGTCGGGAGGAGACCCCCGCCCAGCTGTTCAACCTGCGCTCGGGCCGCTGGATGCCCGACAACTCTCGCCGCCAGCGGCACGTCGGCCTCGCCGTGGCCTACAACGCCTGGCTGTACTACCAGGCCACCGGGGATACCGCCTGGCTTGCCGAGCGGGGCGCCGAGCTCATCATCGAGGTGACGCGGCTGTTCGCCGCCATGGCCACGCACGACTCGGTCGACGACCGGTTCCACCTCAGCGGGGTCATGGGTCCCGACGAGTACCACGACGGCTACCCCGGCACGCCCGGCAGCGGCCTGCGCGACAACGCCTACACCAACGTGCTGACCGCCTGGATCTGCGCACGCGCCGGTGACGCCCTCGAGATCCTCGGCGGCCACGACTGCGACGACCTTCGCGAAAGGCTCGGGGTCGGTCCCGCCGAGGAACACCGGTGGGAGCACATGAGCCGCCGGATGGCCGTTCCCTTCCACATCGACGGCGTCATCAGCCAGTTCGACGGCTACGAGCAGTTGGCCGAGCTGGACTGGAACCGGTACCGGGACACCTACGGAAACATCGGGCGGCTCGACCTGATCCTCGAGGCGGAGGGGGACAGCACCAACCGCTACCAGCTCGCCAAGCAGGCCGACGTTCTCATGCTGGTCTACCTGCTCGGTGGCGACCAGCTGCGTGACCTGCTCGGGCGGTTGGGCTATGCGATGGAGCCGACGGCGCTCGTGCGCACGGTGGACTTCTACCTCGCCCGCACGGCCCACGGCTCCACCCTCAGCCGGGTGGTCCACGCCTCCGTGCTGGCCGGGATAGATCCGAAACGTGCCTGGGGAACCTTTCGAGACGCCCTGGTCGCCGACCTGGACGACACCCAGGGTGGCACCACCAAGGAGGGTGTGCACCTGGGTGCCATGGCCGGGACCGTGGATATCGTTATGCGGTCCTTCGCCGGCCTGCACATCCGCGGCGACGTCCTTGCGTTCGACCCGTGCCCACCCCCAGAGCTGCGCCGGGTGCGGTTCCAGGCCCGCTTCCGCGGCCAGCGGATCGACGTGGATCTCGACCACGGGCAACTACGGGTATCGGCGCATCCCTGCGCTTCGGCCCCGCCGGTGCGCATACGGGTGGGCGGTGCCGAGTTGAGCCTGCGCGGGGGAGAGACCATCGACGTCGACCTCCCCGCGCGCGCCGACTCGACTCGTGCGGCGATCCCCGGGGGCGCCGCCACGACGATCACAGGGTAGGGACCATGGGAACCGACATCGAGGCGCTGCTGGGCGAAGAGGCCGAATCGCTGCTCCGGTATCGCTCGCTGACTGGCGTGGGGGACGTGCTGACCCGGCGCGGGCCGGGCTACGTCGACGAGGTCCTGGCCAGCAGCGACCGACCGCCGCGGGTGCTCGTCAACTTTCAGCGGATGCTCGGCGCCGGGCGCCTGGGCGGCACCGGCTACGTGTCCATTCTGCCGGTCGACCAGGGGGTAGAGCACTCGGCGGCGGCCTCGTTCGCACCCACCCTCGCTACTTCGATCCGCTGGAGATCGTCCGCCTCGCCGTCGAGGGCGGCTGCAACGCCGTCGCCACCACACTGGGCGTGCTCGGCCTCGCCTCCCGCCGCTACGCCCACCACATCCCTTTCATCGTCAAGCTGAACCACAACGAACTGCTGACGTACCCCCCCACTACGACCAGATCCGGTTCGCCTCCGTCCGCCAAGCCCTCGACCTGGGGGCTGCGGGGGTAGGCGCAACCATCTACTTCGGCTCGGCGGAGTGGGATCGGCAGATCCAGGAGGTCGGTGAGGCCTTCGCCGAGGCCCACCGGCACGGCATGTTCACCGTGCTGTGGTGCTACCTGCGTAACGCGGCCTTTGCACCCGAGGGCGGTCCGGATTACGGCCTGGCCGCCGACCTGACCGGCCAGGCCAACCACATCGGCGTGACCCTGGAGGCAGATCTGATCAAGCAGAAGCTGGCGGAGAACAACGGCGGCTACCCGGCACTCGGCGTCGGCCAGACCAGCCCCCGCGTCTACGCCGAGCTCACGACTGACCATCCCGTCGACCTGTGCCGGTGGCAGGTTCTCAACTGCTTCGCCGGACGAATCGGACTGGTCAACTCCGGGGGCGGATCGGCTGGCGTCGGTGACCTCGCCGTCGCCGTCCGCACCGCGGTGATCAACAAGCGCGCCGGTGGCATGGGGCTCATCACCGGGCGCAAGGCTTTCTCCCGGCCCTTCGACGAAGGGGTCGCGCTGCTGAACGCTGTCCAGGACGTCTATCTGGACGAGCGGGTCACCCTCGCCTGAACGCGCCGGCCTGGTTCATCCGCGGTCGCGGAGCAGTGTCTCGAGTTGCCGGAGGAGCCCGACGGTCATCCGACCGAATCGGCCGCTGTCGGCAGCCGTTACGCCGTCCGGGGACGCGTCCCCCAAGGGGACTTCGGCGAGCGTGTCGACCTCCGCCAGGTTCGTCCCGCGAGGGAAAGCCGGATCGGCCGACCATGCCAGGACGGGGGTCACGAGGAATCCGCTCTCGACGAGTGCCTGTCGCGGCAGCATCCCGAGAACCTGCACGCTGGACGGATTCAGGCCGGTCTCCTCAGTCGCCTCGCGCAGCGCGGTGCCCACGGGACCGTCGTCGCCGGAGTCGGCCGCACCGCCGGGAAAGACCATCTCTCCCGGATAGTCGACGAGGTCCCGCGTCCGCCGGGTCATCAGCACGCGGAGCCCGTCGGGGCGGTCGATGACGAGCACGAGGACCGCGGCGTTACGCAGGTGCACCGTCGGGGACCACTGCTCGTCGAACGGAACCCGCGCCACCTGCCGGGCGATGACGTGCGCCCAGGCGGGTGTGGCGCGTGCCCGCAGCTCGTCGCCAGGTAGTTGGAGATCGCCGTGCTCGGTTGCCGACGCCTCGACGGGCAGCCACCGCAGATCCCCGGAGTGCACCTGCAGAACCACCACTCCGGACTTGGAGTCGTCGGCGGACACGGACCGGGTCAGCTGGCCGTACCCCGGGTGGCCGAAGAGCGCCCGCGCGGGCCGGTGAACGACCGGATGTCCTGGCCACGGCCACTGGGCCGGGTTGTTTGCCACCACGACGAGTGCCTGATCGTCACCGACCAACTGTCCGACTGGCCCGCCGAAGGGAACGAGGGTCTCGCTCATCGCGGGGACGAGGACCAGGTTGGCACCCGCTTCGGTCAGCGCCTGCAGCGCGTGTGGGTTGAGCAAGTCGCGGCAGATGGCCAGGGCGAGATGCCATCCATCCGCCGTGACGTGGATGCGCAGCTCCGGCCAGCCGTCGGGTTGTAGGTCCTCGTCCACCGGCTGATCGGCGGGGGAGTGCTTGTCGTGCAGGAGCGGACGGTCGAGGCCACGCACCCACGCCACCGCCGTGTTGCGGCGCCGTGCCGGTTGGGCGCTCGCCCCCGGGGGTGGGTCCTCGTGGTGGTAGCTGCCGGCTACGAGCACCCGCGGTCCGTCAGCCCTCCGGACCCACCCGGACAGTTCCCATGCCAGAGCCTCGGTGACGCACAGCTCCGGGAGGACGACGATCGACGCCCCCGCTGCGACCGCCGCGGAGATGACCGAGTCGATCCGGCTCCGTTGCGCGTCAAGATCTGCTGGTCCGACGGGGAAGGAGCGCCCTCGCTGATCCTGCGGGAGTCGGATTTCGTCCATTCGTACGTTGGGATGGCAGGTGGCCACCACGGTGTCAGTGGTGACCAGGTCGTTCAGAAGATGCATCGCTGAGTAGTCGAAAATCACGCGGAACTGGGTCGCCCATTCTCCGGCGAGCCGCAGTCGTCTGGTTCCGTCGAGTCGGTTGGCCAGCCGCCAGGGTGGGGGCGTGGGTGGCAACGCGGTCACGACGCGGAGGTCAGGGCTGTCGAGCGGCAGGGGGTCACCGACACGCGGCTGGTAGGGGCTACGTCGGGCGAAGGAAGCCGAGAACGTGTGGCCGTATCGCTCGTCGATCATCTCCGCCAGCGCGCGGGCCACGACCACCACCGGGGTGTCGTCGACCGGCTCGAGTGCATCGGCCAAGGCTGCTCGGACTTCCGGTGCGAGGTCTGCTGCCATGCCCGGCGCCGGCAGCACTCTGGACAACTCGGTCAGCAGGTGGTCGACGCGTGCGCAGCAGACGGGATCATCGGTCCTCGACCACAGCACGGAATGCTCGTCGCGGCACAGCCGCAGTAGGTGGGTGACGGTGACCAGAGGTTCCGTCTCGTCGGCGACGGCCTGGCGCAACGTGGCCAGTCGGTCTTCCGGCGTGGTCAAGTCGGCGACACAGGCGGAACGGGGATGGATGGGGCAATTCGGTCGGGCTCCGGCCACAACGGTCTCGCCGACGGCGCAGGCACACGATGCCCGAGCCGCAGGCTCAGCGTTGGCCTGGCGACCGCCGAGGTCGTCCATCACGACCCGGACATCGCACTGGCGCCCTGGCCCCGGTCCGGTCCCGTACCAGGATTGATCGGATCCGTCCCAGGGCGCAGCACGAACCACAACGCGATCAGCACCATGGCGAGCCCGGCGAGGGTCCAGCCGCTCGGCCGCTCACCGAGCAGCAGCACGCCGAACCCGATGCCGAACACGGGGGTCAGGAACGTCCAGGCGGAGAGCAGACTCAGCCGGTACCGCTGCGCCTCTCGGAACCAGACAAGGAAGGTCCATGCGGTACCGGCCAGCGACAACAGACCAAGCACGGCCACGAAGCGCGGGGTCCAGGTGATCTGCGGGCTGCCTTCCACGGCGGCCGCGGCCACGCTCAGACCCATCCCTCCAAGCAAGAAGTGCCAGCCGCTGACCATCACCACGTCCAGGTGGCCGGTGAGCCGAACGAGCAGCGTGCCCGTGGTGATGGCGGCGGCGGCTAGCAACGACAACGCCGCCCCGGTGCCTCCTCCGCCCGGACCGGCCACCACGACCAGACCGACGAAGCCGGCAGCGAGCGCTACCACGGTGCGGGGGGAAACCGGCTCCCTGTACAGCCACCAGGCCGGCAGCAGGATGAGCAGCGGCTGGGCGTTGGCCAGTACCGCGGCCGCCCCGGTAGTCAGCCCGGCCACGCCAGCGAACATCGCCGCGAAGGCGAGCCCCGCGTTGGTCGCAGCCAGAGCGCCGACCAACCCCCAGTCACCCCGGGACCGGGGAGTGGGTCGTCGTTTCCAGCTCCCGTAGGCCAAGAGAGCCACCCCGGCCACGCCGGATCGTAGCGCGGCGAACCACAGCACGGGCGCGTCGCGCAACCCCCAGGAGATCAGGACGAAGCACAAGCCCCACGTGGCTGTAACCGCCACCATCCGCATCGCCGACGGGTGCCCGTCGATGGCCGCTCCTGAGGACATCAGCCGGCGCTAACCGACGCGACGACTGGGACCTCCATGACGTTCTTCTCTCACAATCCGTGGAAGGCGGCGTCGGCGGTCGTCTCCCTCACGGGCTGCTTCCGTGCAGGGTGTAGCTGTCATGGGTCCGTCGCGCGTGCCGGTCTAGAGCGGGGCCGTGGGCAACCGGTGATGGCGCAAGGTCTCAAGCCGCTGTCGGTACTCGGGCTCGTCGATCTCGCCTCGGGCGAACCTCTCGGCCAGCAGGTCTTCTGGTGTCGGCTTCCGCGCCTCCGGTGCGTCATCTCGACCGCTATAGCGCAAGAGCCAGACAACCCCGTAGATGATGAGGCCCCAGAACAGGATCATGCTGAGGGTCATCAACGCATAGGTCCAGCCGCTGGGCGAGCCCTCGCCGTACCACCACATCACCGGGCGTCACCGCCCGAGCGGTCGCCGGACGGGCCAACGTTGTCATGCCGATGCACACCGTCGTCGTCGCCGCCGTGGCCCATGCTGCCGCCGCGCATGCCGCCCATCATGAAGATCATCATGGCGGGACACAGGACGAGGAAAGCGAGAGCGAAGAGCGTGCCTGGTGCGACACCGAACGCCGCCGCGCCGATGACCAGGACCGCCGCAGCGGCCCCGTAGAGCACCAGATGCTGTCGTTTCATCGTTGGTCCCTTCGTAGTCGTTACGGCGATCAGCATGCGCGGCGGCTTGAGACCCGGAGAACCATCCTAAGTCGGATAGTAGAGAGCCTAAGGTCCCACGCATCGGTGCTGTCCGACAAGGCACCGGACGGCGAAAGTGGCCAACCGACGTCGACCTCGGCGACCTGCGCGACCGCCGCGAAGTTTGCGCCGACTGATGTGACCGAGGCCCCGCCTCATCGTCTCCTCAGGGCTTGCCCACCGACGCCCCTCGGGTCACCGCCAACGAGACCGGCCTACACCGGTCGGGGAAGTCCCCGAGCAGCCGTGAGGCCGGCTCCGCGGAGCGGAACCGGCCTCACGGACTCAGGTCAGGGCGCGTACTTCAGGATGTAGAGCCCGTAATCCCGGTCGGACAGGGCCACGTACTCGACGCCGTCCTGGACGAAGGTCTCCACCCCCCAGAAGTTGTTGCCTCCCTGGTCGATGAAGGCTCCGACCTCCTCGATCTCCCCGCTGCTCACGTCGATGACCCGGAGGCCGCCGGCGTAGTACGACAGGTAGGCGAGGTTCGGGTCGAGCTTCGAGGTGGCGACCTCGTGAACGGACAGGTCACCGAAGCCGGTCGCGAAGGCGGGGTCGTGTGCCTCCGGGATGGCGTAGGTGTCCAGCTCGCTCATGGACGTGGAGTCGAACAGGTGCACGTAGCCCCAGCCGTCGAAGTAGGACGAGAAGGCCAGCGTGTCCCCGGTCGTCCCCACCGGGATGGGCGCGAGCTGGGTGCCGTCCCCGGCCAGGCAGGCCGCGTCGTCGTACTGGTTCTCCACGTCGAAGATCGCGAAGCCCTGTTCACGCGGCGCGACGCCGAACGTGGGGATCCCGCCCTCGACGGTCATGCCCAGGGAGCCGTTGCAGCCGTCCGATGCGGTCCGGTTGAACACGAGGATCGCGGAGTAGCCGCCGGCCGCCTCCACTGCGGCCACCTTCACGGTGAAGTCGCAGACGCCACGCTCGACGACCGCGATCTGCGTGCCGTCACCAGCAGGGACGGCAGGATCGCCCGGGCACGCACGACCGACGAACACGGATTCACCGGTGATCGTGTCGCCCTCCTCGAGCGGAGTGGTCCCGCTGCCCTGGCTGGCCTCGATGTCCGTGCCGTCGTCGACGTTCCGCGCCGTGAGTGCGTAGGGGCCGAAGTCCTCGTCCGCGCCGATGACGTACCGGTTGTCCAGCGTGAACTCGCCCTGGTGACCGTTGCCCTCCGGCGGAACCGTGAGGCCGCTCTCAGCGGCCTCCGGGTCCGGGTTGGTGAAGTCGCTGTCGGACAGGTAGATCGGGTGCAGGGGGTCTGTCACGTCCAGTTGCACGTAGCCGGCGTCCCAGTAGGAGGCCAGCATGATGAACCGGCCGTTGATCTCCTTGACGATCATGTCGTGCAGGAAGACCTCGTCGAGGCCTTGCTCCGGCTGCAGGATCTGCGGGAACTGAGTCGCCAGGTCGTACTCAGCGATGAGGACCGGCTTCTTGGGGTTCGTGATGTCGACGATGTCGACATCGGCGGCCTCTTCGTTGTCGACCATGACCGCATAGGCCTTGTTGCCCGCGTCCCAGGCGAAGACGCTGTGGATCTCGTTGGCGGTCTTCTTCTGGTTGTTGCCACCGGCACTGGTGTCACCGAATCCCACGGCAAGCGGCTTCGGACGCGCCGGGTTGGTGACGTCGTAGATGTTCATGCCGCCGAAGCCGGCCGTGTCCTTGCAGATCTCGTTGTTGGTCACCAGCACATCGCCGGTGAACGACGGGGTGCTGATGTGCGTGACCTGCATGCCCTCGCCGGGGTAGCTGCCCTCCTTGGAGGGGACGAACGCGACCTCCCGCGGGTTGGTCACGTCGGAGATGTCCACGACGTGGATGCCGTTGGCCTTGCAGGTCTCCCCGCCCCAGGCGGCCAGGTAGGCGTAGTCCCCGTAAACCGCGACGTCGGCGATTCCTCCGGGTTCGACCGATTCCTCCGGGTTCGACATTGCTCAGCTGCAGCTTGCTGATCAGCTCGACGTTCTCCGATACGGGCGCCAAGTGGCCGTCGGTGCCGCCGTGCTGGTCGTGCAGGTCGTGGCCATGGGTGGCCTGCGCATTGTCGATGGCTCCGTCATCGCTGTGCGCGAAGGCGGGTCCCGCCGTCGCGAGCAATCCGACGGCGGCCAACGCCGTCACCTTGCCGATTCGTGTGAGCAAGTGTGCGCTCCATTAAGGCAGGCGCCGGACGATCTGCCGACGCGTCCATCGACTCCCTGTGGGGCGCCGAGTGGCGCAACCCAACCGTGACTCACAGCAACCGTCAAGGTTTCGAGATGAGTCAGTCCGAGCGTCCCGCGCCGTGGCCCTGTGGAGTTGGGGAGAGGCGCGCTCGAGGCGGGCCCGGAACCTCGCCCTCCAGTGGTCTACCGGAGAAGAACTGGAGAATCAGCGTCATGCTCCGGTGACGGGTGTCTGCGGTGCCGCTCGAGGCTAGACACCCGAATCCACAGGCCGCGTGCTGTCCACGGATGGGCGATTCGTCACCTGGAGGTCTCCTTTCGGGAGTACGCCGGACGTGCCCTACTCGCGACAGCGGGAGTCCAGGGCGGCGACCTAACCGGTCTCCGGTGGACCCGTGCGTCGTGACGTCGGATCACTCGACGGGACCGGAGACAGGAGGTCGGTGTGGCCAAGCCACGGCGGCGACAGGCAGGTGAGGGCGGAATCAGCGAGTACCAGACCAAGGCGGGTCCGCGTTTCCTCATCAAGTTCACGGCCCAGCGCGAGGACGGGTCGAAGCGCGTAGTTCTCAAACGGGGGTTCACGACTCGCAAGGAGGCAGCGAGGGCGCTGCGGACAGAGATCCGCAAGGCTGAAGTGGGGGAGTGGGTCGAGCCGTCGAAGCAGCGACTCGACGCCTACCTCGCCGAGTGGATCCAGGGGCAACGGCTGAGCCCCTCGACGCTGTCGTCCTACCGGAAGAACATCAGACTGCACATAGACCCATACCTCGGTGAGCACATGGTTGCCCGTCTCACCGGCTCGGCGGTCGACGCCTGGATGCGGAAGCTCGAGGAGTCCGGTCGAGCTGACGGCCAGGGTGGACTGTCGGCCCGCACCGTGCGCTACGTCTACACGATCCTGCGGTCAGCCCTGAGCGATGCGGTCAGACAGGGGCGGCTCGCGGTCAACCCGACTGACCGTGCGACACCACCCAGTCCGTCAGAGGCTCGGCCCCCGGAGATGCAGGCCTGGACCGCGGCCGAGCTCAACCGCTTCCTGGCCTGGGCCGAGGCCGATGACCGGGACCTGGCGATGGGCTGGCGACTGCTCGCGGCCACCGGCATGCGCCGCGGTGAGGCGCTGGCCCTCCGGTGGCGGGACGTCGACCTGGACGCCGGCAGGCTTGCGGTGCGTCGCAGCGTCGGCGTGGTGAAGGTCAAGAGCGCCGGCGAGCAGCTGGTCGAGGGCCCGACCAAGACCGGACAGTCCCGGGTCGTCGACCTCGACGCGGGCACGGTGGCCGCGCTTCGCAACTACCGGGCGGCCCGCGGCCTGTTAACCCTCGAGCTGGTCCGGGATTCCGCGCTCGTGCTGAGCGGGCTCGACGGCAGCCACCGGCATCCGGAGCGGTTCTCCCGCCGCTTCGCCGGTCAGCTGGCACGTGCGCGCAAGGCGCTGGGCGAGGACCACCTGCCGGCGATCCGGCTGCACGATCTGCGCCACACCCACGCCACGCTGCTGCTCGCCGACGGCGTTCCCGTGAAGGTCGTCTCCGAGCGCCTCGGTCACGCGAGCGCCATGATCACGCTCACCGTCTACCAGCACGTACACCCCGGGATGGGCCGCGAGGCGGCCGAGCGGTTCGCCGCGCTGCTCGACGGCTGACGGAAAGTGCACGAAGTATCAAAGCGGTATCACGAGGGCCTCGCAGGCCCGGACATGGAAACGCCCCGGGCTCCTGACCTGCAGGAACGCCGGGGCGGTCGAGTGTCCGAGGGGGGACTTGAACCCCCACGCCCGATAAAGGGCACTAGCACCTCAAGCTAGCGCGTCTGCCATTCCGCCACCCGGACAAGGTGCGGCGCCCCAGAGGGCGTCAGGGAGAAGCATAACGGAGGCGTCCCCGGCGTTCACGCACCCCCGGTGGCACGATCACCGGCATGTCCGAGCCGACCGTGCAGCCCCCCGTCGAACCCCTCGTCGGGGCGCAGGCCGAGGTGGCCGAGCTGCTCTCCGAACTGATCCGGATCGACAGCACCAACACCGGGGAGACGGCCACCAGCGCAGGCGAGCGGAAGGCCGCCGAGTGGGTGGCGGCCAAGCTCGACGAGGTCGGCATCGACTCGCAGATCTTCGAGTCCGAGCGCGGTCGGGCGAGCCTGGTGGCCCGCATCCCGGGGCGGGACCGGTCGAGGCCCGCGCTGCTGGTGCACGGGCACCTCGACGTCGTCCCCGCCGATCCGGCCGAGTGGAGCGTGCACCCGTTCTCCGGCGAGGAGCGGGACGGCTACATCTGGGGCCGCGGCGCGGTCGACATGAAGGACATGGACTGCATGGTCCTGGCACTGGTCCGGGACTGGGCCCGCACCGGCGTGCAGCCCGAGCGGGACATCGTGCTGGCCTTCCTCGCCGACGAGGAGGCCGGCGGCGGGCTCGGCGCGCACTTCATGGTCGACGAGCACCCCGACCTGTTCGCCGACTGCACCGAGGCGATCAGCGAGGTCGGCGGCTTCAGCATCACCGTCCGCGACGACCTGCGCCTCTACCTCGTGCAGACCGCGGAGAAGGGCATGGGCTGGATGCGGCTGACCGTCGGCGGCAAGCCCGGTCACGGCTCCTTCGTGCACGACGACAACGCCGTCACCCGGTTGGCCGAGGCCGTCGCGCGCGTCGGCAACCACCGGTTCCCGCTCACCCTCACACCGCCAATGCGCGAGTTCATCGCCGCGGTCGAGGACGCCTACGGCATCGAGATCGACCCCGCCGAGCCGGAGGTCGCCCTGGCCCGCCTCGGCAGCCTCAGCCGGATGATCGGCGCGGCGCTGCGCAACACCGCCAACCCCACGATGCTCCAGGCCGGCTACAAGGCCAACGTCGTCCCCGGCACCGCGAGCGCGACCGTCGACGGCCGCTTCCTCTACGGCCAGGAGGAGGAGTACGAGCGGCAGCTCGACGCCCTGCTGGGCGAGGGCGTGCGGCGCGAGTGGCTGGTGCACAACCCCGCGGTGGAGACGACGTTCGACGGCCCGCTGGTCGACCAGATGGTCGCCGCGCTCAAGGAGGAGGACGCCGGCGCACGTCCGGTGCCGTTCACGATGAGCGGCGGCACCGACGCCAAGAGCTTCCAGCGCCTGGGCATGCGGTGCTTCGGGTTCTCGCCGCTGCGCCTGCCACCGGACCTGGACTTCGCCGCGCTGTTCCACGGCATCGACGAACGGGTGCCGGTCGAGTCGCTGACGTTCGGCATCCGGGTGCTCGACCGCTTCCTGCGCTCGGCATGATGGCGGGGTGACCCAGAACACTCCCGGCCCCGGTTCCGTCGCGCTGATCACCGGAGGGTGCGGTGGCTTCGGCCGCGCCCTGGCCAAGAAGCTGCGCGAGCGCGAGGTCACCGTCGTCCTCGCCGACCTCGACAGCGAACGCAACCGTCAGGTCGCCGCCGACCTGGGCTGCGAGTTCGCCGTCCTCGACGTCACCGACCGCGCCGCGAACGAGGCACTCGTGGCGCGGATCGAGGCCGATCACGGCCGGCTCGACGCCGCCTACCTCAACGCCGGTATCTCTGCCGCGAAGAGCGACGACGTCCTCGACCTCGAGGAGTTCATGCGCGTGGTCGAGATCGACCTGTTCGGCGTGGTCTACGGCGTGGCGGCGGCCCGCCCGGCGATCCAGCGGGCCGGGGGAGGGGCCATCGTGGTGACGGCGTCGCTCGCCGGGCTCTCGCCGATGGCGACCGACCCCGGCTACAGCGTCGCCAAGGGCGGCGCCATCGCGTTCGTGCGGTCCATGGCGCCTCGCCTGACCGCCGAGGGGACGACGATCACCGCGATCTGCCCCGGGTTCGCCGACACGGCGATCATCGACCGGATCCGCGACCAGTTCACCGCCGCTGGCTTCCCGGTGCTCACCGCCGAGGAGGTCGCCGACGCGATGATCATGGCCTGGGAGTCCGGTGAGCCCGGTGCGGCCTACGTGATCCAGCCCGGCGTGGGCACCGTGCCGTACAAGTTCAAGGGCGTGCCCGCCGCGCGCACCGAGGCCGGCGAGACCGCCGTCGTCCCGGAGGCGCTGCGCCCGCCGTCGATGCGCTGACGCGGCTCAGCCGGAGATCGGCCCGCGGCAGGCGAAGAGGAAGGCCGGCGGCACGTTCCACGGGGTGACCCGCCAGTGCACCGCGCGGAACCGCTTGCGGAAGTCGGCGAGCATCAGCGGCGAGTACTGGATGACGACGACGGTGCCGTCCGGTGCCAGCGCCCCGGGCAGCACGTCGAGGATCCGTTGCCGCAGCCGCTGGTCCAGCGAGGTGTAGGGGAGCGCGGAGACGATCACGTCCGCCGCAGCCCCGCCCAGGTGGTCGGCGAGGTTCTCCGCGGAGTCGCACACGACCTGCACCCGCGGGTCGTGGAAGCGCTCGGTGAGCAGCTGGGCCAGGCGCGGGTCGATCTCGAAGCCCACCAGGCGGGCGCCCGGCTTCATGCGCGCGAGGATCTCCTGCGTCTGCGCGCCGGTCCCCGCACCCAGCTCCACGACCAGCTCCGCGCCGGACACGTCGGCCGGGTCGAGCATGGCGCGGACCGCCGTCGCCGACGTCGGCAGGACGGCGCCCACCTGCCGCGGGTGGGCGAGGAACGCACCGAGGAAGCGCAGCCGGTCGGTCAGGTGGTCGAGCATCGGGTCCCCTCCCCGGGGTCACCGCGCGGGGGGCGACCGTCCGCTGCGCACCCTGACACGTCCCGCGCCCCACGGCGAGGCGAGCGGGCAACCCCGGTGACGGCGGTCACGGCACGTCTGGCAAGGTCGCGGGCATGCGCGCATGGCGGGTCCACGAGCTCGGCGACCCCTCCCAGGTCATGTCCTTCGACGAGGTCGACCGGCCCACGCCCGGCGAGGGGCAGGTGCTGGTCAAGGTGCGGGCGGCCGCCCTGAACTTCCCCGACGTGCTCATGGCGATGGGCATGTACCAGGAGAAGCCGCCGCTGCCCTACACCCCGGGTGTCGAGCTGTGCGGCGAGATCGTGGAGACCGGCCAGCGGGTCATCGGCTCGCCTGCCGGCGGCCCGGGAGCGTTCGCCGAGTACGCGCTCATGGACGCGGCGGCCGCCTTCCCGGTGCCCGACTCGATGTCCGACGAGAAGGCCGCCTCGCTGTACCTCACCTACCAGACCGGCTACGTCGGCCTGCACCGTCGCGCGCACCTGCAGGCGGGGGAGACCCTGCTGGTCCACGCCGGTGCCGGGGGCGTGGGAACGGCGGCGATCCAGCTGGGCAAGGCCGCCGGCGCCACCGTCATCGCCACGGCGGGCGGGTCGCGCAAGACCGAGGTGTGCACGCAGCTCGGCGCCGACCACGTCATCGACTACACGACCGAGGACTTCGTCCCGATCGTCAAGGAGGTGACCGGCGGCCGCGGCGCCGACGTCGTCTACGACCCGGTCGGCGGGGACGTCTTCGACAAGTCGCGCAAGTGCATCGCGTTCGAGGGCCGCCTCGTCGTCGTCGGATTCACCAGCGGCCGCATCCCCGAGGCGCCGGCCAACCACCTGCTGGTCAAGAACTACAGCGTCGTGGGCCTGCACTGGGGTCTGTACCGCAAGTACGACCCGTCGGTGTTCACCGAGACCCACGAGCGGCTCGTCGAGCTGGTCGAGCAGGGGAAGGTCGACCCGCTCGTCGGCGAGGTGCTGCCGCTGGGCCAGGCCCCGCAGGCGCTGCTCAAGCTGGCCTCGCGCGACACGGTCGGCAAGGTCGTCCTCGTTCCCTGAGCCGGACGGCGGGGGCCGGCGCCTAACCTGGTCCCCGCCATGCCGTCCGATCCGCTGCCGTTGCTCGACGACCGCGCCCATCTGCGGGCGGACTGCTCGCGCTGCGCGGGGCTGTGCTGCGTGGCCCCGGCCTTCGCCGCGTCCGCCGACTTCGCGATCGACAAGCCGGCCGGCACGGCGTGCGTCCACCTGGCCGGCGACTTCCGGTGCGGCATCCACGCGGAACTCCGCGAGCGGGGATTCCCCGGGTGCACCGTCTTCGACTGCTTCGGCGCCGGCCAGCACATCACCCAGACCACCTCCGGCGGGCGGAGCTGGCGGGAGTCCCCGGTGCTGGCCCGGCAGCAGTTCGCCGTCCTGCCGGTCGTGCGGCAGCTGCACGAGGCGCTGTGGTACCTGGCCGAGGTGCTGGCGCTTCCGGACGCGGCGCCGCTGCACGCTGAGGCCGCGACCCACCGCCGCGTGATCGAGGAGCTGACCGGGTGCGGGGCCGACGAGCTGGCCGCCCTCGACGTCGGTGCCCACCGGGCTCCGGTGGGGGAGTTGCTGGGCCGGGTGAGCCGGCTCGTGCGCGGCCGCGGAGCCCCCGATCGCCGCGGTGCCGATCTGATGGGCCGGGACCTCCGCCGGACCGCACTGCGCGACGCCGACCTGCGGGGCGCCTACCTGATCGGCGTGGACCTGCGGGGCGTCGACCTGGGGTCGGCCGACCTGCTCGGCGCCGACCTGCGAGCGGCCGACGTCCGGGGCGCGGACCTGAGCCGCTGCCTCTTCCTCACCCGGCCGCAGGTGACCGCCGCCCGGGGGGACGTGGGCACGCGCCTCCCGGCCGTCCTGGAGCGGCCACCGCACTGGCGGTGAGCGGTCCGCCTCGCGGCTAGACGACCGGCTTGGGCAGGTAGGAGAGGCGGGCGCGGCGGCGCAGGATCACCTTGCGCGTGCCGTCGGCGTGCAGCTGCAGGCGGGCGAGTTCCCAGCCGCCGATGTCGGACTGCAGGCTCAGCATGGTCGCGGCCGCGGACCGGGACGTACCCGGAGGGATCCGCAGCGGCGCGAACTCGTAGTCCCCGGGCGTGTCCATCACCGTCGATTGTGCCCGGATTTCGCCGGGTGGTCACGGGATCGTCGCCTCGGTCACACGATCCCGTCCTGCCGGCCGGCCGGGGGACCGGCACGATGGAGACGACCTGACCTGCACTCCGAGGGGAGACGACGTGACCGACCCCGGCATCTCCAGCGACGTGCCCGACGCCGACCGTGCGGAGCAGGAGGCACTCCTGGACCCACCGGCGGTGACCAGCGCCGCCGAGGCCAGCGCTCCCGCCGCGGGCGTACCCGAGGCCGACGCGCTGGAGCAGCAGCTGTCCGCGCGCCCCGGGGAGGCCGGCACCCCGCCCGGCCCGGTGGGGGACCGGGAGGCGGACGACGCCGACGTGCTCGAGCAGGCGGCCGATGTCCCGGTGGACGAGGACGACGTCCGGGCCTGAGCGCCCAGCCGGGTGAATCTCCCGCTCCGAGCTGCCCCCGTGCTCACTCTCGGTCATCGTGGGGCCGGTGAGATCCGGGACGACGCCGCCGACCGCGGCCGACGCCGCCGTCGCCCGCTGGGCCGCGGCCGCCGGGGTGCCTGCGTCCGTCGTCGAGGGGTACGAGTCCCGCGCGCCGGCATGGCTGCGGCTCCTGCGGGGCCTGCTCCTGGGCCTGGTCGCCGGCGCTCCGGTGCTGGCCCTCGCCTGGGTGGCGCGGCACGGGGGCGGGCTCACCGTGCTGCTCGTCGGTGCGGGACTGGTCGTGGCGCTGCGGATCGTCGTCCACCGGAGGGCGTCCGCACCCTGACCCCGCCGGCCGGGGGTCAGGGCCGGATCGTCTGGAGCTCCCCGGTCGTCCGGCCGGCCACGAACACCCGGCCGTCGCGAGGATCGACCGCCACGCTGTTGGGCTGCCGAACGGTGGGGAAGCGGGCGACCTCCCGGAGCCGCGGCCCGTCGGTCGCGAGGCCGACGACCTCGTTGCGGGCGGTCAGGCTCACCCAGAGCACGTGTCGGACCGGATCGAAGGCCAGCCCGTAGGGCGTACCGGGCAGCCGGTGGGCGTCCACCTTCTCGAGGGGGTCGGCGGCGAACACCAGCACGCCGTCGCCCCGGGTGTCGGCGACCAGGAGGCGGTCCCGGTCGTCGGCGACCACGTGCGTGGGACCGGCTCCGGCGTCGACCGACGACAGCCGCTCGGCCTCCGGGACGTCGTAGGTGGTGAGGGTGAAGGCGCCGACGTCGACCACTCCGGCGAGATCCCCGACGGCGGCGATGCCACCGGGCTGGGTCTGGTCGGTCAGCGTGGCGAGGACCTCGCCGTCCCGGACGACGGAGAGCGTGCCACCCAGCTCGTCGGCCACCAGCGTCTCGCCCGACGCCACGCGAGCCGCGTCGTGCGGGTACTCGCCGACCTGGGTGCAGCGCACCTCGCCGCCGGGCAGCGCCACCTCCAGGTAGCTGTCGGAGTCCTCCGCCGGCACCAGCACCGGGCCACCGGGAGCGGCGAGCTGCAGGTGCCGGGCGTGCCCGGGCAAGGGCACCTCGCGGACGACGGCCTGCGTCGCGGCGTCGACCAGCAG
This sequence comes from Blastococcus sp. TF02-8, assembly GCF_003319175.1. Lineage (GTDB taxonomy): Bacteria > Actinomycetota > Actinomycetes > Mycobacteriales > Geodermatophilaceae > Blastococcus. The sequence goes on along the minus strand of NZ_QOHK01000001.1, from coordinate 134,088 downwards.
CAGCCGGTTCGGCTCGCGCACGGCGACCGCGAGCAGGCCGGTGGCCGCGTCGAGCACCATGCCCTCGGGCCCGGGCGCCAGCTCGCTGACCGTGCCCGCGGGGGAGCGGTCGGGGACGGGCGAGTCGCCCGGCTCGGCGGCGCCGGGACGCGCGCCCTCCTCCGGCGAGGTGCCGGCCGAGCACCCCGCGACCAGGAGGACGGCGAGCGCCGCGAGCGCGGCGCGGCGAGAGGGCACCCGCCGATCCTGGCGCGCTGGGCGGCGACCGGCGATCCGGCGTCAGCCGGCGATCTCGCGCAGCAGCTCCGCCAGTCGTGTGCGGCGTGGGCGGGCCTGGACGTCGCGCACCGCGCGCGCCAGGGCGGCACCGCTGGCCGGCACGATCGACAGGTGCTTCTGCGCCCGCGTCAGCGCGGTGTAGACCAGCGGACGGGACAGCATGCCGCCGGCCTCCGGGGGCAGCACGACGACGACGCCGGGCCACTCCGAGCCCTGCGCGCGGTGCACCGTGATCGCCCAGCCGTGCCGCAGGTCGAACAGCGCCTGCCCGGTGCAGGTGACCGGGCCGGAGCTGAAGTCCACCGTCAGCGAGCCGTCGCCGGTGCCGGTGACCACGCCGACCTCGCCGTTGGCGAAGCCGATCGGGTCCAGGTCGAGGTGGTTGGCGGTGGCCACCACGCGGTCGCCCGGGTCGAAGCCGAAGACGGCGCCCTCGCCCGGGTTGAGCTTCTCCTTGAGCGCCTTGTTGAGCTCGATCGTGCCGGCCGGACCACGGTGCACCGGCGTGACCACCTGCACCGAGCCGGGGTCGATGCCGAGTGCCCGAGGGATGGAGTCGGTGACCAGCTGGACCACCCGGCGGGCGGCCTCGGCACTGCCCGCGGCCGGCACCACGACGACCTCGCGGTCGGGGGAGTCCACCGGGGGCAGCTCGCCCTGCCGCACGGCCGAGGCGAGCCGGGCGATCGCCCCGCCCTCGGCCTGGCGGTACAGGGTCCTCAGCTCGGTCACCGGGACCGCGCCGGAGTCGATGAGGTCACCGAGGACGTGTCCCGGGCCGATCGAGGGCAGCTGGGCCGGATCGCCGACCAGCAGCAGGTGGGTGCCGTCGGGGCAGGCCTCCAGCAGCGCGGCGGTCAGCTCCACGTCGAGCATCGACGCCTCGTCGACGACGATCACGTCGGCGTCCAGCGGCCACTCCTCGTTGCGGGAGAAGCCGCCGGAGGCGCCCTGCGCGCCGAGCAGCCGGTGCACCGTGGTCGCCGGGTGGTCGGTGAGCTCCTCCAGGCGCTTGGCGGCCCGGCCCGTGGGCGCGGCCAGCGCGATGTCGGTGCCCTTGGCGCGCAGCAGCTTCACGATGGCCGCCACCGTGCGGCTCTTGCCCGTACCCGGACCGCCGGTGAGGAGGCTGACCCCGGCGGAGAGCACCTGGGCCACGGCTTGCTTCTGCGCCTCGTCCAGGCCCTTCGCCACCGAGCGCACCGAGGCGGGGTCCGCGATCCGCTCCGCCGCCGCGGCCAGCCGGGCGACGTTCTCCGCCACGGCCTCCTCGGCCATGCCGAACCGGGCCAGCGAGAGCGTCCTCAGCGCGGGGTCGGGCTCCGGGGGCTCCTCGTCGGAGTCCTCGTCGAAGTCCGGCTCCGGCGGCTCGTGCTCGAGCACCTCGCCGCCGTCGACCGCCGCCACGATCGCGGCCACCGGATCGCTGATGCCCTCGGCCTGCAGCGCGGCGACCACCAGGTCCGCCGGCAGCACGGTGTGCCCGTCGCGGGTCGCCGTCCGCAGGGTGAGGACGACGATCGCGCGGCCGCGCCGCGAGTCCTGCCGGTCGGCGCCCTTGAGGACGGCGATGGCCAGCCGGTCGGCGTCGCCCAGCGTGACGCCCGGCAGACCGAGCAGGGCCCAGGGGTCGTCGCGCAGCCGCCGGGCGGCGTCCGGTCCGAGCCCGTCGGCGACACCCGCCGCCAGCTTGGCCGGCAGGCCGGCGCCGACCAGCAGCTCCACCACCTCGTAGGTCGAGGCGGCGGACAGGAAGCTGGAGAAGAGCCGCTCGGCGCGCTGGCGGCCCACGCGCGGCAGCTTCATCAACCGGTCGGCGGTGACGTCGTCAGGGCTGGTGATGCCCACGCCGGGGAGCTCCGCGGCCGCGCGCTTGCCCAGGCCGGGCCAGAGACCGGCGGCGCAGAACGCGGCGAAGACCTGGCCGGCGCCGGGGGAGGGGAGTGCCGCGGTCACCGGTCCGACCGGCGCTCGGGATAGCTGAACGGCGGGGCGGAGACGTCCTCCAGCGCGGTGCGGATCGCCGCGGGCAGCCGGACCGCGTCGGCGTCCAGCGACGCCTGCAGCTGCTGCGCGGTCCGGGCGCCGACCACCGGGGCGACCACGCCCGGCCGGTCGCGCACCCACGCCAGGGCCACCGCCAGCGGCGTGGTGCCCAGCCCCTGGGCCGCGGTGATCACGGCCTCGACGATGCGGTCGGACTTCTCCGAGCGGAGGCCGTCGATGAACGCCGCCCACTGCTGCGACGCACCGCGGGACTCCGACGGCGTGCTGTGCCGGTACTTGCCGGTGAGCAGGCCGCGGCCCAGCGGGGACCAGGCGAGCACGCCGAGCCCCAGTGCCTCCGCGGCGGGCACGACCTCCCGTTCGACCCCGCGCTGGAGCAGCGAGTACTCGACCTGGGTGCTGACCACCGGCGTCCGTCCCGGCCAGGCCTTCTGCCAGGTGGCGGCCTGTGCGGTCTGCCAGCCGGTGAAGTTGCTGATGCCGATGTAGCGCGCCCGGCCCGAGGAGACGGCCAGGTCGCAGGCGGCGAGCGTCTCCTCCAGCGGCGTCGTGTCGTCCCAGGCGTGCAGCTGCCACAGGTCGACGTGGTCCAGGCCCAGCCGCTCCAGCGACGCGTCGAGGGCGGAGATCAGGTGGCCGCGCGAGGCGCCCCGCCCCATCGGCCCCTTGCCGGTGCGGCCCACAGCCTTGGTGGCGACCAGCACGTCGTCGCGAGGGACCACGTCGGCCAGCAGGTGCCCGAGGGTCCGCTCGCTCTCGCCGTCGCAGTACACGTCGGCGGTGTCGACGAGCGTGCCTCCGGCGTCGACGAAGGCCGTCAGCTGCATGGCGGCCTCGTCCTCGTCGGTGTCGCCGCCCCACGTCATCGTGCCCAGCGCGAGCCGGGAGACGACCAGTCCGCTGCGACCCAGCGCCCGTTGCTCCACGACCGGCCAACCTACCGTCGCCGGCGGACACGAGGCCGCAGGCACCGGACCGCCCGGGGCGCCGCGCCGCGGCTGCACGCGCGGCCGCCTAGGGTTCCCAGACGTGCCCGAGCGATCCCTCTGCCCTCCGGCCGCCGCGACCTCTCTCGGGAGGCGATGACATGGGGTGGCTGGAAGCCGTCGTCCTGGGGATCGTGCAGGGGCTCACGGAGTTCCTGCCGGTCTCCTCCAGCGCCCACCTGCGCGTCGTCGGCGAGGCCTTCGGCTGGGACGACCCGGGCGCGGCCTTCACCGCCATCACCCAGATCGGCACGGAGGCCGCCGTCCTGCTGTACTTCCGGCACGACATCTGGCGGATCATCACCGCCTGGGTGGCCTCGCTGGGCGGCCGGCGGACGGGCGACCCCGACGCCCGGATGGGCTGGCTGATCATCATCGGCAGCCTGCCCATCGTCGTCCTCGGCCTGCTGTTCCAGGACGACATCGAGACGACGTTCCGCGACCTGCGGATCGTGGCCACCGCCCTGATCGTGTTCTCGCTGATCCTCTTCGCCGCCGACCGGATCGGTGCCAAGCGGCGGGAGCTGGACCAGCTGACCGTGCCGCACGGCATCGGCTACGGGCTGGCGCAGGCCATGGCGCTGATCCCCGGTGTCTCGCGTTCCGGCGGCACGATCACCGCCGGGCTCTTCCTCGGCTACTCCCGCGCCGCAGCCGCCCGCTACTCGTTCCTGCTCGCCGTCCCCGCCGTGCTGGGGTCGGGGTTCTTCCAGACGGCCGAGGCCCTCGGTGGCGACGTCGCCGGACCGGGGATCTCGTGGGGCCCGACGATCCTGGCCACGGTGCTGGCGTTCGGGGTGGGGCTGAGCGTGATCGCCTGGCTGCTGCGCTACCTCGACCGCGGCAGCTTCACGCCGTTCGTCGTCTACCGGATCCTGCTCGGCCTGCTGATCCTCGGCCTGGTGTTCGGCGGCGTCCTGGACCCGGCCGCCGGGGCCTGACGCCGGTTCGCCCGCATAGGCTGCGCCGCGTGACGACGGTCATCCTCCTGCGGCACGGCCGCACCACCGCCAACGCCGGCGGCGTGCTCGCCGGATGGACGCCGGGTGTGCAGCTCGACGAGACCGGTGAGGCACAGGTGCAGGCGGTGGGCGAACGCCTCGCGAAGGTGCCGCTCGCCGCCGTCGTGAGCAGCCCGCTGGAGCGCTGCCGGCAGACCGCGGCCGCGGTCGTCGCCGGCCGGGACGTGGAGCTGCAGTCCGACGACCGGCTCGGCGAAGCGCGCTACGGCGACTGGACGGGGCGCGCGATCAAGGAGCTGGCCAAGGAGCCGCTCTGGAAGGTCGTGCAGCAGCACCCCTCGGCCGCGGTCTTCCCCGGCCCCGAGGGCGAGGGGCTGGCCCAGACGCAGGCGCGGGCGGTGGCTGCGGTGCGGGAGTGGAACGCCCGCCTGGGCCCGGACGCCGTGTGGCTGGCGTGCAGCCACGGCGACGTCATCAAGGCGATCCTGGCCGACGCGCTGGGCCTGCACCTGGACCAGTTCCAGCGGATCGTCGTCGACCCGGCGTCCATCTCGGTGGTCACCTACACCGACACCCGGCCCTTCGTCGCGCGGATCAACGACACCGGCGGCGACGTGTCCGCGCTGATCCCGCCGCCGCGCAAGGGGCGGCGGCGCAAGCCGTCGTCGGACGCCGTCGTGGGTGGCGGCGCCGGGGCGCCTGCCTGACCCGCTGACGTCGGCTTTCGGACGGCGTCGCGGACGGCGGGGCGTCGCGGTCGCCGCGTAACCTGGGCGCGTGCCCCGCCAGGTCCATCTCTTCGATCGCCCCACCCGGTTCGTCGCCGGGACGGTGGGCCAGCCAGGGGACCGGACGTTCTACCTGCAGGCCACCGACGACACCGGTCGGACCGTGAGCGTGGCGCTGGAGAAGACGCAGGTGCAGGTCCTCGCCGACCGGATGAACGAGCTGCTCGACGAGGTCAGCAGCCGGGCGAACGCGGTCATCCCGCCCGACGCCGACGTCGACGACCTCGAGCCGCTCACCGCGCCGGTCGACGAGGAGTTCCGGGTCGCGGCCATGGGGCTGGCCTGGGACTCGGCCGCCGAGGCCGTGGTGGTCGAGGCGGTCGCGGCCGGGGACGAGCCGATCGAGGAGGACGCGATCCTCTCCGACAGCGACGAGGGCCCCGACGCGCTGCGGGTGACGATCAGCCCCATGGCCGCCCGCGCCTTCATCGCCCGCGCCCGCCGCGTGGTCGCCGCCGGCCGGCCCTCCTGCCCGCTGTGCTCGCTGCCGCTGGACCCGGTCGGTCACGTGTGCCCCCGGCAGAACGGCTACCGCCGCTGAGCGGCGGCCCCTCGATGAGCGAGCAGCCGGTCGAACCCGACCTGCGGCCACCGGCCGACGACGCCGAGGCGCTGGAGCTGCTGCGCACCGGGGAGATCGACCTCGAGGGCCGGATGCTCGACGCCTCCAACGTGACGCTGGTGGGGACGATCCGCACCGGGTCGCTGGCCGCGGAGTGCGTGTACAAGCCGGTGGCCGGTGAACGGCCGCTGTGGGACTTCCCCGACGGCACCCTCGCGGGCCGCGAGATCTCCGCGTACCTGGTCTCGGAGGCCACGGGCTGGCGGGTCGTGCCGCCGACGGTGCTGCGCGAGGGGCCGTTCGGCCCCGGCATGGTGCAGCTGTGGATGGACGGCGACGGGTCGGTGGACCTGGCGGAGTTCGTGCGCCGCGACGACCCGGCGCTGCGCCGGATGGCGGTCTTCGACGCGGTGGTGAACAACGCCGACCGCAAGGGCGGGCACATCATCCCGATGCCCGACGGCCACGTGTACGGCGTGGACCACGGCATCTGCTTCTCGGTGGACCCGAAGCTGCGCACGCTCCTGTGGCGCTGGGCGGGCCGGCCGCTGCCCCTGGCCGCGCTCGAGGTGCTGGAGCGGATCGCCGACGAGCTGCGGGGCGATCTGGGTGATCAGCTGCACGAGCACCTGACCCGGACCGAGGTGCGCTGCACCCAGCGGCGGGTGGCCGACCTGCTGCGCACCAAGCTGCACCCCGAGCCCAGTGGGGAGTGGCCGGCCCTGCCCTGGCCGCCCTTCTGAAGCGGCCAGATCGCCGATCTCGTCGGTGGTGTGGGCCAGGATGATCTCCGTGCCGCATCGGAGCCGTCTGTCGATCCTGCTGCTCGACCTGCCACCGGAGCACCACGCCGCCGGAAGCACCTTCTGGGCCGGTGCCACCGGTCGACCCGCCGCGCCCGACGCCGACGACGAGAACTGGGCCTCTCTCGGCTCCTTCGCCGACGGCTGGCACGTGGAGATCCAGCGGACCGGAGACGGGACGCCGCCGCGCTGGCACGTGGACATCGAGACCGATGACGTCGAGGCGGAGGTGACCCGGCTCGAGGCGCTCGGCGCGACCCGCCACCGGTTCATGGCCGGCCGCTTCTGGCAGATGCTCGACCCGGCCGGGCTGGTCTTCTGCGTCGTTGGCGTCCAGACGGGTGAGGAGTTCGACCGCCATGCGGTGAGCTGGCCGTGAGCGTTGTAGCTTGCCGCCCATGCCTCGGGTCACGACGTGGAAGGTCCCGGTGGGCCTGTGGTTGTCCGGGCTCGTCGCGAAGATCGTCCTGAGTCTCGCCGTGAGCGAGACCGTCGGGAGCTGGGTCGGGGGCACGCTGGGTCTCCTGGCGCTGGTGAGCGGGCTGCTGCTGGCCCGCGAGCGGTCGCGGAAGTACGGCACGGAGCGCGAGTAGCTACTCCAGGTCGACCAGGGCGAGCATCGCCGCGGCCTGGAGACCGTCGCCGTCGACGGTGAGCGCCGTCAGGGGCACCCGCCGCCACACCGCGAGCAGCAGGTCGCCGGCGGTACCGGTCAGCGTGGCGGCGGGGAAGGGGCGGGACCCCGGGAAAAGGGTCCGCTCGGCGTCGGCGTCCACCGCGTGGAGGACGACGGGGTGCGCGTCCTCGGGCGGGCCGGCGGGCAGCGAGCCCGGGACCATGACCTCCAGCCACTCGTCGAGGCCGTCCAGCCCGACGTCGGCGGGGACCGGCCGGACGTCGCCGAGCACCTGCTCGACGTCGGCGGTGTGCACCGTCGCCTCCTGCAGCTGCCGGCGCAGGACGAACCCGACGTCCTTCCGGTCGGCCCACGTCCACACGCGCTCGGCGGCGTCGGTCCCGCTCAGCGCCGTCTCCAGCTCGGCGCTCCGTGCCGTCGCGTACCCGAGCAGCTCGTCGTCGGGGTGCCGCGCCGGCGCTTGGTAGGCCGACGGGTCCTGCGCGCGGGTGCGCACCACCCACGCCCAGAAGTGCTGCACCTCGGCGAGGTGCCACACCAGATCGGCCAGCGACCAGTCCGGGCAACCGGGCACCGGAGCCGCCCATCCGCGGGCGAGCACCGCCTCGGACGCCGCGTCGGCGAACCGCGCGTTCGTCCGCCGGAGGGCGGGCAGGTAGTCGTCGATGTCCATGGTGCCCCCTCCGACCGGATGACCCGCACGGACGTGCGGCCAGACGGCGTCGGACCTCGCCTCTAGGCTCGTGCCGTGCTCTCCTGGCCCGCTCCGCTGCTGCCGACCCTGCCCGGGACCGGCCCCGTCCTCAAGGTCTACGACACCGCCCGCGGCGAGGTCGTCGCGACGACGCCCGACCGGACGGCGCGCATGTACGTCTGCGGCATCACCCCGTACGACGCGACGCACCTGGGGCACGCCGCTACCTACCTGGCCTTCGACCTGGTCAACCGCATGTGGCGCGACGCCGGCCACGCGGTGCACTACGTGCAGAACGTCACCGACATCGACGACCCGCTCCTGGAGCGCGCCGAGCGGGATGGCGAGGAATGGGTGGTCCTCGCCATGCGGGAGACGGCGCTGTTCCGCGAGGACATGACGGCGCTGCGCGTCCTGCCGCCGGAGGACTACGTCGGGGCGGTCGAGGCGATCCCCGGGATCGTGGCGCAGATCGAGAAGCTGCTCGAGGCGGGCCTGGCCTACGTGCTGGACGACGGCACCGGCGACGTCTACCACGACGTCGCGCAGGCGCCCGGCTTCGGCGGCGAGTCCCGGTACGACGAGGAGACGATGCTGCGCTTCTTCGCCGAGCGCGGGGGAGACCCCGACCGCGCGGGCAAGCGCAACCGCCTGGACCCGCTGCTGTGGCGCGGCCGCCGCGAGGGCGAGCCCTCCTGGCCCGGCCCGCGCGGGGCCGAGGGCCGCCCCGGCTGGCACATCGAGTGCGCCTGCATCGCGCTGGACACGATCGGCATGGGCTTCGACGTGCAGGGCGGCGGGAGCGACCTGGTCTTCCCGCACCACGAGTTCTCCGCCGTGCACGCCGAGGCGCTGACCGCCACCAAGCCCTTCGCGCGGGCCTACGTGCACGCGGCGATGATCGGGCTCGACGGCGAGAAGATGAGCAAGAGCCGCGGCAACCTGGTCTTCGTCTCCAAGCTGCGCGGCGAGGGCGTGGACCCGATGGCCATCCGCCTAGCGCTGCTGTCGGGCCACTACCGCACCGACCGGGCATGGACGCCCGCCCTGCTGACCGCGGCCGAGGAGCGGCTGGCCACCTGGCGGCGGGCCGTGGCCCTGGACGCCGGCGCACCGGCGGGCCCGGTCCTGCACGGGCTGCGCGAGCGGCTGGCCGACGACCTGGACAGCCCGGGGGCGATCGCACTGGTCGACGAGTGGGCGCAGCGCACCCTGGCCGGGGGGGCGGAGCTGGAAGAGGAGGCGCCGCGGGTCATCTGCGACGCCGTCGACGCGCTCCTCGGCGTGGACCTGGGCGACTGCGGATGACCGGTGCGCCCACCGGTCCGTTCCGGTTGACCGACCGCGCCGCCCGGGAGCGGGCGGAGGCGGAGCTGGCGCCTGCCGCCACCCGAGCGGCCGACTCGCGCGGCCGGGCACGACCGGAGACCGAGGACCCGCTGCGCACCGCGTTCGAGCGCGACCGCGACCGCATCCTGCACGCCAAGGCCTTCCGGCGGCTCAAGCACAAGACCCAGGTCTTCCTGAACCCCGACGGCGACCACTTCGTCACCCGGCTGACCCACACGCTGCAGGTCACCCAGGTGGCCCGGTCGCTGGCCCGCGCCCTGGGCCTCAACGAGTCGCTGGCCGAGGCCATCGCCCTGGGGCACGACGTCGGGCACTCACCGTTCGGGCACATCGGCGAGGAGGCGTTCGACCCCTACGTCGAGGGCGGCTGGCACCACGCCGCGCAGGGAGTGCGGATCGTCGAGGTGCTCGAGGACCTCAACCTCACGTGGGAGGTCCGCGACGGCATCCGCGCGCACAGCTGGAAGATCGATCCGCCGCCGGCCACCCGCGAGGCCGAGTGCGTGCGGTACGCCGACCGGATCGGCTACCTCTCCCACGACGCGCTGGACGCCGCCCGCGCCGGAGTCATCCGCGCCGCCGACCTGCCCCGCCGGGCCGTCGCCGTCTTCGGGCAGCCCGGCAGCGAGATGGTCGGTCGCATGATCGACGCCGTGGTCGAGGGGTCGCTGGCCGGCCCCGGTGCGGTGGTGATGGAGCCCGAGGCGCTGGAGGCCATGCACGAGCTGCGCGACTTCATGTTCGCCCGCGTCTACGCCTCCGACGTCGCGGCCGGGCAGAAGCACGTGGCGGTCGACGTCATCCGCCGGCTGGTCGACCACCACCTCGCGCACCCGGAGCTGATCCCCGCGACCTACCGCGACACCGAGGCCGACCTGCTCACCCAGGTCGTCGACCACGTGTCCGGCATGACCGACCGCTTCGCGCTGGCCACCCACGACCGGCTCTTCGACGCCGACGCCTCCGCGCAGATGCGACCGCTGCTCCGGTAGGCCGCGCTCACGCTCCGCCGGCGGAGCCGCCGCGGCGGCGCAGATACCTCTCGAACTCGCGGGCGATGGTGTCGCCGTTGGCCTGGGAGAGGTCGACCTCGGTCGCGCGCTCCTCCAGCGAGCGCACGTACTCGACGACCTCGGCGTCCTCGTTGGCCATCTCGTCGACGGTCTTCACCCAGTCGTCGGCCTGCTGGGGGAGGGCGCCGAGCGGCACGGTGGTCTCCAGGACCTCCTCGAGCCGCTGCAGGAGCGCGACCGTGGCCCGCGGCGACGGAGGCTGCGACACGTAGTGCGGCACGGCCGCCCAGAAGCTGATCGCCGGCAGCCCGGCCTGGACGCAGGCGTCCTGGAAGACGCCGAGGATGCCGGTGGGGCCCTCGTAGCGGCTGGCCTCCAGGCCGTAGGTGCGGGCGGACTCGCTGTCGTAGGCCGACCCTGTCACCGGCGTGGGGCGGGTGTGCGGGGTGTCGGCGAGCAGGGCGCCGAGCGCGACGACGATGCTCGCGTCGAGCTCCTCGATGATCTCGATGAGCTCCTCGCAGAAGCCGCGCCAGCGCATGTTCGGCTCGATGCCACGGATGAGGACGACGTCCCGGCCGAGCCCCTCGGGGCGGGCGACGGAGATGCGGGTGGTCGGCCACTCGATCCGCCGGCTCACCCCGCCGACCAGCGACACCGTGGGGCGGTTGACCTGGAAGTCGTAGTAGTCCTCCGGGTCCAGCGCGGCCAGCGGCTTGGCGTCCCAGATCAGCTCGAGGTGCTCCACCGCGCCCGTCGCGGCGTCGCCCGCGTCGTTCCAGCCCTCGAAGGCGACGACCACCACCGGGTCGGTGAGCTGCGGCAGGTCATCAGCACTGGACATCGGGTCGGTCACCCCTGCCAGCCTACGTCGATCCGGTGGTCGGCCCCCGCTGACGGCCGTGGCTGCTGCGCTCGGGCGCGCCGAGGTGAGACCATGGCCGGGACATCGGGAACGCCCAGGCCTGGGCCAGCCCGCCGGGGTGACGGAGCGCCCGCTTCCGGGGACACCGCCCGCACGCCCACCTGATCAGTCACTGGGGAACCGACGTGTCCGATTCACCCGACCTCCGGCCCGACGCCACCGCCGAGCTCACGGCCGCCCTGCAGCAGCGCATCCTCGTCCTCGACGGCGCGATGGGGACGGCGATCCAGCGGGACCGTCCGGACGAGGCCGGCTACCGCGGCGAGCGGTTCGCCGACTGGCCGACCGACGTCCAGGGCAACAACGACCTGCTCAGCCTCACCCAGCCGCAGATCATCGCCGGCATCCACCGCGAGTACCTCGAGGCCGGCGCCGACCTGATCGAGACCAACACCTTCAACGCGACGACGATCTCGCTGTCGGACTACGGCATGCAGGAGCTCGCCTACGAGCTGAACGTCGCCTCGGCCCGGCTGGCCCGCGCCGAGGCCGACGCCATGACCGCCCGGACCCCGGACAAGCCGCGCTACGTGGTCGGCGCCCTCGGCCCCACCAGCCGGACGGCGTCCATCTCGCCCGACGTCAACGACCCGGGCGCCCGCAACATCTCCTTCGACGAGCTCGTCGCGGCCTACCTCGAGCAGGCCAACGGCCTGGTCGACGGCGGCTCCGACGCGCTGCTCGTCGAGACGATCTTCGACACGCTCAACGCCAAGGCGGCGATCTTCGCGCTGGAGACCCTGTTCGAGGAGCGCGGGCGCCGCTGGCCGGTGCTGATCTCCGGCACGATCACCGACGCCTCCGGCCGCACCCTCTCCGGCCAGGTGACCGAGGCCTTCTGGCACTCGGTCCGGCACGTGAAGCCGCTGCTGGTGGGGCTGAACTGCGCGCTGGGCGCCAAGGAGATGCGGCCCTACATCGCCGAGATGTCCCGCGTCGCCGACACGTTCGTCTCCTGCTACCCGAACGCCGGTCTGCCCAACGCCTTCGGCGAGTACGACGAGTCGCCCGAGGAGACCGCCGCGATCGTCGCGGAGTTCGCCCGGAGCGGCTTCGTGAACCTGGTCGGCGGCTGCTGCGGCACCACCCCGGCGCACATCGCGGCGATCGCCGGCGCCGTGGAGGGCACCGCGCCGCGCACGCCGCCGGTGGTCCGGCCGGCGCTGCGGCTCTCCGGCCTGGAGCCCCTGACGGTCACCGAGGAGTCGCTGTTCGTCAACGTCGGCGAGCGCACCAACATCACCGGCTCGGCCCGCTTCCGGAACCTGATCAAGGCCGGCGACTACCCGGCCGCGCTCGCCGTCGCCCGCCAGCAGGTCGAGGCCGGCGCGCAGGTCATCGACATCAACATGGACGAGGGGATGATCGACGGCGTCGAGGCGATGGACCGCTTCACGAAGCTGATCGCCGCCGAGCCCGACATCTCGCGCGTGCCGGTGATGGTCGACTCCTCCAAGTGGGAGGTGATGGAGGCCGGGCTCAAGAACATCCAGGGCAAGGCGATCGTCAACTCCATCTCGATGAAGAACGGCGAGGAGGAGTTCGTCGAGCACGCCCGGCTCTGCGCCAAGTACGGCGCGGCCGTGGTCGTCATGGCCTTCGACGAGAACGGGCAGGCCGACGACCTGCAGCGGCGCATCGACGTCTGCCGCCGGGCCTACGAGGTCCTGACGGAGAAGGTCGGCTTCCCGGCCGAGGACATCATCTTCGACCCGAACATCTTCGCCGTCGCCACCGGCATCGAGGAGCACGCCAACTACGGGCTGGACTTCATCGAGGCCACCCGCTGGATCAAGCAGAACCTGCCCGGCGCGCTGGTGTCCGGCGGCGTCTCGAACGTCTCGTTCTCCTTCCGCGGCAACAACCCGGTCCGCGAGGCGATCCACGCCGTCTTCCTCTACCACGCGATCCAGGCCGGTCTGGACATGGCGATCGTCAACGCCGGCGCCATCGAGGTCTACGACGAGGTGCCCACGGAGCTGCGCGAGCGGATCGAGGACGTCGTCCTCAACCGCCGCCCCGACAGCACCGAACGGCTGCTGGAGATCGCCGGTGACTACGCCGGGGACGGCGCGGCCAAGGAGGTCGCCACCGAGGAGTGGCGCGCGCTGCCGGTGGGGGAGCGGATCACCCACGCCCTGGTGAAGGGCATCGACGCGCACGTCGAGGACGACACCGAGGAGCTGCGCCAGGAGATCGCCGCCCGCGGGGGCCGGCCGATCGAGGTCATCGAGGGCCCGCTGATGGACGGCATGAACGTCGTCGGCGACCTGTTCGGGGCCGGGAAGATGTTCCTGCCGCAGGTGGTGAAGTCCGCCCGCGTGATGAAGAAGGCCGTCGCCTACCTCATCCCGTTCATCGAGGCGGAGAAGCAGCCCGGCGACGCGGAGCGCAGCAACGGCAAGGTCGTCATGGCCACGGTCAAGGGCGATGTCCACGACATCGGCAAGAACATCGTCGGCGTCGTCCTGCAGTGCAACAACTACGACGTCGTCGACCTCGGCGTCATGGTCCCCGCGCAGAAGATCCTGGACGCCGCCAAGGAGGAGGGCGCCGACATCATCGGCGTCTCCGGCCTGATCACCCCGTCGCTGGACGAGATGGTCAACCTGGCCTCGGAGATGGAGCGGCAGGGCTTCGAGATCCCGCTGCTCATCGGCGGGGCGACGACGTCACGGGCGCACACCGCCGTGAAGGTGGCGCAGAAGTACTCCGGCCCGGTGATCTGGGTGAAGGACGCCTCGCGGTCGGTGCCGGTGGTCGCCGCGCTGCTGTCGGACGAGCAGCGCCCCAAGCTGCTGGCGCAGACCGACCAGGAGTACGCCGAGCTGCGCGAGCGGCACGCCGCTCGCCAGGACAGCCGGAAGCTCCTGCCGCTCGAGGCGGCCCGCGCCGCGGCCACCCCCGTCGACTGGGAGGGCTACACCCCGCCGCGGCCGCGGATGCTCCTGCAGCAGGCCAAGGACGTCTGCTCCGGGCCCGACTGCGGCGTGGCGCAGGGCGGCGCTCCCCAGTTCGTGCGGCACTTCCACGACTACCCGCTGGAGGAGCTGCGCGGCTACATCGACTGGCAGCCGTTCTTCAACGCGTGGGAGATGCGTGGCCGGTTCCCCGACATCCTGCACAACCCGACCACCGGCGAGGCGGCGCGGCGGCTCTACGAGGACGCCAACGAGATGCTCGACCGGATCGTCGCCGAGAAGTGGCTGCGGGCCAGCGGGGTGTTCGGGCTCTTCCCGGCCAACCGCGTCGACGGCGAGGACATCGAGGTCTACACCGACGAGTCGCGCGCCGAGGTCCGCACCGTGCTGCACCAGCTGCGGCAGCAGACCGAGGGCCGCGACGGCTCGCCCCGCAAGTCGCTGGCCGACTTCGTGGCACCCAAGGAGACCGGCCTGGCCGACTACGTCGGTGCCTTCGCCGTCACCGCGGGCCTCGGGTCCACCGAGCGCGTGATGGCGTTCAAGAAGGACAACGACGACTACAGCGCGATCATGCTGGAGGCGCTGGCCGACCGGTTGGCCGAGGCGTTCGCCGAGCGGTTGCACGAGCGGGTGCGCAAGGAGTTCTGGGGCTACGCGCCGGACGAGACCCACGACAACGAGGCGCTGATCGCGGAGAAGTACCGCGGCATCCGGCCGGCGCCGGGCTACCCGGCCTGCCCGGAGCACACCGAGAAGCGCACGATCTGGGACCTGCTCGACGTCGAGGCCACCACCGGGATCGAGCTGACCGAGAGCCTGGCCATGTGGCCGGGTGCGGCGGTCAGCGGCTTCTACTTCTCCCACCCGGAGTCGCGGTACTTCGTGCTGGGCCGGGTCGGCCGCGACCAGGTCGAGGACTATGCCCGGCGCAAGGGCTGGACCCTCGACGAGGCGGAGAAGTGGCTCTCGCCGAACCTCGGCTACCGCACCGAGAACGAATAAAGGACCCCGGTGCCCCCCACCACTCGCAAGCTCGCGGCGGGCCCCTGCACCGGGGCCGCCCGTCCCCCTCACCCTTCGCAGGCTCAGGGCGAGCCTCTGGACGGGGGCCGGACGCTCGTGACTGGCAGTGCCGGGCACCTGGGGGAGGCGCTGGTCCGCACGCTGCGGGAGGCCGGTCGGGCCGTCGTGGGTCTGGACCGGCTGGCCTCGCCGCACACCGACGTCGTCGCGACGGTCAGCGACCGCGCCGCGGTCCGGCGTGCGATGGACGGTGTCACGGCGGTCCTCCACACCGCGACGCTGCACAAGCCGCACGTGGGCACGCACACCCGGCAGGACTTCGTGGACACCAACGTGACCGGGACGCTGGCATTGCTGGAGGAGGCGGTCGCGGCCGGCGTCGCGGCGTTCGTGTTCACCAGCACCACGAGCGCCTTCGGTCGCGCGCTCACGCCGGCCGAGGACGCCCCGGCGGCGTGGATCACCGAGGAGGTCGTGCCCCGGCCCAAGAACGTCTACGGGGCGACCAAGGTCGCCGCCGAGGACCTGTGCGAGCTGGTGGCCCGGGACTCCGGGCTGCCGGTCCTGGTTCTGCGGACCTCACGGTTCTTCCCCGAGGCCGACGACAGCGAGCTGGTGCGCAGCGGCTACGACGACGCCAATGCCAAGGTCAACGAGCTGCTCTACCGCCGCGTCGACCTGTCCGACGTCGTGACCGCGCACCTGGCCGCGCTGGAGCGGGCGCCTGCCCTCGGGTTCGGGCGGTACGTGGTCAGTGCGACGACGCCGTTCCGGGCGGGCGACCTCGCCGACTTGCACCGGGACGCGCCGGCGGTCGTGGAGCGGCTGTTCCCCGGGTACCGGGACGTCTACGACCGGCTGGGCTGGCGGATGTTCCCGCGGATCGACCGGGTCTACGTCAACGACCGCGCGCGCAGGGAGCTGCGCTGGGAGCCGCGGTACGACTTCGCGCACGCGCTGCGGCTGCTCGCCGAGGGGCGACCGGCACGCAGTGCGCTGGCGACGGCGGTCGGTGCCAAGGGCTACCACGAGGTGAGCACCGGTCCCTACACCGTCCGGTGAGGTCTCAGACGACGGCGTCGCTGTGCAGTGCTGCCGCACCGCGGCCGTCGGACTTGACGCGGTAGAGCGCCAGGTCGGCCCGGCGCATCAGCTGGGCCGCGGTGTCGCCGGCCCGACGCTCGGCCACACCGGCCGACACCCCGACCTCGGGCACCAGGGCGCAGAGGTGCTCGACCACCACCAGCGTCTCCGGGCCGGACAGCCCCGGCGCCAGCAGCGCGAACTCGTCGCCGCCGTGCCGGGCGAGCAGTGCTCCGACCGGCAGCGCCGCCGCCCAGGCGCCGGCCACCCGACGGAGCAGACGGTCACCGGCCTCGTGGCCCGCGGTGTCGTTCATGAGCTTGAAGTGGTCCAGGTCCAGCAGCGCGGCCGACAGCAGCACGTCCGCCCTGCGGGTGTGCTCGTCGAGCGCCTCGTCGAACCCGCGGCGGTTGGCCAGGCCGGTGAGGGAGTCGGCCCCGGCGTCCGAGGCGCGCAGGACCAGCGTGCGGGTCACCACGGCGAGCGTGACCACGACGACGGCCAGGGCGGCGGCGCTGCTCGCCGAGGCGTCACCGCGCACGAGCAGTGCGGCGGTCGTGCCCCCGACGGCCGTCGAGATGTGGGCGACCGCGATCCGGCGGTCGGCGAAGAAGCAGGCGATGACGCCGACGAAGGCGCTGATCGATCCGCAGAGGACCGCCGTCGTGGAGTCGGGGCTCACCAGGACGACGGTGGCGATCAGGGTGCAGCCGAGGGTGACCAGCCCGCCGAGCACGGCGCGCGGCTGGCCGGCGCCCCAGCGGAACACCGCTGCGCCGACGGCCAGGGCCAGGAGCCCTGCCCCGGCCACGATCCAGCGACGGGTGGGGTGGTCGCTGCCTCCGGTGGCTGCGAGCACGGCGGCACACCCGCCGGCGGCGAAGAAGAGCGCCAGCGTGCGAGCCATCGCCCGCGGCGACGCGACGTCCCGCACCGCCGGCGCGCCCGTGGATGTCCTCACCCGTCCGTCATCGTCCCGCGGAGCCCGGTGCTCGAGTGCTGAGCTGGCCTTTCTCGCCGTGTGTCCCCCCGACGGGGGGAGCGGCGGCCGGGGCCCGACCCGGCGCTGGGACACTCGGTGCGCGGAGAGAACTCCGCACCGCTCGTCCGATCTGAGAGAAGTCTTCCTCGCTCATGCCGAACGACCTCGCCGCCGTCCTGTTCGACATGGACGGCACGCTCGTGCAGACCGAGGAGTACTGGGGCGAGGCGATGTTCGAGCTCGCCGCTTCCCTGGGTGGCCGGATGTCCCCGGAGGCGCGCGCGGCAACGGTCGGCACGACCATGCGCCGGTCGATGGAGGTGCTCCACGCGGACCTCGGCGTCGAGCGCACCGAGGAGCAGCTCCAGGCCGACGCCCGGTGGGTGGAGGACCGCGCCGGGGAGCTCATGTCGGCGGGCGTGGTCTGGCAGCCCGGTGCCCGGGAGCTGCTGGAGTCGGTCCGGGCGGCCGGCGTGCTCACTGCCCTGGTGACGACGACGCCCCGCCGCCTGGCCGACATCGTGCTGGACAGCATCTCGCGCGACCTCGGCGGTGACCCGTTCCATCTCACCGTGTGCGGCGACGAGGTGCCGGCCCGGAAGCCGGACCCGGCGCCGTACCTCCAGGCCGCTGCCGCGCTGGGTGTGGCGCCCTCGGCCTGCGTCGTGGTGGAGGACTCGCTGGTGGGGGTGACGTCGGGGCTGGCCGCCGGCATGGCGGTGCTCGGTGTGCCGGGGCTGCAGCCGGTGCCGGCCGCCCCAGGACTCACCCTGACCGGGACCTTGGCCGGTACCGACGTCGGCGCCCTGGTCGATGTGCTGGCGGGTGGGCCGGCCATGGAGCCCGCCGGCCGCTGAGCACCCGTCCGGGTGCAGCGACCGCCGAGGCGCTCCGGGACGACCCTCCCGCCGCTACGGTGCGGCGCCATGGACGTGGTGCTCGTGGTCGTCGGGATCGGCGCGGTGGTGCTCGGCGGGGCCGGCGTGCTGGGGTTCATGGACCGGACCAGGTTCTCGCTCTACCAGCGGCACGGCGTCGGCGACGTACCGCCGGAGAAGCATCGGCAGTTGCAGCGCCTCGGCGGCGCCTTCATGGTCGTTGCCGGCGTCGTGTTCGTCGTCATGGGCCTCACCCGCTGACGACGGCCTCGAGCCGTGCCGTGGTCAGACGGCGGTGACCGGGATCGTCGTCCGCCATCCCGCGGCGGCCGCCGCCTCGGCGGGGAACGGTGGGGGAGTGCCGCCCCAAGCGGGGCAGAGCGCCTGGTGGTCGCACCAGCCGCACAGCCGGGTCTTGTTCGGCCGGAACTCGCCGGTCTCCACGGCCCGCTCGATCGCCGACCAGATGGCGAGCAGCGTGCGCTCGAACCGCACGAGCTCGGCCTCGTCCGGGGCGTAGGTGAGCGCGTCGCCGTCGCCCAGGTAGAGCAGCTTGAGCTGGGCGGCGACCACTCCGCGGGTGCGCCACAGCACCAGTGCGTAGAACTTCATCTGGAACAGCGCCTTGGACTCGAACGCCTCGCGGGGCATCGAGCCGGTCTTGTAGTCGACCACCCGCAGCGCGCCGTTCGGGGCGACGTCGAGCCGGTCGACGTAGCCGCGCAGGAGCAGCCCGTCGGGCAGGGTGACCTCGACGAGCTCCTCGCGGGCCTCGGGCTGGAGCCGGCGCGGGTCCTCCAGCGTGAAGTACTTCTCGACGAGCTTCCCCGCCGAGGCCAGCCATGCCTCGACCGACTCGGGCGCATTGACGTCGGTCTCCGCGCCCGAGTCGCCCGAGGTCTCGAAGAGCTCCGCGATGCCCGGCTCCTCGCGCAGCTCGCTCCACGCCGGCTCGACGAGGTCCAGGGCGTTCTCCGGCGTCCGCTGGGCGGCCGGCAGGTCGTACAGCTTCTCCAGCACCGAGTGCACGAGCGTGCCGCGGACGGCGGCAAGACTCTTCTTCTCCGGCAGCCGGTCGATGGTGCGGAACCGGTAGAGCAGCGGGCAGGTCTTGAAGTCGGCCGCGCGGCTGGGGGAGAGGGACGGTCGACGGGGGGCCGCCGCAGCCTCGACCGCCTCCGCGGGGCCACTGGTCTGCGGGTCGGTCTCCACCATCGCCGTCATGGGTCCGAGGCTAGGTCGCCCCTCTGACACTTCCGAGTGTCCGCGCCGCATCGGCGTTCCGGGTCACACCGGCAGCGTCCGTACCCTGACCGCCTGTGGACACACAGCCCGAGGCCGACATCGACGTCAGCGGATCGCCCGATGGCCCTTCTGCAGGGGCCCGACGCGAGCCTGCGAGCGGTGGGGGGCAGGAGGGTCCTTCCACCGCCCGGCGGGCCGAGCCCGTGGAGGGCGCGTTCGTCGCCGGCGACCGGGTGCAGCTGACCGACCCCAAGGGGCGCCACCACACCGTCGTTCTCACCCCGGGCAAGCAGTTCCACACCCACCGCGGCGCGATCGAGCACGACGACCTCATCGGCGCCCCTGAGGGTTCCGTCGTCCACTCGACGGCCAACACCGGCTACCTGGCGCTGCGCCCGCTGCTCGCGGACTACGTGCTCTCGATGCCGCGCGGCGCCCAGGTCATCTACCCCAAGGACGCCGCGCAGATCGTCGGCTTCGGCGACGTCGGCCCCGGGATGCGCGTGCTGGAGGCCGGTGCCGGGTCCGGAGCACTGAGCTGCTCGCTGCTGCGCGCCGTCGGCTCGACGGGCTCGCTGACCAGCTACGAGCGCCGCGAGGACTTCCTCGACGTCGCCCGCGCCAACGTGGGTGCCTTCTTCGGCGAGGTGCCGGACAACTGGGACCTGCGCCTGGGCGACCTGGCCGACCACCCCGCCGAGGAGGTCGTCGACCGCGTCGTCCTCGACATGCTCGAGCCCTGGGCGGTGCTGCCGACCGTGGCGGCCGCGCTGCGGCCCGGGGGGGTGCTCGTCGGGTACGTCGCCACCACGACGCAGCTCTCCACGTACGTCGAGGCGCTCCGGGAGCAGGGTGTCTGGACCGAGCCGCACGCCTGGGAGTCGCTGCTGCGGCCGTGGCACGCCGTGGGGCTCGCGGTGCGTCCCGAGCACCGGATGGTCGCCCACACCGCCTTCCTCGTCACCTGCCGTCGGCTCGCCGCGGGAACGGTGGCGCCGATCCGTCAGCGGCGCGCGCAGAAGTACTGAGCGGCACGCTCTAGCACCCCGGAGGGGCCTGCGCGAGGCGACGGCGAAGTGTCGTCGCGCGTGTATAGATTTGCGTCCTGGCTCCCCCGACGGTGCGGAGGTGCGCGATGGGCCCAGGTGCTGGCAACGGTCCCGACGAGACGAATGCGCGGCGCGAGCGTGACGCCGCCGCCCTGATCACTCAGATCTCCTACCTCGAGGAGGAGATCGGTCTGCTCCGCCGCAAGGTGGCCGACAGCCCGCGCCAGGTGCGCGTGCTGGAGGAGCGGATCGCCGAGGCGGAGGGCCGCGCCGCCTTCCTCTCCGAGCGCAACGACAAGCTCGCGACCACCCTGCGGGACGCCCGCGAGCAGCTGGTCACGCTCAAGGAGGAGGTCGACCGGCTCGGCCAGCCGCCGTCGGGGTACGGCGTCTTCCTGAGCCGCTACGAGGACGGGACCGTCGACGTCTTCACCAGTGGCCGCAAGCTGCGGGTCTCGGTCTCGCCGAACGTCGAGGTCGCCGAGCTGCGCCCCGGCCAGGAGGTCATGCTCAACGAGGCGATGAACGTCGTCGAGGCGCGGGCCTTCGAGCGCCAGGGCGACGTCGTCATGCTCAAGGAGCTGCTCGAGCCGGTCGACGGCGTCACCCCGCGTGCCCTGGTCATCGGGCACACCGACGAGGAGCGGGTGGTGTACCTCGCCGACTCGCTCACCGGGCAGCCGCTGCGCGCCGGCGACTCGCTGCTGCTGGAGAGCCGCTCGGGCTACGTCTACGAGCGGATCCCCAAGAGCGAGGTCGAGGAGCTCGTCCTCGAAGAGGTGCCCGACATCGACTACGCCGACATCGGCGGTCTGTCGCGGCAGATCGAGCAGATCCGCGACGCCGTCGAGCTGCCGTTCCTGCACGCGGACCTCTTCCGCGAGTACCAGCTGCGGCCGCCGAAGGGCATCCTGCTGTACGGGCCGCCCGGGTGCGGCAAGACGCTCATCGCCAAGGCGGTGGCGAACTCGCTGGCCAAGAAGGTGGCCGCCGTCCGCGGTGACGGCGACACCAGCCAGGGGAAGTCCTACTTCCTCAACATCAAGGGCCCCGAGCTGCTGAACAAGTACGTCGGCGAGACCGAGCGGCACATCCGGCTGGTCTTCCAGCGGGCGCGGGAGAAGGCCAGCGAGGGCACGCCGGTCATCGTGTTCTTCGACGAGATGGACTCGATCTTCCGCACCCGTGGGTCCGGCGTCTCCTCCGACGTCGAGTCGACGATCGTCCCCCAGCTGCTCAGCGAGATCGACGGCGTCGAGGGCCTGGAGAACGTCATCGTCATCGGCGCCTCCAACCGGGAGGACATGATCGACCCGGCGATCCTGCGGCCCGGCCGGCTCGACGTGAAGATCAAGATCGAGCGCCCGGACGCCGAGGCCGCACGGGACATCTTCAGCAAGTACCTCGTGCCGACACTGCCGCTGCACCCCGACGACCTCGCCGAGCACGGCGGCAACCGCGAGGCGACGATCGCCGGGATGATCCAGCGCACCGTCGAGCGGATGTACACCGAGAGCGAGGAGAACCGCTTCCTCGAGGTCACCTACGCCAACGGGGACAAGGAGGTCCTGTACTTCAAGGACTTCAACTCCGGCGCGATGCTGCAGAACATCGTCGACCGCGCGAAGAAGATGGCCATCAAGGAGAGCCTGGAGACCGGTTCCTCCGGGCTGCGGGTCGGCCACCTGATGCAGGCGTGCGTGGACGAGTTCAAGGAGAACGAGGACCTGCCCAACACGACCAACCCCGACGACTGGGCGCGGATCTCGGGCAAGAAGGGCGAGCGGATCGTCTACATCCGCACGCTCATCAGCGGCAAGGGCAACGAGGCCGGCCGCGCGATCGACACGGCCACGAACACCGGCCAGTACCTGTAGGTCGTCTCCGGCGGCCGGGTCGCGATGTCGGACCCGGCCGCCAGGTTGCGCGCATGGTCGAGTTCTCCGGGCAGGAGCTCCGCGGTCGGATCTCCGGGCGGTGGGCCTGCGGGGCCGCCGGGCCGTCGGCGTCGGCGACGTGTCATGCCGGTATGCGGAGCTCCGCTAGACCGACATCACCGGCGAGGTCGTGGACCTGAGGACCAACGGGGTCGACGTCGAGCCGTTCATCGAGGCCGAGTCGGACCGCCGCGCAGCTTCCCGGGGCGGGACCACCTGCTCGTCGCCCTGACGAGAGTGGGAGCACCGGCTCTACGCCGCACGTGGCCTCACCGTCCTGGTGGTTCCGAACTCCTGACGCTCACTGCAGGAGCGTCGTCGTGACCTCGCCTCCTGCCGTCGGGGTGAGCACGCACGCAACGAGCGGGAACGCGTCCCACGAGTCCTCGGTGCCGACGAAGACGTCGACCTGCGTGCCGTCCGGCAGACCCGGCACGCTCAACTCGTACGGCAGGGCTCCCGCACACGTCTCCCTCAGTTCCTGGCGGGCCGGGGTGTCGCCGGGCCAGGGCGTGAGCGGCGGCAGCTGGTACGGCTCCCCGAGTGCTTCGGCGGAGTGGGGCGCTGCGCAACTGGTGGGCTCGAAGTCATCGGACGTACCGGTGAAGCACAGGTGGTAGGCAGCGCCCTGCGGACCCACGAGGCCGCCGGCCATGCGGCCGGGCGCGGAGTCACCCGACTCCATCCCGTAGACGATGTCGCAGCGTATCCAGCGAGCTCCCGCCGCCCATTCCTCCTTGTTCGGCAGGCGCGCGGCGGTGGTGACGTAGAGCGCGTACGGAGGCAGTTCGGTCTGGACGTCCAGACCCAGGTAGCCGACGACCAGGGGAGGGCTGCAGATGTCGTGGAGCGTCTGCCTGTTCGCCGGGTCGCTCCCGAGATCTCTCAAGGTCGGGTAGGCCATTCCGGCTGCGAAGACGTCCTCGTTCGCCACCACGGTCTCCGCGTGGTGCGGTTGGCCGCAGGCGACCGGGACGGTCTCGTCCAGCGGCAGGCCGGAACCCGGCGTGGTGTCCTCCCAGCAGGTGCCGGCCGCTGGAGCCGCCGCGAGGGTTTCGGGTGCAGGGCCTGCGTGGCCCACGACAGAGGACGAACAGGCGGTGGACCCGGCAATCGAGGCCAGCGAGACGAGCAGAAGGGCTGTGCTGCGCTGCACCGACGTCCTCCGAGGGGTTGCGTGCACCGGGTCCGCACGGTCGCGCGGGGAACGTGATCATCGCAGTCTCGATGCCGCTGGTCAGTCACCCACGCGGGTGTCCGTGCCTGGGGCTTTGCCTCGCGAACGGCGGCCTAGGGTTGGCCCATGAGCGTGCGGAGGGTCATGGGCACCGAGGTCGAGTACGGCATCTCGGTGCCGGGGCAGCCGGGAGCGAACCCGACGACGCTGTCGAGCCTGGTGGTGAACGCCTGGGCGGTGGCCGAGGCGCCCACGCCGCGGCGGCCCCGCTGGGACTTCGAGGAGGAGTCGCCGCTGCGCGACGCCCGCGGCTTCGACCTGACTCCCGCGCAGGCGCTGGACCACAACGACCTGGACGAGGACCACGGGATGGCCAACGTCATCCTGACCAACGGCGCCCGGCTGTACGTGGACCACGCGCACCCCGAGTACTCGACGCCGGAGGTCACCTCTCCGTGCGACATCGTGCTGTGGGACAAGGCGGGGGAGCAGGTGATGGCCGAGGCGGCCCGGCGCGCCGCGGCGATCCCCGGCACGCAACCCATCCAGCTGTACAAGAACAACACCGACGGCAAGGGCGCGTCCTACGGCGCCCACGAGAACTACCTGATGGACAGGCGGACGCCGTTCATCGACATCATCCGCGGGCTGGTGCCGTTCTTCGTGACCCGCCAGGTGTTCGCCGGGTCCGGCAAGGTCGGCATCGGCACCGAGAGCCGGATCGCGGGCTTCCAGCTCTCCCAGCGGGCCGACTTCTTCGAGGTCGAGGTGGGCCTGGAGACGACCCTGAAGCGGCCGATCATCAACACCCGCGACGAGCCGCACGCCGACGCCGACAAGTACCGCCGGCTGCACGTGATCATCGGCGACGCGAACCTCGCCGAGCTCTCGACCTACCTCAAGGTCGGGACGACGTCGCTCGTGCTGGCGATGATCGAGGCGCGCGCCGTGCCCCAGGACCTCGCGCTGGAGGAGCCGGTGGCCGAGCTGCAGGCGGTCAGCCACGACCCCTCGCTGGCCCACCGGGTGCGGCTGCGCGACGGACGGCGGCTGACGGCGATCGAGCTGCAGCGCGTGTACCTGGAGGCCGCCGCCCGGTTCGTGGAGCGGCAGGGCGACGGCGACGAGCAGACCGCCGACGTGCTGGCGAAGTGGGCGAGCGTTCTCGACGACCTGGAGGCCGACCCCATGCGGCTGGCCGACCGGCTGGACTGGCCGGCAAAGCTGCGGCTGCTGGAGGGGTACCGCTCGCGTGACGGTCTGGAGTGGGGCGACTCGCGGCTGCGCCTGGTCGACCTGCAGTACTCCGACGTGCGACCGGAGAAGGGCCTCTACAACCGCCTGGTCGCCCGCGGCGCCATGCAGCGCCTGCTGACCGAGGAGGAGGTGACCGCGGCGATGACCTCGCCCCCGGAGGACACCCGCGCCTTCTTCCGCGGCGAGTGCCTGCGCCGATTCCCCGCGCAGGTGGCTGCCGCGTCGTGGGACTCGGTGGTCTTCGACCTCGGCGGCGAGAGCCTGGTGCGGATCCCGACGCTGGAACCGCTGCGCGGTACGCGGGAGCACGTGGGCGCGCTGTTCGAGGCCTCGGCCACCGCGCAGGACCTCGTGGACACGATCACCGGACCCTGAGCCGGTTCTCCACAGCCGCGGGCACCGTCCACGGCACCCGGTCGGCGGACGCCGGATGTCGGTGTCTGCGAGTAGTTTCCTGACCAGCAGCAGTTCCACGGACCGAAGGGCAGGCCATGGCCACCA
The DNA here is from genome assembly GCF_003319175.1 of Blastococcus sp. TF02-8. Lineage (GTDB taxonomy): Bacteria > Actinomycetota > Actinomycetes > Mycobacteriales > Geodermatophilaceae > Blastococcus. The sequence continues at coordinate 109,026 of NZ_QOHK01000001.1, read as the reverse complement.
GGGACACCGGCGGGCAGCAGAAGGCGACGCGGTCGCGCGAGGAGAACGAGGAGATCGAGGCCTCGGTCGACTCCGACGTCGCCGAGCGCCACGAGAAGATGACCGAGGACGTCGACTCGCTTCTCGATGAGATCGACGACGTGCTCGAGGAGAACGCAGAAGACTTCGTTCGCGCGTACGTCCAAAAAGGGGGTCAGTGAACGATCCCGTTCCGTAATCGCCGCCGATGGATACGAAGTTCTGTCGCGATTGCGGAGAAGACCGCCCGCTGACCGAGTTCACGCGTAACCGAAACTCACGAGACGGTTACGCGTTCTATTGCGGGGCGCATGCTCGCCGCCGGCACAATGCCGCCAAGGATCGGCGTGACGGCAAGCCGAAGCGGCGACACCCAAGGGATGCAGTCGTTCCCGAGGGCCACAAATGGTGTCCCGACTGCGAGCAGATCCTGCCGTTCGCTTCGTTCGGTCGCAACGCAGCGTCCAAGACGGGTCGGACCTCTTATTGCAAGCCGTGCCACAACGCGCGTGGCAGGCGCTCGAAGGACGCAGTGGGTGGCGAGCGGACTTATCACCTCCGTCGCCGGTACGGGATCACCGCCGCCGAGGCGGACGCCATGCTGGCGACGCAGGGCGGCGTCTGCGCCATCTGCCGGGCTGCGCCCGCCGCGCACGTGGATCACGACCACGACTCCGGGGCCGTCCGGGCCTTGCTGTGCTTCAACTGCAACGGTGGGCTGGGCCAGTTCCGCGACGATCCGTGGTTGCTGCGCAGGGCGGCCTTCTACGTTGAGCACCACATGAACGAGCAGGGGATCGCGAGGCTGCGCGCCGCCGGCACCGACGACCCGGACGGGCCAGCCGACGCCAGCGGCTGCCAGTAGGGTCGCAGCGACGTCCGGGACCGCACCTGCGCAGCGCGCGCGGCGCCCGGCAGGCAGTGGTGCACGCCGGCGCGAGCGGGCGGGAGAGGCGGATGAGTGAACGAGTCGTCAGCTGGCCGGAGCGGGTTCCCGCCCGCGTACCTGGACCGGGTGGGTTCCTCGTTCACCGACTTCCTCGGCGCCACCGCGCCCGACCTGCTGCCCGGTCGGCGGCCGGTGCCGTCGGTGCCGATGGCTGACATCGCGCCGCACGGCACGACGATCGTCGCCGTCACGTTCGAGGGCGGCGTCCTCATGGGCGGCGACCGGCGCGCCACGATGGGCAACCTGATCTCCAGCCGCGACATCGAGAAGGTCTACCCGGCCGACTCCTACAGCGTCATCGGCATCGCGGGTGCGGCAGGCATCGCCATCGAGATGGTGAAGCTCTACCAGGTGGAGCTCGAGCACTACGAGAAGATCGAGGGGCTCACCATGAGCCTCGACGGCAAGGCCAACCGCCTCGCCCAGATGATCCGCGGCAACCTGGGCGCCGCGATGCAGGGCCTGGCCGTCGTCCCGCTCTTCGCCGGATTCGACCTCGACGCCGCACCGGGCACCGCACCGGGCCGAATCTTCAGCTACGACGTCACCGGCGGGAACTACGAGGAGCGGGGCTACGCCGCCGTCGGTTCCGGCTCGCTGTTCGCCAAGAACTCGCTGAAGAAGACCTGGCGCAGCGGACTGCCCGCCGATGCCGCCACCCGCACCGTCGTCGAGGCGCTCTACGACGCCGCCGACGACGACTCCGCCACCGGCGGACCCGACCCGGTGCGCAGGCTCTACCCGATCGTCTACCGGGTCGACGCCGAGGGCGCTGTCCGGCTCACCGACGCCGAGGTGGCCGCCGTCGCCGACACGATCGTCACGGAGCGGGCCGACGCCGACCGCCGGACCATGGACCGGGAGGCCTGAGCGCCATGACCATGCCGTACTACGCCTCCGCCGAGCAGGTCATGCGCGACCGCTCGGAGTACGCCCGCAAGGGCATCTCCCGCGGTCGCAGCGTCGCCGTCCTCACCTACGCCGACGGCGTCCTGCTGATCGCCGAGAACCCCAGCTCCACGCTGCACAAGATCGGCGAGATCTACGACCGGATCGGCTTCGCCGCCGTCGGTCGCTACAGCGAGTTCGAGAGCCTGCGCGTCGCCGGGGTCCGCCTGGCCGACGTCCGTGGCTACTCCTACAACCGACGCGACGTCACCGGCCGGGTCATCGCCAACGCCTACGCCCAGACCCTCGGCGCCATCTTCACCGAGCAGATGAAGCCCTACGAGGTCGAGCTGTGCGTCGCGGAGGTGGGGGAGACCCCCGACCGCGACCAGCTGTACCGGCTCACCTTCGACGGGTCGGTCGTCGACGAGCCCGACTTCGTCGTCATGGGTGGTCAGGCCGAGGCGGTCACCGGCCACCTCCGGGAGAACTTCCACGCCGGCATGGGCCTGGCCGACGCCCTCAAGGTCGGGGTCGACGCGCTGTCGGCGGTCAGCCCGGCCACCGCGGGCTCCGGGCACGGCAGCCACGCGCGGCTGACCGCCGAGCAGCTCGAGGTCGCCGTGCTGGACCGGCGGCGGCCCAAGCGGGCGTTCCGCCGCGTCGTCGGCGCCGCGCTGCACACGCTGCTCGGCGACGGCCAGGCCACCCCCGAGCCCGCTGCAGGCACCACCGCGCACACCCCCAGCCACCCCGCGCCGGGCACGCCTGCCGGCCTCGGTGACCCGGCGGCTCCCGACACCGCCGGTGGTCAGGGCGGCGAGGACTCCTCGGGCTGAGCGGTCCCGGACGCGGCCCGGTCGCGACCGGACCGCGCGTCGTCCCGGCGTGTCACGGGCGCGTGACCGGTGCGGTGCGCCGGCGCTGGGCCGGTGTCGCTCCCGGCGCCTAGTCTCGGGTCGTGGACCGACGGATCTTCGGCATCGAGACCGAGTACGGCGTCACGTGCACCTTCAAGGGGCAGCGCCGGCTCTCCCCGGACGAGGTCGCCCGCTACCTGTTCCGCCGCGTGGTGTCGTGGGGCCGCAGCTCCAACGTCTTCCTCCGCAACGGGTCCCGGCTCTACCTCGACGTCGGCAGCCACCCCGAGTACGCCACCGCCGAGTGCGACGACCTGAGCGAGCTGGTCGTCCACGACAAGGCCGGCGAGCGGATCCTCGAGGGCCTGGTGGTCGACGCCGAGCAGCGCCTGGCCGAGGAGGGGGTGGTCGGCGACATCTACCTGTTCAAGAACAACACCGACTCCGCCGGCAACAGCTACGGCTGCCACGAGAACTACCTGGTGGGCAGGCACGGCGAGTTCGGAAGGCTCGCCGACGTCCTGATCCCGTTCCTGGTGAGCCGGCAGATCGTCGTCGGTGCCGGCAAGGTGCTGCAGACCCCGCGCGGGGCGATCTACTGCGTCAGCCAGCGCGCCGAGCACATCTGGGAGGGCGTCTCCAGCGCCACGACCCGCAGCCGGCCGATCATCAACACCCGCGACGAGCCGCACGCCGATGCGGAGAAGTACCGGCGGCTGCACGTCATCGTCGGCGACTCGAACATGAACGAGACGACGACGCTGCTCAAGGTCACCATGACCGACCTGGTGCTGCGCATGATCGAGGCCGGCGTCCCGATCCGCGACATGACGCTGGAGAACCCGATCCGGGCGATCCGCGAGATCAGCCACGACATGACCGGACGGCGCAAGGTGCGGCTGTCCAACGGCAAGGAGATGTCGGCGCTGGAGATCCAGGCCGAGTACCACGCCCGGGCCGCCGAGTTCGTCGACCGCGAGGGCTTCGGCGACGTGCACCGCCGGATGCTGGAGCTCTGGGGCCGGGTGCTGAAGGCCGTCGACACCGAGGACATCTCGCTCATCGACCGTGAGATCGACTGGGCCACCAAGTACAGCCTCATCGAGCGCTACCGGGCCAAGCGCGACCTCCCGCTGAGCTCGCCCCGGATCGCGCAGATGGACCTCGCCTACCACGACATCAGCCGCACCCGCGGGCTCTACTACCTGCTGGAGCGCAACGGGCAGGTCGACCGGGTCGCCCACGAGCCGCGGATCTTCGAGGCCAAGAACGTGCCGCCGCAGACCACCCGCGCCAAGCTGCGCGGCGAGTTCATCCGCCGGGCCCAGGAGAAGCGGCGGGACTTCACCGTCGACTGGGTGCACCTCAAGCTCAACGACCAGGCCCAGCGCACCGTGCTGTGCAAGGACCCGTTCAAGGCCGTCGACGAGCGGGTGGAGAAACTGATCGCCAGCATGTGAGCCGGGCGGCCACACTGCCTTCGTGGACGACGACCGCGCCCGTCGCCTGCTCTCCGGCCCGCGTGGCCGGCGTTTCGTGGCCGAGCTGCTCGACGACCCGCTGTTCGTCCACCCCGGGCGCGCGGTCGACTGGCCGGCCGACGTGCGCCGCCGGGTGGCCGAGACCGATCCTGTGCCGGCGGTCCAGGAGGACCGGCTGGTCGCCGCCGTGACCGCGTCGGTCGTCGACGCCACGTACTGGCAGGAGCCGTACGACGTCGACGTCGTGCTCGCCGACGACGAGGTGGCCGCCGAGCTCCTCCCGCTGGCCAGGGCCGCGGCCGCCGCGCCCGCGACCGGGTGGTGGGCCGAGCCGTTCGTCCCGCGCGACCACCACGTGGTCGCCTGGCCGGGCGACGACGGCCGGGTCGAGCTCCCGCGCGGGGGCGCCGACCCCGGGGCGTGGCGGGAGGCGACGATCGCCGAGGAAGTGCGCGCGCAGCGGGAACGGCCCACGGATCCGCGGGCGAGCTGGTCCGGGGAGTGGTGGGCCCTCCCGCACCTCGCTGGCTGCACGGTGACCCGGCCGGTCCCGGCGGCGCTGAGCTGGGTGGAGGATGCCCGGGGAGAGACGACCGGCCGCTCCTGGCCGGTGACGCCGCCGCCCGGCGCCCGGGTGCTGGAGGTCGCCGGACCGGCGGACTGGGTGGGCCTGGTCGAGCGTTTCCCGCTGGTGGTCACCGCGTCGCGGCGGCACGACTGGTGGCGGGTCACCGGCGAGGACGAGGGCTGGGTGATCCCCGACTGGTCGGTGGTCGCGGACGAGTACGACGCGGTGCACCTGACGGTGGACGGCTACCTCGCCACCGCCGGGCGAGCCCTTCCCGTGCACACGCCGGACGGCCCGGCGGGCACGGTGCTCGCCGGCTGGGACCCCGGCACGACCTGGTGGCTCACCGCCGTGGCTGCCGACCTCGAGGCAGCCACCGACTGGGGCTGGAGCGGCGGCAGCTGGGCACGGGTGGGCTGAGCGGTCAGGCGGACGGCTCGTCCGGCGCCGCGTCGGCCGATGAGTCCTCGGCGGCGGTCTCTGCCGCGTCCCCGGACAGCGGCACCTGGAGAGCGGCGTACCGGCCGGCGGCCGCGGCGGCCAGGAAGTAGGCACGCTCCTCGGGATAACCGCGCCCCATCGTGCGCAGGGGAACGGGGGACAGGCCGAGCGCGGCGTCCAGCCCGTCGGTGTCCACCCACACGACGACATTGCGCTCCGGCTGACCGGCGAGGTCCTCGCCGACCTGCCCGCCCAGCTCCGAGGAGAGGCCGCGCGGCGCGATGAGCGTGACGCCGCCCAGGGCCACCCGCCCGAACGCCGTCAGCGAATGGTGCGACACCCCTCGGTGACGCGGCCGCGGGTCGGCATCGGAGATGCGCAGCGCACCGACGGGCAGGCCACCCAGGACCGACACCGCGTTGCACGCCTCGCCGGCCGCGACCCCGGAGAAGCCCCACGGGGTTCCGGTGCCCAGGTTGCCCGGCCCCTGGGTGACGATCGCCAGGTCGGCGCGGAGCACGTGCTTGGCGGCCAGCAGCCCGGTGTGCAGGGTGACCGCCTCGACGTCGCCGCCGTAGGCCTGCCCGACCGTGACCACGCCGGCCAGCGACGACTTCAGCGCCGTGACCGTGCGGGAGAACGCTGCCGGCAGCGCACCTCCGTCGGTCATCACGTAGGCGACCTTGAGATCGGGGTCGGTGGCGAGCATCCCGATGAGGACCGCCGGCAGCGCCGAGTGCAGGTCGGCGACGACGACCGGCATGCCGGCCAGGTCGTCGGCCGCGGCGATCACCTCGTGGTGCTCGGTGTCCTGCTCGTCGACGCCCTGCACCATGACCTGCATGGGCGTGTACCGCGCCTTCACCAGGTGCCCCGGCCCCTCGGGGTCCGGCGGCAGCCGGTCGGGGACGGCGACGACGAGCGCGTAGCCCCCGGTGCCCAGGCCCTGCGCGAGGGCCGTGGTGTTCAGCAGCACCGCGTCGCCGGTCTCGGGAAGACCGACCAGGGAGGGATAGGCCAGCGCGGAGAGCTCGCCCTCGCCCTCGACCTCCACCGTCAGTTCCAGCGCGTCGCGCCAGGAACGCCCGGTGGCGGTGACCGTTCCACGCCGCCAGCGGATGCGGGACGACGGCGCGGCGGCAGAGCTGCTCATACCGGCAGGCTATCGAGGGTCGCGCCGCGCGGCCGGGCGGCAGGGGGTGCTTCCTCTAGCCTGTGGGGCATGGCGGCCAAGCGGGCGGAACGACTGGTCAACCTGGTCATCGCGCTGCTCAGCACCCGGCAGTACGTGACCGCCGCCCGGATCCGCGCGACCGTGCCCGGCTACGAGGCGGATGACGGCAGCGATCGCGCGGACGAGGCCTTCAAGCGGATGTTCGAGCGGGACAAGGCCGACCTGCGCGAGATGGGCGTGCCGCTGGAGACCGGGCGCACGAGCGTCTTCGACACCGAGGACGGCTACCGCATCGCGCGAGCGGACTACGAGCTGCCCGAGATCCACCTGACCGGCGAGGAGGCCGCCGCCGTCGGCCTCGCGCTGCGGCTGTGGGAGTCCGCTCGCCTGGCCGGCGCGGCGCAGAGCGCGCTGGTCAAGCTCAGAGCCGCCGGGGTCGACGTCGACACCACCCGCTCGCTGCCCATCCAGCCGCGGCTCGACCGCGGGGAGGCCGCGTTCGAGCCCTGCTACGCCGCCGCCCGGGACCGTCGGGCGCTGGAGTTCGACTACCGCCGCCCCGACGAGGACACCGCGGTCCGGCGGCACGTGCAGCCGTGGGGCGTCGTCGCCTGGCACGGCCGCTGGTACCTCGTGGGCTTCGACCTGGACCGCCGGGCCGACCGGGTCTTCCGGCTCTCCCGGGTGGCGGGCACGCCGAAGGCGACGGGACCGGCCGACGCCTTCGACCCCCCGGCCGACCTCGACCTGACCTCGGTCGTGGCCCGCCAGGTCGGCGGGGAGGAGCACCTGGTGGTGGTCCGCGCGCGTCCCGGCACCGCCGTCGGGCTGCGCCGCCGGGCCACCTCGCTCGACCCGGCCGACGACGGGGACGACCGGCTGGAACTGCGCACCACCGAGCCCTGGGCCCTCGCCGACGAGCTGACCGCCTACGGTGCCGACGTCGTCGTCGAGGCCCCCACCGAGATGCGCGACGCGGTCGTCGAGCGGCTCACGCGACTGGCCGCCATGGGGGAGAGCGCGTGACCGCGACCGGCACCACCGACCGCATGACGCGGCTGCTGGCCCTCGTCCCGTACCTCTCCGCGCGGCCGGACGGGGTGGCGCTGACCGAGGCCGCCCGCGACTTCGGGGTGAGCGAGCGCCAGGTCCGCGCCGACCTCGAGCTCCTCTGGATGTGCGGTCTGCCGGGCTACGGCCCCGGGGACCTCATCGACGTCTCCTTCGAGGGTGACCGGGTGAAGGTCACCTTCAGCGCCGGCATGGTGCGGCCGCTGCGGCTGACCACCGACGAGGCGGTCGCGCTCGTGGTCGCCCTGCGCACCCTGCTGGAGCTGCCGGGGCTGGCCGAGCGGGACGCCGTCAGCCGGGCGCTGGCGAAGGTGTCCGCCGCCGCGGGCGACGCCGCCGAGCGGGTGACCCCCGTCGCGGTCAGCGTGGACGCCCGTGAGGAGACGCTCGCGGTCGTCCGGTCCGCGCTGGAGGGCGGGCGCGCCCTGCACCTGCACTACTACGTGCCCACCCGCGACGAGCGCACCGAGCGGACCGTCGACCCCATGCAGCTGCTGCTGGTCGACGGTCGCTGGTACCTGGAAGCCTGGTGCCGGCGCGCCGAGGGCGTGCGGTTGTTCCGGCTGGACCGGGTCGACGACGTCGTCGTGCTCGACGAGCCCGCCGCGCCGCCGCCGCAGGCGACCAGCCGCACCGTCGACGGCGGCGTCTACCGGCCGGAGCAGGACTCGCCCGCCGTCCGGCTGCGGCTCGCCCGTGCCGGGCGATGGGTCGCCGACTACTACCCGGTGGAGGACGTCGCCCCGGTCGACGACCCGCCCGGCGGGCTGGCGGTCACCGTGCGCACCGCCGACCTCGCCTGGGCCCGGCGCCTGGTCGCCACGCTCGGCGGGAACGCCCTGGTGGACGAGCCCGCCGAACTCGGGATGCAGGTCGCGGCGGAGGCGCGGGAGGCGCTGCGCCGGTACGGGATCGAGCACCGGCCGGCCGGCGGCTAGGGTCGCGGTCGTGGTGCTCTGGATCTCCCTCGCCGTGGCCGTGCTGGCGCTGATCGTCCTGGCGGTGCTGCTCCACGGCGTGCTGGGTGGGGTCGCGCGGCTGCGTCGCGAGCTCGACGCCGGTGCCCGGGAGCTGCGGCCGGTGCTCGAGCAGGTGCAGGCGACGGTCGCCGCTGCGGAGCGGGCACGCGGCCGGGCGGACGAGAGCTGAAGCCCGCCCGCCGAACTGCGCGAGCCCGGGGGAGAAGGCCCCCGGGGCGTAGTATCCCGAGCGAATCGACCTGTGGAGGGACCCCTCATGGCCGGACTCGGCGTACCGGAGCTGCTGATCATCCTCGTGGTGGCGCTCCTGCTGTTCGGCGGCTACAAGAAGCTGCCGGACGCCTCCCGCTCCCTCGGCCGTTCGCTGCGCATCTTCAAGGGCGAGATGAAGGGCATGAAGGACGACGACTCGGCGGCCGCGGACGTCCGCACGCGCGAGGCGGCCCGGACGAGCACCCCGGTCCGTGGCGAGGTGCTCCCGGCCGGCACGACGACGTCGGCGTCCGGCGACCTGACCGCGAAGCTGCACGAGGAGGCCCGCCAGGCGGAGCTGCGTGCCGCCGAGCTGCGTGCCCGCGCCGAGCAGGCGCGCACGACCGACGGTTCACGCTGACCCACCCGCACCCGGCAGGACGGCGGTGAGCGAGGCCACCAGGAGCGTGCGGCGTCGCCGTCCGCCGCGTGATGCGCAGGCGACGATGACCCTCGTCGCCCACCTGACCGAGCTGCGCAACCGGGTCGGCAAGGCACTGCTGTTCCTCGCGATCGGCACCGCCGTCGCCTTCTGGTGGTACGAGCACGGTCTGGGCGACTTCATCCGCGCGCCCTACTGCAACCTGGACCCCGACCTGCGCTACGGCGACGGCAGCACCGGCTGCGGCCTGCTGATCCTCGACGTCTTCGGTGGCGTCTTCATCCGGCTCAAGGTCTCGCTGCTGGCCGGGGCGGTGCTGTCGGCGCCCTTCTGGCTCTACCAGCTGTGGGCCTTCATCACCCCGGGTCTCAAGCGCAACGAGAAGCGGTACGGCATCGGGTTCGTGCTGATCTCCACCACGCTGTTCGCCGCGGGCGCGGTGCTCGCCTACGTGTCCCTGTCCAAGGGGCTGGAACTCCTGCTGTCGCTGGCCGGCGACGGCGTCGTCGTCGCCCTGACCGCGCCGGACTACATCGGCTTCCTGCTCTCCCTGCTGGTCGCCTTCGGCGTGAGCTTCGAGCTGCCGCTGATCGCCGTCGCGCTGAACCTGGTCGGCGCGCTGAGCCACGAGGTGCTCAGCCGGAGCCGGCGGTGGATCTTCTTCCTCACCATCGTGTTCGCGGCGTTCGTGACGCCGACGCAGGACCCGTTCACCATGCTGCTCATGGCCGGGCCGATGATCGTGCTGTTCGAGCTGGCCATCCAGGTCACCCGGATCGTCGACCGCCGCCGCGCCCGGCGGGACGCCGCGGAGCACTTCCACGAGCTCGACGACGACGAGGCCTCGCCGCTGGACGCGCGTCCCTCGGTGCTCGAGCCGACGTCCTCGGTCGACACCTCGACCCCGCCCCGCCTCTGATCCGGTGGACGTCGCCGTCCTCGTCAGCCCTGCCGCCGGGCGGGGCCGCGCCCGCGAGCGCGCCGGAGCCGTCCTGACCGCCCTGCGCGAGGCGGGCCTCACCCCGCAGGTGCTTCCCGCGAGGACGGGCGCGGAGGCCGAGCGCCAGGCCGCCGAGGCCGTGGCGGCGGGGACCGGTGCCGTGGTCGCGGTGGGGGGTGACGGCAGCGCCCACGCGGCGCTCCAGGCGGTCGCCGGCACGCCCGTCCCGCTCGCCGTGGTGCCGGCCGGTACGGGCAACGACCTCGCCCTGGCCCTGGAGGTCCCCGCCGATCCCGTGGCGGCCGCGCGGGCCGCTGCGGCCGACCTGCTCGCCGTGCGCAGCCGCTCCGTCGACGCCGGGCGCACCGACGGCCGGTGGTGGGCCACGGTGCTCTGCTGCGGGTTCGATTCCGCCGTCACCGACCGCGCCAACCGGCTGCGCTGGCCGCGCGGCCGCCGCCGGTACGACGTCGCCGTCCTGCTGGAGCTGGCGCGGCTGCGCGCCTACGAGGTGACGCTGACGCTGGACGGGGTGGAGCGGACGCTGGCCGCCACGATGGTCGCCGTCGGCAACACCCCCTGGTACGGCGGTGGCATGAAGATCTGCCCGGACGCAGACCCCACCGACGGCCTGCTCGACGTCACCGTCGTGGGCGCGAGCTCGCGGCTGGAGCTGGTGCGCACCAAGCCCCGGCTCGCCGACGGCACGCACGTCGACCACCCCGCCGTCTCGGTGCACCGGGCGGCGAGGGTCGAGCTCCGGTGCGCCGGGGTGAGCACCTACGCCGACGGCGAGCCGGTGGCCCCGCTGCCCGCGGTGGCCGAGTGCGTCCCAGGCGCCGTGCGCGTCGTCGGCTCCCGCCCGGTCGGCGGTGCACCGACCGCCTAACGTGGGGGCATGTCCAGCCCCGCTGAGCGGTACGCCGCCGCCCGGAGGCGGACCTCCCACCCGACGCTGGCCGACTTCACCGCCGAGCTCGGTTTCTCCCTGGACCCGTTCCAGGTCGAGGCCTGCGAGGCGCTGGAGAGCGGCTCCGGTGTGCTGGTCTGCGCGCCCACCGGTGCCGGCAAGACCGTGGTGGGCGAGTTTGCCGTGCACAAGGCGCTCGCCGAGGGGCGCAAGGCGTTCTACACGACGCCGATCAAGGCGTTGTCCAACCAGAAGTACAACGACCTGGTGGAGCGCTACGGCGCCGACCGGGTCGGGCTGCTGACCGGCGACAACGCGGTCAACGGGGACGCGCCCGTGGTCGTGATGACCACCGAGGTGCTGCGCAACATGCTCTACGCCGAGTCCCCGGCGATCGACGGCCTCGGCTACGTGGTGATGGACGAGGTGCACTACCTCGCCGACCGCTTCCGCGGCGCCGTCTGGGAGGAGGTGATCATCCACCTCCCCGCCTCGGTCACGCTGGTGTCGCTGTCGGCGACGGTGAGCAACGCCGAGGAGTTCGGCGACTGGCTGGTCACCGTGCGCGGGGACACGGAGGTGGTGGTCAGCGAGATCCGGCCGATCCCGCTGTGGCAGCACATGCTCGTCGGCAACCGCGTCTTCGACATGTTCTCCCTGCGGCCCGCCGCGCACGCCGGTGAGCACGAGGAGTCCCCGCGCGGGCGCTCCACCCGCGAGCGCGGCGCCTCGGTGGTCGACCCCGAGCTGGTCCGGTACGTCCGCGAGTACGAGCGGCGCATCGAGGGGTGGGGGAGCGGCCGCCGGGACAGCTTCCACAAGCCCCGGTTCCGGCCCCCTGCCCGCTCCGACGTGATCGAGCGGCTGGACAAGGCCGGACTGCTCCCGGCGATCACCTTCGTGTTCAGCCGCAACGGCTGCGACGCCGCCGTCTCCCAGTGCCTGATGAGCGGGCTGCGGCTCACCGACGAGGCCGAGCGCGCCGAGATCGCGCGGATCATCGACGAGCGCACCGGGTCGCTGCCCGAGGAGGACCTGCACGTCCTCGGGTTCTGGGAGTGGCGAGAAGGGCTGCTCGCCGGCATCGCCGCCCACCACGCGGGTCTGGTCCCCGCGTTCAAGGAGACCGTCGAGGAGTGCTTCGTCCGCGGTCTGGTCAAGGCCGTGTTCGCCACCGAGACCCTCGCGCTGGGCATCAACATGCCGGCGCGCACCGTCGTCCTCGAGCGCCTGGTCAAGTGGAACGGCGAGGCGCACGTCGACGTCACGCCGGGGGAGTACACCCAGCTCACCGGCCGGGCCGGGCGCCGCGGCATCGACGTCGAGGGGCACGCCGTCGTCGTCTGGGCACCGGGCATGGACCCCTCGGTGGTGGCCGGGCTGGCCAGCACCCGGACCTATCCGCTGCGGTCGTCGTTCCGGCCCAGCTACAACATGGCGGTCAACCTCGTCGGCTCGTTCGGCCGCGACCGCGCCCGCGAGCTGCTGGCCAGCTCGTTCGCCCAGTTCCAGGCCGACCGCTCCGTCGTCGGCCTCGCGCGGTCCGCGGCCCAGCACGAGCGCGAGGCCGAGCAGCTCGCAGCCGAGATGCGCTCGGACCGTGGCGACGTCGGCGCGTACGCGCGGATCCGCCGGGAGATCTCCGACCGGGAGAAGGAGCTGTCCCGCGACTCGCAGGCCAAACGCCGCATGGAGGCCGCCGACGCGCTCGCGGCGCTGCGCCCGGGCGACGTCATCCGCGTGCCCACGGGCCGTCGTCAGGGGCTGGCCGTCGTCCTCGACCCCGGCATCACCGACCTGGCCGACCCGCGGCCGCTGGTCCTCACCGAGGACAAGTGGGCCGGCCGCTTGGGCTCGGTGGACTTCCCGACGCCGGTGGAGTCGCTGGCCCGGGTGCGTGTCCCGAAGAACTTCAACCACCGCAGCCCGCACGCCCGGCGCGACCTCGCCGCCACGCTGCGCAACGCCCGGGTGGAGAACGACCTCGGCGCCCGCCGGATCAACAAGGGCCGGTCCGCGGCCGCCGACGACCCGGTGCTCGCCGACCTCCGCCAGGCGCTGCGCAACCACCCGGTGCACCAGCTGCCCGACCGCGAGGAGCGGGTCCGGGTCGCCGAGCGCTGGCTGCGGGCCCTGCACGAGGCGGAGTCCCTGCAGCGTCGGATGGCCCAGCGCACCGGCTCCCTCACCCGGCAGTTCGACCGGACCTGCGACGTCCTCGAGGAGCTCGGCTACCTCGTCCCCGAGGTCGCCCTGCCCGCCACCGCGGCCGGGGGGACGGCGGCGGACGACACGGCCAAGGTGACCGACGACGGGCGCCGACTGGCCCGGGTGTGGTCCGAGGCGGACCTGCTCGTGGCCGAGTGCCTCCGCGCCGGCGTCTGGCGGGGGCTCACTCCGGCGGAGCTCGCCGCGGCCGTGTCGACGCTGGTGTACGAGGCCCGGCGCGACCTGCCTGCCCTGCCCGCCGTGCCGGCCGGGAAGGTGGCCGCCGCGATCGGTGCCATGCGCGGGATCCGCTCCCGCCTGCAGGACGTCGAGCTCGACCACGGCGTGCCGGCCACGCGCGACCTGGACCTCGGGTTCGCCTGGGCGGCGTTCCGGTGGGTCGACGGGCAGAGCCTGGACCGCGTGCTGGCCGGCGCGGAACAGGCCGGGACCGAGCTCTCCGGGGGCGACTTCGTCCGGTGGACCCGGCAGCTCATCGACCTGCTCGACCAGCTGGCCAAGGTGGCCGACGAGCCGGTGGCCCGCACCGCGCGGGCGGCCGTGGAACGGGTCCGGCGGGGCGTGGTGGCGGTCGCCGTCGGCGGCTGACCGGCGATTCGTTGCCCTCCGCCCGCTGCCCGGGTGCGGCAGAATTCCACGCGCCCGGCTGCTGCCGGGGCAGGCCACGGCTCCGGGAGCGACCATGACGAACCCGCCGCACGACGACGACCCGACCACGGCTCGTCCCGAGGGCGAGAGCGCCGGCACCGAGCGACCCGGCACCGAACGTCCCGCACCCCCGTCGTGGGGACCGCCCTCCGGGCCGTCGGGACAGCCCTGGGGTGGCTACCCGCACCCGGGCCAGCAGCAGCCCCATGCGCCGCCGCAGTACGGCCAGCAGCCGGGTGGGCCGCAGTACGGCCAGCCGCCCCAGTACCCGCAGCAGGTCCAGTACCCGCAGCAGGCCCAGTACCCGCAGCAGGCCCAGTACCCGCAGCAGACCCAGTACCCGCAGCAGACCGCGCAGGGGACGCCCTCGCACGGGGTGCCGGGATACGGCATGCCGCAGCACGGCGTGCCCGGCTACGGCTTTCCCGGGTACGGCCAGCCGCCGTACGGGGTGCCGACGCAGCCCGCGCGGAAGAAGCGGCGCGGCCTGCTGCTCGGTCTGCTCGTGCTCGCGCTCGTCGTGGTCGGAGGCGTGGTCGCGCTCGCCCTGACCACCGGCCCGACGGTCCTCTCCCGGAGCGCGGTCGAGCGGGACGTGGCCGAGCAGTTCGAGCAGCGCGAGGGCGTGGCGGTCGATCTCGAGTGCGCCGAGGAGATGGAGGTGGAGGAGGGGGCCACCTACGAGTGCACCGGCGTCACCGCCGACGACGAGGAGGTCACCCTCCAGATCCGGATCACCGACGTCGACGGGGCGCAGTACACCTGGGGGGAGCCCTGACCGCCCGTCCGGTCAGCCCCGCCAGCCCAGCACCGCGCCCAGGCGGCTGACCGACGACTGCAGGCCGTGCTGCTCGGCGAGCGCGGCCAGGGCGTCCGGATCGGCGGGGGAGCGGGGGAGCGTCCCCTCGACCGCGGGCAGGTCGATGTCGCGGGCGACGGCCACGACGACGGGCGCGGCGTCGAGGTAGTCGGCGGCGGCGTGCAGCTTCTTCAGCACGGCGGCGGTCAGCGGCGGCTTCGGGACGACGGTGCGGGCCACCGCCGCCCGGATGCCGGCCAGGTCGCCGAACTCGTTGATCAGCGCCGCCGCCGTCTTCGCGCCGACCCCGGCCACTCCGGGCAGCCCGTCGCTGGGGTCGCCGCGGAGGACGGCGAAGTCGGCGTAGGAGCGGCCAGGGATGCCGTACTTCTCGGTGACGGCGGCCTCGTCGACGAAGTCGAGGTCGGAGATGCCCCGCGCGGTGTACAGGACCCGCACGCCACGGGCGTCGTCGACCAGCTGGAACAGGTCGCGGTCACCGGTGACGACGTCGACCGGACCGCGGGCCCGGGTCGCGAGGGTGCCGATGACGTCGTCGGCCTCGTAGCCGGGGGCGCCGACGCGGGCGATCCCCGCCGCGGCGAGCACGTCGACCAGGATCGGCACCTGCGGGCCCAGCTCGTCGGGGACCTCCTCGCCGCCCTCGTCCGCCACCCGGTGGGCCTTGTAGGACGGCAGCGCCTCGACGCGGAACGCCGGGCGCCAGTCGTCGTCCCAGCAGGCGACGAACCGGTCGGGCCCGTGGGTGGCGATCAGCCGGGCGGACATGTCGAGGAACCCGCGGACGGCGTTGATCGGGCGGCCGTCCGGCGTCGTGACGCTGGTGGGCACGCCGTAGAAGGCCCGGAAGTAGAGGCTGGCCGCGTCCAGGAGCATCGTCGTCACGACGGCGGACGGTAGCCGCCCGGGAACTCGTGCGGGGAACGGCGCCCTCCCTGGCTAGTCTGCCGCTGTGACGAACCCGAGCGCGTCGGCCTCCCCGCTGGTCACCATCGAGCGCGTGCACGCCGCACGGGCCATCGCCGCGGAGACCGGTGTCGACCTCCTCGTCCTCACGCCCGGCGCCGACCTGCGCTACCTCTGCGGCTACGACGCGCACGCCATGGAGCGCCTGACCGCCCTCGCGGTGCCGCGCACCGGCGAGCCGTTCCTCGTGGTCCCGCGGCTCGAGGCCCCGATGGTCGACGCCAGCCCTGCCGGCGCGCTGGGCCTGGAGCTGCTGGCCTGGGACGAGACCGACGACGCCTTCGCCGTGCTCGCCGCCGCCGCGACCGCCCGCCTCGGGTCCGCACCGGCACGCGTGGGCGTGGGCTCGCGCACGTGGGCCGAGCACGCCCTCGGTGTGCAGCGGGCGCTGCCCGGCTCGGCGCTGGAGGTCGCGAGCCCGGTCATCGACCGTCTGCGCATGGTCAAGACGCCGGCCGAGGTCGAGGAGCTCGCGCTGGCCGGCGCGGCCATCGACCGGGTCCACGCCCGCATGGGGGAGTGGCTGCGGGTCGGCCGCACCGAGGCCGAGGTCGGCGCGGACATCGCCGCCGCGATCCTCGCCGAGGGCCACGTGGGCGTCGACTTCACGATCGTGGGCTCCGGCCCCAACGGCGCCAGCCCGCACCACGAGCTGTCCGGCCGCACGGTGGAGGCCGGCGACGTCGTCGTCGTCGACATCGGTGGCGAGACCGCCACCGGGTACCGCTCCGACTGCACGCGCACCTACGTCGTCGGCGGGAGCGCCCCGGCCGAGGTCGCCGAGTGGTACGAGGTGCTGCACGCCGCCCAGCTGGCCGGCACCGCCGCCGTGCGCCCCGGGGCGACCGCCGAGCAGATCGACGCCGCCGCCCGCGCGGTCATCGACGACGCCGGCTGGGGCGAGTACTTCATCCACCGCACCGGGCACGGCATCGGCCTGGACACCCACGAGGCGCCCTACATCGTCGCCGGCAACGACCTGCCCCTGGAACCGGGCATGGCGTTCTCCGTCGAGCCGGGGATCTACCTGCCCGGCCGGGTGGGCGCCCGCATCGAGGACATCGTCGTCTGCACCGACGACGGCGTCCGCGTCCTCAACAACGGTCCCCGTGAACTCGTCGAGCTCCCCGGCTGAGGCGAACGGCGCCGCGGTCGACGTCGACCGCGCGCTGATGGCCGTGCTCGCGCGGGACGGCCGGGCCAGCTTCACCGAGCTCGCGGAGCGGGTCGGCCTCTCGGTCTCCGCGGTGCACCAGCGGGTGCGCCGGCTGGAGCAGCGCGGGCTGATCACCGGGTACCGCGCGACGCTGGACGCCAAGCAGCTCGGCCTGCCGTTGACGGCCTTCGTCTCGATCACCCCGGCGGACGCGCAGACCGACGACGCACCGGCCCTGCTGGCCCACCTCGACGCCATCGAGGAGTGCCACGCGGTGGCCGGGCTGGAGAGCTACATCCTCAAGGTGCGCGTTGCCTCGCCCGACGCCCTCGAGGCGCTGCTCAAGGACATCCGCGCCGCCGCCAACGTGACGACCCGCACGACGGTCGTCCTCTCCACGTCGTTCGAGGCGCGGCCGCCCCTCTGAGAACTGGACAACGGTTCGAACGTGTGTTCGGATCGGTGCCATGCGCTGGGACGCCCAACGGCTCGATGTCGAGGACCCCTCCGCCCTGCCCGGGATGCCCAGCATCCGGGGGTTGCTGCGCAGCGTGCAGGTCCCGGAGTTCCCGGGCCTGACCTTCCACGAGGTGCGGGCGCGCAGCGCGCTCAACGCGGTGCCGGGCGACTCGTCGATGCCCTTCCCGTACACGATCAACCCGTACCGGGGCTGCAGTCATTCGTGCGTCTACTGCCTCTCCGGTGACACGCGCGTCCTCATGGCGGACGGAACTCAGCGCCCCATCTCGGAGCTCCGCGTCGGGGACCGCATCATCGGCACCGAGAAGCGCGAGAGCCGTCGCCACTACGTGACCACCGAGGTGCTCGCCCACTGGTCCACCGTGAAGCCGGCGTTCCGGGTGGAGCTCGCGGACGGTACGGAGATCGTGGCCAGCGGAGATCACCGGTTCCTCACCGCACGGGGCTGGAAGCACGTCACCGGTTCGATGGGCGGCGCCGACCAGCGGCCGAATCTCACCACCGACGACACGATGCTCGGCTTCGGCCGGACGGTGACCTCCTTGGATGTCCGCGCCGACCACCGGCGGGGCTACCTGGCGGGCCTGGACCGCACCGCCGACCACCTCCGGCACGAGGGGATCCACACGACTCGGTTCGAGTCCTCCCGTGCCACGGGGTACCGCAAGCCGCTGTCGGCCATCGGCGTGCAGACGAGATCGGCGGGCGAGGCGAGCAACCGTGACGAGGAGATCCTGAGTCGCACCCAGGAGGCCCTGAGCGGCTCCGGTGTCGACTCCGTCCTCGAGGACCCTGGTCCGGCTTCCCACGTCAGGACGGTGCGCGTCCGAGGAGGTCTGCGCGAGCAGCTCCGCTTCCCCCATCTCGTCGATCCCGCCATCCGGCGGAAGTGCTCGGTCGAGGGTGCCGCGGTGAGGAGCGATGCCGATCTCCGTGTCGTCTCCGTCCGATCGCTGGGCGTGGAGATGCCCATGTTCGACATCACCACGGGTACGGGCGACTTCGTCGCGAACGGCGTGGTCAGCCACAACTGCTTCGCCCGACGGACCCACGAATGGCTCGAGTTCGACTCGGGCCGCGACTTCGACACCCAGGTCGTGGTCAAGACCAACCTGGTCGAGGTGCTGCGCAAGGAGCTCGCGCGTCCGTCCTGGCAACGGGAGCACGTCGCCCTGGGCACGAACACCGACCCGTACCAGCGCGCAGAGGGCCGCTACAGGCTGATGCCCGGGGTGATCCGCGCGCTCGCCGACTCCGGCACGCCGTTCTCGATCCTGACCAAGGGCACGCTGCTGCGCCGTGACGTCCCGTTGCTCACCGAGGCCGCCGGGAAGGTCCCGCTGGGGCTGGGCATCTCCATGGCCATCTGGGACGACGAGCTGCACCAGGCACTGGAACCGGGCGTGCCCTCACCCCGCGCCCGGCTGGACCTCGTCCGCGCACTCACCGATGCCGGCCTGCCCTGCGGGGTCTTCCTCGCACCCGTCCTGCCCGGGCTCACCGACGACGAGGAGAGCCTGGACGCGGCCATCGGGGCGATCGCAGCCGCCGGGGCCACCGGGATCACGGTCATCCCGCTGCACCTGAGGCCCGGCGCCCGCGAGTGGTTCATGGCGTGGCTCGCGCGCACCCACCCCGACCTGGTGCCGCGCTACGAGCGCATGTACGCCCGTCGCGCCTACGTCTCGGCCGAGTACCGATCCTGGCTCTCGGCCCGCGTCGCACCGCTGCTGACGCGGCACGGGCTGGACCGGCAGTCCGGCGGTGCCGCCCGCCAGGTGGACGGACCCCTGGCGACGGGTGTGCCCGGCGACGAGGAGGTCGGTTTCCCGGAAGGGAGCCTGCCGACCGGCGGTCTGCCCGGCGTGCGACCGCCGTGGCAGCAGCCCGCGCCGTCGGTGGAGGAGCCGGCGGCGGAGCAGCTGACGCTGCTGTGACCGGGGGAGGTCAGCCCGCCAGGCGTGCGGCGCGGGCGGTCGAGCGGTGCACCGACCGCGCGGCCCGGACCACGCCCCGGGACGAGACCGGGGGAGCGCCCGCGGCCAACGCCAGCCGCCGGTAGGAGTCGTAGGAGAGATCGCGGTACGCGGCGGCGAGCTGCTCGACTGCCTCCCGCCGCGACGGTGCCACCTCCGCGCGGAGGTGGCGGACGGTGTTGCGCGCGTGCTTGGTGAAGGTGGTCTGCAGCGCCTGGGTGGAGAGCCGTCCGCCGATCCGGGAATCCAGCCCCGGCCCGCGGCGCAAGGCCGGCAGCACCCAGGGGCTCGCCGCCAGTGCCGGGAACCGGTCGCGCGTGGCCTCCCAGGCGTGCCAGGCGGTCAGCTCCCCCTGTATCGCCCACTCGCCGTCGTCGGTCGAGACGAGCAACCGCCGGCCCGTCGACCGCACCTGGTCGCGGCGCAGCGAGCGGAAGGCGGAGACCGGGGCCGGCCAGCCCAGCGCGAGGGCGCACCACGCCACCGAGCGCCGGTGCTCCGGGTCCTCGCTGCGCACCTGGGCCAGCGGACGGAGGTCCAGCTCCTGCGGATCCGGCTCGGGCGTGGGGGCGAGGGGGAGTGCGAGGCCGCCGTACCGGGCCACCTTGCTGTACAGGGCCACGGTCGCCGGCTTCCAGTCCCGCGCGGTGGCCAGCACGTCCAGCCCCTCGGAGGCCAGGTCGTCGGGGCCCAGCCCCAGCTCGAGCGCGGCATCGACCAGGCGGCGCCACTGGGGCTCGTACCCGGGCGGCGGCGCGATCCGCCCCCAGGCCGTCGGAGGGGGAGGAGCCGGCATGTCGGGCAGCGGCTGCTGCCACGCACGGGACATGGCCGAATTCTACCGTTATCCCCAACAACATCGCGACTTCTGGTTGTCGTCACCTGCCGAGAGGAGCACCACGGCGCCCTCCGGGCGCCGGAGCCGGTGACAGGACGGGACGAGCTCGTCGAGCCCCACCATCGCCACCGTCACAGTGCTCGTCGGGGTGAGTCCACCCTCCGGGCGCCTGCGCCCGGAGGGTGGACTCCGGATCATGGACGCGTGCGAACCGTGGGCGTCGAGGAAGAGCTGCTGGTCGTCGACGCGACCGGTCACCCGGTACCGAAGGGACCGGACGCGCTGGCCGTGGCGTCGCGTCGCGGTGAGGGCGAGGACGTCCAGGAGCACCAACAGGTCGAGGACGGCGAGGCGGAGACGCCGGAGACGGCTCACCTGATGCCCGAGCTCAAGGCCCAGCAGCTCGAGCTCGGCACTCCGGTCTGCCAGTCCCTCGAGGACGTCCACCGGGAACTCCGGTACTGGCGCGACCGCGCCGACGCGGTCGCGACGGCCGTCGGCGCCCGTGTCGCCGCGCTGGCCACCTCGCCGGTCGACGTCGTCCCCATCCCCACGGAGGGGGAACGGTACGGCCGGCTGAACGAGGCATTCGGGCAGACGGCGTGGGACGTCCTCACCTGCGGATGCCACGTGCACGTGTCGGTCGAGGACGACGACGAGGGCGTCGCCGTCCTCAACCGCATCCGGATCTGGCTGCCCGTGCTCACCGCCATGACCGCCAACTCGCCGTTCTGGCAGGGGCGGGACACCGCCTACGCCAGCTTCCGGTCCCAGGTGTGGCACCGCTGGCCATCGGCGGGCCCGAACGGCCCGTTCGCCGACGCCGCCGACTACCACCAGCTCGTCGAGGAGGTGCTCGCGACCGAGACGGTCCTGGACACCGGGATGGTCTACTTCGACGCCCGGCTCTCCGCGAAGTGGCCCACCGTCGAGGTGCGTACCGCGGACGTGGCGCTGCGCGTCGAGGACGCCGTCACCCTCGCCGGCGTCGTCCGGGGACTGGTGGAGACCGCCGCTCGGGACGCCCGCGTCGGGGGAGAGGTCCCGCACATGCGGCCCGAGGTGCTCCGGCTCGCCGCGTGGCGGGCCGGCCGTTCGGGCCTGTCCGGCGACCTCGTGCACCCGTCGTCCGGCCGGCCCGTGCCGGCCGCCGACGTCCTCGGCGACCTGCTCGACCACATCCGCCCGGCGCTGGCCGACGCCGGCGACGAGCGGACCGTCGCCGGCGGTCTCCAGGCGCTCCTGACCCGGGGAACCGGCGCGGACCTCCAGCGTCGCGTCCACCGCGAGACCGGCGATCTCACCGCGGTCGTCCGGGCCGCGGTCGCCGCGACCGGCGGCACGGAGGCCTGAGCACGACTCCGGGCCGACGGCTCAGACCGACCCCGGGCTGCCACCGGCCCTGGCGAGCGCGCCCAGGGCGTCTCCCGCCACGACCTCCAGCCCGGCGGTGAACCGCGGCACGAAGGAGGGCGGCATCCGGACGCTCAGCGGACCGAAGTCCACCGACGTCATCGACAGCTCGCTCCCGGGCGGGGCCCCGGGGTCCGGCTGGGTGATCGGGCCGAGGATCAGCCGCGCACCGGCCGCGGTGAGCAGTCCGGCGCCCACCGCCGGCGCCCACGCCGGGGCGCTGACTATCAGCGCGACGGCCAGCCCTGCCACCGCGACGACGACGACCAGGGCCACCAGGTGCTCGCTGATCCAGGCAGCGACCTCCCCGAGCACCCCCGCGAGCGCCTCGAGGAGCGCGCGGGCCGCCGCGACCGCCTGCTCCAGCCGGCGCTTCACCTCGCGCTCGATGAGCTGCAGCATCAGGGCGACGAGGACGGCCAGGTCGACCATCGTCGGACCGCTGACGACGGCGTACAGGACCATCGCCGGCAGTGCCGCGGTGGAGAACGGGACCGCGACGGCCGGCTGGCCGCCCTGCGGTGGCACGGAGATCGACCGCAGGAGCGAGGGCTCCCACGTCGGGCCCGTCCGCAGCCACGGGAAGAGGCCGGTCCACGCGGGGTTGCTCGCCTGGAGGTTCTCGGCCGTCCAGTTGTAGGCGCAGCGGTACCAGGCCTCCTGGAGCACTCCCGCGGGCGCCTGCAGGAGAGGCTTGATCTCCCAGTTGGCCGCCCGGTCGAGGTCGGTCACGTCGGCCCGCCGCGTGGAGGTCCACGAGGCGGAGAGCCAGGCGAGGTACATCGCGGCCAGGGCGGGTGGCCCGGTCACTGCCGCCTCCGACAGGGGCAGTCCCGAGTACGCCGGCGGCGGCAGCTGCCGCCACACCGCGCGGTCGGTCACGACGAGGTTGCCGGTGGCGTAGGAGGCGCGATAGCGCTGCTGCAGCTCCGAGTGCACCCGGGTGCCGACCCATGCGGTCGACCGGACACCGGGGAGCGCGACCGCCGTCCCGGACATCGCCGTCGCCACCGCCATGCGCGCGGGCAGCGTGGCGACTTCCTGCGCGCCGATCCGACCGAGGGACAGCAGCGCGCGCAGGACCGAGCGCTCGTCCCACCGCGCGGGTGGGGTGTAGCCCGGCAGCGAGGGGACCGGCCCGAGGCCGGGCGGTCGGCCCGGGGTCCCCGGCAGACCCGCCACGGCCGACATGGCCGAGGCGGGTCCGACCGCGTCGAGCAGCTGGATCAGCCGGTCGGCGGCCCAGCGTCCGAGCGCGTCGCCGGGCAGGCCCTGCGGTGCCCCGCCCAGGGCGGTGGCCAGCCAGCGGTCGATCGGCAGTGGCCGGCGGACGAGCGCGCTCACCGACCGGTGGACCTCCCGCAGGCTCCGTTCGAGGACCGCGGCCACGGGAGCCGCCACCAGCCGACCGCCGGCCCAGCGGCCGAGCAGGTGCTCGGCCACCGGAACGGCCACGTCGGGGAGGATGTCGACCGGGGGTGCGGCCAGCGCCACCTCAGGCCACCGGCTCGAGGTTGCCGCTGGGCTGCAGCCACACCAGGGACGTCGGCAGGCGCACGGGGTCCAGCGGGGTTCGCGCCGGGACGGCGGCGGCGCTCCGGGTGCCCAGCGACTCGGCGATCTCGTCGGCGATCGCCAGGTAGGCCGGATCGCCCACCGTGGGCACCTGGCCGCCGGCCCAGATGATCCCGGTCGCGAGGTAGAGGGCCACCGCGGACTCGAATCCGGGGCGGACCGGCAGGACCACCCGGCTGGCGCCGGCGGTGAGGAAGGCCGTCCAGGCGGGGTCGGGGCCACTGGCACGGGCGTCCTCCGCCCAGCGTTCGCGGGCCTGCCAGTAGTACGGGCAGTGGACCCAGGTCATGTTCGGCCACTCGAAGGACTGCTCCACGAAGGCGAGGAGGTCGCGCTCCGCGGCCGCCACCGCCAGGTCGAGGCGCGGTGGGCCGCCGGCGTCGTCCGGCACCACCGCCTGCCCGCTGAACGGGCCCGTGTCGGGGGAGTGGCCCAGCAGCATGTGGATGATGCTTCGGCGCAGCTCGCGGCGCTCGACGACCCGGTTCTCGGCCTGGTTGCTGCCGTCCAGCCCGGCGGGAGCATCGAAGGCCTGGGCCGCCTCGGCCCTGGCCTTGCGCGCCTCGAACGCCTCCAGCTGCTCCCGGTAGGCGGCCATCACCGCCTCGTACACCGACAGCTGCCAGCGCTCCCGGCCGGCCTGGGTGAGCCGGCAGTGCACGCGGAGACCCGTCGCCAGGTTGATCAGGCCGCGGCCGAGCATGACGACGGGCACCAGCGAGTCCTCCGCCGCGTCGAGCTCACCCGAGAGGTGCTTCTTCAGCGCGTCGCTGTTGTCCTCGCCGATACCTCCGGTCGCACCGACGCCGGCCATCCAGACGGCCCCGTCCGGACTCTTCTTCCCCCATGTCACGCACTGGGCCTCCCAGTAGTTCGCGTGGTAGCCCTTGGGGACCTTCAGGGAGGACGACGCGCTGAACAGGTGCAGGTCCTGGTCCTGCTCGCCCTTCCAGTCGAGGGCGAGCTCCACGGACTCGGCCGGGGGAGGCGTCACCCCTGCGGCCCCGTGGCGCGCCACCAGTCCGAGGTAGTTGCCGCTGTCGATGTGGCCCGGCTCCAGGGGTACGTCGGGCTGGCCCGGGCGGTGCGGGGCAGTCGGCGGTTCGCCCACGTCCGAGAGCGGCCGGGCGCCTCCCGCGGCCCAGCGGAGGAAGGCCGCCGGCTCGGGGACCACGTACTCGAGCATCAGCCGCTTGCCGTAGTCCTCGATCCACGCCTCCTGCACCGACTCGACCCAGCGGTAGACGCCCCGGATGTGGTCGGCTCCGCCGCTGTTGTCGAAGGCGTGCGTGTTCGACTCCTTGATCTCCAGCAGGCGCCGCACCGTCCGGGTCTGGCGGGTGCGGTCCACGATCCTTTCCCGCGCCCGCTTGGTCACGGAGTTGGTGAACGTGGCCGCCGCCCGGGTCACCTCCTCGGCGGACGTGTGCCGCGCGACCCGCGTGTCGGCCTCCACCTGCACGGTGGGCCCGTAGGCGGCGCTCACCGCGACTCCCGCCTCCAGGTCGGTCGCCTCGCGCAGGGCGTGCCCGGTCTCCTGCAGCAGCTCCGACCGCTCGGCCGTCTCCAGCTCCGACTCGCTCTCGACCGTGCGCTCGGTCTCGAGCACGGTGGTGGTCTCGGTCTGCTCGGTCGTCTCGTGCACCCGTTGGCGGCGCTCCCGGCCCATGACGTTCTCGACGTGGGCGATGGCCCCGGGCACGTACCGGGACGGCCCGAGGCGCACGACCTTCAGGTCCGCGATCGCCGGGGGGCGGGCCAGGTTGTCGGCCGGTCGGGGGACGTCGGCGGGGAGCACGACGACCGCGTGGTGGAGGAAGGTGCGCACGGCTGCCGCGTCGGCCAGCGCGGGGGCCGTGGCCGGGTCGGCGAGGACGTCGAGCAGCCCGAGCACCCGGACGGCTCGCAGCGCGGTCTCGCGGGCCTGACCCACGGCAGCGGCCGCCGCCAGGTCGACCGAGAGGGTGGGAGCCGTACCGAGCGCGTCCAGCAGCGACTGGTGGGCCTGACGGCGCTGGGCCCGGTACTCCTCCGTGGTGACGATCGTCTCCAGCTTCTGCCCGGTCGCGCTCTTCACCCAGTCCGCGACCGCGCGGGGAGCCATCGCGTCCTCGGCGGCGAGGAGGGCGGCGTCGAGCCGGTCGAGCGCCAACGGTGTGGTCGGAACCGGCTGGCCGCCGCCGGTTCCGCCACCGGTTCCGCCTCCGGTGCCGCCGCCGGTTCCGCCTGCGGGCCTCCGTGGGCCGTCGCCGGCGGTCAGGCCGGCCCCGCCTTGCTTGACGAGGATCCTCGGCAGGGGCGCAGCGGCACGCTGCGGGGCGCGCAGCGCCGCCAGCCTGAAGAGCTCCACCGCGGCGTCGGCCGACTCGGGCATCAGCTGTCTCCTCCGGTTCCGGTCGTTCTCGATAGGGCGCCGAACCTGGCCCGGAGCGCTGGTGCGGTCAACCGCTTCCCGCACGACCGTCCTCGACACGCCGCGACACGCCGCCGACCCGCGCAGCGGACGTCGCGCCGTTCCGGGACCGGACGCGGTGGTCGCCGGCCGCCTGCCGGGGGAAGCCACTCGGGCACCACCGCCGATCACCGGCTAGATTTCCGCCATGTACACGGCGAGCTGGCGCGACGTGGTCCGTCCGAACCTGTTCGGTGCCGCACCCGACCCCAGGGACAAGCCGTACCGGTTCGTCATCCGGGTCGCGCTCGTCGTCTTCCGGTTGTTCCGCTTCCGCTTCGACGTCCGCGGGTCCGAGCACGTGCCCGCCACCGGGGGCGCGATCATCTGCAGCAACCACGTGAGCTTCTTCGACTTCACCTTCCTCGGGCTCGGGGCGCTGCCCCGGCACCGGCTGGTGCGGTTCATGGCGAAGAAGGCGGTCTTCGACAACCGCTTCTCCGGGCCGTTCATGCGCGCGATGCGGCACATCCCTGTCGACCGCAAGGCCGGCTCGGCAGCCTTCGAGGCGGCAGTGCGCGCCCTCAAGGACGGTGAGGTCGTCGGCGTCTTCCCGGAGGCGACGATCAGCACCAGCTTCACGGTCAAGGATCTCAAGGCCGGCGCTGCCCGCATGGCCGTCGACTCCGGCGTGCCGATCATCCCGGCCGCCGTCTGGGGCGGGCACCGGGTGGCGACCAAGGGGCACAAGGTCGAGCTCCGCCGGGGGGTTCCGGTCACCGTGATCCTGGGGGAGCCGATCGTGGCCGGCCCCGGCGAGCAGATCCAGGCCCTCATGCAGCGCACCCGCGTGGCCATGGAGGAACTGCTCGACCAGGCCCAGCGCAGCTATCCCGATCAGCCGGCCGGCGACGACGACCGCTGGTGGCTGCCCGCCCACCTCGGGGGCAGCGCGCCCACCCCGGCCGAGGCGGCCTCCGCCGACGCCCTCCGGGCCGCCGGCAAGGAGGTCAGGGCGCCGAAGAAGTCGCCGCTGGCCCGGCTCACCGGTCGCGTGCGCCGCCGCTGACTCACTCCACGACGACCGGCGCCATCAGCCGGAACGCCTCCAGCTCCACGGCGTACCAGCGCCGCATCCGGCCCAGCGGGGACATCCCGAGCCGGCGGCACACCGCCATCGACGGTTCGTTGCCCGGACGGACGACCGCGTAGACCTCCGGCAGGCCCAGCCCGAACGCGCGGTCGATCACCGCCCTGGCGGCCTCGGTGGCGTAGCCCCGGCCCCACGAGTCCGGGTGCAGGTGCCAGCCCACCTCCACCTCGCCGACCCCGTCGGGCAACGGCTTGAGCAGCAGCGTTCCGGCCGCGACGCCGTCCGGACGCTGGACGGCCCAGCAGCCGAACCGCCCGTCGGTCTCGTGCACGTGGTGCCACCGGTGCACGAGCTCGTCCAGCGGCACCCGCGGGGGTCCGCCGAGCCACCGCGTGACCTCTTCCCGGCCGTAGAGGTCGGCGAGACGCGCGAGGTCGGCCGGAGAGGTCGTCCAGCAGCGCAGGCGGAGCCGCTCGGTGCACAGCACCTCGCCTCCGGCTCCCATCGCCGATGGCTACCGCTGGGTCCGCGTGACAAACATCAGCCGCGTCCGTGCCGGACCAGCACGACGCCGTTGCCGAAGGCTCGTGACTCCAGCAGCCGCAACGACGTGCGCCGGTCCACCGCCGGGAACGCCGGTCGCCCGCGGCCGATGAGGACCGGGGCGACGAAGGTGCGGTACTCGTCCACGAGGTCGTGCTCCGCGAACGCCGCGGCGAGCACCGCCCCGCCGACGACCACGGGCCCGCCGGCCTGCGCCACGCGGGCCCGCACGTCGTCCGGGACGACGTTCCGCACCAGCTCCGCGTTCGGGCCCACCTCCTGCAGCGTCCGGGAGAAGACGACCTTCGGCACGGCCCGCCAGATCGCGGCGAAGTCGCGCTCGGCCGGCGAGGCGTCGGGCTGCTAGTCCGCCGTCGGCCAGTAACCCTCCATGAGCTCGTACGTCCGACGTCCCTCGAAGAAGGCGGCCGACCGCCGCAGCTCGTCGTTGAAGTAGGTGTGCAGCTCCTCGTCGACCAGGTGCCAGTCGAGCTCGTCGTCGGGCCCCGACATGAAGCCGTCCAGCGACACGGTCATCTGCACCACGACGTTCCCCATGGGCGCGAAGGATGCCGGTCACCGGGCCGCGGGGGAACCCGTGGGGGTGTCGTGATCTGCTTCCAGCGGTCGCGCACACCGGCAGGAGAGGACCCGGCATGAGCCTGCTCGTCACCGACGTCACCGTGGGGGACCGCCCCGGTCGGGCGGTGCACGTCGTCGAGGGGCGCATCGCCTGGCTCGGCGATGCCGCCGACGCGCCGGGCGCGCACCGCGTGATCGCGGGGGAGGGGGCGCTGCTCACCCCCGCGTTCGTCGACGCGCACGTGCACGCCACCTCCACCGGGTTGGCGCTGACCGGCCTCAACCTCGACTCGAGCTCGAACCTTGCTGGAGCACTGGCCGCGCTGCGCGCCCACGCGGAGCGGTCGGCGGCCGGCATCGTGCTCGGCACCGGCTGGGACGAGACCGCCTGGCCCGAGCGGCGAGGGCTCACGCGCCACGACCTCGACACCGTCGTCGGCGACCGCCCGACGTACCTGGCACGGGTCGACGTGCACTCGGCGACGGTCTCCACCGCGCTGCTCGACCGTATCCCCGGCATCGCCGAGCTGCCCGGCTTCTCGCCGGACGGTCGGCTCCGTCTGGACGCCCACCACGCAGCCCGGCAGGCCGCCTACGGCGCGGTCGACGCCGCCCAGCGCCGGGCGGCCCAGCGGGCGACGCTCGACACTGCGGCCACCCTGGGCATCGGCACCCTGCACGAGATGGCCGGGCCCGAGGTCTCCTCGGCCGACGACCTGCGAGAGCTGCTGGCCCTCGCACGGTCCGGTCCGGCGCCCCGGGTGGTGGGGTACTGGGGGGAGCTCTCCGAGCGCGGCGGGCTCGACCTGGTGCGCGAGCTGGGCCTCGCCGGGGCCGGGGGAGACCTCTTCTGCGACGGCGCGCTCGGCTCGCACACGGCCGCCCTCGGCAGTCCTTACAGCGACCGACCCGACACCTCCGGGGAGCTCCGGTTCGCGACGGAGGCGCTCGTCGAGCACGTGCGTGCCTGCACGCTGGCCGGCGTCCAGGCCGGGTTCCACTGCATCGGCGATGCCGCCGTGAGCCAGGTGCTGGAGGCGATCGGCCGCGTCGTCGAGGAGGTCGGGGTCGCCCCCGTCCGCGCCTGCCGGCACCGGCTGGAGCACCTGGAGATGCCGACGGCCGACGTGCTGGAGCGGATGCGCGCCTGGGACGTCGTCGCCAGCGTGCAGCCCGCCTTCGACGCGACCTGGGGCGGCGACGGCAGCATGTACGCCGAACGGCTCGGGGTGGCCCGGGCGCTGGCCTGCAACCCGTTCGCCGACCTGGCCGACGCGGGCGTCGCCCTGGCACTGGGCAGCGATGCGCCGGTGACCCCGCTGGACCCGTGGGGCGGTGTGCACGCGGCGGTCGACCACCGGACACCGGGCTCCGGGCTGCGCCCGTACGACGCGTTCGACGCCGCCACCCACGGGGGCTGGTATGCCGCCCGCGCCGAGCACGCCACCGGACCGCTGGGCGTCGGTGCGCCCGCGGACCTGGCGCTGTGGGCGACGACGGACGGGCTCTCCCGCGTGCTCGCCGACCGCCTCCGGCCGGACTGCCGGCTGCTCGTCGTCGACGGGGCGCCGATCCACGGCGGTAGCGATCAGTAACGATCGGGTCACACTGCGACGCGCAGCTCTCCGGGGTCTCGATTCCGCGGCGCGAACTTCTTACAGTCCCTGGAGTTCCTGACCGAGAGCACCGCACCGTGCTCCTCCGGCGGGCGCGTCGGTCCTCCCGGTCGACGCGGCACGGCTCCGGCCGCGCCGCGCGCAGCCGGACCGGGGAGGAGCGGAGCGCACCCGGACGAGACGGCGCCGGGCACCCGGCGGAGCCCACGTGGACCCGCGCCATCAGACAACGGTCGCGCCGCTCGCACCCGGCGAGCGGCCGTCCGGCCCGAAGGCGCGCCGACCACCTGGAGCCCCCGCCGGCGCCGACGACCGGGAGAGCCGCAGCCCGTGCGGGTGATCTGGGCGTATGCCCGTCGACCGCGCCGGACGGAATGGGATGCTGGGTCGGGACCGCCGCTCCACCGGCGGTCCGGACCCCGCCCGAGCGGCGCGGGGACGATCCGCTCCACGTGGGCGGCCGCATCCGGGAGGCAGCGCGTGCCGGCAGGCGAGGGGGGCCCGTGACGGGCACGCTGCCGCGCTCGGCGGCTCCCCGCGTCCGTGCCATCCCGGGCACCCGGACGGCCGACCGGCTCCCGTGGCGCACCTCGCTCGCGCTCGTGGGCGGCCTCGCCCTCTTCCTCGCCTTCCCCGGCCACGACCTGCCGGCGCTCGCCGTGCTCGCACCGGCCGCGCTCTCCCTCGCCGTGCGCGGGCAGCGTGCCCGCTCGGGGCTGTGGCTCGGCCTCGTCCTCGGGCTGGCCTTCTTCGTGCCGCTGCTCTCGTGGACCGGCATCTACGTGGGCCCGTTCCCGTGGCTGGCGCTGGCCGGCTTCGAGGCCCTGCACACGGCGCTCCTGGGCGCCGCGCTCGCCGTCACCTCCCGGCTGCCGCTGTGGCCCCTGTGGGCTGCCGCGCTCTGGGTCGCCGACGAGGCGCTGCGCAGCCGCTTCGTGCTCGGCGGGTTCCCGTGGGGCCGGCTCGGGTTCAGCCAGACCGAGGGTCCGCTGCTCTCGCTGGCCGCCTACGGCGGGGTCCCGCTGGTCGGCTTCGCCGTCGCGCTCATGGGCACGCTGCTCGCCGCCGCGGTGCCCGCGCTGTACCGGGCCTGGCGCAGCGCCGATCGCGACCGCCCGGCGGGGGAGCGTGCCCCCGCGCTGCGCACCGCAGCGCTCGCCGTCGCCGCGGTGCTCGCCGTGCCGCTCGTGGGCGCGCTGGCAGGGCTGCCGCTGGCGGGTTCGTCCCTGACCGCCGGAGGCCCGACCGCGGCGGTCGCGGTCGTCCAGGGGAACGTGCCGCGCGCCGGGCTGGACTTCAACGCGCAGCGGCGGGCCGTGCTCGACAACCACGTCGAGCAGACGCTCCAGCTCGCCGACGACGTGGCCGCCGGCCGGGAGCAGCAGCCCGACGTCGTCCTCTGGCCGGAGAACAGCTCCGACATCGACCCCTACCGCAACGACGACGCAGCGCGCCGCATCCAGCAGGCCGCAGACGCCGTCGGAGCACCCGTCCTCGTGGGCGCGGTGGTGGAAGGACCGGGTCGCTTCGTGAGCAACACCGCCATCGTCTGGTCCCCGGAGACCGGCCCGGGCGAGACCTACGTCAAGCGCCACCCCGTCCCGCTGGCCGAGTACGTGCCCGCGCGCGCCTTCTTCCGCTTCTTCAGCGAGAAGGTCGACCTGGTCCGCCGGGACTTCGCCAAGGGCACGGAGGTCGGCGTCCTCGATCTGGGCGGTGTCCGGCTGGGCGACCTCATCTGCTTCGAGGTGGTCTACGACGACCTCGTGCGCGACGTCGTCGACGGCGGAGCCGGGATGCTCGTCGTCCAGACCAACAACGCCACGTTCGGCTACACCGACGAGAGCGCCCAGCAGCTGGCGATGAGCCGGTTGCGCGCCGTCGAGTTCGGGCGCACGGTCGCGGTCGCGGCCACCAGCGGGATCTCCGCCGTCGTGGCCCCCGACGGCACGGTCGTGCGCCGGTCGGAGCTGTTCACGCCCGCGGTCTTCGTGGAGGAGATCGCCCAGCGCGACGACGTCACCGTCGCGCAGCGGCTCGGCTCCGGGCCCGAGTGGGTGCTGACCACCCTCGGTGTGGGCGCGGTGCTGGCCGTCCTCCGGTCGGCGTGGACGCGACGGGGGAGCGCGCATGGGTGATCGGGTGCTGGTCATCATCCCGACCTACAACGAGGCGGAGAACGTCGAGCGGATCCTGGGCCGCCTGCACGCCAGCGTCCCGGAGGCGCACGCACTGGTGGTCGACGACGGGTCGCCCGACGGCACGGGTGCGCTCGCCGATGCCGTCGCCGCCCGCGACCCCCGGGTGCACGTGCTGCACCGCACCGCCAAGGCCGGACTGGGCAAGGCCTACGTGGCCGGCTTCCGCTGGGCCCGCGAGCGCGGCTACGACGTGCTCGTCGAGATGGACGCCGACGGCTCGCACCCGCCCGAGCAGCTGCCCGACCTGCTCGCCGCCCTGGGCGACGCCGACCTCGTGCTCGGCTCCCGGTACGTCGACGGCGGCCGGGTCGAGGACTGGCCCGCGCACCGCCTGCTGCTGTCCCGCGCCGGCAACAGCTACACCCGGTGGGCGCTGCGGCTGCCCCTGCGCGATGCGACCGGCGGGTTCCGGGCGGCCCGGGCGGAGCTCATCGACCGGCTGCCCTTCGACGAGGTCGCCAGCGAGGGCTACTGCTTCCAGGTGGACTGGGCCTGGCGGGCACTGCGCGCCGGTGCCCGCGTGGTCGAGGTGCCGATCACGTTCACCGAACGGGAGTACGGCCGGAGCAAGATGAGCGGCTCGATCGTTAGGGAGGCGTGGGCTCGCGTGACCGTCTGGGGTGTCCAGGACCGGCTCGCGGACCTGCTGCCCGGCCGCGTGCGGCCGCCGGTGCCCGGATCGGGCAGCGACTCGCGTCGCTGAACGGCCGTCCCCCGGCGCAGGGCGGAGCGACGGGAGAGGAAGGTCCACGTGGCTGATCTGGTGCGCCGGCGGCTCAAGCTGGTCGTAGGGGTGACGGCGCTCGCCGAGCTCGTCGTCTTCGCGCTCGTGGCGGCCTGGATCGGCGTGGGGTGGACGGTCCTCGCGACCCTGGCCACGAGCGCCCTGGGCTGCTCCCTGCTGGCCCGGCAGGGCACCCGGGCCCTCGCCGACCTGCGGGAGCGCGCACGGACCCGTCGCTCGCCCGGCGCGGAGCTCGGCAATGCCGGGCTGGTCGCTGCCGGCGGCCTGCTCATGGTGCTGCCCGGCTTCATCGGCGACCTCGTGGGCCTGCTGTGCCTCCTGCCCGGGACCCGCGGGCTCGTCCGCCGCGCGCTCGGTGGGCTGGTGCTCTCCCGGCTGCCCGACCGGATGCGCGGGCCGGTGCGCGTCACCAGCACACGGGCCCCCGGCGTGGGGGAGTGGCACGGTCCGGCCGGTGCGCCGCTGGTGATCGAGGGTGAGGTCCTGCGAGACGCCGACGGGCGCCCGGCGACCTGACCCGGAACGCAGATCGGCCCCGGTGGTCTCCCACCGGGGCCGATCTGGAGAGCTCAGCTCTCGTCAGCTGGCGCGGGTCCGCCGACCGCGGAGCACCTCGAGGCGCTCGGCCAGGACCTCCTCGAGGTCCTCGACGCTGCGACGCTCGAGCAGCATGTCCCAGTGGGTGCGCGGGGGCTTCACCTTCTTGGGTGCCGGCTCGGAGCCACCGACGAGCTTGGCCGCGGAGCCGTCGAACTTGCACTCCCACGTGTCGGGCAGCTCCGCGTCGTCCGCGAACGGCACCGTGAACAGGTGGCCGGAAGCGCACTTGTACTCGGCGTACTGCCGCTCGATCGGCGCAGTGTTGCGCTCGGTCTCGTAGCTGACGCTGCCCAGTCGGCTGCCGCGCAAGGAACGCTCACCCATGGCACACCGTCCTCTCGTCTTGTGTCGGTCGGGACTCGACGTCCGGTCGACAGGGCCATACCCAGGCGATCGGGGAGTCAGAGAGATAAACGACGAAAAAGGCGGAGAGATTCCGCCGAATCGGCCCCTCATCATCGCATGGGGTCAGATCTGGGCCGTCACCGCCCCCCGCACGGGTGACTCCGGAGCGTCAGGGCAAGGCGAGCTGGCCCGGTCCCGCGGCCGTGGGACCCAGTTCGCCGCGCACGTGATGGCGCCGGCAGAGCACCTGGTAGCGGACGGCGGGGGAGTCGCCGCCCTCTCCGGGCAGCTCCGGTGGGGCGGTGTCGGCGACGACGACGGTCTCCCCGGAGCGGACCATCACGCCGTCCACCACACGGGCGTTGAGCAGCCCTGGCAGCCCGCACCAGCACAGCACCTCGACCTGGATCCGCTGCACGTCGTCGGCGACCTCCAGCAGCCGTTGGGTGCCCGGGAAGAGCTGCGCCCGGAAGTCGGTGGTGAGCCCGAAGGCGTAGACGTCGACGTGCGACTCGTCGACCAGCTCGGCCAGCTGGTCGACCTGCTCGGGAGCCAGGAACTGCGCCTCGTCGACGATGAGGTAGTCCACCCGGTGCCCCTCGGCCCATCGGTCCCGGACCAGCAGCCGCAGGTCGGTGGCGGAGTCGATCTCGACGGCCTCCCGGCACAGTCCCACCCGCGAGCTGATCTGCGGCGCTGCGGAGCGGTCGCCCTGGGTCACGAGCAGGCCGTGGCGGCCCTGGCGGCTCTGGTTGTGGTCGACCTGCAGCGCGAGCGTGGACTTCCCGCAGTCCATCGGACCGTGGAAGAACCGCAGGTGGGCCGGCGCCGGGTGCCGCCGTCGGTCACCGGCGGCGGGAACGACGGAAGGCATCTCGGCCGCCTTGGTGTGCAGAGGGAGGGGCGCGGCGTGCTGGGGGAGGGGAGTGGCCCGGCCTGCGCCGGCGAGGGCGGTCACAGCTTCTCCGGAGGGGTGTTGCCGGCGGCGGCGACCGCCCGGCGCATCGGCAGCGTCGCGAGCGCGACGAACCCGGCAACGAAGAAGAACACCAGGCTGAAGATAGCCAGGCGGTAGGAGCCGGTGAGCTGGTAGGTCAGGCCGAACGCCAGGGGACCCAGCCAGCTGGTCCCGCGGTCGCTGATCTCGTAGAAGCCGTAGTACTCCGCCTCCTTGCCGTTCGGGATCAGCTGGCTGAACAGCGAGCGGGACAGCGCCTGGGTGCCGCCCTGCACGAGCCCGATGACGGCGGCGAGCGCGTAGAACTGCGTCGCCGCGCCCTCCTGCAGGAAGAAGGCGGCGCCGATGACGCCGATCCAGGCCACCAGGGCGCCCAGGACCACCCGGCGGGCTCCGTAGGTGGCGGCGAGCCGGCCCAGCCCGAGGGCGCCGGCGATCGCGACCACCTGCACCATGAGGATCGCGCCGGTCAGCACCGACTGCTGCAGGCCCAGCTCCTCGGTGGCGTACACCGCCGACAGGGAGATGACGGTCTGCACGCCGTCGTTGAACAGCAGGTAGGCACCGAGGAACCAGAGGGTCAGCGGAAAGGTCCGCATCTCGCGGAACGTCGCCGCCAGGTGCCGGAAGCTGCTGCCCGAGCGTGCCTCCGACGCCGCGACGGGCCGGTTGCGCAGCCGGGAGACCGTGAACACGGTGAAGGCGCCCCACCACAGGCCGGCCGTCGCCAGGCAGATGCGCACGGCCTCGCCGGTGGTCAGGCCGAGGGATTCGGCGCTGAGCACCAGTCCCAGGTGCACGGCGAGGAGCAGCGCGCCGCCGACGTAGCCGAACGCCCATCCCCGGCTGGACACCAGGTCCCGCTCGTCCGGTCCGGCCAGGTCCGGGAGCCAGGAGTAGTACACGACCGTCGCGGCCCCGAAGCAGATGTTGGCGACGACGAACAGCAGCGCGCCCAGCAGCCACCGGCCGTCACCGGCGAAGTAGAGGGCGGTCGTCGCCAGCGCGCCCACGGCCGCGAAGCCGGCGAGCATCTCCCGCTTGCGCCCCGTGCGGTCGGCGATCGCACCGGTGATCGGCAGCACCAGCACCTGCAGGACCACCGACGCCGACAGGACGTAGGAGAACCAGCTGCCCGACGCGATCGACAGTCCCAGGAACGACAGCCGGTCGTCGGGACCGGCGGCGTCCTCGGCCACCGCGGTGAGGTACGGGCCCAGGAAGACCGTCGTCACCGAGGTGTTGAAGACCGACATGGCCCAGTCGTAGGAGTACCAGCCGAACCGCTCGCGCTTCAGCGCACGGTCGACGGGGGGCACCGACGGGGCGGTGGACGCGGCGGAGGTCACCGCGGCAGGCTTCCAGCCCGCTCGCGCGCGGTCCAGCACCACACGGGCGCGGTCACGGGATGTCCTCGGGCACCACGCCTCCGGGGAACGCGGCGACGGCGGTCGTCGGACGGGTCGCGTCGCGGAACGCCGGCTCGTCGAGCTCGCCCGCCCGCAGCGGGCGCAGCCCCCGGGTGAGGGCGGCGGCGATGCGCATGCGCGCCCGGTTCGCGTCGCCCACGCGGCCCATCTCGAGGTCGTCGAAGTGCACCGGTGGACCGATGTGCACCCGCAGCGCCGGCCGGCGGACCAGCGCGCGGGCGAGGGTGCGCAGCTTCCCCCAGTCGTTGCCGTACTGGAGCACCTCGTGCGCACCCCACTGGCTGACCGGGATCACGGGCACGCGCAGTCCCAGCGCCAGCCGTGCCATGCCCGTCCGCCCCCGCTCGGGCCAGAAGTCGGGAGCCAGGCCGACGCGCCCCTCGGGATAGGCGACGACGTGGCCGCCGTGCACCAGCGCGACCTCGGTGACGCGGACGGCGTGCCGGGCGAGCTCGGTGCCCCGCTCGACGCGGATGGCGCCCGTGCGCTCCAGGAGGGGCCCGGCCACGGGCGCGGACATGATGCCCCCGGTGGCCATGATGCGGGGCATCACCCCGGCCCGGTGGAGGGCCACGGCGATGACGAACGGGTCGAAGTCGCCGATGTGGTTGGCGGCGAGCAGCAACGGTCCGCGACGCAGTTCCTCGGGGACGCCGCCGGTCACCTCGACCCGCCCGAAGATGCTGACCAGCCAGGAGAAGCGGCGGAGCATGAAGCGCCAGAACCACCAGGGCGGGGCGACGGCGATGGCCAGTTCCCGTGCGAACCACTCGGGATCGCCGGGCTTCACCAGCTGTGCCAGGTCCTGGGGCAGCGGAGGGGTGCTCGGACGCCAGGAGCGCAACCGGTCGGCCAGGCTCACCGGCCCGTCCACTGACCGCGCTTCACCAGCAGCTCGCGGAGCATGCCCGGCCGGTCGGTCATGATCCCGTCGACGCCGAGATCGAGCATGGCCTCCGCCTCCACCGGGTCGTCCACCGTCCAGACGTGCACCTGGAGGCCGCGCGCGTGGGCGGCGGCGATGAACCGCTCGTCGACCAGCGCCCGGCCGCCGAGCTGGAGGGGGACCTGGGCGCAGCCGGCCTGGATCCGCACCAGGCCGGCGGCACGCGGGGAGTAGGAGGACAGCCGCAGGGCGGCGACGCCACGGGGGCCGAGCGAGGTGCACACAGCGGGCCCGAACAGTCGCCGTGCCGCGGCGATCCGCGCGTCGGAGAAGGAGCCGAGGCAGATGCGGTCGGCGACCTGCATCCTCCGGACCAGCCGCACCAGCGGAGCCAGCACGCCGGCGGCCTTGATGTCGAGGTTGAAGCGCACATCGGGCCAGGCGGCGAGGAGGTCCTCCAGCCGCACGATGGGCTCCCGGCCCCCGATGCGGGCCTCGCTCACCTGCGCCCAGGGCAGCGCGTCGATCCGGCCGGACTGCCCGGTCACCCGCTCGAGGCCGGCGTCGTGGAAGGCGACGAGGACGCCGTCCGCCGTCACCTGGACGTCGGTCTCCAGGTACTGGTAACCCATGTCCACGCAGGCCTGGAAGGCGGGCATGGTGTTCTCGAGGTGCTCGATCGCCCCGCCGCGGTGTGCCATGGCCAGCGGCGTCGGTGCGTCGAGGTAGGCGAACCGCGCGGGGAGCACGCGTCCACGCTAGTGGAGGCCGGAGGGGCGCCGGTGCCCCGGTCGGGGCGCGCGCCGCACTGCCTTCCGGGTTCGGTCAGGGCGTGTCACCGGGCGCTGTCAGCCCCGGCGTCTACCGTGCCCAGACGTGGCACAGCAGCACGCGTCCGGCAGCACGAGCGTCCTCCCCGTCGCGCCCCTCCCCAACCGGGGGAGCGGTGAGCAGCGCCGCTGCGGGTGGTGCCGGCGGGTGCTGCCCGAGCAGGGCTCGGTGGGCCGCCCCCGGCTCTACTGCGGCCAGGCCTGCCGTCAGCGGGCCTACGAGCAGCGCTCGGCGACGCAGAAGGCGGGGCTGCCCGGCGACGTGGTGCTGGTGTCGCGGGCGGACCTCGACGGTCTCCAGGACCGGCTGTACCAGCTGCGCTGCGCGCTGGAGGACGTGCAGACCATGCTGTCGGAGAAGCCCACGAAGGCCGAGCTCGAGCGCTCGCTGGCCGATCTCGTCCGGTCCACCGGCCGGCTCGACCGGCTGTGGGTCACCGAGCGCTCGAGCTGAGCCCCCGCCGGATCAGTCCGGGTCCTGCGAGTCGTCGTTCTGGTCCTCGGTACCGGGCTCCTGGTTGCTGTTGTCCGGCACGTTGCCCTGCTCGTCACTGCTCGGGTCGTTGCCGTCGGTGTTCTTCGTGTCGTCGTCGGTCGTTCCGTCGTTCTGGTCCTGCCCGGCTGCTTCACAGGCGGTCATCGTGACGCCACCTCCGAAGAGCGCCAGGGCGGCGAACAATGCGGCGATCGGGCGTCGGATCTGCATGGCTCGACCCTACGAACACCTGCGCCGCGCCGCCCGTCGAACAGCCGACACCCTGGTAATTACGTCACCGTTACGTAATTACCAGGGTGTCGGTGGATGGGGGGAGGGGGGCATCTCGACGACTCATGGCCGCCGGGTGGCGTGCGAGCACTCGAGATCGGCGTTGAGTGCCGAGCAAGATCATCTGGGAGCAAGATCGAGATGCGGGGGAGTCGCGCACCGGCGTCCGGGTGGGTCGACATGCACCGCCGGCCGTCCGGTTCCGCACACCCGGGGGCCTTCGCACAGCGCGCGCCGCCGCGCGGACCGGATCGTGCGGAGGCGCCGGTCGCGAGACCTCAGGCTTCCCATGGGGTCGCGAGCCGATGAGCGCCGGTGAGCGGCCGCCGACCAAGATCACCGACCCCTTCTCGGGCTCGTCGATGCAACGCCGATAATCGACGTTATGTCAACTGCTCCGAGACGGTCTGCGAACGGGGCCTCCTGCCGCTCCGCCACGCCGCTCGACGACCGAGGAGACTGACCGCATGCCTGTCGCCTGGACGCACGTCGGCCGCTTCTGGACCAACGGTGAGCCCTTCCTGGCCGTCGACGAGGAACTCCTCCCGCACTGGCGTGGCATGTCCGACGAGGCCTACGAGGCACTCGTGCCCGACCTGGACTACGAGCTCACCAGCATCCCCGTGGGCGCCGGCCGGGCCGCTGTGGTGCTCACCGACCCGGAGATCGGCGACGAGGGCTGGCTGGAGGTCTTCCGGGGCGACGACGGCAGCATCGCCGTCGTCCAGGCGAACGCGGGCGACTACCGCGGGACGCTCGATCTGGCCCTGCGGTTCTCCGCCGCCGATGAGCAGCTCGCCGACGGCGTCGCCGTGCCCAGCGGCCGGCTGGCGTTCGTGAGTGCGGCACTGGACGGCACCGGCGAGAACGGTGCGCTGCTGATGCCGGAGTCCCCCGGCCCGACGCCGACGACGGACGACGCGGATCCGGACGACGGGAGCCCGCTGCTCGTCGTCCCGCCGGGCTCGTTCCGGCTCTCCGTCCGGTGGCGGACCGAGCTCGAGGACGACGCCGCCTTCGCCCGGTGGCTCTTCACCCGGGCCGACCGCTGAGTTTTGTCACTCCTCCCCCCCGCGTCGAGACCGCCGACGGCGATCGCTTCCACCTGACGCAGTGACTGTGCGCAGTTCGCCGGTTCCACCGCGGGTCCGCGGGTAGCGGGCATACGACGAAGCGATGATCGAGGAGGACCGATGACGGAGCAGCGCCCCGACACCGACGAGAGGGACGAGCCGGGCGGCACGCCCTCCCCCGGTCCCGACGACCTGACCGACCGCCCTCACTCCCCCGGCGACGACGGCTCCGCCCAGGCGATCCCTGGCGCGTACGAGGCCGACGAGGCTGACCAGCAGCGCGGCAAAGCGGTCAAGCCAGGCAACTGATCCGCCTCATGCTCGCGCTGGGATCTCCTCGTTCGCCGGGGAGTCCCAGCCGGTGTTGCCGAAGATGTCCGCAGGCAGGGAGACGGCTTCCAGGAGCGCCGTGCCGCTGACGGACGCGGGTTTCCACTCGACGAGCTCCGCGTCCCAGAGGCGACGGTCGATGATCGCGGCGCCGGCGACCTGCCAGCCCGTCGCGGTGACCGGAGCCGTGTGGACGGCGCGCTGTTGCGGCTCGGCCACGCAGTAGATCCGCGCCGTGGCGGCCGCTCCGACGATCACGTCGTTGCACGTCACCGGCACCGCTCCGTCCGCATCGTCGGTTCGCTCGGCCACGCCCAAGGAGAAGTTCCCTTCTGCGTCCACCGTCGCAGCCCATGCGACGACCTGCGCGGGGACAGCCACCCGAGCGAAGCTCCAGTGACCCTCCCGCCCGATCGAGACCAGCGACAGCTTGAGCGCACCGTCGAGCACGCGGACGCGGTGCGCCGCGAAGTACTCGAACCGGGCACGCGTGAAGTTGGCGCCGTGACGGAAGCTGGCGTCGGTGAGCGTGCACGCCCCCCGGAAGTGCGTGCCCACGAACCGCGGTTCGGAGTGGAAGTGCGCACCTGTCAGATCGAGGTCGTCGAGTGTCGCGCCACTGAAGTCGAACCGCAGCGCCGACCACGACGAGTGCGGATCGATGTCGGGCTGCAGGTGCTCACGGATGGCCTGGAACACCGAGTGCCGAACTTCGTGCTCCGCCGCCCTTCCCCCCTCGTCGCCGGCCGCATCGCCGTTGGGCGGGGAAGGCATGCGCACATAGGCGCACAGGACGTCGACGCAGGTCTGGCGCTGGTCGCTCCAGGAGTCCGCCAGCCGGCTCATGGCGTGGACGCCGGCCAACCGGACGGCCGCGTTCGCGTGACCGAGCTG
The DNA here is from genome assembly GCF_003319175.1 of Blastococcus sp. TF02-8. Classification (GTDB taxonomy): domain Bacteria; phylum Actinomycetota; class Actinomycetes; order Mycobacteriales; family Geodermatophilaceae; genus Blastococcus. The sequence continues at coordinate 68,727 of NZ_QOHK01000001.1, read as the reverse complement.
CGCGGCCGCCTCCTGGTAGCGCTCGGCCAGCGCCTGGTCCCGCTCGCGCACGTTCTCCTCGTCGGCCCGCCGCCCGGCCGCCTCCTCGAAACGCTGCTTCCGGTAGGCGTAGACGATCGCGAACAACCCGCCCAGCAGGGCCACCAGGGTCGCGGTGCTGCGCGTGAGGTCGAAGAGCTCCTCGTCCCGCAGGTCGCCGGGCTCGGCCCACCACCACTCGATGTGCGCGCCCTTGAGGCGGGCGAGACCGACGAAGACCAGCCACACGACGACCGTTCCGCCGACAGCTACGACACCGAGGAGCGGGAGCATCCGCGGCATCGACGGCGCGTGCCGTCCGGACGAGACCTCGTCGGCGTCCTCGTAGAACCAGCGACGGACGCGACTGCGGACGCGATCGATCATGTCACTGAGGGTAAAGGGACGGGATCACAGTGTCGCGGCACTCGGCACGGTGTGGAGCGCGGCCGTCAGCGCTCCCGCCAGGACCGGCCCTGCAGCCACCACTGCAGCCGCGCGGTGATCCACGGCAGCATCACGTAGGCCATGACTGGCGTGAGCACCGCGGTCATCACGAGCACGCGCAGGACGACGTGCAGGTCGCTGAGCAGGGCTCCGAGGGTGACGGTGGCCAGCAGGTTCACCGGGAAGAACACCAGCCAGATCGTCATCGCCTGCTTCCAGCGCGGCGGGGCGGCCGCCGCCGGCGCGGTCTCGACCTCCTCCGCGACCGGGGAGTCGAACCACCCCTCGATGCCGGTGCGGCGCTCGCTGCGGGTGACCTCGGCCAGCCCCTGGGCCGACCGCAGCCACCACTGGCGCTCCGCCGACGCCTCCCAGCCGGCCAGCGCCGTCTGGTCGGCGAAACGGGCCAGCATGTGCCACTCGTCGGCGTCGCGACGCGAACGGACCCAGCCACCCCCGAGGAAGCCGGGGAAGCTTTCCGCCATGCTGAGACCGGCCCGGATCCAGGCCGTCATCTCGCGCGTGTGCGCCGGGTCGGCGCGACGCGTGAAGGACACCGTCACCGGGAGGTCGTCCCGGGTGAGGGTGGAGGACGTCGTCATGGCACCAGCATCCGGTCTGTTCGGCGTTCGCGCGTCACCCCGACCGGTGTGAGCCGCCTCTCCCCGGGCGACACGGGCGCCGCTCCCCCGGGCCTTCCGGGTCGGTGCGGTTGACTGCCGGGCGTGGAGGCCGTCGACGCGTTCTGGGCCCGCGTCACGGCAACCGTGCCCGACCCCTCGCCGACCGTCCTCCTCGGCGCCGCCGCGGTGGCCGCGGTGCTGGTCCTCTCCCCCACCCTCTGGCGGCCGGCGCGCAACGTCGTCACCATCGCCCACGAGGGCGCGCACGGCCTGGTGGCGCTCGCCGCCGGGCGGCGGCTGGCCGGCATCCGGCTGCACTCCGACACCTCGGGACTGACCGTCTCCGCCGGACGCCCGACGGGCCCGGGAATGGTGCTCACCTGCGCGGCCGGCTACACCGGGCCGGCTCTCTTCGGCCTGGGTGCCGCGGCCCTCCTGGCCGCCGGCCACGCGGCCGGCCTGCTCTGGGCGCTGCTGGTGCTCCTGGCGCTGCTCCTGGTGCAGATCCGCAACTGGTTCGGCCTGTGGTCGGTGCTCGTCACCGGCGGCATCGTCTTCGCCGCGACCTGGTGGCTGCCCCCGGGCGGCCAGGTCGCCTTCGCCGCTCTCGCGACCTGGTTCCTCCTGCTCGCCGCTCCGCGTGCCGTGCTGGAGCTGCAGACCGCCCGGCGACGTCGGTCGGCGCCGGACTCCGACGCCGACCAGTTGGCCCGCCTGACCCCGCTTCCCGCCGTCGTCTGGGTCGGGGTCTTCCTGGTCGTCGACGTCGGCGCGCTTGTTCTGGGCGCGACCTGGCTGCTCGACCGGACCGCCGGCTGACGCCGGCTCGGTGTTGGGGATAACGGTCGAACCGAGGGCGTGACCGCCCGCCGCGGCAGGAGCGAACTAGCGGATCCGGGAGCGGCGACACGGTTCGCGACCCACCGGCTGGGTCACCGGCGCCACCTCGGGAGCCGGCGGTAGCTCCAGCACGAGGTCGGCGTGGTCGACGGTCACCTGCCGGCCGTGGTGACGGATGGCCAGCGGCTCGCCGTCGACCAGCCGGTAGGTCGCTCGGTCCGGCTCGACGGTGACGGTCAGCTTGCGCCCCCGGTAGACGACGCGGAAGCGGAGCCTGGTGATCCGGTCGGGCAGCCGCGGTGCGAAGGAGAGCTCGCCACCGTGGTCCCGCAGGCCCCCGAAGCCGGCGACGGCCACGGTCCACCCGCCGGCCAGCGAGGCGATGTGCAGCCCGTGCCCCGAGTTGTGGTGCAGGTTCTGGATGTCGGTCAGCGCTGCCTCGGCCCAGTACTGGTGCGCCAGTTCCAGGTGCCCGGTCTCCGCGGCGACGACCGCCTGCTGCGTCGCCGACAGCGAGGAGTCCCGCGTGGTGCGGGGCTCGTAGTAGGCGAAGTCGGCGATCTTCTCCTCGAGGGTGAAGGCGTCGCCACGGAGGTGCAGCGCCATCACCAGGTCCGCCTGCTTCACCACCTGCTTCCGGTAGATGTCGAAGTAGGGGTAGTGCAGCAGCAGCGGGTACTTCGAGCGCGGCGTGGTGGCGAAGTCCCACTCCTCGTGGTGCGTGAAGCCGTCGGACTGCATGTGCACACCGCGCTGGGTGTCGTAGGGCACCGCCATCAGCGAGGCGGCCCGGAGCCACGCCTCGACCTCGTCGTCGGTGACCTCCAGGCGGGCGGCGACGTCCGGCTGCCGGCCCACCGCCGCGGCCGCCTCGCGCAGGTTCCGCTGCGCCATGAGGTTGGTGTAGACGTTGTTGTCGACGACGGCGGTGTACTCGTCCGGCCCGGTGACGCCGTCGATGCGGAACCCGTGCTCGGTGTCGAAGTGCCCCAGCGAGGCCCACAGGCGGGCGGTCTCGATCAGCAGCTCGGCGCCGTAGTCCCGGTCGAAGGCCTCGTCGAGCGTCGCGGAGTGGTAGCGGACGACGGCGTCGGCGATGTCGGCGTTGATGTGGAAGGCCGCCGTGCCGGCCGGCCAGTACCCGGAGGTCTCCTCGCCGCGGATGGTCCGCCACGGGAACGCGGCTCCGCGCAGCCCCAGGACGACCGCGCGCTCCCGGGCCAGGCCCAGCGTGGAGTGCCGCCAGATCAGCGCGTCGCGCGCGGCGTTCGGAGCGGTGTAGGTCAGGACCGGGAGCACGTAGGTCTCGGTGTCCCAGAAGGTGTGCCCGTCGTAGCCGGGACCGGTCAGGCCCTTGGCCGGGATGGCCTGCCGCTCACCACGCAGCCCCGCCTGCAGGACGTGGAACATGCCCACGCGCACGGCCTGCTGCAGCTCGTCGTCACCCTCGATCTCGACGTCGGCCTCGTCCCAGTGCTGGGCCAGCAGCTCCCGCTGCTCGCGCAGCAGCCGCTCGAAGCCGGCCAGGCGCGCGGTGGCCAGCGCGGCCTCCACCTGGTCGCGCAGCGCCGGTGCCGAGCGCCGGGAGGACCAGCCGTAGGCGAGAAACTTCACCAGCGTGAGCGAGCCGCCGGGCGGGATGCGCGCCGCCAGCGTGTAGCGGGCCAGGTCACCGACGGCCTCGACGTCCTCGGTACAGCTGTCCGGGATCTCGATGACGTGCTCCATACCGGCGGCCACCCGCAGCTTGCTCTGCTTGGTGTGGTGCACCAGCACCGCACGCCGGCCCCGGGCGGCGGCGAGCTCGCACTGCAGCGGTGAGGCGAGCGCCGCGGCGGCCCGGGGGTCGTCGTCCTCGGAGGCCTGGCCGTCCTCGTTGGCCAGCAGGTCCGACTGCAGCGCCACGTACAGGTCGCCGAGGTCGTCGACGAGCTCGACCCTGTACTCGATCGCGGCGATCGAGCGCCGCACGAGCGAGACCAGGCGGGTGCTGCTCACCCGCACGGTCCGGCCACCGGGTGAGCGCCATTCCGTCGAGCGGCGGAGCACGCCGGCCTTGAGGTCCAGCGTCCGCTGGTGGTCGATGATCTCCCCGTAGGTGAGGTCCAGCGGTGAGTCGTTGACCAACAGGCGGATGAGCTTGCCGTCGGTGACGTTGACGACCGTCTGGCCCATCTCGGGGAAGCCGAAGCCGACCTCGGCGTAGGGCAGGGGGCGTTCCTCGAAGAAGCCGTTGAGGTAGGTGCCCGGCACCGCGACGGGCTCCCCCTCCTCGAAGGAGCCGCGCATGCCGATGTGCCCGTTGGCGAGCGCGAAGACCGACTCGTGCGCACCGAGCGCCCCGCGGTCCAGCCCCACCTCGGTCAGCGCCCAGGGCTCGATCGGGAAGACCGCGCGCCCCTCGCTCACGAGGCGCTCAGCAGCTGGTCGAGCTCGGTGACGACGACGTCGGCCCCCGCCTCCCGGAGCGCGTCCGCCTGGTCGACCCGGTCCACGCCCACGACGAAGGCGAAGCCGCCCGCCCGCCCCGCCGCCACGCCGGCCTGGGCGTCCTCGAAGACCACGGCCTCCTGCGGTGGCACTCCGAGCGCCTGCGCGCCGGCCAGGAAGGTGTCCGGCGCCGGCTTTCCGCGCAGACCCTCCCGGGCGGCGACCACGCCGTCGACCCGGGTGTCGATCAGGTCGGCGAAACCGCCCGCAGCGACCACCTGCTCCCCGTTGGCCGACGCCGTCACCACCGCGGTGGCCAGGCCCGCCTCCCTGACGGCCCGCAGGTAGCTCATCGAGTGCTCGTAGACCTCCACGCCGTGCTCGTCGAGCTCGCGCAGGACGAGCTCGTTCTTGCGGGAGGCCACGCCCTGCACCGTCGCCGCGTCGGGGGCGTCGCCCGCTGAGCCCTCCGGCAGCACGATCCCCCGCGAGGCGAGGAAGTCGCGCACCCCGTCGGCCCGCGGCTTGCCGTCCACGTAGCGGTTGTAGTCCTGCTGCGTGAACTCGGCGGCCGCCGGGTCGCGGGAGCGGAGGAACTCGTCGAAGGTGCGCTTCCAGGCCGCCATGTGCACGGTCGCGGTCCGGGTCAGCACGCCGTCGAGGTCGAACAGGCAGGCGCGGACCCCTTCCGGCAGACCGACCGCTCGGGGTGTGGGCACGGCCGCGACGCTACCGCCGGAGAGTGACGAGCACGTGTCGGAGTCCCCGCTCCCGACGCCGACGGGCGACTCCCCCGCGTGCTGCCTAGGGTCGCTCGGGGGACGGCCGCAACCGACGCGCCGTCCAGCGACCAGCGAGGGAGAGGACCACCCATGGCCGACCGGCCCACCCCACCGAACCCGTACGACTTCCTGCCCCAGGTGCCCGGGTTCACCCTCACGAGCACCGATGTCGCCGACGGGCAGGTCATGCCGGCGCCGCACGTCAGCGGTGTCATGGGTGCCGGCGGCGAGGACCGCTCCCCGCAGCTGTCGTGGTCGGGCTTCCCCGAGGGCACGAAGAGCTTCGCCGTCACCGTGTACGACCCCGACGCCCCCACCGCCAGCGGTTTCTGGCACTGGGCGGTCGCCAACATCCCCGCCTCGGTGACCGAGCTCCCCTCCGGCGCCGGCGACAAGGACTCCCCCTCGCTCCCCGCAGGAGCCGTGCAGCTGCGCAACGACGGGGGCTTCGCCGGCTACGTGGGTGCCGCTCCCCCGTCCGGGCACGGCCCGCACCGGTACTTCGTGGTGGTCCACGCGGTGGACACCGAGGCGCTCGACGTCGACGCCGACACCACCCCGGCCGTCCTCGGCTTCAACCTGTTCTTCCACACCCTCGCCCGGGCGACCCTGGTCCTCACCTACGAGGAGGGCTGAGCCGCACCGTCCTCCTCGGGACCTCCGGGGAGGACGGTCAGTCCGGCAGTTCGGCCACGCAGGTGGTGGCCAGCCGCGCGAAGCCCACCCGCTCGTAGACCCGGGCCACGTCGTCGTCACCGGCGGCGAGGAACACCAGATCCGCTGTCTCCCGGGCGTGCGCGACCAGGGCCGAGGCGATGCCTGCCCCGAGTCCCCGGGCACGGAGCCGGGGCAGCGTGGCCACACCGACGATCTCGCTGACGACGGTCCCACCGAGGTCCACCGGCTGGTGGGAGCCGACGGCCACGGGGCGGCCGTTCTCGATCGCGACCATCATGACCGTGCGGCCGTCGGCGATGCGCTCCTGCAGGGCCGCGGTGCGTGCCTGCGCCTCCGGCGAGGTGTCCAGCGGCGCCTCGCGGACGTCGGCCCGGCCACCGGGGTGGGCGAAGGCGACATCGGCGACCCGCTGGAACTCGGGCAGCTCCGGGTCGTCGGCGCCCACGAGGAACAACCGCACCCCGGCCGGCAGGACGAGGTCCACCGGGTCGTCCGCGACGAGGAGCGGCAGCTCCTCCACCGGCATGCCGGCAGCGCGCGCGGCGGCGAACACCTCCGGGGAGCACTCGGGGATCCACTCCAGTGCAGCGGGCAGCCCGGCCGCCCGCTGCAGGGCGATCGCCGTCCGCACGTCCTCGGTGGTGACCGGCTCCCCGGCGCCGTCGCGGCGCGGCCGCGCCGGGTAGGGCCAGGCCGGGGCGGCGAGCGGGACGTCGAGGGCGCCCGCGCGCTCGATCCGCGCGTCCTGCAGCGGCGCGGCGGCGAAGTAGCTCTCGATGCACTCGAGCAGCCCCGGGCGGGAAGGCACGCCAGAACCCTAGACGCGTCCGGGGACACCGGGCCCGCCGACGCCCGGATGCGGCCCCTCCCCCACCCGCCCGGGTGACCCGCGCGCACGGCGCCGACCAGCAGGACGGCACGATGGTCGGCGTGACGGCAGGGACGCGCGGCTCCATCTCGCCCTACGCGGTGTTCGACCGGGCCTCGTGGCGAGCGCTCGCCGCGGGCGACCGGCTCCCGCTGGACGCTGCCGACCTGGAGGCGCTGGCCTCGCTCGGCGACCGGATCGACCTGGACGAGGTCGCGACCGTCTACCTCCCGCTGGCCCGCCTGCTGGACCTCCACGTGGCCGCCAGCCGCCGGCTCTGGGCGGCGCAGAGCGAGTTCCTGGGCGACTCGACGGCCAAGGTGCCGTTCGTCATCGCCGTCGCGGGCAGCGTGGCCGTCGGGAAGAGCACGACCTCCCGCCTGCTGCAGACGCTGCTGGCCGCAGGCCCCGGCAGCCCGCGGGTGGACCTGGTGACCACCGACGGCTTCCTGCTGCCCAACGCCGTCCTGGAGGAGCGCGGGCTGCTCGGCCGCAAGGGCTTCCCGGAGAGCTACGACCGGCGCGCGCTGCTGCGCTTCCTGGCCGACGTGAAGTCCGGCCGCGAGGAGGTCGTGGCGCCGGTGTACGACCACCAGTCCTACGACATCGTCCCCGGCCAGGTGCAGGCCGTGGACCGGCCGGACATCCTCGTCGTCGAGGGGCTCAACGTCCTCCAGGCAGGGCGCCGCACCGACGGCGCGGCGCCGGAGGTGTTCCTGTCGGACTTCTTCGACTTCTCCGTCTACGTGGACGCGGCGGAGGCCGACATCCAGCGCTGGTACGTCGAGCGGTTCCAGGCGCTGCGGCGCACCGCCTTCCAGGACACGTCGGCCTACTTCCACCGCTTCGCCGCACTCACCGACGAGGAGGCGCGGGAGACGGCACTGAGCATCTGGTCGGCCGTCAACGGCCCGAACCTGCGGGACAACATCGCCCCGACCCGGTCCCGCGCGCGGCTGGTCCTGCAGAAGGCGTCCGACCACTCGGTACGCCGGGTGCTGCTGCGCAAGCTCTGAACGCCCTCCTCCCCCGACACGCCGCTCCCGACCGCGTGACCCACGCCTGCGCGGTCCCCGCCATGGCAGGACCTGACGACTCCTTCGGGTGATTAGGTGATGCGGATCACGTGACGTGCGGCACGGAACGTGCCGACACTAGGTGGGACGCGTAAGCGTTCAGATACGCCCAGTGACTGCCGGCTTCCCCCCGGCCGAATGGAAGTGACCGCCATGTGCGCCCACCCCAACGCCTGCCCCGACGCCACGAGCGAAGCCCGCGACCTCGCCGCCGTGGTCAGCAGCCACCCGGAGCAGGGCTGGAGCCTGCTGTGCAACGGCGTCGTCCTGTTCGACGACGACGGCGAGCTGCTCCCCGACGGCCGCGCGGTCGGCGACCACCACGAGTGGGTCGTACGCCCGGAGCTCGTCAGCGCCTGACCGTCCCCTCCCCGCCGCCCGCCTGGCGGGCGGCGTCCTCGACCCGGTCGCGGTAGGCCCGCCACCAGGCCTCGTCGTGCTCGGGCAGGTCGTCGCCGACCGACTGGTTGCCGACGGACCCGTCGATGAGCTCGCGGACGATGTCGATCTGGCCGGCGTGGCGGTGGGTCTCCGCGATGACGTGCACGAGCACCCGGTGCAGGGTGACCTCGGTGCCCCCCTCGGCGCCCCACCACGGAACGCGCCCCACGGCGTCCACCGGCAGCTCCGCGAGCGCGGCATCGGTGGCCGCCCAGGCGCGCCGGTAGCCGTCGAGGACCTGCTGCCGCGACTCCTCGGGCCTGGCCCACATGTCGACGTTGTCCTCGGCCTCGGGGTCGAACCACGGGTGGGCCGGACCGACCGGCCGGCCGAACGGGACGCTGGTGTAGCCCACCTCGACCAGGGCCAGGTGCTTGATCACGCCCAGCACGTTCGTGCCCGTCGGCGTCAGGGGCCGCCGGACGTCGTACTCCGACAGCCCCTCGGCCTTGAGGACCAGGACGTCGCGGCCCTCCTGCAGGTAGGTCCGGAGATCGGCCTTGATCGCGTCCTCGACGGTCATGGTCGGCACCATGCCATGCGGCGCCGACGGGAGGGGCGCTACCGGGCGGCTCCCACGACGTCGGCGGCAGTGCCGAGATCGTCCGGTGCGCCCTGTTCCCGGCCCGGCACCGTGCTCGGGACCTCGTGCGGCCCGACGGAGTCCTCGAGCTCGGCGAACGCTTCCGGGGGCGGGCAGGAGCAGACCAGGTTGCGGTCGCCGAAGGCCTGGTCGATCCGCCGGACCGGGCTGAGGTACCCACGGCCCTTCAACGCCGGCACCGGGTACACCGCCTCGCTGCGCGGATAGGGCCGGCCCCACTCCCCCGCCACCATCGCCAGCGTGTGCGGGGCGTTGCGCAGCGGGTTGTCCTCGGCGTCGTACTCCCCCGTGGCCACCTTCTCGATCTCGCCGCGGATGTGCACCATCGCCTCGACGAACCGGTCGAGCTCGGCCTTGTCCTCGCTCTCGGTCGGCTCGACCATCAGGGTCCCGGCGACCGGGAAGCTCATCGTGGGCGCGTGGAAGCCGAAGTCGATCAGCCGCTTGGCGATGTCGTCGTTGGTGACGCCGGTGGCCTTGGTCAGCGGGCGGATGTCGAGGATGCACTCGTGGGCCACCAGGCCGTTCGCCCCGCTGTAGAGGACCGGGTAGTGCTCCCGCAGCCGGGTGGCCAGGTAGTTCGCCCCCAGGATGGCGTGCTGGGTGGCGCGGGTGAGCCCGTCGGGCCCCATCAGCCGCAGGTAGGCCCAGGAGATGGGCAGGATGTCGGCCGACCCCCAGGGCGCGCCGGAGACCACCGGGCCCTCGGTGCCCGTGTCCACGACCGGGTGGCCGGGCAGGAACGGCACCAGGTGCTCGCGGACGCCGATCGGGCCGACGCCGGGACCGCCCCCGCCGTGCGGGATGCAGAACGTCTTGTGCAGGTTGAGGTGGCTGACGTCGGAGCCGAACCGGCCCGGCCGGGCGAGGCCGACCATCGCGTTGAGGTTCGCGCCGTCGACGTACACCTGCCCGCCGGCGTCGTGCACGGCCGCGCAGATGTCCTGCACCTCGGTCTCGAAGACCCCGTGGGTGGAGGGGTAGGTCAGCATGATCGCGGCGAGCCGCTCGGCGTGCTGCCCCACCTTCGCGCGCAGGTCGGCGAGATCGACGTTGCCGGCCTCGTCGCAGGCCACGACGACGACCCGCATACCCGCCATGACCGCGCTGGCGGCGTTGGTGCCGTGCGCCGAGCTCGGGATGAGGCACACGTCGCGCTGGTCGTCCCCCCGGGACCGGTGGTAGCCGCGGATGGCCAGCAGCCCGGCGAACTCACCCTGCGACCCGGCGTTGGGTTGCACGCTCACCGCCGCGTAGCCGGTGATCTCGGCCAGGTCCGCGCAGAGCTCCTCGATCAGCTGGCGGTACCCGCGGGCCTGCTCCGCCGGGACGAACGGGTGCAGGTTCGCGAACTCCGGCCAGGTGATGGCGGCCATCTCGGTCGCGGCGTTGAGCTTCATCGTGCAGGAGCCGAGCGGGATCATCGTGCGGTCCAGCGCCAGGTCCTTGTCGCTCAGCGAGCGCAGGTAGCGCAGCATCGCCGTCTCCGACCGGTGCGCGGAGAACACCGGGTGGGTGAGGAACGGCGTGCGGCGGCGGAGCGCGGCCGGAAGGGCGTCGGTACCGGCGGCGTCGAGCGCCTCGTCGTCCCCCGCCACCCCGAAGGACTCCGCGACCGCCCGCAGGACGGCCGGGGTCGTGGTCTCGTCGCAGGCCACCGCCACGGTGTCGGCGTCGACCTGCCGCAGGTTGATCCGACGCTCCGCTGCGGCGGCGACCACCTCGGCGGCGCGGCCGGGCACGGACACCTCGAGCGTGTCGAAGAAGTGCTCGTGCACGACGTCCAGCCCACCGGCGCGCAGCCAGCCGGCCAGCACCGTGGCGCTGCGGTGCACCCGGGCCGCGATCGCGGTCAGCCCCTCCGGCCCGTGGTAGACGGCGTAGGCGCCGGCGATGACGGCCAGCAGCACCTGCGCGGTGCAGATGTTGCTCGTCGCCTTCTCCCGGCGGATGTGCTGCTCGCGGGTCTGCAGTGCCAGCCGGTAGGCGACGTCGCCGTCGGCATCCACCGAGACGCCGACGAGGCGCCCCGGGAGCTGCCGGGCGAGCCCCTCGCGGACCGACAGGTAGCCGGCGTGCGGGCCCCCGTACCCCATGGGGACGCCGAAGCGCTGGGTGGTGCCGCAGGCGACGTCGGCGCCCCACTCCCCCGGCGCCTCGAGCAGGGTGAGCGCCAGGAGGTCCGCGGCGACGACGACGGAGGCACCCGCCTCGTGCGCCGCCGCCGTCAGGGCGCGGTGGTCGCGGACGGCGCCACTCGCGCCCGGGTAGGACAGCAGCACGCCGAACGCGCCGGCTCCGGGCAGGTCGGTGGGCCAGCCCCGCGACAGATCCGCGACGTGCAGCCGGATGCCCAGCGGCTCCGCCCGCGTCCGCAGCACCCCGAGGGTCTGCGGGAGCGTGTCGGCGTCGACCACGAAGACCGCGTCGGCCTTCGCACGTCCGGCGCGACGGACCAGGGTCATGGCCTCGGCGGCCGCGGTCGCCTCGTCGAGCATGGAGGCGCCGGCGACGTCGAGCCCCGTCAGGTCGGCGACCATGGTCTGGAAGTTGATCAGCGCCTCGAGCCGGCCCTGGCTGATCTCCGGCTGGTACGGCGTGTAGGCCGTGTACCAGGCCGGGTTCTCCAGCACCGTGCGCTGGATGACCGGCGGCGTGAAGGTGCCGTGGTAGCCCAGTCCGATCATCGAGGTGAACACCTCGTTGGCGTCGGCCCGCTCGCGCAGCAGTGCCAGCACCGCGGCCTCGTCGGCAGCCGCGGGGAGGGCGAGCGGACTCCGGTCGCGGACGCCCTCGGGCACGCAGGCGTCGACCAGCGATCCCAGCGACTCGTGCCCCACCACCGCGAGCATCTCGGCGGTCTCGTCCGGTCGTGGCCCGATGTGCCGGCCGATGAAGGAGCCGGCGGGGTGCAGGGAGTTCAGCGAGGGCAGCGGCCCGTCGACGGCGGTCACCGGCGCGACGGTACCAGCGGCCGAGCCGCCCCCCGGAACGGCACGAGGCCCTCCCCGCGGTGCGGGAAGGGCCCGTCGGCGGTGCCGGTCAGGCAGTCGCGGCCCGACGGCGCCGGCGCAGGGAGAGCTCGTCGTCCGTGGGCACGACCTGACCGCCGTCGAGGCGCTCGGCCGGCAGCTCGGCGAGCTCACCGGAGAGCTCGCGCAGCGCACCGGAGACGGCGATGCCGAAGACGCCCTGACCGCCGGCGAGCAGGTCGACGACCTCCTCCGCGGAGGTGCACTCGTAGACCGTGGCGCCGTCGGAGAAGAGCGTGACGTTGGCCAGCTCCTTCACCCCGCGCTGGCGGAGGTGGTCGACGGCCTTGCGGATGTTCTGCAGGGAGACGCCGGTGTCCAGCAGTCGCTTGACGACCTTGAGCACGAGGATGTCGCGGAAGGAGTACAGGCGCTGGGTGCCGGAACCGGTGGCGCTGCGCACCGAGGGGGCGACCAGGCCGGTGCGGGCCCAGTAGTCCAGCTGGCGGTAGGTGATCCCGGCGGCGGCGCACGCGGTGGGGCCGCGGTAGCCGACGAGGTCGGTGTCGACCTCGTCGTACGACGGCGCCCCGACGGCGGCGTCGCTGAACAGCTGACCCTGGGAGCCGTTGTCCTGGTCGCTCACGTCCAGCGTCCTCCTCTGTCCCGCCACGAACCGCGACGGGTCGACGGCCCACACCTCGTGACCACAGGTGTCACACCGTTGTTGTCCGCCGACGGTAAGCCGGGCCAGGGAGCCGGTCAACTGAGCGGGACGGCGTGTCGGCCCGCTCACTCATTTCGAGTGATGATCCGTCGCGTCCTGCCGATAGGGACCGATTGGGCCGGAGGTACGAGGCGGGGCCTGCCCCGGGGCCGGTCGCGGGCGGTGGGGGCAGCGCGGTCCGGTCGTCAGGCCGGTCCTCCGCCGGAGCCGGAACCCGCCCCGAAGTCCTCCGGCGAGATCTGGTCGAGGAACTCGCGGAACTTCTCCACCTCGTCCTCCTGCTCGTCGGGGATCTCGATGCCGACCTCGTCGAGCAGGTCCTCGGCGCCGAAGATGGGCGCCCCGGTGCGGACGGCGAGGGCGACGGCGTCCGACGGTCGGGCACTGACGACGCGGTCGTCGCCGAACACCAGCTCGGCGATGTAGATGCCGTCGCGCATCTCGGTGATGTTGACCGCCTCGAGCTCCGCGCCCAGCGTGCGGACCACCTCGCGGAGGAGGTCGTGGGTCATCGGCCGGGCGGGCCGGACACCCTGCTGCTCGAAGGCGATGGCGGCGGCCTCGACCGCGCCGATCCAGATGGGCAGGTAGCGCTCCCCCTGCGTCTCCTTGAGCAGCAGGATGGGCTGGTTGCCCGGCAGTTCGACGCGGACGCCGACGACTCGAAGCTCCTGCACGGTGCGGCTCCTCGGCTGCGGCCCGGAATCGGGCGGAACGGTCTGGTCAGGCGGCCGGTGACGGGTCGGGACGTCGGTCGGTCTCGGACGGCGACGGCTCCACGGTACGCCCGCTCAGGGGCGCAGGAGGTCCCGCAGGCGCGTCTCGAGCAGCGCCGTGTGGAGCTGCGCGGAGAGGGCCGCCAGTTCTGCGAGCTTCTCGGTGGCGCGGGTCCGCGCCTCCTCCGAGCGGGCCCTCAGCACCGGGGCGACGAGCTGCTCGACCAGGCCGGCCTCCCGTTCCACGGCACTGCGGTAGACCCGGAGGTGCCGTGGCTCGATGCCGTGCCGGGCCAGCCCCGCGGCGGCCCGGGCGATCGGCAGGTCGCCCGCCGGGTGCCGGCCGTCGGCGTCGGTGGAGAGCAGACCGAACTGGACGCAGTCGGCCAGCTGGTCGGGCTCCAATCCCGCAGCACGCGCGAACTGCTCGGAGCTCAGTGGTGCCTCCCCGCCCTCGGCCGGCGTGGCCGGGGGCAGGGGTGCCGATCCGCCCCCGGCACCGGGCAGCGGCTCACCCCGGTCCAGCGCCTCGAGCTGGTCCTTGATGACCCGGAGCGGCAGGTAGTGGTCCCGCTGCGCGGTGAGCACGTACCGCAGCCGGCTCACGTCGGCCTGCGAGAACTTCCGGTACCCCGACGGCGTGCGCTGCGGGTGGACCAGGTCCTCGGACTCCAGGTAGCGGATCTTGCTGATCGTCACGTCGGGGAAGTCGTCGCGAAGAACAGCCAGCACCTCACCGATGGTCAGGCGAGGCGTGTGCTGGTCTGCGGCGTCCCCGAGCGCACGTTCGCGCTCGGGCACGCCCATCAGCGAGCGGCCGGCTCGCCGGTCCGGGGGCCGGTCAGGTACACGAGGCGGAACTTGCCGATCTGCACCTCGTCACCCCCGGCGAGGTTGGCGACGTCGACCGGCTCCCGGTTGACGTAGGTGCCGTTCAGGCTGCCGACGTCGTGGACGGAGAAGCCGCCGCCCTCGCGGTGGAACTCGACGTGCCGGCGGCTGACGGTGACGTCGTCGAGGAAGATGTCGCTGTCGGGGTGCCGGCCAGCCGTGGTGACGTCCTGGTCGAGCAGGAAGCGGCTGCCCGCGTTCGGGCCGCGCTTCACGACCAGCAGGGCCGAGCCCGCCGGCAGCGACTCGACGGCGTTGGCGTGCGCGTCGGCCGCCTCGGTCGCCTCCGGCTGGTCGCCGGAGTCCTCACCGCCGACCTTGGGGATCACGCTGGTGGCCTCGCCGATGCGCTCGGGGGCCAGCGCCGCACCGCACTGCGCGCAGAAGCGACTGCCCTCGGGGTTCTCGTGGCCACATCGAGTGCAGTGCACGTTGCTTCTCCTCCGGTGCGAGGGGCCCGCCGCGGGCCTCGGGACGGGCCGCGGGCGGCCGGCGGACGGCGAGCCGGTCAGCCCGTCGTAGGTCGGCCGCCGCAGGGGGCGGCGGACCGTTGGTCATGGAACCAGCCGGTCGGCCCGAGGGTCAACCGGACGAGCAAGGTGGGACGGGCGGGACTCCCGGAGGCGTCCCGCGACCTGCCCTCCCAGCGCGATCATAGTGATCGATGCCGGGAGTCAGCCTCCCGGCGACCCCGTCACGAGGCGTCGACCAGCGCCTGGTAGGCGTCGGCGTCCAGCAGCTGGCCCACCGGGTCGCCGCCCTCGCCCGGCACGGCGATGTCGACCAGCCACCCGTCGCCGTAGGGATCGCCGTTGAGGGTCTCGGGCGCGTCGGCCAGGCGCTCGTTCACGGCGGCCACGACGCCGGTCACGGGGGCGTAGACGTCCGACACCGACTTGGTGGACTCCACCTCGCCGATCGGCGTCCCCGGAGCCACCTCCGCCCCCACCTCGGGCAGCTGGACGAAGACGATGTCCCCCAGCGCGTCCTGGGCGTGATCGGTGATGCCGACGCGGACGACCGTGGACGTGCCGTCGGTGCCCTGCACCTGCGCCCATTCGTGCTGGTCGGTGTAGCGGCGGTCGTCGGGCGTGCTCATGCGGGGAGTCTCCTCGAGGTGCAGTGGCGGTGTCGGCCTCGGTGCAGGGGGCCGCCCCGGGCCCAGCGAGGGGTGGGGGGCACCGAGGTCCTTCCTCAGTCGCCGTCGTCGGGCGAAGCGTATTGAGGCCGGTCGAGCGGGCGCAACGCGTCCACCACGAGCAGCGGCGACTGCGTGATGGACACGCTGCCCCCGCGGCTGCCGATCGTCTGGACCACGCCACCCGGGATGTTCATGGCGGTCTCGATCCCCTGCGGATCGCCGATGACGACGAACTCGTAGGGCGCGGTGATCGCGGTTCCGTCGACCCGCAGGTCGCCCGCCGACCCGGTCACGGCGGTGGACAGCCCGATCCGCACGCCGTCGACCTGCATCGTCTCCGCGCCGGCCGCGCGCAGCTCCTGGACGACGTCGAGGAGGTCGCGGACACGGACGCCGGCGGACGGGTCGCGGACGGTCAGCGTGAGCCCGGCCCCCTCCGCCGGGAGCGTCCCGTTGAGGATGCCGAGCGTCTCGGCCCGGCGGCGGGCCTCCTGGAGGGCCTTGCCGGTGCGGCTCCCGGAGCCGGACAGCTCCTCGAGCGCCGAGCGCTGCTCGGCGATCTGCGCGCGCAGGCGGTCCTCCCGCGAGGTGAGCTCGTCCAGGATGCGGACCAGGTCCTCCTCGCGGGCCCCGGCGAGCACCTGGGCCTCGTCGGCGTTGCGCACCTGCACGGCGAGGGCGAAGCCGAGGAGCAGGGTGAGCACCCCGATCAGCCCGGCGGCCACGAGGTCCCGTCGTCGCCGGGCCGACCGTCCCTGCGGTGCCACGACGCCCTCTCCCCCGCCGGGGGGCGCGCCGTCGACGTCGGCGGGCTCCCCCGCCTCCGCCGGCCCCGCCGCCCCGGTCATGCGCGGAACACGTGCCGCCGGATGGCCGCGGCGTTGCCGAAGATGCGGATGCCCAGGACGACCACGACCGCCGTGGAGAGCTGCGCCCCGACCCCGAGCTGGTCGCCCAGGAAGACGATCAGCGCGGCGACGACGACGTTGGAGACGAAGGAGATCACGAAGACCTTCGCGTCGAAGATGCCGTCGAGCCGGGCGCGGAAGCCGCCGAAGACCGCGTCCAGGGCGGCGACGACGGCGATCGGCAGGTACGGCTGCAACCACAACGGGACGGTCGGGTCGAAGACCAGCCCGAGGAGGATGCCCGCCGCGAGTCCGAGGATCGGGATCACGCGGTCAGCCTCCGGGTGAGGGGTCGGCGCCGGCGTCGCGGCGGGGGTCCAGTGGCCGGGCGGAGCGCAGCTCGGGGGGGCTCGCGGCCGGGAGCGACAACTCGTCCTCCTTGGCGAAGTCGAACTGCAGCCCGTAGTTCTTGGAGACCCATGCCAGGGCGCGGACCTCGGGGTCGAGCAGGAAGGCGGCCGACAACGCGTCCGGGTCGCCGACGGCACTGATCTCGTAGGGGTTGGTGACCGGCCGGAAGTCCACCAGGACCGCCTCACCGGCGAACCGGATGGCGCTCGTGGGACCCAGCCGCTGGCCGTTGATGCTGATCGCCTCGGCGCCGCTGGCCCACAGCGCGTTGACGACCTGCTGCAGGTCGCCGTCGCGGACCCGCCCGGCGCCGTTGTCCGCACCTGCGACCGGGTCGTCGTCGGCGTCGGCCTCGGCGTTGGCCAGGGTGACGAGGAGCCCCGGGCCGGTGACCGGCACCGCTCCGGTGCCCTGCTCGGCCCGGCCGAGCGCGTCCAGCGCGCGCTGCCCGACCGCCGTGGCCGCCAGCAGGTCGTCGCTGGTGCGACCGACCTCGGCGCGCAGGTCCTCGAGCTGCACGGCCAGCTGGTCGCTCACCTCGGACTCGTCCTGGATGTCGCGCACCAGGGCCGCACGGATCTCCTGCCGCCCCTGTTCCTTGGCCGCGGCCTGGTCGTAGGTGACCGCGACGAGCACGCCGGCGAGGGCCATGGTGCCGGCGACCGCGACCCGGCCCCATCGGCGGGGCGGCGTGGTCCCACCGCGAGCCGCCCGGGCCGCGGCCGCCTGCGCGTAGGCCGGGTCCAGGGTCTCGGCCAGCACGTCGTCGAGCAGGGAGGCCCCCAGCGACCGGACCCCACCCGGCCGGGGCGCGGACGTCACGACCGGCCGGCCGCCCGGTCGCGGGCGACCAGCCCGACGACCTGGACGACGTAGAAGGCACCGGCCACGAGGTACAGGGCCGTTCCCCAGATGGTGAGCGCCCAGGCGAACGGTGCGGCGACATCGGCCAGCGCGCCCTCGCCGTCGGCGAGCAACAGCACCGGGAAGGCGTAGAGCAGCAGCAGCGTGGCGGCCTTGCCGAGGTAGTGCACCTGCAGCGGTGGGTAGCCGTGGGCGCGCAGCACCAGCAGCATGACGCCCAGGACGAGTTCGCGGCCGACGAGCACGGCCACGAGCCAGACCGGGACGACCTCCCGCAGCGCCAGGGCGACCAGCGTGGAGACGATGTACAGGCGGTCGGCGGCGGGGTCCAGCAGCGCGCCCAGACGGCTCCCCTGGTCCAGCCAGCGGGCGAGCTTGCCGTCGGCCCAGTCGGTGAAGCCGGAGACCATGAGGACGACGAGCGCCCAGCCGTCCTCCTCCGGGCCCAGGAGCAGCCACAGGAACAGCGGGACACCGAGCAGGCGCAGGACCGACAGCGCATTGGGCACCGTCCAGATCCGGTCGGGGAGGTCCTCCCGGTCACCGACCGCCGGGGTGCTCGTCCGTCCCCGGGGCACGGCTGTGGGCACCGACGGCCCGCTCGACGACGTCACGTTCCCTCCAGCCCCAGCACCAGCGGAACCGAGGCTAGTGGAAGGACCCCCGGCCCCCCACCACTCGCATGCTCGTGGCGGGTCCCTGCCGGGGGCCGACCGGGTCAGGCGGGGGTCAGGGCCGCCGGGGAGGGCTCGTAGCGCAGGGGGCGGCGGTCGAAACTGCCGGTGCCGTGCGTGACCGAGCGCAGCACGCCGGGGTAGCCGAGGAGCTCGGCCTCGGGAACCTCCGCGCGCACGGTGGCCCGGCCGCGCTCGGGATCGGCCTCGGTGCCGGTCACCCGGGCCCGTCGGGCGGCCAGGTCCCCCATCACGGCCCCGACGTACTCCTCCGGCAGGCGCACCTGGATCTCGCACCACGGCTCGAGCACCCGGGCGCCCGCTGCCGCGATGAGCTCGCGCAGCGCCAGCGCTCCGGCGGCCTGGAACGCGGCGTCGGAGGAGTCGACCGAGTGGGCCTTGCCGTCGACCAGTGTCACCCGGACGTCGACGATCGGGCGGTCCCCGTGCACGCCGCGCTGCGCCTGCGCGCGGATGCCCTTCTCCACGCTGGAGTGGTACTGGCCCGGCACGGTGCCGCCCACGATCCGCTGCTCGAACACGACGCCCGACCCCGGGGGCCCGGGCTCGCCCTCGACGACGACGACGGCGTACTGACCGTGACCGCCGGACTGCTTGACGTGCCGGCCGGTGACACGCGCCGGGCCGCAGAGCGTCTCCACCAGCGGGACCCGGACCGGCACGGGGACGACGGCCACGCCGTGCCGGGCGCGGAGCCGGTCCAGCAGCACCTCGGCGTGCCCCTCCCCCACGCACCACAGGAGGAGCTGACCGGTGTCCGCGCGCCGCTCCAGCCGGACCGTCGGGTCCTCGGCGACCAGGCGGGAGAGGGCGGTGGCCATCCGGTCCTCGTCCGCGCGTGACGCTGCCTCGACGGCGACGGGCAGCTGCGGCACTGGCAGCTCCCACGGCGGCACGAGTCGCGGGTCCTCGGGGCCGCTGAGGGTGTCGCCGGTCTCGGCGGTGGTGAGCCTGGCGACTGCGCAGATGTCACCGGCCGGGCAGTGGCTCACCGGCCGCAGCACCGCACCCAACGGCGAGGAGAGCACGCCGACCCGCTCGTCGGCGTCGTGGTCGGGGTGGCCGCGATCGGCGAGGCCGTGACCGGACACGTGCACCGCGACGTCGGGCCGCAAGGTGCCGGAGAAGACGCGGACGAGGGAGACCCGGCCGACGTAGGGGTCGGTCGTCGTCTTGACCACCTCGGCGACCAGGGGCCCGTCGGCGTCGCATCCGGCCGGCGGCGCCGGCGAGCCGTCGGGGCGCGTGACCGGTGGGCAGCCGTGCTCCATGGGGCAGGGGAACGCCGAGACCAGGAGGTCCAGCAGCTCCGCGACCCCGACGCCGGTGGGCGAGGAGACGCAGAGGACCGGGTGGAAGTGCCCACGGGCGACGGCGGTCTCCAGGTCGGCGACGAGGTCGGCCACCGCCAGCTCGTCACCGGCGAGGTACCGCTCCATGAGCGTCTCGTCCTCGCTCTCGCCGATGATCCCCTCGATGAGCTCCCCGCGGAGCCGGTCGGCCTCCTGCCCGCCCGCCGCGTCGCCAGGGGGGTCGAGCAGGGAGACCAGCCCGCGGGCCGAACCATCGGCGCCGCGCTGGACGAGGTGCATCGGGTAGACACCCTCCCCCAGCATCAGCTGCGCCAGCCGCACCGCCTCGTCGACGTCGGCACGAGCGCGGTCGATCTGGGTGATGACGACGGCGCGCGGCAGGCCCACCGCTGCGCACTCCTCCCAGAGCTGCACCGTGGCGGCGTCCATCCCGTTGACCGCCGAGACCACGAAGAGCGCGGAGTCCGCGGCACGCAGGCCGGCCCGGAGCTCGCCCACGAAGTCCGGCGACCCGGGGGTGTCCAGGAGCGTGATGCGGTGCCCGGAGTGCTCGACGGTGGCCACCCCCAGGGACACCGAGCGCTGCTGCCGGGTCTCGATGTCCTCGGTGTCCAGGCACGTCGTCCCGTCCTCGACGCGTCCGGCACGCGGCAGCGCGCCGGCCGCCACCAGGAGCGCCTCGGCCAGGGTCGTCTTACCCGACCCCGCGTGCCCGACGAGGACGACGTTGCGCACCCGGTCGGCCGCGCGCGGTGCCGGAGCCGGGGGGAGATCCCTGCCCACGGCCGTCAGCCCCGGCCGCTGCGGGGCGTACGCGGCCGCGGCCGGTCGGGGCGGGGGACGGAGAGAGTTCGCATGGTGCCTCCCGGGCGCTGGCTGTGTCCTGGGTCACAGCCTGCCGCGAGCGGTCCGAGCGATCAAGGGGCTCGGTCCCCGGCGGCCCGGTCGGCCGTCCGAGCGCCCATCTCCCGCAGCCCGCGGCGGTGGACGAGCGCGCCGGCGGCGATCAGCAGCACCCCGGAGGCGAGGAAGGCCAGGTCCCAGGAGAGCGGGCCACCCAGGTCGTCGCGGACGTGGTGGACGCCGAGCAGCTGGTGGTCGACGAGCCCCTCCCCCAGGTTGAACAGACCCCAGCCCGCGACCACGAGGCCGAGGTGGAAGGCCCAGCTGGGCGCGATGCGGCCCTGGCGCCAGGCGGCCAGTGCGGTGAGGGTGCCGGCGAAGGAGAGCAGCCACGTGGCGAGGTGGAACAGGCCGTCGGCGGTCGTGTTGATCTCCAGCCCGGCCAGCGTCGTCGGCGCCTCGACCCCGCTGACCATGTGGTGCCACTGCAGGATTTGGTGCAGCACGATCCCGTCGACGAAGCCGCCGAAGCCCAGCCCGTAGAGCAGCCCGGTGGCCCGCGAGGGCAGCCGCTCCCCCGCCGTCGTCGTGCCCGCGGTCGCCATACCGGGCCGCTACCCCCTCGCCGCGCGCCACACCCGTCCGCGCATCCTGGAGGCATGAGCACCAGCGATCACGCGGCCGGCCGGGAGCAGTCGACGGGCACGGCGCACGCCGTGCTGCGCGCCACGGCGGACCTCCCCGCACCGTGGGCGGCGATCTGCGGCGCCTCGGTGGACGTGGTGCAGGGACGGTGGGACGGCCCCCGAGGTCTGGGCTCGGAGCAGCCCTGCCCCGAGTGCCGCCGCCTCGCGGAGGGCTGAGCCCAACTGCCCGAGCTCAGCGGCCCGAGCTCATCGGCGCAGTGCCCGGACCACCCGCCGGGCACCCAGGACGGCGGCGCCGGCGGCGACCAGCCAGGGCCCGCCGACGACGAACGGGTCCAGCACGTGGTGGCGGGCGTCGACCCGTCCCCGGCGCGAGCCCAGCCCACCGTGGGTGAGCTCGGCCCGGAGGCCCGTGGCCGGGACGTCGGGCCGCAGGCCGGCGATGGAGGCCAGGTGGCCCTCGACCGCGTCCACCCGGTCGCCGACGACGAGCAGCATCCAGTGCGCCAGCCGGCCCTCGCTGAACCGGTCGTAGGCGAGCCGCCGGATCGCGCCCGACACGCCCTTCAGCGGCTGCGCGGTACCGAAGACCGGCGTCACGAAGGCGTGCTCGATCGACCGCTCGCGGCCCGCGCTCCCCGGCTGCCGCTCGGGGAAGTCCCAGTGCGCCCCCGTGTCGGGCCCGGGGAGCAGCTTGGGGTTCGACGGGCGGTCTGCCGGGTCGAGGTCGACGCCCCAGCCCGGGATCCGGGCGCGGAGCTCCTCACGGCTGGGGGCCGGGGTGCGCTTCTCGCCGATGTAGGCGCTCGGGATGTCACTGCTGGTCATGTCCGGTTCCTCTCAGGCCGCGCCGGGCACGATCAGCGGCTTGATGCAGCCGTCGAGCTTGCCGGAGAACACGTGGTAGGCCTCGGCGATCTCCTCCAGCGGGAACCGGTGGGTCACCATGTCACTCGGCGTGAGGTAGCCGTTGCGCACGTGCTCGAACAACCGCGGCCACTGGCGCTTCACCGGCGCCTGGTTCATGCGCAGGGTCAGCCCCTTGTTCAGGGCGTCGCCGAACTTCACCGCGTTGGGGATCGGCCCGTAGGCGCCCATCACCGAGATCGTGGCGCCCTTGCGCACGCCGTCGATCGCCCAGTTGAGCGCGACCGGTGAGCCACCCTGCATCTTGAGCTTCGCCCCCGCCACGTGCTGGAGCAGGTTCCCGTCGGCCTCCGCACCCACGCACTCGATGGCGACGTCGGCCCCGAGGAAGTCGGTCTGCTTCTTGAGCTCCACGACGATGTCGTCGTACTCGGTGAAGTTCAGCGTCTCGGCGTGCGCGAAGGACCGGGCCTTCTCCAGCCGGTAGTCGAGGTGGTCCACGACGATGACCCGACCGGCGCCCATGAGCCACGAGGACTGCGCGGCGACCAGGCCCACCGGGCCGGCGCCGAGCACGACCACGGTGTCGCCCTCGGCGATGTCGCCGAGCTGGGCGCCGAAGTAGCCGGTGGCGGTGGCGTCGGTGAGCAGGACGGCGTCCTCGTCGCTCATCCAGTCGGGGATCTTGGTGGGGCCGACGTCGGCGAACGGCACCCGCACGTACTCGGCCTGCCCGCCGTCGTAGCCGCCGGTCGTGTGGGAGTACCCGTAGATGCCGCCCACGGCCGTGGCGTTGGCGTTCACGTTGTGGCAGTTGGAGTACAGACCGCGGGCGCAGAACCAGCACGACCCGCAGTAGATGTTGAACGGCACCATCACACGGTCCCCGACCTGCAGGTTCTGCACCGACGGGCCGACCTTCTCCACGATGCCGATGAACTCGTGACCGAAGGTGTGGCCGACCCGCGTGTCCGGCATCAGCCCGTGGTAGAGGTGCAGGTCCGAGCCGCAGATGGCCGCGAGGGTCACCCGGACGACGGCGTCGTTCGGGTGCTCGATCGCCGGTAGGTCCTTCTCCTCCACCCTGATCTTGTACGGCCCGCGGTAGGTCATCGCTCGCATGCGTGTCGCTCTCGTACGGGGAGCCGCCGCCGGGACGGGTGGCTCGGACGGGCACGCCGGCGCTGCTGACCGGCCTCTCGACCCTGCGCCATCAGCGCGTCCCCGGCCACCCGACGCCTTGACAGGCAAGCTGCCACTTGCGTACTACTACGGACGTGGATGCGGCCCCGGAGCTGTTCAGGGCCCTCGGTGACGCGACCCGCCGCGTCATCCTCGACGAGCTCGCCGACCGTGACGGTCAGACGCTGTTCGAGATCTGCGGCCGGCTGGCCATGAAGCACGGCCTCGGCTCCTCGCGGCAGGCCATCTCCCAGCACCTCGCGGTCCTGGAGCAGGCGGGGCTGGTCCACACCCGGCGGCAGGGCCGGTACAAGTTCCACCACCTCGACACCGGCCCCTTGCGGGCGATCGTCGAACGGTGGCCCATCGACCGACAGGAGCCACTCCCGTGATCCGGATCAACCTCACCAGCGTCTACGTCGACGACCAGGCGACAGCACTGGCCTTCTACACCGAGAAGCTCGGCTTCCGGACGAAGACCGACGTCCCGGCCGGCGGCGCGCGCTGGCTCACCGTGGTGTCCCCCGGCGACCCGGACGGCGTCGAGCTGCTGCTCGAACCGACCGGTCACCCCGCCGCCAGGGCCTACAAGGAGGCCCTGGCGGCCGATGGGATCCCGTTCACGTCCTTCGCCGTCGACGACGTGCACGCCGAGGTCGAGCGGCTCAAGGCACTGGACGTCGTCTTCACCCAGGACCCGGTCGACCTGGGGCCGGTCGTCACCGCCGTCCTGGACGACACGTGCGGCAACCTCATCCAGCTGGCCGCCGTGAAGTAGACCGGTCCGACGAATTCCCGGATCCATGTGAGTGACGCGGATCACAGGGTATTCGAACCGTCACACGGGGGCGCCGCTGGGTCACGGCGGTGACGGCTCATCCCCTCAGGAGATCCCCCATGCGCGTGCGCACCCTGTCCACCCTCACCGTCCTCGCCACGGCCGGCGCGGTCGCCGTCGCGGCCCCCGCCTCCGCGGCGCCCACGCAGGAGGGCCTGGTCAACGTCAACATCACCGACCTGACCGTCCAGGCCCCCATCGCCGTCGTGGCGAACATCTGCGACGTCTCGGTCAACGTCCTGGCCGGCCTGCTCGCCGACGGGGCCGCACCGTGCGACGCGGCCGGCGACTCGGACGCCCGGGTGACCCGGGACCGGGACGGCAACACCCGTCAGCGCGGCCTGGTCAACGTGAATCTCGAGGACACGACCGTGCAGGTGCCGATCACCGTCGCGGCCAACGTGTGCGACGTGTCGGTGGCGGTCCTCACCAGCCTGCTGCTCGACGGCGCCGCACCGTGCACGTCCGACGCCGACGGCAACGCGGTCGTCACCCCGCTCTGACGGCGGGCGCCCCGGAGGTGGCGTCACCCCGGCGGTGACGCCACCTCCGCTCCGCGGGGACGTCGCCGTGGCCGTGCGGTCAGGCCCAGGAACCGGCCAGTCGGCCGGCCGCGGACCGGCCCCGCGCGTACCCGGCCCGTGCTGCGACCGGCCGCAGGGACAGGTCCATGGCACGGGAGCCGAACAGGTGCTCCGAGGAGCTGTCCGGGACGACGGTCACGACGTCGGTTCCGCCTGCCCGCAGCTCCTCCGCCTGCGTCGCCAGGTCCATGCCCCACTCCGACGGGCAGCGCGACCCGCCGGACAACGGCGACAGCACCACGACGCGTGCGCACCCGGCAGCGAGATCCGCGTTCTCGCCGCTGCGCCGGTACGCGCCGTCGACGTAGCGGTCCCGGCCGATGGCGTACGCGACGCCGTTGGACGTGCTCGCCGCCACCGCATCGACCAGGTCCACCCCGCTCGACCGGTCGAACACCACCGGTTCCCCGGACCGGGCATCGACCGCCACGATCCACACCGGTTGCCGCGGCCAGTGCGGGCCCGGCAGCCGGGCGGCGACCGTGGCCCGCCACCGTGCTGACCGCGAGCCGTCGGAGGCCGCCTCCGCCTCGAGTGCCGCGGCGCCCATCCGGCGGCGCATGTCGGCCGGGTCCGTGGCGGCGGCGATGATCTCGGCCGTGGCCCGCATGGCCCGGGCAGCCGGCGTCGTCCCGGTCGCCGTCGCCGTCGGGTGGACCTCGGCCACGATGCCCGCGAACAGGTCCGCCGGCGACGCGCCGTCGGCGACCTGGGCCGCGACCGTCGCGCCGGACGAC
This sequence comes from Blastococcus sp. TF02-8, assembly GCF_003319175.1. GTDB lineage: Bacteria > Actinomycetota > Actinomycetes > Mycobacteriales > Geodermatophilaceae > Blastococcus. The sequence continues at coordinate 43,644 of NZ_QOHK01000001.1, read as the reverse complement.
GTGCCGATGAGGAGGTCGGCCCCGGCCACGTGCACGCCGGCGTCGGAGAGGCCGGCGAGCACGCCCACTGCCCAGGCGTGGCCGGTGGAGCCCCCGCCGCCGACGACGAGTGCCCGGCCGCCGGGAACCGCGACCTGCGTCCGGGCGGCGGATGGTCCCGGCGCGGCGGGGGCGACGCGACGGGTCGAGAACGGATCTGGAGTCATGGGAGTCGCCCTTCGAGGGTTGCCTGGAGGCGCTCCCCGTGACGACTACCGGAGCCGTGCGGTGCGGGATGTCGAGGGAGCACCCGGTGCGGACCCTGCGGTCACGGGTCTCACCTCCTCACGACGCTTCCGGTCGCGGGGACCGTCGCACACCGGCCGCGGAGGCCGCAACCGGATTCCAGGACCCGGAAACGCCAGGGGCCGCTCCGGATGTCTCCGGAGCGGCCCCTCACCGACTCTGTCGGGCTGACAGGATTTGAACCTGCGACCCCTTGACCCCCAGTCAAGTGCGCTACCAAGCTGCGCTACAGCCCGCGTGCCACCGGCCTGCCGGGAGTTCCCGGTGGCGCGACGACCGCCCAGGAAGATTACCGCACGGCTCCTGCGGCCCCGACCGGTGGTTCTCTCCCGCCGGTCAGCCGCGCTTGTCCTTGTCCCGGCCCTCACGCACCTTGACCGAGATCTCGATGGGCGTCCCGTGGAAGCCCCAGGTCTCGCGCAGCTTGCGCTGCAGGAACCGCCGGTAGCCGGCCTCCAGGAAGCCGGTGGAGAAGACCACGAACCGCGGCGGTCGGACGTCGGCCTGCGTGACGTACTTGATCTTCGGTGCACGCCCACCCCGGGCCGGCGGGGGCGTCTCCTGCACCAGGGCGCGGACGAACGTGTTGAGCTCGGCCGTCGGCACCCGGGTCTCCCACGAGGCCAGCGCGGCGCGCAGGTGGTCGGCCAGCTTGCCGACGCCGCGGCCGGTGGAGGCGGAGATGTTCACCCGGGTCGCCCACTTCACGTGGGCCAGGTCGCGCTCGATCTCGCGCTCCAGCTGGGCGTGCCGGTCCTCGTCGAGGGTGTCCCACTTGTTGAAGGCCAGGACCAGGGCGCGGCCTGCCTCGACGACCTGGGTGATGACCCGCTGGTCCTGCTCGCTGATGACCTCGTCGGCCGCCAGCAGGACCACGCACACCTCGGCGGCCTGGATCGCGGCCTCGGTGCGCAGGCTGGCGTAGTACTCCATGCCGCTGGCCGTGTTCACCTTCCGCCGGAGGCCCGCGGTGTCGACGAAGCGCCAGTCCTCGCCGCCCAGCGTGACGATCGAGTCGACGGGGTCGACGGTGGTGCCGGCCACGGAGTCGACGACCGAGCGCTCCTCCTTGGCCAACCGGTTGATCAGGCTGGACTTGCCCACGTTCGGCCGGCCGACCAGGGCCACCCGTCGCGGGCCGGTCTCCTCCTCCTGCTCCCGCGGCGCCTCCGGCATGGCGTCGAGGACGAGGTCCAGGAGGTCGCCACTGGCCCGGCCGTGCAGGGCGCTGACCGGGTGCGGCTCGCCCATGCCCAGGCTCCACAGCTCGGCGGCGTTGGCCTCGCTGCGCTCGTCGTCGACCTTGTTGGCCACGAGGATCACCGGGCGGTCGCTGCGCCGCAGCACCCGCGCGGCCGCGAGGTCGGTGTCGGTGGCCCCCACCTGGCTGTCGACGACGAAGACGATGACGTCGGCGGTCTTCATCGCGTACTCGGCCTGGCGGGTGATCGAGGCCCCGATGCCGGTGGCCTTCGGGTCCCACCCGCCGGTGTCGACGACGGTGAAGCGCTTGCCGTTCCAGAGCGCCTCGTAGGAGATCCGGTCGCGGGTGACGCCCGGGGTGTCCTGGACGACGGCGGCGCGGCGGCCGAGGAACCGGTTCACCAGCGTCGACTTGCCCACGTTGGGCCGGCCGACGATCGCGACGACCGGCAGCGGGCCGGTGCTCTCCTCGGTCATGCCCGCTCCCCCGCGGGGACCGCGGACTCGGCGAGCGCGACGACGCGGTCGATCACGCCCTGCTGGTCCAGCTCGGTGCTGTCGACGACGACGGCGTCGGCCGCCGGGCGCAGTGGGCTGTCGGCGCGGCTGCTGTCGAACTCGTCGCGCCGGCGCAGGTCGGCGGCCAGGAGATCGATCTCGGCGGGCTCGGTGATGCCCAGCTGGCCCGCCCGCCGCTGCGCGCGGGCCTCGGGCGCGGCGGTCAGGTAGATCTTGAGCGTCGCGTCGGGCAGCACGACCGTGCCGATGTCCCGCCCCTCGACGACGACCCCGTCGGCGGACGCGACGAGCGCACGCTGCTGGTCGACCAGCTGCCGGCGGACGGCGGGCACCGCCGACACGGCGGACACCGCGCGGGTGACCTCCGCGCCGCGGATGCGTGCGGCGACGTCCACCCCGTCGACCTGCACCAGCTCGGTGGCGGCGTCGGTGCCGACCTCGATCCGGGCAGCGGCCACCGCGCGGGCCACGGCCTCGGCGTCCTCGGGATCGACCCCGGCGTCCAGGACCGCCACCGTGGCGGCCCGGTACATGGCCCCGGTGTCGAGGTAGGCCGCGCCCAGCCGGGCGGCGACGCCGCGGGCCACGCTGGACTTGCCGGTGCCCGACGGTCCGTCGAGGGTCACCTGGCCTCGGAAGCTCATCTGCTCACTCACTGCTCTCTCCGCCCGGTCGGTCACTGGGCGATGTCCCTGCGCAGCGCCACGGCGCCGCGCAGGTAGACGTGCTGGATGTCGGCGCGGGCCGTCGGCGTCTCCGCGTGCGCCATGAGCCGCAGCACCCGTGGGAGGGCGTGCGGCACCGCGATCTCGGTGGCGCACATCAGCGGGACGTCGCCGAGGCCCAGCTCGCGCGCGGCCAGCGCCGGGAACTCCGACACGAGGTCGGGAGTCGCGGTGAAGAGGATGCTGATGAGGTCCTCGGACCGCAGGGCGTTGCGGTCCATGACGGTCTGCACCAGCTCGCGGGTCGCCTCGAGCAGCTGCTCCCGGTCGTCGGCGTCGACCTGGGTCGCGCCCCGGATGGCTCGGACGGCCATGCACTCTCCTCGTTCGATCGCGGTGCCCGGATCGCCGGGCACCGCGGACGAGTCTAGGGAAGCCGCGCCACCGGCCTCCCTCGTGCGGGTCAGTCGCCCAGGCGGGCACCCGTGGTGACGTCGAAGAGGTGGACGTGCCCGCGGCGCGGGACGACGTGCAGCACCTCGCCCTTGGCCGGCGGTCGGCGGCCGTCCACGCGCGCGGTGATGACGTGCTCGCCGTCGCCCTGGGAGGTCCGGCCGTACACGTAGGCGTCGGCCCCGAGCTCCTCCACGACGTCGACCTCGACGGCCAGCCCGGACTCGGCGACCTCGAGGTCCTCCGGCCGCACCCCGAGGGTGACCGAGGAGTCGCTGGCCTGCCCCAGCACCTCGCGGGCGACCGGGTAGGTCTCATCGCCGAAGCGCACCCCGCCGTCGACCTGGGGCAGCGTGAAGAGGTTCATCGACGGCGAACCGATGAAGCCGGCGACGAAGGCGTTGCGCGGGCGGTCGTAGAGCTCTCGCGGGGTGCCGACCTGCATGAGCAGGCCGTCCTTGAGCACCGCGACCCGGTCGCCCATCGTCATGGCCTCGACCTGGTCGTGGGTGACGTAGACGGTCGTGATGCCGAGGCGCCGCTGCAGCTGGGCGATCTGGGTGCGGGTCTGGACGCGCAGCTTGGCGTCGAGGTTGGACAGCGGCTCGTCCATGAGGAACACCTGGGGCTGGCGCACGATCGCCCGCCCCATCGCCACCCGCTGGCGCTGGCCGCCGGAGAGCGCCTTGGGCTTGCGGTCGAGGTACTCCTCGAGGTCCAGCAGCTTCGCCGCGCCCCGCACTCGCTCGGCGATCTCGGTCCTGCCCATCCCGGCGATCTTCAGCGCGAAGCCCATGTTGTCGGCCACGCTCATGTGCGGGTACAGCGCGTAGTTCTGGAACACCATCGCGATGTCCCGGTCCTTGGGCGGCACGTCGGTGACGTCGCGGTCGCCGATCAGGATGCGGCCGTCGGTGACGTCCTCGAGGCCGGCCAGCATCCGCAGCGACGTCGACTTGCCGCACCCCGACGGGCCCACCAGGACCAGGAACTCGCCGTCCTCGACCGTGAGGTCCAGGGCGTCGACCGCCGGCCGCTGCGCGCCGTCGTACACCCGCGTCGCGTGGTCGTAGGTGACCGATGCCATGTCGTGCTCCTGATCTGTCCCCCCGGCGTCGTCGCCGGGGCTGGGCGGTGGATGGTGCTGGGCTGGGCTGGGCTGGGGTCAGTGCAGGGCGAGCGCGGTCCACGAGACGGGCGGCAGGACCACGCGCAGCGTGCACCCGTCCACCTCGGCGTGGGTGGTCGGCCGGAGTCCGACCCGGTCCGGGCGGTCGGTGGTGTTCGCCGCGTGGGGATCGGCGTCGGAGAGCGTCACCGCCTCCTGCACGGTGCCGACGCCGAGCGCGGTGAGGTCCAGGGAGACCTCGACGTCCTCGTCCTGCGCGCGGTTGACGAGGAACAGGGCCACCCGGCCGCCCTCGGTCGTGGCGGCGGCGTCCACGACCGGGACCTCTCCGTACTGCGCGGTGACGTAGCCGGGCCCGTCGACACCGACCCGGAGGGAGACCCCCCGGGCCAGGCGCGAGGTGACGGCGAACGGGAAGAACGTGGACTTCCGCCACGCCGGGCCCTGCGGCTCGGCCGCGATCGGAGCGATGACGTTGACCAGCTGCGCCATCGCCGCGCTCGTCACCCGGTCCGCGTGCCGGAGCAGGGACATGAGCAGGCTGCCGACGACCACGCCGTCGGCCACGGTGTAGGCGTCCTCGCTGATCGGTGGGGCGACCGGCCAGTCGTCGATGTTCCTCGCCAGGTCCGTCGGCACCCGGGAGAAGTACCAGACGTTCCACTCGTCGAAGGAGATGTCGATGCTCCGCGGGCTGCGCCGCACCGCCTTCACGTGGTCGGCGGTGGCGACGACGCTCTCGATGAACCGGTCCATGTCCGTGCCCGAGGCGAGGAAGGAGCCGAGGTCGCCGTCCTTCTCCTCGTAGTACGCGTGGCAGGAGATCAGGTCCTCGTCGTCGTAGGCGTGCGTGAGCACGGTCCGTTCCCACTCGCCGAAGGTGGGCATACCCGCGCCCGAGGAACCGCAGGCCACCAGTTCCAGCGTCGGGTCGACCTGGCGCATCGCCTTGGCGGTGCGGGCGGCGAGCTTGCCGTAGTCCTCCGCCGACCGCTGCCCGAGCTGCCACGGGCCGTCCATCTCGTTGCCCAGGCACCACGTGCGCACGTCGAAGGGCTGCGGTCTCCCGTTCGCGATCCGCTGGTCGGCCAGCGTGGTGCCGGCGGGCACGTTCGCGTACTCGAGGAGGTCCAGCGCCTCGAGGGTGCTGCGGGTGCCCAGGTTGAGGGCCAGCACGAGCTCGGCGCCCACCTGGTCCAGCCACGACGCGAACTCGTGCAGCCCGACCTCGTTGGTCTCGGTGCTGTGCCACGCCAGGTTGAGGCGGACCGGCCGCTGGTCGCGCGGCCCGACGCTGTCCTCCCAGCGGAACCCGGAGACGAAGTTGCCGCCGGGGTAGCGGACCGCGGTCACGCCCATCTCGCGGACCAGGTCGATCACGTCCCGGCGGAAGCCGTCCTCGCCCGCCGTGGGGTGCCCCGGGTCGTGGATCCCCCCGTACACCCCGCGGCCCATGTGCTCGACGAACGCACCGAAGAGACGGCGCGAGACCGCCCCCACGGCCTGCGTGGGGTCGAGGGTGAGGCGGGCCTCCAGCATCAGCGGGCCTGCCCACGGGGCGCGGACCGGTCGGCCGGCACCCCGAACAGGTCGCGCAGCCAGGCGAGCTGCTCGCGCTGCTGGTGGGCCTCCCCGCCCTCGTGGTCGTTGAACGGGTAGACCGTGATCTCCTTCGGCCCGGCATAGGCGTTGTACGCAGCGAAGACCGTCGACGGCGGGCAGACCTGGTCCATGAGGGCGACCGAGAACAGCGCCGGCGCCGACGCTGTGCGGGCGAGGACCGCGGCGTCGAAGTAGCTGAGGGTGCGGAACACCGTCCTGACCCGGTCGCGGTGGGCCTTGAGGTAGCGCACGACCTCCCCGTACGGGTCGCCCGGAGCGATCCGGGCGGCTCGCGGGAAGTCGCAGAGGAACGGCACGTCGGGCAGCACGGCCGCGATGCCGGGAACCAGCGCCCCGACGGCCAGGGCGATCCCGCCGCCCTGGCTGATGCCGGCCGCCGCGATGCGGTCGGCGTCGACCTCCGGCCGGCCGCGCAGGACCTCGACCGCCCGCACCGCGTCGGTGTAGACGCGCCGGTAGTAGTAGTCGTGCGGGTCGAGCACGCCACGGGTCAGGAACCCGGGCTGCGCGGCTGCGGCGCCGGCCGGGTCACCGGTGTCGCCCACGGTCCAGCCGCTGCCCTGACCCCGGGTGTCGACGACGAGGTGCGCGAAGCCGGCTGCGGCCCAGAAGACGTGCTCGTGGGCCAGGCCGCGTCCGCCGTTGTAGCCCTGGAACTGGACCACCGCGGGCAACGGCCCCTCGGCGCGCAGGACGCGAGCGGGCAGGTGCAGCCAGGCCTTCACCGGCGAGCCACCCGCGCCGGCGTACGTGACGTCGTGCGTCTCGACGCCCACCAGCCCCGAGTCGACCGACGCCGCGGACACCTCGAGCGGCAGCCCGGCCGCCTCGTCGAGGGTGGCGGCCCAGAACTCCGCCAGGTCCTCGGGGGCCGGGAGCTGCGGGTCGTATGCCCGCAGCTCCTCCAGCGACAGGTCGGTCTGGGGCATCAGGCGCGGGTCTCGCCGTGCCGGACGGCGCTCTCCGGGTGCAGCCGGCGGTCGACGCCGACCGTGCGCCGGCTGCCGGTGAGGGTCAGCGGCAGCGCCTCGCGCACGTCGGCGCTGGAGGCGCCCACGCGCAGCTCCACCGCCCCGGGCTCGACGATCCGCTCGCCGTCGCGGCCGGTGAACGACGTGAGATCGGCGTGCAGCGTGAACCGCACGGTCGCCGAGCCCCCCGGGGCCAGGTCCACCCGCTGCGCGGCGATCAGCGCCTGCACCGGGCGGACCACCTCGGCGACCGGGTCGTGCAGGTAGACCTGCACGACCTCGGTCACCTCGCGGTCGCCGTCGTTGCGCAGCTCGACCTCCACGTCGGTGGTCCCGTCGGTGGACCACTCCTGACCGCCGACGCTCCGGACGCCGGCCCACACCGCCGAGCCGTAGCCCAGCCCGTGGCCGAAGGGGAACAACGGCGTCGGGTCCACCGAGCTCACGTCGGACCTCCGCCCCAGCGGCGAGGCGAGGTACGTGCTCGGCTGGCTGGCGCCGGCGTCCGGGAAGCTGACCGGCAGCCGGCCCGAGGGGCCCACGCGACCACTGAGGACGTCGGCGATCGCCGCACCGCCCTCCTCCCCCGGGAAGAACCCGCACAGCACCGCGGCCAGCCGGTCGACCTGGCGGGAGAGTTCGTAGGGGCGTCCGGAGAGCAGCACGAGCACGACCGGCTTGCCCGTGCCGAGCAGGGCCTCCAGCAGCTCCTCCTGTCGACCGGGCAGCCGCAGGTCCACGGCGTCGCAGCCCTCCCCCGAGGTGCCGTTGCCGAACAGCCCGGCCTGGTCCCCGAGCACCGCGACGACGACGTCGGCCTCGGCGGCGGCCCGCACGGCGTCCGCGATGCCCTCGTCGTCACCACCGAGCACCGGGCACCCCTCGGCGACGACGACGTCGAACCCGTGGGGTGCCGCCTTCAGGGCACCGGCGACGGTCGGGATGTCGACGCCGACGGCCACCTCGGGGTGGTGGACGCCGACGTGCATCGGGAAGGAGTAGCAGCCGAGCATCGCCTGGGCGGTGTCGGCGCGCGGTCCGACCACCGCCAGGCGCAGACCACGCGCCAGCGGCAGCGTCCCGTCGTTGGCGAGCAGCACGACCGAGCGCCTCGCCAGCTCCCCGGCCAGGGCGCGCGACTCCGCCGGGTCCAGGTCGACCGTGCCGTCGGTGACGGCCGGGGAGTCGGGCGACCAGTCGGGGTCCAGCAGCCCCAGCTCGCACTTCTGCAGGAGCACCCGCCGCAGCGCCCGGTCCACGAGCGCCTCCTCCACGGCGCCGCTGCCGACCGCCTCGACCAGCGGCTCGCCGTAGCAGGCCACGGTGGGCAGTTCGACGTCGATGCCGGCCTCGAGGGCACGCGCCGCGGCCTCCGCCGGCGAGCCGGCGACGCCGTGCAGCGTCTGGAGGAAGGCGATCGAGAAGTAGTCGGCCACCACGGTGCCGGTGAAGCCGTACGTCTCGCGCAGCAGGGACGTGAGCAGCGCCGGGTCGGCCGCGGCCGGCACCCCGTCGGTGTCGGTGTAGGTGTTCATCACCGAGCGGGCGCCCGCACGCAGTGCCATCTCGAACGGCGGCAGGAACACGTCGGCGATCTCGCGGGAGCCGGCCGACACCGGGGCGAGGTTGCGCCCCGCGCGGGAGGCCGAGTAGCCGACGAAGTGCTTGAGGGTCGCCACGATGCCGCTGGACTCCAGCCCGCGGACGTAGGCGCTGCCGATCGTGCCGACCAGGTGCGGGTCCTCGCCCATGGTCTCCTCGACGCGGCCCCAGCGCATGTCCCGGGCGACGTCGAGCACCGGGGAGAGCCCCTGGTGGACCCCGAGCCGGCGCATGCCCCGCCCGATCTGCGCCCCCATGCGCTCGACGAGCTCGGGGTCGAAGCTGGCCGCCCAGCACAGCGGCGAGGGGAAGACCGTCGCCGTCCACGCCGCCAGACCGGTGAGGCACTCCTCGTGGACCAGCGCCGGGATGCCGAAGCGGCCGGCGGCCACGATCTGGCGCTGGCTCTCCGCCAGGCCCTTCGCCCCGACGAGCGGATCGACCGGCGCCGTCCCGAAGGGGCGGGTCAGCTGTCCCAGGCCACTGCGGATCAGCTCGTCGAAGTCCACCGGGGCCGCGGCCATGTCGTGCTGGTGCGGGGCCACCTCGCCCTCGGTCGCGTCGATGCCCACCCACACGCCGTACAGCTGGGCGACCTTCTCCTCGAGCGTCATGCGGCCGAGGAGGTCGGCGACCCGTTCCTCGGCGGGGAGCGTCGTGTCCCGCCAGATCGGGGAGCCGGTGTCGGCGGTGGTGACCATGCCTGGGTTGTCCGTCCTGTCGTGGTTCTCGGTGTTCGGCGGCCGGAGCCGCCCGTGTCGGGGACGGGCTGCGCGGGGCTGCTCCCCCCGCACCGGGCCCCGCCCGGAGACGTGCTCCGGTCAGCTCAGGGTGACCTCCGCGGACGGGGTGTCCGGTCGCAGCCGCCAGGACGCGGAGTGCTCGCCGACCCGCGCGGAGTACTCCCCTGCCCAGCCCTGCACGGTGACGCGGCCCTCGCCGTCGGTCCGCAGCGACGTCGGCGCCAGCCACCAGTCCTTCTTGACCAGCCCGCGCAACGCGTCGTAGGCGGGCTTGGGCGTCCCGTCGGCCCGGACGAGACCGGCGGGCGCGTTCAGCCAGGCCCCCCGGTCGGTGATGCCCCAGTACGTCACGGCTCCGACGGCGGGGTGCGCCAGCAACGTGCGGTAGTGGCGGACGACGTCGTCGGCCTGGCGCTGCTCACCCTCGGGCGTCGAGGGCCACTCGGCGACCTGGTGGTCGTTGAGGTCGACGATCGCCGGCGGCATGAGGTCCCCGGAGACCAGCGTCGTCTCGGTCCAGTGCAGCGGGAGGCCGTAGCGGGCGAAGCGCTCGAGCACCTCCTGCGTCCGCTCCTCGCCCCAGTAGCCCTGGTGCATGTGGCTCTGCAGGCCGATGGCGTCGACCTGCACGCCGGCCTCGAGCACGCCCTCGATCAGGCACTCGTAGGCGGTCGACAGGTTGAAGTCGTTGAGGACCAGCGTGGCCGCGGGGTTCGCCGCACGAGCCTCCTCGAAGGCCAGGCGGATGGTGGGGATGCGCCCGATCGAGCGGCAGAGCCCGGTGATCGCGTTCTGCCGCTCCTCGTTGGCGAAGACCGGCATGATCACGACCTCGTTGATCGCGTCCCAGGTGTCGATGAGCCCCGCGAACGAGGAGGCCTCCCGCCGCACGCGGGCGCGTACGACACGCTCCACCTCGTCGAGGGGGCGGCCCCGCAGCCAGTCGGGCGCCAGCGTGTGCCAGACCAGCGGATGACCCTTCACGGTCACGCCACGGTCGCCGAACCACCTCGCCGCTGCCCGGAGCCGCCCGGTGTCCGGCTCCCCCTCGACCGCCTCGAAACCGCCCCAGTAGAAGGGCAGGGTGGCGGTGTTGAAGAGGTCGAGCCAGAGGTCCTCGAGCGTCGCGGCCGCCTCGGGGTCGGCCCCGCCGAACACGTTCTCCCGGTCGCCGTCGCGCTCCTCGTTGGCCAGACCGACGAAGTCGAAGCCGATGTTCCCGAAGGCGAACTCGTGCCGGACCTGCGCGATCTCGACCTCCGTGTCGGCACACGGGGAACCGTCGGGGCGGCGCACGGTCAGCGACACGTCGATCCGCCGGACGGCGTCCACGGCCGCTGCTGGGGTCATGGCGCGAAATCGTTATCGACAACGATTGACAGCGCAAGCCCTTGCTGCGACCTTCTCCGCACGTGTTCCACGCCATAGCGGCGTGCGGAGTGACAAAGGGGTCAACATGCGGCGTTCGGGGCGAGCAGCTCTCTCGGTGCTGTGCAGCAGCGCGGTGCTGCTGACGGCCACTGCCTGTGGCAGTGGTGACGACAGCAGCGCATCGGGAGGCGACGACAAGACGATCACCTGGTGGCACAACTCGAACAACGAGCCCGGCAAGGGCTACTACGAGCAGGTCGCCGAGGACTTCGAGAAAGACCACCCGGGAATCGACGTCGAGGTCGTCGCCATGGCCCACGAGGACATGGTCGACAAGCTCGAGGCGGCCTTCCAGAGCGGTGACCTGCCCGACGTGTACATGGAGCGTGGTGGCGGCGAGCTCGCCGACCACGTGGAGGCCGGCCTGGTCCGCGACCTGAGCGAGGACGCCTCCGAGGAGATCGGCAAGATCAACAGCGGCACGCTGGCCGGGTGGCAGGTCGACGGCAAGACCTACGCCCTGCCGTACTCGGTCGGCGTCGTGGGCTTCTGGTACAACAAGGACCTCTTCGCCAAGGCCGGCATCGACCAGCCCCCGGCGACGATGGAGGAGCTCTCCGCCGACGTCGAGAAGCTCAAGGGCGCGGGGATCACCCCGGTGTCCGTGGGTGCCGGTGACAAGTGGCCGGCCGCGCACTACTGGTACTACACGGCTCTCCGCTCCTGCGAGCAGGACGTGCTCGAGGACGCCGTGACCAGCCTCGACTTCTCCGACCCGTGCTTCGTCAAGGCCGGCGAGGCGCTCGAGGGCTTCGTCGAGGACCAGCCCTTCAACCCCGGCTTCCTCACCACCCCGGCCCAGGAGGGCGCCACCTCCGCGTCCGGCCTGCTCGCCACTGGTCAGGTGGCCATGGAGCTCCAGGGCCACTGGGAGCCCGGCGTCATGCAGGGCCTCACCGAGGACGAGAAGGGCCTGGGCGACAAGACCGGCTGGTTCCCGTTCCCGGCGGTCGAGGGCGGCAAGGGCGACCCGGAGGCCGCGCTCGGCGGCGGTGACGCCTGGGCCGTCGCGGAGACCGCGCCCGACGCGGCGACCGACCTGGTCAAGTACCTGCTGTCCGACGAGGTGCAGCAGGGCTTCGCGAAGAACGACATGGGTCTGCCGACCAACCCCGCCGCGACGGACTCCGTGTCCGACCCGGCACTGGCCGGCCTGATCCAGGTCCGCGACTCCGCCCCGTTCGTCCAGCTGTACTTCGACACGGCGTTCGGGACCTCCGTCGGCAATGCCATGAACGACGCCGTCGCGCTCCTGTTCGCCGGCGAGGCCACGCCGCAGGAGATCGTGGACGAGACCCAAGAGGCAGCGGACCAGGAGAAGTGATCCGTCGATGACCTCCCCGGTGACCGCTGCGCCGGCCGACATCGAGGCCGGCGCAGCGGTCACCCGGCGCGTGGATGCGCGCCGGGTGACCCGCCGCTCAGGGCGCGACAAGCGCCGGAAGCGCCTGGAGATCCTCTTCTTCGTCGCCCCGGCCCTCGCCCTCATGGCGATCTTCGTCGTCTACCCGGTCTTCTCCGCGGCCCGGATGTCGTTCTACCGCTGGAAGGGCTTCGGCCCGATGGTGGACTTCGTCGGGCTGCAGAACTACTCGCGCGTGCTGACCGACGACGTCTTCGGTCAGGCCGTCGTGCACAACTTCGTCATCGTCTTCGCCTCGATCCTGGTGCAGCTCCCGCTGGGGCTGGCGCTGGCACTGCTGCTCAACCGCCGCATCCGCGGGCGGGGGCTGCTGCGCACCATCATCTTCGTGCCCTACGTGCTGGCCGAGGTGATCGCCGGCGTCGTGTGGTTCCAGCTCCTCCAGCCGCGCACCGGCCTCATCGAGACGGTCCTGACCTCGGTGGGCATCCCGGTTCCCGAGCAGGGCTTCCTCGGCACCCCGGACCTCGCGCTGACCACGGTCTTCGTCGTCCTGACCTGGAAGTACCTGGGCCTGGCGGTGCTGCTCTTCCTGGCCGGCCTGCAGGGCGTGCCCGACGAGCTGCACGAGGCCGCGCAGCTCGACGGCGCCTCCTGGTGGCAGGTCCAGCGGCGCATCACGATCCCGCTGATCGCCCCGACCATCCGCACCTGGTGCTTCCTGTCGATGATCGGGTCGCTGCAGCTGTTCGACATGGTCTGGATCCTCACCGGCGGCGGACCCGCGAACGCGACGACCACCATGGCGACGTACCTCATCAGCCAGGGCAGCCAGCGCAGCAACTTCGGCATCGCCGGAGCCGCCTCGGTGGTGCTGTTCCTGATCGGCTTCGCGATGGCGGTCGCCTACCAGTTCCTCGTGCTGCGCCGCGACACCCGGGCCGACGCGTGAGCCCGGCCGACGCACGCGACAGGAGGGACCACCGATGAAGCGACGGGCGACGACCTACGGCCGGGGCGGGCCGTTCGTCTACCTCGTGGCGCTGGCCGTGGTGGTCGTGACCCTGGGTCCGGTCCTCTACGGGGCGCTGGGCGGGTTCCGCAGCAACGAGCAGCTGGCGCGGGACCCTGCTGCGCTGCCCGACCCCTGGCTCGGCCGCAACTACGTAGGCGTGCTGGGCAACGACGGCTTTTGGCGCTACGCGCTGAACTCCACGGTGATCGCCCTGATCACCACCGCCGTCGCGGTGCTCGCCGGTGTCATGGCCGCCTATCCCCTGGCGCGGTACCAGTTCCGGTTCCGGGAACCGCTCTTCCTCGTCTTCGTGCTGGGGCTGCTGTTCCCGGCGGCCGTGGCGATCGTTCCGCTGTTCATCCTGGTCACCCGCGACCTGGGGCTGGGGAACACCTGGTGGGGGGTCGCGCTGCCGCAGGCGGCGTTCGCCCTGCCGACGACGGTGGTGATCCTCCGACCGTTCCTGATGGCGCTGCCCAAGGAGCTCGAGGAGGCGGCGATGCTCGACGGCGCCTCGCGGATCGGCATCTTCTGGCGGATCGCCCTGCCCTTGTCGATGCCGGGCCTGGTGACCGTGGGCGTGCTCGCGTTCGTCGCCTCCTGGAACGCCTATCTGCTCCCGCTGCTGCTGCTCCAGGGCGACATGCGCACGCTGCCCCTGGGCGTCGCGGACTACTCGACCGAGCACTCGGCCGACACCGCGGGTGTGCTGGCGTTCACCACGATCGCGATGATCCCGGCGCTCATCCTGTTCCTCGCCCTGCAGCGCCGCATCGTCAGCGGACTGCAGGGTGCGGTGAAGGGCTGAGCCGCTCACCCCGACGGGGGAGCCGCATCCGGACGCCGGTGTGGTTCAGTCCGGGCCAGGATCAGTGTCAGGGCCAGGGTCAGTGCCAGGGCCAGGGTCTGGGCCCGGGTTCCGGTGATACCGACGGGAGCTCCGGCCGGCAGGCGACCCTGCCGGCCGGGGCCCCGACGACGAGAGGGTGCTGATGACGCTCGAAACCTCCGTGGGGAGGCCGCCCGCGGCGACCCGCGCCCCCGCGATCGTCCCCGAGCCCTCGCTGCGCGGCCGGGTGACGATGCAGCAGGTGGCCGCCGAGGCGGGGGTGTCGATCTCCACCGTGTCGAAGGTGATCAACGGCCGCTACGGGGTGTCGGCCGAGACCATCGACCACGTCACCCGCGTCATCGAGCGGCTGGGCTACGAGGCGAGCCTGGTCGCGCGCAGCCTCCGCAACCGCCGCACCAACGTCATCGGCGTCCTGGTGATGGACTTCGAGCCGTTCAGCACCGAGGTCCTCAAGGGGGTCGCCGAGGCGATCCACGGATCCGGCTACGAGTTGATCGCCTACTCGGCCGGTGGGCACGTGGGCGCCCAGGTGGGATGGGAGCGCCGCTCGCTGAGCCGGCTCATGGGCAGCCTCGTCGACGGCGCGGTGCTGGTGACCCCGACCGTGACCGACGTGCAGACCGACGGACCGGTGGTGGCGGTCGACCCGCACACCGGGCCGGCCGGGCTCCCCTCGGTCGCCGCCGACAACCTCCAGGGCGCCCGGCACGGGGTGGAGCACCTCATCGGGCTGGGCCACCGGCGCATCGCCATGATCACCGGCCGCTCGGACCTGCTCTCCGCGCAACAGCGTGAGCAGGGGTACCGCGAGGCGCTGGCCGCCGCCGGCCTGCCCGTCGACGAGACGCTGATCCGGACCGGCGACTTCGAGGCGGACCTCGCGCGCGAGGCCGCCCGCGACCTGCTCTCCCGCGCTCAGCGCCCGACGGCGGTCTTCGCCGCCAACGACCTCTCCGCGCTCGTCACCCTGCAGGTCGCCGCCGAGCTCGGGATCGAGGTGCCGGGCCAGCTGTCGGTGGTGGGCTTCGACAACATCCCGGAGTCCGCCCTCGCCGCACCGCCGCTCACCACGGTGCAGCAGCCCATCCGCCGCATGGGCGTCGAGGCCGCGGCCATGCTCCTGGGACTCATCGGTGGGGAGCAGCTGGTCGGCCCGCACCGCACGCTGACGACCTCCGTCGTCGTCCGGTCCTCCACCGCTCCCCCGCCCGTGGACTGACCGGAGAGCCGCTCAGAGACCGACGAGCTCCTCGAGGGAGCCGACCTCCTGGCGGGACAGCTTGCGGATCGAGCCGCTGCGCATGCGCTGCAGCTGCACCGGCCCGATCGCGGTCCGGGTGAGCCGGGAGACCGGCAGGCCCACGTGGGCCAGGAGGCGGCGCACGATGTGCTTGCGCCCCTCGTGCAGGACGACCTCCACCACCGACTGCCCGGCGTGGGTGTCGACGACGCGGAAGGAGTCGACCTTCACCGGGCCGTCCTCCAGGTCCACGCCCGAGCGCAGCGTGCGGGCGAGGTCACGCGGCACCGAGCCGGACACCTGCGCGAGGTAGGTCTTGCGGACACCGTAGGAGGGGTGGGCCAGGCGGTGCGCCAGCTCGCCGTCGTTGGTGACGAGAAGGAGCCCCTCGGTGTCCTGGTCGAGCCGGCCGACGTGCACCAGGCCGGGAGCGAGGTCGCCGACCATGTCGCCGATCGTGGGCCGGGCCCGGTCGTCGCTCATGGCGGTGATGACGCCGCTGGGCTTGTTGATGGCGTAGGTGACCCGGTCGTCGCGGATCTCCAGGCGGACGCCGTCGACGGCGATCTTGTCGGTGCGCGGGTCCACGCGCATGCCCTGCACCTGCACCAGGGCGCCGTTCACGCTGATCCGGCCCTCGTCGATCATCTCCTCGACCACGCGGCGGGAGGCGACGCCCGCACGGGCGAGGACCTTCTGCAACCGCTCCCCCTGCCGGTCGTCGCCGGCGTCGGCGGGTGCCCGGTCACCGGGGTGGGCCGGGGCGAGCTCCATGTCTTCCGACCAGCCCTCGCCGGCCGCGGTGGTGCTCTCGTCGTTCGGGGTCGCGGTGCTCATCGCCGTCCAGTGTCCCACCGTTCGTGCGCACCTCCCGCGCCCCTCCCCCGGAGCAGGTCCTTCCTCAGGCGTCCGGGTGCTCGTCCAGCACCGCCGCCGTCTCGGGCAGCAGCGGCGCGAGTTCGGGCAGCTCGTCCAGGCCGGTGAGGCCGAGCCGCTCCAGGAACAGCGGCGTGGTGCCGTACAGCCCGCCGCCGGTGTCGGGGGCCGACCCCACCTCGTGCACCAGCCCTCGGGTGATCAGCGTGCGCATGACGCCGTCGACTCCGACACCGCGGATGGCCGAGACGCGGGCGCGCGTCACCGGCTGCCGGTAGGCGATGACGGCCAGGGTCTCCAGCGCGGCCTGGGTGAGGCGGCTGCGCTGGCCCTCCCCGAGATACCGCTCGACGACGGCGGCGTGGTCCTCGCGGGTGTAGAGCCGCCATCCCTCCCCCACCCGCCGCAGCGTGATGCCCGCCGAGCGCTCGTCGTAGCCGGCGGCCAGCGCGGCCAGGCCCTCGCGCACCTGGTCCTCGGGGCAGCGCAGCGCCGCCGCGAGGGTCTCCTCGTCGACCGGGTCGTCGACGACGAACAGCAGCGCCTCCAGGCCACCGAGCAGCTCGGCCGGGTCCAGGAGCACCAGCGGTTCCGGCTCCGGTGCCGGTTCCGGCTGCGGCTGGGGGTCGGGTTCCGGGCGGGGCGGCGGCGACAGGGGGAGCTCGTCGTCGCCCGGGACGGCCGCGACCGGTTGCTCGTCGACCGGCCGCTCCCCCACCCGGCTCGCCAGCTCGGCGGCGATCGCGTCCCAGGTCTCGGGGTCGGCCTCGCCGCGCTCCTCGGCTGCGCGCCGTCCGGCCTCGAGCTCGGCGGCCAGGGCGTCCCACGAGATGGGCACCGGCTCCTTCTCGGGTCGTTGCTCGGTCACCGGTACTCCTCGTCGGCGTCAGGGGCTGCCTCGTCCGCGGCGCGCGGCGCCGCCTCACCGGTCCACCGCACGTGCAGCTCCCCCAGCGGGGTCAGCTGCTCGAAGACCACCCGTTGCTGGCGGTAGAGCTCCAGGAGGGCGAGGAAGCGGGCCACCACCTCCAGGGTGTGCGTGCAGTCGGCCGACAGCGCCCGGAAGCTCGCCGTCCCGGCCCGCACCAGGTGGTCGCGCACGAGCAGCATCTGCTCGGAGACGCTGACCGGCGGCGCGTGCAGGTGCGAGACGCTGACGGTCTCGGGGACCTTGGGCGCCAGCGCCCGGGCGGCGAGCGCCGCGAACTGCTGGGGCGTGAGGTCCAGGAGCACCTCCGGCACCAGGTCGGCGAACCGGGGCTCCAAGGCCGCCTGCCGCGGGAACCTGAGCGCGGCGGCGGCCTCGTGCTCGCGGAGGAAGGTCGCGGCCTGCTTGTAGGCCTTGTACTGCAGGAGGCGGGCGAACAGGAGGTCGCGGGCCTCCAGGAGCTCGAGGTCCTCCTCGTCGTCGACCTCCGCGGCGGGCAGCAGCCGGGCGGCCTTGAGGTCGAGCAGCGTGGACGCCACCACCAGGAACTCGCTGGCCTGGTCGAGGTCCAGCTCGTCACCGAGCGCGCGCAGGTGGGCGATGAACTCGTCGGTCACCTGGGAGAGCGCGATCTCGGTGACGTCGAGCTTGTGCTTGCCGATCAGCTGCAGCAGGAGGTCGAACGGGCCCTCGAAATTGGTGAGCCGCACCCTGAAACGCGCGGGAGCGGCCTCGGTGGCCGGGTCGGCCACCGGAGCCGCTCCGGCGTCATCGCTCACAGGTGTCCACACTAGGCGGCCCCCCGGCAGGGGGCCGTCGGTCAGCGGCGCAGGCGCTGGACCAGGACCGAGTCCTCACCGCGCTCGGTCAGGTCGGCCAGCAGGACCGATACCGCCTCGCGGACGATCCGCCCGCGGTCGGCCGCGAGCCCGTGCTGGGCGCGCAGCGTCAGCCGCGCCGACTCCAGCGCGAGCAGCTCGTCGGCGGAGATGTAGACGGTGATCTTCTCGTCGTGCTTGGTGCGCTCGGCCTTGCGCGCCGGGCGGCCACGGGTGGCGACGCGGGGCTGCAGGACCGCGGTCGGAGCGGGCTCGGCCTGCCCGCGGAAGGACGCGAGCGCGTCGTCGGCCGTGACCTCGGCACCACCGGGCACCAGCGTGAGCGGCGCCTGCTCGACCGGCGCGTCCGCGGAGCGGCGCGCGGCGCTGCGCAGCGCCGGCGAGCTCACCGTGGTCGACAGGCTGGGCAGCTCCGTGACCTCCGGTTCGGTGGTCGTGTCGGTGCGGCGGAAGAGCTCCGAGGCACCGGGGAGAACGGGACGCCGCGTCACAGCGCGAGCACCTCCTTGGCGAGGTCGCGGTACGCCGAGGCGCCCGACGAGGTGGGGGCCCACGTGGTGATCGGCTGACCGGCGACGGTGGTCTCCGGGAACCGCACGGTGCGCTGGATGACGGTCTGGAACACGGTGTCGCCGAACGCCTCGACGACGCGGCTGAACACCTCGCGGCAGTGCACGGTCCGCGAGTCGTACATCGTCGCGAGGATGCCGTTGATCTCCAGGTCGGGGTTCAGCCGCTCCTTGACCTTGTCGATCGTGTCCACCAGGAGGGCGACGCCGCGCAGCGAGAAGAACTCGCACTCCAGCGGGATGACGACGCCCTGGGCGGCAGTCAGCGCGTTGACGGTGAGCAGGCCGAGCGAGGGCTGGCAGTCGATGAGGATGTAGTCGTACTCGTCGCGGACGTCGGCGAGGACGCGCAGCAGGGTCTGCTCGCGAGCGACCTCGCTGACCAGCTGGACCTCCGCCGCGGACAGGTCGATGTTGCTGGGGACCAGGTCCAGCCCGGGGATGTCGGTGTGCACCAGCACGTCGCGCAGGCCGGTGCGCCGCTCCATCAGGGCGTTGTAGATGGTCCGGTCCAGGTTCTGCGCCGGGACACCGAGCCCCACCGACAGCGCACCCTGGGGGTCGAGGTCGATGAGCAGCACCTTGCGTCCGAACTCCACCAGCGCGGCACCCAGGTTGATGGTCGACGTCGTCTTGCCGACCCCACCCTTCTGGTTGCACATCGCGATGACGTGCGCGGGTCCGTGCTGGGTCAGCGGCTTCGGGTCCGGCAGCCGGCGCTGGCGCGCCTTCGCCGGGTCCAGCCGCAGCGCAGCCGCCCCCATCTCGGGGTCGGTGTCGTGCGGGCGCGCGACGGCGTGTGCCGCGTCCGCTCGGTTCGCCATGGGTCCGTTGCCTCCACCTCGTCCCCGATCCGGACCATCCGGGTGCGGTCAGCCGTCTGCGTCCGCTCGGGTGACTGCAAAGGTAGGGAGACGGAAAGACCTTCCCAAGGCGGCACGCCGTCGACGTGTCGACATGGCGACGAATGCCAACGAGTGTGACCACTCAAGCCGAACCAGACCCAACAACTGCCGAACAGCCGCCGAACCCTCTGTCAGGTCAGCGCGCGAGGATGGCTCGTCGCGTAGACCTCGCGGAGCCTCTCGACGGTGACCAGCGTGTAGACCTGCGTGGTGGTCACCGAGGCGTGTCCGAGGAGCTCCTGGACCACGCGGACGTCGGCGCCGCCGTCGAGCAGGTGGGTGGCGAAGCAGTGCCGCAGCGTGTGCGGAGAGATCGCGGACGGGGCGAGACCGGCCCGCTCGGCCGCCGTCCGGAGGATCGACCAGGCGCTCTGCCGGGAGAGCGGCCCGCCGCGCACGTTGAGGAAGAGCGCGCCGCCGCGCACGCCACCCCGGCTGTTCGCCGCGAGCTCGGGACGCGCGCGCACCAGGTACTCCTCCACGGCGCGGAGGGCGTAGCTCCCGACCGGCACCACCCGCTCCTTGCCGCCCTTGCCCGACAGGCGCACCGTAGACTGCCCGCGGTCCAGGTCGTCGACCGCCAGCCCCACCGCCTCGGAGATGCGCGCCCCGGTGCCGTAGAGCACCTCCAGCAGCGCCCGGTCGCGCAGCCCGCGCGGCCCCTCGAGCGATCCGGCCGCCTCGATGAGGGCGACCACGGACTCCACGGGCACCGCCTTGGGCAGGCGGCGCGCGGGAGCCGGCGGCCGGACCTCGTGGGCGACGTCGTCGGGGACGAGCCCGTCCAGGAGGGCGAACCGGTGCAGCCCCCGGACGGCGACGACGGCACGCGCGGCGGAGGTGGCCGACAGTGGCGGGTGGTCCTCGTCCCCCGTCCGGAGCGCCGCGAGGAAGCCCGAGACGTCGGACTCGGCGACCTCCCCGAGGCCGCGCACGCCGGCGCCGGCGAGGTACTCGGTGTACCGCCGGAGATCCCGCCGGTAGGAGGCGATGGTGTTGGTCGCCAACCCGCGCTCGACGGTCAGGTGGTCGAGGTAACCGGTGACCACCCGCTCGACCGAGGGGCCCGCCGTCGTCGCAGACGTCAGGACAGCACCTCCTCCAGCGGGACCGCGGTCATGCCGTGGGCGTCGGCGACCTCCGGCAGGACCACCGTGCCATCAACGACGTTCACGCCGTGCGCCAGGGGGCGGCTGCGCCGGACCGCCGCGGGCGTGCCCTCGTTCGCCAGCGCCATGACGTAGGGCAGCGTGACGTTGGTGAGGGCGTGCGTGGAGGTGTTCGGCACCGCACCCGGCATGTTGGCCACGCAGTAGAAGACCGACTCGTGCACCCGGAAGGTCGGGTCGTCGTGGGTCGTGGGACGGGTGTCCTCGAAGCAGCCGCCCTGGTCGACGGCGATGTCGACGAGCACCGAACCGGGCTTCATGCGCGACACCAGCTCGTTGCTGACCAGCGTGGGGGCCTTGGCCCCGGGCACCAGCACCGCACCGATGACCAGGTCGGCGTCGAGCACGGCCCGCTCCACCTCGTAGGCGTTGGAGGCGACGGTCTGCAGGTGGCCCTGGTAGATGCGGTCGGCGGCGCGGAGCCGGTCGATGTCCCGGTCGAGCACGACGACCTCGGCCTGCATCCCGAGCGCGATCGCGGCGGCGTTCATGCCGGAGACCCCGGCACCGATGACGACGACCTTGGCCGCGTAGACACCGGAGACGCCACCGAGCAGCACCCCGCGCCCGCCGTGTGCCCGCTCGAGGCTGTGCGCGCCGACCTGCGGGGCCATGCGCCCGGCCACCTCGGACATCGGGGCCAGCAGCGGCAGGGCGCCGTCGGCGGTCTGGACCGTCTCGTAGGCGATGGCGGTCGTGCCGGAGGCGACGAGGGCGTCGGTGCACTCGCGCGAGGCGGCCAGGTGCAGGTAGGTGAACAGGGTCTGGTCGGCCCGCAGCCGTCGGTACTCCTCGGCGATCGGCTCCTTCACCTTGAGCAGCAGGTCGGCGTCGGCCCAGACGTCGTCGGCCGAGTCCACGATCCGCGCGCCGGCGGCGGTGAAGTCCTCGTCCGGGATCGAGGACCCCTCCCCCGCGCCGCGCTCGACCAGCACCGTGTGCCCGTCCCGCGTCAGCTCCGTCACCCCGGCTGGGGTGAGCGCCACCCGGTACTCCCGGTTCTTGACCTCTCGGGGAACCCCGACCCGCATCGCTCGTCTCCTGGTCCCGGTGGGCCCACCCCGAGGGTGACGGGGCTCCCACCGCGTCGTGGGCGGCCCGGTCGGGGCGCGCCTCGGGCGGAGTGTAGGCACGAGGGGGCCGCGAGACCCGGCATGCGGGCCGATCCGCGACGGTCGTCCTGCCGGGGACGGCGCGCTGGCCGACGATGGCGGGAGATCCCGACCGCCGCTCCGGAGGACCGTCCGTGCGCTTCTACGCCCAGCACCCTGCCCTGCGCGCCCGCCAGCTGGCGGCCGACCTGGGCATGCTGCTCTGGACCGTGCTGTGGGTCCTCGTCGCCCGGGCGGTGCACGGCGCCGTGCTGGCGCTGGCCGAGCCGGGGCGGGCGGTCGAGGACCTCGGCCGGTCGGTGGCCGGCTCCATGGGCTCGGCCGCGTCCGCGGCGGAGGACGTGCCGGTCGTCGGCGACGAGCTGGCGACGCCGTTCGACAAGCTGGCCGGCGCCGCCGGTGCGGTCCGCGGGTCGGGTCAGTCGGCACAGGACGCCGTCGGAACGCTGGCGACGGTGCTCGCCGTCGTCCTCGTGGTGCTGCCCGTGGGCTGGCTGCTGCTCCGCTGGCTCCCGGCGCGGCTGGGCTGGGCCCGGGAGGCCGGCGCCGCGCAGCGCCTGCTCGCCGGCACGCCCGACGTCGAGCTGCTGGCGGCGCGGGCCGTGGCGACGGCGCCGCTCTCCCGGCTGGCCGCGCTGCCGGCCGGGACCGGGGCCGCCTGGCGGGCCGGGGACCCCGCCGCCACCCGGACGCTGGCGCAGCTGGAGCTCGCCCGCCTGGGCCTACGGCTCACCCATTCCGGCCCCGACCCCGCACTCCCCCCGCGATCATGAAGTCCGGGAGCCGACGCACCGGGTCGCACCGGCGTGCCGCTTCCCGGACTTCGTGATCACGCGGGAAGAAGGCGCTCGATCACGTGGCGTCGACCGGCCGGAGCCGCGGCCCGACCGCGCGCGCCTGGGCCGCGGCGAGCAGCCCGACCACCGCGGCCGCGTTGCGGATGTCGCCGTCGAACACCCGCTGCACAGCCGCGGCCAGCGGCACCCGCTCGACGGTCATGTCGAGCTCCTCGTGCTCCACCTCGAAGCCCTCGGGCCGCCCGACGGGAGAGAGCCCCTCGGCGAGGTAGACCAGCACCATCTCGTCGGTGAAGCCCGGGCTGCTGTAGTGCGTGGTCAGCAGCGACCACCGCTCCGCGGCGAGCTCGACCTCCTCGGCGAGCTCCCGCTTCGCCGTCTCCAGCGGCGGTTCGCCGTCGGCGTCGCGCAGCCCGGCCGGGAGCTCCCACAGGTAGGCGCCGACCGGGTGCCGGTACTGGCGCAGCAGGACGACGCGGTCCTGGTCGTCCAGCGCGACGACGGCGACGGCCCCGGGGTGGCGGACGACCTCGCGGACGCTGTCGCCTCCCCCGGGCATCGCCACCGTGTCACGGCGAAGGCTGATGACCCGGCCCTCGTGGATCGGCTCGCTGGCGAGCACGCGGTACTCGTGCGGGGCCGGGCCATCGCTCATCGTCAGATACCGACCTTCTCCGCCTCGTCCACCGGCACCGGGATCCGGGTGGCCTCGGAGTAGTCGACCGCCGCCTGCACGAATCCGGCGAACAGCGGGTGCGGGCGGGTGGGCCGGCTCTTCAGCTCCGGGTGCGCCTGGGTGCCGACGAAGAAGGGGTGGGTGCCCTTCGGCAGCTCGGCGAACTCGACCAGCGTGCCGTCGGGCGAGGTGCCGGAGAAGACCAGACCCGCCTCGGTGAGCCGGTCGCGGTAGGCGTTGGCCACCTCGTAGCGGTGCCGGTGCCGCTCGGTGATCTCGGTCGAGCCGTAGACGCCGGCCACCACCGATCCCTTCTGCAGGGCCGCCGGGTAGCTGCCCAGGCGCATCGTGCCGCCCATGTCCCCGCGGCCGGCGACCACGTCGACCTGGGTGGCCATGGTGGCGATGACGGCGTCGGGGGTCTCGGGGTCGAACTCCGCGGAGTTCGCCTTCTCCAGGCCGGCGACGTTGCGCGCGTACTCGATGACCATGCACTGCAGGCCCAGGCACAGGCCCAGCGTCGGGATGCCGTTGGTGCGGGTGTAGCGGATCGCGCCGAGCTTGCCCTCGATCCCGCGCACCCCGAAACCGCCCGGGATGCAGACGCCGTCGACGCCCGCGAGAGCCTTCTCGGCACCCTCGGGGGTCTGGCAGTCGTCCGACGGGACCCAGCGGATCTGGACCCGGCTGCGGTGGGCGAAGCCACCGGCGCGCAGCGCCTCGGTGACCGAGAGGTAGGCGTCGGGCAGGTCGATGTACTTGCCCACCAGCGCGATCGTGACGGTCTGCTTCGGGGCGTGGACCCGCTCGAGCAGGTCGCCCCACACGGTCCAGTCGACGTCGCGGAACGGCAGGCCGAGACGGCGGACGACGTAGGCGTCCAGGGCCTCGCGGTGCAGCACCTTGGGGATGTCGTAGATCGACGGCGCGTCGGGGCAGGAGATGACCCCTTCGGCGTCGACGTCGCACATCAGGCCGATCTTGCGCTTGATGCCCTCGTTGAGGTCGCGGTCCGAGCGGCAGACGACGGCGTCGGGCTGGATGCCGATGCTGCGCAGCTGGGCGACCGAGTGCTGGGTCGGCTTGGTCTTCAGCTCACCCGACGGCGCGATGTAGGGCACCAGCGAGATGTGCAGGAAGAAGCAGTTGTCACGGCCGATCTCGTGCCGGACCTGGCGGGCGGCCTCGAGGAAGGGCAGCGACTCGATGTCGCCGACCGTGCCGCCGATCTCGGTGATGACGACGTCGACCCGCTCCGCGCTGTCGGCGCCGGCCAGGATGCGGGCCTTGATCTCGTTGGTGATGTGCGGGATCACCTGCACGGTGTCGCCCAGGTACTCCCCGCGCCGCTCCTTGGCGATCACGTCGGAGTAGACCTGACCGGTCGTCACGTTCGCCCGGCCGGAGAGGTCGGTGTCGAGGAACCGCTCGTAGTGGCCGATGTCGAGGTCGGTCTCGGCGCCGTCCTCGGTGACGAAGACCTCGCCGTGCTGGAACGGGTTCATCGTCCCGGGGTCGACGTTGAGGTAGGGGTCCAGCTTCTGCATCGTGACCCGCAGTCCCCGACTGGCGAGGAGCGCGCCCAGCGAACTGGCGGTCAACCCCTTGCCGAGGGAGGAGACAACCCCGCCGGTGACGAAGACGAACTTCGTCGGCTGGGAGTTGTGCAGGAGGCCCCGGGTCGAGAGGGACTGGGACGAGAGGGATTCAGGCGTTCCCGACGGTCGATCCACGGGAGACGACCGTAACACGGTCGGGGCCGGCGGCCGGGCCGGAGTGGGGAGCGCCACCCGTGGTCTCCCTCGTTCCGGTAGAGCCGCCCTCGGGGCCGGTGACCAGCCACACCAGCAGGGGCACCAGGAGGGCCGCGGCGGTGGCGGGCAGAGCCACACCCGAGTCGTTGACCGCCGCGCCGATGGCCAGGCTCAGCGCCGTGGCCAGCAGGGTGGCGCGCAGCACCGCCGCGTCGGCGGGCGGCAGCCCGGCGGGGACGCCGCGCAGCGCACCGCCGCGGCGCAGCAGCCAGACCGCCGCGACGACGGCCACCGGCAGCATCCACGCCAGCGGGCTGTTGAGCAGGATGCCGACGTTCGCCTCGGCCTTGCGGGTGACGACCGTCCAGGCCTCGCCGGTGATCACCTGCTCCACGAAGCGGCCCAGGTGGGTCCGCTCCCCCGCCGGCCGCGTCCAGTCCAGGACCGCCACGGTGCCGACGGCGACCACGGCGGCCGCCAGGATCGCTCCCAGCCGCACGACGGTCACCCGGATGCCGGTCAGGAGCATGGCCAGGAGCAGGAAGCCCGGCAGCGCGGCCAGGACGCCGCCGAAGTCCCGCCCCAGCGGTGGCGCACCGATCACGGCCACCGCGAGCAGGCCGAGGGCGACCACGACCACGCCGGTCGCCGTCCGCCTCCTGCGGGCACCGACCCGGCGGCCGGCCCCGGTGGCCACGGCCGCCGTCACGGCCAGCGCGCTGACCGACAGCAGGCCGAAGGTGAGGTTCCCGTAGCCGGTGAAGCGACCGGCGACGACCGCGTCGTAGCCCAGCGGCCCGTCCAGCTCCAGCGAGGAGCCGGTCAGCACGTCGGCCACGAGGGTCAGCAGGGTGACGGCGAGGACCGCCAGCGGCGGGCCCAGCCGCCGGCGGCGCCACGGGCCGGCGACGGCCGCCGCGACGACGAGCAGATCGGCTCCGACGACGGCACCCACGAGCGCGCCGAGCGGCGATCCCGCGCGCTGCCACGGCCAGACGCCGGCCAGGTAGGTGGCGACGGGAAGCGCCGCGACCACGAGGCAGAGCAGCCGCACCGACCGGCGCGCCCCGGGCCGCCCCGTGACGCGGGCGAGCAGCATCCCCAGCCCCACGACGAGTGCGCCCGCGACGACGAACGCCCAGAAGAACGCCCCCGTGTTCCGGTAGTGGGTGACGGCGGAGGTGTTGACCTCCTCCAGCTGGTCGACCGCCGCCGCCAGGTCCGGGCGGTCACCGGCCTGCCGCAGCGGCTGACCGTTCATCGACGCCGGCACGTCCAGCCCCAGGGCCTTCAGAGCCGTGGGCGCCAGGTCGATCAGCTGCACGAAGGGCGCCCGGCCGGTGCTGGCCGACACCAGCCAGCCCCCGTCGAACCCCGGGCCGTGGGCCATCCCGACATGCAGCTGGGCGCGACCGTCGTTGACCTCGGAGATGCCGGCCAGCAGCACCAGGGTCTCGCCGGGGAGCTCCGCGACTGCGGTGCGCAGCCGTCCCAGGGAGTCGTCGATGCGTCCCAGCGCGGCCGCCCGGGGAAAGGGTTCGGTGCCGGTGTCGGTCTGCTCCTCCCCCGGCCGGCCGGCGTCGGTCAGCTGGTCCAGCGAGATCAGCGTCAGGGGGCACGCGGTCAGCGCGTCCGTCACCTCGGCCGGCTCCGTCGGGAGCGCCGGCACCGGGGTCAGGGCGACGCCGGGTGCGGCCGCGGCCAGGGCCGCCGCCCGACCGACCACGGAAGCGCAGCCGACCTCGGCGCCGAGGGCTCCGGGCTCGGCGCCGAACCGCACCGTGCCGGGGTCCTCGGCGATGCGGGCCACGGTCGCGCCGGGGTCCCCCAGCGCGACGGCGGCCACGCGCTCCTGGAGCCCGCAGTGGGTCAGCGAGGTGTCCAGCGGAGGATCGGCGGGCGGATCCGGCTGCTCCCCGTCGGAGCCGGGTGCGACCGGTGGCGTGGGGAGCGGCACCGGTGGCAGCCCCTCGTCGGTGCCGGGGAACCGTGCCCTGTTCCCCGCGCCGAGGGTCGCCCAGCCGTCCAGCAGGCAGCTGGTCGAGCGGGCGGCCCGCACCGAGAGCGCCCCGATGGCGGACTCCTCGGCCATCGCCCACAGCTGCGGCGTGGTCCCCGGGTCGACGTCGGCCCACGTGAGCCCCGGCACGCCGACCACGACCACCCGGTCAGCGGTGGCCTGCTCCTCGGCCCCCGCGGCGACCGGCAACCCGGCGACCGGCAACCCGGCGACCAGCGACCCGGCGACCAGGGCGGTCAGCAGGAACAGGAGGGCGAGGACGCGGAGGGCCGGCCGGCTCATGATCGCGACCGGGGCGGCGCAGCGAGGAGCTCGCGGTACAGCGCGACGAGCTGCGCGGCGGTGGCCTCCTCGTCGGGCCACCCGGCGGCCTGCGCCCGCCCGCGCACGGCGAGGTCCGCGGCCAGGGCGCTGTCGCAGAGCACCCGGACGACCGCCTCGGCGAGGGCAGCCGCGTCGCCGACGGGCACCAGCTCGGCCGCGTCGCCCAGCAGCTCCGGCAGCCCCCCGGTGCGGGTGGCGACCAGCGGCGTGCCCGAGCGGAGCGCCTCCTGGGCGGTGAGCGAGCGGGCCTCCCACCGCGAGGGCAGCACGCACAGGTCGGCGGCGGCGAGCAGGTCCGCCACGTCGGCGCGCCGGCCCAGCAGCCGCACGGGCAGGGCGTCGTCCCGGACCCTCGCCGCGAGCTCGTCCTGCAGGGGTCCGTCGCCGGCCACGACGACCAGGGGCGCCGGTCGCAGGCGCTGGTCGGCCGACCACCGGGCCACCGCGTCGAGGAGGACGTCGTAGCCCTTCTGCGGGTGCAGTCGCCCCACCGCGACGACGAGGGCGCGGTCGTCGACCAGGCCGAGTTCCTCGCGCACCTCGTCGCGGGTGCGGGACGCGGGTGGCAGGGGCGGGGCGGAGACCGGTGCGAGGCGGACGTCGCGCGCCCCGAGGGCGCGGGCGTTGTCGGCCAGGTCGGAGGAGGCGGCGAGGACGACGTCGGCGGCGCGGACGGTGGCCCGTTCCGCGCGCTCGAGCACCCGACGGCGCAGCCCTCCGCCGTCGGGCAGCGCGTTGTGCAGGGTCAGCACCAGGGCTCCCGGGCCGCCTGCCAGGCGTCGGGCGGTCGCCGCGACGAGGCCGGCGCGCAGGCCGTGGGCGTGCACGATCTCGGTGCCGGCCAGGGCCCGGCGCAGGGCCGCCACCGCGCGGGCGTCGGAGATCGGATCGAGCCCGGCCGAGATCTCCACGGCGTCGAAGTCCGCGCCGCGGGCGGAGAAGCCGAAGAGCTCGTCGGTGGCCCGGGGCCCGCAGACCTGGGTGCGCGCCCCGGCGGCGACGAGCGCCGGCACCAGGGAGCGGACGTGGGTGCCGACCCCGCCGGTGCTGGTGGCCAGCACCTCGGTCACCCGGCGGTCGAGCAGGGGCTGCTCAGCCACCGCGCACCTCCTGCTCGCCCGACGACCGGAGCTGACCGACCGCGCGGGTCAGCGGGCCGCGCGCCGTTCCCATCATGACGGCCGCGGCGACCAGCAGCACGGTGCCCCCGACCAGGATCCCGGCGAGCAGCGTGATCAGCAGGCCCCCCTCGGGAACCGGGTCGGTTCCCAGTGCGCGGGAGACGACGAGCCCTGCAGCCGCACCGAGGCCGGCTGCGAGGAGGGCCGCCGGGCCGACCCGGCCCAGCCCGTGCAGGGCGGCACGCCCCGACGAACGGGCCACGACGACCAGCAGGCTCGCGCCGGCGACCGTGACGCCGAGGGAGTGACCGGCGGCCAGCGCCAGCGCGCGGTCCTCCGCGGGAAGGGCCCCGGCCAGCAGCACGTCGACCGCCACGGCGAGCAGCCAGCCCCCCAGCACGCAGCCGGTCGGCGCCTTCCAGAGCCCGCGCGCGTAGAGGGCACGGGTGAGCAGCGCGACGAGCCCGTAGCCCACCAGCCCGGGCATGAAGGCGACGATCGCGTCGCGGAGCGTCGCCACGGCCTCGTCCGTGCCCGTGGCGAGGAAGACGCGGGCCAGCGGACCGGCAGCGGCCAGCAGCGCCGCCGCGGCGACCGCGGTGGCCGCCACGGTCAGGACGGCGACCGGCGCGAGCGCGCGCCGGTAGCCCACCTCGTCGCCGCTCTCGGCCCGCTCGGCGAGCCCGGGGTAGGCGGAGGTGGCCAGCGGGACGGCGAGCGCCGCCCACGGCAGCAGGAAGACGGTCAGGCCCGCGGTGTAGGCCACCTGGGTGCCGTCCGGCGCACCGTCGTTGGCCAGCCGGATGGCGACCGCGGCCACGAGCTGCTGCCCGGCGAGGGTGAGCACACCGGCGACGGCGAGCCGGCGCACCCGGGGTGCGGCGCCCACCGGGAAACGCAGCGTGGGGCGCAGGCCCAGCCGGAGTCCGCGCAGGGGCAGCAGGAGGCTCAGGCTGAGCGCCACCACGCCGAGCGTCGTCCCCACCCCGAGCACCAGCTCGGCCGGCCGGTCGAGCCCGGCCACGTCGCGGTCGCCACCGATGCCGGCGAAGACCAGGTAGGCGCCGGCGACGACCACGCTCGACAGCAGCGGGGCGAGCGCCGGTCCGGCGAACCGACGGTGGGCCTGCAGGACGCCGGTGAGCACGATCCCGATGCCGTAGAGCACGACCTGCGGCGCGAACACCAGCAGGAACCGGGCGGCGAGCGCGACCTCTCCGTCGGTACCGCCGCCGAGGAGGAGCCTGGCCACCGGTTCGGCGAACAGCGCCAGCAGCACCGCCAGGGGCGTGAGCACCAGCAGCGTCCAGCCCAGGAGGGCCGAGGCGGTGCGGCGGACCTGCTCCCGGTCCCCGGCAGCGATACCGCCGGCCAGCATGGGGACGACGAGGCTGGCGAGAGCTCCTCCCGCGACGACCTCGAAGACGATGTTCGGGACGTTGTTCGCCGCCAGGTAGGTGTCACCGGTGCTTCCGGCGCCGACGGCATTGGTGAAGACCAGGGTGCGACCGAACCCGGCGAGGCGGGCCAGCACGGTCAGCACCGCGATCAGCGCTGCCGCCCCGGCCACGCCACGGGCCACCTGGCGGGTGCTCACGAGCCCAGGCGGCCGAGCCGGTCCAGTTCCCGGAGACCCGGTGTGGCCTCGATGACCCGCGTGAAGCTGACCTTCTCGCTGGCGAGCGTGAGAGCGGTGACGACGGCGAGGGCACCGGCGCGGGCCCGCCGGTCCGGCACGCCGGCGAGCCGCAGCCCGAGCAGGGCGCCCAGCGCGTTGGCTCCGGCGTCGCCGAGCATCACGCGCTCGCCGAGGTCGGCGGGCAGCACGCCCAGGGTCGCACCGAGCGGCCCCGCCACCAGCCCTCCCGCCGGCCCGGCGAGTCCGACGGCGGCGGTCAGGGCCCCGGCCTTCGCCGCCCGGCCTGGCCGCAGGTCCAGCAGGTTCAGCAGGTTGGCGGTCCCGGCGACGAGCCCGGTGGTGAGAACCCCGTCGACCAGGCCGCGCGCGTCCCCCGACCGCGGCCGGGTCAGCAGCGCGGCCACGGCCGCGGCCGCACCGATGCCGGCCACCTTGACCGCACCGGCGGACACCCGGCCCTCGCGCAGCGCCCGCAGGTGCCCGGCCAGGCCCTTGTCCCGCGCCTGTTCGGGGCGGGCGCCGGCGAGGTCGTCGTAACCCCCGACGACGCCGGAGACGGCACCGACGACGGCTGCGGCAGCCCGGCTTCCGGCGGGGGCGCCGAGGACGGCCGTCGTGGTCGCCGCGACCGCCAGCGCGGGGCCGCCCAGGAGGGTCACCGGACGTCCGGCGTAGTTGGTGCGCCGCCACGCGGCACCGGCGGGGCGGGCGGAGAGCGCTTCGGCGCCGGCGAGCACGGCGCGGGCGGCCGCGGCGCCGGCCACCACCAGCGGCAGTCGCGCGCGGCCGGAACCGGCTGTTCGCCCGCTCACTGGGCGGCGGCGGGCACCGGCGGGACCGGCTGGGTGTCCTCGCCCGTCCCGTACTTGCCCGACGTGCCCTCCGCCTCGCGGCCCAGCGCGAGCACGGTGCTGATCCGGCCGACCGCGCTGCCGACGTTGTCCACCGTGGAGACCGCCGTGGCCAGGGTCGGGTCGGAGCGGACGACGCCCACCAGACCGTTCTCGCGCGCCGACGCGGCATCGCCGGAGACCACGGCACCGGACCCGGCGGAGTCCAGTGCCCGGACCAGCTCGACCAGTGCGGCGTTGCGGCTCTCGGCGTCACCGCCCTCGGTCTCCCCGGAGGTCAGCACGACGGCGTAGTCGGCCGGGTTGACCGAGGAGCTCTCCTGGCGCAGCACGTCCAGCGAGCTGAGCCCCGAGACGACCGAGGAGATGGCGGCGGTGTCGGGAGCCGGGCCGCCGGGAGGCGTCATGAGGACCTGGGAGAGCAGCGAGGCCACGAGCACGTCCGCGTCGCCGTCCTCCGGCAGCGCCACGCCCGCGGGGCGGCCGGAGCCGTTCACGTAGTTCTGCAGGCTGGACGCGCTCGAGGGGTCGCTGTACTCCGGGCGCAGCCGCAGCACACCGCTGACCGACCCGCCGGCGTCCTGCACCAGGGTGCTCACCTGCTCGACGGTGTCGCTGCTGACCTCCTCGTCGGCGGCCAGGACCAGGACCGAGCGGCCGGCGAGCGAGCCACCGACGAGCGAGGGGGCGACGGCCTCCTCGAAGGCCTCCGCGGCGTCGACCTGACGCTGCAGGTCCTGGGTGCGGTCCTCCAGGGCGCGCTTGTCCTGCTCGAGGTCGGTGACCTGGTTCTCGATGTCGTTGAGGATCGGCTGGTTGAGCTGCGTGGTGCCGATCACGATGCCCAGGGCCACCGCCAGGAAGACGGCGATCAGCGAGACCAGGTGATAGCGGAAGTCGATCACGAGAAGAGGTTCTCCAGCCAGAACATGAAGCTGTTCCATTGGTCGAGCAGCAGGTCCAGGTAGACGCGCCCGGCCGCGGAGACGGCCAGCGCCGACCCGATCGCGACGAACGCGGCGAGGACAAGGACGACGAGTGCGGCGGTCGAGATGCGGCTGCGGTAGAGCCGGCTGACGCCCTTGGCGTCGACGAGCTTGCCGCCCAGGCGCAGCCGGGTGAGGAAGGTCGAGGCCATGCCACCGCGGCCCTTGTCGAGGAACTCGACCAGGGTGGCGTGGGTACCGACGGCGACGATGAGCTTGGCGCCCTTCTCGTCGGCCAGGAGCATCGCGATGTCCTCGCTGGTCGCTGCCGCCGGGAAGGTGATGGCCTCGACCCCGAGGTCCTGGACGCGGGCCAGCCCGGGGGCCCGGCCGTCGGCGTAGGCGTGCACGACGACCTCCGCGCCGGAGCGCAGCACGTCGTCGCTGACCGAGTCCATGTCGCCGATGATCATGTCGGGCGAGTAGCCGGCCTCGACGAGGGCGTCCGCGCCGCCGTCGACGCCGATGAGCACCGGCCGGTAGTCACGGATGTAGGGGCGGAGGGCGTGCAGGTCCTCCTTGTAGTCGTAGCCACGCACCACGACCAGGACGTGCCGGCCCTCGATGGAGGTCGCGACGTCGGGGACGCCGACGCCGTCGAGCAGGAGCGCGCGCTCCCGCTTCATGTACTCCATGGTGTTCGCGGCGAACGCCTCGAGCTGGACCGACAGCCCCGCCTTGGCCTCGGTCATGGCCGCGGCCACGGTCTCGCCGGTGTGGGCGGTGCCCTCGGCGACGACGGTGCCCTCCTCGTCGACCAGCCGGTTGCCGTCGAGGCGGACGTGCACGCCTTCCTTGAGCTTGCCGAAGACGTCCTTGCCGACGTCGTCGAGCAGCGGGATACCGGCGTCGATCAGGATCTCCGGGCCCAGGTTGGGATAGCGGCCGGAGATGCTGGGCGCGGCGTTGACCACCGCGGCGACCTTGCAGCCGACGAGGGCGTCGGCACTGACCCGGTCGATGTCGACGTGGTCGATGACGGCGATGTCGCCGGGGCGCAGTCGCTTCGTCAGGTTCTTGGTGCGGCGGTCCAGGCGGGCGGTGCCGGCGACGCCGGGTTCCGCCTCCTGTGCCCGGCCGCGGCGAACGGTGCCGATGCGCATGGAACCGCATGCTGCCACGCACGGGTCCCGGGTCCACCCTCCGACGCGCGTCAGCGATCTCTCAGTCACGCACCGTGCGCGACACCACGGCGGGACCGACACGCCGGCTGCGGGCGCGTCACGGGTCCAGCGGGACCGTTACCGAGTCGTGACTAGCGTTGCTCGCGTGACTGGTGTGGCAGGTGCCCTGACGACGGCGATGACCCCTCTGCAGGACGAGGAGGTCACCGATCCGCTCGGTGCGCCCGTCATCCGGGCGGTTCCCCGCCCGGACCAGGACGCCGGCCCGCGGAACGCCGGCCCCCCGGCCGTCGAGGCGCCTGCTGCCCCATCGGCACCCGCCCTGGACGAGTCGCTCCCTGCACCGCACGGCCCCGACCCCGACCCGACCGGTCCGCGGCGGGCACGGCGGACCCGTGGCAGCGGTATCCGCGAGCGTCGCCGGCAGCAGACCCGGGTCCGCATCGTGGACGCCGCCACCGAGCTGTTCGCCGAGCGCGGGTTCGACGCGGTGAGCGTGGTGGAGATCGCGCAGCGGGCGGGCGTGGTCGAGAAGACGGTGTTCAACCACTTCCCGGTCAAGGAGGGGCTGGTCTTCGACGCCGACCCGCCGATGCGCGCCGCCCTGCTGGACGCCGTGCGCCGTCGCCCGGCCGGGGAGTCCGTCGCCGCGGCCGCCGGCAGCTTCGTGGTCGCGGCCGTGAGCCTGCTCGGCACGCCCGAGGCCGCCGAGGGCGTGGCCCAGATGGCGCGGGTGATCCGCGGCAGCCGCACGCTGCTCACGCGTGAGCGGGAGATCCTCGGCGAGCTGACCGACTCCCTCGCCGCCCTGATCGCCAAGGAGACGGGGGCGCGGCCGGGACAGATCGAGCCCTGGCTGGCCGCCCACGCCGTGCTCGGGCTGTACGCCTCGCTGCTGGAGCTGGCTCGCGACCGGGTGCTCGACGGGGTCAGCGGACCGGAGCTGGCGGCGGAGCTGCGCCGTCAGGGACGCCGGGGCCTGGCGCTGCTGCAGTTCGGTCTCGCGGGCTACGCGAAGCGGCGGTGAGCGCGCCGCTCCGGGTCAGACGTCGATCTGGAGCGAGCGGAGCAGCTGGTCGCCGCGGTTGCCCGGAAGGTCTCCGTCACGGGTGAAGAGGGCGACGGCGACCATGTAGCCGTCCTCCCCGGCCCAGCCGTGGCCCTCGGCGCAGAGCCGGCGGATGTGCTCGCGCACCTTGGGCTCGTTGCTGTAGGGCCCGAAGTCCAGGGCCATGGCGAGGAAGTTGACCACCCGGTAGCCGAGATCCTCGGCCGTGCGGACGGTCCCCTCGGGGTCGGAGTAGCTGGCCACCGCGGCCACCACGTTGTCGTAGCCGGTCTTGAGCAGCTGCAGCAACAGGTCGTTGCCGCGCACCCCGCCCCACAGCTCCGGCATGAGGATGTCGCGGTCCGGCGCGGGGATGTAGGGCGGGTTGGAGATGACGGTCCGGGCCTGGACCCCGCCGGCGGAGTCGGTCTGGTCGAAGAAGTCCCCCAGCTCCACGGTGTAGCGGTCCGCCACGCCCCGTTCGGCGATGTTGGACCGCGCCTTCTCCACCGAGGGCGCGCTGATGTCGTAGCTGTGCACCCGCAGACCCGGCAGCGACCGGACGACGTCGGCGATCGCCGTGGCGTCCCCGGTGCCGAGCTCGTCGACCCCGCCGTCCTCCCAGCGCAGCTGGTCCCGGTAGTGGTCCAGCAGCATGCAGACCGAGAAGCCGTAGTGCGCCGACTCGTCGGCGGAGGAGAAGCAGGTCACGAACGGCCCCTACCCCGGGCCCGACCCCGGCACGCCCCGGTCACCCGACCGGGGCGGGCGTGGCCGGGGGTGCTCAGCGGGCCGACGCCGCGACGGCCAGCAGCTCCTGGGCGTGCGCCCGACCGGTGTCGCTGTCGGCCAGACCGGAGAGCATCCGGGCCAGTTCACGCACCCGGTCCTCCCCCGTGACCGAGCGGATGTCGGTGGCGGTGACCCCCGCCCCCGTGTCCGGGGACTTGTCCACGACCAGGTGCGTGTCGGCGAAGGCGGCCACCTGCGCCAGGTGGGTGACGACGACGACCTGGTGGTCGCGGGCCAATCGCGCCAGCCGCCGGCCGATCTCCCCGGCGGCCTGGCCGCCGACCCCGGCGTCCACCTCGTCGAAGACCATCACCGGCACCGGATCGGCACCGGCGAACACCACCTCGATGGC
This sequence comes from Blastococcus sp. TF02-8, assembly GCF_003319175.1. Taxonomy (GTDB): domain Bacteria; phylum Actinomycetota; class Actinomycetes; order Mycobacteriales; family Geodermatophilaceae; genus Blastococcus. The sequence goes on along the minus strand of NZ_QOHK01000001.1, from coordinate 8,667 downwards.
CAGCATGACCCGGGAGAGCTCACCACCCGAGGCCCCCTTGTGGACCGGCCGAGCCGGTGCGCCGGGATGCGCGGCGAGCAGCAGGGCGACGTCGTCGATGCCGTCGGGGCCCGGCTCGTCGGGGTGGCTGTCGATCGCGAAGGAGACCCGAGCGCTCTTCATGGCGAGGCCGGCGAGCTCGGCCCCCACCTCGGCGGCGAACCCCTCGGCGGCGGCGCGGCGCCCGGTCGAGAGCTCCGCGCCCAGGCGGTCGACCTCGGCCCGGGCGGCGTCGCGCTCGGCGGCGAGGGCGTCCAGCGCCTCGTCGGAGACGTCGAGCTGGGCGAGCTTCTGCGAGGCCTCCTCGGCCCAGGCGAGCACTCCCGAGGCTCCCTGCCCGACCTCGGCGTACTTGCGCACCAGCGCGGTGATCGCCGCCCGGCGGTCGAGCACCTCGGCCAGGCGGGCCGGGTCGGCGTCCAGGTCCGCGACGTAGCCCGACAGCTGGCCGGCCACGTCGGACACGACGGCGACCGCGTCGGCGAGGTCCTGGGCGAGCATGACCAGCGTCGGGTCGTCGGAGGACGCCAGCGCCCGTTCCGCGATGGCGAGCGCGGCCGCCGCGTCCTGCGGGGCCTCGGTTCCGCCGAGGTCGCCGGTCACGTCGCCGATCAGCGCCAGGCGCGCCTCGTCGGCGGCGGCGCGCAGGGCGTCGGCGTCGCTGAGCCGTTTGGCCTGGGTGTCGAGCGCCTCGTCCTCCCCCGGCTCCGGGGCGACGGCGGCGATCTCCTCGAGTCCGTGCCTGAGCACGTCGGCGGCCTGGGCGAGCTCGCGGGCCTGCCCGCGCCGTCGTTCGAGGTCGGCGGCCAGCTCGCGCCACCGCTGGTAGGCCTGCCGGTACCCCTCGAGCAGGGCGAGGTGGTCGCCACCGGCGTAGCGGTCGAGCGCCCGGCGCTGCTCGGCGGGCCGGGAGAGGCGCAGCTGGTCGGTCTGCCCGTGCACGGCCAGCAGGCTCTCGGCCAGCTCGGCGACCACCCCGACCGGGACGCTGCGGCCCCCCAGGTAGGCCCGCGAGCGCCCCTCGGCGCTGACCGTGCGGGCGAGGATCAGGCTGCCGTCGTCATCGGGGTCGGCACCGGCGTCGGCCGCCCGCTCCCACACCGGCGACGCGGGCGGCAGTTCGAGCCGCCCCTCCACACCTGCCCGCCCGTTGGCCCGCACGCGTCCCGGGTCGGCGCGGCCGCCGAAGAGCAGCGTCAGGCCGGTGACCACCATGGTCTTGCCGGCGCCGGTCTCCCCCGTGACGACGGTGAGGCCTGGACCGAGCTCCAGGGTGACGTCGTCGATCGCGCCGAGGCCCCGGATGCGCAGCTCGGACAGCCGACCGGGCGCCGAGCGGTGGCCGGTGGCGGCTGGACGACGATCAGGCGCCGTGCGGGTCGCCATCGCTCACCTCCGCCCCGGCGGTCCCGTCGGCCGACACGACGTCGCGGGCCAGCACGTTGCGGCTGGTGAACAGCTCGTGGCCGGGGCCGGCGTGCCGGGCGTCCCGGAACCCGCGCACGGGCAGCCCGAACTTGGCGACCAGCCGGTCTCCGAAGGTGGCGGCGTGCACCCGGGCGATGCGGACCGGGCGGTTGGCGCGGCGGACGTCGACCCGGCCGCCGTCGGGGATGTCCAGCAGACGGCGGCCGTCGGCCGACACCCGGGCCCGGTTGCCGTCGGCGGGGATGGCAACGGTGAGCACCGAGTTCGGCGAGGTGACCAGGGGCCGGGCGAACAGGGCGTGGGCGTTGGTCGGCACGAGCAGCAGCGCCTCGACGTCGGGCCAGACGACCGGGCCGCCGGCGGAGAAGGCGTAGGCCGTGGAGCCGGTCGGGGTCGCGCAGAGAACGCCGTCGCAGCCGAAGCTGGTCAGGGGACGGCCGTCGATGGCGATGACGACGTCGAGCACCCGGGAGCGTTCCGCCTTCTCCACCGAGACCTCGTTGAGCGCCCAGGTGCTGCCGACGACGGTGCCCTCGCCGTCGAGGACGTCGACCCGGATCGCCAGGCGCTCCTCCACGGAGTACTCGCAGTCCTCGATCGCGGTCAGGGTCTCCTCGACGGCCTCGGGCTCGGTCTCGGCGAGGAAGCCGACCCGGCCGAGGTTGACGCCCATGAGCGCGGCGTCGGTGTACCGGGCGAGCTCGGCAGCACGGAGGAAGGTGCCGTCCCCGCCGAAGACCATGACGATCTCGGCCCCCTCGGCCGCCGCCTCGTCTGCGGGCACGACCTCCGCGCCGGGGATGTCGAGCGCGTCGGCCTCGTCGTCCAGGAGGCGCACGCCGATGCCGCCCTGCAGCAGGCGCGCCGCCGAGGTGCGGGCCAGGTCGACGATGTCCCGCCGGCCGGTGTGCACGGTCAGCAGGACGCGACGCTCCTGCTGCCCGGCCGTGCTCGAGTCGCTCACTGCGGTCCCTCCTGGACTGCTCGACGGACGGCGCTCTCCTCGATCGGCCCGGCGTCGGACCGGAGCCAGAGGAAGAACTCGACGTTCCCGGCCGGTCCCGGGAGCGGGCTCGCCACCACTCCCGCGGTGCCCCAGCCGAGCTCGGACGCGGCTCGACCGACCTCGAGGACGGCCTGCACCCGGTGCTCCGGGTCGCGCACCACTCCCCCGGCCCCCAGCCGCTCCCGCCCCACCTCGAACTGCGGCTTGACCATCGGGAGCAGGTCCGCCCCGGGCCGAGCGCAGGCGATGAGAGCGGGCAGGACCAGCCGCAGGGAGATGAACGACAGGTCGGCGACGACGAGGTCGACCGGCCCGTCGATGGCGTCGGGGGTGAGGGTGCGGACGTTGGTGCGCTCCAGCACGTGCACCCGCTCGTCGGTGCGCAGGGACCAGGCCAGCTCCCCGTAGCCGACGTCGACGGCGACCACCTCGGCCGCGCCGCCGCGCAGCAGCACCTCGGTGAACCCGCCGGTCGACGCGCCGGCGTCCAGCGCCCGCCGCCCGGCGACCTCGACCGGGAAGGCCTCCAGCGCGCCGAGCAGCTTGTGCGCGCCGCGGGAGACCCAGGTCGGCTCGTCGGGGTCGGTGCGCACCAGCACAGGGGTGGCGGCGTCCACGCCGGTGGCCGGCTTGGACGCCGTCGTGCCGGCGACCGCGACGCGTCCCTCCGCGATGAGGGTGACGGCGTGCTCGCGCGAACGGGCCAGGCCGCGGCGGACGAGTTCGGCGTCGAGCCGGTTGCGTCGGGGCATCAGCGGGGGTCGATCGTGCCGAGCTCGCGCTGCAGGCGCTCGTGCTCGGCCTCGAAGACCGCGACGTGCTCGGCGACGGGCAGCTGGTCCAGACCCTCCAGTCGCTCGCCGAGCTCCTCGCTCGCGGCGGGCGTCGGCGACGGACCGGGCCGCGGCGGACCCGGCACGGGTCGCTGCTCGCTCGGCTCGGTCATCGTGCGCCTCTCGGGTGGTGGCTGGTCCCGCCGTCTCGCTCGCAGGGCCGCGGGTACGTCGTCGCCCTCGGAGGTTACCGGCCGGGCACGACGGCGCGGGTCCGGCGGCGGGCCGATAGCGTTCGGCGAACCGCTGTCGACGTCGACCTTGGGGAGACCCGCCTCCGTGGCCACCATGGACCAGTGCATGACCGCCCTCACCGGGATCCTCGGTGACCTCGCCGCCAACCCGGCGGCAGCGGGCCTGGACCGCAGCCTCTCGTGCCGGATCACCGACCTGGAGCAGGTCGTCCTCGGACGCCTGGGCTCGGGCGCGGTGCGTGACCTGCGCACCGTCCCCGACGGGCCGCAGGTGCCCAAGGCCGACATCCGGCTGACCATGACCAGCGACGACCTGGTGGCCCTCACCGACGGCAGTCTCGGCTTCGGATCGGCGTGGGCCGCCGGGCGGGTCAAGCTCGAGGCGGGGCTCCGCGACCTGCTGCGGCTGCGCAAGCTGCTCTGACACCGCCGGCCGGGCGGTCAGTCCCGGCGCCCTCCGAGTCCCCATGCGGTGAGGACTGCGTCGGAGTGCGGGTCGCCGGCGAGCACCTGCGCCGGCGCCCCGTCCTGCGGGTGACGGCTCCAGTGCGCCACGCAGGCCACACGGAGGCCGTCCAACCCGTCGCCGTCCTCGCCGTCCGACGCAGCGGGCCCCGACAGCTCGACCGCGCCCCCCTCCCGGAGCCGTGCCGTCCACGCCCCGCACCGCCAGGTCCGTCCGTCGCCGAGGACCGGCGGGTGCGGGAGGAGGAGGCCCGCCGCATCGGGGGCGAGCAGGTCGGGGCGTCGCTGCGGTGGCGCCTCGAGCAGCAGGGCCGGGTCGGTGACGCCCGTCAGCACCAGGAGACTGTCCGCCCCGGCGCGTCGCGCTCCCTCGATGTCGGTGTCCAAGCGGTCCCCCACGACCAGCGGACGACGGGCTCCGGTCCGCCGGACGCACTCTGCGTGCATCGCCGGATCCGGCTTCCCCGTGACCAGGGGCGGGACGCCGGTGACCCCGCGGACCACGGCCACCATCGAGCCGTTGCCCGGTAGGGGTCCGCGCGGTGAGGGGATCGTCGCATCGGCGTTCGTGGCGACGTGCCGCGCTCCGTTGCGCACGGCGACCACCGCCTCGGCCAGCTGCGACCAGCCCACCTCGCGTCCGTAGCCCTGGACGACAGCGTCCGGCTTGTCGTCCGCGGACCCCACCACGGTCAGCCCCGCCGCCCGGAGCGCCACGGCCACCCCCGGCCCGCCCACCGGGAGAACCCGCGCACTGGGGCCGAGCAGCTCCGCGACGACGGTCGCAGCCGCCTGCGAGCTGGTGATCACGTCCTCGGGCGCGGCCGGGACCCCCAGCTCGGTCAGGTGCGCGGCCACCTCCTCCGGCGTCCGCGAGGCATTGTTCGTGACGTAGCCCAGGCGCATGCCGTCGCGACGTGCCGCGGCGAGTGCGACCGGGACCCCCGGCACGGCGTCCGGCCCCACGTAGACGACCCCGTCGAGATCCAGGAGCGCCACGTCGAAACGCCGGCTCGGTGGGAGCTCCGACCCGGCCGAGAGCGGCGTCGTCCCCGGAGTGGTCACGCCGACTCCCGCTCGAGCCGCGCCCGGACAGCGCGCAGGGCTCGGCCGTAGTGGGCGAGATCCGGGCGCATCGCGACCGCCAGCGCCAGGTGCTCCGCGGCGAGCCCGAGCTCTCCCGCGCGGCTGGCGGCCAGCCCCAGGCCGAACTGGGCGTAGTCGTCGGTGGGGTGGACGGCGATGAGTCCGGTGAAGCTCTCGATGGCCTCCCGGTACCGCCCGGCGTCGTACTGCGCCCGCGCGAGCGCCTCGCGGATGCTGCGGGAGCCCGGTTCCGCTGTCGCCGCGCGGGCCAGCAGCGTCGCCGCGGCGTCCGGGTGCCGGTCGGCGAGCAGCTGCAGCCCACGCTGGAGCCATTCGTAGACGTCGCCGTCGGGAGTGGGACCTGACGCTTCCTCCGAGGGGTAGGCCTCCGGCACCGCGCTCCCCCTCCGTCGGTCCACCCGGGCCGCGCCGGCTCCGCGTCGCGCCCGGTCCCGGCCGGTGCCCGGCGGTCGTCGCACCCGGCGCTCCTACGATTCTGGTCGTGCACCCCTCGCCGGCAGGTCCTCCGTCGTACCGGCCGGGACCGGGTCTGGAGATCCGCCCCTTCCGGGCGCTGACCTACCGACGACGGGATCCGGACCACCTCGCCCGTGTCAGCTCGCCAGCCTACGACCTGGTGACCCCCACCGGACGGGAACGACTGGCGGCTGCCGATCCGCACAACGTCGTCCGGCTGATCCTGCCCGGCGCGGGCGGTCGGGGGGCGTCGAGCCCGGAGCTCGCCGCACGGACCCTCGCCGACTGGCGAAGGGACGGCGTCCTGGCCCGCGACGAGGACGAGGCGCTGTGGCTGTACGACCTCACGCCGGTCGACGGGGGCCCGGCGACCAGCGGCTGGCTCGGCGCCGTCTCCTTGCCGGCAGCGGACTCGACCGCCGTCCTTCCGCACGAGGACACCTTCCCGGAGGCAGTCGAGGGCCGGCGGGCGCTGCTGGCGGCGACCGGCACGGATCTGGAGCCGATCATCCTCGCCCACGACCCGGCGCCGGACGTGGCCGGGCTGGCCGCCGCGGCGCGCCGTGCGCAGGCCGCGATGGACCTCATCGATGCCGACGGAGTGCGACACCGGCTCTGGCGCGTCGGCGACCCCTCCCTCATCGCGGCCGTCCGCGACGCCCTGGGTCGGACAGAGGCGGTGATCGCCGACGGACACCACCGCTTCGCCGCGGCCCGCGCCAACGCCCGGGCTCGCCACGGCGCCGGGGGCAGTGACAGCGTGCTCGCCCTGGTGACGCCGATGGGCCCGGGCGGCCTGCGGGTCGACCCCATCCATCGGGTCGTTCCGGGGTTGACGCTCGAGGCTGCGCTCGCCGGCGCCGCACGTGGTTTCGTCACGGCGGACGTGCCGGTCGGCCCGGGGTCGGCCGTGGGCGGTGTGGTGGCCACGGCGCGGCGGTGGCTCGACGACCCGGCCGAACGCGGGTTCCTGATCAGCGACGGACGGCGTCTCGTGCGACTCACCGCGCCCTCTCCGGAGGTGCGGGCCGCGGTCCCCGCCGAGGCCCCGCCGGCCTGGCGGGACCTCGACGTCGTCCTCGCCCACCACGGCCTCATCGGTCATCTGTGGAGACGGCCGGACACCGTCGACTCGATCGTGATCGCGCACGGACTCGAGGAGGCGCTGACCGCGGCGGCGGAGGGTTCCGGAGTCGCCCTGCTGCTGCGTGCCCCCTCCCCCACCGACGTCGCGGCGGTGGCGCGGGCGGGGGCACGGATGCCTCGCAAGTCCACGCTCTTCGTGCCGAAGCCGCGAACGGGCCTGGTCCTGCGGCCGCTGGAAGACTGATCCGACCGCATCACGCCGTCTCCTCGGCGCTCCGAGCGGCCGACCGCGGGACCTTCCGCCCCCGGCGGCAGTTCACCTCGCAGACCGACGCGGTGCCCGACCCGGTCCGCCAGAAGCGGCGCTGCAGCGCGCCTTCGACCTCGACGACGTCGCCGGGCTGCCAGGCGGCGAAACGGCGCTGCAGCGCCCGGTCGTAGGTGATGCAGGTGCGCACGTCCACGGACTGCCCTCGAACCCTCGGCGCTGGTCGGCGGACGATCAGGCGGAAGGTCAGGAGGGCGTCACCACTGGGCAGTGTGCGCAGTTCCGCGGGAGCGGACACCCGCCCCCGGAGCACCACGTCGTTGCGGTCGATCACAGCCACGGTCATGACCGAAGCGTGATCGGGCGGGGGCCCGGCCGGACCCGCTCGCGGAGATCTGTGGACGCCGCGCCGGCATGTGGACGGCGCGGCGCCCGTTCAGCGTCAGTCGGCGTCGGTCTCCGAGTCCGTCTCGCCGAGCAGCTCGGCGACCTCGGCCTCGACCTCCTCCTGGAAGGTCAGGGCAGGTACGGGCCTGGCGACTGGGACAGCGGCCGGGGACTTCCCGTCGGAGGGCAGGTCCGGCTCCTCGACCGGGTCCTCGTCCGTCTCCTCGACCGCGTCCTCGTCCGTGTCCTCGCCCGAGTGGTCGTCGGACAGCTCGAGGTCGTCCAGCTCGGTGAACTCGACACCCAGGTCCTCCCCCGCGAGCTCGGGGTCGACCGCGGCGACGGCGCCCAGCCACTGGTCCGCTCGCTCCTCGTCGCCCTGGGCGCGCAGGAGGTCGGCGTAGGCGGCGGCGATGCGCAGCTGCCCTTCATCGGCGATGTCCAGGCGCGCCGGGTCGGGGCGGCCCCCGAGGGCGGTCTCGAGCACGATCCGCGCGGCCGCGTCCTCTCCGAGATCGCGGCGCGCGCCGGCCTCGACGAGTCGCAGCTCGACGGTCTCCTCGGCGTCCGGTTCCTCGGCGAGCGCTTCGGCGACCAGCCGCAGGGCGACCTCCGGCCGTCCCAGGGCCCGCTCGCAGTCAGCGAGCACGGCCCGGTAGCCGTCGTCGCCGCTCATCCGTCGGTAGGCACGAAGCTCACGAGCCGCCTCGGCGTAGTCCTCCGCGTGGTAGGCGGCGACACCCACCGCCTCCCGCACGACTGCCAGGCGGGAAGCTCGGTCTCGGGCCGCCCGTGCGTGTGCGAGCGCGGTCTCCGGGTCCTCGTCCACGAGTGAGCCGGCCACGACCAGGTGGCCGGCCACCTTGGCAGCGTTGCGGGGGTCCAGGCCGCGCAGCGCGGACCTGATGCCGGCGTCGAGCTCACGCGGATCGGCCCAGTCAGGGATCTCCGGTCCGGCCGGCACCGGGGGACGGCGGTCGGACGCGCCGGCCGGCCGGCCCGTGGCCCCACGACGGTCGTCGGAAGGCCGGCGATCGCGCCAGTCCCCGCGGGGGCGGTCGCCCTGCGGGCGGCTCGGCCGGTCACCCTGGGGACGGCGGTCCTGCCAATCACCACGCGGACGGTCACCCTGCGGCCGGCGGTCCTGCCAGTCACCACGCGGACGATCACCCTGCGGACGGCTCGGCCGGTCACCCTGGGGACGGCGGTCCTGCCAATCACCACGCGGACGATCACCCTGCGGACGACTCGGCCGGTCACCCTGCGGACGACGGTCCTGCCAATCACCACGCGGACGATCACCCTGCGGACGACTCGGCCGGTCACCCTGCGGACGACGGTCCTGCCAATCACCACGCGGACGATCACCCTGCGGACGACTCGGCCGGTCACCCTGCG
>NZ_QOHK01000017.1 GCF_003319175.1 Blastococcus sp. TF02-8 | reverse complement strand
ACCTGAGTTGGTTTGGGGTACGGGCCGCTCGGAACTCGCTAGAGGCTTTTCTCGGCAGCATAGGATCATCCAATTCGCCTCAATCGGCTATGCGTCAGGCCTCACCCACAATGTCCGACGGATTTACCTATCGGACGGGCCACACCCTTGCACCGGTACTACCACTCACCGGTAGGACTACCTTCCTGCGTCACCCCATCGCTTGCCTACTACCAGTCCGGGTCCCGTGTTCGACTCCATCGCCCACAAGTGGGTCCAGGAGCGTCAGACGGTTAGCATCGCTGGGTTCAGCATGGGCGTTCCTTCGCGGGTACGGGAATATCAACCCGTTGTCCATCGACTACGCCTGTCGGCCTCGCCTTAGGTCCCGACTCACCCTGGGCGGATTGGCCTGGCCCAGGAACCCTTGGTCTTCCGGCGGGGGAGGTTCTCACTCCCCTCTCGCTACTCATGCCTGCATTCTCACTCGTGTGGCGTCCACGGCTGGATTCCTCCGCCGCTTCAACCGCCACACGACGCTCCCCTACCCATCCACACACCTGGCCGGACCCTCAAGGAGTCCGACGGGCGACTGTGTGAATGCCACGGCTTCGGCGGTGTGCTTGAGCCCCGCTACATTGTCGGCGCGGAACCACTTGACCAGTGAGCTATTACGCACTCTTTCAAGGGTGGCTGCTTCTAAGCCAACCTCCTGGTTGTCTCTGCGATCCCACATCCTTTTCCACTTAGCACACGCTTAGGGGCCTTAGCCGATGATCTGGGCTGTTTCCCTCTCGACTACGAACCTTATCGCCCGCAGTCTCACTGCCACGCTCTCACTTACCGGCATTCGGAGTTTGGTTGACGTCAGTAACCTTGTGGGGCCCATCAGCCATCCAGTGCTCTACCTCCGGCAAGAAACACGTGACGCTGCACCTAAATGCATTTCGGGGAGAACCAGCTATCACCGAGTTTGATTGGCCTTTCACCCCTACCCACAGCTCATCCCCCAGGTTTTCAACCCTGGTGGGTTCGGTCCTCCACGCGGTCTTACCCGCGCTTCAACCTGGCCATGGGTAGATCACTCGGCTTCGGGTCTAGGGCACGCGACTCAGGTCGCCCTGTTCGGACTCGCTTTCGCTACGGCTACCCCACACGGGTTAACCTCGCCACGTACCGCTAACTCGCAGGCTCATTCTTCAAAAGGCACGCAATCACCCCGGACCGAAATCCTAAGGCTCTCACGGCTTGTAGGCACACGGTTTCAGGTACTATTTCACTCCCCTCCCGGGGTACTTTTCACCTTTCCCTCACGGTACTTGTCCGCTATCGGTCACCAGGGAGTATTCAGGCTTAGCGGGTGGTCCCGCCAGATTCACACCGAATTTCACGGGCTCGGTGCTACTTGGGAAACAAGCTCGGGAGAGACCATGTTTTCGTGTACGGGGCTCTCACCCTCTACGGCGACCCCTTCCAGAGGCCTTCCACTAACACGATCTTTTATGACTCCCTGCCACCCCGGCAGAGGTGACTGAACTGTCCCACGACCCCGACCACACAACGCCTGCCGGCTATCACATGCAATCGGTTTAGCCTCTTCCGCTTTCGCTCGCCACTACTCACGGAATCACGGTTGTTTTCTCTTCCTGTGGGTACTGAGATGTTTCACTTCCCCACGTTCCCTCCACACGCCCTATGTGTTCAGGCGCGGGTCACACCACATGACTGGTGCGGGGTTCCCCCATTCGGAAATCCTCGGATCAACGCTCGGTTGACAGCTCCCCGAGGCTTATCGCAGCCTCCTACGTCCTTCATCGGCTCCTGGTGCCCAGGCATCCACCGTGTGCCCTTAACAACTTGGCCACACAAAAAACCCCACACACCTGCCCCCGGAAGGAAACAGACGTGCGGGCCTACAAACAAACTCTGCAAACCAGAGTCAGAAGATGCTCGCGTCCACTGTGCAGTTCTCAACGTACAACCAGTCACCACCCACACGACCCCACCAGACCCG
>NZ_QOHK01000016.1 GCF_003319175.1 Blastococcus sp. TF02-8 | reverse complement strand
CGACGAGCGCACCACGGCCCTGGACAGCTGGCTGAGCCACTACAACACTGCCCGCAGCCACTCCGCCCTCGGAGGCCACCCACCGGTCAGCCGCCTCGCCGTGTGAACAACGTGTCCGGTCGCGACAGCTAGTCGCCGCCGCGGTCCTGGCGGGGCTGCACCTGGCCGCACCGCGGATCCGGAAGCTGCCGTTGATCCCGGAGCGGGCGACCGGCTCGTTCGCCGGCGGGTTGGCGGTCGCCTATGTGTTCCTGCACCTGCTGCCCGAGATTGCCGAGGGCAACGAGGCGATCGGCGAGGCGCTCGCCGACGTCGTGGAGCCGACCCCGTTGGTGGACCTCGGCATCTTCGTCGTGGCGCTGGCCGGGTTCGCCGCCTTCTACGGCCTGCAGCGGCTGGCCGACCGCACGGTTCCCGCCCGCGCGCGCGCCGGGGCCACGGTCGGCTCCCAGCACCCGGCCGGGGCCGCGAGAGAAGCCCCGCTCGAGCCCGCGGGGGTGTACTGGCTGCACCTCGGGTCATTCATGATCTACAACGGGCTGATCACGTACACGATGGCGCTGCGGCTGCGGACGGGGATCGCCTTCGCCGTCCTGTTCACCGTGGCGATGGGGCTACACTTCGTCCTGACCGATCGGTCGCTCGAGGAGCACTACCCGCGGCGCTTCCCTGGCTCGGGCCGGATGGCGCTCGCCGGCGCGCTGCTGGTGGGCTGGCTCCTCGATGCGCTCCTGGCACCGACCAGCACGCTGGTGGTGGCGCTGCTCACCGCACTGCTCGGCGGGTCGATCCTGCTGAACGTGTTCAAGGAAGAGCTTCCGTCGACCGGTCGCTCCAGCTACCCCTGGTTCATGGTTGGGCTGGTGCTCTACGCGGGCCTCCTCGCGCTGGTCACGGCGGTGGGGGAGTAGTGCCCGCGGCGGCACTCCGGTGACCGGTGCCCTGCTCGTCGCGGCCGGGGGCCCGTCGTGCTCTGGGACATCCTGTCGACGACGCTCTCGCTGAGCCCCTGAGCAGGCCCGATGACGCGGCGGTCCAGGGCCCGGCCTGGCGTGGCCTGCTGCGGCTGCACACCCGGCGGCGGGTGCCCGTGCTGCTCAACAACTTCAGCGGGCTCTTCGTGGTGACGCTGTCCATCACCTACCTGCTGGCCGTGGTCTCCGCGGTGGTGGACCGGCGCGCCCTGGCCACCCACGTGCACGCCCTCGGCCGGTCCGGTGGGGACGTGCTGGTCACCGGCTGGTCACCGGCTGGTCACCGGCTGGTCCGGGGACTGGTTCATTGATGCGTTCGCCCAGCACCTGGTCACCCTCACGGCCACGCTCAGCTCGGTCGGCCAGCGGCACGTCGCCTACCCGGAGCTGCACTACTTCCGGAGCCGGCACGTCGTCGACGCCGCGCCGGTCGCCGTCGCGGTCCTGGTCGACGCGCTGCTGCTCCTCGACACCGCCGTCGATCCCCGTGCCCGGCTGCCCGCGCTGACGTATAGCCGGTCCGAGCGGCCGTCGACCGGTACCTGGCGACGGCGACGGTGGGTTCCACCACGCCACGGAGCAGCGACCCGTGCCGGACGCCGCCGTCCTGGACGATGCCGGGATCCCGCTGCGACCTGTCCAGATGCGGGCCTGGGGGAACGAAGAGGAGGCGGACCGCCTGCGCCTCGCCCGCCGGAGGCCGGTGCCGGGCGGGGGTGGCAGGGCGCTCTCCCCGCACCTGACCGCCGCCCGCCACGGTTGTCGTATGACAAGATCGGCTCCCCGGTAACGCCGGTCCCGGCACGGGGAGGACGCCGCATGACCGAGCTGGGATCCACGCCGCGGACGCCGGCAGACGAGGTGCTGCTCGCGCTGCTCCGCCTGGCGATGGGCGTGTCCATCGAGGCCGCCGACGAGATCGGCACGGTCTCCGCCGTCCAGCTGCGGGCAGTGACGCTGCTGCACCAGCGGCCCGGCGTCAACCTCGGCGACCTCGCTCGTGGGATGGGCGTCTCGGTGTCGGTCACCAGCCGGCTCGTCGATCGGCTCGTGGCGGCCGGCCTCGTCGACAAGCGGACGTCGACGACGAGCGGTCGGGAGATCAGCCTGTGGCTGAGCCAGCTGGGTGAGGACGCCCTGGACTGCTACGACGACCTGCGCCTGACCCGGATCCGGGCCCGGATCGGGAACCTGCCCCCCGAGCACGCGGACGCCGTGCTGTCCGCGCTCGGGGCCCTCGTCCCCGGTCCTGGCGAAGGGGGCTGATCCCCGGGGCGACCCGGCCTCCGGCCTGCAGCACGGCCACCGCAGCGGCACACTGCACACAGACATTTGCAGTAGAGCAACGAATCGGGAGGGCACGTGCCACGCGTCGACCGCATCGCCGAACCGTGGGGTAGCCGGACGCCGTACGGACCGGGCGAGACCTGGCCCACCCGGGTGGACTCCTACCTGGCCGGCGGGCTCACCGAGGACGACGTCGACCGGTGGGTGCAGTCGGCGACGATCCTGCACTCCAACGGCGACGGGCTCGACATCGCCGTCAAGGACGGGCGCATCGTCGGGGTCCGGGGACGCGAGGTGGACCGGGTCAACCACGGTCGACTGGGTCCCAAGGACCTCTTCGGTTGGCAGGCGAACAACTCGCCCGACCGGCTGACCAAGCCCCTCATCCGCGAGAACGAGCGACTGGTCGAGACCGACTGGGACACGGCCATGAACGCCGTCGTCGGCCGCGCGAAGGAGCTGCTGGAGGAGCAGGGGCCCAGCGCAATCAGCTTCTACACGACCGGCCAGCTGTTCCTGGAGGAGTACTACACGCTCGGTCTGATCGCCCACGGCGGCATCGGGACCAACCACGTCGACGGCAACACCCGGCTGTGCACCGCCACCGCTGCGGCGGCGCTGAAGGAGACGTTCGCCAGCGATGGCCAGCCCGGGTCCTACACCGACGTCGACCACGCCGACGTCATCGCGCTCTACGGGCACAACATGGCCGAGACCCAGACGGTGCTGTGGACGCGCGTGCTCGACCGGCTGGCCGGCCAGAACCCGCCGAAGGTGATTTGCGTCGACCCGCGCCTCACACCGGTGGCGCGGGCAGCGACGGTGCACCTCGCTCCGCGGCCCGGCACGAATGTGATGCTGATGAACGCGCTGCTGCACGAGATCATCAGGAACGGCTGGATCGACCGCGCGTACGTCGACGCGCACACCGTCGGCTTCGACGAGCTCGAGAAGCAGGTCGCCGACTACAGCCCCGAGGTCGCCGCGGAGGTGTGCGACGTCCCCGCCGACCAGATCCGCGAGGCGGCCCGGATCCTCGGCTCGGCCGAGCGCCTCCTGTCGACGGTGCTGCAGGGCTTCTACCAGTCGCACCAGGCTACGGCGGCCGCCGTCCAGGTCAACAACATCAACGTCGTCCGCGGCATGCTCGGCAAGCCTGGCTGCGGCGTCCTGCAGATGAACGGCCAGCCGACCGCCCAGAACACCCGGGAGGCCGGAGCGGACGGCGACTTGCCGGCCTTCCGCAACTGGTCCAACGACAGCCATATCCAGGAGCTCGCGAAAGTCTGGAACATCGAGCCGATGCAGATCCCGCACTACGCGCCACCGACGCACGCGATGCAGATGTTCCGGTACGCCGAGGAAGGCTCCGTCCGTTTCATGTACGTGACGGCGACCAACCCCGCCGTCTCGCTGCCGGAGCTCGAGCGCATCCGCGCGATCCTGGCCCAGGAGCGGCTGTTCCTGGTCGTCCAGGACATCTTCCTGTCCGAGACCGCCCACCTGGCCGACGTCGTGCTGCCGGCTGCCACGTGGGGCGAGAAGACCGGCACGTTCACCAACGTGGACCGCACCGTCCACCTGTCCGAGAAGGCGGTCGAGCCGCCCGGTGAGGCCAGGGCCGACCTCGACATCCTCATCGACTTCGCGCACCGCCTCGGGCTGAAAGACAAGGACGGCCAGCCGCTGGTGAAGTGGTCCGACCCTGAGGGCGCCTTCGAGGGGTGGAAGGAGTGCAGTCGTGGACGGCCCTGCGACTACTCGGCCATGACCTACGACAAGCTCCGCGGTGGCAGCGGCATCCAGTGGCCGTGCACCGACGAGCACCCCGACGGCACCGAACGCATCTACACCGACGGGCAGTTCTGGTCCGAACCGTCCTACTGCGAGAGCTACGGCCGGGACCTGGTGACCGGCGCGCCGGTCTCCGAGACCGAGTACAAGGCGCTCAACCCGACGGGCAATGCAGTGATCAAGGCCGCGGAGTACCTGCCGCCGCACGAGCTGCCCAGCGAGGACTACCCCTTCCAGCTGATCACCGGCCGCACCCTCTACCACTTCCACACCCGGACGAAGACGGCCCGCGCACCCCAGCTGCAGGCCGCCGCTCCCGAGGTCTGGGTCGAGATGTCGGCGAGCGACGCCGCCGACCGCTCCTTCGCCGAGGGCGACCTGCTCGAGGTGAGCACTCCGCGTGGGCGGGTGCAGGCCCGGTTGCGGATCAGCGGTGTGCGGCCGGGTGTTCTGTTTCTGCCCTTCCACTACGGCTACTGGGACGAGCCGGGCGAGCACGAGCCGGCGGGGACTGAGGGCCGCGCAGCAAACGAGCTGACCATCACCGAGTGGGACCCGGCGTCCAAGCAGCCGATCTTCAAGACCGCCGCCGCGCAGGCGACCCGGCTGGAGAGCACCTCGGGAGTGCCGTCGTCGGCCCCAACGACGACGGGCTCACGGCCGGTCACCGGCTCGGTGCCGGAGACCCGTGGCGGCACGGCGGCCGAGGCCGTCGAGACGCTCGCGGCGGAGGAGATCCGGTGAAGCTGCACCTGGCGATCGAGGAGCTGCACCGCTCCGAGAAGCACCTGGTCCACGTGCTGCTCGGCATGTCCGACCGGCACAAGGCCGAGCACGAGGTCTTCCACGTCACCCGGGATCTGGCGAGGTGGTCGACGGACCACGTCCGCGACCTCGCCGCCATCGGACAGCTCTACGGCCTGGACCTCGACCAGGAGACCGGTGGGGAGCCCGGCGCGCTCGAGAGGCTCCAGCAGGCGGCGTCCGACCTCTTCGGCCGCCGCCCGGAATCTGGGTTGTTGCTGCTCGCCGACCTCCGGCACCTCTACCGGGAGGCCTCCGGGGTCTCCTTGGACTGGGAGCTGCTGGCCCAGGTGGCCCAGGGGGCGAGGAAGCAGGACCTGTTGAAGCTCGCCGAGCGGTGCCATCCCGAGACCCTGCGGCAGGCCCGGTGGGCCAACGGCAAGCTCAAGGAAGCCGCCACCCAGGCACTGGTCAGCTGATGCCGGATCCGTCGGCGGCAGGCGGAGCGGCCACGCGGGTGGTGCTGCGGCCGCTGGCCACGCCGCTCCCGCTCGGCTTCTTGGCGCTGGTGCTCGCGACGGTCATGCTCAGCGCCGTGCAGTTGAGCTGGATACCGCCCGACCAGGGCCGCATCGCCGGGCTGACGGCGCTGGTCGCCACCGTCCCGCTGCAGCTCACCGCCGCCGTCGTCGGGTTCCTGGCCCGCGACCCGGTGGCTGCCACCGGCATGGGGCTGCTGGCCGGCACCTGGGCGACGGTCGCGCTGACGACGCTGACGTCGGCGCCCGGGGCGACCAGCGCCGGGCTGGGGGTCCTGATGCTGACGGCCGGGCTGGCGCTGCAGGTGCCGGCCGCATCGGCTGCGGCCAGCAAGCTGGTGCCGGCCGCGGTCATGTGCCTGGCCGGAATCAGGTTCGCCGTGACCGGGCTGTACGAGATCACCGGCTCGAGCAGCTGGAAGGCGGCGGCCGGCTGGACCGGCCTCGCGCTCGCGGTGCTCGCCCTCTACGCAGCTCTGGCACTGGAGCTGGAAGGCGCGCAGGGCCGGACCCTGCTGCCCCTCGGGCGGCGGGGAGCCGGTCGGGCCGCCGTCCGCGGTGAGGCGCGGACGTACGCCGCTGCGCTCGCCTCCGAGCCAGGTGTCCGCCCTCAGCTGTGACGCCGCGCTTCCACCGGAGGTGCGCCGCTGAGGGGGTTAGTCCGGGTGACTGGCGACATCCCGGTGCGGGGGCACGTCCGGTGGGACGACGTTGGGGCCGGCCTGGGCCGGCCGTGGGCGGTCCCGCCGGAACAGTCGGATGGCGATGAGGGCGACGTCGTCGTCCGGCTCGTGCGGCAGCATCCGGGCCAGCAGCTCGTCGCACAGCTCGTCGAGATCACGGCCGGCGAGTTCCTCCAGGGTGTCCTGCAGGCGCTGCGTGCCCTGGTCGAGGTCCTCGTCGCGGCGCTCGACGAGCCCGTCGGTGTAGAGGAGCACCACGGCGTCGTGGTCGAGAACCACCTCGGCCTCGTGTCGCGCGCTGTCGGGTCGTACGCCGAGCAGCAGGTCCGCCCGAACACGGGTCAGGGGAAGGACCGTGCCGTCGGGGTTAATCACGAACGGTGGCGGGTGACCGGCGTTCGACCAGCGCAGCCGGGTGATGCCGCGCTGCAGGTCGTCGGGGGTCTGCTCCAACCGGGCGAGGGCGATCGTGGCCGCGGTCCGGACCATCAGCCTCTCCATCACCTCGTCGGCCCGACGGAGGATGGTCGCGGGGCTCTGGTCGTCCAGGGCGCCGATCGATCGGACGATGGTGCGGATCTGGCCCATCGCGGCGGCCGCCTGGGTGTCGTGGCCGATCACATCACCGATGGCCAGCACGGTGGCGCCTCCGGGCTGCAGGAATGCGTCGTACCAGTCGCCGCCGACTTGTGCGGCCTGGGAGGCGGGCACGTAGCGGACGACGATCTGCCCGTGGTCGGGTTGCGGGGGTGCGGTGAGCAGTGACCGCTGCAGGCCCTCGGCCAGGCTGCGCTGCTCCCGGTAGAGTCGGGCGTTGTCCAGGGCCATCCCGGCGCGTCCGGCGATGTCGGTGGCCGTGGACAGGTCGTTGGGTGGGATCGGCCCGCGCGCAGGACCGTTGAACAGGGTGAGCAGCCCGACGGTCCGGCCGCGGCCCCGCAGCGGCAGCACGGCCGCGCTCTCCGGCGCCAACTGCTCCAGCAGCTCGGTGGCCTCGCCGGCGGTCAGCACCGCGCGGATCCGCTCGGACGCGTCTCGCTCGATGACCACGGGCTCTCCGCTGCTCAAGGCGCGAGCCAGGAAGGGTTCGTCGGTCGCCGCGGCCAGGCGCACCCGGGCGTAGGCCTCGACCAGTGCTCGCTCGTCCGGATCGGTGTGCCAGTGGCCGACGTCGCGCAGAGCACGTCTGATGTTGGTGTGCTGCTCATCGCTGACCAGGCTCACCAGGCACCAGTCGGCCAGCGTAGGGACCACCAGCTGAGCGAGCCGGGCGACGGCTTCCTCAGCGTTCAAGGTGCCGGTGAGCTGGTGGGTGGTCTGTCCTAGGAGTTCGTTGCGTTGGTAGGTCCGGTATCGCTCGGTGATGTCGAGGAAGTAGAGCGCCACCCCGTCACCCTCGGGCGTGGCGCGCACCTCATACCAGGCGTTGAGCGGTTCGGGGTAGTAGGCGTCGAAGGTGACGGGTTGGCCGGTGTCCTTGGCCCGGCGGTAGCCGGCTTCGAAGTCGGTGCCGACGGTTCCGGGGAACCGCTCCCAGATGATCCCGCCGACCAGCTCGGCGCGCGGCAGCCCCAACGCCTTCTCGGCTCGCGCATTGACATAGCCGATCCGCCAGTCCGCATCCATGACGAGGTATCCGACGGCCATGCCTTCCAGGGCCCTGGCGATCCGATCCTGCGTCTTCCGGCGGTCGGTGACGTCCCAGGCGGCGCCCAGCAGCCGGACGGCGTCCCCGGCCTCGTCGCACAGGGCCCGCCCGCGCGCGGCGATCCACCGCAGGGACCCGTCGGTGCACAGCACCCGGTACTCGGCCTCGTAGTCGCCGCACGTGGTGATCGCGCGGTCGAGCAATTCGCTGACCCTGCCCAGGTCGTCCGGGTGCACTCGGGCGTTGAAGCCCTCGATCGTCTGGTCGAAGGTCGCCGGGGTCAGGTCGAACAGCTCCAGGAGCCGGTCGTCCCACGACAGCCGCCCGGTGATCAGGTCCCAGTCGAAGGTGCCGATCCCCGCGGCTGCTCGGGCCAGGTCCAGTAGCTCCACCGACGCCGCGGGGACTCCGACACCCGGGACGTCAGAGGCAGCCGCAGCGCTTTCCTCGGCGTCCGCGCGTTTCCCGACCACCTGCACCCGCTTTCGTTCGTCGTCGCGGCCAGGAGGCCCTGGCGTATTGTGCACGACCGGACTCGGCGGCCGGTTCGCGAGCGGGATGCCGTGAACCCACCGACGCCGACCGCTGCGAGCAGGCGACGGCCGCGGCCTCCGATGGGGGTGCGATCTGGTGCCGGCGCCCGGGAGCAGGCTGACGTACGCCCAGACGTGCTTGCGGCCCGAGGTCACCGTCCATTCGTAGGCGCCGCACAGCCGGGCGATCAGGTACAGCAGAGTTTTCTCGCCTGGAGCGGGTGTGGTGTCTCGTGTCACCGAAGCGACGGGAGGACGTCGATGACGATGACGTTCACCTCTCTGGTGATCAACCCGGTGTGCGCCACGAGGTGTTCGACGATCCGGCTCCGAACCGCTTGCGCGACGTGCGCGATGGGAACGCCGTAGTCGACGGCGATCTGGACGTCGATGATGACGTGACAGCCCGCGACCCCGACGTCGGTGGCAGGTTCGCCCGCGGCGCCGGCGATCTCGGTGAGTGAGGGCGACTGTCCGGCCCGGGTCTCGGGGCGACCGCCGCCGAAGGCGACCGAGACGTGCGGAACGGACTCGGCGGCCAGTCGGGCGACGGCGCCGACGACGCGTGCCGCGATGCGGGTCTGCCCGGTCGGGTCGGTCAGGACGGCGTGCCAAGCGTTGCGGGACAGTTCGCGGATCTGTGCCATGACCTCCTGCAGCAGGCCGGCCGGTGCGCGGACGTCTTCCGCTGCCAGTTTGGTGACGGGGGCCCACAGGTCGGCCAGCTCCGCCAGGGCGGCTCGGCAGTGCGGACAGCTGCGTTGGTGTGCCGGGTCACGGGGGGGAGCATGCTCGGCCACCTGGGTGAGCAAGGTGTCGACGCCTACGCCGCAGGGCAGGCGGTCGTCCTCGCTGTTGCTCGGGGACACGGGAGTCACCTCCATTCCTGGAGCCGGGCCAGCAGGGTCTTGCGCCCACGATGCGCCCTCACCTTGGCTGCTGTCTCGGAGATGCCGAGAATGCGCCCCGTTTCAGCATGTGTGTAACCGCCGAAGACGGTCAGGACAAGTGGCGCGCGTTGGTCGAAAGGTAGCGACAGCACCGCGGCGCGGACGGCGTCCCTGCGCTGAGCACGCACGGCCAGGTCCTCTGCCGACGGCGCCTGGGGTAGTCCTTCGGCTGATCCGATGTCGTCGGGCAGGGGCACGGTGAGCTTGCGAGCCCGCAGCACGTTGTGGCAGCGGTTGATCAGGATGCGCATGACCCACGTCGAGAACTGCGCCTCACCGCGGAATCCGTCCAGGTGCTGCCAGACCTGCAGGAGGGACTCCTGCACCGCATCCTGGGCGTCCGCTGGATGCCCCACCAGGCGCAGCGCCACGTGGTAGAGCCGGTCCTGGTGCGCGCGGACGAGCGATGCGAAGGCGTCCTCGTTGCCCTCCCTCGCCAGCGAGACCCAGCGCTCCTCCATCGGGTCGGTCCGGCCGGCGATGGGCTCTGCGTCCTGGGTCACCGGTGAAGCTCACGCTTCCGCGGAGCCCTTTTCGCCATCTGCTGTAACCCTTCCCATCCAGTTGTGTCCAACTGGTGTAAGTCGGCGACCCGAGGGCACGACCGGGCCGCCCGTCGGTTTACGACGTTATCTCCCATCACGGAAGAAGAGGTCACCCAGTGACGCAGTCCCCGAGCTCCAGCACCTCCGCGTCGACCAGCGCGGTCACCCAGGCGTCGCCGTCGGCTCTGCAGACCAGCCAGGGCACCACCACCGTCGCCGACAACGTCGTCCAGAAGATCGCCGGCCTGGCTGCGCGCGAGGTGTCCGGCGTCTACGCTCTCGGCGGCGGCGCGGCACGCACCCTCGGCGCGCTCCGCGAGCGCATCCCGGGCGCCACGCAGTCGGCCGGTCAGGGCGTGTCGGTCGAGGTCGGGGAGAAGCAGGCAGCGGTCGACCTGGATCTGGTCACCGAGTACGGCGCCCCCATCGCCGATGTCGCCCGGTCGGTCCGGCGAAACGTCATCGCGTCGGTCGAGGGGATGACCGGTCTGCAGGTCACCGAGGTCAACATCTCGGTCAACGACATCCACCTGCCGTCCGACGACGAGGGCTCCCAGGAGCCTCCGCGGGTCCAGTGACCTCAGCGTCCAGGGGTTCGGCCGCGGTCGCGGCGATGTCGGAGGCCGAGCTTGCCAACGCTATCGCCGCTGCCGCGGTCGCCTGCCCCGCCGTCGCGTCGCTGTCCCGCGGCAGCGGCCTGCGGAATGTCGCCACGTACCTACCGGGACGTCGGGTCGACGGGGTGCGGATAGAATCCAGCCGCGTGCTGGTGTCGGTCGTGGCCGTCCAGGGCGTTCCGATCATCGCGATCGCCGACCAGGTGCGTCGCGCGGTCGAGCCGCTCGTGGCCGGACAGCCGGTGGACGTGCACGTCGCGGACCTCCAGCTGCCCGAAGAACAGCCGCCGGCCCTGCCCCCCGGGCCGTCCGGTGTGGGGGTTTCGCAGGCCTGATGCCTGAGACCACCGACCCGGAGGAGCGTCGCCGACGGCGCGCGCTGCTCCGCGCGCACCATCCCGACCTCGGGGGCGATCCGTCCGAGTTCCTCCGGGTCATGGCGGAACTCGAGGGGCGAGCCCGCAGAGCAGGCCCCCGGCCGGCGGACGACGTCCGCTTCGTCCGCCGGCCCCGGGGTCTCGCCAGGATCGCCGCCTGGTTCCACCGTCGCCGCAGACCACGGCGCGTTGTCTGAACTGCCCTGAACCCGTCTTGTCCTGGAGGTTGCCATGCCACCCACCGTCGTGGGTCTGTTCACCGGTCTGCTGCTCGGTCTCGCCTGGGTCATCGGCGGCTTTGACGCCTTCGTCGGAACTGCGGTGCTCGGTGTCATCGGCTTCGTGATCGGCAAGGTGGTGTCCGGTCAGCTCGACCTCACGCCCTACCTCGGTGGGCGCGGTCCGCGGTGAGCAGCGCCGTCCCACTTCCCCCCGATGGCCCGCAGGCCACCTCCGGGCCGGACGAACACGGCGCCGCCCTCCCGGAGCTCGGCGACCCCGCCGAGCGGGGCACCCTCGAGATCGCCGACCGTGTCGTCGAGCGAGTCGCCGGCTATGCGGTCACGCAGGTCGAGGGTGCGACCGCCGCTCCACGCCGGCTGCTCGGCATCAACGTCGGGGACGCCCGCCCGGACAAGGAGGCGTCCGTCGACGCTCGCGTCGACGGGCACACCGCCACGGTCGACGCGACCGTGGCGATCGGCTGGCCCGCCTCGGTCCGCACCGTAGCCAGCCGGGTGCGCGAGCGGGTCCGTAAGGATGTCGAGCACATCACCGGCGTCCGGGTCGCCCACGTCGACATCGACGTCGTCAGCCTGAGCACGCCCTCCGCCCATCGGCGACGCGTCCAGTGAGCCCCGACTCGACCAAGGAGTGTCCATGTCCATCGTGAACCGGGTCATCGCGACGGTGCTGGCGCTGGCGCTCCTCTTCGGCGGCCTCCTCGCCGTCGTGGAGATCGTCCTGGCCGCCCTGGGGCGTCCGTATTGGTTGGTCCCCCACCCGATGTGGAGCACGTGGCTGGGTGAACAGTCCTTCACCGGCGGCGTCGTCCGCGCCATCCTCATCGGCCTGATCATCATCGGGCTGCTCCTGCTGGTGGTCGCCCTCCGCCGCGGCAAGCCCGGCTCTCTCACCCTGCCGGGTCGCACCGACGGGGTTCGCGTCACCGCCTCGCGCCGCGGTATCGAGCGATCCCTGTCCACCGCTGCGCGTCGAGCTGACGGCGTGAAGACCGCCAGCGCCAAGGCCGGACGTCGCACCGTGCGGGTGAAGGCAGCCACGGCCATGCGCTCCCCGCAAGAGCTGCAGCAGCCGGTCACCGCAGCTGTGACCGAGCGGCTCGACGAGCTCGGGCTGTCCGACGTCCTCCGTCCGCGCGTCACCGTCTCTGGAAAGTCCTCGCGATGAGCTCACGTGTCAATGGCGTCAACCGCACGATCCTGGCATTGCTGGGGTTGCTCCTGCTCGCGGCCGGCGGGCTCGGGCTGGCCCTGGGTTTCGGGGCCTTCGGCGATGGCGATCAGCCCGTTCTGCCGCAGCCCGTGCGCGACTTCGCCCGGAATCAGCCGTGGTTCTGGTGGGCCGTCGCTACCGTCTGCCTCCTGCTGGCCCTGCTCGGGCTCCGATGGCTGCTGGCCCAGCTGCGCACCGACCGGATCGGGCGCCTGGAGCTGACCACCGACGACCGCGACGGACTCACGACCGTCCACACCAGTGCGCTCGCCGATGCCATGGAGGCCGAGGCCGAGAGCCTGCGCGGCGTCGCCGGGGCATCGGCGCACGTGCTCGACCGAGGGGGTCGACGGGTCGCCCTGGCCGTGGACCTGACCGACTATGCCGACATCGCCGAGGTCCGGCAGGCCCTGGAGGACCGGTTGGTCAGCAACATGCGGCAGGCTCTGGACGACCCGCAGCTGCCCATCGACATCGAGCTCCGGCCGGGTCGGACCCGGTCGGGTGGACGCGGCCTCCTCTGACCCAAGATCCCGGCTGTGGGACGCCTTGCGCTGGTCGAAATTCTGGGAATTCGCCTATGACTGGGTCACAACTCGGCGTGTTGTGGGCATGGACGTTTACGTCGTATCCGCGTTCCGGGTGTCGCCGCCTGCTAGGACCTCTCGTGCAGCTTCTAAGGACCAGATCCTCGAGTTCCTCCGCTCCTAGGGGGTCGACACGGACGAGGGCGCCGGGCTGGTCAGCAAGTTCCGCATCGACCCGAAGCAGCTGCTCGGCGACGTCGGCAGTGGTCTGGGCGACAAGCCCGGTCTCTGACCACCGGCACCGGCAGTACCGCCGATCCGCTGCCGGCTCGGGGTTGCACGACCTGCAGCAGACATGACGTGCGGCAAGTCATCACCCGTTCACCGGGCACTCGTCGAACTCGTCCCGGTCCATCCCCAGGAGACATCGTGATCTGGAACATCATCGTCCTGCTCGTCATCGGCCTCGTCGCCGGCCTCATCGCCCGAGCGGTCATCCCCGGCAAGCAGGACCTCAGCATCGCCATGACCATCGTGCTGGGCGTCATCGGTTCGCTGGTCGGCAACCTGCTCGGGGGCCTCATCAGCGGTCGAGGCTTCGAACTCGGCACCGCCGGATGGATCGGCTCCATCTTCGGCGCCATCGTGGTGCTCGGCGTCTACCTCGCCGTCACCGGGCGACGAGGCGCGCGATCCCGCTGACCTCCGGTTCGACGAACCCGAGACTGCGCCGGAGCTGACGAGCCCATGACGGCCCTCGTGACGGTGGCACTCTTCGCCCTGGCCGCTCTGCTCTCGGCGTTCGCCGCACCGATCATGGTCCAGGCCGGAAAGAAACAGCCTCCGAGGACGTCGCGGTGGAGACCGCGTCGTTGTGGTTGAGCCTGGCGGCCGCGGGTGCGGTCGCCGCGATGTCCGGGGCAGCGATCTTGTCTTCCGGCGAACTGTCGCCCGCGGGAATCGCACCGTTCATGCTTGCCGTGCTGGCGGTGGGGCTGCCGATCTCGATCAGCGTCCTCAGGACCGGCTCCGCACGAGAAACGGGTGACGATGGCTCTGCGGGCGACTCAGGATCAGCTGCACCACGAGGTCCTGGCTCTCGTGGACGCTCCGTCGTGTCGAGCCATGCCGGCCGACGGCCTCCGTGCGACGTGAATTCCGCTACGCGGCGGAAGTCGTCGCACTTCTGCTGAGTGTGCTCCTCCGGCTGGTTGCCACCGAGCTCGTCCTAGCGGTGGCTCCTTCGGTGGCCTTCCGCTGGCGCGCTGGGCTGCGGTGCGTCATGCCTCGAGATTCGGTTGAGATCCGCTTGCCCAGGCCCGAGACGAAGCTGACTCCGCGGGTTGATGCGCTGCAGCAGCAGGACGCCCACGTCGAGCCAGACCTGACCGGCTTCCCGCGGCTTCGCGGAGTGGCCCTCACGACCGTGAGCCAGCGCGACCTGATCATCCAGATGTGAGAGGCAGCATCATGACGACACCAGCGGAGCAGAACCCCAGAGCTACCGCTGCAAGCGACGTCTCTCCAGGGTTGAGCGGCGAAGCCGAGGCTGATACCTCGGGAGTCACCTTGACCAGGGAGGACGACTCCCGGGACGACGACTTGCCCTCTGAGCCTGACAACGCCTGACCTGGTCCACATGAGCGGCAGCGGGTGGTCCCCATCGTGGGGAGCACCCGCTGCGGCTGTTGAGTGTGTCGGGCCGCCGTCAGTCGGCCAGGGTGACGGACGTCTTGTCAACCTCGAGGTGGTGGCCTTGGGCGTCGAGCTGAGCGGCGCCTTCTGCCTCTTCGAGACCCACCTGCTGGGCGAACCCGGAGGAGTGGGCGACGACGGTGCCTTGGAAGTCCACGGTGTCGCCTTCCTGCACCTGGTAGGGCGACTCGCCGCTGCCGGTCAGCTGGACCCAGATCCGCTCCGTGTCGGAGGTGCCCACCCAGAATCCTTCGTCGGCAGGGACCGCCAGCACCTGCACCGCGCTGCCCTGGGCCGGGCGGCCCGAGACCTGTGCCAGGGCGGGGGCCGAATCGGCGCCAGCGGTCAACGGCAGCACGGAGGTGTCGCCGGCCGTGATGGTGCCGGGCTGGCCGCTCGCGCCGCCGTCGCTCGGGCTTGCGGTGCTCGATCCGCTGGGGGAGGTGCTGCCAGACTCGGGAGACGTGGATGCGCTGCTACCCGTGCCCGCGGACGAGCCGCTGGTGCCGAAGTCGCCGCCGTCGCCGCCGTCGCCGCACTGACTGAGCAGCAGCGAGCCGATCACGACGGCAGCGAGGAGGAGCAGCAGCGGAAGGAGCCAGCCAGCCCGTCGCCGTGTCGGCTTTCGGCCGCTGACCGGGGTGGCGCCGGCCTGCGGGCCGGTGGAGGAAGGGGGTGTCGATGGCATGTGTCAGCTCCGAGCGTAGGTGTCTTGAGAACGGCCGCGCGGGGGATGCGCGGACGATGATGTGGGTCGAGCGGTCAGTGATTCAGCCGAGCGAGCCCCGCGTCGTCGAGGTGGGCCCCGGAGTTCCTGCAGCGAGTCACCCCGCAGCTGCTGGCCGAGCTCGTGGCGGAAGAAGGCGTCTGGCTTGGCGGCTCTCCTAGTCCCGGATGAGTTCGTCGCGCTTGGCCGCGATGCCGGCCATGAGCTCACCGTAGGACGCGACGAACTCCTCCACGCCCTCCCGCTCCAGCACCGCGGTCAGGTCGTCATAGTCGACGCCGGCCTCGGTGAACGCTTCCAGCGTGCGGCGGGCGCCGTCGACATCGGCCGTCAGCGTCTCGGCGACCGTGCCGTGGTCGAGGAAGGCGTCGGCTGTGTCGCGAGGCAGGCAGGTCACCGTCTGCGGGCCGACCAGGTTCTCGAGGTAGCGGACGTCGCGGTAGGCCGAGTTCTTCGCTTCAGTGGATGCCCACAGGCAGCGCTGGGGCGAGGCGCCGGCGGCTGCCAGGTCATCCCATACCGCGCCGGTGAACATCAGCAGATACGTCTGGTAGGCGAGCTTGGCGGTGGCGATGGCCAGCGTGCCCTTGAGGTGTTCGTGGCTGCCGAGGTCGTCGAGCCAGCGGTCGGCCTCGGTGTCGATCCGGGACACGGAGAAGGAGGCAACCGACGCCACTGACTGCAGGTCGCCACCGGCCGACTGCAGCTTGCGGAGCCCGCGGATGTAGGCGTGCGCGGCGGCCCGGTGCCGGTCCAGGGAGAACAGCAGACTGACGTTGACCGGGATGCCGGCGGCGATCGTCTCTTCGATGGCGGCGAGCCCCTCGTCCGTGCCCGGGATCTCGATCAACAGGTTGGGCCGGTCGATGAGCCGGTGCAGCCTGACCGCCTCGGCAACGGTGGCTTCGGTGTTGTGCGCCAGGTGCGGATCCACTCTCGTGGAGACCCAGCCGTCCCGCGTCTGATCGCTGCGGGTGTGCACCCCGGCCAAGGCGTCGCAGGCCGCGCGGATGTCGTCGATGGCCAGCGCCAAGAACACCTCCTTGGGGTCGGTCTCGGCGGCGAGCGCGTCCCGCAGCTGCTCGTCGTAGGCGTCTCCCTCGACGATCGCGGTGCGAAAGGTCGTCAGGTTCGAGGTGAGCCCGGTGACGCCGCGGTCCAGCAGCGATGCAAGACCGCCGTCCTGGAGGAATCGGCGGGACAGGTGGTCGATCCAGGCGCTCTGGCCGGTTTCTGCCAGGCGCTGCAGCGAGGTGCTCACGTGGCTCTCTTCGTCGTCTTCGCCGTCGGCTGCATGCCGGTCTCGGCGGATGCGCGTCGGCGGGTTGATGCCGATGGAGGATGGAGGCGACGAGCTGTCCGGCGTTCGTCCGTCCATCGGCTCGTGAGGGGCATCCGTCATGGGGACGTACAGGTAGTTGCCGAGCTGATCACGCGCAGGCCGGTGTGAGCGGGGCTGGCGGACCAGGCGATACAGCGCTGACGCGGCGCCGACCGGCAGCTCGACCCAGGCGGGCGGCTCCGGATCGATCACCTGCCATTGCTGGCCGTGAGCCGGGCCGCTGTAGGCCCGGGCCTCGTGGCCACGGTCCCAGCTGTCCGGACCACGGATGACGTTGCCTGAGGGCTCGCCGTCGGAGTTCGACATGGTCGCTCTTCCCACTGGGACGCCCGTCGGACCGCTCGAGGAGACCGGTCCGACGGGCGTCGACCGGCCGCGCTCAGGTGCCGGCGCCGGCGCGGTCGACCTTGCGGTGGTAGCGCTCACCGAGCTTGCCGCCGAGGACGGCGCCGAGCAGCGTGATCAACAGGGCCACGATGCCGGCGATGATGCCGGCGGTGGTGAGGGTATCGCCGCTGACCGGGACGGTGGGCATGTTGAGCTGGGAGAGCACGTTGTACTCCGAGCCGAGGACGGCACCGGCAATGGCCAGGGCGGCGACGATGAGCAGACCGATCAACCAGACGGCGAGTCCCTGCTTGAGGCCGTCGAAGCGGGCCATCCGACCGGCCACGTAGCCGCCGGCGAGGTAGGCCAGGAAGAGGACGACGGTCAGGGCGATGCCACCGGCGATTCCGATGGTGTCGGCCTGGTCGGTCGCCTGCTGGGCGGCCTGGTCGGCGGAGGAGATCTGGGTGAGGCCGAAGGCGACGCCGGCCGCCGACAGGATGGCGAGAAGGATGACGGCCAGGCCGTTCGCCGAGAGCCAGCCGAAGAAGGCCGCTCCCCACTTGATGCCACCGTAGCGGTCGTGCTGGGCATCAACGGCGTCACGGGCGGCGCCGCGGGTGGCGTGCGCCCCCTCGGTGGAGGCGGTGGCGTCGAGATCGGATCGCGTGCGGTCGTGGTCGGGCATGGTTGCTCCTGAGTGCGGTGGGGGCGGGGCAGCGGTCACCGGGGCTGGATGTCCGCCGACCTGGTCGTGCAGCTCTGCTGGGGTCATCGCTGGCAGCCCGTGTCGCCGCCGTCGGGGCGGCTCCGGGGTGCACTGATGGTGCGGATGGCTCCGTCGTGCCACTGGGTCTCGATGCGGACGCCATCGACCGGAGGTCCCGCGAGGTTCGGCGTCGGCGCGGGGCGCCGCTGCTTCCCCTCGGCCACAGTGGTCCTCGCTCCAGGTTCGAGCCCAGCTGATCGTGTGGCAGGGAGCCGTCGCGGAGCCAGACGGAGAGGACCCCTCCGTCTGGCTCCAGCGGTGACTCAGCGGTTGCGGTCGACCGCGTCGGTGTCGAGCTCGATCTGCTCCTTGCGCACCGTTTCGCTTACCTGCTGCTGCTCGGTCACCGTGTCGACGTCAAGGCGAACGCGCTCCACCGGCACAGCCTCCTTCTGCACGACCGGACGCTCGGCGTGCAGCACCACCTCGTGCTCCTCCTCGGAGATCGCCGGGCCATCCATCGCGTTGCCGACGTTGGCGTCGGTGATCGGCTCCCGCTCCAGGCGCACCTCTTCGCGCGACACGGGGACGTTCACGGTCTGGTTCTCGGTGACCACGTACTTGCGCAGCCGCGCCTTGCCCGTCTCCACCCGCTGGGTGCCGACCTTGAGCTGCTCCTCGGAGCGGGTCATCGCGTCGTCGGTGGTGAGGCCGGAGGTGTCGTGGCCGACCGTGCGGCCCTGGACGTCGTCGAACACGCCGTCGCCGTCGGCGTCGCGGCGCTCAGGTCGGTCGCTCCCGCCAGCAGCCAGGCCGGTGTCCGGCTGGGTGCCGCCGAGTCCGTAGTAGCGGTAGAGCTCCGACTCCTCCTCCGGAGACAGGTGGCCGCCCTCGTCATCGACGCGGGGAGCGTCCTTGACCGTCGCCTTCTCGTACGGGAAGCGGAGCTGGTCGCCGGAGAACTCGGCCTGGGCCAGCGGGATGAAGGTTTCCTTGGTGCCGAACAGGCCGGTGTTCACCGTCGCCCATTCCGGCTGCCCGGTCTCGTCGTCGAGGTAGACCTCGCCGACCTTGCCCAGCTTGCCGCCGTCGCTGGCGACCGCGGTGCTGCCGATGACCTGGCTGATCTGCTGTTCGGTGATCATGAGACTCCTCGCGGACTGATTTGGGACAGGGAGATGCGCCGCGCATCCCTATGGGGGTTGACGCCGGGGGCGCTGCAAGCGGCCTGGGGCTCAAGCCGCAGGCACTCACTGCCCCTGTGCTTACGGGGTAAACATGGCAATCCGCGACTTCAGAGCGCAAGGGTCGGACCCGGATGGCTGGGTCTCTCAACCGGTGATGGGGGTTGGCGGCGTTCGGCGCGAGGTGAGGGCCGTGTCCTCAGTGACGTCCTCACGAGGCGGGCAGCGGCCAGCGTCGGCAAGACTGGGCGCCATGGCTGCAGAGAAACCAGACGGGCGATGTGGAGGTTCCGTGAGCGGATCAGACGGTCCCGTGGATGCAGATACCCCAGAGGCGCGTGGCGGGGCGGCTGCGACCATCCCGGCGGCACCACCAGGAGCTGGGCGAACCTCGTTGGATCGGAGGCGGGTGCTGGGAGCGGCGCTCGCGTTCATCGACGAGAACGGCCTCGACGCCCTGACGATGCGCGGTCTGGGTGCCTATCTCGGCGTGGAGGGCATGGCGCTGTATCGCCACGTCTCGGGCCGGGACGCACTGCTCGACGGGGTGGTGGAGATCGTCATCGACGAGCTCTACGGAGACCCGGACGTCCACCTGCGGCCGACGCACGGTTGGCAGGACTTTCTGCAGCGCCTCGCGCACGGTTTGCGGCGCATCGCGCTGGCCCATCCCGCCGTCTTTCCGCTGATCGCCACGAGGCCACCGGCGGCTCCCTGGGTCCGCCCTCCGCTGCGCAGCCTGCGCTGGGTGGAGTCCTTCCTCGACGCGCTCGCCGAGCACGGGTTCACCGACGAGTCTGCGGTGGCCGCCTACCGGGCCTACACCAGCTTCCTTCTCGGTCACCTCCTGCTGGAGGTGTCCCAGTTGGGCGTTCCGATCAGCTCGCGGGACAAGGAGGCTGCCGCGCAGGAGTCGACCACGGATCTGAGCGAGTACCCCCACCTTCTGCGGGTGGAACCGCTCCTGTCCCGGGATGAGTCCGCAGCCGAGTTCGAGGAGTCTCTGGAGAACCTTCTCGACCGCCTCGAGCGGTTGCTGCAGTCTCAGCGTTCCGGCCGACGCAGTCGCTGACGCCTCGCGGTGCCACCGACACCAGCGTGAAGGTCCGGCAGCCCAGCCATTGCCAGGTCAGCTGGGTCGCCGGTGAGCCCGTCGAGCCGGGCATCTGCAGACTGCAGCCGGCGCTCGACCAAGGGCTCTGAGAAGAGGTCCTCACGCTCGACCACGGCGGAGCGGGCAGGCAGCAGGTCCTGGCCGACATCGGCTTCGTGCATCACGACATCGAGCGCCGGGTGCTGATGCTCAGCGCGCCTTCCGCCGGCAGCTGATCGTCGCGGGGCTCGGGGTCCGCCTCCCGCGCCCTCATGCCGTCGTCCTGGAGCAGGTCGGATGGTGCTGCAGGACAGGCCGACGACGGCGGTCCGGGTCAGCGTCGAGCGGCTTGCTCGGCGACCATGCGGACGGGACGAAGCCTCCACCTGGCGCCAGAGCTAGGTGCGGCTCGTGGACGTCGGGCGGCCCGTGCGCTGGGCGATGTTCTCTTAGACGGACTCGAGCTCGGCAAAGTTCTCTTAGACGGACTTGAGCTCGGCGAACTCGGCGACGGTCATGCCCAGCTCGTCGATCATCATCTGCGAGAGCGAGCACGAGGGGTCCTCGAGGGCGCGGCCGGCGTCCGTGAGTCGCACCAGGACCAGCCGCTCGTCGTCAGTGGAACGGTGCCTGGTGATCAGGTCGAGCGCTTCGAGGCGCTTGATGAGCGGGGACATCGTGCCAGAGTCCAGGCCTAGCCGGGCACCGAGCCCGTTGACTGACATGCCGTCGGTCTCCCACAGCGCCATCAATGCCAACCACTGGGGGTAGGTGATGCCCAGTTCGTCGAGCATCGGGCGGTAGCGGGCGGTCACTGCTCTCGGGGCTGAGTACAGCGCGAAGCAGATCTGGTCGTCGAGGAGCGTGCTCGGCTGCGGAACCGTGTCCATGAGGGCAGTCAACGGCACAAAGATAGTGCGCGAGCGAAGTCAAACGTGTCACGTTGCCCCCGGTGCACATGGGGCAAACGGCCTTTGAGGGACGGCTCCCTCGGACGAGTGAGCGGTGCACGCCGAAAATCTCTCAAGCAGCTCTCGTGTGTGCCGATGTCTTGTGTACGAGAGAACCACCCCGGTTCCGAAACTCCGACCAGCACGGATGGTGGTCGGCAAGGAATGGGAACCGCCATGTGCGACTGCACCAACACTCACGTCAAGCCCGCTCACCGCACCCCCAAGCGCGCCGGCGTCATCCTCTCCACCACCGTGCTGCTCATCGGCAGCGGCGTCGCCTGGGCAGCCTGGACGACCAGTGGAACCGGTGCCGCCACCGCGCAGGCCACTACCGCCGACAGCCTGGTCGTCGGCCCCGGCACCCCGGTCGGCACGCTGTACCCCAAGCCCGCCGGCGGGTACGGCAACGGCACCGTCGGCGCCGTGCACACCACGGTGACCAACCCCAACGCCTATCCGGTGCGGATCACGCAGGCGACCGTCGGGGCGATCACGATCACCCCGGCCAGCGGCAAGAGCTGCGCCGCCGGGAGCGTCATCGCCTCCACCTCCGGTCCGATGACGCTGACCACGCCCATTAGCCTCGCGGCCAACTCCTCTGCCACGGCCGTGGACATCCCAGGCGCGATCGAAATGATCCCCTCCGCCGAGGACGGCTGCCAGGGCGCCTCGATCAGCCTGACGCTGACGCTTACTGCGGCGTCGGCCTGACGGCACCACCGACCGAGAGGACTGTCCCGTGCTGGCCCGTCTCGCGAGCCTGTTGCTCGCCGCCTCCGCCGCGCTCGTGCTCGGCGTCACGCCCTCGGCGGAGGCCGGCCTGGGCCACGACCGGCGTCGGGCCGGCCACCCAGAGGGCTATGGCCATGCCGACCGGCACCGTACCCGTGAGCGTTCACGGCGTGAGCCTCGGTGTGGTCGGACGTGCCTACACGATCACCTGGCCCACCGCCTGGCTTCAGTCCGGACGGCCAGCCACGGGGTACATCATCAACCGCAGCTCCAGCCTTCTGGGTCAGGCCCTGCTCTCCGGCGGCAGCTGAGCCGGCCTGACCACCAGCAGTCGCTACGTGCCCGCAGACACCATGGCAACCACCCAGACCTGCACCGACGAATCACTGGTCACCCTTGGAACCGTCCGCTACTCGGTGACCCCCGTCTACGGCAACTGGCGCGGACAGCCGTCGGACTGGACCCCAGCGTTCAACTGACGCGAGAGGAACGCCAGGCGTGCCGCCCTGTTGACGCCAGTGAGAGTAGCCAGGCGGCGCTCTCGACGGTGATCGGCAACGAACGCTGGACACGGCGAGTTTCACGAGATCGCTTCCAGTTCGCTCTCACCGGCTCGCCGGAGCGATAGGGGACTAGGCCGTGGTGGGCCCGAGGTCGGCGAGTTGCCGCTCGTTGCCGGTCCGCCACTCCAGCAGCACGATGCTGCGTCGTCCTGCAGGTGGTCGGCCTGGTGGTCCAGCACGCGGCGCATGAGCCGGCGGAGAGTCTCCGGTGCCGGGTCGCCATCGGCCGCTGCGCGGGCGATGAAGTCGCCCAGCCTGTCCTCGCCGAAGAAGTCCCCATCCGGGGAACGGGCCTCCACGATGCCGTCGGTGTAGAGGACGACGCGGTCCCCGGGGTAGAGCTGCGTCACGCAGACGTCGGGCTTTCGGAGCTGGAGCCCCAGTGGTGGGTGTGGCTTGCACGGCCCGGGGTCCAACAGGGCGCCGTTGCGCACGATGAGCGGCGCGGGGTGGCCTGCGTTGACCCATCGCAGCTGGCCGGTGTCCAGGTGCAGGCGGGCGATCGCGGCGGTGGCGAACCGGCTGCCGCTGAACTCGCTGGCGATGACGCGGCTGATGGCTGCGGCGATGTCGGGCAGGTCCCATGCGTTACGGCGAGCGTGGCGGTAGGCGCCAACCGCGGCCGAGGCCAGCAGAGCGGCGAGCAGGCCGTGTCCGACCGCATCCAGCACCATGAGGTCTGCATTGGGGCCGTTGACGGCGTAGTCGAAAGTGTCCCCGCCGATGTCGTAGGCCGGCTCCAGCGCGCCGGCGATCACGACGCGGTCGGAGGCGAAGGTCAGCGGCGGCAGCAGATCCCACTGGATCTCAGCGGCCAGGCTGAGGGTCTTTCGGCGGCGGAGCTGGGCGAAGATGTCGGTGTACTGGCCGTTGACGACGAGCAGCTCGGCGACCAGGCTCGCGAACGCCCGCAGTCGGCCCTCCAGCTCCGGCGTGAGGTCCGCGACCAGCATCTCGACGACGCCCACGCGTTGCACCCCGTCGACCAGGGGGATCCACAGTCGGCGCACGCGCGGGTTGATGCGGGTGGACTGCACCTCGACCCGGCGGAACGCCCGGCCGCCGACCGTGCCGTCGACGCTGAGCTCCTGCCGCACGGGCACGCCTTCGCCGCGGATGTGTTGCAGAAGGAGCTGCTCGTAATCGGTCAGGTAGATGACGGTCTCGGCGGCGCCGAGCTGGCCGGCACGACGCGAGACCACCGCTGAGAGTTGGTCGGGTGCCAGCAGGTGGATGTCGTCGAGCAGAGCCTGCAGTGCGTCGACGTCGATCACGTCGGGCAACGTATCCGGATAAGCGGGGTGTCACATCATGGCGGGCCACCTGATTGGTTCCTGCGGAATGCGACGTTGCTCACTACTCTGAGTCGGGTGCCTACCTACCGCCTCGTAGCGCTCGAGCGGACGCAGTCTGTTGTCTTCGACGCCGTCGACGATGACGCCGCCGAACAGCAGGCCCGCGAGACGTCCTGCCGACTCCCAGAGCCTCCTCAAGGCTGCTTCGCGACGTTCCTGCTGGAGCGGGAGATCGACCGTCGTTGGTCGACGGTGCGTGCCTGGGTGCCGGAGCGGGGGGTCCTGCCGCTGCGCGGCTACGGGACCTAGGGCGCGCTGCGGCCGGTTCCGATCGCCGGGAGGTTGGTCAGCAGCCCGTGCAGCTGGTCGACGACATCGGCGTCGGCCAGCTGTTCCTCGAGCTCGAGCAGGATGGCGTAGGCGTCCCAGGCCGAGCTGCAGTCCCCGCTGGGGCACACAGACGAGCCGGCCGCCGCGGCGAGTCGGGTCATCGAGCATCTCCAGCAGCCCGAGCCGGACGAGGCCCTGGACGAGGTCGGCAGTGGCCTGCCTGGTGTTGCCCAGTCGCCGCGCGAGCTCGGCGGGATGGACGGGGAAGTCGCTGAGATGAGCAAACACGGCGGTCTGCGCCGCGGACAGTTTCGGCCAGCCGCGACGTTCGAGTTCGGCGCGCGACTGCTCGTCGAACCAGCGGCTGGCCAGGAGTAGCAGTCGCGCGAGTGGGGGCCGTGCGCCAACTCGCCGTGCCGTCATCTCACCCACCATAAGCACCCGTGACGAAAACGCATTGTCGTGGCGCGAATTACCCGGTCAGGGCTCTGGAGTGACATGTAACCTGACACGCGTTTCACGGATGAGTTGTGGCAACGTGAAGGCAAGTTGGGGGATTGGGGCGCGTCCGTGGGGTTGTACCGGCTCGTCGACGACGAGGACAAGGAGCTGGTCTCGTTCGAGACCGACGACGACGCGAAGGCTGTTCGCGAGGCTCGAGACTGGGCGCACGGGCGCGTCGGTGTGGCCGCGGTGTTCACCCTGCAGGTGCAGCGGGGCGACGAGGGCGTCTGGGCCGAGCTCCGCACATGGGTTCCCCGCCCGCAGAAGCCAGTGTGGCAAGAGGCGAACACCTGGTCGGACGGCAGGGTCGTCAAGAAGTCCGGTATCGCGCGGCCGTCGTCCACCGACACCTCCTGACCTCCATGTCAGTTGCAGATCTTTGGTCCTCGGCCGTCCGCCGTGTACGCAACGACCCGGCCGCCATCGCTGAGCTCCGGGCTGGGCTGCGCGCAGCGGCCGAGGCGCTGACCGCGGCCGGGCTGACGTTTGACCTTCCCGACGTGGACGCTTGGCTGCTAGCCGGCTCGCCCGACGAGTGCCGCCTTGCGTTGACTGGACGCGGACAGCCGCTGGTCTGGCAGCACCCAGCATGGGTCGAGTGCCGATCGGCTCGCCAACTCGCTAATGCACTCGAGCGGGCGGCCGACCGGTACGTGCACGACATCGTCTAGGTGGTCATGGGGTGCGTCGGTTGGTGGGCGGTTCCTCGACTTGGGGTGCAAGCCATAGCTCAGCTCCATAGTCAATAAGTCGCTGCTGTCGCACCAGCGCGTCGAGCGCCATCGGAACGCGCCGGCGAGGCGACCGGGGCCCGGGCACTACGGACCAGTCTTCGTCGGATTTCCGCCGCCGTGCGGCGGTAGACGGCGTCGGAAGACTGATCGACGTGACCGTCCGGTTCGCCGAGGCGTCAGACGGTTGTGGTCAGAGATTAGAGGAAATGGCGGTCGAGCCGCAGGCGGGTCAATTCGTGCCGAAGCGACGTCGGTGCTCGTGTCAGCGCTATACGCCGGTTGGAAGAAAGAGCATGTGCACCTCAACGCAGGTGCCAGTCACCACGGAGATCGACGCGCAGGGGTAACGGGTCATTTGTGCGGGGCGTCTGAACCCATCCGCAGATGTCAGGTTTTGCCAGCCGAATCGGTTCCGTATTGGGGTGCAGAAGCCTCGGCGTCTGGCCAGCCCCATCCGTCCGGGTCCACAGCATCGTGAACATGAAGCCCGGAGCGTGTGCGCTTCGCGTGATACATGGCAGCGTCGGCTTGTCGCAGCAGTGCCGCAGCGCGAGCCGTTGGCTGCTCGGGACGAGGGACCTGGTCCGGCGCCCCTGACGCGTCGTATCCAGTCACGCGCGCGACCCCAACGCTGGCGCCGATGGTCACGCGATGGCCGTCCACCGCGTAGGGCTGCCGAATGACTTCGATGAGACGGCGTGCAACGTCCGCCACCAACGGAAGGCTCGATTCCGGGAGCACGATGACGAACTCATCGCCGCCGAGCCGCCCGACCCGGGCATCGGCGCGAAACTCGCCCGACATGCGTAAGGCAACCGCAGCCAGGACCCGATCGCCCGCGTGGTGGCCGAAGCTGTCGTTGACCCCCTTGAATCCATCGAGGTCGATGAGCAGTACAGCTCCTCGCCAGACTGGGTCGGTTTCTGCCAGGGCCTCTTCGAGGTGAGAAATGATTTCTGACCGGTTGTAGAGGTTAGTCAGGGGATCGTGGGTTGCGCGATGTCGCAGCTCCGCGACCGCAGATTGCCGCTCTGCCGCCTGACTTCTCAGGTCCTTCGCGCGTCGAAGACCGAATATCAACATAAAGGCGTGCGCGCCGGCGATCACCAGAATGACGTCGTCACCGAGTGGAAAGTGCGCTGCGGACCAGGTGGCGATGTGCGCAGGCAGGTCAAGAGCGAGGCTCAGGCAAGCAAGGATCACCGTCGCCAGTGCTACCGCTCCTGCGTCACGGCGTACTCGTTTCCGCAGTGGGTCGATCATGTGGCGACCTGCTGACGAGGTGTGACGCAGCGTCCGGCGACCACTGTGCCCACCTCCCGCGCTCGTTGTCCTTGAACTCTGAAGATCGGCTCCGATCGATCGTTACTTGAGCGCCTTGGGTTGCTTCAGCAAGAGCATCCGCTCGGCATCGAGTGCTCAGGCCAACAGTGCGCACCCATGCGTCGCCGCACTTGAGGAGATGCACGCTGGTGGAGCTCCGTGCTGGATCAGGGCATCCGGTTCCATACGCGCGCACGAAGCTGCGTCGAATGGGCTCGAGCGAGCGGAGCGGTGGCTCGAAAGGCTGGGGTGACCGTCAGGAGGCCGAGCGTGCCCGCGAGACGGTCGGCTTCCTCACGGTTTTACGTCGAACAAGCCATGGAGTCCGGTCAGATCCAGGATCTTCCGTACGGATTTGCTCGGACGGTGCAGCGCAGGGCGTCCGCCATCGGCCCGGCTCGCCAGCGTCATGCGGACCAAAAAAGCTAGTCCGCTGGAGTCCATGAACGTGACAGCGGACGCATTCACCGAGAGGCGGGTGTCGTTCCTCAGTGCTGCGATGTCGTCAGGCGCGGAGGCGTTGAATGCAGCGACCACAGCCACATCGATCTCGCCATGCAGCTGCAGGACGGGACCGGCGTCCGTGTAGCCGACCACGATGGACCCTGGTGGATGTGGGGGTGCGGAGTTCACGGATCGTGCTTCCTTCTGCTCATGGAGCGTTGCGTGTACATCGTAAACAGCCGCTCGGGAAGCAGGTGTACCGGCCGAGGAGTGCGACCAAGGCAGCGAATGAGCCCGAGTTGCGGGGATCTTCCTGCTGCGTACGCCGGCGGCGGGATACCCCCGTACCGGTCGAGTGCTCGGTCAGCCGAAGGCGCCGCGACGTCGCGGAGCCATCCTTCGGCAGAACGCCCACACAAGCTTGCGCTCGGCCTGCGTCACCCATCCGTGCGCAGAGGCCAGTGCAGCCACGAGCCCGAGACCCAGGCCACCCTGAGATGGGTCTCGGCCGACGGCCGGCGTCGGCGGACTGGTGGCGGCGGAGTCACTTACTTCGACCAGTAGCCCTTCGGAGCCAAATGAGACTCGAGCGCGCACGGGGCGGCCGCCGTGCCGCAGTGCGTTGGACGCCAACTCATCGAAGGCCAGCAGAAACTTTTCCTCGAACTCGATGTCGCTCACCGGCTCAAGACGGCTCACCAGCGAGAGCAGGCCACGAAGCTCCGCACGCACGGCAGGCAGTTGATCGGTGCTTTCCAGTCGCCAGGTCCAGATGTTGCCCGTGATCACGGGAGGCGGCTGCTGCACCCAATGTTGCTCGCTCACATTCACTTCCATCGGAATCGGTTTCCGCTGACCTACCCCTGCGCGCGATCGATAAGCTGGGTGGTGACGCGACGTCTCCGGCCGTGAGGTCCGGCACCCCGCCGTCCGCTTGTCGGCGTTCGCCCATACCGCCACGAGGTCGGCACACACGGCCGCCCAGAGCGCCGCGGGCCCAGCGCAGCAGCGTCATGGAGGCTCGAGCGATCGTTCTTGCTCAGTGCGGTGGCGGCCCCCGGCGCAGGAGAGCGCAGTGGCTCTGGGAGGCCGCCATGATGGGGGAGCCCTCCGGGGCGAAGGCGTAGATGAACCGGGGAGCGGGCATCACAGAGTAGATGTTGGACCCATCCGATGGCCTCAGCGCCAGCCAGCTCGTCGGCTTTGAGTTCGCCCCCGTTGGTATGGCGGTCACGTCGACGTCCGGTGTGCTGATACATGTCAATGGCGCGCTGAGTCGGCTTCTCGGCGACCAGCCGGCCGCTCTGCGCGGCCGGTCGATGATCGACTTCACCCACCCGGACGACGTCCCGGCCGCTACGCAGTCATGCGTCGACTTGAATGAGCGCCGAAGCCGCCTGTGGCGGCACGAGTGCCGCCTGGTTCGCGTGACCGGGGAGGCCGTGCCGGTGCGAGTCATCACCTCGTGGGTGCACGAGCGTGACGAGGTGGACCTCCTCGTCATGGTCGTGGATGACATCAGCGAACGGAAGGCCATCGAGGCGCACCTCGAGCATCGCGCGCTGCATGACTCACTCACGGGCCTAGCCAATCGCCGCTTGTTCGAGGACCGGCTTCGTCACGCCCTCGACCGCGGCGCCCGCCAGCGAACCTCGACATGCGTACTGATGATCGACTTGGATGAGTTCAAGTCGGTCAACGACAATCACGGTCATTTGCTCGGCGACGCAGTGCTGGTTGCCTTCGCCCACCGCTTGGCCTCGGTACTTCGCACCAGCGACACGGCTGCCCGAATCGGCGGGGACGAGTTCGCAGTCGTCCTCGAGGACAGCGACCCGGCGCGGGCGCGCGGACTGGTCGTCCGGTTACGAGCAGCGATGGCTGCGCCCTTGCACGCCAGCCTGGCGGACAAGCCCATCCAGTTCTCTGCAGGAATTGCGCACGTGCCCAGCGCAGTGGCGCTCGATGTCGACCGCAGCCGGATCCTGGGCGAGGCAGATAGGTCGATGTATGCCGACAAGGCTCGCCGCCGGACGTAGGGCTCGTGCGAACCGTCGGCATGCGCCTCGACGGTGCTCTCTCAGAGGTCCTCGTAGGACCGGTTCTCGTAACTGGCTGGGTCGTCCTGAACATCGGGACTCCACTCTGAGAGTTGACTCGAAGCCGTCTTGCGTTCAACTGAGTTGGGCGATGTCTGCCGCGGTCGACGGTGCGGCACCTCACCCGGTGAAGCGAGGTCGATCAGTCGCCGCTGCAGACCGCCGACAATGCCGGTGCCTGACTCGATGTGGTGGTCAGCTGTGTCGTCGTCAAGCTCAGCGACCGATCTGTCGATATCGAGAGGGACTGCACCGGCGTGGTGCGTCAGCCGAGTCAGTTGACGGGAGCGGTGAACTCATGGGGGGCGCGATCGAGGCCGGTTCCAGCGTCGCGAGTGATGCGGCGGCGTGGCGCTCGGCTATCGCCCGGGCTCTTCGCGACCCGGACGAACCGACCCTCGTGTTCCAGCCCATCGTCGACCTCCGGCGCGGCGTGGTGGCTGGGTACGAGGCGTTGTCTCGTTTCGCGGGCCCGCCGACTGCTTCCCCCGACGTGTGGTTCGCGGCCGCTGACCGCCTGGGTCTCGCCGCTCAGCTCGAAGCGAGGGTTGTGACCGCCGCCATCGCCGCCCGGGACCGACTGCCCGCGGACTGTTTCCTCACCGTCAACGTAAGCCCGCACCTTATGCATCAACCGGAGTTGGCCGACGCCCTCACGGCGGCGCCTGACCTCAGCCGGCTGGTGCTGGAGCTGACCGAGCACGTTCAGATCGACGACCATGCACGGCTCAACGCGCTCCTCGATCAACTGCGCGCCGTCGGTGCGACAGTGGCGCTGGACGATGCGGGATCGGGCTACTCCGGTCTTCAGCAGCTGGCTCTCGTCCGACCCGAGCTGGTGAGGATCGACCGGGCGCTCGTGGATCACGCCGATCGTGACGAGGTGAAGCTGGCCCTTGCTGAACTGCTGGGTAGCTATGCAGGTCGCCTCGACGCCGCGCTCATCGCCGAAGGTATCGAGCGTCCGGAGGAGCTCGAGGCGTTCATCCGCATGGGCGTGCCGCTCGGGCAGGGCTGGCTCTTCGGTCGCCCGACACCGACCTGGACAACCCTGGCTCCCGAGCTGGGGGAGTGGATTCGCGCTCTCGCCGATGACCGCAGCCGGGGCGACCGCATCGCCAGCCTGGTGGAGCGGACCACGTCGATCAGCGACTCCGAGCTCGGTCAGGTCTCGACCATCCTCTGCGCCGATCCGAGTCTGGAGTTCATCGCGGTGCTGGACCGGAACGACCGCGCAGTCTGCCTGGTCCGCCGTCAACTGCGGAGTGGCGATTCCCTCGGTGAGACCCACGTCCTCTCCGTGAGCCTGCGCGCTTCCGCCGACGCCGAAGTCGCGGACGTCGCGACGCGCGCCATGACTCGTCCGACAGGTTCGCGGTTCGACCCGGTGGTGTGCGAGGACAGCTTCGGCGGCTACGCCGGCATCGTCCGCCCCGAACGCATGATGTTGCGTCTCGCTCAGCTCGCGAGTGCCCCTGCGAGTGCCGATGGTCCGGACCGAGAGCTGTGGCTGGTGGGCGCTGCGGCGAGGAATGAGAGGTAGGCCAGTGAAGGAATACGCCTGCGGCGACGTCGTCCCTGGCTGTGGCGCCAGCTTCCGTGTCAGCAGCGAGAGGGAGATGCTGGCGGTGTGCACCGTTCATGCGCAGCACAACCACGGGCTCGCTGAACCCCAGATGGCGGATGATTTGATCGCACGCATTCGAGCCGTCATCCGTTCGGTCGCCTAGGAGGTCACCCGTCCCGATAGGTGGTCCGGTCCGCGGCTCGAGGGGCACATGCCGGTCCGGTATGTGGATCGAGCATTCCGATCAACCGCTGGGCGGCCACGACAGACGTGCACGACCAGCGTGGGGTCGTGTCCCTGCCGCGAATGCGACCTGCGCTGTGATGAGAGCGGGTCCGTCAACGGTATTATCCCGGCTGGGCGTCTGGTCATAGCCTCGCGCCGTTAGGCGCCATCTGGTCTGGCGTTGCACCCGACACGTCAGGGTGTGCCTACGGCGTGTACGTCGCATGGTGCCTGGGCTCTCTCACTGCTTCGCCCGGACGAGCTGGACGGCACCGATGTCGCCGGCGGCGTCCTCCTACCCTCAGAGCTGGTGCTTGTACCCTCAGAGCTGGTACTTGGTGCGGAAAGCAGGGGAGTCCTTCGTCCGCCACGCGCGGAAGCTGCAGTGCGTCCAGAGACGGTGCTGTCTTGGCAT
This sequence comes from Blastococcus sp. TF02-8, assembly GCF_003319175.1. Classification (GTDB taxonomy): domain Bacteria; phylum Actinomycetota; class Actinomycetes; order Mycobacteriales; family Geodermatophilaceae; genus Blastococcus. The sequence continues at coordinate 4,958 of NZ_QOHK01000016.1, read as the reverse complement.
AGATCCGGAGCATCAACTGGTCGAACCACCGGCCGGGCATCGCGCATCTGGTCGCGGCGATGCGATTGCGTCGCCGATCGTGCTCGCCGGGAGATTGCAGTGCAACCAGCAACTGGCCCCCTGTGGCCTCAGTCCATCTTCCAGCCGCTGCGGCTGACAGTGATCGGCAGGCAGGCACCATTCGGCTGGCCGGCGAGCTCGACCGCTCCTGCGCGGAGCGCGTGACGGACGCCGTCGCGACGCTGACGCTCACCACCCGTCGCGCGTTGGTGATCGACGTGGCGAAGCTGACCTTCTGCGATGTGGAGGGAGTGCGTGCCCTGGCGCGTGCCCGAGGCCTTGCGCTCGAGCGCGGATGCGGAATGCGGCTGGTGAACCCGAGCCCCTGGCTGGCCCAGTTGCTGCGCCTAGCCGGAATCGCAGCCCTCGTCGGAACCCCCTCTTCCTGACCGGTCGGGACCGGCGCAGGGGTCGGACATTCGCACGGAAGCCCGCCACGGATCCGTGAAGTTGCCGAGCCCGTGCTGGTGCCCAGCGAACCGCCGGTAGCGATCGACCAACCGACGCCCCGCATCTGCTGGCGTCCAGTACGGCCTCGTCCACCCGCCGACAGCACACTCAAGTCGTGCAACCTCGTGGCGCGAGCACGGCATGGTGATGTCGATAGGGGGTGTGGTTCGACTTGAGGGCGAGCCGTGCTCGCCGATGATCAGTCGGAGCTACCAAGTGTTCGGGGCGATGCGGCTGCACTGCTGCTGCCCTGCGACCATCGCCAACTTTGCAGGAGAACTACATGCGTCGTCGTCCTCAGGTCGCTGCGGTCCCGTCAGCCGCTGAGATGCCACGCGACGTGGAGGCGGTCGAGAAGGTGATCGCGGCCCTCGACGGCGTCCGAGATCGGACCGCGGCATTTCGAACCGTGGGGGCCACCCTGGTGGAGGCACTCGGTCTCGGCTACGGGGCGGTTTGGATGGCCGACGACGCCGGGGCCTTCCACATGGTGGGTGAGTCGGGCCCGCTGTCGGGTGTGATGGCTGAATTCGCCGGCCAGCGGGTGGAGCGGCTCCGGGCAGGAGATGGATTCGGCGGCGAGGCGATCAGGACGCGCCGGGTGGTGCTGACGGACGCCAGCAGCAATCCGTCGGAGTGTCTGCGGTGGCAGGCTGCGCAGGCCGCTGGGGCGACGCATGGGGTGCTCGTCCCGGTGATCGAGGACGGTCGGGTGGTGGCGTTGAAGGAGTACTACAACGCCGGGTCGATGACCTTCTCCGGTGCCCGTCGGGAGAAGTGGGAGGCGCTGGACCGGCTCGTGGCCCATGCCCGTCGCGCCGCCCTGGACAAGGCCGCGCTGCGGGAAACTCTCGACGATCGGGCCGCCGTTACCGCTGTGGTCACCGAGATTGGGTCTGCTGGGACCGCTGAGGCGGCGCTACGAGTGGCGCTGGACACCGTGCGTACCGCCTTCGGCTGGGCATACGGCTCCTACTGGAAGCTCGACGAGGACGCGCAGCTGCTGCGATTCCAGCAGGAGTCCGGCTCCGCCGGCAAGGAATTCCGTGAGGTGACCCTGGCCGCCAGTTTTGCCGAAGGGGTCGGGCTGTCGGGCCGGGCGTGGCGGGCGCGAGACCTCTACTTCGTCCGCGATCTGGCCGAGGTGACCGACTGCGTGCGCGCTCCTGCCGCGCAGCGTGCCGGCGTCCGCTCAGGCGTGTGTTTCCCCCTGGTGGTCGGCGGGCGCGTGATCGGCACGATGGATTTCTTCGTCACCGAGACGATCGAACTGTCCGAGTCGCGGGCCGCTGCGCTGCGCAATGTCCAGCAACTGGTCTCCCAGCGGCTGGACGTGCTGCGCCGCACCGAGTCCTCGGCCGACAGTGCTCGGGATCTGCTGGATACCGTCGCCCGGCTGCGGGATGCGGCCGGGGAGGCCGGCCGGGTCGCCGAACAAGCGGTAACGCAGGCCTCCACCATGAGCGACGAGGTCGACGCCCTCACTCAGGCGTCGACGGCCATCGGCGAGGTCATTCGCATCATCTCCGGCATCGCGGAGCAGACCAATCTGCTGGCACTCAACGCCACGATCGAGGCCGCCCGCGCCGGGGAGGCAGGTAAGGGATTCGCCGTCGTCGCCAGCGAGGTCAAAGACCTTGCCCGGGAAACTGCGAAGGCAACACAGCGCGTTGCCGACCAGATCGCCGCGATCCAGGCGACCAGTCAGACCGTCAGCGCGGGCATCGGTGCCACCAGCGACATCATCGGCCGACTCGACGCCGTACAAGCACGCATCGGAGACGTTCTAGAGGAGCAGGCAAGCATGGCCGCAGCCTTCGAAGCGATGGCCTCCTGACCCCCGGGTGCCGAGGGGCATCGGCGGCCGTCGAACACGGTCAGCGGAAGGCGCTCACATACGCGACCCCAACCTAGTAGTGGGCGCCACGTGCATGGATGAAGGGGTCTTCGTGCACGGCGACGAGCTGGGCTGAGGCCAAAGGCGCAACGTTCGCCGTCAGTGGGCGGAGGCCCCTTCATCTCGTACACGCGCGCGTCGGCCACGTGCAGCAGAGCGGGGTCCACGGCTGCTTTACGAGGTCGAGCACCAGGCCCGGGACACGGGCGTCCGCACCCTGCGGCTGGAGACGAACAGGACGCTGGTGGAGGCGATCGGCCTGTACCGCAGCGCGGGGTTCGTGGAGGTTCCGGCGTTCAACGACGAACCGTTCGCGCACCACTGGTTCGAGAAGCAGCTGCTGCGACCCTTGCGGCTCAGCCGACCCCTGCCAGGCCGATCGTGCGTGCTGACGACGTCCTTACGGGCGCAGCCGCCGCCGAACTCAGCGGTGCTCGGTCGTGTCGGCCGGGGGCTCCGCGGCGGGAGATCGCCAGGGCTGCACGGAGCTGGCGGCGCCCACGGATGCGCTGGGTGATGTCGCGGAGCTGCCGGCGCTGAGCTGCGGTCAAGGGTGCCAGGACCAGTTGCCGGACGACTAGGTTCACTGAGTTGACCAGGGGCGAACGGCCAGCGGAAGGCTGAGCGGCATCGGAGTTCGAGAGGGAGAAACCGATACCTCGACCGTGTGCAGCCCGGTAGAGGTGACGGTCATCTCAACATCGACCGGCAAGGTGAGCGCGACCGGACGTACGGACTCGTCGTTCTCACCTTCGATGAATGCGTGAGATCCCACGGACCAGACTTGACCGTCGGGATAGCGAAGAGAGACATCGATGGTGGCCGACTCCAGCGGGTTGAAGGGCTCGCGGTCGGTCCGCGCGATGGTCACGATCACGGCCATGCGACCCGTCGTCGGGAAGTGCACGTGCACGGCATGAATGCCAGCGCCCCGGAGATCAAGGTCCACGGCATGTTCGGTGTAGCCAGGCACAGCAAGGCGGAAAGGACCTCATACACGCGCGCCTCCGTCGATACTTGCTACTAGCTGGGAAGCAGTTCGTACCCGCCGTCGAGTTGGTAATCCGCAGGTTCGCTGGCGTCGTTGCTAGCATCGCCCGCGACGACAGGTGCCGTCGGGTTGTCAGGCGGCGCACGTGAGTGGTTCTGAGCGGGTCATCCGTGACTCGGTAGAGACCAACGGGGGAGCTGCGATGAGCGACGTCCTGTGGGCTCAGCGCCCAGTTCCGACTGTGGGGTCGGACGCAGTCCATGTTTCCCACTGGGCGCCGACGACTCTGCTTGACCTGAGCTACAGCCGGCGCGAGCTCGCCGCTTCACTCCAGGACGCTGACCGACGCTGGGCCGCTGCCTCGGTGGCCCAGGGAGCGGAAGAGCGTCTGCTTCTGTGCGTTGAGGAACTGGGGTCCAATGCCCTCAGACACGGTCGGGCGCCGGTTCTGATGGATCTCACCGCCTTTGATCACCACTGGTTGCTGGTGGTCAGCGACGCCGCCGCCGAGACGCCGCCAGTGCCGGCCATGGATCGTGATGCCGCGGCTGGTGGCTTGGGCTTGTATCTGGTCGCTCGCATCTGTGGCGCGCACGGCTGGACCACGCATCGTCGCCGGAAGGTCGTCTGGGTGCGCATCGACTACACGCTGACGGAGCCACCGCCGGAGGTGGTGGATCGCCTTCCGCGTCCGCCGCTGGAGGCGACGCGGTGCAACCTGTCGGCCGCCAGCTCGCTGCGGAAGCGGGATTGAGCAGCGGCTCGAGCCGGTGATCATCGTCCGCGGCTGCGCTTCATGTGGACGCTGCACGAGAGGGGGCAGCTGCTGCGGCTCGAGTCGACTCGTGCTGATGACCTCGCTGAGGCTGGCTGTACGGCTGATCTTGCTTCCACCTCCGGGCTGCAAAGACCGGCACCGGGTCGAGCAGGGCGCACCGCGCGCGGCAATCGGAACCCTTCGACCCGAGGTGGTTGGCACGCCGTCAAGATCCGGCCGCGCGAGGTCGATGCCCGTCGGGCCCGAAGGTGACCCGGCCGGGTCGCGGTGAACGACCTGGGCTCCGTTCACCCAGCTGGTGCCCGGCCGCGGAACTCGCGGCCGCGGCCAGGGCCGGGCGGCGGCGCTCGCCCCGCTCTCGGTGTGGCGCATGACCTCGGAGCAGACGCCGGTGGTGTGGCCGCTGATCGCCACCTCCGGTCTGCCACCCACCGGCGCGCAGATGGGACTCGACCTGCTGTCGGGCGGAGCGTTCTACTGCGACCCCGTCGGGTGGGTCACCGACGACGACATCCCGGTCACCAATCCGAACGTCGTTGTCTTCGGCAAGCCCGGCCGCGGCAAGTCAGCCACGGTCAAAGCCTTCGCGCTGCGCATGCTCGCCTACGGCTACCGCACCCTGATCCTGGGCGACACCAAGGACGAGTACGAGCCGCTGTGCCGCGCGCTGGGCGTGGAGCCGTTCGTCATCGGCCACGGACTGTCCGCACGAGTCAACCCGCTGGCCTTCGGCCCGCTCGACCACGGCTGGGACCGGCTCGACGCCGCCGAGGCCCGCCGCC
>NZ_QOHK01000015.1 GCF_003319175.1 Blastococcus sp. TF02-8 | reverse complement strand
CCTGCCGCTCCAGCAGCGCCGGCCCGAACGACCCGTCCAGCCGCTCGGCCGACAGCTCGTCCAGAGCCGCCTCCAGAGCCACCGAACCAGTCGAACGCATGTACGAATCCTAGCCGATCCGACCGACGTCCGCACCATGAATCCGCAGGTCAGCGGCCTGTCCACAGTGATGCCGAGTCCCTCGACACCGACGATCGGGTGAGCTCCGCTCAGTCCTCGTCGCGGGAGCGGTCCTGCCCCTGCAGGCGCATGATGCCGAGGCCGAGCACGGCCAGGCCGAGGGCGGCCACGCAGGTCCAGGTCCACATCCGGTCGACCCGATCGCCCAGGATCAGCAGGACGACCAGGGCGACCGCCCAGAGCGCCATCCCGCCGAGCACCACCCGTGCGGTGTCGACCTGCAGAGGGGGCGGAGCCTGCTTCCCGGGACCTGGCACGGGGGGCACCCTAGATTGCGGGTCGGTCACGGGCGAACCGACCCGGCGAGCGCGTGTGGCACGCTGTCGCCGCTCGTTGCCCTCGTACCGCCCGGAGAGTCGCATGCCTCAGCAGTCCAGCCACTCCGGTGGTGCCACCACCTCGGGTGCCGCCACCGCCGGCGACGGCACACCGGCCGACGTCGCGGTCGGCACCCCGGCGCCGCGGCGCAGCGAGGGCCCGCGTGCGCGACCGAAGAACGGTCTCGACCGGTACTTCGAGATCAGCGCGCGCCGCTCGACGGTCGCCCGTGAGGTCCGCGGTGGGCTCACCACGTTCTTCACGATGGCCTACATCGTCATCCTGAACCCGATCATCCTGACGAGCATCGACACGGGCAACGGTGCGGGTGTCGACGTCGCGGGCGCCTCCCTCTCGTTCGGCTCGATCGCCGCGGTCACCGCGCTGATCGCCGGCGTCATGACGATCCTCATGGGCGTCGTCGGTCGCTACCCCTTCGCGCTGGCGACCGGTCTCGGGATCAACGCCGTCGTCGCGGTCTACGCCGCGACCCAGCTGTCGTGGCCCGAGATCATGGGCCTGGTCGTCCTCGAGGGCCTGCTGATCACGGTGCTCGTGCTCACCGGCTTCCGGAAGGCCGTCTTCGAGGCCATCCCGGCCCAGCTCAAGACGGCGATCGCCGTGGGCATCGGCTTCTTCCTCACCATCATCGGGCTCGCCGACGCCGGCGTGATCCGGCAGGGCAACCCGCTGATCACCTTCGGCGTGAACGGGCAGCTGGCGGGCTGGCCGCTGCTGGTCTTCGTCGTCGGCCTGCTGCTGATGGCGGTGCTCGTCGTCCGCAAGGTCAAGGGCGCGCTGCTGATCGGCATCGTGGTGTCGACGGTGCTGGCGATCGTGATCGAGGCCGTCGCCGACATCGGTGCGCGCGTCGGCTCGGAGAACCCGCGCGGCTGGGCGCTGCAGGTGCCCGAGCTCCCGGACGACGTCGTCAGCAGCCCGGACCTGTCGCTGCTCGGCCACTTCTCGCTGTTCGGCGGCTTCGAGCGGATCGGCATCATCGCGGCGCTGCTCATCGTCTTCTCGATCATGATCGCCGACTTCTTCGACACCGTGGGCACGGTGACCGCGGTCGGCGCCGAGGCCGACCTGCTGGACGAGAAGAAGAACCTGCCCAAGTCGCAGCCGGTCCTGCTGATCGACTCGCTGGCCGCGGCCGCGGGTGGTGCGGGCAGCGTCTCCTCGAACACGACCTACATCGAGAGCACCGCCGGTGTGGCCGACGGCGCCCGCACAGGTCTGGCCAGCGTCGTCACCGGTGTGCTGTTCCTCGTGGCCATGCTGTTCACCCCGCTGGTGCAGATGGTCCCGTCGGAGGCCGCGGCGCCCGCGCTGGTCATCGTCGGCGCGCTGATGATCACCCAGATCCGCAACCTGGCCTGGGACGACATGTCCCTGGTGATCCCGGCGTTCCTCACCATCGCGCTCATGCCGTTCACGTACTCCATCACCAACGGCATCGGCGCCGGCGTGGTCTCGTTCGTGCTGCTGCGGGTGGCGGTCGGCCGCCGTCGCGAGATCCACCCGCTGATGTGGCTGATCGCTGCGGTCTTCGTCGTCTACTTCGCCCTGGAGCCGATCCAGCAGCTCTTCTGACCCGACTCTTGAGTTAGGCTAACGATCGTGGGCCGCACGACGCTGGACACGGCCGCGCTCTCGCACGAGCTGCGGCTGGCGGTCATGCGGTTCTCCCGCCGGCTGCGCAACCAGCGGGTGGACACCTCGGTCACGCTCACCCACCTCGCGGCGCTGTCGACGCTCAAGCGGCACGGCCCGATGAGCCCCGGTGAGCTGGCCGCCCACGAGCGGGTGCAGCCACCGTCGATGACCCGGGTCGTGGTCGCGCTCGAGAGCAAGGGCCTGGTCACCCGGACCCCGCACCCGACCGACGGGCGCCAGGTCATCATCGGGCTCACGCCGGCGGCCGAGGAGATGCTCAACGCCGAGGCGCGGGCGCGGGAGGCGTGGTTGGCCGGACGGCTGCAGGAGCTGACCGCCGAGGAGCGAGCCGTGCTGCGCGAGGCCGCCGAGATCATGGACAAGCTGGCCAGTGGTGGGTGACCTGCACGAGCACTGACCAGCGGACGGAGTCCGACCACGGCATGTTCCGCGCCCTGCGCGTCCGGAACTACCGCCGCTTCGCCTCGGCCAACCTGCTCAGCCTCACCGGCACCTGGATGCAGCGCATCGGGCAGGACTGGCTGGTGCTGCAGCTGTCCGACGACAGCGGCGTCGCCCTGGGACTCATCACGGCCCTGCAGTTCGGGCCCTCGCTGCTGCTCAGCATGTACGGCGGGGTCCTGGCCGACCGCTACGCCAAGCGGCGGTTGCTGCTCGTCAGCCAGACGCTGATGGGACTGCTCTCGCTCGCGCTGGGCGTGCTCGTCGCCGCGGACGCCGTGGCGCTCTGGCACGTGTTCGTGCTCGCCGGCCTGCTGGGGGCGGTCTCGGCCGTCGACGCCCCGGTGCGCCAGTCGTTCGTCTCGGAGATGGTCGGCCCGTCGCTGCTCACCAACGCCGTCAGCCTCAACTCCACGATCTTCAACGGTGCCCGCCTGGTCGGTCCGTCGCTGGCCGGCCTGCTGATCGGTGCGGCCGGTGGCGACACGGCCCCCGCGTTCTTCCTCAACGCGGTCAGCTTCGCCTTCACCATCGCGGCGCTGGCCGGCATGCGGACCGACGAGCTGCTGCCGAGCCCACCTGTCGCCCGCGGGAAGGGGCAGCTGCGGGAGGGGCTGAGCTACACCTGGGCGCACCCCGACCTGGTGCTGGCGATGGCGCTCGCCTTCGTGCTGGGCACCTTCGGCTTCAACTACCAGGTCACCATCGCGCTGATGGCGCGGGAGAGCTTCGACCTCGGGGCCGAGGCCTTCGGGCTGCTGTCCACCGCCTTCGCGGTCGGGTCGCTGTCCGGTGCGCTGCTGTCGACCCGGCGCAGCGTGCGCCCGCGACAGCGGTTCCTGGTCGGGTCCGCGGTGGTGTTCGGGCTGCTCACCGTCGTCTCGGGCCTGATGCCGACCTATCTCACCTTCGCGCTGATGCTCGTGCCGACGGGGGCGGCCGGGCTGATGTTCAGCGTGGCCAACAACAGCTTCGTCCAGCTCGGCGTCGACCCGCAGATGCGCGGGCGGGTCATGGCGCTCTACTTCATGTGCTTCATGGGCGGCACGCCGGTCGGGGCGCCGCTCGTCGGGTGGATCTCCGAGCACCTGGGCGCGCCGTGGGGGCTGATCCTGGGCGGAGCGGTCTGCGTGGTCGCCGGGCTCGCCGCGGCCGCGTTCCTCGCCCGGCACCGTTCGGTCCGCCTCGAGCTCCAGCGGTCCCCGCTCCGGATGCGGCTGCGCGTCGGAGCGCTGCGGAACGCAGTCCCCGCACCGCAGCTGCGGGCCGCGGAGGAGGCGCTCGCCGAGCGTGCGCCCGGGCAGCAGTCGCCCTGACGCGGGTACCTTCGGGCGCGCCGGCCCGCTCGGCGCGCAGGAGGGTGACATGGCCACCGCTCTGGTCCAGCTCGTGGTGTCGTTCGTGCTCTTCGCCCTGCTGGTCGCCTTCGCCGGACCCGGTGCCCGGCGGGTGGGCCGCTGGGTGGAGCGCCGTCGGGCAGCGCGTCATCCCGTTCCGGCCGGCCGTCCCCTGGAGCTCGTCGCCGCCGACCTCCGCCGGTTGGGCCACGAGGTGGCGTTCATCCCCGCGGGCGCGCCGATGGCCCGCCGCCGTGCGGTGCAGGCCGCCTACGACGACGTCCTGGTCGAGGCGGCCGGGATCCTCGGTGTGCCCACGGACCTCGCCGCCGTCCCGGAGACCCGTCTCCGGGAGATCGAGCGGCTGCGCGTGGTCGCCGCCCTGCGTGCCGCCGGCCTCCGGGTGCCGGTCTGAGCGCCCCGGTCACCCGCCGGCTCGTCTTCGCCGTCGACCCGCCGGTGCCTGCCCGGCGGGATCTCGAGGGCGCGGTCGCGCCGCTGCGGGAGCTGCCCGGTGCGCCCCGGTGGGGACCGCCGGAGCGCTGGCACCTGACGCTGCTCTTCCTCGGCCGGGTGCCCGACGGGCTGGTGCCGGCACTCGTGCGCGCGGCCACGCCCGCCGTCGCGGCGACGCCGCACCTGACCCTGCGGCTGGCCGGGGGCGGTCGGTTCGGCTCGCTGCGCCGGCCCCAGGTCGCCTGGGCGGGACTGGACGGCGACGTCGCCCCGCTCGTGGCCCTCGCCGGCCGGCTCGCCGACGCTGCCAGGGGGCTCGGGCTGGAGGTGGAGGACCGGCCGTTCCGCCCGCACCTCACGCTCGGCCGCTGGCGACCGGGTCGCCCGGCCGACGGCACGGTGACCGACCGGCTGGCCGGCTACCGCGGGCCGGCCTGGCCGGTGGGCGAGGTGCGACTGTGGGAGAGCCGGCTCGGCGCCGCCCCGCGCTACGACCTGCTGCAGGCCTGGCCGCTCACCACGCGTACTCCATAGGCGCCGGCCGGTAGCCCGGGAAGATCTCGTCGAGCCGGGCGAGGGCGGCGTCGTCCAGCCGGATCTCGAGCGCCCGGAGGCCGCCGTCGAGCTGCTCCATCGTGCGCGGCCCGACGATCGGCGCGGTCACCGCCGGCTGGTGCAGCAGCCAGGCCACGCCGACGTCGGCCGGGGCGTGCCCGAGGTCGCGGCACAGCGCCTCGTAGGCCTCCAGCGCCGGGCGGTGCCGCTCGATCCGCTTCAGCTGGCGGTCCTCGGTCCGACGGCTGCCCTCGGACCTCTCCAGCGCGCCCCCGAGCAGGCCGCCGGCCAGCGGGCTCCACGGGAGGATGCCGACGCCGGTGCGCTGCGCGGCCGGAAGCACCTCCAGCTCCACGTGCCGGGTGAGCAGGTTGTAGTGCGACTGCTCGCTGACCAGCCCGGTGGAGTGGCGCCGGGCGGCGACGGCGTTGCCCTCGACGATCTGCCACGCGGCGTGGTTGGAGGAGCCGACGTAGAGCACCTTGCCCTGGGCCACCAGCGTCTCGCAGGCCTGCCAGATCTCGTCCCACGGCGTCTCGAGATCGACGTGGTGGAACTGGTAGAGGTCGATCCAGTCGGTGCCCAGCCGGCGCAGCGAGGCCTCGCAGGCGCGCACGATGTTGCGCGCGGAGAGGAAGGTGTCGTTCGGCCAGTCCGACATCCCGCCGTAGACCTTGGTGGCCAGCACCGTCTTCTCGCGGCGCTCACCGCCGTGGGCGAACCAGCTGCCCAGGACCTCCTCGGTGCGCCCCTTGCCGGCGTCGAAGCCGTAGACGTTGGCGGTGTCGAAGAAGTTCACGCCCTCGGCGAGCGCCCGATCCATGATCTCGTGCGACTCGGCCTCCTCGGTCTTCCAGCCGAAGTTCATGGTGCCCAGGCACAGCCGGGAGACCCGCAGGCCGCTGCGGCCGAGGTGCGTGTAGTCCATGACGATCACCCTGGCACCCTGTCTCCCGTGCCGCAGAACGATCAGACCTCCGCGTTCGACCTCGCCACGGCCGTCCGTCGGGCCGAGGGACCGGCGCTGCTCGCCGACCTCGACCCCGGGTGGGAGATCGGCGGCGGCATCCTCAACGGCGGCTACCTGCTCTCGGTGGCCGGGCGCGCCGCGGTGCTGGAGAGCCCCCACGAGCACCCGGTCGCGATGTCGGCCAGCTACCTGCGCGCCGGTGCCGCCGGCCCGGCCACGCTCACGGTGACCCCGGGCCCGGCCGGTCGCACGCTCGCCCACTCGCTGATCACGCTCGCCGACGAGGGCGGCCCGGTCATCACCGTCCAGGCGACGACGGCGACGCTGAGCGCCGACGCCGTGCCGGAGTACACGCTGCCGATGCCCGACGTGCCCGGCCCCGACGAGTGCCTCGACATGGCGGCCAACGCGCACCTCGCCGCCGTGCCCATCCAGCTGCCCGGCATGGCCCGGCACGTGGAGAGCCGGCTGGACCCGGCGACGGCGACCTGGGCGCTGGGGCAGCCCTCGGACCACCCGGTGCTGAGGGCCTGGGTCCGGTTCGCCGACGGGCGGCCGGCGGACCCGCTGGCGCTGCTCACCTTCGCCGACGTCCTGCCGCCCACCAGCTTCGCCACCGGCCGCATGGGCTGGGCGCCGACCGTGCAGCTCCAGGTCCTCGTGCGGGCGCTGCCGGCCCCGGGCTGGTGCCTGGTCGAGGCCCGCGCCAGCGAGATCGCCGACGGCTGGTCCGACGAGGACTACCGGATCTGGGACTCCACCGGTCGGCTGGTCGCCCAGAGCCGCCAGCTCGCCCGCACCGCCCGATGAGTGCGGGTGACCCGCTCGCCGGGTTCGGCTACCGCCAGCAGCTGGACCGCAGCCTCGGCCGGTTCGCCAGCTTCGCGGCCGGCGTCAGCTACATCTCGATCCTGACCGGCACGTTCCAGCTCTTCTACTTCGGCTTCGGCGCCGGGGGACCGGCCTACGTCTGGTCCTGGCCGGTGGTCTTCGTCGGCCAGCTCATGGTGGCGCTGTGCTTCGCGGAGCTGGCGGCGCGCTTCCCGGTGGCCGGCTCGCTCTACAACTGGACCAAGCGCCTGGGCAACCGCACCACCGCCTGGATGGCCGGCTGGATGATGCTGACGGCCTCGGTCGTGACGCTGGCGGCGACGGTGCTGGCCTACCAGATCACGCTGCCCCAGCTCTGGTCCGGCTTCCAGCTCGTCGGCGACGGCACGGGGGAGTACGACTACGCGGTCAACGCGGTGATCCTGGGCAGCGCCCTCATCGTGTTCACCACGCTGGTGAACGTCTTCGGCGTCAAGCTCATGGCGCGCATCAACAGCACCGGGGTGTTCGTCGAGCTGGTCGCTGCGGTGCTGATCATCGTGCTGCTCGCCGCGCACGCGACCCGGGGACCCGACGTCGTCCTCGACACGGCAGGCGCCGGCCAGGGGCGGGACCTCGGCTACCTCGGAGCGTTCCTCGTCGCCGCGCTCGCATCCGGCTACGTCATGTACGGCTTCGACACCGCCAGCTCGCTGGGCGAGGAGACCGTCGATCCGCGCCGCACCGCCCCGCGGGCGATCCTCCGGGCCATCACGGCGTCCTTCGTGCTCGGCGGGCTGATCCTGCTGTTCGGGCTCATGGCGGTCGAGGACATCCGCGACCCGCAGCTGTCCTCCGGCACCGGCGGGCTGCAGTACGTGCTGCTGCAGGCCGCGGGCAGCGGGGTCGGCCGCGTCTTCCTCGTCGCCATCGTCATCGCGATCACCGTGTGCTGCCTGGCCGTGCACACCGCGACGATCCGGATGATGTTCGGGATGGCCCGGGACAACAACCTGCCCGGCTCGGCCCGGCTGGCCCGCGTGCACCCGCGGTTCAAGACCCCGGTCGCGCCCGCCGTCGTCATCGGGCTGTTCTCGATCGCGATCCTGCTGATCAACATCCGGCAGCCGCAGATCTTCACCGTGATCACCAGCATCGCCGTCGTGATGATCTACCTGGCCTACCTGCTGGTCACCGTGCCGATGCTGATCAGCCGGCTGCGGGGCCGGTGGCCGGCGCCGGACGACGGCGGACGCCACTTCTCCCTCGGCCGCTGGGGGCTGCCGGTGAACGTGCTGGCGGTGCTGTGGGGCGCGGGCATGGCGATCAACCTGGGCTGGCCGCGCCGCGAGGTGTACAACGCCACCGAGCCCCACCACTGGTACCTGCAGTGGGGCGCGGCCGTCTTCATCGGGGCCATCGCACTCAGCGGCCTGGCGTACTACCGCCTCCGTCAGCGGCACCGGACCGGCGTCCTGCCCGAGCACGCGGCCGTGGTCCCGGTTCCCGTCGGCGAGGCCTGACCGGCCGGGTCACGTCGGGAGGGGGACCTCTCCGGTGAGGTAGCGCTGGAGGGTCGGCCCGATGGTGGCGGCCAGCCACCCGGGGGATGCGGACGCCAGCGGCTCCACCCGGAGCACGTAGCGGCCCATCACGACGCCGATGAGCTGCGAGGCGACCAGCGCGCCCCGGGCCTCGCGCTCGGCGGGGGGCAGGTCGAGCGTGCCGAGCACCCGCCGCAGCACCTGGGAGACGAGGAACTCGCGCAGCAGCTTCGCCGTCCACTCGTTGCCGACGGCCGACCTGACGAGGGCCAGGCCGGCGCTCTGCCCCGGCCCGTCCCACACCCGCAGGAGCAGCCGGACGACGTTCGCGCCCAGCTCGGCGGGATCGCCGGACAGCAGCTCGGGCAGCAGCTCCGCCGGATCCGCCGGTGCCTCGATCGCGGCGAGGAAGAGCTGGTCCTTGCTGCCGAAGTAGTGGTGCACCAGCGCGGGGTCGACGCCGGCGACGGTGGCGATCTGGCGGATGGTCGCGCCGTCGAACCCCCGCTCGGCGAAGGCCTCGCGCGCGGCCGCGAGCACGGCGTCGCGGGTGTCGGGGCTGCCGGGGCGCCGTCCGGTGCGGCGTCGCGGCTGCTCGGTGGTGCTCAGTCGGTCCTCCTCCGCAGGGTCGCCGCCGCCAGGGCGAGGGCGAGCAGGGCCGCGCCGGCGACGACACCGACGTCGGTCCACATCGTGCCCGTCGCCGCCACCGAGCGCCCGACCTCCTGCAGGGCCTCGACCGCGTAGGTCAGGGGCAGGACGTCGCTGACCGCCTCCAGCCACCCCGCCATCTGCTCCCGCGGTACGAGCAGCCCGCAGAGGAAGAACTGCGGCAGCACGATGACCGGCATGAACTGCACGGCCTGGAACTCCGAGCGGGCGAACGCGCTGGCCAGCAGGCCGAGCGCCACACCCAGCACCGCGTCGAGAACGGCGATGAGCACCACCAGCCAGACCGGGCCGGCGACGTCCAGGTCGTACAGCGTCGTCGCCACGGTGACGGTGACGACGGCCTGCAGCGCCGCGGCGAGGCCGAACGCCAGGCCGTAGCCGAGCAGCAGGTCGAGCCGCGAGAGGGGAGTGGTGAGCAGCCGCTCGAGCGTGCCGGAGGTCCGCTCGCGCAGCATCGCGATGCTGGTCACCAGGAACATGACGACGAACGGGAAGATCCCGAGCATCGTGAGGCCCACCCGGTCGAAGGTGTCCGGCCGGCCGGGGATGCTCGGCAGTTCCTTCCAGAGCAGGTGCAACAGGCCCAGCAGCAGGCTCGGCAGCACGAGCAGCATCGCGATGGTCCGGTGGTCGTGGCGCAGCTGGCGGAGGACGCGGGCCGCCGTCGTCGAGGTCAGCCGTGGGCTCAGGTGCGTCGCGCTGGTCACGAGGCCACCGCCTCGCGGGCGCGGACGACGGTGAGGAACGCCTCCTCGAGATCCTGCGAGCGGCCGTCGGCGCGCAGCTGCGCAGGTGTGGTGTCGGCGAGCAGGGCGCCGTCCCGGAGCAGGAGCAGCCGATCGCAGCGGGCCGCCTCGTCCATGACGTGGCTGGAGACGAGCTGCGCCGTCCCGGCGCGGGCGAGGGCGTGGAAGCGGTCCCAGAGCTCGACGCGCAGCACCGGGTCCAGGCCCACGGTCGGCTCGTCGAGCACGAGCACCTCCGGTTCGCCGACCAGGGCGCAGGCCAGGGAGGCCCGCCCGCGCTGACCGCCGGAGAGGTCACCCACCAGCTGGCCGGCCGCGCCGCCGAGGCCGACGTCGGTGAGCGCGGCATCGGCTTCGCGGTGCCCCTTGCCGTAGAGGGCCGCGAAGTAGCGGGCGTTCTCCCGCACGGTGAGGTCGGCGTAGACGCTGGGAGCCTGCGTGACGTAGCCGACGCGGTCCCGCAGTGCAGGGGAGCCGGCGGGGCGACCCAGGACTGTCACCGTCCCCGATCGCACCCGCTGGACGCCGACGATCGCGCGCATCAGCGTGCTCTTCCCGCTGCCGCTCGGTCCCAGCAGACCGGTGACCTGCCCGGCGGGGACGGCGAAGGTCAGACCGGGGAGCACCCGGCGCCTCCCCCGGTCGACGACGAGATCGGTGACGGTGACGGCGTCCATGACGCCCCTCCTCGCAACTCAACGGCTGATGAACTCAACGCTAGATGAGTTCCCCGTCGGCGGTCAAGGGACGCCGACGACGGTCGGGAGGGCTGCCGGGCGGAGGAGACGCCGGGCGGCGCAGGGATGATCGGGGGGTGCCAGCGTCCGTCGTCATCACCGACCCCGCCGACCCCCGCGTCGCCGACTTCCGCGACCTCAAGGCCGGGGACCGTCCGGCGGGCCGGGAGCGGGGGACCGGGCCGGTCATCGTCGAGGGGGTGCCCGCGGTCGAGCGGTTGCTCGCCTCGCCCTACCGGGTGCGGGCGGTCTTCGGCGTCCCCGGCCGGGTCGCGGCGCTGGAGCTGCCCGACGGAGTCGCCGCCTACGAGGCCGACAAGTGGGTGCTCTCGGAGGTCATCGGGTTCCGGCTGACCCGCGGCGTGGTCGCCTCGGCCGACCGGCGCCCGCCGGCCCATCTCGACGAGCTGCTGGCCGGGCCCGACCCGGCGGCGCCGCGACGGCTGGCGGTCCTCGAGGCGCTCAACGACGCCGAGAACCTGGGTTCGATCGCCCGGTCGGCGGTGGCCCTCGGGGTCGACGGGGTGCTGCTCGACCCGCGCTGCGCCGACCCGCTGTACCGCCGGTCGGTGCGCGTCTCCATGGGGCACGTGCTGTCGCTGCCGTTCGCGGTGCTCCCGGACTGGCCCGGCGGGCTGGAGCGGCTGCACGAGGCCGGGTACCTCAGCGTGGCGCTGACCCCCGCGGCCGACGCGGTGGACCTGACCGACGTCGACCCCCGGGCGCACCCGCGCACCGCCGTCCTGCTGGGCGCCGAGGGGCCCGGTCTGACCCCCGAGGCGCAGCAGGCGGCCACGGTGCGCGCCCGCATCCCGATGCGCGCCGGCGTCGACTCGCTCGGGGTCGCCGCCGCGGCCGCGATCGCCTTCGCGGCCCTCCGGTAGTCAGCCCCGGAGGGAGAAGCGGGCCAGGATCGCGCGGGCCTCCTCGGCGTGGGCCGGCTGGCACATCACGTCGTACCGAGCCGCCGTGATCGTGCTCGTGCTGGTGAAGTCACGCCGGCCGCGGGTGGCGGCGTACCCCATCCCGCCGAACGCGGCGCCGAAGGCCAGACCGATCAGCAGGCCGCTGAGCACGGAGCCCACCCAGTTGGCGCCGTCGCCGGCGAACATCCCCAGCAGCAGACCGACGAACAGACCCCACCAGGCGCCGCCGGCAGCGCCGGCGGCCAGCGCGCGCCCCATGGTCAGCCGGCCGGTGACCTTCTCGACCATCCGCAGGTCGGTGCCGATGATCGTCACGTTCTCCACGGCGAACTTCTCGTCGGAGAGGTGGTCGACGGCGGCCTGCGCCTGCTCGTAGCTGTCGTAGGAACCGACCTGCACGCCGCCCAGGGGCATCGAGACCGAAGCACTCATGCTCGGTCAACCACCCGTCGACGGGCAGTGTTCCCCGGCTGCCGTGGCGGCGGTCGTCGGGGTCAGCGGTTGCGGCGGACCCCGAAGACGATGTCCTCCCAGGCCGGGATCCGGGCCCGGGGGTCGTCGCCGTCGTCACCGTCCTCGCCGGTGCGGCCGAGGACCACGGTGTCGTGCTCGGCCACCTCGTCGAGCAGGGCGGCCATCCGGTCGTCGTCCGGCGTCCCGTCGGGGGCGTGCACGTCGTGGACGATCTCGTCCTCGTCCTGACCCAGGAACGGCGCCGGCGCCGGCTCCGGCTCCGGTTCGGGGGCGCGCACGACGGCCACCGGGCGGCTGCGCGGAGCCGGGGCCACCTCCGGGACGACCCGGACCAGGCGCGTGCCCTCCGCGAAGTCCGTCGTCGCGGCGTCGACCGGGGTCACGGTGCGGGAGGGCAGGTCGAACCGCCAGCGCGTGGTGCCCGACTTCTCTCCCGCGCGCCACGCGCCGGTGACGACCCAGCTGCCGTCGTCACCGCGGAAGGCGTCCCACTGAACCGCGTCGATGTCGGTGTCGATCAGCCGCAGCCGCTCCACCATGAACTGCTGAAGGGCAGTGCCGGGGCCGCCGTCGGAGAGCCGGACCCGCGCCTCGCGGCCCTGGTCGGCCACCCGCTCGCGCTCCTGCAGCACGGGGTGGGCGAAACGCATGATCCGCTCGACCCGCGTGCCGGTGGAGGCGGCGACCTGATCGGGGGTCTCGCCGGCGCGGATGCGCGACTGGATCACCCGCGGCGGCAGCTCGGTCCCACGGTCGACGTCGATCTGGGTGAGCCGGCGCGCGTCACCGCGGGCGGCGGCGCGCACCCGGTCGTCGACGGGCAGCAGGAACTTCTCGCCCTCGGCGCCGTCCGCGCCCTCGGCCACCAGGACCAGGTTCTGGCCGTCGTCGGAGAGGGCCACGAGGCGCAGCGAGCGCATGGGCGACCTCCTACCAGCCGACGAGGGGCCCGGGAGGGAGCCCGGTCCCCGAGGCTATCCGGGCGCGGCGCGTGCCGCCCGCAGGCGGCCCGGCGTGGCGCGCGCGGGGCTGTGGTCCGGATCCCTCACCCGGGGGGTGCGGTGAGCGGCTTGTCGCGCCGATTACACGGGTGACACACGACCGCAACGGGAGCCTCCGACACTGGGGCCCTCGGCAGCGGCACGAACCCCCCCGAGCCGAGGAGGCGCGATGGCCAGCCCGGTGACCCACCGGCGTACGGCCGTGCCCGCAGGGCTCGCCCCCGGCCTCCCGCCGGTCCTCGAGGCGCTCGCCCCGCCCGAGATGCTGCCCGCCCACGTCCGTGCGGCCATCACCGCGATCGCCGGGGCCGCCGGCGCCTGGTGCCCGACGTCCTCGCCGGACGGGCGCCGCGTCGCCTACGTCTCCGACCGTTCCGGGCTCCCGCGTCTCGAGGTCGCCGACGTCGACGGTGCCGGCGTCCCCGCGCTGCTCTCGGAACCGGGGGAGGAGGTCATCTCCGTCTCCTGGTCGCCCGACGGCGAGTGGCTGGTCTACCTCGTGAGCCCGGGCGGCTCGATCTGCGCCGAGCTGCACGCCGCCCGCCCCGACGGCACGGGCCACCGGGTGCTCGCCGGGCAGGACCCGAGGGCCGCCGTCTTCGCCGGCGCCTGGGCCGGTCCGCACCACTACGCCTGCTCGATCGCGCCCGGCTCCGGGCCGGACGCCGACGTCGTGCTCGTCGACGTCGTCACCGGCGAGCTGCGCACGCTGGCCTCCGGCGGCTTCCTCTCGGTCACCGCCGTCTCGCCCGACCACCGGACCGTCCTCGCCCGTCGCGGCCCCCGTGCCTTCCGGCACGTCGTCGTCATCGACGTGCCCACCGGCCTGCAGCGCCGGGCGGTCCGCCTGGACCAGCCGGGCGGCATCGCCTCGGAGGACGGTCGGTTCTCCGCCGACGGACGGGCCGTGTTCCTCCGCGCCTCGCTGCCCGGCGCTCCCTTCACCGACCGCGCGGGGCTGGTCGAGGTCCCGGTGGACGGCGACGGCGTCCCCTCGCCGGGGCGCGTCGTCCTGTACCGCCCCGAGGCCGACCTCGACGGCTACCTCCTGCGGCCCGACGGGACCGTCCTCGCACTGTGGAACGTCGACGGGGTCAGCGAGCTCACCCTGCACGGGCTCGCCGACGGTGCCCTGCTGAGCACCGTGCCCCTGCCGGAGCGGGTGCTCACCGGATGGGCTCCGCTGCCCGAGCAGGACGCGCTGGTCGCCGAGCTCAGCGGCCCGCGGTCGCCCCGCGGCCTGTGGCGGGTCCCGCTGGACGGCGGTGCCGCCACGGCGCTGGCCTGCACGCCGGAGCGCCCCGATCCCGAGCTGCTCGCCGAGCCGGTGCAGCACGAGTACGTCGCCGAGGACGGTCTGCGTCTCTCCGGCTGGCTGTACACGCCGGCCGGCGTCAGCGGACCGAACCGCACGGTCGTCAGCTTCCACGGCGGGCCCGAGGGGCACACCCGACCGGACTGGTCGCCGATCACCCAGTCGATGGTCGCCTCCGGGCTCACCGTCTTCGCACCGAACGTCCGCGGCTCCGGCGGTTTCGGCCGTGCCTTCATGACCGCCGACGACGGCGCCGCCCGCGACGCGTCCTTCGCCGACGTGCCGGCCACGGTCGACGAGCTCGTGACCGCCGGCATCGCCGCGCCCGGCCGGGTCGGCGCGCACGGGTGGTCCTACGGCGGCTACCTCACGCTCGTGGCGCTCACCCGCTGGCCGGAGCTGTTCGCCGCCGGTGCCTCGCTGGCCGGCATGAGCGACCTCCGCACGTTCTTCGCCGGCACGGAGCCGTGGATGGCCGGCGCCTCGGTGACGGAGTACGGCGACCCGGTCACCGACCGGGAGATGCTCGCCGCCATCTCCCCGATGACCGGGCTGGACCGGCTCTCCGCCCCGGTGCTGCTGGCCCACGGGGACCGTGACACCAACGTCCCCGTCGCCGAGTCGGTGCAGGCCCACCAGGCGCTGCAGGCGCGGGGGGCGTGCAGCGACCTGCTGCTCTTCCCGGGCGAGGGGCACGCCGTCGTGGGCCGGGAGGCGCTGGTCGAACTGGGCCAGCGGCTCGCCGCCTGGTTCGATCGCTGGTTGTGAGCGGGGAACTCTTCGCCGGTTACCCCCCTGTCCGCACCGACGAGGCCGTCGGGCCGGACGGCCGGCTTCGGAGCGGGTGGGTGGAGCTGGCGGCCGCCCTGGAGACGGTGGGCCGCGACGGGCTCACCGCGGCCGCCGAGGACCTCGCGGCCCGGCGGCGGGCTCTCGGCGTCGCCACCTCCGTGTGGGTCGACGGACGGCAGGAACTCCACCCGGTACCGATGGACCCGGTGCCGCGGCTCATCGGTGCGACCACGTGGGCGACGCTCTCGGCCGGGGTGGCCCAGCGGCACCGCGCGCTCGGTGCCTTCCTGGCCGACGCGTACCGGGCCGGCGGGCGCCGCCGTGGGGACACCGAGCGCTCCGCCGAGATCGTCCGGGCCGGCGTCCTGCCCGAGTGGGCGGTGGCGCACAGCCCGGGACGCGATCCCGACGCCGTCGCCCTGGCCTGGCCCGGGCAGCACCGGGTGACGGTCGCGGGTACCGACGTCGTCCGCGCGCGTGACGGCCGCTGGATCGTGGCCAAGGACAACCTGCGGGTGCCCTCGGGCATCGGCTACGCGCTGGCCAACCGGGACAGCGCGCGCACGGCGGCGCCCGAGCTGTTCGCCCACGTCGGCCGCCAGGTCGTCGAACCGGCTGCGGCCGTCCCGCTGCTCACCGAGGCGCTGCAGGCCGCCGCACCGCCCTCCGCTCCCGGCACCCCGCGCATCGCGGTGCTCACCCAGGGGGAGACCGACGGGGCGTGGTTCGAGCACCAGGTGCTCGCCGCGGCCCTCGACGTGCCGCTCGTGCGCGCCGGTGACCTGCACCCGCGCGGTGACGGCGGGCTCGACGCGTTGGTCGATGGCGAGCGACTGCCGATCGACGTCCTCTACCGGCGGTTCGACGACGCGTCGCTGGGCGCGTACCGGACCGGGGGGAACCTGCCGCTCGGCGTGGCGCTGACCGAAGCGGTCCGCGCCGGACGGCTGGGCCTGGCGAACGTGCCCGGCAACGGGGTCGCCGACGACGCGGCGGGCTACGCCTGGGTGCCGGCGATGATCCGGTTCTACCTGGGCGAGGAGCCGTTGCTGGACTCCACGCCCACCTGGGTGCTCGCCGACCCCGAGGCGTGGGCCGCCGTCCGCGGCCGACTGAGCGAGCTCGACGTCGAGGAGGTCGCCGGGTACGGCGGCCGCCGGGTCGTGCACGGCCGGTCCTGCTCCGCGGCCGAGCTGGAGGTGCTGGGCGCCGAGATCGGCGCTGCCCCGCACCGGTTCGTCGCCCGTGAGCCGCTGGAGCCCTCCACCGCGCCGACGCTCGTCGAGGGCGCACTGCGGCCCCGGCCGGTGGACCTGCGGGTCTTCTCGGTCGCGGGTCCGGCGACGACGACGGCGCTGCCGCTGGCGCTCACCCGCGTGGCGCCCGGTGTCGCACCGGCGCGCCCCGGGGTGCCCGGCGGCGGCAGCAAGGACACCTGGCTGCTGCGCTGAGCGCGGTCAGCCCGCCGGGCGGCTGCGCAGCCGCGGAGAGCTGATGCGCACCAACGTCCCCTCCGGACTGGGCGTCGCGGTGACATCGGCGAAGGCGCTCATCAGCGTCGAGCCGCGCCCCCGGTCCATGCTCGGCACCCGCTCGCGCCACTGGCCGTGGTCCCGGACGGTGATCTCCACGAGATCGTCGGCCACGTGCGCGGTCACCTCGATGACCGGCTCGGTCGGGTCCTGGGCGTGCTCGATCGCGTTGCTCGCCGCCTCGCACGCGGCCAGCAGGAGGTCGTAGGCCTGGTCGTCGTCCACCCCGGCCTCGCGCAGCACCGACCGCAGCCGACGGCGCAGCACCGGGACCGACGACGCCTGCGACGGGAGTTCCCACGCGGCGCGGTGCCCCGCGTCGGCGACGGCCGGCGGGGGAGCCGGGCGCTCCGGGGCCTCGACGGGCACCGGGGACAGTGCGACGACCGGCGCGGGGGCGGTGTCGCGCGGCTCCGCCGGCTCGACGGGGGCCAGGGCGCGGCCGGCGGCGCGGTCCAGGGCGATCCGCACCCGGGCGAGCAGCTCCGCGGCCTGGAACGGCTTGGCGAGGTAGTCGTCGGCGCCGGCGTGCAGCCCCTCCACCGACGCCTCCTGACCGGCGCGGGCGGTGAGCATGATGACCGGGATCTGCCGGGTCGCCGGGTCGCCGCGGAGGGCCCGGAGCAGCTCGAACCCGTCGACCCGCGGCATCATCACGTCGGTCAGCACCAGGTCCGGCCGGTGCTTGGCGACCGCGGCCAGCGCCTCCTCGCCGTTGGCGGTGGTGCGCACCCGCCAGTGCGGACCGAGCAGCCTCGCCAGGTAGGCGCGCATGTCGGCGTTGTCGTCGACGACGAGGACCGTCCCCCGGCCGGTCGTCGCCGTCTCCGCGCCCTCGGGTCGGGTGGTGTCGTCCTCCCAGCTCGCCGCCTCTCCGCGGGCGGCGTCCGACGGCGAGATCGTCGGGGTCGAGGGTTCGGCGTCGGGCCGGCCCCAGGGCAGGGTGACCGTGAACGTGCTGCCCTGTCCCGGCTCGCTGGTGACCGCCACGGCGCCGCCGTGCAGTGCGGCAAGCTCCTGCACCATCGCCAGGCCGATCCCGGACCCCTCGCGGGTACGGGCGGCCGACCCGGTGACCCGGTGGAAGCGCTGGAACAGCTGGGGCAGCTCCTCGGCCACGATCCCGACGCCGGTGTCGGCGACGGCGAGGGTGAACCCGTCGTCACCGCCGCGCAGGATCACGTCGATCCCGCCGACGAAGGTGTACTTCACGGCGTTGGCCAGCAGGTTGACGACGACCTTCTCCCACATGCGGGGGTCGACGTAGGCGGGCCGGTCCAGTGGCGGGCAGTCGACGGTCAGCCGCAGGCCGGCGCGCTCGGCGGCGGAGCGGAAGATGCCGGCCAGCTCTGCGGTGAAGGTCGCGACGTCGGTGCGCACGCGGACCGGCGTCACGCGCCCCGCCTCGATGCTGGCGAAGTCGAGCAGGTCGTTGACCAGGCGCTGCAACCGGCGCCCGTTGCGCATCGCGAGGTCCAGCTGCTCGCGCACGTCGTCGGGCAGCGGATGGTCGGTGTCGTCGAGGACGTCGCCGATCGGGCCGAGCAGGAGGGTCAGCGGCGTGCGCAGCTCGTGGCTCACGTCGGAGAAGAAGGTCGTCTTGGCCCGGTCGAGCTCGGCGAGCGACTCCGCGCGCAGCCGCTCGGTCTCGAACGCCCGGATGTTGGCCACCGCACCGGCGAACTGGCCGGCCAGCAGCTCGTGGAACGCGGAGTACTCGGCGTCCAGGGCCCGGTTCGGGGATCGGCCGGCGACCAGCAGCCCGACCGGCTCGGCGTCCCGGCTGGTCCGCAGGGGAAGGACGGCGGCGTCGGTGACCGGGTCGCCCCACGGCCCACCGGTGACGCCGAGGGAGGGGATGTCGGGCAGCGTGGGCTGCCCGCCGCTCAGCCGGTCGGGCAGCAGGCCGGCGTCCACGCCCGTCGTCGCCACCCGCGCGTACCCACCGGACTCGGTGGAGAGGTAGACCGCGGCGAAGGGGACGTCCAGGGCGTCCCCGCCGAGGGCCGCGCACATCGCGCCGACCGTCTCCCGTTCGTCGCCGAGCTGGGCGCCGACCCTGGCCAGGTCGTGCAGCAGCTGCTGACGGCGCGATGCGAGCAGCTCGCCGGTCACCTCGGTGCAGACGGCGTGCATGCCCGCGACCCGGCCGTCGTCCCCGAAGGCGGGCGCGTGGGAGACGGTGAAGTAGGTCTCCTCGCGGTAGCCGGCCCGCTCGAGCAGGAGCAGCAACCCGGGCAACCAGGAGGCCTCCAGGGTCTCCATGGCGTGCGCGATCGGCGGCCCGAGCGCGTCCCAGCCCTCGGCCAGGGTCTGCCGGATGTCCTCGCCGATGGCGGGGTGCTTCGCGCCGATCAGCGGCGCGTAGGCGTCGTTGTAGAACTGGATGAACTCCGGGCCCCAGGTGAGCACCATGGGGAACCGGGAGACCAGCACCGTGCGGACGGCGTGCCGGAGGCTGGCCGGCCAGCTCTCCACGGGGCCGACCGGTGTGGTCGCCCAGTCGAGGGAGGCCATGATGCGGCCCGCCTCACCTCCGGCGGCGAACAGGTCACCGCCGAGAGGACCCGTCGGATCACCGACCGCCACGCTCACCTCCTACCGCACCACCGACGTCACGAGTCCCCTGCGCCTGGCAGGGCCGCCCGTTACAGGCGCTCGACCACGTGGTCGATGCAGGCGGTCAGCGCGCTGACGTCGTCGGGGTCGACGGCGGGGAACATGCCGACGCGCAGCTGGTTGCGACCGAGCTTGCGGTAGGGCTCGACGTCGACGATGCCGTTGGCGCGCAGGGTCTTCGCCAGCGCGGCGGCGTCCACCGAGTCGGCGAAGTCGATGGTGCCCACCACCAGGCTGCGGTGGTCGGGCTCGGCGACGAACGGCGTCGCGTACTCCGACTTCTCCGCCCAGCCGTAGAGCCGGTTCGAGGACTCGCGGCTGCGGCCGACGGCGCCGGAGAGGCCGCCGAGGCCGAGCATCCACTGGATCTGGTCGGCCAGCAGGAAGAGCGTCGCCACGGCCGGGGTGTTGTAGGTCTGGTCCTTGGTGGAGTTGTCCAGCGCGATGGACAGGTCCAGGAAGCCGGGGATCCAGCGGTCGGTCGCCTTGATCTCGGCGATGCGCTGCTGCGCCTCGGCCGACATGAGCGCGATCCACAGACCACCGTCGGCGGCGAAGGACTTCTGCGGGGCGAAGTAGTAGACGTCGGTCTGGGAGACGTCGACCGGGAGACCGCCGGCGCCGGAGGTGGCATCGATGAGGACCAGGGCGTCGTCGGTGCCGGCCGGCCGGACGACCGGCGCCATCACGCCGGTGGAGGTCTCGTTGTGCGCCCACGCGTAGGCGTCCACGCCTTCGGTGGCGGTGGGCAGTGCCAGCGAGCCCGGTTCGGCCTTCACGACCACCGGGTCGCCGAGGAAGGGGGCGTCCTTGGCGCCGGAGGCGAACTTGGCGGAGAACTCGCCGTAGGTGCCGAACGCTGCCCGATCGCGGATCAGACCGACGAGCGCGGCGTCCCAGAAGGCGGTCGTGCCTCCGTTGCCCAGCACCACCTCGTAGCCGTCGGGGAGGTCGAACAGCTGGGTCAGCCCCTCGCGGACCTGGCGGACGAGGTTCTTCACCGGGGCCTGACGGTGGGAGGTGCCCATGACCGCCGCACCGTCGCCGGCCAGGGCCTGCAGCGCCTCGGGGCGCACCTTGGACGGGCCGCACCCGAACCGGCCGTCGGCGGGCAGGAGCTCGGCGGGGATCGTGATGCTCATCCGGGGATTGCCTTCCAGGATCGGTGCGGTGATCGACGGTGCGGGACGGGCGGACGGCGACGGCCCGGGTCGCAGGGGATCCGGGCCGTCGTCATCGGTGCCGGCGTCAGGCCGGCTGCGTCGTGGCCTTCGTCTTGATGGTGTCCCAGCCCTCGACGTCCTCGGGCTTGCGGGAGTCGGGGCCGACGTAGCGGGCCGACGGGCGCACGAGGCGGCCGGTCTCCTTCTGCTCGAGGATGTGCGCGCACCAGCCGGCGGTGCGGGCGCAGGTGAACATCGAGGTGAACATGTGGCTCGGGACCTCGGCGAAGTCGAGGACGATGGCCGCCCAGAACTCGACGTTGGTCTCGACCGGGCGGTCGGGACGCCGCTCGCGCAGCTCCTTGAGCGCGGCCTGCTCCAGGGCGCGGGCAGCCTCGAAGCGGGGGGCACCGAGCTCCTCGGCCGAGCGGCGCAGCACGCGGGCGCGCGGGTCCTCGGCGCGGTAGACGCGGTGCCCGAAGCCCATCAACCGCTCCTTGCGGTCGAGGAGGTCCTTCACGTACTTCTCGGCGTCGCCGGTCTTCTCGACCTCGTCGAGCATGTGCAGCACGCGGGAGGGGGCGCCGCCGTGCAGCGGGCCGGACATCGCGCCGATCGCGCCGGAGAGGGCCGCGGCCACGTCGGCGCCGGTGGAGGCGATCACGCGGGCGGTGAAGGTGGAGGCGTTCATGCCGTGCTCGGCGGCCGAGGTCCAGTAGGCGTCGACGGCGGCGACGTGGCGGGGGTCGGGCTCGCCGCGCCAGCGGACCATGAAGCGCTCGACGATCGTGGCGGCCTCGTCGACCCGCTTCTGCGGAACGGCGGGGGTGCCGATGCCGCGGGCGGACTGGGCGACGTAGGACAGCGCCATCACCGCGGCCCGGGCCAGCTGGTCGCGGGCCTCCTCGGTGGTGATGTCCAGCAGCGGGCGGTAGCCCCAGAAGGGGGCCAGCATGGCCAGGGCGGCCTGGACGTCGACGCGCACGTCGCCGCTGTGCACGGGGATGGGGAACGGCTCGGCCGGCGGCAGGCCCGGGCCGAACTTGCCGTCCACCAGCAGGGCCCACACGTTGCCGAAGGTGACCTTGCCGACCAGGTCCTCGATGTCGACCCCGCGGTAGCGCAGGGAACCGCCGTCCTTGTCGGGTTCGGCGATCTCCGTCTCGAAGGCGATGACGCCTTCCAGGCCGGGTACGAAGTCGTCGGCCATCTCGCATGCTCCTCGTCGCGCTGGACCACGCGCACCCCTCGGAGGGCGCGCGATTGCCTGCCGACCCTAGGCCGTCACCGCCTCCCCGGCACACGCGGGGCGTGCGGCGGTGTCAGCATGGTCGTGTGCCTGACCTGCCGGACCTCGCCCGGATGCGCCGCGACTACGACGCCGGACGCTTCGGGGAGGAGGACCTCGCCCCCACCTGGCTGGAACAGTTCGACCGCTGGTTCGGCGACGCCGTGGCGGCGGAGGTCCCCGAGCCGAACGCCGTCGTCGTGGCGACCGCGGATGCCGACGGTGCGCCGGACGCCCGCATCGTGCTGATGAAGGGGTACGACGCCTCGGGGATCGTCTTCGGCACCAGCTACGCCTCGGCCAAGGGCGCGCAGCTCGCGGTCAACCCCCGCGCGGCGCTGGTCTTCCCCTGGCACCCGATGCAGCGGCAGGTGCGGCTGGCCGGCCGGGTGGAGCGGATCGGCGACGCCGCCTCCGACGACCTCTGGGACCCGCGTCCGCGCGGTGCCCAGCTGGCCGCGGCGGCGTCGGTGCAGTCGACCGTCGTCGACTCCCGGGAGGAGCTGGTCCAGCGGGTGCGGCTGCTCGACGAGCAGACGCCGGAGGGGAAGCTGCCCCGGCCGACCGCGTGGGGTGGCTACCGCGTCGTCCCGGAGCGGGTGGAGTTCTGGCAGGGCGGCGGTGACCGGCTGCACGACCGGCTGCGTTTCGTGCGCGATGACGTCGAGGGGGGCTGGATCGTCCAGCGGCTCGCCCCGTGAAGGACCCGATCGAACCGGTCGACGCAGGGGAGGCGGGGCGCGGGGTCGAGGAGCCGGTTCCCGAGCCCGCGCGCAGGCGTCGCGGGCTGGCGCTGGACACCACCCCGCTCCAGGTACCCGCCTACCGCCGGCTCTTCGGTGGGGTCGCGACGACGATGATCGGCCAGCAGATGACGCTGGTCGCCGTCCCGTTCCAGGTCTACGAGCTGACCGGGCGCTCCCTCTACGTCGGCATCACGTCGGTCGTCGCCCTGGTGCCGCTGATCGTGTTCGGCCTGCTCGGCGGCGCGATCGCCGATGTCATGGACCGGCGGAAGCTCATGCTGATCACCTCGACGGGCGCCGCCGTCACGAGCGCGCTGCTCGCCGTCCAGGCGCTGCTGCCCGGCGGGGGCAACCTGGCGATGCTCTGGGTGCTGACCGCCTTCGTCTCCGGCTTCTCGGCGGTCAACCAGCCGGCGCGCAGCGCGTCGATCCCGGCGCTGGTCGGCGCCGAGCTGGTACCTGCCGCGAACGCGCTGGCCATGACCGTGCGGCAGGCCGGGGTGATCGCCGGGCCGCTGCTGGCCGGTGTGCTGATCGGTCAGGGCGAGCTCTTCCTCACCTACGTGATCGACGCGCTCGGATTCCTCGTGGCCGCGCTGCTCCTGCGCGGCCTGCCGTCGCTCCCGCCGGGTGGGCGGGTGGCCACCCTGAAGCTCGGCGCCGCGGTGCGGGGCGTGGGGGAGGGGTTCGCGTTCCTCCGCACCCAGCCGGTGCTGCTGATGACCTTCGTCGTCGACATCATCGCGATGCTCTTCGCCTGGCCGAACGCCGTCTTCCCCGAGCTGCAGGACACCCGGTTCGCCGGTTCGCCGAACGCGCTGGGCTGGCTGTTCGCCGGGGTCTCGATCGGCGCGCTCGTCATGGGGCTGACGTCGGGCTGGGTGTCGCGGATCGACCGGCAGGGCGCGGCGGTGCTCGGCGCGATCGTGGTGTGGGGCGTGGCCACGATCGGCTTCGGGCTGGCGAGCTCCTTGTGGGTGGCGGTGTTGTTCCTCGCGATCGCGGGCGCGGGCGACATGGTGAGCGCGGTGCTGAGGTCCTCGATGCTGCAGCTGGCCGCGCCCGACGAGATGCGCGGCCGGATGCAGGGCGTGTTCATCGTCGTCGTCGCGGGGGGGCCGCGGCTGGGTGACCTGCGCGCCGGCGCGCTGGCCAGCGCGGCGGGCGTGACTGCGGCGATGGTCTCCGGCGGCATCGTGGTGGTGCTGGCGATGGTCGCCGTCGCGCTGCTGGTGCCCTCGTTCTGGCTGTTCCGGGCGTCGCGATCGTCGGAAGACCTCGAGGGTCTCTGACCGGAAGACGTGTGGCCGCACGGGCACAGCAACGAAACGAGAAAGTTCCGCCACGCGCGTCCGGTTCGGCATCATCAGCGCACTGTTCGGAATGCTCCTCTTGTTCGTGGTCCCGTCCGCGAACGCCGCGACCACCTGCAGCTCCGGCTACGTGTGCATGTGGGAGGACTACAGCTACACGGGCAGCCAGTACGTCAACCACCGCGACGGGAGCATCACGAGCAACGCGTTCGACATCAACGGCTGGACGGCGACGACGAGATCAGCTCGGCGAAGAACGCGACGAACAAGACGCTCGGCACCTACGACAACGACGACTACACGGGCACGAAGGTGTGCATCGCCCCCGGCGGGTCGGTCCCACCTTCACGACGGCCGGTCCTGCACCCCGGTTCGGATCGAGACGGCGAGCGATGACCACAGCACAGCTGCAGGCGAGCGATGTCAGCTTCCGCTACGGCGAGGAGTGGACGGTGCGGGAGGCGACCTTCTCCGTCGAGTCCCGTGAGGTGGTCGCCATCTGCGGACGCTCCGGAGCGGGGAAGTCCACGCTGCTCCACGTGGCCGCCGGGCTGGTCGCACCCGATTCCGGAGCACTCACCTGCCGTGGGGTTGGCTACGACGAACTGTCGGAGAGCCGCCGAGCCGACTTCAGGCTGCGGAACTTCGGCTTGGTGTTCCAGTTCGGGGATCTGATCCCCGAACTGACGCTCGTCGAGAACGTCGAGCTGGCCTTGCGGCTGACCGGTACTCGCAAGCGTCCGGCGCGGGAACGGGCCATGGCAGCCCTCGACCAGGTGGGTATCGCCCACCTGGCGGCCAAGCAATCGGGCTCGGTCTCGGGAGGTGAGTTGCAGCGGGCCGCCATCGCCCGCGCAGTGGTGCACGAACCCGCCGTCGTGTTCGCGGACGAGCCGACCGGGGCGCTCGACGACAAGAACTCCGAGCGGGTCGTGGAGCTGCTCTTCGACGTGGCGCGGGCGCAGGGGGCGGCAGTGCTGCTGGTGACCCACGACCGGCAGATCGCTGCGGCGTGCGACCGCATCCTGACGATCGCCGACGGGCAGCTCGTCTGATGCTCCCCGTCGTCCGGCTGGGGCTGGCTCTCGTCTTCCGGCTCGGCCGCCGGGGTCTGCAGCGGATGCTGCTCCTCGCCGTCACGTGCGGCCTCGGTCTCTTCTTCATCGTCGCCTGCGTGGCCGCGGTCCAGGTGGCCGTCGTGCAGGCGGATCGGGCCGCCATGCGTGCGCCGATCCAGGGCGACGTCACCGCGCGACCGTCCCTGGTGATGACGGAAGCGGCGGACGCATTCCGGACCATCCCGATCTCGCGTGTGGCGGTGCGCGCCACACCGGGGGCACCGACCCCACCCGGGGTCAATTCCTGGCCGGCCCCGGGATCGGTGCTCGTGTCACCGGCTCTCCAGGAGCTGATCGCGGAGGAACCGGCCGTGGCAGATCGGTTCCCCTCGGACGTCGCCGGAGTCATCGGTGAGCCCGGCCTGGTCGCCCCGGACGAGCTGTTCGCCTATGTGGCGCTGCCCGCTCTCGACCGGCCCGATCTGCAGGTCGCCAGTTTCGGCGACAGGGCCGACATCGACGGCGACTCCGTCACCGTCGTACCGATCGTGGTCGCCGCGCTGCTCCTGCTGCCCCTCGGCGGGCTCATCGCGGCTGCGACACGGCTCCAGTCCCACGTCCGCGATCAGCGCACCGCCGCCTTGCGGCAGCTGGGGGTCAGCGGGCCTCGAGCTGCGGTGGTGACAGCCGTGGAGTCGGCCACGTCCGCCGTTCTCGGCTGCCTGTTCGGGCTCGCCGTCTATGCCGTGTTGCAGCCGCACGTGGCCGGGCTGGCCGGCGTCTCGTGGTATCCGGGCGACGCCCGTCTCCCGGTCGTCGCGCAGATCGCGGTCGCCGCCTTCGTCGCGGCGTTCACAGTCGTCGTCGCGGTGCTCGGTGGGCGGAATGCCCGACGGCGCCCGGTGGCCTTCCGCCGCCTGCTCCTCGGCGGGCACGCCGCGCGGCTGGGAGGTCCCACGCTGGCGGCCGGTCTGGGCGTCATGGCGCTCGGGGCGTTCGGCCTGCTGCCACGGGGCCCGGTGGCACTGGCCGTCCTCGGGGTCGGACTGCTGATCAGCATCGCGGGGACCATCGGCGTCACGTCGGCGGTCACCGCCGCGGTCGCGGCCCGCGCCGGTCGGGTGACGTCTCCGGTGCTGCTCGTGGCGCTGCGCCGGCTCGGCACCGGCGGGCAGACGCTCCGCCGCTTGGCCGCGGGTCTCACCGTCGTGTACATCGCTCTCGGGGCCAGCCTGGGAAGTCTCACGTTCCTGGTCGGTCAGGCCGCCGTCGAGACCGCCGGCGAACGCGGGTACGACGTCCTGGCCGCGGACGCCGACGACGCAGCCGTGCAGGAGTTCCGGGACGTGCCAGGGGTCACCCGGGCCTACCAGTACGCGACCGTGGCAGCCCGCCCGGTGGAGGACACCGCCGGTGTCAGCTATTTCGGAACCGTCACCACGTGTCGAGACCTCGAAGAGCAGTTCGAGCTGGACCGCCCCTGCGCCGACGGCACCGTGTACGTCACCTCCGACGGTCGGGCCGGCGCTGCGGGTGCCGTCGAGCTCCTCTCCGCCGACGGTGATGTCGTCCTCGGCGCCGAACCGGCACCCACCGTCCTGGCCGTCGAGTCGCGTTCGGTCGTCACCTCGTCAGTGCCGGACGTGATCATGACGTCCCTGGATGACGTCGGCGCCGCCGTGGCGGGGACGGTGAACGTCCACGTCGATTTCCAGCCGTCGGAGGCGACCCGCGACCGCATCCTGCAGATCGCGTCGGCGCGCTACCCGGCCAGTCCCACCCAGGGTGGACTGGACACCGCCGTCGGGTGGTCGCCCGACGCCCTGCGTGGTCTCGTCGTCCTGTCACTGACCGCCGTCGGGGGCCTGCTCGTCGCCAACCTCGCCGTCGTGCTCGCCGACCGCGCCTCGGCCCGGCGGCAGCAGAACGCCCCCGTGATCGCGATGGGTGCCCCCGCCCGCCTGCTCCGCCGGGCGGAGAGCGTGCAGACAGCAGTCCAGCTCGGCATCGCCATCGCGGTGGCGACACCTGTCCTCCTCGCGGTCACCACGCTGATGGCCTTCGGCTCCGCTCGGTCGCCGGCGGATGCGCTGGCGCTCACGCCGGTGCTCGCCGTCGCGTCCGCGGCCCTCGTCGCCGGCTGCGCACTCCTCTCAGCCGGTTCCACCCGGTCGCGACTAGATCTCCAGGACCTGCGGCGTGCGTGACCGGCTCCGGTCGGCCCCGACTCATGCCAGGGCGTGCGCGACCACCGTCAGGTCGGCGACCAGCGCGGCGTAAGCAGCGTCGCGCGCCTCCTCGGGGGTGCGCAGGATCGCCGACGGGTGCGTGGTCGCGAGGATCCAGGTCTGGTGGGCGGCGTCCTCGTCGTCGTCCTCGGTGGGCGCGGGCGCTCCCGGAGGCGTCCACGGCATCAGCCGGCCGTGGTCCTGGGTGATCCGGAACGACGGCGAGATCAGCGACTTGGCCGCCGTCGCACCCAGGGCCACCACGACCTCGGGCTGCAGGATCGTGAGCTCGGCGTCCAGCCACGGGCGGCAGGCGCGCAGGTGCTCGGGCCGGGGCGTCTGGTGGATGCGCCGCTTGCCCTTCACGGTGTGCGAGAAGTGCTTGACCGAGTTGGTGATGTAGCTGTCCCGCCGCTCGATCCCCGCCTCTGCCAGCGCCTTGTCCAGCAGCCGACCGGCCGGCCCCACGAACGGCTCGCCCTTCCGGTCCTCCTGGTCGCCGGGCTGCTCGCCGACGAACACCACCCGCGCGGTCCCCGTACCGTCGCCGAACACGGTCTGCGTGGTGTCCTGCCACAGCTCGCACGCGCGGCACCCGGCCGCCGCGGCGCGCAGCCCCTCGAGCCCGACACCGGGAGGTGGCTCGGCCACGCCGTTGCGCTCGCTCATGGGCCGATGACACCGCAGGTCGCCTCCCGGCGCGAGGCGTACCGACCGATACGGTCGGGAGGCAGCAGGGACGACGGCAGGAGGACGGGTGCTCGAGTTCGACGGGCTCCGCAAGAGCTTCGGCGCGAACCAGGTGCTCGACGGCGTGAGCTTCGCCGTCCGGCCCGGTTCGATGTTCGGCTTCTGCGGCTCCAACGGCGCCGGCAAGACGACGACGATGCGGATCGCGATGGGGCTGGTCCGGCCGGACGGGGGCGAGGTGCGCTGGCAGGGCCGCGCTCTCGACCAGGACGGCCGCAGGCGCATCGGCTACATGCCGGAGGAGCGCGGGCTCTACCCGAAGATGAAGGTCGGCGACCAGATCACCTACTTCGGCCGCCTGCACGGCATGGACGGTCGCGCCGCCGCGACGGCCGCCGCGGAGTGGGTCGAGCGTCTGGGGCTGGCCGAGCGCCGGAACGACGCCGTCGAGAAGCTCTCCCTCGGCAACCAGCAGCGCGTGCAGCTGGCCGCCGCACTGGTGAGCCGGCCCGAGGTGCTGATCCTCGACGAGCCCTTCTCCGGGCTGGACCCGCTCGGCGTCGACTCCCTCGCCGAGGCGCTGCTCGACCAGGCGCGCGCCGGGGTCCCGGTCGTCTTCTCCAGCCACCAGCTCGAGCTGGTCGAGCGGCTGTGCGACTCGGTCGGGATCCTCGCCCGGGGCCGCATGGTCGCCACCGGCACCGTCGAGGAGCTGCGCCGCCGCGAGGCCGGCCGGCTGCTGCGGGTCGTGGTGCCCGATGCCGCGCCCGACTGGGCCGCGCAGCTGGGCGGCGTCCGCGTCGTCTCCGAGCGGGCGGGCGACACGGTGCTCGAGCTGACCGACGGCACCGACGACCAGGCGGTGCTCGCCGCGGCGCTGCGCACCGGCCGGGTCACCCACTTCGCCTGGCAGCAACCGACGCTCGTGGAACTGTTCCGCGAGGCGGTCGCCGTCCCGACCACGCAGGAGGTGGCGGCGTGAGCGGACAGAGCACGCTGAGCAGTGCGTCCCTGGTCCGGCTGGTGGCCGCGCGGGAGATCGCCACCCGGATCCGGGACAAGAACTTCGTCATCAGCTCGATCGTGATCATCGTGATCCTGCTGGGGGCCCTGGGCTTCCAGATCGCGATCAGCGGTGGGGACGACGAGAGCCGGATCGGGCTGGTCGGCGGCGGCGCCGGACTGGAGCAGGCCCTCGGGCAGCAGGGCGATGCCCTGGACGTCGACGTCACCGTGGTGCCGCTCGACGACGAGGCCGCCGCCCGGGCCGCGCTCGAGGACGACGACGTCGACGGCGTGCTGCTGGCCGACGGCGCCGAGCCCGAGCTGCTGGTCGAGGAGTCGGCCGGGGGGCCGCTGCAGGCGATCGTGCAGGGGGCGGTCGGGCAGCTGGCGCTCGCCGACCGGCTCGCGGAGGCCGGGGTGGCCGACCTGGACCTGCCCGAGGTGGGGGTGCGGGCGCTGGACCCCGACGCCGAGCAGGACGACCAGCGGATCGGCGCCGCCATCCTGGGCGTCAGCATGCTGTACGGCCTGCTGATCCTGTTCGGCCAGTTCGTCGCCCAGGGCGTGGTGGAGGAGAAGTCCAGCCGCGTGGTGGAGCTGCTGCTGGCCACGATGAAGCCCTGGCAGCTGCTGGCCGGGAAGATCCTGGGCCTCGGCCTGCTCGGTCTCGGGCAGATCGTGGTCATCGCCGTGGTCGGGGTCGGCGGGGCGGTGGGCTTCGGCCTGGTGGACGTGCCGGGGGAGGTCGTCGGCACCGCGATCGCCGTCGTCGCCTGGTTCGTCCTGGGCTACGCGCTGTACGCGTCGATCTTCGCCGTCGGCGCCTCGCTGGTCAGCCGCCAGGAGGACCTCGGCACGGTGCTGATGCCCACGACCCTCGTGCTCGTCGCGTCCTACGTCGTCGGGATCCAGGCCGCCGGCGATCCCGGCGGCACGCTGGCGCGGATCACCTCGCTGGTCCCGGGGCTCTCGCCGCTGGTCATGCCGGTCCGCCAGGCAGCCGGTGACGTCGCGCTGTGGGAGACCGCGCTCGCGGTCGTCCTCATGCTGGTCGCGATCGCGCTGGTCGTGCGGCTGGGTGGACGGGTCTACGCCGGGGCGCTGCTGCGTACCGGGGGCCGGACGAAGCTGCGCGAGGCGCTGGCGGCCGAGCGCGCCTGACGGGTTGGCTCCCGGTCGACCCGGGTAGCGCGGCGGCATGGCGATGCAGCTGGGCTACACGATGATGACCGAGCAGGCCGGGCCCAAGGACCTGGTCCGGCACGTGGTGGGGGCCGAGGAGGTCGGCTTCGACTTCGCGGTCAGCAGCGACCACTACTTCCCGTGGCTGGACGAGATGGGCCACTCGCCCAACGCCTGGGTCACCCTCGGCGCCGCCGCGCAGGCGACCAGCCGCATCCCCTTCATGACCTACGTGACCTGCCCGACCTTCCGCTACCACCCCGCGGTCGTCGCCCAGCAGGCCGCCACGCTGCAGATCCTCTCCGAGGGACGGTTCACCCTCGGCCTGGGCGCAGGCGAGAACCTCAACGAGCACGTGGTCGGCGGCGGGTGGCCGGCGGCCGACGTGCGGCACGAGATGTTCGTCGAGGCGATCCAGATCATCCGCGACCTCTTCGACGGCGAGGGCTACACGAACTTCCGCGGCGAGCACTTCGACGTCGAGTCGGCCAAGCTCTGGGACCTGCCCGACAAGCGGGTGCCCATCGGCATCGCGGTCTCGGGCAAGCAGTCCTGCGCGATCGCCGGTGAGCTCGGCGACGTGATGATCGCCGTCGAGCCGAAGCCGGAGCTGGGCGAGTACTTCGACGCCGCCGGCGGCGCGGGCAAGCCCCGGGTCGGGCAGATGCCGATCAGCTTCGGCACGGACAAGGACGCCGCGGTGCAGCGGGCGCACTCGCTCTTCCGCTGGTTCGGCTTCGGCTGGAAGGTCAACGCCGAGCTGCCCGGACCGAGCGCCTTCGACGCCGCCGCGCAGTTCGTCACCCCGGACGACGTCGCGAGCTCGATCCCGTGCGGTTCCGACGTGGAGGCGGTCATCGAGGGCGCCAGGGAGTTCGCCGACGCCGGCTTCACCCACCTGGCCCTCGTGCAGATCGGCGGGGACCAGCAGGAGCCCTACCTGGAGTGGGCCCGGAACGAGCTGATGCCGGCCTGGCGGGAGGCGTTCGGGAGCTGATCCGACGCCCTGGGACGACTGATCGGGTGACCGATCGGCCCCAGGGCGATCCCTTGGGGTGAGGTACGGCCGCCGGGGGGCGCGGATCGGCCCTCCGCGCCGCGATCATCGTCGGCATGACCGAGGACCTCGACGCGCGCTTGCGGCGGCTGCATGCCTCCGACGACGCCGACGCGCTGATCGACCTCGGCTGCGACCTGGCCGACGCCGGCCGGCAGGCGGACGCCGAGGCGTGCTTCCGCCGGGCCTTCGACCTGGGCGACACCGTCGCCGCGTTCAACCTCGGCAACTCCCTCGCCGCGCAGAACCGGTGGGAGGAGGCGGTCGACGCCTACGAGATCGCGCTGCGCGGTGGCGAGGCCGACGCCTGGCGGAACCTGGGCCTGGTGCTCGAGGACCTGGGCGACCTCGCGGGCGCGATGCGCGCCTACCGCGGCGCGGCCGCGGCCGGCGACCTGGAGGGCGGCCTCCAGCTGGCCTTCCTGCTCCGCGAGCAGGGGGAGCGGGAGCAGGCCATGGCGGTCGCCGAGGAGTTCGCCGCCGCCGGTGACGAGGAGGCCAAGGCCGTCGTCGCCTGCTGGCGCTGGTGCTCCACCCTGGACCCCGCGCTGGAGGCCGACCTGGGCGCCGGACAGCACCACTTCCCGGCCGCCCGGGCGGACCTCGCCCACCTGCTGCGCGAGACCGGCCGCTCGGTGGAGGCCCGCTCGGTGCTCGAGCGCGGTGCGAAGCTGGGCGAGCAGGTCGCCTGGCTGCCGCTGGGCAACCTGTACCGCGAGGAGCTCGGCGACGAGGAGGCGGCCGAGGAGGCCTACCGCAGCGGGATCGCCGCGGGTGACTCCTACTGCCACCAGAACCTCGGGGTCCTCCTGGCCGACCGCGGAGACCTCGAGGGCGCCGTCGAGCAGTTCCGGTTGGGCGCGGAGTCCGGTGACGCGCTGGCCGCCCAGTGCCTCAAGGAACTCGAGCGCGGCCAGTAGTCCGCGGGCTCACGACATGAGCCCGTCACCTGCGTCCCCGATACTCGGTGCGTGTCCGAAGCCACCGTGGACGTCGCCGACCTCCGTCACCACGCCGGCGGGGAACCGCCCGACGAGCGCGCCGACGAGCTTCCCCTGCGCGAGGACATCCGACTGCTGGGGCGCGTCCTCGGCGAGGTGATCGGAGAGCAGGCCGGCGCCGACGTCCTGGACCTGGTCGAGGCGACCCGCGTGGAGGCGTTCCGGGTCCGGCGCTCGGAGGTCGACCGGCTCGACCTGGCGCGGCGGCTGGCCGGACTCGACGTCCGCGAGGCCAACCACGTGATCCGGGCGTTCAGCCACTTCTCCCTGCTGGCCAACCTGGCCGAGGACATCCACCACGAGCGGCGTCGCCGGCACCACCGCCGCGCGGGATCCCCGCCGCAGCAGGGGAGCCTGGCCGCCACCTTCGCGCTGCTCGACGAGCAGGACCTGCCGGCCGACGAGGTGGCCCGTGAGCTCGCCGGCGCGCTGGTCTGCCCGGTGGTCACCGCGCACCCGACGGAGGTGCGCCGGAAGACGGTCTTCCAGGTGCAGCGCCAGGTGACCGAGCTGATCCGGCAGCGGGACCGGGCGGTCGAGGGGGACGTCGACGAGGAGTGGTCGGCGAAGCTGTGGCGCTCGGTGCTCACCCTCTGGCAGACCGCGCTGCTGCGGCTGTCCCGGCTGCGCCTGCAGGACGAGATCGACGAGGCGCTGCGCTACTACGAGCTGTCGCTGTTCGACGTCGTCCCGGCGATCAACGCCGAGCTCCGTCGCGCGATGGAGGAGCGCTGGCCGGGTGCGGGACTGCTGCGGCGGCCGATGCTGCTGCCCGGCTCCTGGATCGGCGGGGACCGCGACGGCAACCCGTTCGTCACCGCCGAGGCGGTGCGCCGGGCGACCACCCGTCAGGCCGAGACCGCCCTGACCCACCACCTCGCCGAGCTGGCCGAGCTGCGCAGCGAGCTCTCCATGTCCGACCGGCTCGTCACGCCGACGCCGCAGCTCTACGCGCTCGCCGACGCCTCTCGCGACGACTCGCCCTTCCGCGCCGACGAGCCCTACCGCCGGGCGCTGATCGGCATCTCCGCCCGCCTGGCGGCCACCGCGCAGCGGGTGCTCGGCTCGGTGCCCGGCGACGACGAGCCGGGTGCGAACCTGCCCGCGTACGGCGACCCCGACGAGCTGCGCGCCGATCTCGACGTCATCGATGCGTCGCTGCGCAGCCACGGGGCGGGCTCGCTGGCCGACGACCGCCTGCTGCGGCTGCGCGAGGCCGTGGAGGTCTTCGGCTTCCACCTCTGCGGGCTGGATCTGCGGCAGAACTCCTCGGTGCACGAGCAGGTGGTCGCCGAGCTGCTGTCGTGGGCCGGGGTGTGCGAGGACTACGCGTCCCTGGACGAGGCGGCCCGGGTCGAGCTGCTGGCCGGGGAGCTCACGCTGCGCCGTCCGCTGGTCCGGCCCGACGCGGATCTCTCGGAGGAGACCCGCAAGGAGCTCGACGTCCTGGTCGCCGCCGCAGGGCAGGTGGCGCTGCTCGGGCCCCGGACGATCCCGAACTACGTGATCAGCATGTGCGAGTCGGTGAGCGACGTCCTGGAGGTCGCCGTCCTGCTCAAGGAGGTCGGGCTGCTCGACCCGGCCGGCGAGAGCGGGCCGACCTGCCCGGTCGGCATCTCGCCGCTGTTCGAGACGATCGGCGACCTGAAGGCGGCCGCCACCACGCTCGGCGCAGTGCTCGCCCAGCCCCTGTACCGGGCGCTGCTGGGCAACCGCGGCGACGTGCAGGAGGTCATGCTCGGCTACTCCGACAGCAACAAGGACGGCGGCTACCTCGCCGCGAACTGGGCGCTGTACCGGGCCGAGCTCGACCTCGTGGAGCTCGCCCGCCGCGAGGGCGTGCGCCTCCGGCTCTTCCACGGCCGCGGCGGCACCGTGGGCCGGGGCGGTGGCCCCAGCTACGACGCCATCCGGGCGCAGCCGCCGGGTGCGGTGGCCGGCGCGCTCCGGATCACCGAGCAGGGTGAGGTCATCGCGGCCAAGTACGCCGACCCCGACCTCGCCCGGCGCAACCTGGAGGCGCTGGTCGCCGCGACGCTGGAGTCGACGCTGCTCGACGTCGAGGGGCTGGGCGAGGACGCCGACGAGGCCTACGCCCTGCTCGACGACCTCGCCGGGCGCGCGCAGCAGGCCTACCGGGAGCTGGTGCACGAGACGCCGGGCTTCGTCGAGTGGTTCCGCGCCGCGACCCCCATCGGGGAGCTGGCCGAGCTGAACATCGGCAGCCGGCCGCCCTCGCGCAAGAAGGGTGACTCGATCGCCGACCTCCGGGCGATCCCGTGGGTGTTCAGCTGGTCGCAGACCCGGATCATGCTGCCCGGCTGGTACGGCACGGGCACGGCGCTGGAGGAGTGGGTGGGCGGCTCCGACGAACGGCTGGAGCGGCTGCGTGACCTGCACCGGCGCTGGCCCTTCTTCCGCACGGTGCTGTCGAACATGGGCATGGTGCTGGCCAAGACCGACCTCGAGCTGGCCGCGCGGTACGCCGAGCTCGTGCCGGACGAGGAGCTCCGGGCTCGCGTCTTCGACCGGATCACCGCCGAGCACGAGCGGACCTGCCGGATGGCGCTCGCGGTCACCGGCGACGACCACCTGCTGGCGGACAACCCGTCGCTCGCCCGGTCGATCCGGAACCGGTTCCCCTACCTGGAACCGCTGCACCACCTGCAGGTGGAGATGCTGCGGCGGCGCCGCGGCGGGGAGGACGACGAGCTGACCGGCCGCAACATCCAGCTGACCATCAACGGCATCGCGACCGCACTGCGCAACAGTGGCTGAGCGCTGGTTCCTGCGCCGGCGGCCTGAGCCGGACCTCGAGCTGCGGGTGGCGGTCAGCGGAGCCGACGTGCGCGCCGCGGCGCTCACCCTGGGGATGCCCCCCGAGGCGCTGGCGCCGGCCGTGCACGACCCGCGGCTGCGCGTCCTGCTGGGCGAGGGGCAGGCCGCACTGGTCCGCCGGCAGTGGCACGCCGACGGGTTCGCCGAGGCCGTGGTGCTGCGGCGCTCCGGTGTCCCGCTGGAGCACCCGGCCGTCCGGGCGCTGGCCGCGGGCTGGGGCTGCGAGCGGGTCCGGCACGGCAGCACCGACCGCTGGCGCGCGGTGAGCGGGCCGGGGGAGGGCTGCTCCCTGGCCGACCGCTTCCGGCACCTCGCCGCGATCGCCGCCAGCCGGGTCGAGATCGCCGTCGGCCTGGCCCGGGACAGCGGGGAGGAGCGGACCAAGGACGACGGCAGCCCGGCGCTGGCCGCCGACGAGGCGGCGCACGCCGCCGCCGTCGCCGTGCTCGGCGGCCTCGGTGTGCCGGTGTTGAGCGAGGAGAGCTCCGACCGCCCCGTGCGCGACGGCGAGCCCTGGATCGTGCTCGACCCGCTCGACGGCACCGGCAACTTCTCCGCCGGTCTCCCGCCGTGGGCGTTCTCCGCGGCGCTGGTGCGCGAGGGGGTGCCGGTCGCCGGTCTGGTCGCCGACCTCGCCTCCGGCCGGCGGTGGACCGGTATCAACGGCATCGGGGCCCAGCGCGACGGCGTGCCGATCGCGCCGCGGCCCGGCAGCACCGTCGTCGTGCCCAGCGGCCCGTCGGGGAGGACGGTTAACGTCCCCTCCACGGCGCGGCGGGTGCGGGTCACCGGCTGCACCGCGGTCGACCTGTGCCTCGTCGCCGACGGTGCGGCCGCGGCCTGGCACGACCTGGACCGGAGCGGTACGCACGTGCACGACGTCGCCGGGGGGCTCGCCGTGCTGCTCGCCGCCGGTGGCGCGGCGCTGGACGCCGACGGCCGGCCGCTGCGGCTGGAGCCGGACACCGAGCGGCTGATCCGTTTCGTGGCCGCGTCGTCCTCCGAGGAGGCGACAGCACTGATCGCGGCCGTCGGCTAGCGGGCGGCGGCCGCCCGCACCGCGGCGAGCAGGGCCTCGCGTTCGTGCATCGTGGTGCGGGCCCGCCCCCGGGTGGCGCCCAGGGCCTGCTCCGCGGCGTCGATGGCCCGCCAGTCCTCCAGCAGCACCGGCTCCGCTCCGCGGGCCTGCAGCGTGTGCACCAGGTCGTCCACCGGACCGCGCACCCGCAGCGTCCCGTCCGCGGCATCGGCGAGCAGACCGGCCACGGTCTCCCGCGCGTCGTGCTTGTTGTGCCCGACGACGCCGCTGGGCCCGCGCTTGATCCAGCCGGCCACGTACTCGCCGGGCGAGGGGCGCCCGTCGCGCAGCACCCGGCCGTCCTCGTGCCGCACGGTCCCGGACCGCTCGTCCACCGGCAGCCCCGGCAGCGGGGTGCCGAGGTACCCGACCGACCGCACGACCAGGTCGGCGGGGAGCACCTCCAGCTCGCCGGTGCCCACCGCGCGACCCTCGTCGTCGACGGCGGTGCGCTCCACCTCGATCGCGGTGACCCGGTCCTCGCCGATCAGCCGCACCGGCCGGCGGAAGAAGCGCAGCCGCAGCGGCACGTGCCCCGGTTCCGGGCGGTGCTGCGACCACTCCTTCAGGACGGCGAGGTTGCGGGCGACCGCGCGGTCGGCCGCGACGCGCTCGGCGGTGGCCGGGTCCAGCTCCAGCTCGGCCGGGTCGACCAGCACGGTGGCCCGGGCCAGCTCGCCGAGCTCCCGCAGCTCCTGGGTGGTGAAGGTGGCCTGCGCGGGGCCGCGGCGACCGAGCACGGTGACCTCCTCGACCGGCGCCGCGGCGAGCGCGTCGAGCACGTGCTGGGGCATGTCGGTGGGCTCGAGCTCCTCGGCGGTGCGGGCCAGGACGCGGCCCACGTCCAGGGCCACGTTGCCGACGCCGATCACCACGACCGACCGGGCGCGGCGCAGCGCCGACTCCACCGTGGCCCGGTCGGCGTCGGGGTGCCCGCAGTACCAGGAGACCAGCTCGGTGGCGGCCAGGCTCCCGGGCAGGTCCTCCCCGTCGATGCCCAGGTGCCGGTCCAGTGCCGCGCCGTAGGTGTAGACGACGGCGTCGACGTGCCGGCGCAGCTCGTCGAGGGTGATGTCGGTGCCCACCTCGACGTTGCCCACGAACCGGACCAGCGGGTGGTCGAGGCTGCGGTGCAGGGTGTCGCGGATGGCCCGCATCCGGGGGTGGTCGGGCGCGATCCCGTGCCGGACGAGACCGAAAGGGGTGGGCAGCCGGTCGATCAGGTCGACGGCGACGGGGACGTCCTGCTGCCGGGTGAGCGCGTCGGCGGTGAAGATCCCCGCGGGGCCGGCGCCGACGACGGCCACCCGCAGGGGATGGTCGGCCGACGGGGACGGGGGAGCAGCTGCGTCGTCGGCCACGACTGGCATCCTGACCCGGCCGGGGCCACTCCACCAGGGCTGGCGTCCGGGTCGTTCCCGTTCCCCTCGCCCCAGGAGGCCCCGTGTCCGTCGTCGTCGTCGCCACCATCACCCCCCGGCCGGACGCGGTCGACGCCGTCCGCGAGGCCGTGCTGGCCGCCGTTCCGCAGGTCCACGCCGAGTCGGGCTGCGAGAAGTACGCGCTGCACGAGGGCGAGGGCTTCTTCGTGATGATCGAGCGGTGGGAGAGCGTCGAGGCGCTGCGGGTGCACGGCAAGGCCGAGGCGCTGACGAACCTGGGTGCCGCGATCGGCGACAAGCTGGCCGCCCCGCTCGACGTCCGCTACCTGGAGGCCGTGCCGGCCGGTGACCCGGACAAGGGCGCGCTCTAGCTGTCGTGACTACGGACGTTGTTGACAGTCGGCGTGGTGGCTTGATCACGAAGGAGACCTCCGGAAGGAGTGGCGATGTCTGACGTCCCCACTCCCGACCGGAGGTCTCTATGGCTCACGCT
>NZ_QOHK01000014.1 GCF_003319175.1 Blastococcus sp. TF02-8 | reverse complement strand
CCATGCCCTCGTGACCACTCCCGTGGCCCATGCCCTCGTGACCACTCCCGTGGCCCATGCCCTCGTGACCACTCCCGTGGCCCATGCCCTCGTGACCACTCCCGTGGCCCATGCCCTCGTGACCACTCCCGTGGTCCATGCCCTCGTGACCGGCCCCGTGATCTACACCCTCGCCCTCCTCGTCCTCACGACCGGCGTCGTCGTCCATGCCCGCGCGGCCACCGCCGTGGTCCATGCCCTCGTCGTCGGCGGTGCCCATGCCCTCGTCGTCAGCGTCTTCGTCCTCGTTCTTGGCGAGCAACGAGGCCGGCGACGACCGGTCGTCTCCTCTTGCTCCTGATCCGGGCCGCCGGACCAGCGCCGCTCGGCCCTCGTCCAGAGCGACGGCGACGTCTCTGGCGCGCTGGACGTCCACCCGGTGCCGAGGCTCGGGAACCTGACTCCACAGCACGTCGACGGCTTCTCCTAGCTCCGGGCCCGGCTCACCAAGGACGACCAGCAGATCGGTGTCCGCGGGTGACACGGCGCGCCGCCAGCCGCGCCGGTCCAACTCGGCCTCGACGGACCACCGGAACGTCGTAGCGCCGGGGACATCGACGAGTAGCACCCGGGGCCTCGTCAGCGCCCAGTTCCGCAGGCGGGCTATCAGGTCCATCGCAGCGCACCCTCACGCCAGACGTACATGACCCCAACGAGCAGGACGGCGAGGAAGCCGAACATCTCCACGACGGCCTGGACGCCCATGTCCGCCACGACGACGGCCCACGGATACATGAAGATCATTTCCATGTCGAACGCTAGGAACAGGATCGTCACCGCGTACCAGCGGGCGTGGTAGCGCGAGACCGCGTGCTGCTGCGGCAGCATGCCGGACTCGAAGGGCAGGACATGGGCCGGCTCGCGGACCGGCGCCAGCGCCAGCGATGACGCATAGAGGGCGGCAACGAGGACGCACGCCAGCGACACGAGGAGGAGCACAGCGACCATCGTCGAATCCCCTCACGTCGGGGTTGCGGGTGGCAGGGATGGCCCCTGATAGGTCATCCGCACGGTCGCACGGATGAGGCCGCATCGCACGGGGAAAGCTAGCCCGCGTGTGACCGGCGCGACACATTTCTCGCGTTCGGAACGCCGACAGCGGTGGATATGTGATGCCACTGGAGCGGGCGAGAACCATCAGGGCAGGACCCGCATGAGCGTCACACCGCCTGCGCGTCGACGGTCCTGAGGTCGCCCTCGACCTCCTCACGTCGGAGGCCCAGTCGCATGCACTGGGCTCCCTGTCCGCAGTGGGTTGCCGGCTAGGGGCAAGCGCCGGAACCTGGGATGACCGGCAGCGACGACCGTGCCGGGACCGTGACGGTGCGGCCGCGGGGCCACCGGTTTATCCGTACGACTGTCCGGGCATGCGCGCCGTGCGGGGTGTGCCGCCGTGC
This sequence comes from Blastococcus sp. TF02-8, assembly GCF_003319175.1. Taxonomy (GTDB): domain Bacteria; phylum Actinomycetota; class Actinomycetes; order Mycobacteriales; family Geodermatophilaceae; genus Blastococcus. The sequence continues at coordinate 78,091 of NZ_QOHK01000014.1, read as the reverse complement.
CGCCCGTGCTCGTGACCGGAGAGGTTGCTCGAGGCCGAGCGACGACGTCCGGCCGAGAGCCTGTGCTACCGGTCGAGCAGTAGCCAGGGTGGGCACGGGAGTGCGGGCCGGTGACCTTCCCCGCGACCCGGCGAGAGAAAGGACCCATCATGGCGATCAAGAAGGCCGACGACGCGACGCAGCAGGGTCACGGCGACGAGCAGTCGCACGAGGCCAAGATGACCAGGAACATGTACCTGCGCTTCGGCGCCATGATCCTCACGGCCATGGTCGTCATGTACTGGGTCATGTTCATGAGCACCTGGGAGTGGAGCCACGTCCAGTTCAGCGAGAGCCGGGTGTTCATGGCGCTCGCCATGGGCGGCACCATGGGTCTGGTCATGCTGGCCTGGATGCTCAACATGTACAAGAACACGAAGGCCAACATCGCCATCGTCGCGGCGAGCCTCGTGCTCCTGGGCGGCGGCATCGCCCTCGACCGCAGCCAGACCACCGTGGACGACGGGGACTGGATGCAGGCGATGATTCCGCACCATTCGATGGCGATCACCCGCTCCGAGCGCGCCGACATCGACGACGTCCGCGTGTGCCAGCTCGCCGTCGACATCATCGTCGCCCAGGAGAAGGAGATCGCCGAGATGGAGTGGCTCATCGAGGACATCGAGGAGAACGGCGAGGCCGAGACCGTCGAGCAGGCCAACGATCGGCCCGTCCCGGAGTTCGAGGGCTCGGCGCTGCGCGACTGCCCCACGGACTGACCCCCGTTCTCGCCGGCAGTTCCGGGGCCGGGCGGCGCCAGCTGTGGCCCCGGCACTGCCCGGCCCCGCTCATCGCCGTCACTCCGGGAGCGAGGCACCCCTCCGCTGGGTGAATCGTGCCGCACCCTCCGGCCGGTGGCCGATCCCGGCACCACCATCGGCGGAGGTCGAGGCCAGGGGCTGGAACCGGCGCAGCCGCAGGCTGTTGGACACCACGAACACCGACGAGAAGGCCATGGCCGCTCCGGCGATCAGCGGGTTGAGCAGCCCGGCGGCGGCCAGGGGCAGTGCGGCCACGTTGTACGCGAAGGCCCAGAAGAGGTTCCCCTTGATGGTGCCCAGCGTCCTGCGCGAGAGCCGGATGGCGTCGGCGGCCGCCCGGAGATCCCCGCGCACCAGGGTCAGGTCACTGGCCTCGATGGCGACGTCGGTACCGGTGCCCATGGCCAGTCCCAGGTCGGCCTGGGCCAGGGCCGCCGCGTCGTTGACGCCGTCCCCCACCATCGCGACGACCTTGCCGTCGCCCTGCAGCCGCTTGACGACGTCGACCTTGTCCTGCGGCAGGACCTCGGCGATCACCTCGTCGATGCCCACCTGCGCCGCGACCGAGCGGGCGACGGTCTCGTTGTCGCCGGTCAGCAGGACGGGGGTGAGCCCGAGGTCGCGGAGCTGGCGGATCGCCTCCGCGGAGGTGTCCTTCACGGCGTCGGCGACCACGAGCACACCGCGGGCGGCGCCGTCCCAGCCGACGGCGACCGCGGTGCGGCCCTCGGCCTCCGCGGCGTCCTTGGCGCGCGCGAGCTCGGCCGGCAGCTGCTGCGACCACTCGGCCAGCAGCCGGGGCCGCCCGACCAGGACCGCGTGGCCCTCCACCACGCCTTGGACCCCGAGACCCTCGAGGTTCGTGAAGCCCTCGACCGGCGGCAGCGTGCCGATCCGCTCGGTGGCGGCCCGGGCGATCGCCTGGGCGATGGGGTGCTCGGAGGCGTCCTCCAGCGCACCGGCGAGCCGCAGGACCTCCTCGGCCTGCTCTCCGGGGGCGGGGACGACGTCGAGGAGCGTCATCCGGCCGGTGGTCACGGTCCCCGTCTTGTCTAGGACAACCGTGTCCACGACCCGGGTCGACTCCAGCACCTCCGGACCCTTGATCAGGATCCCGAGCTGGGCGCCCCGGCCGGTGCCCACCATGAGGGCGGTCGGTGTGGCCAGCCCCAGGGCGCAGGGGCAGGCGATGATCAGGACGGCGACGGTGGCGGTGAAGGCGACGGACAGCCCTGCGCCGGTGCCGATCCAGAAGCCGAGGGTGGCCGCGGCCAGCGCGATGACGATAGGCACGAAGATGCCCGAGATCCGGTCGGCCAGGCGCTGCACCTCGGCCTTGCCGTTCTGGGCCTCCTCCACCAGCCGTGCCATCTGGACCAGCTGGGTGTCCGAGCCGATGCGGGTGGCCCGGACGACGATCCGGCCGCCGGCGTTGACGGTGGCGCCCACGACGGCGTCCCCCGGCCCGACCTCGACCGGCACCGACTCGCCGGTCAGCATCGAGGCGTCGACGGCGGAGGAGCCCTCGGTGATGACGCCGTCGGTCGCGATCTTCTCCCCGGGACGGACGACGAAGAGGTCTCCGACGGCGAGCCGGTCCACCGGGATCCGCTCCTCACGGCCTCCGCGCAGCACCGAGACCTCCTTGGCGCCGAGCTCCAGCAGGGCGCGGAGCGCGGCGCCGGCCCGGCGCTTGGACCGCGCCTCGAAGTAGCGGCCGGCGAGGATGGCGGTGGTCACCCCGGCGGCCACCTCGAGGTAGATGTTGGCCGCACCGTCAGTTGGCTCGATGGTGAACTCGAAGGGGTGGGTCATGCCCGGTTCGCCGGCGGTGCCGAGGAACAGGGCGTACAGCGACCAGGCGAAGGCCGCCAGCGTCCCCATGGAGACCAGCGTGTCCATCGTGGCGGCACCGTGTCGCAGGTTGGTCCAGGCAGCCCGGTGGAACGGCCACGCCCCCCACACGACGACCGGTGCGGCCAGCGTCAGGGAGAGCCACTGCCAGTACGTGAACTGCAGGGCCGGGACCATCGCCAGCGCGATCACCGGGACGGTGAGGGCCGTGGACACCAGGACTCGTTGGCGCAGCAGAAGGACCCCGTCCTCCTCACCGCTTGCGAGCTCGGGGCGGTCCTCGGGCCGGGGCCCGGAGGCGGGCGGCTCCGGCAGCCGGGCGCTGTAGCCGGCCTTCTCCACGGCAGCGAGAAGATCCTCGGGGGTCACTCCGTCGCCGTAGGTGACCTTGGCCTTCTCCGTCGCGTAGTTGACGGTCGCGGTCACACCGTCGAGCTTGTTGAGTCGCTTCTCGATCCGCATGGCGCACGACGCGCAGGTCATGCCCTGGATGGCCAGCTCGACCTGCTCGCCGTCCGCAGGGATCTGCGGCGTCGTGTCGTTCATCGCGGCGCTCATGGTTCTCCTGTCAGGGAGTTGCTGCTGAAGACGAGGACCGCGGACCCGGGGCGGCAACCGGTGGCCGCCCACCCCGGGCCGGGTCCTCAGTGGTTCGTCTCGCCGTGGCTGTCCGTCTCGGTGTGGACGTCCGTCTGCGCCGGTGACTCGACCCGCTCACCGGCCGGACCCACCGGCCCGACGGCGCTGCCGAGGCCGATCGCAGCGACGAAGACGACGGCGAGGCCGACGAGGTAGGCGCCGACCTTGGCGGAGGTCGTCATGTCGGCCCCTCCCTCACCATGTGCGACCCCCGGGCCGGCCGGCGGCGGTCGGCGGATCACTTGCAGCCGCAACCGCAACCCGACGCCCGGCCACCGGCCGACGCGGCGGGTGCGGCCACCTCGTAACCGGCCTCCTCCACGGCGGCCCGGACGGCCCCGTCATCGACGCCTGCTTCGCTGCGGACGGTGAGACCACCGGTGGCCAGGTCGACGTCGACCCCGGTCACGCCGGGCACCTGGCTGACCTCCTCGGTCACCGAGCTCACGCAGTGGCCGCAGGTCATGCCGACGACGGTGTAGGTAGCGGTGCTCATGAGGTGTACTCCGTTCTTCGTAGTGTTGGGTTGCGGTTGTCCGTGACGGGCGGGAGACCCGGGAGCTCACGCCAGAGCAGTCCGGTCAGGACCGGACGAGGCGCGCGATGGCTTCGGACGCCTCGCGCACCTTCGCGTCGGCCTCGGGACCACCGGTGGCGGCCGCCTCGACGACACAGTGGCTCATGTGCTCCTCGAGGAGCCCCAAGGCCACCGACTGCAACGCTCTGGTCATGGCCGAGACCTGGGTGAGGATGTCGATGCAGTACTTCTCGTCCTCCACCATCCGCTGCAGCCCGCGGGCCTGGCCCTCGATCCGCCGCAAGCGCTTGAGGTAGTCGCCCTTGCGGTTGATGTAGCCGTGCCCACTGACCTGGTCCGTCGACGTCACGCCGCCTCCCTCCGTCGCACCCCTTCAACAAAGGTACCCCGCCGGGGTATTCCTCTCCCCTGACTTAGCGGCTCCGCGGCACATCGTGGACCTGGTGGGACTACCCGACGGAGGAGGCGTTATCCGTACGGACGCGCGGGTATGGCCGCGGGCGCCGGTGCCCGACGGCGGGCGGTCCGCCACGCCGGCACAGGGAGGAGCCATCGTGAGCGTTGCGAGTCAGATGCTCGAGACCTACCCCAAGGACCTGGGCGGGGTGGACCGCCAGAAGCTGCAGGAGTGCATCGAGGCCTGCTTCGAATGCGCCCAGGCCTGTACGGCGTGCGCCGATGCCTGTCTCAGTGAGGACATGGTCGCCGAACTGACCAAGTGCATCCGTAGCAACCTGGACTGCGCCGACGTCTGCGACACGACCGGCCGCGTCCTCTCCCGGCACACCGGCTACGACGCGAACGTCACCCGTGCTGTGCTCGAGGCGTGTGCGGCAGCGTGCAAGGCCTGCGGCGACGAGTGCGCCGAGCACGCAGAGATGCACGAGCACTGCCGGGTGTGCGCCGAATCGTGCCGGCGCTGTGAAGCAGCCTGCCGGGACTTGCTCAGCTCCCTCGGCTGACGCAGCACCTGCTCGTCGTCCGTGCCCGGGGCCGAAGGAGAGCACCCCCAGGGCCGGGCGGCGAGCAGGGGCCTCCCGGGCCGGCCTGTCACCGGTCGTCGTCTGGCTCCTCCGGCGCCCGCTGGGCGAGCTCGATGAGCCGTCGCAGGCAGTGCTCCCGCAGAGGATCGGGAAAGCCTTCGGCCAGTCGGTAGTACAGGACCCGACCCTCCCTGCGGTAGGTCACGAGGCCGGCGGTCCGGAGGACGCGCAAGCCGTAGCTGGCCGCGTCCTCGTTCACATCGAGCGCCATCGCCAGGTCCCCGACGCACATCTCCGAGACCACGTCGAGCGCGTACAGCAGGCGAGAACGCGTGGGGTCGGCCATCAGGCTCAGGATGCTGGTCAGCTGAGCTGCTTCGTCCCGGGACGGCAACCGCCGGCGCGCGGCCTCGACCCGCTCGGGGTCCACGGGGTGGGGATGAGGCCCGTCGGTGACGTCCGCCTCTGAACTCGAGACCATGGACGGCGACATAGCCACGTGCGGGTGTGATCATGCACCTTTCGCGGTGGGCGGTCGGTTTCTCCCGAGCATCACCGACCGCGGCGTTGGCTTCAGGACACCCGGTAGCCGTGGTCGTCCGAGTAGCGCTGGAGAGTCGCCGCGAGATCCCCGGAGGCGGGCAGGAACTGCTGGGTGAGCAGGTACGCATAGTCCTCGACGGCTCCTCTCAGGATGGTGCCGGACAGCCGGACGTCGTCGCGACCAGAGGAAGCGGCGCGGTCCGCCAGCTCACGCGCGTACGGCAGCTGCGCGGGCAGGGACGCCACGTCGTCGGCCTCGCGGAAGTAGTACGTCTCGGCGTACTGGGTGAGGTCCACACGGACCTGGACCAGCTCGCCGGCCAGCGTCTCCAGCAGCGTGGCCGCCGCAGAGGAGTCCATCGCAGACAGGGCCTGGGCGGCCTCGGCCTTGCGGAGCAGGGACAGGCGGATCGCCAGCGTCCGGCGGCGGGCCAGAGCCGGATAGATCTGCAGGATCCAGGTCACCGCAGCGGTCAGCAGTGAGAAGCCGATGAGGGCCTCCAGCGGCGAGGCCAGCCGCAGCCAGGCATAAGCCGGCACGATGTCGCCGTAGCCGAGTGTTGCCACCGTGACCAGGGACAGGTACAGCGAGTCCAGGATGTCGCTTCGCTCGGACGGTTGCAGGCTCGAGCCGAAGGAGAATCCGTCGGACATGTGGGGCCAGTACACCAAGGTCCAGCCGGCGAGGATGATGGTGATCCACGTCAGGATCACGCACAGGATCGCGAAGGGACCGACCACCGAGCTCTGTCGCCGGCGGCTCTTGATGACGCGGGACCCCCGCCAGACCAGCTGGATGACCAGCCGGCTGAGCGACCCTTGCCCACTGGGGTGCCAGATGGTGTGGAACATGTCCCGCAGCACGAACAGCACCAGCACTGCACCTGCGGCCGTCACCAGCCAGTCCATCAAGATCCTCTCTGCCGCCTGAGGCTTCCGGCCGCACCTGCTGCGCCCCGCACCCGTTCGCGGCCCTGCCGTGCGGATCGCCGCTCTAATTGGCGCGAGCGATGGCCGTACGGATCTACGGATGATGCCGGTACCCGCGGGCTAGTGCGTCGAACACTCGGCGAGCAGGGACGACATTCACCGGGCGCCCGCCAGACGCCAGAGGCACCCGGCTGGCGGGGTGCGGTTAGCCCCGACCTCACCGCACCCCACGTGCGATGGATCAGCCGCCGATCTCGGTGAGCAGCTGCTGCATCTCCGGGTCTGGATTTCGCTGATGAGCCGAGCCAGCTCGATCCTCGCGTACACCCAGCCCTGCGCGGGCCGAGGCGCCGTGCTCGCCGCCGCCTACCGCCGGGTGCTGCGTATCCCCTTCGTCCTGGTCGCCCTCGGCGCCCGCCGCGCCCTGACCCTCTCCGGCTTCGCCCGCCGGCACGCGCCCACCGCCACGCGGGTCGGTGGCGCACTGCTCATCGCCCTGGGGACTCTGCTGGTCACTGGGGACTGCCGGAAGGGTCGCCTAACCGTCCGGGTCCACGGCTTCATCACTGTGCACGACGGTGGTCCCGGTCTCGACGCCCGCTTCCTCGAGCCGCCACATGAGGTGCCCGACCTGCCGCTGGAGCCGCCGCCACTCGTCGTCAGGGTGGGTGGCGCCCTCATCGACCTGGCGGTGTTGTGTGAACGCTTGCAGGTAAGCCTTCAGCCCTGCCCTGAGCATCATCAGGTCGTGTCCCGACAGCTCCACGCTGTGAATGGCGTTGGGGTTCACACCTTGACCGTAGGGGTCAAGTGGGCTGGTCCATCACACCCTCACCGCAAGGGGAGTGCGCCTCTGACAGCGGCAACGGTCGAGGGCGGCGGATCGTCGCAGCCTGTCCTGGTGGGGAGATGGGCCCCTCCGCCGGCAGTGCACCCGGCAGGCATCGAGAAGGCCGTGCCGCCCCGTAGGGATCCGCAAGCCACGGACGCCCACGGGCGGGAATGGTCCCGGCCCCAGGTCGACGGTCGTCATCGGCCGAGCGACAAGCTGCGGCAGCCAGCGGCGGGAGGAGCCGATCACACAGGTGAGCGGTCGCTGACTGACCACATCAATCGGAGCCCGCTGCGTCGGCTCACCGACGGATGCCCTGGGAGGCTGGAGCTGGAGGGTGACAGGCACCTGGTGCTGCCGGTCAGTGACCGGCAGCACCAGGCTGGATGTCAGCCGCCGAGCTCGCTGAGAAGGGCCTCCATCTCGGCGATCTCCTGCATCTGCGTCTCGCTGATCAGCTGGGCCAGCTCGAGCGCTTCAGTGTTCCGTCCATCTTCGAGCTCGGTCTGTGCCATCTCCACAGCACCCCTGTGGTGCTCGATCATGGACTGCAGCCACATCCGGTCGAATTCGGGACCCGCGGCGGGCATCTCTTTCATGTCCATGCCGCCCATGTCGTCGGAGCCGTGGTCCATGCCGCCCATGCCATTGGACTCCAGCGGCTCCCCCCATTCCTCGAGCCACCCGGTCAACAGATCGATCTCCGGGTCCTGCCCGGCCTCGATGCGGTCGGCTAAGTCGACGACCCGGGGATCAGTGGCTCGCTCGGCAGCGACCTCTGACATGGTGAGCGCCCCCTCGTGGTGCGGGATCATGCCCTGCGCGAAGGCGACGTCAGCATCGTTGAACTTTGCTTCCTCAGTCGCAGGACTCTCCGCCGCCGAGCTGCTGCCGGCGGAGGAGCCACCGGAGCTGTCCGAGCAGCCGGTCAGGATGATCGTCCCGGCGATGAGTCCGCCGGTGAGCCGGACGAGTCGTGCAGTGGTGCGGGTCATTGCAGTCTCCTGTTGGTTGCGGTGTAGGCGTGCCGTTTGATCCCTCCGACGCCTTGGTCGGCGGGGTCCAGATCGGTCGGCCTAGATCCGCAGAAGACACAGCGACGCAAGTTCCGGTGGTCGTGGAGGCCTGAACCAGCCCATCGACAGTCGTCGCCCGCGTTCGACGGCCCACCGGACCGACGAGGCACCGCGCCGAAGTCGACTCGTTGCCCGGAGAGCGACGATCCCGGCCAGAAGGATCGCGAGACACAGGGACCACGTGTGGTCAGTGAGACCATGGTCTGGTGCGTCACCCGGCGTCGGAATCCCGGCTACTGCCGCCACATGCTCGATGGGGGCGGCCACGGGCGGACCGCTGAGCAAAGAATCTGAGCTGAACGCGGTCGACGCTGCGGATGGGTGACCGATCCAGTGGTCGGCGCCCGCCGTGGCGCTGTCCCTGCCCCCCGGCTCGTTGAGGACGTACTGGGCGCCGTGCATCGACAGGACACCGGCGAACAACAACAGGATCCACAGCTTGCGCACTGGCACGATCACCCCCTTCACGAACCGATCTCAGGGTACTGGCCCACGTAGTAGCAAGCCGCCAAGACAAACCGACGGCGCCTGGGGCTGCCGGAGATGGCCATCCGGAGAGTTCGCGATGTTCGGCGGGACGACCTGCCGACGGAGGAGATGATCCCAACCCTGATGCGGGTCGCCCAAGTGTTCACCGGCCGAGTCGCAGCGTCGTTCAGCAGCGATGCTTCGTGGAGTTCAAGTCGGTGCAGTACTGGGAGCACTATTGGTGTCGGAGCTCACCGAAGTTGACCTGACCGTGCCGGGGCACTCCCACGGTCGGCTACTACCAGACGTAATAGTCTCTACTCCGTGTACACGGGGGATGTACCGGTGCTCGCGGCCATGGCGCTGGTCCTGCTGGTCGGTCCCCTCATGCGACTGGTCCGCAGGCGACACCTCGGGAAGGCGCGCCGCTCCAGCCGGACGACGGGGCAGCCACCTATCCGGGTGACGGGATGAGCCCACTCCCCCGGCGCGTCTCGGTGCGTGTCCTTGCCGCGGTGGTGGTCCTGCTGATCGGCACAGCGGTTGCCGTATCGGTCGACCTGCCGAGCGTCGAAGGTATGCGCGCCTGGTTATCTGAGGGCGGCGGGGTGAGGTGGGCCATGGTGGTCCTCGGGGTCGCCGTTGCGTTGTTGACCCCGATCTCCCGGACGGCGCTGTCCGTCCTGGTCGGTGCCGTTGCCGGCTTCCCTGCGGGGCTCGCGGTGGTGATGACCGGCGGAATGCTCGGTGGTCTGGCCGGCTTCGTCCTGAGCCGCTGGCTGGGCCGCGACGCCGTAGTCCGCTTGGCCGGCGCGCGTCTGGCTCGGCTGGACCGGGCAGTGAGCCAACGAGGCTTCGTCTCGGTACTCGTTGCGCGGGCCATGCCAGTGGCCCCGTTCGTCTTCGTCAGCTACGCGGCCGGCTTGAGCGGCGTCCGGCTCGGCCCCTACCTGTTGGGGACCGCAGTCGGGCTCGTGCCGTGGTCGGTGCTGTACGTCGGCGTTGGCACCTCCGTGGCGAGCATTGATTCGTGGACGCATCTGATCCCGCCGCTGCTGACCGTCAGCGCCGTCCTGTCAGTCGTAGTGCTGGCGGGCCACTTCTGGCGGCCCACGCGGCGACCAGGTAACCAGCCGGGCACCGTCCCGGGCTCGACCGTCGCCCCGCCTCCGGGCTGACGCAGCGACGCGCATCCGGCCCGCTCCAGGCAACCCGGGGCTGCTGCCAGCGGACCGGCGAAAGATCCGGCCGCACAGAAGCGGGGGCTCATGGACGGGTATGCCCATGAGCCCCCTCCGCCCCTGAGATGCCTACCGTGACGAGATTGCCGATCGCTCAGCATCCTCCGCCGAGAGAGACCCCGCGCGCCGCCAACCAGGGGATCGGGTTGCCTCGGTTGGCGTTGAGCCCACCGGTACGCACCTCGAAGTGCAGGTGAGGGCCAGTTGACTGGCCGGTGTTGCCGACCTCGGCGATCTGCTGGCCGATCGAAACCTGTTGGCCGGCCTGGACGAAGTAGTCGTTGATGTGCCCGTAGACAGTGATCGAGCCGTCGGGATGCTGGACGTATACGGCTAGCCCGAAGCCGCTGGCCGGACCGGCCTGGAGGACCCGCCCCGCCTCGGGCGCATAGATCGGCGTGCCGATGGGCGCGGCGATGTCGACCCCGTAGTGCATGGTTCCCCAGCGAGAGCCGTAGCAGGAGGTCACGCGACCGGTGGTGGGAGCCACTGCGCGACCACTGGCAGCCGCCGCCGCTGTAGCGGCAGCCTGTGCGTCTCTCTGCGCGTTCTCCGTGTTGATCCGGTCCGCCCACGCGGCTCGTCCGTCAGCGGCGCCCTCGAGTTCGAGCAGTGCGATCTCGGCCTGCTGCAGCCGGCCCTGCAGTGCAGCTCGCTCGGAGGTGACGCTGTCGTAGGCGTCCTTGGCTTCAACCAGCCGCGCCTGCGCGGCGGCCTCGAGCTCAGCCGCTCCGGCCGCCGCCTGGTCGCGCTCTGAAAGGGCCGTCTGTGCAGCACGTCCAGCCTCGGCCTTCTCCCGCTCCAGCGCACGGAACTCGGTGAGCTCGGCCGCGCGATCGTCGGTCAGCATCTCGAGGGTGGACGCTCGCTGCAGGAACTCCGCCGGGCCGGCCGAGTCCAGCAAGGCCGCCGCAGTCTCCAGGGCATCACTTCGCATGTAGGTCTCCCGGCCCAGACGGGCGACTCCGGCCCGCGCCTGGTCCACCGCGGCTGTGGCGGTCTGGAGTTCTGCCTCCGCGGCGGACGCTGCGGCCTGTGCGGCGGCGAGTTCCTCCTGTGCCTGCCGAGAGGTGTCCGCTGCGGCCTCGGCCTCGACGGTGAAGCGCGAGAGCTCGTCCTCCGACTCGGCGACCAGCTGTTCGAGACGTCGCACCTCAGCTGCCGCTGCGTCACGGTCGGACCGTGCGGCTGCAGCCTCGTCACCCGGTGCCGCGACGGCTGGAGTCATCGAAATGCTGATTGCGACGCTAGTCAGGGCAGCCAGCGTGGAGCCCGCGATGGTCCTGCCAAGAGGGCGTCGCCGGCGGAGGGGTTCAGGTCGCTCACGTGGCGAGAGGTCGTCGCGGACAGGTTGTGCATGCAGGGTCGCCAACGCGACGAGCTCCGTTTCCTTCGCGCCGCCTACCGAGTTAGCTGACGGGTTCGGGCGGGAAGGCGCCCTACCTGGCACCGGGCAGTGCGCAGGATTCACCCCGAGGGAATGGTGGGTCCCCGGTCCGTCGTGACGGTCATCGACGACAGTTCGGCGGGATCCGGCCGAGGCCCCTCGGTCGAGGGGCGTGGGCTCGGTCGGACCGGGCGAGACGCTACTACGACAGCGAATAGTTTGTCACGGTCAGGTAACGGCGGCCGGGGTGACCAGCAAAGGCACCGTCGGCCCACGACCGAGCGGGGCGATCTGCAGGCAGCGCGAGGTTCGGCGAAACAGGAGGGCCCAGCAGGACGCCCGTCGCGAGGCCGAGGATAGGAAGGGGCTGCGGCCGGAAGGACCCATCTTCAGCAGGCTCCTGATCGTCCAAGATCGATCCGAGGAAGTGCTCTCCGCCGATCCCACCAGGGAGTGCAGAGCCTGGCCCCGCCTCAGGGTTCGGGTCAGGGCTCGCCTTCGCGGGCGCTCAGCATCTTCGTCATCGTGACGGTCTCGGCAGCCTGCGTCTTGGCGATCGTGCCCGCGAGACTGCGCACCGCCTGCTCCTCGGCGCGATCCGCAGCCGACTCCGCCATCTCCAGACCACCCTGGTGATGACGAATCAACAACTGCAGGAAGCGTCGGTCGAATGCCGTGCCCGACGAATCCCGCAGCTCCGTCAACTCCTCTTCGGTGGCCATGCCTGGCATCGGGCCGCCGGCCCCCATGGCCGCGTCGTGGCCGGCGTGCTCGTCGGTCGCCATCCAGGCCATCGACTCACCACCAGTGGGTGGGATCCCCCAGAGCGACAGCCAGCCCTGCATGCGCCCGGCCTGATTGGTCTGTGTGGCCGAGATGTCGAACGCCATCTGGCGGATCTCTGGATCCTCGGTGCGTTCGAACGCCAGGTTGGCTATCTCGACTGCCTGCAGATGATGGCGGGACATGTCTCGCGAGAAGCCGGCGTCCACGGAATCCGCGCCGGGCGCCTCGTCCCGACCCAGACCGAGTGCCACAGCCGCTCCGCCGCCGAGCAGCAGCAGCCCGACTGCGATGACCACGCCCAGAAAAGCCCGCAGCGGGCGATACCCCGACCGAGCGGTCGTCTTTCCCGTCACCATCCCTCTCCACCGGTCTGATCGCCGATTCGCTCGCCCGGCACGGCACTCGTCTGGAACTGGATGGCCTGTCGATCGCTCCCGCTGACGCGCCGGCGATTCCACCTGGCGGTGCGTGCGCGGGGCGCCGAGCTGATCACGGCGCCGACGTCCCGGAGTCGGGGTCGAGAGCGGCGCCGTCCTCCACGAGCGGGTCGGCCAGGAACTGCGGACTCTGACAGGTGGCACCCGGCTCGGGGAAGAGCTCGGCGTTGAAGGTCATGAAATCGGCGTACTGCTTGATGCGTGGATCGGCGGCAGAGTCGACCTTCAGCTGGTGGTTCCAGGACTGGACACTGATCGGCGAATCCAGGCCGACGTAGGGCGACAGCATCCGGCCGGACTCGTCAGCGACCTCGGCGAGCAGGGCGATGTCGTCCTCGGAGACCACCTCCGGGTCGTAGGTGATCCACACAGCGCCGTGCTCGAGGCTGTGCACGGCATTCTCGTGCCGGATGTCGACCTCGTACACGGTCCCAGTGCAGTCGGCCCACACCCCGTCGTGCGGCCCGGCCACCGGAGGCGTCTGGTCGTAGTCGACCTCGCTGCTCACGTGCTCCTGGCCGGCGGCGTAGTCGAACACCTCGATGCCGTCGATCTCCTCGACGGAATCGACACGCATGGCCTCGGCCTTGTCGACCTGCACCACGGCATAGCTGATGACAGCCGCGGCGAAGACGACCACGGCGATCGCCGCAGCGATCAGTCCCCACGGTCGCTGCGCGGTGACAACGCTCGCCTGCGGACGGCCGCGTCCTCCGGGACGGCCCCCGGATCGGCTTGATCCACTAGCCCGACGGTCCTTGCGAGCTTCCTGGTCCTTGCCCACGGCTCTCCTTCTACGTGCATCCGAGGCCGCGGAGGCGCCGGTGGCCAACTCAGCGAACAGCGCGCTGCCAGTCCGCGACGTGGTCGCTGCTTTCCACCAGAGGCACTCCCGCCCATGGACGCCCTAGAAACAGGAGCCCGGGAGGCCGGCCGGCGGCATGGTGTCACCGCACGGCGGAGCCGCGGGACTCGCCTACTATACTGGATAGTGGGCGCTGCTGCCGCCACTACCGGACGACGCGGTCGCGCGCCGCGACTGTCGGGAGCTTCCCGGTCCCCACCTCGTTTGATAACTGGGCGTCTGGCCGGCCGGTTGGGTGGTCGTCGCTGGTTGCACCTGGAACACACCTGGCTCAGTACGCCGGAAGATCGCAGTCGTCACTCCTCTACGGTCGCTCCGCGGCGTTAGTGCCACCGGGCCCGCGCTGCGAGATCTGCATCCCGAACACCGTTGCGGCGGAGATCAGGAGCACGACTGGTCACCGTTGTTTCGCTTCCCGGGGAGCCAGCACAGCACCGGTGGAGGGATCTTTGGCCGTCGTCCCGCGGTCCTCGTGGACGGTGGCGACGACCCGCGGCGGGGTGAACCGGTTGAGCCGGGCGGCGTTGACCACGACGCTGATGCTCGACAGTGCCATGGCAGCGGCAGCGATCATCGGTGAGAGCAGGGCACCGGTGACCGGGTAGAGCAGGCCGGCGGCGATGGGGATCGCGGCGGTGTTGTACCCGAACGCCAGGAACAGGTTCTGCCGGATGTTGCGCATGGTGGCCTTGGACAGCGCCATCGCAGTCACCAGACCTCTCAGCTCGCCCGACATGAGCGTGACGTCGGCGGCCTCGATGGCGACGTCGGTGCCGGTACCGATGGCGATACCGACGTCGGCCTGGGCCAGTGCAGGGCTGTCGTTGATACCGTCGCCGACCATCGCCACGAGCTTGCCCTCGTCCTGCAGGCTGCGGACCTCGGCGGCCTTCTGCTCCGGCAGCACCTCGGCGAGGACGCGGTCGATACCGACCTGGCGGGCGACCGCGTGAGCCGTCCGCTCGTTGTCGCCGGTGATCATCGCCACCTCGAGTCCCAGGTCCTGCAGCGCCTGGATGGCCGCGACCGAGTCCGGCTTGATCGTGTCGGCGACGGCGATGAGCCCGGCGGGCCGTCCCGCGACGGCGACGAACATCGGGGTCTTCCCGTCATCGGCCAGCCGATGGGCATGCTCCTGGAGCTCGCCGGTCCCCATGCCGGCGTCCCGCAGCAGGCGGCCGTTGCCGATCAACACCTCCTGTCCGTCCACCGTCGCCCGAACACCCTTGCCGGTGACGGAGTCGAAGGCGGTCGGTCGCACGAGGTCGAGTCCGCGCTCACGGGCTCCGGCCACGATCGCACTGGCGAGCGGGTGCTCGCTGTCCGCCTCGGCAGAGGCCACGAGACCGAGCACCTCTCGCTCGTCCTGCCCGGCGACAGCGATCACGTCGGTCAGCGCCGGTGCGCCCCGGGTGATCGTGCCCGTCTTGTCGAGCACCACCGTGTCCAGCTTGTGGGCGGTCTCCAACGCCTCGGCGCTCTTGATCAAAACCCCCGCGTGGGCGCCCTTGCCGGTAGCGACCATGATCGACAGGGGGGTGGCCAGCCCCAGAGCACACGGGCAGGCGATGATCAGCACGCTGACGGTAGCGATCACAGCGAGGGTCAGGGCCGGGCCGAACACGAACCACAACACGAACGTGGCGATGGCGATGAAGACCACCGCCGGCACGAAGTAGCTCGCGACGGCATCGACGAGCCGCTGGATCGGTGCCTTGGAGGACTGCGCCTCCTGGACCAGCTTGATGATCTGGGCGAGGGCGGTCTCCGAGCCCACCCTGGTCGCCCGCATCGTGAAGGCGCCGGTCTGGTTCACCGTGGCACCGATGACCTCGTCGCCGGCCGCCTTGCTGACCGGGACGCTCTCACCCGTGACCATCGACTCGTCGATCGTGGAGCCGCCGTCAACGATCTCGCCATCGACCGGGATCTTCTCGCCAGGTCGGACGCGCACGTCGTCGCCGACCTCGACCTCGTCGACGCCGACCTCGACCTCCTCGCCGTCACGGAGCACGCGGGCCGTAGCCGGGGTGAGCTCGACGAGGGCACGGATGGCGTCACCGGTGCCGGCCCGGGCGCGGGCCTCGACCAGCCGGCCGAGGAGGATCAGCGTGATGATGACCGAGACGACCTCGTAGTAGACCTCGCGCACGTCCTCGGGCAGGACCCCTGGCACCACAGTGACCACGAGGCTGTAGCCGAACGCGGCGATGGTCCCCAGCGTGATGAGGCTGTTCATCTCGGCACTGCGATTGAGCAGCGCCCGCCATCCGGTGGTGTGGATCGGCCAGCCGACCCAGAAGAACACCGGCAGGGTCAGCAGCAGCTGGATGTACGGATTCTCGAGGAGGTCGGGCACGTACTGGCCGCCGATGAAGTGCCCGACCATCGTCGCGTACACCACCGGCAGGCTCAGAACTGCACCGACGGTGACGCGCCGAGTCAGGTCGCGAACCTCCTCGCGGTGCGCCTCCGCCTCGGCGTTCTCGGTCGACGCGGCTCCGGGTTCCGCCCGGAGCCGGGCTGGGAAGCCGGTGGCGGCCGCGACCGCCTCCGTCAGCCCGTCCACGTCGACCAGCGTCGGGTCGTACATGATCACCGCGCGTTCCGCGCCGAAGTTCACCTGGGCGGAGTCGACGCCCCCGACAGCTCGCAGCTGCGCTTCAGCACGTGCCACGTCGGTGGGCAGGCTGCGGAGCGCGCCGGGCAGCAGGAATTCGGCCCGTTCGCACCTCGCGACGTCGTCGACCCGGGGTCCGACGCCGACGGCGCGAGCGGTCTCCCGGTTCTCCTGCGTGACGCCTCGGGCGGCCTCGACAACGTCGCCGCCGCCTTGTTCTGGTGACGCCAAGGGGGTCTCGGGCCGCTCGGCCTTGGCGCGGAGCCCGTCACCCTCGCCGCCTTCCTCGGCGATGAGGGTGCCGTGCAGCATGTTCATCCCGCAGGCCCAACCGTATTCACCGGGTTGGTCGATGGCGAGATCCATCGTCGTCGTGCCGAAGGCGGCCAGCGAGGCGCTCTTGCGCAAGTCGGGGAACACCACCCGGGCTGTGCAGTCGCTGTTCTCCTGGCGATGGAACCGCAGCTGCACCGGGGAGCCGGCCTCGACCCGGATGAGGCTCGGTGAGTATCCGCCCTTGACGGTAATGTCGACGACCTGACGCCCGTCGTGGACCTCGGCATGCGTGGCCTTGCGCGGGGCGAAGAAGTACCAGGCCAGAGCCCCCGTGAGGGCGACGCCACCGGCGACGACGATCAGCTCAGTGGTGGTCACGTTCTCCTCCTTGCCGAGCCCGCGGGACAGGTGCGGCGTCCTGCTCTCCAGTGCTCACTGCCGCGCACTTTCAGACCGGGGGAATCGATCCCGATAGCGCATGAGTCCGCCGTCACCACCGTCGGTCTCCACCACGGGGTTCGTCCTCCAGCCCGACCTTCTTGGCGCTGCCGTAGTCGTCGTTGACCAGCACGACCTGGCGGCCGGGTCGGTCGAGGACCGACGCTGCGATGGAAGCCCGGTAGCCCGACCCGCAGTAGACCCAGACCTCGCCCTGGGGAACTTCATCGAGCCGGTCGGCGAGCTGGTGCAGGGGCATGTGCCGCGAGCTCCGAACGAACCCGGCGGCGCGCTCGTCGTCGCGGCGAGCATCGAGGATCTGCACCGGTCCGCGTTCGAGCTCGGTGGCCAGGCCGGCGAAGTCGCTCACCCGGTACGAACGCAGCGCCCCGTCATCGGCCAGGCTTTCGATGTCATCGATAGCGGCGCCGGCCAGCTCGTCGATGCCGATCCGTATCAGCTCTCGGCGAGCGTCGGCAATCTGGTGCTCGCTCTCCCCGATCAGGGTGAGCGGGGCGTCCCAGCGGTAGAGCCAGCCGAGGTAGGTGACGAGGTTGGTACCGAGCTCGAAGTTCAGCGACTCAGGCAGGTGATGGGCCGCGAAGGCCACTCGGTGACGCAGGTCCACGACCCACTCCCCGGCCTGGATCCGCCGGCGCAGCTCAGCGCCGTCGACCCGCTGTGGGAGGGAGAGGTCCACCGCCGGCGGGCCACTGCGGTTGATCGGGCTCATCCGCGCGTAGTAGGCCGGATAGACGTCGAGTCCGGCCAGCAGGGCGTCGACGTACTCCTGCTCCGCCAGCGTCAGGGCCGGGTTCGCCCCGACCTGCTCCCCCACCGTCGAGGCGGTGCCGCTGGTCGGAGTCGCGGAGCAGAAGCTGCCGAAGCCGTGGGTGGGGAAGACCTCCGCCTCGGCCGGCAGCTCGCGGACGAGCCGCTGCACCGAGTGGTACTGGGCGTGGGTTAGGCCGGTGGTGTCCTCCGGACTGACCAGGTCGGTGCGCCCAGTTGCCCCGAAGAGCATCGATCCACCGGTGAACACGCCGACGGCCTGCCCGTCGGCCTCGTGGAGGGCGTAGCTGACGTGGTGGTGGGTGTGGCCGGGGGTGTGCAGGACCCGGAGTCGCATCGCCCCGGCCTCCAGCACGTCACCGTCTTCGACGCTGAGGTGGTCGAACTCCGCCCCGCTGTCGGCCGGCAGGACGTAGACGGCGCCCGTCCGAGCGGCGAGCTCGAGTCCGCCGGTCAGATAGTCGTTGTGGATGTGCGTCTCCAGCACGTGGGTCACCTGCAGCCTCTGTGCGTTGACCAGGGCCAGCACCCGGTCGATGTCGCGCTGCGGGTCCACCACCACCGCAACCTCGCCGTCTGTCGCCAGGTAGCTGCGGTCGCCCAGGCTCGATGTCTCGATGGTGTCTACGACGGTCATCGCGGTCCTTCCGTGCGGAGGCGATCAGAGCGGATGGCACTGCCCCGCACATGCCGCTGGGCGGTGCCCGCGGCACGACCGACCACGGTCTCATCCGCCCGGCGGCTGGAGGATTCCCTCTCAGGCCCGTGAGGACGACTGGCTCTGCTCCGAGACTTCCCCGACGACGTTCCCGGCCTGCTGCTGGTCCGTACGGGCGAGATCGGCTTGGGCAACCATGCCGACGCAGCAGCCGCCGGCATCGACCACCGGCACCCGCCGGATCTTGCTGTCACTCATGATCCGCGCGACCTCATCGACGTCGTCGTCGGGACCGCAGCAGCTGGCCTGGGATGTCATCACCTCGGCGACCGGCGTTTCTGGGTCCTTGCCCTGGGCCACGCACCGACAGGTGATGTCCCGATCGGTCACCACGCCGACGACGTGGCGGGCGTCGTCCACGACGGGCAGGCAGCCGCAATCGTTGTCGGCCATCAGCTCGGCGGCTTCCCGGACCGTCGTCTCCGGCGAACAGCAGGTTGGGTCAGCGGTCATGACGTCGGATACGCGCACTGGGCACTCCCTTGAACAGATCGTGGCAGCCGGACCCTCGACTACTACCCGGACTCGTACTCGGTACTCGCGTCCGTCGGGTTCCTCTGTCGACACTGCCGGTCCGGCCGACGACACTGCCGGTCCGGCCGACGACACTGCCGGTCCGGCCGACCGTCCACGTCTCTGCACCGGGTGAAGGCCGGTCCCCGCTTCTGGCCTCACACCGGGATGCCACCCTGAGTCAGCGTGTCTGGCTTGGTGACCGTGTGCTCCTGCCCTCACCTGACGGGTGGGCTGGCCTCACGAGCCGCTGCTTACTATGTCGCCTAGGGGTCAGCATCCCGTCGCGGCCGCCTGTACTTCCCGGGAGGTCCTGTGCGCGTGGTCCGCGGTGGCACGGCAGCGAGCGTTGCGGTTCTCTTCGGCAGCCTGGTGCTGGCCGGTTGCGGTGCGGACGCCGGGGACCCGGGGGATGCGGATGCAGCGAACGGGGTATCCATCATCGCCGACGACGACGGCTTTCACGGCACACTCATGGATCCCCCGCGGCCTCGTCCCAGCCTCGAGCTGCGCACAACGAGTGGTGAGCCGTTCGACATCGGCGACCGGCCGGAGGACGAGATCACCATGTTGTTCTTCGGCTACACCCACTGCCCGGACGTCTGCCCCACGACGATGGCCGACCTGTCGCTCGCGCACGACATGCTCACGCCAGAGGTACAGGACCGGGTGCAGGTCGTGTTCGTGACCGAGGACCCCGCCCGGGACACGCCCGAGAAGCTGCGCGAGTGGCTCGACCGCTTCGACCCGGAGTTCACCGGGCTCATCGGGGGAAACGAAGCCACCGCGGCTGCGCTCACCGAGTTGTACCTCCCCGAGACCGCGCAGGTCCCCGCCGTCTCCGACGCCCCGGCGCATCCCCACGACGGGGACGATGCCCACCAGGAGTACGGGATCGACCACGCTGGTGCCGTCTATGTCTGGGGTCCGGGCGACCGCTCGATCGTCTACACCGGCGGCACGACACCCGAGCAGTACGCCGAGGACCTCACCGAGCTCGCCGCTGCCGGGTGAGGGCGGGATCCAACCGGGACCAGGGTGAGCGCGGCCGAGGTCCTCTTCACCGGGATTTCTTCTGCCTTCGGGTGCACTTTCGGGCCTCGATTCCCCGCTCGCCAGGCACGGGGAGGAGCCGGTGAGGCAACCATCCCCGCCCGTGACGTCGGACCGGGCACCCACGGGCGCCCAGGTCCCACCGGAGGGCAAGAGGGTCACCCGGCTGGCAGGCATGGCCCTCGCCGTTGCTGCCGGCGCCGCCTGGGCACTGGCCGCGCCGCCCCGTGGGTGGTGGCCACTGCTGTCGGTGGGCGCTGCAGCGCTGACCGTCGCGTTGTACAACCGGCCGCTGAGGGACCGGCTCCTCCTCGGCGCGACGACAGGATTGGTCCTCTACGGGGCCACGCTCCCGTGGCTGCTCGAGTTCCACGTCGCCGGGTATCTCGGAGTGGCGGCCCTCGAAGCCGGACTGCTCGCCGGGGCCGCCGCACTGGTTCCCTCTGCCGCGCACGGCCGTTGGTCCGGTGGATGGTGGGCGCTCCCGGCTGCCCTCGTGCTGCTCGAAGCCGTTCAGGCCCGGTTCCCGCTGGGCGGCTTTCCGCTCGTCGCCTTGTCCCTCAGTCAGCCCGACGGGCCCTTCCTCGGCGCCGCCGCGCTCGGTGGCTCGCTCCTGGTCACCGGCGCGGCGGCAGCTACGGGAGTCGCGCTTGCGGCGCTGTTCGTCCTGCCGGATCGACGTCGCCGGGCCGTTGCTGCCGGCGGGGCTCTGGCCGTCAGCGTCCTCCCGGTCGCCGTCGGGTCGAACCTCACGACTCGTGACGCGGGGACGTTGGATGCGGTCGTCGTGCAGGGCGGCGGTCCGCTCGGGGAGCGGGCGGTTGACTCCGACGCGTACGCAGTCACCCAGCGCCATCTCGACCTGGCCCGGGACGTCAGCGGCTCCCCCGATCTCGTACTGCTCCCGGAGAACGTCGTCCACGTCGACGGGCCGATCGGTGCGACATTGACAGGGGCTGCCCTGGCCGAGCTGGCCCGGGAGCTGGGCGCACCTGTCGTCGTCGGCATCGTCGAGACCGAGGGCGACGGATTCCGCAACGCTGCGGTCCTCTGGGGACCGGACGGCGATCGGCTGGCCCGGTACGAGAAGGAGCACCGGGTGCCGTTCGGGGAGTACATTCCCGCCCGAGGCCTCCTGGAGAAGGTCACCGATGCCACGGCGCTGGTCCCGCGGGACGCGATCGTCGGCGAAGGAGAAGCACTCCTCGAGTCACCCGCCGGGCCGCTCGGGGTGGTCATCTCCTACGAGGTCTTCTTCGCCGACCGGGTGCAGGAGGCCGTGGCTGCGGGCGGACAGGTGGTCCTGGTTCCCACCAACGCCGCATCCTTCGTCACCGAGGAGGTGCCGGCAGCCGAGCTCGCCGCAGCTCGACTACGGGCCCGAGAGTTCGGCCGCACCGTCCTGCAGGCTGCGCCCACCGGCTACTCCGCCGTCATCCTGCCCAGCGGACAGGTGATCGCCAGGAGCGACCTGGGGACAGCAGCGCTCCTCAGGGAGAGGATTCCGCTGCGCGTCGGGTTGACGCCGTACGCCCGCTCCGGGGATCTGCCGGTCATCGCCCTGGCAACCCTCATCCTGGTGGGGACGGCGTTCCGACGCCGACCGCGGCAGTCCGCTGCGGACGCCGGGCACCCGTAGATCGCACCGGGGAACGCCGATCAGGCGCCTCCCGGATCAGCCGGGAGGACGCCCGATCGGCTTCCTCGGCGCCGCCCCGTTCGCCAGGCCGCCGACAGGACCTCAGCGGGAGGAGATGCTGGGATCCGGAACCGGCCCGTCGGTCACGGGCGCCCCCTCCGGCGAGCGGTCCCCCACGGCTCCCCCGTCGACACGGTCCGACGCCAGAGCCTTGAACCGGCGCAGCCGCAGGCTGTTGGAGACGACGAACACCGAGCTGAAGGCCATCGCCGCCCCGGCGATGAGCGGGTTCAGCAGCCCGGCGGCCGCCAGTGGAAGTGCGGCGACGTTGTAGGCGAAGGCCCAGAACAGGTTGCCCTTGATGGTGGACAGCGTCTTCCGTGCGAGCCGGATGGCGTCCGCTGCAGCTCGGAGATCGCCGCGGACGAGCGTCAGGTCGCTGGCCTCGATGGCGACGTCCGTGCCGGTCCCCATGGCCAGACCGAGGTCCGCCTGAGCAAGGGCGGCGGCGTCGTTCACCCCGTCACCGACCATCGCCACGACCTTGCCCTCGTCCTGGAGTCGCTTGACGACATCGACCTTGTCCTGCGGGAGGACCTCGGCGAACACCTCGTCGATGCCGACCTGCTGGGCGACCGAGCGGGCAACGGTCTCGTTGTCCCCCGTGAGCAGGATGGGCGTGAGTCCGAGGTCGCGAAACTGCCGGATGGCCTGGGCCGAGGTCGGCTTGATGGCATCGGCCAGGACGAGGACGCCGCGGGCAGCGCCGTCCCAGCCGACCACGACGGCGGTCCTGCCCTCCTCCTCGGCTGCAGCCTTGGCCTGCTGGAGGTCGGCGGGTATCTGCTGCGCCCAGTCGGCGAACAGCCGGACGCGTCCTACCAGGACCGCGTGGCCGTCCACGACTCCCTGAACGCCGAGCCCCTCGATGTTCGTGAAGCCCTCCACGCTCGGGAGCTGCCCCGTCCGCTGCGCGGCACCGGCGGCGATGGCCTGAGCGATCGGGTGTTCCGAGGCGTTCTCCAGCGCGCCGGCGAGCCGCAGCACCTCGTTGACGTCTTCTCCGGAAGCGACGGCGACGTCGAGCAGGGTCATTCGCCCGGTGGTGACCGTGCCGGTCTTGTCGAGGACGACGGTGTCCACGCGGCGGGTGGACTCGAGCACCTCCGGACCCTTGATGAGGATGCCCAGTTGAGCCCCACGGCCGGTACCGACCATCAGCGCTGTAGGAGTGGCGAGACCCAGGGCGCAGGGGCAGGCGATGATCAACACGGCGACGGCCGCGGTGAAGGCCATGCCGACGCCCCCGCCGATGGCGAGCCAGAAGACCAGGGTCGCCACTGCCAGCGCGATGACGATCGGGACGAAGATCCCGGAGATGCGGTCGGCCAGGCGCTGGACCTCGGCCTTGCCGTTCTGGGCCTCCTCGACCAGTCGTGCCATCTGCGCCAGCTGGGTGTCCCCACCGACCCGGGTCGCGCGCACGACGAGACGACCACCGGCGTTGACCGTGGCGCCGACGACCGCATCCTCGAGCCCGACCTCCACGGGTACCGACTCACCGGTGACCATGGACGCGTCCACCGCGGACGCTCCCTCGGTAATCACGCCGTCGGTGGCGATCTTCTCCCCCGGCCGGACAACGAACAGGTCACCGACCGCGAGCTGGTCGACGGGGATCCGGTGTTCCTGTCCGTCTCGCAGGACGGACACCTCCTTGGCGCCGAGCTCGAGGAGCGCGCGCAGCGCCGCACCCGAACGCCGCTTGGCGCGCGCCTCGAAGTAGCGCCCTGCGAGCAACGCGGTGGCGATACCCGAGGCGGCCTCCAGATAGATGTTGGCGCTGCCGTCGGTGTGCGCGACGGAGAACTCGAACTCGTGGGTCAGGCCCGGGACGCCGGCGGTCCCGAAGAAAAGCGCATAGACCGACCAGCCGAGAGCGGCCAGCGTGCCCATCGAGATCAGGGTGTCCATGGTGGCCGCGCGGTGGCGCAGGTTGGCCCAGGCCGCCTCGTGGAACCGCCAGCCACCCCACACGACCACCGGAGCGGCCAGGGTCAGGGACAACCACTGCCAGTACGTGAACTGCAGGGCCGGGATCATCGCCATGGCGATCACCGGGACCGTCAGCGCGGTCGAGACCAGCAGCCGGTGGCGCAGCTCGCGCACGTCGTCGTCAGCCGCCGGCCCGGGCTCGGTGTCGTCCGCCGCCGACCGTGGTGGCTCCGGCAGCCGGGCCGTGTAGCCGACCTTCTGCACCGCCGCCAGGAGGTCCTCGGGAGTCACACCCGGGGCGTAGCTGACCTTTGCCTTCTCGGTCGCGTAGTTGACCGTGGCCGTGACGCCGTCCAGCTTGTTCAGCCGCTTCTCGATCCGTGCGGCGCAGGACGCGCAGGTCATGCCGCTGATCGCCAGTTCGACCTGTTCTTCCCCAGTAGGCGTGGTGCCATCACGGGTTGCGGAGCTCATCGATCCTCCTGGTAGCGAGGTTGCCGGGCAGGTGGCTGGTGGCAGCACCGCCGGCCTGCCGGTCATGGGAGGACGCCCGGCGGCCAACCTGGCGCACAGCTCCCGCCCTCGTCCTCACGACGGCGGCGCCAGGCAGCTGAGCGGTCAGCGGTCAGCGGTCAGCGGTCAGCGGTCAGCGGTCAGCCAGTGCGTACCCCGCCTCTTCCACAGCCGCGCGTACGGCGGACTCATCAACTGCGGTGTCGCTGGTGACGCTGAGCCCCCCGGTGGCCAGATCCACCTGCACGGCGGTGACGCCGGGCAGCTCGTTCACCTCCTCGGTCACAGCAGAGACGCAGTGCCCACAGGTCATGCCGACCACGGTGTAGGTCGAAGTACTCATCGGACGAATGTCCTCTCGATCGTTGATGGCAGGTCTATGGAGCGCGCCGTCCCTCTGGCGAGGTCTGCCACTGGCTCACGACCGCACCAGCCGGGCAATGGCTTCCGATGCCTCCCGAAGCTGGTCCTCGGCCGCTCGGCCACCGCGGTCGGCGGCCTGCAGAACGCAGTGGCGTAGATGCTCGTCCAGCAGACCGAGCGCCACGGCTTGCAGGGCCCGGGTCATGGAGGAGACCTGGGTGAGGATGTCGATGCCGTACTCCTCGTCATCGACCATCCGCTGAAGCCCGCGAGCCTGACCCTCGATCCGCCGTAGCCGCTTCAGGTGATCGTCCTTGCGGCGGATGTACCCCTCGGACATCTGCCCCTCCAGCGGTTCCACGGCGCCTCCGCCTCTCAGTCGCTC
This sequence comes from Blastococcus sp. TF02-8, assembly GCF_003319175.1. Taxonomy (GTDB): domain Bacteria; phylum Actinomycetota; class Actinomycetes; order Mycobacteriales; family Geodermatophilaceae; genus Blastococcus. Next base: position 53,407 of record NZ_QOHK01000014.1, on the reverse strand, counting down.
AGTCCGACCCAACACACATACCCCCCCCGCCGTATTCGCGGAGGGACGCGACCCGCTGTCAGCACAGTGCGGTCGAGGTAGGAGTGGCGACCGGCGAGATCCGTCCTTCCTTCCGTACACGGACCGCCCTTTCAGCGAAACCGGCGCCCGTGACGGATAGCTCGGGGCGGTGACGGGCACCATCGACTCAGCCGGGAGCGCCCCCGCCCGGAGGCCCCCGCGAGACAAGCTTACTATCTTGTTTAGTACTAGCCTGCCGAGAATCACCAGGAGGTCGTCGCAGTGGGTGGAGACATGGGCATGACGGGGATGTGGGGCATGGGCCTGGGCATGCTCCTGTGGACGGTCCTGCTGATTGCGTTGGTCGCGGTAGCCGTGGTCCTCGTGGTGAAGGCAGTCCGCCGCCCTGAACCGGCACACCGAGGGGGCAACGGTGGGCGCGAGGACCGGTCCGCCGAGGACGAAGTCCGGATGCGGTATGCCCGCGGCGAGCTGGACAGCGAAGAGTTCCGCCAGCGACTGCAGGATTTGCGCGACACCTGATTCCCCCGAGCTCGGACCGGGAACCCTGACGCCAGCCGCAGAGGCCCTTCCTCAGGCTGAGGACAGCAGACTGTTCATCAGCTCTTGGAGTCCCTCCGGCGTCAACTGGCCCACTCGACGGTCGACGACGCGCCCTTGCTCGTCGACCGCGAGGGTCACGGGCAGGCCTCGCACGCCGAGCTCGCGCAGTAGCTCGGCCTCCGCATCCACCGCGTGGGGATAGCCGATCCCGAGGTCGCTCAAGAATGCAGCGGCCGCTTCGGGGTCGTCCTGGGTGTCGATGCCGAGAAAGCGCACGTCCTGGCCGTGCCGCGCGTAGGCCTCCTGAAGCAGGGGCATCTCCTCGCGGCAGGGGAGGCACCAGGTCGCCCAGAGGTTTACTAGCGTCGGACGACCGGTCAGACGGTCCAACGCGACGTCCGGTCCAGGGCCGAGACACGGCAACGTGAGTGAGGACAGCGCGTCGGCACCTGACGCGACGGGCCGCGCGGGGAGTTCCTCGCACGGTGGCGCGGCATCTACCGGCAGCCCTCCGGATGCCCCAGACGATGGGGAGTCGCCGACAACAGTCGCGTCCGGCGCACAGCCGGCCAGTAAGGCGGCGGTCAGCAGCCCGCCGGCCAGCCGCGCCGGCATTAGGACTCCCGATACAGCTCGGTGAAGGTTTCCCCCCCGTCGGTGGAGACCAGGACCGCGGCGCCGACGGCGACGTAGACCTCATCCCCCTCCACGGTCAGCGCCGCCGGTGCACCGCCGACACTTTCGCGCTCCTCCCAGGTCCGCCCGCCGTCGGTGCTCACGAACACGGTCCCGTCGGGGGCGACCCCGGCCGCCGTGCCTCCGTCGGCCGCGACGTCTACCAGCACCAGCAGCGGAGCGCCGGCGACGGCTGTGAAGTTCTTCCCGGCGTCCTCGCTCACCACCAGGCCGGCCTCGGTGGTGGCCAGCAGCCGCTGCGGATCGGCCGGGTCGACGGCGAGGTCGGCGATCCGCATCTCGCCGCGATCGGCCCACTCCACGCCGTCCTCGCTGACCAGCAGCCGGCCACCGCTGTAGCCATAGATCATGTCGCCCGCGGCGTCCAACGCATGGAAGTCTGCCTCACCGGCCAGCGACAGCGTCTCCCAGGTCTGCCCGCCGTCGGTGCTCTCGATCAAGCCCAGATTTCCCGGACCGTCCTGCCCCTCGCCGGGGTGACCGCTGGCCAGGTAGTGCTCGGGGCCGACGACGGTGAAGCCCATGAAGTCCTGCACCCGGTCGGCGATGCGGGTCAGCTCCCCGTCTGAGGTGATGTGCACCAGCCCGTAGTGCGTGCCGGCGTAGAGGCTGTCGTCGGCCGGGTCGACACCGAGCCCGTGCACGTGCTCGAGGGTCACGTCCTCCGGGTGGGCGTGGCTGCCGTCGTCGTGGCTGTGCGTCTCGCCGTCAGCTGTCTCCTGGTGTCCTGCGGTGGCGTCGGTGCCGCAAGCGGAGAGAACCAAGGGTGCGACGATCGCCGCCCCGATCAGTAGGCGCCGGCCGGCCCCGTGAGGACCACTGGTCGGGAGAGCTGCCGAGGGGCGGCGAAGGATGGACGGAACGAGCGAAGACATGAAGTCCCTACAGACGGAATCGGATCACTAACTCCGATAGTAATCCCTCCGGTTCGGGGATCAGCTCCATCCGGCGCCGGGGAGGACGCACAGTCCGCTGGAGGTGGCCGCCAGCAGCGGCCAGGCGGCGAGCATGATGGGACCGCCCACCGCCAGCACTGCGACCGTGATGGCAGCGACGCGCGGCAGTGCTCCGATAGGCGCCGCAGGCCGCAGGAGACGCGTCACCCGCAGCGCCCCGACCCCTTGGGCAGCCGCGAGGGCGGTGCTCGGCGCGCGCATGCCTGCCAGGGTCACGAGCGCGGAAGCGACCTCCACCCGGTGCACCTGCCGTGCAGCGGCGTCGTCCGCCAACAGTTCCACAAGCTGCTCGATCCCCCCGGTCGCCCGACCGAACAGCGGGACCCCCGGGAAAGCCCGCGCGAGCATGCGGGCGCCCCCGACTGCCAGGTGGTGGCGGCCGTGGAGATGGGCGCGCTCGTGCGCCAACACACCGGCGAGCTCCTCGTCGGAGAGGGTCGCCACAGCGGCGCTCGTCAGGACGACAGCCTTGTGGCGACCGGGGACGCAGAACGCTGCCACCTCCTGCGACTCCACGACCAGAGCCCCCAGCTCTGGTTCATGGCGAGCGCCCATGAGGACCGAGGACTGCAGTCGCCGCCGCGACCTTCCGTCGCGCAACCCGCTGCGGACGGCCACCCAGCACAACCTCAACGGCACGAGGCCGGCCAGCAGGAACCCCGCGAGGATGGCGGGCAACCTTCCGGGAGAGCTGTACACGCTGGCGATCGTCGCCGCGCACGCGTCCAGGACCGCGGCGAGACCTTCGCTGACTGCCGTGGCCGGCGCCAGGAACGTCAGCCCGGCGAGCACTGTTGCGAGAACGACTCCGGCCGACGTGGCCTGCCACGCGAAGACGGCCAACCGCGGAGCCCGGACCGACCAGTCTCCCTCGATCACTCGCGGAGCCAGCACGGCAAGCAGCACCGCGAAGACGAGCAGGCCGCCGGTGATCACGGAGCGCTGGCTTGCCGAGCCGCCTCGACCGCTGTCCTGAGGGTTGCGACGGTGTCCGGGTCCAGGTCGGCCACGAAGTGCATCAGCACCTCGTCACGGTCGCGAGCCTCCCCGAGCACTTCCTGAAGAAGCGCTGCAGAGTGCTCGCTCCAGGTGCGAGCTGGTGTGTACCGCCAGGCACGACCTTCCATCTCGCGCCGCAACGCACCCTTGCGGTGGAGGTTGTCCATGACCGTCATCACGGTGGTGTACGCCAGGTTGCGAGAGCCGTCGTTCAGCTCTCCGAGGACGTCCCGGACGGTTGCCGCCTCACCACGCCGCCACAAGCACTGCATGACCGCAGCCTCGAGCTCACCGAACGGACGCACCGGACCTCCCATGATCGGACGGCTGCTATCCCTAGGGTTTTCGAGAACCGTTCCGGATGGCAGCCAGCGCAGGCAAGCGTACTACTCCAGCTAGTGGCCGAGGAGCTGCTCACTCCGCTGGGTGTCAGGACCCGGACAGCCGGCGGGTGAAGAGGCCGACGCGAGCAGTACCCCGGCCAGAGGTGGGGAGTCCCAGCCGTCCACCGGCCAGGTCGCCCCCTCGTGGACGACCGCCACCGCTGACGGTTGGACGGCGGATCAGGCCCCCTTCTCGATCGGGACGCCGACGAGCGAGCCGTACTCGACCCAGCTGCCGTCGTAGTTCTTGACGTCGGTCCTGCCGAGCAGCTCGCGCAGCACGAACCAGGTGTGGCTGGAGCGCTCGCCGATCCGGCAGTAGGCGATGGTCGGCTTGCTCTCGTCGTAGCCCTGCTCGGCGTAGAGCTTCTCGAGCTCGGCGTCGCTCATGAAGGTGCCGTCCTCGTTGGCGGCCTTGCTCCACGGGATGTTGATCGCGGTGGGCACGTGCCCGGCCTTCTGCGACTGCTCCTGGGGCAGGTGCGCGGGGGCGAGGATCTTGCCGGAGAACTCGTCGGGCGAGCGGACGTCGACGAGGTTCTTGCTGCCGATGGAGGCGACGACCTCGTCGCGGAACGCGCGGATGGACAGGTCCGGCTCGGAGGCCCGGTACTGCGTGGCCGGGCGCTGAGGAGCGTCCTTGGACAGCGGGCGGCCGTCGAGCTCCCACTTCTTGCGGCCGCCGTCCATCAGCTTGACGTCGGAGTGGCCGTAGATCTGGAAGTACCAGTACGCGTAGGCGGCGAACCAGTTGTTGTTGCCGCCGTAGAGGACGACGGTGTCGTCGTTGGCGATGCCGCGCGAGGACAGCAGCGCCTCGAAGGCGCTCTTCTCCAGGAAGTCGCGGCGCAGCGGGTCCTGCAGGTCCTTCTTCCAGTCCAGCTTGACGGCGCCCTCGATGTGGCCGCCGTCGTAGGCGGTGGTGTCCTCGTCGACCTCGACGAAGACGATGCCGGGCTGGCCCAGGTTCTCCTGGGCCCAGTCGACGGTGACGAGCACGTCGTTGCGGCTCATGGAGGTCTCCTTCTGGTCGGATGTTCAGGCTTTCAGACGGCGCACACGGACATCCACAACCGGCGCCCGCGGACGTGACCCTGCGCTCTCCGCTACGGGCGCCGGTTCGAGAACTAGGCTATTACGATCGACCCTAGTAGTGCTTGCCGGCCATCCCCGTCGCGGCAGCTACTACTTAGCTCCGTACTATCCACGCGCGTACTGCTGTTGACGTTGAGCACTCCTCTCCCCCGGCGCCGAAGAAGGTGGAAGCTGCCCGTGTCCCCCGCTTCCCGGCTGCCGTACGACGCCTGCCCTGCTGGGCGGCAGGCTCAGCCGGATGCGGTGATCCAGCTGCACGGCATCGCGGTCGCGGTCGAGCGCACACCAGTCCTCCGGGACCTGACGCTCACCGTGGGAGCGGGCGAGGCAGTGGGGGTGATCGGGGCGAACGGGTCGGGCAAGAGCACGCTGTTGCGCCTGCTGGCCACCCTGCTTTCCCCTGCCGCCGGCACCGGTCGGGTACTCGGTTCGGCGCTGGGCAGCCGCGAGTGCGAGAAGATCCGTCCTCAGATCGCCCTGATCGGGCACTCCCCCGCGCTCTATTCCCGGCTCACGCTGGCCGAGAACCTGCGCTTCTTCTGTCGTCTGACCGGCGTCGACGTGTCGGCCGTCAGCTCGGCCCTGGACGCAGTCGGACTGGGTCGGGCCGCGGACCGGCCCGCGGACCGCTGCTCCCAGGGAATGCAACGTCGCGCGGAGCTGGCGCGGGTCATCCTCAGCGCGCCGGCCCTGCTGCTGCTGGACGAACCGCACGCCGGGCTGGACAGCGGGTCCGCCGGCCTCGTCGACGTCATCATCGACGAGGTACGCGAGCGCGAGGGCGCTGCCGTCGTCGTCTCCCACGATCGCGCCCGGCTGGACGCGGCCGTCGACCGGGTGCTGGATCTCCGGGAGGGGAGCCTCCGCGAAGTCCTTCCCGCGGCCACGATGGTCCCCGGGCAGGGATTCCGGTGACCCCGCCCGGCCCGGCGCGACAGGCTCTGGAACTGGCCCGGAAGGACCTGCTCCTCGAGGGGCGGGCCGGGGAGACTCTGCTGGTCACCGCCCCGTTCGGCGGCGTGGCGCTACTCCTCTTCCCGCTCGCCATCGGCACCGACGTCCCCCTGCTGCGCTCGGTCGGCTACGGCATCTACTGGGTCGTCGTGCTGCTCTTCGGCGTGCTGGTCAGCCTGCGGCAGAGCGCCGCGGACACGCCCGCCCAGGTGGCGCTGCTGCGGCTCACCGGAGTCCATCCCGTCGTCCGGCTCACCGGGCGGGCGGCAGCCAACGCCCTGCTGCTGCTGGCATTCGAGCTGACGTTGCTCCCGGTGGCAGTGATGATCTACGACCCGCCCCTGGACAGCTGGCCGTGGCTGCTCGCGGTCCTGCCGCTGGTCGCCGCGGGGCTGGCCGTGCTCGGGACCTTGGCCGGCGCCCTCGCGCAGGGCCTGGCAGGCCGCACGACCCTCGGCCCCCTCCTGGTGGTTCCGCTGGCGCTTCCCTTGCTCCTGTCGGCCACCCAGGTGGCCGAGGCGGTGCGCTACGGCCGGGAACCGTGGAGCTGGGTGGCCCTGCTGCTGCTCGTCGACGTCGTCGCCGCACTCGCGGTCGCCCTCTTCGCCCGATCCCTCGAGGAGTTCTCGTGACGTCCGTCTCCCGCCGGCTGACCGCCGTCACCGTCGTCGTCATGGCCGGGGCCCTGGCCGCAGCGCTGACCGCTCCCCCGGACCGGCTGCAGGGCAACCTGCAGCGGCTGATGTACGTCCACGTGCCGGCAGCGTGGCTCGCCTACCTCAGCTTCGCCATCACGTTGGGCGCCAGCGCGGGCTGGCTGTGGAAGCGCCGAGCGTCCCTGGACCGGCTCGCCTCGGCCAGTGCGGAGGTCGGGGTGTTCTTCACCGGACTGACCATCGCGCTCGGCTCGATCTGGGGGAAACCGGTCTGGGGAGTCTGGTGGACCTGGGATCCGCGCCTGGTGACGACCGCCATGATGTTCTTCGTCTACCTGGGCTACCTGGCGCTGCGCCGGGCGACCCTGGACGCCACCGTCCGAGCCCGGCGGAGCGCCGTGTTCGGGGTCCTGGCCTTCGCCCAGATCCCCGTCGTCCACATGTCCGTGGTGTGGTGGCGGGCGGTGCACCAGCCGCCGACGGTGCTCAAGCCGGCGGCCCCCACGATCGACGAGTGGATGCTCGCCGCCCTGCTGCTGAACGTCCTCGCCTTCACGCTCGTCTACGTCCTACTCCTGCGCACTCGCGTCCGACTGGCCGTCGCCGAGGAGACCTACGACGCCGCCCACGACCGTGCCGCCGGCGAGCTCGCCGGGCAGGCGATCACCACCCCGGACTACCGGAAGGAGTTCCCGAACCATGTCTGAGTGGGCATGGGTGGCGCTGGGGTTCGGCGTCACCTACGGGGCCATGAGCGGATACGCCGTCTGGTTGCAGCACCGGCTGAGTGGCGTCAACCGGCGCATCGAGAAGATCCGATGAGGCGATACCGGCTGCTGGCCGTGTCGGTGCTGGGCGTCGCGGGGATCCTGCTCGGGGTGCTCTTCGTCGGCAACATCAACGGGAACCTCGTGTACTTCCTGACGCCGCACGAGGCACTCGCGCAGAAGGCCGACTTCGAGGACGGCAGGCGCTTCCAGATCGGCGGTCTGGTGCAGGACGGCAGCGTGGTAACGACGGACGAGGGGCTGCGCTTCGTCGTCGTCTCCGGCCCCGCGGAAGTTCCGGTGGCCTACCGGGGGTCCCCCGCGCAGCTGTTCCGCCCCGGCATCGGAGTGGTGATGGAGGGAGCCTGGGACGGCGACACCTTCCGCTCCGACACCATGATCATCAAGCACGACGAGAACTACCAGCCTCCCGATAGCGCCGAGGGCGAACCCGGCGATGGGGCGCCGTGACGGTCCGGATGGTGCCCCGAGCGTCCGCCACCCGTAAGCGCTTGCTCGGACGGGCCGGTCGGGTTTCGGTCGCCGCGGCGCTGCTCACCACGGCCTGCACCGGCCCCGGTGAACCGGGGAGCGGCGTCATACCCCAGGCTCAGGAAGGCGACCTTCCCTCGACGACCCCCTGCCCCCACCCCCTGGAGGCAGGCGGCGGCGCGGGGACCCAACTCCCCGACATCACCCTGACCTGCCTGGGCCAGCCGACCGAACTGGCGTTGCGGGAACTGCCCGCGGTTCCGGTCGTCCTCACCTTCTGGGCGTCGTGGTGCGGGATCTGCCGCGAGGAGATGCCGGAGTTGCAGCGCCTCGCCGACGAGGTCGGGGACCAGGTGCTCTTCCTCGGCGTCAACGCCAAGGACGGGGAGCGGCCGGCGCGGTTCCTGCTGGACGATCTCGGCATCACCCACGCCAACCTGTACGACCCGTCGGGCCGGTCGCTCGATCTGCTGCCCAGCCCCGGGGTTCCCACCACCCTGGTCCTCGCGCCCGACGGAGAGATCGTCGACAAGGTCATCGGCGCGACGGACCAGGAACGGCTGCGCACGCTACTCACGGAGCGGCTAGGGGTCCAGCTCGCCGACGGCCCCTCCGCGGCCACCGACTGAGCAGCGCCGTCCGTGGACCTCCTGCCTCTGGCTTTCCTGTCGCTGATCGCGGGCGTGGTGTCGTTCACCTCGCCGTGCGCGCTGCCACTTCTGCCCGGCTACGTCTCCTACGTGTCCAGCCTGGCCCCTCCGGCCGGCGTCCCGGCGGCCGCCACCGGTGGGGCTCCCCCTGCGCCCGTCCGTGACCGGGTGCTGGCCGGGTCCCTGCTGTTCGTGCTCGGCTTCACCATCGTGTTCACCGCCCTGGGTGCAACCGCCTCCGGCCTGGCGCTGCTCCTGGCCCAGCACCGGGCAACCATCAACGTCGTCGGAGGCGCGTTCATCATCGCGATGGGGCTGGCCACGGCGGGTGTCCTGCGGCTGCCGCTGCTGCACCGCCAGGTACGCATGGACCTCAGCCGGATCGGGCGCGGCCCGGGCAGCGCACTCGCGCTCGGCGCGGCCTTCGCCTTCGGTTGGACGCCGTGCGTCGGCCCCGTGCTGGCCGCGATCCTCACCACCGCCGCAGGGTCGGGGACGGTCGCCAGGGGCGCTCTGCTGCTGCTCGTCTATTCCATCGGTCTGGGCATCCCCTTCCTGCTCGTCGCCCTCGGGGTCCGGCGCGGCCGGCTGCGCCTGGACTGGCTCCGGCGCAACTCCCGGAAGATCGAGGTATTCGGCGGAGTGCTCCTCGTCGCCATGGGCATCGGCATCGCCACGGGCAGCTGGACGCGGCTGATGAGCGGACTGCTGGCCTTCTACGCCCGGTTCGGCTGGCCGCCGATCTGAACCCGACCGGCTGCAGGTGATCACCCCACCGCGAGCTGACCCTGCACAGGACCGCCTCCCGCAGACACGTGGGAGGCCCGCCTGCCCAGCCGGTCCCGAGCTGCGCTACTCCCGGTCCACGTAGGGCTCCCCCGGCGCGGGCTGCACCGAGCCGGAGGTCCGGGACTGCGGGTCCCGCCCGGCCAGCACCTCCTCCACCGCGCCGGCCAGGAGGGGAAAGGTGGAGGCGCCGGTGATCTTGCCTCGGATGACGCCGTCACGGTCGATGATGAAGGTCTCGGGAACGCCGAAGACGCCGAAGTCGAGCGCGGCGGTGGAGTCCGGGTCGGTGACGTAGCGGTAGTTGTCACCACCGCGACCCATCTCGTCGAGGAACCCGACCGCGGCATCCTGCTCGTCCTGGTAGACGATGCCGACGAAGGTCACGCCGGCATCCCGGTAGGTATCGGCCACGGCCAGCAGCGCCGGGTGTTCCTCGCGGCAGGCGACGCACCACGACGCCCAGAAGTTGACGACGACGACCTCGCCCCGGAGGTCGGAGAACCGCAGCGGCGCGCCGCCCTCCAGGGCAGGCAGCTCCAGATCGGGGACGGCCGTACCGATCAGCGGCGTCTCGACAAGCGACGGGTCGGCGTCCAGCCGGCTGCCGAAGACCACACCGGTGGCGACGGCGGCAACCGCCACAACCACCGCCACCCAACGGACGGCGCGTCCCCGTCGCACCGGTCTCATCCCTCCCGGTGACTCCTCCGGCGCCACGACCGAACCCGGGGCTGTCAAGTCCTTCACCCGCCGTCACCCCCGGCCGCATCGAGCTGCGCGCGGGCAGCTGCGGCCAGCTCCTCGACCTGGTCGGCCACATCCGGCGGCAGATCCGGACGTTCCGCCATCTCGGCCAGCACCTCGAGGGCACCGCCCGGATCGTCGAGCCAGTGCAACCGCAGATTCGCGTCGAACCACAGTGCATCGAGCAGCGTGGGGTCCAGGCGCCGCGCCTGGGTGATGTAGTCCTCGGCCTTGTCCGGTTGCTCGGCGAGGAGATACGCCCAGCCGACGTACGCCAGCGCCTCCGGGTTGTCCGGCTCCCGCTTGAGCGCCTCGGTGAAGTGCAGCATCGCCGAGGGCAGGTCGCCGACCTCCACGTACCGCCGTGCCAGAGCCAATCGCATGCCCACGACATCGGGATTGGCCTGTACCACGGCCTCCATCTCGCTGTTGGTCACCGTGGAGAGGTCGCGGCCCCCGGGCACCGGCTCGGCAGCCGCGTCCGGCTGGTTGCCGTCCAGCTCGTTGCCGGTGACGAAGCCCCCGGCAGGGCGGTCCAGCACCGACTGTGGCAGGAGCACCGTGGCGGCGATGACGGCGGCCGCCAGGGTGACCAGGTAGGCCGCTCGACGTGCCCGGACAGCCCTGCCGCCTACCCTGGCCGCTGCCGGAGACAGACCTCGCTCCGGCGCATCCAGCTCACGAATGGCGGCGGCGGCCTCGGCCTCGTAACGGGGACGTAGCCGCGCGACGTCGGCGTCGGTCAGCTCTCCCTCGGCGTGCTGACGCTCGATCTCCTCGAGATCCCGCAGCGCGTGGTCACGCCGCTCCTCCAGTTCCTCACGGCTCACGGTTCGTCGTCCTCGTCCGGGTGGCGGCGGATCCGTGCGTCGGCGAGAGCGGCAGCGACCCTATCCCGGTCGTCATCGGACAGTTCCGGCACATCCGGGGAGCGCCGAGCACGGGTCAGAACCAGGACCACGCCCCCGATGGCGACGACGGCAGGCAGCACCAGCAGCCAGACGCCGCGGCCCTGCGCGGGCGGGTCGAGGAGGACCCATTCCCCGTAGCGCGCCTCGAAGTACTGCAGGATCTCGGCGTCGGAGCGGCCGGCCGCCACCTGCTCGGCCACGCTGCGCCGCATGGCCACCGCCGTCTCCGACGGGGATTCGGCGATCGAGACCGACTTGCACACCGGGCAGCGCAGCTGGCCTTCCAGCTCGGCGACCCGGTCACGCGGACCGGGACCGGCCGCGAACAAGCCGACCACGGTGACGGTCAACAAGGTAAGCAGCAGAGCCGACGTCACACCCACCCGGCGGCGGTCAGGCACGGTCGCGCCCTTCGCCCTGCTCGGCGGGCGGATCGGACAGCACCGCGACAGCCTGTGGAGCCCCTGCGTCTGCGTTTGCAGGCGCATCCGCCTCGACGGCGGCAGGGGTCGCGCTGCGGACGCGGCGCCGAGGCCTGCCGCCCACCGCCCAGAAACCACCGGCGGCGACCAGGAGACCGCCGGCCCACAGCGTCCACATCAGCGGATAGCGGTAGAGGTTCACCGACACCTGACCGTCTTCCAGTGAGGTGAGGGCGACGTAGATGTCCTCGCGCGGTGTGGACCAGACCGAGGGCGTTGCCACCGCCTGCTGCTGGCTGGGGTACTGGTTGAGCGAAGGCCCGGCGATCCGCACCACGTCGGCGCCCTCGCGGATCTGGAACTCCGCCGCCACCTCGGTGCGGTGGGATCGCTGGATGGTCTCGTTGCCGGTGTAGGTCACCGTGTAACCGCCGAACTCCACCGATTCCCCCTGCCGCAGGGTGGCCGTCGTGCGCTCGGACAGGTCGGCCGAGACGGCGATGGCGAGAGCGACCAGCACCAGACCGATGTGGGACAGCTGCCCACCCCAGTAGCCGCGCTGTCGACGGACCATCTGGAACAGGGTGGCCGGCCGACGATCGGGCGCGCTGGTGACCAGTTGCCGCGCGCTGGCCGCCACGATCGCCGTCGCCAGCAGGGCCACGGCGACGACCGCGACCGACCGGACTCCGGCCACCACGAGACCGGCACTGACCAGGCTGCCGGCCAGCAGAGCCGGACGCAGCCGCGCCCATAGCAGCCGGCCGTTGGCAGCCCGGTACGGGGTGAACGGCCCCACTCCCATCGCGAGCAGCAGGGCGAAGGAGATGGGCACCGCCATCCGGTCGAAGAAGGGACGTCCGACCGACGTCTGCGCCCCGGTGAACGCCTCGACGAACACCGGATACAGGGTGCCGAGCAGCACGACGAAGGCGAAGAGGGAGAGCAGCAGGTTGTTCACGAGGAACGCTCCCTCGCGGCTGGCCAGGGACTCCAGCCGGTCGGGGGAAGCCAGCCCGGGCGCGCGCAGTGCGAACAGTGTGAACCCGCCGACGACCACGACGACGAAGAAGCCGAGCAGCGCCGGACCCACCGGCGACTGGGTGAAGCTGTGCACCGAGGCGACCACCGAGGACCGGGTGAGGAAGGTCCCCAGGATCGTCAGGGCGAAGGTCGTCAGGACCAGGACGAAGTTCCAGGACTGGAGGGTCCCGCGCCGGACCTGGACGACGGCCGAGTGGATGAAGGCGGTGGCCGTCAGCCACGGGATCAGGGCGGCGTTCTCCACCGGGTCCCACGCCCAGAAGCCACCCCAGCCCAGCACCTCGTAGGACCACCAGGCGCCCAGGACCAGCCCGGCGGACAGGAAGGACCAGGCGACGAGGTTGGCCCGGCGGGTGCGGCGTAGCCAGTCGATTCCCGGCGTACGGGTCAGCAGGGCCGACATGGCGAACGCGAAGGGCACAGTGAACCCGACGTATCCGAGGTAGAGCAACGGGGGGTGGATGGTGACGAGGAGGTGGTTCTGCAGGAGTGCGTTTGGCCCGGGGCCGTCGGCCGGCGGCTGGGCGAGGACCTCGAACGGGTTCGCCACGGTGGAGACCAGCCCGAAGAAGAAGGTGGCCACCAGCCCCATGAACGCCAGCGCACCGACGCCCAGCCGGTCATCGACCGAGCGGACCTGCCGTAGCACCACGGCGGTGAAGCCGGCCAGCACCACGACCCACAGCACGATGCTGCCTTCCAGAGCCGACCAGGCTGCGGTCAGCTTGAAGAGCACCGGTGTCGCCCGCGAGCTGTTCCCCGCGACGAAGGACACCGCGAAGTCGTCGGTGAGCAGCGCGATCTCCAAGGCGATGAACGCCACCGCGGCGCCGACCACCATGCCGACGACCGGCTGTTGCAGCTGTCCCCGCGTCGCTCGGTCGGGAGTGCGCAGCGCTCGGAAGCCGAAGACGGCCAGCGCGATGGAGCTGGCGAGGCCGAGCATGACGCCTGCCCAGCCCGCGGCCGCGAGGATCACCGGTCCACCCCCACCTGCGGCCTGACCGTGGCCATGTCGTTCGTGCCTCGCTGAGCTCGAGCGCCTGCAGCCGCCGCGAACCTCAGCGAATCGCTCCCCCAGGACATCAGGGTGCGACCTCCCTCATACGAGTCCAGCATCGAAGCGCGGATCCCCTGGGCGCTGTCCGGCGGAGCGGCAGCCGCTCCCACAGAGGGGACGCGCAGTGGCGACTGGCAACTATGGCACATAGGAGAGGAGCCCCAGCGTCGGCACCTCCAGGGACGCAGGGGCCGGCGACACCGGTCCGCCGAGCAGGACGACGGTCCCGCCGTCGGCCGGGCCTCGGGCCTGGCGGTCCGCCGGGTCAGACGCTCACCAGTACCGAAAGTGCCGCCAGCAGCACCAGTCCGGCGACCGCGAGAGTCAGCCTGCGCCCGTGCTTCGTCTGCCGCGGCAGCCCCCGGAGTGGGAACAGCACCTGGCGCCCGAAGGTGTAGGCCGCCACCCCCGCCACGAAGAGCAGTCCGTCCACCCCAGGGTCGGCCAGCACCACTGCTGCGAGCGTCGCTGCGGCGATGAGGCCGGCCAGGCTGGACTCGAGCAGCTGTACCGGGATCCGGCGCACGCCTACCCGACGGTCGGAGGACCAGATCCCCCACCGAGAGGCCGTGGGGCGCCCCACACAACAGCCTCCGAGCAAACACCCCAGGCGTCCGATGGTCATGCCCACCAGCAGGCCCGGCGCCGTCACGTCGAGCATCGGGCCGACCGGGATCCCCGCCCACCAACTCCCCAGGACGACCGAGCCGACCGCACCGACCACAAAACCCTGGACCGACATGCCGGCGCGCAGCAGGCCGGCCTTCTCCTCGCGGTGGGTGAGGAGGTAGTACACCTTGGCACCCACCAGCCCGATCAGGCTCGCCAGCACCGACACCAGGAGCAGTCGCGCGACCGGCAGGTCGCGGTCCGCCGCCAGCACACCTTGAAGAGCCAGTGCGAACAGCCAGCCGAGGGCCACCAGTGCGGGCCAGGCTCCGATCCGGACCCCTGGCGCGCGGACATCGGCCACGGGCTTGAAGGTCGTTCTCCCGACGGTCGTCCCACGGGGAAGTGGCCCGGGAGGTAGATTCGGAGGCGCAGGGGAGTCTGCAGGGGCGTGCCGGACGACGGGGGTTGCGGTGACCTCCCACTCCCCCGGCGCCAGTCCGGGGACACGGGCGGTCACGGCGACCCGCCCGCTTCCCGGGAGCACGTCATTCAGGGTGTGCACGACCTCGAACTCGTCGGCCCTGCCGGGGGTGTCGGGTCCGGTCAGCCGCCTACCGCTGAATCGCACGTTGACCGGATAGGGGTCGCCACTGAGCGCAGCGTCGAACCAGTAGGTCACTCCGAGCGCTTGGGGATCGACGTCGTCCATGGACTCGCACGACCAGGACGTGACCTGGACCGCGCCCGCAGGCATGTCCCGAGCCAGGACAGGACGGCGCACCGGGGTGACAGCCTCCCGTGCCGGTGACCGGGGAGCGCCTGGGACCGGCGGCGCAGACGGAGGGAGGCCAGCGGAGGGAGATCCGGTCACCGTCCCGGACGCCGCGGACTCAGGCCGAGCTCCCGGGGAGGTCGGTGTCCTCTGAGCAGCGGGATCCGGGCGGGTCGGAGGCGCTAGTGGTGCCTTTCTCGCCGGCAGGACCACCGGGAGCGACGGTGCGGCGGTCCTCGACCGCGGCACCTGTGGACGCTGGAATGCCTGTAGCGGCGCCGGCGCACGGCTGGGGACAGGTCGCGGCGGGCTGACTTGCTGGGCGGCAGTGGTGGGCCCGACCCTTGAGCCCGGCCCTGGCCTACCCGATCGGGAGGGACCGACTCGGGATGAACGCTTGTTGGACATGAGACTCCGCCTCGCGAGATCGGGTCGGCCACAGAGCCAGCTCCACCGAGTCGGCCCCAGCGGACGCTCGATCAGCCGCGCGCCGGTCAGCTCTACTATGGCGCTACGGAGAGCGTACTACTAGGCAGCTACGTAGAAGTTGCGCGCCAGGCGCCCGTCCGCGAGCGACAGCCAGATCTACTAAGGTGCGTAGTATCTGCAGCGTCATGCAGGTACACGGCAGGGCCCGTACGACGGGGGCCCCGCCGGGCGGCGGCCGCCGGCGGACCTCATGGCGGCACGCCGCTCGGACAGCCGCCGGCGGCTGTCGTGTGACCACATCGGCACGACCTACACAAGGACAGGTGGCAGGTGACCGGCCCCTCGATCTCCCGGCGCGGACTGCTCCTCGGGGCGCTGGGGCTGGCCGGAATGGCGGCGACCGGCGGCACCTGGGCGGCCTTGCCCACGACGGCCACCGCAGCGGAGGGCCGAGTGCTGGCCGGCTCCGACGCGGTGCGCCGCGTCGAGCAGGCCCGACTCGCCCGAGGCACCGGCCGTCGTGTCCGCGCATCGGTCACCGCCCAACCGGTCGAGGTCGACCTCGGAGGACGAGTCGTCCGCACGTGGTCCTACGGCGACCAGGTGCCCGGGCGGCCCCTGCGCTGCACCGCCGGAGACCTGCTCGAGGTGGACGTCCGCAACCGGCTTCCGGAGCCGACCACGGTGCACTGGCACGGTCTCCGGCTCCGGAACGACATGGACGGCGTACCCCACCTGACGCAACCCGTGGTCCCCCCCGGGGAGACCATGCGCTACACCTTCGTCGCTCCCGATCCGGGGACCTACTGGTTCCACCCGCACGTGGGCATGCAGCGCGAGCGGGGGCTCTTCGCACCGTTGATCATCGACGACCCGCGCGAAGCCGGCGACTACGACGTGGAGTTCGTGGTCGTCCTCGACGACTGGATCGACGGCGCCGCGGGGACCCCGGATGAAGTCCTGTCCGAGCTCCGCAACGGAGACATGGAAGCGAGCTACAAGGTTCCCGTCCAGGCCGGACAGATCGAGGACCGGTCAGCGTCCTGGGACTACCACCAGACCGCCGAGATGGCCAACATTCCGGCAGGGCAGACGCCGGTGTCCGCGGCGTCGCGCATGGCCGACAGCGTGCGCTACCCGTTCTACCTGCTCAACGGGCGCCTGCCCACGGCCCCCGAGACGTTCGCCGCCAGGCCGGGTCAACGGGCACGAATCCGGCTGATCAGTGCCGCCGGGACGACCACCTTCCGAGTAGCTCTCGGAGGCCACCGGCTGACCGTCACCCATACCGACGGGTTCCCGGTCGAGCCGATCACGGTCGACAACCTCCACATCGGCGCCGGCGAGCGCTACGACGTGCTCGTCACCCTCGGAGACGGGGCCTTTCCACTGGTGGCGATCGCAGAAGGCCATGGGGCCCAGGCGCTCGGGGTGGTCCGCACAGCCAGCGGTGCAGCCCCGTCAGCCGCTGCGGCTCCCCGGGAGCTGAGTGGGCGACTGCTCCGGCTGACCGACCTCCGCGCGGCGCCCACCGTTGGCCAGGACAACTTGCCCCCGGACGTGACCCACACGCTCCATCTGACCGGAGACATGTTCAGCTTCGCCTGGCGCATCAATGCCCAGAGCTACGACCACGCACGCCCCTTCGCCGGCATCACTCCCGCGGAGATCCGGGAGGGCCAGCGTGTCCGACTGGAGCTGGTCAACCAGACTCCGATGTACCACCCGATGCATCTGCACGGCCACAGTTTCACCGTGCGAGGCTCTGGTGACCTCTTTCCGGGGGCAGCTGCCGGTGAGCTGCGAGATCCGGCACGGAGCCGCCTCCCGATGTTCGCCGGTGCGGTGAAGGACACGGTGATGGTGGCGCCGGGGGAACGGGTGATCGCCGACTTCACAGCCGACAATCCGGGCCAGTGGCTGACCCACTGCCACAACGCCTACCACATGGGCACGGGCATGGCGACGATCGTCTCCTACATCGCCACGTCCTCGGCCTGAACGGCGTACTGCATCCGCGGTCACCACCCGAGAGGGCCACCACGCGCCTCGCAGCGCGGTGAGAGTTCGCCCCGCCGGTGGGCGCCCGCGTCAGCGGCGCGCCTGCCGTGTCAGGCGGGCGCCTGATTGCCCCGGTCACCCAGCTGCTGGCGGGCCCGGGCGATCGAGACCTCCTCGCGCGCCTGCCGCAGCTCCTCGTCGACGTCGACGGAGGGGGCTGCCACAGAGCGGCCCCCTCCCGAGGCGCCACAACTACCGCCGCCCCGATTCATCTGCCACATCATCACTCCCATGGACAGGGGGCAGACCAGCGCGATGAGCAGCGGAAGTGCCGCGGTACTGGCGGCCGGGGCCATCAGCCAGAGCGCCACGCCTGCGGCGATCAGACCCCCGATGACCTTCGGGTTCAGGCAGCACCGCATCGACCTGAGCATGTCGTTTCTCCCTGCGCTCGCAGACGTGGTCTTACTACTATCCAGGCTAGTAAAGCCGATCGCCGGACGGCCCCGCAAGCGCATCCGCCGGCCTGTGCCCCGGCGTGGCGATCAACTAGTCCCCTGCACCTGCGGCTCAACCACGGCCGTCGCGGCACTGTGCGCAGTGATCTCCCGGGGACGCCTTCGCCGCCGCAGGATGGCGATAACGGTGGCGAAGAGCATGGCCACCCCGTAGGTCGCCGCAATTCGTCCGGCGGTCTGCTGGTCCTCGATCGGCATCGGCCCCCAGAGGCGTAGCAGCTGACTCCACCACTCCGCGGCCAGGAGTGGGCCGCTGCGGAGCACCACGATCGCAACCGCACCGTGGACCGCTGCCCACCCTGCGAGCGCCGCGAGGACGACGGGGAGCCTCGGCGCCGCCGCGGTGCCCGGTCCGGCGGGGCCGAGCAGTGCGCGGAAGAAGAGCGTCCCACTCATCAAGAACAGGGGGAAGAAGACGACGTCCGCGACCTCCGACCGTAGTAGCCAGCCGTACAACCCGGAGACGTAGACGGAGTAGTTCACCACCAGGTAGACCGGCAGAGCGACCAGTGGGTGCAGGACTGTCCCCATCACCGGACGACCACGGAGTGCCACCAGCCACTCCCGCGGTCCTCGCAGGTCCTGCCCCGTCGAGGGCCGCAGGGCGCTCATGGCAAGTCGGCCCGGTCGAGCCAGCACCATCAGCAGCGGCGCGGCGAGGGACAGAGTGAAGTGCTGGAGGACGTGCACGCTCGACAGCACCCCGCCATAGCTGGCAAGCCCGCTGCTGGTCACGAGGAGGACCAGAGCCCAACTCGCGGACCAGGCGAGGGTCCGCAGCCATGGCCACGGACGTCCTCGAGCGGACATCCGCCGGACGCCGGCGAGGTAAAACCCGATCGCCGCTGCGGCCAGAACGGGGAACACGAGGCCCGGATGGACGTCCAGCAACGCGCCGGGCGATGGTGAAGCCGGCACGACGACGTCAGGAACGGCGTGGCCCCCTCCGCCCTGGGCCGCGGCGGGGGCTGTCGGGGGCGGTGTGCGGCTGAGACCGACGGCCACCCCCATGGTGGCTCCGAAGAGCACCACCTCCACGGAGAGCAGCCGGAGGAACGCTGCCGGACGTCCGGCGACGAGGGCGGGCATGGTCCAGCGCCGATGCCACGCCCCGACCACGATCAAGCCCACGAACGCCACCAGCTTGATCAGGACCAGCAACCCATAGCTGGAGCCCAGCGCCTGGGCCGGGTCGGACAGCCGGGTCAGCGCGGAAAGTACCCCACTCCCACCGACGAGCAACGCCAGCGGTCCGGCGAGTCGGCTGAACCGGGAGACGGCGGCACCGACGGCTCCGACGCTGATCGAGCGGCAGACCAGGAGGGCGACCAGTCCTCCCGCCCACAGGACCACGCCCAGGACGTGCAGGGCGACCGCGGTCGGGCCGTAGACACCGCCAGTGCCGCCGGCGTGCCCGACAAGGGCCGGCGGAAGCGCGGCGAGCAGCGCGACCAGGAGCAGACCGAGCGTCCCCCCCATGGTGAGCACCACCCTGGCGGCCATGGCGAGCACCGCAGCGAGGACAGCCACGACGACACGGGCCTGGGCCTGAGGGCTGTCCGCCAGGAACTGGACGACCGCCGTCGGCGTGACCACCGAGAAACCCCGTCCGAGGAACTCGGCCAGCAGCGCCGGAACCGCGGCCAGCGACAGCAGGCTCCATACCAGAGCCGACCACCCGGCGGTGCGCACCCACCGGTAACCGGCGGCACCGAGCAACCGGTCGCCCGGCAGGAGGACCGCCGCACCCAGCAGGCATCCGACAGTCATGACCGCAGCCAGGTCGTGCAGCACCTGCAGCATGGGCACGAGCCAGGCCGCCCCTGCATCGGACCCGGGCAGCCCGGCGACCGACGACTCCTCTTTGGACCCGGCCGACAAGGTCAGCCAGGTCAACAGCAGCGCCGCGGCGGCCGCCGGAAGGAGTACCGGCCAGCGGCTGCGCATGCGGTCGGCTGCCTGCGCAGTCACGAGAGAGTCAGCCACGTGGTTCTCGCTCAGCCCCGAGGCCCTCGCCGGCGCAGGGCCAGCACACCGAGACCGGCGACGACGGCCACCGAGACGCCGAGCATCCACCACAGCCCTGCACCGGCCCCGCCGTCGGCTACGGCCACCTCCTCGGCGGCGGCTTCCGTCACCGGCGGCTCCGGGGAGTCCGTCGAACCCGCCACTCCGGTCGGCCCGGCGTCGGAGGCTTCTGCCCCGGCGTAGCTGAAGGTGAGCTCCCCGGTCACCGGGTGCCCGTCCTGCGAGACGACTCGGTAAGCAACCAGGTAGGACCCATTGCTGCTGAGGTCCACCGGCTGCCGCACCACGGCGTCGGTCTCGGTAGCGGGGCCGGTAGTGACGGAACGCCCGTCGGGGCCGCGGACCACGACCTCGGCCGAGCCAGCCCGGACCGCCTCGGTGAAGGTCAGGGTGATCTGCCGGGGCGGTGTGGTCAGCGTCTGCGCCTCGCTCGGCTCGGAGCTGGCGAGTTCAGCGTGAGCTGACGCGCTGCCGATCCCCAGTCCGAGGACGGTGAGGACGACGGCGGCCAGGGTTGCCAGGCGGAGCAAGAGCGACATGGTCCTGTCTCTTCGGTGCGAACGGGAGCTGTGAAGCGGTGTCAACGGGCCAGGCGCGCCGGAGGCACAGGGCAATTGGAGTGGCTCACGGCTTGGTGCACGTCAGCCGCATGACGATGCCCAGCTTCGAGCGACGCAGATGCTGGATCTCCAGCCCGGCGGCCCGCACCGCCACCTCGGGCTCCCGCAGCAGGTGGTCGGCGGCCAGGCGCAGGAAGGCCGGTTCCAGCAAGCGCTGAACCCGCCGGATCGCCGGGAGCGGACTGGCGACGTGATCGAGCAGCACCAGGCGGCCGCCCGGCCGCAGCACCCGAGCCATCTCGGCGACTGCGGCTCGGTCGTCGGGGATGCTGCACAAGGTCAGGGTGGCGATCACCGAGTCGAAGCTGGAGTCGGGGAAAGGCAGTCGCTGCGCGTCGCCCAGGCACAGGTCTGCCGGCCGGGCCAACTGCGCGGCGCGCGCCTCAGCCCGGGCCAGCATGGCCGGACTCAGGTCGATGCCGGTCAGCTCGACCTCCGGAGGGAACAGCGGGAGGTTCCGGCCGGTGCCCACGCCGACCTCGAGGACCCTTCCCCGGACCTGCCGGCAGGCCCACGACCGGCCGCCCCGGAACAGCAGCCACTCGGCGGCCGTGATGACAGCGTCGTAGTGCGCGGCCTGCCGCTCGTAGACGGCGCGCACGCGCTCCGTCGTGGGCGGCGCCGCCTCCGCTCTTCTGCGTGGTGCCATGGTCACTCCTGAAGAGGTGGAGCCGTCGAGGACTCGGGCAGTGGACCTCGGGCGACTGCGGACGGCGGACGTGCTGATGCCGTTGCGGAACCTGAGGGCTCTGCGAGTGGGAACGTGATGGTGAAGACGGCCCCTCCGTCGGGTGCGTTCGTGGCGCTCACCCCTCCGCCATGCGCGCGGACGAGGGTGGCCACGACCGCCAGCCCGATCCCCGAGCCGTTTGCCCGTGCACCCCGTCCTCGGAAGTACCTGTCGAAGACCTGCGGGAGTTCCGCGTCCGGAATCCCCGGTCCGTCGTCACTCACTTCCAGGTGCACCGCATCACCCTGGGTGCCAGTGGTCACGGTCACCCGGCCGCCCCCCGGGACGAATTTCACCGCGTTGCCGAGCAGGTTGGTCACCACCTGGGCCAGCCTGACCCGGTCACCGCAGACCGGAGCTGGGGTCAGTCGTAGGTCCAGCTGGAGACCACGCTCGGCGAAGCGGTGCTGGAAACCCGCAGCGACCGATCGCACCAGTTCGGCCAGATCGAGGGTGACGCGCTCCAGGGAGAAGGAGTTGTGGTCGTCGCGGGTGAGGGTCTCCAGGTCGGCGACGAGGCGCCCCAGCCGCAGGGTCTCCTCGTGCAAGGAGGAGACCAGAGCGGGCGTCAGGTCGAGGACGCCGTCCTGGACGGCTTCAAGCTGGCTGCGCAGGATGGCCAGCGGCGTGCGCAGTTCATGGGCGACGTCCGCGGCGAACGACTGCCGGAGCGCCTCCTGCCGTTCGGCGGAGGCGGCCAGCTCGTTGAACGCCGTCGCCAGCTCCGCAACTTCATCGCGCCCGCTCACCATGGCCCGCCGGCCACGGTCACCGGCGCGCAGATCATCAGCTGCTGCGGTCAGCTCCGCGAGCGGGCGGGTGACCCGCCGAGCGAACAGCAGGCCCAGGACCGAGGCGATCAGCGCTACGGCGAGTCCCCCCACGAAAAGCAGCCGATTCACGGAGCTGCGGAGCTGCCGATCAGCGAGTGGCACACTGCCCTCGGGGAGCGCGACCAGCAGGGTTCCCCGCGGCTGCCCGTCGACGGTGATCGGAACGGTGACCGGGTCGGCCAGTGGTCCCGCCGCCATCATCTCCCGATGCATCTGCGCCATCTCGCTGGTGGTGCTGCCTGCGGTCGGCCAGACCGTCTCCCCCGCCGCATCGACCAGGCGGACCTCGGCACCGGCCATGGACACCGCCGGCCCGAGCTGGTCGAGACGCTCGGGGTCCCAGCCCTCCGCGGACACGTACGCACCGGTGACCGCAGCAGCGATCTGGTCCACCCGAGCCGACCGTTGTTGGTCGAGGTAGGACTCGAAGCGGCTGCTGAACGCGAGATTGACCAACAGGGCGGCCAGGAGGGCCGCGACGAGCGCGATCGCCGCGAAGCCCAGGCCCAGTCGCCGGGCCAGGGAACTACTCATCGGCGGTCGCCCCGAACTTGTAGCCGATCCCGGCAACCGTCAGGACAAAGCTCGGACGCCGGGAGTGGTCGCCGAGCTTCCGCCGCAGGTTCTTGACGTGCACGTCCACCGTGCGGTCGTACCCATCGAAGCCGTGGCCCTGCAGGCGACTGATCAGTTCGGCACGCGTCCACGCCCGCCCGGGACGGGACGACAGGATCACGAGCAGGTCGAACTCCGTGCGGGTCAGCTCGATCGACTCACCGTCGAGAGTCACCTCCCGGCTCTCCTGGTCGATAGCCAGCCGGCCACTGGCGAAGGTCGGAACACGACCGGGCCGTCCGCCGCCGGCGCGGCGGAGGACGGCCCCGACTCGCGCGACGAGCTCTCGCGGGCTGAAGGGCTTGGTCACGTAGTCATCGGCGCCCAAACGCAGGCCCGCCACGCGATCTCCCTCGCTGGCCCGGGCGGTCAGCATCACCACGGGGACGTCGCTGGACCGGCGCAGCAGGCGGAGAAGCTCTTCACCCGGGATGTCGGGCAGCCCCAGGTCGAGGACCAGCAGATCGGGGCGGAGGCGTTCGACCAGGCGCAGCGCGTCCAGACCGTTCTCAGCGAGGAGGACGTGGTAGCCCTCGCGCTCCAGGTAGGCACCGACGAGTTCCCGGATCTTCGCCTCGTCGTCGACCACGAGGACGGTTCCGCTGGCGCGAGAACCTGGCCCACCGCCGAAGTCTGGCTCCACCGCTCAGGCGGCCGCGGACGCGACCGGCTGCCTACCGGACCGGTCGCGCCTCCCGGTCGCCAGGAGACCGACACCGATGGCAACGAGGACGAGCGACCAGAGCTGGGGCTGGGTCAGCCCGAGCAGGACCTCCTCGTTGAGGCGGATCTCCTCGACGAGGAACCGTGCGACTCCGCTGAGCACCGCGTACAGGCCGAAGACGTGCAGCGGTGCCCACCGGGTGCGCAGAACCCACAGCAGCCCGCCGACGGCCAGCGCGACGGCTGCTTCGTACAGCGCTGCGGGATGCACGGGAACCATGGTCGGCATCGTCCCGTCCGGGAAGGCCACTGCCCAGGGCAGGTCAGACGGCTGCCCGTAGGAGCCGTCGCCGGAGAGGAAGCACCCGATGCGTCCGATGCCGTAGGCCAGGGACAAGGGCGCGGCCGCGATCCCCGCCAGCTGCCCCAGCGGAAGCTCGTACCGGCGTGCCATTACCACGACGGTCGCGACGCCGGCGATCAGGCCGCCGTACCAGGTGAACCCGGACGGTCCGAACGAATGCAGTGACAGGCTTCCGGCGTGCTCGGCGAGGTAGTACAGCTTGCCGCCGACGAATCCCATGACGGTCGCCGCGATGACGATCGACCAGGCGCGGTCGGGATTCCATCCCAAGCGTCGGAACTCACGGGCCAGCAGGTACCCCGCCACCAGTGCGGCGGCGGCCTTGCTGACGCCGTAGCTGTTGATCGGGAAACCGAAGACCTCGAACAGGACGGGCCGCACGGGTGTGCCTCTCTGTCAATGATGTCGCGACCGAGCGCTGGTGAGCTCGGTCGATGCGGTCGGTCTCGATCGCTCGGGACTCATCGGGGTTCCGCGAAGGCGTTCCTGGCGCTCAGAGTGCCAGGAGACTCCGGGAGGAACGCGCCCTCCGCTGGAGGTGTCAGGGGGTAGCCGAGTCGCCGGCGTCGTCGGAGGACTCTCCGCCCATGCCGCCGCCCATGCCGCCATGCATGCCGTCCATGTGACCGTGCATGTCCTCCATGTCCTCCATCGAGGACATGCCCTCCATCATGGTTCGCATGTGGTCCCGCATCTGCTCCTGCATCTGCGGGTCGGACATCATGTTGGACATGGCGGCCATCATGCGGTCGTAGAAGGCCGGATCGTCCATCACCGACTCCATGTGGGAATCCGCTGTCCCGGTTTCCGAAGCGGCGTCGGCGTAGGCGAAGGCGGGAACCCCCACCACAGTGGCACCGGCAATGACACCGGTGGCGACGGCGATGATCGTGCGCTTGCTCAAGAGACTCTTCTCCTCGGTAGGCGACAGGCCGCCGGTGAGCGACCTGACTCCACGGTGCCCACCGGATGTGAAGAATCCGTGTGCCGGATGTGTGGTCGCGATGCGCTCACTGCAAGCGGTCGCGGCCCCAGGGTGCGCGCGTCCTGTGAGTCCACGCCGTACCGGCGCAGCGGTCAGAGAGCCCAGCCCGCCGGCTTGGAGTCGTCCCGGCGCTCGGCGCGCAGCTGGTCGATCTCGGCGCGCAGCTTGATGAGCTCAGCCTGCTTGTCGACGGTCGTCTCGGCAGGGCTCTCCGCGGCCGCAGAGGCGGACGGCCGCTGCATCTTCATCATCATCCACATCATCAACCCCATCCCCACGGGGCAGGCCAGGAGCGCAAGTAGGTACAGCGACTCGGACATCGGTTCCTCCGTTCGGGCGCCCCAGTGGCGCGACGACCCACTATCTCCTAAGGAGGATAGTGGTGTCGAACCTCGACTCCTATTTGTCATAGTGGTCGAGCTGGCTCCTATGTGTCATAGTGGACGCCGCGGGAGCGGGAACGCGCCGCAGTCCCATCGTGCGGCCGTCTCCGGTAGCGCCCATCCGGCCACCAGTAGAGCCCGTGCTCCCATCCGAGTCAGCTGGAAGTGACGATGCAGGACCTCTTGCTGTCCACGACGGTGCTCGCCTCCTTCATCGGAGGCGTGCTCGCGCTGCTCGCTCCGTGCTGCGTGTCGGTCATGCTCCCGGCCTATTTCGCCTCGAGCTTCCGACAGCGCTCACGCCTGGTCCTCATGACCGTCGTCTTCGCCGCCGGGGTCGGAACGGTGATCCTGCCGATCGCCCTGGGCGCGTCGTTCTTGAGCCGGCTGCTCAACGAACAGCACGCGATCATCTTCTCGATCGGTGGGGGCCTCATGGTGCTCGCTGGCCTGGCGATGCTCAACGGCTGGAAGTTCATGCTGCCCATGCCGTCCATGCGCACGGGCGGCGGTAGCGGCCTGCGCTCGGTGTATAGCCTCGGCGCCTTCTCCGGGGCAGCCAGCGCCTGCTGCGCCCCCGTCCTGGCCGGCGTCGCAGCAGTGTCCGGAGCAGTCGCATCCTTCCCGGCGGCCCTGGCCGTCGGGATCGCCTACGTCTTCGGCATGGTGGCGCCGTTGACCGTGATCGCCCTGCTCTGGGATCGCCGGGACTGGGGCAAGACGCGCCTGCTGGCCAGCCGAACGGTGACCCTCCGGGCAGGCCGGCTGCGCCGCACGATTCTGCTCTCCACGCTGCTCTCCGCGGTGCTGATGATCCTGATGGGTGCGCTGACCATGGTCCTGGCCCTTGCCGGTCAGGGGATGGCGACCGGCGAGTGGCAGATCCGTCTCACCGCGGCCCTCGGCCACGCCGCCGCCCAGGTCGAGGACGCGCTGTCGTTCGTCCCCGGCTGGCTCTCCGCTGCGCTCGTCTTCGGCGCCCTGGCGATGGTCATCGTGCGCGCATTCCGCAACCGGAGCTCGGACGTCGACCCCTCCCCCACCAGCCCGACCGACGGCGAGGACAGCGTCGTCGAACCGACCGAGACCTCACCGACCGGGAGATCATGACCATGAGTGGACGCGGCACGACCAAGAGCCCCAGCGCAGGGCCCAGCACACGAGGCGCACAAGCCGTCGCTGCCGCCCGTCGCGACCAGCGCGGCGGCGGGGCCCGGATCTGGGTGGTTGCCGGGCTCGTGGCGATCCTGGTCATCGGCGGCCTCTACGCCCTCTACCAGAGCAGCACGAGCTCCGCAGGGGCGGCCGACCCCGAGCGCTACGACGTCGGATCACCCGGCCCCGGCGAGGAGGCTCCGGACTTCACCCTGCCGGGTACGAACGGACAGGACGTATCACTCAGCGACTTCCGCGGGGAAAACGTGCTGCTGTACTTCCACGAGGGGCTGGGCTGCCAGGCCTGCTGGGACCAGATCCGCGACCTCGAGGCGGCGACCCCTCAGCTGGAGGAGGCCGGCGTGGACCGGCTGGTCAGCATCACCAACGCTCCCCAGGACCTGCTGGTCCAAAAGATGGACGACGACGGTCTGGAATCCCTCGCACTGGCTGACCCTGACCTGGCGGTGGTCGAGGCCTACGAGGCGAACAAGTACGGGATGATGGGCGACACCACGGCCGGGCACAGCTTCATCCTCGTCGACGGTGAGGGCGAGATCGTCTGGCGGGCCGACTACGGCGGCGCGCCGGACTACACGATGTACCTGCCCGTCGACACCATCCTCGCCGACCTCGAGGCCGCCCGGACCGACCGATGACCGTCGTCACCCTCCTCACCCAGACGTCGTGCTCCTTCTGCGAACAGGCCAAGGAGACGCTGGCCCAGCTGAGCCAGGAACAGGAGTTCGAGACCCAAGAGATCAGCCTGGAGACCGAGGAGGGTCGGGCGCTGGGAGAACGGCACGGCGTCCTCTTCGCCCCCGGCATCTTGGTGGACGGGGACTTCTTCTCCTTCGGCCGCCTCTCCGAGCGCAAGCTCAGGCGTGAGCTCCAGCGTCGCAACGACGCTCCCCACGACCACCGCGGCACCAGCTGGGGATGGAGACGGTCGAGCTCGTGAGGCCAGCGCATCCGGCCGGCGCCGAAAGGGTCCGGCCGGATGCGCTGCAGCCCACACGGTGGACGATCGCGGCGCTACCGGAGGGCCTGTAACTTACTAGCGTGCTTAGTCGATCCCGCGAAGACCGGCGACCGCGGTGACCAGCACAGCTGGCTCCGATCGTGTGCTCAACCGTCGCATCTTCCTGATCGCCGCCGGAGCGCTGAGCTCGACGGCGCTGCTCGGCTGTTCCACGGGGCTGACCGGCGACGAGGGTGGCACCGGTGAGTTCGAATTCCGGGAGCCCACAGCCGCGGCGACCGTGATCCCGGAAGAACGGCGTGCGCCGGCCCCTGCCTTCTCCGGGGAGCTGCTCGACGGAACTCCGTTCGACTCCTCATCGCTGGCCGGGAATGTCGCCGTGATCAACTTCTGGGGATCCTGGTGCGTGCCGTGCCGGGTGGAAACGCCGGAGTTCCAGGCCGTGCACGCTGACGTCGCCGACCGCGGCGTCCAGTTCCTCGGCATCGACGTCAAGGACGAGCGACAACTGGCCGTCGCCTTCGTGGAGAGACTGGGCGTCGCCTACCCCTCGGTCTTCGACCCTCGCGGTGAGGTGGCGCTGGCCTTCCGCGGCTTCCCGGCGAACGTCGTCCCGTCCACCATCCTGCTGGACCGGGACGGCCGGGTGGCTGCCGTCTACACCGGCCAGGTCCGCGGTGATGACCTACGCGCTGCGGTGGAGCTGCTGATCGAGGAGACCGAGGCGTGAGCGACCTCGCCGCGACGTTCGCCGGGATCGTCACCGATGGCTCCCTGCTGCTCGCCATGGCGGTGGCGGCACTGGTCGGGTTGATCAGCTTCGCCTCCCCGTGCTGCCTTCCGCTGATTCCCGGCTACGTCAGCTATGTCGCCGGGCTCGCCGGCGCCCAGGCCACCGCCGGCCAGCCCCGGGTTCCGCAGCCTGCCGGCGGCAGCCCCGCGGGGACGGCATCGGCCGACTGCTCCCCCGAGACCCGCAGCACGTCCTCATCACAGGCCGGGCCGGCAGCCGCCGGCCGCGGCCGGGTACTCGCCGGTTCCCTGCTGTTCGTCGCCGGCTTCAGCGCCGTCTTCGTCTCCTTCGGCGCCCTGTTCGGCGGCCTGGGCCGGCTGCTGCTGGAGTGGGCACCGCTGCTCACCCGGGTCGCCGGCGTCGTCGTGATCGCGATGGGGCTGTCCTTTCTCGGCGCGATCCCCTGGCTGATGCGCGAACGCCGCATCCACCGCCGGCCACCGGCCGGCCTGGCCGGCGCCCCGGTCCTCGGCGTCGTCTTCGGCCTCGGGTGGACCCCCTGCCTCGGCCCGACGCTCGCCGCGGTGAACACCCTCGCCTACACCCAGGCATCCGCCGGCCGCGGCGCCATCCTCGCCCTCGCCTACTGCCTCGGGCTCGGCATCCCCTTCGTCCTGGTCGCCCTCGGTGCCCGGCGCGCCCTCACGTTCTCCGCCTTCGCCCGCCGTCACGCCCCGACGGTGATGCGGATCGGCGGTGGCTTGATGATCCTGCTGGGAATTCTGCTGCTAACCGGCTGGTGGGACGCGCTCATGATCTGGCTGCGGGCCTGGCTGGGCGCCACCGGGCTCAGCACGTCCGCCTTGTGACCGAGAGCTTGCTCCTCTGGCGGGCAGCAATCGGCGCGAATCCCCAGCCGGCGCTCCTAGCTTGGATAGTAGAGTCCTTGCCAGCTGTCCCCGACGCACAGATCGGCCGAGCCTCTCGTCCATGAGTACCGATCCCGACTCCAGCGAACGCCAGGCTGCGCACCTCCGAGGCATGTCGCGCCGTCGACTCCTGGGCCTCGCCGGCGGCGGGACGCTCGGCATCGTCGCTGCCGGAGCCACCGGTGGGGTGCTCGGACGGGCCACGGCCGGCACAGCTACCGCACCAGTTGCCCCCGGATCCGATGCTGCAGATGCCATCCCCTTCACCGGCAGGCACCAGGCCGGAATCGTCACCCCGGCCCAGGACCGGCTGCACTTCGTCGCTCTCGACGTCACCACCGACAGCCGGGACGACCTGGTCGAGATGCTCAAGGCCTGGACGGAGGCCGCCCGACGGATGACCGCGGGGCAGGACGCCGGCCCGGTCGGGGCCGTCGACGGCGATGAGCACGCTGCTCCCGACGACACCGGAGAAGCGCTCGGGCTGCCGGCCTCGGGGCTGACGCTCACCATCGGGTTCGGCCCGACGCTGTTCACCACCACCGACGGCCGCGACCGGTTCGGCCTTGCGGCACGCAAGCCCGCCGCGCTGGTCGAGCCGCCGGAGTTCGCCGGGGACCGCATCGACCCGGCGATCAGCGGTGGCGACCTGTGCATCCAGGCCTGCGCCAACGACCCGCAGGTCGCGGTGCACGCCGTGCGCAACCTCGCGCGGCTGGGTGCCGGGGTGGTCAGCGTCCGCTGGTCGCAGCTCGGATTTGGCCGGACTTCCTCGACCAGCACCGAGCAGGCCACGCCCCGCAACCTGATGGGCTTCAAGGACGGCACGAACAACCTCAAGGCCGAGAACGGGCAAGCCCTCGACAGGTTCGTGTGGGTAGCTCCCGGTGACGGTGGACCGGGAGCGGACTGGCTGGCCGGCGGCTCCTACCTGGTCACCCGACGCATCCGGATGCTGGTCGAGGACTGGGACGCCGTCCCCCTCGGGCGCCAGGAGGCCGCCATGGGACGGCGCAAGGGCAGCGGCGCGCCGCTGGGGCAGCGCGCCGAGTTCGACCCGGTGGACCTCACCCAGGTCGTCGACGGCAAGCCGGCCATCCCGGCCGACTCCCACGTCGCGCTGTCCAACCCGACGAACGCCGGGACGGCCATCCTCCGTCGCGGCTACAGCTTCGTCGACGGATCGGACGGATCCGGCCGGCTCGACGCCGGACTGTTCTTCATCGCGTACCAGCGCAACCCGGAGACGGGTTTCGTGCAGGTGCAGCGGAACTTGGCCGGCGATGCCCTGAACCAGTTCATCGAGCACACATCCTCGGCGGTCTTCGCCTGTCCTCCGGGAGTCGAATCCGGTGACGACTGGTGGGGACGAGCACTGCTCACCTGACGTCGACCCCACATCACCGCCCAATGAAGCGCGGTACGGCCGCCGCGACCGCATCGGCCCTCTTGTGCTCCCCACCACGACATTCAGCGAGGACAACCAGTGGACAACAAGGCCCGACGCTCCACACTCGTCGGGCTCCTCGTGCTGACGTTGAGCGCCTGCGGCGCAGGCGACGGGACGAATGAGCAGGCAGCTTCCTCTCCGGTTCCTGCAGCCGTCCCGGGAGTTGTCGCGGTGGGCGCCGACGGCGTACAGGAGCTGACCATTCAGGTGAGCGACGACTACGTGTTCACCCCCGCGACGGTCACGGTGGCCCCCGGGCCGGTGCGCCTGACCGTGCAGAGCGTCGCCGACGAGCTGACGCACGGCTTCCGATTCACTCCCGGGGGCAACCCGCAGGACATCACCGAGGAGATCTCCGTCATCGGCCCCGGCCGCAGCGAGACGGTGGAGTTCGAGGTGGACGAAGCCGGCGACTACCTGTTCGACTGCTCTTTCCACATCGGCATGGGGCAGACCGGCGTCATGACCGTGGCAGCGGACTGACCCGACCGAGCCACCGCCGAATCGGCTGGGACACCTTCCCCGGCTGGCCGCAGCGCCATGGGCCCTTCTCGGTCACGCCCCCACGTAGACGGAGATGGCGCCGAAGATGGCGAACCCGGCGGTGAGGAAGATGGGCCCCAGCCGTGAGGTCTCACCTTCGTGCGCCTCTCCGATCATCTCCTCGACCACGACAGCGGTGAGCGCACCGCCGGTGAGCGCGAGCACCGACAAGGTGACGATCTCGGGGGCGTCCCGGAGGGCGAAGTAGCCGAGCGTGGCGCCGAGGAAGATCGGGACGGCGAAGCCTGCCGCGAGCAGCACCCGCCGACCGCGGCTGATGCCGGCCCTGCGCATCGTCGCGATGGCCGCGAAGCCCTCCGGAACATCGGCGGGGACCTGCCCAAGGGCAAGGAGAAGGCCCAGAGCTGGGTTCAGGACCGTGCCGGTGCCGATCATGACGCCGTCGCTGAACAGGTCCAGCGAGACGCCGGAGAAGATCCCCAGTGCGCTCCCCTGCTTCTCACCGCCGCCCATCCTCGCCTGGATGAAGCCGATGGCTCGGTCCAGACCGATGAAGGCAGCACCTCCCCCCACGAACGCCAACAGCGGCACCCACGGGAGACCCGCCGCCAAGGCCTCAGGCATCAGCTCGAGGCCCACGACGGCGAGCACGATGCCGGCCGCGAGGTGCAGCGCGAGGCTGAGCGCGCGTTCGGAGACGCGAAACGTCTCGGCGAGCACTCCCCCGGCGAAGTTCCCGGCCGCGGGCAGGGCCGCGAGGCCGAGAACGAGCAGGTATCCGCTCACGTCTCGTCCTCGTCGTCCTCGACCAGCTCGCCCTCCCAGGCTTCACGGCCCTCGTGGACGGCGAAAGCTGCGATCACGAAGCCGGCCACCGGGTCGAGCCACGGCCACCCGACCACGGCGTAGAGGCCGAGGCCGAGCAGGGTGGAGATGCTCAGCAGCACGCAGATCCGGGTCTCCGCCGCGTCAGCCAGGATGAGCGGGTCCCGCAGCCGCTCGCCGACGTGGCGCTTGGCGCGAGCCAGGAGCGGCATGACGACGATCGAGGCGGCGAGCAGCACCAGGGCGACAACCGACGCGTCGGGCACTTCGCCGCCCACGAGGCTGCGGATGCCCTCGAACGTCACGTAGGCGGCCAGCACAAAGAACGTGACGGCCACCGCCTTGAGGGTGCGGCGCTCCTTGGCCTCGTCGGCCTCGCCATGGCGCAGGCGCGCAGCCAGGCGCAGGCCGACCAGTACCGCCGCCGCCGACTCGATACCGGAGTCGAACCCGAAGCCGACCATCGAAACGAGACCGGCGAGGATGCCGACCGTAACGGCGATGGCGCCCTCTACGACGTTGTAGGCGACGGTGAACTGTGCCAGGCGCAACCCCCGCCTGGTGAGCCGTTCGATCTCGGCCGGGCTCAGGGTGGCATTCGTGTCGCTCACCGGACCGCTCCCCCGTGACGCAGCCATGGCCACCGGAGGCCTGCATGCGGCTGCACACCGGGCCATCGCCGTTCGGTGCTCGTTCCGGTGTCGGACGTGGTGGGTGATCCGTAGTCAGTTCCGGCGGCCAGAGCTATGGGACGGCCGGTCACCGAGCCTGTTCCCGGGTCGTGATCTGAAGGAGCCCGGGCGCCGGGGCGGCGCCGGGCACGCAGCAGGCGTCGGTGCAGCCATCGGCGCAACCGCATCCCGAACGTGCGTTGTCCGCCTCCTCGCCGGAGAGGACGGGGGCACAGCAGTCCTCGCCGCGCCAGGCTTCGAGGCCCTCCTTGACCGCGACCGCAGCGATGACCAGCCCGGCGACCGGATCCGCCCAGCCCCAGCCGAGCGTGGCGTTGAGGACCAGCCCCACGAGCAGTACCGCGGACAGGTAGGTGCACAGCAGTGTCTGGGTTCCGTCGGCGACGACGGCGTTCGATCCGAGCGCGCGGCCGGTGCGCCGCTGCGCCCAGGACAGGAAGGGCATGACGATCAGCGAGGCGATCGCGAGGCCGATCCCGACCATCGACGACTCCGGTTCGGCGCCAAAGAGGAGGGCGCGGACGGACTCGAAGGTGACGTAGCCGGCCAGGGCGAAGAAGGACAGCGCCATCAACCGCAGCGCTGCCCGCTCCCGGCTTTCAGGTAGCCGGTGGCGGAACTGCCACAGGATGATCAGGCCGCTGGAGACCTCGACGATCGAGTCGAGGCCGAAGCCGATCAGCGCCACCGACCCCGCGGCGACCCCTGCGGCGATGGCGATGACCGCTTCGACGACGTTGTAGCTGACCGACGCGCCGGCCAAGAGCTGCGCCCGGCGACCGAGCCGGCGGCGCGTCTCCGCGGAGACCTCACGGTGGCCGTGGGCGGGCACAGCGCTCATCGGCTCGCTTCCTCGCCGTAGGTCGGACACAGGGCCACGGCATCGCCGGTCGTGGCGAGCAGCCGCTCGGCAGCGGCGAGCACATCCAGCAGCTCTGCCCCGGTCGCCAGTGACCACATCGACGCCCGACCCTGCGGCCGGGAGGTCACCAACCCACAGTCCCGCAAGCAGGCGAGGTGCGCCGAGACCGTCGACTGCGCCAACCCGAGGTGGGCGGTCAGCTCGACGACCTTGTGCTCACCGAGTGCCAGGTGCCGGAGGATCGCGAGCCGCGTGGGATCGCCCAAGCTGCGGAACATGCACGCCGCCGCGGACAATGCGGCGGCTTCGTTGACCCCCGGTTCCGCGGCGCTGTCCATCATCGGATTCATCGCCATACGACGATGATAGCCGCCGCCACCGGCGGCAACCGGGCGACCAAGGCGGATCGAGTCTCGCTCCCGCAAGGCCTCCCCTGGGCTGCGGTGACGCCTGTCCGGTCTTCCCGGGCACGTGCTACCTCCGCTGGTCCTGGAGGAGCCGGCTGGCAAGGGGGTCGAGTCGGTGAGGCCCGATCGACGCGCGCATCCGCGGACTGCTCACCGGGCTGCTGGTGCGCTCGGGGCCCAGCCACTGAGCTGCTGCACATCGGCGAACCGGGCCTGGCCGTTGCTCAGTCCGGACTCGGCGGGGCTGCCTCGCGCGAGGGTGCGGGTGTGCGGCTGGCGGCGAAGCCGACGGCGGCGGCCAGCAGCAGCAGGATGCCGCCGAGGTAGTAGACGGCGCGGATGCCCACGGTGTCGGCGAGCAGCCCCCCGACGCCGAGACTGGCCAGGCGCCCGCTCTGCCACAGCAGGTCCATCAGGGCGAAGACCCGCCCGCGCGTGAGGTCGGTGACGTGCGACTGCAGCAGGCTGTTGAAGGTGACAGCGCCGGTGGAGGTTCCGACGCCGTACACGGCCAGGGTGGCGGCGGCCAACGGCAGTGAGCGGACCGACGCGAGCACCAGGTCGACGAGGCCGCGCAGCACGTAGGGGCCGAATACGTACAGCGGGCGGCGCGGGTCCGGTATCAGCCGCAGCAGCAGAGTGGGGCCCAGGGCGGCGCCCACGCCGATCGCGCCGACCAGGATCCCGTAGGCGTTCGCCGGGGCCCGCAGGTGCTCGGCGGCCAGCACCACCAGCAGCGCGCTGGTCGCCCCGGCCGACAGCGCGGCCAGCAGTTGTCCGATGGCCAGGGCGCGCAGCAGCCGGTCGCGGCCGACCAGGGCCACACCCTCGCGGGCCTCGGCCAGCAGCCGGCGGCGGCCGACGTCACGCGGCGGCGCGACCAGCCGCAGTCCGCGTAGCGCCAGCGCCGAGACAACGAAGCTCGCGGCGTTGAGGCCGAACGCCCAGCCCGGGCCGACGAGGGCGACCAGGCCTCCGGCCAGCGGCGCGAGGACGATCTGTGACAGCACCGCCGCCGTCCAGACGGCGCTGTTGGCCGCGACGATCTCCCGGTCGGTCACGACCGAGGGCAGCACGCTGTTGGCGGCCGGGTTGAAGAACGCCGCGCCGGCCGACAGGCCGAACGCGACGGCGTAAATGACCAGCGGGTCGTCGTGCCAGACCACCAGCACGCCGGCCAGGGCGGCGCGCAGTACGTCGGCGGCGACCATCACTTGGATGCGGGGCAGTCGGTCGACGACCACGCCGGCGATCGGGGCGATGAGCAGCACCGGGACGATCTCGGCGACGACGACGCCCGCCACGCCCAGCCCCGAGCCGGTCAGCCGGTAGATCAGGATGGCCAGCGCGACGAAGCTGAAGATGTCACCCGACTGGCTGACGGTTCGCGCCGCCCAGAGCCGCCGGAAGTCCGGCTGGGCCAGCACCGCACGCATCCCCGGCCGCCGCTCGTCGTCCGCCACGCCCCTCCCGTCCTTGGTCACCGGGGTGTTCCACTGCCCGACCGTCCGCGGCTATGCCTCGCTCACCTTTGGCCGGGTTGGCCGTCCCTCTCAGCGAACGCGAGCGACCCGCAGTACCCAAGCCCGAAGAATTCGAGCACGATGCGTCTGCTCATGCGCAGCAGCTGGTCGGCTTGTCGGTGCGGAACAGTCCGGCGGCGATGCGCAGCGCCTCGGCCATCGTGAGGTACGGCGCCCACGTGTCGGCCAGGTCGTCGACGGTCAGCCCGTACTTGATCGCATAGGTGGCGGCCAGCATCACGTCGCCGGCGCCGTCGAGTACGGCGTGCACGCCCAGCACCTTGCCGGTGTCGGCGTCGATGACCAGCTTGAGCGCGCCGCGGGTGTCCCGGTTGGCCAGCGCCCGCGGGATGTCCTGCGCGCCGAGGACCCGGCAGTCGCAGGTGTGTCCGGCGGCCCGGGCCTGATCCTCGGTGAGGCCGGCGCTGCCCAGCTGCGGGGTCGTGAACGTCACCCCGGGCAGCCCGCGGTAGTCCACCGTCGTCGGCTCGCCCAGCGCCCCGGCGGCGGCGGCGTGCCCAGTTTGCGCGGCGACGTAGACGTACTGCGGCGCACCTGACACGTCACCGGCAGCGAAGATTCGCGGATTCGTGGTGCGCTGATGGGTGTCGACCACGATGAAGCCCCGCTCATCGGTCTTCACCCCCGCCGCCTCCAGACCCAAGTCGCCGGTGTCGGCGAACCGGCCGGTGGCCACCAGGAGTCGCTGCCCTTTCGCCTCCCGGCCGCCGCTTGTCGTGACCACGACGCCGTCGGCGCTGCCGGCCACGGCCACCCCGCGCTCCTCGACCACGGTGATGCCGTCGTCGGCGAACACCTGGCGCAGGACCGCGGCGATTTCGGGCTCTGTGTGCGGCGCGAACCGGCCCACGACGGTGACCGGCACGCCCAGGTGCGCGAAGAGCTGCGCCTGCTCCAGCCCGACGTAGCCGCCGCCCAGCACGACGAGCGACTCCGGCAGCCGGGTCAGCTCCATCGCCGTGGTGGAGGTCAGGTAGTCGACGCCGGCCAGGCCGGGCAGGTCGGGGATGTGCGGGGCCGCGCCGGTGGCCACCACGTACGCAGGCGCCACCAGTGGCTGCCCGTCGACCTCGAGGGTCTGCTCGTTGACGAACCGGGCGTGCCCGTACCGGACGGGGAAACCGTGCGCCTCGGCGACGTCGGCGTACTTGAGCTGCCGCAGCCGGTCGATGAGCTCCTGCTTCTGCTCGGTCAGTGCGGCCATGTCCACGTCGCCGGCGCCGGTCGGTACGGCCGGGAACGGGTTGGCCTGTGCACGGTGCCGCCGGCCGGCGGCGGCGAGCAGGTTCTTGCTCGGTACGCAGCCGATGTTCAGACAGGTCCCGCCCAGCGGTCCATGCTCGACCAGCACGGCGGACCTGCCTCGGCAGCGCGCCTCGATGCCGGCGGCCATCGCCGCCCCGCCGGTTCCGATGACGACCAGATCGACTGCGTCCATGGTGCCGCTCCTCCGCTTGGCTCGATGACCTGGTAGCCGACGCTAGGGCTTCCACTGCGCTGGAAGGTCAAGTCGTAGGCTGCGCCGGTGCGAATCGGCCAGCTCGCAGCCCGAACCGGGCTGACGACCAAGACGATCCGGTTCTATGAATCCGCCGGCGTACTTCCCGCACCGGCTCGGCGTCCCTCCGGCTACCGGGACTATGACGAGGACGCCGTCGACCGGTTGGCATTCGTCAAAGCGGCCCAAGCCGCCGGGCTCAGCCTGGCCGAGATCCGCGAGATCATCACGGTCCGGGCGAGCAGCGGAGCTCCGTGCCAGCACGTCCTCACCCTGCTGGACAGCCACGCCGCCGACCTTGACCGGCGCATCGCCGAACTGACCGCGTTACGCGCGGACGTCGAACGGCTCCGCTCCCGGGCGGGCATCCTGGACCCGGCAACGTGCAGCCCCGCCGCCGTCTGCCAGGTGATACCCGCCGACGTCGTTGCGCGGCACGTGCCCACCACCTGACGCCGGGTCACGCGTCCTGGCGCCCGGCAGGGCTGCCGAGAGCGCGGGACACCCGGTTCAGCGCCGTCAGGTCGTGCCGGTGGCCCCGGCCCTGCTCGATGCGCTGGCACGTCATGATCGGCACGCCTGTCAGCTGGGCCAGTTGCTGCAGGGACAAACCGCGGGCCAAGCGCAGCACCCGCAGCGTAGGGCGAGCCGGGTCGACGTCGTACAAAGCAACTGGGTCAACGCCGAGGGCTGCTGCCAGCCGCGGCACGTACCGCGCCTGCGGTGCGTGCGCGCCCCGCTCCCAGTCCCGGATACGGTCGGCCGAGCGCACCCCGGCCCGCTGGGCGAGATCTTCGCGGGTCAACCCGGCGGCGAGCCGAGCGTGCCGCAGCCGGTCGCCGCAGAAGTGCCCCACCGGCGCATCGTGACACCGGCCGTGGGTTCATCACCACCGGTTCGTCGCAGTCCTCAACCTCGCTGACGCCGCGCTTGATTGCTCCCGGGGCTCCCGGTGGGAACTTGCGATCTTCGACCGCCGGCCGGCAGGCCTACTGGAGTCACCTCGGCTGCTTGTGGGTCACGGGGCCGGCTCGGCTGCGCCGATCAGGAACTCCCCGTCGCCACCGGTCTCGCCGGAGTGGCCGCTGGCCGTTCGGTCATCTTCGTCAGCCGCCGTACCTCGGCGGTATCCAGTTCCAGCAGCGCGGCCGCCCGCTCGGCCGAGACATCCTCGGCCAGGAGTGCGCGCAGCGTCTCGCCGAGCGTCGCCGTCGCCGCCTGCAGTCCCTGCTCGGCCTCCCGTCGCGCCTCCAGGGCTACCAGCGCCTCGGCCGTCGCCTCCTCGACCCGGCGGTCCTGTTCATCGCGGGCAGCGTCCAGGGCCCGTCGTCGCTCCCGCGCCTTCGTCAGCGCCGCCGCCTGCCGACTCACCGTTCTGACCACCGCTTCCTCCGCTCGCTCAGCTGCCCGACCGCCGGATCGTCACACGCCCTCATGACACGGCTCCCGGTTCGAGCGTCACCCCAGCAGGCCGACGTCTGGAGCCGGCGTCACCCCGACCCCTCCGACTTGACACACCTCATGCATCACGGCCCGGACCGCCGCTTGGTGATACGCCGCGGGGACGGAGCGTGGCAGAGGTGCTCACGATTGTCGGGTCGTGATGACGCTGCACAAGCTCACCGCGGGGGACGGATACACGTATCTGACCCGCCAGGTGGCTGCGCACGACGCCACGACCCGCGGGTTCGACAACCTGGGCGACTACTACAGCGAGAAGGGTGAGGCTCCGGGCGTCTGGATGGGACGCGGGCTTGCCGCCGTGCCCGATTTTCCGGTCGGTGATCGGGTCACCGAGGCGCAGATGGTCGCGCTGTTCGGGGAGGGGCGACACCCGAACGCCGACCAGATCGAGCGCGATGCGCAGTTGGCCGGCAAGACCGCGCAAGAGGTCGATCAGGCCAGCCGCCTGGGCGCGCCCTACCGCATTCATGAGCAGGCCAACGTGTTCCACCGCCGCTCAGCAGGGGCATTCCGCGACCACAACACCGCGCTCGGCCTGCCCGCCGATACCCCCGTGCCGGCCGAGGAACGAGCCCGCATCCGCACCGAGCTGGCCTCGACGATGTTCGCCGAGACCTACGGCCGTCCGCCGGCCGACGCCCGCGAGCTGTCCGGTCATCTGGCCCGCATCTCGCGGCAGGCCACCACCGCGGTCGCCGGGTACGACCTGACGTTCAGCCCGGTCAAGAGCGTCTCCACGCTGTGGGCGATCGCTCCGCCAGAGGTCGCAGCCGTCATCGAGCAGGCGCACGCCGACGCGGTGGCAGACACCCTGAGCTGGTTGGAGGACCATGCCGCCTACACCCGCACGGGCCGCAACGGAGTGGCGCAGGTGGAGGTACGGGGGCTGATCGCGGCGGCGTTCACCCACCGCGACTCGCGGGCCGGCGACCCGGATCTGCACACCCACGTGGCCGTCAGCAACAAGGTGCAGACCCGCGACGGGCGGTGGCTCGCGTTGGACGGTCGGCTGCTCTACAAGAACAACGTCACCGCCTCCGAGCGGTACAACACCCGCCTGCAGGCCCTGCTCACCGAGCGGCTCGGCGTCCGCTTCGCCGACCGCTCCGACGCCGATCCGAGCAAGCGCCCGGTGCGCGAGATCGTCGGCGTCGACGGCGAACTCCCCCGGCTCTGGTCGTCACGGCGGGCGTCGATCGATACGCGCCGCGCGGAGCTGTCGGCAGCGTTCCAGGCGGACCACGGGCGGCCGCCGACGCCGAAAGAGGCCGTGTCCCTGGCACAGCGGGCCAATCTGGAGACCCGTCACCGCAAGCACCAGCCCCGCTCCAACGCCGAGCAGCGCGCCGCCTGGCGCACCGAGGCGCTGGCAGTGCTGGGCGGGGAGAGCGGCCTGCGCGACTACCTCCGCGGTGCACTCGCCCCCCGCCGGGGACCCGAGGCGAAGCGCCCGACGCGCAGATGGATCGACCAGACCGCCCAGCACGTGCTGTCGGCGGTGCAGAGCTCGCGTGCGACCTGGCAGGTCAACCACGTCCGCGCCGAGGCCGAGCGGCAGGCTCGCGCCGCCGCGATCCGGCTGACCGACCTCGACGGAGCCACCGACGCCGTCGTCGAGAGAGCGCTGTCCCTGTCGACGCCGCTGGGCAGCCGCGAGCCGGTGACCGAGCCCCCGGCGCTGCGCCGCTCGGACGGCAGC
Organism: Blastococcus sp. TF02-8; assembly: GCF_003319175.1. Lineage (GTDB taxonomy): Bacteria > Actinomycetota > Actinomycetes > Mycobacteriales > Geodermatophilaceae > Blastococcus. The sequence goes on along the minus strand of NZ_QOHK01000014.1, from coordinate 13,928 downwards.
TCCATCTACACCGTGGCCGGCTCGACGCTGTACACCTCGACCGAGATCCTCGCCGCCGAGCGCGCCATCCTCGCCGCGGCCGGACGCCGCGACGGACGCGTGGTGCCGGCTGCGGCCGTCGACGTCGCGCTGCTGGAGTCCACCGCCAACCGGGTCGAGCTCAACCCCGGCCAGATGCAGCTCGTCCGCGAGCTGGCCACCTCCGGCACCCGGGTGCAACTGGCACTGGCCCCGGCAGGCACGGGCAAGACCACCGCCCTGCGTGCGCTGTCCGCGGCATGGCGGGCCGACGGTGGGAACGTCGTCGGCCTTGCTCCCTCGGCAGCTGCGGCCGCGGTGCTGGGTGAGGAAGTCGGTACCGACACCGACACTGTCGCCAAGCTGATCCACGCACTGGCCACCGGCAACGCCGTCCCGCCCTGGGTCGAGCGCATCGGCCCGGACAGCCTCGTGGTCATCGACGAAGCCGGCATGGCCAGCACTTCCGACCTGGCCCGCGTGATCGCGTTCGTCACCGAGGCCGGTGGGTCGGTCCGGCTGATCGGCGATGACCAGCAGCTGGCGGCGATCGGCGCCGGCGGAGTGCTGCGCGACATCGTCGCCACCCATGGTGCGGTCACCCTCTCGCAGGTCCTGCGCTTCACCGACCCCGACACCGGCGCTCCTGACCACGCCGAGGGCGCCGCGTCCCTGGCGCTGCGCGACGGCGACCCGGCCGCCCTCGCCTACTACATCGATCACGGACGGGTGCACGTCGGCGACCTGGCCACGGTCACCGACGACGCCTACACCGCCTGGTCGACCGACCGCGCCGCCGGGCGCGACGCCATCATGCTGGCGCCCACCCGCGAGCTGGTCGCCGAACTGAACACCCGCGCCCGCCGCGACCGCCTCGCCCAGCAGAACGGCGCGATCGGTCCCCAGGTCACCCTCGCCGACGCCTCGCAGGTCTCCGCCGGCGATGCGGTCATCACCCGCCGCAACCAGCGCACCCTCCCGATCGGCGCCACCGACTGGGTCAAAAACGGCGACCGGTTCACGGTCACCGCCGTCCGCGACACCGGCGCCCTCGACGTCGTCCACCAGCGCACCGGACGGCGCCTCACCCTGCCCGCCGACTACGTCAGTGACCACGTCAGCCTGGGCTACGCCACCACCGTGCACGGCGCACAAGGCCTTACCGCCGACACTTGCTACACCGTCGCCACCGGCGAGGAGTCCCGCCAGCTGCTCTACGTCGCCCTGACCCGCGGTCGGCACGCCAACCACCTCTTCCTCACGACCGCCGGCGACGGCGACCCGCACAGCGTGATCACCCGCGACGCGCTGCTGCCGCCCACCGCCGTCGACGTCTTGACTCGTGTGCTGGCTCGCGACGGCGCCCCGACCTCGGCCACCAGCCAGGCCCGTGCGCTGGCCGATCCCACCGCTCTGCTCGCTTGCGCCGCAGATCGGTACTACGACGCGCTCAACACCGCCGCGGAGGAGCGCCTGGGCTTAGAGGCTCTCGAGGCCATCGACGCTGCCGCCGACGCCGCGATGCCGGGCCTGACCACGCAGGCGGCTTACCCCGTCCTGCGCGCGCACCTGGCGCTGTGCGCCGTCTCCGGTCGTGATCCCTCCGATGTCCTCCGGCAGGCCCTGGCCTCGGATCGACGTCTGGACGACGCCCGCGATGTGGCCGCGGTCCTGGACTGGCGTATCGACCCCACCGGGCGCCACTCGCCCGGAACCGGCCCCCTGCCGTGGCTGCCCGGCCTTCCGAAGACGCTCGGCGACGACCTCGCGTGGGGCCCCTACCTCGCCAACTCCGCCGACCAGGTGAGTTCACCGGCCGCCGATGTCGCCGCCCGTGCACGCGCCTGGACCCCCACCAGCGCGCCCGCGTGGGCGCTTCCGCTGATCGACCGCGATCCCCAGCTGGTCGCCGATCTCGCCGTCTGGCGCACCGCCCACGGCGTTGACGATGCCGACCGCCGTCCCACCGGCCCGGCGCTGCCGCGCGCCGCTGACGCCCGGGCCCAGCGGGCGCTTGACGACCGCGTCACGCGGCTGCTCGGCGACGGGCGCGCGCTCACCGCGCGCTGGGCGCCGCTCGTCGACAGCATCGACCCACGCATCGCCGGCGACCCCTACTGGCCGGTCCTGGCCGAGCGGCTCGCCGCCGCCGACCGCGCCAGCATCGACATCACCGCGCTCACCCGTGCCGTCGCCGCCGAACGTCCCCTGCCGGACGAGCAGCCCGCCGCCGCGCTGTGGTGGCGACTGTGCGGGCACCTCTCCCCCGCCGCGATGACAGCCACCGGCACCTCCGTCTCCGAGGCGCTGCGCCCGGACTGGAGCCGCGTCCTGGCCGACGTCGTCGGCCCCGCAGCCGCCGAGCGGGTGGTCGCCGACCCAGCCTGGCCCGCGCTGGTCGCCGCCGTCGCCGCTTCCCGCCACGCCGGCTGGCAGCCCGACCAGGTGCTGTCCACAGCCCATGACCTGCTGCGCGCCGGTCATCCCGACGACGACCAACTGCGCCCGGACGAGCTGGCCACCGCCCTGGTGTGGCGAGTCGGCGTGCTCATCGACCCGGCGTCCGTCGCACGCGCCCACGCACCGACGTCGTCGTCCGACCTCGAACGCCTGCCCACAGCCGACGGAGTTGCCGACGACGACTGGCTGGCCGGTCTGGTGGAACCCGACGACACCGAACTTCTCCATGAGGACCTGTACGGGGACGACCTGGCCGGTGACGAGCATCACGTCTCGGCACAGACCGACCGCCGGGCCTCCAACCCGGGTTACCGAGCCGCAACTGACCGGGCTGCCAAAGAGGGAGTTCGCGTTGACCGGGACCGTCTCCTGGAGCTCAACCAGCAGGCAGCCGACTTCTTCACCGCCCGTTACAGCGGCTCCTGGGCACCGGCCTACCTCGCAGACCGGCTCGGCACTGATCTGGCGGGAGAGGACCGGTTCACCGTGGGTTACGCCCCCGACAGCTGGACCGCGCTGACCAGCCACCTGCGCCGCCTCGGCGCCACGGACGCCGAGATCGTCGCCGCCGGCCTTGGCAGCTACGCATCCACCGGCCGGGTCATCGACCGCTTCCGCGACCGGCTGGTCTTCGCCATCCGCGACGGCGAGGAGATCCACGGCTGGATCGGCCGCCGCAACCCCGGCCACGACGAGGACGGGGACCACGCCGTCCCCAAGTACCTCAACACCGCGGAGACCGAGCTGTTCACCAAGGGCAGCGAGCTGTACGGCCTGACCGAAGGCGCTGCGGCCCTGGCTGCCGGCGCCGTCCCGGTCCTCGTGGAAGGTCCCCTCGACGCGCTGGCAGTCACCCTCGCCGGCGACGGCGACTACGTCGGCATCGCCCCACTGGGCACGGCCTTCACCGACGCACAGGCCGACGCGCTACGCCCATTCATCGGCGGCGGAAAGCCCGGGATCATCGTCGCCACCGACGCCGACCGGGCTGGACAGCGGGCCGCCCAGCGGATCTTCTGGCAGCTCACCGCCCGTGGTGACGATCCCCGCCACCTCGCCATTCCGACCGGCAAGGACCCCGCCGAGCTGCTGCAGACGGCCGGCGCCGCCGCTCTGCGTCGGGCCCTCGCGGCCTCCGACAGCCTGGCCAGCGCACTCATCGACGCCCGCGTCGCCGTCTACGCCGACCGGTTCGACACCGTCGAAGGCCAGGTCCACGCCGCTCGCCGCGCCGCCGAGGTCATCGCCGCCCTCCCCGGCGAGAGCTGGCCGGCGCACCTCACCCACGTCGTGGCCCGCACCAGCATCGCGCCCGATATCGCACTGTCCGAAGTCTTCGACGCCGCTCGAGCGCGGACCGAAGATGCTCACGTGCCGGCCCGCACAAGGCCGCCCGATCGGCTGCCCGAGCTGGCCACTGACCCGAGGGTGGAGGCCTCCGTCCCCGGCATGTCCCACAGAGAGACAGGGCCGGAAACGCTGGGCGACAGTGTGCAGGCAGCCCAGCGAGGTGCGTCCGCGGGCCGAATCCCTCGCCTCCCAGCTCGGCCGCGGCCACGCCAAGGGTTGTGATTCGTGAGCAGGTGCCTCTCAAAGCTCGTGCCACCGCCAGGCAGCCCGTCCCCTGAAGGCGGCGGCAGGGAAACCTGCTCTCGTGTGGCGACGGATCGTATCCGCTAAGCGTTGAGGCCCGCACTAGTCGTGCGCTTCTTGCTCCCCGACCGCTTCGAGCAGTCCTACTAGCCGCGCAAGTAGGTCTGGTCGACCCGCACAGAAGTCCAGCGCCCGACACAGGATGCCGAACGCTATAACTTCCGAATGATGCCCGCGCCTTACGAGGCGTGATATCTCGGTATAGGACTCAACAACCAGATCAACGGCCCTATCGAGGTTTCCTGCTTGGAAGTGGACGATTCCAAGGTCTCCGCGCCTTCTTCCGCTACCAAGACCCCCGGCAGGCTCGACCATCACCATCACCGACAGTGCTTCCTCGCCGTCGGCAATAGCCTCGGGGAGTTCGCCTCGCACTGCTCTCAGATGGCTCCGTTGTGCAAGCGCCGAAGCAAGCCGATGATTTGCCAAGTTCGCCCTGGAGATCTCAACTGCCTCATCAAGACAGCCCAGCGCGGCGTCGAAGTCTCCGTCGTCCTCGTGAACTTCCGCTATGCGCCCAAGCCCTATGCACACTTCCGGCCACGCGACCGCGGCGGTCCGCGCAAGGGTCACGGACTCTCGAAGCTGCCGCAGCGCGGCCGCAGGATCGGCGGTCTTTATGATTCCTGCAAGGTCTTGCAGTGCATCTGCAGCTCGAGGGACATCGCCCTCCCTCTCATAGACGAGAAGCGCCCGCTCTAACAGCTGACGCGCCTCCGCGTAGTTCCCCCGTTTCCACTGCACCATCGCAAGAGAGGAGAGCGTTATGGCTGCCGGTAGAGAATCTGCATCCTCGCGCTGCTTGAGGTCTAGCGCGTGCTTGAAGGCATCCTCGGCACCATCTAGATTGTCGTCATCCTGTAGGATTGTCCCTAGATTGTGATACAGCGAACCCAACCCGTAGCGATCCTCATCCCTCCCGCGCTCGACGACCTCGATAGCAGAGCGGAATACCGTTTCCGCCCTTCGGTCCTGGCCGCGCGCTTGAAGGTAGAGGCCGAATTTGTTCGCTAGCCAGCCGGTGAAGGGCGGCGCTATTGCAGCCTCGCCCCGCAACTCCCCAAGGACTGCGTCCACGTGGCCGGCGACAGAGTCGAACTCCACCAGATCAGCATCACGTGACGGATCCTCCGGCACCAGAACATGCAGCGCTGCGGCTGCCAGCACCACAGCGGAACGACGCTCGTTGGGGCCTTGCACCTCACGCGCAATATCTCGAACCAGCTCGTGAAGGGCTACACCCTTCGGCCCACGCTCAATAAGAGAGAACTTTCTCAACGAGGCCAAGTGGTCCTCTAGAGCTAAATCGTCGCCGAGCGCTGGTAGTAGTGTCTGCAATTCTGGCATAGCGACAATAGGAAAAGGTCCAGGGCCTAGCACGGCAAGAAGGTCAAGGACGGACCGCGTCGTCCCGTCCAAGGCCTCGCGAGACAGCCTTACGGATGCAGCCAGCCCCCCATGCCCCGGAAGTTTTCCCCTGTCTAGCAATCGGGCCCGACTGGCGGCAAATAGGCCGAGGAAGCGACCGGCGTCCATGCCTGTCTCATCGAGATACGAGGCGGACTGGGCGATTGCCAACGGAGAGCCAGCGCATACATCGAGGATCGCGTCCTCGATCTCTGAATCCACCACTCGGGCTGTAATGGACCTAAAGATCCCGCGCCCCACCTGTGCGTCTACTATGGGGATGCGAACTACGGGATAGCCTGGCCAGCTTTGCGATTTGGATGTAATTATCAAGTCAAGACTTGAGGTCACATACTGAAGAAGAGGGAGGACCTCGTCGGCAAGGTCGTCGATGACTAGCAGGCCCGCCTCCGACGAAGCGAGCGCGCTCAGTATCCTGCCAGCGTAACGAATAGGGTCTTCGTCGGGCCACCTGTCGACGCCAAGGCCACGCCCTAGTGCGCTCGTGTCCGCATCCAATGTTTCGAGGGTTGTTCCTCGCAGCCACCAGACATGACGATGACGTTGAGTGCGCATCGCATAGTCCGCGGCAATCTGCGTCTTGCCGTTACCGGACAGTCCCGCCAGTACGACGGCATGGACCTGCGCCAACCCGCATTCGATTTCTGTGGTGAGTTCATCACGAGTCTGATACTCGGGCACTGGCTTAGGGAAAGCGAGACTGGTGAGAGACGCCCTGGCACGAGCAACCTTACCTTCGTGTCGCCGCTTCCACCCTTGTAGCACTTCGGCGTCCGGGAGTGGTCGACCGCGATCGATAGCCTTGTGGTGATCGGGACACAAGAGAAGACAGTTGGCCGCAGAATCCACATCCTCCGGCAGCAGGTCTTGCCGATACCGTGGGCCGTTGGTCGATTGAGCGTGGATGTGAGCGACTTCACCCACAGTGACTAGGGCCCCGTCTATGACTTGCATCAGCCGCCGACCGCACTCAGGATGCGCACACTCGTTACCGGAAAGAGCCCAGAGCAAGTGCTCGTCTGGAGCTGGCAGCGCCGTCTTCCTCACCTCCCTGCATTGAGTGGCGGCCACGCGAAGGGTAACCGCCTCGTCTCCGTGGTCATATCACCACGCGGAAGACGGATCGGCCTTCCAACCCCACACGCATGCACATCATCACCGCATCAAGCCAGCTGTCGGCGAAGAAGACGAGGCAGCCTCTGGGTACGGGGATGGCTGCGACGCTCCAAGTCACGGGAGCGTCCCTGATTGAGGCCGGTCAGGCGAACACTGCCTGGCGCAGCGCTACCACGGCGTTCCCCCAGGCGCTGGCGGGACCAACCGCTGCAGCGTCTACTGCGCCGCTCGGCCCGAACCTGCGCCCTTACGGCCGGGCGGCCAGAATGCTCGAGACCACGCTGGTGGCCTGCAGGTACTGGCCCAGCTGAGGGTCGAGCCGGCCGGCGAGAGCGATCAGGTCAGCCAGTCGGCCGGCGACGTTGGTGGTCAGCAAGGGTTCGTGGTGGGCCACGCGGTTGCGCAGGTCGTGCAGGCGGCCGACCGGGCCGTCGACATGGACGGCGCGGTCGGTGCCCGGTGGAAAGGCGCGGTGCAACGCGGGCACCCACAGCGTCTTCTCGTGCGCCGCTGAGCTCAGGTATCGCCAGAAGCCGAACATGAGCTCAGCGACGATCTTGCCTGGCGGTGCGGTCGGACCGCCGGCGTTGGCGATCGCGTGGCGCAGGCTGTCCCGGGGCCTGCTGTTTACGTCGACGCGGCGTCGTCCCCGGGTGCGGTACACCGGAGCGAAGACGGCGTCTGCGGCCAGAGTCCAGTGCGGAGGCCCGGGCCAGCGCGCGGAGAGGGCGACGTCGTAGACGTTGCGCAGCCCGACCTCCACGTGCGCCAGGTCGTGCAACAGTGCAGCGCTGAGTTGAGCGTTCCACTCGTACAGCGCCAACGCCCGGTCGCGGTCCGTACCGGTGGAGGCCAGGTAAACCGCGAATCGCGGGGCACTGAGCCAGGCCTCCACCCACCGACCGGCCGGTGGGAAGGCCGGCGGCGTCGGCGTTGTCATCACGACCCATCCTGGCGTACAGTGACCGCGAAAGCCCCGGTGGACCGCTGACCTCTGGTCATGTCGCCGGGGCTACGTCTTTTCCTAGCCCTCGTCCGCCCGTTTCGTCGCGGTGAGCCGCTGGCACCTGCGCTGATCATCGAGGCGAGGCCTCGAGGAAGGCGATGTAGCGGCTTTCGGCCGGCCAGTCCTGATGCCGGCCGGTGCGGCAGGTGCTCTCCCCGAGCCGTTGCGCCATGCGGTCGCAGAACATCGGAAAGGCGTAGCGGTTCCATTCCTCCATCAGCTGGGGACCTGCTGCGTTCTCCGCTTCCCACCGCAGCACCGCCAGCACGGGCAGCTCCCGGGCGATGTGGGCGTGGCGGGGCCAGCAGGCCGGGACCATCTGCGCGGGCCGCCACACGTACTCGTGGTTAATCCATGCCACGACGTCGTCACACCAGCTCCAGACCGCTGAGCTGAGGTCGCCACTGCAGCCGGCCGGCTCCCAAGGGCGCTCCAGGTCCGCCACGGCGCCGGCTTGGACCAGTCCCCCGCGGTCGCCTTGACGCGCCTTCTCCAGAAGCTCGAGCGCACGCAGCACCTCGAGGGGTGGCGGTGGGAACGGCAGGACGATCACCAGGACCGCGTCTCGGACTGCGGTGTTGCCGGCGCGTCGGCCCGGTCGACGTGCCGGCTCGGGCCTAGCCGGTGGTCGCGGGCGTAGGCCAGCGCGGCAGCCGTGCGCTCCTGGACGTCGTCGCTGTCGGGGCGAGCGCGGCTGACACGCGCGCGTGCGGCGTCGAGCTCGGTCGCGAGCTGCTGACCGCGCTTCCCGTCCAGGCAGCGCCGCAACCGGGCGATGATCGGCGGCGCGGCGCCTGCGACGACGAGAGCGTGCCGCTCGGGGATGCGACGGATGTCGCCGGGGCGCAGCACCCGTACGTCCTCACCCGAACGGGACGTGCCCATGCCGCCGGGCCCCTCGGTGACGGTCCGCCGGCTGATCCGCACGTCATCGAGCAGGTCGGACAGTTCCCGATAGAAGTGGACGTCCTTGCCGCCGCCGAAGATGACGAGGTTGTTGGTGAGCCCGAACAGCGAGCGGGCCTCGTCCTCGCCGTAGGAGACGACCATCTGTTTCCAGGTCTGGGCTGCGTAGATGAAGGAGAGACCGAGCGCGCGTTCGTTGGCCATCCGCACCCGCAGGGTCGGCAGCGGCGTGGTGGACGGCAGTTCGTCGAGGCAAGCCAGGAAGCACGGGGTCAGCCGCCCGTGCGGCGAGGTGATGGCGACCTGCAGGGCCGTGTCGAGGACGTGTTCCGCGACCGCGGTCATCAGCGGTGCCGCCGAGGCGTACGGATCCTCACGGCCGAGCAGGTACACCGTTCCCTGCCGGGCGATGAGGTCGGCCAGGTCGGTCGCCGACCGCCCCCGCGAGGGCACGCAGCGCGCCCTGATGTCCGGCTGGAAGAACAGCGCCATCGCTTGCTGGACGGTGGTCGCAGTGTTGCCGACGGTGTCCGGGCTGCCGTTCAGCGCGCCGATCAGCAGCCCGTCCCAGAACCGGGCCGCGTGCGGATGCTGCTGCAGGATCTCGGCGGGCTGCTCGGCGGCGACAGGGTTGGCGACCCACTCCAGGACGTGCTCCAGGGTGCGGCCGGTGAGTGCCGCCGCGTGCAGGAATCCTTGCAGCACCTTGGCGGTCTCCGCGGCGTAGAACCGGGCGGCGTTGTCCTGCCGGCCGCCGGTGACCGCGCCGGCGACGGTGCCGGCGGCGAACGCCTTGGCTCGTCGTTCGGCGATCCGAGGATCGACGCAGCCAGCGACCGGATCCCACACCAGCTCCGGCAATCCCGGTGCCGCACCGAACGGATCGAGCACCGCGACCGGGCGCGGCGGCTCGTCGGGGCCAGCGGGCCGTTGCCGTCGTCCGGCGGTCAGCAGCAAATCGTCGACCTTGGTCAGCGTCGCCAGGCTGGCGCCGCGGTGGGCCAGCAGGGCGGGAGCGAGCAGGTCGAGAGTCTTGCCGGACCCCTGCTCGCCGTAGACGCCGGTGGTGCGGTCATACCGGCACCACAGCTCCACCCCGTGCGGCTGGGAGGAGCGGCCCAGCCGCCAGCCGACGTCGGTCGGGTCGAACCTTGACGTGAGCACCCGTCTCTCCTTTCAGCGTGCCCGGCTCGGTCCGGACCGCTGGGCTCGTGCCGCCTGCAGCTGCTGGTGGGCCTGCTGGATGGCCACGCTGAGCGCGACCGGCGTCTGCGGGTCGTCGAGCAACGCCCGATTCGCGGCCCAGGCCCGGCGCGGGAAGCCGGCGATCGCGCGGGCGCCCGGATCGGCTGCACGGTCGGCGACGGCGAGGGAGAGCAGGCGGGCGTTGTGCAAGGCTCCGGCGACCGGTTGCAGGTCGGTCGCGTCGACGCGAACCAGCCCGCCGGGCTGATATCCGCGCAGGTACGCGGCCACCCGCTCCTCGCGCGGCGGCACATCACGGGCGTAGGCGATCAGCGATCCGTTGTCCGCCCAGGACCGGACGGTGCGGTAGAGCAGCTGCGTGGCGAGAGTTGGCAGGTGCTGAGCCGCGGACGTGACCGATGCGCGCAGGGACGCCGTCCAGGTGGCCGGGTCGGGCTCGGAGCGGAGGACGGCATGGAGGCGACCCGCTGCGGTCACGCCGGATGGTGTGTGCTGGTGGAAGCGGCGGCTGCCGTCGTCGTACGGACGCAGGGCTGTTCGGACGGCGCGCCAGGCGTCGGCCGCCGTCGTCTGACCTGCCGGTGGTGCGTCGGTCGAGCCGAGGCGCGCCGCAGCAGAGCTGAGTGTCTGGGCGGCGATCGTGTAGGCCAGGACCTCGGTGACCGACGGTGGATCATTGGCTCGGGCCGTGGCCTGGAGTAGGACGCCGATGGCGTCGGGGACCACGCGTGCTGGGTCGACGGACGCATTGACCGCGGGACCTGGAACGGGGCGGTCGAGGATGGCGACGTCGGCGCGTGTCGGCGGTTGGAGCGCGGCTGTCTGCTGGACGAGGGCCGCCTGACGCTCGACCTCGGTGTGCCACTGCGTCGCCGGACCGGCAGGCAGGCGGTGGGCGACCACCTCGGCCAGCGGCGTCACTGTCTCGGCTACGGCGGTGGCGACGGCCCACCGGCTGGTCACGGTGGTGTGGTCGTACAGGACGCCGACAGTGTCGGCTGCGGCAGCCGCCAACCGGGTCAACGCCGACTCGGTCGCTGGAGCGCGGACGCCGAGCTCTGTGCAGGCGGCAGCCAGGTCGGCGACCTGCTGTTCGCGGCGATCGCCGGCGAATGGGGAGACGCCGTCGTGGCGCAGGTGGGTCAGCGCCCGACCCAGGTGGCCCAAGGCGGTGCCTGCATCGGCGCGCGCGGCTGCGCTGTCGTCCGTGGTCCGCGCTGTGTCGGCGAGGGCGTCGAGTAGCTGCCCGAGCGACGTGGCCATCAGCGTGGCGCACGCAGCGCTCGGTGGCCGTGCTGGGCGGCGGCGAGGACGTCGGGGTGTGCGAAGTCAGCGGCGGGCAGGTTGCCGAGGATGCGCAACGCCTGCTCGACGAGCCGGTCGGGGTCGGTGGCGTCGGCGGTTGCGGGCACTGGGCCGCTGGGCGTGCGCAAGGCGGTGGCGGCGGCGAGGCAATGCAGCTGCGCTGTCGCTCCGGCCTGGTCGTTGCGGGAGGCGGCGGCGAACAGTGCCGCAGCCTCGGCCCGGGCGGCCAGCAGATCGGAGTTCATGCCGTCGTCGGTTGAGCTCATCGAGGGTTCTCCTTCACAGTGCGGACGGGTGGTGCCTGGGTCGACGGTGCTGGGGAGGTCGATCGGGAAGTGGTCGTCGGAACAGATCTGTGGAGACGACCGCGGATTGCGTTGCCGCCTGTGGACAGGAGGCGATGAAGGCGTCCCCGGCTGCCTCTGGACGGGTAGCGGTCCGGGCGGATGACCGCTCGCCCGGCGCGTAGCTGCCGCAGCCCGAGGGCTTGCTCGGCTTCCCTGCGGGTGGCCATGCCGCCGCGGGCGTCGCCCGGGCGCCGGTGGCGGGCGACCAGGACAGCGGTGATGACGGCGGCGGTCAGCAGGACGAGCTCGGCGGCGGCAACACACGCGTACACCGGCACCGGCCGGGCGACCCGAGCCAGCTGATTCGGTGGCAGGCCGCGGCCGGGATCGCCGCTCAGGAGCCCGCCGAGGACGTGGGTGATCGTCTCGGTGCCCTGCGGCCACACCCAGCCACCGCCCCACAACGCCGAGGCCAGTCCGAGACCGGCCAGGGCTGCCAGTGCGACAGCGATCAGGGCGCCACCGACTGCGGCGACGGCCATTTCCCATCCCCGAGCGATCGGCTGTGGATCGCGACGCCGGAAGGGCGTCGTCACGCGCCGGCCCTGAGCCGGTGGTTGATGTCCACGTCCTGGTTCCCCTCTGCCGGTCAGCCGGCGGTGGTGGCATGCAGGTCGACGCCGCGGCTGGCCAGCCACGGCACTGGATCGACGGACGCGCCGTCGAGGCGGACTTCGAGGTGCAGGTGGACGCCGGTGCTGTTGCCGGTGGATCCCTGGAAGCCGATCAGCCCCCCGGCGCTGACGCGCTGGCCGACGGTGACGGTGTAGCCCGACAAATGCGCGTAGCGGGTGGTCACCCCGCCGCCGTGGTCGAGTTCGACGAGGTTGCCGTAGGCGGCCAGGCTCAGGGTGCCGTCGCGGTCGCAGTAGGCGCTGGTGCACTCGGCACGAACTACGGTGCCGTCGGCGGCGGCGTAGACGGGGGTGTCACGGGGGCCGGCGATGTCGACACCGGCGTGCAGGGTGCCCCAGCGGGACCCGTAGCCGGAGGTGACGGTGCCGGCGGTGGGGCGGATCCACGACCCGGCCGGGACCGGCAGGCCCGGGCAGACGCCGGCCGCCGTACCGCTCGCGTCGACTGCGGTGGCTTGGGCGGCGGGCCACAGCATGGCGGTCAGCTCGCGGGCGAGCGGCTCCCAGCGGGCGTATGCGCCGCCGGCAGCCGAGATCTGCACGGCCTGGGCCGCCTGAGTGAGCGGGATGGTCCGCCAGTTCGGTACCTCGACCAGCCGGCGGTAGAAGGCCTCGGCGGCGTAGACGGGGTCCATCAGCTGGGCGACGGTGCCCCATTCGGCGGTCCAGCGCTGTTGGAAGGTGTTGACGCTGTCGTGGTCCGAGCCGAGCCCGTCGTGCGGGTAGGTCAGGCTGGTGGCGGTCACTGCGGCCTGTTCGGCAGTCAGTTCGGGGCTGCTGCCGTCGTTGGCCAACATCCGGATGCGGGACTCCTGGTACGCGGTGGCCAGCGCCACGGTGGCCGCATACGGGTCGAGCCCTCGTGCGGCGGCGACGGCGACGATGGTCTGCGCGTGCCCCATCTGGACGGCGTCCAGTTCGATGTCGGCGGCGGAGGCGCCGGTGCCGGCGATCGAGCAGGACGACGCCGGCGACGTCGACGCCTCCGGAGCGGCGAGAACCGCGAGCGGGATCAACAGCAGGGTGAGTACGCCGAACACTGGGACGGCGACGGGAGCGGCGGCCTTCCACAGCCACCGCTTCACGTACGCCAGGGCCAATCCCTCGGCCGTCCCGCTCATGCCGGGCTTCCGGCGATGAGGGCCTCGTTGGTGTAGGTCAGCCGCAGCTCGGGCTCGGTTAGGACGGTCTGCACCTTGAACGCCCGGTCGCCGACCAGCCACAGGGCTCGGCCCTTGCCGGCGATCGCCCATCCGGTAACCACCCGTTGGGCGATGGGGGTCAGCCCGAGCATGGTGGCGAGCTCGTCGGCGACGGCCTGGTCCTGGCCGTGCAGCACCTTGACGTCGCACAGGTGCAGCAGGTCCCGGGCGATGGCCACCGCTTGGGAGGAGGCGTCCCCGGCGGTGAGCATGTCCGAGGGCTTGTGCGCGAGCAGGATCTGCACGTCGGCGTCGCGGCGGGACAACCGCAGGTTGGCGTCCAGGCTCTTCATCGCTTCGGTGCCCAGGCGCATTTGCCGCCACGTCTCGTCGCGGATGACGATGCGCAGGTCGCCCGGGTCGGCGATCTCTCGCATCGCCTGGCCCCAGGAGTTCAGGCAGGTCAGCGCGATGCCGACGGCCTGGTCGCCGAGCGGCTCGAGGCGGGACAGCGACAGGGATTGGATCGGGGCGCGCCAGTCGACGTCGATCGACGTGTGGTCGTCGAACAGCCCGGCCAGGGAGCCCTTGACCAGGGAGCCGAGGGCGTCGCGCAGGGTTCGGGTGGCGTCGAGGAAGTGCCGCCGGTCGGCGTAGCGGCAGGAGGCGACGAGCTCGTCGGTGGGCTCGTCCAGTGCCCGCCACA
>NZ_QOHK01000013.1 GCF_003319175.1 Blastococcus sp. TF02-8 | reverse complement strand
TGAGCCTCCGCGGCCACGACCTGCTGCAGCAACACCGCCGCCACCCCGGCGCCGCGGTGGGCCGGCAACCACCCGCTCAACGGCTCGCCCAACCCCGGAGCAGGGTCCGGGTCGACCAGCTCCCACGGCGAGGGCGCAGCGTCGACGGGCACCACGGTCACCCCGACCGCGAACCCCACACCCGACGACATACCCGCAGGCTAGGCCGGGGGTACGACAGTTCTCGGCGCCCACCGGACGACGATCAGAACGGGAACTTCCGCTTGGTGTGCTGGACGCTCACCCAGTGGTCGGTGGTGAACTCCTCGATCGCCCACTCGCCGCCGAACCGGCCCAGCCCCGACTCCTTCTCGCCACCGAACGCGGTGTTGTTCTCGTCGTTGAGCGGCGAGTCGTTGACGTGGGTCATCCCGGCCTCGACCCGCAGCGCGAACTGCACCCCGCGCAGCGTGTCCTCCGTGAAGACGGCGCTGGACAGCCCGTACTCGGTGTCGTTGGCGATCGCGAGCGCGTCGTCCTCGTCCCGGGCGCGGATGATCGTCACGACCGGACCGAACATCTCCTGCCGCGCGCTGGCGACGTCGTTCGTGCCGAGCAGCACGTGCGGCGGCAGGACCGAACCGATCGGGCCCGTCGGGTCCCCACCCAGCACCTGCCGCGCCCCGTCGGAGACGGCGGCGGAGATCTTCTCCTGGATGCCCTCGAGCTGCTTGGCGTTGATGATCGGGCCGATCACGGTGTCGGACTCCTGCGGGTTGCCGGCCTCGAGCGACCGGGCCCGCTCGACGTAGCGCTCGACGAACTCGTCGTGCACCGAGTCGTCGACCACGATCCGGTTGGTGATCATGCAGACCTGGCCCTGGTGGAAGAACTTCCCGAAGATCGCCGCGTCGACCGCGTAGCCCAGGTCGGCGTCGTCCAGCACGACGAGCGGGCCGTTGCCGCCGAGCTCCAGCGACAGCTTCTTCAGCCCGGCCTTCTCGGCGATGCCCTTGCCGACCGGCGTCGAGCCGGTGAAGGAGACGACGCGCGGCGTGGGGTGCGAGACGATCGCGTCGCCGATCTCGCTGCCCGAGCCGATGACGACGCTGAGCAGGCCCTCCGGCAGCCCGGCCTCCTCGTAGATCTTGGCCAGCAGCAGGCCGCCGGTCACCGGGGTGTCCCCGGCCGGCTTGAGGACGACGGCGTTGCCCAGTGCCAGCGCCGGCGCCACCGAGCGGTTGGACAGGTGCATCGGCACGTTCCACGGGCTGATGACGGCGACGACGCCGACCGGACGCCGGTAGACGCGGCTCTCCTTGCCCTCGATGTCCGCGGGCAGGATCCGGCCCTCGACCCGGTACGGGTAGGACGACGCCTCGTGGAAGTCGCGCAGGGTGATCGCGTACTCGAACTCCGCGGCGGGGGCGGCCGCACCGCTCTCGCGGATGTGCCAGTCGACGACCTCGTCCTTGCGGGCCTCCATGATCCGCGCCGCACGCCGCAGCACCTCGGCCCGCTCGCTGGGCAGGCGCGCGGCCCAGTCGCGCTGGGCGTCCTTCGCCTTCGCATACGCCGCGTCGAGGTCCTCGGCGTCCGCCAGCCGGATCTCGGTCAGCGTCTCGCCGGTGTAGGGGTCGGTGTCGGTGGCGGTCTTCTCCGAGCTGCCGGGTCGCCAGGTGCCCGCGATCGGCATTCGGTCGAATCCGTCGTAGCGCGCAGGGGTGTCGGAAGCCATGGCTGGGGCCCTACCCGGTCGTGCGCAACGGACACGCGGTCCGCCGCTCAGTCGCGCGGGGGCCCTGGCGGATCAGCCAGCCACCGACGCCCGGCCCGGGCCTCGCGCTCCCGGACGAGGAGGTGGAGGACGGCCGCCACGAGCAGCAGCACGCCGCCCGGCACGGCGGTCGCCGGCTGGTCCCAGGCTCCGGAGACCAGGGGAGTGGCCACGACCATGCCGACCAGCAGCCAGCCGAGCAGACGCCCCCGGACGAAGTTCCTGGCGGTCCGGTCCGCCGGCTCCCGCCGGCCAGGGCCCGGATCCACGTGCTGGAGGACGGCGTACTCGGCGATGAGCCGCTGCGCCTGGGCCTGCACACCGCGCCGCGAGGCGAGCTGCCACCACGCGGCGGTGAGGACCAGCAGGAGGAAGGCCACGGCGCCGGTCCACATCGCCGCCGACCAGCTCCGCGGCTCCAGGACGAGCAGGGCCGCCCCGGCCGCGTACGCGAGCAGCGTCGCCGTCGACCAGCCCAGCAGCTCGCGCCCCCGGGCCGCGGCGGCGGCGCTCGCGTCGTCGGGGAGCCGGTCCGAGGCGGACTGGCGTGTCTCGCTCACCGGGGCAGCGTAGGCCCAGCCGGTCGGGCGGGGCAGTGATCACGCCGCACCTAGACTCGGCGGACGTGTCCCGGGAACCGATGATCGCGCCCAGCCTTCTGTCGGCGGACTTCGCCCGCCTCGCCGACGAGGTGGCGCGGGTGGCCGACGCCGACTGGCTGCACGTCGACGTCATGGATGCGCACTTCGTCCCGAACCTCACCCTCGGGCTGCCCGTGGTCCAGGCGATCCAGGAGGTCAGCCCGGTCCCGCTGGACTGCCACCTCATGATCGAGGACCCCGAGCGCTGGGCACCGGGCTACGCCGAGGTCGGCGCGCGGAACGTCACCGTGCACGTCGAGGCCTGCCGCGACGCCCGCGCCGTCGCCCGCGACATCCGCGCTGCCGGCGCCCTCGCCGGCCTGGCCATCAAGCCCGGCACCCCGCTGGAGGACCACCTCGAGCTCCTCCGCGACTTCGACACCCTGCTGGTGATGAGCGTCGAGCCCGGCTTCGGGGGCCAGTCCTTCATCGCCGACGTGCTGCCCAAGGTGCGCGAGGCCCGCCGGCTGGTCGACAGCGGTGAGCTGACCCTCCTGGTCGAGATCGACGGCGGCATCAACGCCGACACCATCGAGCAGGCCGCCGAGGCCGGCGTCGACATGTTCGTGGCCGGCTCGGCCGTGTACGGCGCCCAGGACCCCGCTGCCGCCATCGCCGCCCTCCGGGCGCAGGCGGCAGCGGCGCGGCCGGCGTGACCGTCACCGGCGCCGAGCTCGCCGCGATGGCCCGCGCCCGGGAGCTCGGCACGACGGTGCTCGGCACGACCAGCCCGAACCCTGCCGTCGGCGCCGTGGTGCTGGCCGCCGACGGCACGGTGGTCGGCGAGGGCGCCACCAACCCCCCGGGCGGCCCGCACGCCGAGGTGGTCGCCCTCGCCCAGGCGGGGGAGCGGGCCCGGGGCGGAACCGCCGTCGTCACCCTCGAGCCGTGCGCGCACACCGGGCGCACCGGCCCGTGCGCCGACGCGCTCCTCGCGGCCGGCATCGCGCGCGTCGTGGTCGCCGTCCCGGAGCCGACCGAGCTCGCCGGTGGCGGAGCGGAGCGGCTGCGTGCCGGCGGGGTCGACGTCGTTCTCGGTGTCGAGCAGGAGGCCGCGGAGAGCGGCGCCCTGGCGGGCTGGCTGACCGGCGTGCGCGCGCAGCGCCCGTACGTGATCTGGAAGGTGGCGGCCACCCTCGACGGCCGGGTCGCCGCCGCCGACGGCAGCAGCCGCTGGATCACCGGCCCCGAGGCGCGAGCCGAGGTGCACCGCCTGCGCGCCGGCTGCGACGCCGTCGTCGTCGGCTCGGGGACCGCGCTCACCGACGACCCGCAGCTCACCGTGCGCGACGCCGACGGCCGGGACGCCGCACGGCAGCCGCTCCGGGTCGTGCTCGACCGCCGCGACCGGCTGCCCGCGACCGCACGGGTGCTCGACGACGCCGCGCCCACGCTGGTCAGCCCCGCCGGCAGCCCGGCCCAGCTGCTGGCCGAGCTCTTCGCGCGTGACGTCCGCCGGGTGCTCCTCGAGGGCGGGCCGACACTGGCCGCCGCCTTCCTGCGCGAGGGGCTCGTCGACGAGGTCGTCCTGCACCTCGCGCCGAAGCTGCTCGGTGCCGGACCCTCCCTGGTGGGCGACCTGGGAATCAGCGCGATCGGCTCCGCGCTGTCCTTCTCGGTCGCCGGTCTCACCCCCCTGGGCGGGGACGTGCAGATCCGGCTGCGCCCCACCCGGCACACTGGTGGGGGCACCCGCACCGGCGGGGACGTACTGGACGGAGGGAGCTGAGGTGTTCACCGGCATCGTCGAAGAGGTGGGCACCCTGGCGGCCCGGCAGGACCAGGGCGACTCCGCCGTCCTGAGCATCCGCGCCCGCACGGTCCTCACCGACGTCTCCCTGGGCGACTCGATCGCCGTCAACGGCGTCTGCCTCACCGTCACCGGCGTGCAGCCCGACACCGACGGCGGCGGGGTCTGGACGACCGACGTCATGGCCGAGACGCTGCGCCGCAGCTCCCTCGGGGCCGTGGCCGAGGGAGCGCCGGTCAACCTCGAGCGCGCGGTCAGCCCGCAGACCCGGCTGGGCGGCCACATGATGCAGGGCCACGTCGACGGCGTCGGCCGGATCGTCGCGCGCACCCCCGGCGAGCACTGGGAGGTCGTGCGCATCGGCATGCCCGCCGCGCTCGCCCGCTACGTCGTCGAGAAGGGCTCGGTCGCCGTCGACGGCGTCTCGCTCACCGTCAGCGCGGTCAGCGCCCTGGACGACCCCGAACCCTGGTTCGAGGTCAGCCTCATCCCCACCACCCTCCGCGAGACCACGCTCGGCGCGCGCGCCACGGGGGACCCCGTCAACCTGGAGGTCGACGTGATCGCCAAGTACGTGGAGCGTCTGCTGGGAGCCCGCTCGTGAGCGCGCCCGTCACCCGGCTGGACTCCATCGAGGCCGCCCTCGCCGACATCAAGAGCGGCAAGCCGGTCGTCGTGATCGACGACGAGGACCGAGAGAACGAAGGCGACCTGATCTTCGCCGCCGAGCTCGCCACCCCCGAGCTCGTCGCGTTCATGGTCCGGTACACCTCGGGCTACATCTGCGTGGCCGTCACCGAGGAGGACGCCGACCGGCTCGACCTGCCCCCGATGCACCGGGTGAACCAGGACCGGCTCGGCACCGCCTACACCGTGACCGTCGACGCGCGCGAGGGCGTGACCACCGGCATCTCGGCGTCGGACCGGGCGCACACGATCCGCACGCTGGCCGCCGCGGAGACCAGCTCGGCCGACCTCGCCCGCCCCGGGCACGTGGTGCCGCTGCGGGCGAAGGACGGCGGCGTGCTGCGCCGCCCCGGCCACACCGAGGCCTCCGTCGACCTCGCCATGCTCGCCGGTCTCCGTCCCTCCGGCGTGCTCTGCGAGATCGTCAGCGAGAAGGACCCGACCGGCATGGCCCGGGCCGAGGAGCTGCGGGTCTTCGCCGACGAGCACGACCTGTGCTTGATCTCGATCGCCGACCTGATCGCCTACCGCAAGCGCTTCGACAAGCTGGTCGAGCGGGTGGCCGAGGCCGTCGTCCCGCTGGCGCCCGGCACGTTCACCGCCGTGGGCTACCGCAGCAGCTACGACGAGCGCGAGCACGTCGCCTTCGTGTACGGCGACCTTGGTGCAACGGACGGGGCGGGCCCCGGCGAGGACGTGCTCGTCCGCGTGCACTCCGAGTGCCTGACCGGCGACGTCTTCGGGTCGCTGCGCTGCGACTGCGGCCCGCAGCTGCAGGCCGCCCTGGCAGCGGTGGCCCAGGAGGGGCGCGGCGTCGTCCTGTACATCCGTGGGCACGAGGGCCGGGGCATCGGCCTGCTGCACAAGCTGCAGGCCTACCAGCTGCAGGACATGGGCGCCGACACCGTCGACGCCAACCTCGACCTGGGCCTTCCTGCCGATGCCCGCGACTACGGGACGGGCGCGCAGATCCTGGTCGACCTCGGCATCCACACCATGCGGCTGCTCACCAACAACCCGGCCAAGCGCGCCGGCCTGGAGGGCTACGGCCTGAAGGTGCTCGGCCGGGTGCCGCTGCCCAGCCACGTGACGGCGGAGAACCTGGGCTACCTGCGCACCAAGCGGGACCGGATGGGCCACCTGCTCGACATCATCGAGCCGGAGACCGAGTCCGGTCCGGCCGACACCGTGACCGCACCGGCCGACGCGCCCGACGCCACGACGGTGCCCGGCACCGACGTGCCCCTGGGGCAGCGGGAGCAGCAGCTGTGAGCGGGCAGGGTGCCCCCGAGGCGCGGCCGGTCGACGCCGCCGGTCTGACGCTCGGCATCGTCGCCACGACGTGGCACGAGGAGATCACCGGCGCGCTGCTGGACCGCGCGCTGGCCGCGGCGGAGGCCTGCGGGGTCCCGGCGCCGACCGTCGTGCGCGTGCCCGGGGCGATCGAGCTGCCGGTGGTGGTGCAGGCGCTGACCGAGCGGCACGACGCCGTCGTCGCCCTCGGCGTCGTCATCCGCGGTGGCACCCCGCACTTCGAGTACGTCTGCGACTCCGTCACCGCGGGGCTCACCCGGGTTGCGCTCGATGCTGGCAAGCCGGTGGGCAACGGCGTCCTCACGACCAACGACGAGCAGCAGGCCCGTGACCGGTCGGGGCTGCCCGGCTCCGCCGAGGACAAGGGCTGGGAGGCCACCGTCGCGGCCCTGCAGACCGCACTCGTGCTCCGCGAGCTGCGTGCGCCGCAGCGGCAGACCGGCTTCTCCGCGACCCCCGCAGGCCAGGGAGGCCGCTCGTGAAGACCTTCGACTCGCTGTTCGCCGAGCTCGCCGCCAAGGTCGCCGACGGCGATCCCACGTCGGGCACCGTGGCCGCGGTGCGCGACGGGGTGCACGCAGCCGGCAAGAAGGTGGTCGAGGAGGCAGCCGAGTCCTGGATGGCCGCCGAGCACGAGGGCGAGGAGCGCACCGCCGAGGAGATCAGCCAGCTCCTCTACCGCGTGCAGGTGCTCATGCTCGCGCGCGGTCTGACCCTCGACGACGTCTACACCCACCTCTGAAGGAGAGACCAGTGCTGCGCGTCGCTGTGCCCAACAAGGGCGTCCTGAGCGAGCCCGCGGCGGAGATGCTCGCCGAGAGCGGCTACCGCCAGCGGCGCAGCACCAAGGACCTCGCGGTGTACGACCCGGAGAACGACACCGAGTTCTTCTACCTGCGGCCGCGCGACATCGCCGTCTACGTCGCGGCCGGCACGCTCGACGTCGGCATCACCGGGCGCGACATGCTGCTGGAGACCGCTCCGGCCGACGGCGAGGGCCCCTCGGCCGTCGAGGTCATGCCGCTGGGCTTCGGCCGCTCCTCGTTCCGGTTCGCGACACCGCTGGAGTCCGGGATCGAGAGCGTCGAGCAGCTGGCCGGCAAGCGCGTCGCCACCGCCTACCCGGTGCTCGCGCAGCGCTACCTGCAGGAGTCGGGCCTCAAGGCCGAGGTCGTCAAGCTGGACGGCGCCGTGGAGACCGCGTGCCGGCTCGGGGTGGCCGACGCGGTGTGCGACGTCGTCGAGACCGGCACCACGCTCCGGGCCGCCGGGCTGCACATCATCGGTGAGCCGGTACTGACCAGCGAGGCGATCCTGGTCCGTCGGGAGGGGGCCGAGGAGATCCCGGCGGTGGCGCAGCTGCGCCGTCGACTGCGCGGGGTCCTGGTCGCACGCCAGTACGTGATGCTCGACTACGACTGCCCGAACGAGCTCCTCGAGAAGGCGACGGCGATGACACCGGGCATCGAGGGGCCGACCGTCAGCCCCCTGCAGACCCCGGGCTGGTCGGCCGTGCGCGCGATGGTGGCCAAGGCGGACACGAACCGGGTCATGGACGAGCTGTGGGAGCTCGGCGCCCGGGCCATCCTGGTCACCAGCATCCACGCCTCCCGCATCTGAGGAACGCCGTGCCGCACACCGCCCGCTGGTCGGCTGCCGGGCCGGCGCTCGCCGCGGCGGTGGTGCTGTCGGCCTGCGGCGGAGGGGCCGGCGGTGCCTCGTCGGGTGGCGGTCCGACGGGCGGGGACGTTCCGCCGGCCGCCGGGATCTCGCGGCCGGAGAACGACCTGCGGATCGACGTCGACCGCGGCGACGGCAGCCCGCCGGAGTCGTGGACGCTGCTGTGCGCGGGGGTCGTCGAGGGCACGCATCCCCAGGCCCAGGCCGCCTGCGACCACCTCGCCGGGATGGCCGACCCGTTCGCCGCACTTCCCGGCGACGTCATGTGCACCGAGCAGTTCGGCGGGAACCAGACCGCCTCGGTCACCGGTCGCTGGCACGGCGAGGCGGTGGACCTGGAGCTGTCCCGGTCCGACGGCTGCCGCATCTCCCAGTGGAACTCCCTGGGCCCTGTCCTGCCGATCCCCGTGGGGGTCGACGACCCGCCGTCCTGACGCCGTCAGCGGCGCGTGGTGCGCTCCACGAGGTCGATCGCGGTGCAGAGACCCAGCGCCACGGCCCGGCCGCTGGTGGCACCGCCGGCGAGCAGCCGGTCGACGGCCGGCTCCAGCGGGCGCTCGCCCACGAGGCCGCGCAGCACGGCCGCGTACTCGGCGCTGACCCGCCCGGCGGCGGCGTGCCGGAGCAGGGCCGCCGAGAGCTCGGTCGTGCGGCCGGCGGCCAGTGAGCAGACCCCCGTGGCGAACCGCTCGGCGGCCGGGTGCCCCAGCAGGACGAGGCCGGCGATGGTGCCGGCCATGACGTCGTCACCGGCGGGGACGAGGCCCGGTCCCAGGCCGATCAGCCGGGTGGCGGTGCGGAGGGCGGCCTCCAGGTCGGCGCGCCGCACGGCGCCGCGGAGCGCGGCGAGCGGTCCGCCGGGGCCGGTCGGCAGGCCGGGCAGGGTGAAGGAGCTGTGCGGCACGCCCTCGCCGTACAACGTGTTGCGCAGCTGCCGGACGCCCTCGGGGAGGAGCGCCGGGCGGTCCCCCGGGAGCCGTGGACGCGGGTCCCACCAGGCCGCGGCGCTCACGGCCAGGTCGCCGGCGGCGATCCGCCCGCCCCCGACCTCCGCCGGAGACCCGGGAGGCAGCGCGACCAGGGGACGACCGTTGCTGGGGCGGAAGAGGACGCAGCCCAGGGGGAGGCGGGGCGCGTCTCCGGTCAGGATGCCGACCACGTCGCCGCCGGCGCGGTCGCCGGGAACGTGCAGGTAGACGGCAGTCGGCACCGCCAGCAGCACGCGGGCCGGACGCACGGGGCCGCGGAGCAGCGTGGCGATCCCGGTGCTGGCCGCGGCGGGCACGGCCGTGGCCGCCTTCGCCGGCGGGGTGGTGCGGACCGCGGCGCGCGCCGAGTCACGGGGCAGGGGGATCGTGGGTACGCCGGCACGGGCCGCGCGGCCGCGCAGCGCAGTCCCGTCGCTGGTACCGGTCCGGACTGTGGTGTCGTCGATCGCGCGCATCTCGGCCTCTCCCCGACGGGACGGAGAGGGCCGGTGGGTCGGCCCCCTACCGTTCGATCCAGCCGCCTCCGGGACGGGCGGCAGGCCTCCGGGAGGAGCGCTTACCATCCTTCGAGCGGGTGGAACGGCTCGAACCTAGGCGGCGCGTCGCACGCCCTCTTATGGCGGATGTCGCCAAGAATGGGTCTCGGCGTCCAGGGACACCTGACATGATCCCGCGGTGTGGCACCCTGGATGACGACCGGAAGGAAAGGCCTCGTGACCCAGAGTGACGCGTCGCTCGTGACCTCCACGCAGAGTAATGGAACGTCACCGTTCCGTCGCAATTGGGCGGTCGACGAGTCGCCGCGCCCCGACCTCCGCGACGAGCGGGCGAGCTGGCAGCAGCGGATGGGCCTGACGGTGGAGGAGGCGCTCGGCCTCCCGGCGCTCAGCGGCACCACCGTGACGGCCGGGGCGGCCGGGCTCGCGCGCACCGTTCGGCACATGGTCGTCGACGACCCGTCCGAGCCGCTGGCGGCAGCAGGTCCCGACGTCCTCGTGGTCCTCGGTGCCCGGCTCCCACCGGCGGACCCGGCGAGCTGCCGGGCGCTGGTCGAGCGGCTGGACCACCTCGGTACCGCGGCGCTGGCCTACCGGCGCACGGACGGTCCGACCCCGCTGCCCGGCGAGGTGCTCGCCGAGGCCGAGCGTCGGGGCCTGCCCGTGCTGGCCCTCCCGTCGGGGGCCCGGCTGGACGAGATCGTCTCCTCGGTGCTCGGGACCGTCGTCGCCAAGCAGGGCGAGGCGCTGGCGCTGTCCTCGCGCATGGACGACGAGTTCACCGAGGTCGCGCTCACCGGTGGGGGGCTGGCGGAGGTGACGCAGCGGCTCGCCGTGATGCTCGAAGGCGCGGCCGTGCTCGGTCTGGGCCCGGACCGCGAGGTCGTGACGAGTGCCGGCCCGGCCGACGACGTCGCCGAGATCAGTGACTGGCTGTGGCTGCTCGACGCCGCCGCGGACGACGCGCTGGCCGAGCTCACCCCCTCGCGCCGGCTCTCCGGCGTCCGGGCCGACCAGACCGTCGTCACCCCGGCCGCCGTCCTGGCGGGCGCCGACCTGTCACCGGCCGACGGCATCCTGCTGGTGCCCGGGCACCACGAGCTCCCCGGCGGCGTGGGCGAGTACGCGGTCGCTCCGATCATGGCCGGCGACCAGCGGCACGGATGGCTCGTCGCCGTGCACCGGTCCGGGGCGATGATGCTCGGCGCCGGTGGCGTGCTGGAACGGGCCGCCGTCATCGCCGCCCTGTCGGTCATCCGACTGCAGGCCGTCCACTCGGTCGAGCTGCGGTTCCAGGGCGACCTCGTGCGCCGGCTGGTCGGCGGGGCGGTCGGCCACACCGAGCGGACGCTGGCCTACACCCGGTCCTTCGGCTGGCGGCTCGACGGCCCGGTGGCGGTGCTCGTGACCGCCACGGAGATCGCCGCGGACAGCGCGGTCGACCCCACCCGGGCCCTCGACACGCTGGACCGGCTGGCCGACGGCTGGCGGGCGGCGCTGGAGTCGGAGGTCGCGGGGGCCGCGGTCGCCGGGCTCGCGACCGAGATCGTGACCCTGCTGCCGCTGGACGGCCGGACGCCCGAGGAGCTCTCGGCACTCGTCGCCGCCGTCACGTCACGGGTCAACGGGCGCATGCGGCGGATGGGCCGGCTCCTCGGCACCGGCATCGGCCGCCCCGCGGAATCGCTGTCGGAGCTGGCCGAGGCGCACCGGCAGGCGCAGCGTGCTCTCGGGGTCGGCCAGGAGATCCACGGCGGCTCGGTCACGCACTTCGACCAGCTGGGCGTGTTCCGGCTGCTCTCGCTGATCCCCGACAGCAGCGAGCTGCGCTCCTACGTCGACGAGGTCCTCGGTCCACTGGCCGACGCGGCCGACGCGGACTCGGCGGACCTGCGGGAGACGCTGCGGGTGCTCCTGGAGACCAACCTCAACGTCGCCGAGTCCGCCCGCCGGCTGCACTTCCACTACAACACGATGCGCTACCGCATCGGGAAGCTCGAGCGGATCCTCGGCCCGTTCACGACCGACCCGACCCTGCGGCTGAACCTGCTGCTCGCGCTGCACGCGGCGCGGATGCGGGGGCTGGACCAGCCGCACCGTCCGCCGCTGGACGCCGGGCTCGCCCTGCCCGACGACGGCTTCGACGCGCTGGTCTGAGCCCGGGTCCCAGCCGGCCAGCTCGGTGCTGGCTGCCCACAACCGGCACGCCCCGGGGTCGAACACGGGTGAGCAGGACGTGGCCGAGGTGGTCGACCGAGAACGCCCGGCCAGCCGCCGGCCCCGCGTGAACGGGACCGGCGACCGTCGAGCGGGCCGGTGCCTCAGCGGCCGAACAGCACCCGGTGCATGACCTCGTGCAGGTGCGTGTTCGGGTAGTAGCCGACCAGTTGCTCGCTGCCGTAGCCGGCGCCGGTGACCACGGTCGGGACGCCGGTGTGGCCGGCGGTCGTCCAGTCCATGACGAACGTCCGGCTGTCACCGGGGATGGTGAACGGGCCGTCCTCGCCCGAGATCCCCGGGGCGCCGTTCTCGTCCCCGGTGTCGGGGCCCTCGATGCTCAGGCCGCCGCAGTCGTGGTCGCCGGTGACGACGAGCAGGGTGTCGGGGTGCGCCTGCACGTAGTCGCGGGCCAGCCGGACGGTGTCCTCGAGGTACTTCATCGACTGGAGCATGCGGGCGCCGTTGTCGTCGTGGGCGAACTCGTCGACGCCCTCCTCCTCGACGAGGAGGAAGAACCCGTCCTTGTCGCGCGACACGATGTCGAGGGCCTTCCTGGTCATCTCCGGAAGGGGTACCACCGGGGTGTAGACGTCACCAGCGCCCTCCGGTCGCTGCTGGAACATCTCCTCGTTCGCGAACAGCCCGAGCAGCTTGTCGCCCGTCGCCCGCTGCAGCTGGGAGCGGCTGGTCACGTAGGTGTAGCCGAGCTGCTTCGCGCGGCCGACGAGGTCGCCCTTCGTGCCCCTGCTGGCCTCCGCCGGGTCCTCCGGCGGGTTGTCCGGGAAGGCGCCGGGGGTGCCGGCCGGCAACCACCAGTCCTCGCCACCGCCGAGGATGACGTCCGGCCTGGTGACCTCGAGGTACTGGCGGGCGATGTCGTCCTGGTTGCTCCGGTTGGCGGTGTTCGAGAAGAACGCCGCGGGGGAGGCGTCGGTCACCTGGGCGGTGGTCACGATGCCGGTCGCCTTGCCGGCGTCCTTCGCCTCCTTCCCCAGCGTCAGCAGTGCCCGGCCGGGGGCGTCCTTGCCGCCGACGGGAGCGTTCGCGACGCTGATCGCGCCGTTGTAGGTCTTCACGCCGGTGGCCCACGCGCTCGCCGCCGCGGCGGAGTCGGTGATGGTGTCGTTCACGTCGTCGGGGTCGGTGGTCTGGAGACCCGTCGCGCCGAGGGTGTTCATGACCAGGTCGCCGTCGTAGCCGACCTGGGCGAGGCGTGCGGCCTCCCGGTGGGCGGCGGACATGCCGTCGCCGTTGATGAAGATGACGTTGCGGGTGTGGGGGTTCCCCTTGCCACCCGGGGCGGCCGAGGCGTCGGTGGGCGCCAGGACGAGGACGCCCCCCGCCACGGCGGCGGCGGTCACGGCCGCGAGGCAGGCCGGCAGCGTGCGGCGCAGGTGCACCGATCGGGTCATCGGGTGTGCTCCTCTCACCCGCGGGCGCCGTGCCCGCGGCGCCCCGACCCTGCGCGCGGCCCGGGAACGGCGCGTGAGCGGTGCGCGGCGCCGGCGTGAACGGTTGCCGACACCACCGAACCGAGGTCGGAGAGGCGTGCGGGCGCGGTGCCCGGGGCAGGACACGGTTCGGCGACCGCACCGGGCGGCCGCGGGAGGAGAACCCATGAGCGAGACACCTCGACCCCTCGAGGGCAAGGTCGCCCTGGTCACCGGGGCCTCGTCCGGCATCGGCGAGGCGACGGGCGTCGCCCTGGCGGCCGCGGGTGCCGCCGTCGCCGTCGGGGCCCGCCGGAAGGACCGGCTCGCAGCGCTCGCCGAGCGGCTGGGCGGCACCGGGGCCTCCGTGCTCGCCCTCGACCTCGACGTCACCGACGAGCAGTCCTGCGCCGACGCCGTCCGCCGTACGCGCGAGGAGCTGGGCGGGCTGGACGTCCTGGTGAACAACGCCGGGGTGATGCTCCTGGGGACCATCGTGGGGGCCGACCCCGAGGACTGGCGGCGGATGCTCTCCACGAACGTCCTGGGCGTCATGTACATGACGCACGCCGCCGTCGACGGCATGGTCGAACAGGGCAGCGGTGACATCGTGAACATGTCGAGCGTCGCCGGTCGCGTGGCCCGCAAGGGTGCTGGTGTCTACAACGCGAGCAAGTGGGCGGTGAACGCCTTCAGCGAGTCGCTGCGCCAGGAGGTGACCGGCCGGGGCGTCCGGGTCAGCCTCGTCGAGCCCGGGGCGGTCAGCACCGAGCTCACCGACCACATCACCCAGCCCGAGGCCAAGGCCGCGTCGGTGCAGATGTACACCAGCATGCGGTCGCTGGAGGCCGACGACATCGCCCGGGCGGTGCTCTACGTGGTCTCGCAGCCGGCGCACGTGGCCGTCAACGAGGTGCTGGTGCGCCCGACCGACCAGGAGCGCTGACCGAGGAGCGACGACGCTGCGCTGGGCAGCGAGGGCGCGGCCGGGCAGACTGCGCCGGTGGACGTTCTCGTCACCGGTGCCACGGGCCGGCTCGGCCGCCGGTTGGTACCCCGACTCCAGCAGGCAGGCCATTCCGTCCGGCAGATGTCCCGCCGAGGGCACGGGCCGGGAGGTGTGCGCGGTGACCTCGCCACCGGTTTCGACCTGGCGCACGCACTCGCCGGCGCGGAGGTCGTGGTGCACGCGGCGAGCGACCCACGGGGCAACCCGTGGGAGGTCGACGTCGCCGGTACCCGGCGACTGGTCGAGGCCGTGGACCGCGAGCGCCTCCGGCACCTCGTGCACGTGTCGATCGTCGGGATCGACCGCATCCCGCTGAACTACTACCGCGCCAAGTACGCCGCCGAGCAGGTCCTCCTGGCCTCCGGGCTGCCGGTGACCCTGGTGCGGATCACCCAGTTCCACGAGTTCGCCGACGAGCTGCTCGAGACGGCCAGGCGCGGACCGCTGCTCCCGGTGCCGATGGGCTGGCGGGTCTCGCCCGTCGACGTCGACGACGCCGCGGCCCACCTGGTCGGGGTCGCGACGGCGGAGCCCGCCGGGGGAGTGGTGGAGTTCGGCGGCCCCGAGGAGCACTCGGTGGCCGACCTCGCTCGCTCGTGGGCCTCGGTGCGGGCGCCCAGCGCACGGGTCGTCCCCACGCCCGTCCCGGGTCGGATCGCCGCCGCGATGCGCGACGGTGCGGCGATCCCCGAGCGTGGCGAGCGGGGGAGCGTCACCTGGGCGCAGTACCTGGCGGGAGGTGTCACCGGCGGCCTCTAGGGTCCGCTCGTGACCTCGCCTCGCACCGTCGTCCCGGATCCGCGCACGCTCCTCGCCGTCGTGGTGACGGTGCTGTCGTGGGCCTCGGCGTTCATCGGCATCCGGGCGGTCGGCGACGACCTCGCACCCGGTGCCCTGGCACTCGGCCGGCTCCTCGTCGGCACGCTCGTCCTGGGCCTGCTGGTCAGCCGGCGCGGCTGGGTGCGCCCGTCCCGGGCCGACTGGCGGCTGCTCGTGGTGTGCGGCGTCGGGTGGTTCGGCGTCTACAACGTCGCCCTCAACGCCGCCGAGCGGCATCTCGACGCCGGCACGACCGCCATGCTGGTGAACATCGGCCCGATCCTCATCGCGCTGTTCGCCGGGCTGTGGCTCGGCGAGGGCTTCCCACGGCCCCTCGTGGTGGGGATCGCGATCGCGTTCGCCGGCGTCCTGCTGATCGGCCTGGCCACCCGGGGCGCCGGGGCCGACCTGCTCGGCGTCGTCCTGTGCCTGGTCGCGGCCTTCACCTACGCGGTGGGCGTCGTCGCCCAGAAGCCCCTGCTGGGCAGGTTGCCGGGCCTCCAGGTCACGTTCACCGCCTGCGCCATCGGTGCCGTCTGCTGTCTGCCGTGGGCCGGGGCCCTGGTGGCCGACCTGGGGGATGCTCCGGCCGCGTCGGTGGCGGGCATGGTCTACCTGGGTGTCGTGCCGACCGCGCTGGCCTTCAGCACGTGGGCGTTCGCGCTGTCGCGCATGGACGCCGGCCGTCTCGGGGTGACGACCTACGTCGTGCCGCCGCTGGTCATCCTGTTCGGCTGGCTGCTGCTGGACGAGGCGCCGCCCGCCCTCGCACTGCTCGGCGGTGTGGTCTGCCTGGTCGGCGTCGCGGTCTCCCGCGCCCGTGCCCGCCGTCGGGCCGCGCCGGTGGTGGAGACGGCCGTCGGCTGATCCGGCCGGTGTGCGCGGTGGGGCGCGCATGGGGTAGGCACGGGGTCGGCGCACCGGAGCGGTGGGCCAGGAACCAGGAGGGGACGTCGTGGAGGAGCAGGACTGGGCGGGAGTGGTCGCCGCCGCGACGCGGGCGCCGTCGATCCACAACACGCAGCCGTGGCGCTTCGTCGCTCGCGACGACCGGGTGGAGCTGCACCTCGACGCGGCCCGCGCGCTGCCGGTGCTGGACCCGACGGGGCGTCAGCAGGTCATCAGCTGCGGCATCGCGCTCGAGTTCGCCGTCGTCGCGCTCGCCGCTGCCGGGTGGGGCGCGGAGACCGAACTGCTCCCGGACGGCACGGGTGCGCTGGGCGTCATCCGGTTGACCGGACCGGTGCCCGCGGACGACGAGGCGCGAGCGCTGGCCGCGGCCATCGACCGCCGGCACACCGTGCGCACCCCTTTCGCCGCGCGTGCGGTGCCCGCCGAGCTGCTCGACCGGCTGCAGGCCGAGACGGGCAGGTTCGGCACCTGGCTCAAGCCGATCACGCGCTCGGAGGAGGAGGTCGCCACCGTCTTCCTGATCTCCCGCGCGGAGGAGATGGAGCAGGGCGACCCTGCCTATCTGGCCGAACTCGAGAGCTGGCTGCGCACGGATCCGGCGGCCGAGGACGGCGTGCCGGTGGGCGCGGTGCCCGAGGGGGATCCCCACGAGCGCGCCTCGAACTGGCTGATCCGCGACTTCGTGGCCGGCCAGCGGGAGCCGCACGCCTTCCGCGCGGCCGGTGACCCCGACGCGCCGCCGCCGGAGGTCGAGCGCCCGGCGGTCGTGCTCATGGGTACCGAGGGCGACGACCGGGAGGCGTGGCTGCAGTCCGGCCGGGCGCTGGCCCGGGTGCTGCTGCGGGTCACCGACGCGGGGCTCGTGGCCTCGCCCCTGACCCAGGCGCTGGACTGGCCGGCCACCCGCACCCGCATGCAGTCGCGGCTGTCGCTGGTCGGGTACCCGCAGATGCTGCTGCGGCTGGGGTACCCGCCCGACCGGGCCGACGGGCCGGCACCGGTGGTCAGCGGGCGGCGTCCGGTGGCGGACGTCCTGCGCTTCGAGCCGGCGGGCTGAGCCTCAGGAGCGGCGGGTCGGGGCCCAGGGGTCCTCGGGATCGATGTCGTCGCCGTCGTCCCCGGTCTCCGGAGCGGCGGGAGCGCCGGGCTGCGTCGTCCGTCGCCGGGCAGCGGCCTCGAGCGCGGCATCCCGCTCCCGGGCCCGCTCGGCGCGCCGGGCTGCCTCCTCGGCCCGCTCGGCGCGGCGGGCGTCGACCGGTGCGGCGTCCGCGCGGCCGGTCCGGACGAGCAGGAGGGCGGTCAGGGCGAGGGCGATCGGCAACGGATAGGCAGCCGCACGCTCGGTGCCGCCCTCGCCCAGGATGTCGGTGACTCCGGTGAAGAAGAAGATCGTCGCCGCGGTGGCGATCATCCCCAGCAGCACCACGGCGGTCCCGACGAGCTCGGAGCGCGGCCGCACGCCGTACGCGAGCGCGATCAGGCCCAGGCCACCGCCGACGAAGTACAGGACGGCGCCGATCGCGTGCATGGTGCCGTTGCCGTCGGTGGGGAAGACGCCGACCAGCAGCACGCCGAGCGAGGCCGCGGCGAGCAGCAGCGGTGCGACCCGTGCGGCCGCTCCGGAGAGGGCCGGTCGCAGCAGCAGCGCGCCGCCGAGGATCAGGGCGGCCTGGACGACGAAGGAGGCGTTCATCAGCTCGCGGCCGGGGGAGTCCGACGCCCCGAGGGCGCTGATCACCTGGTCGATGCGCGAGTACGGGGCGTCGTAGCGCGCCTGGGCGAGCGCCTCCAGCACGAAGAACTGGAGGGTCAGCAGCCACAGCAGAGCGCCCCAGCGGAGGCGGGCGGGAGTCACGCGGGCCATGGTCCCAAATCCGCCTGGGAGACCCGGGAGAGGACGGCGGCGTACTGGCCGGCGGTCAACCAGGAGGGGTTGCTGCCGGCGGGCATGCGCAGCACCTCGGCCCGGCTGAAGTCCGGATCGGCAGCAAGATCCGCGCGGGGGACGGGTTCGGCCAGCAGTCGGAGGCGCACGGGGACGGTGGGCCCTCCGCCCCGGTCGTCGACATCCCCCGTGACGGTGCCGAGCGCGTGCACCCCGGGGCGGTCGCGCCCGCTGACCCACAGGACGCACGGCCGGCCGGGGCTCATGAGACCGAGCCGGTAGGAGGGACGGACGCACCGGTCGAGCACGACCTCCTCGCCCGGCGTCCAGGTGTCGGCGAGGCGCTCCGGCACGAGCGCGGACTTGAGCAACCAGCAGGCGACGTCGTCGGCGGTCAGCCGGGTCATGGGATGCCTCGCCCGCGGGTGCGGGGGGTGGGGCATCCCGGACCCGCGGTGGGGGAGTGGCCGGCTCAGTCGGTGGCCGAGTGCCGGTCGGCACCGGCCGGGTCGGCGTCGTCGGAGCCGACGGCCTGGCGCTCCTGCTCGGTGCGGTGCTCGAGGGCCTCGTCGCTCAGGTGCGGGTCCTTCGCGTGCTCCTGGCGGTCGCGCGGAGCCGACTCCTCGGGCTGGATCACGTCGTCGAGGGTGGGGCGGTCGTGGGACTCGGTCATCGTGGCGTCCTCCGGTCGGGGAGCAGTCGTCTCGGGAAGCGGTCGACGAAGCCATAGCCCGTGCCCGCCCGCGCTAACCGGGACGGTGATCACGGGTGATCACCGCGGCTCGAGCCGCGCGGCCGGAAGCCACGCCTCGACGAGAGCCGGCCCGTACGGCCCGTTCACGGCGTAGGTGACCCGGCCGTGCCAGCCGCCAGGGCGCTGCTGCCACTCCACCAGGAGGCCCGGCCAGGTGCCCGGGGCCTCCGGCGGGTCGTGCACCCAGCAGTGCCGGCCCTCGGGGTCGCCGGCGGGGCGCTGAGGCGCCGGGGCCGGGGTGGCGGCGACCCCGGAGTCGGCCGCGCGCTCGCCGAGGGAGCGGCGACCGGAGCGTCCTGGATGCATGCCGCCGGCCATGCGAGGAGTCTGCCACCTGTTCGAACGCCTGTTCGACCCCACGCCCCGGAGGTGTGGCGCGTGGGGCGGGTGGGGCGAGGCGGAGAGATCACCTTGCTGTCGTCGGCGGGTCACCTAGCGTCTGGGTGCTGTCACCCGGTGCCACTACGGTCGCCGTGTCCTGATCCCCGTGGAAGGAACTCCGTGCTCCCACGCTCCGCCCGCACGCGTCTGGTCGCGCGTCGCACCACCCTGGGCGTGCTCGCCGCATCGGCGTGCACGCTCGGGCTGCCCGGCCTGGCGCAGGCCGCGCCGGCCACCACCCCCTTCATCTCCGAGATCCACTACGACAACACCGGTACCGACGTGGACGAGTTCGTCGAGGTCGAGTTCCCGGGCGGCACCGGCTCGGCGGGCTGGAAGGTCGTCCTCTACAACGGAGACCTCGGCACCGGCCCCACCGCTCGCAAGGTGTACGACACCGACCCTCTCCCGACGGTGACCAACGGCGTGGCCGTGGTCGGCTACCCCGCCAACGGGTTCCAGAACGGCTCGCCCGACGGCGTCGCCCTGGTCCGACCCGACGGCAGCGTCGCCGAGCTCCTCTCCTACGAGGGCTCCTTCACGGCCGCCGACGGCCCCGCCGCCGGAATGGCCAGCACGGACATCGGCGTCTCCGAGGCCGGGACCGAGGCGGCGGGACAGTCCCTCTCCCGTCGCTACAACACGCAGACCGGCACCTACAGCTGGTTCGGGCCGGCGGCGAACTCCAAGGGAGCGGTGAACCCGACCTTCACCCCGGACCCCCCGCCGCCGCCCTTCGACGCCTGCGCCGCCACGCCGTCGCACGAGATCGGCGCGGTCCAGGGAACCGGCGCGACCTCGCCGCTGGCCGGCAAGCAGGTCACCGTCCGCGGCGTCGTCGTCGGCGACGTGCCCGGCTTCAACGGGTTCCACCTGCAGGACGTCGACGGGGACGGCGACACCGCCACCTCCGACGGCGTCTTCGTCTACAGCTCCGTGCCGGTGGGCCTCGGTGACACCGTCGCCGTGCGGGGCGCCGTCTCCGAGTTCGGTGGTCTCACCGAGATCACCTCGCGCAGCGAGGTCGGCGTCTGCGCCCCGGGCTCGGCGGCCGACCTGCCGACGGCGGCTCCGCTGGACCTGCCGGCCGACGACACCGCCCGCGAGCGGGTCGAGGGGATGCTCGTCGCCCCGGTCGACGAGCTCACCGTCAGCGAGGTCTACGACCTCACCAGCTTCGGGGAGCTGATCCTCTCCGAGGGGGGCCTCCTGGTGCAGCCCACCGAGCTGGCCCGGCCCGACACCCCCGAGGCCGCGGCGATCGTGGCGTCCAACGCGCTGCGCAGCATCGTCCTGGACGACGGCGTCAGCGCGCGGGTCACCACGTCCAGCGCGCCCTACCTCACCCCGAACACCCCGGTCCGCGTGGGCGACGTCGTGCGCTTCCAGGAGCCGGTCGTGCTGAGCTACGGCAGCTCCGCGTGGCGGCTGCAGCCGGCGGACGGGACCTCCGACGGCGTCTTCCGACCCCAGAACACCCGGACCGCCACCCCGGACGCGGTCGGTGGTGACGTGAAGGTCGGTGCCTTCAACGTCCTCAACTACTTCCTCACGCTGGAGAAGGACGGTGGCCGAGGGGCGAAGACCCCGGCGGACTTCGAGCAGCAGGCCGGCAAGATCGTGCCCGCGATCGAGGCGCTCGACGCAGACGTCGTGACCCTCATGGAGATCGAGGACACCGACACCACGAAGTACAGCCCCGGCAACGCCGACTCCGCGCTCGCGGACCTGGTCGGACGGCTCAACGCGGCCGCCGGCTACCAGAAGTGGAGCTACGTGCCGCTCCCGCAGGAGCTCTACGGCGTGCCCCGCGACCTGATCCGCAGCGCGATCATCTACCAGGACGACGTCGTGCAGCCCGTCGGTGGCCCGGTGGGTCTGGTGGACGAGACGGTCTGGTTCAACGCCCGCGAGCCGCAGGCGCAGACCTTCGTCAAGGACGGCGACGCCTTCACCGTCGTGGCCAACCACTTCAAGTCCAAGGGCTCCGGCTCGGGCGGGGACAACGCCGACGCCGGTGACGGGCAGGGTGCCTCGAACGGCGACCGC
Organism: Blastococcus sp. TF02-8; assembly: GCF_003319175.1. Taxonomy (GTDB): domain Bacteria; phylum Actinomycetota; class Actinomycetes; order Mycobacteriales; family Geodermatophilaceae; genus Blastococcus. The sequence continues at coordinate 58,797 of NZ_QOHK01000013.1, read as the reverse complement.
GTCCGCCAGGCCCGCTCGCTGGCCGCCTTCGTGCAGGGGCTGCGCGAGTCGACCGGCGACGAGGACGTGGTGATGCTCGGCGACTTCAACGCCTACACCCAGGAGGACCCGATCGAGGTCCTGCGGCAGGCCGGGTACGCCGACCTCGGCAGCGCCCTCGACCCGGAGCGGTACAGCTACGTGTTCGACGGCCTGTCGGGCTCGCTGGACCACGCGCTGGCCACGCCGGCGCTCACGGAGAAGGTCACCGGCTTCGCGCACTGGAACATCAACTCGGTGGAGTCCTTCGCCTACCAGTACGTGGGCGACCCGAAGCTGTACGCCCCGAACCCGTACCGGGCCAGTGACCACGACCCGCTGGTGCTCGGCATCGACCTGGACGAGCGCTGCCAGGGCCTGGTGCCGACGATCCGCGGCACGAACGGCCCCGACACGCTCCGCGGCACCAACGAGCGGGACGTGATCATGGGTCTCGGTGGCGACGACGTCGTCACCGGCGGCAACGGGAACGACGTCGTCTGCGGTGGCGCCGGGAACGATCGCCTGGCCGGCGACAACGGCGACGACGTCCTCTCCGGTGGTTTCGGGGACGACGCTCTCGACGGCGGCAACGGTGACGACCGGCTGATCGGCGGCCCCGGGACCGACCGGCTGACCCAGGGCCGCGGTACCGGCGCGAGCGAGCAGGACGGCGTCGAGTCCTGACCTGACCAGCTGCGCATGCGCACCGGCGCGGCACCCCCGAGAGGAGGTGCCGCGCCGGTGTCGTCTCCGGGATCAGGCGGAGCCGATGCCCCCGGCCAGGGTGCGCGCCACGCTCTGCAGCAGCGGGTGGCCGGGGAGGTCCTCGACCAGGACCGGTAGCGGGAGCGACCAGTTCGGGCGTTCGTTCGCCCCGGGCATGTTCGGCCGACGCTGCTCGCCCACGGCGTCGTCCAGCGTGGCCGACAGCAGCAGCGACGGCGACTGCGCCAGCAGCTCGTGCGCCCGCTCCACGGCCTGCTCGACCGAGGCGTCGTCGGAGAGCCCGGGCAGGTGTGCGAGCAGCGACGCGCGCCCCCGCTCGAGCTCCTCGTCGGTGCCCGTGCCGTGCTCGCGCTGCTCGTCGACGTCGGCCTCGGTCCACAACCCCGCCACCGTCGGCAGGTCGTGGGTGGTGATCGCGGCCATCGCCTCGGCCGGCCACTCCGCGGGGTCGTCGTCCTCGAACCAGAGCAGTCGGTAGGAGAGGACGCCGTGCTCGGCCATGGCCTCGCGGACGCCGTCCTCGACCGTGCCGAGGTCCTCGCCCACGACCAGAGCCTGTGCGCGGTGGCTCTCCAGGGCGACGATGTCGAGCAGGTCCTCCGACGGGTAGCGCACGTAGGCGCCGTCGGCCGCGCTGCCGTCGGCCGGCACCCACCAGAGGCGGAACAGCCCCATGACGTGGTCGATCCGCAGACCGCCCGCGCCGGCCATCGTGGCCCGGATCGACTGGATGAAGGGCTCGTAGTCGGCGTCGCGCAGCCGCCACGGGATCAGCGGTGGGGACCCCCAGTCCTGGCCGGCGGAGTTGAAGGCGTCCGGCGGGGCGCCGACGCTGACCCCGTCGGCGAGGGCCTCCTGCCAGACCCAGGCGTCCGCGCCGCCACCGGCGAAGCCGATGGGCAGGTCCTGGATCACGGTCAGGTCGCCGGTGGCCGCGGTCAGCTGCAGGTCCAGTGCCCACTGGAGCCAGGCGTGGAAGGCGACCACGGCGCCGTGCTGCTCCTGGTAGGTCGCCAGCGCGGGCGATCCGGGCCGGCGCAGCTCCTCGGGCCAGGTGTGCCAGTCCGCGCCGTGCTCCTCGGTGATCGCCGCCCAGGTCGCCCAGTCCTGCAGCGTCGTGCCCTGCTCCTCGCGCCAGCGGGCGAACGCCTCCCCGCCGCCGTGGGCGAAGAAGATCCGCATGAGCACCTCGCGCTTGCGCGCCCAGATCGCGTCGCGGTCGATCAGCGGCCCGTCGGAGAGCGCCCGACCGGCGTCCTCCTCCAGGTCGACGGCGTCGGCGCCGGGGACCTCGGCCACCCGCAGGTAGATCGGGTTCAGGAAGCGGCGGGTCGCCGGCAGGTACGGGCTCGCCTCCTGCTGCTCGATCGGGGCGACCGCGTGCAGCGGGTTGATGAGCACGAACCCGGCCCCCTGCTCCTCGGCCATCCGTCGGATGCTGCGGAGGTCGGCGAGGTCGCCGATGCCCCAGCTCTCCCGGCTGCGGGCGGCGTAGAGCTGGACCGCCCACCCCCAGGCACGGTCCTCGGGCAACCAGCAGCGCCCGGGGGAGACGATCAGCCGGCGGCGGCGCCCCTCGGGGGACTGCAGCCAGTGGTAGCCGAGCGGGAAGTCCTCGGGCAGGTGGCCGTCGATCTGGCGGACCTCGCCGTCCTCGCAGACGACGTCGGCCTCGTCGACCTCCAGCGAGTCCCCGGGGCGGGCCACGATCGGTGCGCGGTCGTCGAGGTCGGCGGGTGGCTCGCCGATGATGCGGCGCAGCGTGTCGATGGTCTCCTGGGCCACCTGGTGCTCCTCGTCGAGCGCGTCCAGCCAGCTCGCGTCGATACCCCAGGCGTCGGTCGTCGGCTTCGGTGTCACCGGTCGATCCTCTCCGGGGGGAGGGCTGCCCGCAGTGTGGGCGGCAGTGGCGTTCCTCGCCGCCGGTCGGGGCAGGATGGCGCGGTGACCCTGGGGACCGCCGTGCTGGGCTTCGCCGTCGTCGCGGCGGCGCTCACCGTCACCCCGGGGCTGGACACCGCGCTGGTGCTGCGCGCCGCCCTCACCCGGGACCGCCGGGAGGCCGCCGCCACGGCGGCCGGCATCGTCGCCGGGATCGTCGTGTGGGGCGCGGCCGCGGCGGTCGGGATCTCCGCGTTGCTCACCGCCTCGCAGCTCGCCTACGACGTGCTGCGCTGGGCGGGAGCGGCCTACCTCGTGTGGTTCGGCGTCCGTCTGCTCGTCCGTGCGGCGCGCGCGAGGGACGAGGCGGCGGCGGCCGGTCCGGTCCCGTCGTCGGCGTGGCGGGCTGCCCGCGCCGGTCTGGCCACCAACCTGCTCAACCCGAAGGTCGGCGTCTTCTACGTGGCACTGCTGCCGCAGTTCCTCCCGGCCGGCAGTGACCCGTTCCTCGTGGGTCTGCTGCTCGCGGCCGTGCACGGGGTTCTCACCGCCGTCTGGTTCACGCTCCTGATCGTGCTGGCGGGCGCGCTCGGCCGGTGGCTGCGGCGCCCCGCCACCGCCCGGGCGATCGACGGTGTGACCGGCGCCGCGCTCGTCGGGTTCGGCCTCCGGTTGGCGGTCGCCGCCCGCTGACCGTAGGCATGGCTGCATGCCGGTCCTCGGGTTCCACGCCTCGCACGAGCAGATCCACCCCGCCGCCTTGCTGGACTCCGTCCGGTACGCCGAGCAGGTGGGCTTCACCGGCGCCATGTGCTCCGACCACCTGACCCCGTGGAACCCGCGCCAGGGGCACTCCGGCTTCGCGTGGTCGTGGCTCGGCGCGGCGATGGCGACGACGTCGCTGCCGTACGGGGTGGTCAACGCCCCGGGCCAGCGCTACCACCCCGTGATCGTGGCGCAGGCGATCGCCACCCTCGGAGCGATGTTCCCCGGCCGGTTCTGGGCGGCGCTGGGGAGCGGCGAGGCGATGAACGAGCACGTGACGGGGGAGAAGTGGCCGCGCAAGGACGTGCGTGATGCCCGCCTGCGCGAGTGCATCGACGTCATCCGCGCGCTGCTGGCCGGGGAGGAGGTCACGCACGACGGGTTGGTCACGGTGGACCGGGCGCGCGTGTGGAGCCTTCCGGACCAGCCGCCGGCCCTGGTCGCACCGGCGGTCACCGCCGGGACGGCCCGGCGGGCGGCCGAGTGGGCCGACGGGCTGATCACCATCAACCAGCCGGTCCCGACCCTCCGCGAGCTCATCGAGACCTACCGAGGAGCCGGCGGACGCGGGAAGCTCGCCGTCCAGGTGCACGTCTCCTACGACCCCGATCCCGACCGCGCCCTGGCGATCGCCCACGACCAGTGGCGCAGCAACGTCTTCCCGCCGCCGCTGGTCTGGGACCTCGACACCGCGGAAGCGTTCGACCAGGCCAGCGCGCACGTGCAGCCGGCCGACGTCGAGGGCGCGGTGCTGATCTCCGCGGACCTCGGCCGGCACACCCAGTGGCTGGCGGAGCTCCTCGAGCTGGGCTTCGACGAGGTGTACGTCCACCACGTCGGTCAGGAACAGCGTGGGTTCCTCGACGCCTTCGGGCAGCACGTCCTGCCGCAGCTCCAGGTGACGCCGAGAGAGGCGGCGGCTACCCGCTGACGACCGTTCAGGCACGTCGATTCCCTGAGGGATGGCCCACTCGGCGTCGGCGGGGTGTCCTGCGGGGATCGGTCGCCGCCTGTGCCTAGCGTGGCGCACGAGGTGAATGGAATGACCGAACCGAACGTGACCATGTCCCTGCCGAAGCAGAACGCCGACGGCACCCCGACCGCCGCGGCCCCGGTACCTCCGCTGCCCGACGCGACCCCGGTCGACGAGGCGTCCGAGAGCCCGAACGCCACGTCGCCGGTGACCGTGCGCCCCTCGCTGCGCCGCCCACGCCGGGGCCCGATGACGGTGATGGGCCCGTGGGCGCCCGTCGCCGGTGGTCTGGTCGGCTTGCTGCTCGGCGTGATCGCCGCGGTCGTCCTCGGCGGCTCGGCCGACTCGTTCCAGGAGGAGCTCGCGCTGGTGTTCGCCGTCGTGGGCCTGGGCCTGCTGGGTGCTGCGGGCATCCTGCTGGCCGACGAGGTGCGGATCATCCGGCAGCAGACCCGCGAGGCCGCCGTCCGCCCGGCGTGGGTGGAGACGACCGCCGGCCTGGTGAACGGCCTGACCCCGGCGCGGCTGCTCCTGGGCGTCAGCGCGTTCGTGCTGTTCCTGGCGGCCTACGTCAGCCGCTGAGCGGCCGAGGCCCGGCGGTGCTCACCGCCGGGCCTCGTACCGGGTCAGGAGCACGCCGCCGGGGAACGTCCGGGTCTCCACCAGGTTCACGTTCACCCAGCCGTCGAGGGTCGGGAAGAACGGTGTGCCACCCCCGATCAGGACGGGATGGGTGACAACCACGTACTCGTCGATCAGGCCGGCGCGCATGGCCGCTGCGGCGAGCGTGGCGCCGCCGACGTCCATGGGGCCGCCGTCCTCGGTCTTGAGCCGGGCGATCTCGGCGACGGCGTCGCTCGCGACCAGGCGGGCGTGTCAGTCGACCGCGCCGATCGTGGAGGAGAAGACCACCTTCGGCAGGTCCCGCCACCGGCCGGCGAACTCGACGTGCGCGGGGGTGGCACCGGGCTGCTGGTCGGCCGTGGGCCAGTGGGAGCTCATCGCCTCCCACAGCCGGCGCCCGTAGAGCGTGAGGCCGGTCGCCGCCACCCGGTCCGACCAGAACTGGAACAGCTCGTCGCTCGGCGCCCCCCAGGTCAGATCGTCACCGGGTGCGGCGACGTAGCCGTCGAGAGACACGTTCATGGCGTAGGACAGCGTGCGCATGCGGCGGCCTTCCGGTTGGTGGACGCCGATCATCACGGGAAGAACGCCTGGACGGCGAGACGGACCGCGAGGGCCAGCCCCGCGAGGGCGATGACCCGGCGCAGCCCCGCCTGCGGGGCCCGGCGCACCACGGCCGGGCCGATCCTTCCCCCGATCAGGCAGCCGATGGCCAGCGGGACGACCGCGGACCACGCCACCGAGGCGAAGAGGACGTAACCGACCGCCGCGACGGCGTTGGCGACGCCGAGGATCACGTTCTTCATCGCGTTGCCGCGGGGTAGGCCCTCGCCGGTGCCGAGCAGGTACATCGCCAGCAGCAGCACGCCCGCCGCGGCGCCGAAGTAGCCGCCGTAGATGGCGACGACGAAGGTGCCCAGCGGCAGCCACCGCGGATCGCCGCCGCCGGAGGAGTGGCGGGCGCCCTCGGCGGCCAGGTCCCGCGGCGGACGCTGCACCAGGATCGCGGCCGAGGCGCCGGCGATGAGGACGGGGACGATCTTCTCGAACGCCTCGGTCGGCGTGAGCAGGAGCAGCACCGCTCCCGCGACCCCGCCCAGCACCGCCGCCACGGCGAGGGGGAGGAGTCGCCGGCCCTGGCCCCTCAGCTCGGGACGCGAGGCGCTCACCGACCCGACGCTGTTGAGCACCAGCGCGACGGTGTTCGACACGTTCGCGGTGACCGGGGGCAGCCCGGTGGCCAGCAGCGCCGGGTAGCTCACGAGGGAGGCCAGCCCGGCGATGCTTCCGGTGAGGCCGGCGCCGATCCCGGCGAGGACGAGGAAGAGGAACTCCAGGGGGGTCATCGGCTCAGCAGCACCCCGATCGCGACGACGCCCAGCGCGACGATCGCCGTCCGCAGGACCGGCTCGGGCAAGCGCCGCCCGAAGCGGGCGCTGAGGTAGGCGCCCACGAGCGACCCGGCCGCCAGGAGCGCAGCCGCCGTCCAGTCCACCCGGTCGGTGGCCACGACGACGTAGGCGCCCGCGGCGACGGTGTTGACCGTCAGGGTGAGCACGTTCTTGATCGCGTTGAGCCGCTGCAGCGACTCGGGCAGCAGGAGCCCGAAGAGCCCGATCTGCAGCACGCCCTGGCTCGCGGCGAAGTAGCCGCCGTAGGTGCCGGTGAGGTAGGCGCTGCCGAAGAGGGCGGCGAGCCGGCCCGGCGCGATCCGCGCAGTCGCCGCTGCACCGGACCGCCGGCTGTCCAGCCGCCGGCGCAGGAGCGGGTGCACGGCGACCAGTACGACGGCGACCGCGATCAGCACCGGCACCACGGCCTCGAAGGTCGAGGCGGGCAGGTGCAGGAGGAGGTAGGCGCCGGTCGGGCCGCCCAGGACCGAGGCCGGGACGAGGCTCAGCAGCAGCCGCCGCTGACCGCGCAGCTCCTCGCGGTAGCCGATCGACCCGGTGAGGTTGCCGGCGATCAGGCCGAGCGAGTTGCTGATCGTGGCCGGGACCGGGGGTAGCCCGACGGCCAGGAGGGCCGGGAAGGAGACCAGGGTGCCCGAGCCGACGACGGCATTGATGCCGCCCGCGGCGAAGCCGGCAGCCAGGACCACCGCCATCTCCCAGCCGGTCATGCGTTCATCGGCTGCGAGCCTGGCACACGGTCCCGGCCCCGCCGGGAGCCGCGACGACTAGCGCTGCTGCCGCCGGGCGATGACGACGAGGACGCCAACCACGAGGACCAGCGGCGCCCAGCCGGGCAGTCCGAAGGAGCCGAGCAGGAGCTCGGCCACGAAGAGCAGCAGCTGGAAGGCTACGAAGAAGCCGACCAGCAGGGCGATGTAGAAGAGCACGGGTCGTTCCATCTGCAGACGCCGCAGGTAGTCCATGGCCCCTCCTCGTTCCTCGTGACGTCGATCAACTGATTCATCGGCAGCGCACGGCCGCGGCTGAAGGCCGACGCCCCTTCCACAACTTCCCGGGGGGAGGGGGCGTTCCCGCGATCGGCGCGCTCCTGACGAATCAGGCGACGACTCGGGGACGAAGGCCCGGAGCCCGTCATCCGGTCCCTACGCTGCCCCGGTGCGCCGTCCTCTGCTGCTGGCTGTGGCACTGCTCCTCGTCCTCCTCACGTCGGGGTGTTCGGTCCCGCCGGCGGCTGTGTCAGGGGTGGGTCTCGACGAGAACGGCGAGCTCGTCGGCTACGTGTACGTCTGCCGCCACCACATCGACGGCATGGCGCTGTACGCGGCAGACGGTGACGTCCACGGCTCATGGGGTGCGGTCGAGCCCGTGACCGGTCTGGCCACCTGGTCGCTGAGCGGTCCGTCGGCGGGTTGGCGAGTGGAGACCCGGCTGACCGATCTCGACCCGCAGCGCGAGTACACGCTCTACGGCGGGACCGACGACAACTCGTGGTCTGCGAAGGGCGTGACGTTCCGCCTCGACGCGCTGGCCAGCACGGACCCGGGGCAGGTCACCTACTGGTCGGGCGAGATCGACCGTCGCGGCGAGGTGAACGCGGTGGCGAGCGTGGAGGAGTTCACCCGCGACGCGTGCGACCTCGTCGACTAGCGGCGTCCTCTCGTGATGTCGGCCGGGTGGGAAGCCCGCAGCTACTGGTCCAGGTGGGCCTCGTCCACGTGTCCGCTGGATGACCCGGCCTCGATCCACAGGCCGTCCCGGTCCCGCTGGAAGAGCTCCACGTACTCGTAGTCGCCGTTCACGAGCAGGTTCACCGCGGCTCGACGTCGGGTCGTGACCACGGAGTGCACGCGCGCCTCGGCGGCCGCCGACCAGCCGGCCAGGGCGCGCAGCACCAGGTGCTCGCGCGCGGAGTCGCCGAGTCCGGTCTCCGGAGGCACGTGAGCAGGCTATGCCGACTCGCCGCCCTAGGGTCCGGGCATGGAGCTGGTCGACGCCGACGTGACCGGGTGGGCGGCACGCTTCGCGCTCGAGGCCGCCGTGGTCGGAAGGGTCCTGCCGCGGGCCGCGGTCGAGCACATCGGGTCCACGGCCCTCGGCATCCGGGCCAAGGACGTGGTCGACGTCCTCGTGGGCACGCCCCAGGCCGAGCACGACGAGGCGGTCGCCCGGCTGGTGGCGATCGGCATGGTCGTCGACGGCGAGCGCACGACGGGGGAGGGGGAGCGACACACCTGGCTCGCGCGGTGGGAGGGTGGCCGGCGCGTCACCGTGGTGCACGTCGTGGATGCCGAGGGCGGGGAGTGGGTTCGCCGCACGACCTTCCGGGACGTCCTGCGCCGCGACGAGGCGCTGCAGGCCGAATACGTCCGGCTCAAGTCCCAGCTCGCCGCCACGACCGACGACTGGACGGAGTACACGGCCCGCAAGGCGGCCTTCGTGCGCCGGGCGCTCCAGCGGCGAGGCTGAACTCCGGCTCGACGTCAGACCATCGCGGCGACGCGCGCGAGGAGGCCGCCGCTCAGCGGCCGGTCGGCGTAGACGAGCCGTACGGCGGCCGGGTCGGAGTTGCCGGCGTCCGGACCCCGCCATACCTGGGTCAGCCCCGAGCGCTCGGCCCGGCCGCGCGACTCGACGTTGTGCTCCAGCAGGTAGGCGACGACCGGCCGCTGCGGCGCGACCGTGTGCGCCGCGTCGATCGCCGCGAGCACGAGCTCGGCCGCGAGTCCCGTGCCCCAGGCCGGCGGGGTGAAGCGGTAGTAGAGGTTCCACCACGCCGTCCCGACCCGGAGAGCACACCCACCCGTGCCGACGACGTCGTCCGCGCGCAGGTCCGTGTCCGGTAGGTCGGCGCGCAGCCGCGCCGTCCAGTAGCCCAGGCCGTCCCGCGCCAGGTGCTGGGGGACGACGGCGTCGAGTTGCAGTCGCTGGGTGGTCAGGTGGCGCAGGTCAGTCACGGCGGCCGGCGTCCACGAGCCGGATCACGGCGGCGCCCTCCTCGTCGGAGGCCTCCAGGTCCACCTCGACGTCGAGACCCCAGTCGTGGTCGCCCGCGGGGTCGTCGACGATCTGCCGCACCTTCCACACGCCTGGCTCGGACTTGTCCCAGAGGAGCAACGCCGGCCCGCGGGCGTCGCCGCCGGTGTTGACCTCCGCGTGCTCGGCGAAGTAGGCCTGCACGACCTCGCCCCAGCGGTCGGCGTCCCAGCCGGAGCCGGAGTCCAGCTCGCCCAGGTCGTACCAGCGCCGGCGCGCCCACAGCTCCACCCGGCGGAACAGCGCGTTGCGCACCATCGCGGTGAACGCGCGCTCGTTGCCGGTGAGCGGCCGCGGGCGGGCAGGGACGGCGACCTCGGCGACGGCGTCGTCCTCGGGATTGGTGAGCGCCTCCCACTCGTCGAGCAGCGAGGAGTCGACCTGGCGCACCATCTCACCCAGCCACTCGACCAGGTCGGTGACCTCCTCGGTGCGAGCAGACGCCGGCACACCCGAGCGCAGCGCCTTGAACGCGTCGGAGAGGTAGCGCAGAACCGCGCCCTCGGAGCGGGTCAGCCCGTAGGTGTTCACGAACTCCCGGAAGGTGAACGCCCGCTCCCACATCTCACGGACGACCGACTTCGGTGACAGCTGCGCGTCGGCCGCCCACGGGTTCGTCTGCCGGTAGACGTCGAAGGCGTGCCCGAGCAGCTCCTCGAGCGGCTTGGGGTAGCTGACCTCCTCCAGCAGCTCCATCCGCTCGTCGTACTCGATGCCCTCGGCCTTCATCTGGGCCACGGCCTCGCCCTTGGCCTTGTTCAGCTGGGCCGACAGGATCTGCCGCGGGTCGTCGAGGGTCGCCTCGATGACGCTGACGACGTCGAGGGCGTACGTGTCCGACTCGGCGTCCAGCAGGTCGATCGCGGCCAGGGCGAAGGTCGACAGCGGCTGGTTGAGGGCGAAGTCCTCGGGCAGGTCGAGCGTGAGGTCGTAGCGGCGGCCGTCCGGCTCCGGCTCGGGCAGCCGCTCCAGGACGCCGGCCTGCAGCAACGAGCGAGCGATGCCGATCGCCTCGCGGATCAGCTTCAGCTGCCTCTTCCGCGGTTCGTGGTTCTCGGTGAGGAGTCGGCGCATGGCCACGAACGGGTCGCCGGGCCGGTCGACGACGTCGAGGACCATCGACGTCGAGACCCGCATGTGGCTGGTCAGCTTCTCCGGCTCGCTCTCGATCAGCCGGGTCATCGTCGACTCGCTCCAGGGCACCATCCCCTCGGGCACCTTCTTGCGCACGAGCTTGCGGCGCTTCTTCGGGTCGTCGGCGACCTTGGCGAACTGCTTGATGTTCTCGATCTCGTGCTCGGGCGCCTGGACGACGACCGTGCCCGCGGTGTCGTAGCCGGCCCGCCCGGCGCGGCCGGCGATCTGGTGGAACTCGCGGACCTGCAGCAGCCGCATGCGGGTGCCGTCGTACTTGCTGAGCGCGGAGAAGACGACGGTGCGGATCGGCACGTTGATGCCGACGCCGAGGGTGTCGGTGCCGCAGATGACCTTGAGCAGCCCGGCCTGGGCCAGCTGCTCCACCAGCCGCCGGTACTTCGGCAGCATCCCGGCGTGGTGCACGCCGATGCCGTGGCGGACCAGGCGGGAGAGCGTCGTCCCGAAGGCGGAGGAGAACCGGAAACCGCCGATCATCTCGGCGATCGCGGCCTTCTGCTCCTTGCTGGCCACGTTGACGCTCATCAAGGCCTGGGCGCGCTCCAGCGCCGATGCCTGGGTGAAGTGGACGACGTAGATCGGCGCCTGCTGGGTGTCCAGCAGCTCCTGGATCGTCTCGTGCATCGGCGTCGTCGCGTAGTAGTGGTGCAGCGGCACCGGGCGCTCGGCGTTCGCGACCAGTGCCGTGGTCCGGCCGGTGCGGCGGCTGAGGTCCTCGCGCAGGAAGGTGACGTCGCCGAGCGTGGCGCTCATCAGGAGGAACTGCGCTTTCGGCAGCTCCAGCAGCGGCACCTGCCAGGCCCAGCCGCGGTCTGGGTCGCCGTAGAAGTGGAACTCGTCCATGACCACCAGGCCGATGTCGGCGTCGGCGCCCTCGCGCAAGGCGATGTTGGCCAGGACCTCCGCCGTGCAGGCGATGATCGGGGCGCCGGGGTTCACGCTCGCGTCGCCGGTGAGCATGCCGACGTTGGCCGCGCCGAAGACTCCGCAGAGGGCGAAGAACTTCTCGCTCACCAGCGCCTTGATGGGTGCGGTGTAGTAGCTGCGCCGTCCGGCGGCCAGCGCGGCGTACTGGGCGCCGGTGGCCACCAGCGACTTGCCCGACCCGGTCGGGGTGGCGAGGACGACGTTCGCGCCGCTGACCAGCTCGATCAGCGCCTCCTCCTGCGCCGGGTACAGCACGGTTCCGTTCGACTCGGCCCAGGCGGCGAAGGAGGCGAACAGCTCGTCGGCGTCGTCACCGAGCTTCCGGAGCGCGGTGAGGTCGGCCGGATCGGCGAGCAGGGGAGTGGTCATCGTGCCGAACAGCGTGCCCGACGCCGTCCTGCTTCCCGTGCACCGCCCGTCGGTTCGGGCTCGATCACGGAACGGTAACGGAACCTCTAGCTGTGCATCGGCTACGTCGATGGCGGTAGGTAAGGTGAACAGCAGGTGAATGAGAGGTAGCGAGACGATGCGCGAGATCAAGGACTGCCCGGAGTGCCGTTGGGTGCCCGTCGTGGATGCGTCCGGTCGTCGTCGGCTCGAGATGCGCTGGGTCTCCGCCGAGGCGGCTCCGGCCAGCCGCGCAGCCTGACGCAGGAGCCCACCGGGTTCCCTCCGGGCCGGACCGGGTAGCGGGCGGACGACGAGGCGCGGGAGACGACCGCGCCGCAGGTCGTGAGCCGCACCGGAGGAGAACCATGTCGTCGCCCCGTCCCGAGTCCCAGCCCGCCCAGCAGCAGAGCGTTCCCGGCACGCTGGGGGAGATGGACCCCAAGCCGGACCACGGCGAGGAGAGCTACAAGGGCTCCGGTCGCCTCACCGGCAAGGCCGCCGTCATCACCGGTGGCGACAGCGGTATCGGGCGCGCCGTCGCGATCGCCTTCGCCCGGGAGGGTGCCGACGTCCTCATCTCGTACCTGAACGAGCACGAGGACGCGCAGGACACCGCGAAGTACGTCGAGCAGGCCGGACGGAAGTGCGTCCTGGTGCCGGGCGACATCTCCGACCGGGCGCACTGCAAGACGATCATCCCGAAGGCGGTCGAGGAGTTCGGCAAGGTCGACATCCTGGTGAACAACGCCGCGTTCCAGATGAGCCACCCGACCCTGGACGAGGTGTCGGACGAGGAGTGGGACTACACCCTCGCCACGAACCTCACCGCGATGTTCACCCTGTGCAAGGCCGCGATCCCGCACATGCAGCCGGGCGCGTCGATCATCAACTCCTCGTCGGTGAACTCCGACAACCCCAGCCCCGACCTCGCGCCCTACGCGATGACCAAGGGGGCCATCGCGAACTTCACCGCGTCGCTCGCGCAGATGTACGCGGACAAGGGCATCCGAGCCAACAGCGTGGCGCCAGGCCCGGTCTGGACGCCGCTGATCCCGGCGACCATGCCCCCGGAGAAGGTGGAGAAGTTCGGCCAGCAGGCTCCGCTGGGCCGTGCCGGGCAGCCGGCCGAGCTCGCGCCGGTCTACGTGCTGCTGGCCAGCGACGAGGCGTCCTACGTCTCGGGGGCCCGCATCGCCGTCACCGGCGGCACCCCGATCCTCTGACGCCTCGCTGATGATCAGGTGACCTGGTCGTTCTGGGTCCTACCTCACGGTCGACCGTGAGGTAGGACCCGTCGTGATCAGGTGACCTGATCATCGTCGTGCCGCGGGTGCGGTGGGATCACGCATGGGCGCCGCCGTCGCGCGGTACCTGCCAGACCATGGTCTTCATCTGGAGCAGTGGGGGGCGCCGCCGTCGCGGCTACGGGGGATACGGACCCGGCTACGGCCGCGGGTACGGCCCGCCGCCCGGGTACGGCTACGGCGGCTACCGCCGGAACAACGACTCGTGCCTGCGCGATCTGCTGTTCCTCAACACCGGCTGCTGCCTGGCCAACGCGATCGGCTGCGGCCTCGAGCTGATGCTGGTGGCGCCCCGCTCGATCCCCGCGATCCGGGCAGGGCAGCAGGGGACCGGCGCCGCGGCTCGGCTCATCTCCGCAGTGCGGTACTACCAGCGGGAGATCAGCCCGAAGCGGCGCCCGTGCTGCCGGTACACGCCCACCTGCTCGGCCTACGCGATCGAGGCGCTGGAGACCCATGGCGCGCTGCGCGGCTCGTGGCTGACCCTGCGCCGGCTCGTGCGATGCCGTCCCGGGGCGGCAGGGGGAGCGGACCCGGTACCGGCCTGAGCGCGGAAACCGGCTCGGCGTCGGCGCGGGAGGATCCTAGGATCCCGCCGGTGATCACCGAGACCACCGGCGCGCGCACCTGGCGGGATCCGCGGTGGCGGGCAGGGGTCCTCGCCTGGGCCGACGACCAGCTGGAGCGACTCGGCCTGGCGCCGGCCGGCGAGCCGGAGCAGCCACACGTGCAGCCGTGGTCGACCGCCTTCCGCCTGCCGCTGCGGGACGGCGGTGCGGTCTGGCTGAAGTCGGTCGGTCCCGGGTCCGCCCAGGAGCCGGCGCTGGCCACGGCGCTCGGCGGCTGGGCGCCGGACCACGTCCTCGTGCCCCTGGCGGCCGAGCCGGAACGGCGGCTGCTGCTCCTGCCCGACGGCGGCCGCACCATGCGGGAGGTGGGCTCCCGCGAGCCCGCCGACTGGGCGGCCATGCTCGTCGAGCACGCCCGTCTGCAGGTCGCCGTCGCGCCGCACGCCGCCGACCTGATGCGCCTCGGGGTGCCCGACCACCGGCCCGAGCGACTGCCCGGGCTCGCGGAAGAGCTCCTCACCGACGACGAACTGCAGAAGCTCGGCACACCCGACGGGCTCTCGGAGGAGGATCGCGATCGGGTGCGCGCCGACCTCGGCGCGTACGCGGAGGCGTGCCGGGGGCTGGCCGACGGCGGTGTGCCGGCATCGGTCCAGCACGACGACCTGCACGACGCCAACGTCTTCGTCGAGGGCGAGCGGCACCGCTTCTTCGACTGGGGCGATGCTTCGGTCGGGCACCCGTTCCTGGTCCTGCTGGTGAGCCTGCGGTTCGCCGCGCGCGTGCTGGAGCTGCCCGGCGGCGACCCGGTGCTGTTCGGGCTGCGCGACGCCTACCTGGACCAGTGGCTGGATTTCGGGACGGCGGCCGAGCTCCGCGAGCTCAGCGACCTGGCGCTGCGGGTGGCGCCGCTGCAGCGGGCGAGCAGCTGGCGGCGGATCCTGCGCGGGGTGCACCCGGAGGAGCGGACCGAGTGGGCCGAGCAGGTGCCGGGCTGGACCGCCCAGCACCTCGCTCCGGGAACGTTGCGCGCCGGATCGTGATCACCGTCGGCCAGACTGGTGGCATGCCCGCGACCGACGACGCCGCCGGTGACCTGCCCGTCACCGGCTCCCTCGTCGTACCCGCGGGGCTGCTGTCGTGGCGGTTCTCGCGGTCGTCCGGACCGGGCGGGCAGGGCGTGAACACGGCCGACTCGCGGGTGGAGCTGTCGGTGCGGCCGCTGGAGCTGCCCGGGCTCAGCGAGCACCAGCAGCAGCGGATGGCCGGGCGGCTCGGCGGCCGGCTGGTCGACGGCGTGCTGACCATCGCGGCGAGCGAGCACCGGCAGCAGCTGCGCAACCGGCAGGCTGCCCGCGAGCGGATGGCCGCGGTGCTGCGCGCGGCTCTGGCGCCGCCCGCGCCGGCCCGGAGGCGGACCAAGCCGACCAAGGGCTCGCAGGAGCGGCGGATCCAGGCCAAGAAGCAGCGCAGCCAGCTGAAGAAGCAGCGCGGCTCCTGGGACTGACGACTGCTCAGGTGGTCAGGCAGAAGGGGTGGCCGGCGGGGTCGGCGAACACCCGGAAGCCTTCGCTGCCGCCCTCCAGCCGGATCGCGCCGAGTTCCAGCGCGCGCTGCTCTCCGGCATCCAGGTCGTCGACGAGCAGGTCCAGGTGGGCCTGCTGCGGTCGGGCCGGATCCGACCAGCGCGGCGGGGTGTAGTCGCTGATCTGCTGCACCATGACCGAGAAGGCGCCGCCGGGCACCAGCGCGCCCTCCGGGCCGTCGTAGGCCACGTCCAGCCCGAGCAGGTCCGCGTAGAAGTGCCCGAGTGCCGAGGCGTCCGGCGCGTCGATCGTCACCGCGTACAGCTCCATCGCCGGGCCGACCCCGTCCCGCTGGCACAGGTCGAACGGATGGCCGGCCGGATCGGCGAGCGTGATCCAGGACGCCCCCTCGGCGAGCCGGGTGGCGCCCAGCTCGACCGCTCGCGCGGCCGCCGCCTCATGGCCGTCGACCAGCAGGTCGAGGTGGAACTGCTGCGGATGCTCCTGGCCCGGCCACTCGGGAGGCACGTGGTCCGGAGCGCGCTGGAAGGCGATCTCCTGCCCGGAGACGAGTCGGATCGTGATCCAGTCCGGCATCGTCCGGACGACCTCCCCTCCGGCGAGCTCGGCGTAGAACGAGGCGAGCGCCCCGATGTCCGCGGCGTCGAGGGCGACGAGTTCCAGACGGGGGGTGGCGGTCATGCGGGGCATGGTGGCGTACCGGGACGACAGAACGGTCCCGCTGCCGCGTGGGTCAGCTCCGCGGTTCGGGGGCAACCGGCTGCCGGAGGATGGTGCGTTGCCTCTCGGGCGCGACCCGGCGGAAGTCACTGAGGTAGATCTCGTGGTGCCTGCCGGTCATCCGCAACCCGTGCGTCGGGACGAACTCGTCGTGCAGGCGAGCGAGGGTGCCGGTCTCGTCGTCGAACGAGCCCACGTGCAACGTCTGCACGCAGCGCCCCTCGGCCAGCGACTCGAAGCGGACGTCGTCCAGGCGTGGAGGGTTGCTCCGTCCGGCGACCCGCTCCACGGCCATCTGGAAGTGCTCCTGCCCGAGCCAGTCCGGAACCATCAGCATCAGGGTCCAGTTCCAGCGAGACTTGTCGCGCGCGGAGGTGAACACGGCCATCTCCTCGGCCCACCACAGCGCCTCCAGCGGCGGGACGACGTAGTCGCGCCCGAGGTCGGCCTTGCTCGCGAACTTCAGCGCGTAGGCCAGCGGGTAGAGCGTCGTCAGTGCCTCGGCGAAGGCGGGTGCGGTGTTCGGGTCGCCGCACCCGTCGATCATCAGGTAGCGCAGGTCGGGCACATCGACGATGCGGAACTCGTGGCGGGTGGCCCGATAGGGGTCGAGCGTCCGCTTGAAGTCGGTCTTCTCAGTCATCCGCCACCGTCCGTCTCGCGAGGAGGTAGGCCTGCCGTGTCCGCTCCCGTGCCCGAGGCTCACGGGTGGCGCGGGCGACGACGGGCAGGTCGACTCCGGCCAGCATCGCCGACACCTGGTCGGGGTCGAGCCGGTGAGCATCCAGCACGACATCGTGACCGTAGGGGCGGTCCAGGCGCACCTTCCCGTCGCCGGCCTGGAAGGCGGCCAGCAGGTAGCCGCCCGGACGGAGGACCCGCGCCAGCTCGGAGACGGCTCCTCGCAGCGCGTCGGGTGGCAGATGGATGAGCGAGTACCAGGCCAGCACCCCGCCGAATGAGGCGTCCGGGGCATCGAGTGCCGTCAGCGAGCCGACGTCGAACCGCAGCTCGGGATGGTCCCGCCGGGCGACGGCGACCATGCCGGGGGAGAGGTCGACGCCGCGGACGTCGGTCCTCAGCGACGCGAGGTACCCGGCGATCCGCCCGGGACCGCAGCCGGCGTCGAGCACGGGCCCATCGCCGACGAGTTCGGCGAAGGCGCCCAGCAGGGCGCGGTCCAGCGGCTTTTCGGCCAGTTCCTCACGGAGCAGGTCGGCGTAGTCCTCGGCGACGACGTCGTACGCGGCGCGGACGGCCTCCTGCTCCACGGTGGTCAGCTGGAGAGGACGTCGGCCATGACCTGACGGGCGCGCCTGCCCTCGGGGATCGGCAGGAGCGCGTGCACGTGCACGAGCCCGGCCTCCTCGTGGTGGTCGACCCGCACGCCGGCGGCTCGGGCGCGCTGCACCAGCAGCCGGGTGTCGGGGCTGGTGATGTCGCGGGTGCCGCTGAACACCGTCAGGGGTCCGAGCCCGGTGAGGTCTCCGAAGAGCGGGCTGACCACGGGGTGGGTGCGCGGCAGGTCCCCCCGCCACAGGTCGATCGCCGCGTGCGTGCCGGCGCGGGCGAGCCACGGGTCGGTCGGCTCGACGACGTCGATCTCCGGGTTCGCGAGCGTCAGGTCCAGCGCGGGGGAGATCAGCACCGTCCCGTGCAGCGGCGGCACCCCCCGGTCGCGCAGCAGCAGTGCCGCGGACAGCGCGATCTGCCCACCGGCCGAGTCGCCCAGCACGGCCACCTGCCCGGCGCCGTGGCGGTCGACCAGACCGGCGAGCAGGTCGGCGACGGCGGGGACCACCACCGCCGCCGTCCCCATCGGCGCGAGCGGGTAGATCGGGACGGTGATCGCCGTTCCCGTGCGGGCGACGAGCCCGGCGACCAGCCGCCAGTGCAGCGGGTGGATCTGGTTGACCCAGGCGCCGCCGTGCAGGTAGACCGCGGCCCCGGTGGGCGTCCGGTTCGCGGGCAGCACGCGGTAGACCGGCCAGCCCGTCTCGTGCTCACCGTCCCGCTCGATGCGGACCCCGCGCAGTCGGCGCGGCGGCCCGTAGGGAACCGGGCGCACCAATCGGTCCTGCACACCCTTCAGCAGCGCTTCGGGGGAGTCGAACTCCCGCCGGAAGCCGAGCAGGCGGAACAGCGGGGGCAGCAGGCGACTGACGGTGCTCGGCACGGGAGTCCTCTCCGACGGGTCTTCAGCTCAGGGACAGCGGTTCGCGGACCAGCACCCACAGCGGGAGCTCGTCGTCGGCGGTGCGCAGCTCGCTGGTCGGCTGGAAGCCGAAGCCGCGGAGGAAGCGCACGTTCGCCCAGCTGAACACCGCGACGGCTGCCTTGGTCTTCTCGGCGTCGCAGCGGACCAGGACCGGTGCGAGCACGGCGGCCGCGAGACCCCGGCGGCGGGACGACGGGCGGACGCCCAGATGCCGAAGCCGCCAGTACGGCTCGTCGGGCAGCGCGGCGGTGACCAGCGCCTCGGTCTCCGCGACGACCCGCGCCCGGGAAGCCCCCAGGTACGGGAGCTCGCCGGCCAGCGCACGCCGCACGTCGTCGGGCAGCGGCCGGGTGCCGGAAGCGCCGGCCGGCGGTTCCCACACGGCGACGGCGTCCCGGTCCTCGGTCACCCAGGCCGTTCCGGTGGCCACTCCGCGGTGCGCGGCGTCCAGCTCGTGCAACCGGGTCAGCCGCTGCATGCGCCCGTCGTCGGGCAGGGCCCAGCGGGTCCACCGGGAGTCGGCCAGGGCAACGGTGAGCGTCGCGGCGATCGCCGGTACGTCGCGCTGCTCGGCGACCCGGACGTCGGGGCCGGGCTCGTCGGGGTCGTCGATCCGGCGGACGGTCGGGCCGGGAGGAGTCACCCCCGAATTCGACCACGACCGCACCGCACACCCGCCCGGCGGCCATCGTGAGGTGAACGGAACGCAGCGTTGACGCCGAGGTCGACGCGGGGAAACGACGGCGACCCACTCTCGTTCCCGTGACCACCGCCGCCTCGCCTCCCACGGCCGCCCCAGGCGTGCGGGGCACGCGGACCACGAACACCCACTGCCCGTACTGCTCGCTGCAGTGCGGGATGGCCGTCACCGCCGGCGACCGCCCGGCCACCCTCGTCCCGCTGGACTTCCCGACCAACCGCGGCGGCCTGTGCTCCAAGGGCTGGTCGTCCACCGAGCTCCTCGACCACCCCGAGCGGTTGACCCGGCCGCTGGTCCGCGCCGTCCCCGGCGACCGCACCAGCCCGCTGGTCGAGAGCACCTGGGACGACGCGCTCGGCCGGCTGGTCGACGCGATCCGCCGCACCCAGGCCACCCACGGTCGCGATGCCGTCGGCTGCTTCGGTGGCGGCTCCCTGACCAACGAGCAGGCCTATCAGTTCGGCAAGTTCGCCCGCGTCGCGCTGCGCACCTCCGCCATCGACTACAACGGCCGGTTCTGCATGTCCTCGGCCGCCGGGGCCGCCACCCGCGCCTTCGGGCTGGACCGCGGCCTGCCGTTCCCGCTCGCCGACATCGCCGAGGCCGACGTCGTCGTGCTGGTGGGCAGCAACCCGGCCGACACCATGCCGCCGGCGATGCAGTGGTTCGACGCCGGCCGCGAGCGCGGCGCCCAGCACATCGTCGTCGACGCTCGGCGCACCGCGACCGCCCGCAACGCCGCGCTCCACCTGCAGCCGCTGCCCGGCACCGACCTCGCGCTGGCCAACGGGCTGCTGCACATCGCGATCGCCGAGGGGCTCGTCGACACCGGCTACGTGCGCACACGCACGACCGGGTTCGAGGCGGTGCGGACCGGCATCGCCGCCTACTGGCCCGACCGCGTGGAGCGGCTCACCGGCGTACCGGTGGAGCAGCAGCGGCGCACGGTGTTCGCCCTGGCCCGCGCGGAGAAGGCGATGATCCTGACCGCCCGCGGGGCCGAGCAGCACCGCAGCGGCACCGACACCGCGCAGGCGTGGATCAACCTCGCGCTCGCCCTCGGCCTGCCGGGACGCCGGGGGAGCGGCTGGGGCACCGTCACCGGCCAGGGCAACGGGCAGGGCGGCCGCGAGCACGGCCAGAAGGCCGACCAGCTGCCCGGCTACCGGTCGCTCGCGGACCCCGCCGCCCGCGCGCACGTGGCGGCCGTCTGGGGCGTCGACCCCGACGACCTGCCCATGCCGGGGAAGAGCGCCTTCGAGCTGCTCGACGCGCTCGGCACCGAGGGCGGGGTCCGCACGCTGCTGGTCCTGGCGAGCAACGTCGCGGTCTCCGCGCCGGACGCGCGCCGGGTCGCCAGCCGGCTCGGGGACCTCGACTTCCTCGCCGTCAGCGACTTCTTCCTCTCCGAGACCGCCGAGCTCGCCGACGTCGTCCTGCCCAGCGCCATGTGGGCGGAGGAGGCCGGGACGATGACCAACGTCGAGGGCCGGGTGATCCGCCGCCGCCGCGCCCTCGACCCGCCCACCGGCGTCCCGGACGACCTCCAGCTGCTGGCCACCCTCGCCGAGCGGCTCGGGGCCGGACGGCACTTCAGCGGTGACCCGGAGACCGTCTTCGAGGAGCTGCGCCGGGCCAGCGCCGGCGGCGCGGCCGACTACTCGGGGATCAGCTACCGGCGCATCGACGAGGAGCAGGGCGTCTTCTGGCCCTGCCCCTCACCGGAGCACCCCGGCACGCCGCGGCTGTTCACCGAACGCTTCGCCACCCCCGACGGCCGCGCGCGGTTCGTCCGGGTCGAGCACGTCGATGCCCACGAGCAGCCCGACGCCGACCACCCGTTCGTGCTCACCACCGGGCGCGTGCTCGCCCAGTACCAGTCGGGCACCCAGACCCGCCGCACCCGCAGCCTGCAGCTGGTCGCGCCCACGCCCCGCGCCGAGCTGCACCCCGACCTCGCGCGCCGGCTGGACATCGAGCAGGACGACGTCGTGGAGCTCGCCACCCGTCGCGGTCGCGCCCGCTTCCACGCCCAGGTGACCGACACCGTCCGGCCCGACGTCGTCTTCGTGCCCTTCCACTGGGGCGGCGGTGCCAGCGCCAACGCGCTCACCGACGCCGCGCTGGACCCGATGTCGAGGATGCCCGCCTTCAAGGTCTGCGCCGTCGCCGTCACCCGCGTCAGCGGCCCGGAGGAACGCGTCCCACCGCCACCCGCGGCGACCCAGCCGCAGCCCCGCGACCACGCCCAGCCGACCGCCCCCGAACCCCGCCGTCCCACCCGGAAGAGGAGCACCGTGAAGAGCACACCCCGCTTCCTGCAAGGCGTCTTCCCGATCACCGGCGAGGGGCTGGCCAAGCCCGGCCCCGTCGACCCGGCGCTCCGCTACACCGTGCCCGCCGGCTGCAGCGCCCAGGCGCTCTACTTCCGCGGCGGCAATGCGGCGGCCGAGCTGGTCTACGTGCTGCTCGTCCGGGACGGCGAGCCGATGAGGTGGTTCCCGATCGGGGCGAAGGCCGACACCCACGTGCCGCTGCGCGTGGTCGAGGACCTCCCCGGCGGCTCGGTGGTCGAGCTGCATGCCGCCGCCCCCGAGGGCGTCACCGGCGAGATCGTGGTCGACCTGGGTCTGGTGGAGGTCTGATGACGATGACCCAGACCCGCGGGATCCTCGGCGCCCGGCTCGCCGGCGCCAGCACCCTGCACCTGGACGACGACCTCGATTCCCGCAGCCGCCTCGTCGTGGTCGGCAACGGCATGGCCGGCGCCCGCTTCGTGGAGGAGGTGCTCGAGCGCGGGGGCGGCGAGCAGTTCCGCATCACCGTCTTCGGCGACGAGCCGCACGGCAACTACAACCGGATCATGCTCAGCCCGGTGCTGGCCGGGGAGTCGTCCGAGGACGACATCGTGCTCAACTCGCACGACTG
The DNA here is from genome assembly GCF_003319175.1 of Blastococcus sp. TF02-8. Lineage (GTDB taxonomy): Bacteria > Actinomycetota > Actinomycetes > Mycobacteriales > Geodermatophilaceae > Blastococcus. The sequence continues at coordinate 36,901 of NZ_QOHK01000013.1, read as the reverse complement.
GTACGCCGACAACGGCATCGACCTGCGGGCCGGCGTCCGGGTGGAGCGGATCGACACCGCCGCCAAGCAGGTGCACGCCGCCGACGGCAGCGTCACCGCCTACGACCACCTGGTGCTGGCCACCGGCAGCTACTCGTGGATCCCGCCCATGAACGGCGTCCGGACCGACGAGGGCGAGCTGCTCCCGGGCGTCTACGGCTTCCGCACCATCGACGAGACCCGCGCGATGCTCGAGGCCACCAGCCGCTGCACCCGCGCCGTGGTGATGGGCGGCGGGCTGCTCGGCCTGGAGGCGGCCCGCGCGCTGCAGGGCCACGGGATGCACGTCGAGCTCGTGCACGCGATGCCGTGGCTGATGAACGCCCAGCTCTCCCGGGAGGCCGGGAGCATCCTCGAGAAGAGCGTCGAGGAGCTGGGCATCACCGTGCACCTCGACGTACTGGCCACGGAGGTGCTGGGCTCCGAGCACGTCGAGGGTGTGGTGTTGAAGGACGGGCGGCGCATCGACTGCGACCTGCTCGTCGTCGCCGCAGGGGTCCGACCGCACACCGATGTCGCCGTCCGGTCGGGGCTGGAGGTGGAGCGGGCGATCGTCGTCGACGACCAGCTGCGCACCGACGACCCCGACGTCTACGCGATCGGCGAGTGCGCCCAGCACCGCGGCTCGGTCTACGGCCTCGTCGCCCCCGCCTGGGAGCACGCCAAGGTGCTGGCCGACGTGCTCACCGGCACGAACCCCGACGCCGAGTACCACGGCAGCCGGACGGCGACCAAGCTCAAGGTCGCCGGCGTCGACGTCGCCGTCATGGGGATCAACACCCCCGAGCGGGACGACGACGAGTTCCTGGTCATCTCCGAGCCGAAGCGCGGCGTGCACCTCTCGGTCGTCATCCGCGACGACAAGCTGGTCGGCGCCACCCTGCTCGGCGACACCCGCAAGGTCGCCTTCCTGACCCAGGCCTTCGACCGCGGCGCCCCGCTGCCCGAGGAGCGGATCCGGCTGCTGGTCGACCTCTCCGACGGCGCTGGGTCGGCCCATGGGGAGCTCGGGGTCGCCGACATGCCGCACGACTCCCAGGTCTGCAACTGCAACGGCGTCTCCAAGGGCGACATCTGCGGCGCGGTCGCAGGCGGCTGCGGCAGCGTCGGCGAGGTCATGGACCGCACCCGCGCCGGCAAGGGCTGCGGCTCCTGCGCGTCGCTCGTGAAGCAGATCGTCGAGTGGGCCGCCGACGGCGACCTCGCCGAGGACCCGGCCGCCTCCTGGTACGTGCCGGGCATCCCGATGCCCAAGCCCGAGCTGATGCGCGCCATCCGCGAGCACGACCTGCGCAGCGTCTCGGCGGTCTTCGCGATGCTCGCCCCGGGCGGCAAGGACGACGCGAAGTCGAAGATGGGCCTCACCTCGCTGCTCAAGATGATCTGGGGCTCGGACTACCTGCCGGAGAAGGACGCGGAGTTCATCAACGACCGCGTGCACGGCAACATCCAGCGCGACGGCACGTTCTCCGTCGTCCCGCAGATGAAGGGCGGCGTGACGACGCCGGCGCAGCTGCGGAGGATCGCCGACGTCGCGGAGAAGTACGAGGTCCCGATGGTCAAGGTGACCGGCGGGCAGCGGATCGACCTGCTCGGTGTCCGCAAGGAGGACCTGCCGGCGATGTGGAACGACCTCGGCATGCCCAGCGGCTACGCGTACGGCAAGAGCTTCCGCACCGTGAAGACCTGCGTCGGCTCGGACTTCTGCCGCTTCGGCCTGGACGACTCCACCCGGCTCGGCATCGACCTGGAGACCCGGTTCCAGGGCATCGAGAGCCCGGCGAAGATCAAGATGGCCGTCGTCGGCTGCCCGCGGAACTGCGCCGAGGCCTACGTCAAGGACGTCGGCGTCGTGGCGGTCGGCAACGGGAAGTGGGAGGTCTACGTCGGTGGCGCCGCCGGGGCCTCTGTGCGCAAGGGCGATCTGCTGGCCACCGTCGAGGGCCGGGACGCGGTGATCGCCCTCGCCGGGCGATTCCTGCAGTACTACCGGGAGAACGCCAACTGGCTGGAGCGCACCTACGACTTCGTGCCCCGGGTCGGGCTGGAGAAGCTGAAGCTCGTCCTGCTGGAGGACGGCGAGGGCATCTGCGCCGAGCTGGAGGCCGGTCTCCAGCGCTCGGTCGACGCCTACCGCGATCCCTGGGGCCAGGACGCGGAGGAGCCGGCCACGCCCGGGCAGTTCCGGCCGTCCCTGCCGCTGGTCGCGCTGCCGAAGGTGTCGGTCCGATGAGCGTCACCGACGTCTCACCCGCCGTGGTGGTAGTGGGTCGCGCCGAGGACGTGCCACCCGGGGAGGGGCGCACCTTCGTCGCCGACGGCGAGCAGGTCGCGGTCTTCCGGCTGCGGAACGGCTCGCTGCACGCCACCCAGGCCGCCTGCCCGCACGCCGGAGGTCCGCTCGCCGACGGGCAGACCGACGTCGACGTGCTGGTCTGCCCGCTGCACCAGTACGCCTACCGCTGGTCCGACGGCTCCTCGACCAGCGGGGCCGCCCCGATCCGGGTGTACCCGGTGCGGGAGGTTGACGGGGACCTCGTCGTCACCGTGTGAGGCTCAGGGGTGCATCCGCGCGCCCTTCACCACCTTGTCCACGCCGTTCTTCGGCCCGTGGACCGCGATCCCGACCAGGTCGAGGTCGGCGCCGCGCACCGCCCGCACCGCCGCGCGGTTCTCGGCGTCGCCGCCCGTGGCGAACAGGTCCGCGGTGAACAGCGAGGTCGGCAGCCCGCGCTGCAGCGCACGCTCCCGGGCCGCGGCCAGGACGTCGGCCGAGCCGGTCATCACCAGCACCGGCTGGCGGATCATGGGCAGGTAACGGGTGCCGTCGGCGTCCTCGTAGGGGCGGCCGACCAGCTCCGGGACCGCCGCCGCGAGGGCGCCGGCCAGGAAGGCGGTGACGTTGAGCTCCTGCCAGGGGAGCAACCCCTCCCGGAGCAGCACGACGATCTTCGTCGGCCATGGCGGGCCCGACTCGCCGGGGACGATGGTCTCGTGGTCGGTGCTCTCCGCGGTCGTCACGGCGGTCAGCGTCCCGGTCGCGGGGCGCGCCGGTCTTGTACGTTCCTGACGTGACCGGCCCGGCCGAGGTGGTGGCCTGGCGCCCTCGGGTGCCTGGGCTGACCGAGGTGCTGCACGCCCGGTTCACCGACCACGCCTACCCCTCGCACACCCACGACGGGTGGACCCTGCTGCTCGTCGACGACGGCGCGGTCCGCTACGACCTGGACCGGCACGCGCACGGCGCCTCGCGGGACGTGGTCACCCTGCTCCCTCCCGGCGTGCCGCACGACGGCCGGTCGCAGTTCCCCGGCGGGTTCCGCAAACGCGTCCTGTACCTGGAGCCCGCGGTGCTGGGCGCCGATCGGGTCGGCCACGCGGTCGACCGGCCGGAGTTCGCCGACCGCGAGCTGCGCGACCGCGTGTCGCGGCTGCACGGCGCACTGACGCCCCGGGCGGAGGCCCTGGAGGCGCAGAGCCGGCTGGCCATCGTGGTCGAGCGGCTGGTGCAGCACCTGGACTCGACCGTCGTCCCGGCGGCGCCGGTGCGGAACGCCCGCGTGGCCGACGCGCTGCGCGAGCTGCTCGACGCCTGCGTGGTGGACGGTGTGGACCTGGCGGTGGCCGCCGCGCGGTTCAGGGTGTCGCCGACGCACCTGGTCCGGGCCTTCACGCGGCGGCACGGCGTGTCGCCGCACCGCTACCTGACCGGCCGGCGGATCGACCTGGCCCGGCGGCTGCTCCTCGACGGGGTGCCGGCCGCGGAGGTGGCGACGGCCGCCGGCTTCTACGACCAGGCGCACCTGACGCGGCACTTCCGCCGGATGCTCGCGACGACGCCGGCGGCCTACGCCCGCTCGGCCTGACCCCTCAGGGCGCGGGGACGACGACGGTCGCCTCGTGCGGCCCGCCGCACTCCTCGGTGCCTCCGACCCGGCGCCAGTCGAGGTCGGCGTCGACCTCGGTCAGGCGCGCCCCGTCGGCGCCGATGACGCGCACGACGATCGATCCCGGGGTGGACATGCCGAGCAGCCCGGTCGCCGATTCGCCGTCGGCCGGGTCGACCGTCGCCGCCTCGGGGTCCACGAGCACGTCGGTGTAGCAGGCGGGGTCGCACTCGACCGTGACGCCTCCCTCGACCGCACGCCAGCCCTCGGCGAACTCCACCACGACCGCGTTGTTCCAGCCGACCGCCGTGCAGGCCGCCCCACCGTCCGCGCAACCGGTCAGGGCGAGCAGCCCCGCGAGGGCCGGCGCGCCACTCCGGCCGACCACGTCAGCGGCCCTGCGGGCGGGCGCGCACGTGCATGCGCTCGCCCTGCGGTCCGAACAGCACCAGGCCTTCGGCCGGCTCGGGGAAGGGGTTGGAGAAGGTGTGCGGCACCCGGGTGTCGAACTCCACGACCTCGCCCGTCTCCAGCACGAAGTCCCGCGCGCCCAGCAGCAGCCGGATGCGGCCGGAGAGCACGTAGAGCCACTCGTAGCCCTCGTGCGTCTTCTAGTCGGTGTCGCCCACGCGCCAGCGGGGCGGGAGGATCATCTTGTTGGACTGCAGCCCACCGGCCTGCCGGGTCAGCGGCACCATCGTCATGCCGTCGTCGCGCTCGATCGGCCGCCCGTGCACCCGAGGGTCGGCCGGTGCCGGGGTGTCCACCAGGTCGTCGATCGCGACGCCGTAGCTGCGGGCCAGGGGCAGCAGCAGCTCGAGGGTGGGCCGGCGCCCGCCGGACTCCAGCCGGGACAGGGTGCTGACCGAGATGCCGGTGGTCCCGGCGACGTCGGTGAGGGTCGCCCCGCGCTCAGTGCGCAGCGCCCGCAGCCGTGGGCCCACGTTCTGCAGGACGTCGTCGTCGGTCACGCCAGCAGTTTGCCACTTCGGCAACGGAAATTGCCAGAGGCCTCCTCCTTGCGGAGAGTGGTGGGCATGGACGAGCGGTACGACGTGGTGGTCATCGGAGGCGGCGCGGCGGGGCTGAGCGGAGCGCTCACCCTGGCCCGTGCCCGGCGCAGGGTGCTGGTGGTGGATGCGGGGCAGCCGCGCAACGCACCGGCCGGTCACGTGCACAACTACCTGGGCCGGGAGGGCGCCCCGCCGTCCCAGCTGTACGCGATCGGGCGGGCGGAGGCGGAGAGCTACGGCGCCACCGTGGTCGACGGCCGGGTGGCCGCCGTAGTGGGCCAGGACGACGGCTTCCGGGTCGAGCTGGACGGCGGGGCGTCCGTGCGCGCGCGGAGGCTGCTGCTGGCGACCGGGCTCACCGACGAGCTGCCGGAGCTGCCCGGCGTCGCCGAGCGGTGGGGGAGCACGGTGCTGCACTGCCCCTACTGCCACGGATGGGAGGTCCGCGACCGGGCCGTCGGCATCGTCAGCACCGGGGTGGTCGGCGCCTACGCCTCCCTGCTGTGGCGCCAGTGGACCGCCGACGTGGTCCTCTTCGTGCACACCGGCACCGAGCCGAACGCCGAGGAACTCGAGCAGCTCGAGGCCCGCGGGGTGCGGATCGTGCGCGACGAGGTGGCCGGTCTGGAGGGCGGCGCCGACGTCCGCCTGGCCACCGGTGAGCTCATCGCCCGGGACGCCGTCGTCGTGAGCCCCCGGTTCACGGCGAACGCAGGCCTGCTCGGGGCACTCGGGGCGGAGCCGGTCCCGCAGGAGATGCACGGGGCGGTGATGGGCACCTACCTGCCGGCCGACCCCACCGGGCGCACCGACGTCCCGGGCGTCTGGGTGGCCGGCAACGCGGGCGACCTGAGCGCGCAGGTCGTCGTGGCGGCCGCCCAGGGACTGCGCGCAGGGGCGATGATCAATGCGGACCTGATCAGCGAGGACACCCGGGCCGCGGTGGCCCAGAAGCGGAGCGTGGCGGCATGAGGGCGACCGACCGGGAGTCCTACGAGGAGCTGTACCGGTCCGCGCCATCGGTGTGGAGCGGACGGCCGAACCGGCAGCTCGTCGTCGAGGCGACGGATCTGACGCCCGGTACCGCGCTCGACGCCGGCTGCGGCGAGGGCGCCGATGCGCTCTGGCTCGCCGAGCGGGGGTGGCGGGTGACCGGCGTCGACTTCTCCACCGTGGCTCTGGAGCGGGCTGCCGCACAGGGGCGCGCACAGGGTCTCGACGTGGACTGGGTCCAGGCGGACCTGGACGTGTGGACGCCGCCCACCCGCTACGACCTGGTGACCGCGCACTACCTGCACGCCCGCGGCGCCTCCCGGGCCGAGCTGTTCGAGCGGCTGGCCGCGGCGGTGGCGCCCGGCGGGACGCTCCTGGTCGTGGGCCACCTGATGGAGGGCGGTACCGCCCACGACCACGAGCCCTCCGGTGAGCAACCCTCGCACCGGCACGACCCGGAGGCGATGTACACCGCCGAGGAGGTGGCCGCGGTGCTCGACCCGGCCGAGTGGGAGTCCGTCCTCACCGAGACCCGCGACCGCGACCCGCAGGCCGCGGAGCGCACCGGCAACACCACGCCCGACACGGTGCTGGTCGCCCGCCGGGTGGGCTAGGAGCGGGGCAGGCCCAGATCGGCCAGGGCCGCGATGACCGCCTCGTCGCGCAGGACCTCCAGCACCAGGAGCCGGTGGACCAGGACACCGCGACGGGTCAGGCGCAGATCGGCCGCCCGGAGGCGGGGGAGTGCGGCACCACCGGGACGCGGCTGCGCCGGCGGCGGATCGAGCAGGCCGGCACGCTGCAGGTCGACGAGGTCCTCGCGCGCGCCCCAGGCGGTCCAGGCACGCGGATCGTCCTCCAGCGGTGTCATGGGCAGCGGCACGCGGTCCCGCCGTCCGACGGCGGCCAGCAGGGCCAGCTGACGCCAGGTGAGGACCTCGGCCGACCGCAGGGCGCGGGACACCAGCTCGACGTCGATGTCGGCGGAGACGGCGACCTCGGCGAGCAGGTAGCCCAGATGGCGCACCCGGCGCTCGTCGGTCGTCCGGCGGGCCGCGGCCACGACCGCCTCGGCCAGCTCCTCTGCCACCGGCCGACTGCCCGGGCGCGGGGTGAAGAACCGGTCGGTGCGGACCGCCCGGCCGTTGCGGTGGACCGTGGCCGCGTACTCGACGGCGAAGGCCAGGACGGCGCCGGCGCGCACGCGCTCCCGGCCGGTCAGCCCTGCGGCGTCACCGGCCGCCGTGCGCAGGACGGCGGCGAACCGTCCATCGACCTGCACCCGCGCCGTCGTCGGCTCGAACACCACGGTCGCGGCGGCGGCGCTCATCGACCCGGCGACCGGGCTGCCGGCCTCGATGAGGTCGCGACCGGGTGACGGCGTCTCGTCGGCGGCCTGCTCGGCGGGGTCCTCCACGGCACTCACGCGCTGATCCTCGCCGGTCGGGCCGTCCCGGTGCACGCCGGTGGCGACGGGCCTCACCACAGCGGGGCACGCGGAGTGAGCGAAACGGAACAGGAGTTCACCCGGGGGGCGACGCCGGGGAAACCCTGGGCCGCCACCGTCGTCGGCATGGCTGCTCCCACCCGCTCGCCGTCCGCCTCGCCACCCTCGGCCCCGTCCGTCCCACCGGAGCGAGCGGGCCGGTGGATCGACGACTGGCGTCCCGAGGATCCCGAGTTCTGGGAGACGTCGGGCAAGCGGGTCGCCCGCCGCAACCTCTTCTTCTCCGTCTTCTCCGAGCACGTGGGCTTCTCCATCTGGAGCCTGTGGTCGGTGCTCGTGCTCTTCCTGCCCGAGCCGGTGTTCGGCATCGACCCGGCCGGCAAGTTCCTGCTCACCGCGCTTCCCACGGCGCTCGGCGCCTTCGTGCGGCTGCCGTACACCTTCGCCGTCGCCCGGTTCGGCGGGCGGAACTGGACCATCGTCAGCGCGGCGCTCCTGCTCGTCCCCGCCGCCGCGACGGCGATCGTGCTGGAGCCCGGCGTCGACTACGGCACGCTGCTCGTCGTCGCCTGCCTCGCCGGGGTCGGCGGCGGCAACTTCGCCAGCTCGATGGCCAACATCAACGCGTTCTACCCCGACCGGCTCAAGGGCTGGGCGCTCGGCCTCAACGCCGGCGGCGGCAACCTCGGCGTCCCCGTCGTCCAGCTCGTCGGCCTGCTCGTGCTGGCCACCGCCGGTGCCGACCACCCGCGGTTGATCCTGTGGATCTACCTCCCGCTGATCGTCGTCGCAGCGGTCGGAGCCGCCCTGCTCATGGACAACCTGACCATGGTGCGCAACCAGCCGCGGGCCCTGCGCGAGGCCACCCGCGAGCCGCACACCTGGTTCATGGCGTTCCTCTACATCGGCACCTTCGGCTCGTTCATCGGATTCGGGTTCGCGTTCGGTCAGGTGCTGCAGAACCAGTTCGCCGACTCCTTCGCGACGCCCCTGGCGGCCGCCTCGCTGACCTGGCTGGGACCGCTCCTGGGATCGCTGATCCGGCCGTTCGGCGGCTCGCTGGCCGACCGGTTCGGCGGCGCGCTCATCACCTGCCTCACGTTCGTGGCCATGGCGGCGGGCGCCGCGGTGGTGTGGACGGCGAGCCAGGTGGCATCGCTGCCGCTGTTCGTCGTCGGCTTCGTGGTGCTGTTCGTGCTCAGCGGCATCGGGAACGGGTCGACCTACAAGATGATCCCGGCGATCTTCCGTTCGCAGGCGCTGCAGCAGGTGGCCGAGGGGCGCGATCCCGGGGAGGCCGACCGGCGGGCGCTGCGGATGTCCGGGGCGCTGATCGGGATCGCGGGGGCGGTCGGGGCCTTCGGGGGAGTGCTGGTCAACCTGGCGTTCCGGCAGTCGTTCATGACGACGGGCACGGGTGACTCCGCGTACGTGGCGTTCATCGGGTTCTACGTCGTCTGCGTCGCGGTCACCTGGTTCGTCTACCTGCGCCCCGGCCGCGCGCTCGGCCGCGTCTGATCCCGGCATCCTCCCTCACGGTTACGGGTCCTCCCTCGCGATCGACCGTGAGGGAGGACCCGTGACGATCAGGAGACCTGATCACCCTCACGGGGGCGGTGGAGGCTGCCAGGATGCCCGTCATGGCGATCGAGGTGCGCCCCGCGACCCGGTTCGACGACGTCGCGACGATGGTCGGGCCCAAGCGGCCGGAGTCGAACGTCTGCTGGTGCCTGAGCTACCGCATCCCGTCCAAGGAGAACCTCTCGCTGGCCGGTCCTGCCCGGGGTGAGCGGGTGCGGGAGCTCGTGGGCCAGGACCCGCCGCCGGGGGTGCTGGCCCACGAGGACGGCGAGGTCGTCGGATGGGCCGCGGTGCACCCGCGCAAGGACACCGCCTTCGCCACCAACCGGAAGATCCCGCACGTGGACGACCTCGACGTCTGGTCGCTGTGGTGCGTCCGCGTCCGCCCGGGGCACCGCAAGAAGGGCATCTCCCACTCGCTGGTCGCCGGCGCGGTGGAGCACGCGCGCGCCGCCGGGGCCCCGGCCATCGAGTCCTACCCCGTGGACAACGAGGGCCGGAAGGTCGACCTCACGATGGCCTACGTCGGCACCCGGGCGCTCTTCGAGCGGGCCGGCTTCGTCAAGGCGGCCGACACCGACTCGGTCATCAACGGCTTCCCGCGCATCCTGATGCGACGCGACCTCAGATCTTGAGCCGGTAGCCCCGCTTCACCACGGTCTCCACCAGCGGCGCCCCGAGCGCGGCGCGCAGGCGGGTCACCGCCATCTCGACCGCGTGCCCGTCGCCGCCGCCCGGCAGCGCCGACACCAGCTCCGCCCGGCCGACGACGTGCCCCGGGCGGCGGGCCAGCTCCCGCAGCACCGCCAGCGGGCCCGGCGCCAGCTCGACGAGCCGGTCGTCCACGACCACGGCGTGCCCCCGCACCTGCAGCGTGTGCGGGCCGACCGGCAGGACCGGGTCGCGCTCCGGCAGGCGGGCCACCACCTCCCGGGCGAGCGCGCCCAGCCTGGACCGCTCGGGCCGGGCGGAGGGGATGCCCGCGGCGTCCAACGGACCGGCGGTGACCGGGCCGACGGCGACGACCAGCACCCGCTCCCGCAGCGCCCCGACCAGCGTCTCCCGCTGCCCGAGCTCCTCGGCGACCTGCAGCAGGCTGGCTGCGGCAGGGGCGCTGGTGAAGGTCACCGCGTCGATCCCGCCGGCGACGACCGAGGCGACCAGCCGGCGCACCGGGGCGACGTCCTCGGGCAGGACCCAGCGGTAGACCGGCACCGTCAGCACGTCGGCACCGGCGTCCCGCAGGCCCGAGACGAGGTCCGGCAGCGGGTCACCGTGCAGCTGGACGGCGATGCGCCGCCCGGCCAGCGGACCCTCGGCACCCGACAGCAGGTGCTCCAGCACCTCGGCCGAGGACTCGGACTCCGGCGACCACGCGTCGACCAGCCCGCCACCGCGGATCGCTCCGCGCGCCTTGGGGCCCCGGGCGAGGACGCGCGCGCCCGACAGGTGCTCCACCAGCGGGAGGTCCCACGCCTCGGCCGCCTCGAGCCACCCGCGGAAGCCCACCCCGGTGGTGGCAACGGCCAGGTCGACCGGCGCCTCCAGCACCCGGCGGGTGGCCGCGACCAGCTCGGCGTCGTCGGCGAGCGGGACGATCCGGATCGCCGGTGCCTGCACGACCCGGGCGCCGCGCCGGTCCAGCAGCGCGCCGAGCTCCTCGGCGCGGCGGGCCGCGGTCACCGCGACGGTGTACCCGGCCAGCGGCAGCACCTCGGTCGGCTGTTCCCGGACGGTGTCGGTCACGTGTCCCCCTCGCCAGCGGTCCTCCCCATGGTGGTCGACGGGGGTTTCCGGCGTGTGTCCTCCACGGCCCCGGGTGCGGTTCGTGAGCGGAGTCACGCACCGCCGTCGACGACGACGTCGGCCCGGTCGCGGGTGCCGTCGGCGGCGAAGTGGGCGGCCTCCAGGCGCTGCCACCGGTGCCACTCGGGCGCCAGGTCCGCGCCGTCGCGCGCGAGCCCCCGGGCCAGCCGGAGAGCCGCGGGTGCTTCCACCCAGATCCGCAGGGTGGCCCAGGGGTCGACCGCTCGCGAGGCACTGGCGCAGCCCTCGACCACCAGCACGGCCGGGACGGGCACCGGTGTCGCTCCGGAGGAGAACCGGGCAGCGGACCAGTCGTAGCGGTGGAAGCTCCCGGGGCGCCCCTCCGACACCGGGCGCAGGACACCCGAGGACAGCCTCGCGACGGCGCCGGTCAGCGCCCACCCGGCGTAGAGGTCGTCCATGTGCACGACCGTGACCTCGCCGGGAAGTGCATCTGCGAGCCGGCCGGCCAGCGTCGTCTTCCCCGACCCGGCCGGCCCGTCGACGCAGACCAGTCGGGTGCGGCCCAGGCGCGGGGGAGCGGCGAGAACCCGCTGGACCAGATCCGCCGGGCTCACCGGACGGCGGCGGTCCACGTCTGCACGGGATCGCCGCTGCCGACCACCAGACCACGGCGGGCCAGCAGCCGGAGGTGGGCGTCGGTCTCGGTGATCGCGAAGATCCGCATCCGCCGCGCGTACTGCTCCCAGGGGCGCGACCAGGTCAGGTGGGCGGCGAGGTCCCACGGGGTCGAACCCGGGTGTGCGCGGATCGCGGCCAGCAGCTCGGCCATCCGCCGCTCGTGGTGGTCGGTGAGCGAGTCGACCCGTTCGGCCAGGCCGCGGAAGCGCCACTCGTGGGCCGGAAGCACCTCGGTCGGGTCCAGGTCGCGGACGGCCTGCAGGGAGGTCATGAAGTCCCCGAGCGGGTCGCCGTCGGGGCCGGAGCCGGGGCTGGTGGAGATGTTGGGGCTGATCTTCGGCAGCACGTGGTCGCCGGCGAAGAACAGCCCGGTGCGCTCCTCGGCGAAGCAGAGGTGGCCCGGGGTGTGCCCGGGCGTGTGCACCGCGCGCAGGTCCCAGCCGGGGAAGTCGGCGAGCTCGCCGTCCTCGAGCAGCCGGTCCGCGACGGCCATCCGGGAGAACCCGGCGAGGTTCTCCGCCCCGCCGACGTCGCTGAGCGCCTCCTCGCGGGGTGCGCCGAGGCCGACGAGGAAGGCCACCTCCCCGTCCACCGCCGCCTGGGTCTCCGTCGTGGTCAGCCGGCGGACGGCGTCCACGTCGGCCGGGTGCATGGCGATCCAGGCGCCGCTGGCCTCGCGCACCCGGGCGGCGAGCCCCAGGTGGTCGAAGTGCAGGTGCGTGACGAGGACTCCGCGCAGGTCCCCGACTCCGCCACCGATCGAGGACAGGCCACGGGTGAGGGCAGCCCAGCCCTCCTCGCTCTCCCAGCCGGTGTCGATCAGACCCAGGCCGCCCCCCTCGAGGGCGAAGGCGTAGGTGCTGACGTAGCGCAGCGGGTTGTGCGGGATCGGTACCGGGATCGACCAGAGGTCGGGTCGCAGCTGTTCGACCGGGGGGAGGGTGCGTGCCTCCCAGGCCTCGTGCTGGGCGGTGCCGGTGATCTCCACGACACCGCACTCTGCCAGGAGCGGTCCGGGCGGCGGCTGGGAGAATGGTGGCGTGTCCGGACCCCAGGCCCCTGCGGCGGTCTCCATCGTCCCCCGTCGCATGCGTCAGCTGCTCACCGTCCTGGCGGTGGTCGTGGTGCTCGTGATGGTGCTCGCGGCGCTCTCCCTCCCGGGGACGACCAACACGGTCGTCGACTACGGGGTGGTGGACCAGGTCGCGATCGCCGGCCTCGGCGTGGTGCTCGCCGCGGGGGTCGTCTTCCTGGGGCGCTCGCGCATCGACGCCGATGCGTCCGGCGTCCGGATCCGCAACCTGCTGATCCACCACGAGCTCCCGTGGACGGCCGTGCGCGCGGTGCGGTTCGACGAGAAGTCCTACTGGGGCTCGCTGCTGCTGGAGAACGGGGACGAGGTCTCGCTGCTGGGACTGCAGGCCTTCGACGGGGAGACGGCGGTGCGCGGGGTCGAGGGCCTGCGCGCGCTGCACGCCGCGGCGCGGGCGAACGACCCGGTGCGCCCCCCGCTGCTCTACGACGACTGAAGAACGGCCGCTGTGGTGCTCCGCCTCGCGAGCTCAGCGCGAGCCGCTGCGCGGGGCCGTTCCAGTCCCTCGCGAGGGGGGAATGCCGCGGAGGACGGACACGCTGTAGAGTGGGCGTGCCTCCCCGCTACATCGAGGCGCGCGAACCACTCAGCGGCCCCGCCCCGGGCCGCTGAACCAGAAGAGGAGCCCGCTCCCACCTGACGCCCCCTGGGCGCCCAGGTCCCGGATCGCGAGAACCGGCCACCGGTCGGTGCTCGCGTGTGCACGTACCCGTCACGGGTCGTGCGCCACCGGCGAGTGGGCCCCGTGAGCAGACGCTCACGGGGCCTGACGTCTGTCGGCGCCCGGGTGGGCCAGCGACTCCTCCCATGCAGAAGCAGAGGAGAGGCCATCACCGAGCCCCGCATCAACGACCGTATCCGGGTCCCCGAGGTCCGCCTCGTGGGTCCCGAGGGCGAGCAGGTCGGCATCGTGTCGATCGGCGAAGCGCTGCGCCTGGCCCAGGACTCCGAGCTCGACCTCGTCGAGGTCGCTCCCATGGCCCGGCCGCCCGTCGCCAAGCTCATGGACTACGGGAAGTTCAAGTACGAGGCCGCCCAGAAGGCGCGTGAGTCGCGGCGCAACCAGGCGCTCACCGTCATCAAGGAGATGCGGCTGCGCCTGAAGATCGACCCGCACGACTACGAGACCAAGAAGGGCCACGTCGAGCGCTTCCTCAAGGGCGGCGACAAGGTCAAGATCACCGTGATGTTCCGCGGCCGCGAGCAGTCGCGCCCGGAGATGGGCTACCGCCTCCTGCAGCGGCTGGCCGCCGACGTCAGCGAGCTGGGCGTCGTCGAGTCCAACCCGAAGCAGGACGGCCGGAACATGGTCATGGTGATCGCGCCGCACAAGAACGCGCAGGCGCTGCAGCAGCAGGCGCAGGCCGCCAAGGCCCGACCGGCGAAGGACGAGCCTGCCGAGGAGCAGGCGCCCACCGCCTGAAGACCGACCCCGCCGGCCCCCACCGCGCGCACGCTCGCGGTGGGTCACCGCAGCGGGGCCGAACGACTCACGAGACACGAACAGGACCAGGGACATGCCGAAGCAGAAGACCCACAAGGGCACCGCGAAGCGCGTGCGCGTGACGGGTTCCGGGAAGCTCGTGCGCGAGCACACCAACAACCAGCACAAGTTCGAGGTGAAGTCCTCGGGCCGCAAGCGCCGCGTGAGCGGGATCGGCGTCCTGTCCAAGGCCGACGCCCCCCGCATGAAGAAGCTGCTCGGTCTCTGACCGCCCTTACTGACGAGAAGACAGGAGCTCTCACGTGGCACGCGTGAAGCGGGCGGTCAACGCCCAGAAGAAGCGTCGTAGCGTCCTCGAGCAGGCCAGCGGCTACCGCGGCCAGCGCTCGCGGCTCTACCGCAAGGCCAAGGAGCAGATCCTCCACTCCGCGACCTACAACTACCGCGACCGCAAGGTGCGCAAGGGTGACTTCCGCAAGCTGTGGATCACCCGCATCAACGCCGCGGCCCGCCTGAACGACATGACCTACAACCGGTTCATGCAGGGCCTCAAGCTGGCCGGCATCGAGCTGGACCGCCGGGTCCTGGCCGAGCTGGCCGTCAACGAGCCGGCCGCCTTCGCCGCGCTCGTCGAGTCCGCCCGGGCCGCGCTCGCCGCGAACCCGCAGGCCACCGGCGCCCAGGCCGCCTGAGAATCACCCCGACGCCGTCGGCGTCCGGCCCCCGGGGTCGGCGCCGGCGGCGTCGCCGTCTGTACCGAGAGGAGTCCCTCCCGTGACCGAGCTGCTGACCGAGCGGTCCGGGCGGGTCGCCGCCGCACGCAAGCTCACCCGCCGTCCCGGCCGTGAGAGCGCCGGCCTGTTCCTCGCCGAGGGGCGCCAGGCCGTGGCCGAGGCGTTGGCCCAGCCCGCCGGTGTCCGCGAGGTGTTCGCCACCGAGGCCGCGGCCGCCGCGCACCACGACCTGCTGGCCGGCACCGCCGTGCCGGTCCGGCTGATGTCGGAGAAGGCGGCCGTGGGCCTCTCCGAGACCGTCACCCCGCAGGGCCTCGTCGCCGTCTGCGAGCTCCGCGACGTCCCCGCCGAGCAGCTGACGACGTCGCCACCGCGGCTGGCCGTCGCGCTCGCCGAGCTCGCCGACCCGGGTAACGCCGGGACCGTGCTGCGCACCGCCGACGCGTGCGGCGCCGGCGCCGTCGTCTTCGGAACCGGCTCGGCCGATCCCTACGGCGGCAAGGCGGTGCGGTCCAGCGCCGGGAGCCTCTTCCACGTCGACGTCGTCCGGAGTGCGCCGCTGGAGTCGCTGCTCCCCGCGGTCCGCGCCGCCGGGGTCACGGTGCTGGCCGCCGACGGCGGGGGAGAGGTGGAGCTCCCGGAGCTGGTGCCGGCCGGTCGGCTCGCCGGACCGGTGCTGTGGTTGTTCGGCAACGAGGCCCGTGGGGTGCCCGCCGACCTGGCGGCCCTGGCCGATGCCCGGGTCCGGATCCCGATGCGCGGCCGAGCGGAGAGCCTGAACCTCGCCGCCGCCGCCGCGATCTGCCTGTACACGACCTCGCTCGCCCAGGAGCCGGGGCCGGCCGCCTAGAGCAGGCCTGCGCGCTTCCAGAGCCGCTCCGACGGGCCGCCGATCAGGCCGACCCCGCGCAGGAACGAGACGAGCCCGGCGGCGGAGTCCTTGAGCTTCGCGGTGTAGTGCTCGTTGCCGCGTGCGGCGGCGCGGGCCACCCTCGGGTCCAGCCCCACCGCCGCGTACACCTGCGGCTGCACCAGGTTCTCCGCCACGATCGCGGCGCAGGCGGCGACCATCGTCCGGTGCCGGTGGCGCTGCAGGAACGACAGCTCCGGGGTGCGCCGGGCGACCTCCTCACGGGCGAAACGCATGTGCCGCGCCTCCTCGACGACGTGGATCTGGCTGGTCGCGCGGGTGAGCGGCTGCACCCGCTCGTCCTTCATCAGGTCGCGCTGGAAGATGTCGAGGATCTCCTCCGCCACGAGGATGGCGGCGTAGGCGGCCGGGCCGTCGGCCCGCGCGGCGTAGGCCTTGCCCAGCGTCAGCAGCGCAGCGGGCGGGCCGTACGACGGGGCGCCGAAGGTCTGCGCCGTGCGGGCGAACATCACCGAGTGCCGGCACTCGTCGGCGATCTCGGTGAGTGCCCACTGCACGTGCGGCTGGGCGGGGTCGTCGCCGTAGATGTCGCGCAGCACGAGCTGCATGAGCAGGTGCTCGAACCAGATCCCGATGCCGGAGATCGAGCAGTACTCGTGGATGGTCAGCCGGACCCGCTGCGCGTGGTCCAGCTGCTCCCACAACGGCGTGCCGTACAGCGTGGACCACTCCGGTGACAGACCGTAGAGGTCGTCGGGGATCGGGGCGGTCCAGTCGATGTCGACGACGGGGTCGTAGGACTTCTTCGCCGCCGATCCGAGCAGCCGTGTCGAGAGGGCCTGCCGGTCCACGGGCGCCTTGCCCGTCGAGCGTTCGCGGCCGGACGGAAGGATGGTGGTCATCGGCGGGCTCCCCCTGGACGTCGGTAGGACTGCAACGGAAGGTAGCTGTTACCTTGGAACACATGCAAAGGGTGGTGGAGTCGCCGGGCGTGTCGCAGCCCACGACGCCGTCACCGGCGCCCGACGGCCGGCGCTCCCGCTGGACCGAGCACCGCAGGGCCCGCAAGGAAGAACTCGTGGACGCCGCCGTCGCCGCCGTGCGGCTGGTCGGCCCCGAGTTCTCCGTCGACGACGTCGCGCGCAGCGCCGGGGTGTCGAAGACCGTCATCTACCGCTACTTCAGCGACAAGGACGAGCTGATCGACGCCGTCCTCGACCGGATCTCCCAGGCCATCCTGCTTCCGCGGCTCCTCGGCGAGCTCGCCGTCGACCGGGCCGACGACCGGGACCGGCTGCGTGCCGTCATCGCCGCATTCGTCGCCCTGATCGAGGACGAGCCGGCCCTCTACCGCTTCGCCTACGCCCAGACCGGCCGGGCCGGCCGCGCGGACCTGGTCGCGGCCACCGAGCACGCCGTCGCCACGGCGCTGGGCGGCCTGATCCAGGAGCGCCTGGCCCGGGTGGGGCGGCCGACCGAGGGCGCCATGACCTGGGCCTACGGCGTGGTGGGGATGGTCCAGCTGGCGTCGCACTGGTGGTCGGTCGCCCGCACCGTGCCCGCTGCGGAGCTGGTCGACCAGCTCACGGCACTGGCCGACGGCGGTCTGGGGACGCTGCTCCCGCCGCGGAGCTGACGAGGGGGAGGTCGATGAGCGAGCACGAGGAGCCCGAGGGCTACGAGGGTGAGGTCGCCGTCGTCGTCGACGGCGTGTCGACGACGACGCGAGCGGCGCTCGCCGCCCGCTTCGATCCGCTCGCCGGCTCCGTCGTCTGGTCCGGGCGGGTCGCCGTCCAGGCGGCCCCCCGGACGCGGCTGGAGATCACCACCCCGCACGGGACCTCGGTCGCCGAGGCCACCGAGGCCGATCCCTGGGGCAACACCCGGGTCAGCGGCATCGGCCGGCCGCCGTTCCGCGTCGAGCTGCTCGACGAGGTCGGCTGACCGTCAGCGGGCCGAGGTCCGCCCGGCGGCCAGATCGGCGACGGCCAGCAGACCGGGCACGTCCTGGGCGTCTGCGGGGAAGCGCGCCGCACCGACCCGGGCGGCCAGCACCACCGGACCACCGCCGACGACGACAGGACCCTGGACGGCGCAGCTGAGCTCGTCGACCACCCGCTCGGTCTCCTCCTCGGCCGTCGCCGGGGCCAGCCCCGGCAGGACGACGGCGAACGAGTCCCGGGTCCAGCGGGCCACCAGGTCACCGCGGCGCAGGCGCGTCCGCAGCCGCTCGGCGGTGGCGCGCATCAGCCCCTCCGCGGCGGCCGGCCCGAGGTCGCACTCCAGCTGGGCATGGCCGTCCACGGCGACGACCAGCAGCGCCACGGCGTCGCCGGACGCCGTCGCGTTCCACAGCGCGGTCTCCACCTGCTGCTGCAGGTGCGCGCGGGTCGGCAGGCCGGTGAGCGGGTCGGTGACCGCCAGCTCCTCGATCTGGGCGAGGTAGCGGCGGGCCCGGTCCCGCTCACGCTCCAGGGCGCGCTCGGCCTCCACCCGGTCGGTGACGTCGACCTGCACGCCGATGTACTGGACGACGGCGCCGCTCTCGTCGGTGACCGGGGCGAGGTGCAGCTCGTTGAACCACGGGGTGCGCTCGGGGCCACGGACGTTGAGCAGCACCTCGCGGCACTCCTCGCCGGCGGCGATGGCGTCGCGGATGCGGGCGACCGCGGCGGCGTCGGTGTCGGGTCCCTGCAGGAAGCGGCAGTTGCGGCCCAGCAGCTCCTCGCGCGGCAGGCCGGCGAGCCGCTCGAACGCGGCGTTCACGTAGACCATGGGCTGGTCGGGGAGCCGGACGTCGACCAGGCAGACACCGCTGGGCGTGGCGTCCAGGGCCCGGCGCACCAGCACGTTGTCACCGAGCAGCGCCGCCACCTCCGGCGAGGTGGCCGGCGTGGCGGCCGGCACCCGAACCGCCCGGGGTGCGACGCGCGGCCCCGGAGCGCCCGGGGCCACCCGGTCCAGCAGGCTGCGCCCGGCCCGCACGGCGACGTCGCGGTCGTAGGTCAGGGCGTACTCGAACTGACGCTCCAGGTCCGGGCCGACGGTGCCCAGGTCGCGGGCCAGCAGGGCGACGCTGAAGTGCGGGGCCAGGACGACGACGTCCCACTCACCCCGGACCGGGTCGGTGGGCGACAGGTCGGCACCGCGCACCCCCGGCAGCGGCTCGACCGGCAGGCCCTCACCCAGGGCGCAGACGAAACCGGTGCGCTCGACCAGGTCGCGGTAGCGCTGGCTGGTCGACGGAGTGACGTGCCGGGCCTCCTGGAAGGTGGCGGCGACCACGCAGGTCTCGCCGAGCCGCATCGCCTCGCGCTCGAGCTGCTTGCTGAGCTCGATGAGCAGGCTCTTGGGCGCGCGGCGCAGCGTCGTCCCCTCGGGCAGGCACGCGAAGGGGGAGGTGCTGGGGTCGGGCACCGACCTCTCGACCGGCGCGGGCAGCGACCCAACCGGGCGGTCGGTGGCCGGTGTGTCGGAGGGGCGGCCGAACAGCCAGCCCTGACCGAGCGTGGCCCCGAGCGCGCGGGCCACGGCCAGGTGCCGGTCGTCCTCGATGCCCTCGGCGAGCACGGCCGCACCGCTGGCCTCGGCGTAGGCGTTGACCGCGTTCATGATCTGCGCGATCGCCGGGCCGGGGCGGTCCTGCACCAGCCGCAGGTCGAGCTTGACCACGTCGGGGCGCAGCAGCGGCATGAACGCCAGCGACATCGGCTCGGCGCCGACGTCGTCCAGCGCGATGCCCCAGCCCAGTTCCCGCACGCGGGCGACGGTCCGCAGCAGCTCGGCGGGGCGGGCGGCGATGGCCCGCTCGGTGATCTCGAGGACCACGCGCAACCGGCCGGGAGCCGCATCGGCGATGGCCAGCAGATCGTCCAGCGGTGCGGTGTCCAGGACCTCGGGCTCGACGTTGACGAACAGCGCCAGCGGAGCGGCGATGCCGTGCCGGCTCGCCCCCTCGAAGGCCGCGACGCGGCAGGCGCCGTCGAGCTCGGCGAGGCGACCGGCCTCGCGGGCGGCGGCGAAGAGCTGGTCGGGCCGCTGCAGGGGACCCTCCGGGCCGCGGGCCAGCGCCTCGTGGGCGACGACGCGACCGCTGTCGAGCTCGACGATGGGCTGGAAGACGCTGCGCACGCCACCGGGGCGCAGCGCGGCGTCGAGGGCAGCGCTGAGGGCGGCGTCGGCTGTCGGGCGCACGGGGTCCACGGAACGGGGATCGGCCGCCGCCGCGGAGGACCGGAGTCGACCGGCGCGATCACCCCCCGAAGGGGGAGTCCCTCAACCGGGGAGCGTGATCAGCACGACGGCCGCGGCGGCGGTGACGAGACCTGTCACCTGTGCCGCGACCAGCCGCTCCCGCAGCACCAGCTGGGCGAGCACGACCGTGCTCACCGGGTACAGGGAGGAGAGCACGCCGATGACGGCCAGCGGGCCGTCGGTCTGGGTGGCGAGCAGGAACAGGGCGTTGGCCGCCATGTCGCCCACTCCGGAGACCACGACGAGCGGCAGGGCCGGCCGGGTGGGCCGCAGCTCACCGCGGGTGGCGAGGGCCACCAGCAGCACGAGGAGCACCGATGCCGTGCGCGCCGCGGCGAGCGGGGTGAGCCCGGCATCGGCCGAGGTGCGGTCGAGCAGGACGAAGAAGACCCCGAAGGCGGTGCCGGCGGCCAGAGCCGGGAGCAGCGAGTCGGGGCGGGCGGCCCGCAGCGCGCGCAGGCCGCCCTCGGCGGATACCAGGACGACGGCGACCAGCGCGAGGACGATCCCGGCGGCGGCCCATCCGTCGATGCGGTCCCCGCCGAGCAGTCCGGCGAGGACCGGCACGGCAGCGGCGGTCACGCCGGTGACCGGGGCGACGACGCTCATGGCGCCGCCGGCGAGCGCGCGGAAGAAGACGAGCAGGCCGGTGGCACCGGCGAGCCCGGCCGCCGCGCCCCAGCCGAGATCGGCGGGGGTCACCGATCCGCCGAGCCAGGGGAGCAGGAGCAGGAGGGAGACCAGCCCGACGACCTGGGAGAGGACGACGACGGCGAACACCGACGCCCTCCGGCTGGCCAGACCGCCGAGGAAGTCCGAGGCCCCGTAGACGACCGCCGACGCCAGCGCGAGGACGACCGCCACGCCCACCTCCGACTTGCGATGATGATGATCAGGTCACCTGATCATCCCGGGTCCTACCTCGTGGTCGACGGTGAGGGAGGACCCCGAACGGTGAGGGAGGACGCTGGTGCCGGCGACCGGAGGGATCCTCGCAGCGGAACCCAGGCGCGGGCCGGTCGGGTGGGCGGGCAGAATGGCCTCCCGTGTCTGGCGCCAACGATCCGTACGACCCGAAGCAGGTCGCCGCGCTGTCCCGGGAGGCCTTGGAGGAAGCGCTGACGCTCGGCGTCGCCGCCTTCCAGAACGCCGGGGACCTCGAGCAGCTCGCCACCGTCCGGCCCGACCACCTGGGTGACCGCGCGCCGCTGCTGCTGGCCCGCCGCGAGTTGGGAGCGCTGCCACCCGCGGCGCGTTCGGACGCCGGCAAGCGGCTCAACAGCGTGCTCGGCGACCTCAAGAAGTTCTACGCCGAGCGGCTGGAGCAGCTCGAGGCCGAGCGCGACGCGCGCGTGCTGGCCGAGGAGCGGGTCGACGTCACGCTCCCGTGGGACCGCACGCCCCGGGGAGCCCGGCACCCGCTGACCACGCTCACCGACCGGATCGCCGACATCTTCGTCGGGATGGGCTACGAGGTAGCCGAGGGCCCCGAGCTCGAGGCGGAGTGGCTGAACTTCGACGCGCTCAACATCGGCCCCGACCACCCGTCGCGCTCGATGATGGACACGTTCTTCGTGGCGGGTGGGCCGGGTCAGGACGAGAACTCCGGCCTCGTCCTGCGTACGCACACCAGCCCGGTGCAGGCGCGCACCATGCTCGACCGGCGGCCGCCGCTCTACGTCGTCGCCCCCGGCCGGGTCTACCGCACCGACGAGCTCGACGCGACGCACCTGCCGGTCTTCCACCAGGTCGAGGGCCTGGCCGTCGACAAGGGCCTGACCATGGCCCACCTGCGCGGCACCCTGGACCACCTGGCCCGGCAGCTGTTCGGCCCGGACGCACGCACCCGCTGGCGCCCGCACTTCTTCCCCTTCACCGAGCCCTCGGCGGAGTTCGACGTCTGGTTCCCCGAGCACCGCGACGGCCCGCAGTGGGTCGAGTGGGGCGGCTGCGGGATGGTCAACCCGCGGGTGCTGCGGGCGTGCGGCATCGACCCGGACGAGTACTCCGGCTTCGCGTTCGGCATGGGCATCGAGCGAGCGCTGCAGTTCCGCTCGGCGGTGTCGGACATGCACGACATCGCCGAGGCCGACGTCCGCTTCACGAGCGTTTTCGGAGTTGAGCAGTGAAGGTCCCCGTCAGCTGGCTGTCCGAGCTCGTCGACCTCCCGTCCGGCATCACGGTCGAGGAGCTCGACGACGCCTTCGTGCGGCTCGGCTTCGAGGTGGAGGAGATCGCCCGCCCGCCGGCGACGACCGGTCCGCTCGTCGTCGGCGAGGTCCTGGAGATCGAGGAGCTCACCGGCTTCAAGAAGCCGATCCGGTACTGCCAGGTCGAGGTCGGGGAGAGCGAACCGCGGGGCATCGTCTGCGGCGCGCGCAACTTCGCCGTCGGTGATCTCGTGGTGGCCGCACTGCCCGGTGTGGTGCTCCCCGGGGACTTCGCCATCGCGGCGCGGTCGACCTACGGGAAGACGTCGGACGGGATGATCTGCTCGGTCCGCGAGCTCGGCATCGGCGAGGACCACGCGGGGATCCTGGTCCTGGGGCAGGACGGCGTCGAGCCGGGCACCCCGGCCGGCCCGCTGCTCGGTCTGGACGACGTCGTCTTCGACCTCGACGTCACCCCGGACCGCGGCTACGCGATGTCGATGCGCGGCATCGCACGCGACCTGGCCGGCGTCCTCGGCGTCTCCTGGCGCGACCCCGCCGACCTGCCGCTGCCCGAGTGGCACGGCGCTCCGGCGTGGGAGGTCACCGTCGCCGACCCCGAGCGCTGCGACCGGTTCTCCATGCTCGCCCTGGAGGGCCTGGACCCGGCGGCGCCCAGCCCGTGGGCGCTCCGGCGCCGGCTGACCCAGTGCGGCGTGCGCAGCATCTCGCTGGCCGTCGACGTCACCAACTACGTGATGCTCGAGCTCGGCCAGCCGATGCACGCCTTCGACCGCGACACCGTGCGTGGCCCGATCACGGTCCGGACGGCGGCGGCGGGGGAGCGGCTCACCACCCTGGACGGCGCCGACCGCGCGCTGACCGAGGACGACCTGCTGATCACCGACGAGTCCGGCCCGATCGGCATGGCCGGTGTCATGGGCGGCGCCTCGACCGAGATCGGCGACTCGACCACCGCGGTGCTGCTGGAGGCCGCGCACTGGGAGCCCACCGGCATCTCCCGCGGGGTGCGCCGGCACCGGCTGCCCAGCGAGGCCGGCAAGCGCTTCGAGCGCGGCACCGACCCCGAGGTCACCGTCGTGGCGCTGGCCCGCGCGGCCGGCCTGCTCGTCGAGCACGGCGGCGCCCGCGTCGTGGGCACGCCGGTCGACGTCGACACCCGGGAGCCGGGCTACGGCATCGCGCTGGACGTCTCGCTCCCGGGCCGGATCGCCGGCGTCCCCTACACCCGCGGGCAGGTGCTCGAGGCGCTCGAGGCGGTCGGCGCGACGGTCGAGGGCGACGGCGACACCGTCCGGGTCGCTCCGCCGTCCTGGCGCGGGGACCTGCTGGAGCCGGCCGACCTGGTCGAGGAGGTCGTGCGCTTCCGCGGGTTCGACGAGATCCCGTCGATCCTGCCGACCGCTCCGCCCGGGCGGGGGCTCACCGAGCGGCAGCGTCGTCGGCGCAGCATCGGTCGCGCGCTGGCCGACGCCGGCTACGTCGAGGCCCCGGCGTTCCCGTTCATCGGGACGCCGCAGCTCGACGCGCTGGGCCTGCCCGCCGACGACGACCGCCGCCAGGTGATCACCGTGCGCAACCCGCTGTCGGAGGAGGCCCCGGCGCTGCGGACGACGCTGCTGCCCGGCCTGCTCGCCTCGCTGGCCCGCAACCTCGCCCGCGGGCAGCGTGACGTCGCCCTGTTCGAGCACGGCACCGTGTTCCCGGGTGGAGAGCGCTCGGCCGCCCCTCTCCCGGGGGTCGACCGGCGTCCGGACGACGCCACCCTCGCCGCGCTGCTGGGTGCGGTCCCCGCTCAGCCGTGGCACGTGGCCGTGGCGATCACCGGCCAGCGCGAGCCGCGCGGCTGGTGGGGCCCGGGCCGCCCGGCCGAGTGGGCCGACGCCGTGCAGGTGGCACGGACCGTCGCCGAGGCCGCCGGGGCCGCGCTGACCGTGCGCGCGGGGGAGCGGGCGCCGTGGCACCCGGGGCGCTGCGCCGAGCTGCTGGTCGACGGGGCCGTCGTCGGGTACGCCGGCGAGCTGCACCCGAAGGTCTGCGAGACCCTCGGCCTTCCGCCGCGCACCTCGGTGATGGAGTTGGACGCCGATGCCTTCCCGGCGCCGGACGTGCCGCAGGCCCCGCCGATCTCCACCTTCCCGCCGGTGCTCATCGATCTGGCGCTCGTGGTCCCCGTCGAGGTCCCGGCCGCCGACGTCGCCGCCGCGCTGCGCGAGGGCGCGGGGGAGCTGCTGGAGGACCTGCGGCTGTTCGACGTCTACACCGGCGCCCCGGTGCCCGAGGGCTCCCGCTCGTTGGCCTATGCGCTGACGCTGCGCGCACCGGACCGGACGCTCACCGGCGAGGAGGCGGCCGCCGTGCGCGACTCGGCGCTCGCCGCCGCGACCGCCGCCACCGGGGCGACGCTGCGTGGGTGACCTGAGCGGCGTCGCCCTCGTCACGGGGGCGTCCACCGGGATCGGCCGGCACCTCGTCGAGGGGCTGGCCGCCCGCGGCATGGCTGTGGCCGGCCTCGCCCGGAACGGCGACCGGCTCCGGACGGCGATGGACGACGTCGCGGCGGCGACCGGTGCCCGCACGCTGGCCGTGGCCGCCGACGTCACCGACCGCGCGTCGGTCGAGGACGCGGTGGGTCGGGTCCGCGAGGAGCTCGGGCCGATCGACCTGCTGGTCAACAACGCGGGGCTGATCGACGAGTTCGAGGTGCCGGTCTGGGAGGCCGACGCCGACCAGTGGTGGGACGTCGTCTCCAGCCACGTCCGCGGCGCGCAGCTGACCATCCGCAACGTGGTGCCGTGGATGGTGCTGCGCAACCGGGGGCGGGTGGTGAACATCGCCAGCGGCATGAGCACCCGGGCCAATCCCGACTACTCGGCCTACTCGGTGGCCAAGACGGGGCTGATGCGGCTCACCGAGGCGCTGGTCGCCGGGCTCGAGGGTTCCGACGTGCGGGCCTTCGACGTCGCACCGGGCGTCGTCGACACCCCGATGACGCGCTCGATGCACATGTGGCAGGGGTTCGAGGACTGGACGCCGCCCGGGGCCGTCGTCGACATCGTCGCAGCGATCGCCGCCGGTGAGCTCGACCAGTGGTCCGGCCGCTTCGTGCGGGCGGGCAAGGACGACCTGGACGTGCTGCGCTCGACCACCCCCGAGGACGCCGCCCGGCAGCTCCGGCTGCGCCCCTACGGTGACACCGACCCGCTCGCCTGAGCCCGGACCGCCTCCGCGGTGCGCTCGTCGGCGGGCAGGAACGCCTCGACGCTGACCTCGGCCGCGGTCAGGTCCACCGCGGTGCCGAACGTCGTCACGGTGGAGAGGAACGACAGCTCGTCGTCCCCGACCCGGATGCGCAGCGGAACGGCGATGCCGTCCGGCGGGCTCGGGTCCAGACCACCGGGGAGCAGGGACAGCTCCCGGTGCAGGGCCGCCAGCCCGGCATCACCGGAGAGCCGGGTCTCGCGGGCCAGCCGCTGGAGCACGTGCGCCCGCCACTGGGGCAGGTTGCGGATCCGCGGCGCCATCCCGTCGGGGTGCAGGGACAACCGCAGGACGTTGACCGGCGGCTCCAGCAGCCGCGGGTCCGCGCCGTCGGTCAGCAGCGGAACTCCCCGGTTGGCGGCGACCATGTCCCAGCCGCGGTCGACCACCGCGGCGGGGAACGGCTCGTAGGCGGCCAGCACCGTCTCGATGGCGCGCCGGACGGCCTGCATGTCCGGGGTGGCCAGACCCCGCCGCCCGTAGACCGGGGCGTAGCCGGCCGCGACGAGCAGCTCGTTGCGCGCGCGCAGCGGCACCTCCAGCTGCTCGGCCAGGTGCAGCACCATCTCGCGGCTGGGCTGCGACCGCCCGGTCTCCACGAAGCTCAGGTGGCGGGCGGAGACACCCGCCTCGTTGGAGAGGTCGAGCTGGGAGAGGCGGCGCCGCTGCCGCCAGGAACGCAGCAGGTGCCCGACGGGTGGGGAGGTCATGGCGCCGACCGTAGGGCGACGGCGTCCTCCGGTCGCTTACCTCGCAGGTAATCGACCCGCCTCCCTCGTCCCGCGACGGTGGTCTCCGAACCGCCACCCGGGCGGTGAACCGAGAGGAGCCCACCATGAGCGACTACACGACCCTCGCCGAGCGCTACATCGGCGCCTGGAACGAGACCGACCCGGAGGCCCGCCGCCGCGCGGTCGAGGAGCTGTGGACGCCCGACGGCCGCTACGTCGACCCGCTGGCCGATGCCACCGGCGGCGAGGGGATCGCGGCCACCATCGCCGCGGTGCAGGCTCAGTTCCCAGGGTTCGTCTTCCGGCTGAACGGCCCCGTCGACGGCCACCACGACCAGCTGCGGTTCTCCTGGGAGCTCGGCCCGGAGGGGGACGCCGCGCCGATCGCCGGTTCCGACGTCGCCGTCACCGACGGGAACGGCCGGCTGCGCACCGTCCTGGGCTTCCTCGACCGCGTGCCCGGCTGACCATGCGCGGGCCGCCCCGGTCGTCGTCAGCCGGCCGGGGCGGCCTCGACGATCCAGACGTGGTTGCCGTCGGGGTCCGCGACGCTGAACAGGAGCGGAGCTCCGGGCATCCGGGTCGGGGTCGGCCCGACCTCCACGTCGCCCCGGGCGGCGAGCCGGGCGTGCTCGGCCAGGACGTCGCTGCTCTCGACGCCGATCGCGGAGCCACCGGGGGTGTCGCCCATGGGCGGGTTGAGGGCGAGCCGGGCGGCCGAACCGCGCGGGGCGACCTCCAGCCAGCGGTGCTCGCCGTTCTCGCCGAAGCGCTGGTCACCGCGCACCTCGAAGCCGAGCACGTCGACGTAGAAGGCGAGCGCGGCGTCCTGGTCCCGCACGGTGAACATGGCGGTGGCGAGCTGGGTCAGGGTGGTGGCCGAGGCCTGAGAAGTGGTCATGCACGTCTGACCCCCGGACGCCCGAGAACTCATCGCCGACCGTCGGCCCCGGCGTCGAGTCAGGCGACGGTGGCGAACAGCGGGCCGGCACCGGTGATGTCGACCAGCCGGCGCACCGAGCTCGACGGGCGGCGCAGCTCGGGCATGCGGCCGGAGCGGCGAGCCGCCTCGGTCTCCCGGACGACCAGCCGCAGGCCGCGGCAGTCGAGGAACGTCGTGCCGGAGACGTCGACGGCGACAGCCCTTCCGTGGTGCTGCCCGGAGGCATCCCACCGCGCGACCACCGCGGAGTCGACCTCTCCGCGCAGCCGCAGCACCGGGCCGGCCTCCTCGTCGACCAGGTCGATGGCGCCGAACGGCTCGGTGATCTGCACGGGAACCCCCTCCTCGTCCGGCGAGCATCGTCGGACGAGGAGCACTGTGCCTCTGGGTACTGACAGAACCGCGAACGGTGACTGACAGGCGGCTGGGAAACCGCCGTGAACGTTCATGCACGACCGTGTATGGTCATGCACCGTGAACGCGCAGACGTGGACGGTCGGGGTCACCGGCGCCACCGGGTACGCGGGCGGTGAGGTGTGCCGGCTGCTGGCCGGGCACCCGAACCTCCGGCTGACCGGGGTGCACGCCAACTCGAGCGCCGGCCGACGCCTGGGCGAGCTGCAGCCCCACCTCCTCCCGTACGCCGGGATGGTCGTCCAGCCCAGCGACGCCGCGAGCCTCGCCGGCTACGACGTCGTCGTCCTGGCGCTCCCGCACGGTGAGTCCGCGGCGATCGCCGACCAGCTGCCCGCGGAGACGCTGGTCATCGACTGCGGTGCCGACCACCGGCTGAACGACCCCGCCGCCTGGAACCGGTGGTACGGCGGGGTGCACGCCGGCACCTGGCCCTACGGCCTGCCGGAGCTGCCCGGCCAGCGGGAGGAGATCGCCGGTGCGACCCGGATCGCCGTCCCCGGCTGCTACCCGACCTCGGTCACCCTCGCGATGGCACCGGCCCTTGCAGCCGGCCTGGTCGAGCCCGAGGTCGTCGTGGTCGCCGCCAGCGGGACCTCCGGCGCGGGCAGGTCGCCCAAGGCGCACCTGCTGGGCAGCGAGGTCATGGGCGCGGCCAGCGCCTACGGCGTCGGGGGAGTGCACCGGCACACCCCGGAGATGATCCAGGGGCTGTCGCAGGCGGCAGGCCGTGACGTGGGCGTGAGCTTCACGCCGACGCTGGTGCCGATGAGCCGCGGCATCCTCGCCACCTGCTCGGCGAAGCTGGCGCCCGGCGTCGACGCCCAGGCCGCCCGCGCCGCGTACGAGAAGGCCTACGCCGACGAGCCGTTCGTCCACCTGCTGCCGGAGGGTCAGTGGCCCACCACCGCGCAGGTGCTGGGTGCGAACACCGTCGCGCTGCAGATCGCCGTCGACGTCGACGCGAACCGCCTGGTCGTCGTCGCCGCCGTCGACAACCTCACCAAGGGCACCGGGGGAGCGGCGGTCCAGTGCGCCAACCTCGCCCTGGGCCTGCCGGAGACCACCGGCCTTCCCGTCGTAGGAGTCGCACCGTGACCATCTCCGCACCAGAGGATGCCCAGTGAGCGTCACCGCCCCGCAGGGGTTCTCCGCCGCCGGCGTCGCCGCCGGGCTCAAGTCGAGCGGCGACCCCGACGTCGCCGTCGTCCTCAACACCGGACCGGACGACGCCGCAGCCGCCGTCTTCACCACCAACCGGTTCCCGGCCGCGCCCGTGCAGTGGAGCCGCCAGGTGCTCGCCGGTCAGCGGTGCCGCGCCGTCGTCCTCAACTCCGGAGGGGCCAACGCCTGCACCGGCCCCGAGGGCTTCTCAGACACCCACGCAACCGCCGAGCACGCCGCCGCGGCCCTCGACATCGGCGCGATCGATGTCGCCGTCGCCAGCACCGGCCTGATCGGTGTCCGGCTGCCCATGGACGAGCTCACCGCCGGCGTCACCGACGCCGTCACGAAGCTCTCCGAGGACGGCGGCCCCGACGCCGCCCGCGCGATCATGACCACCGACAGCGTCCCCAAGACGACCATCCAGCAGCGCGAGGGCTGGACCGTCGGCGGCATGGCCAAGGGCGCGGGCATGCTCGCCCCGAGCCTGGCCACGATGCTCGTCGTCCTCACCACCGACGCCGCCGCCGACCCCGACGTGCTGCAGCGTGCGCTCGAGGCGGCCACCGCGGTCAGCTTCGAGCGGGTGGACTCCGACGGCTGCCTGTCGACCAACGACACCGTGATCGCGATGGCGAACGGCGTGAGCGGCGCCGAGCCGACCGAGGAGGAGCTGACCGAGGCGCTCACCGCCGCGTGCACCGACCTCGCGATGCAGCTGCTGGCCGACGCCGAGGGCTCCACCAAGGACATCGCGATCACCGTCCGCAACGCCGC
Source organism: Blastococcus sp. TF02-8 (assembly GCF_003319175.1). Classification (GTDB taxonomy): domain Bacteria; phylum Actinomycetota; class Actinomycetes; order Mycobacteriales; family Geodermatophilaceae; genus Blastococcus. The sequence continues at coordinate 7,636 of NZ_QOHK01000013.1, read as the reverse complement.
CAGCGTCGAGGACGCGCTGACCGCCGGCCGGGCGTGCGCCCGCAACAACCTGCTGAAGACCGCACTGTTCGGCAACGACCCCAACTGGGGTCGCGTGCTCGCCGCCATCGGCACCACCGACGCCGCCTTCGAGGCCGACCAGGTCGACGTCACGATCAACGGCGTGACCGTCTGCCGGGGCGGCTCGATCGGTGACCCGCGCGAGGGGGTCGACCTCACCGGCCGGGCGATCACGATCGACGTCGACCTCAAGGCGGGCGGCGAGCAGGCCACCGTCTGGACCAACGACCTGTCCATCGCCTACGTGCACGAGAACTCGGCGTACTCGACGTGAGCGACCACCAGGACGCCCCACCCCAGGACCCGACCCCGCCCGACGTCCGGGTCGACGAGCACGCACCGCCGCCGAAGCTGCCGCGCACGGTCGGCACCCGCCGCGTCATGCGCACGCACGACCCGGAGGGTGACGCCGCGAAGGTCGCCGTCCTCACCGGCGCACTGCCCTGGCTCAAGGAGTTCCACGGCAACGTCGTCGTCATCAAGTACGGCGGCCACGCCATGGTCGACGACGCCTGCCGTCGGGCCTTCGCCGAGGACATGGTCTTCCTGCGGACCTGCGAGATCCTGCCGGTCGTGGTGCACGGCGGAGGCCCGCAGATCAGCGCGATGCTGGGCAAGCTCGGCATCGCCAGCGAGTTCCGCGGCGGCCTGCGGGTCACCACACCGGAGACGATCGACGTCGTGCGGATGGTGCTCACCGGACAGGTCGGACCGGACATCGTCGGGCTGATCAACCAGCACGGCCCGATGGCGGTGCACCTCTCCGGCGAGGACGGCGGCCTGTTCACCGCGGAGCGCACGCAGGCGATCGTCGACGGCGAGCCGGTCGACGTCGGGCTGGTCGGCGACGTGGTCGCCGTCGACACCACCCCGGTCACCGCGCTGCTGGAGGCCGGGCACATCCCGGTCGTCGCCAGCGTCGCCCCGGATGCCGACGGCGTCGTGCACAACGTCAACGCCGACACCGCGGCCGCGGCCCTCGCGGCGGCCCTCGGCGCGGTGAAGATGGTCGTCCTCACCGACGTCGAGGGGCTCTACGCCGACTGGCCCGACCGCGACTCGCTGGTCCAGCAGATCGACGCCACCGAGCTGGCCGAGATCCTGCCGACCCTGGACGCCGGGATGATCCCGAAGATGGCGGCCTGCCTCCGGGCGGTCGAGGGCGGCGTGAAGCGGGCGACGGTCGTCGACGGTCGCACCCCGCACGCGCTGCTGCTGGAGACGTTCACCACCGAAGGCACCGGGACGATGGTCGTCCCGGCGAAGGACCAGAAGGAGGGCACAGCATGACGCACACCGAGGAGCTGGCCCGCCGCTGGTCAGCGGTGATGATGAACAACTACAAGGCACCGCCGGTGGCCCTGGACTCCGGCAGCGGCGCGACCGTGACCGACGTCGACGGTCGCGCGTACACCGACCTGCTCGGTGGCATCGCGACCACGATCCTCGGGCACGCCCACCCCAAGGTGGTCGAGGCGATCACCACGCAGGCGGCCAAGCTCGGCCACGTGTCCAACCTCGCGATGCACGAACCCGGCGTGCTGCTCGCCGAGCGGCTGCTGGAGCTCGCCGGCCGTCCCGGTCGCGTGTTCTTCTGCAACTCCGGCGCCGAGGCCAACGAGGCGGCGTTCAAGGTCAGCCGGCTCACCGGACGTCCCCAGGTGATCACCGCCGAGGGCGCCTTCCACGGCCGGACGATGGGCGCCCTGGCGCTCACCGGCCAGCCCTCGAAGGCCGCGGCCTTCGCACCGCTGCCCGGCGGGGTCTCCTACGTCCCGTACGGGGACGCCGACGCGCTGGTGGCCGCGGTCTCCGGGCGGACGGCGATGGTCCTGCTGGAGCCGATGCTGGGGGAGGGCGGCGTGCTGCCCGCGCCCGCCGGCTACCTCGCCTCGGCGGCGACGGCGGCGAAGGACGCCGGTGCGCTGTTCGCCCTCGACGAGGTGCAGACCGGCATCGGCCGTACCGGCCACTGGTTCGCGCACCAGGCCGACGGACTCCGGCCCGACGTCATCACCCTGGCCAAGGCGCTCGGCGGAGGCCTGCCGATCGGCGCGATGCTCGCCTTCGGCGAGGCGGCGGACCTGCTGACGGCGGGGTCGCACGGCTCGACCTTCGGTGGGAACCCGATCGCCGCCGCTGCCGCTCTGGCGGTCCTCGACACGATCCGCGACGAGGGGCTGCTGGAGCGGGCCAAGGAGCTCGAGCACCGGTTCACCACGGGCATCGAGGGCCTCGGCCACGCCGGCATCAGTGGCGTCCGGGGGAGGGGCGCGCTGCTCGGCGTCGTCCTCACCGCCGACGTCGCACCCGCCCTGGAGACCCAGCTGCGGGCAGCCGGCTTCCTCACCAACGCGGTGGCACCGGGTGTGCTCCGCCTCGCCCCGCCCCTCGTCCTCACCGACGCCCAGGTCGACGCGTTCGTCGCCGCCCTTCCCTCCGCGCTCGACGCTGCACTCCAGGAGAACGACCAGTGACCCGGCACTTCCTCACGGACGACGACCTCAGCCCGGCCGAGCAGGCCGAGGTGCTCGCCCTGGCCGCTGCGCTCAAGGCCTCGCGGGGCACCTCGGCGGCACCCACGCCGCTGCGGGCGCCCAACGGCGCGCCGCGGACCGTCGCCGTGCTCTTCGACAAGCCCTCGACCCGCACCCGGGTCTCCTTCTCCGTGGGCGTCACCGAGCTCGGCGGCTTCCCGCTGGTGATCGATGCCGGCAGCAGCCAGCTCGGCCGCGGGGAGTCGGTGGAGGACACCGCTCGGGTGCTCGACCGGCAGGTGGCCGCGATCGTGTGGCGCACGTTCGGGCAGGAGCGGATCGAGGCCATGGCGGCCACCAGCCGCGTGCCGGTGGTGAACGCGCTCACCGACGAGTACCACCCCTGCCAGATCCTCGCCGACCTGCAGACGGTCATCGAGCGCAAGGGCTCGCTGGCCGGACGCTCGATGACTTACCTCGGCGACGGCGCCAACAACATGGCGCACTCCTACCTGCTGGGCGGCGCGACCGCGGGCATGCACGTGCGGATCGGCTCGCCGGAGGCCTTCCGGCCCGACCCCGCCGTCCTCGACCGCGCGGCCAAGATCGCCGCCGAGACCGGCGGGTCGGTGGGCTGGACCGCCGACGCCGCGGCCGCCACCGACGGTGCCGACGTCCTGGTCACCGACACCTGGGTGTCGATGGGCCAGGAGGACGAGTACGACGCACGGGTCGCACCGTTCCTGCCGTACGCACTGGACGAGGCGGCGCTGTCCCGCGCGGGGGACGAGGCCGTCGTGCTGCACTGCCTGCCGGCCTACCGGGGCAAGGAGATCGCCGCCGACGTCATCGACGGCCCGCGCAGCGCCGTCTGGGACGAGGCGGAGAACCGGCTGCACGCGCAGAAGGCCGTGTTGACCTGGCTCCTGGAGCGATCGGCATGACCTCCGCCGTCGGACGCTCCGCGCGCCAGGCCCGCATCCGCGCGCTGATCGAGGCCCAGCCGGTCAGCTCGCAGACCCAGCTGGCCGCGCTCCTCGCCGAGTCCGGCATCGAGGTCACCCAGGCGACGCTCTCGCGCGACCTGGAGGAGCTCGGTGCGGTGAAGCTGCGGGGCTCCGACGGCGCTCCCGCCTCCTACGTGGTGCCGCCGGAGAACGCGCCGCTGCGTCCGGCCCAGGCGGCGCCGGCGCGGCTGACCCGGCTGCTGGCCGATCTGCTCACCAGCGCCGAGGGGAGTGCCAACCTCGCCGTGCTGCGTACCCCGCCCGGTGCGGCGCAGTTCCTGGCCTCGGCACTGGACAAGGTGGGCCTCCCCGACGTCCTGGGCACCATCGCGGGGGACGACACTCTGCTGGTCGTCTCGCGCGCCCCCGACGGCGGGCCCGCGCTCGCCGACCGGCTCCGTGCGCTCGCGCAGCGCACGCCCGCCGTCTACCCCGAACTGAGCGCCGACCTGGAAGAGGAACCCGGCACGTGAGCAGCACCGCACCTGGATCGCAGACCCGGCTCTGGGGCGGGCGCTTCGGCGGTGGCCCGTCACCGGCCATGGCGGCACTGAGCAAGTCCACGCACTTCGACTGGCAGCTCGCGCCGTTCGACCTCGCCGGCTCCCGCGCCCACGCCCGCGTGCTGCACCGCGCCGGCCTGCTCGCCGACGACGAGCTCGAGCAGATGCTCGGTGCGCTCCGCGAGCTCTCGACCGAGGTCGCCGACGGCACCTTCACCGCGATCGACTCCGACGAGGACGTGCACGAGGCCCTCGAGCGGGGCCTGACCGAGAAGCTCGGCGCGCTCGGCGGCAAGCTGCGCGCCGGCCGCAGCCGCAACGACCAGATCGCCACCGACCTGCGGCTCTACCTCCGCCACCACGTGCGCGCGCTGGTGGGGGAGCTGTCCTCGCTGGAGTTCGCGCTGCTCGGGCTGGCCCAGCGGTACTCCGACGTCGCCGCGCCCGGCATGACCCACCTGCAGCACGCCCAGCCGGTGCTCATCAGCCACCAGCTGCTCGCGCACGCCCACTCGGTCGCGCGCGACGTCGACCGGCTCCGCGACTGGGACAGGCGTGCTGCGGTGAGCCCGTACGGCTCGGGCGCGCTGGCCGGCTCCTCGCTGCCCCTGGACCCCGACGCCGTCGCCGCCGAGCTCGGCTTCGACCGGGCGTCGGAGAACTCCATCGACGGGGTCAGCGACCGCGACTTCGCCGCCGAGTTCTGCTTCGTCGCGGCCCTTCTCGGCGTCCACCTCTCGCGGCTGGGGGAGGAGGTCGTCCTCTGGACGTCGACCGAGTTCGGCTGGGCGCGCCTGGACGACGCCTGGGCCACGGGGTCCTCGATCATGCCGCAGAAGAAAAACCCCGACATCGCCGAGCTGGCCCGCGGGAAGTCCGGTCGGTTCGTCGGCAACCTGACCGGCATCCTCACGATGCTCAAGGGCCTTCCGCTGGCCTACGACCGCGACCTGCAGGAGGACAAGGAGCCGGTCTTCGACTCCATGGACCAGCTGCTCCTGCTGCTCCCCGCCGTCACCGGGATGATCGCCACCCTGACGCTGCGGCCCGAGGTGCTCGAGGCCGCAGCGCCCCAGGGGTTCGCACTCGCCACCGATGTCGCCGAGTGGCTCGTCCGCCAGGGCGTGCCGTTCCGCTCGGCGCACGAGATCAGCGGCGCGATGGTCGCCTTCTGCGAGGAGGCCGGCCTGGAGCTCGACCAGCTCGACGACGACCAGCTCGCCGGCATCGACGAGCGCCTCACCCCCGAGGTGCGATCGGTGCTCTCGGTCAGCGGCGCGCTGGCCGCGCGCAGCACCCGCGGGGGCACGGCCCCGGTCCGGGTCGCCGAGCAGATGACCGGGCTCAAGGCGCTCGCCACCGAGCACGCGGACTGGGCGTCGTCGTCGCCGGTGGCGCCGGTCCTCTGACCGTGTCGCCCGACCCGACGCCGTCGCCCGGTCCCGTCCTCCGCGCCGAGGAGCTGCTCGGGCCGGTCGACGTCGTCGCGCGGTCGCTGCTCGGTTGCTGGGTGGTGACCGACCGGCCGGAGGGAACGGTCGCCCTGCGGTTGACCGAGGTGGAGGCCTACTCGGGCTCCGGCATCGACCCCGCAGCGCACTCGCACCGTGGGCCGACGCCGCGCGCCGCGATCATGTTCGGCCCGCCCGGGCGGCTCTACGTCTACTTCTCCTACGGGGTGCACTGGTGCGCCAACGTCGTCGTCGGCCCCGAGGGCGACGGCGAGGCGGTCCTGATGCGCGCGGGCGACGTCGTGGTGGGGGAGGAGCTCGCCCGCTCTCGCCGGCCGGCCGCCCGATCCCCCCGCGACCTGGCCGGTGGCCCGGCCCGGCTGACCCAGGCACTGGCGATCGGGCGGGAGGACCTGGGGACCGACCTGCTCGATGCGTCGTCGCCGGTGCGGTTGCACCGGGGGCCCGCGCCGGCCGACGTCTCGGCGGGGCCGCGGGTCGGGATCAGCGTGGCGACGGAGCTGCCGTGGCGGTTCTGGGAGACCGGCGCCCCGTCGGTGAGCGCTTTCCGGGCGGGGGGCGCTGGACGGGTGGGTAGGTCGCGGAGTCGTCGCGCCGGGCAGGATGGTGCCCCGTGACCGATGTGATCGACGAACTGCACCGCCGCGGCCTCATCGCCCAGAGCACCGACGAGGCCGCGCTGCGCGAGCACCTCGCCACCGGCCCGGTCGCGTACTACGCCGGGTTCGATCCGACGGCGCCCAGCCTGCACGTCGGCCACCTGCTGCAGTTCATGGTGCTGCGGGCCCTCCAGCGGGCCGGCCACCAGCCGGTCGTCCTCGTCGGGGGCGCGACCGGTCTGATCGGCGACCCGCGGCCGTCGTCGGAGCGCCAGCTCAACGACCGGGACACCGTCGCGGGCTGGGTCGAGCGCATCCGTGACCAGGTGGCACCGTTCCTCGACGTCCCCGCGGAGACCGAGGGCCTCCGGGGGCCGGTCTACGTGAACAACCTCGACTGGACGGCGCCGGTGTCGGCCATCGACTTCCTCCGGGACATCGGCAAGCACTTCCGGGTGAGCCAGATGCTGGCGAAGGAGGCGGTCTCCGCCCGGCTGAACTCCGAGGCCGGGATCAGCTACACCGAGTTCAGCTACCAGATCCTGCAGGCCAACGACTTCCGCGAGCTGCACCGCCGGCACGGCGTCACGTTGCAGACCGGCGGCTCGGACCAGTGGGGCAACCTCACCGCCGGCATCGATCTCGTGCGCCGCACCGAGGGTGCGAAGGTGCACGCGCTCTCCACGCCACTGGTCACGAAGTCCGACGGGACGAAGTTCGGCAAGAGCGAGGGTGGCGCCGTCTGGCTCGACCCCGCGCTCACGTCGCCCTACGCCTTCTTCCAGTTCTGGCTGAACGCCGACGACGCCGATGCGCGGGCCTGGCTGCCGCTGTACTCCGAGCGCCCGGCCGAGGAGGTCGAGGCCCTGATCGCGGAGAGCGTGGAGCGGCCGGCGGCGCGCACCGCACAGCGCGCGCTGGCCGAGGAGCTCACGCTGCTCGTCCACGGACCGGATCAGCTCGCCCAGGCCGAGGCCGCCGGGCGGGCGCTCTTCGGGCGGGAGGACCTGGCGTCCCTGGACGCCGCGACCCTGACCGCCGCGCTGCAGGAGGCCGGGAGCATCACCGTCGACGGCGACCTCCCCACGGTGGCGCAGCTGCTCCAGCAGACGGGCCTGGTGGCCTCCCTGTCCGAGGCCCGGCGCACGGTCAAGGAGGGCGGCGCCTACCTGAACAACGAGCGCGTCACCGACGGCGACGTCGTGCCCGGGGAGGACGCCTGGCTGCCCGGCGGTTGGTTGGTCCTGCGCCGCGGGCGCCGCGCCATCGCCGGGGTGCGCCGGGGGGTCTGACCCGCGCAGGGGCCGGCCCGGGGAGGGCTTCTGACGTGCGTGTCGGGCGTCACCGCCCCCCGGGTTTGACCCCGCCCAGGGGGCCGTGTAACTTTCTCTCTGCGCCGCGCGGCCCGGGAGGGCCGCCGGACCGGGCCCCGCGGGTAGCGGGTCGACCGGAAACCGGCGTAGAGTTGGACATCCAGCCAGGAGCGAAGCCCGGAAGGGTCGAGTTTCTGCGCGTCCG
>NZ_QOHK01000012.1 GCF_003319175.1 Blastococcus sp. TF02-8 | reverse complement strand
CACCGTCGCGCAACCCGCAGATCAGCCCGGAAGCCGGATAACCCAACGGCCCGGCCTCCCAACCCTGCGCGATCCACGCCGCCTGCACAGCACCACTCACCGCAAACGTCCCGGCCGCCGAGCTGTACACCCGCCCACCGTCGAAGACCTGACCGCACCCACCGTCGCGCAACCCGCAGATCAGCCCGGAAGCCGGCAGTCCCAGTGCGCCGGTCTCGCCACCCGCAGCGCGCCACGTCGCGGCCACCGCCCCTGTGACGGCGACGGTGACCATCCCCGGGCGGGCGACCAACGTGCCGACCTGGAAAGCCTGCATGCACGCGTCACCCGCCAGCCCGCACCTCTGGTCGCCGGTGGGATAGCCCAGCGGACCGCGTTCCCAACCCTGCGCGATCCACGCCGCCTGCACAGCACCACTCACCGCAAACGTCCCGGCCGCCGAGCTGTACACCCGCCCACCCTGGAAGACCTGACCGCACCCACCGTCGCGCAACCCGCAGATCAGCCCCGACCTGGGATACCCCATCACGCCCGATTCCCCACCGGCGCCCCGCCAAGCACGCTCGACGGGGGCGATGACAGGACGCGCCCCGATTTGGGGGTGCCAGTAGATGCGGCCTCCTTGGAACACCTGGGCGCATCCACCACCGGCGAGCCCGCAGACCTGCCCCGCAAGGGGATATCCCAACGGGCCGGCCTCCCATCCCTGCGCGATCCAGGCCTCCTGGATGACCCCCGACACGGCATGTGCGCCGTTGCCCGGAGAGCTGTACACCCGGCCACCCTCGAAGACCTGACCGCACCCGCCGTCGCGAAGCCCGCAGATGGCTCCCGATGTCGGCTGGCCCAGCGGCCCCGCCTCGTAGCCTTGGAGCGACCACACGGCTCGAAAGTCGCTCGGTACCAGCCGCGGCCCCCCAGGAACGCCGGTCACCAGGGTGCCGAACTGGAAATCCTGCCTGCACGACCCTGAGCCGACGCAGATCTCGACGTCGGTCGGGTAGCCCAGGACCCCGGCCTCCTCCCCGAGGCTCACGTAGGCGACTCGCAACGCTCCACGGACCGGTTTGGTACCCGTAGCTGGTGACGAGTAGAGGTTCGCCGACACGAAGCCCTGGCGACACCCTGCGCCTGGTCCGCCGCACGTCGTGTCGGTCGTCGGGAAGCCGAAAACGCTGGCCCCTCCCCCGGAGCTCCACGCGGTGTACACCGGGCCATGCACCAGGTGGGCGCCCCCGTCGACCGTCGGGGTCCAGACGATGCTGCCGTTGGTGAATCTCCGCTCGCAGAAGGACGTCGACCCCATCTGGCCGCACATCTGCTCTGTCGTCATCGGTGCACCCATCGGCCCGGCTGTTCCCCCGGAACGCTCGAAGGCGACGGTGACAGCACTCTTCGGCACGATGCGCACGGTGGCAACGGAGGCCGTCGATCCCGTCACGGTGATCTCGAAGACCCCCGCTCCGCGCCTTCCGTCGAGCCGGACGGTCGTGCCCACCGGCAGCGCTGTGGAGAGGTCCCTGCTCCAACCCGCTCGCGGTGAGGGCGTGGCATCGAGCAGCAGGGAACTGTCGCCGTCGTTGCTCTCACGGCGGAGCTGGACCCCGGACTGCAACCCGTATCGGTTGACGGCGGTCCCGAGCCATGCGTCCCGCCCGGCTGCGGGCCGGTACTCCAACCAGTAATGCTCCTCCCCGCCGTCGGACAACTCGATCCCCCGCGTGCCAGCATCCCGCGACGACACGGGCACCAGCGGAATCTCCTGCGCATTCTCGGGGCTGGAGTTGAGCCACATCGACATCGTGGAGACGTGGCTGATCCGCTCGCGCGCCTGCGGCACGTTCAGCGAACCGAGCGGACCCCACGACGCACCCATCACGTCGTACAAGTCGTAGTAAGGCGTCGTAGCACAGGTGCCACTGCTGACAGCACCATCGCACTGCAGGAGTGATGAGTGGCCGAGCCCGAGGTTGTGTCCCAGCTCGTGCGCGATGACCGATGTCGTCGGATAGCGCACGTAGCTGTAGCCGCCACTGGACACGGCGTTCCCGACCGTGCCCAGCCCGTCCGAGCACCCTGCTCCGTTCCCGACGTAGACCAGCAGGTGCTGTGCGTCGCCGGGCTGCCCTATGAAGCCAGCCGCGTGGGCGGCGGCGGACCACAGCGCCCACGGGTCGTCGCACCCCACGCCGAGATCGACCCAGTCCCGGCTAGAGGTCACTCCGAGAACCACGCCACCGTCGCTCTGCTCCGCCCAGAAGTCGGCGACCTGGCCGTTCACGGTCGAGACGACGTCGGAGAGGGCGGTCGAATCTCTGCTACCACCCGCCGGCACGACCATGATGACGGTCACCGGATGGTTGACCACGCCGACAGCCGGCGCTGGCCTGGCCGGCGCCGGGGGTGCGACCACCTCCACATTCAGGACTTCCCGAGCCTGTTCGTATCCGTCGTCGGCGGCCTCGTCGGAGACCGTCCGTCCGACTCTCACCTCGACCGTGGAACCGACCTCCAGTCCCTTCACCGCGGTTGTAGGGATGCGGACCGAGGAACCGTCCTCGGTACGGACGAAACTCAACGGGTCGTCCGGTACCGCGTCACCCGACCGCTGGTCGTCGAGGTCGTCCGGCCAGGCTTTGACGAGTTCCCCCACAACGGTCCGAGCGAGAACGCGTGAGGGTTCGGCCGCCGCGGTCCCCGGGAGTGCCACCAGCAGCGGGGCGAGGACCAGCGCCGTGGCGACCAGGGACAGCGACCGCGGGACGCGCGGCGGACGAGCAGCGAACACGGGCACTCCTGGGCCGGGGACTCGGTATCTCTTCGGCAGGCCGTCGGAGATGTGAAGCGCTGCTCAGCGGTACAGCCGGCGCCCGCGACGCAGGTACTGGACGAGCATCAGGACGGCCGCGGCCATGGCGGCACCGGCGACGGGCAGGAGGAGGCCGCCGAGCGAGCTCGAGGTGTCGGCCGCGGGGTCCAGCGCGACGTCCTCGCGCGGGGCGGGCACCTGGATGGCGGGGACCCAGAAGCCGGGCGTGCCGGCCGTGGCCTCGTCCACCGGCGGGACGGCCGCGTCGCCGGCCACGGCCGTGCCCTGACCGGAGCGCGCCGGCCGGGCGGCGGCCGCCCTCCCGGGAGCCTTCGACGCCGGGACGACGCGCACCACGGCCCCGGCGGCACCGGCGCTCCGGACGGTCACCGTGAAGTCGCCCCCGGAGAGGGAGACGCTCCGGCCGGTGGGGACGGCGGCCTGCAGGTCGGCGTCCCACCCTCCGGCGGGGCTGGGGGTGCCGTCGAGCAGCAGCGAGGTGTCCGGGAAGGCGCCGCCGCGGTGCAGCAGCACACCGGAGTCGAGCCGGTAGACGTTGTCGCGGGTGCCCAGCCAGCCGTCGCGGCCCGTGGCCGACCGGTACTCGAGCCAGTAGACAGCGCCCTCGCGGTCCAGCAGGCGCAGTGCGCGGACCCCACCGGCACCACCGAGCGGCGCGAGCGTGACCGTGGCGGCGGCCTGCCCGACCGAGACCGTGGTCTGCGCGGCGGCCGGGAGCACGCCCAGCGCCGCGGCCTGGGGGGCGTTCAGCGAGCCGAGCTGCGACCAGGAGGCGCCCATGACGTCGTAGTAGTCGCGGTAGCCGCTGGTGCGGCAGGCCCGGTCCTCGACCGCGCCGTCGCACTGGGTGGCAGACGAGTGGCCCAGCCCGAAGTTGTGCCCGAGCTCGTGGGCGATGACCGACGCCAGGTTCTCCCGCACGTAGAGCCGCCCGCCCGAGGTGGTGCCCGCCCCGACCTGGGCGAGGGCGTAGGAGCAGTCCGGGCGCCCGGCGGTCTCGGCGCTGAGCCGCAGCAGGAGGTGCTTGCCCGGCCCGGCCTGGAAGCCGACGGCGGCGGCCACCTCGTCCCACAGCGCCTCCGGGCTGGAGCAGTCGGCGGCGGTGCGCACCCAGTCGCGGGCCTCGGTGACGCCGAGCCGCACGGCCCCGGCGGTCTGCTCGGCCCAGAAGGCGGCGACGGGCCCGTTCACGGTGGCGACGACGTCGGCCAGGCGGGTGCTGTCGGGCGAGGTGCCGGCGGGCGCCACCTGGACGACGGTCACCTGGTTGGTCACGCCCGCGACGGGGGCCGGTGCAGGCGGCGGAGGGGTGGTCGGCTGCTCCTTGACGTCGCTGCCCAGGACGGGGAGCGCGGACTCACCGCCGTCGCCGGCGGGCTCCTCGCCCACGGTGACCTCCACCTGCGCGCCCGTGGGCACGTCGGAGAGCTGCTCCCCCTCGACCGGCACCTCGCCGTCCGCGGTGGCGATCCAGCTGACGTGCCCGTCGCCGTCCTGCTCGGCGCCCGGCTCGCCCTCGGCGACCGCGTGCACGAGCTCGCCGGTGACCGTGGCGGCCGAGTCGGCCGCGGCCACACCGGGGAGGGCGACGGTGCCCAGGACCGCGGCGGTCAGCGCCGTGGTCAGGGCGAGCGAACGCAGCAGGGCGCGGGAGCCGAGGGGACGACGCAGGTCGTGGTCAGCAGACATCGACCTGGACATCGGCGGAGCGATGCCGAGTCGGCACCGGATCGGCGATGTTGAGCCGAGATCCGCGGCACTCCCGTCACAGCGGCCCCGGCATCCCCTCGAGGAACCGCTGGGCCGGCGCTACGCCAGGTCGTCGGCGCCCATCAGGCGTCGTCCGGCCTCGGTGATCGAGCCCGACAGCGAGGGGTAGATCGCGAACGTCTGGGCGAGGTCGGCGACCGTGAGGCCCTTGGTCACGGCGAGCGCGATCGGCAGCACCAGCTCGGAGGCTCCCGGGGAGACCACCACGCCACCCACGATCACGCCGGTCGAGCGCCGGGCGAAGAGCTTCACGAAGCCGGCCCGCAGGTCGCTCATCTTGGCGCGCGCGTTCGTGGCCAGGGGCAGCCGCACCACGTCGACGTCGGCGTCGTCGGCCAGCGACTTCTCCTGGACGCCGACCGTGGCGATCTCGGGGTGGGTGAACACGTTGGCCGCGACCGTCTTGAGCTTGATCGGGGCCACGGCCTCGCCCAGCGCGTGCCACATGGCGATCCGCCCCTGCATCGCGGCCACGGAGGCCAGCTGGAAGACGCCGGTCACGTCACCGGCGGCGTAGATGCCGGGCACCGAGGTGCGCGAGACGCGGTCGACCACCACGTGACCGGACCCGGTGAGCTGGATGCCGTGCGACTCGAGGTTCAGCCCGTCGGTGTTCGGCACGGTCCCGACGGTCATGAGGGCGTGCGAGCCCTCGACGGTGCGACCGCCCTCCAGCTCGACGACGACGCCCTTCTCGGTCCGGCGCACCCCCGCTGCGCGGCCGCGCTCCAGGCGGCCACCGCGGGACTGGAACACCTCCTCCAGCACCTCGGCGGCGTCGGAGTCCTCGCCGGGCAGCACCCGGTCGCGGGAGGAGACCAGCGTGACCGGTACGCCCGCCTCGAGGTAGCCGGAGGCGAACTCGGCACCGGTCACGCCGGAGCCGACGACGACCAGGTGCTCGGGCATCTCGTCGAGGTCGTAGACGTCGCGCCAGTCGAGGATGCGCTCGTGGTCGGGCTCGGCGCCGGGCAGCACCCGCGGGTCGGCGCCGGTCGCGATGAGGACGACGTCGCCCTCGATCTCTTCGACCACCGCGCCGGACCCGTCGAGGATCTCCACCTCGTGCGCGGCCATGCCCGGGACGTCGTCGGCCAACCGCGCCTGACCGCGGACGATCCGCACGCCCTCGCCCTCGAGCCGCGCGTGGATGTCGGCCGACTGGGCCATCGACAGGTTCTTGACCCGCTGGTTGGCGGCCTGCAGGTCGAGGTTGACCGTGGCCAGCTCCGCGCCGTGGACACCGAGGACGGCGGAGTCGCGGACCGAGGTCATGGCCCCGGCCGCGGCGATGAGGGCCTTCGAGGGGACGCAGTCGGTGAGCACGCTGGCCCCGCCGATGCCGTCCCGCTCGATGACGGTGACCTCCGCACCGAGCTGCGCGGCGACCAGTGCGGCCTCGTATCCGGCCGGTCCGCCGCCGATGATCACGATGCGGGTCATGGGGTCCTTCTCCGTTGCTGTGCGGTGGGTCGGGGCCATTGTCCCCGGTCGGTGCGTGCCGTGCCCTCACTGGTGCATCGGCTCGCGGGGGCCAGTGGTTAACCTCGGCGTCGATGGGCCTCTACGCCGCCTACGGCTCGAACATGGATCCCGCGCAGATGCTGCGCCGCTGTCCGTCGTCCCCGCACACCGGCACCGGCTGGATCCGCGGCTGGCGCCTGACCTTCGGCGGGGAGGAACTCGGCTGGGAGGGCGCGCTGGCGACCCTCGTCCCCGACGAGGACTCCCCCGGTGTCTTCGTGGCGCTCTACGACCTGACCGAGGCCGACGAGCGCTCGCTGGACGGGTGGGAGGGCGCCGACCACGGCCTCTACCGCCGGGTGCACCTGCGGGTGCACACGCTGGCCGGTGACGCCGTCGCCTACGTGTACGTCCTGGACGCCTTCGAGGGCGGGCTGCCGTCGGCACGCCACCTGGGCGGGATCGCCGACGCAGCGGAGGCCGCCGGAGCACCCGACGACTACGTCCGCGAGCTGCGCGCCCGGGAGTGCCGCACCGCCTTCTGAGCCACTCTCCCGAACCACCTCCCGCGACACGACTCCCGCCACCACTCCGCCACCCCGCCACCACCCCGCCACCACCCCGCCACCACCCCCGCGTGATCATGAAGTTCGGGAAGCAACACGCCGCGGCTACCCGGCGCGGCGCGTCCCGGACTTCATGATCGCGCGGGGCAGTGGGAGGCCGAGCGCACGCGCCGCGCGTCCCACCATCGCCTCCGGGCGCCGGTAGACGTCGACCGCCGTGAAGTGCAGCAGGAGCCACCGCTGCTCGGTGACCCAGTTGTGGCGGTCGCGGTCGCCGGCCAGCTGCTGGCGCGTCATGTGCGCCTCGAGGCCGTCGAACTCGGCCCCGACCCGGTGGTCGAGCCACCCCGTGTCCAGGTAGTGGACGCGGCCGGCCTCGGTCAACGGCACCTGGACCGCGGGTGCCGGCAATCCCGCGTCGATGAAGCGCCACCGCATCCGTGACTCCATGGGCGACTCCGCGCCGGCCTCCGCGTGCGGCACCAGTTCCCGCAGCCGGATGACCTCGCGCAGCCCTCGCATGGACCGGGCGGCGGCCGCGAGCTCGTCGCGGGTACACGTCCCCGACCGCAGAGCCGCGTCGAGAGTGGCCAGGCCGTGCACGGGAGCGGTGTGGCGGACGACGTCGCAAGCCGTGCGGGCAGGCGGCGTGCACCACGTCCCGTCCACGAGCACGGCGTCGTCGCACCCGAGGTTCGACGGATGCACCTGGACGCCCGGCAGGCGGCGGTTCACCAGGGTCGGCGGCCCGAGGAAGTGCAGGGTCTCCGAGCCGAGGACGTCGAAGCCCCACATCGCGGCCGCCGTCGAGTGGCAGGCCACCAGGTCGGTCCCGACGGCCAGCGCCGCCGCCCGCAGGTGGAGCGCCGGGGAGTCGGGGAGGTCTCCGTCGACCAGCACGCCGCGCCAGCGACTGCGGCGCCACCGGCCGGCACGCACGTGGGCCCGCAAGGCGGTGTCACCGACGTGCGCGAGCGCCTGGGCGGTGGTGAAGACGCCCTGCTGCGCGCTGACCATCCGGTAGAAGGCGAAGTCCACCTCGGCAGCGTCGGCCGCGGCGCGAGGGCGCAGCAGCGCCCAGGAGCTTCTGTGGAGAACCCCTCCGATGTGGATCCCCCGTGATCATGAAGTCCGGGAAGGGACACACCGACCAGCAGCGGCGTGTCGCTTCCCGAACTTCATGATCACGCGGGGGAAGGCGGGGCGGAAGGGGCGGCGAGGAAGGTTGAGAGGATCTGCTGGGCGGCCAGCGCCGGGGTGAGCTCGCCGGCCAGCACCTGCTTCTCCAGGTCCGGGACGGCGGCGCGCACGCCCGGGTGCGCGCGCAGCGAGTGCTCCAGCCCGTCCCGGACCAGCTGCCAGGTCCAGCGCACCTGCTGGGCACGGCGGCGCTCGTCGAAGCTGCCGTCGAGCTTCGCGCGCTCCTGGTGCTCGACCAGCTTGGCCCAGACCTCGTCCAGGCCCTCACCGGTCAGCCCGGCGCAGGTCAGCACCGGCACGTCCCACGGCTCGCCCCGGCCGCCCCCACCTGATCCGCGCAGCATCCGGATCGCCGAGGAGAGCTCGCGCGCGGCCTTGCGGGCGTCGGCAGCCGCCGGTCCGTCGGCCTTGTTGACGGCGATGACGTCGGCGATCTCCAGGATGCCGCGCTTGATCCCCTGCAGCTGGTCGCCGGTCCGGGCGATGGTCAGGAACAGGAAGGAGTCGACCATCTCGGCGACGGTGATCTCCGACTGCCCGACGCCGACGGTCTCGACCAGCACCACGTCGTATCCGGCCGCCTCGACGACGACCATGGACTCCCGCGTCGCCTGGGCGACCCCGCCGAGGGTGCCCGAGGTCGGCGAGGGCCGGATGAACGCGTTCTGGTCGACGGCCAGCCGGGCCATGCGGGTCTTGTCCCCGAGGATCGAGCCGCCGGACCGGGCCGAGGACGGGTCGACGGCGAGGACCGCGACCTTCGAGCCGGCCGCCGTCAGGTTCACGCCGAGCTGGTCGATGAAGGTCGACTTGCCGACGCCGGGCACGCCACTGATGCCGATGCGGCGGGCTCCCCCGGCGTGCGGCAGCAGCCCGACCAGCAGCTCCTGGGCGCGCTCGCGGTGGTCGGCCCGCCGGGACTCCACCAGGGTGATGGCGCGCGCCACCACCCGGCGGTCCCCGGCGAGCACCCCGTCGACGAGCGCGGGAACGTCGACGTCCCGACGCATTACCTGCTCGCTCCCGCGGGTCGCTCCGCTCCTCGCTCGCTGGCGCTCGCTGCGATGCTCACTCCCCTGTCCGCTCGGCGCCGTGACCCAGGCGCGCGGACAGCGTCGTCAGCAGCTCCTGCGCCGCCTCGGCGATGACCGTGCCGGGCGGGAAGACCGCCGCGGCGCCCATCTCCTCGAGCGTCGGCACGTCGTCGGGCGGGATGACGCCGCCGACGACGATCAGCACGTCCTCGGCCCCGAGCTCGGCCAGCGCCTCCTTGAGCGCCGGCACGAGCGTGAGGTGCCCCGCGGCCAGCGAGGAGACGCCGACGACGTGCACGTCGGCCTCCACCGCCTGCCGGGCGACCTCCTCCGGCGTCTGGAACAGCGGGCCCACGTCGACGTCGAAGCCGAGGTCGGCGAACGCGGTGGCGATGACCTTCTGCCCGCGGTCGTGCCCGTCCTGGCCCATCTTGGCCACGAGGATGCGCGGCCGGCGGCCCTCGGCCTCGGCGAACTCCTCGGCCAGGCGGCGCGTCTCCTCCATCGGACCGGATGCTCCTGCCTCGTCGCGGTAGACGCCGGAGATGGTGCGGACCTGGCCGGCGTGCCGACCGTAGACCGCCTCCAGCGCATCGGAGATCTCCCCGACCGTCGCCTTGGCCCGCGCGGCGTCCACGGCGAGCTTCAGCAGGTTGGAGTCGAGGTCGTTGCCGCGCGTGCCGTCGGCCGCGGCCCGGGCGGCGTCGGTGAGCCGGCGCAGGGCCTCCTCGACCGCGCCGCCGTCCCGGGAGGCCCGGAGCTCCTCCAGCTTGGCCTTCTGCTGGGCCAGCACGTCCTTGTTGTCGACCTTGAGCACCTCGATGGCCTCGTCGGCCTCGACGCGGTACTTGTTCACACCGATGACCGGCTGCCGGCCCGAGTCGATGCGGGCCTGGGTGCGGGCCGCGGCCTCCTCGATGCGCAGCTTCGGGATGCCGTCGTCGATCGCCTGCGCCATGCCGCCGTGCTCGGCGACCTCCTGGATGTGCGCCCAGGCGCGGCGGGCCAGGTCGTAGGTCAGCTTCTCGACGTAGGCCGAGCCGCCCCAGGGGTCGACGACGCGGGTGGTGCCGGACTCCTGCTGCAGCATCAGCTGGGTGTTGCGGGCGATCCGCGCGGAGAAGTCGGTCGGCAGCGCGAGCGCCTCGTCCAGTGCGTTGGTGTGCAGCGACTGGGTGTGCCCCTGGGTCGCGGCCATCGCCTCCAGGCAGGTGCGGACGACGTTGTTGTAGACGTCCTGCGCGGTCAGCGACCAGCCCGAGGTCTGCGAGTGGGTGCGCAGCGACAGGGACTTGTCGTTCTTCGCCCCGGCCTCCTTCACCAGCTTCGCCCACAGCAGGCGCCCGGCCCGCAGCTTCGCGACCTCCATGAAGAAGTTCATGCCGATGGCCCAGAAGAAGGACAGGCGCGGCGCGAACTTGTCGATGTCCAGGCCGGCAGCCTTGCCCGCCTCGAGGTACTCGACGCCGTCAGCGAGCGTGTAGGCCAGCTCCAGGTCGGCCGTCGCCCCGGCCTCCTGGATGTGGTAGCCGGAGATCGAGATGGAGTTGAAGCGCGGCATCTTCTGCGAGGTGAAGGCGAAGATGTCGCTGATGATCTGCATCGAGGGCTTGGGCGGGTAGATGTAGGTGTTCCGCACCATGAACTCTTTGAGGATGTCGTTCTGGATGGTGCCGGTCAGCTGCTCCGGCTCCACTCCCTGCTCCTCCGCCGCGACGATGTAGAGCGCGAGCACCGGGAGCACGGCGCCGTTCATGGTCATCGACACCGACATCTTGTCCAGCGGGATGCCGTCGAACAGCTGGCGCATGTCCAGGATCGAGTCGATCGCGACACCGGCCATGCCGACGTCACCCACCACCCGCGGGTGGTCGGAGTCGTAGCCGCGGTGGGTGGGCAGGTCGAAGGCGATCGACAGCCCCTTCTGCCCGGCGGCGAGGTTGCGCCGGTAGAAGGCGTTGGACTCCGCCGCGGTGGAGAAGCCCGCGTACTGGCGGACCGTCCACGGCTGCGTCGTGTACATCGTCGGGTAGGGGCCGCGCAGGAACGGCGGCAGCCCGGGGAGCGTCGCGAGGAAGTCCAGGCCCTCGAGGTGCTCGTGCGTGTACAGCGGCGGGACGGTGATGCCCTCGGGGGTCTCCCAGGCCGCCTCCTCGACACCGCGGCCGGTCGTCTCCTCGAACGCCTTGGCCCAGTCGTCCGCCGAGGTGCCCGCGGCCGGGGTGCCCAGCTCGACGGAACCGAAGTCGGGGATGCCGCTCATGCCTTCACTCCCAGCTGCTCGTGCACCGTCCGGAGCGCCGCCAGCGCGTCGCACCCGGCGAAGACGTACCCGTCGACCCCGTCGACGTCCAGGTCCGGCTTGCCGGCCAGCCACACCTGCGTGGCGCCGGCGGCCTTGAGTTCCGCGGCCAGCGCCGCGGCTTCGGAGGCGTAGTCCTTGTCGGTGCCGCAGATGCAGGCCACCGTCGTCCCCGCCTCGGCGAGACCGGAGGCCCCGTCCCCGGACGGCGTCGCGAGACCGCCGGCCTGGAACAGGTTGCCGGCGAAGGTCGAGCGCGCGGTGTGCTTCGCGATCGGCCCGATCGTGGCGAGGTACACCGACGGACGGGTACCGGCCGCGTCGGTGGCGTCGCGCAGCGACTCGAACTCCTGCGCCGCCCGCACCCGCGGGAGGCCGCCGGTCGGGGTCAGCGCCGCCGCGGGCTGCCGCTCGGGCAGCTTCTCGGCGAGGTTCGGGAACTCGCTGACGCCGGTGATCGCATCCGCCCGGGTGGCCAGCCGCTTCGCGCGGGCGTCCCACGCGGCGGCGATCCGGTCGCGCACCAGGCCCGAGGCGAGAGCAGCCGACAGCCCGCCGGCCCGCTCGATCTCGGTGAACCAGTCCCACGCGGCGCGGGCCAGGGAGTCGGTCAGCGACTCCACGTACCAGGAACCACCGGCCGGGTCGAGCACGCGGCCGAGGTGCCCCTCCTCCACGAGCAGGCTCTGCGTGTTGCGCGCGATCCGGCGGGAGAAGGAGTCGGGCAGGCCGAGGGCTGCGTCGAACGGCTGCACGGTCACGGCGTCGGCGCCGCCCACGCCCGCGGCGAAGCAGGCGACGGTGGTGCGGAGCATGTTGACCCAGGGGTCGCGCTTCGTCGTCATCACCGAGGAGGTGACGGCGTGCTGACGCTGGGCGCGGGCCTCGGGCGAGGCCCCGCTGACCTCGCCGACCCGGTCCCAGAGGCGGCGGGCGGCGCGCAGCGCGGCGATGGTCGTGAACTGGTCGGCACTCGCGGAGTAGCGGAACTCCAGCTGGGCGGCCGCCTCGTCCACCGACAGGCCGGCGTCGGTGAGCGCGCGGAGGTAGGCAACACCCGCGGCCAGCGAGCAGCCCAGCTCCTCGACCACCGAGGCGCCGGCGTCGGCGAAGACCGTGCCGTCGACGACGACGGTGCGCAGGCCCGGGTGGGCCGCGGCGCGGCGGGCGACGTCGGCGAGGCCGGAGAGGTCCTGCCGCTCCCCCGAGGCCGCCTCGACGCCGAGCGGGTCCAGGCCGAGCGAGCTCCCCGGTGCCAGGTCGGTGCGGCCCTCCACCAGCGCCAGGAAGGCCTCGGCCGCCGGCAGACCACCGGAGACGCTCACCGGTGCCAGGTCGAGGTAGACGTCGGAGAGCACCTCGCCCAGCGACCCGACCGGGATCGCGCCCTCGCCGAGCACCAGCCACAGCGAGGTGACGCCGTTCTCCAGGTCGGCCGCGATCGCCTCCTTGGTGACCGCGACATCGGGGTGGGCGTGCCGCTGCCGCACGTCCCACCCGCCGGAGGCCCCGCCGGCAGCGGTCACCTCGGCCGAGCCGGCCGGGCCGCCACCCGGGCGGGAGCCGCGCACGAAGGGCGGCAGCCCCGGCACGCCCACGCCCGCCGGCAGGTCCCCGGCGTCCTCCGCGGTGTACAGCGGGGCCACGGTCACGCCCGGCGCGACCTGCCGGCGCAGCGCGTCCTCGACCGTATCGGGCAGGTCCTCGCGGCCGGCCTTGCGCAGCACCCCGGCGACCAGCTCACGCCACTGGTCGCGGGTGACCGCGTCGAACTCACCGGCGAGCGCCAGGTCCTCGGGGACCGCGTGCTCGGCTGGCACGTCGGCGTCAGCCGCCGGCGGCTTCTGGTCGGTCGTGCTCATGCTGGTGGGGCCCCTTCGACGGCGGGTCGGGCAGAAGTGTCTCCGGGCGCAGGTCGCCGCGTGCGAGGGGGTGCCCCTGAGCTGCCGGAAGTCTGTTCGGCGTCCGCCTCCAGCGCCAGCAGGGCGGTGCGTGCGAGCAACCGCACGCCCACGCCGATCGCGCGCTCGTCGACGTCGAAGGTGCCACGGTGCAGGTCCAGCGGCGCGCCCCCGCCGTGGGTGCCGAGTCGGGCCAGGGCGATGGGCATCAGGTCGGCGAACCAGCCGAAGTCCTCGCCGCCCATGCTCTGCTGGGAGAGCACCAGGTTCTCCGCGCCGACCGAGCCGATGGCGGCCGAGCGCAGCAGGGCCACCGAGCGCGGGTCGTTCACGACGGGCGGCACCCCGCGGATGTAGTCGACGCCGACCTCGGCGCCGGTGGTGGCCGCGACCCGTTCGACCAGCGAGCGGAGCAGCTCCTCGGCGCCCTTCCATGCCTCGCGGTCCAGCACCCGGACGGTGCCGCGGAGGGTCCCGCGCTGCGGGATCGCGTTCGCGGCGACGCCGGCGTTGACCGCGCCCCACACCAGGCTCATGCCCGAGCGCGGGTCGACCTGGCGGGAGAGGAGCCCGGGCAGGTCGGTGATGAGCCGGCCGAGCGCGTCGACCAGGTCCACGGTCATCTGCGGCCGCGCGGTGTGCCCGCCCGGCCCGGTGAGCGTGACGTCCATCCGGTCGCAGGCCGCGGTGATCGCGCCGGTGCGCAGCCCGACCTTGCCCACCGGGACCGAGGGGTCGCAGTGCAGCGCGAAGGCCCGGGACGCGCCGTCCAGCACACCGGAGGCGACGACCTCGGTGGCTCCGCCGGGCACGGTCTCCTCCGCGGGCTGGAAGACGATGCGCACCCGGCCGGGCAACCCGTCCAGCCCGGCGAGCGCCAGGGCCACGCCCAGGACGACGGTGGTGTGCACGTCGTGGCCGCACGCGTGGCACATGCCCTCACGGGTCGAGGCGTACGGCACGTCCTTGAGGTCGGCCAGCGGCAGTGCGTCGATGTCGGCGCGCAGGACGACGGTCGGTCCCCCGCCGGTGCCGACCTCGCAGACCAGGCCGGTGCCCGTGGGCAGCCGGCGCGGCTTCAGGCCCGCGTCGCGCAGCCGCTGCTCCAGGAAGGCCGTCGTCTCGAACTCGGCGAAGGCGAGCTCCGGGTGGGCGTGCAGGTGCCGGCGGACCGAGACCAGCTCCTGGCGGTGCGCCGCGGCCCACTCGTCGACCGACGTCGACAGCTTCTCGACGACGGGAGTCATGCCGCGTGACCGCCGGCGGCCGGCTTCGCGGCCGGCAGCCCGTCCCGCAGCTCGGCGAGCAGGCTGTCGACGACCGGCGCCAGCTCTCCCCCGCTCCGCGCCGCCACCTCGCGCTGGCGCTGGTAGGAGGCGCCGAGGTCGAGGATGCGCAGGACGTCGCGCAGCTCCGCCTCGCAGTCCAGCCGCTTGGCGGTGGGCATCAGCTCCTCGACCAGCTGGGTGATCGCCTCGCGCACCGGCCGGACCGTGCCCTGGTCGTCGACGACGATCTCGGCCTCGAGGCCGTAGCGGACCGCCCGCCACTTGTTCTCGCGCACGACCCACTCCGCCGGGGTGGGCAGCGTGTAGCCACGGTCGAGCTGGGTGTCGAACTGCTCGACGAGGCACTGGGTGAGCGCCGCCACGGCACCGATCTCGTCGAGGGTGGGCAGCCCGTCGCACACCCGCAGCTCGACGGTGCCGAAGTCGGGGTGCGGGCGGATGTCCCACCAGACCTCGCGGACGCTCTCGATCGCGCCGGCCCGGATGAGGGTCTCCATGTACTCCTCGAACTCGGCCCAGTCGGCGAGCTGGTGCGGCAGGCCGCCGGTGGGCATGCCCTCGAAGACCTTGGTGCGGGACGACGCCAGGCCGGTGTCGCAGCCGGCCCAGAACGGGGAGGACGCCGACAGCGCGAGGAAGTGCGGCAGGTACTGCGTCATGGCGTTGACGATCGGGATGGCCTTGTCGGGCGACCGGACGCCGACGTGCACGTGGACGCCGAAGATCTGCAGCCGGCGGGCCAGCCACTGCATCCGCTCGACCAGCTGGGCGTAGCGCTCCTTGGGGGAGATCTGCTGCGTGTCCCACCGGGTGAAGGGGTGGCTGCCGGCGCACATGACCCCCCGCCCGTGCCGGTCGGCCGCGGCCACGACCTCGGCCAGGGTGCCGGCGAGGTCGGCCTTCGCCTCGCGCACCGTCGTGCAGACCCCGGTGATGATCTCGACGGTCGACTGCAGCAGCTCGTGCTTGGCCTTGGGGTGCTCCTCGGCGCCCTCGGGCCGGAGCTCCTCCAGGATCTCGACGGCGCCGGGGGCGAGCTCGCGCGTCTCCCGGTCGACGAGCTGCAGCTCCCACTCGACACCGAGACTGGCGCGCTGCGAGCTACGGAAGGGGATCTCCACCTCGGGAAGTCTAGGGAGGATCACGCCCGCCCACCCGGCGACGGAACGCTCTCACCCGTCCGGCGTATCACCTGCTAGGCGGGCGTGCAGGACGACGTCGGCTGGCCGGCCGCGGTGCCGGAACCGCTGGCGGATCGTGCCCTCGGCGACGAACCCGGCCCGTGCGGCAACGGAGCGCGAGGCGGTGTTGGCCGGATCGACGAGCAGCTCGACCCGGTGCACACCGACCACCCCGAGAGACCAGTCGGCCAGCACCCGCAACGCCTCGACGGTGAGCCCCTGTCCCCGGTGACCGGGCGCGGTCCAGTAGCCGAGCTCGCCGACGCCGTCCGCCGGGGGGAAGAGGCCCATGCTGCCCACGAGGGCGTCGTCGTCGATCCGCACGACGGCGAAGAGTGCTCCGCCCTCGGCCCAGGTGCGCGGCGCGACGACCGAGACGAAGGCCTCGGCGTCCGCCGGCCCGTAGGGCACCGGCACCTGGGTCCACCGCTGGATCTCGGGGTCCTGACAGGCGTCCAGCACCGCTGGAACGTCCTCGGCCCGCCACGGGCGCAGTCGGACCCGGCCACCGGACAGCACCGGCTGGCCGCCACCTGTCGTCGTCACGACCCCGATCCTCGCCGACGACGGGCGGTAGGCGCACGCCCCTGTCCGGCGGCTGCGCTAGCGTCCCTGCGTGAGCGAGCAGCCCCGTACCGACCCCACCGCACTGGCCGCACAGGCCGCCGAGGCCCTGACCGGCGCGCTCGGTGGCGACCACGACGTCGCCGTCGTCATGGGCTCCGGGTGGGCCCCTGCCGCCGACGCTTTCGGCGAGACGGCGGGCTCCGTGGCCATCGGCGACCTGCCCGGCTTCGCCGCCCCGACCGTGGTCGGTCACGGCGGCGAGATCCGCTCGGTGCGCGTGGGCGACCGGAAGGTGCTGCTCTTCCTCGGGCGCACCCACTACTACGAGGGCCGGGGCGTCGAGCCCGTCGTGCACGGCATCCGGACCGCGGCCGCCGCCGGCGTGAAGACCGTGATCCTGACCAACGCCGCGGGTGGTCTCGCCCCCGAGCACCAGGTCGGCCAGGCCGTCGTCATCTCCGACCACCTGAACCTCACGGCCCGCTCCCCGCTGGTCGGCGCGAACTTCGTCGACCTCACCGACCTGTACTCATCCCGGCTGCGGGCGATCGCCCGGGAGATCGACCCGTCGCTGGTCGAGGGGGTCTACGCGCAGCTCCCCGGCCCGCACTTCGAGACGCCCGCCGAGATCCGCATGCTCCGCACGATGGGGGCCGACCTGGTCGGCATGTCCACCGCGCTCGAGGCGATCGCCGCCCGCGCCGCGGGGGTCGAGGTCTTCGGTCTCTCCATGGTCACCAACGCGGCGGCCGGCATCACCGGCGAGGAGCTGAACCACGAGGAGGTGCTCGCCGCCGGCAAGGCCGCGGCGGGCCGGCTCGGGGAGTTCCTGGTGCAGCTCATCGGGCGGCTCCCGTGAGCGGACCGGTCCTGGTGACCGGGGCCGCCGGTCGCATCGGCACGGTGCTGCGGGGTGGCCTGCCCGAGCGCGGCTGGGCGCTGCGCAGCCTCGACGTCGTCCCCGTCCCCGACGTGCGGCCCGGTGAGGAGCAGCTCGTTGCCGACGCCGCCGATCTCGCCGCGATGACCGACGCGGCGCGCGGCGCCTCGGCGATCGTGCACCTGGCCGGGATCTCCGGTGAGTCCACCTGGCCGGCCATCCGCGACACGAACATCGAGTCCACCTACTGCGCCCTGGAGGCTGCCCGGCTCGCCGGCGTCCCGAGGGTCGTGCTGGCCAGCAGCAACCACGCGAGCGGGTACACCGAGCGCCCGGCCGACGGCGCCCTCCTGCGCGAGGCCGACGCCCCGCCCCGGCCGGACACCTACTACGGCGTCTCCAAGGTCGCGATGGAGGCGCTGGGCTCGCTCTACGTCGACCGCTACGGCCTCGACGTCGTCTGCCTGCGCATCGGCAGCGCGTTCGCCGAGCCGACCACCACCCGGCAGCTCTCCACCTGGCTCTCCCCCGCCGACACCGTGTCGCTGGTGCATGCGGCGCTCAGCGCGCCGGCACCGGGGTTCCGCGTGGTCTGGGGTGTCTCGGACAACACCCGCCGCTGGTGGGACCTGACCGCGGCCCAGGAGCTGGGGTACGAGTCGGTCGACGACGCCGAGGTGTACGCCGAGGCGCTGGTCGAGGCCCACGGTGAGCCCGACCTGGCCGACCCGGTGCACCGCCGCGTCGGCGGCGAGTACTCGACCGACGAGTTCGACGCGGAGAACTTCAGCGCATGACGCACGACCTGCTGGACACCGCCCGCGCCTGGGCCGCGGCCGACCCGCACGACGGCGACCGGGCGGAGATCCTCGCCCTGGCCGACGGCGGGGACACCGAGGAGCTGGCCCGCCGGTTCGCCGGCCCGCTCACCTTCGGGACGGCCGGGCTGCGCGGACCGCTGCGCGCCGGGCCGGCCGGGATGAACGCCGCCGTCGTCACCCGGGCCGCGGCCGGTCTCGGCGCCTGGCTGGCCGCCTCCGGGCACGCCGGCGGCGGGGTCGTGATCGGGTTCGACGCCCGGCGCCGCTCCGACGAGTTCGCCCGGATCTCGGCCGAGGTGCTCGCGGCTGCGGGGTTCGCGGTGCAGGTCATGCCCCGCCCGCTGCCGACCCCGGTGCTCGCCTTCGCGGTGCGGCACCTCGGATGCGCTGCCGGCGTGATGGTCACCGCCAGCCACAACCCGCCCGACGACAACGGCTACAAGGTCTACCTCGGCGACGGCGCGCAGCTCGTGCCGCCGGCCGACCGCGAGATCGAGGCGGCCATCGGTGCGGTCGGGCCGGCGCGAGAGGTGCCGCTGTCCGACGAGTGGGTGACCCTGGGCGACGACATCGAGACCGACTACGTCGAGGCGGTCGTGCGCGCGGTCGACCCGGCACGGGTACCGGCCGAGGCGCGGGACGCGCTGACCGTGGCGTACACCGCCATGCACGGTGTCGGAGCCGGGACCACGCGGAAGGTCTTCGCTGCTGCGGGCCTGCGCGCGCCGGCCAGCGTGCCCGAGCAGGACGCGCCGGACCCGGCGTTCCCGACCGTGGCCTTCCCGAACCCGGAGGAGCCCGGCGCGGTCGACCTGCTGCTGGCGCTGGCCGCACGGGCCGGGGCCGACGTCGCCATCGCCGAGGACCCGGACGCCGACCGCTGCTCGGTGGTGTGCGGCGGCCGCCAGCTCACCGGCGACGAGGTGGGCGCGCTGCTGGCCGACTGGCTGATCCGGCGCGGGGTGCGTGGCACCTATGCGTCGTCGCTGGTCAGCGGTTCGCTGATGCGCGTGATCGCCGAGGCGCACGGCGTGCCGTCGCAAGAGACGCCGACCGGCTTCAAGTGGATCATGCGAGCCGGGTCGGCCGAGGCGCCGCTGGTGTACGGCTACGAGGAGGCGCTGGGCTACTCGGTCGCCCCCACGGTCGTGAAGGACAAGGACGGCATCTCCGCGGCTCTTGCGGTCGCCCTGCTGGCCGCGGAGCTCAAGGCCGAGGGGCGGACCGTGCTCGACCGGCTGGACGAGCTGGCGAGCGAGCACGGGCTCTTCGTCACCGGGCAGCTGTCGGTGCGGGTCGAGGACCTCTCGCTGATCTCCGGGGCCATGGCGCGGCTGCGCGCGACGCCGCCGACCACGCTGCTGGGGCGGCCGGTGGAGTTCGCCGACCTCGCCCTGGAGACGCCCCCGGTGGATGCCGTCCGGCTGCTGGGCGATGGCGTGCGGGTGATCGTGCGGCCGTCGGGCACCGAGCCGAAGCTCAAGGCCTACCTGGAGACGGTCGTCCCGGTGCACGACGACGCCGGGCTGATCGCCGCCCGCGGCCGGGGCGCCGACGAGCTGGACCAGCTGCGGGCGGAGATGTCGGCGGCCCTGGGGCTCTAGGCGGGATCCGGGCGCCCGCGGACGAGCGGGCGCGGGTCCGGCCAGCCGTCGGGGTCGCCCGGCAGGAAGACGGTCTGCCACACCAGCACCGCCCAGCCGACCCCCGGGAGCAGGAGCCACCACAGCCACCGCGCCGAGTGCCCGCGGTCGTGCAGCCGGGCGACCAGTGCTGCCACCTGCGGGACGAGGACGGCCAGGAGCAGGCAGAGGCTCACCGGGCCACCGGTGTAGGTCCACAGCGACCAGCCCTCGCGGGCCGGCGGCGGGAAGCCGAGGAAGCTGTCGGTGATGCCGCCGACCGTGCCGAGGACGGCGAGCGGGAGGACGTACCGGTAGACGTAGTCCGGGCGACTCAGCCGACCGCGGGGCAGGTACCAGTCCCTGAACGACATGAGGTCCTCCTCGACCGGTCCCGCCCGACGACGTCGCCGCCAGGGTGCCCGGCGCCGGTGCGGCGAGGCCGTAGCCACGCCGCACCGACGCCGCAGGGGTCAGGCGTACTGCGGGTGACCCGTGGAGGCTCCCGTCGGAGGTCCGTACTCGTTCGGCCCCTCGTCGCCGGGCAGCACGTACTGCACGAAGAGCACGATCCACCCGATCACGATCAGCAGGTCGAACAGCAGCCACCAGGCGGAGTGCCCCCGGTCGTGCAGCCGGGTGACCGCCGACGCGATGCTCGGCACGAGCAGGGCGAGGGCCACCACGATGCCGATCGGGCCGGCGGTCATGCTGGCCTGCCAGCCGTCCGCCGTCGACGACGCCTCGGTGCTGGAGAGGCCGAGGGCCAGGTCGAGCAGCGTCGCCACGATCTGGAGCGCGCCGATGGGTAGCGCGTAGCGCAGCCAGAAGTCCCGTCGCGACAAGCGACCGGTCGGCACGTACCAGCTCCTGAGGTCCATGGGGGTGTTCCCTTCCGTCGGGGGCGTCGGCGCGACCATGCAGCTCCGCGACCGCGGGGACGACACCTCGGCACGGACGTCACCCGATGGATGCGACGCGGTCACCCGATGCGGTACCAGGGAGTACCGGACTCAGGTCGGACGGGGGCCGTACCGGTTGGGGCGCGGCTGGCTGCCGAGCAGGCCGACGGTGACGACGAGGACGAGCCAGCCGATGCCCGGCACCAGGTTCCACAGCAGCCACCAGGCGGAGTGGTCGCGGTCGTGCAGCCGGGTGACCATCGCCGCCACGTTGGGCACGAGCAGCACCAGCGCCGCGAGGGCGGTGACCGGCCCACCGGAGTCGGCGAACGGCCAGAGGACGTCGAAGCCCTCACCGCGTTCCAGCCGAAGATGGGCGTCCGGGAACCACCGCGCGTCGATCCAGGTGGTGACGACCCCGATCAGGGCGATCACGAGCACGTACCTCAACCACCAGTCGCGTCGCCGCATGCGGCCGACCGGGACGAGCCAGTCCCCCGGTCGTGGACGACGCGGAGCGGTCACGACCGGATCGGCTCCCGGCAGCCGGAGTCCAGCGCGCGGGCGGCCGTGGCCAGCACCGCGACGACGTCGCGCCCGAAGCCGACGTCGCACGGGTGCGTCCCGCCGGTCAGCGCGGCCGCGGTGAGCTCGTCGACGGCGACCCGGAACGCCCCCACCGGCTCGTCGGTCTGGGGCAGGAGGACCAGCCGGCCGGCATCCCCGTGCACGTAGAACTCGATGCCGGCCGACATGGGAGCGACGGTGTGCGACACCGTCACCGTGGAGGCGGCGCCCGACTCGTGCGTCAGGGTCAGGTGCACCGTGTCGCGCACCCCTGCACCGGCCTGGACGGCGACGACCGGGCCGAGCGCCGGGACGAGGACCGACAGCGCGTGCGGGCCGATGTCCCACAGGGCGCCGTGCTCCTGGCGCCAGGGCGAGGCGGCGAACGGCGTACCGGCGAGCGAGGACAACCAGGTCCCCGAGCCGCCGGCCAGCCGGGTGCGGCCGGCCTGGGTCAGCCAGGTGGAGGTCGCCGTCTGGAACCGGAAGGTGAAGAAGACGACGGAGGCCACACCGGCGGCGCGCACCGCGTCGACGACCCGGTCGGCGCCGGCGACGTCCAGGGCGACGGGCTTCTCCAGGAGCAGGTGCCGGCCGGCCTCGGCGGCCCGGATGGCCAGCGGGGCCTGCACGTCGGGCGGCAGCGCGATGGCGACGGCGTCGACGTCGGCGAGCAGCGCGTCGACGTCGCCGTAGCCGGGGGCGTCGAACTCCGCGCCCAGTGCCTTCGCCTTCTCCAGGTCGCGGCCCCACACGCCGGCCAGTTCGGCGTCCGGGTGCTCGGCGAGCGCGGCGGCGTGCACCGTGCGGGCCCAGTGACCGGTCCCGAGCACCCCGAACCGCATGGTCAGACCGCGCCGAACTGGCGGTCGCCGGCGTCACCGAGGCCCGGGACGATGTAGGCCTTGTCGTTCAGGCCCTCCTCCAGGCTCGCGGTGAACACGCGCAGCGGGAGGCCGCTCTCCTCCAGCCGCCGGATGCCTTCCGGGGCCGCGAGTGCGCAGAGCACGGTGATCGAGGTCGTCCCGCGGGCAACGAGCAGCTCGCAGCAGTGCACCAGCGAGCCGCCGGTGGCCAGCATCGGGTCGAGGACGAAGACGTCCCGGTCGACCAGCGACTCCGGCAGCGAGGCCATGTACGCCTCGGGCTGGAAGGTCTCCTCGTTGCGGGCCAGGCCGACGAAGCCCATCTGCGACTCGGGCAGCATGCCGTGCGCGGTGTCGGCCATGCCCAGGCCCGCGCGCAGCACCGGGACGATCAGCGGCGGGGCGGCCAGCCGGTAGCCGGTCGTGGTCGTCACCGGCGAGGTGATCTGCTCCTCGGCGACGGCCAGGTCGCGGGTGGCCTCGTAGACCAGCATCTGCGTGAGCTCGCGCAGGGCGGCCCGGAACATGGCGTTGTCCGTGCGCTCGTCGCGCATCCGGGTGAGACGGGCACGGGCCAGCGGGTGGTCGACGACGGTGAGCTGCACGGACGACACGGTATCGGCCCTCCCGACGCCGGAGGGCTCCCTGCCTGCGCCGGCCACCCGTACGCCTGAGACGGGCACCTCAGCTGGCGCGGGTGGTGACCGGTTCGGTGGTGATGCGGGGCAGGACGTGGATCTCGGTGCCGTCGGGCCGGTGGGTGTGCCATCGGCCGGCGGGATCTCGTTCGATCCGGAACCCGTGGTGGACCTTGCCGTGGTGGCGTTCGCAGAGCAGTGCTGCGTTGCCGAGGCTGGTGTCGCCGCCGTCGGCCCAGTGGACGAGGTGGTGCACGTCGCACCAGTACGCGGGGGCGTCGCAGCCGGCGAAGGTAAGGACCCCTCCGCCCCCCACCACTCGCAAGCTCGCGGCGGGACCCTGCGGAGCGGCCGAAGCTGCGGCCGAGGTCCAGGGGTGCGCCGTCGGGGCCGATGACGATGCGTGCGACGTTCCCGTCGCAGGCCAGCCAGCGGGCCCGTGCTGCGGAGATGGTGGCCCCGAATCCCAGCCGTGCCGCCCCAGGGCCCGTCGACGGGTCGACCAGGTCGTCGAGGTCGACACGGACCACCACGTGCGGCGTGAAGGTGCGCAGCGTGGGCAGGGTGCCGGCGGCGAGTTGGTTGTCGCACAGCTGGACGAGGGCGTCGGCGGACTGCTGGGCGCGGGTGCGGATGTCCCCGGCGGGGCGGGAGGCCCGCAGGATCGACTCGATCGCGGCCTGGAACTTCTCCCCACCCACGGCGTCCAGCTCGCCTCGGAGGGACAGCGAGCCGTCGAGATGCGTGGCCATCGTCAGCGATCGCTGCTCGGTGGGATCCGGTTCGGGACCGTCGGGGTCCAGGCGGTCCAGGTAGTGGGCGACGGCCTGGCGCAGCACCGGGTGGAACTGGGTGCGGGCGACCTCGGCCAGCGCCTCGTCGACCCCGGCCAGGTCCACACCGGCGTCCTGCGCAGCGGCCAGGTTCTTCGGTTCGGCCACGGGTGCGATCACCGACACCGCCTCGGCGGAGATCTCACCGGCGGCGAACGCCGCGGCCACCGCGGGCAGGTGCTCCACCGCTCGCCCGCTGCGCACCAGCCCGTGCGCCGCGGACGCGGACAACCGGGCGTGCCCCCGCAGCCACGCCTTCATCGACGCCTTGCCGTCGAACTCCGCGGCGTCGGCCAGCTCGCACTGGCGCACCGTGCGCGCCACCTCCGCGGCGATCCGGTTCTGCGCGGTCAGCAGCGGGGTCAGCCGCTCCAGCAGCTGCGGGCCGAACATGCCCTCCAGCCGCTCGCCCGTGAGTTCGCCCAGCAACGCAGCCAACGCTTCCAGCTGCTGCACGACACCTCCCGACCGACCCGAACGTATGTACGAATACTAGCCGAGAAGACGCACGTGCGCAGCACGAATCCCCAGGTCAGGAGCCTGTCCACCGACCCGGCACGCCGCTTGGCAACAGCAGGCGCGGCGGAGCAGCTGACGGGGCCAGGGAGGCGGGTGCGACCCGATTGGCCGAAGTCGTGAACTGAGCAGTCCGATTTCGTGGTGACTTCACACACGGTTGTGCCCAATCTTCCTCTCGCGCCTCCCTACGGTCACCGGACGACTCCGCTGGGCGACTTCCCGCTGACGCGCCCTCCCCTTCACGGCGTCGGATCCGCAGTCAGCGACCCCGAGAGGACCCCACGATGACGCTCCTGCCACCCCGACGAACGGGTGTCGCCCGGGCGACGGCCACCCTGTCCCTGGTCGCCGGCCTCGGGACCCTGGGTCTGGCCACGAGCCCCGCCGCCCTGGCCGTCGCCAACCCGACGTGCGTCGGGTTCGACTCGGCGACGCAGTCCACGACGACCGGCCTGATGTTCTGCGACGTGCCCGCCGGCGTGACCGCCCTGTCGGTCATCACCACCGGTGCGGGCGGCGGTGGCGGCTCGGGGATCGCGACCTCCACCGGCGGCCACGGCGCTGTCGTCACCACGACGATCACCGTCACCCCGGGCGAGACCCTGAACCTCGAGGTCGGCTCCGGCGGCGGTGGCGGGACCGGCACCAACGCCCAGGGTGGTGGCGGTGGCGGCTGGAGCGCGGTCAAGCGCTCCAGCACCCCGCTCGTCATCGCCGGCGGCGGTGGCGGCGGGGGATCCGTCGCCACCGGCAGCAGCGTGCCCAACTCCACCGTCCTCGCCGGAGGCAACGCCGGGACGCCCGTCGCTGCGGCCGGCACGCCGGCGAGCATGGGCTCCGGCGGCGACACCGTCGGTTCGGGTGGCGGCGCCACGGCCAGCGCCGGCGGCACGGCCGGCCCCTCGACCGGTCAGGGCGGCGGTCCCGGCGCAGCCGGCACCGGCGGGAACGGCGGCGAGCCGTGCTCCACGGGTGGCTCCCAGGGCGGCAACGGCTGGCAGGGCGGCAACGCCGCCGGCAGCTGTTACGGGACCTACGCCTCGACCGGTGGTGGCGGCGGCGCCGGCCTCTTCGGCGGCGGTGGTGGTGGCGGCACCTACGGCGGCACCATGGCCGGCGGTTCCGGTGGCGGCGGCAGCAGCCTGGACTCGACGGGCCAGGGCACCTTCACCCTCGCCACCAACGGCGGCGCCTTCCGCGCTGCCGGAGGGCGCGGGCGCATCGTCATGGCCGCCCCGGCGCCCACCGTCACCTCGGTCGCGCCCGCCAGCGGACCGACCGGCGGAGGCACCACGATCACCGTGACCGGCACCCACTTCGGCGGCGGGACGACGGTCACCGTCGGCGGCCAGCCCTGCACCGCGGTGGTCGTCTCGTCGGCCACCTCGTTGACCTGCACCACGCCCGCGGGTTCCGTCGGCACCGCGGACGTGCGCGTCACCAGCGCCGGCCAGTCGGCCACGCTCACCGGCGGCTACTCCTACGCCGTCGGCCTGCCGGGTACCCCTCGCTCGGTGACCACCGCCCCGGGACGGTCCTCGCTCACCGTCTCCTGGGCGCCCCCGGCCTCCGGCGCGCCGGTGATCCGGTACGAGGTCTACACCCGCCAGGGCTCGGCCGTCTGCTCGACGACGACGACGTCCTGCGTCCTGGGCGCCGAGGCCGGGACGGTCTACGACGTGTTCGTCGTCGCCGTCGGTTCGGCCGGTCGTGGGACGCCGGCACAGGCGACCACGACCAAGATCGCCAGCCCCTCGGTGCCCACGGCCGCTCCGGCCAGCGCCGAGCTGACCCTGACCACCGACAAGGGCAGGATCACGAAGGCCAAGGCCGGGCAGGACATCACCGTCATCGGGACCGGCTTCCTGCCGTACTCGACCGCCACGATCGTCATCTACTCGTCCCCGACGGTCCTCGGCACGGTGGTGACCGACGCGCAGGGCAACTTCACCAAGCCGGTCACCGTCCCGACCGGTCTGGCTGCGGGCACCCACTCGCTGGTGGCCTCGGGCGTCGCACCCGACGGCTCCGACCGCTTCCTGCGGATGGACGTCTCCGTGGCCGGCGGATCGGGGCGGAGCGCCGGCAGCCTCGCCTACACCGGCGCCGACCTGCTCCTCCCCCTCGTGCTCGGCACCGGTGGGGTCGTCGCCGGAGCGCTGCTCTTCCTGGTCACGCGCCGTCGCCGGGAGGTCTGACCCACCCTCGCGACCGCAGCCGCCCGGTGGGCCTCCGGCGAGGCCCACCGGGTGTTCTGCGTCCCCGTCTGCTCCGGGCGGGTGAGCGGGGTCCGAGCAGCGCCCGTGCCAGTGGAGAATGATCGGCATGACCCACGTGCTCGACCCCGACGCGCTGCCCGGGGCGACCCCCGCGGTGCACGCGCCGCTGCCGCCGTACGACGACGTGACCCGCTCGGACTCGGCCTTCCGCGCCTTCCTGCACGGCCTCCCCGGCGTGGACCAGGTCGGCGCCGAGGCCCGCGTCGCCCAGCTGGGCACCCGCTCGATCAAGACGACCTCGAAGGCGTGGGCGATCGACACCGCGATCTCGATGGTCGACCTGACCACCCTCGAGGGCGCCGACACCCCGGGCAAGGTGCGCAGCCTGGCCGCGAAGGCCAAGCAGCCCGACCCGAGCGACCCGACGACCCCGCAGGTCGCCGCCGTCTGCGTCTACGGCGACCTCGCCGGCGTCGCGCGTGAGGCGCTGGTCGGCACCGGCATCCACGTCGCCGCCGTCGCCACCGCGTTCCCCAGCGGTCGCGCGAGCCGCGCGGTGAAGATCGCCGACGTCCGGGACGCCGTGGAGAACGGCGCCGACGAGATCGACATGGTCATCGACCGCGGTGCCTTCCTGACCGGCCGCTACCTCGACGTCTACGAGGAGATCGTCGCCGTCAAGGAGGCCTGCGGGGAGGCCCACCTCAAGGTCATCCTCGAGACCGGCGAGCTGAAGACGCTGGACAACGTCCGCCGCGCCAGCTGGATCGCCATGCTCGCCGGGGGCGACTTCATCAAGACCTCCACCGGCAAGGTGACCCCGGCCGCCACGCTGCCGGTCTCCCTGGTGATGCTCGAGGCGGTCCGCGACTTCCGCATCGCCACCGGCCGCCAGGTCGGCTTCAAGCCCGCCGGCGGCATCAAGACCACCAAGGACGCCGTCAAGCACCTGGTGCTGATCAACGAGACGGTCGGCCCCGACTGGCTGGACCCCGACTGGTTCCGCTTCGGCGCCTCGAGCCTCCTCAACGACCTCCTCCTGCAGCGGCAGAAGCTGCGCACCGGCCACTACTCCGGCCCCGACTACGTCACGGTGGACTGACGCATGACCAGCCTGTTCGAGTACGCCCCCGCGCCCGAGTCGCGGTCGATCGTCTCCATCGCCCCCTCCTACGGCCTGTTCATCGACGGCGAGTTCGTCGACGGCACCGGCGAGTCGTTCAAGACCGTCAACCCGGCCACCGAGGAGGTCCTCTCCGAGGTCTCCGCCGCGAGCGAGGCCGACGTCGACCGCGCCGTCCGGGCCGCCCGCAAGGCCTTCGAGAAGACCTGGGGCCCGATGCGCCCCGCCGACCGCGGCAAGTACCTCTTCCGCATCGCCCGCCTGCTGCAGGAGCGCGCGCGCGAGTTCGCCGTCCTGGAGTCGCTGGACAACGGCAAGCCGATCCGGGAGTCCCGCGACGTCGACGTGCCCCTGGCCGCCGCGCACTTCTTCTACTACGCGGGCTGGGCCGACAAGCTCGACCACGTCGGCCTGGGCACCCGGCCGCGCCCGCTCGGCGTCGCGGGCCAGGTCATCCCGTGGAACTTCCCGCTGCTCATGCTGGCGTGGAAGGTCGCCCCGGCCCTGGCCGCCGGGAACACCGTCGTCCTCAAGCCGGCGGAGACCACCCCGCTGAGCGCCCTGCTGTTCGCCGAGGTCTGCCGCCAGGCCGACCTCCCGGCCGGCGTGGTCAACATCGTCACCGGCGCGGGCGACACCGGTCGCGCGGTCGTCGAGCACGGCGACGTCGACAAGGTGGCCTTCACCGGCTCCACCGAGGTCGGCCGGTCCATCGCCCGCGCGGTCGCCGGCACAGCCAAGAAGCTGACCCTGGAGCTCGGCGGCAAGGCGGCGAACATCGTGTTCGACGACGCCCCGATCGACCAGGCCGTCGAGGGCATCGTGCAGGGCATCTTCTTCAACCAGGGCCACGTCTGCTGCGCCGGCTCCCGGCTGCTGGTCCAGGAGTCGATCCACGACGAGGTGATCGCCAGCCTGCAGCGCCGCATCGGCACCCTGCGCGTCGGCGACCCGCTGGACAAGAACACCGACATCGGCGCGATCAACTCCGCCGAGCAGCTCGCCCGCATCCGGGAGCTCTCCGACATCGGGGAGGCCGAGGGCGCGAACCGCTGGCAGCCGGCCTGCGAGCTGCCCGACCGCGGCTTCTGGTTCCCCCCGACGGTGTTCACCGACGTCTCCCCCGCCCACCGCATCGCCCGCGACGAGGTGTTCGGCCCGGTGCTCAGCGTGCTCACCTTCCGCACGCCCGACGAGGCGGTGGCCAAGGCGAACAACACCACCTACGGGCTCTCGGCCGGTATCTGGAGCGAGAAGGGCTCGCGGATCCTGCAGATCGCCAACCAGCTGCGCGCCGGCGTGGTGTGGGCCAACACGTTCAACAAGTTCGACCCGACGTCGCCCTTCGGCGGCTACAAGCAGTCCGGCTACGGGCGTGAGGGCGGCCGCCACGGGCTCGCTGCGTATCTGAAGGGTGCTGACCAGTGATCGGCAACGACCGTCTCGCCGTCCGCAAGACCTACAAGCTGTACGTGAACGGCGCGTTCCCGCGCTCGGAGAGCGGCCGCACCTACGAGGTCACCGACACCAAGGGCCACTTCCACGGCAACGTCGCGTGGGCCAGCCGCAAGGACGCCCGCGACGCCGTGGTCGCCGCTCGCGGCGCCTTCGCGAAGTGGTCCGGCGCCACCGCCTACAACCGCGGCCAGGTGCTCTACCGCGTCGCCGAGGTGATGGAGGGCCGGCACGTCCAGTTCTGCGAGGAGGTCGCCTCCGCCGAGGGCCTGTCGACGTCGAAGGCACGGGCCGCGGTGGACGCCGCCATCGACCGCTGGGTCTGGTACGCCGGCTGGACCGACAAGCTGGCCGCCGTCCTGGGTGGGTCGAACCCGGTCGCCGGGCCGTACTTCGACTTCTCCACGCCCGAGCCCACGGGCGTGGTCGCCGTGCTCGCGCCGCAGCAGTCCTCGCTCCTGGGCCTGGTCAGCGTGCTCGCCCCGGTGCTGGCCACCGGCAACACCGCCGTCGTGGTCACCTCCAAGGAGCGGCCGATCCCGGCCGTGACCCTGGCCGAGGTGCTGGCGACCAGCGACGTCCCCGGTGGCGTGGTCAACCTGCTCACCGGCGACGCCGAGGAGCTGGGCCCGTGGCTGGCCGAGCACGCCGACGTCGACGGGATCGACCTGACCGGCGCCCCCGCCGGGCGCGCGATGGAGTTCGAGCGGGAGGCCGCCGGCACCATCAAGCGGGTCGTCCGGCCGCCGGCCACCGAGCCGGACTGGACCGCCGACCCCGGTCTCACCCGCATG
Organism: Blastococcus sp. TF02-8; assembly: GCF_003319175.1. GTDB lineage: Bacteria > Actinomycetota > Actinomycetes > Mycobacteriales > Geodermatophilaceae > Blastococcus. The sequence goes on along the minus strand of NZ_QOHK01000012.1, from coordinate 63,103 downwards.
ACGCCCTTCCTCGAGACGAAGACGGTCTGGCACCCGATGGGCGTCTGACGAACGGCCGGTGACCTCCTCGGGGGTCACCGGCCGTCGTCGCACTACCCTCGGTACGTGCCTCATTTCGACGTCGTCGTCCTCGGTGCCGGCCCTGGTGGGTACGTCGCCGCCATCCGCGCCGCACAACTCGGCAAGAGCGTTGCCGTGGTCGAGTCCAAGTACTGGGGCGGGGTCTGCCTCAACGTGGGCTGCATCCCCTCCAAGGCGCTCCTGCGCAACGCCGAGCTCGCCCACCTCGTCCGCGACGAGGCCAAGACCTTCGGCATCTCCGGTGACGTCTCCTTCGACTTCGGCGCCGCCTTCGACCGCAGCCGCTCGGTCGCCGACGGCCGGGTCAAGGGCGTGCACTTCCTGATGAAGAAGAACAAGATCACCGAGTTCGACGGCTGGGGCACGTTCACCGACCCGCACACGCTGCAGGTGGCGCTGAACGGCGGCGGCGAGGAGACCGTCACCTTCGACTCGGCGATCCTGGCCCCGGGTGCCAGGACCCGGCTGCTCCCCGGCACCGAGCTCTCCGAGCGCGTGGTCACCTACGAGGAGCAGATCACCACCCGCGACCTGCCGAAGAGCATCATCATCGCCGGCGCCGGCGCGATCGGCGTCGAGTTCGCCTTCGTGCTCCGCAACTTCGGCGTCCAGGTCACCATCGTCGAGTTCGCCGACCGGGTGCTGCCGCTGGAGGACGAGGCGGTCTCCAAGGAGCTCGCCAAGGCCTACCGGAAGCTCGGCGTCGACGTCCTGACCTCCACCAAGGTGGAGAAGATCGACGACTCCGGCGACCAGGTCACCGTCACCGTCTCCGACGCCAAGGGCACCCGCGAGCTGACCGCCGACAAGGTCATGCAGGCGATCGGCTTCGCGCCTCGGACCGAGGGCTACGGCCTGGACAAGCTGGGCGTCGAGCTCACCGACCGCGGTGCGATCGCCATCGACGACCGGATGCGCACCAACGTGCCGCACGTGTACGCGATCGGCGACGTCACCGCCAAGCTCATGCTCGCCCACGTCGCCGAGGCGCAGGGCGTCGTCGCCGCCGAGACCCTGGCCGGCGCGGAGACGATGGAGCTGGACTACGTGATGATGCCGCGGGCCACCTTCTGCTCCCCGCAGGTCGCCAGCTTCGGCTACACCGAGAAGCAGGCCCGGGAGCTGGCCGACGAGAAGGGCTGGAAGGTCAAGGTCTCCTCCTTCCCCTTCACCGCCAACGGCAAGGCGCACGGGCTCGCCGAGCCCACCGGCTTCGTCAAGCTGATCGCCGACGAGACCTACGGCGAGCTGCTCGGCGGGCACCTGGTCGGCCCCGAGGTCACCGAGCTGCTCCCCGAGCTCACCCTCGCGCAGAAGTGGGACCTCACCGCCACCGAGCTGGCACGCAACGTGCACGCCCACCCCACGCTGAGCGAGGGCCTGCAGGAGGCGATCCACGGCCTCGCCGGCCACATGATCAACCTCTGACGCCGCGCCACCGGTCCGGACCCGCTCGGGTCCGGGCCGGTGGCCGTTCCTGCCCCGGGGATGCGCTGTCAGGTCGACAGGGCAGGATGGGCGGGTGGCCAGGCCGAGCATCGTCCCGATCGCCCTCACCCTCGACGACCGCACGGGGTACACCCTGTGGGCGCCGCCGTGGGAGGAGGACGGCGAGGAGTGGCAGGCGTTCCTCGGCACGACCGTCGAGGTGCGACCCGACATCAACGACGACGACCCGGAGAGCCCCACCTCCCGCGCCGTCGTCCACCTCTTCCCCTCCCCCGCCGCGCTGGCCGCCTTCTGCCGCAGCCGCACCGACCACGACCTCTCCGACCACCCCGTGTGGCCGGTCGTCGCGGGCCTGGGCGCCGCCGACCTGACGCCGGACGAGGACCACCGTTTCGACCTCGACGGCGTCTACGACATCGCCGCGGAGAACCCCGACCGCTGGGCGGTCGACGAGCTGGCCGCCACGATCGACATCGTCGGGCGGCTGGCGGAGTGCCTCGACACCACCGACGACGAGGACGACGACCTCGGCGCGGACCTCGGCGACGACGAGACCGAGTTCGAGGCGGTCGCCGAGCTGGTCGCCAAGCCGGAGATCGGCTCCCTGGGCCTCGGCGTCGAGGCCTTCGTCGGACGGTCCGGCGAGGACGCGTGGATCGGCGTCGGCGGCATCCTGGACGACCTCTGGGAGGACGTCGTCGAGGAGCTGGCCGAGCACTTCGACTGGAGCGGTGGCGGCACCGTCTCCCCCGACGGCTACCCGTCGGCCGCCGAGGCCGAGGAGCAGCCGGAGGACGAGGAGGAGGCGCCCGCCGAGGTGGCCGCCGGGACCGCCGAGGCATCCGCCGCCGGGGTCAGCACCATCGCCCGCGGCAGCAAGCTCACCGCCTCCCCCGCCGAGGTCGCCGCGGCTGCGGAGTTCTGGGAGGCCGTGGGGATCCTGCCGGTCGAGGTCGTCGTCCCCGAGGGCGCCGGGCTCACCCTGCGCTGCTACGTCGACGACGTCGCCCGCTTCCTGGGCCGCGACGGCGAGGTGTTCCTCTTCGACACCCCGGCCGACCTCGCCCGCTACATCGGCGGCAGCGAGCAGCACGACCTCAGCGAGATCGCCTCCTGGCCCGAGGTCGCCGACACCGACACACCGCCGCTGCCCGCCGACCAGGACCGCTACGACCTGACCGAGCTCTCCGAGGTCCTCGGGGAGGTGGCCGACGGCGCGGCCGGGCTGGTCACCCACCAGGCCCTCGCGCAGCCGGTGGAGGGCGTGCGGGACCTGGCCGAGTACGCCGGCCTGACCCAGGTCGAGCAGCTGCTCTCACCGTCGGCTCCGCTGGGCCGGGCCGTGGCCCGCGCCGACCGCGAACCGGGGTCGACCCTCACCGCCGGTGACGCGGCGACGCTGCGCCCCGCGTGGGACGAGGTCGTCACCGCCGTCAGCGGGGCGCTGGTCTTCCGCAGCTGAGGAAGGCCCGCCTCGCATGCCCGGGGCGGGCCCCTGCAAGGGGGCCGGACTGCGGCTCACCGACGACGGCGGCCCGCCCCGGGAATCCGGGACGGGCCGCCGTCGTGTGTCGTTCCTGCCTAGCCCTGGCGGGCCGGGCGGTCCCCGCCGTAGCGGCGCTCACCGCCACCGGGCCGGCCGGAGCGCTCGCCACCGCCGGAGCGGGTGCGGTCGCCGTAGGACCGACGGGGGCCACCACGGGAACCGCCGGGACGGTCACCGTCGCGACGCGGACGGCCACCCGGGCCGCCACCGCCACGGCGCATGTCGCGCTGGGTGCGCTCCTTGGGCTCCACCGGCACGCCGGAGGCCACCAGGTCCAGGATGGCCTGGTCGCTGGGCCGGATGCGGTCGACCCGCGGGTCCACCTTGGCGGTGCGGAACCGGCGCTTGGACTGGCCGACCTGGTCGGGCAGGAGCAGCGAGACCACGACACCGGCGGCACCCGCGCGGGCCGTGCGGCCGGAGCGGTGCAGGTAGGTCTTGGCGTCGGCGGGCGGGTCGTAGTGCAGCACCAGCGAGACGTCGTCGACGTGGATGCCGCGGGCGGCGACGTCCGTGGCCACGAGCACCGGCGACCGGGCGTCGGTGAACTCCTCGAGCGCACGCCGGCGCGCGGACTGCGGCAGACCGCCGTGGATCGCCTCGGCCTTGATGCCGGCCGCCTTGAGGTTCTCGGCCAGCCGGTCCACGCCCAGCTGCGTGCGGGCGAAGATGATCGTGCGGCCGGGTCGGCCCGCCAGCTCCGTGGCCACCTGCAGCTTGTCGCGGAAGGCGAGGCTGAAGGCGAGGTGCTCGGCCGGCGGGGCGTCGTCACCGGGGCGCTTGACCTCGTGCCGGGCCGGGTCCTTGAGGTAGCGGCGGACGAGGGCGTCGACCTCGCCGTCCAGCGTCGCGGAGAACAGCAGCCGCTGCGCGTCGGGTGCGGTCTGGTCGAGCAGCTCCTTGACGACCGGGAGGAAGCCCAGGTCGGCCATGAAGTCCGCCTCGTCCAGCACGGTGACGACCACCTCGGCGAGGGTGGCCTCGCCCTGGCTGATCAGGTCCTGCAGCCGACCCGGGGTGGCGATGATGACGTCGACGCCACGGCGGAGCTGCTGGATCTGGCGGTACATGGGGGCGCCGCCGTAGACGGTGGCCAGGTGCACGCCGGTGGCCTGCCCGAGCGGGGCCAGGTTGTCGTGCACCTGCTGGGCCAGCTCGCGGGTCGGCACGAGGACCAGACCGCGCGGGGCACGCCGGCCCTGCTTGACCTCGGCGCCGATGCGGGCGAGCAGCGGCAGGCCGAAGGCGAGCGTCTTGCCCGAGCCGGTGGCGGCCTTGCCGAGCACGTCGCGCCCGGCGAGGGCGTCGGGCAGCGCGGAGGTCTGGATGGCGAACGGGCGGTGGATCCCGCGCCGCTCGAGGGCGGTCACGAGCTGCTGGGGCAGGCCCAGCTGACCGAAGGTCGGGCCCGAGGGCGTCTCCTCGGCGATGTTCTCGATGACGGTGTTCTGGGGAACGTCGGCAGCCGACGCAGGGTGGAGCGAGGTCATGCGGGGGTGGGACTCCGATACAGCTCGGAGCGCGTCCCGTGAGAAGGCGCGGAAGCCGGAGGGCTGCCGGACCGGCGATCCACCACGCCGGGAACGGCGCCGGATCGGCACGGATGCGCTCGTGCCCGGACGGACCGTCCGGGAGGATGACCGGCCGATGTGCCGGTACACCGAGGGTAGCAGCGGCGATCCCCGGGCTGTTCCCGCGATCGGGGGTGACGGCCCCCACCCGCGGTCGCGAACGGGCCGGTCAGTCCGCCTGTTCGTCCGACGCCCCGGCGGTGATCGCCAGGACGCCGTCGATGTCGGACAGCCACGCGGCCAGCTCGGTGGGCGAGCCGGTGCCCTCCACCGAGATCCGCACGGTCGCCTGCCGCCCACCCGGTGCGGCCGGGCCGCCGAGGTCCTCGGCGGTCGTGGCGATGTCGCGCACCCGGAAGCCCCGCTGCGTGCACTCCGCCAGTGCCCGCCGCAGGACGCCCTCGCCGTCGCGGTAGGTCAGCACCAGGGCGTGCACCCGCTCGACGCGGCCGGTCAACCGCCGCGCGAGCGGCGTGAAGCCGTAGGAGACGACGAAGTGCGCCGCCACGGCGACGACCGCGAACATCCACAGCCCCGCGCCCGCGGCCATGCCGATCGCCGCGGTGAGCCAGACGACGGCCGCCGTCGTGAGACCCCGGACGGCGTCGCGGCGCACGAAGATCAGGCCACCGCCGATGAAGCCCAGGCCGGAGACCACCTGGGCGGCGACGCGCGAGTCGCCGAACTCCGCCTCGCTGATCACCATGAACAGCGCCGAGGCGAAACCGACGATCGTCAGCGTCCGCAGTCCCGCCGCCTTCTGCCGCAGCTCGCGCTCCAGGCCCATGAGCGCGGAGAGCACGAAGGCGATGCCGAGGTGCCCGACCTGCTCCAGGGTCTGGCCGGTGGGCTCGGCGAGCAGCACGTCCACGTCGTCAGCCCGCCAGCGCCGCGTAGCCGGGACCGACGACGTCCTCGAGCAGGCGTCGGCGTTCCTCGTCGGCGAGGAAGGCACCGGCGACCGCCCGCTCGGTGACGGCCCGCACGTCGTCCCACGTCCAGCCGAACGTCGTCGCCACGTCGGCGACCTCGCTGGTCATCGAGACACCGCTCATCAGCCGGTTGTCGGTGTTGAGCGTGACGGCGAAGCCCGCGCGGTGCAGCCGGTCGACCGGGTGCTCGGCCAGCGACGGGTAGGCGCCGGTCTGCACGTTCGACGACGGCGCCACCTCCAGGGGGATCCGCTCGTCCCGCACCCGCCGCGCCACCGGCCCGAGGGCTCCGTCGGCGGCGAGCTCGTCGGCGATGCGCACGCCGTGCCCCAACCGCTCGGCGCGGGCGCCGTCGAGGGCCGCGCGGATCGATTCGATCCCGGCCGCCTCCCCGGCATGGACGGTGCGGTGCGCGCCCTCCCGGTCGAGCAGCGCGAGCGCCGCCGGGATGCGGTCCGGCGGGAAACCGTCCTCCGGCCCGGCCAGGTCGAAGCCGACGACCCCGGCGTCCCGGTAGCGGACGACGAGAGCCGCCACCTCCTCCCAGCGGTCGGCCTGCCGCATGGCGCACAGCAGCGTGCCCACCCGGATCGTGCCGCCCGCCTCGCGAGCGCCCTGCGCGTACCCGTCGAGCATCGCCTCGACGGCCGCCTCCATCGGCATGGCGGTCAGCAGCTCGGGTGCCATCCGCACCTCGGCGTGCACCACGCCGTCGGCGGCGAGGTCCAGGGCGCACTCGCGGGCGACGCGCTGCACCGCCTCGGGACTCTGCATCACGGCGACCGTGTGCGCGAACGTCTCCAGGTAGGACTCGAGCGAGCCCGAGTCGGCGGCCTCGCGGAACCAGCGACCCAGGCTCTCGGCGTCACCGGCGGGGAGCTCGCGGTAGCCCAGCTCGTCGGCGAGCTCGAGCACCGTCTGCGGGCGCAGGCCGCCGTCCAGGTGATCGTGCAGGAGGACCTTCGGGGCGCGGCGGACGTTCTCGGCGTTCAGCGGTGCAGGCACCCGGACATTGTCGACCTACCGCTCGACGTCCCCGTCAGCGACTCCCGCGGTCCTGCCAGCGGAACGTGCGCACGCACAGCACCAGCCCCACGACGCACCAGATGCCCAGGACCAGCGCCACCCGGCCCAGCTCCCAGCTGCCGGCCGGCTCGTCCGCGGCGAGGGCGTCGGGCAGGAAGACCGACCGCAGTCCCTGTGCCATCCACTTCAGCGGGAAGAGCGAGGCCACCGTCTGCATCCAGGTCGGGATCTGGCTGAACTGGAAGAAGACGCCGGAGATGAACTGGAGGACCAGCGCCACGGGGGTCACCGTCGCCGAGGCCGACCGGCCGTTCTTCGCCAGGCTCGACAGGCTGATGCCCAGCAGCGTGCAGGCCGCGGAGCCCAGGACGGTCACCCACGCGAAGGTCAGCCAGTCGCTGCCCGAGGGCAGGTCGACGTCGTAGAACACCACCCCGATCAGGAGCAGCACCCCGATGATGAGCACGGTGACGGCGAGGACCTGCACCACCTTGCCGACGAAGAAGGCGCTGCGCGGCATCGGCGTCCCGACGAGGCCCTTGAGCGTTCCGTCGGAGCGCTCGGTGGCGATGCTGATCGCCATGTTCTGCAAGCTGGCGCCCAGGATGCCGGCAGCGACGATGCCGGCCAGGAAGTACTGGGTGAAGGTGACCCCACCGCCCAGGTCGTAGTCCAGGACGGCGCCGAACACGACCAGCAGCAGCACCGGCAGCATGACCGTGAAGACGACGGACTCGCGCTGGCGGAAGAACTCCTTGAGCTCCACCGTCGCCCGGGACCGGTAGACCGACGGCAGGGACGGGAGCGCGGCCCGCTCGTCGGTCGACTGGCGCACGGCGGTCATCGGCCGGCCTCCCCGATCATCTGCAGGTACACGTCCTCGAGCGTGGGGCGGGCCACGGCGAGGTCGGGGATCTCCCCCTGGAAGCGGGTCGCCAGCTCGCGGACGAACGCCGTCGGCGTCGCCGTCGCCTCCGTGCGGCGGGCCCCCTGCTCGGTCCAGCTGACGAGGGCCGGCGCGGTGCCCCGGCCGCCGAGCGCGCTGGGCACCGCCACCTCGACCAGCCGGCCGCGGGCGATGACCCCGGCCCGGTCGGCCAGCGCCTCGGCCTCGTCCAGGTAGTGCGTGGTGAGCAGCATGGTCGTGCCGAGGTCCCGCAGCGACCGGATGAGCGCCCAGAACTGGCGCCGCGCCTCGGGGTCGAAGCCGGTGGTCGGCTCGTCGAGGAAGAGCAGCTCCGGCCGCCCGACGATGCCGAGGGCGACGTCGAGCCGGCGCCGCTGGCCGCCGGACAGGGCACGGGCCCGCACGCCGGCCTTCTCGGTGAGCCCCACGAGTCCGAGCACCTCGTCGGCGTCCCGCGGCTCGGGGTAGTACGAGGCCTGGGCGCGCAGGAGTTCCCGCACCGTCAGCTGGCTGTCTCCGCCGCCGGACTGCAGCACGATGCCGAGACGGGACTTCCAGCGCCGGTCGCCCTCGGCCGGGTCCTCCCCCAGCACGCGCACCTCGCCGGCGTCGCGGCGGCGGTAGCCCTCGCAGATCTCGACCGTCGTCGTCTTGCCGGCGCCGTTGGGGCCGAGGAGCGCGAAGATCTCGCCGCGCCGGATGTCGAGGTCGAGGCCGTCGACGGCGGTGAAGTCGCCGTACCGCTTGACCAGGCCCCGGACCGAGATCGCGGCGTCCTGGTCCAGCGGGTCACCGGGCTGCGGGCGGGCTGCGGCCACGGCGGCTGCGGGAGAACTCTGCACGAGGGGTCAGTGTGCTCCATCGACCTGGCAGCGCGGCCCCTGCCCACCGTGATCATGAAGTTCGGGAAGCGACGCGCCGCGCTCCGGCGGTGTGTTGCTCCCCGAACTTCATGATCACGCCGAGGGGAGGCCCCGTAGAAGTGGCGCGGGGTCAGGCGGTGATGCGCTCCAGGATCAGCGGCAGCGGCCGGTCGTCGGTGTCGACGCCGATCGCGCCCTCGAGCGCCTCGAGCGCGCGCGGGATGCGGTCGGCGTCGTCGGTCTGCAGCTCGAGCAGCGGCTGGCCGGCGGTCACCTGCTCCCCCACGCCGGCGGCCCAGGTGATCCCGGCCGCGGCCTGCACCGGGTCCTCCTTGCGCGCCCGCCCTGCCCCCAGCCGCCACGCGGCGACCCCCAGTGCATAGGCGTCCAGGCGGGTCAGCGTGCCCGAGGCGGGAGCGGTGACGACGTGCGTCTCGGCGGGCTTCGGCAGCGGAGCGTCGGGGTCGCCCCCCTGGGCCGCGATCATCCGGCGCCACACGTCCATGGCGCGGCCGTCGCGGAGCGCGTCGGCGGGGTCGACGTCGTCCCGCCCGACCCCGGCGAGCATCTCGCGGGCCAGCGCCAGCGTGAGCTCGACGACGTCGGCCGGGCCACCACCGGCGAGCACCTCGACGGACTCCGCCACCTCCACCGCGTTACCGGCGGTCCGGCCCAGCGGTCGGTCCATCGCCGTCACCAGCGCGACCGTGCGCACGCCGGCCGCCTCGCCGAGGCCGACCATCGTGCGGGCCAGCGTGCGGGCGTCGTCGGCGTCCCGCATGAAGGCGCCCGAGCCGGTCTTGACGTCGAGGACCAGGGCGTCGGCGCCCTCGGCGATCTTCTTGCTCATGATCGAGCTGGCGATCAGCGGGATCGACTCGACGGTGCCGGTGACGTCGCGCAGCGCGTAGAGCTTCTTGTCCGCCGGGGCCAGGTCGTGCCCGGCGGCGCAGATGACCGCGCCGACGTCCCGGAGCTGCTGGAGGTACGCCTGCTCGTGCACGTCGGCACGCCAGCCGGGGATCGCCTCCAGCTTGTCCAGGGTGCCGCCGGTGTGGCCCAGGCCGCGCCCGGACAGCTGCGGCACGGCCACCCCGCAGGCGGCGACCAGCGGCGCGAGCGGCAGGGTGATCTTGTCCCCCACCCCGCCGGTGGAGTGCTTGTCGGCCGTCGGCCGGCCCAGCGGCGAGAGATCCTTGCGCTCACCGGAGTCGATCATCGACTGGGTCCAGACGGCGAGCTCCTCGGCGGCCATACCGTTGAAGAAGACCGCCATCAGCAGCGCGCTGACCTGCTCGTCCGGGACCACCCCCTGGGTGTAGGCGTCGATGATCCAGCGGATCTGCTCGGCGGACAGCTGCTGGCCGTCCCGCTTCGCCCGGATGACGTCGATCGCGTCCATCAGCCCTGCCCCCGCTCTGCCGCCGCGACCAGGTCGTCGGGGCCGAAGGCGTCGGGCAGCACCTCGCGCATCGGCACGATGCCCAGGGACACGGTCTCGATCAGCATGTCGGCGCCCCCGTGCTCCCACAGCAGCTGACGGCAGCGGCCGCACGGCATGAGGGGCTGCCCGTCACCGCCGACGCAGGCCACGGCGACGAGCCGGCCGCCGCCGGTGCGGGCGAGGTCGCTGACCATCCCGCACTCGGCGCACAGCCCGAGGCCGTAGGAGGCGTTCTCCACGTTGCAGCCGGTGACGACGCGACCGTCCTCGACCAGCCCGGCGACGCCGACCGGGAACTTCGAGTACGGCGCGTAGGCGTGCGTCATCGCCTCGCGGGCAGCCGCCCGCAGGGCGTCCCAGTCGATCTGGCTCACTAGTGCTCTCCTCGTCGGTAGACCAGCCCGTCGGCCTTCGGCATCCGCAGCCGTTGGGAGGCCAGGGAGAGCACGAGCAGCGTGATCAGGTGCGGGGTGAAGGAGACGATGCCCTCGGGCAGTTCGTCGATGGTCAGGAAGCCGACCAGGCTGAGGACGGCGAACCCGCCCGCGAAGGCCGCCTGCAGGAACCGGGCGCGGCGGGTCTGGACCACCGCGACCACGGCCAGCAGCAGCGCCAGCAGGAGCAGCAGCGCGACGACGGCGCCACGGCTGCGCAGCTGCAGACCGTCGGCGAAGCCGAACAGCCCGGCACCGGCGGCCAGACCACCGGGCCGCCAGTTGCCGAAGATCAGCGCGGCGAGGCCGATGAACCCTCGACCGCCGGTCTGCCCCTCGCGGTAGATGTTGGCGACGAACACCAGGAAGACACCGCCGAGGCCGGCCAGCGCGCCGGAGATGATCACGGCGATGTACTTGAGCCGGTAGACCGGCACGCCGAGGGAGTCCGCGGCCGCCGGGTTCTCACCGCAGGAGCGCAGGCGCAGGCCGAACGCGGTGCGCCACAGCAGCAGGTAGCTGGCCGGCACGAGCAGCACGGCGAGCAGGGTCAGCACACCGACGCCGCTGGTGAGCCCGCGCAGCAGCCCGGCGAGGTCGGACAGCAGGAACCAGTGCTGGTTCTCCAGGTCACCGAGGAGGTCCGGACCGGAGGAGAGCACCGGCAGGGAGAAGCTCGGCGGGCGGCTCGACAGCGCCGGCGACTGCGTGACGCCACCGCCGTTCGTCGTCCCCGCGTACAGCAGCTCGGAGAGGAACCGGACCACGCCCTCGGCCAGGATGTTGATCGCGACGCCGGAGACCACGTGGTCCACGCCGAAGGTCACGGTGGCGACGGCGTGCAGGAGCCCGCCCGCGGCGCCGAAGACGGCACCACCGATGAGAGCGGCCGCCCAGCCCCACTGGTAACCGGCCCAGCCGGCCCCCCAGGTTCCCAGGATCATCATGCCCTCGAGACCGATGTTCACCACGCCCGCGCGCTCGGCGAACAGGCCGCCCAGCGCGGCGAGGCCGATCGGCACCGCCAGCAGCAGCGCCGCGGCGAACGTCGAGGACGAGGTGAGCGCCTGCTCGCCGGAGATGACCCGCACGGCGGACATCAGGAGCATCAGGCCGACGAACAGCCAGGTGATCCGGCGGGCACGGCCACCGCCGAGGAACAGCTCGGTCAGCGGTCCACGGCTCGGAGCCGCGGTGGGTGCGGTGGTCGCGGTCATGCCCCCGCCTCCTGTCGCGCGTCGATGCGGGTGCCGGCCGGGCCGGCGGGCTCCTGCACCGGTGGCGCTGCCTGCCCGGTGGAGTGCTCGGCCCGGCGGCGGGTCAGCTGCCGGGCGATCTCGTTGGCGACGACGACCGAGAGCACGATGGTGCCCTGGATGATCGTGACCACCGAGGCGGGGATGTCGGCGAACTGCAGCGGCACCGCGGCCCGGTCGAGGAAGGCGAACAGCAGCGCGGCGAACGCGATGCCGATCGGCGAGTTGCGGCCGAGCAGCGCCACGGCGATGCCGAGGAAGCCGAGCCCGGCGGTGAACTCGGTGCCGAAGCTGTGCGTGCGGCCCAGCAGGTCGGGCAGGCCGATGAGCCCCGCGACCGCGCCGGAGATGAGCATCGTCTTGATGACCATGCGGCGGGCGTCGATGCCGCTGGCGGTGGCGGCCGAGGGCGAGAGCCCGGTCGCCCGCAGGTCGAAGCCGAACCGGGTGCGCTTGAGCAGCACCGAGACGGCGATCCCGACGAGGACGGCGACGACGAGGAAACCGAACAGCTGGCCCCGCGGCTGCGCCAGCCCCAGGACGTCGAACAGCCCGTTGATGGCCGGGAACCGGCCGGACTCCGGGATCTCCTTCGTCGTGATGATCGCCGCGCCCTCCGGGCTGCCGCGCAGCGGGCCGGTCAGCAGGTAGGAGGCGGTGCCCAGCGCGATGAAGTTGAGCATGATCGAGCTGATCACCTCGCTCACGCCGCGGGTGACCTTGAGGACGGCCACGATGCCGGCCCACAGCGCGCCGACCGCCATGGCCACCACCATGATCAGCAGCACGTGCAGCGGGGCGGGCAGCACCACGGCGGCGCCCACACCCGCGGCGATGACCGTGGCCATGCGGTACTGGCCCTCGACGCCGATGTTGAACAGCCCCATGCGGAAGGCGACCGAGACCGCCAGGCCGGCGAGGAACAACGGCACGGCGCGGTTGAGGATCACCACGATCGCCTGCGTCTGCTGGGCCGGCGTCTCACCGAAGTCGACCAGCACCTGCAACGCGGTGAGCGGGTTCTGGCCGATCAGCAGGATGACCAGCGTCGTGATGACGACGGCGACGACGACGGCCAGCGCAGGCGCCGCCAGCGACGTGCCGATCCGGCGGAGGGCGGTCACGCCGCACCCACCGCGGAGTCGGTGGCGCCCGTCATGTGACCGCCCAGCTCCTCCGGCGTCAGCGCCGCCGGGTCCAGGGTCGCCACGAGCCGGCCGCGCAGCATCACGTGCAGCGTGTCCGAGAGCCCGATCAGCTCGTCGAGGTCGGCCGAGATCAACAGGATGCCCATCCCTTCGGCACGGGCGTCCTTGAGCAGCTCCCAGATGACCGACTGCGCGCCGACGTCGACCCCGCGGGTCGGGTGGGCCGCGATCAGCAGCTTGGGGGCCGAGCTCATCTCGCGCCCGATGATCAGCTTCTGCTGGTTGCCGCCCGACAGGGCGTGCGCCAGCGTGTCCGGCCCGGGGGCGCGGACGTCGTACTCACGCATGATCCGCTCGGTGTCGGAACGGGCGCCCTTGCGGTCGATGAACGGCCCCTTGACCGCCGGCGGGCGGGTCTGGTGGCCGAGGATGCGGTTCTCCCACAGCGGGGCCTCGAGCAGCATCCCCTGGCGGTGGCGGTCCTCGGGGATGAACCCGATCCCGCCCTCGCGACGGGCGCGGGTGCTCCACGTGCTGATGTCCTGACCGGCGAAGTCGACGCTGCCGGCCGCGAGCGAGCGCAGGCCCATGATCGCCTCGACGAGCTCGGCCTGGCCGTTCCCCTCGACGCCGGCGATGCCCACGACCTCGCCCTCGCGCACGGTGAGCGCGACGTCGTCCACGGCAGGCCGGCCGCCGTCGGTCGAGGCCACGGAGACCCCGCTCAGCTGCAGGACCGCGGCCTCCCGCACGGTCGACGTGCGGGTGTGCGGCGAGGGCAGCTCGGAGCCGACCATCATCTCGGCGAGCTGGCGCGACGTCGTCGTCCGCGGGTCGGCGGTGCCCACGGTCGTGCCGCGCCGGATCACGGTGATCGAGTCGGCCACCTTGCGGACCTCGTCGAGCTTGTGCGAGATGAAGATGACCGTCAGGCCCTCGCGCTTGAGCTCGGCCAGGTTGCCGAAGAGCTCGTCGACCTCCTGGGGCACCAGGACGGCGGTGGGCTCGTCGAGGATCAGGGTGCGGGCGCCGCGGTAGAGGACCTTGGCGATCTCCACGCGCTGCCGGTCGCCGACACCGAGGTTCTCGACCAGCTCGTCGGGGTCGAGGCCGAGGGCGTAGCGGTCGGAGATCTCGCGGATGCGGCGCCGAGCCTCGGCGCGGTCGAGCCGGCCGCCCTTGGTCGGCTCGCTGCCCAGGACGATGTTCTCCAGGACGGTGAAGTTGTCGGCCAGCATGAAGTGCTGGTGGACCATGCCGATGCCGGCGGCGATGGCGTCCGCGGGGCTGCGCAGGGTCGTCTCGCGCCCGTCGAGCAGGATCGTGCCCTCGTCGGGGCGGTGCATCCCGTACAGGGTCTTCATCAGGGTCGACTTGCCGGCGCCGTTCTCGCCGACGATCGCGTGCACCTCGCCGCGCCGGACGCGCAGCTCGATGTCGCGGTTGGCGACGACCCCGGGGAACCGCTTGGTGATGCCCCGCAGCTCGACCGCGTAGGGCACGCCGTCACCGGGGGCGCCGACGGGCGGCGTGCCGCCGCCGGGCGCTGCTGTTGCGGCCATGGTGGGCCTCTCCCTCGCTGTGCGTGCCGCTGGTGCGCGGCGCACGTCCGTTCGTCCGCCCCGGTTCCTGCGGGGTCCGCCGCGGGGCACCGGCCGGCCACGGGTGGCCGGGTCGGGCGGCCGGTCCCGCTCGGGAACCGGCTGCCGCATGATCTCCCATCCGGCCCGGGTGGTGGCGCGCGGCCCTCCTGCCCGGGGCCGGACCGACGACGGCGGGCCCGGGCGACCTGCGCCCGGACCCGCCGTCGGGTCGACCTGGGCCGCGGGCCCGCCGGAGCGGGACCCGCGGCCGACGGTCACGGCTTGGTGGGAACCGTGATGTCGCCGTCGAGGATCTTCTTCTCGAAGTCCTTGATCTGGTCGGCGATGTCGTCGATGTAGCCACCGGAGGTGGCCAGGCCGACGCCGCCCGTGGACAGGTCGTTGACGATGTCCGTGGCGCCCTCGACGTCACCCTCGGCGTAGGCCTTGATGAAGTTCTCGACGGCGTTGTCGACGCGCTTGAGCATCGAGGTCATGATCACGGCCTGCTGGTCGGGCGAGGCGGTCAGGTACTGGTCGGAGTCGACGCCGATGGCCCGCTTGCCGGCCTCGACGGCCGCCTCGAAGACACCCTTGCCGGAACCGCCGGCGGCGTGGAACACGATGTCCGCGCCGTTCTGGTACATGCCCTGGGCGACGAGCTTGCCCTTCTGCGGGTCACCGAAGCCGCTGAAGTCACCGGCCGGGGACAGGTACTGGACCTGGACCTGGATGTCGGGCTTGACGGCCTTGGCACCGGCCTGGAAGCCGGCCTGGAACTTCTCGATCAGCGGGCTCTGCACGCCACCGACGAAGCCGACGTTGTTCGTCTCGGTCTTCAGCGCGGCGGCGACGCCGGCCAGGAAGGACCCCTGCTCCTCGGCGAAGAGGAGACCGGTGACGTTGTCGCCCTTCTTGCCGTCGGCGTTGGAGCCGTCGACCTGCGCGAAGGTGGTGTCGGGGAACTGCGGCGCGACCTCGGCGATGACGTCGTCGTAGTTGAAGCCGACGGCGATGACCGGGTTGTAGCCGGCCTCGGCGAGCTGGGTCAGCAGCTCGGCGCGGTTGGAGGCGTCGTCGTTCGGCGAGAGCTCCTGCACCTTGCCGCCGAGGTCCTTGATGGCCTTCTCGACGCCCGCGACGGCGGAGTCGTTGAAGGACTGGTCGCCACGGCCGCCGGTGTCGAAGGCCAGGCCGATCTTCAGGTCGCCGTCGCTGCCGCCCTTGCTGCCCGCGCCGCTGTCCTTCTCGTCGCTGGCACAGGCCACCAGGGCCAGGCTGCCGGCCAGCAGCAGCGCCGCGGCCTTCGTCATCCGCGCTCGGCGCAAGACGATCTCCTCTGTGTGGGGGACGCGCCGCTCGCGGCCGCGCGTCCGGAATCGGACATCCGGTGCCGCCGGGCCGCGTGCGCGGCCCCGGGAGGCACCCGGCAGCGACGCTAATCGCGGCCCCTACGGGCGCTACAAGCTCTGCTGCGGACTGAGACCCGATCGTTGCGAAGGCTCATCCGTTCGGGGCGCCCGGACGGCGCGCAGGGTGCCGCAGGTCACGCGGCCTACGGTGCCGGCATGCGACGACGCCGCGCCGTGCCCCTGCTGGCCGCCGCCGCCCTCCTCGCCCTCCTCGCGGGCGGTCCCGCGGCGGCCGCACCCGCAACCGACCCGACGTCGGCGGCGCGCCCCACCGCGGACACCGCGGCACCCACCCCGTCGGCACCGCTCACCGGGCCGCCCGAGCGGGGCACCGCGCCCGACGGGAGCACGGTCGGTGGGCAGCGCCTGGGGTCCCGCGGGACCGTGGTGGCCGACGGCGCGCCGCCGCTGCCGGCCGGCATCACCGCCACCGCCTGGCTGGTGGCCGACGCCTCGTCGGGTCGGGTCCTCGCCGCCCGGGACGCGCACGGGCGCCACTACCCGGCCAGCACCCTGAAGACCCTCACCCTGCTCACGCTGGTGCCCCGGCTCGACCCGGCACAGGTCGTGGAGGCCACGCCGGAGGACGAGCAGGTGGAGGGCAGCCGGGTCGGGCTCGTGGCCTGCGGGCGCTACCCCGTGTCGTTGCTGTTCGAGGCGCTGGTGCTGCAGTCGGGCAACGATGCCGCCTCCGCCCTCGCCCGCGTCGCCGGCGGGCAGGAGGCGACGGTGGCGGCGATGAACCGCACCGCGTCCGACCTCGGCGCCTACGACACGGTGGCCGGGAACCCCTCGGGGCTCGACGTGGCCGGACAGACGACCTCGGCCTACGACCTGGCCCTGATCTTCCGCGCGCTGCTCGAGGAACCCGCGGCCGCCGCGGTGCTGCGCGTCCCCACCGCCGCCGTCCCACCGGTCGAGGGCCGCTCCCCCGGGTTCCAGATCCAGAACCAGAACCCCCTCGCCGGCTACCCGGGCGGGCTCGGCGGGAAGACGGGGTTCACCGATGCGGCCCGGCACACCTTCGTCACCGGGGCCGAACGGGACGGACGACGGCTGGTCGTGAGCGTCCTGGACACCGAGAACGTGCCGCTGCGGGCGGCCGACCAGGCGGCGCTGCTGCTCGACTGGGGGTTCGCCGTCCCTCCGGCGACACCCGGCGTCGGCCGGCTCGTGCGCCCCGGTGACCTGCTGGCGGCACCGGCGCCCGCCCCGGCCGCCACCCCTGCGCCCCCGCGCCCCGGGGCGGGGCGGACCACCGGTGCCGCCACGCCGTGGCTGCTGCCCGCCCTCGGGGGCGCGGCGGTCCTCAGCGCGACGCTGCTGGGCGCCGGATCGGCTCGACGTCGCCGGGTCCGACCGGCGGCGGAGCCTCCTGCGCGAGGCCGGCGGCCGTCCAGGCGGCGGTGAAGAAGGCGAACCGCGCCACCAGGTTGATCCAGACGAGCACGCCCACGGCGCCGCCGAACGCCGACGCCGTGACGCTGTCGGAGATCAGCGAGAGGTAGTACCCGCCGATCAGCTTGAGCACCTCGAAGCCGACCGCGCCGAACAACGCCCCGGGCAGCAGCCGCCGCACCGGGTTGGTCACCCCCGGCACCACGCGCAGCAGCCACAGGAAGACGACGACGTCGCCGGCCATGGCCAGCCCGATGCCCAGCAGCCAGGTCAGGACGCCGTACCCCGGTTCGTCGGCGAGGTCGAGGAAGTCCAGCACCCGGGACGAGGCCTGGCTGACCAGACCGGTGAGCCCGAGGCTGGCCACCCCCACCGCGCCGAGCGCCACGAGGGCCACGACGTCCTGCAGGTTGTCGCGCAGGAACTCCGGCTCGTCGACCCGGCCCTTCCAGATGCGCTCCATCCCCACCCGCAGCTTGTCCATCGTGCGCAGGCCGGCGTACAGGAATCCGGCGAGCCCGATCAGCCCGACCACACCCGCGGAGTCGATGGCGCCGGAGAGCTGTTCGACCAGCCGCCGGCCCAGCCCGCCGGGGAACGCCTCGCGGATGGCGCTGAACAGCTCGCGCTGGAGCAGCTCGTCGCCGGCGAGCACCAGACCGATGATCGAGGCGACCAGCAGCAGGACCGGGAAGAGCGCGAGGAAGGCGAAGTAGGTGACCCCGGCGGCCATCAGGTCGCCCTGGGTCCGCTGGTAGCGGCCACCGGCCCGGGCCAGACGGTCGAACCAGCCGTAGCGGGCGCGGGTGGCGGAGACGACGGCGTCGACCCGGTCCCACAACCGGACCGGCCACGCCCTGGCGGCCGGCGGGTCATCGGGGCGCGACGAGCTCACCACCCGAGTCTGCTGGCCGGCCCGCTGCGCCGCCGGTCAGGCGCCGCTCGGGTGCTCCGGCCCGGTGAGCGGGTACTGGCGGACGACGGCCCACTCCCCCGACGGGGTCTGCTCGAACTCGGTGAACGCCTCGACCCGGAACTCCGCGGACAGGTCCTGCAGCCCGGCGTAGGCCACCTCGAGCATGTCCGCCGGGACGTCGTGCGCAACGGTGACGTGCGGGTGGTACGGGAAGGACAGCGAGCGGTCCAGCGGGCCCTGCCGGACGTCGTTGGCCAGCAGCTCGCAGTTGCCGATCCCCCGCGCGACGGCGACGAACACGACGTCGGAGACCGGCTTGAACGTCCCGGTGCCGGCCAGGTGCATGTCGAACGGCGGATGGCTGGCCGCGACGGCCGCGAGGTGCTCCGACACGGCCGCGCGGTCGGTCCGGGGGACCTCGGTCGGCGGCAGCAGCGTCACGTGCGGCGGGACCGCCCGCGCCTGCGGGTCGCCCACCTTGGCCCGCCAGTCGACCAGGAGCGCCGCCCACGGCTCGGGCACCGGCACGATGACGCCGATCACCGAGGTCTCCGGCGGACCGGCGAGGCGGCCGACGAACGTGTCGTCGTTCATGCCGCCGGGCCCGCCGGCAGGAGGAACCCCACGCGCTCGTACACGTCGGCCACGGTGCGCGCGGCCACCTCGCGCGCCCGCGCGGCGCCGGAGGCGAGGATCCGCTCCAGCTCGGCGCGGTCGTCCAGCAGCTCCTGGGTGCGCTGCTGCACCGGCGTCACGAACTCGACGACGACCTCGGCGAGCTCCTTCTTCAGGTCGCCGTAGCCGCGGCCGGCGAAGTGCTCCTCCAGGTCCGCCACCGACGTACCCGACAGGGCGCTGTGGATGGTCAGCAGGTTGGTGACGCCGGGCTTGTTCTCGCGGTCGGCCACGACCTCCCTGCCGGTGTCGGTGACCGCCGACCGGATCTTCTTCGCCGTCACCTTCGGGTCGTCCAGCAGCTGGACGCACCCGGCCGGCGGCAGGCTCTTGCTCATCTTCTTCTCCGGCGACTGCAGGTCCATGACCCGCGCCCCCGCCTCCGGGATGAAGCCCTGGGGGACGGTGAACGCCTCGCCGAAGCGGTTGTTGAACCGGGTGGCGACGTCGCGGGTGAGCTCGAGGTGCTGCCGCTGGTCGTCGCCCACCGGCACCAGGTCGGCCTGGTAGAGGAGGATGTCGGCGGCCATGAGCACGGGATAGGTGAACAGCCCGACCGACGAGCCGTCGGCGCCCTCGCGCTGGCTCTTGTCCTTGAACTGCGTCATCCGGCTGGCCTCGCCGAAGCGTGCGATGCACTCCAGCACCCACGACAGCTGCAGGTGCTCGGGCACGTGGCTCTGCACGAACAAGGTGCTGCGCGCCGGGTCGACGCCGAGCGCGAGCAGCTGCGCGGCCGAGGTGAGGGAGTTCCGCCGGAGCTCCTCGGGGTCCCAGTCCATCGTGATCGCGTGCAGGTCGACGACGCAGTAGAAGGCGTCGTGGCCGTCCTGCAGGGCGACCCACTGGCGCAGCGCGCCGAGGTAGTTGCCGAGGTGGAAGGAGCCCGCCGTCGGCTGGATGCCGGACAGCACTCGGGGAAGAGCCACGTCGGCCATCAAACCAGCCGTCGAGCGGCAAGGTTCCGGCCTCCCCCGTCCCGCCGGGCCCGCGACCCCTCCCTGAGGCGCCGCGTTGCTGGTCACCGGGCCAGTGCGTCGTCCAGTGCGGCGAGGAAGACGTCGTCCTCCTCCGGGGTGCCGACGGTGACCCGGATCCCCTCGCCGGCGAACGGCCGGGTGATGACCGCACGGGCCTCGAGCGCGGCGGCCAGCTCCGCCGTCCGCTCCCCCACGGGCAGCCAGACGAAGTTCGCCTGGCTGTCGGCGACCTCCAGTCCCCGGTCCCGCAGCGCGCCGGTCAGCCGCTCCCGCTCGGCGGTCACGGCGGCACAGCGGCGGCGGACCTCGTCCTCGCTGGCGAGCGCCGCGACCGCCGCCGCCTGGGCGACCATGCCCACGCTGAAGGGCAGGTGGGTCCTGCGCACCGCGTCGGCCACCGCCGGGTCCTCGGCGAGCAGGTAGCCGACCCGCAGCCCGGCCAGCCCCCAGGCCTTGGAGAAGGTGCGGAGGACGGCGACGTTCGGCCGCCCGCGCATCAGCTCGACGCCGTCGGGCACCTCGGGGTCGGTGACGAACTCGCGGTAGGCCTCGTCGAGCACCACGAGGGTCCCGGCCGGGACCGCGTCGAGGAACCGCTCCAGCTCCGGACGGTGCACCGCCGTCCCGGTGGGGTTGTTCGGGTTGCAGACGAAGACCAGCCGGGTGCTGTCGTCGAGGGCCGCGGCCAGTGCGTCGAGGTCGTGGGTGTCGGGCGACCCGCCGTCGCGCCCCGGGACCAGCGGCACCTGGACGGCGCGGGCGCCGGCGACCCGGGCCAGCAGCGGATACATCTCGAAGGAGCGCCAGGCGAAGGCGATGCTCGAGCCCGGGTCGTTGTAAGCCTGGGCGAGCTCCTGGCAGATCGCCACCGCCCCGCAGCCGGTGGCGACCTGGGTGGGGTCGACGCCGTAGCGGTCGGCCAGCGCCCGGGTGAGGACGACGGCGCCGTTGTCGGGATAGCGGTTGGTCTCCGCGACCGTCGCGGTCACCGCGTCGACGACGGCGGGCAGCGGCGGGAAGGCGACCTCGTTGCTGGCCAGCTTGACCGCCCGCTCCACGCCGATCTCGCGCGCCAGGTCGGCGGGGTTGCGGCCGGGCTTGTAGGCCGGGAGCGACTGCACCGCAGCACGGGGACTGACCATCGAGTTCCTCCACCTCCGCAGGCGCCCCCATAAGGTGGGGCCATGCGCGTACTCGTCGCCGGCGGAGCCGGCTACATCGGCAGCGTAGTGACGGCGGCGCTGCTGGCCGGCGGCCACGAGGTCACCGTCCTCGACGACCTCTCGACCGGCCACGCCGACGCGGTCCCCGAGGGGGCCACGCTGGCCCAGGTCTCCCTGCACGACTCCGCTCCGGTGCTGGCCGAGGTGCGCCCCGAGGCGGTGCTGCACTTCGCGGCGAAGTCGCTGGTCGGCGTCTCCCAGCAGCAGCCCGAGGACTACTGGCACACCAACGTGGGTGGCTCCTTCGCCCTCCTGGAGGCCATGCGGGCGGCCGACTGCCGCCGGATCGTGTTCTCCTCCACCGCGGCCACCTACGGCGAGCCGGACCAGGTGCCGATCCGCGAGGACGCGCCCACCCGGCCCACCAACACCTACGGCGCCTCGAAGCTCGCCGTCGACCACATGCTGACCTCCTACGCGGTGGCGCACGGGTTCGCTGCGGTGAGCCTGCGCTACTTCAACGTCGCCGGCGCCGCCTACGGCCTCGGGGAACGGCACGCCACCGAGACCCACCTCATCCCGATCGCGCTGCAGGTCGCTGCGGGTCAGCGGGAGTCGCTGACGGTCTACGGGCAGGACTACCCGACGCCCGACGGCACCTGCATCCGCGACTACGTGCACGTCGAGGACCTGTCCGACGCGCACCTGCTGGCGCTGCCGGCGCCCGCGGCGGGCGAGCACCGGATCTACAACCTGGGCAACGGGACCGGCTTCTCGGTGCAGGAGGTCGTCGAGGCCGCCCGCGAGGTCACCGGCCACCCGATCCCGGTGACCGTCGGCGAGCGGCGGGCCGGGGACCCGGCGCAGCTGGTGGCCTCCAGCGACCGGATCCGGGCAGACCTCGGCTGGGCGCCGAAGCACACCGACCTGGTCGGCATCGTGCGCGACGCCTGGGACGTCGCGCAGGCCCGGCGCTAGCCGACCTCGGTGCGGTCGGCGGCGTCCTGTGGGACGTCGCCGGCCGGGGGCGGGCTGACCAGGATGCGGGCGATGCGTCGCCCGTCGAGCTCGACCACCTCGATGCGGCGTCCCTCCACCTCGACGGTGTCGCCCACCTCGGGCAGCCGGCCCAGCTCGGCCAGCACGTAGCCGGCCGCCGTCTCGTAGGGCCCTTCCGGGAGCGCCAGCCCGGTGGCCTCGGTGAAGTCGTCCAGGTTGAGCAGGCCGTCGACCTCCCGCGGGGCGTCGGGCGACTGCCGGGCCTCGGGCTCGACCTCCTCGTCGTACTCGTCGTAGATCTCGCCGATGACCTCCTCGATGAGGTCCTCCAGCGTCACGATCCCGTCGGTGCCGCCGTACTCGTCGACGACGATGGCAAGGTGCTGGTTCTCCCGGCGCATCTCGCTGAGCACGGTGAGGACGGCGGCGGTGCCGGGCAGGCGCGTGACCTCGCGGGCCAGGTCGCCCACGGTGGCCGCCCGCCCCGCGGGGTGGTTGGGCAGGAACAGGTCGCGGACGTGCACGAAGCCGAGCACGTCGTCCTGGTCCCGCCCGGCCACCGGGAACCGGGACCAGTTGGACTCCGCCACCAGCTTCGCCGCGCGGCTGGCGGTCATCGAGGCGTCGAGGAACTGGACCTCGGTGCGCGGGGTCATCACCTCGCGCACCTCGCGCTCGCCGGCGCGGAAGACCTCGTCGATGAGCCGGCGCTCGTCGCTGCTCAGCGACTCGTGCGCGGCGACCAGGTCGCGGAGCTCCTCCTGGCTGATCGACTCGCCGCTGGCCCTGGGGTCCCCGCCCAGCAGGCGCACCAGTCCGTTGGTCGACTTCGACAGCAGCCAGATGATCGGGCGGGACAGCTTGGCGATGGCGTTGAGCGGCGCGGCGACGACGAGCGAGAAGCCCTCGGCCCGCTGCAGCGCCAGCCGCTTCGGCGTCAGCTCACCGACGACCAGTGACAGGTAGCTGATGACGATCGTGACGAGCACCAGCGCCAGCGTGCCGGCGAGGCCCTCGCTCATGCCGCGCGTCTCCAGGAAGGCGGCAAGCGGGCGGGACAGCGTGCTGGCACCGAAGGCCGCGGAGAAGAACCCGGCGAGGGTGACGCCAACCTGCACCGCCGCGAGGAACTGGTTCGGGTCCTTCAGCAGCTTCTGGACCGCCTGGCCGCGCCGCCCCTGCTCGGCCATGGCGCGCACCTGACCCTCGCGCAGCGAGACCAGGGCGATCTCCGCGCCGGCGAAGGCCCCGCCGATCAGCACGAAGAGGACGACCATGACGATGTTGAGCCATACGTCGCTCACCGGCGGCGTGCTCCTCAGGGGTTGGTTCGGGGGTGGGACTCCCCCATGGTGCCTGGTCGTCGCACTCGAAGGAGGCCCGCGCACCCCCTTCGAGCGTGGACGGTGAGCCGCATCTCCCCGGATGGTCGCCGTGTGCGGCGCAGCTGCGTCGGCGCGAGCAGTCCCCGACGGACCGCCGTCCACAGGACGAGAACACGTCGGTGGCCCCCTCGGACGAACCGAGGGGGCCACCGGCGTGGATCGACGGTCCTACGTCAGGCCATGGCCTTCTGCAGGTTGGTGTCGATGGCCGCCAGGAAGTCCTGGGTGTTCAGCCACGGCTGGTCCTTGGAGATCAGCAGTGCCAGGTCCTTGGTCATCTGGCCGCTCTCGACGGTCTCGATGCAGACCCGCTCGAGGGTCTCGGCGAACCGGGTCACCTCGGGGGTGCCGTCCAGCTTGCCGCGGTGCGCGAGGCCCCGGGTCCAGGCGAAGATCGACGCGATCGGGTTGGTCGAGGTCTCCTTGCCCTGCTGGTGCTGCCGGTAGTGCCGGGTCACGGTGCCGTGGGCGGCCTCGGCCTCGACCGTGCGGCCGTCCGGGGTGGCCAGGACCGACGTCATGAGGCCGAGCGAGCCGAAGCCCTGGGCCACGGTGTCGGACTGCACGTCACCGTCGTAGTTCTTGCACGCCCAGACGTAGCCGCCCTCCCACTTGAGCGAGGCGGCGACCATGTCGTCGATGAGCCGGTGCTCGTAGGTGATGCCGGCGGCGGCGAACTTGTCCTTGAACTCGGACTCGAACACCTCCTCGAAGATGTCCTTGAACCGGCCGTCGTAGGCCTTGAGGATCGTGTTCTTCGTGGAGAGGTAGACCGGGTAGCCGCGGTCGAGGCCGTAGTTGAGCGAGGCCTTCGCGAAGTCGCGGATCGAGTCGTCGAGGTTGTACATCGACAGCGAGACGCCGGCGCCCGGGGCCTGGAAGACCTCGTGCTCGATGGGCTGCGAGCCGTCGTCCGGGGTGAAGGTGACGGTGAGCTTGCCCGAGGTCGGGAACTTGAAGTCGGTGGCGCGGTACTGGTCGCCGTAGGCGTGACGGCCGACGATGATCGGCTTGGTCCAGCCCGGCACCAGGCGCGGCACGTTCTGCATGATGATCGGCTCGCGGAAGATGACGCCGCCGAGGATGTTGCGGATCGTCCCGTTCGGGGAGCGCCACATCTTCTTGAGGCCGAACTCCTCGACCCGCGCCTCGTCGGGCGTGATGGTCGCGCACTTGACGCCGACGCCGTGCTTCTTGATGGCGTTGGCGGAGTCGATCGTCACCTGGTCGTCGGTGGCGTCGCGGTGCTCGATGCCGAGGTCGTAGTACTCGAGGTTGACGTCGAGGTACGGGAGGATCAGCTGGTCCTTGATGAACTGCCAGATGATCCGGGTCATCTCGTCGCCGTCGAGCTCGACGACGGTGCCCT
The DNA here is from genome assembly GCF_003319175.1 of Blastococcus sp. TF02-8. Lineage (GTDB taxonomy): Bacteria > Actinomycetota > Actinomycetes > Mycobacteriales > Geodermatophilaceae > Blastococcus. The sequence goes on along the minus strand of NZ_QOHK01000012.1, from coordinate 38,566 downwards.
CGACCTTGATCTTGCTCACGCGTTCTCCTTGTTGCTGTCGTGGCCCCGCTGCAGGGGCCCGCCGCGAGCGTGCGAGCGGTGGGGGGCAGCGGGGTCCTTCTTCAGAGGTCGGCTACGTCGGCCTGCTTCGCGCGCACCGCTTCGGCCGCCTCGCGCAGGCCCGCCAGCTCGTCGTCGGACAGGTTGCTCTCGACGACGCGCGTCACGCCGCCCCGGCCGATCTCGGCCTCCACCCCCAGGTACACCCCGGAGATGCCGTACTCGCCGTCCACCCAGGTGCACACCGGCATCACGGCGCCGGAGTCCTCCATGACCGCACGCGCCATGCGGGCGGCCGCGGCGGACGGAGCGTAGTAGGCCGACCCGGTCTTGAGCAGCGCGACCACCTCGGCGCCACCGTTGCGGGTGCGCTGCACGAGGTGCTCGATCCGGTCGGCGGGCAGCACGTCGGCCAGCGGCTTGCCCTCGACGGTGCAGCGCGAGGGCACCGGCACCATCGTGTCGCCGTGCGAGCCCAGGGTCAGCGTGCGCACCGAGGAGACGGGCACGCCGCACTCCTCGGCCACGAAGTTGGTGAAGCGGGCGGTGTCGAGCATCCCGGCCTGGCCCATGACCCGGTGGTGCGGGGAGCCGGTGGCGATCTGCGCCAGCGCGGTCATCTCGTCCAGCGGGTTGGAGACCACGATGACGACGGCGTCCGGCGAGGTCTTCGCGATGTTCTCCGAGACCTGGCGGACGATCCCCGCGTTGGTCTCGATGAGGTCCATGCGGCTCATGCCGGGCTTGCGGGGCAGCCCCGCGGTCACGACGACGACGTCGGACCCCTCGGTGCCCTCGTAGGAACCGCCGCCGACACCGACGACCTTCGTCTCGAAACCCTCGACGGGCCGGGACTGGTTCATGTCGAGGGCCAGGCCCTCGGGCTTGCCCTCCAGGATGTCGGTGAGGACGACGGTCTCGAAGACGTCGTACTCCGCGAGACGGAGAGCGGTGGTGGAGCCGTAGAAGCCGGCACCGACCACGGTGACCTTGCCGTTCCTGGGCTGCGCTGCCATGGCCGCCAACCTAGCCCTCACCGGCGTCCCCCGCTGCCGCGGGTCACGCGCCGGGGATGGCCAGCGCGAAGCCGGTCAGCACCAGTCCGGCGACCGAGAGCAGGACGACGTCGACCGCCCGGCTGCGGACCGCGAGGAAGCCGACCCGCCGCACCGGCAGCAGCAGCCGCAGCAGCGCGGCGCCGACCAGCGCCAGCCCGACGACGACGAGGCCGATCCGCCAGTGCTCGAAGGTGACCAGGAGCAGCCCGACACCCACCGCGACCAGCACCGCCAGCAGCGGCGCCTGGCGGACCAGGCCGGCCAGGAAGGGCCGGCGGACGTAGAGCGGCGGGCGGGTCACGCCGAGGCTGCCTGCTCGGCGGCGAGGACGACGTTCTGCAGCAGCATCGCCCGGGTCATGGGGCCCACTCCCCCGGGGTTCGGCGCCACGTGGCCGGCGACCTCGACCACGTCGGCCGCGACGTCGCCGGCGATCTTCCCGTCGACACGGCTGACCCCCACGTCGAGCACCGCGGCACCCGGCTTGACCATCCCGGCGGTGACCAGCCCAGGGACACCCGCTGCGGCGACCACGACATCGGCGGTGCGCACGTGCGCGGCCAGGTCGCGGGTGCCGGTGTGGCACAGGGTCACCGTCGCGTTCTCGCTGCGCCGGGTGAGGAGCAGGCCCAGCGGTCGTCCGACGGTGATGCCGCGGCCGATGACGACCACTTCCGCGCCGGCGAGCGGGACGTCGTACCGGCGCAGCAGCTCGACGATGCCGACCGGGGTGCACGGCAGTGGCCCGGGCACGCCGAGGAAGAGCCGGCCCAGGTTGACCGGGTGCAGCCCGTCGGCGTCCTTGGCCGGGTCCATGGCCTCGAGGACCGCGGACTCCTCGATGTGCTGCGGCAGGGGCAGCTGGACGATGTACCCGGTGCACGCCGGGTCGGCGTTCAGCTCGGCGACGACGTCGAGCACGTCCTGCTGGGTGGCGTCGGCCGGCAGCTCGCGCTGGATGCTGGCGATGCCGACCTGCGCGCAGTCGGAGTGCTTGGCGTTCACGTACCAGCGGCTGCCCGGGTCGTCGCCGACGAGCAGCGTGCCCAGGCCCGGCCGGTGCCCGGCCGCGGCGAGCGCTGCCACCCGCTCGGTGAGCTCGGTGCGGATCGCCGCCGCGGTGGCCTTGCCGTCCAGAGTCGTCGCGGTCACGCCGACAGTGTGCCGGAGGCGCCCCGGCGACGGGGTCGCGGTCCTAGGCTCGCGACCGGAGGTGCCCGATGACCGAGCGCGAGCAGGAACCGGCGACGACGGAGATGCCCGATCCGACCACGGCCGGCGCCACGGCGACGCCGACCTGGTCCAGCCGGCCCCCCGTCTTCCGGCGGTCGGACCCCGTGGCCGGGCTCCTGCTCGTGCTCGCCGGCCTGGCGGCGGGGGTCAGCCTGCCGCTCCGCTGGCTGGCCGACGACGACGGGACGGGGCTGGACCTGGTGCGGCGCGGGTTCCGGGGGCTCGGCGACGTCGTCGACACCGGGCTGTGGCAGCCCTTGGCCATCGTGCTCGGCGGCGCGCTGCTCCTCCTGCTCGGTCTGCTCGTGCTCCTGCCCGCGCGGACGCACCGGCTCCGTGGTGCGGCCGCGCTGGTCGTCAGCGGCCTGGTGGCGTGGGCGGTGCTGGTGCCGCTGGTCGCGGCCGGCCTCGACCTCGGGTTCTTCGACACCGGCTTCTGGTGCGCGATCGCCGTCGCCGTCCTCGGGCTGCTCGGCGCACTCAAGGCGCTGCTGACCCCGCCCCGGACGGCCTGAGGCTCAGTCGCCGACGTGGGCGCCGTGGGCGCGGGTGAACTGCACCGCCTGGGCGAGGTCGAGGCGCACGCCGGTGAGCTCGAAGGCCCGCCAGTTGATCTCGTCGGTCGAGGCGCCGCGCAGGTCGGCCCCGCGCAGCCTGGTGCCCTGGAGCCGGGCGCGGTCGAGGTTCGCGCGGGTCAGGTCGCACTCGCGCAGGTCGGCGTCGGTGAGGTCGGCCTCGCGGAACCGCTGACCGGAGAGGTCGAGGCCGGAGAGGTCGGCGCCCCGCAGCGAGGTGAAGCTCCAGTCGCACTCGGTCGCCGTCATCGGCCGCAGGTGGGCACCCGGGAAGTGCGAGCCGGTGAGCTTGCACCCGTCCCAGGTGACGTCGATGAGCCGCGCCCGGTCGAACCGGCAGGAGAGGAACGCCGACCCGAGGTGCCGCGCTCCGGCCATGCGCACGCCGGTGAGCACGCAGTTCTCGAAGACGCAGCGGCGGGTGACCAGCTCCTCCAGCCCGGCGTCGTCGAACCGGCAGTCCACGAACGTGACCCCGTCGAGCTCGACGCCCCACCAGTCGACGCGCGCGAAGTCCTCCCCCTCGACCTCCGCGCCGGCCTCCGGCGGCCCGACGTGCGGCTTCGGCCCCGTGTGGGGACGCGCCGCGGGCTTGCGAGCGGAGGGGGGTCGAAGGACCCCGTCCTCCCCACCCTTCGCACGCTCAGGGCGGGACCCGGGACGCGGCCGCATCAGTGGGCGAAGTGGCGGGTGCCGGTCAGGTACAGCGGCACTCCGGCGGCCGCGGCGGCGGCGACGACCTCCTCGTCGCGCACCGACCCGCCCGGCTGCACGACAGCGCGCACGCCGGCGTCCAGCAGCACCTGGAGGCCGTCGGCGAAGGGGAAGAACGCGTCGGAGGCCGCGACCGATCCGGCCGCCCGCTCCCCCGCCCGCGCCACGGCCAGACGTGCGGAGTCGACCCGGTTGACCTGGCCCATGCCGACGCCCACGGTCGCCCGGTCGTGGGCGAGCAGGATCGCGTTGCTCTTGACCGCCCGCACCGCCCGCCAGGCGAAGACGAGATCGTCCAGGCCGGCGGCGTCCAGCGGCTCACCGGTGGCCAGGGTCCACGTGGTCGGGTCGTCGCCCACGGCGTCGATGCGGTCGACCGTCTGCATCAGCAGCCCCCCGCCGATCGGCCGGATCTCCGCGCCGCCCGAGGGCAGGTGCGGGAGCCGCAGCAGCCGGACGTTCTTCTTGGCGGTCAGCACCCGCAGGGCGTCGTCGGTGAAGGAGGGCGCCACGACGACCTCGGTGAACACCTCCGCGACCTGCTCGGCCATCGTGAGGTCGACCTCGCGGTTGGCCGCGATGACCCCACCGAACGCCGACAGCGGGTCGCAGGCGTGCGCCTTGCGGTGCGCGGCGGCGATGTCGGCGCCGACCGCGATCCCGCACGGGTTGGCGTGCTTGATGATCGCCACGGTCGGCTCGTCGTGGTCGTGGGCCGCCCGCCACGCGGCGTCGGTGTCGACGTAGTTGTTGTAGGACATGGCCTTGCCGTGGAGCTGCTCGGCGTGCGCCAGCCCCGGCGTCGCCCCACCCCGGTACAGCGCCGCCTGCTGGTGCGGGTTCTCGCCGTAGCGGAGGACGTCGGCGCGCTCCCAGCTCGCCCCGACCCAGGACGGGAACGGCGCCCCCTCGTCGGGCGCCAGCACGCTGCCCATCCAGGAGGCGACGGCGATGTCGTAGCTCGCGGTGTGCCGGAACGCGGCGGCTGCCAGCTTCTGCCGCCCGGCCAGCGTGAAGCCACCGGCGGAGACGGCGGCGAGGACGTCGTCGTAGTTCGCGGGGTCGACCACGACGGCGACCGACGGGTGGTTCTTCGCCGCCGCCCGCACCATCGCGGGACCGCCGATGTCGATCTGCTCGACGCACTCCTCGGGAGCGGCACCGGAGGCCACCGTCTCGGTGAAGGGGTAGAGGTTCACCACCACGAGGTCGAAGGCGGCGATGTCCAGCTCCCGGAGCTGCGCCACGTGCTCGGGCTTGCGCCGGTCGGCCAGGATCCCTGCGTGCACCGACGGGTGCAGCGTCTTGACCCGCCCGTCGAGGCACTCCGGGAAGCCGGTCACCTGCTCCACCGGCGTCACCGGTACGCCTGCCTCGGCGATGCGGCGGGCGGTCGCCCCGGTGCTCACCAGCTCGACGCCGGCGGCGGCCAGCCCTCGGGCCAGCTCCTCGATGCCGGTCTTGTCGTAGACGCCCAGCAGGGCGCGACGGATGGGAGTGCGGTCGCTCATCGGGGGCTCTTCCTCGTCCGGGTGACGAACGCCGCCACCGTCTCCACCAGGAGCTCGCGCTCCACGTCCTTGATCCGCTCGTGCAGGGTCGCCTCGTCGTCGCCGGGCAGCACCGGCACCTCCCGCTGCGCCAGCACCGGCCCGGTGTCCACCCCGGCGTCGACCAGGTGCACCGTGGAACCGGTCACGGCGGCGCCGGCGGCCAGCGCGTCCCTGACCGCGTGCGCGCCGGGGAACAGCGGCAGCAGCGCCGGATGGGTGTTGAGCAGCCGGCCCTCGAACCGGCCGAGAACGGCCGGTCCGACGATCTTCATGAAGCCGGCCGATACCACCAGGTCGGGCGCGAAGCCGGCGATCCGCTCGGCGAGCGCACGGTCCCAGGTGGAGCGGTCGGGGTGCTCGCCCAGGGCCGTGACGAAGGTCGGGACGTCGCGACGGCGGGCGTGCTCCAGCCCGGGCGCGTCCCGGTCGGCACCGACGGCGACGACCTCGGCGGGATAGCCGGGATCGTCGGTCGCGGCGAGCAGCGCGGCGCACAGCGATCCGGTGCCCGACAGGAGGACGACGGTGCGTGCCCGCGGGGCAGGCTCGTCGACGGGCACGACGGCGACACTAGCCGGGGTGCAGGAGGCACCCGCGGGCCTCCCCGCTAGCCGAGGGCCCGCCATCGGGTCACGGCGGCGGCCAGGGCCGCCGCGATGCCGCTCTGCGCGGCGACGGCGATGCCCGTCGCCACCGCAGGGGCGCCGACGACCGCCAGCGCCCCGTCGCCCAGCGAGCCGCCACCCACCCAGACGAGCAGCCCGGAGACCACCCCGAGCACCCCGCCGGCCAGGACGCCGGCGAGCCCCGCGCTCACCGAGCCCCCGTCGGTGTCCCCGAACCAGCGGCCCACCGTCCTGCCCGCCACCAGGCCCGCGACGACCGGCACGACCTGGGAGGCGAACGCGACCAGCGGCACCGCCTGGGTGTCGGGCAGGGCGGCCAGCAGAGGGAGCGCCGGGACCGGCCCGAGCGTGACCCCGTGGACGGACACGAGCGTGCCCGCGCCGACGTGGAACCCGGGCCCTGCAGCGAGCCCGAGGGCGGCGAGGGATGCGTTGGGCAGCAGCAGCGCGCCCAGGCCCAGCAACCCGACCGTTCCGGCCGCGGCGCCCCCGAGCGACCCGGACACGGCGGCGTAGCCGGACGCATCGCTGGCCAGCGCGATCGCCACCACGCAGGAGGAGAGCGCCACCGCCGTGAGCAGGCCCGCTGCCACGCCACGCAGCACCGGCCGGGTCACGCCGGGCAGCCGGTCGAGGCCGGCGTCCAGGAGCCCCGACTCCCGTCCGGCGCCCCAGCCGACGCCCAGCAGGGCCAGCACGAGCGGCCCGAGCGCGGTACGCAGCCAGCCGACGCCCACCCCGTCGCCCCCGGCGAGGAGGGCGACCAGCGCGGTCAGCGCGACGTGCAGGGCGACGACGACGGCGGCCGACCGCAGCACCCGACCGCCGCCCGGGTCGTCGTCCAGGGTCCGGACGGCGACCCGCCCGGCCCAGGACAGCCCCCGCGCCAGCAGCAGGGTGAGCAGCAGGGGGGCCAGCACCAGGGGGCCCGACGACAGCGTCAGCTCGCCGCCCTGGGCGAGCAGCCACAACCTGGCGGCGAGGACGGCCGAGGCGCCGGTGGACATGCCCCCGGCCGGGTCGAGCGTCTGCACGACGACGACCGCGAGGCCGAGACCGAGCAGCCCGACCACCGTGACGGCGACCGCTGCGACGGCGGTCAGGACGACGGCCGGAGCCGGTCGCGCGGCCTGGCCGTCGTCCCGCCGGAAGGGCGAGCGTGCGAGCAGGGCGACCACACCCCCACTCTTCCAAGCCGCCGCCGACGATGCCCGGCGCACGCGCCGGGGCGACCCGCCGGAGCCTGCCGGGATCAGGTGTCCGTGCGGGGTCGCTCACTCTCCGCAGCCGGCGGCGGGCCCTGCGGCGGAGCGGCCGGGCCCGGAGGCTGCGCCTGCCACGGGGCGGCCGCCGGGGGCTGCGCGGGATGGGCGGGATGGGCGGGATGGGCCGGCGGGTACGGCTGCTGCCCGTACCCGGGGTGCCCCGGCCAGCCCGGCCCCGCCGGTGCGCTCGGGCGGGCGGGGCGTTCGCGCAGGTCCCGGCGCAGGGCCAGCCCGGCCACGACGGTGAGGGCGGCGGCGACGAGGAAGCCCAGCAGCGCCCAGAAGGAGAAGGCGTACCGCAGCGTGTCCAGCCACGCGAAGAACGTGAGGACCAGTCCCAGCGCCGCCAGCCCGACGGTCACGCCCGCTCTCGGGAAGGTCACCGTGGCCTTCACGAAGCCGGGCAGTACCGCCCAGGCGGCAGCCAGCAGGAACAGGACGAAGGCCGAGACGACCATCGAGTCCTCCAGCCCGCTGAAGGTCACGCCGAAGGTCTCGTCGCCGAAGCGCCACCACGGCAGGAAGCCGACCAGGAGGAACAGCCCCGCGAGCCCGGCCACGACCCAGTCGAGCCGGCCCACGCGCGTGAGGTCGACGGAGAACTCGGCGCCCGTGCCGGGCGGGCGGCGGTACGGGTTCGGCGACCCGTACGGCGGCTGTGCGTACTGGGGCGGGTAGCCGGGCCGGCCGTACGGCTGCCCCGGGAAGGGCTGCTGTCCGTAGTAGGGCTGGCCCGGGTACTGCGGCTGGCCCGGGTACTGCGGCTGGCCCGGGTACTGCGGCTGGCCCGGGTACTGCGGCTGCCCCTGGTACGGCTGGGTGCCGGCGAACGGCGGCTGACCGTAGTAGGGGGGCTGTCCGGGGTACTGCGGGCCCGGCTGGCCGTAGGGCTGGCCGGCGTACGGCTGGGCGTAGGGCTGCTGGGGAGCCTGCCCGTACAGCGGCTGGCCGACATGCGGCGGGACCTGCGGAGCGCCGCCGTCGGGTCGGCCGACCTGCCCCGGACCCGCCGCGCCGGCCGCGGAGGAGCCGTGCGCCTCCGGCCCCTGCGTCGGCTGTCCGCCGGACGGGGGTGGCCCGCCCTCGGGCGGGTGCGGGGGCTGACTGGCGGTCACAGGCTCTCCTCCGGACGGGACGTGTCCCCATGATCGTGACGGCGTCCGCTGGCGGGACGCAACGCAGGAGGCGGCGCGTCGTCCCGATCCGCGCGGGAACGACGCTGCCCGGCACCCCGAGACGGGGTACCGGGCAGCGGCGGGGTACGGGAAGGTGGTCCTTGCTCAGGCGCCGACGATCTCCCGCATGAGCTTCGCCGTCTCCGACGGGGTCTTGCCCACGCGCACACCGGCGGCCTCGAGGGCCTCCTGCTTGGCCTGGGCGGTGCCGGCCGAGCCGGACACGATCGCACCGGCGTGGCCCATCGTCTTGCCCTCGGGCGCGGTGAAGCCCGCGACGTAGCCGACGACCGGCTTGGTGACGTTGGCCTTGATGAAGTCCGCGGCACGCTCCTCGGCGTCGCCACCGATCTCACCGATCATCACGATGGCCTCGGTCTCCGGGTCGTCCTGGAACGCCTGGAGGGCATCGATGTGCGTGGTGCCGATGACCGGGTCGCCGCCGATGCCGATGGCGGTGGAGAAACCGATGTCCCGGAGCTCGTACATCATCTGGTAGGTCAGCGTGCCCGACTTCGACACCAGGCCGATCTTGCCCTGCTTGGTGATGTTGGCCGGGATGATGCCGGCGTTCGAGCGCCCGGGGCTGATCAGGCCGGGGCAGTTCGGGCCGATGATGCGGGTCGAGCCACCCTGGGCGTGCGCCCAGAAGTAGGTCGAGTCGTGCACCGGGATGCCCTCGGTGATGACGACCGCGAGCCCGATCTGGGCGTCGACGGCCTCGATCACGGCGGCCTTGGCGAACGGCGGCGGCACGAAGATGACGCTGACGTCGGCGCCGGTCTCCTTCATGGCCTCGGCGACACCGCCGAACACCGGGACGCTGGCGCCGTCGAAGTCGACGCTGGTGCCGGCCTTGCGGGGGTTCACGCCACCGACGATGGCGGTACCGGAGGCGAGCATGCGCTGCGTGTGCTTGCTGCCCTCGGAGCCGGTCATGCCCTGGACGATGACCTTGCTGTTCTCGTTGAGGAAGATCGACATCTGCTGTGTCCTAGTCCGGAGTCGGGGCGATCAGGCGGCGAGCTCGGCGGCCCGGCGCGCGGCGCCGTCCATCGTGTCGACCACGGTCACCAGCGGGTGGTTGGCCTCGGCGAGGATCCGCCGGCCCTCCTCGACGTTGTTGCCGTCGAGACGGACGACCAGGGGCTTGGTGGCCTCGTCGCCGAGGATGCTCAGCGCGGAGACGATGCCGTTGGCGACGGCGTCGCAGGCGGTGATGCCACCGAAGACGTTGACGAACACGCTCTTGACGTCGGGGTCGGAGAGGATGATCTCCAGACCGTTGGCCATGACCTCGGCCGAGGCGCCGCCACCGATGTCGAGGAAGTTGGCCGGCTTGACGCCACCGAACTCCTCACCGGCGTAGGCGACGACGTCGAGGGTGCTCATGACCAGGCCGGCACCGTTGCCGATGATCCCGACCTCGCCCTGCAGCTTGACGTAGTTGAGGTCCTTCTCCTTGGCGCGCGCCTCGAGCGGGTCGGCGGCGGCGACGTCCTCGAGAGCGGCGTGCTCGGTGTGCCGGAAGCCGGCGTTCTCGTCGAGGGTGATCTTGGCGTCGAGCGCGAGGACGGTGCCGTCGGGCGCCTTGGCCAGCGGGTTCACCTCGACCAGGGTGGCGTCCTCCTTGGAGAAGACGTCCCACAGCTGGACGGCGATCGCGATGACCTGGTCACGCACCTCGGCGGGGAAGTTCGCGGCGTCGACGATCTCGGCGGCCTTCTGCGCGTCGACCCCCACGGAGGCGTCGACGGGGATGCGGGCCAGCGCCTCGGGGCGCTCGACGGCGAGCTGCTCGATCTCCATGCCGCCCTCCTTCGAGGCCATGGCCAGGAAGGTCCGGTTCGACCGGTCGAGCAGGTAGGAGAAGTAGTACTCCTCGGCGATGTCGGACGCCTGGGCGACCATCACCTTGTGGGTGATGTGCCCCTTGATGTCCAGACCGAGGATGTCCTGGGCGCGGGCGCGCGCCTCGTCGGCGTCGGCAGCCAGCTTGACGCCGCCGGCCTTGCCGCGACCGCCGACCTTCACCTGCGCCTTGACGACGACCTGCTGCCCGATCTCGCGGGCGATCGCCTCCGCCTGCTCGGGCGTCTCCGCCACGCCGCCGGGAAGCACGGGGACGCCGTGCGAGGCCAACAGGTCACGGGCCTGGTACTCGAAGAGATCCACGAACAGGCACCGTAGCCCGCCCGTAACCGAACCGCTGCCCCGGGCGTTGAGGAGATGGGTCCGGCGTGGGGCGCATCACACGCTTCCTCACCCGTTCGCACCAGGAACGGGACCGGACCACCGCGCGCCATCGACCCGAGGAGCCCTCGTGCGCCGCACCGCGACCGCCCTGCTCACCTCCGCGCTGGCCGCCGGAGGGATCGCCGGCCTCGTCCCGCACGCCTCCGCCGCCGAGCCGATCGTGCCGCGGGACCTGACCATCACGGTGACCGGGCTGGGGCCGGAGAAGCGGACCTGCAGGGTCGATGCCGACCTCTACGTCCCGCGCGGGGTCGACGCCGCCCACCCGGCCCCCGCGCTGCTGGTGACCAACGGCTTCGGCGGCGACAAGACCGACCAGGCCGGGCTGGCCCAGGGCTTCGGGCGGCAGGGCTACGTCACCCTCTCCTACACCGGCCTCGGCTTCGTCGACGGCGATCTCTGCCCCATCACCCTGGACGACGTCGAGCACGACGGGGCGGCGGCCAGCCAGATGCTGCGCTTCCTCGGCGGGGACCCCTCGGTCGTGGCGATCGACGACCGGACGAAGCAGCGCGTGGTCGTCGACCAGGTCGTGCGCGAGGACGCCGCCGCCGCGGCCACCGGGAACGGCAAGGGCAAGGGCAACGGCAACGGCAAGGGCAACGGCAACGGCAACGGCAACGGCAACGGCAAGGGGCAGGAGAAGAAGACCGCCCCCACCTACGACCCGCAGGTCGGCATGCTCGGGGGCTCCTACGGCGGCCAGATCCAGTTCGCGACCGCGGCCGCCGAGCGCCGCTGGGGCACCGACCGGCTGGACGCGATCGTCCCCACGATCACCTGGAACGACCTCGCCTACTCCCTCGCCCCGGAGAACAGCGCCCTCCCCGGGAGCACCGCCGCCGCGGGGTCGGTCAGCTCCACGGGGACCGGCGTCTTCAAGTACCAGTGGGCCGCGCTGTTCACCGCGCTTGGTGCCATCAGCGGGGTGCAGGACCTGCAGGCCCTGGCCGACCCCGCGCGCTGGCAGGCGTTCACGCAGCGGACCTGCGTGAACTTCGAGCCCGAGGTGTGCCGTGCGCTCGCCGAGGTGGCGGTGCAGGGGTACCCCAGCCAGGCCTCCATCGCCTTCCTGCGGTCGAACTCGGTGGCGAGCTACATGGGCCAGGTCCGGGTGCCCACGCTGCTGATGCAGGGGCAGGCCGACACGCTGTTCAACCTGCAGGAGTCGGTGGCCACCTACACGGCGCTGAAGAAGCAGACCGACGTCTCCCTCGTCTGGCAGTCCTTCGGGCACAGCGACTCGACACCGGCCCCCGGAGAGATGGATCTGAGCAACCCGGAGAGCACCTACCTCGGCAAGCAGGCGCTGGCGTGGCTGGACCACTACGTCCGCGGCCAGGGGCCGAAGCCCGCGCCGACCTTCTCCTACTACCGCGACTGGCTCGCCGACGAGGGCCCGGCCGCCGCGTACGCGCGCACGAGCAGCTACCCGGTGGGCTCGGACCGGAGCTTCTACCTCTCCGGCACCAGCACCCCGCTCGCCGACGGCGCGCTGGTGACCGATCCCGGCCAGGTGCAGCCCGGTGTCAGCTCCTACTCCGGCGTCGCGCCGATCGGGCCCAACTACACCGAGACCTCGTTCCTCGACCAGAGCGGACCGGTCACCGACCCGGCCGGCACCGCGATCCGTTTCTCCAGCGCCAGGCTGAGCGCCCCCATGGACGTCGTCGGCTCCCCCCGGCTGACCGTGCAGCTGACCTCGCCCGCGGTCGCGGTCACGCAGCGCGGCGGTCCGGTGGGGCAGCTGGTCGCCTACGCGAAGGTCTACGACATCGGCCCGGACGGGAAGACCGTCGAGCTGCCGCACCGGCTCATCTCGCCGGTGCGCGTCACCGACGTCACCAAGCCGGTGACCATCGAGCTGCCGGGGATCGTGCACCGCTTCGAGGCCGGGCACCAGCTCGCCGTCGTGCTGGCCGGCGGCGATCTCGCCTACCGCGGCGCGACGCTCCCCCAGCCGGTCAGCCTGGTCACCGGCCCCGGGTCGGTGCAGAAGCTGACCGTGCCGGTCGTCTGAGGGATGCGGGGCTCAGGCCCCGGCGGGGGCGCCCACGTGGGTGCGCACCCAGTCCACGATCTCGGTCGTGGTCGCGCCCGGGGTGAAGACCCCTTCGACGCCGAGCCGCCGGAGCTCGGGGACGTCCTCCTCCGGGATGATGCCGCCGCCGAAGACGACGACGTCGTCGATCCCGCGCTCGCGCATCAACTCGGCGAGCCGGGCGAAGAGGGTCATGTGGGCGCCGGAGAGCACCGACAGGCCGACGGCGTCGGCGTCCTCCTGCACCACGGTCTCCACGATCTGCTCGGGGGTCTGGTGCAGGCCGGTGTAGACGACCTCCATGCCGGCGTCGCGCAGCGCTCGCGCGACCACCTTGGCGCCGCGGTCGTGCCCGTCGAGGCCCGGCTTGGCGATGACCACCCGGATGCGTTCGTCCACCACGTGCCGGAGCTTAGGACCGCGACGGCTCCGGCGACACCGTCCCCACCTCGGGGGGTCAGCCCCCCGAGCGACGGGCGCGCCACGCGCCGAGGGTGAGGAGCACGTAGGCCGGCCCCAGCGCCAGCAGCCCGATCCCGGCGACCGTCCACTCCAGCCCGTCGGAGGACGCCGCGTCCTCGAGCCCGCCCAGGCCCGCGGCCAGGACGGTGACGGTCAGGGCCAGGAGACCGCCGACGAGGGCCAGCCGGGGGCGCAGCGAGGGCACCACCACGGAACAGAGCAGGAGCGCCCCTGCGAGGAGCAGGCCGCCCAGCAGCGCCAGGCCGGGGCGCTCGAGCAGGGCCTGCGGCCCCTCCTGGGCCACGACCGTCTGCATGCCCGTGGCGGGGTCGGTGCGCAGCTGGTCCGGGACGTCGGCGGCCGGGACGGTGAGGCAGATGACCGTGGCCACCCCCAGCAGCACGGTGGCTCCGGCGAGCGAGGAGCGCACGGGGTCCAGCGGGCCGCGGTCCTCCATCACGGTGCGGCCCCAGGCGGCCGTCCCGGTGACGGCGGCGGCGACGGTGAGCAGCAGGGCCACCACGCCCAGCACCCAGCCGGCACCGATCTCGATACCGCTGGTCAGGACCACCTCGCCGGCCAGCACCTCGACTCCCGGCCGGGACGTCGAGCTGACCCCGCGGTACGCCTCGATCAGCAGCTGCCCGACCCCCAGCGCGCCGGCGACTCCCGCGTACGCGAGCCCGAACTTCGGGACCCGGCGGCGCAGCAACGTCGTCCCCACCGCCGCCTGGACGACAGGGACCAGCAGCGCCACGAGTGCACTGCCGAGCCCCCGCACCTGACGGAGCTCCTGGCCGTCGACGGTCAGGTAGGCGGGGACGACGGCGAGGGCGCCGGCCAGTCCGGACAGCAGGAGCAGGAGCCCGGTCACCGGGACCAGCGGCGGCACCGTGCCCACGATCAGCCGGTCCCCGCTGGCGGGCGGCGAACCGGGTGACGCGGGCGCCGTCCCGCGTCGGGCGGTCGCTCGGGTGCGGTCGGTCCCGGGGCGGGCGTCGCGGGCGGACACGGTTCTCCCTCGGCTGGCTCGGTCACGAACAGGCCACGATCGACGAGAGAAGCGCGCCAGGGATGTGACGCCCACCACACGCAGGCATTACCGTCGGGTGAACGGAGCACTGCACGTGCACCGCCGCCGGCGGGACGGCACGGGCCCGCGCTCCGCCGGCAGCACTGACGGGGGGAGCAGGCGATGCGGTCATCGATCGGTCCGGTCTCCGGTCCAGAGTCGCACACGGACCGGCGGGGCGAGGCGACGCCACGGGGCCTGCGCGGACTCTGTTCGCCGAGCACGCTGACCGGCGGGCTGACCGAGCTGGCCTGGGTCGGTGCACACGTGCTCATGTACCCGCTGGGCACCCGGGTGGAGGCGCTGCGGCCCGACTCGCGGCGGCGCACCGGTGAGCAGCCGCCCGCCGTCCGGGCCCTGTTCGCCGGCGACCCGCTGGCCGCGCGCGTCCCCGTCCTGCTCGTCCACGGGCTGATCGACAACCGGTCGGTGTTCTCGGTGATGCGGCGCAACCTGCGCCGGCGCGGCTTCGCCCATGTGTGCTCCTGGAACTACAGCCCCTTCCTCGACGACATCACCCGGGCGGCGACCGACCTCGGCGAGCACATCGAGCGCATCTGCGAGCAGACCGGCCACGACCGGGTCCACGTCGTCGGGCACAGCATGGGTGGCCTGATCGCCCGCTACCACGTGCAGCGCCAGGGCGGCGACCGGCACGTGGACTCGCTGGTCACCCTCGGCACGCCGCACCAGGGGTCGGTCCTGGCCCACGTGGTGCCCACCCCGCTGGTCCGTCAGCTGCGCCCGGGGTCACCCGTGCTCCGCGAGCTGGACGAGCCGGTCGCGAGCTGCCGCACGCGGATCACCGCCGTGTACAGCGACCTCGACCAGATGGTGCTGCCCACCCACTCCGGTCGCTGCGACCACCCCGACCTGGGCGCCCGGAACGTGCTCTTCCGAGGCGTCGGGCACATGTCGCTGCCCATCCACCGCGGCGTCCTCGACGAGGTGGCCGCGACGCTCGCCGGCCTCCGTGCGCCGGCCGGGCCGACCCACCGCATCGCTGCCGTCGCCTGACGACGGCCCGCGGAGTGGACGAGTCGACTTCACGATTCGCATACATCGCGACACGCAGCGTTCGGTACTTGGACGCGTCCTAACGGATCGTTACGGTTCGGTCACGGCGCCGGTGGACACCGGTGGACGCCTCCCCCGGCGTCCTCGCCGTCGTCGCTCCCCCGACGAACGCTTCCAGGCGCTCGCCGGCCACGCACTCCGGAAGGTTCGCCGTGTCTCGCAGCAGTGCACAGGTGCTGGAGCGCCCGGCGACCGACGACGTCCCGAAGCAGTCGTCCGCCGTGATCCGCGCGCTGGCCGCCCGCCGGTCCGCCGTCCACGACTCCCGGGACGAGAAGGTGACCGCGACCGCCGAGCCCTCCCTGCTGGGGCGTCTCCTCGCCGGTCGCCGTCTCCCCCACCCACCCGGCCGCCGCGCCCCCCTCTGGTTCGCCGCGCTCGTGGCCGGCGCCGTGGTGGCCGGCGTGCCCGCCACCTTCGGCGACGCACCCGCCGTCTCGGCCACCGCCTCGGACTACGGCCTGGGCGAGAGCACCGAGGTCAGCTTCGCCGGCGGGCTCGAAGGCGCCGACGCCCGGCGCGGCATCTCCGAGGCCGAGGCCCAGGCCCGGCTCGACGAGCTCGCCGCCTCCCGCGCCGCCCGCCAGCCCAAGACCGTGCTCCCCGTCCACGGGACGCTCACCACCTGCTTCTGCATGCGGTGGGGCTCCATGCACTACGGCCTGGACCTGGCCGCCCCGCTGGGCACGCCGATCGTGGCCGCCACCGACGGCGTCGTCGTCAAGGCCGGCCGGGCCTCGGGCTACGGCAACGCCGTCTACATCCAGGACGCGGACGGCAACGTCCACATCTACGGCCACATGCGCTACTACAACGTGAAGGCCGGCGACATCGTCACCGCCGGCGACCAGATCGCCAAGGTCGGCAACGAGGGCCAGTCCACCGGTCCGCACCTGCACTACGAGATCCACCGCGGCGGCATGGACGGCCGGCCCACGGACCCCGCGAAGTACCTCGCCGAGCACGGCGTCGGTCTCTGAGGCCCTGTCGCGCCGAGCGGGCCCCGGAGGGGCCCGCGCAGGCGTGATGCAGCTGCTCGACCCAGCCGGGGAACGTCTCCTGGCCGCGGTGTCGTCCGGAGGACGACGGTGTCAGAGCTTGACCAGCGGCGCGTAGCGGAGCACGAGGCGCTTGGTGCCGCCGGAGCCGAAGTCGACCGTCGCCTGGGCCTTGTCGCCGACGCCGGTCACCTCCACCACGGTGCCGAGCCCGAACGCGTCGTGGCTGACCCGGTCGCCGACCTCCACCGAGATCACCTGCCGGTTGCCGACGCCACCCCGCAGCCCGCCGGTCGACAGACCGGTGGCCGCGACCCGCGTCTGCGCCGACCGGTAGCCGGTCGAGGGCGCGGGCGCCGGGTCCAGCCGCTCCCAGTGGATGGTCTCCGCCGGGATCTCGTCGAGGAACCGGGACGGCGGGTTGTAGGCCGGCTGCCCCCAGCTGGTGCGCACGGTGGCGCGGGAGATGAACAGCCGCTGGCGGGCGCGGGTGATGCCCACGTAGGCCAGCCGGCGCTCCTCCTCCAGCTCGCGCGGGTCACCGAGCGCGCGCAGGTGCGGGAAGACGCCGTCCTCCATGCCGGTGAGGAAGACCGTGGGGAACTCCAGGCCCTTGGCGGTGTGCAGCGTCATCATCGTGACCACGCCCGCTGTGTCCTCCCCGGGTCCCCCGGGACCCGGGATCTGGTCGGCGTCGGCGACCAGCGAGACCTGCTCGAGGAAGTCGGTGACCGTGCCCTCGGGGTTGGCGGCCTCGAACTCCGCGGCCACCGAGATGAGCTCGTTGAGGTTGTCGACGCGGCCCTCGTCCTGCGGGTCGGTGCTCGCCTGCAGCTCGGCGAGGTAACCGGTGCGGTCCAGGATGCTCTCCAGGAGCGCGGCCGGGCCGGAGCCGGTCTCGACCAGCTGCTCGAACTCCTCGAGCAGCGCGACGAACTCCTGGAGCGCCTTGAGCGAGCGCGTGGCGAGGTCCGGCACCTCCGCGCAGCGCCGCAGCGCCGACCCGAACGCGATGCGCTCCCGGTCGGCGAAGGACTCGATGCAGGACTCGGCCTTGTCGCCGATACCGCGCTTGGGCACGTTGATGATCCGGCGCAGGCTGACGACGTCGGCCGGGTTGGCCACCAGCTTCAGGTAGGCCAGCGCGTCGCGGACCTCCTTGCGCTCGTAGAACCGGACGCCGCCGACGACCTTGTAGGGCATGCCGACCCGGATGAAGACCTCTTCGAACACACGCGAGGCGTTGTTCGTGCGGTAGAAGACCGCGATGTCCGCAGGTCTGGCGTCACCGGCGTCGACCAGCTTGTCGATCTGCTCGGCGACCCAGGCGGCCTCGTCGTGCTCGTTGTCGGCGACGTAGCCCTCGATGAGGTCGCCGTCGCCGGAGTCGGTCCACAGGTTCTTCGGGCGGCGGCTGGTGTTCTTCGCGATCACCGTGTTCGCGGCCTTGAGGATCCGCTGGGTGGAGCGGTAGTTCTGCTCGAGCAGGATCGTCGTCGCCTGCGGGTAGTCCCGCTCGAACTCGTCGATGTTGCGGATCGTGGCGCCGCGGAAGGCGTAGATCGACTGGTCGGCGTCACCCACGACGCACAGCTCGGCGGGCGGGACGGGCCCACCCTCGGGCCCCACCAGCTCGCGGATCAGCACGTACTGGGCGTGGTTGGTGTCCTGGTACTCGTCGACGAGGACGTGCCGGAACCGGCGGCGGTAGTGCTCGGCGACGTCGGGGAACGCCTGCAGCAGGTGCGCGGTGTTCATGATCAGGTCGTCGAAGTCCATGGCGTGCGCCTCGCGCAGCCGCCGCTGGTAGAGCGTGTAGGCCTCCTTGAGCACCTTCTCCGGCGCCGTCTGGGGGCTGAACTCCTCCTCGTCGACCAGCTCGTTCTTCAGGTTCGACACCTGCGCGGCGAGGCTGCGCCCCGGGAAGCGCTTCGCGTCGAGGTCGAGGTCGCGCGCCACCATCGTCATGAGGCGCACCGAGTCACCCTGGTCGTAGATCGTGAACGACGACTTCAGGCCCAGCTTGGCCGCCTCTGCCCGCAGGATGCGCACGCACATCGAGTGGAAGGTCGACACCCACATCGACCGGGCGCGCGGCCCGACCAGCGAGGCGACCCGGTCCTTCATCTCGCCGGCGGCCTTGTTGGTGAACGTGATCGCGAGGATCTCCCCCGGCTGCACCCCGCGGGCGCTTAGCAGGTACGCGATCCGGTGGGTGAGCACGCGCGTCTTGCCCGACCCGGCACCGGCGACGATGAGCAGCGGGCCACCCTCGTGGACGACGGCGTCGCGCTGGGGGCCGTTCAGGCCGGCGAGCATCCGGTCCAGCTCCCGGCCGAGCGAGCCGGGGGCGGAACGCTGCAGTGCGGCGGTACCGGGCAGGGACTGCTGGATGCTGCTGCTCATGACGAAGCCACTGTAGGCCGGACGGGTGACGGTTCCGGAGGCCCTGTGGCAGACTCCGACCCGTGCTCGCCACCGTCAGGTTTTTCTACGGCCACCGGGATCCGGTGTCCGTCACCGCTGGCTGAGCACACGCCGCAACAGACGCCCCGGGCCCGAGAGCCCGGGGCGTTTCTCGTTCCAGGGGTCCCGGGCCTCCCACCTCGGAGGACTCCTCATGAGCACCGCGCCCGTCGCCGTCACCGGCTCCGCCACCGACCGCATCGCCGAGCTGCGCGACCGGATCGACGCCTGCGACGCCGAGATCATCGAGCTCGTCCGTCGCCGGCTGGCCGTCTCCCACGAGATCGGCGAGCTCCGCCGGTCCACCGGGGGCACCCGGCTCAACCTCGCCCGCGAGCAGCAGGTGCTCGCCCGCTTCCGCGAGGCGCTGGGTGCCGACGGGGCGGCACTGGGGATGCTGCTGCTCCGCCAGGGCCGCGGGGCGCTGTGAGCTAGGGGCCGCTGCGCCAGACCTGGGAGTCCTCGTCGCCCATCGCGGCGACCTCGAACACCCGCCCCGG
Source organism: Blastococcus sp. TF02-8 (assembly GCF_003319175.1). Lineage (GTDB taxonomy): Bacteria > Actinomycetota > Actinomycetes > Mycobacteriales > Geodermatophilaceae > Blastococcus. The sequence goes on along the minus strand of NZ_QOHK01000012.1, from coordinate 19,456 downwards.
ACAGGCCTCGTCGACCTCGTCGGCGAGGTCCATGCCCAGGTCGAGTGCGGCGTCGAGGGTCACGGCCGTGCACTCGGTCGCCACGTGCAGCACCGCCCGGTCCGGCTCCCGCCACACCCGGAGCTCCGGGTCGTCGGGGCGTACGGCGGCACGGATGCGGTCGACGGCGTCGTCGTCCAGCGGAGCGGAGGAGCGCAGCGCGAGCGAGAGGGTGAACGAGGGCACGAGAGGAGTCTGCGGCAGTGCCGCGGGCCCGCCGTCCCCACCCCCGTGTCACGTCCCGGGCCGCTGCGTCGTCTCCATGCGCATCCGCACCGCAGAGAGGAACCGACGATGACCCGCATCCCGCTCGACCCGCCCCGCACGCTGACCGTCCGGCTGACCGAGTGGTACTCCCGCCGCCGCTTCGGGGCGGTCCTGGACCCCGGCGCCGCCCTCGCGCACAACGGCCAGGTGCTGCGCACGTACCTGCGCCACGAACTGTCCCTGGCCCGGTGGGACCGCCTGGACCCCACGCTCAAGGCGCTGGCCGTCATGAGCTCCGCGGCCACCATCGGCTGCTCGTGGTGCATGGACTTCGGCTACTGGGAGTCCGCGGAGCGTGGGGTGGACCCGGCCAAGCTGCGCGACGTCCCCCGCTGGCGCGACAGCGACGTCTACTCCGACCTCGAGCGGCAGGTCATGGCCTACGCCGAGGCGATGACGGCGACGCCCCTGCAGGTGACCGACGAGATGGTCGCCCGTCTCCGGCTGCACCTGGACGACGCGGAGCTGGTCGAGCTGACGATGATGATCTCCGTGGAGAACTCGCGGTCGCGTTTCAACAGCGCCCTGGGCCTGACCAGCCAGGGGTTCCGGGACCGCTGCGAGATCCCGGCGTGAGCGAGGGCCCCGACCCGTTCGACCGACACCGCGGGCTGCTGTTCTCGGTGGCCTACCAGATGCTGGGCAGCGTGGCCGATGCCGAGGACGTCGTCCAGGACACCTGGCTGCGCTGGTCGGCCGCCGATCGTCGGGACGTCGCCGAACCCCGCGCCTACCTCGTGCAGATCACCTCGCGGCTCGCGCTGGACCGGCTGGGCTCGGCCCGGGCGCGGCGGGAGACCTACGTGGGCCCGTGGCTGCCGGAGCCGATCCTCACCGGTGCCGGCACCGTCGCCGCCGCCCCCGGCCCGGCCGACCCCTCCGAGGCGGCGGAGACCGGCGAGCGGGTGTCGCTGGCGATGCTGGTCGTGCTGGAGACCCTCTCCCCCGCCGAGCGTGCGGTCTTCGTGCTGCGCGAGGTCTTCGGCATGTCCGTGGCGGAGGTGGCGGCCGCGCTCGGCCGCACGGAGCCCGCCGTCCGGCAGATGGCCCACCGGGCGCGGGAGCACGTGCAGGCCCGACGTCCCCGGTTCGACACCGACCAGCGCACACAGCAGGAGGTCACCGAGCGCTTCGTCGCCGCGTGCGCGGGCGGGGACCTCGAAGCCCTCCTGGCCGCCCTCTCCCCCGACGTCGTCCTGGTCAGCGACGGCGGGGGCAAGGCGAAGGCGGCGCTGCGGCCGATCACCGGCGCCGACAAGGTCGCCCGGTTCGCGCTCGGTGTGGCCGCGCAGGGGATGGCCCTGCCCGGTCTGCGCATCGAGGTGGCCGAGGTCAACGGCGACCCGGGCATCGTGGCATGGACCGACGGGGAGCCGATGCTGGCCATGTCGCTCGTCGTCGTCGGCGGCCGGGTCGAGCAGATCCTGCTGGTCCGCAACCCCGACAAACTGGCGGGCATAGGCTCGCGCGGGTGACCGGACCCCTCCCGCAGCACCCCGCCGAGCACGTCGAGCGCGTCCTGTGCGTGCTGGCCCACCCCGACGACGTCGACTTCGGCAGCGCGGGCACCGTCGCGACCTGGACGGCGGCCGGCACCGAGGTGACCTACCTGATCGTCACCGACGGCGACGCGGGCGGCTTCGACGACACCCCCCGCGAGCAGATGGGCCCGCTGCGGCAGGCCGAGCAGCGGGCCGCCGCGGCGGAGGTCGGGGTCACCGACGTCCGCTTCCTCGGCTACCCCGACGGCCGGCTGGAGCTGACGCTGGACCTGCGCCGTGACATCAGCCGGGTCATCCGGCAGGTGCGCCCGCAGCGGGTGCTGACCAGCTCGCCGGAGCGCTTCTGGGAGCGGATCGGCGCCAGCCACCCCGACCACATGACCGTGGGCGAGTCGACGCTGCGCGCGGTCTACCCCGACGCGCGCAACCCGTTCGCCTTCCCCGAGCTGCTGGCCGACGAGGGCCTGGAGGCCTGGACGGTCTCGGAGGTGTGGCTGGGCGCCAGCCCGCGCGCCGACCACGCCGTCGACGTCACCGACGTCGTCGATCAGAAGATGGCGGCGCTGCGCCGGCACGTCACGCAGGTGAGCCACATGGCCGACCTCGACGAGTTCGTGCGCGCCTGGATGGGGCAGACCGCGCAGCGGTTCGGCCTGCCCGGCGGCCGGTACGCGGAGGCCTTCCACGTGGTGCACACCGGGTGATCTGCTGCGCGGCATGGACGACGACCGCTGGGAGGACCTGGTCGAGCGGTTCGCCGACGCGGACGTCACGCGCGGCCACATGTTCGGCTCGCAGGGGCTGCGCACGGGGCGGCGCTTCTTCGCGATCCGGTGGCACGGGCAGCTGGTGCTGAAGCTGCCGCCGCCCCGGCTGACCGCGCTGGTCGAGGCGGGCGAGGGCGCCCGGTTCGAGCCGATGGAGGGGCGGCCGATGAACGGCTGGGTGGTGCTCACCGGCTCCGGGGACCCGGTGCCGCTGGTCGAGGAGGCCCGGGCGTTCGTCGCCGGCTGATCAGAGCAGCCGGTTGGTGGCCGCCCACCGGGTGAGCTCGTTGCGGTTGGACAGCTGCAGCTTGCGGAGCACGTTCGAGGCGTGCGACTCCACCGTCTTGACCGAGATGAACAGCCGCGAGCCGATCTCCCGGTAGGTGTAGCCGCGGGCCAGCAGCTGCATCACCTCCCGCTCGCGGGCGCTGAGCAGGTCCAGGCCCGGGTCGACCGACTCCTCGGCGGGCACGGGCGTGCCGGCACCGGCGGAGAACGCGTCGAGCACGAACCCGGCCAGGCGCGGGCTGAAGACGACGTCGCCCTCGGCCACCCGGTGCACGGCGTCGAGCAGATCCGGGCCGGAGATCGTCTTGGTCACGTAGCCGCGGGCGCCGGCGCGGATGACGGCGATGACGTCCTCGGCCGCGTCGGAGACCGACAGCGCCAGCCAGCGGACGTCGGGCAGCTCGCCGCGCAGCGTCTCCAGCACGGTCCGGCCGTCGCCGCCGGGCAGGTGCACGTCGAGCAGCACGACGTCGGGCCGCGTGGCGCGGATGCCCTCGACCGCGGACGGGACGTCGGCGGCCTCCCCGACGACGTCGACGGCGTCGCCCAGCTCGGCGCGCACCCCCGCCCGCACCATCGCGTGGTCGTCGACCAGGAACACCCGCGGGCTCATGAGGAACTCCTCGGCAGGGTCAGCTCCACCTCGGTGCCCTCGCCCGCCGCCGAGCGCACCGTGGCCGTGCCACCGAACCGGGTCAGCCGGCCGTGCACGGAGTCCCGCAGCCCCCGGCGGTCGTCGGGCACCGTCTCGGGGTCGAAGCCCTTCCCCCGGTCACGGACGAAGACCGACACCTGCTGGGCCGTGACCTCGGTGTAGAGGTCGGCGGAGTCGGCGCCGGAGTGCTTGGCCGCGTTGACCAGTGCTTCGCGGGTGGCCGCGCCGAGGGCGGCCAGGGCGTCGTCGACCGGTGCGTCGCCGACGACCACCGGATCGACGGTGAACGCGTGGTCGCCCTCGACCTCCGCGACCATCCCCGCCACGAGCCCCGCCCAGGTACCGCCCTCGCGCACGGCGGCCGGGTCGTAGAGCCACGCCCGCAGCTCGCGCTCCTGGCTGCGGGCCAGCCGGCTCACCGCCTGCGGCTCGTCGGCATTGCGCTGGATGAGCGCGAGCGTCTGCAGCACCGAGTCGTGCAGGTGCGCCGCGACCGCGGCCCGCTCCTCCGACCGGATGCGCGCCGCGCGCTCCTCGGCGCGTGAGTCGAGCAGCCGCCGCCACAGCGGGGCGGTCGCCAGCACGATCCCGGTGAGGATCACCAGGGTCGCGGCGAAGCCGTTGCGCGCATTGGCCAGCTGGCCGGTGGTGGCCAGCAGGATGAACAGGCCGCCACCGGCGAGCGCGACCCCTCCGGCGAGCGCCCAGCGGGCGCCGCGCACGGCGAGGGTGCGGTCGGTGTCCAGCTGACGCCAGATGACGGCGAGGCCGGCGCCGACGAGCAGCAGTGGCAGGACGACGTCGCTGCTGGTCCACTTCGTGAGCTCGCCGAGCAACGAGACGGCGACCAGTCCGAGGACCGCCGTGGCGATCCACTGCGCGGGCCCCGCCGGGCGCCATGCGGCGGCAGCGGGAGAGGGGTCCTCCCCCGGGGCTGCCACCGGCATGGTCAGCCACAGCAGGCCGTAGACGACGACGCCGATCCCGGTGACCGACAGCAGCGCGAAGGCGACGCGCACCACGACGGGGTCCTGCCGCAGGTGCGCCGCCACGCCGGCGGCCACGCCCGAGACGACCCGGCCGGAGCGGGGTCGCGCCAGCGGCGGGCGTGGCGGCGCGGCGAGGGACGTGGTCACGGTGTCGATCGTCGCACCGGGACGACGCCGTCCGACACCGGTGATCACCCCGGAAGAGGAACCAGGGTCCGGTCCGGGGGTTCCCTGATGGTCAGGGGGCGCCGGCGTCGGCACGCTTGCTGCCATGACCTCCGCAGCCCCTCCTCCCCCACCGCCCACGGTGGAGCCGCCGGCCTGGCAGCCCCCGCCGCCGCCCGGGGTCCCCGGCCGTCCGCAGCTGCGTCGCAGCCGCACCGACAAGGTGCTCGGTGGTGTCAACGGCGGCCTGGCCGAGTACACCGGCATCGACGCCCTGCTCTGGCGGGTCGGCTTCGTCGCCCTGACCCTCGCCGCCGGATCCGGCATCCTCGTCTACCTGCTGCTGTGGGTGCTCCTGCCCGCCGGTCCGGACGGGCCCGCGAGCGGCGCGCCGGCAGGCGCCCCTCGCCGTCCGGCCGAGCCGCGCTCCCCCGTCCCGGGCATCACGGTCGCTGCCCTGCTCATCGTGCTCGGCGCCGTCGCGCTGACCGCCCGCTACACCGACTGGTCCCCGGACGCCCGCACGGTCCTGGCGTCGGCACTGCTGCTGGTGGGCGGCGGGCTCGTCGCCGCGGCGTTCACCGGTGGCCGCCGGGCGCGCGGCGGGCTGATCGCGCTGGGCGCGGCCCTGTCCGTCGCGGTGGTGGTCGCCGTCGCCGAACCGTGGCCGCCCCACGGGGACTTCGGCGACCGCACCTTCCACCCGGCCTCGGTGGCCGACGTCAGGTCCGAGTACCGGGGCGGGGTCGGTGACCTCACCGTCGACCTGTCCGACGTGCCGCTCGACCGCCTGCGCGATGCGCTGCAGGTCACGGTCCAGCACGGCATGGGCAACGTGGAGGTGGTCGTGCCGCGCTCCGCGGACGTGCGGGTCGAGGTCATGAACGGCCTGGGCGACATCGACGTCTTCGGCGAGAGCGACGCCGGGCCGCGGCTGTACCCCGGCACCGGCCGCGAGTCCTGGTCCGACGACGGGGACCCCGAGTTCGAGATCGACATCCACACGGGTGTCGGCGAGGTGGAGGTGTCCCGTGGCTGACTACAGCGAGTTCCCGACCACGCCCACCGGCTGGCAGGAGCGCCAGTGGCAGGAGGTGCAGTCCCTCGCCACCGAGGACCGGCCCGAGCCCCCTCCGCAGCGCGGCGTGGACCTGGTCGCCCTGGTGCCCGGTCTGCTGTTCGTCCTGCTCGCCGTCGCGGCGCTGGCCGGCGTGGACCTGGCCTTCCTCACCGGCGGCGGCCTGATCTGGATCCTGGTGATCGGAGCCGGCCTGGCGCTCCTGGTCCAAGAGCTGCGGAGGGCTCGCCACCGCAGCTGATCCTGACGCGGAGGCCGGACGGGGCCCGGGGAGCGATCGCTCCCCGGGCCCCGTCGCCGTCCGGAACTCTCCGGTGCCGCCGCACGTCTGCGGTGCATGACGCGGATCGCGCTGCTCCTCGTGGCGGTGCTCGCCGTCGCCGGTTGCGGAGGTGGCGTGACGGGCCAGGCGCCGCTGCGCCCCGAGCCGGGCCCGGGACCGGGCGACGTCCGCGGCGAGTGGGTGGTCACCGAGCTGCGCCGGGACGGCGAGGTCGTGCCGATCCCCGACGGCGTCGACGGATCGCTCACCCTGGACGACCGGCTGAGCGGAACCGCCTTCTGCAACGGCTTCGGAGCGCAGGACTACCGGATCGAGGGTGACCGGCTGGTGGTCGAGGACCTGGCCTCCACGCTCATCGGCTGCACGCCCGAGGTCGCCATGGCCGAGGGGACCTACCTGGCCGCTCTCAACGCCGACGACGTCCGGCTGGCACGCGAGGCCGAGCGGCTGGTGATCCGTGGCGGGGAGGTCGAGGTCCGCCTGGTCCCGCGCCCGCCGGTGGTCGACGTCGACCTGACGGGTCGCTGGCAGCTCAACGCGCTGGTCGACGGATCGATGTCGTCGTCGCCGCGGCAGACCGCGGAGCTCGACCTCCGGGCGGACGGCACCCTCGAGGGGACGACGGGGTGTCGGCCGGTGCACGGCACCTGGCAGGTGGTCGACGAGCGCCTGGTGACCGCCGACGTCATCGCTGACGGCGAGTGCGCACCGGAGGCCGCCGAGCAGGACGCCCAGGTGCTCGAGGTGCTCCGGCAGGGCGGCGCCGTGCGGATCGCCCGCGACCACCTGAGCCTGACCGCCCCCGGCGGGGCGGGGTTGCAGTTCACGACCGGCTGAACGCAGCCGTGCCCCCGGCTACTCGGGAGCGACCTGCTCGACGCCGACGGACGAGGCGGTGAACCGCACTCCGGAGAGCACCGGGTGAGGCTGCGCGCCGATGAGGAAGGCGAGACTGGCGTCCGGTCCCGGACTCTCCGGTGCCTCGCCGGCCGCGACCTCGGTGACCGCACCGTCGTCGTCGACACGGACCGCCCAGCCACCGGCGGACGCCGCCCACGCCACCGCTCCGGCCCGGAGCAGCGCTCCCTCGTCGACGACATCGACCGTGTACGTCAGCGTCACCCGGTAGCTGGTCACCGGCCGATGGTGACAGTCACTCCCACTCGATGGTGCCCGGGGGCTTGCTCGTCACGTCGAGGACGACGCGGTTGACCTCTTCGACCTCGTTGGTGATGCGGGTGGAGATCCTCGCCAGCACGTCGTAGGGCAGCCGGGTCCAGTCCGCGGTCATCGCGTCCTCGCTGGACACCGGCCGCAGCACCACCGGGTGGCCGTAGGTGCGGCCGTCGCCCTGCACCCCGACCGAGCGGACGTCGGCGAGCAGCACCACCGGGCACTGCCAGATCTCGGTGTCCAGCTTGGCCGCGGTGAGCTCCTCGCGGGCGATCGCGTCGGCCTTGCGCAGCACGTCCAGCCGCTCGCGGGTCACCTCGCCGACGATCCGGATGCCCAGGCCCGGCCCCGGGAAGGGCTGGCGCTGCACCAGGGTGTCGGGCAGGCCGAGCTGGCGGCCTACCTCGCGCACCTCGTCCTTGAACAGCGTGCGCAGCGGCTCCACGAGCGTGAACTGCAGGTCCTCGGGCAGGCCGCCGACGTTGTGGTGGCTCTTGATGTTCGCCGTCCCGGTGCCGCCACCGGACTCGACGACGTCGGGGTACAGCGTCCCCTGCACCAGGAAGTCGACGGTCTCGCCGTGCGCCTGGGCGTCGGCGACGACGTCGAGGGCCGCCTGCTCGAACACCCGGATGAACTCGCGGCCGATGATCTTCCGCTTCTGCTCCGGGTCGCTGACCCCGTCGAGCGCGGCGAGGAACTGCTCGCTCGCGTCGACGACCCGCAGGTCCGCGCCGGTCACGGCGACGAAGTCCCGCTCGATCTGCTCGGTCTCGCCCTCGCGCATCAGCCCGTGGTCGACGTAGACGCAGGTCAGCTTGTCCCCGATGGCCTGCTGCACCAGCGCGGCCGCCACGGCGGAGTCCACGCCGCCGGAGAGGCCGCAGATCGCCCGGCGGTCGCCGATCTGCTCGCGGATGAGTGCCACCTGCTCGTCGACGACGTTGCTCATCGTCCAGGTGGGCTCCAGGCCCGCGATGTCGAACAGGAAGTGCTCGAGCACGGTCTGCCCGTGCGCGGTGTGCTTGACCTCGGGGTGGAACTGGACGCCGGCCAGCCGCCGGTCGACGTCCTCGAACGCGGCGACCGGGGCGCCGGTGGAGGTGGCGGTGACGGTGAAGCCGGGGGGCGCCTCGCTGACGGCGTCGCCGTGGCTCATCCACACGTTCTGCTCGATCGGCAGCGACCCGAACAGTCGCGCGTCGGTGGTGACGGTCAGCGGGGTGCCGCCGTACTCGCGGTCGCCGGTGCGGGCCACGGTGCCGCCGAGCGAGGCCGCCATGGCCTGGAAGCCGTAGCAGATGCCGAAGGCCGGCACGCCCGCCTCGAACAGCGTCGGGTCGACCTTCGGCGCCTCGGGCGCGTAGACGCTCGACGGCCCGCCGGAGAGCACGATCGCCGCGGGCTTGCGGGCGAGGATCTCCTCGACCGGCACCTCCGAGGAGACGATCTCGGAGTAGACCCCGGCCTCGCGGATGCGGCGGGCGATGAGCTGGGCGTACTGCGCGCCGAAGTCGACGACCAGGACGGTCGGGAAGTCCATCAGCGGATCCCGTCCCCGATCGCTCCACCGATGACCAGGTCGACGCGCTGGAACTCCTTGAGGTCCCGGTAGCCGGTCTTGGCCATCGTCCGGGGCAGGGCGCCGAACAGGTTGGTACGGCCGTCGGCGGTCTCCGCGGCACCGTTCAGCACGTCGGCCAGCGACCCGGCGGGCTCGACCGGGGCCGAGGTGGCCCCGCGCGGCAGCCGCGGGTGCGCCGCGACCGAGTCCCACCACACGCCACCCGCCGGCGCCTCGGCGGCGATGCGCAACGGCTCGCCCAGCTGGACGGCGTCGGCACCGCAGGCGAGGGCCCGCGCGATCGCGCCGCTGGTCTCGATGCGGCCGTTGGCGATGACGTGCACGTACCGCCCGCCGGTCTCGTCGAGGTAGTCACGGCGGGCCGCGGCGGCGTCGGCGATCGCGCTGGCCAGCGGCACGCGGATACCCATGACGTCGTCGGTGGTCGAGTAGCTGTCGGCCCCGACTCCGACGATGACGCCGGCCGCGCCGGTGCGCATGAGGTGCAGGGCGGTCTGGTAGTTCGCCGCGCCGCCCACGATCACCGGGACGTCGAGGTCGGCGATGAACTCCTTGAGGTTCAGGGCCTCGCCGGAGCTGGTCACGTGCTCGGCGGAGACGATCGTCCCCTGGATCACCAGGAGGTCCACCCCCGCGGCCAGCGCCGCCGGCGCCAGCTGCTGGGTGTGCTGCGGCGAGACGCGCACGGCGGTGGTGACGCCGGCGTCGCTCATCTCCTTGATCCGCGCGGTGATCAGGTCGGTCTTGACCGGCTCGGCGTAGACCTTCTGCAGTAGCGACACCGGCGGGGCGCCGGCGGCGGCCGCCTGGGCGATCTCGCGGTACACCGGCACCGGGTCGTCGTAGCGGGTCCAGAGGCCCTCGGCGTTCAGCACACCGAGACCACCGGCCTCGCCCACCGCGATCGCCGTCGCCGGGCTCATCACCGCGTCGCTGGGACTGGTCACCAGCGGGATCCCGAACCGGAACGCGTCGATCTGCCAGGCGGTCGAGACGTCGTCGACGTCGCGGGTCCGGCGGGACGGGACGATGGAGACCTCGTCCAGGTCGTAGCCACGGCGGGCGAAGCGGTTCAGCCCGATCTCGACGGTGTCACGCACGCTCATGCTCAGCGCCCTCGGTAGTTCGGTGCCTCGACGGTCATCTGGATGTCATGGGGGTGGCTCTCCACGAGCCCGGCCGAGGTGATGCGGGTCAGCTGACCGCGCTCCTTGAGGTCGGTGATCGTGGCGGCGCCCGCATAGCCCATGGAGGCCCGGAGCCCGCCGACGAGCTGGTGCGCGACACCGGAGAGCGCGCCCCGGTAGGGCACCTGGCCCTCGATGCCCTCGGGGACGAGCTTGTCGTCGGAGAGGACGTCGTCGGCGAAGTAGCGGTCCCGGCTGAACGACTGGTTGCCGCGCTTCTGCATGGCGCCCAGCGAGCCCATGCCGCGGTAGGTCTTGTACTGCTTGCCGTTCATGAAGACCAGCTCGCCCGGCGCCTCCTCGACGCCCGCGAACAGGCCACCGATCATCACGGTGTCGGCGCCGGCGACCAGGGCCTTGGCGATGTCACCGGAGTACTGCAGGCCGCCGTCGGCGATGACCGGGACGCCGGCCGGGCCGGCCGCGAGCCACGCCTCGTAGATGGCGCTGATCTGCGGGACGCCGACACCGGCGACCACGCGCGTGGTGCAGATGGAGCCCGGCCCGACGCCGACCTTCACCGCGTCCACCCCGGCGTCGACGAGCGCCTGCGCACCGGCGCGGGTCGCGACGTTGCCGCCGACGACCTCGACGCCGTTGTCGCCGCCGAACTCCTTCTTCACCCGGGCGACCATGTCCAGCACCGCGCGCTGGTGGCCGTGCGCGGTGTCGACGACGAGCACGTCGACCCCGGCGTCCACGAGGAGGCCGGCGCGCTTGAACGCGTCCTCTCCGACCCCGAGCGCGGCACCGACGACGAGACGGCCGTCGGCGTCCTTGGTGGAGAGCGGGAACTGGTCGCGCTTGACGAAGTCCTTGACCGTGATCAGGCCCCGCAACCGCCCGGCGTCGTCGACCAGCGGCAGCTTCTCGATCTTGTGCTGCGAGAGCAGGCCCAGCGCCGTGTCGGGGTCCACGCCCACCGGCGCGGTCACCAGGGGCATCGGCGTCATCACGTCGCGCACGAGCCGGTTCTGATCGGTCTCGAACCGCATGTCGCGGTTGGTGACGATGCCGAGCAGCACGCCGTCGGCGTCCACCACGGGGGCACCGGAGATCCGGTAGCGGGCCGACAGGGCGTCGACCTCGGCCAGCGTGCTGTCCGGCGAGCAGGTGACCGGGTTGGTGACCATGCCGGCCTCCGAGCGCTTGACCAGGTCGACCTGGCCGGCCTGCTCCTCGGCCGAGAGGTTGCGGTGCAGCACCCCCATGCCGCCGACCCGCGCCATGGCGATCGCCATGCGGGCCTCGGTGACGGTGTCCATGGCGCTGGAGAGGAGCGGCACGGCCAGCGTGATCCGGCGGGTCACCCGGCTGCTGGTGTCGACCTCGGCGGGGACGACGTCGGACGCGCCGGGCACGAGCAGGACGTCGTCGTAGGTCAGGCCGAGGCGGGCGAACTTCGCCGGCAGCTCCATGGCGTGGTCGTCGGGCTGCATGTGCGCGGCCACCCTTCGGGGCAGATCGGGGACGGTTCCCGGCCGGCGGCCCCGGACGTCCAGGGGTGGCAGACCTGTACTGATCGTAGGCGGGGGGCAGAAGGGGGCGGCCCTCCGCCCGTGCGGCGGCTACCGTGTGACCGTGTCTCCGTTCGACGACTCCTTCGGGCCGGACTTCGGTTCCGACCACCCGGCTCCCCCACCGCTGACGATGGAGGAGCGCGCGGGGGTGCTCGACGACCTCGCCGAGCTCGAGGTGTTCCGCACGCTGCTGGAGCCCACGGGCATCAAGGGCATCGTCGTGGACTGCCCCGACTGCGAGGAGGAGCACCACGTCGACTGGGCGCTGATGCAGGCCAACCTGCGTCAGCTGCTCGAGGAGGGCCAGACCGGCCGCCACGAGCCGCCCTTCGAGCCGAACCCCGACGACTACGTCAGCTGGGACTACGCCAGCGGCTACGCCGACGGTGTGGCCGCCCTGGCCGAGCGCGACGAGCCCAGCGGCCACCGCACCGGCCGGCACGCCCGGGAGGAGTAGGGCCCGGAAAGCACTGATCGCGCCGAGTGGGCCCCGGAGGGGTCCGCACAGGCGCGATGCAGCGGCTCAACGGTCAGGCTCCTGGCCGCGGTGCGATCCGGAGGATCGCAGTGTCACTGTCAGGCCATGATGCCGCGGCGGAAGCCGAGAGCGACCGCCTCGGCGCGGTCCTTGGCGCCGAGCTTGCGGAACAACCGTCGGGCGTGGGTCTTGATGGTGTCCTCGGACAGGTAGAGCTCACGACCGATCTGGGCGTTGCTCTTGCCCTGGCTCATGCCGGTGAGCACCTGCATCTCGCGCATCGACAGCGCGGGCGACGGGGTGGCCTCGCGGACCGTGGACCGGACCGTGGTCGGCGCGGAACCGGCCAGCGGCGCGGCCCCGCTCCAGGCCATCGCCGGCTGCGGGGCGCTCGGCATCGGGATGCGACCGTCGGCCCGCAGGCCGACCCGGGAGAGCCCCAGGCCCATCTCGATCGGGGTGGCGTCCCAGCGGAGGTAGCCGCGGGCACCGAAGGCGACGGCGGCGCGGACGCTCTCGGCGTCGTCCGGGGCACCGAGCACCAGCACCGGCAGGCCGGCGTGGGCGCGCAGGGCCTGGGTCGCGGCCGACAGGCCGGTGTCGACGGCCCGCTGGGTGCCGACGACGAGGACGTCGGGGCTGCGGGTGACCAGACGCGACATCAGGGACTGTCCGTCGCCGACGACCTCGACGCGGCCGACGAAGGGCAGGGCGACCAACCGCGAGGCGACGTCGTCACGCACCCGACGTCGCTCGTCGTAGACCCACACGGTGGCGCCGTGCACGGGCGCTCGCATCCTGTCCTCGATCACGCGCTGCTCCTCGCTCTCCCGGGCTGCGCCGGGGTCCCCCGACCGACCGGGAGGCCCGGCCGGCTGTCGCTCGGGTGGGGGGCTCCCACCCGGGGAGCCCTCCACCTCTGCGCGGTTCGCGCACCGGAGCCGGGTATCTCCCCCACCCGGTCGTCGGCGCGACCTGCAGCCACCTTGATCGACTCCGGGGGCCTCCGACAGACGCCCTCACCCCGGGGGGTGAGCGCCCCCGAACGGCGGTGACGCAGAGCACGTCGTCAAAAAGTTGCGAATTCGCGGGGTTTGACCACCGGATGACGAGGGCACCGGCCCCTTGCAGCCGGACGCCCCCTCCGGCTCGACCGAGTCCTGGAGGAGACATGGCCGACATCCGCAGACTCCCGACGCCCGTCGCCGAGGTCTGGGACTGGCAGCTCCACGGCGCATGCCGTGGCGAGAACACGTCCCTCTTCTTCCACCCGGACGGCGAGCGCGGCCCGGCGCGGGCGCGGCGGCAGACCGCGGCCAAGGCCGTCTGCGCGCGGTGCCCGGTCGTCGAGGCCTGCCTCAAGCATGCCCTCGCGGTCCGCGAGCCCTACGGGGTCTGGGGCGGGATGAGCGAGGAGGAGCGGGCCCGGCTCATCGCCGCCGAGCCGGCCGCCGTCGCCGCCGGGGTGTAACTCCCCCACGAACGCCGAGAGGGCCCGGTCCAGGATTCCTGGACCGGGCCCTCCGTCGTGAGGTGCTGGAACGGCCTCCCTCAAGGACCCGCCGCGAGCGTGCGAGTGGCGGGGGGAGGGAGGTCCTCCATCAGTGCGAGTGGCCGTGCCCGCCGTGCGAGTGGCCGTGGGTGTGGTGGCCACCGCCGGCGTGGTCGTGCTCCTCCTCGGGAGCCTCGACGACGGCGGAGTCGGTGGTCAGCACCATCGCCGCGATGGAGACGGCGTTGCCGAGCGCGGCCTTCGTGACCTTGACCGGGTCGATGACGCCCTGGGCGGCCAGGTCGCCGTACTCGCCGGTGGCGGCGTTGAAGCCCTGCCCCTTGCCGGCCTCGCGCACCTTGGCGACGACGACGCGACCCTCGAAGCCCGCGTTCTCGGCGATCTGCACCATCGGGGCGTCCAGCGCCGCGCGCACCGCACGGGCGCCGGTCAGCTCGTCACCCTCGAGCGAGAGGCCGTCGATCGCGGCGGCGGCGTGCACCAGCGCGGAACCGCCACCGGGGATCACGCCCTCCTCGACCGCCGCGCGGGTGGCTGCGATGGCGTCCTCGATGCGGTGCTTGCGCTCCTTGAGCTCGACCTCGGTGGCCGCGCCGACACGGATGACGCCGATGCCGCCGGCCAGCTTCGCGAGGCGCTCCTGGAGCTTCTCGCGGTCCCAGTCGGAGTCGGTGGCCTCGATCTCGCGGCGGATCTGCGCCACGCGGTCGCCGATGCCCTCGGAGGTGCCGCCGCCGTCGACGATGGTGGTGGCGTCCTTCGTGACGGTGACCCGGCGGGCGGTGCCGAGCACCTCGAGGCCGACCTGGTCCAGCTTGAGGCCGACGTCCTCGGTGACGACCTGGCCACCGGTGACGACGGCGAGGTCGGTCATGAACGCCTTGCGGCGGTCGCCGAAGTACGGGGACTTCACCGCGACGACCTTGATGGTCTTGCGGATCGAGTTCACGACCAGCGTGGAGAGCGCCTCGCCCTCGACGTCCTCGGCGACGATCAGCAGCGGGCGACCGCCGGTCGAGAGCACCTTCTCCAGCAGCGGGAGCAGCTCGGCCAGCGCGCTCACCTTGCCGCTGACCAGCAGGATCAGGGCGTCGTCCAGGACGGCCTCCATGGCCTCCTGGTCGGTGACGAAGTACGGGGAGAGGTAGCCCTTGTCGAACTGGACGCCCTCGGTGACGTCGAGCTCGGTGTGCAGGGTGTTGCTCTCCTCGACGGTGATGACGCCGTCCTTGCCGACGCGCTCCATCGCCTCGCCGATCAGGTCGCCGACCTCGGCGTCCTGGGCGGAGATGGTGGCGACGCCCGCGATGGCCTCGCGCTTCTCCACCGGGGTGGCGGCGGCGTCGAGGGCGGCGTGCACCGCGTCGACGGCCGCGCGCATGCCGCGGCCGAGGCCGAGCGGGCTGGCGCCGGCCGCGACGTTGCGCATGCCCTCGTGGACCAGGGCCTGGGCGAGCACGGTGGCGGTGGTGGTGCCGTCGCCGGCGACGTCGTTGGTCTTGGTGGCGACGCTCTTGGCGAGCTGGGCGCCGAGGTTCTCGTAGGGGTCGTCGAGCTCGACCTCACGGGCGATGGTGACGCCGTCGTTGGTGATGGTCGGGGCGCCGAACTTCTTGTCGAGGACGACGTTGCGGCCGCGCGGGCCGATCGTCACCTTGACGGCGTCGGCGAGCTTGTCGACGCCGCGCTCGAGGGCCCGGCGGGCGTCCTCGTTGAACTTGATGATCTTGGCCATGGGCTTGTCCGATCAGATCAGGGCAGGGCGAAAGACGACCGCCCCGGGACCCGGTACTCGGGTCGCCGGGGCGGTCGGAGAACTACGTGGTGGAGCTAGTGACCTGCGGTCACTTCTCCACGACGGCGAGCAGGTCGCGGGCGGAGAGCACGAGGTACTCCTCGCCGGCGTACTTGACCTCGGTGCCGCCGTACTTCGAGTAGATGACCACGTCACCGACGTTCACGTCGAGCGGGACGCGGTTGCCGTTGTCGTCGATGCGGCCGGGGCCGACGGCGACGACGGTGCCCTCCTGGGGCTTCTCCTTGGCGGTGTCCGGGATGACCAGACCGGAGGCGGTGGTGGTCTCGGCCTCGTTGGCCTGGACCACGACGCGGTCCTCCAGCGGCTTGATGCTGACCTTGGTAGCGGTCGTCACGTCGGTGACGCCCCCTTCGGTGTCGGACGGCTGGTGGATGTACTGCTGTGGTGCTGATGCTGTGGCACGGGATCGGAGCATCCGCCGTCGCGGGGGTCGGGTGCTCGCCCGTGTCGCTCTGGCACTCTACCTACGAGAGTGCCAGCCGCTCAACCTGGTCCCCGGGGTGGGTGACCACGGGGCGGACCGACCCGTGCGCGAGGCTGTGCAGATGGATGTCGAACCCGCCGAGCAGACCGCCGAGACGGTTCGCCAGCTGCGGGCGCTGGCCACGCCGGACGGCGCGGTCGCCCTGTCGCGGGCCTCGGCGCTCCTCGAGAACCGGGTCGACGCCGTCGCCGCGCTGTCCCGGCTGCGGGCCGAGGTGGGCACCGAGCTGGCCGGGCCGGCGTGGGGCATCGCCCGGCAGCGGCAGAAGGCCCGGGCCACCTTCGGGTCCGACGCCGACCGGCTCCTCTTCACCTCCGACGCCCTCGAGCAGGCCGGCCGCCCGGAGCTCGCCGCCCGTCGCGCGGCCCGGCTCCTGGCCGGAGGCGCGGACTCCGTCGCCGACCTCGGCTGCGCGGCCGGCACCGACACGATCGCCCTGGCCCGCGCGGGCGCGCGCGTGCTGGCCGTGGACATCGATCCCGTGGCGCGCGAGCTCACCGCCCTGAACGTCGAGGCCATGGGCGTCGCGGACGACGTCTGGGTCGTCGCGGGCGACGCCGTCGAGCTGGTGGCCGCGGCGCGTGGCGGCGAGGTGGCCGGCTGCGGCGCCGCCGTCCTCGACCCGGCGCGGCGGGCCGGGGGGAAGCGGCAGCTGGACCCCGACCGCTGGTCCCCCCCGTGGTCGACCGTGACCGCACTGCTGGAGAAGGTGCCGACCTCGCTGGTCAAGGTGGCCCCCGGCCTCGACCACGACCGCGTGCGGCCCGGGGTCGAGGCGGAGTGGGTGTCGGTCGGCGGGTCGATCGTCGAGGCGCTGCTGTGGGGGCCGGCGGTGGCGGCGACCTGGCGACGGGCGACGGTGGTGCGCGACGGCGTCGCCCACGAGCTGACCGCCGACGCCGACCCCGGGTTCGCCGACGCCGGACCGGTGCGGGGCTGGCTGCACGAGCCCGACCCGGCGGTGATCCGCTCGGGGCTGGTGTCGTTGGTGGCCGCCGACCTGGGCGCCGCGCTGGTCGACCCGACGATCGCCTACCTGACCTCGGACGCGCCCGCCGACAGCCCGTTCGTCAGCTCCTACCGAATCGACGAGGTCCTGCCGTTCAACCTCAAGAAGCTCAAGGCGCTGCTGCGGACGCGCGGGGTGGGCAGGGTGGTGGTGAAGAAGCGCGGCTCGGCCATCGATCCGGAGACCCTCGCCCGCCAGCTGCGCACCGACGCCCGCGGGACGGCGACCGTCGTCGTCACCCGCGTGGCCGGCGCACCCACCGCGCTGGTCTGCGACCTCACGTAGGGCAGGTCGAGCCGCGCCGCCGGACGTGGAGCCGGGTCACGGCGCGGCCCCACGGACGCCCACGAGGGTCGACCCTCGTGGGCGTCAGCGGCTGACCGTCTCGATCGGCAGGGAGCTGTCCGCTCCGAGGTCGGGGGCCGACGGGGCGACGCCGGCAGCGACCAGCCGGGAGCCGAGCGCGGCGACCATCGCGCCGTTGTCGGTGCAGAGCTTCGGGCTGGGCACCCGCAGCACGATCCCCGCCGCGGCGCACCGCTCCTCGGCCAGCGCGCGCAGCCGCGAGTTGGCCGCCACTCCCCCGCCGAGCACCAGGTGGTCCACGCCGTGGTCCTTGCAGGCGCGCACCGCCTTCGCGGTGAGCACGTCGGCCACTGCCTCCTGGAACGACGCCGCGACGTCGGCCACCGGCACCGGCTCCCCCGCCCTCTCGCGGGCCTCGACCCACCGGGCGACGGCGGTCTTCAGCCCGGAGAACGAGAAGTCGTAGATCGGGTCCCGCGGGCCGGTGAGGCCGCGCGGGAAGGCGATGGACGTCGGGTCGCCCTCGCGGGCCGCGCGGTCGATCGGTGGGCCGCCCGGGAACGGCAGGCCGAGCACGCGCGCGACCTTGTCGAAGGCCTCGCCCGCCGCGTCGTCGATCGTGCGCCCGAGCGACTGCACCTCCTGCGCGAGATCCGGCACCAGCAGCAGCGAGCTGTGCCCGCCGGAGACCAGCATCGCGATCGACGGCTCGGCCAGCGGACCGTGCTGCAGCTCGTCGACGGCGACGTGCGCGGCCAGGTGGTTGACCCCGTACAGGGGCTTGTCCAGCGCGAGCGCGTAGGCCTTGGCCGCGGCGACGCCGACCAGCAGCGCGCCGGTCAGCCCCGGTCCGCTGGTGACCGCCACGGCGTCGACGTCGGAGGCCTGCACGCCGGCCTCGGCCAGCGCGCGGTGCACCGTCGGCACCATCGCCTCCAGGTGCGCCCGGGAGGCGATCTCGGGCACGACCCCGCCGAACCGCTCGTGCTCCGCCATCGAGGTGGCCAGCGCGTCGGCGAGCAGGGTGTGCCCGCGGACGATGCCCACGCCGGTCTCGTCGCACGAGGTCTCGAACCCAATGACGATCGGTTCCTGCTTCACGCCCTCACCCGCTCCATCACCACAGCGTCGGTCCCGCTCGGTTGGTAGTACCTCGGTCGCCGGCCGATCTCGGCGAACCCGCGCCGCCGGTAGAGCCCCTGTGCCAGCTCGTTGTCCGCCCGCACCTCCAGCAGCACCGCCGGGCTGCGGCGCCGGTCGGCCTCGGCGAGCAGCGCGTCGAGCAGCTTCGCCCCGATCCCCTCGCCCTGCCGGGAGCCGGTGACGCCGATCGTCGCCACGTGCGCCTCGTCGGAGTAGGCGATCAGACCGGCGTACCCGATGACCTCGTCACCGTCCTCGGCGACCAGGTAGTGGCGGGTGTCGGTCTGCGCCAGCTCCTCGCGGTACATCGCCGCCGTCCACGTGTCCGGGGCGAACAGCTCCTCCTCCAGCACCATCACCGCGGGGATGTCGGCCAGCCGCATCGGCCGCAGCCGGGTCATCGCGTCACAGCCTTGATCGACGTCGGCGGAACCGCATCGGGCCGGCGGAGGTACAGCGGCACCAGGGGTGCGGCCGTGGACGGATCGGCCAGCTGCGGCGTCGCGGCGCGCAGCAGGCCCTCGGTGGTCACGTCCGCGCGCACGACCTCCGCGCCCAGTCGCTCGGCGAAGGCCGGGTCGCCCACGAAAGGGCCGGGCAGGCCCAGCTCCTCCGGGCGGACGACGGCGGGGCCATCGGTCCGGGAGCCGTCGGCCGCGTAGGTGGCCCAGTAGACCTCCTTGCGGCGGGCGTCGGTGACGACGGTGCGCGCGCCCGAGCCGACCGCGTCCAGCGAGCAGACACCCACCACCGGCAGCCCGCGGGCGTCGGCGATCGCGGCGGCGGTGACCACGCCCACCCGCAGGCCGGTGAACGGACCCGGGCCCAGTCCGGTGACCACGGCCTCGACGTCGTTCATCGACAACCCGGCGTCGGCGAGCGCCCCCTGGACGGCCGGCGTCAACAGCTCCGCGTGCTTGGTCCCCGACGGGACGGCCCGCTCGGCGAGCACCTCGATGCCGCCGTCGGGTGCCCACCGCGCGATCCCCGCGACGAGGGTCGGGGTGGCGGTGTCGAGAGCGAGGACGAGCACGGGAGGCCAGGGTAGTGCGCGGGCGCTGTCACCCGGCGAACACCCAGCCGGCTTCCGCGCCCCGGTCCGCTCCTCGCTCGTCCCTCGCTGCGATGCTCCCGAGGCTGTCACCCGGCTGAGAACACCGCCGGCTTCCGCGCCCCGGTCCGCTCCTCGCTCGTCCCTCGCTGCGA
>NZ_QOHK01000011.1 GCF_003319175.1 Blastococcus sp. TF02-8 | reverse complement strand
CCGCTCATTCCCCTTGATTCGCTCCCGCGGGGCGCTCCGCTCCTCGCTCGTTCCTCGCTGCGATGCTCACGCCCCTGTCCGCTCATTCCCCTTGATTCGCTCCCGCGGGGCGCTCCGCTCCTCGCTCGTTCCTCGCTGCGATGCTCACGCCCCTGTCCGCTCATTCGACGTCGCTCGCGATCGCGTTCACGGCGGCCGCGGTCATCGCGCTCCCGCCCCGCCGGCCGCGGACGACCAGGAAGTCCAGGTCCGAGGCAGCCAGCGCGTCCTTGGACTCGGCCGCGCCGATGAAGCCGACCGGGATGCCCAGCACGGCCGCCGGGCGGGGTCCGCCGGCCGCCACCATCTCCAGCAGGTGGAACAGGGCGGTGGGTGCGTTGCCGATGGCGACGACGGCGCCCTCGAGCCGGTCCCGCCACAGCTCCAGCGCGGCCGCGGTGCGGGTCGTGCCGAGCTCGGCGGCGAGCCCGGGGACGCGCGGGTCGTTGAGCGTGCAGACGACGTCGTTGTCCTTGGGCAGGCGGCGGCGGGTGACCCCGGAGGCGACCATCTGGACGTCGCACAGCACCGGTGCGCCCGCGTCCAGGGCCGCTCGGGCCCGCTGCACCACGGCTGCCGAGTACGCGATGTCCCCGACCAGGTCGACCTGCCCGCAGGCGTGGATCATCCGCACCGCGACCCTCGCGACGTCGTCGGGCAGCGCGTCCAGCGCTGCCTCGGCACGGATCGTCGCGAACGACTGCCGGTAGATCTCGGCGCCGTCCTTCTCGTACTCGTAGACCACCATCGGGCGCAGACGGTACGTCCCGGTGACCGGGACTGGCCGTGTGGCCCGGCGCGGACCGTCAGCCGGCGCGCGCCTCGGCGGGCCGACCTGCTGGGTCGTCGGTGAGGCGGGGGAGGAGCAGGATCTCGGTGCCGTCGGGGCGGTAGGTGCGCCATCGGCCCGCGGGATCTCGTTCGATGCGGAACCCGTGGTGGACCTTGGTGTGGTGCCGTTCGCAGAGCAGCCCGGAGTTCTCCAGCGAGGTGTCCCCGCCGTCGGCCCAGTGGATGATGTGGTGGACGTCGCACCAGTGGGTGGGGGCGTCGCAGCCGGCGAAGACGCAGTGCCCGTCGCGGGCCTCGACTGCGCGGCGCAGGTGGTGCGGGACGACGCGGTGGCTACGACCCAGGTCCAGGGGCTGGCCTTCGGGGCCGATGACGATGCGGGTCACGTTGCCGTCGCAGGCCAGCCAGCGGGCGCGGGCGGCTGAGATGGTGGCGCCGAACCCGAGCTTCGCCGCCCCCGGGCCGGTGTCGGGGTCGATCAGGTCCTCGATCGGAACCGTGACCACGACATGAGGCTTCTGGCTGCGCAGGACCGGCAGGGTGCCGGCGGCGAGCTGGTTGTCGCACAGCTGGACGAAGGCGTCGGCCTGCTGCTGCGCGCGGGTCCTCAGATCACCGGCGGGCCGGTCGGCCTGGACGACCGACTCGAGTGCCGCCTGCGCCCTCTCACCACCGACCGCGTCCAGCTCGAAGCGGCCGCTGACCGAGCCGTCGGGGTGCTTGACGAGGGTGAAGGAGCGCTGCTCGGTGGGGTCCGGTTCGGTTCCGTCGGGGTCCAGGCGGTCCAGGTAGTGGGCGACGGCCTGCCGGAGCACCGGGTGGAACTGGTTCCGCGCGACCTCGGTGAGCGCCTGGTCGATGCCGGCCAGGTCCACACCCAGGTCGGCGGCCGCGGCCACGTTCTTCGGCGCGGTGACCGGCGCGATCGCACCGACCGCCTCGGCCGACACCTCACCGGCGGCGAACGCTGCGGCGAGCGTCGGCAGCTGCTCCAGCGCCCGCCCGTTGCGCACCAGGCCCGCCGCCGCACCGTGCGACATCCGTCGGTGCCCCCGGAGCCACGCGGTCATCGACGCCTTGCCGTCGAACTCCGCGGCGTCGGCCAGCTCGCACTGACGCACGGTGCGGGCGACCTCGGCGGCGATCCGGTTCTGCAGCGTCAGCAACGGGGTCAGCCGCTCCAGCAGCTGCGGGCCGAACATGCCCTCCAACCGCTCGGACGACAGCTCGTCGAGCAGCGACCCCAGTGATTCCAGCTGCTGCACGACACCTCCCGGGCGACTCGAACGTATGTACGAATCCTATCCGCGATGGCCGACATCCGCACCGCGAATCTGCAGGCCAGCGGCCTGTCCACCGATGACGGAGGGGGCTTGACAATGCCGGCGGTCGGCGGCGCCGGCGATGGGGATCGCCGCCGCGATAGCCAGGAGGGGGGCGGTGGCTGCTGCGGGACACCGGCCAGTCAGGCGCCCGTGCCGGGCATGTCCCTGCGCGGGGTCAGCCCGGAGCGCCGACGCGGTAGCCCGAGCCGGTGGCGACCACGTCGACGACCGACCCGCGGGGCCGGCCGCAGCGTCGCTCGCAGCCGACCCAGTGCTGCCGCGCACCGCCCGCCGGGAGCGCCCCCGTGGTCACCGCCGCCACGACGTCGCCCCGCACGTCGGCCAGCGACTTCGCACAACCCGGCCGTCCGGCGCACGCGGTGACCGACAGCCACGCGCTGCTGGGGTCCAGCACGAGCCCGGCGGCCGCGAGCGCTCCTGACGCCGACGCATCGGGCAGGTCCGGGACGACCACGCTGCGCCACGGCGTCAGCTGCAGGTCAGCCGGACCGGTGGCGGCGAGCAGCTCCGCCTGCCCCGCGGTCAGCCGCCCCAGCGGCACGACGGCGACCAGCGCAGTGCGGCCGTCGTCCTGGAGCAGCGCACCGGCAGGGCCGACGGCCGGTGCCGGGGGGACGGGCCGGCGTTCGGCGCGCGGAGCGCCGAGTGCGGCCGCGATGCGCTCGGGGCCGTCGGCCAGCTCGCCCACCCGCCAGGCGGTGCCGCCGTCCGCGGCGCGCACGTCGAGGAACGCACGGGTCGCGGCCAGCGCGAGCGCGACCGCCTCGCCCGGAGCCACCCGCAGCCCGCTGTCGGCGCCGGCCAGCAGCAGCGCCACCGTGCCGTCGTCGAGAGCGAGGAGCCCGACGTCGGCACCCGACCCGGCGACGTCGCCGCGGCCGTCGTCGAAGGCGGCGAGGAAGCGCCCGGGCAGCTCCGCCAGCCGCGGGTCAGCGCACAGCCCCGCGTCGAAGGCCGGCACCCAGGCGCGGACGTCGAGCAGCCCGCCCGCCCGGCCGCTCAGCACGCTGGCCAGGAGGTTGCGGGCCGTCTCGTGGGTGGCGCTGGGCAGCAGCCCGGCCGCGGCCAGGCGGTCGCCGAGCTCCACCTCCGCGCCCGCCGGCAGGCCGCGGAGCTGCACGTTTCCCCGGCTGGTCAGCTCCAGCGCGCCGTCGCCGAGCTCGCGGGCGGCGGTGGCGAGCACGCGCAGCTGCGCGCCGGTCAGCGCACCGCCGGGTACCCGGACCCGGGCCAGCCGGCCGTCGGCGGCGGCGTGCGTCTGCAACGCGCCGGGGCAGGCGTCCGCGCGGTCGCGGGGTGTCGAGGCAGCGGTCATGGCGGTGGCGAGGCTACGTCGCACCCGCGCGCCGGGTACGGTCCCCGTCATCACGGCAGTCAGCGAGGAAGTCGGTGCAACTCCGACGCGGTCCCGCCACTGTGAGCCCGGGAGACCGGGTGAGCCAGACACTCCGGCTGCCGTGCCCGACGACCCGGGGCGCGGACCCCGAGTGAGGAACGCGCCGTGGGCGACCCCGCCTTCACCCTGCTGTCCACCAGCGACACCGATCTGCTGTCGGCCCGCGCCTCGGGTGCCGGCTGGCGCCTGGGCAACCCCGCGCGGCTCGACGAGGCCGGCATCTCCGCGCTGGCCGAGGGCAGCGCGCTGGTCGTCGTCCGCATCCTGGGCGTGCGGCGGCAGTACGAGGAGCTGCTCGGCCCGCTGCTGGCCGGGCCGGCGCCGGTCGTCGTCCTCGGCGGGGAGCAGGTGCCCGACGCCGAGCTGATGGAGCTCTCGACCGTGCCCATGGGCGTGGCCACCGAGGCGCACGGCTACCTCGCGCAGGGCGGCCCGGACAACCTCACCCAGCTGCACCGGTTCCTGTCCGACACCGTGCTGCTGACCGGCGAGGGGTTCGAGCCGCCGACCGTGGCGCCGGACTGGGGCGTCCTCGAACGCGAGAGCCGGGGCGCCGGCCCGACGGTCGCCGTCCTCTACTACCGCGCGCACCACCTGGCCGGGAACACCGCCTTCGTCGAGGCCCTCTGCACCGCCGTGGAGGTCGCCGGTGGCCGCGCGCTGCCGGTCTTCGTGAGCTCGCTGCGCTCGGTGCCGCCCGAGCTCCTCGACGTCCTCCGTACCGCCGACGCCCTGGTGGTCACCGTGCTGGCGGCCGGCGGCTCCCGGCCGGCCACGGCCCAGGCCGGTGGGGACGACGGCGCCTGGGACGTCGGCGCGCTCGCCGAGCTGGACGTGCCGGTGATCCAGGGCCTGTGCCTCACCCGCTCCCGCGCCGACTGGCTCGCCGACGACGACGGCCTCTCGCCGCTCGACGTCGGCAACCAGGTGGCGATCCCGGAGTTCGACGGCCGGTTGATCAGCGTGCCGTTCTCGTTCAAGGAGACCGACGCCGACGGCCTGACGCACTACGTCGCGGACCCCGAGCGGGCCGCCCGCGTGGCCGGCACCGCCGTCGCGCACGCCCGGCTGCGGCACACCCCGCCGGCCGAGCGGCGCATCGTCGTGATGCTGAGCGCCTACCCGACCAAGCACGCCCGCATCGGCAACGCCGTCGGCCTGGACACCCCGGCGTCCGTGGTCCGCCTGCTGGCAGCGATGCAGGGCCAGGGGTACGACATCGGACCGTTCGACGGGCCCGCCGCGCTGCCCGGCGTCGCCGACCTCGACGGCGACGCCCTGTTCCACGCGCTCATCGCCGCGGGCGGGCAGGACGCCGACTGGCTCACCGAGGAGCAGCTGTCGGGCAACCCCGTCCGCATCTCGGCGGCCACGTACCGCGCCTTCTTCGACACCCTCCCGGACGACCTCCGCGAGCAGGTGGTCGAGCACTGGGGCGAGGCGCCGGGCTCGCTGTTCGTGGACGGGTCAGGGGACGACCAGGCCATCGTCTTCGCGGCCCTGCGCGCCGGCAACGTCGTCGTCATGGTGCAGCCGCCGCGCGGCTTCGGCGAGAACCCGATCGCGATCTACCACGATCCCGACCTGCCGCCGTCCCACCACTACCTGGCCGCCTACTGGTGGCTGCGGTCGGAGTTCGGGGCGCACGCGCTCGTGCACGTCGGCAAGCACGGGAACCTGGAGTGGCTGCCCGGCAAGACCGTCGGGCTGTCGGCCTCGTGCGGCCCGGACGCCGCGATCGGCGACCTGCCGCTGGTCTACCCGTTCCTGGTCAACGACCCGGGGGAGGGCTCGCAGGCCAAGCGCCGGGCGCACGCGACGCTGGTCGACCACATGGTGCCGCCGATGGCGCGCGCCGACTCCTACGGCGACATCGCCCGGCTCGAGCAGCTGCTCGACGAGCACGCCAACATCGCGGCGATGGACCCGGCGAAGCTGCCGGCGGTGCGGGCGCAGATCTGGACGCTGCTGCAGGCTGCCAAGCTCGATGCCGACCTGGGGCTCGACGAGCGCCCGGCCGACGAGCACTTCGACGAGATGATCCTGCACGTCGACGGGTGGCTCTGCGAGATCAAGGACAGCCAGATCCGCGACGGGCTGCACGTGCTCGGCTCACCGCCGAGCGGGCAGAACCGCGTCGACCTGGTGCTGGCGATGCTGCGCGCCCGGCAGATCTGGGCCGGCGCGGTGGCGCTGCCCGGGCTGCGCGAGGCGCTGGGCCTGACCGAGGACGGCTCCGCCGGTCTGCGCGAGACCGACCGGGTCGAGGCGCTCGCCGAGGCCCTGGTCTCCGGGATGGAGGCGCGCGGCTGGACGGCGGACGCGGTCGGCGAGGTCGTGCGCGAGGTGCTCGACCGGGACGACGACGCGGTGGCCGCCGTCCTCCGGTTCGCCGTCGCCGAGGTCGTGCCCCGGCTGGAGCGGACCACCGACGAGCTGGACGCGACCCTGCACGCCCTCGACGGCGGCTACGTCCCCGCCGGGCCGTCGGGCTCGCCGCTGCGCGGACTGGTCAACGTGCTGCCGACCGGTCGCAACTTCTACTCCGTGGACCCCCGCGCGGTGCCCTCGCGGCTCGCCTGGGAGACCGGGCAGGCGATGGCCGAGTCGCTGGTCGACCGCTACCGCGCGGACACCGGCGAGTATCCGCGGTCGGTCGGGCTCTCGGTGTGGGGGACCTCGGCCATGCGGACGTCGGGGGACGATGTCGCCGAGGTGCTGGCCCTCCTGGGTGTGCAGCCCGTGTGGGACGAGGCGTCCCGGCGGGTGACGGGGCTCGAACCGGTCCCGCTGGAGGAGCTCGGCCGCCCGCGGATCGACGTCACCGTACGGATCAGCGGCTTCTTCCGGGACGCCTTCCCGCACGTGGTGACCATGCTGGACGACGCGGTCACCCTGGTCGCGGGCCTCGACGAGCCGGCGGAGGAGAACTACGTCCGGGCCCACGTCGACGCCGACCTCGCCGAGCACGGCGACCGCCGCCGTGCGACCACCCGCGTGTTCGGCTCCAAGCCGGGGGCCTACGGCGCGGGGCTGCTCTCGCTGATCGACAGCCGGGACTGGCGCGGGGACGCCGACCTCGCCGAGGTGTACGCCGTGTGGGGTGGCTACGCCTACGGCCGCGACCTCGACGGCGTGCAGGCCCGGCCGGACATGGAGTCGGCCTACCGGCGGATCGCGGTGGCCGCCAAGAACGTGGACACCCGCGAGCACGACATCGCCGACTCCGACGACTACTTCCAGTACCACGGCGGGATGGTGGCCACGGTCCGTGCGCTGACCGGCCGGGCACCGGCGGCCTACATCGGCGACTCGACCCGCCCGGAGTCCGTGCGCACCCGCTCGCTCACCGAGGAGACAGCGCGGGTCTTCCGGGCGCGGGTGGTGAACCCCAAGTGGCTGGCCGCGATGCGCCGGCACGGCTACAAGGGCGCCTTCGAGCTGGCCGCCACGGTCGACTACCTGTTCGGCTACGACGCCACGACCGGCGTCGTCGCCGACTGGATGTACGAGAAGCTCGCCCAGACCTACGTGCTGGACCCCGAGAACCGCGAGTTCATGGAGAAGAGCAACCCGTGGGCGCTGCACGGCATCGCCGAGCGGCTGCTCGAGGCCGTCGACCGGAAGATGTGGGCCGAGCCGGACCCGGCACTGCTGGCCGAGCTCCAGCAGGCCTACCTCGACACCGAGGGCGACCTCGAGGGCGGGGAGTCCCCGGCTCGGATCGGTCACTGAACCCACCCGCACGAGCCGAGAGGCCCCGGTCGGATGCCTGACCGGGGCCTCTCCGCGTCGGGTGGGTAGCGCGCCGGACCCGCGGAGAGAAGTCGGTCCGCAGCGCTGTGGGCGCACGCCCGGATGCATACCCCACGGGGGTACTTGACCATGGCACGCCGAGCAGCGTACACATACCCCCCGCCGGTATCGACGACGATGCCGGGACGTGGAGAGGACTGAGTGCGATGCACACGGAACGACGACGGTGGGCTGCGCTGGGTGTGATCGCCCTGGCGCAGTTCGTCGTGATCATGGACACCTCGATCATCGGGGTGGCCCTGCCGCAGATGGCGGCCGACCTGGGCTTCAGCGCGTCCGGCCTGCAGTGGGTGTTCAACGCCTACGTGGTCGCCTTCGCCGGCCTGCTCCTGCTCGGCGGGCGGCTGTCGGACCTCTTCGGCGCGCGACGGGTGTTCGCCGCCGGGTGGGGCCTGCTGCTGGCCGGTTCCGTCGTGTCGGCGGTCGCGACCGGCGCAGGCGTGGAGCTGGCCGGCCGTGCGGTGCAGGGCGCGGGGTCGGCGCTGATCGCGCCGGCGGCGCTGACGCTGCTGATGACGCTCTTCGGCGGCACGCCGGCACTGCCGCGGGCACTGGCGCTCTACGGCGCGGCGGCGCCGGCCGGCGGTACCGCCGGGGTGTTCCTCGGGGGCGTGATCACCGAGTGGCTGTCGCGGCCGTGGATCTTCTGGCTGTACGTGCCGATCGCCCTGGCTGCGCTGGCGGTCACGCCGGCGCTGATGCCGGACGTGCCCGGCCGTCGCGGTGGGGTGGACGTCCTCGGCGCGGCCACCGTGACCGGTGGTCTGGCGCTGGCGGTCCTGGGTGTCGTGCGGGCGCCGGAGGTCGGCTGGAGCTCGGGGACGACGCTGGGCACCCTGGCCGGCGCGGTGCTGCTCTTGATCGCGTTCGTCGGGATCCAGGCGCGGCTGCGTACGCCGCTGGTCCGCCTGGGCATCTTCCGCACCCCGCTGCTGGGCACTGCCAACCTCGCGCAGCTGCTGCTGGGCGCGGCGTGGGTGCCGATGTGGTTCTTCCTGAACCTGTACCTGCAGCAGGTGCTCGGCTACGGGGCCTTCGCCTCCGGTGCGGCGCTGCTGCCGATGACGATCCTGATCATGGTTCTGATGGTCGGGGTCGCTCCGCGGCTGATCGCCCGCTTCGGCACCAAGCCGCTCATCGTCGGAGGTCTGCTGGCGCTGGCCGCAGGGCTGGTCTGGATGGCGCAGGCCCGCGCCACCGGCACCTTCGTCGTTGACGTCCTGCCGGCATCACTGGTCGCCGCGCTCGGGCAGGCGCTGGCGTTCATCCCCTCGCTCGGCACCGCCTTGTCGGCGGCCCGGCCGGAGGAGGGTGGGTTGGCGGCCGGCATCGTCAACACCTCCTACCAGGTCGGATCGGCGTTGGGTCTGGCCGCGATGACCGCGGTCGCCGCCTCCTACGGCGCCACCGCGGTCGGGGACCCCGTGCAGCTGACCGCCGGGTATGCCGCAGCGTTCTACGGCGCGGCCGGCATCGCCGTCGCCGGCGCGGGGTTGCTGGCGGCCACGTTCCGGCCGAAGGCCGCACTGCCCCCGGGCGTGGACACGGCGCCCAGCGAGCCGGCGCCGGTGCGCTGACCGGGGCGCCGGTCGGCGCCGCCGGTGAGGGGAGGAGCCGTTCGCTCTGCCCCTCACCGGCGTCCGGGCTGATGTGCGACCAGGCAGGGACTCAGCGCCCGGCGTGGCTACCGGCACCGCCGAGGCGCCGGCTGCGACAGGCGCGGGCGCAGGTGCGCACTGCCTCGACCGCGACGGTCACCACCACGCTCCAGGGCCCCACCCGGCGGGTCAGCCGCGCGTCGGCCCGGGCTGTCGCCCGGGTCACCGGGTCGCCGCCCGGAGCGCCGCCAGCTCGTCCACCGACGCCCGACGCTGGAGGAGGTCCTTGATCCGGTTGACCGCCCGGGCGCCACCGACGCCCACTGCTCCCACCAGGCGCTCGTGCCGGTCGTGCAGTGCGATGGCGAACCGGTCGTCCCCCGGCGTGCCGAGCAGCGCCACGTCCTGGGTGGCCGACTGCGGCCAGCCCAGGATCGTCAGCTTCGTGTCGTGCACGTAGGTGCTGTAGCTGGGGAGCTCGACCGCCGGCAGAGGTCCCTCCGGCCCGCCCGTGCCCAGGTCGGCCAGCACCGCGCGGGCTGCGGCCCTGCCCTGCGCGAGCGCTGCTCCCCAGTGCTCGACGCGTACCGGTCGCCCGTCCGGGCCGGGGACGGCTGCCGCGTCACCGGCGGCGTAGAGGCCCGGCCGGCCGAGGACCCGCTGCTGGCCGTCCACGGCGACGGCTCCGGTGGGGGCGTCGCCCAGCACGCCGCTGTCGGCGAGCCAGTCGGTGTCCGGGGAGACGCCGAGGGCGGGCAGGACCACCGCGGCGGTCAGCTGTGCTGCGTCGGAGAGGGTGACGGACAGGCTGGTGTCGCTCCGCCGGTCCAGGCTCTGCACCGTCGTCCCGGTGCGGACGTCGACGCCGGCCGCGCGGTGCCGGCGCAGGATCCACTCCGCCACCGTGGGCCCGACCAGCGGCGCCATCGGGGTCGCGGCGGAATCGACGAGCACGACCGGGTGGCCGGCCCGGCGGAGCACGCCGCTGGTCTCGGTGCCGATGAGGCCGGCGCCGACGACGAGCACGGGCGCGTCCGGGGTCAGTCGCCGCCGCAGTCGGGCTGTGTCGTCCGCCGTCCGCAGGGCCGGCATCCGGTCGCCGCCCGGCGCCTCGACCGGCAGTCGGCGCGGCCGAGCGCCCACGGCGAGCACGACCGCCTCGGCCGAGACCTGGTCACCTCCGGCCAGGCGTACCGAACGGTTCGAGGGGTCCAGGTGCACGGCTCGTTCCCCCA
Source organism: Blastococcus sp. TF02-8 (assembly GCF_003319175.1). GTDB lineage: Bacteria > Actinomycetota > Actinomycetes > Mycobacteriales > Geodermatophilaceae > Blastococcus. The sequence goes on along the minus strand of NZ_QOHK01000011.1, from coordinate 87,339 downwards.
GCCGCCACGTCACCCCGGGCAGGTCCATGCCGGGCAGGGCGATGTCCGCGTCATCGACCGCGCCGGACAGCAGTCCCTCCCGCACCCACCACCAGCACTCGTGTCTTCCCCATCACCGGTCCTCTTCTTGCGTCGGATGCAGTACCCCCGTACGGTACTGAGACAGACATACCACCCGGGGGTACCTGGGGTAGCGAGAGGAGAGCTTCCGTGAGCAGCAACTACACCGTCCGGGGCATGACCTGTGACCACTGCGCCGGATCGGTGACCGCCGAGATCACCAAGATCCCCGGCGTCACCGGGGTCACGGTCGACGTGGCCGCCGGTCGGGTGACCGTCGACTCGGCGCAGCCGGTGTCCGCCGACGCGATCTCCGAGGCGGTCGAAGAGGCCGGCTACGAGGTCGTCGCGGTCTGACCCCTGGACCGGGGTGGGCGTCGTCCCCGGCCGGCGCCCACCCCGCCATCCCTGCACCCGACCCGGTCCACGAGGAGGACGAGATGGCCGGCTACACCCACGACAAGGACGAGCACGTCACGCGGCTCCGCAAGATCGAGGGCCAGATCCGCGGACTGTCACGCATGGTCGAGGACGACGAGTACTGCATCGACATCTTGACCCAGGTGTCGGCGGCGACCCGCGCTCTGCAGTCGTTCTCGCTGGGACTGCTCGACGAGCACCTGGGCCACTGCGTGGTCCAGGCGGCGCAGGAGGGCGGCCCCGAGGCCGGGCAGAAGGTCCGCGAGGCCTCCGACGCGGTCGCGCGCCTCGTCCGCTCCTGACCCACTCACCCTGCCGGCGCCGGAAGCGGCGCCGACTCCCGGAAGGCAGTTCGGATGAACACCCCCACGAAGCTCGGGACGTACGCGCTCGGCCTGGTCGTCGTCTTCGGCGCGGCAGCCGGTATCGGCAACGCCGTCGGCCCGGTGGGCCCGGCCTCGACCGCGCACGACACCGACACCCACCACAGCCCGGATCCGGAGTCCCCGATGGACATGACCCAGCAGTCCTCCGCCGTCGGCGGTGCACACGTGCCCGGCGGCCTGCAGATCTCCGAGAACGGCTACACCCTGGACCTGGCCGACTCCCTCCCCGCCGGCGCGGCCACTCCCGTGTCGTTCCGGATCATCGGCCCCGACAACCGGCCGCTGGCCTCCTACGACACCGCCCACGACGAGGACCTGCACCTGATCGCCGTGCGCCGGGACCTGTCCGGCTACCAGCACGTCCACCCGCAGCTGGCGCCCGGCGGCACCTGGTCGATCCCGCTGGACCTGACCCCGGGGACGTGGCGGCTGTTCGCCGACTTCGATCCCGCCGGCGACGACGCCGCGCTCGTCCTGGGAGCCGACGTCGCCGTCGCGGGCGACTACATCCCGGTGCCGTTGCCCGAGGCGTCGACGAGGGCCGAGGTCGACGGGTACACGGTCACCCTCGACGGGAACCTGGTGCCCGGACAGCAGTCGGAGCTGACCCTGTCGGTCACCCGGGACGGGGAGCCGGTCACCGACCTGCAGCCCTACCTGGCCGCCTTCGGGCACCTGGTCGCGCTGCGCGACGGCGACCTGGCCTACCTGCACGTGCACCCGGCCGGCGAGCCCGGCGACGGCTCCACGCGGCCCGGCCCGGACATCACGTTCTACGCGACCGCGCCCTCGGCCGGGGACTACCGGCTGTTCCTGGACTTCAAGCACGGCGACGTCGTGCGCACCGCCGAGTTCACCGTCGCCGCCGGTGCCCCCGCCCCCGCCGGGTCCGACGGCGACGAACCGGCCACCGACGGCGCCGGCGGGCACGACGACGGCGGCCACGCCCACGGCTGACCCGCCGCTCCACCCATCGCGAGCACGTTCGAAGGAAGACGATGATGAGCTCCACACCCGACACCGCAGGACCGGCGGCGGCCGGCAACCAGATCGAACTGGCGATCGGTGGGATGACCTGCGCCTCGTGCGCGGCGCGCATCGAGAAGAAACTGAACAAGCTCGATGGCGTGACCGCCACGGTCAACTACTCGACCGAGAAGGCGAAGGTCACCTTCACCGGTGACATCACCCCCGCGGATCTGGTCGCGACGGTGGAGCAGACGGGCTACAGCGCCCGACTGCCCCAGACCCCGCGGACCGGTCCCGTGGATCCCCCCGAGCCTGGGACGGGTGAGGAGGACCGGGTTCTCTCGCTGCGCCGGCGGCTGGTCGTCTCCGCGATCCTGACCGCCCCGGTCATCGCGATGGCCATGATCCCGGCGCTGCAGTTCCAGTACTGGCAGTGGCTGTCGCTCACCCTGGCCGCGCCCGTGGTCGTCTGGGGCGCCGCGCCGTTCCACAAGGCGGCGTGGACCAACCTGCGTCACGGTGCCTCCACGATGGACACCCTCATCTCGATGGGCACCGTCGCCGCCCTCGCCTGGTCGCTGTACGCGCTCTTCTGGGGCACCGCCGGAGTCCCGGGCATGAGGCACCCGTTCGAGCTGACCATCGCCCGGAGCGACGGGTCGGGCAACATCTACCTCGAGGCAGCCGCCGGGGTGACCACGTTCATCCTCGCCGGCCGGTACTTCGAGGCCCGCTCGAAGCGTCGTGCCGGGGCCGCGCTGCGCGCCCTGCTCGAGCTCGGCGCGAAGGAGGTGTCGGTGCTGCGCGGCGGTGCCGAGCAGCGGATCCCGGCCGACCAGCTCGCCGTCGACGACCTGTTCGTCGTCCGGCCGGGCGAGAAGATCGCCACCGACGGCACCATCGTCGAGGGCTCCTCGGCCGTGGACGCCTCGATGCTCACCGGGGAGTCCGTGCCGGTCGAGGTGGGCCCCGGCGACCCCGTCGTCGGCGCCACCGTCAACGCCGGTGGTCGACTGGTCGTCCGCGCCACCCGGGTCGGCGGCGACACTCAGCTGGCGCAGATGGCGCGGCTGGTCGAGGACGCCCAGAACGGCAAGGCCCAGGTGCAGCGCCTGGCCGACCAGATCTCGGGCATCTTCGTGCCGATCGTCATCGCCCTGGCCCTCGGCACGCTCGGCTTCTGGGTGGGCACGGGGAGCGGCCTGGCTGCCGCGTTCACCGCCGCGGTCGCCGTGCTGATCATCGCCTGCCCCTGCGCCCTGGGACTGGCCACGCCGACCGCGCTCATGGTCGGCACGGGGCGCGGCGCCCAGCTGGGCATCCTCATCAAGGGGCCGGAGGTCCTGGAGAGCACCCGCGAGGTCGACACCGTCGTCCTCGACAAGACCGGCACCGTCACCACCGGGCGGATGACTCTGCTCGACGTCGTCGTCGCTCCCGGCGAGGACCGCGCGCAGCTGCTCAGGCTGGCGGGCGCCTTGGAGGACGCCTCCGAGCACCCCATCGCGCAGGCCATCGCCAAGGGCGCCACCGAGGCCGTCGGCACCCTGCCGCCGGTGGAGGGCTTCACCAACGTCGAGGGCCTCGGCGTGCAGGGCGTCGTGGACGGGCACGCGGTGCTCGTCGGGCGCGCCCGGCTGCTGGCCGAGTGGTCGCTCCACCTGGACCCCCGGCTGGAGCAGGCCATGGCCGCCGCCGAGGCCGAGGGCAGGACCGCGGTCGCGGTCGGCTGGGACGGCGCCGCGCGCGGTGTCCTGGTCGTCGCCGACGCCATCAAGGAGACCTCCGCCGAGGCGATCCGTCAGCTGCGCGGCCTGGGGCTGACGCCGGTGCTGCTGACCGGTGACAACGAGACCGTCGCCCGCTCGGTGGCCGCCGCCGTCGGCATCGACGAGGTCATCGCGGAGGTGCTGCCCGCCGACAAGGTCGCCGTGGTCGAGCGGCTGCAGGGCCAGGGCAAGGTTGTGGCCATGGTCGGCGACGGCGTCAACGACGCTGCCGCTCTCGCCCAGGCCGACCTCGGCCTGGCCATGGGAACCGGCACCGACGTGGCCATCGAGGCCGGCGATCTGACCCTGGTGCGCGGGGACCTGAGGGCCGCCGCCGACGCCATCCAGCTGTCGCGGAAGACGCTGGCCACGATCAAGGGCAATCTGTTCTGGGCGTTCGCCTACAACGTCGCCGCCCTCCCGCTGGCCGCCGCCGGGCTGCTCAACCCGATGCTCGCCGGCGCGGCGATGGCGTTCAGCTCGGTGTTCGTGGTGTCCAACAGCCTGCGGCTGCGCCGCTTCCAGCCGTTGGCCTCCTCGGGGGCCGACGGTGGCGCCGGGTCCGGCCGGCTGCCGGGCGAGCGGCCGGCCGAGGGTGCGCTGAGCGGCAGCGCCACGCGGTGACACCGATCCACCTCTGCCCCTGCGGCGGGACGGGGCAGCCGGCGGCGGCCGAGGAGAGCCGCGTTCCCCTTCCCGGTGGCCACGACGGAGAGAGGGGACGACGTGATCGAGTGGTCCGAGATCCTCGACCAGGACGCCTTCGACCGGCGGGTCCTGCAGGCGCCGGTCCCCGTGATCGTCGCTTTCGAGACCGATGACTGCGAGCACTGCCGTCAGCAACGCAGCCTCCTGGCCCTCGCGTGGCGGCAGCTGGGCTGGACCGCGACCACCCTGCGGGTGAACGCCGTACGGCTGCCGCAGCCCGCCGAGGCGTACCGCATCGCCGGCTACCCGACCATCGCCGTCTTCGACGCGGGTCGGCTGGTCGAGCGCTTCCCCGGCCGTCGCGACCCGGCCGCTCTCACCCGCCGGCTCACCGACCTGCTGGGTTCGGGGCCGGCTCGCCCCTCCGGTCACGCGCCCGGTGCCGCGGGGGCCGACCCTGTCGGGCTCGCTCGCCCTGGCGGCTGACGCCGCCCATGCCGGCACCGACGTCGCCGGCCTCGCCATCGCCCTGCTCGCGGGGTCGAGGGGTGGCGGAGCGGGAGTGGCGACGCACGCAGACGTTGGTCAGCCCAGTGAGGCGAGGAGTTCCCGGCAGGCCCGCTCGCAGCGGCGGCACGCCTCCGCGCAGACGCGGCAGTGCTCGTGCATCGACGCGTGCTGCCCGCACTCGTCGCCGCAGGCCTTGCACGCGACCGCGCATGCTTCGAGTACCGCGCGGGTCAGGTTCGCGTCGTACCCGGTGTGGCGGGAGAGCACCCGACCGGTGGCGTCGCAGACGTCGGCGCAGTCGAGGTCGGTGCGGATGCAGGTCCTCAGGTCGGCGACCGCGTCCTCCGACAGGCAGGCGTCGGCGCAGGCGGTGCAGGCCTGTGCGCACTCGACGCACGCCTCGATGCACTCCCGCAGCTTCTCGCGATCCACTCCTCCCAGGTCCTTCGGATAGGTCTCGAGCATCTTGCTGGCAACGGTCATGTCGTCCCCTCCGGGCACCGGCGGTAGGCATCCTCTCGACGCCAGCGGCTTCCGCCGACCACCGCCCGCCTACCCCGGCTGCCGGGCGCACTGCACCGATGTCACACATCTGTCATCTGCCGGGACTAGCGGAGAGGCAGGCAGGGGTAGGGGTCGGGCGGCTCTACCGGGCCGTCCGTGGAGCGGAGGAGGACTTGATGGGGCGCATCGACCGGATCGCCGCACCGTGGGGGACGCGCACGCCGTACGGGCCGGGGGAGACCTGGCCGACGCGGGTGGACTCCTACCTGGCCGACGGGCTGAGCGAGGACGACGTCGACCGCTGGGTGCAGTCGGCGACCATCCTGCACTCCAACGGCGATGGCCTGGACATCGCGGTGAAGGACAACCGCATCGTCGGTGTTCGCGGCCGCGCCGTCGACCGGGTCAACCACGGCCGGCTCGGCCCCAAGGACCTCTACGGCTGGCAGGCCAACAACTCCCCGGAGCGGTTGACCAGGCCGCTCATCCGGCGCAACGGCGAGCTGGTGGAGACCGACTGGGACACCGCCATGGACGCCGTCGCCGGGCGCTGCCGCGAGCTGCTCGACGAGCAGGGCCCGAGCGCCGTCGCCTTCTACACGACCGGGCAGCTGTTCCTGGAGGAGTACTACACCCTCGGGTTGATCGCGCACGGCGGCATCGGCACCAACCACGTCGACGGCAACACCCGGCTGTGCACCGCCACCGCGGCGGCGGCGCTCAAGGAGACGTTCGCCTCCGACGGCCAGCCGGGCAGCTACACCGACATCGACTCCGCCGACGTCATCTGCCTCTACGGGCACAACATGGCCGAGACCCAGACCGTGCTGTGGACCCGCATCCTCGACCGGCTCGCCGGGCCGAACCCGCCGCAGATCGTCTGCGTCGACCCCCGCCAGACGCCGGTCGCGCGCGCCGCCACCGTGCACCTGGCCCCGCGGCCGGGCACGAACGTGATGCTGATGAACGCGCTGCTGCACGAGATCATCGGCAACGGCTGGATCGACCGCGACTACGTCGAGGCGCACACCGTGGGCTTCGACGAGCTCGAGAAGCGGGTGCAGGACTACCCGCCCGAGCTCGCCGCCGAGGTGTGCGACGTCCCGGTCGAGGACATCCGGGAGGCCGCCCGGATCATCGGGCACGCCGAACGGCTGTTCTCCACGGTGCTGCAGGGCTTCTACCAGTCCCACCAGGCCACGGCGGCCGCAGTGCAGGTCAACAACGTCAACGTCGTGCGCGGCATGCTCGGCAAGCCGGGCTGCGGGATCCTCCAGATGAACGGTCAGCCGACCGCGCAGAACACCCGCGAGGCCGGCGCCGACGGCGACCTGCCCGCGTTCCGCAACTGGTCCAACGACAGCCACATCGCCGACCTCGCGCGGGTCTGGAACGTCGATCCGCTCGACATCCCGCACTACTCGCCGCCCACGCACGCCATGCAGATGTTCCGCTACGCGGAGGAGGGGTCGATCCGCTTCCTCTACGTCACCGCGACCAACCCGGCGGTCTCCCTGCCCGAGCTGGCGCGCATCCGGAGCATCCTCGCCCAGGAACGGCTCTTCCTCGTGGTGCAGGACATCTTCCTGTCCGAGACCGCGCAGCTCGCCGACGTCGTCCTGCCCGCGGCCACGTGGGGCGAGAAGACCGGGACCTTCACCAACGTCGACCGCACCGTGCACCTGTCGGAGAAGGCCGTCGACCCGCCGGGGGAGGCGCGGGCGGACCTCGACATCCTCATCGACTTCGCCCGCCGCCTGGACCTGCGGGACAAGGACGGCGCCCCGCTGGTGAAGTGGACCGACCCCGAGGGCGCCTTCGAGGGGTGGAAGGAGTGCTCCAAGGGCCGCCCGTGCGACTACAGCGGGCTGTCCTACGACAAGCTCCGCGGCGGCAGCGGCATCCAGTGGCCGGTCACCGAGGACGCCCCCGACGGGACCGAGCACATCTACGTGGACGGGCAGTTCTGGGCGCAGCCCGACTACTGCGAGAGCTACGGCCGCGACCTGGTCACCGGCGCCGCGCTGGACGAGACCGAGTACCGGGCCCTGAACCCGTCCGGCCGGGCGGTGCTCAAGGCCGCCGAGTACCTGCCGCCGCACGAACTGCCCGGCCAGGACTTCCCGTTCCAGCTCATCACCGGCCGCACGCTGTACCACTTCCACACCCGCACCAAGACCGCCCGCGCCCCGCAGCTGCAGGCCGCCGCCCCCGAGGTGTGGGTGGAGATGTCGGCCTCCGACGCCGCCGACCGCGGCTGGACCGAGGGCGACCTGCTGGAGGTGCGGACGCCACGCGGGCGCGTGGAGGCGAAGGTGCGGATCAGCGGCATCCGGCCGGGTGTGTTGTTCCTGCCGTTCCACTACGGCTACTGGGACGAGCCCGGCGGGCACGAGCCGGACGGCTCCGGCCGGGCGGCCAACGAGCTCACCCTCACCGACTGGGACCCCTGCTCCAAGCAGCCGATCTTCAAGACGGCCGCGGCCGCCGTCACCCGGCTGGCCACCGGCGACGGCCCGTCGTCGGCGCCCACCACCACCGGCTCCCGGCCGGTCACCGGCGACGTGCCGCCGACGCGGGGCGGCCCTGCGGCCGAGGCCCTCGAGGAGCTCGCCACGGGAGGCGCACGGTGAAGCTCGGCCTGGCCATCGAGGAGCTGCACCGATCGGAGAACCACCTGGCGCGCGTGCTGCTGGCCGTCTCCGACCGGCACAAGGCCGACCACGAGGTGTTCTACGTCGCGCGGGACATCGCCGGCTGGTCGCAGCGGCACGTGCAGGAGCTGGCCCGCATCGGGGCCGACTTCGGCGTCGACCTCGACCCCGAACCGGAGGGCGAGCCGGGGATCCTGGAGAAGGTCCAGCAGGCGACCTCGGACCTCCTCGGCCGCCGGCCCGAGCCCGGCCTCCTGCTGCTCGCCGACCTGCGGCACGTGCACCGGGAGGCGGCCGGGGTGTCGCTGGACTGGGAGCTGCTGGCCCAGGCCGCGCAGGGCGCGCGGAAGAGAGAGCTGCTCAACCTGGCCGAGCGGTGCCACCCGGACACGCTGCGGCAGATGCGGTGGGCCAACGCCAAGCTGAAGGAGTCCGCGACCCAGGCGCTGGTGAGCTGATGACCGAGCCCGTGGGCACCCGCGTCGTCCTCCGCCCGCTCGCCACCCCACTTCCCCTGGGGTTCCTCGCGCTGGCCGTGTCGACCGTGATGTTTAGCGCGGGGCGACGCAGGACGGCGGGCTGTCCCTCCGCGAAATGCACCGGCTCCTCGAGGCCCAGCTGGACGAGAGCCGACAGGTCCCACTGGGGCAGCAGGAGGCGCAGGACGCCATCGTCGTCGTACAAGGGCGTCGTCCGAGGCGGGCGGGTGAGGACCTCGCCGAGCAGGGCGGAGACGTGCGAGAGGGCGTGCACGGCTGTCGTCGGGTCGTTGGTACCCGGGGAGAGCGCCCGGACGGCGATGTCGACCGTCTTGCGGAGGCTGTAGGCGATGTCGTGGTCGGGGACGCGCTCGAAGCGCAGGTGGACGTTCTCGTCCAGCGACCGCTTCACCGCATCGGTGTCGGCTTCCGCTCCCGGGTGTGAGGGCCAGACGTGTGCAAGAGGGGTACCGGCGACGACCGAGTCCCCGATGCGGTGGGCGAGGAGCACCGTGGCCCCGGCGGACTCGGCTACGTCCGCGATGCGGAGCCCGTCCACATCGGTGATGAACCCGCTGGCCGACGCCGTGACGATTGCCGGGGTGCCGGGCGGAAGGACATAGCCCGCCGCATCGTCGTCGTCGCTCGGAAGTTCGCGGGCGAAGGTGGCCTGGGCCTCGTCGGAGACGTCCCGCAGCATGGTCTCGACGCGGAGCGAGCGCGCCAGGTGGCCGAGGAATAGGACCAGGGCCACGACGCTGATGACCGTCAGCGCGAACGCGGCGGTGACGGACAGCCGGGGAACGAACCCCGGGCTGGCCGACTCCTCGGTCCGCACCGTCCGCAGCACCGTGAGGGCGTAGACGAAGGTGCCGACGAGGACGGCGAGTGTGGCCTGGACGACGCGGTCCGTCACGAATGTCTGCAGCAGACGCGGTGAGTGCTGGCTGCTGCTCAGCTGGAGGGCGACGACGGTGAAGGAGAACGTCAGGCCGGTCACCGAGATCAGGGATCCGGCGATGGCGGCGAGGACGTCACGCGCCGCGGAGGGTCCGCCTCCGAACACGAAGGTGAGCGGATGCCCCCCGCTGGGTTCCTCGAGAACCTGGTCCACCGCCGGCAGGCCGATGCCGAGCCCGATGGCCAGTGCGATGGCGAGGACCGGGAGCGGCCACAGGGAGCTGCGCAACCGGCTCCACACCCAGCTCCCGGCGCCCGGGCGTGCGCGATCCGCCCTCACCGGGGAGCCACCGACCCGTAGTCGTCCCGATCGACCGGCTGATCGGTGAGCCCGTCGTCGGTGGGCACTTCCAGCGGACGGCCGTCGACGCTGAACCGGACCTCCTCCACTCCGGGGAACTCGGTGACCGTCCAGACGATCTGGGCGACGGCGAGCTGCTGGTTCGCACCGACGAGGCCGGTGAACTCGCGGGTGACCGCCAGCGTCACCACGGGGTCGTCCGGCGTCGGACCAGTGTGCCGCAGGGTCTGGGGAGCGAGGGCCGTCCGCAACCCGGCCGCGACCTCGTCCGGGGTCAGCCCGGCGGCGAGGAGGTCCAGGGTGGCGTGCACGTCGGCCGGGCCCACCGGCCTGGACACCGCTTCCAGCTGACGCCCGCGGACGAACCACAGCCGCACGGCGCCGTCGTCCACGGTGGGCTCGGTGGCGGGCGCGGGCTCCGGGGCCTCGACGGCGAGCGGTTCCGGCGCCGTCTGCTCCGGTACGCCGCATCCGGCGAGAGCCGTCAGCGCGACGAGGCACCACACCGTCAGTCGTCGCACGGTTCCTCCTGGCGGGGCAGGGTGACGGTCAGACGCGCCCCGCCCTCGGGACTGTCCGTGAGCGAGACGCTGCCCCCCATCGCTGCCACGTGCCGGGCCACCAGGGACAGTCCCAGCCCGGCACCGTCGGACCGGGCGCGGTAGGTGTCGCGGCCGCGCGCGAACCGCTCGAAGACCTGGGACCGCTCGTCCTCGGGCACGCCGGGGCCCGCGTCGTCCACCAGCACGCGGGCATCGGTGACGTCTGCCTCGATCCGGACCGCTGTGACACCGCCGGCGTGCTTCTCCGCGTTCTCCACCAGGTTGCCCAGGACTCGTTCCAGGCGGCGCTTGTCGGCGCGCACCACGGCCGTGCGCGCGTCGGGTGCGACGACCAGGGGGACGGCGTGCCCGCCGCTGGCCTGCCGTCGGGACAGGGACTCGGTGACCAGGTCGGCCAGGCGGACGTCCTCCAGCACCGCGTCCTCGGCGCCGGCGTCGGCGCGGGAGATCTCCAGGAGATCCGCGACCAGCCGCTCGAACCGGGAGACCTCCGCGCGGAGCAGCGCGAGGCCTTCCCGTCCGTCCGCGGGCAGGTGGTCCTCGTAGGCCTCCAGCAGCGCCAGCGACCCGAGGATCGTGGTGAGGGGGCTGCGGAGCTCGTGACTCACGTCGGCGGCGAACCTGGCGTCGCTGAGCACCCGTTGCTCCAGCGCTTCCACGGTGGCGTTGAACGACCGCGCGATCGGCGCGAGGGCTGGATCGTCCTGGGGATCGATGCGCGCGGTGAGGTCGCCGGCCGCGATCGCGGCCGCTGCGCCGGCCACGCGGTCCAGCGGGCGGAGCGTCGGGCGGGTGGCCCAGCTCCCGATCAGCAGTGACGTGGGGACCACCGCGACGACGGCGCCGGCGAGCACGCCGGAGAGCACCCGGTAGGTGTGGTCCAGCTCGTCGAGCGGGAACACCTCGAAGTACCCGCCGCCGGGCGCGCCGAGCGGGAGGCCGATGCCCAGGACCGGCTGACCGTCGACGTCGAACCGCTGGCGGGCGGGGGTGCCGTCGAGGACCAGTTCCCGCAGCCCCTGGGGCAGGTCCTCGCGGCCGATGCCCAAGGACGTGGTGATCCACCGGTCGCCGTCGGCCAGCAGCGATGTCGATCCGGTCTCCCGGGGGAGCTGGGACAGCAACTGCTCGGGGGAGAGGCCGGCGGCACCGGACGCACGCTCGACCTGTCCGGCGTTCGCCGTCGTCTGCGCCAGCGTGGCCCGTTCCCGGCCGAGGAGCAGGTAGCGCGAGACGCCGAGCCAGACCCCGACGGCGAGGACGACGCTCAGCACGACGGCCACGGTCGTGAACGCCAGGGTGGCCCGGCCGCGCAGGGTGCCGGGCCACCGGCCGGCTCTCATGCCGGCACTCGGTAGCCCAGGCCCCGCACCGTCGTGACCACCTGCGGTCGGGCCGGGTCGGACTCGACCTTCTTGCGCAGCCGGCGGACGTGGACGTCGACGAGCCGGGAGTCGCCGAAGTAGTCGTAGCCCCACACCCGCTGGAGGAGCTCCTCACGGCTCAGGACCCGGCCACGGTCGGCGACGAGTTCCACGAAGAGGCGGAGCTCGGTCTTGGTCAGCTCGATGGGGACACCGTCGCGGGTGACGGTGCCGGCGAGCGGCGACACCTCGATGCCCTGGACGACGATCGTCGGTGGCTCACCTGCACCTCGGGTGCGCCGGGCGACGGCGCGGACCCGCGCGACGATCTCCTTCGGGACGAACGGCTTGGTGACGTAGTCGTCCGCGCCCGCCTCGAGCCCGGCCACGACGTCGTCGCTGTCCGACCGGGCGGTCAGCATGATGACCGGTGTCGTGCTGGTCTTCCGGATCTCGCGGCACACCTGGAAGCCGTCGATGCCGGGCAGCCTCAGGTCCAGCAGCACGACGTCGAAGGGCCGTCCGCCCAGTCGTGCCAGACCCTCCTCCCCGGAGGCCGCCTCGCTCACCTCGAACCCCTCGCGCTGCAGGGTCATCTCGACCACGCGGCGGATGCGGGCGTCGTCCTCGATCACCAGAACCGACTGCGGCACATCGGGAAGTGTGCCCGCGAGCGCAGAGCCTGAACGGTCCACGTCCGAACTGTGCACCCGCCTCCCCGCGGGGCCGCGGCGCCTCCGCCGATCGTCATGCATCTGTCATGACCCGCCGGTCTACGTCGCGGTGACGTGGGAACGCCAGCTGGTCGGCGGTCGACGGCAGGAGGGCACGGGGTGGACGGGGATCTCACGACGACGAGCTCGGTGGTGGGTGCGCTGGTCATCAGCGTGCTGCTGGTCGCGTTGCACCTGGCAGCCCCGCGCATCCGGCGGCTGCCGTTCGTCCCCGAACGGGTGACCGGCTCCTTCGCCGGCGGGCTGGCGGTCGCCTACGTCTTCCTGCACCTGCTGCCCGAGCTGGCGGAGGGCAACGAGGCGTTCGGCGAGGCGCTCCGGGACGTGTTCCGACCGACGCCGCTGCTGGACCTGGGGATCTTCCTCGTCGCGCTCGTCGGGTTCGCGGCGTTCTACGGGCTGGAGCGCCTGGCCAGGGCCCGGTCGGCCACCGGGGGAGCGGCCCGCGAGCCGGCAGGGGTCTACTGGCTGCACCTGGGGTCCTTCATGGTCTACAACGCGCTGATCACCTACACGATGGCCCTGCGACTGCGCACCGGTGTGGCGTTCGCGGTCCTGTTCGCCATCGCGATGGGCCTGCACTTCGTGCTCACCGACCGCTCGCTGGAGGAGCACTACCCGCACCGCTTCCCCCGTAGCGGGCGGGCTCTGCTCGCGACCGGACTGCTGCTCGGCTGGGCGCTGGACGCCCTGTTCGCGCCCACGAGCACGGTGGTCGTCGCGCTGCTCACCGCGTTGCTCGGCGGGTCGATCCTGCTCAACGTGTTCAAGGAGGAGCTGCCCTCGACAGGACGGTCCAGCTTCGGCTGGTTCCTCACCGGGCTCGTCGTGTACGCGTCGCTGCTCACCGCGGTGACGGCGCTGGGGGAGTGAGGTGGTCCGGGCAGCCGAGATCGGTCTGGGCGTCCTGCTGGTCCTCGCGGTGCTCGTCGACGTCCTGGCGACGACGCTGACCCTCGGCGAGGGGGCGGGGCCGATCACCCGCCGCGTCCTGCGCGTCCTGTGGCGGCGGTCGTTGCGGCTCCGCCCGCGCGGGAGCCGCTCGGTGCTGCTCGCCGACGTCGGGCCGGCCCTGCTGGTGCTGACCGTGCTGCTCTGGGTGGCCGCCACGTGGATCGGATGGTGGCTGGTCTTCCTGGGGAGCGGTGCGGTGGAGAACGCCGGGACCGGCGCGGCAGCGGGTGCCGGCGACGTCTTCTACTACGCGGGATACGCCGTCTTCACCCTCGGAGTCGGCGACTTCGTCGCCGACTCCCCGGGCTGGCGCATCCTGACGGCGGCGGCGAGCTTCGGCGGGCTGGTGCTGGTGACCCTGGCCATCACCTATCTGCTCTCGGTGGTCTCGGCGGTCGTCTCGCGGCGGGCGCTGGCCGCCCAGATCCATGCGCTGGGGGCCACCGCAGGGGAGGTGGTGGCCGGTGCGTGGACCGGCGGCCGGTTCGGTCCGGCCTTCGTCCAGCAGCTGCTCGGTCTGAGCGGTCCGCTCGCCACCGTCGCGCAGCAGCACTTCGCCTACCCCGTCCTGCACTACTTCCGCAGCCGGGCACCGGAGGAATCCGCCCCCGTGGCGATCGCCGTGCTCGACGACGCCCTGCTCCTGCTCGAGGCCGCGGTGGAGCCGTCGGTGGCGCCCGACCCGCTGGCCGTCCGGCAGGTGCGCCGGCTCGTCGCCCGTTACGTGCAGACCGTGAGCGGCACCTCGGCCCCGGGGCAGGGGGAACGACCTCCGCCGTCGCCGTCGGTGGCGCCGCTTCGGGCGGTGGGCATCCCACTGGGCCCGCCCGCCCGACTGGACGATCGACTGGTCGCCGAGGCCGGACGCCGGAGCGACCTCCAGTGGCTCGTCCACGGAGCGGGCTGGTCCTGGCCGTGACCGCGCTCGGCCACGGCGGTGCATCCCATGTCGTTCCCGATGCCACCCCCGCGGATGGCCGTCGTACCCGCATGTCAGTTCCGTGACAGAAGGCGGCGGCGCCGTTATCGACCGCGGGGCCGGGGCAGGTTCTCACCACGCCGGCAGTCGGGAAGGAGCCAGCGACGTGGCCGCGAACCCCTGCCCGGACCCGCGGGGCACGCCCGCCCGACGGTGCGTCACCGCCGCGTCCGACACGCGCCGGGCGAGGACCCGCCGGCCGCGGTGGCGCTGCACGACGACGGCCCGACACGCCCCTCCGGCCGACGGTCCACCGAGTGAAGGGAACCCGACATGAGAACCCAGCGACGGTCGCTGGTCGTCCTCGCTGCTGCTCTTCTGGTCACCGCCTGCGGCGCGGAGACCCCGGAGGTCGACGACAGCGGCGCGGTCGGTCCGGACGAGGCCGTCACCGCCGACCTGAAGCTGTTGCAGGTGCAGCTGGCCTACCCGGCCGACGGCGTCTACGAGCAGGGTGAGGACGTTCCCCTGTACGCGGGCATCTCGAACACCGGCACGACCGACGACGACCTGGTGGCCGTCCGCGGGCCAGACTTCGCCGACGGCGCCCTCCTGGTCGACGGCGAACCGGGGAGCATCCCCGTCCCGGCGAACGACAACGTCTACGTGGGCGCGGAGGGAGCGCCGTCCGTCGTGCTGGAGGACCTGAGCACCACGCTCCGGTCCTCGGCGTCGATACCGGTGACGTTCGTCTTCGAGAAGGCGGGGGAGGTCACCATCGATGCGATGGTCGCGGCCGAGGGGCAGGACTCCGGGCAGCCGTACGACTTCCCGGACCCCGCTGACGATCCCACCGACGCGTGAGCGGGAGTCCTGGCCGCCCGGCGTTCCGGGGTCCGAGGGGGCCGGGTGCGGCCCGGAACCGTGCGGGGCGCGCGTCCGCGCGGTCGGTGGCGGACGTGATGGTCACCGGGCCGAAGGTCCTGGGGGTCGACGTCGTGGTCGGCGAGGTCCGTCGTCAGTTCCAGGACGACCACGTCGTGATGGTGCTGCTGGCCGACGAGGGCTCGTTGCGCGGCGCGCTGCTGCGGGAGGACGTGCCCGACGCCGCGCCGGCGTCGTCACCGGCGCTGCCGTGGTCCACCGTGGTCGGCCGGACCGTGCGTCCCACCGACTCGGCCGCGGCTGTGCACCGCCGTCTGGTGGAGCGCGGGGAGCGGCGGCTGGCCGTGGTCGACGACGCCGGCCGGCTCGTGGGCCTGGTGTGCCTGAAACGCAGTCGTACCGGCTTCTGCAGCGATGCCGGCGTGCGCGCGAGAGCAGCCGCGAGGCTTCCGGGGTGAGCGGATCGATCTGCGGGAGCCGCCCTTCCGGACCCCCCCGCGCGACGGCTCCGAGATGCCTTCCGGCGAGTACTGTTGTCATATAGCAAGTGAGCGGGCGAGTCCTCCTCGGGGCTGCCCGTCCGGACATGCGACGGAAGGGGGCACGGTGCGTGCGCTCACGGTCCGACCCGGTACGGCGGCCTCTGCATCCATCGACGACCTGCCAGACCCTGGCCGCGGTGACGACGAGTTGCTCGTCGACGGCCTCGCGATCGGGATCTGCGGCACGGACAGGGAGATCGTCGCCGGCGGGTACGGATGGGCTCCGGCGGGGGCGCAACGGCTGGTGCTCGGTCACGAATCGCTGGGCCGGGTGCGTGAAGCCCCACCCGGCTCGCCGTTCACCACCGGAGACCTCGTCGTCGGCGTCGTCCGGCGACCCGACCCGGTTCCCTGCGGCGCCTGCGCCCACGGACAGTTCGACATGTGCCGCAACGGCCGGTACACCGAACGGGGGATCAAGTCCCTCGACGGCTACGGCAGCGACGTGTGGACCGTCGAGCAGGACTACGCCGTACGCCTGGATCCGAGCCTCCACGAGGTGGGGGTGCTGCTCGAACCGGCGAGCGTCGTGGCGAAGGCCTGGGACCAGATCGAACGGGTCGGTGCGCGGTCCTGGTTCTCGCCGGAGCGGGTGCTCGTCACCGGCGCCGGGCCGATCGGACTGCTCGCTGCGCTCCTCGGTGTGCAGCGAGGGCTGGACGTGCACGTCCTGGACAGAGTCCGTAGCGGACCCAAGCCCGAGCTCGTCGAGGACCTCGGCGCGACGTACCACTGCGACGGCTTCGCGAGCGCGGTCGCGGGTGCGCTGCCGGACATCGTGGTCGAGGCGACCGGGGCCGCGCCGCTGGTCATCGACGCGATGGCGTCGACCGGTGGGTACGGCATCACGTGTCTCACGGGGGTCTCCGCAGCCGGCCGGCGCACCGAGCTGGATGCCGGCCGGCTGAACCGCGACATGGTGCTGCAGAACGACGTCGTCCTCGGGTCGGTGAACGCCAACCTGGACCACTACCGGCTGGCAGCGGACGCGCTCGGCGCCGCCGATGCCGAGTGGCTGGGCCGGCTGATCACCCGACGCCTGCCGCTGGAGGACTTCGCCAGCGCCCTGGAGCCGCACGACGACGACATCAAGGTCGTCCTCCGGCTCGACGCCTGATCGCCGAGGAGGGCAACCATGGTCGGCCGGATCGAGGACTACGGACTGATCGGTGACCTGCAGACGGCCGCCCTCGTCGGCCGCGACGGGTCCATCGACTGGCTGTGCCTGCCCCGATTCGACTCGCCCGCATGTTTCGCGGCGTTGCTGGACGACGAGCGGGCCGGCCGCTGGCTGCTGGCACCGGTGTCGGGTGGTACCTGCACGCGCCGGTCCTACCGGGGCGACACCCTCGTGCTCGACACGGAGTGGGAGACGGACTCGGGAACCGTGCGCGTCACCGACTTCATGCCGCCCCGCGGTGAGGCGGCCGACGTCGTCCGGGTGGTCGAGGGGGTCAGCGGCCACGTGCCGATGCGCACGGAGCTGCTGCTCCGGTTCGACTACGGGCACGTCGTGCCCTGGGTGCGCACGATCGATGGTCAGGTCGCCGCTGTGGCCGGGCCGGACGCGGTGTGGGTGAACGCGCCGGTCGCACTGGGGCACGTCGCTCCCGGGCCGGGCCGGAGACCCCACATCGCCGCCGAGTTCGTGGTCGCGGCTGGTGACCGCATTCCCTTCGTGCTCACCTACGCCCCCTCCCACCTGCCCGTTCCTCGGCAGGCCGAGGCCGGCACGGCCCTGGAGGAGACGCTGGAGTTCTGGTCGGGGTGGATGGACCACTGCGACTACGCGGGGCGGTGGCCGGAGGCGGTCCGGCGTGCCCTCCTCACGCTGAAGGCGCTGACCTATGCGCCGACCGGCGGGATCCTGGCCGCGGCGACGACGTCCCTCCCCGAGCAGCTCGGCGGTCCGCGGAACTGGGACTACCGGTTCTGCTGGCTCCGGGATGCGACCTTCACGCTCCAGGCCCTGCTGGGCACCGGGTACCTCGCGGAGGCGCGGGCGTGGCGGGACTGGCTGCTGCGCGCGGTCGCGGGCGATCCGGCGGACCTGCGGATCATGTACGCCCTCGACGGATCGCGCCGGATGCCGGAGGTCGAGATCGGGTGGCTGGCCGGGTACGAGGGGTCGGCCCCCGTGCGCGTGGGGAACGCTGCGGCGGCGCAGTTCCAGCTGGACGTGTGGGGCGAGGTCCTCGACGGTCTGCACCTGGCGAGGACGTCCGGACTGCAGGGGTCGGACGACGCGTGGGACCTGCAGCGTGCGTTGCTCGACTTCCTCGAAGGTTCCTGGGACCAACCGGACAACAGCCTGTGGGAGGTGCGCGGTCCTCGCCGCCAGTTCGTCCACTCGAAGGTGATGGCGTGGGCGGGGGTGGATCGCGCGGTGCAGGCCGTCGAGCGATTCGGTGTGGAGGGCCCGGTCGACCGGTGGCGCCGGCTGCGCGCGGACATCCACGAGGACGTCTGCGCCCACGGCTTCGACGCCGAGCGGGGAACGTTCACCCAGTTCTACGGCTCTCGTGGCGTGGATGCGGCGTTGCTGCTGATCCCTCGTGTCGGGTTCCTCGACTGGGCGGACCCGCGGGTCGTGGGCACCGTCGAGGTGGTGCAACGCGAACTGACGGAGAACGGGTTCCTGCTGCGCTACCGGCCGGACGCCGACGGCCGCGTGGACGGGCTGCCCGGGATCGAGGGCGCGTTGCTGGCCTGCAGCTTCTGGCTGGCCGACGCACTGGCGGGCATCGGCCGGAGAGCAGAGGCCGAGCAGCTGTTCACCCGGCTGCTCGGTCTCCGCAACGACGTGGGCCTGCTCGCCGAGGAGTACGACCCCCGTTCCGGCCGGCAGCTCGGGAACACCCCGCAGGCCTTCAGCCTGGTGGGGCTGGTCAACACGGCACGCCACCTGAGCGGGACCCGCGCCGCACACGACACCCAGGCATCCCCGCGGTCCACCGGCCGATCGCCGGCTGACGCCGGCGGCACCCAGGTCGTGCAGTGACCGCCGCCTTCCCGGCGCCCGTCGGGCGGCGGTGGACTGCAGCTGCTCACCCGTTCCACGCGAAGGAGAACCGCTGATGGACGCACAGGTCGTGGTCGTCACCGGCGCCAGCGCCGGGATCGGCCGTGCGGTGGCCCACCGCTTCGCCGCCCGCGGTGCCACGGTGGGGCTGATCGCCCGCGGCGAGGAAGGGCTGCGGGGCGTGGCCGAGGAGGTCGAACGAGCCGGCGGACGTCCGGTCGTGCTGCCCCTCGATGTCGCCGACCCGGACGCCGTCCGCACTGCCGTCGGCGTCATGGAGGACCTCGCGGGCCCGATCGACGTCTGGGTGAACGTCGCGTTCACGTCGGTGTTCGCGCCGTTCGACCGGATCTCGCCCGAGGAGTTCCGTCGCACGACGGAGGTCACCTACCTCGGGTACGTCTACGCCACCCAGGCCGTGCTCCCGCGGATGAAGGCCCGGAACGCGGGGACGATCGTGCACGTCGGGTCGGCGCTGGCCTACCGCGGCATTCCGCTGCAGACCGCCTACTGCGGCGCCAAGCACGCGATCCAGGGATTCCACGAGGCGCTTCGGTGCGAGCTGCTGCACGAGCGGAGCGACGTGCGCGTGACCATGGTGCAGATGCCCGCGGTCGACACGCCGCAGTTCTCGTGGGTGCTGTCCCGGCTGCCGCGGATGCCCCAGCCCGTGCCGCCCATCTACTCGCCGGAGATGGTCGCGCGCATGGTCGTCCACGCCGCAGACCACCCTCGACGGCGGGAGTACTGGGTCGGCTCGAGCACGGCGGCGACGCTCGCGGCCAACGCGGTCCCGCCCGGGCTGCTCGACCGCTACCTGGCCCGCACCGGATTCGCCGCCCAGCAGACCGACGAGCCCCGGGGCGCCGACACCCCGGCGAACCTGTTCGCCCCGGCGGACGGGCCCGGCGGCCGCGACTTCGGGACCTCCGGTCGCTTCAGCGCGCGCACCGTCTCCTGGGATCCGCAACTGTGGGCGTCGCGGCACCACGGGACTGTCGCCACGGCCGTCGCGCTCATCGGCTGTCTGGTGCTGGGGCGACGGGCCGGCCGCTGACCCGTTACCAGCGCGGCGGATCCGGGGGCGCCTGCCCGCATGCACTCTGACCGGGGCTACCGCGTCAGTGCCCCAGGGTGAAGTCGGCGATGAAGCCCGCGGCGCTGGCCAGGGCAATGAGGGGACCGCCCTCGCGGAAGGCCTCCGGGGCGAGGGCGTCGACGACCGATGCCAGCACGGCACCGCCGGCGAAGGCCAGCGGAACCGCGACGGCGCCCGTGCCCAGGGGTGCCAGGAGCCAGCGCCCGGCGACGACCGCCGCGGCCAGGGCGACGGTCGCGACCGCCCAGATGATCAGCACCGACCGCCTGCTGCGTCCGTGCTGCCGCATCTGCACCGCGCCACCGAGGGACTCCGGGAAGTTGGAGATGAAGATCGCCGCGAGCAGAGCGATGCTGCCTCCCTCGGTCAAGGTCACCCCGAGCGCAGCGTTCTCCGGCAGGCCGTCCATCGTGGTGCCCGCGAGAAGGGCGAAGCCCACTCCGCCGCTGGCACGGTTCCAGTGGTCGATGAGGGTGTCGGCGAGCACGAACGTGGCCGCGCCCCCCGCGAAGCCCACCGCCGCGCCGAGGGTGCCGGTCATCGACTGGCTCTCGAGGAACAGTTCGTAGGCAACGGCACTCAGCAGGGCCCCGGTCGCGAATACCATCAGGATGCCGAGCAGCTTGCGGGGTGGGGACCACACGACGCCGAGCGCCGCACCCAGGAACAGGGGCAGCGACGCGCCGACCGCGAAGAGCAGGATCCGGAGCATCAGGTCCCACCGACCCGAGGCCGCTCCGCGCCGGATGTGGCTGCGGAGGAGGGGGCGGTCCCCCCTCGTCGGAGGACGCAGGCGACGTCGGATCGTTCGCGTGCGAACACGTCGTCCGCGAGCAGCAGCCTGCCGGTGCAGGGCCGGGAGGTCGTCACCGGGACGAGGGCCACCTGCGGCACGGGATCGAGCCCGGCGACGGATGTGCCGAGCACGGGGGCGTCACCGCAGAGCGGCCCCCGGAGGCGGGTGGTGAGCCGGATCGGCACTGCAACTCCTCGGCACAGTTGTCGTAGGACAAGAATTGCATGCCGAGGGTCGGCCCGCCTCTCCGCGGTCGCTCGGTCCGATGCTGCCCCGGCACGGTTGCCGTATGACAAGATCGAGACACCGTCGAGGGTGTGCGCAGGGGACACCCGGCGGGGCCAGGAGCCGGGAGGGCGCCCGATGACGGAGCAGGGGGCCCAGTCGCGGGCGCCGTCGGACCAGGTGCTGCTCGGCGCTCTGCGTCTCGCGATGGGGGTGTCCATGGAGGCCGCCGACGAGATCGGCACGGTCTCCGCCGTCCAGCTCCGGGCGGTGACGCTGCTCCACCAGCAGCCCGGGGTCAACCTCGGTGAACTCGCCCGTGGCATGGGCGTCTCGGTCTCGGTCACCAGTCGGCTCGTCGACCGCCTCGTGGCAGCCGGCCTCGTCGACAAGCGGACCTCCACGACGAGCGGCCGAGAGCTCAGCCTGTGGCTGAGCGACCTGGGCGAGGCGACGCTGGACCGGTACGACGACCTGCGCCTGTCGCGCATCAGGTCCGTGATCGCGAACCTGCCTGCCGAGCGCGCGGACGCGGTGGCGTCCGCGCTCGAGGCCTTCGTCCCCGGCCCGAGCGGTGGCGCTGACGCCACCTGATCCGGGCTGGAACGGACGGAGGCCCCGGTCGGCGAACCGACCAGGGCCTCCACGTGGGGTGAGTGACGGGGCTCGAACCCGCGACACCCAGGATCACAACCTGGTGCTCTACCAGCTGAGCTACACCCACCGCGTCTCCACCCGGGCGCGAGCGCCCGGAGGGAACGGAGCAACGATACCGGAGGCCGGTCGGCGCCCCGCCGAGGGGACCGGGAGGGGTCAGGCGGAGCCGGGGTCGCCGTCGGTCAGCAACGCGCCGAACGAGCCCACGACCTGCTCCGCGGCGCTCTTCGCCTGATCGCTGTTCGGGCCGGGCGCCGGCACGAACAGGGTCTTGCGGTAGTAGGCCAGCTCCCGCACCGACTCGATGATGTCGGCCAGCGCGCGGTGGGCGAGCCCCTTCGCCGGCTGGGCGAAGTACACGCGGGGGAACCAGCGCCGCGCCAGCTCCTTGACCGAGGAGACGTCGACCATCCGGTAGTGCAGGTGGTCGTCGAGCTCGGGCATGTCGCGGGCGAGGAAGCCGCGGTCGGTGCCGATCGAGTTGCCGCACAGCGGCGCCGTCCGGCGCTCGGGGACGAAGCGCTTCACGTAGGCGAGGATCTGCTGCTCAGCCTCGGCGACGGTGAGCGTCGCGGCGCGGACCTCGTCGGTGAGCCCGGACTTGGCGTGCATCTCCTTGACGAAGTCGGTCATGCCGTCGAGGTCGGCGTCGTCGGCGGAGATGATCAGGTCCAGCCCCGCGTCCAGGACGTTGAGCTCGGAGTCGGTGATCAGCACCGCGACCTCGATGAGCTTGTCCTTGGTGAGGTCCAGGCCGGTCATCTCGCAGTCGATCCAGACCAGGTGTCCCGCGCTCTCCGCCACGTCGGCTCACAGTACGCACCGCGTGTTGCTCCTGCCCCGCTCACCCCACGTGTCCGCGCGCTGGCGCATCGCACCCCGCGACGCGGGCCGAAGGCCTCGGCAATGACCGGGATCACGGCTAGGGTCGCCGGAACGACCCACGTCAGGAAGCATTCCCGTGTCGACTGCACCCGCGCCCGCCGCGACCTCCGTCCCCCAGGCCCCGGGCACGCTCCGCGCCGGTCTGGCCCACCCGGTGGCCCTGCTCCGCTGGCTCTGGGCGGCGTACATGACGCCGGGTCGCCCCGGGCGTCCCACCGACCAGACGGAGCTGCGGTGGATCTACACCGCCTGGCTCGGCGCCTTCCTGCTCAAGATGCTGGGCTCGTCGTGGGACGTCTCGTGGCACTTCAAGTGGTTGCGTGACGACCTGGCGCCCCCGCACCTGCTCAACACCGTGGGCACCGCCGTCGTCGTCGTGCTGGTGCTCTTCCACAGCTACAGCGGGTACGGCGTCGACCGCCGGGCGCTGCGGCTGATGCAGGTCGGCATCGGGACCTTCCTCGTCGCGATCCCGGTCGACATCGTCAACCACCGCATCAACGGCCTGGACATCACCAGCTGGAGTCCCAGCCACGCGCTGCTGTACCTGGGCACGGCGATCATGCTGGCCGGCGCGCTGCGCGGCTGGTGGCTGTACGCCGCGCCCGGCCGGCTCCGCGACCTGGTCTCGCTGGGCCTGTGGCTGTTCTTCGTGGAGAACGTCGTCTTCCCCAACCAGCACCAGGAGTACGGGGTGCTGTCCCTGGAGGCCTACCGGGCGGGGCGCACGACGGCCGAGCCCTCGCTGCTGGACTTCGCCGCCTCGCAGGGGCAGACCC
Organism: Blastococcus sp. TF02-8; assembly: GCF_003319175.1. Taxonomy (GTDB): domain Bacteria; phylum Actinomycetota; class Actinomycetes; order Mycobacteriales; family Geodermatophilaceae; genus Blastococcus. The sequence goes on along the minus strand of NZ_QOHK01000011.1, from coordinate 64,255 downwards.
CGACCATGTTCATGCTGCCGGTGCCGTCATGGGTGCACCCGACCTGGCTGGTGTGCGCCGGGCTGCTCTCGCTGCTGGTCGCCCGCAAGGTCGTCGGCCTGCGCTGGACGGCGACGACGATCGCGGTCGTGTACCTCGGCTACCGCGGCGTGATGTGGCTCGGCCTGGTCGCCATGGGCTTCCCGCCCTCGGTGCTGCCGGTCGTGCTGATCCTCGGTGCGGTGCTCGTCGACCTCGCCGTCACCCGGGAGGTCCCGGGCTGGGCCGCCGGGCTGGTGGTGACCGGCGCGGTCTACGGGGCGGCCTTCCCGCTGGAGTCCCTCGGTCTCCTGCCGCCGTGGAACTGGTGGTCCGGGCTGCCCGTCGCCGTCGGCTTCGCCCTGGCGTGGACGGTGGTCGACCTGCTGGCGCGCAGCGCCTGGCTGACCCGGTGGCGGGTCGCCGACGAGTCGGTGGCCCGGCCGGAGCGCGCTTCCGTCTGACCCGCCGCGCCCGGCGCGGAACGCCGGAGAGCCGTCCCCGATGACGTAGCGTCGAACCCGGCTGCGTCACGGGGGGCGCCCACCGGATCGGCTTCCACGCCCCTCCGGACGGGCGTCGGCCTGCGACCGCGTACCCGATCGCCCGGAGGACGTCGTGCTGGTCCTGACCCCCGAGCCGCTGCAGACGGCGGGGGAGCGCGCCTTCTTCGGCGAGCTCTCGCGGTGGGACACCGGTGCCTCGGTGCGCGCGGCCGTCGTCGCGTCCGTGCCCCTCGTGGACGGCCCGCTCGGACGACGTCAGTCCGATGCCGTGCTGATGGTCCCGGAAGGGATCGCCGTCATCCGCGTCGTGGAGGTCCTCCGCCAGTCCGGCGTCGTGACCGCCACGCCGGAGGGCTCGTGGAGCATCGGCCCCGAGGGCGGCCCCACCCAGGTGCTGCAGCTGGCCGGCGGTGGATCCAGCCCGCTGGACGGCCTGATGCGCGCCGGCATGGACACCGCGATGAAGCTGCGCCGCGCCGGGCTCGAGCCCGGCCGGATCGCCCGGTTGACCGTCCTGGTCGGCGAGGTCACCGGCCTGGTCCCCGCCGACGGCGACCTGGGTGAGGGCGACCACGTCGCCACCCTCGACCCCCGGTCGCTGCTGCTGGCCATCGCCCGCGCCAGCCGGCACGCCGGGGTCGACAACCCCCGGCTCTGGACGACGGCCGACGTCCGCGCGGCCCTCCTGGCCCTGGAGCTGCCCGGCCGCGGACCCACCGTGGAGGAGCTCAACGGGGAGTCCTTCCCCTACTCGCCCTACGTGCTGCGGCGACCGCAGCTGCTCACGCCGGCCGCCATGGCCGCCTCACCGCTGCTGGCCGACCCCTCGGCCCCCTCGACACCCGACGGGGAGCCGGTCCAGGACGGCGCCGACCCGCTCAGCGCCACGGCCGTCGCCCGAGCCGTGGCGGCGTCGGTCGCCTCGGCCAACGCCGCCGCGGTCTCCGCCGCGGCGCCCCCGACCCAGGCGGCGCACCTGACCGGCCAACGGGACACCGTGGCGGTCGACGGCCCGGCGTCGCCGCCGGGTGCGGACGCGGGGATCGGCGGCCTGTTCGGCGCCGCGCCTGCCGATCCCGCGCCGCCGGCCGCCGCCCCCGCTCCGGTGCGGACCGCGGTGCAGCCGGTCGTCGCGCCCCCGGCCGAGCCCCCGCAGCGACCGCCGCTCTCCCCGGCGTGGGGTCCGATGCCCTCGGGACGGGGCGAGGAACCGGGTGACCGGGGCCCGACCGATCGACGGCGGTGGGCGCTCGTGGCCGCCGCCGTCGCCGCGGTGGTCCTCGTCTGCGTGCTCGGGGCCTGGCTCGCGTTCTCCGGCGACGGCCGGGGTGGTCCCGACGGCGGCGACGCCACGGCCGGTCCCACGACGCCGGCCGGGCCCGTGCCCGGCGACGTGGCGGTGGCCGGGGGCACCCGGTTCACCGTCGAGCGGGTGCAGACCGACGACACCTGCGCCGGGCACGCCTACGGCGAGGTGGCCGCCTTCCTGGAGACCACCGACTGCGTCGGTCTCTCCCGGGCGCTGTACTCGGCCAGCGTGGAGGGCGCTCCGGTGGTGGTCTCCGTGTCACGGGTGACGATGGCCGATCCGGCGACCGCGCGGCGCCTGCGCGCGCTGGCCGACAGCAACGGCAGCGGCAACGTCAGCGACCTGCTGCGCGAGGGCATCACCTACGACGGCGCTCCGGACAGGCTGACGTCGGCCGAGTACGCCAGTGCGATCTCGGGGCCGACGGTCACCATCGTCGAGAGCTCCTGGTCGGACCCGGCGCGAGCGGGGGACGCCGCGGCCGTCGATGCCGTCGCCACCGCGGCGCTGGCCCTGCCCGTTCCCTGACGGCGCCGCTCAGGCGGTCGCGGCGGCCCAGGCCATGCTGGTCAGCAGCGCGGCCATGGCCGCGCGGTCGAGCCGCCCCGCGCTGTGCGGCGTGGAGTTGATCAGCCCGAAGACGGCATGCGCGCGCGCCCGGCAGGCCGCGGCCTCGGCCCCGGGGTGCAGGCGGGCGAGCACGGCCACCCAGACCTCCACGTAACGGCGCTGCAGCCGGCGGACCTGGCCGGCCTCGTTCTCCGGCAGCGAGGCCAGGTCGCGGTCGTGGACGACGATCAGCGCGGGGTTGTCCAGCGCGAACTGCACCTGGAAGTCCACGAGCGCGCGCAACTGGGCCCGGGGGTCGGCGCCCGCCGCGGCGACCCGCTCCCGCCCGCCGTCGAGCAATCGCTCGCTGATGAGCAGCAGCATCTCGGCCAGCATCGCGTCCTTGCTCGCGAAGTGGCGGTAGATCGCCGGACCGGTCACCCCCACCGCGGCGCCGACGTCGTCGACGCCGACCGAGCGCGAGCCGCGCTCGGCGAACAGCTGCGCCGCGGCCTGCAGGATCTGCTCCCGCCGCGACGGGCGGTCGACGTCGGCGTGCAGGGCCGCGTCCCGCGTCGAGGTCATGCCGGGATGCTAGCCCGGGCGTGAACACCGGTTAACCCCTCGGCGGGGGGAGTGGACCGCGGGCGTGAACCGCCGTTAACATCCGACCGTGGACGCACCGGTGCTACCCCGTGCCCAGGCCCCCGCGGATGCGGCCGCCCGGAACGCAGCGGCGCACGCCGAGCTGGTGGCCGACCTGGCCGGTCAGCTGCGGCGGGTGTCGCTCGGCGGGGGTGAGCGCGCCCGCGAGCGGCACACCGCCCGCGGCAAGCTGCTGCCGCGCGAGCGCGTCGACGCGCTGCTCGACCCGGGCAGCCCGTTCCTCGAGCTCTCCGCCCTGGCCGCTCACGGCATGTACGACGGCGAGGCGCCGGCCGCCGGGATCATCAGCGGCATCGGGCGGGTGAGCGGCCGGGAGTGCGTGATCGTGGCCAACGACGCCACCGTCAAGGGCGGCACCTACTACCCGATGACGGTGAAGAAGCACCTGCGCGCGCAGGAGGTGGCGCTGCACAACCGGCTGCCCTGCATCTACCTGGTCGACTCCGGCGGGGCGTTCCTGCCGATGCAGGACGAGGTCTTCCCCGACCGCGAGCACTTCGGCCGGATCTTCTTCAACCAGGCGAACCTCTCCAAGGCCGGGATCCCGCAGATCGCGGCGGTGATGGGCTCGTGCACGGCGGGTGGCGCGTACGTGCCGGCGATGGCCGACGAGTGCGTCATCGTGCGCGACCAGGGCACGATCTTCCTGGGTGGGCCACCGCTGGTGAAGGCGGCCACTGGTGAGGTGGTGACCGCCGAGGACCTGGGCGGGGGAGACCTGCACAGCCGGGTCAGCGGGGTCACCGACCACCTGGCCGACGACGACGCGCACGCGCTCCAGATCGTCCGGCAGATCGTGTCGACCCTCGGCCCGCGGGAGCCCCGGCCGTGGGAGGTCGAGCCGGTCGAGGAGCCCGCCTACGACCCGGGGTCGGTGACCGAGGTCGTGCCGCCGGACCCGCGCACGCCCTACGACGTCCGCGAGGTCATCGCGCGGCTGGTCGACGGCAGCCGCTTCGCCGAGTTCAAGCCGCTCTACGGGCAGACGCTGGTCACCGGTTTCGCCCGGCTGCACGGCCACCCGGTCGGGATCATCGCCAACAACGGCGTGCTGTTCGCGGAGTCCGCGCTCAAGGGCGCGCACTTCATCGAGCTGTGCGACCGGCGCAGGATCCCGCTGCTCTTCCTGCAGAACATCACCGGTTTCATGGTCGGGCGCGACTACGAGGCCGGCGGCATCGCCAAGCACGGCGCCAAGATGGTCACCGCCGTCGCCTGCGCGCGGGTGCCCAAGCTGACCGTCGTGATCGGTGGCTCGTTCGGCGCCGGCAACTACTCGATGTGCGGCCGCGCGTACTCGCCCCGGTTCCTGTTCACCTGGCCCAACGCCCGCATCTCGGTGATGGGCGGGGAGCAGGCCGCCTCGGTGCTGGCGACCGTCCGCCGCGACGGCATCGAGGCCCGCGGGGAGGAGTGGCCGGCCGAGGAGGAAGAGGCGTTCAAGGCGCCGATCCGCGAGCAGTACGAGCACCAGGGTCACCCGTACTACGCCACCGCCCGGCTCTGGGACGACGGCGTCATCGCCCCTGCCGACACCCGCACCGTGCTCGGCCTCGCCCTGTCCGCCTGCGCCAACGCGCCCTTGGAGGACGTCGGCTACGGCGTCTTCCGGATGTGAGCGACATGTTCCAGACAGTCCTGGTGGCCAACCGCGGCGAGATCGCCGTCCGGGTGATCCGCACGTTGCGCGAGATGGGCATCCGCTCGGTCGCGGTGTACAGCGACGCCGACGCCGGGGCGCTGCACACCCGCCTGGCCGACGTCGCCGTCCGGATCGGCCCGGCACCGGCGGCGCAGAGCTACCTCTCGATCGAGCGGGTGCTGGAGGCCGCCGCGGCAACCGGGGCGCAGGCGATCCACCCCGGCTACGGCTTCCTGTCGGAGAACGTCGACTTCGCCCGGGCCTGCGAGCAGGCCGGCGTGGTCTTCATCGGTCCGCCGGTGGCCGCGATCGAGGCGATGGCCGACAAGATCCGCGCCAAGCAGACCGTGACGGCGGCCGGCGTGCCGGTGGTCCCGGGGCGGACCGAACCGGGGATGGACGACGACGAGGTCGCCGCGGCCGCGGTCGAGGTGGGCTTCCCGGTGCTGCTCAAGCCCAGCGCCGGTGGTGGTGGCAAGGGCATGCGTGTCGTGCGTTCGGCCGGCGAGCTGCCCGAGGCGATCGCCGCGGCCCGCCGGGAGGCCAGCGGCTCCTTCGGCGACGACACGCTGCTGGTCGAGCGGTACGTCGGCAACTCCCGGCACATCGAGGTGCAGGTGCTCGGCGACGCGCACGGCACCGTCGTCCACCTCGGCGAGCGGGAGTGCAGCCTCCAGCGCCGGCACCAGAAGGTGATCGAGGAGGCACCGTCGCCACTGCTGGACACGGCGATGCGCGCCTCGATGGGCCGCGCTGCCGTGGAGGCGGCGAAGGCCGTGGGCTACACGGGCGCCGGGACGGTCGAGTTCATCGTCGACGCCGACCGTCCGCGGGACTTCTTCTTCCTGGAGATGAACACCCGGCTCCAGGTCGAGCACCCGGTCACGGAGATGATCACCGGGCTCGATCTCGTGGAGCAGCAGATCCGGGTCGCGGCGGGGGAGCGGCTGCCGGTCGAGCAGAGCGACGTCTCACTCGACGGGCACGCGATCGAGGCCCGGCTCTACGCGGAGGACCCGGCGCGCGGTTTCCTGCCGCAGGCCGGCACCGTGCTCGGCCTGGTGGAGCCCTCCGGCGCCGGGGTCCGGGTGGACAGCTCGCTGGCGGTCGGGTCGGTCGTCGGGACCGACTACGACCCCATGCTGGCCAAGATCATCGCCTGGGCGCCCGATCGCGAGACGGCCCGCGCCCGGCTGGTCGGCGCGCTGGGGCGGACGGCGGTCCTCGGGGTGACGACGAACGCGGCCTTCCTGAGCGCGCTGCTCACCGACGACGACGTCGTGGCCGGACGGCTGGACACCGGGCTCATCGAGCGGCGCGGCGACGAGCTGACGACGGCGCAGCCGCCCTCCGACCACGTGCCCGCCGCGGCCGGACGGCTGGACACCGGGCTCATCGAGCGGCGCGGCGACGAGCTGACGACGGCGCAGCCGCCCTCCGACCACGTGCCCGCCGCGGCCGCGCTGGCGCTCCTTGTCGAGGCGGAGCCGACCGGTCCGGTGGTCGACCGCTGGGACGTGCCCGACGGGTGGCGGCTCGGGGAGCCGGCGTGGACGGTGCGCCGCCTGCAGATCGCCGGGGGAGAGGCGGTCACCGTGCGGGTGCGCGGGCGGTCGGCGGCCGCCGAGGTGGCCGTGGGCGAGGGGCGCCCGCTGGCGGCCGGCGCCCGGCGCGACGGCGACCGGCTGACGGTGACCGTCGACGGGTCCACCACCACCTACGCGCTCGTGCACGCGGGCGGCACGGTGTGGCTGGCCGCCGACGGGCACGTGACGGCCGTGCGCGAGCAGGAGCGCCTGGCGTCGTCGGCCGGTGCGGCCGCGGGCGACGGCGTCGTCACCTCACCGATGCCGGGCACGGTGACGGTGGTGCGGGCCGAGGTGGGCGACCAGGTGGAGGCGGGGACCCCGCTGCTGGTCGTCGAGGCGATGAAGATGGAGCACGTGCTCACCGCCCCCGTCGCGGGGACGGTGACCGAGCTCGGAGTGACGGCGGGCCAGACGGTCGCGCTGGACGAGCGGCTGGCCGTGGTGACGCCCCGGGCTCCCGAGGAGGAGAACTGATGTTGGACTACCGGCTCAGCGACGAGACCGAGGCGCTGCGGAAGACCGTCCAGGAGTTCGCCCGGGAGGTCATCGCCCCGCAGATCGGGGAGTTCTACGAGCGCGACGAGTTCCCGACGCAGATCGTGCGGCAGATGGGCGAGCTCGGGCTGTTCGGGCTGCCGTTCCCCGAGGAGTACGGCGGCGGCGGTGGCACCTACTTCGACCTGTGCGTGGTGCTCGAGGAGCTGGCCCGGGTCGACTCCTCGATGGCGATCACGGTGGAGGCCGGCGTCTCGCTGGGCGCGATGCCGATCTACCGGTTCGGCAGCGAGGAGCAGAAGCAGGAGTGGCTGCCCCGGCTCTGCTCGGGGGAGATCCTGGGCGCCTTCGGGCTGACCGAGCCCGGTGGTGGGTCGGACGCGGGCGCCACCCGCACCACCGCGCGGCTGGAGGACGGCCACTGGGTGATCAACGGCTCGAAGGCGTTCATCACCAACTCCGGCACCGACCTGACCGGGCTGGTCACGGTCACCGCCGTCACCGGCACGCGGCCCGACGGCGGCAAGGAGATCTCGGCGATCATCGTGCCGTCGGGGACGCCCGGCTTCACCGTGGGGCAGCGGTACTCGAAGGTCGGCTGGAACGCCTCGGACACCCGTGAGCTGTCGTTCGACGACTGCCGGGTGCCCGAGGAGAACCTGGGCGCGCGTGGCCGGGGTTACGCGCAGTTCCTCTCCATCCTCGACGAGGGGCGCATCGCGATCTCGGCGCTCTCGGTGGGCCTGGCGCAGGGCTGCGTGGACGAGTCGGTGAAGTACGCGGCGCAGCGCGAGGCGTTCGGGCAGCCGATCGGCCGCAACCAGGCCGTGCAGTTCATGATCGCCGACATGGAGGTGCGGGCCTCCACCGCGCGGCTGGCCTACTACCGGGCGGCGGAGAAGATGCTGCGCGGGGAGCCGTTCAAGCGCGAGGCCTCGATCGCCAAGCTCTACAGCTCCGAGGTCGCGATGGACAACGCCCGCTACGCCACCCAGGTGCACGGCGGGTACGGGTTCATGAACGAGTTCCCGGTCGGCCGCTTCTACCGCGACGCCAAGATCCTGGAGATCGGTGAGGGGACCTCCGAGGTGCAGCGGATGCTCATCGCTCGCGACCTCGGCGTCGGCTGAGGGGTGGGCGAGGAGGGCAGGGCTCAGTTGCAGAGGATCTTCGGCTCCGTCGCACCGGGGCGGACCCGGAACCGGACCTCGTGCCCCGCGTCGTCGCGGAACACCGCCTCCGTCGGGCTGATCATGGTCATGGTCCCGGCCTGGTAGGGGTTGCCCCAACCGTCGGGCGGGCCGTACTCCATGACGTGCGGCCTCTCGGCCTCGAACCAGATGCCGCCGATGTTGGCCTCGTCGATGCCGCAGTGCGTGTACAGCTGGAAGGGCATCGGGGAGATCGCCGGTGCCTCCGGCGAGGGCGACACCTCCGGCCCGGCGGATGCCGTGGAGGTCACCGGCGCGGCCGGAGAGCCGCTCCTCGTGCCGTTCCCCTGGCCCAGGCCCACGGCCACCGTGACCGTGGCGACGCTGGCGGCCGCGACCGCCAGCGGGGCGCGCCACCGGACCCACCATCCGGGGTCGGGTGCGGAGGTGACCAGCGGCCGCGAGGTGTCGCCGGCCAGGTCGGCGTAGGCGGAGAAGGCGCTCTCCAGACGGCGTTCCAGGTCAGCGGACATCGGGATCTCCCAGGTGGTGCGTGAGCGTGGCGAGGGCGCGTGACGCGCAGGTCTTGACGGTGCCGCGGGACACCCCGAGCGACTCGGCGATCTCGGCCTCGCTCAGGCCCGCCCAGTACCGCAGCACCATCACCTCCTGCTGGCGGCGGGGCAGCCGCCGCACCGCCGCGAGCACGGTGCGGTGCTCCTCGGCGAGCAGGACGCCGTCATCGGCGGCGCCGCTCTCCTGCGGTTCCAGCAGGACCGGATGACGGCGCAGTCTCCGGCGGTGGGCCGAACGGGCACCGTTGACCACGGCGGTGCGCAGGTAGGCCGGCATGCGGGAGCGGTCGGAGAGGTCGGCCCACCGCCGGTGCAGCGACAGGAACGCGTCCTGGACGAGGTCCTCGGCCAGCCCGCGGTCGCCGGTGAGCAGGAAGGCGAGCCGGAGCAGCGATGCCCGCTGCTCGGCGTACAGCTGCGCGACGTCGTCGGACTCCACGACGTCGACACGCTCGCTGTCGAGCATCCCCAGGCCTCCTCCGACCGCGCCTACCGCGGTCCTACCTGTAGAACGCTCGCGAACGGGCGCAGGTTGACACGAGCTCTCGACGACCTCCCCGTGGTTCAGCCGTACGGGGGCGCCGTGCTCAGCGGAAGACGTGGCCCGCGGCGTCTTCGTGGGACCGATACAGCTCACCCCACCCCACGATCTCCAGATCGTCGGACCGCAGGGGGCTGCTCGGCTCCAGGCCCGCGACCCGCGGAATCGCGATGAAGACGAAACAGGGGAACTCGTCGATCGGTGCGAGAGACGCCCCCTCGTGTCGAGTGGTGATCACGACGGTGTCGATGTCGTCGCCGCGGCCGAAGTCCTGCCCGGGCACCGGGGGGTCCAGGCTGGCGCGAACAGCCACCTTTCCGGTCTCGAAGGCGAGGGTCTCGAGGAGACGGCACTCCCGAACCGGCTCGAATCGGGTGCTCTCGAGGGAGCTCAGGTAAACGGTCTGCTGCATGTCGCCAGAATTCCGGATCCACGCCTGGCGCGGACCGTGCGAGAGTGCACTTGTCGGCGTCTCAGAGCGCGCGAGACCCCGACAAGTGCGCACCGGGCGGTCAGGCGGTGACGTCGATCAGCACCTTGCCGACGGCGCCGTCCTGCACGGCCTGGTGCGCCTGCGCCGTCTCGGCCAGCGGGAACACGTGCAGCGGCAGGCCGGCGTCCTCGCCCACGCGGATCGCGCCGTCGCCCACCGCGGTGGCGACGTCATCGATGCCGAGCACCTTTGACCGCTCCGGCTCGGTGTAGACCAGCACGAACTGCCAGCGGGCGTTCGGCCCCATCCGCGCGCGCACCGGGACGGTCACCTCCGCGCCGCCGTCGTCGGCGTACATGGCGACGGCGCCGTGCATGCCGATCACCTGGGCGTCGACGGCGGCGTTCACCGCGGCCGACACCTCCACGATGGCGTCCACACCCTTCGGCGCGATCTTCCGGACCTCGGCGACGACGTCCTCGTCGCGGTAGTTGACGACGTGGTCGGCGCCGGCCGCCGCCGCGAGCTGCGCCTTGCGCGCACTGCTGACCGTGGCGATGACCGTCGCGTCGGACCACCGGGCGAGCTGGATCGCCGCGTTGCCGACCGCTCCGGCGCCACCCTGGACCAGGACCGTGTGCCCCGACAGCGTGCCCGGGCCCAGCCGGTCGGGCAGCGACTCGGCGACCGTGAGGCAGCGGTGTGCGGTGAGGAACGGGATGCCGAGTGCCGCGCCCAGCTCGAAGGAGGGGTCCTCGCCGAGCAGGACCACGTGTCGGGCCGGGACGACCGTGTGCTCGGCGGCCGTGCCCCACGGGCGTTGCCAGGCCGCCTCCCAGATCCACACGCGCTGACCGACCATCGCGAGGTCCACGCCCTGCCCGACCGCCTCGACGGTGCCCGACCCGTCCTGGTTCGGGACCTGGCCCTCGGGGCCGGGCTGAGCGCTGGACCGGGACTTCCAGTCGGTCGGGTTCACCCCGGAGAAGGCGACGCGCACCCGCACCTCACCCGGTCCGGGCTCGGGCACCGCCCGGTCGACCAGCTCGAGGACGTCGGGACCACCGGGACGGCTGTAGGAGATCGCTCGCACGCCCGGCCCCTACCCGGTGCGGCGGTCCTGACGCGTGCTCAGGGAACGGGCGGCCCGGCCGGGACGGCGGGGGCCGGACGCGGCGGCAGCTCGGACTGGACCCGGCGCCAGTGGTACAGGTACAGCGGTCCCGCGATGAGCAGGGTGGTCCCGGCGCCGACGACGTCGAGGATCTCCTGGCGGCGCAACGAGTCCTCGGCGAGCTCCTCCTGGCGGCGGACCTCGTCCTCGTCCATGCCCATCTCCGGGTCCTCCGGGTAGTACCCGTAGTAGCCCGGGTCGGGATAGGCGATCCCGACGGCGCTGCGCACCAGCTGGACGGCGGCGAAGATGCTCACCACCAGCGTGATCAGGCAGACCAGGTACAGGTAGACGTTGCGCAGGGTCAGTCGTTCGGGGGCGACCATGCCGGCTCCTCTCCAGATGCGGCCGCGTGCCGCGCTGGAGGCGGATCGTGCCGGATCCGGGGCGCCGACAGCCGGGAATGGCGCGAAAGCGGAACCGGCGTGTCCCCTGGGGGCGGTCAGCCCGCGTAGGCGTGCGGGTCGGTCGGCCACTCGAGTGCCGGGAGCCCGGCGAGCGCGATCATGCGCTCGACGGTCAGCTCGACCACCTCGTCGACCGGTGGCGCGCCGGCCGGCGAGGCCAGGAGCCCCAGCGCATCGGCTGGGTCCATCGCGGTGCCGGTCGCCTCCCTCACCCAGCCGGCGAAGCCCTCGGCCTCGGCGGGTGCGTCGACCGGGTCGGCGGCGTCGGCGTCGTCGAAGTAGAAGCGGGGCTCGTAGCGGAGGTAGAAGCGACCACCGGAGGCATCGGCTCTCCGGTAGTCCACCGTCGCGAAGCCGCTGTCGTGCACGTCGACGATGAGGAACGGCACGGCGGTCGGGCGGCCGGTGCTCCACCGACCGTCGCTGTAGGAGAACGTGCCGAACAGACCCACGCCCCCGAGGCTAGTGAGCGCCTCCGACACGGCCGGTGCGGGGACTCGTCGCCGTGGGCCGGCCGGCCGACGCTCCCGGGGTCGAGCACCAGGTCGACGCCCTGCGGCGTTGTCCGCCAGGACGGCGTCCACCGCAGGCAGCTCGCCGTGGACGTCGGAGATCGCCGCGATGCGCTCCCGGAACCTGGCGGCCGATTCCGGCAAGACCTCTTGTACAACACCTCTTGCGGATCCAGGATGGACTCGTGAGCGAGCGGCGGGTCCACGACATCACCGATGCGCGCGTCCTCGCGGTGCTGGGGCACCCCCTGCGGCGTCGCCTGATGGACGTCCTCCGGGTGCACGGCGCCTCCACCGTCAGCGCCCTGGCCGAGCGCACCGACCAGAGGGTTGGGAACGTGAGCCACCACGTGCGGGCACTGGCCGACGTCGGCCTGGTCGAGGAGGCGCCCGAGCTGGCGCGCGACCGGCGGGAGCGCTGGTGGCGTCTCGTCGCACCGTCGCTGCGCTGGTCCGAGCACGGCTTCTCGGGCGACCCGGCGAGCGAGGCCGTCGTGCACGCCGTGCAGTCGGTCAACCTCGACCGGCAGACCAGCCTCGTGCGCGCCAGCACCTCCTCCGCGGACGAGGAGCTGGCCCCCTGGCGATCGACGGCGTTCGCCGCCGAGCGCTGGCTGCACCTTACGCCGGATGAGCTGGGCGAGCTGTCCCGGCAGATGGTCGAGCTCCTCGACAGCTGGAGCGAGCGGAGCGCCTCGGGGCCCGGCCGGGAGCCCGTCCTGGTCTTCGCCTACGGCGTCCCGGCCCGACCGTGAGATCCCGCCGCGGCGGATTGCTGCGCGAGCACGACTTCCGGATGCTCTGGGTCGGCGAGACCGCCAGCGCGATCGGCACCCAGGTCACCAAGCTGGCGGTGCCGCTGGTCGCGGTGCTCACGCTCGACGTGAGCACCTTCCAGGTGAGCCTGCTGACCGCGGCCGGCTGGCTGCCCTGGCTGCTCATCGGCCTGCCCGCGGGGGCGTGGGTTGATCGGCTGCCCCGTCGTCCGCTCATGGTGGTGTGCGACCTGGCCGCCGTCGGCCTGCTCGTGACCGTGCCGCTCGCCGCGTGGCTGGGGGCGCTCACCTACGTCCACCTGCTGGGCGTCGAGCTCCTCGTGGGTGTCGCGACGGTCTTCCTGCAGACCTCGTTCCAGGTGCTGCTGCCCGGGATCGTCGACGCCGAGCACCTGCCCGAGGCGAACGCGAAGGTCCAGGGGAGCGAGGCGGCCGCCTTCGTGGCCGGTCCGGGGATCGCCGGTCTGCTCAGCCACGCGGTCGGTGCGGTCCAGGGCCTGCTGGTGGACGCCGCCGGCTTCCTGGTCTCCGCGGGCACGCTGCTGCGCATCCGCACACCGGAGCGGATCGGGACGCCGGTCGCTCCGCGGCGAGCGCTGCGGTCGGAGATCCGCGAGGGCTTCGCCTTCCTCGTGCGCGACCCCTACCTGAGGGTCCTGGTGGCCGGCGGCGCCGTGACCAACGTCGCGCTGACCGGTTACCAGGCGATCCTCGTGGTGTTCCTCGTCCGCGAGGTGGGGGTGGACGCGGCCACCGCCGGGCTCCTCATCGCGGGCATGAGCGTCGGAGGGCTCATCGGTGCGGCTGTGGCCACGGCGGGTGCGCGTCGCTTCGGCAGCGCCCGGTTCACTCTCACCGCCGCGTTCACCATGGGTCCGTTCGCGTTGCTGCTGCCGCTGACGGCACCCGGGTGGCGGCTGGCCCTCGTTCTGATCGGCGGGGTCGGGGTCGGCATCGGGGTGGCCGTCGGGAACGTGCTCCGCGGCAGCTTCCGGCAGGCCTACACCCCGCGGGCGATCCTGGGGCGGGTCGTGGTGAGCATGCAGTTCCTCAACCTCGGCGCCATCCCGCTCGGGGCGCTGGTGGGCGGTAGCCTCGGGATGGCGCTGGGGCTGCGGCCGACGATGTGGGTCATGGCCACCGCGTTGGCACTCGCACCGTTCGTCCTGCTGCTCGGCCCGCTGAAGCGCGCCCGCGACTTCCCGGTCGCGCCGGTCACCGCGCCGGTCAGCGCGGCGTGATCGACAGGGTGAGCCGGCGGCGGCCCTCGTCGGAGCGGGCGGTGGCCAGGCGCTCGGCCGACGGCGTGCCGTACTCCGTCGTCCGCTGACGGGCCGGCCGGCCGATCGCGGCAGCCATCGCCTCCAATTCGGCGATGGTCTTCAGCGAGCCGTTCTCGCTGCCGGCCATCCGGCTGATCGTCTCCTCCATCAGCGTGCCGCCGAGGTCGTTGGCACCACCCTGCAGCACCGCCTGGGTGCCGGTGTCGCCGAGCTTCACCCACGAGGTCTGGATGTTCGGGATCCGGCCGTGCAGCAGCAGCCGGGCGACCGCGTGCACCGCCCGGTTCTCCCGCACCGTCGGGCCCGGGCGGGCGACGCCGGCCAGGTAGATCGGGGAGTTGTGGTGCACGAAGGGCAGCAGCACGAACTCGGTGAACCCGCCGGTGCGGTCCTGCAGCGCGGTCAGGGTGCGTAGGTGCGCCACCCAGTGCGCCGGGGTGTCGACGTGGCCGTACATCATCGTCGACGTCGTCGGGATCCCGACCTCGTGCGCGGTGCCGATGATCTCCAGCCAGGTCGCCGTGGGCAGCTTGCCCTTGGTCAGCACCCAGCGGACGTCGTCGTCGAGGATCTCCGCCGCGGTGCCCGGGATCGAGTCGAGCCCTGCCGCCTTGAGCTCGGTGAGGAACTCCCGGAACGACAGCCCGGTGCGGGCGGCACCGTTGACGATCTCCATGGGGGAGAACGCGTGCAGGTGGATACCCGGCCGCCGCTTCTTCACCTCGCGGGCCAGGTCGAAGTAGGCGGTGCCGGGCAGGTCGGGGTGGATGCCGCCCTGCATGCAGATCTCGGTGGCACCGGCGGCCCACGCCTCGTCGACCCGGTCGCCGACCTGCTCCATCGACAGCGTGTAGGCGTCGGCGTCGGTGCGCCGCTGGGCGAAGGCGCAGAACCGGCAGCCGGTGTAGCAGACGTTGGTGAAGTTGATGTTCCGGTTCACGACGTAGGTGACGTCGTCGCCGTTGACGTCGGCCCGCACGGCATCGGCCAGCGCGCACAGGTTCTCCAGGTCGGTGCCGTCGGCGCCCAGCAGCGCGAGGTACTCGGCGTCGGTCAGCCCGGCCGGGTCCTGCTCGGCGTGCAGCAGCGCGGCCAGCACCTCGGGATCCCCGGACGCCAGCGCCGTGGAGTGCCCGTCGCGGGCGCTCTCGGTGCGGTCGCGGAGCTCGGCCCAGTCGCCGTAGACGGCGTCGAAGTCGCTGCGCCGGTCGGTCGTGCGCCCGACGGTGTCGACCTCGACGTGCAGGTCGACCCGGCCCGTCGACGTCCATGCCTCGTCCGGCTCCTGCCAGGGCAGCCCGACCGGCAGCCGGCCCTCGATGGCCAACCCGTCCGGACCGGCCAGCGCGTCGACGTGCGGGCGCACCCGTGGGTCCAGCCACGGCTCGGGCTGCAGCACGTACGGCGGCTGGGCGGCCAGCCGCTCGCGCAGCTCGAACCCCGCCTCGGCGGACAGCGCCGCCAGCTTGTCGATGTTCGGCCAGGGTCGCTCGGGGTTCACGTGGTCCGGCGTGAGCGGGGAGACGCCGCCCCAGTCGTCGACGCCGGCGCGCAGCAGCAGGCCCAGCTCGGTGGAGTCGCTCAGGTTCGGCGGCGCCTGCACCCGCGCCTTCGGGCCGAGCAGCAGCCGGGTGACGGCGACCGCGGCGACGTACTCCTGCAGCTCCAGGTCGTCGTGCGCCTGCATCGCGGTGCGGGGCTTCGCCCGGAAGTTCTGGACGATCACCTCCTGCACGTGCCCGTGCCGCTGCGCCGAGGCCCGGATCTGCAGGATCGCGTCGACCCGCTCGGCGTAGTCCTCGCCGATGCCCAGCAGCACGCCGGTGGTGAAGGGCACGGCGGAGCGGCCGGCGTCCTCGAGCACCCGCAGCCGGACGGCGGGCTCCTTGTCCGGGGAGCCGAAGTGCGGGCCGCCGGGCTCCGACCACAGCCGGGTCGCCGTCGTCTCCAGCATCATCCCCATGGAGGCCGCGACCGGCTTGAGCCGCTGGATCTCCTCCCAGGTCAGGACGCCGGGGTTGAGGTGGGGGAGCAGCCCGGTCTCCTCCAGCACCCGGATCGCCATCGCGCGCAGGTAGCCCAGGGTGGAGTCGAAGCCGTGCGCCTCCAGCCACTCGGCGGCGACCGGCCAGCGCTCCTCGGGGCGGTCGCCGAGGGTGAACAGCGCCTCCTTGCAGCCCAGGGCCGCACCCGCGCGGGCGATGTCGACCACCTCGTCGGGGGAGAGGTAGGGCGCCCTGCCCTGCGCCCGGAGCCGGCCCGGCGTCGTCACGAAGGTGCAGTAGTGGCAGCGGTCGCGGCACAGGTGGGTGAGCGGGATGAACACCTTGCGGCTGTAGGTGACGACCCCCGGCCGCCCGGCCGATGCCAGACCCGCGTCGCGCACCCGGCCGGCGGCGGTGAGCAGCCGGGTCAGCGGTTCGCCCTCGTCGAGGCCGCGGGCGTGCAGCAGGGTCTCGGCCTCCACGGCGTCGAGGCTCACGCCGCGCTCGGCACGCACCAGGGCGCGGCGGACGGCGGACTCGGTCGGTGCAGGCAGGGCGCTCATAGCAGGAACGACGCTAACCCCGGGAGATGTCGATCGTGCTCCCGCCCCGTTCGGCAGGGGGAACCTCCCTGCACCTCAGAGGTCGCGGCGACCGAACGACACGGCGGCCAGGGCCCACACCATCGCCACCCAGACCGCGGTCCACGCGAGATAGGTGGCGGTCAGCGGGGCCACGCTCAGGAACGGGAAGGCACCGCCGTCGACGTCGCCGAAGAAGGAGAGCGCCGTGGGGTCCTGGAACCCGTTCATCGCCCCCCGCCACAGCCCGTCGGTGGGCAGGACCATCCGCGACACGCTCCCCACCCGGGCGACCGCGTCGTTGCCGAGGGAGGCCCCGATCCCGCCCACCACGCCGGCGACCCAGGTCGTGCAGAACAGCCCGACGGCGACCACGCCCGAGGCCATCGGGGAGATGACCGTGGAGAGCAGGACCGCGAGGGTGAGCAGGACGACCGTCTGCGCGGCCAGCAGCGCGAGCGCCTTCGCCGGCTCCGGAGGCCAGTAGTCGACGGTGGCCCGGACGATCAGGCACTGGGCCAGGCCGGCGAGCACGACGAACCCGCTGCCGAAGACGACGAGCCCGAGCCACTTGCCCAGCAGGAAGGCCGACCGCCGGATCGGGCGGGCCAGGACGGCCAGTGCGATGCCCGACTCGGTCTCCCCGGCCAGGGTGGGGCCGGCCAGGAACGCGGTGCCGAACGCGGCGATGAGGCTGTAGCCGAACATGACGAGGTTGAGCAGGATCGAGGCGGTCAGCCGGGCCTCGCCGCTGGTCAGCGTGCCGCCGGCCTCCGCCGCGAAGCGGGAGAACCCCCACCCGCTCAGCCCCAGCAGGAGGAGGGTGAGCGCACCGAGCGCGAGCAGCACGCGGCGGCGGCCGGCCTCGCGCAGGGTGAGGCCGGCGATGGTCAGGACGGCGCTCACGGCCGGGTCCCTCCGGTTCCGTCGCGGAGGATGCCGAGCAGTCGTTCCTCCAGGCTGATCCGCCCCGGTTCCACCGCGTGCACGCGGGCGCCGAGGCCGGCGAGGTCGCGGACGAGGTCGGGCACGGTGTCCTCGTCGTCGGCCGGGAGCGCCACGGTGAACCAGTCGCCCTCCCGCTCCACCCGCCCGGCGGCGGCGAGCCGGGCCTGGCCGGCGGGCGGCAGGCCGGTGAGATGCAGGCGGACCTCGTGCTGGCCGAGCAGTTCCAGCAGGGTGCCCGAGGCCGCGACCCGACCGCGGTCGAGGATCACCACCCGGTCGCAGACCCGCTCGACCTCGCCGATCAGGTGCGAGTTGAGCAGCACCGCGATGCCGCGCTCCCGGAGCGACAGCACGATGTCGCGCACGTCGACCCGGCCGAGCGGGTCCAGGGCGCTGGTCGGCTCGTCGAGGACGACGAACTCCAGGCGCGCCACCAGGGCGACCGCGAGCCCCAACCGCTGCTGCATGCCCTTGGAGAAGCCACCCACCCGATCCCCGGCCCGGGCGTCCAGCCCCACCAGGGCCAGCGCCTCGCGCTGCTCCGCGGCGGGCACCTCGATCCCCGACAGCCGCACGTGCAGCGCGAGGACCTCCGCCGCGCTCAGCCAGGGCTGGTACCGGAAGAGCTCGGGGAGGTAGCCGACGCGGCTGCGGGCGGCCGGATCGGTGGCCGGCCGCCCGAGCAGCATCACCTCGCCGGCGTCCGGACGGACCAGCCCGAGGAGCATCTTGATGACCGTGGTCTTGCCGGCGCCGTTCGGCCCGAGCAGTCCGACCACCTCGCCGTGGCCGATCTGCAGCGAGACGCCGTCGACGGCGGTCCGCCTGCCGTACCGCTTCCGCAGGCCGGTGCACCGGACCGCCGGGGCCGGCGGCAGCCCGGCGACCAGCTCGGCGGCACCGCGCAGTGCTGCCTCACCCAGTGCGGCCTCGCTCACCGCAGCGCCCGGGCGACGGTGAGCACCTCGTCGGTGTCCAGGGCGCCGGCGACGACGGTGACCAGCCCGTCCTCGACCCAGACGACGGCGGCCAGCGCCTGGTCGCGGCTCTCGAGCACGGTCGCCTCCGCCCCGTCCACCGTGGCGGTGGAGGTGCTGACGTAGTCCGACGGCACGGGAACGGGCAGGGTGGAGCCGTCCGCGGTGAACGTCCGCAGCTGGGCGGCGACGTCGCCCGGCAGGCCGGGAAGGGAGAGCAGGTAGTCGCGCACCGTCTCGAACGGGACGCCGGAGGAGAACGCCGTGGGGGCTACCGCCCGGCCGACGACCAGTGCCGGGACGCCCGACGAGCTGGTCCACACCTGGGCCACGCCCGGGCCGGCCACCAGGCGCACCGAGCTCCCGTCCAGCCCGGGCGGCGGGGGCGGCAGGGTGCCGCCGGCGGCCCGTGCGGCGCGCTCGGCCGAGAAGGTGAAGGTGGCGCTCACCTCGCCGCCGACCTGGTAGGTGGGCTCGCCCGTGACGCCGCTCGGGAGGGTGTCGACCTCGGGAAGGTCCAGACCGCTCTCCCGGGCCGCGGTGGCGGCGTCCGGCACCGCGTGCAGCCCGTCCTCACCGGTGAACGTGACGTCCCCGTACGCGGTGAGGTCCGGCAGTGCGACGAGCTCGGCGGTGCTCAGCCCGACGGCGGCGACGTCCTCGGTCCGGAAGATCTGCAGCCAGTCGTTGGCGGCGGCGGTGCCGGCACCGGCGAGGACCACGCCGAGCGCGAGGGCCGCGACGGCGGGCCGGCGCAGTGCCGCCCGGAACCGGCTGCCGCGATGCGTCGTCGCAGCCGGTCGCGGAGCCCCTGCGCGGGCAGCCGCGGAGAGCCGCGCCCACCCGGCGTCCACATCGGCCGCGGAACCCGCGGCCAGCGCGGTGCCGACCAGCTCGGCGTCGCTGCGGGCGGCGGCCAGATCGCTCAGGCACCGCGAGCAGTCGGCCACGTGCCGGCGGTCGGCGTCGGAGACGCCGGCGGGCTCGTCGATCAGGCGGCGCAGCACGCCCTCAGTCGGATGACGCATGACGGTTCAGCTCCTTGCGCAGGGCGGACTCGGCGCGACGGACCGTCGTGCCGATGCTGCCGGGGGACAGGTCGAGTGCGGCCGCGACCTCGGCGTAGCTGAGGCCGCTGTGCCGGAGCACCAGCGCCACGGCCTGGGTGCGGGGCAGGCGGGCGAGCCCGGCGCGGACCCGGGCCCGGTCGTGCTCGGTGAGCACCGCCTCGGCGACGTCCGGGACCACGGGGTCGGTGGCCGCGGCGACGGTCTCCTCGCGCGAGGAGCGACGGCGCCCCGAGCGGATCAGGTTCAGCGCCGTGTGCGCCGCGGCGACCGACAGCCAGCCGCCGGCCTCACCGGCGGGGACGCTGGAGCGGCTGAAGGACAGGAAGACCTCCTGGGCGACGTCCTCGGCCTGGTCACCGGACCCGAGGACCCTGGCGGCGACGCCCACCACGCGGCGGTACTCCCGCCGGAAGACTTCCTCGAGGTCGGGCCGCACCGAGGTCGCCACCGCGCCCAACCCTCCGAGCCGGCCACCCGCGCCGCGGGGGCGTGCCAGGACGACGGCGGCCGCCGGTCGTCCGTGCTGTGCGAGCTCCATACCTGCTCAGCACCGCCACCGTCCCGGATGTGACATCCGGACCCGGTCAGGCGCGGCCGGGCGGTGCTCCGGTCTCGTCGACGAACCGGCCCCGCAGCCGCAGCAACGGCGGGGCCGCCGGGTTCAGCACCGGCACGCCGACCACCTCCAGCAGCGCCAGCACGTGGTCACCGGCCTCCACCAGCCGATCCAGCCGGCAGTCCAGCGCCGCCGGCGCCTCGCTCAGGACGATCGCGTCGCTCTCGGGGGCGCGGGCCCACGGCACCGTCTCCAGCAGGTGGCGGGCGCTGGGCCGGCCCGCGGAGGAGAACCGGGAGGCGATGATCGCCTGGGGTGCCGCCAGCACGGTCAGCGCGCAGCTGCCGATCGTCCCCAGCACCTCGGCCGGGTAGCCGTCGGCGCTCAACCCCACCGCGACCAGCGGTGGCGCAGCGGACACGCTCATCACCGAGCTGACCGTGGTGCCGACGTCGTCGATGTCGTCGCGCACGGTCAGCAGGCAGACGCCGGCGGCGTACTGGGTGAGCGCGGCGGCGAACTCGGTGCGGTCGACCGGCATGCGTCCAGTCGACCACAGCCGGGTGTCCGCCCCGGGAGGGAGGCGCCGCTACGCGCCCGTCGCCCCGGACTTCTCGTCCAGGACCTCGTGGCGCATCTTCAGGCTGTTGGTCGTGGCGCCGAACATCGCGTAGTAGCGGGTGTGCGCCGGCTCCATGAAGGCGTCGCGGCGGGCCTCGTAGAAGGCCTGGTCGTACCAGTTGACGCCGAAGGAGATCCGCATGTGGTCCCGGAAGGTGGCGTTCCAGTCCCACAGGATCGCGACCTCGGGCCGTGCCCGCAGCCTCTCGTCGGACCACCGGAGCAGGCGCACGCAGGCCCGGAGGTCCTCCTCGTCGTCGAAGTCGATGTCCACGAGCGTCCGGGCGTAGGGAGTCCGGTCCTCGTCGGGACGCTCGGTCCCGTCCAGGATCTGGGACCGGCCCTTCCTCCCGCGCTCGAGGGCGTCCAGGGTCTCCTCGTCGAACTCGGCCATGTCGCCCATGACGTTCAACAGGTCCTGAGGGATACCGCGTGCGGTCGGTGTGTTCATGGCGACTCCCTGCCTCCGGGGAAGGCAGAGGGTGCTCCTGCCGGCCTCGACGCGGAAGGAGCGCGTCGCCGCTCCCGGCTCGGACGACGCCCTGCCACCGCGCGTGGCTGCGCCGTGCTGTCGGGTGCTGACCGAACGCACCCGCCCTGAGCGCGGATGGCCCCGGCCCCGTGGCGGGCCGGCATCGCCACCGACAGGATGGCCCGGTGAGCGGAGCGGAACGCACGTACGACGTCGTCGTCCTCGGGGGCGGTTCCACCGGCGAGAACGTGGCCGACATCGTCGTCCGCGGAGGACTCTCGGCCGTCATCGTGGAGCCCGAGCTCGTCGGCGGCGAGTGCTCCTACTGGGCCTGCATGCCGAGCAAGGCGCTGCTGCGCGGCACCGAGGTGCTGGCCGAGGCCCGGTCGGTTCCCGGGGCGGCCGAGGCCGTGACCGGGGAGCAGGACGTCGCGGCGACCCTCGCCCGCCGCGACTCGTTCACCTCGCACTGGGACGACTCGGGTCAGGCGCAGTGGGTCGGCTCCGCGGGGATCGACCTGCTGCGCGGGACAGGGCGGCTCGACGGTGAGCGCACCGTGGTCGTCACCGACGCCGACGGCGGCAGCGTCCGGCTGACCGCGCGGCACGCGGTGGCGGTCTGCACCGGGTCGCAGGCGTCGATGCCACCGGTCGACGGGCTGGACGGCGTCGGCCCGTGGACGCCGCGGGAGGCGACCAGCGCCAAGGAGGCGCCGGGTCGGCTGCTGGTGCTCGGCGGCGGGTACGTGGGCTGCGAGATGGCGACGGCGTGGCAGGCGCTGGGCTCGGAGGTCACCCTGCTCCAGCGCGGGGGGCGGCTGCTGCCCGGGCTGGAGCCGCAGGCCGGCGAGGCGGTCGCCGCCGCGCTCCGCGACGCCGGGGTCGAGGTGCAGCTGAACACCGCGGTGACCGGCGCCCGCCGCGAGGGCACCGAGGTGGTGCTCACCACCGACGGCGGCGAGGAGTTCCGGGGCGACGAGGTGCTGGTCGCGGTCGGGCGGACAGCGCGCACCGGCGACATCGGCGCCGACACCGTGGGGCTCGAGCCGGGGGAGTACCTGTCGGTCGACAGCACGCTGCAGGTCGAGGGGAAGCCGTGGCTGTACGGCGTCGGCGACGTCAACGGCCGCCGGCAGCTGACCCACATGGGCAAGTACCAGGCCCGCCAGGCCGGCGCGGCGATCGTGGCGCGCGCCCGCGGCGAGCAGGTCGAGACCGCGCCGTGGTCGCCGTTCGTGGCCACGGCCGACGACGTCGCCACCCCGTCGGTCGTGTTCACCACCCCGCAGGTCGCGAGCGTGGGGCGCACCGCAGCCCAGGCCGCCGACGCCGGGCTGCCGCACCGGGTCGTGGAGTACCCGATCGGGAGCGTCGCCGGGGCCTCGCTGTTCGCCGACGGGTACGAGGGCACCGCGATCGCCGTCGTCGACACGGAGCGCGAGGTGCTGCTCGGCGTCACCTTCGTCGGCCCCGCGGTGGCCGAGCTGCTGCACGCCGCGACGATCGCGGTGGTCGGTGAGGTGCCGATCGGCCGGCTCTGGCACGCCGTCCCGGCCTATCCGACGATCAGCGAGATCTGGCTGCGCCTGCTGGAGACCTATCGCGGGTGACTCCGCGCACTAGGTTCGCGACGTGAAGATCGTTCTTCCCGGGGGAACCGGGCAGGTGGGCGGCCTGCTCCGACGAGCGATGGTGGCGCGGGGCGCCGAGGTCGTCGTCCTCGGCCGCCGGCCCGAGCAGCCGACGGACGGCGTCCGCCACGTGGTCTGGGACGGCCGGACGCTCGGCGCCTGGGCCGACGAGCTCGACGGTGCCGACGCGGTGGTCAACCTCGCCGGACGGACGGTCAGCGCCCGGTACACCGACCGGAACCTGCGGCAGATGATGGACTCCCGCGTCGACTCCACACGCGTGGTCGGGCAGGCGATCGAGCGGGCCGCGCGGCCGCCGGCGGTCTGGCTGCAGATGAGCACCGCGACGATCTACGCCGACGCCCGGAGCCGCCCCGACGACCTCCCGCACGACGAGGCGAACGGCATCATCGGCGGAGAGGAGCCGGACGTGCCGCTGTACTGGGAGTACAGCGTGCGGATCGCCCGGCGGTGGGAGGAGACCCAGGCGGCGGCCGACGTCCCGGGCACGCGGCGGGTCGCGCTGCGGGCGGCGATGGTGATGACTCCCGACCGCGGCGGGGTCTTCGACTACCTGTCGTGGATGGCGCGCGTGGGTGTCGGCGGGCCGGTGGCCGGGGGCGGGCAGTACGTCTCGTGGATCCACGGGGATGACTTCGTGCGCGCCGTGGACCTGCTGCTGGAACGCGAGGACCTCGAGGGCCCGGTCAACCTGGCCGCGCCGGAGCCGGTGACCCAGCGGGAGCTGATGCGCTCGCTGCGCCGCGCGTGGGGGCGGCGTCCGGGCCTCCCCGCGACCCGGTGGATGGCGGAGATCGGGGCCTTCGTGCTGCGCACCGACACGGAGCTGCTGCTCAAGAGCCGCCGGGTGGTGCCGGGCCGGCTGCTCGACGCCGGGTTCACCTTCCGGCACCCCACCTGGGACGAGGCGGCGCGACACCTGGTGGCGGAGCGCCGTCGCCGGTGAGCCGGTTCACTCCCCGGCCGCGGGCGGGGGAGGGGAGACGCGTGCTGGAGTGGACGGGTGACGTCCGACCTGCCCCTACCGACCTCCTGGCGCCGCTACATCGCCCTCGGCGACTCGTTCACCGAGGGGCTCAGCGACCCCGACCCGGCGCGCCCCGGTGAGTACCGCGGCTGGGCCGACCGCCTCGCCGAGCACCTGGCTGCCGCCACGGACGGCGACGTCGAGTACGCCAACCTGGCGATCCGCGGTCGGCTGCTGCGGCAGGTCGTCGACGAGCAGGTGCAGGTGGCGCTCGACGCGGAGCCGGACCTGGTCAGCCTGGTCGCCGGGGGCAACGACCTGATGCGTCCCGGCTCCGACCCCGACGAGCTCGCCGCCGGGCTGGAGGCGGCGGTCGTGCGTTTCCGGGCCGCGGGCGCCGACGTGCTGCTCGCGACCAGCGTCGACACCCGCAACACCCCGATCCTGCGCCGGGTGCGCGGCAAGATCGCGATCTTCAACGCCAACATCTGGTCGGTCGCGAACCGCACCGGCGCCGTGGTGCTGGACCAGTGGGGAGCGGACTGGGTGCAGGACTTCCGGCTGTGGGACACCGACCGCATCCACATGACCGACGAGGGTCACCGGCGGATGGCGCTGGCCGCCGCCGCCGCGCTCGGCCTGCCCGGTGCTGACGGCGAGGACTGGCGCACCCCGCTCCCGCCGCAGGCGCCGCGGGCGTTCCGGGCCGCCGTCGCGGAGGAGGCGGCGTGGGTGCGTGGCTTCGTGGCTCCGTGGATCGGCCGCCGGCTGCGGGGGCGGTCCTCCGGGGACGGCCTGCAGCCCAAGCGCCCCGTCCCCCTCGTCCTCCCGAAGCAGGGCGTTTAGTGCACTTTCTGCCCCCACTCGGCACCGAGCGGGGGCGGTCGGTGCACAGAACGCCCTAGAAGTCGTCGTCGGGGTCGGCGAGCTCGTCGAAGAGGCTGCGGCCGGCGAACCGGCCGGTGTCCTGCAGGTCGTGGGCCTCGGGGGTCGAGGGGATCCGCGGCCGCGGCAGGTCGACGGGAGCCTCGACCGTGGGCAGCGGCGGGAGCTCGTGCAGCACCGGACCGGCGACCTCCTCGACCGGCGCCTGGGTCACCTCGCTCATGAGCACCTCGGCCGGGCTGGGCAACGGCGCGGGCCGGCCGAACGCGTAGCCCTGGGCCATGGCGCAACCGTGCCGCAGCAGCCAGTCGGCCTGGTCGAGGTCCTCGATGCCCTCGGCGATGACCTGCAGGCCCATGCCGCGGCCGAGCTGCAGCAGCCCGTGCACGAGTGCGGCGGTCGAGGGCTCGGTCACGACGTCGGCCACGAACGACCGGTCGATCTTCACGGTGTGGATCGGCAGCCGGTGCAGGGCCGTGATGGCGGAGTAGCCCGTGCCGAAGTCGTCCAGGGCCAGGGTGACACCGGCATCGGTGACGACGGCGACGGCGTGCAGCGTGGCCTCGGCGGCGAACAGCGCCGTCGACTCGGTGATCTCCAGCTCGAGGCGGTGCGGCGGCAGGCCCGACTCGGCCAGCGCGGCGGCGACGAGCTCGCTGAAGCCCTCCTCGGCCAGATGCCGGGCGGAGATGTTCACGTGCACGCGCAGCTCGTCGGGCCAGGTGACGGCGTCGAGGCAGGCGCGCCGGAGCACCCAGGCGCCGAGCTTGGAGGTGAGCCGGTTGTTCTCCGCGGCCTCGAGGAAGGCACCCGGGGGCAGCAGGCCGCGGGTCGGGTGCTGCCAGCGGATCAGGGCCTCGTAGCCGAGCAGCGTCTCGTCGGCCAGGTGCACGATCGGCTGGTAGAAGAGCCGCAGCTCGTCGTTCTCGAGGGCGTGGCGGAGGTCGGTCTCCAGCTGGAGGGCGTCGACCTCGTCGCGGCTGAGGGCGCCCTCGTGCACCTCGATGCGGGCGCGCTGACCGTCGGCCTTGGCCTTCTGCAGAGCGCTGTGCGCCTGCCGGAGCAGGTCGTCGGGGGTCATGTCGGCGCCCAGGGTGAGGCCGACGCTGGCCGACAGCGTGAGCTCCCGGTCGTTCACCACGAACGGCTCGTCGAGCACGCTGAGCAGCCGCTCGGCGAGCGTGCGCAGCCCCGCGAGGTCCTCGACGTCCTCGGCGACGACGAGGAACTCGTCGGCACCCAGGCGCACGGCGGTGTCCTCGACCCGGGTGCTCCAGCGGAGCCGGTCGGCGAACTGGCTGAGGAGCAGGTCGCCGGCCTCGTGTCCCATCGCCTCGTTGACCGCCTGGAAGCGGTCGATGTTGAGGTGGACCAGGCCCACCTGCAGCCCGCGGCGGCGGGAGAGGGCGACGGCGTGGCGCAGCCGGTCGGCCAGGGCGCGGCGGTTGGGCAGGCCGGTCAGCGGGTCGGTGTAGGCGCGGCGGACGGCGTCCTCCTCGGCCCGCCGGCGGTCGGTGACGTCGACCATGGAGAGGACGACGAACTGCGGCGTCCCGTTGTTCTGGCGCACGACCTCGTGCGACTGGACGACCCACAGCTCGCTGCCGTCGGAGCGCCGCAGCCGCCGCTCGCCGTCCAGGAGCAGGTTCGGGTCGAGGGCCGGCTCGCCGGGGGCCGGCTGGAGGCCGAGGTCGCCCACCGGCGGGTCGTCGGGGTGTGCGAGCAGGTCGATGTGGCGGCCGGAGAGGCTCTCCGGGGTGCGGCCGGTCAGGGCGCACATCCGGGGGTTGGCCACGAGCACGTGCCCGTCCAGGTCGACGAGGGCCTTGGCGATCGGCGCGGCCAGGAAGAGTGCCTGGAACAGCTGGCCCCGGTCGGCGAGCAGCGTGTCGATGGCCCGCAAGCGCTGCCCGGCGGCGCCGCCGGGCGTGCCCGGGGAGCGGGGCATCTCGGGTGCGGGAAGGCTCACCGGAACAGCGTCACCCATCGTCATCGAAAAGTGACGGAACCCGCCGACGGAGAGTCGTGATCGTGCCGTCACATTGCGTTAGTTGTGCGTGTCCTCTCGGCAGAACCCGACAGCCGGGGCGGTGCGCCCAGGAGGATCTCGCCTACGGCCGCGCAGTGCCGGCCGGACCGCGTGGGGCCACCCGGGAATCCCTCCGGCGCCGCCGGTGCTGCTGCGGGCGAGACGACGAGAGGTGAGTGCGGTGGAGAAGCGGATCGGGTTCCTGTCCTTCGGGCACTGGCAGCCCATTCCCGGGTCGCAGGTGCGCGGCGGGCAGGACGCGCTCGTCCAGAGCGTCGAGCTGGCGGTCGCTGCCGAGGAGCTCGGGCTGGACGGCGCCTACGTGCGCGTGCACCACTTCGCCCGGCAGCTCGCCTCGCCGTTCCCCCTGCTCTCGGCGATGGCCGCCCGCACCTCGCGGATCGAGCTGGGCACCGGTGTCATCGACATGCGGTACGAGAACCCGCTGTACATGGCGGAGGAGGCGGCCGCGACCGACCTGATCAGCGGCGGCCGGCTGCAGCTCGGCGTGAGCAGGGGATCACCGGAGACGGCGCTGCGCGGCTCGGAGGCCTTCGGCTACGTGCCCGGCCCCGACAGCACCGACGCCGACCTCGCCCGGCAGAAGACCGGCCTGTTCCTCGCCGCGATCTCCGGCGAGCCCGTCGCGGACGCCGATCCGCGGATGACCGGCGGCATGCCGGGCAAGCTGGCCGTCCAGCCGCAGTCACCCGGGCTGGTCGAGCGGATCTGGTGGGGGTCGGGCACCTTCGCGACCGGGGAGTGGACCGCACAGCAGGGCATGAACCTGATGAGCTCCACGCTGCTCAGCGAGGACACCGGCGTTCCCTTCGACGAGCTGCAGGCCGAGCAGATCGCCCGGTTCCGCGCGGCGTGGGCGGCGTCCGGCCACGAGCGCGAGCCCCGCGTGTCGGTCAGCCGCAGCGTGGTGCCGCTGGTCAGCGACCTGGACCGGCAGTACTTCGGCGACGAGCGGGCCAGCCAGGACCAGGTCGGCCT
This sequence comes from Blastococcus sp. TF02-8, assembly GCF_003319175.1. Classification (GTDB taxonomy): domain Bacteria; phylum Actinomycetota; class Actinomycetes; order Mycobacteriales; family Geodermatophilaceae; genus Blastococcus. The sequence continues at coordinate 36,887 of NZ_QOHK01000011.1, read as the reverse complement.
GCTCGAGGGGGTGCGGTCCCGCTTCGGCAGGAGCTACGCCGCCGAGCCCGATGTGCTGGCCGAGCAGCTGGCGAAGGACGCCGCCGTCCGCGAGGCCGACACCCTGCTCATCACGGTGCCGAACATGCTGGGCGTCGAGTACAACGCCCGCCTGCTGCAGAACATCGTGGAGCACGTCGCGCCGGCGATCGGCTGGCTGCCCCCGGATCAGCGCGCCTGACGGGCTGCCGTCCGTGGTGGTCGAGTGGTCCGCGATCGCGGGCATCGCGCTGGTGGGGCTCGGCCTGGTGCTGACGCCGGGACCGAACATGATCTACCTGGTCTCGCGGTCGGTGACCCAGGGCCGGCGGGCGGGGATGGTCTCGCTGCTCGGCGTCGCCGCGGGGTTCCTCGTGTACCTGGCGGCGGCCACCGCGGGGCTGACGGCGGTGTTCGTCGCCGTCCCGGCCGCGTACACCGTGCTGAAGCTCGCGGGCGTCGGCTACCTGCTGTTCCTGGCCTGGCAGGCGCTGCGACCGGGTGGGGTGAGCGCTTTCGCGCCGAAGGACCTGCCGGTGGACCGGCCCCGCCGGCTGTTCGCGATGGGGTTCCTCACCAACCTGCTGAACCCCAAGATCGCGGTCCTGTACGTCTCGCTGCTGCCGCAGTTCATCGAGCCCTCCGGGGTGCCGGTCGCCCTGCAGAGCCTGGTGCTCGGGGTCGTCCAGATCGCCGTGGCCCTGACCGTGAACGCGCTCATCGTGGTCTTCGCCGGTTCCCTGTCGCGGTTCCTCACAGCGCGGCCGACGTGGCTGCGGATGCAGCGCTGGCTGATGGGCGGCGTGCTCGGCGCGCTCGCCGTCCGGCTCGCCGTGGAGCCCCGGCCGGCCACCGCGGGGTGATCCGGCCGGGACAGCCGGCGCAAAAAAATTGATTGCGCCCGATCCAATCCGGATCTGCGACTGGTCCCGAATGCCTGGTGATCCGACACCCGAGACGCCAGGAGTGATCGCCATGAGCACGACCACCACCAAGAAGTCGATGATCGCCGCGCTCGCCCTCAGCGCCGCCCTCGGCCTGAGCGCCTGCGGCGCCGACAGCACGCCGACGGCCCAGGCCGCCGACACCAGCAGCTCGAGCTCCAGCTCGCGTCCGGAGCCGGTCGCCAGCATCCCCGCCGTCTCCGGCGGCACCACCTCGGTGGCCCTGGACGCCGACTTCGTGAGCGCCCTGCAGTCCCTCGGCCTGACCCCCGGCGTCGTGGGCAACGCGACCCTCACCCCCGAGGGCTCGGTCGAGTTCCCGATCACCGGTGGCACCGTCACCGTGTTCGACCAGGAGAGCGGCTACCGCCCGTGGGTCCAGGGCACGCTGCTGCACCAGAACAGCGGCCTGAGCCTCACCGCCGGTGGCACCACGGTCGAGCTGACCAACTTCACCGTGGACCCGGGCAAGCCGGCCCGCCTGTTCGGTGACGTGTCGGCCAACGGCCAGCAGGTCGTGGCCAGCGCCCCGCTGTTCATCCTCGACGGCCGCACCCTCGAGCCGCTGAAGACCGAGGGTGGCAACGCCGTCCTGCAGGGCACCCAGGTGAAGCTGACCCAGGCCGCCGCGGACCTGCTGAACAAGACGTTCAACACCGACGCGCTGTCCGAGGGCTTCCTGATCGGCGTCGCCACCATCACGGTGCCGACCTCCTGACCCTCCGCACGACCCATGACGGGACGCCGGCCCCTGCGGGGGTCGGCGTCCCGTCGTCGTCCGTGGGGTCAGTCCCGGAGGTCGAACCCGAGGTCGAGCACCGGTGCACTGTGGGTGAGCGCTCCGACCGCCAGGTAGTCGACGCCGGTCCCCGCGACCTCCCGCGCCCGCTCCAGGGTCAACCCCCCGCTGGCCTCCAGCCGCACCCGGGAACCCTGCACCATCTCCACGGCGGCGCGGGTGTCCTCCAGCGAGAAGTTGTCCAGCAGCACCAGCTGCACGCCTGCCTCGATCGCCTCGCGGACCTGCTCGAGGGTGTCGCACTCCACCTCGAGTGCGATCGTCGGCGCGTGCGCGCGCACGGCCTCGACGGCGGCGGTGATCCCGCCGGCCGCGGACACGTGGTTGTCCTTCACCAGCGCGGCGTCGCCCAGCGCCATGCGGTGGTTCTCGCCGCCGCCGCAGCGGACGGCGTACTTCTCCAGCACCCGCATGCCCGGGATGGTCTTGCGGGTGTCGCGGATGGCGGCGGAGGTGCCGGAGACGGCGTCCACCCACCGGCGGGTCAGCGTGGCCACGCCGGAGAGGTGGCCGATCAGGTTCAGCGCCGTCCTCTCCGCGGTGAGCAGCGACCGGGTCGCGCCGGTGACGCTCAGGACCGGCGTGTGCGGGCGCGCCGCCATGCCGTCCGCGGCCTGCAGCGCCAGCTCGACGTCGTCCCCGCCCACGATCGCGAACACGGCCGCGGCCACCGGGACGCCGGCCAGCACGCCCGGGCTGCGCGGAACGATGTCGCCCGTCGTCCGAGCGCCGTCGGGCACCGTCGCGATCGTGGTGACGTCCGGGCCGAGCGCCAGGTCCTCGTCGAGGGCGCGGCGCACCACCCGCTCGACCGTGGCCGGGTCCAGACCGCCCTCGCGGAGGACGTCGGCCACCTCCGCGCGCAGCGGGAACCACTCGGTCATGCCACTCCCTGGGTCCGGTCGGGGCGCGCCGCGCTCCGCGGCACGGTGCGGGTGTGCAGGTGTCCGGAGGCGTCGATCCGGTGGGCCAGCCGCAGCTGCCACTCCGGGCGGGTGCCGGGCGCATCGGCGCGGCGGTGGCAGCCGCGGCTCTCCGCGCGGGCGAGCGCGGCGGTCGCCAGCAGGGTGGCGACGGTGTGCGCGGCCGTGGCCTCGACGGCGGTCAGGGTCAGCGCCTCGCCGTCCGTCCGCGGGACGGCGGCCAGGGTGCCGGCCAGTGCCGCGAGCCCCTCGGCCGTGCGTACCACGCCGGCCCAGCGGCTGGTCGCGGTCCCGATCGCGGTCCGCGCTGCCGGGGCGATCACCGTGCCTCCGCCGGCCGTCCCCGGCCGAGGAGCGGCGGGCGAGCCGGACGGGAGCTGGGCCGCGAGCAGGGCGGCGCACCGCCGGGCGACGACCAGCCCCTCGGTGATCGAGTTGGAGGCGAGCCGGTTGGCGCCGTGCACGCCGGTGCAGGCGACCTCCCCGACCGCGTAGAGGCCCGGCACCCCCGTACGGCCGTCGAGGTCGGCCAGCACGCCGCCGCAGGTGTAGTGCGCGCCCGGGACCACCGGCACCGGCTCCGTCACCAGGTCGCGGCCGGCGGCCCGGCAGGCGGCCAGGATGCCGGGGAAGCGGCGCTCCAGGAACTCCGCGCCGAGCGCCGTCGCGTCGAGGTGCACGTGGTCCGCACCGGTGGCGGTGAGGTGGGCGGCGATCGTGGCGGAGACGACGTCGCGCGGGGCGAGGTCGGCCAGCGGGTGCGCGCCGGTCATGATGCGGCGCCCCTCCCCGTCGACGAGCACGGCGCCCTCGCCGCGCACCGCCTCGCTGATCAGCACCTGCTGACCGGTCACGTCGGGGCCCTGCCAGAGCACGGTCGGGTGGAACTGGACCATCTCCACGTCGGCGACCTCGGCGCCCGCGCGGAGAGCCAGTGCCAGGCCGTCGCCGGTCGCGCCCGCGGGGCTGGTGGCCGAGGCGTAGGTCTGGCCGTAGCCACCGGTGGCGAGGACGACGGCGTGCGCGCGCAGGTCGCCGGCGTCCACGAGCCCGCCGTCGTCGCCCACGCGCGCCACCCGCACGCCGACCACCTCTCCCCGCGCGCTGCGCAGGGCGTCCAGGGCGACGGTGTGCTCGAGCACCTCGACGCCCGCCCCGGCCAGGGCCGCGAGCAGCGTCCGGGTCACCTCTGCGCCGCTGGCGTCGCCCCCGGCGTGCACGATGCGGTCGCGGCTGTGCCCACCTTCTCGGGTGAGCGCCGGCAGGCCGTCGGCGGTCACGTCGAGCCGGGCTCCCAGCTGCTGCAGCAGGGCGATGGCCGCGGGAGCCTCGGCGACGAGCGCGGCGACGGCGGCCTCGTCGCAGAGACCGGCTCCGGCGACGAGCGTGTCCCGCAGGTGCAGTGCGACGTCGTCGTCCGCGCCGAGCACGGCGGCCAGGCCGCCCTGCGCCCAGCGGGTGCTGCCGTCACCGAGCTCGCTCTTGGTGACGACGGCGACCCGGCGTCCGGATCCGGCGAGTGCGAGAGCGGTCATCAGTCCGGCGGCCCCACTGCCGACGACGACCACGTCGGTGCTGCGCTCCCAGCCCGCGGCGGGCAGCGGGAGCGCCGGGACGACCCGCGCGAGGCTGGCGGTCACCTCACTCGCCGACCAGCGACGGGGTGCCGAGCGCGATCATCGCCTCGACGGCGGAGCGGGCCCGGGCGGCGATCTCCGGGTCGACGGTGACCTCGTCGCGCCCCTCGCGCAGCGCGCGCAGCAGCTTTTCCGGGGTCGACATCTTCATGTAGGGGCACTCGGCGCGCGGGTTGACCGGCTCGAACACGGCGGCCGGGTTGGCCTGCCGGAGCTGGTGCAGCATGCCGATCTCGGTGGCGACCAGCACGCGCTTCGCCGTCGTCCGCTTCGCCTGGTCGAGCATCGCTCCGGTGGAGAGCACGTGCACGCGGTCCTCGGGCAGGTCGCCCTGGCCGACCATCCACAGCGCACTCGTCGCGCAGCCGCACTCCGGGTGCACGAGCACCTCGGCATCGGGGGCGTCCTCGATGCTGTGCCGCAGGTCGGTGGGGGAGATGCCGGCGTGCACGTGGCACTCGCCCATCCAGATGCGCATGTTCTTCCGCCCGGTGACCCGCTGCACGTGGGCGCCGAGGAACTGGTCGGGCAGGAACAGCACCTCGCGGTCGGCCGGGATGGAGTTCACGACCTCGACGGCGTTGGAGGAGGTGCAGCAGATGTCGGTCTCCGCCTTCACCTCGGCCGTGGTGTTCACGTAGGAGACGACGGCGGCGCCGGGGTGCTCGGCCTTCCAGGCGCGCAGCTGGTCGGCGGTGATGGTGTCGGCCAGCGAGCAGCCGGCTGCGGCGTCGGGGACCAGGACGGTCTTCTCGGGGCTGAGGATCTTCGCGGTCTCGGCCATGAAGTGGACGCCGGCGAAGACGATCGTGGAGGCGTCGCTGGACGCGGCGATGCGCGAGAGGGCGAGTGAGTCGCCGACGTGGTGGGCGACGTCCTGGATCTGTGCGGCCTGGTAGTTGTGCGCCAGGACGACGGCGTCGCGCTCGGCGGCCAGCCGGCGGACCTCGTCGCGCCAGTCCTGCCACTGCTCCGGCGTCCACTGCGCGCTGGTGGGGTCGGGGAGCGTTGCGGTCACCGGGACCTCCGGAAGAGTGGGTTTCAGACTACGAGGCGAAAACCTCTGCCGAGAAACCTAGCATGGGATCCGTGACATCCGTGTGGTCCTCGCCGGAACGACCGGCCTATCCGCACCAGGCTCTCGCGGTGGTGCTGCAGGTCAGGGCCGCGCGGCTGCACGTGATGCTGTGGCGGCGCGCCGGTGAGCCGTTCGCCGGGGCATGGGCGCTGCCCGGCGGGCCGCTGCTGCCGGAGGAGACGCTCGGGGCCGCGGTGGGGCGCCAGCTCGCCTCCAAGGTCGAGGTCGCCCAGCTCGCGCACCTCGAGCAGCTGGAGACCCGCAGTGACCCCCACCGCGACCCGCGGAGCCGGACCGTCGCCACCGCCTACCTGGGTCTCATCCCCTCCGACGTCGACCCGGTGCTGCCCGAGGACACCGCCTGGCACCCGGTCGACGGGCTGCCGGAGACGGCGTTCGACCACGGCTCGATGGTGGAGTCGGCGCTGGAGCGGCTGCGGGCGAAGCTCTCCTACACGAACGTGGCGTTCGCGCTGACCCCGCCCGCGTTCACCATCGCCGAGCTGCGCGAGATCTACGTGGCCGCGCTCGGCTACGAGGTGACGGCGACCAACCTCCAGCGGGTGCTGCTGCGCCGCGGCGTCCTGGAGCCGACCGGCGAGCTGGCCGCACCCGGTCGGGCCGGCGGCCGGCCCGCGGCCCTCCACCGGTTCGTGACGACGGGCCTGGAGGTCACCGACCCCTTCGCCGTGCTCAAGCCGCCGAACTCCCGCTGATCACCTCGGGCACTCGGGCAGCAGCGGCAGGTCGGGGACGAGGTTGCCCAGGACGTTGCAGCTGATGCCTTCCACGGGGTCGGTCACCGCCGGCGGCGGCGTCGGCGGCGGGGGCAGCTGGGGCACGGGGAGCTGCGGCAGCTGAGGCACCGGGAGCGGGGGCGCCGGGAGAGGGACCGGCGCCGGCTGGGGCTGCGGCGCGGGGGCCGGGGGAGGCGGCGCGGGCTGACCGGCGGACTGCTGCGGGGCACCGTTCTGCGCCGGGGGCGCGGCCTGGCCGCCGTCCTGGGGGCCGGGAGCCGGCTGGCCGGGCGGCGGGGCCTGCCCGACGGTGTCGCCGGAGGCCGGTGTCGTGTCGTCCTCGCCGATGGCGGGACCGGGGGAGGCCGGGGCACGGTAGTGGCCGGTGGGCGGCGGGACCGAGCCGCTGGTGATCCCGTTCAGCGGCAGGTCGGCGACCGGCACGCCCGACGCGTACGCCCGCGCCAGCGCGAGCACCTGGGCGACGTAGGCGTCGGAGTGGTTGTAGGCCAGGACGGCCTTGCGCTGACCGGCGTCGGTGCGCAGGTTGCCTCCCGCGACGCACAGGTAGTTGGCCGCGCCGAGGGCGGCGTCGTCGATGTCGAACGGGTCGGTGCTGCCGTTGCCGTCGGCGTCGATCGCGTAGGACCGCCAGGTGGTCGGGATGAACTGCATCGGCCCGACGGCGCGGTCGTAGGTGCTGTCGTGGTCGAAGCGGCCGTCGTCGGAGTCGCCGATGTAGGCGAACTTGCCCCCGTCGAGCGCCGGGCCGCGGATCTCCGGGACCGAGGTCCCGTCACCCTGCAGGGTCGCGCCGCCGAAGCGGCCGTGGTTGGACTCGACCCGGCCGATGCCGGCCAGCAGCGACCAGTCGATGCCGCACTGGGGCTTCGCGCTGCCCATGCGAGCCGCGGCGACGCGGTAGGCGTTGAGGGCCACGGAGGGGATGCCGTTGGCGGCGAGACCGCTGACGGCCTCCGGTGTGTCCGGCGCCGGCTGGGCCACCTGTGCGGGGGTGTCGCTCAACGTGCGCGCACCCGCCGGGGCTCCGGTCGACAGCGTCGCGATGCCCCAGACGGGGACCTGGTTGTCGGGCATCTCGTCGGCGGACTGCTCGGTCAGTCGTGGTTCGGCCGGTTGGGCCACTCCGGCGACGACCCCGCCCAGCCCGACGAGGACGGCGGCGAGCAGCAGCCCGCGCCCGCCCGGTGACCGGCCCGCGGACGTCAGGGCGCCCCCGCGGCGCCCCTGATCGACACCTGTTCTGCTGGACCTGCGCATCCGTCTCTCCGCATGACCGCTGCTGGATCTGGCCCCGTCCCCCGACCGGTGGCGGCGCGTTACCCGTGACCTGCGTTACTCAATCCCCGGATCGGTGAGGCCGGGAGGAGTTCAGGTCGTCCAGGAAGGACTGCATGTGCGCGCCCGGCAGGGATCGAACCTGCGACCAAGTGCTTAGAAGGCACCTGCTCTATCCGCTGAGCTACGGGCGCTCGGCGCCCGATCATCGCACTCCCCACGGCCGGGTCCACCGGTGCCGCGTACCGGACCGCGGGGAGCCCGGGCGCCGTCCCGGCGCGGTCGGGCACGAGGTGCGCGCCGGGTGACGGCTGGGCGGCTCCATGAGCGGTTCGTACACGCGGGCAGCTGAGCACGAGCCGCCGACGGGCGCTCCTCCTGCGTCCACAGGCACGGAGTCCGTCCACAGATGTCCCGACCCCGCTTCCCGGTGCCCCGACCGCGGAGCACGGTCGTCGCAACCGGCACCGTGCCGGCCGCGCCACCGGGCGCATCTCCCGAGGGAGCACCGTGAACGACACCATCGTCACCGTCGTCGGCAACGTCGTCGACGCACCGCGTCGGAACAACACCCAGAACGGCACGGTCACCAACTTCCGTCTCGCCTCGACCGCGCGCCGCTACGACGCCGGCACCGGGCAGTTCGTCGACTCCGGCACGTTCTGGGTCGACGTGGAGTGCTGGAACGGCCTCAGCAGCAACGTGGCCGGGTCCGTCAGCAAGGGCGATCCCGTGATCGTCCACGGCGCGCTGACCACCGACAGCTGGGAGTCGGAGAGCGGGCCGCGGAGCAAGCCGCGGATCAAGGCCTTCGCCGTCGGCTCCAACCTGGCGAAGGGGATGTCGGTGTTCAAGCGTTCGGCCCGCGCGACCGACCCGGCGGGCACGGTCGACACGAACACCGGCGAGGTCCTCGGTCAGGCGGGCGCCGGCTACTCCGCGGCCGACCGGGAGTACGACGAGGACGGGTCGTCGTTCCCGTCGATGGACGCCGACGCCTCCGAGCAGGAACCGGCCAACGCCTAGTTGCCCCGGGCTGGGAGGATCGAGGGCGAGAACGTAAGGGGTGGGGTCGCGTCCGGCGGCCCCGCCCCCGCTCGCGAGACGACGGAAGGCCCGAGAAGCCAGTGGCTCAGTACATCTACACGATGGTCCGCGCGCGCAAGGCGCACGGCGACAAGGTGATCCTCGACAACGTCACCCTGTCGTTCCTGCCCGGCGCCAAGATCGGTGTCGTCGGCCCCAACGGCGCCGGAAAGTCGACGGTGCTGCAGATCATGGCCGGCATGCAGCAGCCCTCCAACGGTGAGGCGTCGCTGGCGCCGGAGGCCACCGTCGGCATCCTCCTGCAGGAGCCGCCGCTGAACGAGAACCTCGACGTGCGCGGCAACGTGGAGGAGGCCGTCAAGCCGCTCCGCGACGCGCTGCGCCGCTTCGAGGAGGTCAGCGCGGCGATGGGCGAGCCCGACGACGACTTCGACTCCCTCCTCGCCGAGCAGGGCGAGCTCATGGAGGTCATCGAGAACCAGGACGGCTGGGAGCTCGACGCCCGCATCGAGCAGGCGATGGACGCGCTGCGCTGCCCGCCCGGCGACGCCGACGTCACCGTCCTCTCCGGTGGTGAGCGCCGCCGCGTCGCGCTGTGCAAGCTGCTGCTCGAGGCGCCCGACCTGCTGTTGCTCGACGAGCCCACCAACCACCTCGACGCCGAGAGCGTCGCCTGGCTGGAGCAGCACCTGGAGAAGTACGCCGGCACCGTCGTGGCCGTCACCCACGACCGGTACTTCCTCGACAACGTGGCCCAGTGGATCCTCGAGCTCGACCGCGGCCGCGCCTACCCCTACGAGGGCAACTACTCGACCTACCTCGAGACCAAGGCGGCGCGCCTCCAGGTCGAGGGCGCCAAGGACGCGAAGCGGCAGAAGCGCCTCAAGGAGGAGCTGGAGTGGGTCCGCTCCGGTGCCAAGGCCCGCCAGGCCAAGAGCAAGGCACGACTGGCCCGCTACGAGGAGATGGCCGCGGAGGCCGAGAAGTTCCGCAAGCTGGACTTCGAGGAGATCCAGATCCCGCCGGGCCCGCGCCTGGGCAGCGTCGTCGTCGAGACGAAGAACCTCACCAAGTCCTTCGGTGACCGCGTCCTGATCGACGACCTGTCGTTCACGCTGCCGCGCAACGGCATCGTCGGTGTCGTCGGCCCGAACGGCGTCGGCAAGACGACGCTGTTCAAGATGCTGGTCGGCGAGGAGAAGGCCGACGGCGGCGAGATCAAGGTCGGCGAGACGGTCAAGCTCTCCTACGTCGAGCAGAGCCGCAGCGGCATCGACCCGAAGAAGACGCTGTGGGACGTCGTCTCCGACGGCCTGGACCACATCAAGGTCGGCAACGTCGAGATGCCCTCGCGGGCCTACGTCGCGGCGTTCGGGTTCAAGGGGCCGGACCAGCAGAAGCCGGCCGGTGTCCTCTCCGGTGGCGAGCGCAACCGGCTGAACCTGGCCCTGACGCTCAAGCAGGGCGGCAACCTGCTGCTCCTGGACGAGCCGACCAACGACCTCGACACCGAGACGCTGACCAGCCTGGAGAACGCGCTGTTGGAGTTCCCCGGTTGCGCCGTGGTGGTCAGCCACGACCGGTGGTTCCTGGACCGCGTGGCGACCCACATCCTCGCCTACGAGGGCGACTCGAAGTGGTTCTGGTTCGAGGGCAACTTCGCCGACTACGAGAAGAACAAGATCGAGCGCCTCGGGGCCGACGCGGCACGCCCGCACCGCGCGACCTACCGCAAGCTCACCCGCGACTGACGCGTCAGCGGTCGCCGACACCCGTGCCAGGCCGGTCCCCTCGTCGGAGGGGACCGGCCTGACGCGCATCCGGGCGCCGCGTCCGCGTCAGCCGAACCCTCGGACGAACTGGCGCTGGCCACGGGTCTCCACCGCTCGCCGTCGGTAGCGGGCACGGACGAAGGCGACGGCCTCGTCCGGGGGTATCCCGTCCAACACGGCCAGGCAGGCCAGTGCGGTCCCCGTCCGCCCGGTGCCACCGCCGCAGGCGACCTCCACGCGCTCGGTGGCGGACCGCTCCCATGCCTCCACCAGCGCCGTTCGCAGTTCCGCCGGGTCGCGCGGCAGCCGGAAGTCCGGGCAGCGGATCCACCGGCTCTCCCAGTCCGTCGGCGGGCCCGGGTGCCGAGCCAGGTACACGCCGAGGTCCGGGAGCGCTCCCGGCGGCCGCGGTGCTCGCAGCGATCGACCGCGCACCAGTCGACCCGAGGGCAGCATCAGCACGCCGGGGGCCGCCGGGTCCCACGGCTCGCTCACGCACCCGAGGCTAGGGCGCGCTTGTCGCGGCTCAGGGGACGACGGCGCGGCTCGACCCTCGGCGCCGCCTGGCCCCGAACGCCGGTCCGTAGGGCAGGGTGCTCACCGTGAGGCACACCGTGCAGGTCCCGATGCGCTGGTCGGACATGGACGCCTACCAGCACATCAACAACGTGGCCTTCCTCGGCTACTTCGAGATGGCGCGGGTCAACCTGTTCTTCGAGCAGCCGAGTCACGACGAACGCACCGGGCTCCGCCGCGGCCTCGTGGTGGCCTCGCACGAGATCGCCTACAAGCGCCCGGTCGTCTACTCCCGCGACCCGCTCGAGGTGCAGCTGTGGGTGTCCGGCGTTCGCGCGGCCGCCTTCACCTGCCACTACGAGCTCTTCGACCACGGCGCCCTGGCCGTCACCGGCAGCACCCTGCTCGTTCCGTTCGACTTCGCGCTGAACCGTCCTCGCCGGCTCACCGCCGAGGAGAAGGAGTTCCTTGCCCGCTGGACCGACGAGCCGGCGGCCTGAGAGGTTGCCTCCGGCACGCTCGGGCTCTGCTGACCGGTGCACGCAGAGTCGGAGCTTCCGGGGTGGTCGCTCTAGCCGTTGACGATGCGCGGAACCGGCCGGTCGGCGCCGGTCGGAGCGCCGCGACGGGCAGCCTCCTCGTCCGACACCGGCCGGACGACCGCGCCCTCGGTGACCGTCCCGCCGCCGAACACCGCCGCATTGATCCCGCCGCGGTGCACCATCGCCTTGACCAGCTTCAGCCCGGTCAGCCGCTCCAGGTGCGTGCAGGGCGGGCAACGCTTCATCCCGAACAGCAGCGCGTCGCCCACCGCGAACCACCCGCCGACCAGGGAGGGCAGCGCGATGCCGCTGGTCACCAGGTTGCGCCGGGTGTCACCGGGGGAGAGCTCGGCGCCCACCTCTGCGGCGACGGCGGCCACGTCGTCGGCGTCGATCAGCGTCAGCTGCTTCTCCAGGTCCGGGTACTGCGCCCAGGTGCCGCCGCCGAGCGCGTAGCGGTCACCCTCCAGCCCGACTCCGGGCCGCAGGCGGCCGCTCGGCACCCGCCGCATCGGCGCGGCCGCCGTGCCGGTCAGCCAGATCTCCCGAACGGCCCCGGTCACGCGGCCAGCCTCGCGCGCCGTCCGCCCCGGCGCACGGGGACGTCGTCGGCTCCCCGGGCGTCCAGTGCCTCGCCGACCGTCGTCGCCATGCGCAGCACCTCGATCAGCAGCGGAACGGCCATGCCCAGCCGCACCCGGCTGCCACCGCGGGCTGCCTGGGCCTCCCTGATCCGCGCCGCCTTGTCGGCGACCAGCGGGATGAAGCGCAGCGTCATCGCGAGAACCAGCCCGATCCGGTCCGGACGCACGCCGACCATGCGCAGGGGCGAGGCCAGCCACTCGATCACGGCCACCATCGCCGTCACCCGGGTCGTGGCGGTGACGACGGCGGCGGCGACCAGCAGCGCGAGCAGCCGGAGGACGGCGACGGTCCCGGTGCGCAGGTCCGTCGCCAGCAGGTGGAAGCCGAACAGCAGCGCCAGCCACAGCCACACCGGCCGGACCTGCACCGCCAGTGCGAGCCAGGGCAGGTGCGCGACCGCGACGCCGACGACCAGGGTCAGCAGCAGGGCGCCGGTCATCAGCACCGGCGAGTCGCCGAGGAAGAGCCCGACGCCCAGCGCCGCCAGGACGGCGAGCTTCAGGCCGGCCCGGACCCGGTGGACGACGCTGTCACCCGGCACGTAGAGCGACAGCATCAGCCCATCCTCGCCACGTACCAGGGCACGGTCTCGGCGGGCGCGCCGTCGGCGACGACCTGCCCGTCCTCGACCACCAGCACGCGGTCGAATCCGTCCAGCAGGTCGAGGTGGTGGGTGACGACCACGACGTCCTGCTCCAGCTCGTCGATCACCCTGGCCACCCGGCGCGTGTTGGCCAGGTCCAGGAGCGTCGTGGGCTCGTCGAACACGATCCGCTGGGGGCGCATCGCGAGCACCCCGGCGATGGCGAGCAGCTGCTTCTGGCCGCCGGAGAGGAGGTGCGCCGGGTGGTCACGGTGCCCGGCCAGGCCGTAGCGGTCCAGCATCTCCTCGACCCGGTGGGCCACCTCGGCGTCGTCCAGCCCCTGGTTGTGCGGACCGAAGGCGAGGTCCTCGGCGACGGTCGGGTGCACGATCTGCGCGTCGGGGTCCTGGAAGACGAACCCCACCCGGCGGCGCACCGCTCGCACCTGGGTACGGGTGTCCAGCCCGTCGACGCGGACCGTTCCGGAGGTCGGGACCACGAGCCCGTTGAGCAGCCGGGCGAGCGTGCTCTTGCCCGACCCGTTGCCCCCGATGACGCCGACCCGGTGCTCGGTCAGGGTCAGCGTGACGCCGTCGAGGACGACGCGCTCCCCGAAGGCGTGCCGGACGCCGCGCAGCTCGATGCCGGCACCGGTCGCGACCGCGTCGTCGGCGCCCCCGGCGGCGCGCCGTCCCCAGCGCACCGGGGTCAGCCCGCGGTGGCGCGCCGGCTCGGCAGCTCGATCACCGGGTAGGCGCGGCGGACCGCGACGGCCACCACGGAGGCGGCGACGGCCTTCACCAGGTCACCCGGGATGAAGGTGAACGAGCCGGTGAAGGAGGCCCAGAGCGAGACGTCGCCGAACAGGGCGGTGAAGGGGATGCCGATCGCGTAGATGACCACGATGCCGCCGATCATGTTGGCGACCAGGGCCCAGGCCAGGTTGAACCGCTTCCAGAACAGCTGGGTCAGCAGGCCGATGACGAAGGCGGCGATCGGCCAGCTGTACAGGTAGCCGGCAGTGGGGCCCGCGAAGACGGCCAACCCTCCCCGCCCGCCCGAGAGCAGGGGCGCGCCCGCGGCGACCAGCGCCAGGAAGACCAGCAGCGACAGTCCACCGCGCTTCGCCCCGAGCACCGAGCCGGCCAGCATGACGCCGAGCGTCTGCGCGGTGATCGGCACGGGCAGCCCCGGGACGTTCACGGGCGGGAGCAGCCCCAGCACCGCGACGATGGCGGCGAACAGGGCGACGTAGGCGAGATCCCGGGACTTCACGCGGCGGAAGGTACCGGAGCCGTTCCGCACGCCCGCCCGGCGGTCACCCCTGCAGCCACACCGCGGTGTCGGGCGTCACGCTGCCGCCGTCCACCGGGGCGCTGCTGAGCAGCACCTCGCCCTCGGGGAGGGGAACCGGGGCCTCCGAGAGGTTGACGAAGCAGACCAGGCCGCCGGGCCGCCGGAAGGCGACGCAACGGTCGGGTGCCTGTAACCACTGCACATCCTCGCCCGTGAACAGGGACGACGCGCTGCGCAGCGCGAGCGCCGTTCGGTACAGCGACAGCATCGAAGCGTCGTCCGCCGCCTGCGCCTCGACGGTCAGCGGGCCCCAGCCGGCCGGCATCGGCAACCAGGTGTCGGGGCGCGAGGAGAACCCGTAGGAGGGTTCGGTGCCCGACCACGGGACCGGGATCCGGCAGGCATCACGCCCGCGCTCGGCGCCCTCGGAGCGGAACCAGATCGGGTCCTGCAGCACCTCGTCGGGGAGGTCGACGTCGGGCATGCCGAGCTCGTCGCCGTTGTAGAGGTAGGCCGCTCCGGGCAGCGCGAGCTGGAGGAGCGCCGCCGCGCGTGCCCGCCGCGTGCCCAGCTCACCGCCGCCGTAGCGGGTGACGTGCCGCGGCCGGTCGTGGTTGGACAGCACCCAGCAGGCCGGGGCCGGCGTCCCCGAGACGGCGGCCAGCGAGTGGGTGATCGCATCGCGCAGGTTCTCCGCGGTCCACTCCGCCGTCAGCAGCTTGAAGTTGAAGGCCAGCTGCAGCTCGTCCGGCGCCAGGTACTGGGCCAGCCGGTCGTCGTCGGAGACCCAGACCTCGCCGACGGCCATCGTGCCGGGGTACTGGTCGAGCACCGCCCGGATCCGCCGGTGCACCACGTGCACGCCGTCCTGGTCGAACCGGTGGTCGCCCGGCCCGTGGTCGTCGAGCAGACCGGTGTCGTCCATCGGCACCATGTCGGGGAGCCCGTAGGGCTTGGCCATGCCGTGGGCGACGTCGATGCGGAAACCGTCCACACCACGGTCGAGCCAGAAGCGCATCGTCTCCTCGAGGTCGGCGACGACCTCGGGGTTGGCGAAGTTCAGGTCGGGCTGCTCCGGGGCGAAGATGTGCAGGTACCACTGGCCGTCGGGCACGCGCGTCCACGCCGGGCCGCCGAACACCGAGGGCCAGTTGTTCGGCGGCTCGCGGCCGTCGGTACCGCGGCCGTCGCGGAACAGGTACCGGGCCCGCTCGGGAGACCCGGGCGCCGCGGCGAGCGCCGCCCGGAACCACTCGTGGTCGTGCGAGCTGTGGTTGGGAACCAGGTCGACGGTCACCCGGATGCCGAGCGCATGTGCCTCGGCGAGCATCGCGTCGAACTCCGCGAGGTCACCGAACACCGGCTCGACGTCGCGGGGATCGGCGACGTCGTAGCCGTGGTCGGCCATCGGGGAGGGGTAGAACGGGGTGATCCACAGCGCGTCGACCCCGAGGTCGGCGAGGTGGGGCAGCCGGGACCGGATGCCGGCCAGGTCGCCCACGCCGTCGCCGTTCCCGTCGGCGAAGCTGCGGATGTAGATCTGGTAGAAGACCGCGTCCCGCCACCACTGCGACTCCATGGACGGCCTTCCTGCAGAGGCCCGACGAGAGCCTGCGAGCGGTGGGGGAGCGAGATCCCTCAGCGGTTCTGCATGCTGCGGGCCGCCATCTCCAGGTAACCCCACAACGTCGCGTCCTGCTCGGGAGGGAGCTCCAGGGAGTCGACGGCGTCGCGCATGTGCGACAGCCAGGCGTCCCGCTCGACCGGACCGATCGCGAAGGGGGCGTGCCGCATCCGCAGCCGGGGATGTCCGCGCTGCTCGGAGTAGGTCGTCGGGCCACCCCAGTACTGCTCGAGGAAGCCGCGCAGCCGCGTCTCGGCGCCCTCCCAGTCGTCCTGGGGGTACATGGGCTGCAGCACGGGGTCGGTGCGGACGCCGGCGTAGAAGCGCTGCACGAGCGTGCGGAAGGTGGGCTCGCCCCCCACCTCGTCGTAGAAGGACCGCGCCGACGGCAGCGACCGCCTCGACTCGCTCATGCCCCGGATGCTCCCTCAACGTCGACCGCGGCGGGCACCTGGTCGCGTGTCCGCCGATAGGCCACCAGCGTCGGCGCGACCGCGATCATTCCGAGGCCACCCGCCACGGCCACCACCACGGCGGCGCCCACCCCTTCGGCGGCCACGCCGGAGACGAGCGCGCCCAGGCCCTGGATGCCGGAGAGCCCGCTGGCCGCCACCCCGAACGCCCGGCCCCGGTAGGCGCTGGGCACGGCCTGCACGAACGCGACGTTGAGCGGGATCGTCCACGCGCCGGCCAGGCCCGAGAAGAAGAGCAGCACGACGACGGCCCAGAAGGTCGCCGGGGAAGGGGCGGCCACGACGGCGACCAGGCCGGCCGCCAGTACCGCGAGCAGCGAGGCGACCACGAGCGGGCCGACCAGCCGCTCGCGGCGGTGCGGCGGCACGAGCCGCGCGATGACCAGGCCGCTGATCGTCAGCCCCAGCGGATTCGCGGCCAGCAGGACGCCGACCGCCGTCTGCGTGCGGCCGAGCTCGTCGACCAGCGGTGCGGCGATGCCCTCTGGTGCGTACAGGAACCCCGTCGCCAACCACGCGACGCCGACGATCGCCAGGAGTCGCGGTGTCCGCCGGATGAAGCGGAGCCCTTCCACGGCGTCACGCCACAGCGTCGTCGGCTGGTCGCCGATCTCCGAGGCCGGTGCCGGACGCCGCTGCAGCCCGGCCCACAGCCACACCGCGGAGACGAGGAAGGTCGCCGCGTCGACGAGCAGGGCCGTGCTGGGGCTGAACACGAGCAGCAGGGCACCGCCGGCCAGGAAGCCGCCGACCTGCGCGAGCTGCACCGTGATGCCGGTGAGCGAGGTGGCCACGGCGTACCGGTCGCCGTCGAGCACGTCGGCCATGAGCGCGGACCGGGCCGACTCGAACGGCGGCGCGCACAGCCCGACCAGGAAGAGCAGCACCAGCAGCAGCCACAGCGGGACGCCGGGCAGTGCCATCAGGGCCACCACGACGGCGCGGGCGGCGTCGGTGGCGATCAGCACCCGGTGGCGCGGGAACCGGTCCGCCAGCACCGACAGCAGCGGGCCGCCCAGCAGCCAGGGCAGGTAGCCGATGGCGAAGGTGAGCGCCGCCAGCAGGGGGGAGTCGGTGCGGGCGTAGACGAGGACGGTCAGCGCGACCCGCGCCAGCTCGTCACCGGCCGCCGACAGCAGGAAGGTGCCGAAGAGGGGGCGGAACTCGCGCACCGCGAACACCTCGCGGAACGTCGCCTGACGCAGCGAGGAGGACGCCGTCCCCGACGCGTCCGTGCTCATGCCAGCACGGTGGGTGATCCGGTCATTACCGAAATACTGACAGGTCGGCGGCGCGCCGTCAGCAGGGCACCGCGCGTGTCCGACCGAGGACGTTCCGCAATCTCACGACGTGAGACCGGTGTGCGCCGCGAGGAACGCCAGCTGGTCGGCGGCCAGCCCCACGGTGCGGCTGACCGCCCGCGCACCGTGACCCACGGACTTCTCGCTGCGCAGCACGACCGGACCCTCGCCGCTGGTCGCGTGCTGGAGGGCGGCGGCGAGCTTGCGGCCGTGCAGGGGGTCGACCCGGGTGTCGGAGTCGAACGTCGTCAACAGCGTCGCCGGGTACGCCGTGCCCTCGCGCACCGCGTGGTAGGGCGAGTACCCCAGGAGCCAGCCGAGCTCGACCGGGTCCTCCGCGGTGCCGTACTCGTCGTTCCAGGTCCGCCCCAGCCCGAACAGCTCGTACCGGACCATGTCGAGCAGCGGCGCGCTGCAGACGACGGCGGCGGCGAGGTCCGGCCGCTGGGTGAGGGTGGCGCCGACCAGCAGCCCGCCGTTGGACCCGCCCATGACGGCCAGCTGGCCGTGCGTCGTCCAGCCCTGCGCCACCAGGTGCTCGCCGGCGGCGGCGAAGTCGTCGAACACGTTCTGCTTGCGCTCGCGCATGCCGGCCCGGTGCCACTCCTCGCCGTGCTCGGAGCCACCTCGCAGGTTGGCCACCACCCACACGCCACCCGCGGCCACCCAGGAGAGGGCCTGTGCCGAGTAGGCCGGCGTGAGGGAGACGTTGAACCCGCCGTAGCCGTAGAGCACCGTCGGCCGCGGGCGGTCCGGGGCGCCCGCGCTGGACAGCACGAACAGGTGCACCGGGGTGCCGTCCTCCGACGTCGCGTGGGTCTCCACGACGGTCAGCTCCGGCACCTCGCCGGCGACCGGTGCCTTCTCCTCCTCCTCCAGCGCCCCGGGGTCGGTGGAGTCCCAGCGCAGCACCGAGGGCGGGGTCGCGTAGTCGGTGTACCCCACCCAGGCGCTCGTACCGCCGGTGTGCGGGGCGCTGACGCCGGAGATGCTGCCCGCGCCGGGGGCCGGGACCTCGGCCAGCCGCCCCGTGCCGTCGGCCGCCCAGACCGACAGCCGGTCGGTGGCGTCGACGGCGTGCACGGCCAGCACCTGCAGGGCGCCGTCCGGACCGTCGACGAGCGCGATGTCGGAGAGGACCGCGTCGTCCTGCTGCGGGATCACGTCGGTCCACGCCTCGGGCGCCCACGTCGACGGGTCGGTGGGCTCGGCGACCGCCAGCCGCCAGCGCGGTGCGTCCCGGTCGCTCATCAGCCAGAGCCGCCCGTCGCGGGCCACCCAGGCGGCGGTCTGCGCATCCGCCCCCACCTGCAGCTCGCGGAGCGCGCCGTCGCCGGCGAGGTCGGCGAGCCACACGTCGTCCCGCGGGGCGGTGCCGGCCGACGCGGAGACGACCAGCCAGCGGCCGTCGGCGCTGGTGCGCACGCCGTAGTAGTTGCTCGGGTCCAGCCCCTCCCCGTGGACCAGCACGTCCTCGGCCGGGTCACCGCCCACCCGGTGGCGCCAGACGCGGCGGTGGAACTGCTCCTCCCCGGCCGGCACCTGGTCCGGTGCCAGCCGGCGGACGTAGAACAGCTCGTCCCCGCCGGGCAGCCAGCCGACAGGGGAGTAGCGGCACCGGTCGACCGGGCCGTCGAGGAGCTCGCCGGTCGCGACGTCGAGGACGTAGAGCGTCGACTCCTCGTCGCCGCCGGTGCTCACCTGGTAGGCCAGCCGGTCGCCCTCCCACGACGGCGACCACGCGTCGAGCGTCGTCGTCCCCGCCGGGTCGAGCCGCATCGGGTCGACCAGCACGCGCACGGTGCCGTCGGGCTCGCGCACCCGGAGGACGGCGTGCTCCTGACCCGGGTCGCGGCGCGTGGAGAATGCCCGCCCGCCGCGCCACACCGGTACCCCGACGGCGCCGGCGTGCACCAGCTGCTCCAGCCGCTCGGCGAAGCGGGCCCGCAGCGGCAGGCCGGAGAGCACCTCGGCGGCGAGCGCGTCCTGCGCCGCCGACCACTCCACGGTGCGCGGGTCCGCCGGGTCCTCCAGCCAGCGGTAGGGGTCGGCCACCCGGTGGCCGTGGAGGTCGTCGACGAGGTCCAGGCGCGGGGCCTCCGGGTAGCGCATTCCCGGCACGCTAGTCGCGGGTGGGGACACCCCGCCGGGGCCGCTCGGGGCCGCCGCGAAATTCCACTGCGCCGACGGGCCTCCCGCGGGTCAGAATGGGCCTGCCCGCGGGTCGCGCAGCACCCGGCGGTCCGGGGCGTCCGGAGGTGATCCGTGCCGCGTTCCGCGCCCGGGTCGTCGACGGCGGGTCACCCAGGCCCGCGTCGCGACCCCGTCCCGCCGCTCGTCCCCCTGCCCTCCCCGGCCACGACCGCGGCCACGCTGCTGCTCAACGCCACGTACGAGCCGCTGTGCGTGGTGTCCAGCCGGCGGGCGATCGTGCTGGTCCTGGCGGCCAAGGCCGAGTCGGTCGACGTCGCACCCGACGTCGTGCACGCCGAGACCGTCAGCCTGCCGGTCCCCGTCGTCGCGCGGCTGACCCGGTACGTCCGGGTGCCCTACCCGGCGGCGGTGCCCCTCTCCCGGCGGGCGGTGTTCACCCGCGACGACCAGACCTGCGTCTACTGCGGGGGCTCGGCCACCAGCATCGACCACGTGGTCCCGCGCAGCCGCGGGGGCACCCACACCTGGGACAACGTGGTGGCCGCCTGCCGCCGGTGCAACCACACCAAGGCCGACCGGTCGCTGGCCGAGCTCGGCTGGAAGCTGCCGCACCCGCCGCGCACCCCCACCGGCGCCGCCTGGCGGCTGCTCGGCGCCCGGACCGTCGACCCGCGCTGGCGGGAGTGGCTGGGCATGCCCGAGAGCGTGAGCGCGTGACGGCAGCAGCTGACGCGCGCCGGCTGTGGGCCCTGGGGGAGCCCATCCACGCGCTCACGTACTTCGCCCGGGAGGTCGTCGACGCCGGTGAGCAGGTGGGCCTGCGCGGCTTCTGGAACGCCTACTTCGCGATGCGCGCCGCGCCGATGGGCGCGGTCGGCACCGAGGTGGTGACGGCGGTCTTCTACAACTTCGCGCCCGCGTTCGTGGCCCGCCGGGTTCCCGGCGTGTGGACGGTCGTCCCTCCGGCCGCGGCGCTGGAGGCCCGGGTCTCCGGAGTCGACGCGGCGGTGCGGCGGGTGCTCGGCGACGACTGGCCGTCCTCGCCGGAAGCCGCCGAGGCGGCCGACCTGGCCGCCATGGCGGCGGCTGCCGTCGACCTGCCCGGTCGTCCCCTCGCCGCGGCCAACACCGCGGTGTCCGTCCCGGACGAGCCGCACCTACGGCTGTGGCAGTCCCTCACCGTCCTGCGGGAGCACCGTGGCGACGGCCACAACGTCGTCCTCGTGCAGCACGAGGTCGACGGGATCGCCGCCCACGTGCTCGCCGCCGCGGCCGGCCGCTCGGACCGCGAGTGGCTGCTGCGCGCCCGCGGCTGGGACGACGCGGCCTGGGACGACGCATCCGCTCGCCTCGCGGGCCGCGGATGGCTGGACCAGGGAGGGCTGACCCCCGAGGGACGGGCGACGGTGGCCGCGATCGAGGCCGACACCGACCGCCTCGCCCTGCGTCCGTGGGAGGCGCTGGGGATGGCCGGGTGCGACCGGCTGGCCGAGCTGCTGGGACCGGTCCGCCGAGCCGTCGTGGCGGCGGGGGAGTGGCCGTCGGGCAACCCGATCGGCGTTCCCGACCCGGAATGACCGGGGACCGCTAGCGTCCGCGGCATGTCACAGCTGCACGATCTGACCGCGCTGGAGCAGGCCGCCGCCGTTGCTGCGAAGGAGGTCAGCCCGACCGAGCTGGTGGAGCACGCGTTGGCGCGCATCGACGCGCACGACGCCGGCCTCGGAGCGTTCATCACGGTCACCCCGGAGCGGGCGCGCGCCCAGGCGGCCCAGGCCGAGGCGCGGGTTCGGTCGGGCGGCGACCTCCCGCCGCTGCTCGGCGTCCCGACCGCGATCAAGGACCTGAACAACACCGCCGGGGTCCGGACGACGTTCGGCTCGGCGGCGCTGGCCGACTTCGTGCCGCAGGTGGACGACGCCGTCGTCACCCGGCTGGCGGCCGCCGGGACCATCAGCGTGGGCAAGACGAACACCCCGGAGTTCGGCTTCCCCTGCTACACCGACAACCAGCTGGTGGGACCGGCCCGGTGCCCCTGGGACCCCTCGCGGCTGGCCGGTGGCTCGAGCGGGGGTGCCGGCGTGGCCGTCGCCGCCGGGTTCGTCCCGTTCGCGCAGGGCAGCGACGGCGGCGGCTCGGTGCGCATCCCGGCCAGCATCAACGGGCTCTTCGGGATCAAGCCCACGCGCGGGCGGATCAGCAACGCCCCCTACGGCAGCGAGGTCACCGGCCTGGGCACCGCCGGACCCCTCGCGCGGACCGTGCGCGACGCCGCCGCGATGCTCGACGCGATGGCCGGCCCGGAGATCGGCGACCCGTTCTGGGCGCCGCCGCTCCCGCCGGGGGAGACCTTCCTCGGCCACGCCGACCGCGAGCCCGGCCGGCTGCGGATCGGGCGCTACACCGAGTCGGCCATGCCGGGCACGGAGCTCGAACCGGAGGTCGCCGCCGCGTTCGACGACGCGGGCCGGTTGCTCGAGAGCCTCGGGCACGACGTGGAGGACGTGCCGCACGGGCTGCTCGACCCCGCGGTGCTGCCCTCGTTCGAGCGGGTCTGGGCGCTGAGCGCGACCACCCTGCCCGTGCCCGCCGACCGGGTCGACCTGCTCCAGCCGCTGACCCGCTGGATGCGGGACCGGGGCCTGGCGCTCTCGGCCCGCGACGCGATGGAGGCCATGTTCGCCCTCCGGGTCTTCTCCCGGAACTTCATCCGGGCGACCGCGGGTTTCGACGTGCTGCTGGCGCCCGTGCTCACGATGACCCCTCGCCCGGTCGGCTGGTTCACGGAGGACGGCGAGGGCGGCCCCGACTTCGAGCGGCAGAAGCGGTACGCCGCGTTCACCGCTCTGTTCAACGTCACCGGGCAGCCGGCGGTCAGCGTTCCGCTGCACTGGACCGACGACGACCTGCCGGTCGGGACCATGCTCGTCGGGCGCCCCGCGGACGAGGCCACGCTGATCGCGCTGTCGGCGCAGCTGGAGGCCGCGCGCCCGTGGGCGGCGCGACGCCCCGCCGTCTGGGCGGCGAGCCGGTGAACAGGGCGCGCCACCGGTAAGTTGTCGGGCGTGAACACCGCCGAAGCCATCCTCGTGTTCGCGGGCATCCCGCTGGCCATCGTCGTCGTCCTCGCGCTGCTGACCCTGAAGCCCGGCGCCAACCGGCGGCCGCGCTACAAGCCGGGCCAGGCCTGGGACCACGCGCCGATCTGGTTCGAGCCGCACCCCGCGCACGCCCCGGCCGCCGGCCACGGCGGCGAGACCCAGGCGATCGGCTCCTCGGTCTACGGCGAGCGGCACGGCGGCGACGCCGCGGCCACCCACGCCGTGAGCGGCGGCCAGTCGCACGGCGGGGGCGCCAGCACCGCGCACGCCGCCCAGCCCGCCGGCCCGCTCGGCGGCGCCCGCGGCACCTGGTGACGGTGCCCCGGTGACCCCTTCCGACGTCCTGACGAACACCCCCGGAGACCGGCGATGACCCGCGCCCTCGAAGTTGACTCGCACGACACCGCCACGGCCACGACCGGCGCCGCTCGCACCGACGAGGGCAGCCGGCTCGACGAGGTGTTCAGCTACAAGGAGCTGGCCCGCCTCGACGAGGCGCTGACCATGTCCTCGCGCGAGACGGGCCTGCGCTTCACCCTGTACGTGGGTGAGCTGCGGACCCCCACCCGGACCGCCGCCGAGGAGCTGCACGCCCGCTCCGGCGTCCACCCGTCCGACTCGGTGCTGATCGCGGTCTCGCCCGGTCAGCGCGTGGTCGAGGTCGTCACCGGGGCCGGTGCCGGCCGCCGGCTGCCCGACCGTGCCTGCGCTCTCGCGGTGCTGTCCATGACCAGCTCCTTCGCCAACGGCGACCTGGTCGGCGGTGTGGTCAACGGCCTGCGCCAGCTCTCCGACCAGGCCGGTCACCCGGCGTCCCTGCGCCACTGACGAACGACCCCGCTGGTCGTCCAGCGGGGCCGGGAACGACGAAGGCGCCGCACCCCTCGGGTGCGGCGCCTTCGTCGTTCGTGCGTGCTACGCCGTGGCGTGCCCGGCGTCGGCGTCCCGCTCGCGGGCGCGCAGCGCCCGGGCGATGCCGTCGCGACCCTCGAACACCAGCCGGCGCAGCGCCGGCGGCTGCTCGGCGTCGGAGAGCCAGGCGTCCGCGGCCACGATCGTGCGCGGCTCCACGACGGGCGGGAACAGGTACTGGACGGCGTTCTTCGCGATCTCGCCCGGGCGCCGGTCCCACAGCGGCCGGATGTCGGCGAAGTAGCGGTCGACGTACCCCGCGGTGAGCTCCCGCTGGGCGTGGTGCCAGAAGCCCTGGAGCATCGCCTCGTGGACGGCGTTCGGGATCGTCTCGTCGGTGAAGGCCCGCTGCCAGGTCTCCTCCTTGGACTCCGCGGGCGGCCGCAGCGCCCGGGCGGTGGCGGCCCGCCGGATGCCCGTGGCTGTGGCGTCCCGCTCGGCCTCGGCGTCGATCTCGGCGTCGCCCGCCGCGCCGATGGCGACCAGCCCGTGCAGGAACGCCCAGCGCGCGTCGGCGTCGACGGTCAGCCCCTCGTAGCTGCGCGACCCGTCGAGCAGGCCCCGCAGCGCCGCGGCGTGCTCGTCGCTGCGGGCCGCCGTGGCCAGGGTTCGCGACCACAGCAGCTGCTGGTCGCTCCCGGCCGGCGCGGCCTCCAGGGCCGCCAGCGCGTGGTCGGCGAGCTGGGCCCAGCCGGTCGGCGCCCACGTCGGGTCGGCGAAGGAGGACAGCGCCGTCTGGACCCGGGCCAGCAGCGACTGGATGACGCTGCTCTCGGTCTCCGCGCCGATCCCCGCCAGCACCAGCTGCACCCACTCGCGGGCCGGCAGCTCGGCGTCCCGGGTCATGTCCCAGGCGGCCGACCAGCACAGCGCGCGGGCCAGCGGGTCGGGGATGGCCCCGATGCGGGTGCGCAGGGTGGCCAGCGAGCGCTCGTCGAGGCGCAGCTTGGCGTAGGTCAGGTCGTCGTCGTTGACCAGGACGAGGTCGGCCGCCGGGTGGCCGACGAGCTCGGCGACCTCGGTGCGGGCTCCGGCGACGTCCAGCTCCACCCGGTGCGTGCGGGTCAGACCGTCGGGGCCCTCGCTGTAGAGGCCCACGGCCAGCCGGTGGTTGCGCAGCACCGGGTGCTCGGCGACGGCGGTCTGCTCGATCGCGAAGCTCGCGTAGCGGCCGTCGTCCGTCAGCTCGGAGACCGGGCGCAGCGTGTTCACCTGGCTGGTGCGCAGCCACTGGTCGGCCCACTCCGACAGGTCACGGCCCGAGCTCTCCGACAACGGGCCGAGCAGGTCGGCCAGCGTGGTGTTGCCGTACTCGTGCTTGCGGAAGTAGCGGCGCACCCCGGCGAGGAACTCGTCGCGGCCCACGTAGGCGACCAGCTGCTTGAGCACCGAGGCGCCCTTGGCGTAGGTGATGCCGTCGAAGTTGACCTCGACGGCGGCGACGTCGGGGATGTCGGCGGCGATCGGGTGGGTCGAGGGCAGCTGGTCCTGCGCCTGCGCCCACGCCTTCTCCGTGTTGGCGAAGGTGGTCCAGGCGGTCGTGTACTCGGTCGCCTCGGCCTGGCACAGGGTGCTGATGTAGGTGGCGAAGGACTCGTTGAGCCACAGGTCGTCCCACCAGCGCATGGTCACCAGGTCGCCGAACCACATGTGGCCCAGCTCGTGCAGGATCGTCTCGGCGCGGCGCTCGTAGCGGGCCCGGCTCACCTTGGAGCGGAAGACGTAGTCCTCCAGGAAGGTCACCGCGCCGGCGTTCTCCATGGCCCCGGCGTTGAACTCGGGGACGAAGAGCTGGTCGTACTTGTCGAACGGGTACGGGTAGTCGAACACCCGGTGGTAGAAGTCGAAGCCCTGCTTGGTGACCCGGAAGATCTCCTCCGGGTCGAGGAACTCCGCCAGCGAGGCGCGGCAGTAGATGCCCAGCGGGATGCCCTCGTGCAGGTCGGTGACCCGCGCGTACGGGCCGGCGATCAACGCCACCAGGTAGGTGGAGATGCGCTTCGTGGGCGCGAAGTGCGCCAGCTGCGATCCGCCGTCGCCGGCCTCGATGGTGCGGTCCCCGGAGTTCGAGATGACCTGCCAGTCGAACGGCGCGGTGACGTGCAGGGTGAACGTCGCCTTGAGGTCCGGCTGGTCGAAGCAGGTGAACATGCGCTTGGCGTCGGCCGGCTCGAACTGGGTGTAGAGGTACACCTGGCCGTCGACCGGGTCGAGGAAGCGGTGCAGGCCCTCGCCGCTGTTGGAGTAGCGGCAGTCCGCCGTCACCACGAGCGTGTTCTTCTCCGCCAGCCCGGGCAGCGGCAGGCCGCCGTCCTCGGTGTAGGTGCTGACGTCGAGCTCGGTGCCGTTGAGCGTCGCCGACAGCACGTTCTCGGCGACGAGGTCGATGAAGGTGTCCGCCCCGGCCGTGCGGCTGGTGAACTCCACCGTCGTCGTGGACCGGAAGGTGTGCTCACCCGGGCGCCCGGCGCCGTCGGTCACGTCGAGGGAGATGTCGTAGCTCTGGACGGCGAGCAGCTCCGCGCGGGCGGCGGCATCGGTGCGGGTCAGGTTGGGTACGGCCACTCCGGCAGCTTTTCATGCGGGCACTGCGCCCCGCCCGGCGCACGGGAACAACCACCGCGCGGCCTGACTTGCCAGCCACCAGACGGCGCCGGGCGCTCCACTGCCCGGCCACGGAACGAGGAGTACGGATGACCGAGGCAGTGCAGAGCGCGCCGGTGAAGGCCCGCGTCGACTTCTGGTTCGACCCGCTGTGCCCGTGGGCCTGGCTGACCAGCCGCTGGGTGCTCGAGGCGGCCAAGGTGCGCGACATCGACCTGCACTGGCACGTCATGTCGCTGGCGGTGCTCAACCGGGGGCGCGACCTGCCGGAGGAGTACCAGGAGATGATGAAGAAGGCGATCGGCCCGGTGCGGGTCGCCATCGCCGCCGCCCAGCAGCACGGCGACGAGGTGCTCGGCGACCTCTACACCGCCATGGGCACGCTGCGGCACCACGAGGAGCGGGAGCTCGACGAGCTGATCGCGCCGGCGCTGGAGCGCGTGGGCCTCCCGGCGTCGCTGGCCGAGGCCGCGGAGTCCACGGAGTACGACGAGGCGCTGGAGAAGAGCCACCACGCGGGCATGGACCCCGTCGGTGACGACGTCGGCACCCCGGTCATGCACATCGACGGCGTCGCGTTCTTCGGTCCGGTCATCAGCAAGGTGCCCACGGGCGAGGACGCCGGCAAGGCCTTCGACGGCGCCGTCCTGCTGGCCAACCTGCCGGATTTCTGGGAGCTCAAGCGCACCCGCACGTCCGGCCCCGACATGAGCTCGGTGCCCGCCGACGCCCTGGAGCTCACCCGCTCCCGCTGACCAGCGGGCAGATAGTGCACGAACCGCCCGGGCAGAAAGTGCACGAAACGCCCCGGTGGGGCGCGGTCGGGGGGTGCGGCATGCTTCGGGCGTGCCGCACCCCACTCGTCAGCGCATCTTCATCTCCGGCGCCAGCGCGGGCCTCGGCGAGGGCATGGCCCGCCGGTTCGCCGCCATGGGCCGCGACCTGGCCCTCTGCGCCCGTCGGGTCGACCGGCTGGAGGCCCTGCGCGAGGAACTGCTCGCCGCGCACCCGGGGATCCGGGTCGAGGTCGCCGCGATGGACGTCGACGACCCGCGATCGGTCGCCGCGGCCTTCCGCGAGCTGGCCGACCGGCTCGGCGGGCTGGACCGGGTGATCGTCAACGCCGGCATCGGCCGGGGCGCCTCGGTCGGCACCGGGGAGAGCGAGGCCAACCGCGCCATCCTGGTCACCAACGTGCTCGGCTCGCACGCGCAGTGCGAGGCGGCCATGGAGCTGTTCCGCGCCCAGGGGATGGGGCACCTGGTGCTGATCTCCTCGGTGGCCTCGGTCCGGGGTATGCCCGGCTCGCGCACGGCGTACGGGGCGAGCAAGGCGGCGCTCAACTCGCTGGCCGAGGGGATGCGCTCCGACGTCCACGGCTCGCAGATCGTCGTCTCGGCGATCCTGCCCGGCTACATCGAGACGGCCATCAACGAGGGCCGCCGTGGCCCGCTCGCCGTGGGGTTGGACAAGGGTGTGCGGGCGCTCACCGAGGTCATCGAGCGGGAGCCGGTGCGTGGGTACGTCCCCGAGTTCCCGTGGCGCCCCGTGGCCGGGCTGCTCCGGGTGCTGCCGCTGTCGGTGGTCCGGCGCCTGACCGGCTCCTAGAAGGAGATCCGCATCCGGCGGCCGCGCGCGTCGCGGATGTCGTCACCGACGCACTCGGCCGTCGCGGTGGCGATCCGCCGGGCCGACCACGCCGCGGCGCACGCATCGAGCGCGTCGACGGCGGGCAGCCGCGGTGGGGCCTCGGCCAGGGCACGGTCGACGTCCATCACGGGGCGCAGCGCCGCCAGCCGCTGGGCCAGGCCGCGGGCGGTCACCTTCGGGTCGCGGACGCGCTCGTCCAGCGCCCGGAAGGCGAGCTCGGGGTGGACCTCGTGCACCCGCGGGTCGGGCGGGTCGCCGAGCGCGTCGTCCAGCGAGCGGATCGAGGGCACGAGGAACCAGGTCTGCTTCGACAGCGCCCTGCCCGACGCCGCGACCGAGACCCGGCACGCCTCGGCGTAGTCGGCGGCGGCCAGCACCGGGCGCAGGGGAGCGGGGAACACCGAGCTGCCCGCGCGGCCGAGCAGTCGCCGAGCTTCCACGTCGCAGGTCCGTGAGCCGTTCTCGGACAGCCCGATCGGCATGTCGACGGCGACCGCCTCGATGCCCGGCAGCGCGAGCGCGGCAGCGGCGTCGGCGAGCGCCAGCAGGGTCACCTCGCCGTCGTCCAGCAGGGCGCCGGCCCAGGCGCCCCGCCAGCCGTCCAGCCCCAGCACCGCCACGGAGGCGAGCCTGACAGACTCGCCGGCATGCGCGTCTTCATCGGTACCGACCACGCGGGCCTGGAGTTCAAGGAGCACCTGAAGCAGGTGCTCACCGACGCCGGGTACGAGCCGGTCGACTGCGGCGCGTTCGAGTACGACGCGCAGGACGACTACCCGCCCTTCTGCTTCGAGGTGGGGGAGCGGACCGTCGCCGAGCCCGGCTCGCTCGGCGTCGTCATCGGCGGCTCGGGCAACGGCGAGCAGATGGCCGCCAACAAGGTGCCCGGCGTACGTGCCGCGCTGGTGTGGAACACCGCCACCGCGCAGCTGGCCCGCGAGCACAACAACGCCAACGTCGTCTCCATCGGTGCCCGCCAGCACAGCGACGACGAGGCCGCAGCCCTGGTCCTGGAGTTCCTGAGGACGCCGTTCAGCGAGGACGAGCGGCACGTGCGCCGGATCGGCCTGATCTCCAACTACGAGCGCGACCGGCACCGCCCGGCCGGTGGTTTGCCCACCCGCACCGACCACCCCTGACCGCTCAGAAGCCCTCGGGGCACCACGGGGTCACCGGCCAGCCGAACGCCGTGCTGGCCAGCGTCACAGCGCCGGGGCTCACCTCGGTGACCCGGCCGGCCGCCTGCAGCGTGGCCAGCGACACCCCGCCCAGGTAGGCCGACGACAGCGCCTCGATGTCCAGGACCAGGTCGGGGTCACGGTCGGTCGTGCCGCAGTACCCGCCCGCGGGGTGTCCGGAGAGCCGCCAGCGCCCGTCGTTCCAGGGGCAGAACGGGTCGCGGACCTCGAGGACCAGGTCGATCGGCGCCGGGTAGCGCCGGGCCGCCAGCGCGCGGCCGACGTCGACCAACCGCACCCACAGCGCGTCGGAGGGGCGGGCGTTGAGCGCACGTGAGTCGGCCAGCAGGTGGCGCAGCGGGTCGTCGGGCGAGGCGTCGGAAACCTCGATGGTCCGCATCAGGTCGTGCGAGAGCAGGAACTGCCAGAGCGACGCGTAGGCCGCCGGGGTGGTGGCCCGCACGTCGGTGACCGTGAGCACCCCGGTGGGCTCGCCGGCGTCGCTCCACCCCTCCTTCATCCGGTACACGGCATATCCGGTGACCGAACCGTCGGTCTCGGTGTGCAGCGCGAAGTTCAGCGCGGTCGCGCCGTGCCGCTGCTCGGGGTCGTCGACCAGCGCGCGGGTCCACCAGCGCTCGTCGCGGGCGGTGTTGCCGGGCACGAAGCGGCGGACGGACTCGTGCACGGCCGCGGCCGGACCACGGAACGCGTCCTCCTCGACCAGCCGCACCCGCCCGCTGCCGGTGTCGACGTCGTCGCGCAGCCGCAGCCGCTCGAGCTGCCCGGTCCAGCCACCGCGCCAGGTCGCCGGCCCGTAGCCGAACCGGCCGTAGATCGAGGCCTCCGCCGCCCACAGGGCCGCGACCGGCTCGCGCTCCTGCTCGTGCAGCTCGGTCAGCTGCCGCCGCATGACGGCGGTCAGGATGCCGCGCCGGCGGTGCGTGGGGGAGACGGTCACCCAGGTCACCCCGGCCATCGGGACGACGGCGCCCGGCACGGTCAGCTGCATGCTGTAGATCCCCGAGGTCGCGACCACCCGGCCGTCCTCGACGATGCCGAGCGAGCGGTCCAGCTCGGCCACGGGGGACGGGGTCTCCTGGTACGGACCCGAGGGTGCGTGGCCGAACACCGAGCTCATCGCCCGGGTGACGGCCGGCCACTCGTCGGTGGTGAACGGGCGGAGGGAGGAGGAGACGTCGTCGGCCACGCGGTCTGTCTACCTGCCGGTGCCGACGCGCCGCGAACCGATATCGCTCGGCCGCTCAGGGTGGCCAGCACCCGAGGGTGCTGGTCCTCGTCCGGGGCCGGCCCGAGCCCGCACACCTCCGTCTCGCGCGGCGTCAACCGGCGGACCGCTCCCTCGCTAGGGTCGGGGGCTCGCCCCGCCCCCGACGGATCGGAGACCGCCCGTGCGCCCCCGCACGCTGCCGCTCGTGGTCGCCACGGGCCTGCTCGCCGCGTGCACGGGAGCGCAGGACGAGGCGGAGGCGAGGGCGGCGACGGTCGCGCTGTCGACGCCCGACGAGCGGTTGACCGTCGTCCCCGGGAGCGGCCCTGCCGCGTCGGTGGGTGCGAGCCGAGCCCTGTTCGAGCGGTCCGACGTCGCCGTCGTGGCGGAGGCGGACGACCGCGCCGCGACCCTGCTGGGCGCCTCGGCCGCCGTCGGGCTGGGGGTGCCGCTGCTCGTCACCGACGGGTCGCCGGTGGTCGGCGAGGAGCTGGAGCGGCTCGCCGTCACGGACGTGCTCGCTGTGGGAGAGGTGGAGCTGCCCTCCGGAGGTCCCGCAGTCGTGGCCGTGCCCGCCGTCCCCGACGCGGTGGAGAAGGCGGCCGGGCTGGAGTTCTCGGGCGCGGACGACGTCGCGGGCGGCGGGGACGCCGCGGCGGTGGCGGGGCTGGTCGGCGATCGAGTGACCGCGTTGCGCGCGGAGGGCGAGACGCCGTCCGGCACGGCGGGGGAGCGCTCGCTGCCTCGCGTGGACCGCTCCGAACCGGTGGACGACGTCGTCGTGCTGGCCACCGGGGAGTCGGTCGCCGGCATCGCCACGGCCCGGGCCGCCGGCGCCCGGGTGGTGGTCACCGGCGGGACCGACCCGCGGGCGTCGGCCGACGTCGTCAGCGCGCTCGCGGAGGACCCGGAGGCCGCTGTCATCGCGCTCGGCGCCGGCTTCGCCACGGAGGACGGGCTGGACTGGAAGGTGCGGACGGCGGCGACGGGGGAGGAGCTGCCCGGCGGCGGTCAGCTGCTCTTCCCCGGCCGCCTGCTGGTGGCGCTCTACGGCCACCCCGGGACGTCCTCTCTCGGACTGCTCGGCGAGCAGGACCTGGCCGGTTCGATCACGCGGGCGCGCGAGCAGGCCGCACCGTACGAGGACGTCGTCGACACGACGGTGGTGCCGACGTTCGAGCTGATCGCGACCGTGGCCTCCTCGGCTCCCGGCGAGGACGGGGACTACTCGTCCGAGGCGCCGGTCGAGCAGCTGCGGCCGTGGGTGGAGGCCGCGGGCCGGGAGGGCGTGTACGTCGTCCTGGACCTGCAGCCCGGGCGCACCGACTTCCTCACCCAGGCGAAGCGGTACGAGGAGCTGCTGGCGCTCCCGCACGTGGGGCTGGCGCTGGACCCGGAGTGGCGGCTGCGCCCCGACGGGGAGCACCTCAGCGAGATCGGGCAGGTCGGCGTGGACGAGGTGAACCAGGTGGTCACCTGGCTGGCCGACCTCACCCAGGAGAACGCGCTGCCGCAGAAGCTGCTCGTGCTGCACCAGTTCCAGCTGCGGATGGTGACCGGTCGCGAGCGGCTGGACCTGACCCGCGACGAGCTGGCGGTGATGGTGCACGCCGACGGTCAGGGGGCGACCGGCGCCAAGCTCGGCACGTGGGCGGCGCTGCGGGCCGGGGCCCAGCCGGAGCTCGCCTGGGGGTGGAAGAACTTCATCGACGAGGACGAGCCGATGCTCTCGCCGGCCGAGACCATCGCCCGGGTCTCGCCGACACCGCAGCTGATCAGCTACCAGTAGCCGCCGACCCCTCCCGTTCCGTCGGTGGCCTGTGGTCTGCTGGTCGCCTCATCGATCCGGAGGTGGTTCCCGTGACCAGCGTCGCCCTCGGCCCGGCCGAACAGCTCGATCCGCGGCTGCTCGAGCACCGCCGCGAGCTGACCGGCTACTGCTACCGGATGCTGGGCTCGATCTTCGACGCCGAGGACGCGGTGCAGGAGACGATGGTGCGCGCATGGCGGGGGATCGCCGACTTCGAGGGCCGGTCCGCGCTGCGGTCGTGGCTCTACCGGATCGCCACCAACGTCTGCCTCGACCAGCTCAACGGCCGGCAGCGGCGGGCCCTGCCGATGGACCTCTCCGGGTCGCCGTACCCGCCGGTGGAGGCGTCGTTGGCCGGGCGGCTGCCCGCGTCGGCGTGGGTGGAGCCGGTGCTGGACCGGCAGGTCATCCCCGAGGACGGCGACCCGGCCGAGCAGGCGGTCGCCAAGGAGTCGGTGCGGCTGGCCTTCGTGGCCGCGCTGCAGCACCTGCCGCCCCGGCAGCGGGCGGTGCTGATCCTCCGCGAGGTGCTGCGCTGGAAGGCCGAGGAGGTCGCCCAGCTGCTCGACACCACGGTGGCCTCGGTGAACAGCGCCCTGCAGCGGGCCCGCGCGACGATGGCCGACCTCGACGGGCGGCCGGCGCCGAGGTCGCTGGACTCCGACGACCGGGCACTGCTGGAGCGGTACCTGGACGCCTTCGAGCGCTACGACATCGACGCGTTCGTGCAGCTGCTGCACGAGGACGCCACGCAGCACATGCCGCCGTTCGAGATGTGGCTCAAGGGGCGGGAGGACATCGGCACCTGGATGCTCGGCCCGGGCGCGGGGTGCAAGAACTCCAAGCTCATCCCCACCTCGGCGAACGGCACGCCGGCGGTGGCGCAGTACCGGCCCGCGGAGGGCGGTGGCCACGTGCCGTGGGGGTTGCACGTGCTGGAGATGGAAGGCGGCCGGATCGCCCACATCTCCAGCTTCCTGAACCTCGACTGCGAGCTGTTCGCGGCTCTCGGCCTCCCGACGTCGCTGTAGCCGGGGGCTCCCATCGCGCGCCCGGACCGGGTTCGTGCCCCCGCGCCGCGGGGTGAACGACGGCGTCACGGCCGACCGTGGCGGTTCACGGCCGTGGTGTCCTGCGTCGGCGGGTGGACGGCCGGACCGCTCACGCCGCAGTGCACGCACCGCTCGAGCGGGACCCGCGCAATCGCGGCCGGCGCCACCTCGCTCAGGGGGCGCCGCACGAAGACGGCCGACACGAGGCCGCCCGCGGCGAGCAGCGCCGCGAGGATCAGCACCGCCGTGCGGAAGCCGGCAGCGAACGCCGTCGGATCGGTGTAGTCCTCCCCGCCCAGCCCGGCGGCGACCGGCACGACCGCCACCGCCAGCAGCCCGGCGGCCCGCGCGACGGCGTTGTTCACGCCCGAGGCCACTCCGGCGTACCGGTCGGCGGCGGAGGCCAGCACGGTCGCGGTCAGCGGGGCGACCAGCAGGGTGAGCCCCGCACCGAACAGGGTGACGGCGGGCAGCACGTCGCCCAGGTAGCCGGCGCCCGGGCCGATCCGCAGCATCAGCAACACCCCGCCGGCGGCCACCCAGGGGCCCGCGGTGAGCAGCGGCCGGGGCCCGATCCGCTGGGCCAGCGCCCCGACCCGGGCCGAGAAGACGAGCATCAGCGCCGTGACCGGCAGCAGGGCGGTGCCGGCCAGCAGGGGGCTGAACCCCGAGACCACCTGGAGCTGCAGCACCAGCAGCACGAACAGCGCGCCCAGGGCGGCGTAGACGAACAGCGTGGTGGCGTTGGCGGCGGTGAACTGCCGATCGGCGAACAGCGCGGGCGGGACCAGCGGGTGCCGCGACCGCCGCTCCACCGCGGCGAAGGCGGTCAGGGCGAGCGCGCCGGCCGCGACGCTCAGCCACACCGCAGGTCCGCCGCCCTGCTCGCCGGCGGCGGTGAGGGCGTGGGTGACCGCGCCGAGCCCGACGGCGACGAGCACCGTGCCGGCCCAGTCCAGCCGGGGCGGGGCCGCCGGGTCCCGGGACTCCGGGACGTGCCGGGCCGCGACGGCGACGACCAGGGCGGCCAGCGGCAGGTTCACCAGGAACACGGCCCGCCAGCTCCACTCCACCAACCAGCCGCCGGCGAAGGGCCCGACGGCGGCGGCGACACCGGAGAGCCCGGACCACGCGCCGATCGCCGCGGCCCGGTCGGGACCGGAGAAGGACGCCGAGATGATCGCCAGGCTGCCGGGGGTGAGCAGTGCCCCGCCGACTCCCTGGAGGGCGCGGGCCGCCGCCAGGGTGCCGATGTCGGGGGCCAGGCCGCACAGCGCGGAGGCCGCAGCGAACCAGCACACGCCCACGACGAAGACCCGGCGGCGACCGAACCGGTCGCTCAGCGATCCGCCCAGCAGGATCAGCGCGGCGAGTGTCAGCGTGTAGGCGTTGACCGTCCACTGCAGACCGGAGAAGTCCGCGTCGAGGTCGGCGCCGATCCGCTCCAGGGCGACGTTGACGACCGTCGCGTCCAGCATGGCGATGCCGGAGCCGAGGACGGTGGCCAGCAGGACCCAGCGCCCCTGAGCCGTCCCCATGCGCAGCCCGGCGGGAGGTCCCGTCATGCCCGTACCTCCTCGGCCGGCTGCCGTCAGCATCGCCGTGCCGCCGACGGCGGTCAACGTGAGCCCCCGCCTACGGTGGGCTGGTGCGCGTCGTGTCACTGCTGCCGTCGGCCACCGAGATCGTCTACGCGCTGGGGCTGGCCGACCAGCTGGTCGGCGTCACCTTCGAGTGCGACGAGCCCCCTGCCGCCCGCCGCGACAAGGCGATCGTCGTCGGCGGCGCCGACACCTCGGGGATGACCCCGGCGGAGATCGACGCCTCCGTCCGTAGCCGGCTCGCGGCGGGGGAGGACCTCTACACGCTGCACGCCGGCGCGCTGGCGGCACTGGACCCCGACGTGATCCTCACCCAGGACCTCTGCCGCGTCTGCGCGCTCCCGTCGGGTCAGGTCGACCAGGCGCTGACCCACCTCGGCTGCCGGGCCGACGTCGTCGCGCTGGACCCGTACACGCTGGACGAGGTGCTCGCGACGATCAGGACGGTCGGCGACCGCATGGGCGTGCCGGAGCGGGCGGACGCCGTGGTGCGATGGCTCCGCGAACGGCTCGCGACGGTCGCGGCCCGCGTGGCCGACCGACCACGGCCGCGGGTGGCCGTGGTCGAGTGGGTCGACCCACCCTTCCCCGCCGCCCACTGGGTGCCCGACCAGGTGGCCGCTGCCGGCGGGGAACCCGTGGCCTGCCGGCCGGGGCAGCGCTCGGTACCGGTCGACTGGAGCTTCTTCGCCGCCGCCGATCCCGAGGTCGTCGTGGTCGCGCCGTGCGGATTCGGCCTAGAGGGGGCCGTGGCGCAGGCCGCCACGGTCGCGGCGGCACTTCCGGGCCGACCGGTCTGGGCCGTCGACGGCGACGCCGTCATCGTCCGGCCCGGTCCCCGTCTGGTGGACGGCGTCGAGATGCTGGCGGCGCTGCTGCACCCGGCTCCCGACGTCGAGCCGCCCTCGCTGGCGGTCCGGGTGGCCTGATCGGGGCGGTCGGGCAGGCCACCGTGGGCTCGTGGAGCGGGTGACCGGGATCGAACCGGCATGGCCAGCTTGGAAGGCTTGGGACTCCGAGTGTCATCGTCGCTGGTCAGACGCGGGGAGGGCAAACCTCGTGCCTTTGGTGTGCCTCAACGTCGCCTGGAGGCGGCCGGAGAAAGGGGTGGAGAGGGGGCTCCCCGGCCTCACGTAGCTAGTGGTTGCTGCCTGACCGCGTGCGGACGGCGACCGAGGGTTGGATGTCCGCGTGAGCTTGACCGCGTGAGTCATCAGCTCTGCGTCGGGTCCTCGGCCGGATTGGGGAAGTCGTAGGTGGGCTTGGGATTCCGGCCCTCGGACGCTACTGGAGCGTTGACGATCATCTCACCGGCGTCCTCGAACACCAGGATTACCGGGATGGACTGCGACGAGCGCAACGAGCGCTTGAGGTCGATCAGCGTGATCCTCGGAGCCCCCTCGGCTCCGACGTAGACGTTGTCGTTCTGTTGAACGCGAATCGCACCCGGCTCACCATCGACGAGGAGCTGGGCGTTGGCGAAATCCGGCCCGCGGACGTCGAGCAGGTCGTCGTCGGTGTTCCCGGTGTTGGCGATGCCGAGGAACAGGTTGGCGTCCTCGCCCTCCTCGTACACGCCGTCGAGGGGGTACTCGAGCTGCACCTGCAGGATCGACAGGTCTTCGGTGATCATGCGGTCCGGTCCCACGGCGCCACCGGGGACTTCCTTGCCTTCGTCGGCGTCCGGGTTGTCCTGACTACAGCCTGTCAAGGCCATTGACGTTATGAGTGCAATGAGGGCGAGTGGCTTCCTCAACGTCGCATTTCGGTCCTTCCGTTGGTGGATGGGATGAGCGGGAGGTACCCGCCGCCCCATCCGGGACGCCAACTGTTGTCGTTTTGCAACATTCGCCGCTCGTGCGAGAAAAGCTCGGGATGGGGGATCCCACTTCCGGCTTGTTCTCTTGGCAGATGACGACGTGGTCGTCCTCGAAGGCGGTGCGCACGTCTGCGACCGTGGCGGTCGCGGGCAGTGTCTTGGGTCCGGTGATCATGACGTGCGCGACCGCGGGCGGAGGCGGGTCGGGCTGCGGGGACACCATGGCCTTCCGCTCCTGTCGGACGACGTGCCGGCGGCGCGACGCGGTCGCGCCGTTCGGCGCTGACTAATCGTTGCCGTGTGAGATCTGTCGATTCGTCGTTCCATGGTCGGGACGGCGGCTCGCCTGGTCCCGTCCAGACGAGGAGGGAGGGCGAGATGTCGACGGCACAGAGTCTCGCCGGAGCGCTAGTTGTCGTGACTACGGACGTTGTTGACAGTCGGCGTGGTGGCTTGATCACGAAGGAGACCTCCGGAAGGAGTGGCGATGTCTGACGTCCCCACTCCCGACCGGAGGTCTCTATGGCTCACGCTAATGCC
>NZ_QOHK01000010.1 GCF_003319175.1 Blastococcus sp. TF02-8 | reverse complement strand
CGCCGCCAGCGTTCGTCCTGAGCCAGGATCAAACTCTCCGTAGATGATTTGATCGCGGCTGAGAACCGAGAGCTGACACTCTCGATATCAATCAACCAAAGGAATCCCAGCCACGACTGCACGAGCCGTGGCACGGGGTATTACTTGGCACTGACTTTCGGCACGCTGTTGAGTTCTCAAGGAGCGGACGCGCAGAAACTCGACCCTTCCGGGCTTCGCTCCTGGCGGGATGTCCAACTCTACGCCGCTTCCGGAGCATCCCCGTTCCGGGGGCTCCTCCGTGGCCCTTTCGGGCTCCCGTGGGGCGCAGGGAGAACAGTACACGCCCTCTGAGGGCCTCTGCAGGGGGGGTCCCCCGCGCCCCGGAACGCCCGCCCAGGGGCCCGCGCCCAGTGCGGGAGGGGGCCCTTCGTCAGGCGACGCCCCGCGGTCGGAACTGGACGCTGACCCGCGGCCCGACGGCCTTCGTGGTCTTCGGGATGCAGTGCTCCCACGTCCGCTGGCAGGACCCGCCCATCACCACGAGGTCTCCGTGGCCCAGGGGGAAGCGCAGCGACTCCCCGCCCCCGACCGGGCGCAGGAGCAACGGGCGGGGCGATCCGAAGGAGACGATGGCGACCATCGTGTCGGTGGACCGGCCGCGGCCGATCCGGTCGCCGTGCCACGCGACACTGTCCCGCCCGTCGCGGTACAGGCACATCCCCGCGGACACGAAGGGCTCGCCGAGCTCAGGGCCGTAGTGACGGTTCAGTGCGTCCCGGGCGGCGGTGAGGAGCGCGTGCGGGAGCTGCTCCCCGCCCCCGTACCAGCGCAGGAGGCGCGGGACGGCGACCTCGCGCTCGTACATCTGGCGGCGGTCCTCGCGCCAGCCGATGTCGCCGAGCAGCACCTCGAGCACCTCGTCCGAGCCGGACACCCACCCCGGGAGGTGGTCCACCCACGCACCGCGGCCCAGCTGGTGCCGGACGACCGTGTCGAGAGAGCCGAGGGTCGCCTCCTCGGCGAGATCCCACATCGAGGGCTGGTGTGCCAGCGTCATGCCCGCACGCTACCCGGAGTTTTCGCACATGTGTGCGAAAACCTGTGGAGAAGTCAGGCGGTGAGCGCCAGCGCGAACGGCAGGACCGAGGACGCGCCGGCCCGACGCAGCTCGCGTCCGGCGACGGTCATGGTCCAGCGCGAGTCGGCGAGGTCGTCCACGAGCAGGACCGGCCCGGCCACCTCGGCCAACCGGGCCCGCAGCTCCGGCCCGACGACGATGCGATCCCACACCGCCGCGAGACGGAAGGCGCTGTTCCCCCCGGGCTGGCCGGTCGGGCCGCCGTGGGCGAGGGAGAGCTCCCCGAGGTAGGGGAGCCTGCCCATGCGGGCGAGCCCCTGGGCCACGCCGCTCACCAGCTGGGGGCGGCGCCGCGACGGGATCGCGACCACGGCGGCCGGGCGCTCTGCCCAGTCCCAGGCAGCCAGCACCCGTCCGCAGGCGCGGAGCAGCTCCTCGTCGGGCGGCACGTCGGAGACCGATCGCCGCACCGGGACGTCGAACGCGGCGTCCGGGTCCTCCTCGAGGCCCGGAGCCTCGAGCTCGACCACCCCGCCCACGCCGTCGTCCCCGAGCAGGGCACGCAGGCGCTGGCCCCAACCGAGGTCGGTGAGCCGGGCGACAGCACGGCCGGTGGCCAGCTGCTCGGACGGTGGGATCTTGCCCTTCACATCGACGCCCAGGCGATCGGCGCCGGTGGGCCACATCGCCCGCGGGGCGAGCTCGACCCCCGGGCGGTCGAGCGCAGCGGAGGCCTTCTCGGCGGCCGCTTCGGGGACGTCGGTGGAGTACCAGGGGCCGGCGCAGACGTCGCACCTGCCGCAGGGCGCGGCGGTCGGGTCGTCGAGCGCGGACTGGAGGAAGGCCATGCGGCACTCGGCCTCGTCGACCGGCTTCGCGTAGGTGAGCATCGCCCGCTGCTCGGCCTCCCGGGTGCGGGTGACCCGGGCGTAGCGGTCGGCGTCGTAGATCCAGGGCCGGCCGGTGGACCGCCAGCCGCCCTGCACCCGTTCCACCGCACCGTCGACGGCGAGGACCTTGAGCAGCAGCTCCAGTCGCGACCGCCGGACGTCGGCGACCGTCTCCAGGCGGGCGACGGACCAGTCCTTGCCATCAGCCATCGCCGAGAGCACGGCCGCGGCGTGGTCCTCCCGCGGCATCGACGAGGTGGCGAACCACTGCCAGATCGCGATGTCCTCGGGGCCGGGGAGGAGGAGGACGTCGGCGTGCTCGACGGCACGGCCTGCGCGGCCGACCTGCTGGTAGTAGCTGACCGGCGACGAGGGGGCGCCCAGATGCACCACGAACCCGAGATCGGGCTTGTCGAAGCCCATGCCGAGCGCGGAGGTCGCCACGAGCGCCTTGACCCGGTTCTCGCGGAGCGCCTCCTCGGCGTCCTTGCGGTCTGCGTCGTCGAGCCGGCCGGTGTAGGCGCGCACGTCGTAGCCGGCATCGCGCAGGAGGTTCGCCGTCTCGTCGGCGGCGGCAACCGTCAGGGTGTAGACGATGCCGCTCCCTGGCAGGTCGTCCAGGTGCGAGGCGAGCCAGGCCAGTCGCGCCCGGTCCGACGGGAGGCGCAGCACGCCCAGACGCAGCGAGTCGCGGGCGAGCGGCCCGCGCACCGTCGTCACCTGCACGCCCCCGGCGCCGAGCTGCTCGGCGACGTCCTCCACCACCCGCTCGTTGGCCGTCGCCGTCGTCGCCAGCACGGGTGTGCCGGTCGGGAGGGTGCCGAGCAGGTCGCGGATGCGGCGGTAGTCGGGGCGGAAGTCGTGACCCCAGTCCGAGACGCAGTGCGCCTCGTCGACGACGAGGAGACCGCACCGCTCCACCAGCCCGGGGAGCTGCTCCTCGCGGAAGCGCGGGTTGGTGAGCCGCTCGGGGGACACGAGCAGCACGTCGACCTCGTCGGCGGCGAGCTGCGCGGCGACGTCGTCCCACTCCGTGGCGTTGGCGCTGGAGATCTCCACGGCGCGGATGCCGGCGCGGGCGGCAGCAGCCACCTGGTCGCGCATCAGGGCCAGCAACGGGCTCACGAGCAAGGTGGGACCCTTGCCCCGGCGACGCAACAGGGCGGTGGAGACGAAGTAGACCGCCGACTTGCCCCATCCGGTGCGCTGCACGACCAGGGCGCGC
Source organism: Blastococcus sp. TF02-8 (assembly GCF_003319175.1). Taxonomy (GTDB): domain Bacteria; phylum Actinomycetota; class Actinomycetes; order Mycobacteriales; family Geodermatophilaceae; genus Blastococcus. The sequence continues at coordinate 96,238 of NZ_QOHK01000010.1, read as the reverse complement.
TGCGACCGCTCGACCAGCGCGGCGACGGCGGCGTCCTGCCCCTCCCGGAAGACCGCGTCGGGACGGCCGGTGAGCTCGCGCAGGATCTCCAGCGCCTCGGCGGCGACCTCGGACGGCGGGGCAGCGGTGCTCATGACGACGACAGTAGGCACCGGCGCCGACAGGACGGGTGGCCGCGCGCGACCTGGGGACGGAGGAGGAGAATCCACAGGCGATGGACCACCAGGGGCAGCTTCCGGCCGACAACCACGTGCACACCCACTGGTCGTGGGACACCCCCGACTCCTCGACCATGCGCAAGGCCTGCGAGCGGGCCGTCGCGCTGGGCCTGCCCGCCGTCGCGTTCACCGAGCACCTGGACTTCACCGTCTGGCACGCCGAGGACCGGGCGACGGAGGAGGGGCTGGTCGACCGCTACCCGGCCCACCAGCTGCCGATCGACGTCGAGGGCTACGTCGCCGAGCTCGCCGAGGTCCGCGACCGGTTCCCGGAGCTGCGCATCCTGTCGGGCATCGAGACCGGCGAGCCGCACCTGTTCGCAGCGAGCATCGCCCGGCACCTCGAAGGCGCACCGGTGGACCGCATCCTGGGCTCGCTGCACTCCCTCGCCGACGACGACGGCCGACTGGTGGGGGTGGGGCGGCTGCTGCACGGGGACGCCGACGCCACCATGCGCCGCTACCTCGGCGAGATGGTCGGGATGATCGAGAGCAGCGACGTCTTCCAGGTGCTGGCGCACGTCGACTTCCCCCGGCGGTACTGGCCCGGGGGCAGCCACCGGTACGTGGAGAAGGACTACGAGGAGGAGTACCGGGCGGCGTTCCGCGCCCTGGCCGGCAGCGGCCGCGCGCTGGAGATCAACACCAGCAGCCCGCTCGCCTCGGCCGACCAGGTGCGCTGGTTCCACGAGGAGGGCGGGGAGGCGGTCAGCTTCGGCAGCGACGCCCACGCCCCCGCCGCCGTCGGGCAGAAGTTCGAGCTCGCCGTCGCCGTCGCCGAGGCGGCCGGCTTCCGGCCGGGCCGCGACCGCTTCGACTTCTGGCGCCGTTGATGGGAGTTCGCGACGCCACCGCCGACGACGCGGTGGCCTGCGCGGCGATCTACGCGCCGTACGTCACCGGCACGGCCATCACCTTCGAGCTCGATCCGCCGTCCGCCGCGCAGATGGGCGCGCGGATCGCGGCGGCACAGCGGGCACACGCCTGGCTGGTGCTCGAGGAGGACGGCGCCGTCGCCGGGTACGCCTACGCGGGCCCCTACAAGGAGCGCGCCGCCTACCGGTGGTCGTGCGAGGTGAGCGTCTACCTCGACGCCGGCCGACGACGGCGCGGCGGCGGCCGCACCCTGTACGAGGCGTTGTTCGCCCGGCTGGCGGGACGCGGGTTCCGGACGGCGGTCGCCGGCATCACGCTGCCGAACGAGCCGAGCGAGGGCCTGCACGCCGCGATGGGCTTCGAGCCGATCGGCACCTACCGGCGGATCGGCTTCAAGCACGGGCAGTGGCGCGACGTCCTCTGGACGCAGCGGGAGCTCGGGCCGTACGAGGACGACCCGGCCGAGCCGGTCTGACCTCAGGCGAGGCGGCCCCGGAATCCGCCCGCCCGCGGCAGCGGCGTCGTGAGGTCCGGCTCGTAGGAGTGCGCCGCGGACGTGCGCGACGGCGCGGGCACCGGGGGCTTCCCGCGGCGGCGCTCGGCGGCACCGGGGACGACGAAGCGGTAGGTGGCGTCGACGTCGCGCACGGCGAAGGTGTCCTCGTCCTCGCCGGCGTGGTGCAGCACCACGGTGTCGAAGCGCTCGGCGACGCGGTGGAGGGACTCGGCGTCGGAGACGTCGATGACGGTGCCGGCGGCCTGGAAGGCCGCGACCGGCACGATCCGGTCGGCGTGGCGGACGGCGAACTCGTCGGCGGTGTCCCCGCGACCGGACCGGCTGAGCCAGAACGCACCCGCGGTGACGAGCAGCGCGAGAGCCAGCACGAGGAGACCGAGACCACGGGCGGCGGCGAGGGTGAGCGACAGGCCGGCGATCTCCAGGGTCCGCGGCGCCACCTGGTCGGTCGTCACCACGGTCTCGGTCTTCGTGGTGAGCACGGTCTCCGGCTCGCCCGACAGGCGCAGCGACGTCCCGTCCAGCGTGAACGCGAGGGTGGCCGGCGGGTCCGCCTCGAACGGCGTGCCCTGGACGGTGCCGGAGGTGGCGGTCGTGGGCGTGATGCGGAGCGTGGCGCCCCCGCTGGAGCTGCCCACCTCTGCGTAGTGGCGTTCCAGGACCGAGGTCGCCCGGGCGGCATCGACCACGACGCTCGCGGTGGCGGCACCGTTCTGCAGGGGCACGACCGAGCCGCTGTCCAGGTACGTGCTCCAGCCGTCCGCCGCCTCGATCGAGACGTCGAGCCGCAGCGCACCGGTGAGGTCGGCGAGGCCCGGAGCGGTCACCGCGCTCGCGTACGAGACGGTCAGACCGGTGGCGAGCTTCACCCACACGGTGTCGCCGGTCTCGATGACGCCGGTGGGGTAGGTGGTGCCGCGCTCGGCGCTGCCGGTGTAGGCGAACTGCCCGCGCTCGGTGACCGCGACGGTCTCGCCGGCGTCCTCGTCGGCGGGCACGAGGAAGAGTGCCCCGGCGCTGATCGCGGCCACCAGCGCGGTGGCCCCGGAAGCGAGCGCGACCTGGCGGGCGCGGGCGCGGACGCGCATGGACACGGTGTCCGGGAGCCGCTGGAGGTCGGCCGCGGTGAGGGAGAAGGAGGCGACGGAGAGGGACGGCGTCCGACGGCGGCGGGCGCGACGCTCCCGCACGGGCCGGGCCGCGCCCACGACGAGGACGACGGCGAGGAGGACGACGACCACGGCCCACGGGGACGTGAGGGCGTCGAGGGCGCGGCCACCCTTGGGCACGCGCAGGAAGAGCTGGCCGAGGATCTCGTCCTCGGTCGGGTGGTCCTGGTCGAGCCAGTCGTTGTTGTCGCCCTGGGTGACGAACCCGTCGGAGTCCGCCGAGACGATGCGGTGCATGACGATCGTGTCGAGCGAGTCGCTGTGGTACGCGACGATGTCACCGACCGAGTAGGTGTCGGCCTGGCTGAGGATGGCCAGGTCCCCCGTGTGGAACCGCGGCTCCATGCTCACGCCCTGCGTGGTGACGTACGTCGTGCCGCCACCGAGCGCCGAGGGCCAGAACAACCACAGGGTCGCCAGCACCAGCGCGAGGAACGCGCTGGTGCTGGCGACCTTGGACGTGGAAGTCATGGGGAGACACCCGACCACGGGGCGGGCGGCGCGACCGTTCAGGCCGCGCCGCCCGATCCGGGAAGGATTACTGGGCGATCGTCAGACCGAGGGAGTCGAAGTCGGTCAGGTGCCGGTCGTTCAGCGGGCAGCTGACCGGGGAGATCGTGGTGCGGGTACCCACGGTGCACTGCACCGGGCTGCCGACGACGGCACCGGAGGCGCCACCGCTGCGCAGGGTCACGTAGGCCTGCATGCCGGTGATGTTCTCGGTGATCTCGAAGTTCACCGCGTCGGCCAGGGCCTTGTCGGTCGGGTCGAGGACGTAGGTGATCTTCGTGGCGGTGGCGCCGCTGACGGTCGCGGAGGCGTAACCGGCGGTGCTGGACGGCACGGTGTTGCTGGCAGTGAAGGCGGAGGTGGTGACGCCGGCAGCGACAACCGCGACTCCGGCGAGCAGAACGCGCGACTTGCGCATTGCCTGGTCCTGTTCTCTCAGCGGCTCAGCCCGCCCGGGTGCCGTTCACCCGGGTCATCGGCACTGGCCTGTCCATCGACACCCCAGTTCTCGGCAATGCGCGGCTCATTCTTAACTCTTGTCCCAAAAGAAACTCGAGTCTCCGAGTCGACAATGAAAAGAAGGTGACCGAGCGCATTCTTGATAATGGCTTCGCGCCGGTTCGGGTCGCTTCGGCGTGCCTCCTCGGATCCCAGCCGCAGCGGCCTAGGTTGTTCCGGAACCTCCTGCCCCCGGGGCGCGTCGAGGTGTGTGGTGTCTCGAGGTGCCGGAAGGGGTCTGGTCGTGCGCTCGTCGGTGTCATCGAGGTCCGTCGCTCCCGTCGAGCCGGCGCCTCCTGCCGTCGCCCCCGTGCGGGCGGCGCCCCGCCGTCGCGCCACGGAGCGCGACACGAGCATGGAGGCGGCCGCGCAGCAGGCCGGTGTGCTCGCCCAGGCCTCGCGCGAGGTGTCGGACACCTCCCGGGAGGCCGCCACCTCGCTGTCGGAGCTGCGCGCGGCCATCGGTGACATCTCCACCAGCACCAGCCGCGCCTCCTCGGTCGCCGAGGAGGCGGTGCGCGACGCGCAGGCGGTCGACGAGCGGATCGCCGCGCTGCAGACCGCCAGCGAGTCGATCAGCCAGTTCGTGCGCATGATCACCGCGATCAGCCAGCAGAGCCGTTTCCTGGCGCTCAACGCCTCCGTCGAGGCGACCCGCGCCGGCGAGCTCGGCCGCGGCTTCGCCGTCGTCGCCGACGAGGTCAAGGAGCTCGCCAACCGGACGGCTCAGGCCGCCCAGGACATCGACGCGCAGATCAAGGCGGTCCAGCACGAGACCGCCCAGGCGGTCCAGGTGATCCAGCGGATCACCGGGACGCTCGGCTCCATCGCGGAGGCGCAGGACGCCATCGCCGCCGCCGTCGAGCAGCAGCGGGCAGCCACGGAGCGCGTCGTGGAGAACGTGGACCGGGCGGCGAGCGGTTCGGCCCGGATCACCGATGCGGTCGCGCAGCTGGCCGACAGCCAGCGCGTCGTCTACGTCCGGCGGGCCCTCACCGTCGCCGAGCAGCACCTCGCCGAGCTCGGCGGGGCGCGCCTCGGCGAGCACCGGTCCACGGTGACCGCCAAGGACCAGGTCAGCGGGGCCGCGCACACGGCACAGCTGGCCGACGTCGTCATCGGGGACGTCGTCCTCGACCGCAGCGACGACCCGCACCGCCCGGCACTCCTGGTCGACGAGGTGGTGCGCCAGGTCGGCGGCAGCTGCACGCTCTTCCAGCGCCTGGACGACCAGGGCAGCATGGTCCGGGCAGCGACCACGGTGCTCAACCCCGCGGGCCGGCGGAACGTGGGCACCTACATCCCCCGCGTCGGCGCCGACGGCACGTCGAACCCCGTGCTCGCGGCCGTCCTGGCCGGGCAGGTCTACACCGGTGAGGCCACCGTTGCCGGGCGGCAGTACTTCACCGCCTACGCCGGGCTGCACGACGACGACGACGTCCTGTTCGGGATGCTCTACGTCGGGCTGCCCCTGGACTCGCTGCCCGGCCCCACCACCTGAGCGGCCGGTACGGCCCGGGGATCCCGGCGCGGTGGTGTCGTCGTCTAGGTTGGTGCGGTCGGTTCAACAGCAGCCGCCGCACCGGGCCGGACGAGGAGACGTGGTGAACCGGTCAGGGCGCATCGATGCGGCCGTCCCCGCGGTCGTCCTGGTCCTGGTCGTGCTGGGCGAGATCGTCACCGGCCGCGGGCACGTCGTCCTCGGACTCAGCGTCATGGCGCCCCTCGTGGCCGCGACCTCGCTGGGCCGGCGGGCCACCATCTGCTACGCGGCGGCAGCCTTCGTCGTCGCCACCCTGCTGGGGCTCTACTCGCAGCAGTACACCTCGGACGCCGCCCTGGCCCAGACGATCCGGCTCGTCGCCGTCCTGCTCAGCGGAGCGCTGGCCGTGGCCACCTGCGACCGGCGGCTGCGGCACGAGGCGCACGCCTCCCGGCTCAGCGCGGAGGCGGCCTCGACGCGCGCCGTCGTCCGCACCAGCGAGACCCTCCAGCGGGCCCTGCTGGGCTCACCACCCCAGGTTCCCGGGATGGAGACCGCGGCCCGCTACCTGCCCGGCGACCAGGGGGCACAGGTGGGGGGCGACTGGTACGACGCCTTTCCGCTGCCCGACGGCCGGATGATGCTGGTCATCGGCGACGTCGCAGGGCACGACGCCCCGGCGGCGGCCACGATGGCGCAGACCAAGGGGATGGTCCGCGCGCTGGCGGCGTCGGGCCACACCTCACCGGCCGGCCTCCTCACGGCGCTGGACGAGGTGCTCGACGGGCTCGCCCTGGACTCCCTGGTGACCGTGACCGTCGCGACGGTCGACATCCGGGGCGCCGGTGCCTCGGCGCCGCTGTGCTGGTCGAACGCCGGGCACCCGCCGCCGGTGCTCGTGCGCGCCGACGGCACCGCCGCGCTGCTGGAGAGGACCCCCGAGCGCCTGCTGGGTGCCGGCTCCGTCGGAGCGGTCCGGACGGAGCACACGACCGAGCTGCAGCGCGGAGACTCCGTCCTCTTCTACACCGACGGCCTGGTCGAGCGTCGGGGGATGACCCTCGACGACGGAACCGCGTGGCTCGTCCGGGCACTGGGCCGGATCGGCCTGGAGCCGCTCGACCGCGTGTGCGACGGGCTGCTGGGTGCGCTCGGCTCGCGCGGGGACGACGACATCGCCCTGCTGGCGGTCCGGCTCCCCCGCTGACGCCCGGGTCCCGGGTGACGTTCAGCCCTCGAGAACGGCCAGGTACGGCGGGGGGACGGCGTCCACCAGCCAGACGCCATTGGCGGAGCGGGTGAACGCGACGCCGTCGTCGGCCATCCGACCGGCGGCCACGCCGAGGACGACCGGGTGGCCGCGGCGCGCACCGACCGCGCGGGCGGTCGCGACGTCGGCGCTGAGGTGCACCGCGTGCCGCCGACGGGGCCGGAGCCCCTCGGCGAGGATCGACGGGAGGAACCGCTCGACCGTGCCGTGGAACAGCTCGGCCGACGGCCGCTCCGGCGCGTAGCCGAGGTCGACGGCGACGCTGTGCCCCTGGACCGCGCGGATCCGGTCTCCCACGATCTCGAACCGCCGCTTGTCGTTGGTGGAGACCACGCGGTCGAGCTGTTCGCGGGTCAGGTGCAGCGCGGCCAGCAGCGCGTCGACGTCGACCCAGCCGGCGTCGTCGAGCCGCAGCCCGACGGCCTGCGGTCGATGGCGGAGGACGAAGGAGAGCCGCTTGCTGGTCCGGACGACGTCCACGCCGCCATTGTCGGGCGACGGTGCCCCGCTGCACCCCATCGGCGACGAGGACGGGTCTGGCGGGGCGTGCCGGACCGGGGAGACCCCGTCCGACCCGATCTCGGCTCATGGAGGCCCGCTCGAGGAGGCCCGCTCGGATCCGCGCTGGTCGCGACGCCGGTCGTGTGCCACGGTCCTGGCATGACCTCCTCCGACGGCGGCCGGCGCGGCCTGCAGATCACCCTCGGCGTCCTCTCCGCCATCCCCCTGGCCTCCGGGCTCGGGGGAGCCTTGCTCGGGCCGGCCTCCCTGCCCGGCAACACCGGCCCCCTGGCGCCGGACGTGGAGAACGAGTACCGCTACACGCACGCCGTCTACGCCGCGGTGGCCCCGCTGATCTGGTCGGCGATCCCGCGGGTCGAGCGCTCGGGCGCGCTGGTCCGCGGTGTGTCCGGCGCGCTCTTCGTGGGCGGTCTGGTCCGGCTCCTGGCCTGGCAGAAGGCGGGCAAGCCGCAGCCGGCGCTGGTGGCCGGCGCCGCGCTCGAGCTGCTCGGCACGCCGGCGCTGGTGGCCTGGCAGCGACGGGTCGCCGCGCGCGCCTGACGGGTTCGTCGCATCGACATCGGCCTCTGGAACGATGCGCGCCAGCAATCGCGCAGGTCGAGGAGGCACCGATGTCGTTCGGCTGGAAGCTGTACGGGGACGGCAGGACCCCGCCCCTCGGCGAGGCGGTCGCGCCGGACGAACGGCTCTCCTGGCCGCGCACGGTGGGCATCGGGGCGCAGCACGTCGTCGCCATGTTCGGGGCGACCTTCGTCTTCCCGCTGCTCATGGGCCTGGACGCGAACCTGGCGATCATGATGAGCGGGGTCGCGACGATCCTGTTCCTGCTGATCGTGCAGGGGAAGGTGCCCAGCTACCTGGGCAGCTCGGCGTCGTTCGTGGGTGGCGTCGTCGCCGTGCGGGCAGCCGGGGGCTCGGACGCCGAGGTGCTGGGCGCGCTGCTGGTGTCGGGCGTCGTCCTGGCGCTGGTGGGCCTGGTGATCCACGTCGCCGGCGTGCGTGTGGTGAACCGCGTGCTGCCACCGGCGGTGACCGGCGCCGTCGTCATGCTGATCGGCTTCAACCTCGCGCCGGTGGCGACGGCGACGTACTGGCCGCAGGACCAGTGGGTCGCGCTGGCCACGATGGCGTTCGTCCTCGTCGCCTCGGTGCTGCTGCGCGGCTTCCTCGGCCGGATCTCCATCCTGCTCGGCCTGGTCTTCGGCTATCTGCTGTCGGTGGTCCTCGACCTGACGGCCGGTCCGATCACCTCCGCGCTGCCGGGCCAGAACCTTCGCGACGCCGCCGGTGAGGTGTGCGAGAAGGCCGGCGCGTACTGCCTGCCCACGCCGTTCGCGCACGATCGCGTGGACCTCAGCGCCGTCGGCGACTCCCCGTGGTTCGGGCTCCCCCACCTCACCGGGCCCAGCTTCTCGTTCAACGCCGCGCTGCTGGTGCTGCCCGCGGTGATCGCGCTGGTCGCGGAGAACGCCGGTCACGTGAAGGCGGTGGCCGAGATGACCCGCCGCGACCTCGACCCGATGATCGGGCGCGCCGTCCTCGCCGACGGTGTGACGACGGTGCTCGCGACCTCGGTCGGCGGCTCGCCCACCACCACGTACGCGGAGAACATCGGCGTGATGGCGGCGACGCGCGTGTACTCGACGGCGGCCTACTACGTGGCGGCGGTGGTGGCGATCGTGCTGGGCCTGGTGCCCAAGTTCGGGGCGCTGATCAACGCGATCCCGGGCGGCGTCCTCGGCGGGATCACCGTGGTGCTCTACGGGATGATCGGCCTGCTCGGCGCGAAGATCTGGAAGGAGAACCGCGTCGACTTCGCCAACCCCGTCAACCTGGTGCCGCTGGCGGCGGGGATCGTCATCGCCGTCGGGAACTCGGGCAACGACGCGCCACTGCTGCAGATCACCGACGACTTCTCCCTCGGCGGCATCGCGCTGGGGACGATCGTCGCGGTCGCCGGCTGGCACGTGGCGCGTGCGCTGGCGCCGGCGGAGATGAAGGCGTCGTTGCTGCGCGAGGGCCCGCACCCGGCCGCCGGGTCGACCTTCGGCTCCGTGCACGGCGAGGAGGCCGTGCCGGCCACGGACCGCTCGGCCCCCTGAACCGTGCTGCCGGGCGGCTGATCCGGCCGTAGCGTCCGGTCGTGCCCCCTGCCGACGAGCCCTCCGAGTTCGTCGAGCAGATGTACCTCGCCGTCGTCGAGGAGTCCTGGCTGTGGGAGGTGCCGCTCGGCGTCTCCGACGGGCGGGGCGGTCACGACCACGGACCGTGGGACCCCGCCGAGTGCTCGCGCCAGCTGCTCGCCTGGTTCGACGCCGGCCTGATCGAGCTCTACGCCGATCCGCCGGACGACGCGCCACGGCCGCGGAGCGTGCGCGAGTGGCGGGCCTGGAACGACGGCCGCTCCCGGCGGGTGCCCGAGCCGGCCGTTGCCCGCGCCGTCCTGGCGGAGCCGGCGCGTTGGACGGGCACCTCCGAGGACCGCTTCCTGCGCCTGTGCCCGAGCGAGGCCGGGATGGGGCCCTCGGCCGCGTGGATCTGAGGCGGCACGCCGACCCCGTGTGACGGCAGTCACCCGATCGAGGGCAGAATCGGAACAGATTCGGCCGCGCGCCTACAGGCGCCGCCCGCGGGTGTCGATGCACCCGGCACGGGATCACGGGGGGAGGTCTGTGTGCACGCGTACGGCTCGGAGACGGAACGGCAGATCGCGCAGCTGCTCCGGACCGCCCGCGACAAGCTCGGACTCAGCGTGGCCTTCCTCAGCCGCATCGACGACACCACCCGGACCCTGGAGGTCGTCGACTCCGTCCTCCCGGACATCCAGGCCGGCTACAGCGGCCCGCGGGACAGCGGCTTCTGCCTGTCCGTGGTGGAGGGGCGCCTGCCTCGCGTGCTGTCCGACGCCCGCGCCCACCCGCTCGCCGTCGACCTGCACCCCGCCGACCTGCCGCAGATCCGCAGCCACGTCAGCGTGCCCGTCGTCCTCAGCGACGGCGAGGTCTACGGCACCTTCTGCGCCTTCGGCCTGACCACCGACCCCGAGGTGTCCGACCGGGACGTGCTGCTCATGGAGATCCTCGCCGAAGCGGCGGCGGTGGTCATCGAGCCGCGGTTCCGGCTCGACCAGCAGCAGGCGGCGATCAGCGACCGGCTGGCGCCGGTGCTCGCGGCCGGCGGTCCGGACGTCGTCCTGCAGCCCATCGTCAGCATGTGCTCCGGGGCACGGGTCGGCGCGGAGGCACTCAGCCGCTTTCCGCTCGAGTGGGAGACCACGCCGGACGTCGTCTTCGACCAGGCGCACAGCATCGGGCAGGGTGACCGGCTGGAGCTGCTCGCCCTGGCCCGCGCCGCTGCCCTCCTGGACCGGGTCGAGGGCTACATGTCGCTCAACGTCTCCCCCCAGACCCTGACCACGGCGGAGTGCGGCGAGCTCCTGGCCGGCCTCCCCCTCGACCGCGTGCTGCTCGAGCTCTCCGAGCACGACCCCGTGCACGACTACGCACTGCTGGCCGAGGTGCTCGACCCGCTGCGCCGGCGCGGCATGCGCCTGGCCATCGACGACGTCGGCGCCGGGTTCTCCTCGCTGCGCCACATCGTCATGGCGGCCCCCGACGTGATCAAGCTCGACCGCAGCATCATCAGCGGCGTCGACCGGGACCCGGTGCTCGCCAAGCTCGCGCAGTCGATGGTCGAGTTCGCGCACAGCTTCGGCGCCGCTGTCATCGCCGAGGGCGTGGAGACCGCCGAGGAGTACGCCGTGCTCCGCGCCCTCGGGGTGGACGGAGGCCAAGGGTGGCTCTTCGGCGCGCCCGCCCCGGCCGAGGAGATCGCGCCCGCCGGCGTCGTCCTCGCCGCTCCCCCCACCCCCCTGGACGCCTGACCCCCCTCCCGCCCTGCCCGGCGTGGTCCGGACCAGCAGACTGGCCGGCATGACCTGGACCCCCGCGGACATCCCCGACCTGACCGGCCGCGTCGCCGTGGTGACCGGCGGGAACGGTGGCCTCGGGCTGGTCTGCGTGCAGGAACTGGCCCGGACCGGCGCGCACGTCGTCATCGCCGCGCGCGACCAGGACAAGGCCCGCGGCGCGGAGGAGTACGTCCGCGCCCGCAACCCCGCCGCGCTGACCGAGATCGTGCCGCTGGACCTGGGGTCGCTGGCCTCGGTGGCCACCGCGGCGGAGACGATCCTGGCCGCGCACCCGCGCGTGGACCTGCTGCTGAACAACGCCGGCGTCATGGCGATGCCGAAGCGCACCACGGACGACGGCTTCGAGATGCAGTTCGGCGTCGACCACCTCGGCCACTTCGCCCTCACCGCCCACCTGCTGCCCGCGCTGCTCCGGGCCGAGGCGGCGCGCGTCGTCACGGTCACCAGCACCGCGCGGTTCGGTGGCGGCCCGGTGGACCCGGCCGATCCGCACCTGACCCGCGGCTACGGGCCGTGGCGCGCCTACGCCCGGGCGAAGTGGGCCAACTACCACTTCGGGCTCGGGCTGCAGCGCCGGTTCGAGGAGGCCGGGGTGCGCGCGCTCAGCAACATCGCCCACCCCGGGCTGTCGAACACCGACCTGCAGTCGCGCACCGTCCGCGAGGGCGGCGCCGGGTGGCTGGGTGCGGCGTCGGAGGTGCTGGCCACGCGCAGCGGCATGCCCGCGGCCCTCGGTGCCCGCCCGCAGCTGCGCGCCGCGACCGACCCGGTGTCGCGGGGCGGGGAGCTCTACGCGCCGCGGTACGCGTCCAACGGTCCCGCCGTCCGCCGTCCGATCCTGCGACGCTGGGACCTGGGGACGCGCATCGCCGAGCTGTGGGCGGTCTCCGAGCGCGAGACCGGCGTCGTCCTGGACGTCCCCCGCCCCTGACCGGGGCGTTTTGTGCACTATCTGCCCTCGGCGCGGCGGCCGAGCGGGGCGGTTCGTGCACTTTCTGCCCTCAGCGGCGGCCGGTGGCCTTGAGCTCGACGGCGGTCAGCACCTCCCAGCGGATCGCGGTGCTGCCCGGCCGGATGAGCCGCCAGTAGGGATCGAACTTCGCCCGCGTCCGTGCGTCGGTCGACATCGCCCGGGTCTCCGAGCTCAGCTCCGTGCCGCCCCGGCGCGGCACGAGCCGGAAGTCGATCGCCGCCTTGACCCAGCCGCGCTGGGTGAACCGGCGGAACTCCTCGGCGTCCAGCTCCGGGCCGGCGTCCCCACCGGAGAGCTTCCAGGCCTCCAGCGCACCGCCGAACACCACCGACGACGGGTACCGCGACGACAGCAGCGGAACGGGCAGGGCGTCGAGGAACGGCCGGTCGTGCAGCTCGCCGAGGCCACGGCCCGACAGCACCACCGGCAGGAAGCGGGCGGCCGACAGCGCCAGCGTGACCGGCAGCTCCGACAGCCGCACCGCGTGCAGCGCGTCCCACACCGCGGCCGGGGACGCATCGATCCAGCGCACCTGCCGGGTCACGTGCTCCGGCCGCGGCAGGATCGCGTCGAGATCCATCAGCCGAGCGCGTCGTAGACGGCCCGGACGTAGGCCTCGCTCCGCGACGAGCCGATCAGCCCGCCGCCCATCTTGTTCATCATGTAGGTGATCGTCAGCCGCCGGTCGAGGTCCATGACCGCCAGCGAGCCACCCCAGCCGCCCCAGAAGAACGTCCGACCGGAGGGCACGTAGGGCACGGTCGGCGAGCCGAGGCAGAAGCCCATCCCCCACCGGAACGGCGCGCCCAGGACCAGGTCCACGCCGTCGGACTGCTGGTCGAAGATCAGCTCGATCGTCTCCGGCGAGAGCAGCCGCACGCCGTTCACCTCGCCGCCGAGCGAGAGCACCCGCAGCACGGACATGACCCCGCGGGCGTTCGAGTGGCCGTTGAGCGCGCCCAGCTCGGCGGCCCGCCACTCGGGGGTGTTCGCCGCCTTCGCCGACGCGGTCGGCCCGGTGAACGTCTTCACCGCCACCGACTCCGGGTCCAGCGTCCGCGGGTCGACGTCCGGGGGCGGCGGCGGAACGACCGGCGCGATCCGGGTGATCTCCGACTCGCGGGCGCCGAGCTGGAAGTCCGCACCCAGGGGCTCGGCGATCTCGGTGGCGATGAACCGCCGCAGGGTCTGGTTCCGGATCCGGCGGATGATCTCGCCGACCAGGTGCCCCTGGTTGTTCGCGTGGTAGCCCGAGGCCGTGCCCGGCTCCCACCACGGCCGCTGCTGCGCCAGCCGCTCGGTGGCCGACGGCCAGTCGTACATGTCGCGGATCGAGAAGGGCTGCTCCCAGCCGGAGACGCCGGAGGTGTGCGCCAGCAGGTGCCGCACCTCGATCTGGCTCTTGCCCTTGGCGCAGAACTCCGGCCAGTAGTCGCCGACCGGCGCGTAGAGGTCCAGCTCGCCGCGCTCGACCAGCACCAGCGCGGCCAGCGCCAGCACGCACTTCGTCGTCGACCAGACGTTGACGATCGTGTGCTCCGACCACGGCTGGGTCCGAGCTTCGTCCCGGTAGCCGCCCCACAGGTCGACGACGGTCTCGCCGTCCAGGTCGACGGCGACCGACGCGCCGAGCTCCTCGCCGTCGAGCTGCTGCCCGAGCGCCTCGCGCACCGCGGCGAACCGCTCGTCGCACCGACCGTGGACCTCAGCCATCGACCCTCCCCGCCGCCGGCGACCCCGTCGTCGCCCCCTGGCATGAGATCACGGCCACACGACGGGCGGCATCCGCGCCCGTCGGAGGAATCGCCGTCCGCCCCCGCGGGTTCCCTGGGCATGACACGGATCAGCGTCTTCGGCGGTACGGGATACACGGGCGGCCACCTGGTGGCGGAGGCGGCGCGGCGGGGTCACGAGGTGACCTCCTTCAGCCGGACGCTTCCCGAGCAGCGGGTCGACGGCGTCCGCTACGAGCAGGGCTCGCTGCTCGACGAGACCACCCGCCGCGCGGCGCTCGAGGCGGCCGACGTGCTGGTCGTGGCCGTCGCCCCGCGCGGTGACATGGAGGGGGCCGTGCGCACCGGCATCGCGGCCCTGGCCGCCGAGGCAGAGCAGGCCGGCGTCCGCCTCGGCGTCGTCGGCGGGGCCGGATCGCTGCATGTGGCCGAGGGCGGGCCGCAGCTCTTCGACACCCCCGAGTTCCCGGCCGACTACAAGCCGGAGAGCCTCGAGATGGCCGGCGCCCTGGACGACCTGCGCACGACCGGCACGCTCGACTGGTTCTACCTCTGCCCGCCCGCGGGCTACGGCGCCTACGCGCCCGGCGAGGAACGGGGCGCCTACCGGGTGGGCGGCGACCTGCTGCTCACCGACGCCGAGGGCAACTCCTTCATCGGCGGCGCGGACTTCGCCTGCGCGCTGGTCGACGAGATCGAGACCCCGGCGCACCGACGGGCCCGCTTCACCGTCGCCTACTGACTCACGAGGGGCGAGGACGCCGCCGCCGCTGGTGGCTCTTCGCCCCGTACATGGCCCGGTCCGCGCGGGCGATGACGTCGTCGGCGGACTCCCCCGCGTGACCGATGGCCGCACCGACGCTCACCCCGATGCGCAGCGCGCCGTCCGGACCGGTGAACGGGGCGCCCAGCCGCATCGAGACCCGCGTGGACAGCTCCCGGAGCTCCTGCTCGTCGGCGTCGGGGCAGAACACCACGAACTCGTCGCCCCCGAACCGGGCCACCAGGTGCTCCGGACCCGCGACCTCGGCCAGCCGCGTGGCGGCCTCCACCAGCAGGCGGTCGCCCGCGCCGTGGCCGTGCTCGTCGTTCACCGTCTTGAAGTCGTCGAGGTCGCAGAACAGCAGGCCGCAGTCCGCGGGGTGGTCACCGGCCAGCCGTGAGGTCAGCGCGTCGAACAGCGCCCCTCGGTTGGCCACCCCGGTGAGCGGGTCGGTCCGGGTCTGGCGGCGCAGGGTGGCCTCCCGGGCCCGGTCGTCGGTGACGTCGATGCCGACGCAGGCGACCGCGAACGGCCGGCCGCCGTCGTCCCGCAGCACGGTGTTGCGCATCGTCACCCGCCGGCGCTCGCCGCCCGCGGCGAGCCAGTCGCCCTCCTGCGGATGGGCCACACCGGTCTCGATCGCCGACCGGACCGCGTGCTCGGCCGAGGCGGCGTCCTCCGGGGCGACCCACACGTCGGTGAAGCGCCGGCCCACCAGCTCGTCGCGGTCCAGTCCCGTGAACCGCTGCAGCGCCGGATTGGCGAACAGGATCCGCCCGTCCTCGGCGACGATGCACAGCAGCGCCTCGACGGCCTGCACGAACGCGTGCGCCAGCTGCGCCTGCTCGGAGGCGCCACCGGCCACGGGCCGGGCGTCCTCCTCAGCCGACACGTGGCCTCACCTCTGCGCGTAGGGGTCGATCCGGTTCCGGTCCGGAGCGGTGACCATACGTCGGGCGGACGACGCCGTCAGCCCACTTCCCCCTGCCCCGCCACGGGCCGTTGCCTAACGTGGGACGGGCACGCGAACGCCATGCCACAGGGGGAAGACGCATGCTGTCCGAGAAGTCGAAGCCGGTGATCGAGGCCACGCTGCCCGCCGTCGCCGACAACATCCAGGAGATCGCGCGCCGGTTCTACGCCCATCTGTTCGGGGAGCACCCGCAGCTGCTCGACGGGACGTTCAACCGGGGCAACCAGTCCGAGGGCACGCAGCAGCTGGCCCTGGCCGGCTCGGTGGCGGTCTTCGCCTCCGCGCTGGTGAACCACCCCGACCAGCTCCCGGAGCACCTGCTGAGCCGGATCGCCCACAAGCACGCCTCGCTCGGGATCACGCCGGCGCAGTACCAGGTGGTGCACGACAACCTGTTCTGGGCGATCGCCGACGTCCTCGCCGACGCCGTGACGCCCGAGGTCGCCGCCGCGTGGGACGAGGTCTACTGGCTGATGGCCCACGCCCTGATCAACCAGGAGCGCGGGCTCTACAGCGCCCGCGGCGTGCGGCCGGAGACCGTCTGGCGGGAGTGGGAGGTCGCCGAGAAGATCCGCGAGACCGACGACGTCGTCACCTTCCGGGTCCGCCGGGTCGACGACCGCCTGGTGAAGACCTCGCTCCCCGGCCAGTACGTGACCGTGCGCCCGGTCATGCCCGACGGCGTCCGCCAGCCCCGGCAGTACAGCCTCACGCGCGCCGACGACGGCGAGCACCGCCAGTTCTCGGTCAAGCGCGTGCACGGCGGGAACAAGCCCGACGGCGAGGTGTCGAACCTGCTGCACGACTCCGTGCAGGTCGGCGACCGCCTGGAGCTGTCGCTGCCCTTCGGCGACGTCGTCCTCGACGACTCGGGGCGCCCCGTGGTCTTCCTCAGCGCGGGCGTGGGGATCACCCCGATGGCCGGCATGCTCTCGCACCTGGCGCACGCCGGCTCGGGACTGGACGTGCGGCTCTGGCACGCCGACCTCGACGAGAGCTCCTGGGCCCTGCGCGAGCAGGTGCTCGGAGACGTCGGGAAGCTGCCCAACGCCTCGCTGCACGTGTGGTTCGAGCGGGGGGCGGAGTGCTCCCTGCCCGTGGACGGCGTCCACGCGGGCCAGATGGACCTCTCGGAGGTCGAGCTCCCGTGGGGCGCGGTCTACTACCTGTGCGGCCCGCTGCCCTTCATGCAGGCCGTGCGGAGTGCGCTGATCGACCGGGGGATCCCGCCGCGCGACATCCAGTACGAGGTGTTCGGCCCCGACCTCTGGCAGGCCGACCTGGACTGAGCCGGTACCGGGCCGGGCCCGTCGCGCACGACGGGCCCGGCCGTCCTCAGCGGTCGGCGGCGGCGGCGAGGAACGGGTAGTCGGTGTAGCCCTCGGGCCCCGAGGCGTAGAACGTCGCCGGGTCGGGCTGGTTCTCCGGGTGCTCGCCCTGCCACCGCTCCACCAGGTCGGGGTTGGCGATCAACGCCCGCCCCACGGCCACGGCGTCGGCGTGCGCGTCGTCGATGAGCCGCACGGCCTCCTCGCGGGTGGTGACGGTGCCGAAACCGCTGTTGGCGATGAGCGGCCCGCCGAAGCGACGGCGCAGCTCCTGCACGAGATCGCCGGCGGGTTCCCGGTGCAGCACGCTGAGGTAGGCCAGGCCGAGGGGACGCAGCTGGTCGAGCAGCGCGCCGTAGGTGGCCAGCACGTCGGCCCGATCGGTCTCCAGGGCGCCCTGGATGTTGTGCTCGGGGGAGATGCGCAGCCCGACCTTGCCGGCGCCGACCCGCTCGGCCACCGCCGTCACCACCTCGGCGACGAAGCGGGCGCGGTTCTCCGGGCTGCCGCCGTAGACGTCGTCGCGCTGGTTGGACGCCGGCGACAGGAACTCGTGCAGCAGGTAGCCGTTGGCGCCGTGCAGCTCGACGCCGTCCAGGCCCGCGGCGACGGCGCGCTCGGAGGCGGTGACGAAGTCCCCGAGCGTGGCGCGGGCCTCCTCGGTGGTCAGTGCGTGCGGGACGGGGAAGGCCTTCTTGACGCCGCCGCCGACGTGCACCTCGCCGTCGATGGCGATCGCACTGGGGGCGACGACGCGGGTGCCGGTCAGCTCGGTGTGGGAGACGCGACCACCGTGCATGACCTGCATGACGATCCGCCCACCGCGCTCGTGCACGGCGTCGGCGACCCGCTTCCAGCCCGCTGCCTGCTCCTCGGTCACGATCCCCGGCTGGCCGGCGAAGGCGCGGGACTCCTCGTTCGGGAACGTGCCCTCGGTGATGATCAGACCCGCGCCGGCCCGCTGCTCGTAGTGCTCGACGACGATGTCGCGCGGCACGCCGGCCCGGCCCGACCGCATGCGGGTGAGGGGCGCCATCACGACGCGGTTGGCCAGGTGCAGGTCGCCGAGGCGCACGGGGGAGAACAGGTCCATGCCGGGCGCAACCAAGCCGCGCGCCCGATCGATCCCGGATGAGGGACCCGTCACGAGATCGGGTCGGTCGGGGCCTCCCGGGGAGTCGAGGCCCCGACGCACCCGATCCCGGCGCCCGCTCTGCCACAGTGCGCGCATGAGCCGCACGCCCGACGCCACGTCGGCCCGGACGCCGCTGCGGATCTCCCTGGGCATCGTGCTGCTCCTGGCCACGCTCGGCAGCTTCGGCGCCGGCTTCGGGACGATGACCGACTGCACGAACACCTTCGACTGCACCTCCACCGGGTGCTCGCCGTGCGCCACCGCGAACGGCTGGCTCACCGGCGGCTGGATCGTGCAGGGCGTGCTGCTCCTGGCCGGTGCTGCTCTCGCGCTGCTCGCGACCCGGGGCGTGCGGCGGCCCGCCGTGCGCCGGGCGGCGATCGCGCTCGGCCCGCTGGCGGTCGCGCTGTTCGTCCTCACCTCGGCGGTGGCCGCCGCCTCCTACTGATCGCCACGTCGCCTGCGGAATCGGGCGGACAAGCGGGCGAACCGGCGCCGCGTGCGCACCTCCACCACCTCCGGGGTCGGCGAGGGCAGCACCGGCGGATGCGCCCGGCGCCAGCCCGACAGCAGCGCCTCCGCATCGGCGAGCCCCGGCACGGGTGACCACCGGCTCTCCTGGGGCTGCCGCCAGAAGGCCTCCACCCGGGCGTTGTAGTCCTCGGCGACCGCGCGCACCTCCGCCTCCGACGCCAGCCGCGCCACCCGCCCGGGCAGTTCGTCGCGCTCGCGGCGCAGGGCCAGCCCCGGAGGCAGCATCGCGGCGGTGTCCACGCCCTCCCGCCGCGCCTTGGCGACGGCCCAGTCGTAGGCCGTCTCGTCCCGGTCCCGCCGGGGCAGGGGGTGACCGGCGCCGGGCAGGCCCTCGAAGTCCCCGCGCTCCGCAGCCCGGGCGATCTGCGTCTCCACCCAGGTCTCGAAGGAGACCCCTGGAGGCTTCCGCTCGGTCACGACTCCACCGTTCCCCGCCCCGGGCGTGACCAAGCACGCACCTTCCCGAGCTCCCCGGCAAGCCGTGTTGCTCCCGCAGACTCGAGCGACCGCCCCAGCCGACAAGGACGCGACCATCTCCCCGCTGCTGCCCCCGCGCCGGACCCGGCCCGCCTGGCTGACGCCGCGCCTCGTCCGCACGGAGGTCCTCGCCGGCCTCGTCGTCGCCCTCGCGCTGATCCCCGAGGTGATCAGCTTCTCCGTGCTCGCCGGTGTCGACCCGCGGGTGGGGCTGTTCACCTCGCTCACGATGTCCGTCGTCATCGCGTTCACCGGTGGCCGGCCCGGCATGATCACGGCGGCCGCCGGTGCCACCGCCGTCGTCATCGCCCCGCTGGTCCAGGAGCACGGCGTCGAGTACCTCGTCGCGGCCGTCGTCCTCGGTGGTCTGGCGCAGATGCTGCTGGCCGCCGCCGGCATCGCCCGGCTCATGCGCTTCGTCCCGCGCAGCGTGATGGTCGGCTTCGTCAACGCACTGGCCGTGCTGATCCTCAGCGCCCAGCTGCCCCAGCTCGTCGGTGTCCCCTGGCCGGTCTACCCCATGGTGGCCGGTGGCCTGCTGATCATCCAGCTCGTCCCCCGGTGGACGACGGCGGTCCCCGCGCCACTGGTCGCCATCGCCGTCCTGACCCTCGTCACCGTCGTCGGCGGCGTCGACGTCCCCGACGTCGGCGACCAGGGGGCGCTGCCCGACGGGCTCCCCGCCCTCGCCGTCCCCGACGTGCCGTTCACCTGGGAGACGCTGCGCATCATCGGGCCCTACGCCCTCGGGCTCGCCTTCGTCGGGCTGATGGAGTCGCTGATGACGGCGAAGCTGGTCGACGACCTCACCGACACCCCCTCGGACAAGACCCGCGAGTCCTGGGGTCTGGGCGCGGCGAACGTCGTCACGGGCTTCTTCGGGGGCATGGGCGGCTGCGCGATGATCGGCCAGACGATGATCAACGTCCGGTCCGGCGGTCGGACCCGGCTGTCGACCTTCCTCGCCGGCACGCTGCTCGTGGTCCTCGCCGTCCTGCTGGGCGACGTGGTCGCGGCCATCCCGATGGCCGCCCTCGTCGCCGTCATGGTCCTCGTCGCGCTCACCACGTTCGACTGGCACAGCGTCCGCACGCTGCCGCGGATGCCGCGCAGCGAGACCGCCGTGATGGTCGCGACCGTCGTGGTCACGCTGGTCACCCGCAACCTGGCCCTGGGCGTGGGGGTGGGTGTGGTCGCCGCGTGCGTGCTCTTCGCCCGCCGGGTCGCCCACCTGGTCACCGTGACCCGCTCCACCGACGAGCACGGCCGCCCGGTCTACGCGGTGCACGGCGCCCTCTTCTTCGCCTCCAGCAACGACCTGGTGCACCAGTTCTCCTACGCCGACGACCCCGCGGAGGTGGTGGTCGACCTCTCCGATGCGCACGTCTGGGACGCCTCCACCGTGGCGGTGCTGGACGCGATCACCCACAAGTACGCGGCCCGTGGGAAGACGGCGACGATCGTCGGCCTCGAGGGCCACTCCGCCGACCGGTTCGAGCGGCACACCGGGCAGCTCGACTGACCGGACCCGATCGGGTGTGAGCCGATGCGGCCGGCGTGCGCCGCGGCCGCCGGGTCGGCAGGCTGTCCGGGTGCCCCTGTCCGCCCCCGGCCTGCCCGCGCTGCCACCGGAGCTCGCCGGCCCGGTCGCGGTGCAGCTGGCGAAGCCGGTGCGCGCCATCCCACGGCCGGCCGCGCTGAGCGGTGGGTGCCGCTACGAGCCCAAGTGGGACGGCTACCGGCTGGTGATCGTCCGGGAGCGGAGCTCCACCCGGCTGTGGTCCAAGCAGGGGCGCGACCTCACCGACCGCTTCCCCGACGTCGCCGCCGCAGCGCTCGCGCAGATCCCGGCCGGATCGGTCGTCGACGGCGAGGTGGTCATCTGGAACGGCGAACGGCTGGACTTCGGGCTCCTCCAGCGCCGGATGGTCAGCGCCCCCGGCCGCATCGCGGCCCAGGTGGGCGCGGCCCCGGCCTCCTACGTCGCCTTCGACCTGCTCGCCGCCGGCGGCGAGGACCTGCGCGGGCGCACCTTCACCCGCCGGCGGGCGGCGCTGGAGGACCTCGCCGGGCGCTGGGCTCCACCCATGCAGCTCTCCCCGATGACCGCCGACCTGGCCGAGGCCGAGCAGTGGTTCGCCGACTTCCGCCCCGCCGGCATCGAGGGGCTCGTGGTGAAGGGCGCGGCCACCCGCTACGCCCCCGGGCGGCGCGACTGGCTCAAGGTGAAGAGCTGGGAGACCACCGAGGTCCTCGCCGGCGGGGTGATCGGTCCCATCGACCGCCCGAGCCAGCTGGTGGCCGGGCGGTACCGGAACGGTGAGCTCGTCGTCGTCGGCCGGACCAGCCCGCTGACGCCCCAGCAGTCGGCCGAGCTCGCCGCGGTCCTGCGGCCGGCCGCCGACGACCACCCGTGGCCGGACCGGATCGGCACGGGTCGCTTCGGCGGGAGCCGGTTGGCGGTCCCGCTGACCCGCGTCGACCCCGTGGTCGTCGTGGAGGTGAGCGCCGACGCCGCGCTGCAGGCCGGCGTGTTCCGGCACCCGCTGCGGTTCGTGCGCACTCGTCCGGACCTCCGCGTCTCGGATCTGCCTCCGATGGTCTGAGCGACGCACCCCGGTCGGGGGAGAAAACTGTCAAGGACCGCGGAGGACGTGACGATGGGGTGGCGTGACCGGCTCCCCCGCCCCGACCGCCCGCGCCGCGTGGCGGCACGCGGCGGTGGCGGTGCTGGTCGTCGCGCTGATCGTCACCCTGGTCCCCGACGGCCCCTGGCGGCCCGCCGCGGAGATCCCGCTGTTCGCCCTCGGCCTCGCCGCCGTGCTGGTCGCGCTGCGCCGCCACCGCACCGAGCTGGTCGTCGCGTGGGCCGGTCTCGGCCTGGGCCTGGTCTTCTTCGCCCTGAGCTGCGTCGCCGACGTCTTCTCGCTGGCCGGGGTGGCCACCCCCGTCACCACCCCGCTGGAGTCCGCTCTCGACGTCGCCGCCTACGCGGCGTTCGTCGTCGGCGCCCTGGGGGTCGTACGCCGCCGCCGGCGTCGGCGCGACCGGGCGGCCTGGATCGACACCGCCACGCTCCTGCTCGCCGCCGGGCTCGCCGTGCTCGCCGTGCGCGGCGACGAGCACTCGATGTCGGTGGACCTGATCGAGGTGGGCATCGGCACCCCGCTGCTCACCGCGGTCCTGCTCGTCGTCTGCGTCCCACTGGCCCTGTCGCGCGGCCGGTCGGTCACTACCACGGCCCTGTTCGCTGCGGCCGCCCTGGCGGTCGTCGGCTACGGCGGCACCATCCTCACCGGCGCCACCCTGCGCGGCTCCGCACTGCTCGACCCCCTGCCGCTGCTGTCCGTCGCGGCCCTGGTCCTGGCCGGCCGCCACCCCGCCGTCGCGACCATGGGCCAGGCCACCGCCTCGGACCAGGAGGCCACGTCCGGCCGGGTCATCAGCGTGAGCGCAGCGCTGCTGGTCAGTCCGGCTCTGCTGGTCCTCTGGACGATGGGCCACGGCGGAATCGGCTACGTGCTCGGGGCCGGCAGCTCGCTGCTCACCGGCCTGGCGCTGTGGCGGCTCTTCGCCCTGAACCGCGAGCGCGAGCGCACCAGCGCCGCACTGGCCGCCAGCGAGGCACGGCTGCAGATCCTGCTCGAGAACGCCGCCGACGTCATCACGATCGTCGACGCGGCCGGCACCATCGCCTACATGAGCCCGGCGGTCCAGTCGCTGCTCGGCCGGCCGCCGGCGGACTACCTCGGCCGGGACGCCATCTCGCTGGCCGACCCCCGCGACCAGCCCCGGCTGCGCGCCGCCGTCGCCGCCGCCGGCCGGTCGGGGGATGCGAACTCGGGCGTCGTCGACACCGACATCCGCGTGCAGCACAGCTCGGGCGGCACGCGCTGGGTGGAGATGCGCATCAGCGGCCGCGTCGACGCCCTCGGCATCGAGGGCTGGGTGGTCAACTTCCGCGAGGTCACCGACCGCAAGCTGTTCGAGGACGAGCTGCGCCGCCAGGCCCGCACCGACCCGCTCACCGGTCTGCTGAACCGCACCGCCTTCAACGAGCGACTGGCGGCGGCCACCGGCGACATCGGCGCCGGCTCACCCCCGGCGGTGCTGTTCGTCGACGTCGACGACTTCAAGGCGGTCAACGACACCCTCGGCCACGCCGCCGGCGACGAGCTGCTGCTCGCCGTCGCGGCCCGGCTGTCGGCCGACGTCCGGGGCGACGACGTCGTCGCCCGGCTCGGCGGGGACGAGTTCGCGCTCCTGCTGGCCGAGGCCGACGCCGACCGGCTGCGTGAGGTCGCCGATCGGCTGCTCGCCGCCATGCGACTGCCGGTGCAGGTCGCCGGCCACACGGTGACGGTCACCGCGAGCATCGGCGGCGCGCTCGCCGACCCGGGATGCACCCCAGACCGGCTGCTCCACCGGGCCGACACCGCCATGTACCGGGCGAAGCGGACGGGCAAGAACAGCCGCGCGCTGCTCGACGCCACGGAGTCCGTGCTCGCCTGAGCCGCCCCGGGTCAGCGCAGGCGGCTGCTCAACCGGACCGTCACACCGGGCCGCCGCGGCAGCGCGTCGACGTGGTCCCACAGCTTGCGAGCCAGCCACAACCCCATGCCCCCGAGGGCCAGGTCGTCGCCATGGGCGGGACGGAAGCCGGCGAACGGGTCGTCGAAGCCGGGCCCGCTGTCGGTGATCGCGCAGATCAGCTGGTCCTCGTCGACCCACACCTGGGCCGACACCGGCCGCGATCCGTGCCGGAAGGCGTTGGAAGCGACCTCGCTCGCGGCGAAGTGCAGGTCCTCTGCCTGGTCCGGATCGGGCACGCGCTCGTGGATGACCCGGCGCAGCTCACCCCGCAGCGACGCCAGCGACGGCGAGTCGGTAGCGGCGAAGACGGGGCCCGCGTCCTCGAGCGGTTCGCGCGGCAGGGGTAGGCGCAGGGCGAACTCGCGCTGGTCCGCGAAGGCGCTGCTCGGCACGAGCTGACCGCCCACGAGGAGCTCGGGGTGCGTGGCGGGGACGCCACCCAGCACCTCGGCCGGGAGGGCACGCCGGTCGAACAGGCACAGCGCGGACACCGGATCGTCGGCCAGGATCCGGTTCGCCGCCGCCTCGTACCGGAGGCCCTCCCGCCAGCTGCGGGGTTCGGCACCGAACTGCACCTGGCCCGCGATCCGGAGCCGGCCGGAGCCGGAGCCGGCGGCACGGGTGATCCACTCCCGGGTCACGCCCATCGCGTCGGCCACCCGGGCGCCCAGGAGGCAGATGCGGGAGTCGCTCTCCACGGCCGAGGCACGCTCGCCGAGGGCGGAGGTGACCAGGCCGTGCGTGTCGGGAGGGAGGCAGAGCAGCACCGTGTCACCGGCGCGCAGCCCTTCCTCGACGTAGGGGACGACGCCGGCTACCAGCTCCTCGTCCGAACGGGCGATCAGCGCCGTGTGCGCGTGCCCCGAGCAGCCGGGCGCACCGCGACGGTCGAGCACCGGGCCCGGGTCCGTCGGTTCAGCCATGTCGCCCTCAGATCCTGCTGGCCGCAGCATTCCCGGCCGACTGGTTGAACATTGTGGGACATGTTCGCCGGGGTTCGCCCACCGGCCCCGCGCAACGGGGACGACGCAGCCGCGACTCCCGTCCGCGATGTTTCACGTGCACCATGCGCCCCGTGGACCACGACCGCGAGGTGCTGACCTACGACGCGTTCGGGCTCGCCACCCGCGACCTGGCCCAGCAGGTGGCCGACGACGGGTTCGAACCGGACCTGGTCCTCTGCATCGCCCGCGGCGGCGTGTTCCTGGGCGGCGCCCTGGGCTACGCGCTGGACGTGAAGAACCTCTTCGTGATGAACGTCGAGTTCTACACCGGCGTGGACCAGCGGCTGGACCTGCCCGTCGTCCTCCCGCCCATGCTGGACGTGGTGGACCTGACCGGCGCGGACGTCCTGGTCGCCGACGACGTGGCCGACACCGGGAAGACGCTGGACCTGGTGCGGAACTTCTGCGCCGGTCACGTGGCCGACGTGCGGACCGCCGTGGTCTACGAGAAACCCGGCTCCCTCGTGCGCTGCGACTACGTGTGGCGCCGCACCGACCGGTGGGTCGACTTCCCCTGGTCGGCCGAGGCACCGGTCCGCCGTCGCGGGTCCACGGGATCCTGACCCGGGTCAGGACAGACCGACGGCGGCGGGATCGCTCCCGCCGCCGTCGTCCCCCCAGGTCGCCCCGGCGCCGCGTCATGCGCCGGGCCCCGCGACCAAGTTGCCGGAACCGGGCGTTCCCGGTGCCGCGTGCCCCCTTCATCGGTCGGGGGCTGGACCGACTACAGCGGAACCACCCGAACGGAGGACCTTTCCGGTTCCGGAATGCTCCGCTCAGTACCGGAACGCGGCGATCGAGGAATTCAACGAGGACGCCATGCGGGCCACCTCGTCGATCGCGGCCTGCGCATCGCCCATGGCGCGGGTCGTGGACACGGTCGCCGCGGCCACCGCGTCGATGTTCTGCGCGATCTGGCCGGCGGAGGTCGCCGCCTCGGCCACGTTGCGGTTCATCTCGTTCGTCGTCGCCGTCTGCTCCTCGACGGCCGCGGCGATCGTGGACTGCGCGTCGTTGATCCGGGCGATGATCGCCGAGATCTCGCCGATGGCCCGGACCGCGCCGTCGGTGTCGGCCTGGATGGTGCCGACCCGGCGGGAGATGTCCTCGGTGGCCTTCGCCGTCTCCTGGGCCAGCTCCTTGACCTCGTTGGCGACGACGGCGAACCCCTTGCCCGCCTCACCGGCGCGGGCCGCTTCGATGGTGGCGTTGAGCGCCAGCAGGTTCGTCTGCTCCGCGATGCTCGTGATGACCTTGACGACGCCGGCGATCTCCAGCGAGGACTCCCCCAGCTTGGCGACCGTCGCCGTCGTGTCGTCGGCGACGACCACGGCCTGCCCGGCCACCCGCGACACCTCGCTGGCGTTCTGCGCGATCTCGCGGATGGACGTGCCCATCTCCTCCGAGCCCGCCGCGACGGTCTGCACGTTCTCCGACACCTGGACCGCTGCTCCGGCGACGATGCCGCTCTGGGTCGAGGACTCGTCGGCGAGCCGGGCCATGTCCTGGGCGCTGGCCGACAGCTGCTCGGTGGCCGAGGCCAGCGTCGTCGAGCTGTCCCCGATGGCGGCCATCAGCGCCCGCAGCGTCGTCATCGACGCCTCGAGGGAGCCGGCCATCCGGCCCACCTCGTCCTTGCTGGTCACGTCGGCGGACGCGCGCAGGTCGCCGTCGGCGAGGGCGTCGAGCACGGCCGCGACGCGGCGCACCGGCCCGACCACCGAGCGGGTGACGATCCAGCCCAGGAGGCCGAGGACGAGGACGCCCCCGACGGCGACGGCGATCGACATGCTGATGGCGGTGCCGCGCTCGTCGGTGGTCGTGCGCTCGGCCTGCTCGGCGAACTCGGTGATGGCGTCGCTCATGGTCGGCAGCGCGTCCTCCAGCGCCGAGAAGGCTTCCGCGAACTCCGGGTAGGAGGCCTGGGCGGCGACCGGGTCCGTGCCGGCGGTCGCGATGATGGCCTGCGCGGAGTCGAGGTACTCCTCGACGGCGGGAGCCACCGCCTCCGTGGCGGCGGTGACCTCGGGGCTCAGCCCCTCCTGCAGGATCTCCTCGATCAGGCCGCGGAAGGTCTCGCTGTGGTCGGCGAGGTCGGACACCGCCGCCGTGTACAGGTCGCCGCGTCCGCCGCTGAGCAGCGCCTGCAGGACGTCGGCCCGCACGGCGTCGTGCATCATGTCCGCGAGCAGCGCATCGCCGGTGGACTCGGTGCTGGCGAGGATGTCGTCGGCCCGCTCCCCGGTGTCCTGGAGCGCCGAAACGGAGATGACGGCGAATCCGCCCAGCGCCAGCGCACCGGCCCCGACCAGTGCCGCAAGCTTGACGCCCAGAGGGCGGTCCATCCAGAACGAACGCAGCACGACGCCTCCATCGGCCCCGACATGATCGGGCGCTTCCCACCCGCATCGCGTTCTTCGGTCGGATCGTGGATCGGCTACAGCGGAAACCCGGACGATCTGGTTCCGCTGCAGCAGGTCAGGAGCGCGTGGAGGCGGTGACGGTGAACTTCGGCGTCTGGGCCGCCAGGCGGGTCGGGCCGACCAGCCGGGCGAGCACGGGCCGGTAGCGCAGCGCGGAGTTGTAGACCGTCCAGAGCTCACCGCCGGGACGCAGCACGCGCGCGGCCGCGGCGAAGAGCCGGTCGGCCACCGTGGTGACGACGGCGGCACCCACGTGGAACGGCGGGTTCAGGACGACGAGGTCCGCGCTCCCGTCGGCCAGGGACGCCGCGGCGTCGTCCCGGACCACCCGGATCCGGTCCGCCAGCCCGTTGACCTCCGCCGTCGCGCGGGCCGAGGCCACGGCCGCCGCCGACTGGTCGCTCGCGACGACCTGCAGATCCGGCCGGCTCCCGGCCAGCGCCGCGGCGAGGACACCGGTGCCGCACCCGAGGTCCAGCGCGGTGCCCGTCGTCGGCATCCGGTCCAGGGCGGCCAGCAGCGCCCGGGTGCCGATGTCGACCTTGGTCCCGGCGAACGCCGCGCCGTGGGCGCAGACGGTGAGGCCGAGTTCCGCGTGCCATTGCTGCCGGGGGAAGGACGACGGCTTCGGCTGCGGGCGCCGGGCGACCAGCACCCGCGACTTCTGCCGCGCCAGGGTCGCCGAGACGTCGGCGAACGAGTCGCGGAGGACGTCGTTCATCGCGTGGGTCATGTGCTTCACCCGCCCGCCGACCAGCAGCGTGACGTCGGGCGCCGCGACGGCGGCGACCGATTCCGCGATCTCCCGCAGCGCGTCCAGGCCCTTGGGCGCCTGGACCAGGACCACGCGCGCCCCGGCGGCGACCTCGACCAGAGGCAGGGAGCGGTAGGTGCCGGAGAGGCCGGCGCGCTCGGCGTTGGCGGCCAGCGCCAGCTCGCCGACCAGCAGGTCCTGGGAGACCCGGACGTCGCGCGCCCCGTGCAACTCCACGGCACCCAGGGTCAGCGCCCCGTAGGAGTCGTCGACGACGGCGACCTCACCCGGCCCTGCCAACGCCAGAGCGGCAGCCGCCTCGTCCAGGAGCAGGCGGTCGGTCGCGTCGACGGCCACCAGGTCCGGCGCCTCGACGTCGGGGTATCGCCGCAGCAGGTCGAACAGTTCGGGGCCGGGCATGGCCACCACTCTGCCCGACGCCACTGTCGTGTCCTGCCGCCCGGATGCGTACCAGCGTCGGAATGCGGGGCCTCGATACGACCAACTCGTCGAGCTCGACGTGCGGACGGGGGCCGGTCGGTCCGGGGCCCGAGACCAGACGGACCCGGAACGAGCCCGCACGGTGGTGGCCGTGTCAGCCGCCGGGATCAGACGTTCGGCAGACCCACCGGGCAGGAGACGCCGGTCGAGTGCACCGGGCAGTAGCCGTTGGGCACCTTGTAGAGGTACTGCTGGTGGTAGTCCTCGGCGTAGAAGAACTCGCCCAGCGGCGCGATCTCGGTGGTGATCTCGCCGTAGCCGGCTGCCGTGAGGCGCTCCTGGTAGGCGTCGCGGGTGGCGCGGGCCGCAGCCTCCTGCTCGGGCGTCGCGTAGTAGATCGCCGAGCGGTACTGGGTGCCGATGTCGTTGCCCTGGCGCATCCCCTGCGTCGGGTCGTGGTCCTCCCAGAACACCTTGAGCAGCTGCTCGTAGGAGATGACCGCCGGGTCGAAGACGACGAGCACGACCTCGGTGTGCCCGGTGCGCGCCGAGCAGACCTCCTCGTACGTCGGGTTCGGGGTGTAGCCACCCGCGTAGCCGGCGGCCGTCGAGTAGATGCCCGGCGTCTCCCAGAAGACCTTCTCCACGCCCCAGAAGCAGCCGGCGCCGAAGACGGCGGTCTGCATGCCGTCGGGGAACGGCGGCTGGATGCGGTTGCCGTTGACCGCGTGCACCTCGGGCACGTGGGGCAGCGGGTCGGGACGGCCCGGCAGGGCGCCCTCGGGTGCCACCAGCTCGGTCTTCGCGCGGGAGAACAACATGGCCCGAGCGTATGCCCGCCCTGCAACCCGGTGGCGCGCGATGCACCTGGTCGGGCGCATGATCGCGGGGTGACCGTGCACACGCGTGAATGGCAGCTGGCCGCCCGCCCCGTGGGCGAGCCCACCCCCGACGACTTCCGGCTGGTCGAGCTCGACCGGCCCGACCCCTCCGACGGGCAGGTCGTCGTCCGCATGCTCGTCATGTCGGTCGACCCCTACATGCGGGGCCGGATGAACGCCGGCAAGTCCTACGCCGCGGCCTGGGAGATCGGCGAGACGATGAAGGGCGGCGCCGTGGGCCGGGTGGTCGAGTCCCGCTCCCCCGACGTGCCCGAGGGCGCCCTGGTGCTCGCCGACGCCGCCTGGCGGGACGTCGCCGTGCTGGACGCGAAGCACGTCCGCGTGCTGCCCGACCTGCCCGGCGTCCCGCCGAGCTACCACCTCGGCGTGCTCGGCATGCCCGGCCTCACCGCCTACGCCGGCCTGTTCCGGCTGGCCGAGTTCAGGGAGGGCGACACCGTGTTCGTCTCCGGAGCGGCGGGCGCGGTGGGCAGCCTTGTCGGGCAGTTCGCCCGGCTCAGCGGCGCCTCGGCGGTCATCGGCAGCGCCGGCACGCCGGAGAAGGTGCGCTGGCTGACCGAGGAGCTCGGCTTCACCGCCGCCTTCGACTACCACGACGGGCCGGTCGCCGAGCAGCTGCGGGCGGCGGCTCCCGGCGGCATCGACGTCTTCTTCGACAACGTCGGCGGCGAGCACCTGGAGGCCGCGATCGGCGCGTTCACCGAGCACGGCCGGGCCGCGCTGTGCGGGGCGATCTCCGGCTACAACGCCACCGAGCCGCAGCCCGGGCCGCGCAACATGTTCATGCTGGTCACCAAGAAGCTCAGCCTGCGCGGCTTCATCGTCGGCGACCACACCGACCTGCAGCCCGCCTTCGCCGAGGCGGTCTCCGGCTGGCTGCGCGACGGGAAGCTCGTCGTCCGCGAGACCGTGCGCGAGGGGCTCGACAGCGCGGTCGACACCTTCCTGGACCTCCTGCGCGGCGGGAACACCGGGAAGATGGTCGTCCGCCTCTCCGACGACCAGGCGTGAGCGGCCGGACCTGGGTAAGGGGCCGGTCATGTGGCTCTTCCTGACCAGCCGGCTGCGCACCTGGCTGCTGCTGACCGTCGTCGTCCCGCTGGCCACCGGCCTGCTGCGGCGCCTCGGCCTGGCGCTGCAGCGCCGGCGCGGGCCCTCCGCCGTCAGCGGGGCACTGCTCCGGGCCGGAGATCTCGGGGACCGGGCCCGGGCCACGCTCCGCGGACGACGCGGACGGCGGGGGTGACCGGGCCGGTCCTGGAGACCCGCCCGGCGGCGGGTGCGCCGCGCGCGGTCGCGCTGTTCTGCCACGGCGGAACGGTGGCCAGCGTCGAGCCACCGAAGGAACGGGCTCTGTCCCTCGTACGCATGCGGGCCGTCGAGCAGTTCGTGTCCGGTGCGGCGGCCGATGCCGCGCTAACCACGCACCTGCTGCGCTACCGGGTCGCCGGCTGGAACGGCGCCGCGGCGGACGCCTACGCCGACGTCCGCTGGGCCCTCGAGGAGATCCGGAGGGAGAACCCGGGCCTGCCGGTGGTGCTCGTCGGCCACTCGATGGGCGGCCGGGCGGTGCTCCGCGCCGGCGGTGCCGACGGCGTCGCCGCGGTGTGCGCGCTGGCACCGTGGACGCCACCGGGCGAGCCGGTGGACCACCTGCGCGGCCGGTCGCTCACGATCCTGCACGGTCGCGGCGACCGCTGGGTCCCCGCCCGGCTCTCGGAGGAGTTCGCCGAGCGCGCCGCCGCCGCGGGCGCGGACGTCGCCCGGTTCACGATCGCCGGCGGGCACAGCATGCTGCGCCACGCGCACCGCTGGCACGTGTTCGTCCGCGACGTCGTCCTGGCCGGGGCGGGTCTGGCTCCGGTCCCTGCGGACCTCGCGCGCGCGCTGGACCGCCCGGCACCCGAACGGATCGCCGTGCCGCTCTGACGGCAGAGGTGCTGCGGTCGTTGGCAGGGGACGGCCTCGCCGCGACGGGACGGCGTCCCTAGCGTCGCGACCATGATCACCGACTGGAGCACCGCCCCGGACGACGCCGCTACCTTCTTCGCCCGCCGACTGGCGGTGGAGACCGACCCGACCGACGTCGCCGCCGCCCTCGACTCGGGCGACCCGGGGTTCGTCCTGCTGGACAGCCGCAGCCGCGAGGCGTGGGACCGCGGGCACGTCCCCGGAGCCGTGCACCTCCCCGGCCGGGAGATCGCCGCCCGTGCGGAGGCCGAGCTGGACCGCTCGGTCCCGGTCGTGGCCTACTGCTGGAGCCCCGCCTGCAACGGCGCGACCCGAGCGGCCCTGGCGCTGTCCCTGCTGGGATTCCGGGTGCGCGAGATGATCGGCGGCTTCGAGTACTGGGCGCGCGAGGGACTGCCGGTCGAGACCGCCGACGGCGTGCGGACCGCCCCGGCCGATCCCCTGGTCGCGCCTGCGGTCAGCTGCGGATGCTGAGCCTCGGCAGCGGGTCGTCGGCGAGCCTGGACCAGAGCAGCTCGTCGTGCTTCACGCCGTCGCCGTAGCGGAACGAGCGGCGCAGCCGGCCCTCGTGGGTGAACCCGGCCTTCGCCGCGACCCGCGCCGAGGCGGCGTTCTCCACGGCGTGACAGAGCTCGACCCGGTCCACACCCAGCGTGGCGAACACCCAACGGCAGGCGGCGTCGACCGCACGAGGGGCGACGCCGCGCCCGCGCGCCGTCCCGGCCGTCCAGTACCCGACCTCCGCGTTGCCCAGCGGCAGCTCGATCGAGTGCACCGTAACCGAGCCGAGGAGCGCGCCGGTCGCGGCGCCGACCACCGCCCAGGACGCGCGGTTCTCCTGGTCGCGCAGCCGCCCGACCAGCGCCGCCGCGTCGTCCCGGGTCTCCAGGCCCCCGCCACCGGCCCACAGCCGCGACGCGGCGTCCTGCTGCAGGACGAAGACGGTGTCGACGTCGTCGTCCCGCCAGGGGCGCAGGAGAAGCTCTCCGAGGTCCAGCGGTGGCGTCTGCACCCCCCGATCGTGCCCCGGGCGGGGGTCAGCTCCCTCCGGACCCCGGCGCCGCCATGGGCTTCACCGTCTTGGCCGCCACCGTGTCGGGCGTCATGGCCGACAGCCGCCCCATCGCCTTGCTGGCGAGCGACCCGGCGAACACGGTCGCCTCGCCCTTCATGAGCCCGGCGAAGCCCTGGGCGGCGACCTGGGCCGGGTCGTCCTTGTTCTCCATGGCCCCCAGCGCGGTGTCGGTGAGCTCCGCCCGGTCGAAGAACTCCGTGTCGGTGGGCCCCGGGAGCATCGCCGTGACGGTCACGTCGGTGCTGGCGATCTCCTCGCGCAGCGCGAGGGCGAGCGACTGGACGAACGCCTTGGACGCGCCGTACACGGCCTGGAACGGTTGCGGCGCCTGCGAGGCGACCGAGGACGTGAACAGGATCCGGCCGGCGTTGCGGGCCACCATGTCCTGGGCGACGCGCTTGGCCAGGTGCATCGTCGAGACGCAGTTGAGCGCCACCAGGTCGAGCTCCGCGTCCAGGTCCGTCTCGACGAACGGCCCGCCCACACCGACGCCGGCGTTGAGGGCCGCGGCGTCCAGCGGCCGGCCGGCGCCCCGCACGGCAGCGACCACCTTCTCCACCTCGGGCCGCTGCCGCAGGTCCGCCCGGATGTCGGAGACAGCGGCACCCCGCTGCTGCAGCTGGAGCTTCGCGGCGTCCAGCTCTCCGTCCTCCGCCACCACGATCAGGTCGAAGCCGTTGTCGGCGAACTGCTTGGCCAGCTCCAGACCGATGCCGCTGGAAGCGCCGGTCACGAGGGCGAGGGGGCGGGGCGATGCTGCTTCGGTCACGGAGACCTCCAAGTCGGTGCGGGCGGACCGTTCCTTCCCGCTCCGGCCGGCAGCCACGCCTGTCCGGTGACGGGCCACGACCGTGGCCCCCGGGGGCCACGGATCGGCCCGGGCGTGACACCCCCGGCGGGCAGGACAGGAGCGACCGCCGTTCGTCTCCCGCCTGCGAGGCCGCCGTGTACCTGTCGAAGACCGAGGCCGCCGTCCTCCCCACCACCCTGGTGGGCGCCCCACGGCCCCCCGCTCCCCCGGCGGGCAGGCGGCGGATCTGGCCCATGCTCGGGCCGGCGTTCGTCGCCGCCGTGGCCTACGTCGATCCCGGCAACTTCGCCACCAACTTCTCGGGCGGAGCGGCCTTCGGCTACACGCTGCTCTGGGTGATCGTGGCGGCCAACCTCATGGCGATGCTCGTCCAGACGCTGACCGCGAAGCTGGGGCTGGCCACCGGGCGGGACCTCGCCACCCTGTGCCGGGAGCGGCTGCCACGCCCGGTGACCCGCGTGCTGTGGCTGCAGGCCGAGGCGGTCGCCATCGCCACGGACCTCGCCGAGATCGTGGGCGGCGCGGTGGCACTGAACCTGCTGTTCGGAGTGCCGCTGCCGGTCGGTGGGCTGATCACCGCCGTCGTCGCCTTCGTCCTCCTGGCCGCGCAGTCCCGCGGGCACCGGCCGTTCGAACGGGTCATCACCGGTCTGCTGCTCGTCGTCGGCCTCGGGTTCGGGTACACCCTGGTCGGCGCCGGGGTGGACCTCGGCGGGGTCGCCGGCGGCATGGTGCCGTCCTTCGACGGCTCGGAGAGCATCGTGCTGGCCACGGGGATCCTGGGCGCCACGGTGATGCCCCACGTCATCTACGTGCACTCCGCGCTGACCCCCGGCCGCTACGGCGACGTCGTCACCGCAGGCCGGACCGAGGGCGGCCGGCGGAGGCTGCTGCGGGCCCAGCGGCTGGACGTCGTCCTCGCGATGGGGCTGGCCGGGCTGGTCAACGCCGCGATGCTGATCATCGCCGCGCAGCTGTTCACCGGCGGCGGGCAGGCCGACACGCTGGAGGGCGTGCACGCGGGCCTGGGCGACCAGCTCGGCTCGGGCGCCGCCGTCGCCTTCGCCCTGGCCCTCCTCGCGTCCGGGTTCGCGTCGTCGTCGGTGGGCACGCACGCCGGGCAGGTCGTCATGGCCGGCTTCCTGCGCCGGCACATCCCCGTCCTCGCGCGCCGACTGCTCACCCTGGCTCCGGCGCTCGGGATCCTGGTGCTGGGTGGGGACCCGACCAGCGCCCTGGTCTGGTCGCAGGTGGTGCTCTCGTTCGGCATCCCGTTCGCACTGGTGCCGCTGCTCTGGCTCACCAGCCGCCGCGACCTCATGGGCGGATGGGTGAACCGGCGGGTCACGACCGCTGCGGGATGCGTGGTGGCCGCGCTGATCACCGGCCTGAACGCCCACCTGCTGCTGGGACTCCTCCCCTGAGCGGCGATTTGTGCACTATCCGCCCGGGCGTTTCGTGCACAAAACGCCCGGGGAGGTGGGGTGGTCTACGCTCGGCGGGCACCACAACTGAACACACATTCACAGCAGGGGAGCGCTTCGGCGCTGAGAGTGCGGGACACCGCAGACCCTCGAACCTGATCCGGGTCATGCCGGCGCAGGGAGTCTGGAGGAAAGCCATGGCCGAACAGGCCGTCCGTTCGTCTACCCACGATGCGCAGCCCGCCGCCCGCTGGCGCACCGTCGACATCGTCGTCACCGCCGTCCTGGGCGTCGCCTTCGGCGTCGTCTTCTGGGCCTGGGGCCTGCTCTGGGCGGGCACCGGCACCGCGTTCAGCGCCTTCCCGCCCGGTCAGGCGTTCATGTACGGCGTCTGGCTGGTGCCCGCGGTGCTGGCGCCGCTGATCGTGCGCAAGCCCGGCGCCGGTCTCTTCGCCGAGCTGATCGCCGCCGTCGTCTCCGCGCTCCTCGGATCGGCCTGGGGGACCACGACGATCGTCTACGGCCTGCTGCAGGGGCTGGCCGGCGAGGCCGGGTTCGCCGCCTTCCGGTACCGCCGGTTCGGCTGGCCGCAGGCCGCGCTCTCCGCGGTGCTGGCCGGCGCGATGGCCGCTGTGCTCGACCTCCTCTACTACTACCCCGACTGGACCGCCGGCTGGAAGACGACGTACGTGGCGCTGGTGGTCGCCAGCACTGCCGTCGTCGCGGGGATCGGCGGGATGGCCCTGGCCCGTGCGCTGGCCGCGAGCGGCGCGCTGTCCGCGTTCGCCTCCGGCCGCCGGCGGGTCTGACCTGACCGGGCCGGTCCCGGCCGGGGTCCGGCTGGTCGGCTGGGGGTTCCGCCACGCCGACCGCCGGGCGTGGGCGGTCCGCGACGTCGACCTGCGGATCGAGCCCGGCGAACGGGTCCTGCTGACCGGCGCCTCCGGTTCGGGCAAGTCCACCCTGCTGCACGCCCTGGGGGGACTGCTCGAGCCGGAGGCCGGCGACGCCCGGGGGGAGCTGCTGGTCGACGGCGTCGCCCCCGACCGGCGCCGGTCACGGGCCGGCATGGTCTTCCAGGACCCCGACGCCCAGCTCGTCATGACCCGCAGCGGGGACGACGTCGCGTTCGGGCTGGAGAACGTGGGCACCCCTCCCCGGCTCATCTGGCCCGCGGTGGACGACGCCCTGGCCGCGGTCGGCTTCGACCTCGGCCGGGACCGGGCGACCGCGGCGCTCTCCGGCGGGCAGAAGCAGCGGCTGGTGCTGGCCGGCGCGCTCGCCCCCCGCCCGGGCCTGCTGCTGCTGGACGAACCGACCGCCCAGCTCGATCCGGCCGGGAGCGCCCTCGTCCGCACCGCCGTCGCGCACGCGGTGTCCGACCGGTCGGCGACGCTGGTGGTCGTCGACCACGACGTCGAGGCCTGGCTCCCGCTGGTCGACCGGGTGGTCGAGCTGCTACCCGGCGGCGGGTCGGTCGAGCACGGTCCGGGGTGGATGCCGGCACCTCTGCGGCTGCCGACGCGGTCGCCCCGTGCCGCCGGTGAGCTGCTGCTCTCCGCGGAGGCCGCCGGCTCCACCCACCGTGGCTCGGACGTCCCGTCCCTGCGGCCGGTCGACCTCGAGCTGCGCGCGGGCCGGACGACGGCGGTGACCGGGCCCAACGGCACCGGGAAGTCCACCCTCGCCCTTCTGCTGGGCGGGCTGCGCGCACCGACGACCGGGCGCGTCGTCGCCGGTCCGGCTCTCACCGCCGCCCTGCGCCGTCCGGGACGCCCCCCGTCCCGCTGGCGGGCCGCCGAGCTGGTCGAGCGCATCGGCACCGTCTTCCAGCACCCGGAGCACCAGTTCCTGACCGGCCGGGTCCGCGACGAGCTGGCGCTGGGCCCGCGGCGTTCCGGGGCTGCTGGTCCCGCCGCGACCCGGGTGGCCGACGAGCTCCTCGAGCGGCTGGGCCTCACCGAGCTGGCGGAGGCGAACCCGTTCACGCTCTCCGGCGGCCAGCAGCGCCGGCTGTCCGTCGCCACGGCACTGGCCACCCGGCCCCGGGTGCTCGTCCTCGACGAGCCGACCTTCGGGCAGGACCGGGACACCTGGGCCGAGCTGGTCGCGCTCCTGGCCGAGCAGCAGGACGCCGACCGGGCGCTGTGCCTCGTGACCCACGACGCCGCGGTGGTCCGCGCGCTGGCCGACGAGGTGCTCGAGCTGGGCACACCGGTGGGGGTGTCGTGAGCCTGCCGATGGCGCTGGGCCCCGCGCGCCCCGTGCCGCTGTCCGCCGTCAACCCGGTGGCCCAGCTGACCGCCATCGCCGTCGTGACCGTCGTGCTGCTGGTGAGCGGCGACCTGGTGACCCCCGCCGTCGTCCTCGCCGGTGAGCTCGCCCTGCTGCCGGCGGCCGGCCTGCACCGTCCCCGGCCGCTGCTGGCCCGGACCTGGCCGCTGCTGCTGAGCGCGGCGGGGGTCGCCTGGGTCAACGTCGCCTTCGGCTCGCTGGACGGCGCCGATGCCTGGCTGAGCGGCGCGACGTGGGGGCTGCGGGTGGTCGCACTCGCGCTGCCGGGCATCCTGCTGGTCGCCGCCACCGACCCGGTGCGGCTGGCCGACGCGCTGACCACGCACTGGCGGGTGTCCGGCCGCTTCGCGTACGGGGCGCTGGCCGCGCTGCGGCTGGTCCCGCTGCTGGCCGCGGAGTGGGAGACGATCCGGCTCGCCCGCCGCGCGCGCGGGATGGACGCCGGCGCCGACCCGGTGGCCCACCTGCGCCTGCTGGGCAGCACCGCCTTCGGCCTGCTCGTCGCCGCGGTACGGCGGGGCACCCGACTCGCGACCGCCATGGACGCCCGGGGCTTCGACTCGGGGATGGTCCGGAGCTCCGCCCGGCCCTCGGTGCTGCGCCCCACGGACGCCTGGTTCGTCGTGACGGCGGTCGTGCTGTGCGCCGTCGCGGTCACCCTCAGCGTGCTGTCGGGCAGCTGGTCACCCGTCCTCGGCTGACGCGAGGAGCGTGATCCGCGCGACATCATGTTTGGCGCACGCCAGGACGGCCCATACGTGGTTGTTCGGCCAGCACAGCGTCCCGCGGGCCAGGAACCGAGGAGAGCACGCGCGTGACAGGGCAGGCGGCCGGAACGACCTGGCCGTCGGCGTACCCGCCTCCCGCGGAGGCGGTCCTGAGCTGGGACCTGCGCTCGGTCGCCGAGCTGCCCGCGGTGCGGGCCGACGTCCGCGACGGGCTGACCGCGGCGGCCAGCGACTCCGTGACGCCGGATCTCATCGACCGGCTGGTCCTGGCCCTGGACGAGATGGCCTCCAACGCCCTGCGGCACGGGGGCGGTGAGGTGCGAGCAGCCATCGGGCGCACCGACCGGGCCTACCTCATCGAGGTCACCGACCAGGCCCCGCAGACGCCCCCCTCACCTGCGGTGGGTCGCGACCCGAGCCTCGGTGGCCTCGGGCTCTACCTGATCGCCGAGCTCGCCGACGGGCACGGCTGGTACGCCACCGACCACCACAAGCACGTCTGGGCCCTGCTGCCCCGCTGAGCTCAGCCGTCCTGCGGGTGCAACCGCAGCGCCACCAGGGCGACGTCGTCCTGCAACCCCTCGGGCCGCAGTCGCTCCAGCAGCGCGTCGCACAGCTCCGGCAGCGGCCGGTCGGCGAGCTCGCGCAGGGCGGCCAGCAGCCGGGCCGTGCCCTCGTCCAGCGAGAGGTCGCGGCCCTCCACCAGCCCGTCGGTGTACAGCAGCACCGTGGCGCCGCGGGCCACGGTGGTCTCGGTCTCCGTACGCCGGGTCGTCGCGTCGACGCCCAGCATCAGCTCGGCGCGCTCGCCGGCGAGGACCTCGATCCGCCCGTCGGCGTGCACGACCAGCGGGGGCGGGTGGCCGGCGTTCGACCAGCGCAGCCGGTTGAGCCCGGCGGCCCGCTCGGCCGCCGTCTGCTCGATCCGCATGATGGCCGCGGTGGCGAGCGTGCCCATGCCCAGCCCCTGGACCGCGGCGTCGAGGTCCCGCAGCACACCGGCCGGGCCGATGCCGTCGCGATAGGCGACGCCGCGGAGCATGCCGCGCAGCTGCCCCATCGCGGCCGCCGCCTCGGTGTCGTGGCCGACGACGTCGCCGATGACCAGCATGGTGGCACCGGAGGGCTGCAGGAAGGCGTCGTACCAGTCGCCGCCCACCTCGGCCGCCGCCATCGCGGGGTGGTAGCGGACCACGATCTCGGTGCGGTCGGGCTGCGGCGGGGCCGTGAGCAGGCTGCGCTGCAGGCCCTCGGCCAGTCGCCGCTGCTGCTGGTAGAGCCGGGCGTTGTCCAGGGCCAGGGCGACCCGACCGGCGACGTCGTGCGCCGTCGTCACGTCCTCGTCGTCGGGCACCGGGCGCTCGGCGGGCCGGTAGACGCTCAGGGCACCCAGGGTCCGCCCGCGAGCCGCCAGTGGCAGGGTGATCGCCGACCGCGGGGCCAGCGCGCGGAAGGTGTCCCGCACCTCCCCCGCCGGCAGCGTCCGTCCGACCGTCGCCTCGATGTCCGGGACGACGAAGACCTGCCCCGAGGCGAGGGCACGCAGCACCGGCGCATCCGGCTGCAGGCCCGCCAGTCGCACCGACGCGTACCGGGCCACCGTCCCGCGCTGCGCCGGATCCCGGTGCCAGCTGGCGACGTCGCGCATCCGACCGTCCTCGTCGACCAGGCTGAGGATCGCCCAGTCGCCCAGCTCGGGCACCAGCAGCTCGGCGACCCGCTGCAGCGCCTGCTCCTCCGCGACC
Organism: Blastococcus sp. TF02-8; assembly: GCF_003319175.1. Taxonomy (GTDB): domain Bacteria; phylum Actinomycetota; class Actinomycetes; order Mycobacteriales; family Geodermatophilaceae; genus Blastococcus. Next base: position 57,162 of record NZ_QOHK01000010.1, on the reverse strand, counting down.
ACGCCGTCGAGCGCGGCGGACATGGCGGTCGTGACCTGGGCCACCAGCGCCACCCGCACCGTGCTGCGGCGCGCCTGCTCCTCGGCCGACCGCCGCTCGGTGACGTCGAGGAAGGAGACCGACAGCCCGTCGGGGGTCGGCCACGCCCGCACCTCGTACCAGGCGTCCAGCGGGGCGGGGTAGTACGCCTCGAACATCCGCTCCTCGGACAGCTCCAGGGCGGCCCGGTAGTGGCGCTCGAAGTCGCTGCCGACCGCCGCCGGGAACAGCTCCCAGAGCACGCCGCCCAGCAGGGCCTCCCGCGAGGTGCCCAGCACCCGCTCGGCCTCGGCGTTGACGTAGGAGAAGCGCCAGTCCCGGTCGAGGGAGAAGAAGGCCGCGTTCATCGCCTCGAGCACCCGGGCCACCCGTGCGTCGCCCTCACGCTGCGGCGTCGTGTCGTAGGCCGCGCCGATCATGCGGACGGGACGTCCCTCGTCGTCGACGACCACGCGGCCCCGGCCCTGCACCCAGCGGGTCTCCCCCGAGGGCAGCTGGATGCGGTACTCGACGTCCAGGGTGCCGCGCCCCTCGATCACCGCCTGCACCGCCTCGACGGTGCGCCGGCGGTCCTCGGGGTGCAGCCGCCCGACGAAGGAGTCGAAGGACTCGTCGAAGCCGTCGCGCTCGAAGCCGAACAGCTCGACGAGCCGGTCGTCCCACACCAGCCGGCCGTCGACGAGGTCCCAGTCGAACGTGCCGATCCCGGCTGCGTCGATGGCCAGCTCGAACCGCAGCCGGTCGCCCTCGTACTCGGCGGTCACCGCGGAGAGCTGCAGCTCCGTGGCCACCGAGTCGGCGAGCTGCCGGAGCACCGCGACGTCCCGGTCGCTCCACGGGCGGGCGGCGCGCCCGTAGACGCAGAGAGCGCCGACCGGCTGGCCGTCCGGGACGACCAAGGGGATGCCGAGGTAGGCGCCGATGTCCCCCGACCGCACCGGTTCCCGGTCGCGCACCCGGGCGTCCGTGGCGGCGTCCTCCACGACCAGCGGGGCACCACCGGCGACGGCGACCGCGCACAGCGAGTCGCCGAGCGGGAGCTGCGCACCGACCCCACCGGCCGGCAGGCCGGTGCCGACGACCGCGGTCTGCACCTCGCCCAGGAGGGATATCTGGGCGGTCTCGCACTCGAGCAGCCGGACCGCGAGGTCGGTCAGCCGCTGCAGGTTCCGCGCGCCGATGGCGGTGCCGGCGAGACGGCGGACCAGCTCGAGCCGCGCGGCGTCGAGGGTGCCCGGACCGCCCGTGCGACCCGCCGGGGACACGGCCCCGGAACGGTCGGCGGCGGTCACTCTGCACTCCCCCTTCGCCGGCGGCGCGACCGATGGTCGGGCGTCGCCGGCACGGCCCGGCACTGAGCGTTCCACACCGGGAGGCGGGGTGCGCGGACCCGGGGCGGCGCGGACCAGCGGGGGGAGAGGCGGAGGGGGCGGCGCTCCGCCGACGGCCGAGGCGGGCGCCCCGGGGGGGCCGGAGGTCGAGGTCCGGTCCGCACTCCGCGGGCGCCCGCCGCTCGGCGGGGGTGGTGGACGGACGGACCGCCCTCCGGCGCGACCCACGTCCGGGCGGTGACGCCGTTCCCCGGTCGCCGGAGCGGCGGAACCCGGACCGGTCCGCGTCCCCCGCGCGTTCCACCTCGCACTCCCGGGTCGCTGGCGGTCAGAGACCCGGGTCGCGAGGAATCGCGCCGCCGGGCACCGGCAGGACCCGTCGTCCCCCGGGCGGTTCCGGGCCGGCAGCCCTGCGTCGTCCGCGTTCCGGGCCTCCCTGGAGGGTCCGCGCGCTGCGCAGTGCAGTCGGCGGTGGGTCGAGGCCGGAACCGGGGAACGACGAGGTCTGCAGGCGTCCGGAGGGACACCGTCGGGGTGGACAGCGGTGTGGCCGACGTCGTCGGCCGGGAGGAGGAGCGTGCTCAGGGGTCGGGACGACGGTCTCCGGCCACCCGGGGAAGGGGGCGGCCGGTTCCGGCGTGCTCGACGGTCGAACGAGGGCGGCGTCCACGGCCGGCTGCCGTGGTCGCGCTCCTGCTGGGTGCCCGGCGCGCGCCGGGCGGGATGCGACGAGGGTGCCCGCACGGTGGGCGGCGCGCTATGAGGCGCCGCCCGCGGGCCACGTTCGTCGCGGGGGCAGGGGAGAGCCCCTGGTCGCACGTGCGAGCGGATCTCCCCGCGCCCGGGCGTCACCGTCACCCCCCGGGGAGCGCGGTGCGGGCACCCCCGGGACCCAGCTCGTCCGGCTGGGGACGCGGACCGGTGGAGTCGGCGGCGTGGACCGCGCCCCGTACCGACCCGGTGACGGCCAGTCCCGCCCCGGATGCCGGGCGACGCGTGCCCGGCTCCAGGTGGCGGGGTCCGTGGAACCCGGGTGGGAGGGGCGGTCGGTCGCGTCAGGTGCGGCCGTACCGGTGCGCGAACCCGGCGACGAGGCCGGTCCCGCGGGAAGGAGCGCCGCGGCGGGGGAAGGCGCCACGGGCTGGATCGAGGGGGTGCTGGGCAGCTCGCGCAGCACCACGGGGGGCTCGAGCTCGCGGACCGGGGCGGGGCCGCCCCAGGCCAGGTGCTCGCCGTGCTCGCCGGCGCCCCACAGGGTCGCCCGGCGGACCAGGTCGCGCACCGCCGCCCGGCGTCGCCCGGGAACGGCGGCGCGGTGCGTGCTCGCCGGCCACGCCAGGTACTCGCGCTGCTCACCGGCGCCCCACAGGGCGGCGCGGCGGACGATGCCGCGCAGGCCGCCCAGCGGCTGGCGGACCCGCTCGGGGACGACGACCACGCGCGGGGTCAGCGGGGCCGCGGCCCGCGCGGGGCGGGCCAGCGGTGCCGGCTGGACCGAGCGCAGCGGTGCCGGCCGGGCCGCGCGGTGGACGGCGGGGCGCGGACGGGGGCGGCCGGCGTCGGCCCGGTCGAGGACGTCGATCAGCCCCGCCAGGGAGCGGGCCGGCGCGCGGCCGGACAGGTCGGGCGACACGTGCGCCGGGGCCGGCCGGTGGGCCTGCTGGCTGCTGCTCATGTCGCCTCCTGGAGTTCGCGTCCGCAGCCGGGGAAGGTGCTGCGGACAAGGAGAAAGGTAGGGATCGGAGACGCCCGCGACCCGTTCCTCCGACCCTCCCGCCGGGGCGCGTGACCGAACCGTTGCGGCGGTGTCCCGGACCGGTCGGTCACCCCCCGCCCGGGCCGTGCCCTTGTCGACAAGCGCCTGCTCCGTGAGCGTGCGGAGCCCGTCCGGCCGGTTCGGTCACCCCGGTGGCCGGACGACGCGCGCGGCGTGTCGGACGCCTCGCCCGATCGGGTGCGTACCGAATTGCCGCCCCCCGGGGCCGCGGGAATGCTCGACGGGTGAAGAACCCGGAGACCACCGTCGAGGACCCTGCCAATGCAGCCGACCCCACCCGGCTGCGCCGGTCGGTCAGCGGTCGGCTGCTCTTCCTCTTCATCCTCGGCGACGTCCTGGGCGCCGGGATCTACGCGCTGATCGGCGTCATCGCCGGTGAGGTCGGTGGCGCGGTGTGGGTGCCGCTCCTGGTGGCGCTCGGGCTGGCGCTGCTCACCGCGGCCTCCTACGCGGAGCTGGTGACCAAGTACCCCCGCGCCGGTGGCTCCGCGGTCTTCGCCGAGCGCGCCTTCCGCAGCCCGCTGGTGTCCTTCCTCGTCGGCTTCTGCATGCTCGCCGCGGGCGTCACGAGCGCGGCCGGGCTCGCCCTGGCCTTCGCCGGCGACTACCTCGGCGTCTTCCTGGACGTCCCCGCCGTGCCGGCGGCACTGGTGTTCCTGCTCCTGGTGGCGCTGCTCAACGCGCGCGGCATCCAGGAGTCGGTGCGCGCCAACGTGGTCATGACCGTCGTCGAGCTCTCCGGCCTCGTCGTCGTGGTCGTCCTCGGCGCCGTGGTGCTCGGCCGCGGTGACGGCGACGTGGGCCGGGTCGTGGAGTTCCCACCCGGGGTGTCCGTGGCCTCCGGCGTGCTGGCCGCGGCGCTGCTCGCCTACTACTCCTTCGTCGGCTTCGAGACCTCCGCCAACGTCGCCGAGGAGGTCCGGGACGTCCGCCGGGTGTACCCGCGAGCCCTGTTCGGGGCGCTGCTGGTCGCCGGGCTGGTCTACGTGCTGGTGGGGCTGGCCGCCTCCGTGGTGCTCGCCCCGGACGAGCTGGCGGCGTCGTCCGGGCCGCTGCTGGCCGTGGTGCAGGCCGCCGACGTCGGCATCCCCGACGAGGTCTTCAGCCTGGTCGCCCTCGTGGCCGTGGCCAACGGCGCGCTGCTGACCATGATCATGGCCAGCCGCCTGGTGTTCGGCATGGCCGAGCAACGCCTGCTCCCGCGCGCGCTGGGCCGGGTCCTCCCGGGACGCCGGACGCCGTGGGTGGCGATCGTCCTCACCACGCTGGTGGCGATGGGCCTGACCCTCGTGGGCGACCTGGGCGACCTGGCCAACGCCGTGGTGCTGCTGCTCCTGCTGGTCTTCCTCAGCACCAACACCGCGGTCCTGGTGCTGCGCCGCGACCGGGTGGAGCAGGAGCACTTCCGGGTGCCCGCCGTCGTCCCGGTGCTGGCGATCGGCTCGTGCCTGCTGCTCCTCTGGCAGCAGGAGGGCCGAACCTGGCTGCTCGCCGGCGCGGAGCTGGCCGTCGGCGTGCTGCTCTACCTGCTGGCCCGCGCACCGTGGTGGGCCGACCGCGCGGAGCCGACGTCCGCCGGCTGACCCGCGACCGCCGTCACTGCGGGGTCTGCGTGGACTCCACGATGCCGGCGGCGATCTCCCGGAGCTTGCGGTTGTAGCGCTGCGAGGCCTGCCGCAGGATCTCGAAGGCCTGCTCGGCGTCGCAGTGCCGCTGCGCCATCAGCACGCCCTTGGCCTGCTCGATGACCGCGCGGGACTCCATCGCGATCCGCATGTTGCGTGCCTGGTCGGCCAGCTGGGCGTGCGCGTCGGCGTTGGCGACCGCCACGGCGATCGCCTCGGCGGCGCCGAGTCCGGCCTCGAGCGACTCCGGCCCGGCGAAGGCCTGCGGCTGCGTCGAGTAGACGTTGAGCGCGCCGATCCAGGAGCCCTGGTAGGGCAGCGGCACCGACAGCGAGCTGCGTACCTCCGTCTCGCGCACGCGGGCGATGTAGGCCGGCCAGCGCTCCTCGGAGCGCATGTCGTCGATGCGCAGCACGACCCCGCCCCGGCCGGCGTCGATGCAGGGGCCGCCGTCCTCGGCGTACTGCAGCTCGTCGGCCGTCAGGGCCATCTCGCCGGTGTAGGCGGCGGTGAAGGGCTTGTCGTCCCGGATGAGGGTCGTCGAGACCGCCTCCGCGCCGGGGATGGCCCGCGCGGCGATGCCGGTGATCTCACCCAGCACGTCGCTGAGCTCCCGGCCCCCGAGGGTCACCCGGCTCAGCTCCCGCATGACGTCGTCCACCGGCCCATTGTGCCCGCACCGCGCCGTGGATCTCGCCCGCCTTCGCGCGGGAACGCAGCATCGGTCAGGATGGAGTGCCGGGACGACATCTCCGGCGGCACTGCGGAGCGGACTCGAGAGGAAACGATGGCCGACGAGCTGGCGCACGACGCCTGGCCCTGCGCGCCCGTCCCCTCCGTTCCCGGCGACGTCTGGCACTGGCAGCTCGAAGCCATGCAGGTGGTCTCCCGCGTCCGCTCCGACCTGCGCGCCCGCATCGCCCATCCCTCGGTCTCCGCAGCCTCCACCGAGGACGCCCGCGACGGGCTGCTCCTGGTGTTCGAGGAGCTCGCCTCCAACGCCCTGCGGCACGGCGGGGGCGACGTGCGGGCGCTCGTCGTGGCCGGTCCGGCGGGCTGGTTGCTCGACCTCAGCGACGAGGCTCCCGACCGGCCGCCGGTGCCCGCGGTCGACCGGGACCCCGCCTTCGGCGGCATGGGCCTGCACCTGGTCGCCCAGCTCTCCATCAGCTACGGCTGGGAGGAGCGGCCCGGCCGCAAGCACGTCTGGGCCCTCCTGCCCACGGGCAAGGAGGCCGCCCAGTCCCTGCGCGAGCGGCTGCCCGAGCAGCGCTCGCCGGGCTTCTAGCGCCTCCCGTCACCGCGCGGCGCTGGTCACCGCCGCGCAGAACCGGTCCGCGTCCCGCTCCACCTCCGCCATGGGCGTGAGCACCTCCTCCTCGGCGACCGCCAGCACGGCGGCCCGCAGCCGGCGATCGGCCGCGCTCGCGCGGCGTCTGGCGCGCAGCGCGACGAGCGGCCGGCAGACCAGGGCCAGCAGCGCACCGGCCAGCAGCCCTCCGACCAGCAGCAGGGTGGGCAGCGGGATCCCCTCCACCCGCGGCAGCGGCAGCACGTCGTCGAGCTGCAGGAAGCCGAGCGCGACGAGCGCGAGCAGCCACAACGCGCCGGCCAGCGCCACGACCAGCAGCAGCCATTGGAGCGCGCCGGCCCCCCGCTGCCAGAGCGGCACCCGCTCCGGCTCCAGGTCGGTGCCCCCGACGGCCCGGTCGAGCGCGTCGGGCAGTCGCTCCTCGGTGACCTCGGCGGTACGGCGCAGCTCGTCCCGCCACGCAGGGGCGAGCCCCTCCCCGACGTCCTCCCGCACCTGCCGGACCGCCGTCGCGACCCGCGCCGCCTCCACCGCACCGGCGGCCGGCAACGAGGTACGCGACCGCCCGTCGCCCAGGTGCAGCCGCTCGAGCGGATCGGCACGCAGCTTCCTGGTCCAGCGCAGCAGCGGCCAACCGGTCCGGGCGGTGCCCTCCCGCCGGGTGGCGCGCTCCACGGCCTGGGTCACCGTGCGCACGCCGGCGGCGTCGGAGAGGGCGTCCACCAGGTCGTCGGCCACCGGCCGGGTACCGCGACCGGTCGACGCCCCGGGGCAGTGCGCGGACAGCTCCCCAGCGCTCGCGCGCACGTCGGCCACCAGCCGCTCGGTGGCGGCCCGGCGCGCCGACACCCTCCGGGCCAGCTCGGCGCGCAGCTCGGGAAGGCCTTCGCCCGTGCGCCCCGAGGCCGCCAGCAGCGGCGTGGAGGACAACCCTTCCCGGTCCAGCAGCCCCCGCAGGTCGGCCAGGCACGCGCGGGCGGCCGCGCCGTCGAGCCGGTCGACCTGGTTGAGGACGACGAGCAGCACCCCGGCATGCGTGGCCAGCGGAGCGAGGTAGCGCTCGTGCACCGCGGCGTCGGCGTACTTCTGCGGGTCGAGCACCCACACCAGCACGTCGACCAGGCCCACCAGCCGGTCGACCTCGAGCCGGTTCTCCAGCCGCACGCTGTCGTGGTCGGGCAGGTCGAGCAGGACCAGTCCGTCCAACGCGGGCTCGGGTGCGTGCCGGTGGCGGCGGGGCACCTCCAGCCAGTCGAGCAACCGGTCGGCACCGTCGTCCGGGCCGCCCCACACGGTCGCGTGGGCGACGCCGGTCGTCGGCCGGCGCACACCGGGCGTGCTCACCTCGCTGCCCGACAAGGCGTTGAACAGCGTGGACTTGCCGCTGCCCGTGGCCCCCGCGAGGGCCACGACCGTGGCGTCCCCGAGCGCCTCGCGCGCCGAGGCCTTCGCCAGCACCGCCCGGGCCCGCGCCACCTCCGGGACGTCCAGCCGTCCGTCGGCGACCTCCAGCGCCTCGCGCAGCGCGGTCAGGCGGTCGGCCAGCGGCTGCTCGCGGCGCCTCACGCGGCGCGCCGGGCGTCGGCGAGGGCGGCGAGGGCGTCCCGGAGCTCCGCGTCCGCCCCGGCTGCGGGCCCGGCGTCGTCGATCCGGTCGTCGAAGCGGTCCTGCTCGTAGCGGAGCAGCGCGTCCGACCGCTCCCGCAGGTCCTCGCGCGCCCGCTCGGCGAGCGACCGCACCGCCGCGTCGCCGAAGGCGGCCTCCAGCACCCGCTGGCCCACCGCCGTCGTGCCGCCGGCCACGGCCACCTCCCCACCGGTCAGGCCTCCGGTCTGGGCGAAGACCCCCACCATCACGACGGCGCCGGCGCCGTTGACCCCCCAGGAGAGGAGCCGGGCGCGGGTGCGCTTGTCCGCCCCCTGCTCCCGCACCAGGTCCAGCACGGTGCCCTGCCAGTCCCGGACCTGCGCACCCGCGGCCTCGGGGAAGTCGGCCGAGGCCCGGGCGAGCTCCCGCTCGTCGTCCCCCAGGAGCGCCGGGCCACCCGGCAGGCCGCGCCAGGCGGTGACCGTCCGCTCGGCGGCGCGGTCGGCCTCGGCACGCAGGAGGCCCTCGACGCTGTCCTCGAGGGCGCCGGCCAGCCCCTGTTCCGGCGCGGGGCGCCCGGTGAGCGCGGCGGTCACCCGGTCACGCAGCTGCCCCACGCGGTCCTGCAGCGTGCGCATCCACTCCCCCGTGCCCACGAACTCCTGCCACCGGGCCAGCACCTCACCGCGCAGCAGGCTGCCGCTGCGCACTCCCTCGTCCACGCCGTCGCGGGCCGCCTCGTAGGCGGCGGCCGCCGCGGCGTGCAGCGCTCCGGCCGCGGCCGCCTGCTCCTCCACGGCGGTGACGACCGCGCCGGTGCGCTGCTCCAGGCTGTCCAGTGCGCCGACGAGCGTCTGGCGCACCACCGCGGCCCGCTCCTCCTGGTCTGCGGCGAGCGCGTGCAGCCACGTCCGCAGCGGCGCCACCTGCTCCTCGGGCAGCAGGCCCTCGGGGGTCAGCGGGCCCTCCGCCACCACGAAGAGGCGGGCGGCGGCCAGACCGGCCCGCTCCAGCATCCCGCGCAGGTCCGCGGCGATCTCGTCGGCGGCCTCCGGGGGCACCCGGTCCAGCACCACCGCGAGCGCGGTCCCGCGCTCCTGCGCGGTGCGCAGCACGTCCCAGGGCACGGCGTCGGCGTAGCGGGCGGCGGTGGTCACGAAGACCCACAGGTCGGCCGCGGCGAGCAGCTGCGCGGCGAGGTCGCGGTTCGAGGCGACCACGGAGTCGACGTCCGGTGCATCCAGCAGGGCCAGGCCCGGAGGCACGTCGTCGCGCGGGACCAGCCGCACCGAGCCAGGCCCGCCGTCACCCCCGGTGACCCGGGCCAGGCCGGGCAGCACCCGGTCCCCCGAGAAGCTGGCCACGTCCGGACGCGAGCAGACCAGCACCGGAGCGCGGGTGGTCGGGCGCAGCACCCCGGCCGTGGTCACGGGCGCGCCGATCAGGCTGTTGACCAGCGTGGACTTGCCGGCGCCGGTCGAGCCGCCCACGACGGTGAGCAGCGGCGCATCGAGGTCCAGCAGCCGGGGCAGCAGGTAGTCGTCGACCTGGTCGACGATCCCGCGGGCGGCCCGGACGGCGTCGTCCCGGCCGGGGGTGGCCAGCCGCAGCGGCGCCTCGGCGAGTCGGTCCCGCAGCGCGGTCAGCGCCTCCGGGAGGCGCGGCGGTGTGATCACGTCCCTGTCCTGCCCCGGGACGGCCGCCGCTACCCGCTCACTCCGCCAGGCGGGCCCGCTCCTCGCGCAGCGCCTGGAAGACGCGGCGGCGGATGCGGTCCTGGTCCTTCTCCTCGATGTGCACCAGCGACAGGCTGAGCATCCAGCGGGCACCGCGCGCCACCATGCGGATGACCTCGCCGCGCGCCTGCACGGGCCCGTCCTCGAGGTCGATCCGGACCTTCACCGGGGTGCCGGGGTCGGGGGCCAGCCCGAAGCCGTCGAACTGGGCGCGCGCTCCGCTCTCGCTGATGTCCACGGTCTCGCCGGTGAGCTCGTTGCCGTTCAGCTCGACCTCGACGGGGAGGACGACGCGACCGCGGACGGCCATCCGGCGCTGGCTGTGCTCGGCCGGCCCGGTGATCGTCAGCCGCCACCGCACCACGGTGCCGTTCTCGACGTCGAGCACCTCGGCGGGAAGCGCCCGGTGACCGTCGGGGGTCATCCAGTAGACCTCGACGAGGTCGCCGGGGGCCACCAGCTGCTGGTTGACGAAATCGCCGGTCGACGGGCGCACGGAGATGACCCCCTCGTGCACGACCTCCACGCGCGCGGAGACCGACACGTTCGCGGTGGTCAGCCGGATGTCGGCCTCGGTCTGCTCGGCCGGGTGGTCGACGCCGGGAACGCTGCTCATGGGTCCTCTCCGATCGGGTGCGGGTTCCGGCGGTCCACACCTGACCCGCCTGCCCGCGGTGGGGAACCGTATCCGGCGCGTCCGGGTGCGCGCTGCCCCTCCATGGCGACTCGCCGCGCGCCACACCCCGGGGAGGGAGACGCCGGTGGGTTCAGCCGGCCGGCTGCGGCTCCACCTTCGTCCCGGGTGGGGGCGTCCGCCGGTCAACCGCGAAGACCGCGTTGCGGGTCCGCTTCGCGCGGTAGAGCTGCTCGTCGGCGCGGGACATGAGCTCCAGCGGATAGGCGTCGCTCCCGCCGGCCGCCGCGACGCCGAGGGAGAGGGTGATCTCGCCGGGGAGGAAGCCGTCGGGCTGCAGCGTGACCGCGGCCTGGCGCAGCTCCTCGGCGACCTCCGCGGCGCGGGGGGCATCGGCCCCGGGCATCAGGACGGCGAGCTCGTCGCCGCCCAGCCGGGCGACGAGGTCCCCGCCGCGCACGCGGGCGGAGAGGAGCCCCGCGACCGCGCGCAGGGCGTCGTCGCCCCCGGCGTGGCCGTGCCGGTCGTTGACCTCCTTGAACCGGTCGAGGTCGACGAGGACGACGCTGAGCACGTCCCCGCGCGCCCGTGCCTGCGTGCACAGCGCGGACAGCTCGGCGTCCCAGCGCCGGCGGTTGGCCAGCCCGGTCAGCGGGTCCTCGTGGCTGAGCCGCTCGAGGCGGGCGAGCAGCACACCGGTCCGTTGCTGCTCGCGCTCCAGGCGGACGCGGGTGAGCAGCTCGCGGGTGGTGAGCGCGTTGCGGCGGAGGTGGGCGAGGGTGGCGATGAGCGAGGCGGTGGCCAGGTACACCGAGACGGCGAGCAGTTCCGAGGCCGACAACCCCTCCGCGGCCGTGAGGGAGGCCAGTCCGAGCGCCGCCCAGGAGACGGCGACGAGCGCGACGGTCCACCGCGGCCGGGCCACGAGGATGCATCCGCTGCCGTAGATGGCGAGGGTGAAGCCGAGCAGGTGGTAGCGGGGGTCTGCGGAGCGGGTGACGATCCAGGCGACCTCGGCCTGCACGACGGCGAGGACGAGGAAGGTCAGCAGCTCCGGATGCCGGCGGCCGACGGGAAGACGCCACATCGCGACGACCGCGGCCAGCATCGGGATCTCGCACAGCAGCCGCACGACGAGGAAGGACGACGCGTTCGCGCCCTCGGTGACCTGGTCGACCAGTGCCCAGAGCGGAACGGCGAACAGCGCCACCCAACCCACCAGCAGCCCTGCGGTGCGCGCCTGGCCGGCGAGCTCGTCGGCCAACCCGGGGACGGCCGACGCCAGCTGGTCGACCGAGGCGCTCGGCGCCCGCCGGCGCCGACCGGTCCTGACCGCGCCGGCAGGTGACGGCGCCGCTGCCGGCAGCACGTCACCCCGGCGCAGCACCGCCACGAGGCGCTCGGACAGGTTGGACCGCACGTCCTACCGATCGGCACGCGGGCGCCCGCTTCCTGAGGGTTTCCGGGCTGCGCCACCCGAGCGGGTGACGCAGCCGGTCCTCCTCAGCCGTTGCGGCGCGCGGTGAAGCCCGCGACGAAGTCGCGCAGGCTCCGGGTGGGCCGCAGCCACGCACCGTCCGGCGGCAGCGCGTCGAGACGGACGCGGTCCAGCGGCTCGGTGAACGCGCCCGGCACGTCCTCGATGTCGATGAACTCCAGCAGGTCCGACCCGATCGCGTAGCCGGCCACCTCGCTGAACGCGACCACGACGACCTGCGTGCCCTGGCGGGCCAGCTCCTCGAGCGGCTCGGCGAAGTTGCGGCCGTCGCCGGAGAAGACCAGGAGCCGCCGCAGCCGGTGGCTGTGCGCGCGCACCGCGATGTGGTCGAGCATGTCCTGGTCGATGTCGTCGTCGGGCTGGCTCTTGGGCCGGGCGAACACCGAGTAGCCGAAACCGCGCAGCGCCTCCACCCAGCGCTGCAGCGACCCCGGCTGCGGCGGGATGTTGGCGAACACGCACGCCTCGACGTCCGGGGCGTCCGGGGCTGCACCGACCCCGCCGGCGCCCTCGACGAACCACGCCGCGATCGCGTCGAAGCGGGGCCGGGAGGCGGCGGTGGGCCGCGCGCCGATCACCGTCGACAGGGTCATGTCGATGTTCGGCGCGTCCCAGATGAGCAGGTCCAGCGCAGGCCGGTCCCGGCCGTCGTCGACGGCGTCCGGGCGCGCGCCGGTGGCGCCGTCGAGGGTGTCGGGGGTGTCCAGCACGGGCCCAGTCTGCCGGTCCTCCGCCCGGACCGGGAGCGGGGGCGGCGGACCCGGGTCGACCGGCGGAGGCGGACCGACCGGCGAGGTGGCCCGCCGCACGCGGCGGCGGACGTTCACCCGCGGACGGGAGTGGCCCGGCCGGACACGGCGAGCGCGCACAGGTCCCCGCCGGCCTGCTGGACCTCGCGCGCCCACGCGAGCAGCCGGTCGCCGGGCATCGGGCGGCCGAGCAGCCAGCCCTGGGCCAGGTCGCAGCCGGCGGCACGCACCATCCGCAGGTGGTCGGGGGTCTCGATGCCCTCGGCCACCGACCGGATGCCCAGGGTGCGGGTGAGGCCGACGATCGCGGCGAGGACCGCTCCGGTGTCGCCCACCGCCACCCGCTCGGCGGCGGCCAGCAGGGACCGGTCGATCTTCAGCGTCCCGATGGGCAGGGAGAACAGCTGGGCCAGCGAGGACCAGCCGGTGCCGAAGTCGTCGATGGCCACCCGAACCCCGAAGCTGCGCAGCACCGAGAGCTGGTCCTCGGCGCGGGTGGGGTCCTCGGCGACGCTGGTCTCGGTCAGCTCGAGGACGAGCTGGTCGGCCGGCAGACCCGACTGCTGGAGCGCGACCCGGACATCGCGGACCAGCGTCTCGGCGGAGAAGTGGCGGGCGCTCACGTTCACCGACATCCGCAGCCGCAGGCCCTGGGCGGCCCACTCGGCGGCGCGGCGGGTCGTCTCGCGCAACAGCCACCGGGTGATGGGGATGATCTGCCCGGTCTCCTCGGCGACGGACAGGAAGGTGTCCGGCGGCAGCAGGCCCCGCTCCGGGTGCTGCCAGCGCACGAGCGCCTCGACGCCGTCGATCTGGCCGGTGTCCAGCCGCACGACGGGCTGGTAGTGGACGACGAGCTGGTCGATCGCGTCGCCCCGCAGCTTGGTGGCCACCTCCAGCCGCCAGCGGGCCGCCTCGCGCAGCGACGGGGAGAACAGGTGCACCCGGTCCCGGCCCGAGCTCTTGGCGGCGAACATGGCGGCGTCGGCGTCGCTGAGCAGGTGGTGGGCGTCGCGGACCTCGGGACGCGCCACGGCGACGCCGATGCTGGCGCTCAGCGGAACGGTGATCTCCCCGACCTGGAACGGCAGGGCGAAGACCGTCTGCAACCGGAACGCCAGCGCCGCGGCCTCCGAGGCGTCGCAGCCCAGGGCCAGCACGACGAACTGGTCACCGCCCAGCCGCGCCACCGTGTCCCCGGGCCGGAGCTCCTCCGACAACCGCCCGGCGACCTGCCGGAGCAGCTCGTCGCCGATCTGGTGACCGAGGGAGTCGTTGACCGTCTTGAAGCCGTCCAGGTCCAGCATGAGCAGTGCGCCACCGGGACCGTCCGGCGCGCTGAGCGCCTCGTCGGTCAGCTCGAGCAGCCGGGAACGGTTGGGCAGGCCGGTCAGGTCGTCGTGCCGGACCTTCCACTCCAGCTCCTCGCGCGAGCGGACCTGCTCGGTGACGTCGGTGTGCGTGACGACCACGCGACCGTCGCTGTCGACGCGGGTCGCCCGGAGGTGGAACCAGACCGTGCCGCGAGGGCTGTCGGCCGAGTAGTCGAGGGAGAAGGTGCGACCGTCGGACCGGGAGGTCTCCGCCAGCAGGCTGCGCAGACCCTCGGTGAGCTGGGCGTGCGCCCGGGCGCCCAGGCCCCGGGTCATCGCGGTCAGGTAGTCCTCGCCGGGGCGGCCGGGCCAGGCCGGCCCGGGCAGGACCTCCGCACTGCGCGTCCAGGCGCCGTTGGCGGACAGGATCCGCCCGTCGGGACCGACCAGCACGGTCGGCGAGGGCAGCGCCTCCAGGACGGCGGTGAGCCCGCGCAGCTGGCTGTCGCGCTCCTCGTCGCTGCGCCGCCGTCCGTCGATGTCGCGGAACAGCACCGCCGCACCGCCGGGATCGGGGAAGACCCGCACCTCGAACCAGCGGCCCATGGGCTCGTAGAAGAACTGGAACTCCCGCGGCCGGCCGTCCCCGAGGACCTGCCGGTACTGCTCCTCGGCCAGGGAGCCGCGCAACGCCGGGAAGGTCTCCACGACGCTCCGGCCGAGGAGCTCCTCGGCCGTGCGCCCGAGCATCTGCTCGGCCGCGGTGTTCAGGTAGGCGAACCGGCCCTGCGGGTCGAGGCGGTAGACCGCATCGGGCACGCTGCCCAGGGGGTCGGGCCGGCCCGCCGGGGGCCGGTCGTCACCTGGTTGCACGCTGCCCGCTCTCGTCCATCGTCCGGTCCGCGCCTGCGGACTCCGGGCCCGGCCGACCGACCCGGAGGAGCGGGCAGCACGTGAACCGCTCCCGAGAGTAGTAGCCGCCGGCGATCGTCAGGGAGCCGTCACGCCGGCACGTTCCACGATCCCGCGCACGGCGGTGCCGGCGGGCAGCGTCCCCAGCACGCTGCCGGCCTCTCCGCCCAGGCGGGACGCGCAGAAGGCGTCGGCGACGGCGGCCGGGGCGTGCCGCAGCAGCAGCGAGCCCTGCAGGCAGAGCGCCAGCTGCCCGGCGATCCGGCGGGCACGGAAGGGCAGCCCGTCCCGGTCCCCGAGCTCGGCGGACAGCCGCTTCACCGCGTCGTCGTACCGCCGGTCGGCGCCCCGGGCGAGCTCGAGCTCCGCGACGACGGCGGCCAGCGACTCCCCCGAGCGCTCGAGGGCGCGCAGCACGTCGAGGGCGATGACGTTGCCCGAGCCCTCCCAGATGGAGTTCAGCGGCGCCTGCCGGTACAGCCGGGGCAGACCCGACTCCTCGACGTAGCCGTTGCCACCGAGCACCTCCATGGCCTCCGCGACGACGCCCGGGGTCCGCTTGCAGACGAAGTACTTGGCCGCCGCACCGGCGAGGCGGAGGAACGCCGCCTCGCCCTGGTCGACCGCCGCCGCCAGCCGGATCGCCAGCGCGGTGACCGCCTCGCTCTCCACGGCCAGGTCCGCGAGCACGTTGCCCATGAGCGGCTGGTCCACCAGCCGGGCCCCGAAGGCCGACCGGTGGCGGGCGTGGTGGATCGCCTGGGTCAGGGAGGCCCGGACGGTCGCGGCGGAGCCGAGCACGCAGTCGACCCGGGTCATGTTGACCATCTCGATGATCGCCGGCACACCGCGGCCCGGCTCCCCCACCAGCCAGCCGGTGGTGCCGTCGAACTCGACCTCGCTGGAGGCGTTGGACCGGTCGCCGAGCTTGTCCTTGAGCCGCTGCAGCCGGAAGACGTTGCGGCTGCCGTCGGGCAGGACCCGAGGCACCGCGAAGCAGGAGACGCCCTCGTCGAGCTGGGCCAGGACGAGGAACAGGTCGCTCATCGGCGCGCTGGTGAACCACTTGTGACCGGTCAGCGCGTAGCTGCCGTCGGGGCGCGGAACGGCGCGGGTGGCGTTGGCCCGCACGTCGGAGCCACCCTGCTTCTCGGTCATGCCCATGCCGGCGATCAGCCCGGCCTTGCCGGTGGGCTCGGCGAGTCCGAACTCGTAGGCCCGGGCGGTGAGGCCCCGCTCGTAGCGGGCGGCCAGCTCCGGGGCGCGGCGCAGCGCGGGCACGACCGCGTAGGTCATCGTCACCGGGCAGCCGTGCCCCATGTCCACCTGCGTCCAGCCCAGGTAGCCCACCGCCCGGCGCACGTGCGCGTGGGGGCCGGGATCGACCCACGGGGCGCCGGCGAGGCCGTGCTCGACGGCGCTGCGCATCAGCTCGTGCCAGACGGGGTGGAACTCGACCTCGTCGACGCGGTGCCCGTAGCGGTCGTGGGTGCGCAGCCGCGGCGGGTTCTCGTTGGCCAGCCGGCCCCACTCCTGCGCCTGCTCGCTGCCGGCCAGGCGGCCGAGCTCGCCGAGGGAGGCGAGCGTCGCCTCGTCGGCATGCCGCAGGCAGGCCTCGACGAGGGCGGTGTCACCGGCGATCGGGTCGTGCCCGACCAGCGGCGGGACCTGGTTGGTGACCTCGTGGGTGGTGGTCATGGCGGCACCGTACGTGGTCGCGCTCACAGCCCGACCCCTCAGGCGGGCGGACCGCCCAGCAGCAGCTCGCGGAGCAGGTGCATCGCCATCGTGACGGATCGTTCCCGCACGACCGTCCGTGATCCCGGCAGCCGCAGGGCCCGTTCCCGCGCCCCCTCGGGGCCGGCCACGCAGACGTGCACGGTGCCCACGGGCTTGCTCTCCGTGCCACCGCCCGGGCCGGCGATCCCGGTGATCCCCACGCCCACGTCGGCCCCGAACCGTGCCCGCGCACCGTCCGCCAGGGCACGCGCGACCTCCGGGCTCACCGCCCCGTGCTCGGCGAGCAGCTCCGCCGGCACGCCGAGCAGCTCCCGCTTGGCGTCGTCGGCGTAGGCGGTGACCCCGCCGAGGACCGAGGCCGAGGCGCCGGGCCGCGCGGTCAGCCGGGCCGCGAGCAGGCCACCGGTGCACGACTCGGCGGTCGCGATGCGGAGCCCCCGGTCGGCCAGCGCGCCGGTGACCAGCTCGTCGAGCGTCGGTCCGGTGGAGAACAGGGTCGCCGCGTACCGCTGCGCGACCACCTCGGCCAGCCGGTTGTAGGCAGGCTGCGCGTCGGGGGCGAAGCGGGTGACGATCTCCAGCTCGCCCTCCCGCAGGCAGGTGGTGATCTCCAGCCCGCCGAGCTCCGGCTCGACCTCGCGGAGCGTCGCGGCCAGCTGGGCCTCCAACGTCCCCCACAGCCGCAGCGTCCGCTGGTGGAGCTCCGGCTGCCCCTCGAGGAGAGCGCGCACCTGCGGTGCGGCGACCGCGTCCGGCCACATGCCCTGCAGCTCACCCGGGGGCCCGGGGAGCACCACCACCGGCGGGCCGTCCCGGCCCTCGGCGGGTGGGACGACCAGGCCGGGGGCCGTGCCGACCGGCTCCAGGACGGTCGCCCCGGTGGGGACGGCGGCCTGCTTGCGCACGCCCGCGGCGGTCGCCTCCGGGTCCGCCCGCCAGCCCCGACGGGCCATCAGCCGCTCCACGACGGCACCCACCCGCTGCTCGAGGGCGGGGTCCACCGCCGACGGGCGGCCCTGGAACTCCGCCACCACCTGGGCGGTGAGGTCGTCCGCCGTGGGGCCGAGCCCACCCGAGGTGATCAGCAGGTCGGTGCCGATTCCGGCCAGGAACGACAGCGCCGCCCGGAGGTCCTCGGGTCGGTCGCCGACCACGACGACGTGGCCGACGTCGACGCCCAGCCGGCGCAGCTCCTCGGCCAGCCAGGGGCCGTTGCGGTCGGCGACCCGGCCCGTGAGCACCTCGGTACCGGTGACGACGATGCCGGCGCGCAGGACCACGGGGCCGACCCTAGGTGCGGGCGGGTGACCCGGCAGGGGCGGGTCTGCCGACACCCGATCGGGGTGCCCGGCTGCCGCCCGGGGAGGGCGCCGATAGCGTGCGAGGGCGACAGGCACCGACCGGCTCCCGCCGGATCCGCGAGGAGGCACCCGTGAGCACGCCGTCCGATCCGCAGTCCCCCGAACCGACCGACGGTCCGCGCCAGCCGACCACGCAGGAGATCCCGGTGGTCGTGCCGCCGGCGACCGGGGCCACCTCCGTGCAGCAGTTGCCCCCGCCCTCGTCGCCCGCACCCGCGCCCGAGCCGTCGGAGGCACGCTCCACCGGCCCGGTGGACTTCGTCCCGGGACTCCCCGGCCTCGGCACCCCGCCCCCTCCCCCGGCCGCGGCGTCCTGGCCGCAGACCCTGGAGAACGACGCCGCGCCCGCGGCCGCGGCGAGGACCCGGGCTCCGCGCGACCGGACGTTGCTCGCAGCCGCGGGGCTCGTCGTCGCATCCCTGGTCTTGCTCGAGCTGGGCCTGGCGCTGGAGTTCGGCACCGAGTCCTTCTGGTCGGCCCTGCCACTGTGGTCGGCGTTCGCCACCCTGTGCGCCGTCCTCGGCCTCGCGGCGGCGGCCGCGCTGCTGCCCGCCGGGCGGCGGCTCGGCGGGGCCGGCTGGGGGATCGCGGCCGGCGGGCTCGTCGGCCTGGCCGTCTTCTGGGTGCTCGTCGTGCTGCCGAACGCCGACAGCGACCGCGGCTTCCTGCTCACCGCGGCGCTCGGCGCCCTCGGCGGTGCGCTCTGGCTCACGGCGGGTCGCCGCACCTCCTGAGCCCTCGGCGGATCAGCCCCGGCCGTTCCCGCCGTTGCCGTTCCCGCCGTTGCCGTGCCCGTTCCCGCGGCCGTTGCCGCCGCCCCGCGGCTCGGCGGCTCCACCGTCCCCGGCCGTGGCCGGAGCAGGGGCGGGCGCCGGGACGGGAGCCGGCACGGCCACCTCCGTGACCGGCGGGAGGGTCGGGGCGGGAGCCGGGGCCGGCCCGGCCACCGCATAGGTGAGGGTGACGACGGTGCCGGGCGGCAGGCTGCCGATCGGGCTCGCCGCCAGCACGCTCCCCGGCACGGCGTCCACGCTCTCGCGGGCCTCGCGCCGGACCCCCATCCCACGGTCGACGAGCTCGGCCTCCACGACGTCGACCGGCCGTCCGACGACGTCCTCCGCGCGGACGACGACCGGCTCCGGCGCCTCGGCGGCGGTGGTCGGCGCCAGGGGCGGGTCGCTCTGCGTCCGGAGCACCGCCACCCCCAGCGCGGCGCCCACCAGGAGTGCTGCGGCCGGCGCCACCAGCCGTCGGCGGAGCGGGGCGCGCCCCGCACCCGCCGGGGTGAACGGGCGGGTGTCGCCGGACCGCTCCACGGGCTCGAGGGGGCGCCCCGCGAGGACGTCCTCCACCGCCTGCCGGAACGCGGCGCCGTCCCCGAACCGCTCCGCGGGATCCTTGAGCAACGCCCGGTCCACCAGGAGCCGCGCCTGCTCGGGCACGTCCCCGGGGAGCGGCGCCGGCACCTCGCGCAACTGCCGCAGCGCGATCTGGACCGAGTTGTCGCCGTCGAAGGCACGGTGCCCCGCCAGGCACTCGTAGCCGATCATCCCGAGGGCGTACACGTCGCTGGCGGGGCCGGCCTTCTCCCCCGCTGCCTGCTCGGGCGAGAGGTAGTGGGCGGTGCCGACGACCTGGCCGGTCTGGGTCAGCGGGGCACTGCCGGCCGACCAGGCGATGCCGAAGTCGGTGATCCGCACCGTGCCGTCGGTGCCCACCAGCAGGTTGCCGGGCTTGACGTCGCGGTGCACCAGGCCGGCACGGTGCGCTGCCGCCAGGCCCGCTGCCGCCTGGCCCAGCACGTCGAGGGTGCGCTCGCAGTCCAGCCGCCCCTCGCGGGCGAGCAGCTGCGCCAGCGACTCCCCCTCCACCAGCTCCATCACCAGGAACGCCACGTGCTCGCCGTCGGCTGAGCCCTCGCCGTAGTCGAAGAGCGCGGCGATGTTGCGGTGGGTGAGCGCGGCGGTGTGCTGGGCCTCCGCGCGGAACCGGGCGAGGAACGTCGCGTCGCCGGTGTACTCGCTGCGCAGCACCTTCACGGCCACCGGACGGTGCAGCACGGTGTCCCGCCCCCGCCACACCTGCCCCATGCCGCCGGTGGCCAGCAGCGACAGCAGCTCGTAGCGGCCGCCCAGCAGGCGTGCCCCGGCCGGACCGGAGCCGGGCGTCACGGGCCCGCGGTCGTGGGTGCGGCCGAGGTGGCGGTGGCCGTCGGGGTCTCGGGCGCGGTGGAGGGCTCGGTCGGCTCCGACGGGGCGGTGGGACCGGTTGGCGTGGGCGAGGCCGGCAGCGAGGGGGTCGTCGTGACCGGGGCGGTGGTGCCGGTCGGCGCGGTCGTGGCCTCCGGGGTGGTGCTCGGCGTCGAGCCCAGCGGGTCGATCGCGGCCCCGGTGACGGCCGATCCCGCGTTCCCGCTGCGCCGCGGGGCGGCCGCCGCGTAGCGCACGACGACGTCGTCGCCTGCACGCAGCGCCTTGCCCGCCGGTTCGATGCCGGTGACGCGGTCGGGCTCGACGTCGTCGCGCACCTCGGCGCGCACGGTGACCGTGAGGCCCAGAGCGGTCAGCCGGTCGGTGACCTCGCCGACCGGGCGGCCGACGTAGTCCTCCTCGTCGAGCACGAAGCTGCCGCTGACCCGCTGCTCGGCCGCGGCGGCGGTCGACGACGGCGTGTCCTGGGTGAGCAAGTTCAGCACCGCGGCGGTGATCCCGGCGCCCGCGAGCAGCCCCAGCAGGGGGAGCAGCGCGACGGCCAGCCGGTTCCGGCGGCGGGGGACGGGCGGCCCGGCCAGGCCAGGCTCGGTCCGGGGTCCGGCCGGCTCCGCGGAGGCGCCGCGGCCGCCCCGGGGCGCGGGCACGGCTGACGCGACGACCGTGCCGTCCTGCGGCGGCAGCTCACGGCCGGCCTCGACGTCGGCGATCGCGGCCGCGAAGGCCGCGCCGTCACTGATCCGCGCGGACGGGTCCTTGAGCAGCGCGCGCCCGATCAGGGTGCGGACCCCCGGTGGGAGCTCGCCCGGGAGCGGCTCGGGGTCCTGCTGCACCTGCTTGAGGGCGATCGTGACGGCGTTGTCGCCGTCGAAGGCGGGATGCCCGGTCAGGCACTCGTACCCGATGAGTCCGAGCGCGTAGACGTCGCTGGCCGGGCTGGCGTGCCGGCCCTCCGCCTGTTCCGGCGAGAGGTACTGCGGCGTGCCGATGACCTGGCCGGTGCGGGTGAGGGCGACGCTGCGCGCGGACCAGGCGATCCCGAAGTCGGTGATCTTCACGGCGCCGTCGGGGCGTACCAGGATGTTCCCCGGCTTCACGTCGCGGTGCACCATGCCGACGCGGTGGGCCTCGGCCAGGGCGGCGGCGGTCTGGCGGAGCAGGGCCAGGGTCGTGCCCGTGGGGAGCGCCCCCTCACGGCGGAGCAGCGCCGACAGGGGCTCGCCCTCGACGAGCTCCATCACCAGGTAGGCGAGGGTCTCACCGGAGCCGTCCTGGGCCGTCTCCTCGCCGTAGTCGAACACCGCGGCGATGTTCGGGTGGCTGAGCGCCGCGGCGTGCTGGGCCTCGGCCCGGAACCGGGCGACGAAGGTCGGATCCCCGGTGTACTCGCTGCGCAGCACCTTGACGGCGACCGGCCGGTGCAGGGCGATGTCCAGCCCGCGCCACACCTGGCCCATGCCGCCGGCGGCGATGAGCTGGTGCAGCTCGTAGCGGTTCCCCAGGCACCTGCGCCCCGGTTCCACCACCGCTGCCACTCCTCGTCTCCGCCGTCCGCCGTCCTGGCGGTCGCACCGTTCCCGATGCTGTCCACTCCGCTGCCCACCTACACATGGCGGGCGCACACATCGTCTCCGACGGGTGACACCGCTCCTGACCACCCGGCGCCTCCGGACGCCGTGGACGGCGCGCCGGTTGCGCCGTGTACGCACGGGGACACGGACCCCTTCGTCACCCGCCGAACAGCTGGCGACCCCACCAGTCGTGCTCGTCCCGCAGTCCGGGCGGGCAGGCGAACACGGCCGAGGAGGTGTGCCGGATGTACTCGTTGAGCCGGTCGGTGCGCAGATTGCGCTGCACCTGGACGAACCCGGTCTCCGGGTCGCGCTGGTAGGCGATGAAGAACAGCCCCGCGTCGAGCCGGCCGAGCCCGTCGGACCCGTCGACGAAGCTGTAGCCACGTCGCAGGATCGCCGTCCCGGAGTTCGTCGGGTGGGCCAGGAACACGTGCGAGGTCTCCGGGATCGCGGCGTCGCCGTCGGCGCGCGCAGTGAAGTCGACCGGGTCGAACTCGGCCCGCTGGCCGAGCGGGGCACCGGCACCCTTGGTCCGGCCGATCGTCTTCTCCTGCTCGTCGAGCGAGGAGGTGTCCCAGGGCTCGATCAGCATGCGGATGCGCCGGGTGACCAGGTAGGAGCCGCCGGCCAGCCAGTCGCCGCCGCTGTCCCCCCGGTCGACCCACACGAAGCGGTCGAGAGCGGTGGCGTTCTCGGCCTTGAGGTTGTCGGTGCCGTCCTTGAAGCCGAACAGGTTGCGCGGGGTGGCCTGGCCGGTCGAGGTGGACGACGTCCGGCCGAAGCCCAGCTGCGACCAGCGGACGCTCACCACGCCGGCGCCCAGGCGGACCAGGTTGCGCACCGCGTGCACCGCCACCTGGGGGTCGTTGGCGCAGGCCTGGATGCAGATGTCCCCGCCGCTGAGCGCCGGGTCGAGCTGGTCGCCGGGGAACGCCGGCAGCTCCGCCAGGGGCGCCGGCCGCCGGGCGGCGAGGCCGAACCGGTCCGTCCCGTCGGCGGCCGTGAACAGCGTCGGCCCGAAGCCGATGGTCAGGGTCAGCCCCGACGGCGGCAGCCCGAGGGCCTCGCCGGTGTCGTCCGGTGGCGCGTAGCGGTTCCCGTCGACCGCGCCGACCGGGCCGGCGTCCTGGCCCGCCGTCATGCGTCGGGCCGCCTCGGTCCACGCACGGAGCATCTCCACGAGGTCCTCGCGGCTGTCCGTGGTCACGTCGAAGGCCACGAAGTGCAGCCGGTCCTGCGCCGGCGTCACGATGCCCGCCTGGTGCGCGCCGGTGAAGGGGACGGCGTCCGTGGCGGACGGACCGGCCGGAGCGTCGTCGGCCGTGGCCCGGCCGATGGCACCACCCACGCCGCCGGCCACGAGGGCGCCCGCGGTGCCGGCCCCGACCAGCCCGAACAGCCGCCGGCGCGACAGGCCGGCGGCCTGGGGCGCGGGGCCGGACGACTCGCTCATGACGTCCTCATCGATCGGCGACGACCGCCGCGACCTGGCTCACCGACTCGGTCAGGGCGGTGACGCTGTCGCTCAGGCCGCGCAGGTTCTCCTGGCTGAGCTGGTCGTAGAGCATCCAGCCCTCTCCTGCCCGGTACTGCTCGAGCTCGCTCTCCACGGCGGCGAACCGCTCGTCGATCTGGGCGACCAGCTCCGGGTCGTTCTCCTCGAGGTACGGGCGCAGGGCCTGGACCGCGGCCTTCGACCCCTCGAGGTTGGCGTCGAAGTCCCAGAGGTCGGTGTGGGAGTACCGCTCCTCCTCGCCGGTGATCTTCCCGGTGGCGATCTCGTCCAGCAGCGCCTTGGCGCCGTTGGCGAGCTGCAGCGGGTCGAGCGTGACCTGGTTGGCCCGGTCGACGATCTCCTGCACGTTGGTCAGCAACTGGTCGGCGTAGGTGGCCATTCCCTCGGTGGTCCCGCCCACCCAGAGCGCCTGCTCGATGCGGTGGAAGCCGGTGAAGTCCTGCCCCGGCTCCTGGTCGCCCTCCCGGCCGTCGATGATCGGGTCGAGATCGCCGAAGCTCTCGGCCACCGGCTCGGTCCGCTCCCAGTACGTGCGGGCGACCGGGTAGAGGGCCTTGGCGCCCTCGACGTCGCCGGCCTTCACCGCGTCGACGAACGCCGTCGTCCGCTCCAGGAAGGCTGCGGTCTGGCTCTGCACGTACCGCTGGTAGTCCGTCCCCGCCTGGGCGAGGCGCTCGTCCTCCGACAGCTTCGCGGACTCGCCGGTGACGGTGAGCCGGGTGCGGATGCCGTCGCCGACCATGCCCGGCTTGCAGGCGGCCTCGTACTCCCCTGCCGGCAGCTCGACCGGCAGGTCGCGGGACAGGCCCGGCGCGATGTTCTCGACCTCGGCCATGACCCGGTCGCCCTCGGCGTAGACGTAGAACTCGGTGACCTTGCTGCCGCTGTTCTCCACCGTGAACCGGTGGACGCCGGCGGGCAGCTCCGTGGTGTCCACGTCGCACGCGTCGTCGGAGGCGGCGACGGCGATCCGGTCGGTCGGCCCGCCCCCGCCGTCGCCGTCGTCGGAGCCGCCGCAGGCAGCGGTCAGTGCCGCGGTCGCCAGGAGGGGGAGGAGGGCGAGGCGGTGGTCACGCAGCGACATGCGAGGGGTTCTCCGTGGTCGTGGGGGCGGCGGCGCCGCGGCCGGGGGCCTGGCGCTCGGGCCAGAGGAAGAGGGCGAGGACCGGCACCAGGTAGACCACGTAGGCCAGCGCCTCGAGGACCGTGGGAGCGGCGGTGATGTTGAACATCCCGGCGATCGTGGCGCCGTACCAGCTGTCGGGGTCCAGGACGCCGGAGATGTCGAAGGCCAGCACGTCCAGCCCGGGCAGGACACCGGCCTCCTGGAAGTCGTGCACGCCGTACTTCAGGATCCCGGCGGCCACGAAGACCAGGAGGACGCCGCTGACGGTGAAGAACCGGCCGAGGTTCACCCGGATCGCACCGGCGTAGAGCCCGGCGCCCAGGGCGATCGCCGCGAGCACGCCCAGCGAGATCGCCACGAGCGGGGTGGCGCCGTCGCTCGCGCCCTGGGCGGCCGCGTAGAAGAGCAGCGCCGTCTCCAGCCCCTCGCGGATCACCGAGACGAAGGCGATGCCCGCCACGGCCAGGGTGCCGACCCCGATCGCCGTCTCCAGCTTGCCGTGCAGCTCGCCCTTGAGCCGGCGCGAGGTGCGCCGCATCCAGAAGATCATCCAGGTGACCAGGGCGACCGCGATGACCGACGTGATCGCCTCGAACAGCTCGCGGGAGCGGTAGTCGGCCAGCAGCGTGGTCTCGGTGAAGCTGAGCAGGCCCCCGAAGAGCACCGACAGCGCGACCGCGGCGAGCACGCCCAGCCACAGCGGCAGGAGCTGCTTCCGGCGGCCGGACTTGACCAGGTACGCGACCAGGATGCTCACGACGAGGGTGGCTTCGAGCCCCTCGCGGAGTCCGATCAGGAAGCTGGCGAGGAAGGCCTGACCCATGGGGACCCGATCTGTGACGACGACCCACGCCGGCGGACGTAGGGCAGCCTCACCTTAGACCCGCTCCCGTCACTCGTGCACCGCCCGTCCCGCGGGCGGGGGACGAGGGGTCTCGCCGGGCGGTCCGGACCGCGTGACAGGGTGGCCCCGGGGACGTCGGCGGACCGCGCCGCGCACCGACCGAGCCGGGAGGCGGGACGCCGATGTCCGAGACCGTGACCAGGGAGGACGCCGGCGGCGTCGCCACGCTGACCCTGCTGCGCCCCGGCCTCACCCACGCCGCACGTCGTGACCTCCTGGCCGCGGTCGACGCCGTCGCCGGGGACGAGAGCGTGCGCGCGGTCCTGCTCACCGGCACCGGACGCGCGTTCTGCGTCGGCCAGGACCTGGGCGAGCACCTCGCGGAGCTCCAGGGAGCAGCGGCGCCCCTGTCGGTCGTCGAGGAGGAGTACAACCCGCTGGTCCTGGCACTGGCCGCGCTGCGGGTGCCGGTCGTCGTCGCGATCAACGGCGCGTGCGCCGGCGCGGGGCTCGGCATCGCGCTGGCCGGTGACATCCGCGTGGCCGCCGCCGGGGCGAAGTTCACCACCGCGTTCACCGGCATCGGACTGTCCAGCGACTCCGCGCTGGCGGCCCGGCTCGTGCACAGCGTGGGCGGTTCCCGGGCGGCGGAGCTGCTGCTGTTCCCCGAGCCGTTCCTGGCGGAGCAGGCGGGGGACTGGGGGCTGGTGCACCGGGTCGTCCCCGCGGACCAGGTGCTCGACGAGGCCCGTGCGCTGGCCGAGCGGCTGGCGGTCGGGCCGACCGCGGCCTACCGCGCCGTCAAGACCGTGCTGGCGACCGCGGCGACGGACTCCCTGGCGGAGACGCTGGCCCTCGAGGCCCGGCTGCAGACCGAAGTGGGGCGGAGCGCCGACCACCGGGAGGCCGTCGAGGCGTTCCTGGCCAAGCGCCCGCCGGTGTTCACCGGGCGCTGAGCGGACCCGGCGCGGAGCCGGGACGGGTGCACCTGCCGCCGGGGTGGGCCGGACCGGCCCGGGGGCAGGGCGTCAGGGGTGGGGCGTCAGCGGTGCTCTCAGGAGCGCGCGAGGACGGCGCACACCGGGCAGACGTCCGCAGCGCGGACGGGCCACTGCTCCTCGGGCACGACGCGGGCCAGCTCGCCGCAGACCGTCAGCTCGCACGCACCGTCGATCTCGGCGGTCGGCCGGTGCAGCTCCACGGCGTGCCACAGCGGGGCCGTGGGCCCGTGGGCGCGGCTGCGGGCGGCGGCGAAGACGATGGTCTGCAGCATCATGGGGAGGACGTCGGCGGCCGCGCCGCCTCGGGTTACGGGGATCGGCCCGGGTCCCACCCGGAGGGGTGAGACCGACCGCCCGGCGCGCGCTGCCCGCCGCGGGTGCAGGATGCGCCCATGGAGCTCACGAAGCACGGGCACGCCTGCGTCGTCCTGACCGACGGCGAGCGCCGCCTGGTCATCGACCCGGGGGCGTTCACCGACCCGGCGGTGCTGCAGGGTGCGACCGCGGTGCTGGTCACGCACGAGCACTTCGACCACTTCACGCCCGACCGGCTGCGCGCGGCCATGGACGCCGATCCGGCTCTGGAGGTGTGGACCAACGGTTCGGTCGCCGCCCAGCTGGAGGGCACCGGCGGCCGGGTGCACGTGGTGGGCGACGGCGACGCGGTCACCGTGGCGGGGTTCGACGTGCACGTGCACGGCGAGCTGCACGCGGTGATCCACCCGGAGATCCCGCGGATCCCCAACATCGGGTTCCTGGTCGACGGCCTGGTGTTCCACCCCGGCGACGCGCTCACCGTGCCCGGGGAACCGGTGCCGACGCTGCTGCTGCCGGTGCACGCGCCCTGGTCGAAGCTGGCCGAGGTGATCGACTACGTGCGCGCCGTGGACGCCGACCAGGCGTACGCGATCCACGACGGGTTGCTCAACGACACCGGCCTCGCCGGCGTCGCGGGGCTGCTCGGCGAGCGGGGGCCCGGTATCCCGACGCCCTACGGCCGTCTGGCCCCGGGGGAGGCGGTCGAGCTCTGAGCTCGGCCGCCTCCCCCGGGGACGGGTCAGCGGACGGCGCCGCGCGACCGGCCGGAGAGGCCCTCGGCGACACCCAGCAGGAGGATGGCCGCGATCACGGCGAACACGAAGCCCAGGAAGTTGAGCTCGAAGATGCCGGTGTTCTTGTTGAACAGGTGGCCGATGAGCCCGCCGATCACGGCGCCGACGACGCCCAGCAGCAGCGTCGCGACGACGCTCAGCTTCTGACGGCCGGGCTTCAGGAGGCGAGCGAGCGCTCCGATGATGAGGCCGACCACGATGAGCCCGAGGATCTGCACAGCTTTCTCCTTCGTTCGTACCGACGTGGCCCCCATCCCGGCACTCGCCGGTTGCGCACGTCGGTGCACGACGAGGTGCCGTACCCCCAAGATCGCCGGCTGATGCACGGTCCCCCCGTCGGGGGAAGGGTCAGGAGGGGCTCGCGGCCCGGGCGACGTGTGCGGGCACCTTGGCCAGCTCGGCGTCCACCGTCCGCTGCACCAGCCGGCGCAGCGCCCCGCGCTGCAGGCGGCGGACGACCCGGCTGCCCGTCGTGGGCTCGTGC
Source organism: Blastococcus sp. TF02-8 (assembly GCF_003319175.1). Taxonomy (GTDB): domain Bacteria; phylum Actinomycetota; class Actinomycetes; order Mycobacteriales; family Geodermatophilaceae; genus Blastococcus. Next base: position 29,681 of record NZ_QOHK01000010.1, on the reverse strand, counting down.
GTGAGGGTGATGGTCACCCGCGTCCCACCCGCGGCACCCTCGGCGAGCTCGATCCGCGTCGTCCACGTCTCCGGCGTCAGGCGCAGCCGGGTGGTGACCAGGCGGCTCGGCTCCCACTCGACGATCTCGCCCCGGGGCGCCCCGGCCGCGGGGGAGCCCTCCAGCCGGCCGGGGGCGCAGACGAACGTCGTCCCGATCCCCGGGGCGCCGGCGGGGCCGTCGAGGACGTAGGAGACGTCGCAGACCGAGCAGTAGGGCTCCAGCACGGCCAGCGCGCGCCACACCTGGGCAGGGGGCTCGGGCACCTCCCGGCTCCCGGTCGCCGTGGTGCTCGTCATCGGCCGCCCACCGAGACCTCGAACTCGACCTGGCTGACGTCCGGGCGCAGCCGGGAGAAGCTGTGCAGCAACGGCTCGCCGGCGCTGTCGCGGACCGTGGTGCGCACCACCAGCAGCGGGGACCCGGCCACGACCTGGAGGAGCTCCGCCTCCTCCGGCGCAGCGGTGCCGACGTCGACGACGATCCGGGCGTGGGCGAGGTCGGCGGAGTACTCCCGGCGGAGGTAGGCGTACAGGGAGCCCTGGCTGAAGTCCTCCTCGGCCGCCCCGGGGTAGCGGTCGGCGGGCAGGTAGCTGTGCGCGACGTGGTTGGGAGCCCCGTCCAGGCTGCGCAGCCGCTGCAGCTCGATGACGTCCGCGGCGCCGTCGAGGGCCAGTTCGGCGGCCACGGCTGCGGGCGCGGGGACGATGCGCTGGGTGAGGACGGTCGTGCCGACCTGGGCGCCGGTCTCGGTCATCACCGAGCTCCACCCGGCGATCCGGTGCACGAAGCTCTCGCGGTACTCGTGCCGGATGGCCGGCCGGGTCACGTACGTGCCGCGGCCCTGCTCGCGGACGAGGTGACCGTCGGCCACCAGGCCGTCGACGGCCCGGCGCAGGGTGATCCGGCTGACGCCGTACTCGGCGCACAGCACCGGCTCGGGCGGCAGCAGGCTGAGCTCGGGGAGCGCGGCGACGCGCCGCCGGAGGTGCTCCCGGACCGACAGGTACTTCGGTCCGGGGACGGGGCTGACCACGCAGCAAAGGTACTGCGAAACCAGACGTCTGGTCGTCATGTCGTATGAGACGTCACACCGGCGGGGCAGCGGTCGCCGTCGGGCGCGCGGCGCCGCAATCGTCTAGACGTCATGACGTATGGTGGCGGCTTCCGACCCGGAGGGAGGTCCGATGCGCATCGGGATCCTCACCGGCGGGGGCGACTGCCCCGGCCTCAACGCCGTCATCCGGTCCGTCGTGCGGACCGCCGAGCACCGGTACGGCAGCGAGGTCGTCGGTTTCCGCGACGGCTGGCGGGGCCTGCTGGAGGACCGGACGACGCCGCTCGACGTCGGCGCCGTGGACGGCCTGCTCACCCGCGGCGGCACCGTCCTGGGGTCCGCCCGCGTAGCGCCCGGGCTGCTCCGCGACGGGCTGGACCGGATGCGGGCGGTGCTCGCCGCGCACGAAGTCGACGTGCTGATCCCGATAGGCGGCGAGGGCACGCTGACCGCCGCCCATATGCTCTCCGAGGCCGGCGTGCCGGTGGTGGGGGTGCCGAAGACGATCGACAACGACATCGACTGCACCGACCTCACGTTCGGCTTCGACACCGCCGTCAGCATCGCCACGGAGATGATCGACCGGCTGCACACCACCGCCGAGTCGCACCAGCGGGTGCTGCTGGTGGAGGTCATGGGCCGGCACGCCGGCTGGATCGCGCTGCACGCCGGCCTCGCCGCCGGTGCGCACGTGACGCTGGTCCCCGAGGAGCCGTTCGACGTCGAGGAGGTCTGCCGCCTCGTCAGCGCCCGCTTCGCCCGAGGGGCGTCCCACGTCATCGGCGTCGTCGCCGAAGGTGCCACCCCCCTGCCCGGGACCATGTCCATCCGCGACGGCGGGGTCGACGAGTTCGGCCACCGCCGCTTCACCGGCGTGGCACAGCAGCTCGGCGAGGAGCTCGAGGCGCGCACCGGCAAGGAGGTCCGGACGACGGTGCTCGGTCACGTCCAGCGCGGCGGCACACCCACCTCCTTCGACCGCGTGCTGGCGACCCGGTTCGGCCTGCACGCCGCGATCGCCGCGCACGAGGGACGCTTCGGCGAGATGGTCGCCCTGCACGGCACCGAGATCGAGCTCGTCCCCCTGGCCGAGGCGGTGGCGCGGCTGAAGACGGTCACGCCCGCCCGGCTGGCCGAGACGCACGCCTTCACCGGCTGACCTGCGGGAACGCTTCCGGGGGACAGCCGGTCGGGTTCCGAGTCCTCCCGGATCACCTTGGGGAAGGATGCCCTCGTGGGGGACTGGGCGGAGGGCCGCAACCGGAAGTGGGAGGCCACCCACGAGCGCATCTACGACGTCGCCGTCGCGCTGTTCACCGACGAGGGCTTCGAGCAGGTGTCGGTCGCGAGCATCGCGGCCGCCGCCGGCGTCTCCGTGCAGACCTTCTACGCGCACTACCCCAGCAAGGAGCACGTGGTCATGAACCTGCTCCTCCCGGAGCAGATCGCCACGCTCTTCGGCGCCCCGCCCGCGGACCGGACGCTCGGAGAGCGCATCAGCGAGACGGTGGTGGGCGCGATGTCGGCCTTCGACACCGAGCAGCGAGCCCAGCTGCTCACCCGCTGGCGGATCATCGCCGGCACGCCGTCGTTGCGGCACCGGGTGGGGGAGTTCGACCGGGTGACGGCGCTGATGGTGGCCGAGTCCCGCACCGGTGGTGGCCCGGTCCGGCCGGTGGACCTCGTGATCGCCGGCGCGTACTTCTCCGCCATGACCACCGCGCTGCTCGGATGGGCCGACGGTGACGGCGAGCGCGATCTCCGGGAGTGCCTCGTCGAGGCCTTCGACGTCCTGGCCGGCGCCGGCGCCGATCCCGGCTGAGCGGTTCGACCAGGCCGAACGGATCGGGCACGGTCCGGCGACGGGCGCACGGGACACGGCCGGGAACAGGTGTTCCCCGCCGCGAGGACGGCAGACTGCCCCGGTGACCGACGTGGGCAGCCGGAGCGCCCGGTGGGAGGACACCCACCACCGGATCGGCGCCGTCGCCGTGCAGCTCTTCCTCGACCACGGCTTCGACGCCGTCAGCGTGGGCCAGATCGCCTCCGCCGCCGGCGTCTCGGTGCCGACCTTCTACGCGCACTACCCCAGCAAGGAGCACGTGGTCCTGCAGCTGCCCACCCCGGAGCAGACCGCGGCCCTGCTCGCCGCGCAGCCGCAGGAGCTGCCGCTGGACCGGCTCGTGCGCGGCATGTGCGTCGGCGCGGTGGCCGGGGTCGTGGGCACCGCGTACGAGGCGGTGCTGGCCGCCCGCTGGCAGGTCATCGCCACCACACCTGCCCTGCGCCACCGGGCCGGAGAGTTCGAGCGGGCGACCGCGGCGCTGGTGCTGGAGAAGCTCGAGGAGGCGACCGGACGACCGACCGGCCCGACCGACGCGGTGGTCGCCGCGGCCTACCTCTCGGCGTACACGGTGGGCCTGCTCGTCTGGGCCGACGCCGCGGGGGAACGGGGCCTGCTCGAGTGCGTCGAGGAGGCGTTCGACGCACTCGACGAGGCCCGCTGACCCCGGGTCAGCTCCCTGGGGCGCGCAGCTCCACGACCGTGACCTCGGGGCGGGCGCCGATCCGCATCGGCGGGCCCCAGTAACCTGCGCCGGCGGTGACGTAGAGCTGGGTGTCGCCGTGGCGGGAGAGTCCTTCCACCGCGGGCTGGTCCAGCCGGACGGCGTAGTCGAACGGCCAGAGCTGACCGCCGTGCGTGTGCCCGGACAGCTGGAGGTCCACGCCGGCGCGGGCCGCCTGGTCCACCATCCACGGCTGGTGCGCGAGCAGCACCACCGGCGTGGCGTCGTCGCGGCCGTCGAGCGCCGCATCCAGGTCCGCGCCGTGCCCCGGGAGGCCGGAGGCGGCCGCCGTCCGGTCGTCGATGCCGGCCAGGTCGAACGACGCCCCGCCACGCGCGATCGGCACGCGCTCGTTGCGCAGCACCTCGATGCCCAGGGTCGGGAGGTGGCGCAGCCACGCACGGGTGTCGGTGAAGTACTCGTGGTTGCCCGTCACGAAGAAGACGCCCTGCTCGCTGACCAGATCGGCCAGCGGGGCGACGTCCTCCCGCAGCTCGTCGACGTCGCCGTCGACCAGGTCGCCGACGATCGCGACGACGTCGGGTCGCTGGGCGTTGACCATCTCCACCAGCCGCTCGAAGCGCCGCCCGCCGTAGGTCGCCGACAGGTGCGCGTCGGAGAACGTGACGATCCGCAGGCCGTCGAGGGCCGGGTCCAGCCGCGGCAGGGCGATCGGCACCCGGCGGACGACCGGCGCGCTGTTGGCGAACCAGGCTCCCGTGCCGGCGGTGCCCAGCGCGATCGCGCCGGCGGTGACGGCCAGCCCCCGGGAGAGGAACGACCGGCGGGACGCCAGGTCCCCGGCGGGGAGCCCGGGGGCCGGTGCCGGTGGAGCGGGAACCGCTCGGTGCGCGCGCCGCCGCAGGAGCAGGGAACCGACCGCCCGGACGGGTTCCAGGGCCAGCAGCGCGAGGAAGGCGTACAGCGAGATGCCCAGCCAGCTGTAGCCCACCCAGCTCAGCGGCGCCGCGGCCTCCAGCGGCAGGCGCCCGCGCAGCAGGACGGCCGTCACCGGCAGCACGGCGAGCACCACGGTGAGCCAGGTCAGGCGTCGCCGCAGCCGGCCCGGCGCGGTGGTGCCCCGCACCAGGCGGAACCAGAGGTAGCCGTGCAGCAGTCCGACGGCGAGCAGGACGACGGTGCCGAAGCCCAGCAGGCCGACGACGGACAGGGCGGCCTCCGGGCCTCACGGATCAGGACGGACGCACCCATCCTGCCCGTCGGCGCCGCGCCGCGCCGTGGTGGCTCGCGCGTCAGCCCCGGAGGCGGTCCCCCAGCGCGGTGGCCAGCTTGGAGACCCGGGGCGAGGGGCGCGCCCCGGCGGCGACGAGCCGCTCCCCAGCCGCCTCCAGGAGCGCCTCCTCCCCCGTGACCAGTTCGACCTCCACCTCGCGCCACTCCTGCATCTCCGGGCGCTGGCCGGTCGTCGCCGACCGCACCGCGTCGTCGGCGATCTCGGCCAGGTCACCGCCGTCGCCGTCGAGCAGGGCCGTGACCACGCGGCGGGTGCGCAGGGTCACCACGGGGGCGAGGTCGGCGGGTCCGACGAGCCGGGCGACACTGCGCCTCAGCTCCTCCGGCGGCCCCTCCCCCGGGTCGCCGAGGGGCGCGTGCAGCTCGCGACGGGCCGCTCCGGCCGGGAGCTTGAGGTGCCAGCCCTCGTCCGGTCCCCCGGTCCGCCGCCGCAGCGTGATCCTCGCGCGGGCCAGCCGGAGGTCCTCCGTGTCGAGGTAGACCGCGGTGAGCTCGTGGACCACGGGAGCTGCGACCGCGGCCACCCCCGGCAGCCCGGTCAGGTCGGGCAGCACGAACCCGGGGTCGACGTCGAACTTCCGCTCGACCTCCAGCTGCTCGGACACCATCCCCCGACCGTAGGGCGTTTAGTGCACTATTCGCCCGGGCGGTTCGTGCACTCTTCGCCCGGGGCGGTTCGGTGGCCCCGCGCCCCGGGGCTGGCTACCGTCCCGGCATGTCCCCCCAGCGCGGCCGCTCGCAGCGGTGGGCCGGTGCCGCGGGCCTGCCCTGGGCGGTGTGGGCCGCGCTCCGGCTGACCGGGTCCGAACGCGGGTTCCCGCTCGTCCCCGCGCTGGCCTTCACACCGCACGCGGCCGCCAGCGCCGTCCTGCCGCTCGCCGCGGCCACCGCCGTCCGGTCGCGGGTCGGCACGGCGATGGCCGCCGTCGCCGCCCTCGCGCTCGCCGGGGCCGTCCGGGGCAACCGGGGCGAACGGAGAGCCCGGGAGCCCGGGCCGGGAACGCTGCGGATCGCCACCGTGAGCCTGCGCAAGGGTCTGGTCCCGGCCGCCTCGGTCCTGGACCTGGTGCGCCGGCAGGCGGTCGACGTGCTCGCCGTCCAGGAGCTGACCCCCGACGCGGAACGGGTGCTCCTCGATGCCGGCCTGACCGAACTGCTGCCGCACTCCCACGTCGTGCCGGCCCGACCCGGGTCGGTCGTCTCCGGGTCCGGGGCGATCTGGAGCCGGTTCCCGCTGGGCGAGCGCGGCGCCGTGCCCGGCACGTACGAGCAGCCCAGCGCCCGGATCGCGCTCGGGGACGAGGCGGAGGTCCGGGTGGTGTCGGTGCACGCCGCACCGCCGTCCACCTCTCCCGCGGCGGTCCGCGCCTGGACCACCGACCTCGCCGGGCTCCCGGCACCGCGCGGTGACGTCCCCTGGGTGCTGGCCGGGGACTTCAACGCGACGCCGGACCACGCGGCGTTCCGCGCCCTCCTGCGCCGAGGCTGGGTCGACGCCGCGCGTGCGCAGGGGCACGGCACGACCTGGACGTGGCACCCGCTGCGGCTCCCCGCCCCCCGGCTGGTGCTCGACCACGTGCTGGTCGACCCGCGGGTCGGGATCGCCGCCTGCTCCTTCGTGCCGGTGCCGGGCAGCGACCACCGGTCGCTCCTCGTCGACCTGCTCGTCGCACCCTGAGAGCCGGGGATGTTCACCGATCCGGTGTCCGGGGAAGCCTTCCGGGCAGCGGTGCCCACCGGAGCGCACCGCACGGAGAGGAGCGGCCATGTTGAGCCAGCGCGAGGTGACCGCCGCGATCGGCAGCACCGCCTACGGCAGCGGAGGCGACAAGCTGGGCACGGTCGAGCACTTCTTCGTCGACGACCGCACCGGTGAGCCGACCTGGGTGGCGGTGACGACGGGGCTGTTCGGCACGCGGCACTCCGTGGTCCCGGCCCGCGAGGCGACCTTCGCCGACGGCTCGCTCCAGCTCCCGGTCACCGCTGACGCGGTGAAGAGCGCCCCGGCGATGAGCGGCGACCACCTCGACCCCCGCGAGGAGGCCGAGCTGCGTCAGCACTACGGCCTCCAGCACGGGGGCACCGAGCGCGCGGACACCGTGGCCGTGCCCACGACTCCGCCCGTCCCGGCCCCGACGGAGTCCACCGCGCGCCATGCCGCCCCCGAGGCGGCCACCGACGGCGCCATGACGCGGAGCGAGGAACAGCTGCGCGTCCGCACCGAGCGGGTCCCCGAGCGCCGTGTGCGGGTGGTCAAGTACGTGGTCACCGAGGAGGTGCAGGTGGCCGTGCCGATCCGGCGCGAGGAGATCCGCATCGAGGAGGTGCCGCTGGGCGCCGAGGGCGGTGTCCCCGCCTCGTCCCTGACCGGGGCCGACGGCGGGCTGCCCGAGGAGATCGTGCTGCACGCCGAGCGGCCCGTGGTCGACGTCGAGGTGGTGCCGGTCGAGCGGGTCCGGCTGCGCACCGAGCTGGTCCAGGGTCAGGAGACGGTCAGCGGCCAGGTCCGCCGCGAGCAGGTGGTCGTCGACCAGGACACGGTGCCGCGCACCCGCGGCTGACCGCGGCTCAGCTCCGGCGGTCGGCCAGGAAGCGGAACCGGTCGCGGGTCGCGGTCACCTCAGCGGGGTCGACGTCGGCGACCACGAGGGTCTCGACGCCGGCGGCGGTGCCCAGCAGCTCCCCCATCGGGCTGACGATCCGGCTGTCCCCGGCGTGCTCGGTGCCGTCGCCCGCGGTGCCGACCCGGTTGCAGCCGACGACGTAGGCCTGGTTCTCGATCGCCCGCGCCTGCAGCAGCGCCTGCCAGTGCAGCCGCCGTGCGGCCGGCCAGTTGGCGACGACCACGTAGAGGTCCGTCTCGGGGGCGGCCCGCCAGAAGACGTCGGCGAAGCGCAGGTCGTAGCAGATGAACGGGGTGATCCGCAGGCCGCCGACGGTCACCGTGAGCGGTTCCGCTCCGGCGCGGAACCGCTCGTGCTCGCCGCCGTGGCTGAACGGGTGCAGCTTGCGGTAGCGGTGCGTGCTGCCGTCGGGACCGGCCAGGACGAAGGAGTTGTAGGGGAGCTGCTCGCCGGGGGCGATCTCCGGGCAGCTGCCGCCGACCCAGACGCCGTGCTCAGCGGCCTGGCCGGCCAGGAACGCCGCCGACGGGCCGTCCTCCGGCTCGCCGATACCGGGCGTCATGGAGAAGCCGGTGGAGAAGGTCTCGGTCAGCAGCACCAGCTCGGCGCCCGCGGCCGCCGCACGCGCCACCTGGGGCGCCAGGCGCGCGAAGTTCGCCTCCCGGTCCTCCCAGACGATGTCGTGCTGCACCGCCGCGACCCTCATGGCGTCCTCCTCAACCGCTCGACCGCCTCGGCGAGCACCGCATCGCTCTTGCAGAACGCGAACCGCACCAGGTGCCGCCCCAGCGCGGCGTGCTCCGGCGTGTAGAAGACCACGGTCGGGATCGCGACGACACCGGCCCGCTCGGGTAGCTCCCGGCAGAACGCCAGACCGTCGCCGTCGGAGCGGAGGGGACGGATGTCGACGGTGGCGAAGTAGGTCGCCTCGGGGCTCACCACCGGCAGCCCGGCGTCCCGGAGGCCGGCCACCAGCACGTCGCGCCGGTACTGCAGGTCCTGCGCGATCCCGTCGAAGAAGGGGTCGGGCAGCCGGAGCCCCGCCGCGACGGCGGGCTGGAGCGGCCCGGCGTTCACGTAGGTCAGGAACTGCTTGGCGGTCCGCACGGCGGCCACCAGCGGCGCCGGGCCGCAGACCCAGCCGACCTTCCAGCCGGTCACGTTGAACGTCTTGCCCGCGCTGGAGACGACGAGGGTGCGCTCACGCATGCCCGGCAGGGTGGCGGGGGAGACGTGGTGGGCGCGGTCGAAGACGAGGTGCTCGTAGACCTCGTCGGTGAGCACGGTGAGGTCGTGGCGCTGCGCGAGGTCGGCGAGCACCGCGAGCTCGTCGACGGTGAAGACCTTGCCGGTGGGGTTGTGCGGGGTGTTGACCAGCAGCAGCCGCGTGCGCGGCGTGACGGCGGCCCGCAGCTCGGTCTCGTCGAAGGTCCAGGCGCCCAGGCCGTCGGCCGGCGGGTGCAGGGGGACGGCGCGCACCACGCCGCCGGCCATGGCGACCGAGGCGCTGTAGCTGTCGTAGACCGGCTCGAAGAGGACCACCTCGTCGCCCGGTTCGAGCAGTCCCAGCATGGCGGCGGCCAGCGCCTCGGTGGCGCCGGCGGTGACCAGCACCTCGGTGTCCGGGTCGTAGGAGACGCCGGTGAACCGCTGCCGGTGCTCGGCGACGGCGGCCCGCAGCTCCGGGATCCCCGGGCCGGGCGGGTACTGGTCGGCATCGGTGCCGATCGCCGCGCGGGCGACGTCGAGCACCTCGGGCGGGCCCGGGTAGTCGGGGAAGCCCTGGCCGAGGTTCACCGAGCCCGTGGCCACCGCGAGCGCGCTCATCTCGGCGAAGACCGTCGTCCCGAAGCCCCGGAGACGGGACGCCAGCGGTGCGCTCACGACGCTCCTCCCCGGTTCCACGTGGAACCGCTAGCCGATCCGGACGTCCTCGTGTCCCTCGATCGCGACGACGTCGCCCGAGCGGAGCTGCCGGCCGCGGCGCTCCTCCGGCTCCCCGTTCACGGTGACGTCCCCGGAGGCGAGCACGTCCTTGACCTGGGCGCCGGTCGGGACGGCGTCGACCAGCTTCAGCAGCTGGCCGAGCCGGATGGAGTCCTCGCCGGGACGCAGGTCGATGGTGCGCACGGCGCTCAGTCTGCCGCCGGCCGCAACTCGTCGCCGACCCGGACCGTCCCCGGGGCCAGGACGAAGGCCCGCACGGCCAGCAGGCCACCCCGCTCGCGGTGGATCGTCTTGAGCACCGAGTTGTCGCGTCCGATCCCGCCCGGCTGCGGCCGGGTGGTCATGACGCAGCGGCCGATCGGGACGCCGAACCGCAGCCGTACGCCACCGAGGGACGCCTCCTGTCCCCGCATCCGATCCTCCCCCTCGCCGTCCAGGACGACGTTGGCGCGGAACCGGCGGCGGTCCCAGCTGCCGAGCGTGCCGGTGGAGACCAGCGACAGCCTGATGCGCGGGCTGTCGTGGAACGGACCGGATGCGCCCTCCCACTGCCGCCACTCGTCGGGGTCGGCGGCGTCCTCGTCCACCGGGGTCTCGTAGGTGGGCGGCAGGTCGCCCTCGTCGGACGCCGCCCTCAGCTCGACCCGCCGGCCGAGCCAGTCGGAGAGCACGGCGTCGTCGGTGGTGACGGTGCCGTCGGGAAGCACCACCTCGACCCCTCTGTCGGCACGCAGCCGGGCCGAGCCCCACAGCAGCTCGGGCACCCGCCGGGCGGTCAGCCCGAGGCCGGTGTCCCGGTCGAACAGCGCCCAGCACCGGTCGCCGGTGATGCCGAGCGCACCGACGTCCGCCGCGGCCAGCCGCTCGCCCTGCAGCGACTTCACCGGGTAGCGCCACAGCTCCAGGACGCGCACGTCAGGCGGGCTTCCACGAGAGCGACCAGGTGCCGGACCACGCGGCGCCCGGCTCCAGCTCGACGAGGTCCACCCCGTCGGCCAGCGCGTTCGGCGGGCAGGTCATGGGCTCCACCGCCAGGCTGCGACGCCACTGGCCCGGGGGCAGGGTGTCGCCGCTGTAGACCTGCAGCCACGGCCAGTTCGCGTCGGCCGCGAGCTCCAGCTCCCCCGCGGCGCCGGCCAGGCGCACCCGGGCCCAGCCCTCCGCGTCATGTTCCAGGTCGGTGAGCGGGGTGTCCAGGGCTCGGTCGCCGATCCGACCGACGGCGCCCTCGAACGGGCGGCGCTCCCCCGTCGGCATGCCCCCGTCGAGGACCAGCTCGGTGCGGGCCGGCAGCCGGAGCTCCGCTTCGCCGATCCCGCCGTCCTCGGTGGCACCGACCGAGAGGTAGGGGTGCAGCCCCGCCCCGAACGGCGCCGGTCGGTCGCCGAGGTTCCGGACGCGGACCGTGCTGGTCAACCGGTCCGCGTCGAGGGCCCAGTCGACGGCGGCGGCCAGCCGGAACGGATAGCCGGGGTGCGGCTCGATCGTCGTCCCGACCGTGACGGACCGGTCTGATCGGTCCAGCACCACCCAGGGCTGCCAGGAGAGGAGGCCGTGGATGGCGTGCGGCTCCGCCGGCGACTGGACGTCGAGCTGCAGCTCCTCGCCGGCCCAGCTCCACCGTCCGTGCCGCACGCGGTTGGGCCAGGGGAGCAGCACGGCACCGCGCCACCCGGGGAGGACCCGGCCGGCGGGGTAGCCGTCGAGCACCTCCCAGTCGCCGACGGTCAGCCGGCGCAGCGCACCGCCGCGCAGGTCGACGACGAGGTGGGCCTCGCCGGTCGAGAGCTGGACCTCGGTCGGCTCGGCCGGCGGCCAGGTGTCGGACATGCGGTCACCTCACCACATCCCGGCTCCCGTCCGCCGACGCTCCCTCAGGGCGTGTAGGCGACGCCCCCGGCGATGGCCAGCACGTCCGCCGGGGAGAACTCCTCCGGCGTCGTCACCGTGCACACCGTGGCGTCCGGGAGTTCCCACGCCACGAGCCAGAAGCGGATCGTCGGGTCGACGTCGTCCCGGGCGTGGACGATCTGCGCCGGAGCCCCGCCGATCTCCGTGGCGGCCGCCGGGTCGATCGCCGTGACCGCCGCGATGCGCTGCTCGACCGAGCCGTTGTCCATCTCGTAGACGCCCGACGGGGCCTCCGGCATGCACTGCACCCCCAGCACCCGGCTCGGGTCCTGGTCGTCGATGAACGTCACGGCGCCGCTGCTCTCGTGCCAGTCGAGCACCGACCAGCCGGCGGGGGCCAGCCCGACCTGCAGCCGGATCGGCTGCGGCCGGTCCACCAGGGAGCCGCCGACCGCGGCGAGCGCGGCCAGGTCTCCGTAGCTCCCCTCGCCGTAGAGGTCCACCCACTGGCCGGGCGCCCGCTCCCAGACCAGCTGGGCGAACGGCAGGTCGTCGAAGCAGACGTTGGCCTGGGTGCAGGTGCGCTGCGTGGCCCCCACGACGTACTGCGCGTCGACGCCGCCCACGGTCGTGGTCCCGCGGCCGGTGACGTCCGAGGGCTGGAACTGGTCGGCCGCCCACAGCGGCTCCTCTGGGGAGAGGTACACGGTGAAGCCGATCCCGTCGGGGGACGTGTAGCCGGCGATGGCCTCGGTGCTGCCCGCCGAGCCGGTGAAGCTCGGCGTCATCCCCGGGGGCTCGGGATCGAGGGAGAGCGGGAAGGTGATCTCCTCGGTCGCGACCAGGGACAGTCCACGCGGCTCGGCCCGCGAGCCGTCGGCCGTCTCCGGGCCGGTGAGGGCGACGGCCGCGATCCACGCGGCCGCCGCGGTCGCGACTGCGATGCCGCCGCGGAACACCGACGTCCGGCTCGGTCGTCGGGACCGCCGCGGGGCGGGGCCCTCGATCTCGGTCAGCAGCGCAGCTCGGGCGGCGGACCGGGCCGCCGGGGTCAGGGGCGGCGCCTCCGGGCCGGCGTCGCGCAGCAGGGTCAGCTCGTTCATCGGTCCTCCTCCGGGGCGTCGATCGGGAAGACGCCGCCGAGGGCGGCGCGGGTCCGGCGGCGGGCGCGGTGCAGGCGCGAGCGGACCGTGCCGACCGGCACATCCAGCACGGCGGCGATCTCTTCGTAGCCCAGCTGCCCCCAGGCCAGCAGCAGGAGGGCGTCGCGATCGCGGCGCTCCAGGCCGGCCAGCGCGGCGGCGAGCGGGCCGCGCAGCGCCTCGGCGTCCAGCCGGTCGGCGGAGTCCCCCGGATCGTCGGGGTGCCCGGGCGGCCGGGCGGCCTCGCGGGCCAGCGCCCGGTACCGGCGCTGCTCGGTGCGCACGTGACCGTGCACCAGGTTGGTCGCGATGCCCAACAGCCAGGGGCGGACCTCGAGATGGTCGGCCCGGTAGCTCGCGCGACGGCGGAAGGCGACGAGGAACGTCTCGCTCAGCAGGTCGTCGGCCAGGTCGCCGACGCGGCGGCCGAGATAGCGGTGCACCGTCGCCGCATGGCGGTCGAACAGCGGGGCGAAGGCCTCCGGGTCGTCGAGCGAGCGGGCCATCAGCTCGGCGTCGGACGGGGCGGAGTCCTGGAGCGCGCGCATGCGGGGCGGCTCGGGCGGTGGACCGGCGGACCGGTGCAGCGCCGTCGGGGTCACGACACGGAGTGGGCCGGTCGCGATCGGTGAGGTGGTCACACCCGTTGATGTCCGGACGAGGCGATCCGGTTCACGGGTGACCCGAGCGCCGCGGCCCGCGCGTCGGGGCCGCGGCGCGACCGGATCAGTCGCCGCAGTTCTTGTCGCCGTAGGCGGTGACCGTCTCGGCGGACTCGGAGAACTTCTGGGCGTCGTCCTCGTCGAGGTCGCCGTTGGAGACGGCCTTCTCGAAGTCGCCGTCCTCGGGGAAGTTGTCCGCCATGAAGGACACGGCCTCCTCGACGTCCTTCCCGGCGTCGTCCGGGACGTTGTCGGCGAGCTCGTCGAAGGCGTCCTTGGCCTTGCCGGCGTCCTCGTCCTCGAGCTGGTCGATGGCCTGGTACTGGTCGCAGAAGTCCTCGACGCTCGGGCCGCCGCAGGCGGCGAGGCCGAGGGGGAGGGTGGCCGCGACGGCGGCCAGGCCGATCATCCGGATGCGCATGAGGGTCCCTTCTGGGCTGCGGCCGGACGACGATCGCCCGCCGCGGGTGGGTGGCGTCGGCACACCCTCACACACCGCGGGCCGAAACCGGGTTCACGCGGTACCCGAACCGGTGGACGAGTGCGCGAGGTGCCGCTCGAAGAACAGCGAGTCCACCGCGTCCGGATCGTCGCGGTAGGCACCGAACGGCCCGGTCTCCCGGTATCCGGCGCCTCGGTAGAGCCCCACCGCCTCGGGCTGCAGGGGGCCGGTCTCCAGCCGCAGCGTCGTCCAGCCCCGGTCGCGGGCGGCCTCCTCCAGGCCGGCCAGCACCGCCTTGGACACCCCGCGCCCCCGAGCGGACGGGACGACGTACATGCGCTTCACCTCGGCCGCGCCGTCACCCAGCGCACGCAGGGCTCCGCAGCCCACCGGCGTCCCGTCGTCGTCGCGGGCCACCAGGACCACGGCGACGTCGGCGGCCGAGGGGTGCGCGCCGGGCTCCTCCTTGCCGCCGTAGCGGGCACGGATCTCGTCCTGCTGGTCGGTGGTGAGCCGCTGGACGTCGGGGTCGTCCCACGCCGCCGCCTCGATGATCACGCCCCCGATCCTCACAGGAGCCTCCTCCCGCCCAGAGGTACGGTCCGACGAAGCCACCCCGCGAAGGAGCACCGTGCCGGTCGACCGCGAACTGCCCACCCCCGAGGCCGCCGATCTGCTGGCGCTCACCCGCGAGATCGCCGACGCCGAGCTCGCCCCACGGGCGGCGCAGTACGAACGCGAGGAGCGCTTCCCGCGCGAGGTGTTCCGCACCCTCGGCGCGGCGGGTCTGCTCGGGCTCCCCTTCCCGGAGGAGGTCGGCGGCGGCGGCCAGCCGTACGCGGTCTACCTCCAGGTGGTCGAGGAACTCGCCGCCCGCTGGGCCTCGGTGGCGCTCGGCGTCAGCGTGCACACGCTGGCCTGCTCCCCCATCGCCACGTACGGAACCGAGGCGCAGCGCCGCGACCTGCTGCCGGAGATGGTCGGCGGCTCGCTGCTGGGCGCCTACTCCCTGTCGGAGGCGCACGCCGGTTCCGACGTCGCCGCGATGCGGGCGTCGGCCACGCGGACCGAGGACGGCTGGGTGGCGCGCGGCGAGAAGGCCTGGGTCACCCACGGCGGGCACGCCGACTTCTACTCCACGTTCCTGCGCACGCCGGACGACGGCGGGCGGGCCATCTCGTGCTTCCACCTGACTCCGGACCTGCCCGGCTTCAGCGCGGCCCGCCCCGAGGAGAAGATGGGGCTGACCGGCTCCACGACGTCGGCCCTCCGGCTGGACGACGTCGCCATCCCCTCGGACCGGTTGGTCGGCGAGGCCGGCAAGGGCATGGCCATCGCGCTCGGCGCCCTGGACTCCGGCCGGCTCGGGGTCAGCGCCGTCGCCGTCGGGCTGGCGCAGTCCGCGCTCGACGTCGCCGTCCGCTATGCCGTCGAGCGGGAGGCCTTCGGCCGGCCGATCGCCGAGCACCAGGGCGTGTCCTTCCTGCTGGCCGACATGGCCGCCGCCGTCGAGTCCGCGCGCGCCACCTACCTCGTCGCGGCCCGCCGCAAGGACGCCGGAAAGCCCTTCTCCCGCCAGGCGAGCATCGCCAAGCTGGTGGCCACCGATGCCGCGATGAAGGTGACGACCGACGCCGTCCAGGTGCTGGGCGGGGCCGGCTACACCCGGGACCACCCTGCGGAGCGCTACATGCGCGAGGCCAAGGTCATGCAGATCTTCGAGGGCACCAACCAGATCCAGCGCATGGTCATCGGCCGCCACCTCACCGCCGAGGCGGTGCCGCCGGCCGGCTGAGCCGTTCCACGTGGAACCGGCGCCGGCGCTCTGGCCCCCACGCCCGCGACGGAGCACACTGGGCCTCCCGTCGAGGAGCAACCATGCACGAGCCGCACCTGCGCGCCGCCGACTCCGACCGCCAGGCCGTCGCCACCACACTGGGCCGGGCGATGTCCGAGGGTCGGCTCACCGTCTCCGAGTACGAGGACCGTCTGGCGCGCGCCTATGCGGCGCGCACCTTCGGCGAGCTCGCCGAGCTCACGGCCGACCTGCCCTCGGCGGCGCGTCCGCCGGCGGCCCGGCAGGTCCCCCCACCGGCGGCCCGGCCGGCCCCGTGGCCCGCGGCGGCGCACTGCGGCGGGCACCGGGGTGGGCACCGCAGCTCGTACGCGGCCTGGCTGAGCACGGCGATCATCGTGCTCGGCATCTGGACGGTGACCTCGGTGATGACCGCGGGTCCGATCCACTTCTGGCCGGCGTGGGTCATCGGCCCGTGGGGCGCGGTGCTGCTGGCCCGCCGTCTCGGCGCATCCGCGCGCCACAGCGGGGGCGCGAGCTGACGGTCGGTCCCGGGACGGCCCCCACGGAACCAGAAGAGCGCCGGCCCCGAGGGGACCGGCGCTCCGCTGCTGGTGGGCAAGGGGGGAGTTGAACCCCCACGTCCTTTCGGACACACGGACCTGAACCGTGCGCGTCTGCCATTCCGCCACTTGCCCTGGCGAGGAAGAACAGTAGCAGCCGTCACCCGTACCCCGGGCAGGGGGTGCGTCGTTGCCCTGTCCCCGGGTAGACGTGCGGGGAGTCGCGGCTCGCTGGGCGGTCAGCCGCGTCGGGCACGGCTACGATCACGGGTGGCACGGCGAGATCATCGACGAGGGCGGAGGAGCGACTGTGGGTGTGCTGCAGCGCTTCGAGCGCCGCCTCGAAGGCATGGTCGGACTCGCCTTCGCCCGCATCTTCAAGGGTAAGGTGCACCCCGCCGAGATCGCCAAGGCCCTCCAGCGCGAAGCCGACGAGCAGCGCTCCGTCGTGGGCGAAGGCCGTGTCCTCGCCCCGAACGTCTACGTCGTCAAGCTGGGCGAGACCGACTTCGACCACCTCGGGCAGTGGTCCGACCAGCTCGCCGGCGAGCTCGCCGACATGGTCACCGAGCACATCGAGGACGAGGGCTACCAGGTCTTCGACAAGGTCACCGTGCACCTGGAGCAGGACGACGAGCTGACCACCGGCGTCTTCGAGGTCAGCTCGCACGTCGCCGACCCGGCCCGCCCCGCACCCCGCTCGGCCGCCGCACCCATGGCCCCGGTCGCCGGCCCGCCCGGCCTGCCGCCGCTCCCACCCCTGCCCGCGATGCCGCCGCTGCGTGGCCGTGCGGCCACCGACACCGGCAAGCAGGGCCCCTCGATCGTGGGCCGCGCCGGGTCGCGCAGCACGACGACGCACGTGCTCGTCGTCGACGGCCCGGGCACGCGCCACGAGCTCTCGACCGGTCGCAACGTGATCGGTCGCGGCACCGAGGCCGACATCCGCCTCCCCGACACCGGCGTCAGCCGCAAGCACGTCGACGTCGTCCTCGAGGGCGGGGTCGCGACCGCCGAGGACCTGGGGTCCACCAACGGCACCCTGGTCAACGGGCGCCGGATCACCCGCCAGCCGCTCAGCGACGGCGACGTCATCCGCATCGGCCACTCCGTCCTGGTCTACCGGCAGGACGGGGCGTGAGCGGACCCGCGCGCCGGAACCGGCACGGGGAGGTGACCCGGTGAGCGAGCTCGTGCTCCAGATCTTCCGGTTCGGCTTCCTCCTGCTGCTCTGGCTGTTCATCTTCGCCGCGTTCCGCGTGGTGCGGGCCGACCTCTTCGGCGGGCGCACCGGCCGGGTCGCGGCGGTTCCCCCGCGCGCGGCCGCTCCGAAGAAGCGCGGCCAGCGGGGCCCCCGGACGCTCGTCGTCACCGCCGGCCCGCTGAGCGGCACCAAGATCACGCTCGGCGACCAGCCGATCCTCATCGGCCGCGCCGACGACTCCACCCTCGTCCTGACCGACGACTTCGCCAGCTCCCGGCACGCGCGGCTGACCAACCGCGGCGGCCAGTGGTACGTCGAGGACCTCGGTTCCACCAATGGCACCTACCTCGACCAGCAGCGGGTCCAGGGCCCGCTGCTGGTCGACCCCGGCCAGCCGATCCGTATCGGCCAGACCGCACTGGAGCTGCGTTCGTGACGCTGGTTCTCCGCTACGCCGCGCGTTCCGACCGCGGCCTCATCCGCGGCAACAACCAGGACTCGGTCTACGCCGGGCCCCGGCTGCTGGCCGTGGCCGACGGCATGGGCGGCCACGCCGCCGGTGACGTCGCGAGCAAGGTCGTGATCGCCGCGCTCGAGCACCTGGACGACGACACCCCGTCGGGCGACATGCTGCAGGCGATGCGCTCGGCGGTGTTCGACGGCAGCGAGCACCTTCGCGAGGTGATCCGCGAGTCACCGCAGCTCGAGGGCATGGGCACCACGCTCACCGCGATCCTCTTCGCCGGTGGCCGCCTCGCGCTCTGCCACGTCGGCGACTCCCGCGCCTACCTGCTCCGCGACGGCCAGCTGACCCAGATCACGCACGACGACACGTTCGTCCAGACGCTGATCGACGACGGCCGGATCACGCCGGAGGAGGCCAACACCCACCCGCAGCGATCGCTGCTTCTCCGGGCCCTCAACGGCCAGGAGGTCGAGCCGGACCTCTCCATGCGCGAGGCAAGGGCCGGCGACCGGTACTTGCTCTGCTCCGACGGGCTGTCCGGCGTCGTCAGCGAGGAGACCCTCGCCGAGGCGCTGCTCGACCCCGACCCGCAGGCCACCGCCGACCGCCTGATCGAGCTGGCACTGCGCAGCGGCGGGCCGGACAACATCACCGTCATCGTCGCCGACGTCATCGAGGACACCGGCGGTCGCGGTCGGCTCGACCCGGTCGTCGACGGCGCGGCCGGTGACAACATCGGTCAGCGGCAGGTCGACTCCCGGTCGGCCGCGGGTCGGGCGGCGCTCGCCGATCCCGCCTCCGCGTCACAGCCCCCGCCGACACCCACACTGCCGACGGGCGGCGGCCCCTCCGCCCGCCGCCGCCCGCTACGCATCCTCCTGGTGGCGGGGGCCCTCCTGACCGTGCTGGTAGCGGGGGCGATCGGCACGTACCTGTGGGCGCTCACCCACTGGTTCGTCGGCGTCGACGGCAGCGGCGAGCAGCAGGAGGTCGCGGTCTTCCGCGGTCTCGACGTCTCCGTGCTCGGCCTGGACCTCTTCCGGGTCGACCGGGGCACCGACCTCCCGGTCGCCGACCTGCAGCCCGCCGCCCGCAACCGGGTGCAGGGCGGCATCACCGCTGATGACTCCGCGGACGCCGACCGGATCCTCGACGCGCTGCGCGACCAGCGGCTGCCGCTGTGCCGCACCCTCGAGCGCGAGGCGGCCGAGTCCGACGCCACCGCGCCCGCCCCCACCGAGCCCGCACCCACCGGGTTCCCGGCGCCCACGCAGGAGCCCGTCCCCGGCGACCCCGCTCTGACCGAGCCCCCGGCCCCGGAGGAGCCGACGACCTCGTCCTCGGCCCGGACGACGACGTCGTCCGAGCCGGGGGTGAACTGCCGGGAGGCCGGCTGATGCCCGGGCCGCTGACCGACCCCCGCGGCACCGCCGCGGGGGACACCCCCACGCGGCGGGGCACGGAGGCGGCCCTGCTGGGCTTCGCCGTCCTGATCACCGTGGTCGCCCAGGCGATCGTCGACCTGACCGTCACCGGGTCGATCCGCCCGGAGATGGCGGGCTTCAGCGCGTGGATCGCGGCGCTGTGGGTGGTCGCGCACCTGGTCGTGCGCAAGTGGGCGTCCTACGCCGATCCCCTCCTGCTGCCGGCCGTCGCGCTGCTGGTCGGCCTCGGGCTCACCGTGATCCACCGGCTGGACCTGGCCGCCGAGCAGGTCGGCAGCAGCGTCACCCGCGAGGACGCCCCGGTCCAGCTCGTCTGGGCCACGCTGGGTGTCGCTCTCTTCGTGGGTCTGCTGGTCACGGTCCGCGACCACCGCGCCCTCTCCCGTTTCGCCTACACACTGGCCCTGCTCGGCATCGTGCTGCTCGCGCTGCCGGCGGTCCTGCCCGCCTCCATGTCGGAGGTGAACGGGGCCAAGATCTGGATCCGGGTCGCCGGCTTCTCCATCCAGCCCGGTGAGTTCGCCAAGCTCTGCCTGATCGTCTTCTTCGCCGCCTACCTGGAGGACAAGCGCGACGTGCTCGCGCTCGCCAGCCGCAAGGTGGCGGGCCTGGAGCTCCCCCGCGGCCGCGACCTGGGCCCGGTGCTGCTGGCCTGGGTGCTGTCGATCCTCGTGCTGGTCTTCGAGCGCGACCTGGGCAGCTCGCTGCTGCTGTTCGGCATCTTCGTGGTGATGCTCTACATCGCCACCGAACGCGCCAGCTGGCTGTTCATCGGTCTCGGCCTGTTCGCCGGCGGGGCGCTGGTGGCCTACCAGGTGTTCGGGCACGTCCGTGCCCGGGTCGACACCTGGCTGGACCCCTTCGCCTACGTCGACGGCGCCGGCTACCAGCTGGTCCAGTCGCTGTTCGGGCTCGGCACCGGTGGGCTGTTCGGCGCCGGCCTGGGTGGCGGGAGGCCCGACCAGGTCCCGGTGGCCAAGAGCGACTTCATCGCCTCGGCCGTCGGCGAGGAGCTCGGCCTGTTCGGGCTGGTCGCGGTGATCGTCGTGTACCTGGTGCTGGTCGAGCGGGGGCTGCGCACGTCCCTCGTCGTCCGCGACCCGTTCGGCAAGCTGCTGGCCGCGGGCCTGGCCTTCGCCATCGCCTGGCAGGTCTTCGTCGTCCTCGGTGGGGTGACCGGGCTGCTGCCGCTGACCGGCCTCACCACCCCGTTCCTCGCCTACGGGGGCTCCTCGCTGGTGGCCAACTTCGTCCTCGTGGCGCTGCTGGTGCGGATCAGCGACGCGGCCCGCCGACCCGCCGCCCCGCACGCCGCCCCGGTCCGCCTCGGCGACGCGCCCACCGAGGTGGTGATGCCGTGAACGCGCCCCTGCGCCGGGTGGCCATCAGCGTGCTGGTGCTGTTCACCCTGCTGATCGTCAACGTGAACATCATCCAGGTGGTGCGCGCGGACAAGCTGCGCGAGGACGACCGCAACACCCGGGTGCTCGCCGAGGAGTACGACCGCGAACGCGGGTCCATCGTCGTCGCCGGCAACGAGATCGCCGTCTCCGTGCCGACCGAGGACCAGCTGGAGTACCTCAGGACGTATCCGCAGGGTCCGTTGTACGCGGCGGTCACCGGGTACTACTCGCTGGTGTACGGCAACACGGCGCTCGAAGAGGCCGAGAACGACGTGTTGGCCGGCGAGGACTCGCGGCTGTTCGTGCGCCGCATCGCCGACCTGTTCACCGGCCGCGACCCCGCGGGCGGGGACATCGTGCTCACGCTCGACCCGGCCGTGCAGCAGGCGGCGATGGACGGGCTGAGCGGCGTGACGGGCGCGGTCGTCGCCCTGGACCCGTCGACCGGCGCCATCCTCGGCATGGCCAGCACGCCCACCTACGACCCGGCGCAGCTGTCCTCCCACGACCCGGCCGCCATCCGGGCGTACATGGACCAGATCACCGCCGGCGACGGGCCCGATCCGCGCGTCAACCGCGCGATCGGCGACAACTACCCTCCCGGCTCGCTGTTCAAGGTGATCGTCTCGGCCGCGGCGCTGAAGGAGGGGTACAAGCCCGACACCGTCGTCCCCGCGCCGGACATCCTGACGCTGCCCCAGACCAGCACCCAGCTCCGCAACTTCAACAACTCCCGGTGCAGCGGCAGCCAGGAGCAGCCGCTGATCGACGCGCTCACCATCTCCTGCAACACCGCCTTCGCCCAGCTCGGCATCGACCTGGGCGAGGACAAGGTCCGCGCCATGGCCGAGGCGTTCGGGCTGGACGACGAGGGGATGGAGATCCCGCTCCCGGTCGTCGACAGCCACGTCGGCGACATCGAGAGCGACGCGGCGCTGGGCCAGACCTCGATCGGCCAGCGGGACGTGCGGATGACCGTGCTCCAGGCCGCACTCGTCGCCGCCACCGTGGCCAACGACGGCAAGCAGATGAAGCCCTACCTGGTCGACCAGGTGCTCGCCCCCGACCTGTCGGTCATCGACGAGACCGACCCCGAGGAGCTGCGCGAGCCCATCTCCGCCGAGATCGCCGACCAGCTCACCCAGATGATGATCAGCGTCGTCGCCCGCGGCTCGGGCAAGGCCGCGCGCATCCAGGGCATGGACGTCGCCGGCAAGACGGGGACGGCGCAGGTGCGGGAAGGCGTCCGGGACCACAACTGGTTCATGGGGTTCGCACCCGCCGACGACCCGAAGATCGCCGTGGCCGTCTTCGTCGCCAACGGCGGTGGCACCGGCGGCGACACCTCGGCACCGATCGCGCGCAAGGTCATGCAGGCCTACTTCGAGGGGCAGGGCGGCTGATGGCACTGGGCATCGGGAGCCTGCTGGCCGGGCGCTACGAGATCACCGCACCGATCGCCACGGGCGGCATGGGCGAGGTGTGGAAGGCGCGCGATCGCGTCCTGGACCGGATCGTGGCCGCCAAGGTGCTCAAGACCGAGTACACGAACGACCCGAGCTTCCTGGCCCGGTTCCGCAACGAGGCCCGGCACACGGCCGCCCTGTCGCACCCGAACATCGCCTCGGTCTACGACTACGGCGAGACGACCGACGACAGCGGCCTGCAGACCCTGGACTTCCTCGTCATGGAGTTCGTCGAGGGTCAGCCACTGGTGACGATCCTCCACGAGGAGGGCCGGCTGCCGGTCGACTGGACGCTGCACGTGCTCAGCCAGTCCGCGGACGGCCTCTCCGCCGCCCACCGCGCCGGCGTGGTGCACCGCGACATCAAGCCGGGCAACCTGATCGTCCGGCCCGACGGCGTCGTCAAGCTCACCGACTTCGGCATCGCCCAGGCCCGCGACGCCGCGCCGCTGACCCGGACCGGCATGGTCGTCGGCACCGCCCAGTACCTCTCCCCCGAGCAGGCGCAGGGCATGGAGGTCACCGCGGCCTCCGACGTCTACTCCCTGGGCGTGGTCGGCTACGAGTGCTTGGCCGGCGTCCGGCCCTTCGACGGCGCCTCGCAGGTCGCCATCGCGCTGGCGCACATCAACCGGCCCCCGCCCCCGCTGCCCGCCGACGTGCCCCCGGCGGTCCGGTCGCTCATCGACCGCGCGCTGGCCAAGGACGCGGCGGAACGGTTCGCCGACGGAGGGGCCTTCGCCGAGGCGGTGCGCCGTGTCGCGGCCGGCGGGAGCGTGGCAGCCGCCGCCCCCTCCCTCGTCGCCCCGGCAACCGCCCCCACCCAGGTGGTCGACGTCGCCGCCGACGGCCGCACCCAGGTGTTCGCCACCCCGGCCGCCGGGATGCCGGTGGTGCCGCCGGTCACCGGCGGGCGTCCCATGCCCCCGCTGCACGCGCCGGAGAACGACGACGAGTGGCTGCCCGACGACGAGCCGCAGCCGCGCCGCCGCCGCTGGGTGTGGCTGGTCGCCGCGCTGGTCGTCCTGCTGCTGGTCGGCGGCATCACCGCGCTGCTGCTGTCCGGGGGGAACGGCGACCGGGAGGACGCCGGGCGCACCTCCGCGCCCCCCACCACGAGCGCCGGGCCCACCGGCACCTTCCTCGACCCGTCCGCGTTCGTCGGTCGCGATGCCGACGAGGTGACCGCCGAGCTGGAGGCCGCGGGGCTGGAGGTCCAGCGGGAGACGGCGGACGAGGACCTCCTGGAGGACGTCACCCAGCCACTGGACGCCGGCGACGTCGCGGGCATCGACCCGTCCGGGGTCGCGGTGCCGGCCGGCGCCACGGTCACGCTCTTCGTCACCGACGAGGCCTGGGACCCGGACGCCGACGAGGAGCCCACCGAGGCACCCGAGACCACGACCCGCCCGCCGGCCCCGACCACCACGACCCCGCCGCCGACGACGACCTCGTCGTCGACCACGACCACCGCACCCAGCACCACCACCGCGGGCGGGACCCCGGCTCCGCCGACCACGGAGCAGCCGCCGGCCGGCGGGGGCGGTAGCGGGCCCACCGAACCGGCGGCCGCCGGCCAGGGACCGGGCGACGCTGCGGTTGCTCCGGGTAACAGCCGGTGAGATCGCTGATCTCCGCTTCCCGGGATACGGGTGCTCCGGCGGTTAGGCTCGCCGACGGCTCCACGCCCGTGCCCGCGCGATCCCTCGCGCATCCGCCGCGGAGCACGCACCGAACCGCCCGAGAGGACCGTCGATGACCACGCCGCAGGTGCTCGGCGAGCGCTACGAGATCGGCGGGGTCCTCGGCCGCGGCGGCATGGCCGAGGTGCACCACGGCCGCGACCTGCGGCTCGGCCGCGAGGTCGCCGTCAAGGTGCTGCGCAGCGACCTGGCCCGGGATCCGTCGTTCCAGGTGCGCTTCCGCCGTGAGGCCCAGGCTGCCGCCTCCCTGAACCACCCGGCGATCGTCGCCGTCTACGACACCGGCGAGGACCGCACGCCCACGGGGGCCACCCCGTACATCGTCATGGAGTACGTCGAGGGCGAGACCCTGCGCGACGTGCTCCGCCGGGAGGGCCCCCTGCCGGTCGAGCGTGCGATGAGCCTGGCGGCGGACATCTGCGGCGCCCTGGACTTCAGCCACCGCAACGGCATCGTGCACCGGGACGTGAAGCCCGGGAACGTGATGATCACGCCGCAGGGCACGGTCAAGGTCATGGATTTCGGCATCGCCCGTGCGGTGTCGGACTCCGCGGCCACCATGACCTCCACGGCCGCGGTGATAGGGACCGCCCAGTACCTCTCACCGGAGCAGGCCCGCGGCGACAGCGTCGACGCGCGCTCCGACGTCTACTCCCTCGGCTGCCTGCTCTACGAGCTGGTGACCGGGGCCCCGCCGTTCACCGGCGACTCCCCCGTGTCGGTGGCCTACCAGCACGTGCGGGAGGACCCGCGGCTGCCGTCGTCGATCAACCGCGAGGTGCCGCCGGAGCTCGACGCGATCCTGCTCAAGGCCATGAGCAAGAACCCGGCGAACCGGTACCAGTCGGCGGCCGACATGCGCAACGACCTGCTCCGGGCGCTGGCCGGGCAGCGGGTCGAGGCCACGCCGGTGATGGGCGAGGACGAGAAGACCGCCATCATCGGCGCGCCCGTCGGCGGCTACGGCTCCTACGACGACGACTGGGACGACGACGAGGCCCGCCGGCGCAAGCGGCGGATCATCGCGATCGTCTCGGTGCTCGCGGTCCTGCTCCTGGGCGGGGCCATCGCCGCAGCGATCGCGCTCAGCAGCAACGACGACGAGCCGGCCGTGACCGAGGTGGCGGTGCCCCCGGTCGCGGGGCTCTCCGAGGCCGACGCCCGGGGGCAGATCGAGGCCGCCGGGCTCGTCGTGGACGAGGTCACGCAGAAGGCCAGCCCGACGGTCCCCGAGGGCAGCGTCATCGAGAGCAACCCCGCCGCCGGCGCCCGGATCGAGAAGGGCAGCGAGGTGGACCTGTCGGTCAGCACGGGGCCCGACGCCGTCACGATCCCGAACGTCGAGGGGCTGACCGAGGACCAGGCGCGGGCGAACCTCGAGGCCGCCGGCTTCACGAACGTCAGCAGCCGCCAGGTCGAGTCGCTCGAGGACGAGGGCCGCGTCGTCTCGGTGTCTCCGGGGCAGGGCTCCCAGGCGAGCCGCACCCAGGCGATCACCCTGGGCGTGTCCACCGGCACCATCGAGATGCCCAACGTCGTCAACCAGACGCTGGAGCAGGCGCAGGCCGCCCTGCGGGACAAGGGCTTCGGCGCCGGCCAGATCGAGGTGCAGAACGCGGAGAACGACTCCGTCGCCGCCGGCACCGTGCTCGAGTCCGACCCCCGGGCCGGTTCGGACGTCGGCGCCGGGGACACCATCACCCTCGTCGTGGCCGTGCCGACTCCCCCGGAGGAGACCACGCCCACCACCACGCCCACCGTGCCGCCCGCCGGTGGCGGGGGCGGGGCCGGGCCCGGTGGCGGCGGCACCGGCGGCTGACCGCACGAGACGAGCAGGGCCCCTCCCGGACGGGAGGGGCCCTGCTGCGTCCAGGGAGCCGATCAGGCGATGGCGGAGGAGAGCCGCTGGGCGGTCGCGGTGGCCGCCTCGACGAGCTCCTCGTCGGGCGCCAGGCCGCAGGCGGCCAGCCAGGTGGCGAGCATGCGGTGGCCGCCCTCGGTCAGCACCGACTCGGGGTGGAACTGCACCCCCTCGATCGGCAGCTCCCGGTGCCGCAGCGCCATCACCAGGCCCGAGGGCGTGTGCCCGGTGACCTCGAGCTCGGCCGGCACGCTGGCCGGGTCGACGGCGAGCGAGTGGTAGCGGGTGGCGGTGAACGGCGAGGGCAGCCCCGCGAGGACGCCTGCGCCCTCGTGCACCACCTCGGAGGTCTTGCCGTGCAGGAGCTCGGGGGCGCGCACGACCTCGGCACCGAACGCCTCGGCGATGGCCTGGTGGCCCAGGCAGACGCCGAGCACGGGGGTGCCCTGCTCTGCGGCGGCCCGCACCATCGGGACGGTCACGCCGGCGTCGACCGGCGCACCGGGCCCGGGGGAGAGCAGCACCCCGGCGACGTCGAGGTCGGCGAGCTCGTCGACGGTCACGGCGTCGTTGCGCCGCACCACGCAGCGCACGCCCAGCTGCCCCAGGTACTGCACCAGGTTGTAGACGAAGCTGTCGAAGTTGTCGACGACGAGGACCGGTCGGTCGGTGGCGCTCATCGCGGTCCCTCCTCGTCGGTCGCGCGGCCGCGCTCCGGGATCAGCCCGCGGAGGCGTACTGCAGCGTGAGGCCGCCATCGTAGGCGGGGACCGTCACCTGGCTCCGCTCCCGTACCTCGAAGGTGAGCCCGAAGGCGTCGGCCGCCTGCTCCAGGACCGCGATCTGGCGAGAGGCGGAGAGGGCGCTGCGCACCGACGGGGCATCGACGACCGCCGTGACGACGAACGGCGGCGAGTACGTGCGCCCCTGCAGCAGCAGCGTGTTCCCGACGCAGCGGACGGCGCTGGTGGAGATGAGCCGCTGGTCCATGACGGCCACGCCGTCGGCCCCGGCGGCCCACACGGCGTTCACGACCGCCTGGACGTCGCTCTGGTGGATGACGAGGTCGTCGGGCCGGGCGCCGTTGGGCAGGCTGCCGTCGGAGCGCTGGGGGGCGTCGTCGAGGGTGATGACGACGCCGGGCCCCGAGACCGGGGTGAGCCCGGCCGACGGTCCGCCCGCCGTTCCCTGGGCCGTGGCCTCGGCCACGACTCCGTTGCGGCTCGCGGCCTCCTCGGTGAGCTGCTGCACCTGCCGCTGGAGGTCGGCCAGCTGCTCCGCCTGACGGGCGACCCCCGCATCCCGCTCACGGATGAGCTCGGAGAGCTCCGTGACCTCCCCGGCCCGCAGGTCGGTGCCCTGCGCGGTGCGCCCGGACGTGGCGAACAGCAGGCCGGCCGCCAGGGCCACCACCGGCACGAGGGCGCTCCACGCGGAGGGCCGGCGGCCGCGGAAGGGGGACGGGACCACGACCACCTCCTCGCGCGCGGGGGACGACGTCGGCTCGGTCGGGTGACGTGCCGCGGTTCGTCCGCGCCGCGAGTTTAGGCTGGGGAGCAGAAGCGGGCGGGGAGGACGGAGCCCGGCCCCCGGGAGGGAGTACGCGGTGCCCAAGTCCAAGGTGCGCAAGAAGTCGGTGTACACCCCGCCGGAGGACGCGCTCCGGGCGCGGGGCGCGCAGGCCAAGGTGCTGCAGCCCAGCCCCCGCTGGTACGCGCCCCTGATGGTCGCGCTCATGCTGATCGGGCTGCTGTGGATCGTCGTCTACTACGTGGCCGGCGACCGGATCCCGTTCATGGTGTCCCTGTCGGCCTGGAACTTCGCGATCGGCTTCGGCGCCATGGTGGCCGGGCTGGTCATGTCCATGCGCTGGCGCTAGCAGCCGGAAGCGCGGCTCCACCGCGCAGCACGTCCGCCGCACAGGCCCTCGTCCCGCACCGGGACGGGGGCCTGTCGTCCGTCCCGGTGGTGTCCGCCCTGGTCACCGCGGCGCTGTGGACGATGTGCACAGCAGGTCATCGCCGTCCACAGGTCGACATGGCGCTCCACCCCCAGGGTTGTCCACCGCGTGTGGAGGGCGCCGAGGGCCAGGATCGGTGCTGACCTGCGCTTTTGCTGGTGGTGGGACTCGTGTGACAGGACGTCCAGCCGCGTAACTACAGCCGTGTGAGTCTGTCCCCAGCTGTGTACCCAGCTGTGGACGAGTCGACATGTCCGTCCCCCGGTGACGGTGACCGCACACCCCGAGTACCCCTCTGACCTGCGGATACTCAGGCGTCGGACGTGCTGTGGACGGACCTGTCCGCTCCTCCTGCCGGCTGCCGGACCGGTCGTCCCCAGGACGACGACAGCCCCCGGCGGCAGGGCCGGGGGCTGTCGGGGAAAGCGGTGGACGCGGTCAGGCGTCGAGCAGCTCCAGGATCGTGGCGTTCGCCATGCCGCCGCCTTCGCACATGGTCTGCAGGCCGTACCGCGTGCCGCTCGCCTGCATCTGGTGGATCAGCGTCGTCATGATGCGGGCGCCCGAGCCGCCGAGCGGGTGGCCCAGGGCGATCGCACCACCGACCGGGTTCAGCCGACCGGCGTCGGCCCCGGTGTCGGCCAGCCAGGCCATGGGGACCGGCGCGAAGGCCTCGTTCACCTCGAAGATCCCGATGTCGTCCACCGACAGACCCGACCGGGCCAGCACCTTCTGGGTGGCCGGGATGGGGGCGGTCAGCATGATGATCGGGTCGTCGCCGGCCATGACGGTGGTGTGGATGCGGACCAGCGGTCGCAGCCCCAGCTCGCGGGCCTTCTCGCTGGTGGTCACCAGCAGGGCGGCCGAACCGTCGGAGATCTGGCTGGCGTTGCCCGCGCTGATGACGCCGTCCTCCTTGAAGGGCGTCTTGAGCGAACCGAGCTTCTCCAGCGTCCCGCCGGGGCGGATGCCCTCGTCGGCGCGGATCACGGTGCCGTCCTCGAGGGTCACCGGGGCGATCTCCTCGTCGAAGGCGCCCATCGCCTGTGCCTTGGCGGCCTTCTCGTGCGAGGAGAGCGCGAACTCGTCGAGCTGCGTGCGGGAGAAGCCCCAGCGCTCGGCGATCATCTCGGCGCCGATGCCCTGGTTCGGGTTGGCGCCGTAGCGCTCCATGAAGCGGGGGCCCAGCGGCTTGCCGGCCGTGCCGTCGGCCCGCGCAGCGCCCATGGGCACCCGGCTCATCGACTCCACGCCGCCGGCGACCACGACGTCTGCCTGGCCGCTGATCACCGTGGCGGCGGCGAAGGCCACCGACTGCTGCGAGGAGCCGCACTGCCGGTCGATGGTCGTGCCGGGCACCGACTCGGGCCACCCCGCGGCGAGCACCGCGTTGCGGCCGATGTTGAAGGTCTGCTCCCCCACCTGGCTGACGCAACCCCAGAACACGTCCTCGACCACGGCCGGCTCGATGCCGGCGCGCTCCACCAGCGCACCGAGCACGTGCGCGGAGAGGTCCACCGCATGCACGCCGGAGAGCCCTCCCCCGCGCTTGCCCACCGGCGTACGCACGGCGGCACAGATGACGGCATCACGCATGGACCCACTCCTCGTCGACGACGACCCGGCGTGGCCGTTCGACCACCCGGCCGCGATCGTATGTGCCGCACGACACTGGCAGGGTAGGGGTCGTGCGGTGGTCTCCCCCGGTCGTGCTGCCGGTCGTCCTCGCCGCAGGCGCACTGCTGCTGGGACTCGTGGCCGTCGCCGTCGACGATGCCCCCGGCCGCGTGCTCGTGGGTGCCGCGGCCGTGCTCCTGGGGGCGCTCGCCGTCCGCGACGCCGTGCTGCGGCCACGTCTCGTCGCCTCACCGGACGGCCTCGAGGTGCGCACGCTGGGCGGGCGCCGCTTCCTGCCCTGGGGGCTGGTGCGCCTGCAGGTCCGGACCACCCGTCGATGGGGCACGGACGTGCGCACGCTCGAGCTGGACACCGCAGCCGACCCGGACGACGACGGGCTGCTCGTCGTCCTCGGCCGCTGGGATCTGGGGGCCGACCCGGCCGACGTCCTCCGGGTGCTGGAGGACGGGCGGACGGGGATCTAGCTGTCGTGACTACGGACGTTGTTGACAGTCGGCGTGGTGGCTTGATCACGAAGGAGACCTCCGGAAGGAGTGGCGATGTCTGACGTCCCCACTCCCGACCGGAGGTCTCTATGGCTCACGCTAATGCC
>NZ_QOHK01000030.1 GCF_003319175.1 Blastococcus sp. TF02-8 | reverse complement strand
GAGATCTACACGCGTAAGATCGTCGGCAGCGTCAGATGTGTATAAGAGACAGGTTGATGTTCGACTGCTCGGCGTTGCCGACCTCGCCGATCGTGGCGCGGCAGCGCGCGTCGACGTTGCGGATCTCGCCCGACGGCAGGCGGAGCTGCGCGTAGGGGCCGTCCTTGGCGACGAGACGCACCGAGGCGCCAGCCGAGCGCGCGAGCTTCGCGCCGCCACCGGGGCGGAGCTCGATCGCGTGCACGACGGTGCCCGTGGGGATGTTGCGCAGCGGCAGGTTGTTGCCCGGCTTGATGTCGGCGCCAGCGCCCGACTCCACGACGTCGCCCTGCGAGAGCTTGTTCGGAGCCAGGATGTAGCGCTTCGTGCCGTCCTCGAAGTGCAGCAGCGCGATGCGCGCCGTGCGGTTGGGGTCGTACTCGATGTGCGCGACGCGGGCGTTCACGCCGTCCTTGTCGTTGCGACGGAAGTCGATGACGCGGTACTGGCGCTTGTGGCCGCCACCGATGTGGCGGGTCGTGATGCGACCGGTGTTGTTGCGGCCGCCGGTCTTGGGCAGCGGGCGCAGCAGCGACTTCTCGGGCGTCGACCGGGTGATCTCAGCGAAGTCGGCGACGGAGGAGCCACGACGACCG